>JAZKAH010000014.1:0-2676 GCA_040389245.1 Pseudomonadota bacterium | reverse complement strand
TGTTGACGCTGACCGAAAATTGACCCACCTACAGGGGGTATGCTGATCGAAAATTGACCCAGGTGTTCTACTGCTCCTGCCCACATTTTGGGCAGGAGAAAAAAAGGTGATCACCATGGAAATTTTGGGCAAGATTCGACGGATGTACCTGCGCGACAAGTTGTCGCTGCATGAAATAGCGAAGCGCACAGGCTTGTCGCGCAACACAATCCGCAGCTGGTTGCGCAAGCCCGAGGACGAGACCGCGCCGCCGGCCTACGTCAGGGAAAAGAGTCCGGGCAAGCTGACGCCCTACCACGCCACGCTGGAACTGGCGCTCAAGGCCGATGCTTTGCGCAACAAGAAGAACCGGCGGACCGCTAAGGCGCTGTTCATCCAGATCAAGGCTGACGGTTATATCGGCTGCTACTGCCAGGTCACCGCCTTTGTGCGTGAGTGGCGCGGGCGCGAAGGCAAGGCGCCGCATGCCTTTGTGCCGCTCCAGTTCGAGCTGGGCGAGGCGTTCCAGTTCGATTGGAGCGACGAGAACCTGGTGATCGGCGGCATCTACCGGCGCATGCAGGTATCGCACATGAAGCTGTGCGCCAGCCGCGCCTTCTGGCTGGTGGCCTACCCGAGCCAGGGGCACGAGATGCTGTTCGATGCCCACACGCGCTCGCTGGCCGCGCTGGGCGGGGTGGCACGCCGCGGCATCTACGACAACATGAAGACCGCCGTCGATAAGGTCAAGAAGGGCAAGGGCCGGACCGTCAACAAGCGCTTTGCCGCGCTGTGCAGCCACTATTTGTTCGACGCGGATTTCTGCAACCGGGCGTCCGGCTGGGAAAAGGGGATCGTCGAAAAGAACGTGCAGGACAGTCGCAGGCGAATCTGGATCGACGCCCAGAGCCTGCGGTTCGGTTCCTTCGACGAGCTCAATGTCTGGCTTGGCGAGCGCTGCAAATCGCTGTGGAACACGATGCGTCATCCGGAGCACAAGCACTTCAGCGTCGCGGAAATGCTGGAGCAGGAACGCGCCGAAATGATGCCCATGCCGACGCCGTTCGACGGCTACGTGGACAAATCGGCGCGCGTATCTAGCACCTGCCTAGTAACCGTGGACCGCAACCGTTACTCGGTGCCGTGCGAACTGGCCGGTCAGATGGTGAGCACCCGGCTGTATCCGGATCGCGTGCGCGTCGTGGCGGCCGACGCCGTGGTGGCGGACCACGAGCGGCTGGCCGATCGGGCGCATGTCCGCTACGACTGGCAGCACTACATTGACCTGGTCGACCGCAAGCCGGGCGCCCTGCGCAACGGCGCCCCGTTCGCCGAGATGCCGGCGCCGCTCAGGCAACTCAGGCTCGGCCTGCTGCGACACGAAGGCGGTGACAAGGTCATGGCGCAGGTGCTCGCCTGCGTGCCGGTGGCGGGGCTGGAGGCGGTGCTGGTGGCGGTGAACCTGGTGATCGAGTCCGGCGCGCTGAGCGCCGAACATGTGCTCAATGTGCTGGCGCGGCTCACCGCCGCCCCGCAGCCGGAGAGCGTCGAAACGAGTCTGCAACTCAAGGAGGCGCCGCTGGCCAACACCAGACGCTACGACAGCCTGCGCGGCACTGGCGACAACGGCGACGCTGGCGACCAGGACGGCGCCGGCGTCGCGGTGGAGGCCGATCATGCGTGACATCACCAGCGAACTCAAAGAGCTGCGCTTGCACGGGATGGCCAGCGCCTGGGCCGACTTAACGGATTCGCGAACGTCGTCAACCGAGTCGTCCAAATGGCTGATCGAACATCTGCTGCAGGCCGAGCATACCGACCGGGCCATGCGCTCGGTGAGGCATCAGCTCACCGCCGCCAAATTCCCAATGCATCGGGACCTGGCCGGATTCGACTTCGAATCGAGCAAGGTCGATGAGCGCCTGGTACGGCAGTTGGCGACGCTGACGTTCACCGACACGGCGCAGAATGCGGTCCTCATCGGCGGCCCGGGAACGGGAAAGACGCACCTGGCCACCGCCATCGCGGTGAACGGCATTGCTTCGAACGGAAAGCGGGTGCGCTTCTACTCGACCGTCGATTTGGTCAACATCCTCGAGCAGGAAAAGCGGGAAGGCAAGGCCGGCCGCACCGCGCTGTCGCTGATGCGGATGGATTTGGTCGTTCTTGACGAACTTGGATATCTTCCGTTCAGCCAGGCCGGCGGCGCCTTGCTGTTTCACCTGCTCTCCAAATTGTACGAGCACACCAGCGTGGTCATCACGACGAATCTCAGTTTCGCTGAATGGTCGAGCGTGTTCATCGACGCCAAGATGACCACGGCCTTGTTGGATCGACTGACCCACCACTGCCATATTGTAGAAACCGGCAATGAGTCGTATCGCTTCCAGCAAAGCACGATGGCGGCGAAGAAACGCATCAAGGCGCGCGAACAGAATCGCAAGGGAGGCAAGGCAGAGCCTCCTGACGAGCCGTTCTGAAATCGCGTTCGAAGACGGCGCTAGATATAAGATAAAGCGTTTATATCGTTTGTGTTAATTCGACGACGGCAGGGGAATTCGCTGCGGGCAACGCCCTGCGCCAATTCCCCCTGCTATTTGGTATACTTATCCACAGCTGCTAGCATCAAACGCAGCGTCCGCCCCTGGGTCAAATTTCAATCAGCAGGGTGGGTCAATATTCGATCAGCGTCAACAG
>JAZKAH010000013.1:0-9509 GCA_040389245.1 Pseudomonadota bacterium | reverse complement strand
TTTTCATGGGGACGATCTCCTGAATAAGGCGCACCAATGCGCCGGGGGTTGCCGACGGTTTTAGGATAGCGGGGCTTGTATCTTCAGCAGCCCGGTTCATGGGTTCGGTCTCCTAAGATGGTGGCCAATGTCGGCCAAGGGGTTGTCAGGTGTTGGCATCGTGCGCGGCATCTTCGGTCTGATTGCCTCTTACGAAAACTGGTTGCGGGGATATGCCTTGGCGATGGCTTCCCGCGCCACCAGCACGGCAGCGGCCATTTCTGGCGCGATGCTGATCTTGACGGTACTGCCCGGCGAGCCAGCGGCGGCATGACGTAGCTGCGCGTCGGTGACCCCATCATACGGAAAGGCGATGGCGTTCAAAGCATCCAGCAGTCCGGGCGCGGCGGCGGAAAGGTGGGCGATCAAGTCGCGCTCGCCCCGCGCGGCGGCGTCCCGGTTGCGGAAAGTTGGCTGTTCCGCGAAGGGCCTGGGATCACAGGCGATGCGCCATTTGCCGTCGTCGTAATTGCGGCTCACACAGCCAATGGCGCCGGAGGGATAGCGGACGTTGTTCACGTACCAGCCGCCGTGACGCCATGGCGAGTAGTCGAATTCGGACTGAGTTTTGGCCATGGTCAAGATCCTCCTGGCAATCGGTTGTGGGGAAAGGGCAGGGCGCTTGGCGCCCCGCCGTCGACTCGAGTCCTAGACCCGCAATGGCATCAGGACGCCAAGCCAGCCTTCACGAGCACCAGTGATGATGGTCGGGGAGCCAGCATCGTTGAACGCCATGCTGACGGTGTCCCCGGCCGCCTTCAATTCCGACAAGATATCGGTGAGATAGCGGGCGTTGAAGCCGATCTCGAAGCGCTCGAAGCCGCCATGCTCGAAATCATGGTCGACCGGCAGCGATGACCGCGCCGTTCCGGCGTCGGGGTTGACGACCGACAGCTCGCAATTACCGTTGTCGATCGAAAGCCTGACCGACTTCCCGCCCTTGTCCGAAGCGATGACCGATACCGCCTCGATGGTATCGAGCAACGGCTTGATGGCAAAGGTGGCCAGCTTGTCGTTGTTTTTCGGGATGACGCGCTCATAGTCGGGGAACGTCCCTTCGATCACCTTGGAAGTGATTGTCACGTTGTCGAAGCTGAAACGGACATGGGAGGCGCCGACTTCGACGATGACCGATTCCGGGCAGGTCTTGCCCTTCAAGAGCCGCGAGATAAAGCCCACGGTCTTTTGGGGGATGATGATCCCCGGCAAGCCAGCGGCGCCCTGGGGCGTCTCGATTTCCTGCCGGGCGAGGCGATGGCCATCGGTGGTGACGAAGCGCAGCATGGGGAATTGGCCCTTGGCGTGCTGCGGCGTATGCATGAAGATACCGTTCAGATAGTACCGGGTTTCCTCATTGCTGATGGCGAAGGCGACGGCATCGAGCCCGGCGAACAGCGCCGATCCTGCCATAACGAATTTGTGGGAGAAGGCCGGCGCCTTGGGGTTCGGGAAATTGGCGGGATGAAGCGGGGCGACGCGATATTGCGCCTTGCCGAAATCGATCTCGACATCGCCGTCAAAGCTGGTGACCTCTTCCCCTTTGAGGGTTTCGACCTTGACCGGCGGCGCCGTGAAGGCGACGAAATCGCCCTTGGGTGCGCCCTTCAAAAGCTGTTGCAGCATCTTTGCCGGAATCGTGACATCGAACGCGGCATCGGCTGGCGCCGGGACGGCGATATCGACCACGATATCCAGATCGGTTGCCGTGACAAACATCACCTGGCCATCGCCTCTCAGGCGAACATTGCCCAAAATCGGATAGGTGTTGCGGTGTTCGACAACGCGGGCGGCGATATCGAGCGCAGCGGTCAAGGTCGTGCGGTCCGCCATGGCGGTAGGCAGGGCGCCCGAAATCAGGGCGAGATTGGTAGCGTTCATTGGGAAGACTCCTCAGTTGGTTGTGGCAAAAGGAAAGGCCGCGCCAGCCTAGACGGCGACGCGGCCCATTTGGTCGGCGAACAATTCGAAACTGTCTTTGTGGAGCGCCATGGCGCCAGCATGGTTTCCGGCATCGGCGCGGCCGATCTCGATACCATTGCGCTTGAAGACGGCCGGACGGTCGAAATACCATTCGACGCGCCAGACGACACCGCGAATGGTGCGTTCCCCGGCGCCTATAAAGCCGGTCAATTGAGTTTGGATGATCGGGGGAATGATAGCAGTGAATTCGGACATTTACGCCACCGCCAGTTCGGACAAGAGCTTGCCGAAAGCGGCGGCAACGCAACCGGCATCGTGGCAGGCGAGCGCATTGGCGGGGGTTTTCTCCGCCTGGGCATAGAAGCCTTCCTCATAGGTGGAGGGGGGCACTTCCTCCGCAACATCGGAAACGACGCCGCCGTTCACGCGGGCCGCCGCGTTGGCGTTGATCGCCGAGCGGTAATAGGCAACGGAATTATCGGGGAGGGTGACGACGTAGTTTGCATCGTATGCGGTGGTCATTTTCGGGCTCCAAAGTCTTTGCCCCATTGGGGCGGCGAAACTGATATTGACGGATTAGCGGTCGACCGTCAATGGTTATCTTACCAGTAGAGCGGCATGGGCATGGAAAGTCGTTGCCCGGTAAGAGCTATGGAAACGGTAGTGATAGTACGAACCGAATTCGCCTCGGGTGTAGCTCGATCCCGACGATGACCGCGCCAGCGCGGGCGGCGCCGACATCGCCACGGCGACGGCGAAGATAGACAGACCAAGCAGTTTCCAGGTGTTGCGCATGATGGACTCCTATGGGGTTGGGGTGAGAAGGCGGGATACGGTATCGGGCACTCCCGACAGCGCCTTGCGGATGGCCGGGAGGTTGGCCTCGAACAGGAAGACAAGCTCGGTCGGCAGGCCAAGCCATTGGGTCGATAGATCGAACATCGGCCACTTGTCCTGATCCTGCCAAACCAGCTCGCCCGGCGCCGCGAATTGATAGGCGAAGCGACGGCCACCGAAAGCCGAGTCGACCACAACAACGCGCCAAAGGTGCTTGTCGATTGTCGCCGGCTCACTGGCAAAGTGCGGGGTGCCGGTCATTTGGGCAGCTCGGGGAAGCGACAAGCCCTAAGCCAGTCCGGGCCTAGATCGTTGCGGATGGTGTGCAAGATACTGCCGTCGTTTGGCTCGCTACCGGGGCCTTGCCAGAGGCGGGCGTTATACCAATAGGTATCGGTGAGAACGCTCTTCCATCCCCTGCCATGGGCAGCGGCGAAGCGGGCAAGGGCGGCCAGTTCGTCGGGTTGCAGCTCGCGCCTAGAGTTCATAGCGGCGGCCTCCGATTAGGCGGTCGTGATACCGGAATTCCTGCAACGCGCGGAACCGATCATCACGGCGCGCAAGGGAGAAGTGCGCAAACGATATGCCGGTATCGGCCTCAACGATGTAGTTCGAGCGCGCCGGATAGGCCGGGCCGGGGTTGTGACCGTTCACGTAGTTGAACGAAAGCGATTCATCGATGCGGTAGCCAAGGGCGGCAAGATCTTCCACCAATCGCTTTTTGGTTGTCTTGATCGGGGCGTCAAGCTCGACCAGCTCGGCAAGGGCGCCGGAATCGGCGCCATGAAGACGGCGGACAGTGAGCGTCATGGCCGCACCCCGAACATGGTGCTGGCAAGGGTGAGACCTAACCAGCGGTCGCGGTGCGCGGTGTAGCGTGCTTGGGGCAGGGCGACGGCATAGCCTTGCGCCCGCAGGCGTTCGGTGAGCCGGGCAGCAACGCACCAGCGCTGCCCGCCAAGCTCCTGGGTGAGCCAATCACCGAAGCCGGGCGGCGGGAAATCCTGACGGAGGATCATGGCCCGGCCTCTTCGTATAGGTCGACGTGCGATGCGGCGGCGGCGATCCCGACTCCATCATCAAGGCGATAGAGCTTGACCGTGACCGTGCCGTCATCATTCTGGCGGACCGATATCAGCCCGCCTTTGCCGTTCGGCGCCGAGAATTCGGCGATACGTTCCCGCGTCTTGTCGGCGTAGGTATCGGCGACGCAGCGGGTCTTGATCGAAGGGCGGCTCATGGCGCCGCCTCGACATAGGTCGACGGGTGTTCTTCGGGGCGACGTCCATCAAGGGACCAGTCCCAAATCTGAATGGCGTTTTCCCATTCGGCGAGTAGTGGAAACGGCTTGTCCAGTGTGACCCACCAGCAATCATCCTCGATTGCCTTGAGGGTGCCGGTCAAACCGATATCGAAAATCCCGGTCGGGAAATTGTCGACCGTCTTAACGAGGCGGACTCGAGTCCCGATGGCGAGGCGGTTCTGATCGATATGCAGGAGGGTCTTTGTCATGGCGTTTCCTCGCTGGTATCAAGGGACCAAGTCCCGACACGGTTGCCGTTGCGGTCGAAGACGTTGCCGCCGTCGTCTATTTCGTTGCCGTCGCCGGAAAGGCTGGCGATATGCCCGGCAAGCTCGCGGATGATCCTCGCGACTTCGGCGCCCGGATCACCAGCGAAAGCGGCGTTGCCGGTTTGAATGTTGAGCCTGAACATTTGCCCGCCCTCCTACGAATTGAGCCAAGCGGATTTGGCGGCCCGTACAGCGCGGCGTTCGGCGCGGCGATCCTGCCCCGCCTTGCGCTTGGCGAAGGGCGCCCCATGCTTCGCCTTCGGGGCGGTGAGGCGGTCCATCAGATCGGCGGTGTCAAAGATGGCGCCCCGGATATCGGCGCGGCTGATTTGCTTATTCATCGTCATTCTCCAAGGTGTTGCCGCATGATTGCGGCTCGGTCGGCTCGGTTGCCGTTGTCGGCGCCCGCGAAGGTCGGCGGGCGCCGCAAAGAGCAATCGCTTATCAGGTATTGTCGCGGGCTTCGGCCATGGCCGCCTCGAAGCCCGACACGTCGCCGTCGCTGGCGACACGGGGCATCTTGTCTTTGACCTTGCGGATAGCAGCCCCGCTCGGCTCGCTCGGCCAGCGCTTGACGATATCCGCCCATTCGACGCGACGCGGCGCCACGGTCCAGCGCTTCATGGCGGTGTTGCCGATAAAGCCGGTAAGGGCGATGGCATGGCCGCCTTCAACGATGGTCCCGACAAGGTACGCCATGCGGGTTGCTTGCCGGTTCCCCGGCGCCGTGCCGCCGCGACGGACCAAGGCCCATGGTGACGCGTGGCAAGTGGTTTTGAGGTTCGGCGGTCTCATGACACCAGCTCCCCAACGGCCGGGGCCGCATCATAAGCGGCAAGCAATTTCCGGGCGGTGTCCGCCTCGAAGGCGCGGCGCTTGATTCCGTAGTTGATGGCGCGTTCGAGGGTGCGGCAGTGCGTGTTGTAGACTTCGAACGGATGATCGTCGCCGCGCCCGGCCGGACGCTCATGAACGGCCGGCGCCCGGTAGTTGTCACTGCGCCAGACAAAGAAACCGGGCGGCTTGGGATTGGCAGGACTAAAGCCCTCGTCGACTTCGGCGGTGAAGATCACGCCACGATACGTTTTGGTATCTCCGGGAGTAGTCATTTTCGGCAGTCTCCGATGATTGCCCCATGATCGGGGCGCGTTCAGATCATAGCATATCCGGGGCGCTAGGTCAACTCGACCGGTTTTGCTACCGGTGCCAGATCGAACAGGACAGCGGCTTTCTCGATGATCCTGGCAACGTCTTTGCAGGTGTAGTTGACGGTCTCGGCATCGCTGAAAAGGACACCGAAAACGTCGCCATCGACGCGGTAATTCTTCTCGGCACAATAGGCCACGATATAGTCGTCTAGCTCGATCCCGATACGCATCAGTAATCCCCATGGTTGGAGCGGCCGATATCATCCTCTTCGCCCGTCCGGGCGTAGGGGGTTCCGGCCTCGAATATCGATGGATCATAGTGGCGCCGCTTCTCCGCCTCGCAGGCGACGCAGACGAAGGCGCAGAAGATTCCGGCCGCATCGCGCAGTTCATAGCGCGGATGATTGGAGCCGCAGGGGCAAGGTTTGGGCATTTGAAAACTCCTTGTTGGATGTTGAAGGGGATGGATTAGGCGAGGTCGCGGGGATTCAGCCCGGCCGCCCGAAGCGCCGCCTCGATTTCGCTGGCGAGTGTGTAGCTGTCATTATCGGAGCTGTCGAAAACGCGCGACGCCCTAAGACCAAAGCGGGGATGATCGTTGAAGAGCGCCAGCGCCCGCGCCAGCAGCGCGGCGGTTTTGCCGTCCAGCAACGGCTTGTCTGTTGCCTGGGCATCTGGCAAGCGCCTTGTGGATGCTCCGGGGATACCGTCGCGGGTATACTGGCGCTGTACCGCATAGAACGCCCGATTGGCATCCCTCGATTTTGTGATCAGTTCGCCAAGGCTGTTTGACACCTTGCAGCCCGATGTCAGGCTCCAGCTATGGCTGATCAGCTCTTCCTCGGCCACGACGCTAACGGCGAGGATGGCGTCCAGCGCCTCGAAGGCCGCCTCAATGGTCGAATAATCGCCGATGGCATCGGCAAGAAAGACGCCACCCTCGGCAGACCAGAAACGGCCATAAAGCGTCCAAAAGGAATTGTAGAAATCGCCCTTGGCATCGGCGCGGATCAGCGCCTCGGCGAATTCATCGGGCGAATGGTAGGCGGTGCATTGCCCGCGATCCCCGGCGCTCGGATTGGTCTCGATGACCGGGCGGATTTCATAATAGGCAAAGGCTTTGGCGGTCATTTCAGGGACTCCACAGTTCGTTGCCGGATAATGCCGGCGCATCTGGCAAGGCGTTGCCGTATCAGCGTCGGGTCGCCCCGGCGCTGAGGCTTCAACGCTTTTTGGGTAGCGCGGCGATGGCGAATCCGTTCGCCTCCAGCCAATGAAGGATCGTCGGATAATCGTCGCCGCGATCAAGCGCCGCCTCGATTATCTTGAGCGCCCGGATGGCGTCGCGGGTCCTCACGGCTTATCCCCGGCAAACATACCGGCGACGCGGACCCTAACCATCGGCCGCAGGGCGGCAGGCAGGGATTGGAGCCGCTCGATTAGGAGCGTGCGAGCCTGATCGACAAGCGGCTCTTCCTCGAACACGTTCGTGCAATCGGTGAGCCATGCCTGAAGCGCTTGCTCGATGCGGCTTAGGGCCGCGTCATCGGGCGATTTTGGCGCCTCGGGTTCGGGTTCCGCGGCCGGTTCTGGCAAGGGGTTGCCAGATAGCAGGGCATCGGCGGCGGCAAGGGCGGATTTGATATCCTTGCAAAGGGCGCTGGCTATGTCGTTGTTGTCGTCGTCGGCGCGACTGTGAAGCCCCACAAGCCATTGCTCGTCGCGGTCAATCGAGCGCGACGCTGAGGCGCCGTCCTCCCCGGTTATCAGGACATAGAGCGGGCCCCGATCTAGGCGCCAAGCGTTGGCGCCGCCGCCGGTCTCAGTGATCTTGTAACCCGCCATGCCTAGCGCCAGCTCGTCGGCAAGGCCCATGACAACGCGGTCAATGGTCGCCATGGGAACCGCCCAACTTGCACCCGGCCAATCGACAAGCGGCATCAGGGCGGGGATATATTCCCAATCGAAGGAAACGCCATCTAGCAGGGCATCATCGGTGTTGAGCCTTGCCCAAATGTCCTCAACATCGGCCGCAAGCTCAATGGCGGTGTCTCGCATGGAATAGCTGCCATGCCGATCGAAAGCTTCGGCAAGGGCGGGGATTTTGTCCCGCTGATCTAGCATCGCCTCCCAGATACAAAGGGCCGCGACGGCATCGCCAACCATAAAGGGTCTTTTCATTTCAGGATCTCCAAAATTGCTTGCCAGATGTGCCTGGCAACGGGTTGCAGATTGAATCGACGGATTGAAGCGAGGGATTTACCCCGCGTCCGAATACATGGCGTCGGCGCCAGCCTCCCCGGCCGGATAGGTTGTCGCGCCCCATTGGCAGCTAAAACCGTCGCGGACGGCATAGCTGGCAAAGGTTGCCGCATCGCCGAAAAATTGCGGCAATAGGACGCCATCGGCGCCCATGTCGGCGGACCATCGCGCGGCAAGATAGGCGCGCGCCGGTTCGGTGTTTGGCGCCAGCAAATAGAAGCCATGCTTGGCGCTTAGGGTGAGATCGGCGGCCGTCATGGCGTTGCCCCATAGATCGGCATAACCGGATCATGGCGACATGCCGTTGCCAGTATCGAAGCAAGCGCGGAATAGGGCGCCGCTTCCCAACGGCCAAAGGTTGAGGCGCCGTTATCTGAGGGACGGACGCAACGCGCCAAGGGCGCGCCCATGGGCGCCTCAGCGCCAACGATAAGGGCGCCATTGCGCCGCGTCGCCGCGTCGGGCGGTACTGCCCAAACGTACACTTGCCCCATGCCTAGGGGCTTGGTTTGCATCGCGGTTAAAAGATCAGCGGCGGCCGCCGCGCAAATTGCCAGATATTCGGGCGTCATTTTCTCTTGCTCCATTTGTGTGCCGCAACAGCGGCGGGGATACCAGCCTAGCGGCTGGCGCTGGCGCGCCATGGGGCGCGGCAAGGCGAGGCGCTAGGGTTGCCAAGGGCGCCAGCGTCGGGCGCCCTTGGCAGGGCAGGGCGCTAGAGGCGCCCGATATAAAGCGGCTCCCCAAAGGGAACCTTTGCGGCAAGGCGGTCAAACCGCCGCGAATCCCCGAACGTTGCCCATAGGACCGGGCAATCCGGTTCCTCTCCGAACCGGTCGACCTCTAAATCTGTGAGGTAGACAACAGCGCTCGCATCGCTGGCGTTCGCCTTGATCCATTCGAAGGTTGCCCTGAAATCGGTTCCGCCGCCGCCATGGCGGGCCGTGTCGATTTCATCGCCCGGACCATATTCGGCGACGCTGCAAACCCGCATGTCAGCCTGCAGAACCGTCAAACGCTGAAACTTGCCGGACTCCATGGCGCCGCCGACTTCGCTAAGGGCCGCTTTCAGCATGTCCGCTGTGAGGCTCCCCGAAGTATCGACGGCAAACACGACATGCGCCAAACCGTCACTGACAACGCCCGGCAGATAAAATCCCGTATGGATCAAATGCCGATTTGGGCGCGAAAAACTGTAATCAGTGACGATATTGGAATCGACCCAGTTTGCCAGCAAGTCGCGAAAATCGACCGTCGGCCGGTTCAAGCTTGTGGCAATCTCTTGCAGATAACCGGGCAAGGTTCCGGCATTGTGTGCCTTGGCGACATTCAAGGCTTGCCGTGTAAGTACCTGCCAACGGTCCGCCTCAGCTTGCGTTGACGCTGGCGTCAAATCATCGGGCGCAAAGACTCCGCCCGGTCCCATATCATCGTCGCCGGTCCCTTGGCCGGGCGCCCCATTGGCTGGCGCTGGCGTGCCCTGCCCTTGTGTCGGGGCGCCTTGCCCATTGGCCGGGGCGCCAGCGGCCGGGGCGCCCTGCCCTTGCCCATTGGCGCCTTGCCCTTGGCCCTGCCCTTGGCCGGGCGCTGGCGCGCCTTGGCCCGGTTTGGGTTGCGCGGCCGCCGCTTGCTGTTCACGGGCCCGATAAATTTCCTCAGCGCCCAAACCGTCGAACTGAGAATCGAGCAACATGCCGGGCGGCATTTTGCCGATTTTGGCGGCCGTCAAGT
>JAZKAH010000012.1:0-1546 GCA_040389245.1 Pseudomonadota bacterium | reverse complement strand
CAGACGCAGGCCGATCAGAAGCTCCTGAAAATCCGAGGGGCGGCTAAATATGTGCGTAGCGCTATCGACACGGGCGATCTGTCCAAGATTCAAGCGGCCTACAATCAGGTATCCCCGTTCCTGTCGCAGTTGACCGGCCAGCCGATGCCGCCATTCGACCCGGCGCACACGGAAAAAATTGACGCCTTGCTGGCGCAGACGGCATATCTGGAAGACGGGAAGGGCGCTCAAGCCAAGCCCGCCCAACAGCAATACCTGGAATTTCTGGCGTCCAAGGTTCCCGAGGGCGAGCAGCAGCAGGTCTACCGGGTTGCTGCTGGCACCGATCCCCGCGCCCGCGCCCAGCTCTACGAAGGGCAGGGCGGTGCCTATCAGGTCAACATGGGCCAAAATCCAAGCGCCACGCCCATCTTTGAAGGCGGCCAAGCGCCCCAGCAGGCCCCGCAGCAGCCCGCAGCAGCCACGGGGGGCGGCATCATGGATCGCGGGGCAGCAATGTCCCGTATCCAGCAGATCGAGCAGGCGAATGGCGGCTATCTGCCCCCGAATGTCAGGTTGGCGATGATTGACGCGCTCACTGGCGGCGGTGAAGCCGCGCCTGCGCAGAGCGGTCAGCCGGTGGCCGGGCTTTCGGGTGGGCAGACGTTTGAGGGCCAAGGGCAGCGATTGCAGCCCGCACAGAAGCCCGAAGCGCCAAAAGAGGCCCCTGCCGGGTATGAATGGAATGCTGACCACACAGCGCAAATAGCGATCCCTGGCGGCCCTGCTGACCCTTCCCGTGCTGGCGGCGAAAAGCCGATGACGCAGTATCAGCGTTTGCAGCTTGAGGTAAAGCTCAAGAAGGCGAAGAATGGTATTCGGGGAACGGTTCAAGACCTGGACCGCATGGACGCGGCGGCGGCCGATATTCTAAATTCGCACGGACTCGGCTCAATCACTGGCGTGGCTGGGAAACTGCCAAACCTGCCAGGCGGCGATGCCGCGAATGCGCAAGCGAAATTGGATTCGCTCAAGTCGCAGATCAGCTTTGCTGTCTTGCAGAAAATGCGCAGCATGTCGCCAACGGGCGGCGCGCTTGGTAGCGTATCCGACGCAGAAGGCCGCCGACTGGAAGCAAATCTCGCCAGTCTGGAAAACGCGCAGGATTGGAAACAGCTTCGTCAGTCACTTCAAGCAATCAGAGAATATTCCCGCTCGTCTAAGGCCAATTTGGAGCAGGGCTTTCAGGATGACTTCGGCGAGTATTTGAACGGCAATAATGGCAAGCCCGCGCAGCAGTCGGCCCCAGCTTCGAGCGGCTGGTCAATCCAAAAGGTGCCCTGATGCCTAAGTATCGCGTCACTGGCCCGGACGGCCAGACCTATGAGGTCAATGCGCCAGATGGGGCGAGTGAGGCCGACGTGATGGCCTATGTTCAGTCCAATCATGCCAAGGCTTCTAGCAACTATGGCCAAGGCAACATTGACCTAAATTCTCGGCCTGTGGTCAAAAATTCGGATGGCAGTATTTCCACGGTGCGCTCTATTTCAGCGAATTTCGACGGCCA
>JAZKAH010000011.1:0-1793 GCA_040389245.1 Pseudomonadota bacterium | reverse complement strand
CCGGCGCGATAGGTGCCGTTGATGGGCTGGGTCGAGTTCTTGGCGCCGGAGGGTTTGGGCTCCTTGGGATCGGGGGTCATCAGGATGGCCTGATAGCCGCCCATATTGCCGCCATCGGTGGGCCGCACTTTGTGGCCCATGGCGATCAGCTGGGCTCCCACCAGCTTGAAGGCCTCCGATTCCAGATCCACGGTGCCCCGCACCTGGTTGTGATGGAAGCGCGCCATGTCGGAGGCCGCCTGCAGATTGGCGCCCAGATCGACCATGTTGACCATCACCTGGGCATGGCCCTGGGACTGCATGTCCCCGCCCATCAATTGCAGCGCCATCATCTGGCCGTCGGTGCGCCCGCCCTGCAATACAAAGGCGGCGGCCAAGGTATTATAGGGACGCTTGTGCGGCGCGATCACGTTGGGACTATTGGGATCGAGCGTGAACAGGCTGCCGCGATTGTGCAGGATGAAGCCATAGCCCGGCACGGTGATGCCCGAGCCAAAATTGGCATAGTTGGAGTTGACCCAGGACACCATGTTGCCCCAGCGGTCGGCGGCGGACAGCACGATGGTGTCGCCATCGCCCGAGGCATTGCCGGTGCCCGTGACCATCGCCTTGTCCGGGCTGATCTTGGCGCAAAGCTCCTGGGCATGGGCCATGCTGGTGAGCGACTTCACCTTGTCGGCCAGGCCGGGATTGAAGTTGGGATCGCCGTTGACGCGGTTGAGATCGGCGTAGGCCAAGGCCTTGGCTTCGATCAGCAGGTGCCAGTAGCGCGGATCCACCGGACCCAGCGAGGCCAGGGTCTGGCCCGGATAGACCTTGTCGGTGCAGGCCGACAGGATGTTCAGCATCTCGTTGGCGGCAAAGCCTTGGCTGGGCGGCGGCAGTTCCGCCAGAGTATAGCCGTGATAGTCGCTCATCACCGGCTCGGCCCATTCGCCCTTGTAGCTGGCGAGATCCTCCATGGTCATGGTGCCGCCCAGGGCACGCACCTTGTTGACCAGGGCCTGGGCCACCGGGCCCTTGTAGAAGCCATCGCGGCCTTTGGCCTGCAGGATGCGGAAGGTCTTGGCGAGGTCGGGGTTCTTGAAGATCTGGCCCGCTTTGGGCTGCTTGCCGTCGATATACCAGGTGGCGACCGAATCCGGATCCATCTCGGTGCAGCAATTCTCAAGCTGGCTGCGATTGGCGTTCACCGCCTTGGGCAGGTGCCAGTCGAAGGCGATGCGCTCGGAGATGGGAAAGCCCTTCTCGGCATAACCCGCCGCCGGCTCCAGCACCTGCTTGAAGGTCATGGTGCCGTACTTGTCCAGCACCTCGCCCCAGCCCCAGGCCGCACCCGGCACCGTCACCGACAGCACCCCGCGCGCCATGCCCGAACCGGGGCCGTCATTCTTGGGGTCCACCTTGTAGCCATGGGCATTCATGAAGGCCAAAGTCTGGCCCGAGGCTGCCATGCCGGATGCGTTCAGCACATGCAGCTTGTGGTCCTTGGCGGTGTAGACGATGGCGAACATGTCCCCCGCCATGCCGACGTTCATTGGCTCGACCAGATTGAGCACCGCCGCCGTCGCCACCGCGGCATCCACCGCGTTGCCGCCTTTCCGCAGGATCTCAAGACCGGCTTCCGCCGCCAGGGGTTGGCTGGTGGTCACCATCCCATTGCGCGCCATTACCTCCGAGCGCCCCTGCGCCATCCAGCCTTCGGCCCGATCACCACGCACCGCATGGCAAAACGCCGGATTGCTCCCGCCCTTCGCATCGCAAACCTGTGAAGCAAGATCAGCAGCGGAGCC
>JAZKAH010000010.1:0-11838 GCA_040389245.1 Pseudomonadota bacterium | reverse complement strand
CGAACAACGCTAGCCCCCTTCGTATTACCGCGGCTGCTGGCACGAAGTTAGCCGGAGCTTCTTCTCGCACTACCGTCATTATCGTCGTGCGCGAAAGAGTTTTACAACCCGAAGGCCTTCATCACTCACGCGGCATGGCTGGATCAGGGTTTCCCCCATTGTCCAAGATTCCCAACTGCTGCCTCCCGTAGGAGTCTGGGCCGTGTCTCAGTCCCAGTGTGGCTGATCTTCCTCTCAGAACAGCTATCGATCGTCGCCTTGGTGGGCCATTACCCCACCAACTAGCTAATCGAACGCGGGCTAATCTATTGGCGATAAATCTTTCTCCGTTAGGACACATTCGGTATTAGCTGAAGTTTCCCTCAGTTGTTCCGAACCAATAGGTATATTCCCACGCGTTACGCACCCGTCCGCCGGTGATGTATTGCTACACCCCCTAGACTTGCATGTTTGAGGCCTGCCGCCAGCGTTCGTTCTGAGCCAGGATCAAACTCTCATGTTTTGATCCTGAGACAGACGACGCTGAATGCTCTTGTATTTGCGTAGTTCGCAAAAACTTTTGACAAGGGTTGATCGCCATCGGGCCCGTCAAGGTCCGATAACGATCGACTTTAGAGTCTTTCGTCTTTGCAGAAGAACGCGAGCATTCTACGTCGCTGCTCGATTGTTTAGTGTCCAAGGCAAGCCTTGGAACACGATGGCATACCGAGCCGCCGCCCACGTTCCCCTTCCGAAAATCACAATGTCAAACAGCTCGCCAAACCGACGTTTGCACGCCTTTTTTCAACGAAACACCGCTTTCGCAACTGACGTCGCGAAGCGGCGTGGGCGCGGGTTATAGGAGCGGCCTACCCCCAAGTCAAACGCTAAAATCGCGGAAAAAGCGGTTTTTTTGCACCCGCTGTGGATAGCCGTTTCAGCCCATTTTCCGCAGCACGCGTTTGTCCTTAGGCTCTCTATATATGGGGCATTGGCCCGATTTCAGCCCCGTCCCCTAGATTTTGCTCCTCCCAAAAGCTTTTTGCAGCGCAAAAGGCCTCATTTCGGCCGTTTGCAGGCAACCCCGGGACAGCAAAAAAGGCGCCTGACACAAGGGCCAGGCGCCTTGAACTTCGCGAGCAAGCAGGTCAGCCGATGCGTTCGTCCGCCATATGGCGCAGGTCGCTGGCGTAGAGATTGGTGATGATCTCGCCATTGGCGCGATCGAAACGCGCGTCGGCGGAGTCGATCCAAACCACTTTGCCGCTGTCGAGTTTGACTTCCAGTCCTTCGATTACACCATCTTCGGCACGCGCCACGCCGACGACATTGCCGACATGATCGCCATTGATGAGCTGCACGCGCGCGCTCATCAGGCTGCCGTCATTCTTGAGGCGCCATTCGGCGAAGCGCGAGGGCCATTCATAGCGGTGATAAGCGGCGCGTTCCGCACGAAAGCGCTCGCGCATCGCCTCATAGCGGGCGCGCTGATCCTGATAAGCGGCTTTCTGATCCTGGTAGTTTTCTTGCGCCGCCTGATGCTGCTGCAGCTGCTGCTGATATTGCTGCTGCTGGATCTGATATTTCGTTTGGTTGTTGTTGTCCTGCGCCGCCGCTTCGCCATTCGATTGGGTAATCTGGGCATTGAGATCGGAGGTCTGCGCCTGCTCGGCCGGCGTCGAATGATCGGTCGGCATGCCGTTGGCATCGACGTGATTGTTCTGCGCCATTGCCGGTGCCGCGATCAGGAAGGCGGAGAGAGCAAGGCCGCTGACGGCCAGCAAATTATGGGATTTCATGATGGCGGCTCCATGGAAGCACTCGCGGACAAGAACGCTTGCCACGCGCAGAGGTTCCCGCCGGGTGCGAGTTCCAGGGAGTTCCGCGACCGCTGGTCAGGCCGTAGCGGAGATGTAATCGCGAAGCGAATTGGCTTCGTTCAGTGTTTCGGCGATGCGCGTCTTGACCACGTCGCCGATCGAGATCAAGCCGCACAACGCCTTATCACCGTCAAGCACCGGCACATGGCGGAAGCGGCCATGGGTCATCATTTCCATGAGATCTTCCACTGTGTCGGCCTCACGGCAGGTGGCAACGCTCTTGGTCATGTAGGACGCGACGTTGCGACTGAGCGCCAGCGGACCGTCGCCGGCCACGGCACGCACGACATCGCGTTCCGAAAGGATTCCCGCCAGCACGCCGTCGGTGTCCGTCACGATCACCGCACCGATCCGCTTGTCGGCCAGCAACTGCGCCGCATCACCTATCGTCGCGCCATGCATGATGACGATGACGTTGCGACCCTTGTCCTGAAGGATATGCCTGACCAGCATGACAAAACGCTCCTCTTGATAATGGTGCGTTCGACGTACGACCCGCGTCAAACGCAAAGCCGGCCGGTTTCCCGGTCATTGCGGAATGCTGCGCCCGGCTCGGACGGCTTGCAATGGCGGAAATCGAGAAGGGGAGCCTTCGCCACTGCAAAATGACTGGGCAATCGGGAACTCCACCAGGCCGGAACCCGCCCCGATCCAGCTTCTCTTTAATAAATGCCGGGTAAACTCCGAACCATCCAGCGTGCCGTGCCGCATGCGGTCATGCCATTGGAGCGGAGGAATGGAGTTCGACGTCGGGAGAAGCGAGGCCGTTGACCGCCTGATCTCGGCGGGCCGAGCCTTGCTGAACCGGGGAGACACCAAATTCACCGTCATGCGGCTTTGTGCGGAGGCGCGCGTGAACGTGGAAGAATTCCGCCGTGCCTTCGGAAACAAATCGGCGCTGTTCAAGGCGATGCTGGAGACCCAGGAAACCGAAACCGAGCGCCCACTGATCGAAGACATATGGGTGGCGCGGCGGCTGCGCAATTTCGAGCATGGTTTGAAAATGTTCGAGGAGCGCACCGAGAAGGCCAGGCACGACCATGCCCTTGCCATCGCGCGGCTCGAGGAAAAACTCGCATCCATCGGCCGGCAGACCCAGGAACCAACGCGCGCGTCTGTGGCCGCTCCCGATGACCCAACACCATCGAGCGCGCCGCGACCGTCTGCGCAGCCCTGTCCCAACCGCCAGGACGAACGGGCGCCGGACTCCGTGCCCCGGCGGACCTCATTGGGGATGAACAACCCCTTCCGGGAAATGAAGGGGGGAATACTCGGTTATGCGCGCCGTATCCCGCTACGCATGCCGGCCCTCGCAACGGTCATCGTTGCGGTATTGGCTTTGGCGGCGGGGGCCGCTTTCCTGCAGGCCGCCCGCGCGAAAATGACGGAGCGGGGCGCTGCCCAAAGCGCAAGCGCCAATCCGGTGGCGGTGCTGGCAGCCCGGGCCGAGCGCGGAGATGCCAAGGCACAATCGGCATTGGCTTTCGCGTACCTGCGCGGCAGCGGGGTCAAACGCGATATCGGCGCCGCAGTGCGCTGGTCGCAGGCGGCGGCGGCCAAGGGAGATCCCGACGCGGAATATCTGATCGGCAGTCTCGTCCAGAGTGGAATCGGGATAGCGCGCGATCCGCAGCAGGCTTTCGATTGGTTCAAGCGCAGCGCCGGCGCCGGCAATGTCAAAGCGATGCACAATCTTGCCATTGCGTATGTTCAGGGCAATGGAACGTCAAAGGACGCGACCGCGGCGGCGACATGGTTCGCGCGGGCGGCATCGTCGGGATACATGGATTCCGCTTTCGATCTAGCGGTGCTTTACGAACAGGGCCTGGGGGTGCCGCAGAACGAGCAGCAAGCTCTTCACTGGTACCGCATAGCTGCGCACGCGGGCGACCGGACGGCAGCAGCCCGCGCCCATATGCTCGAAACGGCCGGAAATCCTTAAGTCGGTTTGGTGCGCCCAGACGCCTGATTTTCAACCCTTCCCGCCAAGGAGGTCCGCCAATCGGGCGGCACGAGCATTGCGTTGCACCGCGTAGCAAGGCGGAAATCCGTAGTGTGAGAGTCTATTCGTTTCATATCGATCCAACAGCGAGTCTCGGCAAACCTCGGCCGAGGACTGGAAAATCCGCCAGCATTTTTGCGCCCAACCGCATTTTGTCCGCTCTCAAGATGCTTTTTCCCGGCAAAGGGCTTCAGCCCGTCGCCAGGGTCACGCCACAGCCTTCCCGGATGCCGCGCGCAACATCGGCCGCCGTTTC
Source organism: Pseudomonadota bacterium (assembly GCA_040389245.1). GTDB lineage: Bacteria > Pseudomonadota > Alphaproteobacteria > Micropepsales > Micropepsaceae > Rhizomicrobium. The sequence goes on along the minus strand of JAZKAH010000010.1, from coordinate 7,721 downwards.
CCGAAAAGAGACGATGGCGGCCCGCCGAACCGCCAAGGAAATCCTAGCGGCGCGACAAATGCGGTATGGAAACTATGCCATTTCGACAAGCCAACTGGCTGACGGACGCTGGACTGCCAGCTTCGGGCGCCAGGACGGCGGACTGATCCGGATCGATGGCAAATCCCAGCCCGTATCCGTGACCAGACCCTATTTCGCCGAGACAGTGGCGATCGCCACCGCGCAGACCCGTATCGACGCCCTGGCGGACGACGAAAAAGCGCATACGGCCTGACGGCCGCCGCGCGGAGGCGCCTCTCCCTCCCCCCCCCCCCCGCAATGTACGGTGGGATCGGAAGAGGGTTAAAAAGTTCCGTAGGCAATCCTTAAGTTTTACAATGATACAAATGTGTTAACGCGAACAGGATGGCCATCGGCACCATGGGCGACGGGAACACCCAAGCAAAACTGCTGGAAGCGGCACGGTCCCTGAACGCAAGAAGCGCGGATCAGTTGTCCATCGCGGCTTTGTGCAAAAAAACCGGAATGAGCCGGTCGAAAGTTCGCCGTTATTTCTCGACCAATGCCGCGCTGCAAGCTGCGGTTGCAAAGACAGTGGCCGCCAAGAAGCAAGTCATCGCGGCAAAGATTCCACGTCCGGCAAGGCCGAAAGCGCCCAAGCTTGAAACGCCAAAGCTTGAAGTATTCAGACCCGAAGCGTTCAAGTCCGAAGCGCCGGCATATGAAAAACCCATGCCAGAGGTCGGGCCCGAAGCGCCAACTATCCGGGAAGACCGGCTTGACCGTCGCTTTCGCGTCTTCGAACGCGCATTGGCCCTGCTGGAAACCAGGGCCGAAGAGACCGCGCTTGAGCAGTCGCAGTCCCTCGCATCGCTTGAGGAAAAGCTTTCCAATCTGACGGCCGTTCCTGCAGTCGCGGCGGAACCCCCTCCGCTCGTGGGCGCCCTGGCGGCGCAAGACTTGCGGCCGCAGATCCAAGACGTGACCGGGGCCCTGTTCGCTTTTCCGCCGCCTGCGTCTTCGGAAATTTCCGACGCGGAGTTTCACGCACCGCCGCCGCTGTTCGACGCGCGCAAGAAAATGCGGGGTATTCTGGAGAATGCGGGCCTGCCGAAAAGCGATAAGACGGACGCAAAGCCGCACGAATACAAACGCGCGATGGCCTGGACGCTGATTTCCGCCGCGGTCATAGCAGCAGTGCTGCTGCTGAGCCTGGGTCTTTTCTCGTTTGGTGACCCGGCCGGCGCCAAGCAAATTCCGATCGCCAATGCCGAACGGCACGCCAGCACAGCGTCCGCTATTCTCGTCATCGACGCCACCGGCATGGCGCCCAAATCAGGCGAACATCAGGCCTCCATGGACACGCCGGACGTGCTTGCCCGCGCCGAAAGCGGAGACGCGCATGCACAAGCCGAAGCCGCATTGGCGTTCCTGAAGGGCGACGGCGTCGATGCGGATCCGATGGCGGCAATACGCTGGAGCCAGACCGCCGCGGCGCAAGGCGATGCGAACGCGCAATTTATTTTGGCGTCGCTCTATGCGGAGGGCGTAAAGCCAAATCCGCAGCGCGCGTTTCGGTGGTTTTCCACCGCGGCGGCGCACGGCAATGCGAAAGCGATGCACAATCTGGCGATGGCATATCTGAACGGCCAGGGCATCGAGAAAGATACGGCGGCGGCGATCAATTGGCTGGTCAAGGCCGCGAATAGCGGATATCGGGATTCCGCCTTCGATCTGGCCGTGTTGTACGAACGCGGCGAAGGCGTCGCGCGAAGCCCCCAGGATGCCCTGAAATGGTATGACAGCGCCGCGTCCCTGGGCGATTCGCAGGCGGCGGAGCGGGCCAAATTTCTGCGCGGGCAGCTTTCCCAGGTTGCCGCCGATCTCCACCGCTAGAGTCCATAGCAGCCAGTCGCGGACCCGTCGGCGCTAGACGGCCTGGCCCGCGCACCAGCCCGACGACCAGGCCCATTGGAAATTATAGCCACCGAGCCAACCCGTCACATCGACGGCTTCGCCGATGAAATAAAGGCCGGGAACGGACTTGGCCTCCATCGTGCCGGAGTTCAGGCTTCGCGTATCGATCCCGCCCAAAGTCACCTCGGCCGTCCGATAGCCTTCGCTACCGGCAGGCGTGACGCGCCAATCATTCACGGCCTGGCTCAGCGTGCGCAGCTTGGCATCCGGCAGATCGGCCAGATTGCCCGAAAAAATTTCCGCCTCGGCAATGTCCTTCGCCAGCCGGCGCGGGAGGAGGCCCGCAAGAAATGTGTGCGGGGCCTGCTTGCCATTTTGCCGCTTCGCTGCTTGCAGCGCCGCAAAAAGATCCAATCCGGGCAACAGCGAAATATGAATCGCGTCGCCTTCGCGCCAATAGGAGGAAATCTGCAGGATCGCCGGACCACTGAGGCCGCGATGGGTGAACAGCATCGCCTCTTCGAAAACCGTCTTGCCAAGTCGAACCCGGGCCTTGACGGAAACACCGGCCAGGGCCTTCAGCCGCTTCAGCAACCCCTCGTCGAAGGTCAGCGGCACCAGGGCGGGCCGCGTCTGCGTCACCGCCAAGCCGAATTGCCCGGCAAGGCGGTAAGCGAAATCGCTCGCGCCCATTTTGGGAATGGATTTTCCGCCGGTCGCAACCACCAGCGCGCCACATTGCACCGTTTCGCCATCCAGGAACCGCAGCAGGAAACCTTCCGGTGTTTTCTCGACCTGATCGATCTTGCGGTTCAGGCGCAGCTCCGCATGGGCCTGCCGCATTTCGGAAAGAAGAAGATCGATGATCTGCTGGGCCGATCCGTCACAGAACAATTGGCCCAGGGTTTTTTCGTGATAGGCGATGCCATAACGCTCGACCAGCGCGATGAAATCCTGCGCCGTGTAGCGGCTAAGCGCCGAAATGCAGAAGCGCGGATTGGCGGATAGAAACTGCGTGGGGGCGGCGTTTCGATTGGTGAAGTTGCAGCGCCCGCCGCCCGAAATGCGGATTTTCTCGCCCGGGCTTTGCGCATGATCGACAACCAGAACGGACCGTCCCCGTTTGCCGGCGACGGATGCGCACATCATCCCGGCGGCCCCCGCCCCGATTATGACGACGTCGCGTCTGTCCACTGTCGCTGACCCCAATGTGGATCATCGCTTAAACACAAAAGCATCGCCGCCGCTACGCCATCGGCGGGCGGCGCTGCCATGCCTAGGGCGAAGACGGAGCGGCGCGGGAGCCCGCCTGATAGCCCGGGGCGAAGGGGGCGTTCGGAATCTCGAGTGCGTAGATTGTCGCCGGTCGCATCACGCCACAGGGAAAACTCTCCCCGTTGGTCCACTGGGCAGGCTTCAGCCGCGCCGCCAGCGCCGCGTCGCCCAGCTCCGCTCTGGCCGGGCCCATATCGAGGTCTGGGGCGTAGGGCGAACTGGCGTCGAACGCGCCCGCGAATATCGCCTCGCCGGCGCCGACGTCGAACGACGGCCCGCCAAGGCAGAAGCTCGCCGCCCCCACACCCTGCAACCGCCAGTGACCGGGCGGCGCCGAAATCACATAGGTCTTTGCCCCCGCTGATTCCTTGCCTTGCCTGGCCACGGTGAAGGCCGTCAGGCCGGGCAGCTCCGCCCCGGGGGCCGGTTCATCCAGCCGCACGAAGGTCCAGGTCGTCTGCGCCGGCGCGGTGGCCATGACGCGGACAACGATGGCGCTGGCCGCGGGTGCCACCATGGTCTTCGCCTCGCCAATCTGCAGCGCCCGCCAATTGGCAGGCTTGGCCGCATCCGTCACCAGCTTGCTGAGGTCGTGGATTCCGGCGGTAAGGCTGAGCGACCATGGCCCGCGGTTTTCGTCGAGCTCGCTGTTCCAGCCTATCGCAGCGATCGGCGCGTAGCGCCGCACGACCTGGCCGTGAGGCTGCGCCGCGCCAACCCATGGCGCCAGGGTTGCCGCCTGCTGCGGTTGCGGCAGGGCGGCAATCGCCTTGCCCTCCGCCTCGTCCAGCCGCGCAACTTCCCAGCCGCGCGCCACCATGCAGTTCTCCAGATTGGCGGCGAACTGCGCCTCGTTCAGTTTGCGGTGTTTCTCGGCTCTGGTGGAGGCGAAAGCCATCTGGGTGAGCAGCCCCCCGATGACGGGCGCCACGTAAGGCTCCTGGGTCTGCGACGCCTCGTGGATGCAGGCCTCGACGGCCGCGTCATGGGCGGCCATGTCGACGCCAGGCCGATGGAAATAATTATAGCCGCTGCTCGCCTTGTTCATCAGGGCCGCATCGGATCCCGCAAGGGCCGGCGAAGCGGCGATCACCAGAACCGCCGCACACAGTATCTGCACCGAAGCCTTCGAGCCGTGTGCCATGCCGGCAACGCGCGCCGAGGGCTGCCGCGTTGGAGTTGGGGTCAGAGTTGGCGGAGTCTTCATGGGATTTCGACCTCTCGGGCGTCAGGCAGCCAACCTAGGAGCCGCCCGTTTGCGCCGCATTGCGCCTAATCAAGTCGCAGGGTCACAGAGAGCGATCTGAGCGAGCAGGCTGTTTTTATAACAGGCGAATTGATAGAAATTGGCCTGGAAAGGAGCATTGCTATGGGAAAGGAGAGGCCGACACCGGAACAGGAGCGGGCTGGTGAATGAAACCGAATCCGAAAGATCTGCTGGCGCGCCAATGACCGGCAGAATTTTCGGACTGCCGCGCAACATCTTCCTTCTGGGGCTGACGAGCCTGTTCAACGACTTCTCGTCGGAGATGGTCTATGCGGTCTTTCCTGCATTTTTCACAACCGTGCTCGGAGCTGGAGCTGCCTCGCTCGGCCTTGTCGACGGCATCGCCGAAGCATCGGCCAATCTTTTCAAGATATATTCCGGTCACCTGTCGGACCGCTTCCAGGTACGAAAGCCGCTCGTCGTGTCCGGCTACACGCTGTCCGTCCTGACGCGACCTTTCTACTCGCTCGTCACCATGGTGCCGGGGGCGCTGGCGTTGCGCTTTCTCGACCGGGTGGGAAAGGGCGTCCGGGACTCCGCCCGCGACTCCATCATCTCGCTATCAACGCCCAAGGAGGAGCTCGGACGATCGTTCGGCTATCACCGCGCCATGGACACGATGGGCGCGATCCTGGGGCCGCTGGTCGCCTATCTGATACTCAGCCGCTTCCCGGCCAACTTCAATTTCGTCTTCTTCGCCGCATTCGGCATCGGACTTCTCGCCATCGCATCTCTGATTTTCATCAGCGACGTCGTCGTCCGCGCGGGCGCGAAACGCGCCCAGCTCGCCCAGTCTTTCGCGCGCTTTTCGACAGGCTTCAGGCTCTACCTGGTTTCGATGTTCGTGCTCTCGATGGGCGCCTTGCCGGTCTCCGTCATCCTGCTGAAGACTGAGTCAATCGGCCTCGTCATCGCGGACGTTCCGCTCTTCTACATGGTCTACAACCTCTCATACGCCGGTTTCTCAATGGCCGCGGGCCGGGCCAGCGACCGAATCGGATCGCGAACCGTCATCCTGGCCGGCTATGGCGTGCTGCTGCTGAGTTATTACGTACTGAACGTCGCACACTCGGCCTGGGCGCTCGCACTCGGTTTCCTGGTGCTGGGACTATTCCCCGCGCTCACCGATGGCGTGCAGCGCGCCTTTGCCTCCAAACTCACCTCGGACGAACTGCGCGGAAGCGGGCTGGGATGGCTCAACGCCATGAACGGGTTCGGAGCATTGCTCGCCGGCCTTGTCGGCGGCTATCTCTGGCAAGCGAGGGGTCCCGGTTCAGCATTTCTGGCCGCGGGCGCCGCGGTGGTCGCCGGACTCACGATCCTGCTTTTGTCGTCGCGTAGCAAAAGCGTTTAAGCGAGCGGCGGGAAATCCCGTCACGCCCCGTTATATGGGGAAAAACTGGCGGAGCCGGAGGGGTTTCGAGCGGCGCGCAACGCGCGCGAGCAGGTCCGGCGGACCTGCGAAAGCGAGAAACGCCGCGAGCATGGGCGAGCGGCAGGAAATCCCGTCTCGCCTCATTAATATGGGGAAAAATTGGCGGAGCCGGAGGCCGCTTGCCTCTCGTCTAAGGCCGTTTCAGGGGGTCTATCGGCGTCACGTAAGCTACTGATAATATTGCACTTTCTTCACTTTCTGTATATCGGCTTCCAGGCAAGTCCATTAGAATCTCCCGGCCAAATAGGGGAGCAAATATGGGAAGCAGAGCCATTTTTCGACTATCCACACTACAGATCACGAAGTTAAGGGCGCCGGGCCGGTACTGCGATGGGGGAGGCCTCTATTTGCAAATTGGACGCGAAGATTCTCGGTCGTGGATATTCAGATATGCATTGAAAGGGCGCGTGCGAGACATGGGTTTAGGATCGGCCTCCGTGATTGGACTTGCTGATGCCCGCGATTTCGCCGCGCAGTGCCGAAAACTAGCGATACGGGGCATCGATCCCATTCAAGAGCGTCTTCGGAGGCGCCAAGAAGATGCCGAGGAAGAGGCCAGCGCTCTAACCTTTAAGGAATGTGCCACAAGCTTAATAGAGGCCAGGAAGGCTTCCTGGAGAAGCGAAAAGCTCGGCAAACAGTGGCTGTCCACGCTGCAAACCTATGTCTTTCCGCATTTCGGGCATCTTCCCATTGCCAACATCAACACGCAGTTGGTTATGAAAGCCCTAGAACCAATCTGGAATGCTAAGCCCTCTACCGCTGGTCGTGTTCGCCAGCGCGTCGAAGCAATCCTTGATGCCGGCAAAGCTAGAGGCCTTCGAAGCGGAGATAATCCTGCGCGCTGGCGCGGGCACCTACAGGTGCTTCTCTCGGACCCCTCCAAACTTCGAAAAACTTCGCACCATCCGGCCCTGCCTTACAGCGAAATCGGCACTTTCATGCCTCAGGTCAGACAACAACAATCTACAGCAGCCAGAGCCTTGGAACTCCTAATCCTTACTGCGACGCGCACAAGCGAAACAATTTGTGCGAAATGGACGGAGGTTAATCTCGGAGCCGCAGTTTGGACGATACCAGGAGAACGCATAAAAACTGGCAGGGAACATAGAATACCCCTATCGGCGCCTGCCGTGGCTCTCCTTCATGAGATGAATAAATTCAACAACGGCGAATTTATATTTCCTGGTCTGAAGCGCGGAAAACCTCTCAGCAATATGGCAATACTTAAACTGCTACAGCGCATGGGGTTTGACCACATTACTACCCACGGATTTCGCAGCACTTTCAGAGATTGGGCCGCCGAACAAACTAATTTTCCTCGTGATGTTGCTGAGATGGCCCTGGCGCATGCTGTTGAGAACAAGGTTGAGGCGGCATACAGGCGGGGTGACCTATTCCTAAAACGCGCGAAGTTGATGGAGGCCTGGGCATCGTATTGCGGTCGAACATCGCAAGCGGGAATTGTGCATATTAGGCGAGCGAGTTGAGCAAACCGGTTTCTGTAATACTCCGCTTGTGTCTTTCAGTAGCCCCGGCAGGATTCACATTTGTCAAAATTATACAATTATACCAATCGTTTAGCGATTTATACCTTCTGTGATGCCAACCACAATACCAACATCTTCTCGTGTCGCACCCACCGCCGGCTTGGCCTTACCTCCAATGCTGCACAAAAAGGCCTGGAAGCACTCAGCAATTTCTTCCGGCGAGACATTGCGCATGGGCTGTTTTACCAGCCGACGGCGATGCCGTCCTTGCGGTGGTCTGTTCCGGCGCGATAGGTGCCGTTGATGGGCTGGGTCGAGTTCTTGGCGCCGGAGGGTT
>JAZKAH010000009.1:0-1787 GCA_040389245.1 Pseudomonadota bacterium | reverse complement strand
CGCAAGACCAAAGAGAAGGTCGGCAAGCCCCTCGCGCAAGGCGTGATCGAGGGCTTCATGGACGAGCTCACCGCCAACCGCGCCAACTTCGGCAGCGAGATGAACAAGGTTACCGCCGAACTGGCAACCTCGATGGTGCTCGGCATCCAGGCCACCACCGCCGCCAGTGGCAAGAGCATTGCCACCGCCCTTGACAAGGTGGTCTCTGAGCTGCGCAAGGAGGGCGTCGAGAACTGGCGCGAACTGGGGGATGACCTGGCCGGCGCCATCCATGATGCCCTGATCGCCAAGACGCCCGAGGCGCGCGATGCCGCCCTCGACATGATGGACGCCATCAGCGACACCATTGACGAGGCCATCAAGGCGAAGCATACCGCCCTGGCGGGTCTCCAGAAGGCGATGGCGGACGCCTCTGGCAAGGCCCAGGCGCAACAGACGTTTGGGGTCGCGGCGCCAGTCTCCATTGCCTTCGGCACGGCGATGACGAGCAACCTCGACAAGGATGCCGTCACCCTCAACACCAAACTCTCGGACCTGATCGCCACCCTCCAGAAGAATCAGGTGCCCCATTGGGAGGAAACGGGGCAGGCGCTCGAAGATGCCATGCTGCAAGCGGTGATGAGCGGGTCCGAGGAAGACATCGCCGCCTTTAACGGCTTACTGGCCGATGCCGCCCAACAGAATGTCGCCACGCTCGAAGCCGCCAAGCCCAAGGCCAAAGCGGCGATTGAGCACTTCTGGGATGCCATCACCGAAGTGTCGCGCTCGGATGAATGGGTCAAGTCAATGGGCGTGCAGGGCTCCGCGGCGGTGTCGAACCTGTTCGCGGCCATGAGCGCGACCACCGATCAGGAAGCCGGCGCGATTGCCACCAAGGGCGCGAACGCCATCCAGACGCTTATCGGGGAGGCGCGGCGCGCGGGGGTGCCGGATGCGTCAGCCGCCGGGGCCGCCATCATGGATGCCTGGGCGACCGCCTTCGCCAGCAAGGCTCCCGAGGACATCGCCCACGTACAGGAGTTGATCGGCGGGCTGTGGAGCCAGATCGAGTCGCGCGACAAGGACAAGATCAAGCTCTCGGCCGATTCGTTCTCGGCCTCCTTCGCCCAGTCCATGAGTGCGCAAGGGAACCTCGCCCGCTTCGGTACGGCCGGCGTGGCCCTCATGGATGCCGCCATCACTGCGATCAACAAGGGTGGACAGCAAGCCATCGACCGCTTTGGCGATACCGCGGCCCAACTGGCCGGCGAGTGGCGCAAGAACCTGAAGCCGGGCGAGGCAGAGCAAGCCGTCGCGGAGCTGATGGCAGCCGTCAAGGCGGTCACCGAAGGCGGCGGTGCTGAGGCTATCGCCGCCCTGGACGGGGTGATCGCCACCTGGCAACAGCACGCGAAGGGGTTCAAGCCGGGGGAGGCGCTGGCAGCCTGGTCCAACGGCATCGCGGCGGGCATCACCACCCCGAAGGCAAGGCTCACGCAGGCCCTCGACGCCTTCCATGCGGCGATGGCGAGCGGCGATGAGAAAGCCGCCAAGCAAGCCGAGACGGATGCCGAGGGCCTGGTACAGGGCATCATCGGGACCATCACCACCAAGCTCGGACCCCAGAAGGCCGCGGCGGTGATCGGCCCCTTCATGACGGCGTTTCAGAATGCCATCCTCGATGGGTCCGACGGCTCGATTCAAGCGTTTATGACGATGCTGTCCACCCTGGAAACCCAATTCCAACTCCACCTCGACAAGATGACGGCTACCTACAACGCCGCCAAGGATGCGGTTGGCGTGCCGCT
>JAZKAH010000008.1:0-5741 GCA_040389245.1 Pseudomonadota bacterium | reverse complement strand
ATTCGGATGGCAGTATTTCCACGGTGCGCTCTATTTCAGCGAATTTCGACGGCCAGGAGGTACTGATCCCTACGGTTAGCGAAGATGGACGGATAATGTCAAATGATGAGGCCATTCAGCAGTATCGCAAGACCGGGAAGTATCTCGGAAAGTTCAAGACGCCAGATGAAGCCACGGCCTACGCTCAGTCCTTGCACGAAGCCCAAGCCAAGCAATACGAACAGCCGCAGAAGCTAAAGTTGTCGGAAGTGACGGGCGCTGCCGCCAATAACTCCGACTTCGCCAACATGATCAGCGGCAAGAAGAAAGGGCCAGATAGCATCATCGGCAATCTGACCGGGCAGACTCGCGGCCAAATGAAAGCCTATGGTGCGGGGCCTGCGCTGGCTATTGAGGATTTTTTCCGCGCTAGCGTCAAGAACGCATCGGACGCCGCTATCGGCACCGGCCAGTTCATTCACAAGGGCGTGACCGCTACCGCTGATGCCATTTTGCCTGCGAACAATTTGCTTCGACAGGGCATTGACCGCATTGACAAGCGCGCGCCGGGTATCCTGGCAAAGCGCGAGGCGGATTATCAAGCGCGAGTCCCGGACAATGCTGGCAGCTATGCAGGCGCGGCAGTCGGCCAGGTTGCGCCGTGGATGGTGGGCCTTGGCGAAGCCCGCGCGCTCGGATTGTTGCCAAAAATCGCGGACGCCGGGCCGGGCCTTTTGTCCAAGTTGGGCAATGTGGCCCGCAAGGGTGGCCTGCTGGCCTTGGAAGGCGGCGCAATAGGCGCAACCCAGCCTGTGACCGGAGACGGCTCCTACGCGCAGCAAAAAGGCTCTCAGGTCGCTATAGGCGCTCTGGCGGCACCTGCCCTGGCCGGTGGGCTGTCGGGCCTTGGTACGGCATCGCGCGTTGCTGGGCGGGCAGGGCAATACCTGTCTCCGACTGGCCGTGAAGCCATTGCTAATGCCCGCGTTGACCGCTTGCTCGGGAACGATCCAAACGCATTGGCGGCCCTGCGTACTCAGAGCCCAATTCCCGGCTATCAGCCAACCCCGGCCCAGCTATTGCAGACTCCGGAAGCCGTACAGGCTGAGCGTGTACTCCGAAACAATGGGAACACGGCCCCGGCCTTTGCCGCCCAAGAATCAGCCAACAATCTTGCCCTGCGGAACCATGTCGCCCGCGTAGCGGGGACCGATGCGGATATGCAGGCCGCCGCCGAATCCCGCAGGAACGGCCCTGGCGCGTTCTGGAAGCAAAACCTAGCCGATGGAGCCGAGAATGGGCGTTATGGCCGTGCAGCGGCGCACATTGCCCAGTTTCAGGGTTCCCGGCAGATGCTACGGTCAGAGTTCAACATTCTGGACGAGGCCCGCAAGATCGCCGGGCAGGTTCAGCGCGGGTCGGTCAGCCAAGCCGAAGGCGATGCGGCTATCCGGGCCTTGCAGCCGAAGTCGCGCGCCGGGCAGAAAGCGCTAGAGCAGGCGCTCGGCATGATTGACGGCGGTATGGTCAATCCGACCCGTCTGATTACCCACTTGAACGAACTGGCGAAAAACCCAAACCAGACCATTTCCGGAGCTGCTAATAGCGCCCTGTCGGCCATCGCCAAGAACCAGGACGGCCAAGGCTGGATTCACGCTAGGGTATTGGATGGAGTGCGCCAGAATATCGGTACAATGCTCCAACACAATGCCCCGGCCAATATGGCCGTTGGCTCCCGCGAAGGCGCTGCATTTGGACCTTTCCAAGCCAAAATTCGTAATGCGGTCGAACGAGCAGTACCGGGCTATCGCGCTAATCTGGCCTCGTATGCGTCCCATTCGCAGCCTATCAACGACATGCAGGCAGGCCGCGCCTTGCTTGACGCAATTGATAGTGGTGCTCGGGACGCTGGCGGCAATCAGGCAGTTAGCCTAGCCCAAGTCAAGGCACTGATCGCCAAAGACAACCACGCCAATTACCCCATGTCGCCGCAAGCGCGGCAGCAGATTCAAGCGGTATTGGAAGCGCTACAGCAGCGCAGTATCACAAACAACACGGTTGCAGCCGCAGGCCCTGGCACGGCGGCGGATGTTCAGCGCGCTATCCAGGCATCGCCGTTGCTGCTCCGCATCCTGCAATTGGGCGCTACTGGCGCGGGTGGGACATTCGGCGGATTCGCTGGCGCTGCGGCTGGCGCTGCGGCTGGCGAAGGGGCAATGGCGCTGAATAACAATATTGTGCGCCGCGTCGGCCAGAAGGCAGCGAGCGGACAGGCGGCGGCTTCGGCTATTGAAGCAAACCGCCAGCGCCTATTACAGCAAGGCAAAAAGAAGCCGCTGATTGATTTGATGTTGCCCTATCTGCCGCAATAATCGGCCTGTACCTAAGGAGAATCCATCATCGCCACCAGGTTCCTCGATCCATCCCCACAATTCCGAGACAACGAGGGCAATCTGTGCGCGGGCGGCTCGCTGACATTCTACGACAATCTGACCACGACGCCGAAAGACGTATATGGCGGCCCGTCATTGTCCCCGAATAACGGCAGCGTCCTGACGCTCAACGATGCCGCCCGAACCTCGGTGGACGTGTGGCTGGATGGCTCCTACACGGTGCTGCTGAAAAATGTCATTGGCGCGACTATCCGAACGACGGACAACGTGATCGACTGGCAGGCCGCGACCGCCTACGCCGTCCCCAATCCCGCCAGCGGCACCGATGGGCAGGTAATCGCCACGGATGGCACCGATTACGGTCTGATCGACATTCGCCAGATGCCAGACCCCACAGGCCACGCCGGGCAGCAGCCTGGAACCGATGGCACCCTGATATTTTGGGAGGCCAAGCAAACCATCCCGACCTATGACACCGACAATCTACCGGGCGGCATCACGGCGGTGGCGACCAAGATTCAGGTCGGCGACCAAGTGCTTATCAAAGGTACCGATACCTGTCCGACTTCCGGTACTACGTCCAGCACGAAGTCCGTCACTTTCGGCTACACCTTCGCCAGCCCCCCGGCATGTTGGTGCATTCCTACTATCGGACCAGTGACAGGCGAATCTGCGCGTTGTTCCATGCAAGCACTGGCCGCAAGCACTACAGGCTTCACGGCGTCCGCCTTCGCTGGCGCAGAAGATGGCGGCGGCTCGCTGAATATCAGTGTCGCGGTTCCCTTCAACTGGTTCGCGTGGGGCACCGCCCCGGCAGCTCCGTAATCACCCAAGGACATAGACATGCAGAACAAAGCCTTTCGCGTTGGCCCATTGGCACTGACCAACACGCTCACCACGAATATTCTGAATCCAGCAACGGCAACGGGCGGAACGAATGCAGGCAGCTCGTCTCAATACATCATCCTCCGCCATATCCGCATCGTGAACAAGACAGGCGGCGCGGTGACTTTTTCGCTGTATCTTGGCGCGACTGGCGCGAATACGGCTGGCACCGAAATCATCGGCACGGCTCTGAGCATTGCTGCCAACAGCGCTTATGACTGGTATGGGTACTTGAGGCTGGATGCTGCGGATTTCCTCGTCGGTGGAGCGTCAGCTAGCACCAGCCTAACTTTTCAGGGTGAAGGTGAAGTTGGCGTTGCCGGGTAACCAAAATGGCAAGCCTCCCCAACGCATCCGCCGCACTCGCTGGCGGCCTGTTGCCGACGCATCCGTACTTCAATTGGTTCTTAACGATAGACCGCGCCATTCGGAATGGTGCTATCTCGCCAGAAGATGCAGCGAAACTTGCCGATGCGATAGAGCGGATTATCGCGCTCGAAGGTGCGCCGACCGCTGAGCAGCTACTGGCGGCGATGTACGGCACGCGCGGGATTGAGATTTTCGGCGACATTGCCTCGGGCGTGGAGATTCGCGGCCCGGACCTGTCAGCCATTGCCAGCCGTGTGATTCCTGGCCGTGATGGCGAAGATGGGCAAGACAGCTATGTGCCGGGGCCGCAAGGGCTGCGCGGCAGCATAGGGCCGCAGGGGATGCCCGGCCTATGGGGCGAAGATGGCGCGGACGGCCTTCCCGGCCCGCCAGGGGCTATGGGCGCGACCGGCCCGGCTGGTGCCGATGGATCAAGCGGCGGATCGGCGGGCATGTTCATGCTGGTGGATACGGACTACCCCGACCCGCCATCTATTCCGCCATTTCGCACGCTGACTTCTGCCGACATTCCAACGAGCGGGGTGCTTGCCGAAGCCATCACGAAAGCCTACACCCAAACCGCCCACGGCTTCACCGAAGGCATGCCGATCTACAAAACGGCCACGGCGAGCACATGGGCGCAAACCGATAGGGACTCCCCGGCGACACCCTGCGATGGGCTGGTGTATTCGCGGACAGTGGCTTCGACCACTTACGCCACGCTCAGCCCGACCGACAAGAGCGCCAACATCACGCTTAGCGGTGGCAATCTCATTGCTACTCGCAGCGCGGCGGCAGACGCATGGGCCGGGATTCGGTCAAATATCCCGCTCACAGGAAAAGGAAAGCTTGAAGTAACGTCTGGTTTTGCGAATGCTACTGATGGCATGTGTACCGGCTTGGGATTAGGTACAGTTAGTTTAGCAACAGCTCCTGGCGCTGTTGCTGATTCATATGGTGTAGTCAAGGCAACTAGCGGCGGTAATGCTACCGCTTATTCAGCGGGCGGTGGCGGCGTCAACTATGCGCAGAACGCTTGCGGCGTCGGTGACGTTGCCGAGCTATATTGGGATATTCCAGCGGGCAAGGCTTGGTACAAGCAAGCAGGCTCCGCCAACTTCCACGGCGGCGGTGACCCGGTAACCGGCACTACACCGACGTTCACCTTTACACCCGGCGCGGTGATGTATTTCATGCTCGCGCTTTACCACAGCGGCAACACCGCTACTGTCAATTTCGGTGCGACGGCATTTACCTACACGACGCTTTCTGGATTCGCGGCGGGCCTGTTCACTACCGGCTCAAACGATTTCGTGCTGTGCCAAGCAGGGCTAATGACCGCTACGGTCGCCCAGTGGTTTGCCATTACCGGCGAAGTTATTGGCCTGACCGATGGCAGCAAATACTATACCTCTAGCATTACGGGCGGGCTGACCAAGACAAAACCGCTTGTAGGTGGCTATCAGGAAGTAGGCCGCGCAGAAAGCGCCACAATGATGCGCGTAGCGATTGGCCCCTTCCTGCCCGCGCTCGGCGGCGGCACCGTTGCTAGCCTGCCATCAGCGACAACCATGGGCGCTGGGTTCAAGCAACAAGTCACGGACGCCCTTGCGCCAACCTATACCGCAACGGTAGTCGGTGGCGGTGCAGTAGTGACCCCGGTTTATTCCGATGGGACGAATTGGAAAGTGGGCTGACCGCTCATCGCTCGCCCTGCGGTGGGTGGGTCAGAGCCCCAGCATCAGCATTCGGCTGGATTTCCTCGGCGGTGCGGAGTTCGCGGTGGGTGGGTTTGGGCTGGCTGAGGGCGGCCCTGGCACGAATCACACAGTCCATACACGCCCAATCATCTGGGAAGTACGGGGTGCTGCATATACTGCGCACCAAGCTGTCTAGCTCGTTGCGATAGAAAATTGCAGCCTTTGCCTCGGATTTTGAAGGTGTATCAAACGCCTTGGCCGTCATTCGCCATGCGCAGGCATCATTCTGAAGGTGCTTCAGCACGTCCAGCAGTTCCTCTGCCGAGCAGTCCGGGTGATTAGGCCCAAGGTGCTTGCCGGTCAGGCGATCATGGACTACGCCGTGCTCGACAAAGAACCTATCCCCAGCCTCGGC
>JAZKAH010000007.1:0-55079 GCA_040389245.1 Pseudomonadota bacterium | reverse complement strand
GCTTCGCCATCCGTGAAGGTGGCCGTACCGTCGGCGCTGGCGTCGTCGCTAAGATCATCAAGTAAGTTGTTTGTCCCAAGTCGAACAAGCAAAGGCAGAAGCGAGAGCGGCAAGGGATTGTAACCAGAATCTGCAGTACGACGGCGCGCGAAGCGCAATAGCCGGAGTGCTGCATCAAGGAGTGTAGCTCAGTTGGTAGAGCATCGGTCTCCAAAACCGAGGGCCGTGGGTTCGAGTCCCTCCACTCCTGCCAGTTGAGAAACCGCCCTCAAGCAGCGTAGGGCATAAAAGAAGAGAGAGAATGGCCGAGTTGACGAAAAAGACAGGTGACGGAGCGGGGGCGGATGCGCCGCCGCCGGTGCGCCGCGTCACCCCGGTCGAATTCTTCCAGCAAGTTCGCCGGGAGATGAAGAAGGTCACCTGGCCGAGCTGGAAGGAAACCTGGCTCACCACCATGATGGTCTTCATCATGGTCGGCTTCACCATGGTGTTCTTTTTCGTGGTGGATACCGCGCTTGCCTTTGGCGAGCGCTTTTTGATCGGGGCCGCAGGATGAGTGAAGCTGCCGTGAAGTCCGATGCCAAATGGTACATCGTCCACACCTACTCGAATTTCGAGAAGAAGGTGGCCGAGGAAATCCGCCGCCAGGCCAAGATTCAGGATCTCGAGGAATTCGTCGCCGACGTGATCGTGCCGACGGAAGACGTGATCGAGGTGCGCCGCGGCCAGAAGGTCAATTCCGAGCGCAAATTCCTGCCGGGCTATGTCCTGCTGCAGGCAAAGCTCACGGACGAAATCTATCACCTGGTGAAGAACATCCCCAAGGTCACGGGCTTCCTGGGCCAGAACAACAAGCCGATGGCGCTTCGCCAGGCCGAAGTCGACCGCATCCTGAACCAGGTGACGGAGGGGGCGGAGCATCCCAAATCCACCATCACCTTCGAGATCGGCGAGCAGGTGCGGGTTGCCGACGGCCCCTTCACCTCCTTTACCGGTACGGTGGAAGAAGTCGACGAAGACCGTTCGCGCCTCAAGGTGGCGGTGTCCATCTTTGGTCGCGCGACGCCGGTCGAATTGGAATACACGCAGGTCGAAAAGGTCTGAGTGGGAATGCCGGACGGGATCGTCCGGATTATCGTGCGGGAGGAGCCACGGCTCCGTCTGAACCGCTAAGCCGCAAAAAGGAGGCGGTGAGACATGGCAAAGAAGATTACAGGTTACATCAAATTGCAGGTACCTGCGGGAGCGGCCAATCCGTCGCCGCCGATCGGGCCGGCGTTGGGACAACGCGGTCTCAACATCATGGAGTTCTGCAAGGCGTTCAACGCCAAGACCCAGGACCAGGAAAAGGGAATGCCGATTCCGGTAACGATTACCGTGTTTTCGGATAAGTCCTTCACGTTCGAGATGAAGACTGCTCCCGCTTCGTTCTTCTTGAAGAAGGCGGCGAAGCTGACCAGCGGCTCCAAGTCGCCCGGCATCACCAGCGCCGGCAGCGTAACCCGCGCCCAGGTGCGTGAGATCGCCCAGGCCAAAATGAAGGACCTGAACGCCAACGATATCGAAAACGCGATGCTTCTGATCGAGGGCTCCGCCCGCTCGATGGGCATCACGGTGAGGGACTAACCGCCATGGCAACCTCAAAGCGTTTCAAGAAAACCGCCGAAGGCCTTGATGCCGCCAAAAGCTATTCCGTCGAAGAGGCGGTGAAGCTGGTGAAGGCGCGCGCCACCGCCAAATTCGACGAAACCATCGAATTGTCGCTCAACCTGGGCGTCGATCCCCGCCACGCCGACCAGATGGTCCGCGGCGTGGTTTCGCTGCCCTCCGGCACCGGCCGCTCCTTGCGCGTGGCGGTGTTCGCCAAGGGCGCCAAGGCGGAAGAAGCCAAGAAGGCCGGCGCCGATCTGGTCGGCGCCGAAGATCTGGCCGAGCAGGTGAACAAGGGCGTGATCGATTTCGATCGCTGCATCGCCACTCCGGACATGATGGGTATCGTGGGGCGTCTCGGCAAAGTGCTGGGCCCGCGCAACCTGATGCCGAACCCGAAGGTCGGCACCGTCACCATGGACGTGACCCAGGCGATCAAGGATGCCAAAGGCGGCGCGGTCGAGTTTCGCGTCGAAAAGGCGGGCATCGTGCAGGCCGGCGTCGGCAAGGCGAGCTTCGCCGAAGACGCCATCGTCGCCAACGTCAAAGCCTTCATCGACAGCGTGCTCAAGGCCAAGCCGACCGGCGCCAAGGGCAATTACATGAAGAAGATTTCCATCTCCTCGACCATGGGCCCCGGCGTGAAAATCGCCCTGGCCTCGGTCGGCGCGGGTGGCGTGACGTAATGAATTAAGATTGCAGGCGAGGGCGTCCGAAGGACGGCAGCCCGAGACCTGCACAAAGAATTCCGGCGGACGATCGCCGGAACTGTCCGAGACTGCTGGAGTCCGCAAGGACTTAAAATTCTCCAGCACAGACAGGGAATGAACCGGATTGCGAAGGCAACTTCGCCTTTTCGGGTTTGGACCCTGGGGCAGCGTTTGCAGCAACAGGGTGGGTGTCCGGATCGTCACGGAGACCCGCAAAGGAGAGCAAAGTGGAAAAAGCCAAAAAGGCGGAAGTCGTTGAAGAGCTGAATGGCGTCTTCACGAAGGCCGGCTCTGTGGTGGTCGCCCACTATTCCGGCATGACGGTGGCTCAGATGAGCGACCTCCGAACCCGCATGCGTGCGGCCGGGGCGTCGTTTCGTGTGTCCAAGAACCGTCTGGCGGTGCTCGCTCTGAAAGGAACGCCCGTCGAGGGCATTGCGCACCTTTTCAAGGGGCCGACCGGCATCGCAGTCAGCGATGATCCGATCGCCGCTTCGAAGGTCGCGGTGGCCTACGCCAAGGATAACAACAAGCTCGTTATCCTGGGTGGATCGGTGGGAGTGACGCAGCTGGATGTGAACGGCGTTAAGGCGCTGGCATCCCTGCCGTCACTCGATGAGCTCCGGGGCAAGATCGTGGGACTGCTCGTTGCGCCCGCGACCAAGATCGCAGGCATCGTTCAGGCGCCCGCCGGTCAGCTTGCCCGCGTTATCGGGGCCTATTCCAAGAAGGAAGCGGCGTAATGGAGCGTCGGCCAGGAAAAGTGGAGATCCGGTTTTCCGTCCGGCCGCGCGACCAGAAGTAAAGCGACTGCCTTACCATTGTAAACATCCAAACCTGAAACCAAGGAACTCAAGAAATGTCGAAGATCGAAAAACTCGTTGAAGACCTGTCGTCCCTGACCGTCCTGGAAGCCGCGGACCTCGCCAAGCTTCTGGAAGACAAGTGGGGCGTGTCCGCCGCCGCGCCGGCTGCTGCCGCTGCTCCGGCTGCCGCTGCCGCTGCTCCGGCCGCCGAAAAGACCGAATTCACGGTCGTTCTGACGGACGCGGGCGACAAGAAGATCAACGTGATCAAGGAAGTGCGCGCGATCACGGGCCTGGGCCTCAAGGAAGCCAAGGACCTGGTCGAAGGCGCTCCCAAGGAAGTGAAGGCCGATGTCTCCAAGGACGAGGCCGCCAAGATCAAAAAGCAGCTCGAAGACGCCGGTGCCAAGGTGGAGCTGAAGTAACAAGGAGGCAACGCGGGTTGAAAAACCGCGGTGTCGTGCATATTTCGTTCATCCGCCCCCCTTCGGTGATTCGCGCACCGAAGGGGTTGGTGGCTTTCGCCATTGGTTTTGAATTGCTGGTTCCCACCCAAAGGCAAACAGACGGCGCCCTCAGCCGTAAAGGATCCTAAGGAATGACTCTCTCCTTCACCGGACGCAAAAGACTGCGGAAGAATTTCGGCAAGATTTCCGAGATCGCGCAAATGCCGAACCTCATCGAGGTTCAGCGCACTTCCTACGACCAGTTCCTCCAGCTGGTGAAACCGAATGCTGGGCGCGGTGATGAAGGACTGGAGGCGGTGTTCCGCCAGGTGTTCCCGATCAAGGATTTCAGCGAATCCTCGCTCCTCGAATATGTCGATTATCATTTCGAGGATCCCAAATACGACGTCGAGGAGTGCCAGCAGCGCTCCATGACCTATGCCGCGCCGCTCAAGGTGACGTTGCGCCTGATCGTGTTCGATGTGGACCAGGAAACCGGCGCCAAGTCGGTCAAGGACATCAAGGAACAGGACGTCTATATGGGCGACGTCCCCTTCATGACCGAGAACGGCACTTTCGTCGTCAACGGCACCGAGCGCGTCATCGTTTCCCAGATGCACCGCAGCCCGGGCGTCTTCTTCGACCATGACAAAGGCAAGACCCATTCTTCGGGCAAGCTGTTGTTCGCCGCCCGCGTCATTCCCTATCGCGGTTCCTGGCTCGATTTCGAATTCGATGCCAAGGACATCATCCATGTCCGTATCGACCGCCGCCGCAAGCTGCCGGCGACGACCTTGCTGTATGCGCTGGGCCTGACCCAGGAAGAAATCCTGGGCTATTTCTATTCCAAGATCGCCTTCAAGCGGCAGAAGGACGGCAGCTGGACCACGCCGCTGGACCAGGCCTGGATGCGCAATGCCAGGACCACGTCGGACTGGAAGAACGCCAAGACCGGCGACGTCATCCTGGAAGGCGGCGCCAAGATTACCGTGCGAGGCCTGCGCAAGCTGCAGGAAGAAGGCGTCAAATCGGTTGCCTTTGCCGAGGACGAACTGATCGGCCGCTTCAGCGCGCTCGACATGGTCAATCCGGAGACGGGCGAAATCTATGTCGAGGCGGGCGATGAGCTTACCACTGACAATCTGGCGACCCTGAACGAGGCCGGCTTCCATGAAGTCGAAGTCATCAATGTCGACAGCATCACCACCGGCGCCTATGTCCGCAATACGCTTGCGGTGGACAAGAACCATTCTCGCGAAGCGGCGCTGATCGATATCTACCGCGTCATGCGTCCGGGCGAGCCGCCCACGCTCGACACGGCGGAGACCCTGTTCGGCCAGCTCTTCTTCGACTCCGAGCGTTATGATCTGTCGGCGGTCGGCCGCGTCAAGATGAATATGCGCATGGGCCTGGATGCGCCCGACACGATGCGGGTGCTGCGCAAGGAAGACATTCTCGCCATCCTCAAGGCGCTGGCGGAATTGCGTGACGGCCGCGGCGAAATCGACGACATCGACAATCTCGGCAATCGCCGGGTGCGTTCGGTGGGCGAGCTGATGGAAAATCAGTTCCGCGTCGGCCTGCTGCGCATGGAGCGCGCCATCAAGGAGCGGATGAGCGCGGTCGATATCGACACCGTGATGCCGCACGATTTGATAAACGCCAAGCCGGTGGCGGCGGCGGTGCGCGAATTCTTCGGCTCCTCGCAGCTGTCGCAATTCATGGACCAGCAGAACCCGCTGTCGGAACTGACCCACAAGCGCCGCATGTCCGCGCTTGGACCTGGCGGCCTGACCCGCGAGCGCGCCGGCTTTGAAGTGCGCGACGTGCATCCCACCCATTATGGCCGCATCTGCCCGATCGAAACGCCGGAAGGCCCCAATATCGGTCTGATCAACTCGCTCGCCACCTATGCGCGGGTGAACAAGTACGGCTTCATCGAGAGTCCGTATCGCCGAGTGAACAACAAGCACCTGACGGACGAGGTGGTCTATCTCTCGGCGATGGAAGAGGCGAAGTATACGATTGCCCAGGCCAACGCGACCATCGACAGCCGCAATCGCCTGACCGACGAATTGGTATCCTGCCGCAAGGGCGGCAACTTCGTCATGACCACACCCGACCAGGTGCAATTCATCGACGTCTCGCCCAAGCAGCTGGTTTCCGTGGCCGCGGCCCTGGTGCCGTTCCTGGAAAATGACGATGCCAATCGGGCCCTGATGGGTTCGAACATGCAGCGCCAGGCGGTGCCGTTGCTGCGCCCCGAAGCGCCGCTGGTCGGCACCGGCATGGAAGAAGTGGTGGCCCGGGATTCCGGCGCCGCGATTTCGGCCCGCCGTACCGGCATCGTGGATCAGGTGGACGCCACCCGTATCGTGGTGCGCGCCACCGAGGAAACCGACCCCACCAAGCCGGGCATCGACATTTATCGTCTGCGCAAGTTCCAGCGCTCCAATGCATCGACCTGCATCAACCAGCGTCCGCTGGTGAAGGTGGGCGATCTGGTGCGCAAGGGCGATGTGATCGGCGACGGTCCGTCGACGCAGCTGGGCGAGCTGGCCCTGGGCAAGAATGCGCTCGTCGCCTTCATGCCGTGGAATGGCTACAATTTCGAAGACTCGATCCTGATTTCGGAGCGCATCGTGCGCGACGACGTCTTCACCTCGATCCATATCGAGGAATTCGAGACCATGGCCCGCGACACCAAGCTCGGGCCAGAGGAAATCACCCGCGACATTCCCAATGTCGGCGAGGAAAACCTCAAGAATCTCGACGAAGCCGGCATCGTCTATATCGGCGCCGAAGTGCAGGCAGGTGACATTCTGGTCGGCAAGGTGACGCCCAAGGGCGAAACCCCGATGACGCCGGAAGAAAAGCTGCTGCGCGCCATCTTCGGCGAAAAGGCCGCCGATGTTCGCGACACGTCCTTGCGCGTGCCGCCGGGCGTCACCGGCACTATCGTCGAAGTACGGGTCTTCAACCGTCATGGTGTCGACAAGGACCAGCGCGCCATGTCGATCGAGAAGGCGGAAGAAGAGCGTCTGGCGGAAGACCGCGACGACGAGCTTTCGATCCTGGAGCGCAACATCTTCTCGCGCCTCTCGGAAATCCTGCTCAACAAGACTGCCGCGTCAGGCCCCAAGGGCATGGCGGCCGACACCAAGATCGCCCAAAGCGTTCTGGATGCGATCCCGCGCCATCAATGGTGGCAGATCGGGCTTCGCAACGAGAAGGCGATGGCCGAGATCGAAGGTCTGCGCCAGCAGTATGACGACAGCAAGCAACGCCTCGACAAGCGTTTCGCCGACAAGGTGGAGAAGCTGCGCCGTGGCGACGAGCTCGCTCCCGGCGTGATGAAGATGGTGCGCGTGTTCGTGGCGGTGAAGCGCAAGCTGCAGCCGGGCGACAAGATGGCGGGCCGTCACGGCAACAAGGGCGTGATCAGCCGCATCGTGCCGATCGAGGACATGCCGCATCTGGATGACGGTACCGCCGTGGACGTGGTGCTCAATCCTCTGGGCGTGCCAAGCCGCATGAATGTGGGCCAGATCCTGGAGACGCATCTGGGTTGGGCCTGCTCGGGCCTCGGCCGGCAGATCGGCGAGATGCTGGACAAGGTCAAGCGCGACGGCAAATTCGAGCCGCTGCGCCGTCACCTCAAGCATATCTATGCCAATGACGAACGTTTGGCGCAGATCGAAGAAGACGGGTTGATGGAACTGGCGGAAAATCTCCGTCCCGGCGTTCCCATCGCCACCCCCGTGTTCGACGGCGCCAAGGAGCACGACATTGTCGAGATGCTGGACCAGGCCGGCCTGTCCCACTCCGGGCAGGTGACCTTGTTCGACGGCCGTACCGGGGAATCCTTCACCCGCCCGGTCACCGTTGGCTACATCTATATGCTGAAGCTGAACCATCTGGTGGACGACAAGATCCACGCGCGTTCGATCGGTCCTTACTCGCTCGTCACCCAGCAGCCTTTGGGCGGCAAGGCGCAGTTCGGCGGTCAGCGCTTCGGCGAAATGGAAGTTTGGGCGCTCGAAGCTTACGGCGCCGCCTACACGTTGCAGGAAATCCTGACCGTGAAGTCGGACGACGTAGCCGGCCGCACCAAGGTCTATGAGGCGATCGTCCGCGGCGAGGACACGTTCGAAGCCGGTATTCCGGAATCGTTCAACGTGCTGGTCAAGGAAATGCGTTCGCTGTCGCTCAATGTCGAGTTGGTCAACGGGCCGACGCAGTAACGGAATATCTCCGCGTCATGGCCCGGCCATGACGCGGAGCCAGTAACAAATCGGTTGGCCCGCACGCGCCTTTCAGGCGGATGGCCATGACAAGTTTTAAGGAGCTCGTACATGAATCAAGAGCTGATGAATGTCTTCGGTACGGCGAAGGAAATCCCCACCTTCGATCGCATCAAGATCTCGCTGGCCAGCCCGGACCAGATCCTGCGCTGGAGCCACGGCGAGATCAAAAAGCCTGAAACCATCAACTACCGCACCTTCAAGCCGGAGCGGGACGGCCTCTTCTGCGCCCGCATCTTCGGGCCAGTGAAGGATTACGAATGCTTGTGCGGCAAGTACAAGCGCATGAAATACAAAGGCATCGTCTGCGAAAAATGCGGCGTCGAAGTCACGGTGCAGAAAGTCCGCCGCGACCGCATGGGCCATATCGAGCTGGCCAGCCCTGTCGCGCACATCTGGTTCCTCAAGTCGCTGCCTTCGCGCATCGGCCTGATGCTGGACATGACGCTCAAGGATCTCGAGCGCGTCCTTTATTTCGAGAATTACATCGTCATCGAGCCCGGCCTGACGCCGCTCAAGGAGCGTCAGCTCCTGACGGAAGACGAGTTCTACAAGGCCCAGGACGATTACGGCAACGACAGCTTCACCGCCGAGATCGGCGCGGAAGCGATCCGCAAGCTGTTGATGGCGATCGACCTGGAAAAGCTGCGCGACGAACTGCGCGTCGACATCGCCGGCTCCAATGGCGGTGAAAAGCAGAAGAAGCTGGTCAAGCGCCTCAAGGTCGTGGACGCGTTCCTGGAATCCGGCAATCGCCCGGAATGGATGATTCTGACCGTGGTGCCGGTGATCCCGCCGGAACTGCGCCCGCTGGTGCCGCTGGATGGCGGCCGCTTCGCGACCTCCGACCTCAACGATCTTTATCGCCGCGTCATCAACCGCAACAACCGGCTCAAGCGCCTGATCGAACTCAAGGCGCCTGACATCATCGTGCGCAACGAAAAGCGCATGCTGCAGGAATCGGTCGATGCCCTGTTCGACAATGGCCGCCGCGGCCGCGTCATCACCGGCGCCAACAAGCGCCCGCTGAAGTCGCTCGCCGACATGCTGAAAGGCAAACAGGGCCGCTTCCGCCAGAACCTGCTCGGCAAGCGCGTCGACTATTCCGGCCGCTCGGTGATCGTGGTCGGCCCGGAACTCAAGCTGCATCAATGCGGCCTGCCCAAGAAGATGGCGCTGGAGCTGTTCAAGCCGTTCATCTATTCGCGGCTGGAAGCCAAGGGCTTCAGCCAGACCGTGAAGCAGTCCAAGAAGCTGGTGGAGAAGGAAAAGCCGGAAGTCTGGGATATCCTGGAAGAGGTGATCCGCGAGCATCCGATCTTGCTCAACCGCGCCCCGACCCTGCATCGGTTGGGCATCCAGGCGTTCGAGCCGGTCTTGATCGAGGGCAAGGCGATCCAGCTCCATCCGCTGGTCTGTACCGCGTTCAACGCCGACTTCGACGGCGATCAGATGGCCGTTCACGTGCCCTTGAGCCTGGAAGCTCAGCTGGAAGCGCGCGTGCTGATGATGTCGACCAACAACATCCTCTCGCCCGCCAACGGCAAGCCGATCATCGTGCCGACCCAGGACATCGTGCTGGGCCTCTACTACTTGTCGCAAGAACGCGCCAAGGAACCGGGCGAGGGCATGGTGTTCAACGATATCGGCGAGATCGAGCATGCGCTGTTCGCGGGCGCCATCACCCTGCACGCCAAGATCAAGGCGCGCTACAAGACGGTCGATGCCGAGGGCAAGCCGATTGTCCGCCGGGTGGATTCCACCCCGGGCCGCATGATGATCGCGGAGATCCTGCCGCGGAATCCCAAGATTCCGTTCGAGCTGGTCAACCGCCTGCTGCGCAAGCAGGAAGTCTCCCACATCATCGACGAGGTCTATCGCCACTGCGGTCAGAAAGAGACCGTGCTGTTCTGCGATGCGGTGATGACCCTGGGCTTCCGTGAAGCCTGCAAGGCCGGCATCTCGTTCGGCAAGGACGACATGGTCGTGCCCGCCACCAAGCAGAAGCTGATCGACGAAACCCGCCATCGCGTGCGCGAATATGAGCAGCAATATCAGGACGGTCTGACCACCGACAAGGAGAAGTACAACCTTGTGGTCGACACATGGTCGAAGTGCACCGACATGGTCGCGGCCGAAATGATGAAGGAAATCTCCGAGCCGCGCATCGATCCGGAAACCGGCCGTGTGATGGAGATGAACTCCATCTATATGATGTCGCATTCGGGCGCTCGCGGTTCGCCGCAGCAGATGAAGCAGCTTGCCGGCATGCGCGGCCTGATGGCGCGTCCCGACGGCTCGATCATCGAGACGCCAATCCTGTCCAACTTCAAGGAAGGCCTGACCGTTCTCGAATACTTCAATTCGACCCACGGCGCCCGCAAGGGTCTGGCCGATACCGCGCTCAAGACGGCGAATTCGGGTTATCTCACCCGCCGTCTGGTCGACGTGGCCAATGACTGCATCATCACGGCGGAAGATTGCGGCACCAAGAAGGGTGTCACGGTCCAGGCCGAAATCGATGGCGGCCAGGTCGTGTCTTCGCTCAGCGAGCGCGTCCTGGGCCGGACCACTGCGGAAGACATCAAGCATCCGGATTCGGGTGAAGTCCTCGTCAAGCGCGGCCGGGAAGTCACCGAGGATCTAGCCGAGAAGATCGAAAGCGCCCACGTTCAAAAAGTGCGCGTGCGCTCGGTGCTGACCTGCGAATTGCCGGAAGGCGTTTGCGGCAAGTGCTATGGCCGCGATTTGGCGCGCGGTACCTCGGTCAATATCGGCGAAGCCGTGGGCGTCATTGCCGCCCAGTCGATCGGCGAGCCGGGTACTCAGCTCACCATGCGCACCTTCCATATCGGTGGTGCGGCGCAGGTGGCGGGCCAGTCCAAGGTCGAGGCGTCTTACGACGGCAAGATCCGTATTGTGAACCGCAACATCGTCAAGAATTCCGACGGTGAGCTGATCGCGATGGGCCGCAACATGCAGCTGGTGATCACCGACAATAAGGGCCAGGAACGCGCGACCTCCCGCATCGTCTATGGCGCGCGCCTGAAGGTGGATGAAGGCGCCACCGTCAAGCGCGGCGACCGGCTGGCGGAATGGAATCCGAATGCGCTGCCGGTGCTGACCGATGTCGAAGGCACGGTGAAGTATGAGGATCTCACTTTCGGCGTCACCATGCGCGAAGTGTCAGACGAAAAGACCGGCGTTTCGAACAAGGTGGTGATGGACAGCCGCGGCACGGGCTCGAAGAATGTGCCCGACCTCAGGCCCACCATCGCGATCGTGGACAAGAAGGGCAAAGTCATCCAGCTGCCGGGTGGTGGCGGCGAGGCGCGCTATGCGATCTCGGCCGACGCCATTCTGTCGGTGGAAGACGGCTCGGAAGTCCGCGCCGGCGACGTTCTCGCTCGTATTCCCACGGAAGGCGCCAAGACGCGCGACATCACGGGCGGCCTGCCGCGCGTGGCGGAGCTGTTCGAAGCGCGCAAACCCAAGGAAGCGGCCGTTCTGGCGGAAACCGACGGCTTCGTCGAGTTCGGCAAGGACTATAAGAACAAGCGCCGCGTCATCGTGAAGCCCAAGTCGGAAAAGATCGAACCGACCGAGTATCTGATCCCCAAGGGCAAGCACATCAGCGTGCGCGAGGGCGATTATGTCGAGAAGGGCGATTACATCGTCGAAGGCAATCCGAGCCCGCACGACATCCTGCGCATCAAGGGCATGGAGGAACTGGCGACCTATCTGGTCAAGGAAATCCAGGACGTCTATCGCCTGCAGGGCGTGAAGATCAACGACAAGCATATCGAAGTGATCTGCCGCCAGATGATGCAGAAGCTGGAGATCATCGACGGTGGCGAAACCACCCTGATCGCGGGCGAGCATGTCGATGCGGCCGAACTGGAAGAGGCCAACAAGAAGGCCGAGCTGGAGGGCCGCAAGGGCGCCGATGGCCGTGCCATTCTGCTGGGCATCACCAAGGCCTCGCTGCAGACCCGCTCGGTGTTCTCGGCGGCGTCGTTCCAGGAAACCACCCGCGTCCTCACCGATGCGGCGGTCAATGGCAAGGTCGATATGCTGGAAGGCCTGAAGGAGAACGTCATCGTCGGACGTCTCATCCCGGCCGGCACCGGCGGCGCCATCGCCCGCCTGCGCCACATCGCGACCGAACGCGACAAGGCGATCCAGGCGGAAGCGGCGGCACAGCAGCCGATCGCGGCCCTGGAGGCACCGACAGCCGCCGAGTAAAGCGACTGTTACGGCAAGATCGGGGGCCGCTCGCAAGGGCGGCCCTTTTTCTTTGCCGAATTCGCCCCATATCCAAAGCGTGAATCAGGAGGCCGCGCGAGGATGATCGCGCTAGCATCTGGCCATGAAACTGCCCGAACCCTTTTCCTGGAGCCGCGAAGAATCCCGCAGCGGCAAATTCGACGGCAAGTTCCTGATCGGCGTCCGCACGACCGGGATCTACTGTCTGCCGTCCTGTCCCACCCATCCGCCCAAAAAAGAGAATGTCACGCTCTACCGCACCGAAGCGGAGTGCCAAGCGGCGGGGCTGCGGGCCTGCAAACGTTGTCGCCCGGACCTGTTCTATCGCGGCGAGGACGAGAATATCGCCCTCTTCGAAGGCCTGACGGCGCGGGTGCGCGCGCATCCGGCGAATTTCGGTGACGCCTCGGCCCTGGGAAAGGGCGCGGGCGTCAGCCTCACCAAGTTGGGCGCTTTGTTCCGGGAACATGCCCATCTGGCGCCGGCGCAATGGCTCAGGCGCGAGCGCGTGCGCCATGCCGCGGAACTGCTGCTCACCGGCAATGCCAAGGTCGTGGATGTGGGCTTCGCGGCGGGGTTCGAAAGCGAATCGGTGTTTCACCGCCAGTTTCTGGCGCTGACCCGCATGACGCCCGGGGCCTACCGGGCCTTGTCCAATGTCTTCCTGCTGCAGCTCCCCGCCGGCTACCGCGCCAAGGAAGTGCTGGCCTATCACGCCCGCGATCCCGAAAGCCTGTGCGAGAGAAGTGAAGGCGGCAAAATCTGGAAAGCGCTTCTCACCGGCGATGGCCCGGCAGTGCTGGAGCTGTCGCTGGAGAAGGAGGGCGTCTGGGCCCGGGTGCATGCCGATGGCAAGCTTGGCCGTACCAGCTTGGCCTTCCTGCATGAAGCCGCGCTCAGAATGCTGGGCCTCAACAACGAAACCGCGCCCTTCGAAAGCCGGCATGCCGACTTCACCGCCCCGCGCCGGGGCCTGCGCCTGCCCAATATCCCCACCGGCTTCGACGGCCTGGCCTGGGGCATCATCGGCCAGCAGATCAATGTGAAATTCGCTTCCAGCCTGCGCAGCGAGATCATTCGCATGGCGGGCGAGAAGATAGGCGCCATGCGTGCCCACCCCACGCCCGAACGGGTCGCCGATATGAGTGTTGCGGTCCTGAACAAACGCCGCTTCTCCCGCTCCAAGGCCGCCTACCTGATCGGGGCCGGAGAAACGGTGGCGAAAGGCGAACTGGATATTGAAGGGCTGCCCAGGGGTTCGGCGGTGGCGGCGGAAAAGAAGCTCACGGCGCTCCATGGTGTCGGTACCTGGACGGCGCGATACACGATGCTGAGAGGCGGCTTCGCCGATGCAGCCCCAGTGGGCGACAGTGCTCTGGCGACAGCACTGCAGCGGCTGCACAAGCTCCCCGAGCGCCCCGATCATGAGCAGGTGAAAACACTGATGTCGGATTTCTCGCCGCATCGCAGCCTTGCCACCATGCATCTATGGACGAGCCTCAAGGAGCCCGCGTGAAGCGCTATTGGGATATCATCGAAACGCCGTTCGGCACGTTCGCTGCCTGGATGGACGAGGCGGGCCGGCTGCTCCGCTTCCGCTTTCACGCGGCCGATGCCGAAAGGGTGGACCCGCAGGCCGAGCGCAATGCCGCCGCGCTGGAGGAAGTCCGCCGCCAGGTGGGAGAATATTCCGCAGGCAAACGCCAGGAATTCGAATTCGAGTTGAATGCCGAAGGCCCGGACTTCGACAAGCTGGTGTGGAAAGCGCTCAGCGATATTCCGTTCGGTCAAACCACGTCCTATGGCTCAGTCGCCAAGGCCATCGGCCATCCCATGGCGGCGCGGGCCGTGGGGGCTGCCAATGGCGCCAATCCGATTGCCCTGATCGTGCCCTGCCATCGGGTCATCGGCAGCGACGGCAGCCTGACCGGATTCGGCGGCGGCCTGCCGCTCAAGCGCAAGCTGCTGGAGCATGAGGCACGGGTGTGCGGCACGCGCTATGATTTGTTCGGATAGCCCGAATTCCGCGCAATTTGCCGTTACGAAAGTCCTGCAGGGCATCCAGCCGCGCAATTCCGGCCCGGAATAACAAGGCTGGCCGGACGTACTCGGTTTGGGCTAGGCTCATCGCAGAGGCGTTGGCTGCGGCTAGATGAAGACAACCGCCATATTATTGGGCTGGAAAAGGGCGTGGCGCGTCATCGCCTGCCTTCTGCTGATTTCATTTACGCTGCAGTCCTACATCACGCAGACCCATATCCACAGCACCACAACTGCCGCAATCGCCAAGATCCTGGTCGGGTCGCACGACAAAACGCCGATTGACGACGGTCCGCTCGACTGTCCCTTCTGCCAGGCGGTTGCCCATGACGGGCCTTTCTTCCTTCCCGCGATGCCGCTTCTGCTTCTATCCGTGATGGGAGTGGAATTGGCGGCGCCACTGTTCGGCGCACGCGAGAATGCCGACATGCCCGCGCATAATTGGCAAAGCCGGGCCCCGCCTCGCCACTGATTGGAGAATCGGATGCCGCAATAAGCCGAAAGACCGGCTTGGCATCCTTGGTCGTGGCACTCCTCGCGAGTCGCCGAAAGATCATCCTTTCCGTGGAGGCTATTCATGTCGCCAGAGATGCGCTTTTTCGGGGCCGTCTCATCATTTGCCGAAAGAACGAAGTCTGGCGCGCTCATTTTCGTGGCTGCGCCGGCGTTGATGCTGCTTGTCGGCTGCGCGGTCGGCCCCGACTTCAAGAAACCCGCCGCTCCCGAAGTCGGCGACTACACCACCACTTCGCTTTCCACCACGGCGGCGACCCCAGGCGTGGCCGGGGGCGACGCCCAGCGCTTTCTCAAAGGCAGCGACATTTCAGGCGATTGGTGGACGCTGTTCCAGTCCAAGGCAATTGACGAACTGGTCGACCTGTCGCTTAAGAACAATTCCGATCTGAAAGCGGCCGAGGCCACGCTACGGCAGGCGCATGAGAGCGCCCTGGCACAGCGGGGGGCGTATTTTCCGTCGGCCTCGGTGGGTTTTTCTGCCTCGCATCAGCAGCAACCAGCGACGCTCGCCCCCGTCCCCAGCTCGAATGCATTTCAGTATGATTTGTTCACACCGCAATTGAGCATTTCCTATATGCCCGATGTGTTCGGTCTCACCCGCCGGACGGTGGAATCGGCCCAGGCCCAGGCCGAGGCCGCGCGTTACCAAATGCTCGCCGCCTATACGACCCTGGTCAACAACGTGGTGGTAACCGCGGTTCAGGAAGCATCGATCCAGGCGCAGATCGACGCCACGCGACGGCTGATCGACAGTCAAACCAAATCCCTGCAAATTCTCGCGTATCAGCAGGCCAAAGGCTATGCCAGCGGTGTCGATCTCGCCGCGCAGAAATCGCAGCTCGCCGCGGCCGAGGCCACGTTGCCGCCACTGATGAAGCAGAAGGCCCAATTCCACGATCAACTCGCCGTTCTGACCGGCCAATACCCCAGCAAGGCGCCGGCCGGGGAGGTGGCGCTTTCTGATCTCAAATTGCCGGCCGATCTCCCGCTCAGTCTCCCATCGAACCTTGTCAGCCAGCGTCCGGACGTGATGCAAGCCGAGGCCAATCTGCATGCGGCCAGCGCCCAGATCGGTATCGCGGTGGCCAACCGGCTGCCCAATATTCCGCTCACGGCGGGCGCCGGAAGCACTGCGCTGGCGCTCAATCAGCTGTTCGCGCCGGGAACCGAATTCTGGAATGTGGGCGCGGCCTTGGCCGCTCCGATTTTCGATGGCGGAACACTCTTGCATCAGGAGCGCGCCGCCCGCGCCGCCTATGATGCATCGGCGCAGCAATATCGCGGCACGGTCCTGACTGCCTTTCAGAATGTGGCGGATGCGCTTACGGCGCTGGAAGAGGACGCCAAGGGCCTCAAAGCCGCGGCCGCAGCCGATGCGGCCGCCAAGACCAGCTTGGACCTGACGCAGCGCCGATTGCAGGACGGCTACACCGGATATCTCGGTCTTCTGAGCGCCGAGCAGGCCTATCAACAGGCCGAAATCAATCTCATCCAGGCACAAGCCAACCGCTATGCCGACACGGCGGCGCTATTTCAGGCGCTGGGCGGCGGCTGGTGGCATCGCACCGATTTGAACGGGGACAAGAATGAATAAGCCGCGCAAAATCGCCGGAGCAGCGATGGTGGCCGCGCTGTTGATCGCGGGCTGTTCGCCGAAATCCGATACGCCAAGCGCTTCTCAAGGCGAGAACGTGACCTTGACGCAAGAACAGCGGCAGAAAATCCACGTCTATACCCTGGTCCCTGGAAAATTCCGCAAAACCATAGATACCACCGGCGTGGTGGATTTCGACAATGACCAGGCCACCAGCGTGCTGGCCCCTTTCTCGGGGCCGGTGTCGCGGCTGTTTGTTTCTCCTGGTGACAGAGTAAAAAAAGGCGACCCGCTCGCGGCAGTGGTTTCTCCTGATTTCGCGGCGGCAGTCAGCGCATATCGCAAGGCGCTGGTCACCGCCCAGAATTCACGCAAACTCGCCAATCTGGACAAAGATCTGTTGTCGCATCAGGGGATTTCTCAGCGCGAAGCGGAACAGGCCCAGACGGATGCGGCCGGCGCCGAGGCCGACAGCGATGCGGCCCTGCAATCCCTGAAGTCTCTCGGTGTCGATCCGCAGGTCATCGCGGATACTAAGGAAGGAAAGCCGACGGCCCGGGTCGAAGGGTTGATCCGCTCTCCCCTGACCGGAACGGTGGTGGAAAGGCAAATCACGCCGGGACAGCTTCTGCAGGCGGGCACCACGAACTGTTTTATCGTCGCCGATCTTTCCCGTGTTTGGGTGATTGCGCATATTTTTGATTCGGATCTTGCCTCTGTGCATGTTGGGGATATGGCCGACGTAACCACGGGCCTGGCGTCGCGCAATCTTCCCGGCACGGTGGAAAATATCGCCGCCGAAGTGGATCCCACCACACGTTCCGTGGCGGTGCGCGTGGCAGTCAACAATCCGGGAGATTTTCTCAAGCGGCAAATGTATGTCCAGGTGCATATCCGCGACCGGCAGGAAACCAACGCGCTTCTGGTGCCGGTCTCCGCAATTTTGCGTGACGAAGAAAATCTGCCCTTTGTCTATGTCACCCAGCGCGACGGCAGTTTCGCGCGCCAGCGTGTGACGCTCGGGTATCGCAGCGGCGATCAGTATGACATCCCAAGCGGTCTCAAGCCCGGTCAGCAGATCGTGGTGGATGGCGCCATTTTTGTACAATTCATGCAGAACCAATGAGCGATCATCTTCCGCCGCCGCAATCCTCCTCGATCATAAATCGGCTTGTTGCATCTTCCTTGCAGCAGCGGCTGCTCGTTGTGTTGATGACATTGATCCTGCTTGGCGCCGGAATACGCTCGCTGAATCGCCTGCCGGTGGATGCCTATCCCGATCTTTCGCCTCCCAGGGTCGAAGTGATAACCCAATGGCCCGGGCACGCGGCTGAGGAAATAGAAAGGCTGATAACGGTGCCGGTGGAGCGCGGCATGAACGGCATTCCCCGTATCACCGCGCTGCGCTCCATTTCGCTGTACGGCTTGTCGGACGTCACTCTGACCTATCAGGATGGCACCGACAATTATTTTGCCCGGCAGCAAGTCTACAACGCACTGACCGATGTCAGCCTGCCGAGCGGTGTTGCAGCCTCGATATCGCCGATGTCATCGCCTTCGGGCCTCATCTATCGCTATGTGCTCCAGAGTCCCGACCGGTCGCCGATGGAGCTGAAGACGTTCGAAGACTGGACCGTCGAACCGCAGTTCAGGGCCGTTCCGGGTGTGGCGGACGATTCCGGTTTTGGCGGCGGCACCATGCAATATCAGGTGCTGCTTGACCCCGCGAAGATCGCCGGCGCAGGCCTGTCCGTGGCGCAGGTGGAAAACTCGCTTGCCGCCAACAACAGCAATGCCGGCGGCGGTTTCTATTCGCAGGGTGGCCAGTTCTATTACGTGCGCGGTATTGGCCGGATGGTCACGACCGAAGATATCGGCAACGTGGTCGTGGCGGTGAATGGCGGTACACCAGTACTGCTGAAAGACGTGGGGCGGGTGGAAATCGGCACCGCGCCCCGCCTTGGAGAGTTCGGCTATGAAAAACAGAACGATGCCGTAGAGGGTGTCATTCTGCTGCGGACGGGCGAAAAAGCCCAGGACGTGCTCAAAGGCGTCGAGGCGAAGGCCAAGGAGCTCAACGAGCGGGTTTTACCCAAGGACGTCAAGGTCGTTCCCTTCTATGACCGCACCGATCTGATCGCACTGACGACGCAGGTCGTAAAAGGCAATCTGCTTCGCGGCATGTTTCTGGTTGTCGTGATCCTGATCTTCTTTCTTTACGATTTTCGCGCCGGGCTGATTGTGGCCATCACCATTCCCCTGGCGCTGCTGTTCGCCTTCATCTGTCTCGATATCCAAAATGCTTCCGCCAATCTGCTTTCCATCGGCGCGATCGATTTCGGCATCCTGGTGGATGGCGCGATCTTCATGGTCGAAAATATCTTCCGCCAGATCGCCCTGAGAGAGGGAAGGCCGTTTAACATCTTCGAAGTGATCCGGGATGCGGCGGCGGAGGTGGACCGCCCCCTGGTTTATGCGGTCGCAGTGATCGTGGTCAGTTTTCTGCCGATTTATGTTTTGTCCGGGCCGTCCGGGCTTCTGTTCAAGCCGATGGCGGATACCATGGTTTTTGCGCTGATCGGCTCTCTGGTCGTCACGTTGACCCTGTTGCCGGTGCTGTGCTCTTGGTTCATGCGTAGCGGTGTCCGCGAGCGGCGTAACG
Organism: Pseudomonadota bacterium; assembly: GCA_040389245.1. Taxonomy (GTDB): domain Bacteria; phylum Pseudomonadota; class Alphaproteobacteria; order Micropepsales; family Micropepsaceae; genus Rhizomicrobium. The sequence goes on along the minus strand of JAZKAH010000007.1, from coordinate 36,085 downwards.
CGATATTCGAGTATATAAAAAGGGAATATATCCGGGGCCTGGACTATTGCCTCGGCCGTCCATGGCGGACGACGATTGCATCGGGCATATTGCTGATCCTGTCGCTGCTCCTCGTTCCCGGAATCGGTGCGGAATTCATGCCGCATCTGGATGAAGGCGCGCTGTGGGTTCGGGCCACCATGCCCTATACGATTTCCTTCGACGAAGCCGCGAAAATTACGCCGCAAATACGGGACGTGCTGCGCTCCTTTCCTGAAATCACCACGGTGGCTTCCGAGTTGGGCCGGCCCGATGATGGCACGGATTCCACGGGATTTTTCAATGCGGAATTTTATGTCGGGCTCAAACCCTATTCGGAATGGCGGGGCTCCTACCGCACCAAGGCGGCGCTGACCGAAGCAATAAATCGAAAGCTTCAGAATTTTCCAGGCATCATCTTCAACTATAGCCAACCAGCCGAAGACGCGGTGGACGAGGCGGAGACGGGCCTGAAAAGTGCATTGGCGGTGAAAATCTTCGGCCCGGATCTGAACACGCTGGAGCAAAAAGGCAGAGCCATCAAAAAAATCCTGGAGGGCGTGCGGGGGATCACCGACGCGACCTTGGTGCGGGAGTTGGGGCAGCCCAGCCTGGCCATCAAAATCGACCGCGCCAAGATCGCTCGTTATGGATTGAACGTGGACGACATCAACGGCCTGATCCAGACCGCGATCGGTGGAGCGGTGGCCACCCAAGTGGTCCAGGGCGAAGAGGAATTTGATCTGGTCGTTCGCCTGGACCGTCAATATCGGGACAATCCCGAGGAAATCGGAAACATCCCGATGACCACTTCGGCGGGCCAGCAAATTCCGCTTAAGGAATTGGCCGACATTTCGGTTACGAACGGCGCTTCCTTTATCTATCGCGAAGCCAATTCGCGTTACATCGGCATTCAATTCTCGGTGGAGGGGAGGGACCTTGCCAGCGCCGTGGATGACGCCATCAAACAGGTCGACCAGAAAGTGACCATGCCGCAGGGCTATCGTCTGGATTGGGGCGGCGAATATAGCGAATACACCGCTTCGAGCCGACAGCTGGCGGTGATCCTGCCCCTGACTCTGGTCTTGATTTTTCTTCTGCTTTTCCTGCTCTACGGCAACTTCAAATTTCCCCTTATCACCGTCCTGGGGGTGCTTTTGTCTGCGCCGGTGGGCGGCCTGATCGCTTTATGGCTCGCCGATACGCCCTTCTCCGTGTCTTCGGGGGTGGGGTTCCTTGCCCTGTTCGGGGTCTCGGTACTTACCGCCGTGGTCTATATTTCATACGTCAATGAGCTGCGCCGGGGTGGCATGCCAATGGCTGAAGCCATCCGGGAAGGCGCGATCTTGCGGCTGCGTCCGATCATGATGACGGCGTTGGTGGCGTCGTTTGGCCTATTGCCGGCGGCGCTGGCTTCCGGTGTGGGCACGGACAGTCAGAGGCCGTTCGCCCTGGTCATCGTCGCAGGATTGATCACGCGGCTTGCGATCAGCGTTTTTCTCATGCCGGCACTCTATACTCTTGTCGCGGGCCACGACGATCGGCTGGAGGTCTGATTTCCAGCCGCGCTGGCGATCCGGCCCGGGAAGCTGCTGGCGCGTTTTATGTAAATGAGACTTATTTGCATAATATGTGGCTCCTGGGCATCGCCGTTTTGCGGTCCGAGGGATCCGTGGGGAATGGGCAGCCAGGCAACCCGGTCGTCGCGGCCACGCCGCCTGGCCGAACTCCTTGAAATATCATTTCTTAACGCGCTTGACCCTCATCCCCCCTCTGGATATATAGCCCCACCTTCCAGGGCAGGCTGTCTGCGGAGAATCCGCAAAAACGCTGTTGGGAAGCCAGTTTGAGAGCTTTGGACGCGCGACTCAGAGGTTCTGCCTCTCAGTCCTCCGCAAGTTCGGACCGGGCAAATCCGCCCGTGTCCGGTTTTTGGTTTCGCTCATCCCATGCGGCCGCGTGGGAATGAAAACGAGGAATAAGAATGCCGACAGTCAATCAGCTTATTCGCAAGCCGCGCGGCGCCAAGCCGAAGCGCAACAAGGTTCCGGCCCTCCAGAGCTGCCCGCAAAAGCGCGCGGTCTGCACGCGCGTCTATACGACGACGCCGAAGAAGCCGAACTCCGCGCTGCGCAAAGTCGCAAAGGTGCGCCTGACCAACGGCTTCGAAGCGCTGACCTACATCCCGGGCGAGGGCCACAATCTGCAGGAGCACAGCGTGGTCCTGATCCGCGGCGGCCGCGTCAAGGATCTTCCGGGCGTGCGCTATCACATCATCCGCGGCGTGCTCGACACCCAGGGCGTCAAAGACCGCAAGAAGCGCCGTTCGCTCTACGGCACCAAGCGTCCGAAGTAAGGAAAGCCACTATGTCCCGCCGCCACCGCGCAGAGCGCCGCGAAATCAACCCGGATGCCAAATTCGGCGATCTGGTTCTCGCCAAATTCATGAACAGCCTGATGTATGACGGCAAGAAGTCGGCCGCCGAAGGCATCATCTATGGCGCCTTCGACACCATCGCCGCCAAGACCAAGCAGGATCCGCTGGTCGTCTTCCACGAAGCGCTGCGCAATGTCTCGCCTTCCATCGAAGTCAAATCGCGCCGCGTCGGCGGCGCCACCTATCAGGTGCCGGTCGAAGTGCGCACCGATCGCGCCCGCGCGCTCGCCATTCGCTGGCTGATCACCGCCGCGCGCGGCCGCAATGAACCCACCATGCAGGGCCGCCTGTCGGGCGAATTGATGGACGCCGCCAACAATCGCGGTTCAGCCGTCAAGAAGCGCGAAGACACCCACAAGATGGCCGACGCCAACCGCGCCTTCTCGCACTATCGCTGGTAACGGAATTTAGACTATGGCTCGCATCACTCCGCTCGAACGCTATCGCAATATCGGCATTGCCGCGCACATCGACGCCGGCAAGACCACCACGACCGAGCGCATTCTCTATTATACCGGCAAGAGCCATAAGATCGGCGAAGTCCATGACGGCGCCGCTACCATGGACTTCATGGAGCAGGAGCAGGAACGCGGCATCACCATCACCTCGGCCGCGACGACCTGCTTCTGGAAAGATCACCGCATCAACATCATCGACACGCCGGGTCACGTCGACTTCACCATTGAAGTTGAACGCTCCATGCGCGTGCTGGACGGTGCGGTAGCGGTGTTCGATGCCGTGGCCGGCGTCGAGCCCCAGTCCGAAACCGTATGGCGCCAGGCCGACAAGTATCATGTGCCGCGCATCTGCTTCGTCAACAAGATGGACCGCACCGGCGCGGACTTCCAGCGCTGCATCGACATGATGATCGATCGTCTGGGCACCCGTCCGATGATCATCACCTGGCCGATCGGCGCCGAAGGCGACTTCAAGGGCATTATCGACATCGTCAAGATGAAGGCGCTGGTCTGGCACGACGAGCAGCTGGGCGCGAAATTCGACGAAGTCGAAATTCCGGCCGAATATGCCGACAAATGCGCCGAACTGCGCGCTGCCCTGGTCGAAATGGCCGTCGAGCAGGATGACATTCTTCTGGAAGCCTATCTCGAAGCCGGCAAGGAGCCGTCCGAGGCCGACCTCAAGCGTTGCATCCGCAAGGGCGCGATGAGCTTCCAGTTCGTGCCTGTGATGTGCGGTTCTGCCTTCAAGAACAAGGGCGTGCAGCCCTTGCTTGATGCGGTGGTTGATTACCTGCCGTCGCCGCTCGACATTCCGCCGGTCAAGGGCCTGGATCTCAAGGGCAATGAAGTCGACCGTCCGGCCGACGACAAGGCGCCGTTTGCCGGCCTGGCCTTCAAGATCATGGACGATCCGTTCGTCGGCTCGATCACCTTCGTGCGCGTCTATTCCGGCAGCATTTCGTCGGGTACCGGCGCGCTCAATTCGGTCAAGGACAAGACCGAGCGCGTCGGCCGCATGCTTCTGATGCACGCGAATTCCCGCGAAGACGTCAAGGAAGCCAATGCCGGCGATATCGTCGCCTTTGCCGGCCTCAAGCTCACCACCACCGGTGAGACGCTGTGCGATCCCAACAATCCGGTGATCCTGGAGCGGATGGAATTCCCCGATCCGGTCATCGAAGTCGCGATCGAGCCCAAGACCAAGGCCGACCAGGAAAAGATGGGCATGGCGCTGGTACGTCTGGCCCAGGAAGATCCGTCCTTCCGCGTTTCCACCGACCAGGAATCCGGCCAGACCATTCTCAAGGGCATGGGCGAACTCCATCTGGAAATCAAAGTCGATATTCTGCGCCGCACTTATAAAGTGGACGCCAATGTCGGCGCGCCGCAGGTTGCCTATCGCGAGACGCTCTCCAAGCCGGTCACGGTCAAGTACACGCACAAGAAGCAGACCGGCGGTTCGGGCCAGTTCGCCGAAGTCACGATCGATTTCGCGCCGCTGCCCCCGGGATCGGGCTTTGTGTTCGAGAATGAAGTCGTGGGCGGTTCTATCCCGAAGGAATTCATTCCCTCGGTCGAAAAGGGCCTGAAGGCGCAGAAGGAATCGGGTCTTCTGGCCGGGTTCCCGGTAATCGACTTCTCCGCCAAGCTGACGGACGGCAAGTATCACGAAGTCGACTCCAACGCGCTTACCTTCGATATCGCGGCGCGCGCGGCGTTCCGCGAACTGGCGTCGCGCGGCGCGGTCAAGCTGCTGGAACCGATCATGAAGGTCGAGGTCGTGACGCCGGAGGATTTCCTCGGCGGCGTGATCGGCGACCTCAATTCTCGCCGCGGTCAGGTGCAGGGCACCGACAGTCGCGGCAACGCCCAGGTGGTCACCGCGATGGTGCCGCTTGCCAATATGTTCGGCTACATCAACACGCTGCGCTCCATGTCTCAGGGCCGCGCGCAATATTCGATGCAGTTCGATCATTACGAACAAGTGCCGCAAGCGATCGCGGACGAAGTCAAAGCCAAATACGCGTAAGGAGCTAGAAAATGGGTAAAGCGAAGTTTGAGCGTAACAAGCCGCACTGCAACATCGGGACGATTGGCCATGTCGATCATGGCAAGACGTCGCTGACGGCGGCTATTACGAAGGTTCTGGCGGAGACGGGCGGCGCGACGTTCACGGCGTACGACCAGATCGACAAGGCTCCGGAAGAGAAGGCGCGCGGTATTACGATTTCGACGGCGCATGTCGAGTACGAGACCAAGGCGCGCCACTATGCCCATGTCGACTGCCCCGGCCATGCGGACTATGTGAAGAACATGATCACAGGCGCGGCCCAGATGGACGGCGCGATCCTGGTGGTGTCGGCGTCGGACGGCCCGATGCCGCAGACCCGCGAGCACATTCTTCTGGCCCGCCAGGTCGGCGTGCCGGCGTTGGTGGTGTTCATGAACAAATGCGACATGGTCGACGATCCGGAGCTTCTGGATCTGGTGGAGATGGAAGTGCGCGAGCTGCTTTCGTCGTACCAGTTTCCGGGCGACGATATTCCGATCATCCGCGGCTCGGCCCTGATGGCGCTTGAGAACAAAGAGCCGGCGATGGGCCATGACGCGATCCTCAAGCTGATGGACGCGGTGGACAGCTATATTCCCCAGCCGGAACGTCCGATCGACCAGCCCTTCCTGATGCCGATCGAAGACGTGTTCTCGATCTCGGGCCGCGGCACGGTTGTGACCGGCCGCGTCGAGCGCGGTATCGTCAAGGTTGGCGAGACGGTTGAGATCATCGGCATCAAGCCGACCTCTTCGACCACGGTGACGGGCGTTGAGATGTTCCGCAAGCTCCTGGACCAGGGGCAGGCTGGCGACAATATCGGCGCGCTGCTGCGCGGTATCGAGCGCGAAGGCATCGAGCGCGGTCAGGTTCTGGCCAAGCCGGGTTCGGTGACGCCGCACACCAACTTCATGGCGGAAGCCTACATCCTGACCAAGGACGAGGGTGGCCGTCACACGCCGTTCTTCACCAACTATCGCCCGCAATTCTACTTCCGGACCACCGACGTGACGGGGATCGTGAAGCTGCCGGCGGGCACCGAGATGGTGATGCCGGGCGACAATGTTTCATGCGAAGTCGAGCTGATCGTTCCGATCGCGATGGAGGAGAAGCTGCGCTTCGCCATCCGTGAAGGTGGCCGTACCGTCGGCGCTGGCGTCGTCGCTAAGATTATTAAGTAAGCAAGCGGACCGGTTCGAAGGACGACACAAATGCAAAATCAGAATATCCGCATCAGGCTGAAAGCCTTCGACCACCGGATTCTCGACAATTCGACACGCGAGATCGTCAACACCGCCAAGCGTACCGGTGCCCAGGTGCGGGGTCCCATTCCGCTCCCCACCGGTATCGAGCGCTTCACGGTCAACCGTTCCGCCCATGTCGACAAGAAGAGCCGCGAGCAATTCGAAATCCGGACGCATAAGCGTCTGCTCGACATTATCGACCCCACTCCCCAAACCGTGGACGCGCTGATGAAGCTCGACCTGGCGGCGGGCGTGGACGTCGAGATCAAGTTGTAAGGAGCGTCAGGTGCGCACAGGCGTCATCACGCAGAAGGTCGGCATGACCCGTCTGTTTTTAGCAGACGGCACCCATGTCCCGGTTACGGTTCTGAAGCTCGACGGTTGCGCCGTCGTGGCCACCCGCACGCAAGAGAAGGACGGCTACACCGCCGTTCAGCTCGGTTCGGGTTTTGCCAAGGCCAAGAACACCCCCAAGGCCACCCGTGGCCAGTTCGCCAAGGCCGAGCTCGAGCCTCGCCGCAAGGTCGCGGAATTCCGCGTCGATGCCGGCAATCTGCTCGATGTCGGTGATCAGCTTCAAGCCGATCATTTCGTGCCTGGTCAGAAGGTGGACGTCACCGGCGTCACCATCGGCCGCGGTTTCACCGGCGCGATGAAGCGCTGGAATTTCCGCGGTCTGGAAGCCAGCCATGGCGTCTCGATCAGCCATCGCTCCTTGGGCGGTACCGGCGGTCGCCAGGATCCGGGCAAGACCTTCAAGAACAAGAAGATGCACGGCCATTACGGCGTCGACAACATCACCACCCAGAATCTGGAAGTGGCCAAGGTCGATGTCGAACGCGGCCTGATCATGGTGCGCGGCGCGGTGCCGGGCTCCAAGGGCGGTTGGGTCATGGTGCGCGATGCCGTCAAGAAGCCGCACAAGGATCTGCCGTCGCCGGCCTCGGTCAAGAAGCGCGCCACGACCGCTTCCGTCGCCGCGCCTGCCGCGACCGAAGAAAAGAGTGAGGGCTGAGCATGAAGACCAAGGTCCTCAATCTCGACAACAAGTCGGCCGGCGACGTCGAACTGTCCGACGCCATTTTTGGCCTGGAGCCGCGCGCGGATCTGATCCAGCGCGTGGTGGTGTGGCAGTTGGCCAAGCGTCGTTCCGGTCAGCACAAGGTTCTGACCCGCGCCGAAATCAATCGCACCAAGAAGAAGATGTACAAGCAGAAGGGCACCGGCCAGGCCCGCCACGGCGCGCGTTCCGCGCCGCTGTTCGTGGGCGGCGCCAAAGCGATGGGCCCGGTAGCGCACAGCCATGAGTTCGATCTGCCCAAGAAGGTGAAGGCGCTGGGTCTGCGTCATGCGCTGTCGTCGAAGGCGAAGACCGGCTCACTGGTCGTCCTCGACGAAGCCAAGAGCAAGGACATCAAGACCGGCGCGCTGGCCAAGCAGTTCGGCAAGCTCGGCGTCGGCCGCGCCCTGGTGGTGGATGGCGAGTTCGACAAGAACTTCCGGATGTCGGCGCGCAATCTGGCCGATGTCGCGCTGCTGCCGGTCGCCGGCATCAACGTCTATGACATTATGAGAAGCGACAAGCTGGTCCTGACCACTGCCGCCATCAAAGCCATCGAGGCGCGCCTTGGTGAAGAGGTGAAGGCATGAGCATCAACTATGACGTCATTCTTTCGCCGGTGATCACCGAAAAGGCGACGCGCATGACCGAGGCCAATCAGGTCGTGTTCCGCGTCACCTTGGACGCCACCAAGCCGGCCATCGCCAAGGCGGTCGCCGACCTGTTCAAGGTCAAGGTCAAGGCGGTGAATACGGTTGTCGTGAAGGGCAAGCGCAAATTCGCCCGCGGCAAACGCTATACGCGCAGCGATTTCAAGAAAGCGATCGTGACCCTGGAAGAGGGCCACCAGATCGATATCACGACGGGTCTCTAAACCATGGCGCTGAAACAATACAAACCCACGACACCCGGCCAGCGTCAGTTGGTTCTGGTCGACAGGTCTGGCCTGCACAAGGGCGGCCCGGTCAAGTCGCTCACCGAGGGCAAGCATTCCAAGGGTGGCCGCAACAACACCGGCCGCATCGTGGTGCGCTGGCAGGGCGGCGGTCACAAGCAGCGTTATCGCGTCATCGATTTCAAGCGCCGCAAATTCGACCAGCCCGCGATCGTCGAGCGGCTGGAATATGATCCCAACCGCACTTCGTTCATCGCGCTGATCAAGTACAAGGACGGCGAGCTGGCCTATATTCTGGCGCCGCAGCGTCTGGCGGTCGGCGACACCGTGGTGTCGGGCGAGCGTGTGGACGTGAAGATCGGCAATGCCATGCCGCTGGCGGCACTGCCGGTCGGCACCATCGTGCACAATATCGAAATGAAGCCGGGCAAGGGCGGTCAGGTGGCGCGTTCCGCCGGAACCTATGCCCAGTATCTGGGCCGTGACGCGGGTTACGCGCTGATGCGCCTCAATTCGTCGGAAGTGCGCAAAATTCCGCTCACCTGCATGGCGACGGTTGGCGCCGTCTCCAATCCCGATCACATGAACGAAGTCATCGGCAAGGCGGGCCGCAATGTCTGGAAGGGCAAGCGTCCTTCCGTGCGCGGCACCGCGATGAACCCGATCGACCATCCCCATGGCGGCGGCGAAGGCCGCACCAAGGGCGGCCGTCATCCGGTCACCCCCTGGGGCAAACCGACCAAGGGCGCCAAGACGCGCAAGAACAAGCGGACGACGAAGTTCATCGTGCGTACGCGTAAAGGCAAGGCACAAGGGTAACGCATGACACGCTCAAGCTGGAAAGGCCCGTTCGTCGATGGCTATCTGCTCAAGAAGGCAGAAGTCGCGCGCTCGTCTGGCCGCAAGGATGTGATCAAGACCTGGTCGCGCCGCTCAACAATCCTACCGCAATTCGTCGGCGTCACCTTCGGCGTCTATAACGGCCATAAGCACATTCCGGTGCTGGTCACCGAGGACATGGTGGGTCACAAGCTGGGCGAGTTCTCGCCCACCCGCACCTTCCATGGTCATTCGGCTGGCTCGGGCGACAAGAAAGCGAAGAGGGCCTGATGGGTAAGGAATCCCGCGCGCGCGTTCTGGCCGACCATCAGGCGATGGCGATCGGACGCAACATCCGCGTCTCGCCGCGCAAGCTCAACCTGGTGGCGCAGCAGATTCGCGGCAAGAAAGTCGACCGCGCTCTCAACGAATTGACCTTTTCGCCCAAACGCATCGCCCGCGATGTGAAGAAGATCCTGCAGTCGGCGATCGCCAATGCGGAAAACAATCACGATCTCGACGTCGATGATCTGGTGGTGCGCGAAGCTTCGGTCGGCAAGAATCTCGTGATGAAGCGCTTCCATGCCCGCGCCCGCGGCAATTCGGGCGGCGTCGAGAAATTCTTCAGCCAGATCACCATCGTGGTCGAGGAAAAGCGCGAAGCCGAGAAAAAAGACGCCAAGCCGGAAGCCAAGGCCGAAGAGAACGCCAAGCCGGCCAAGAAATCGAACGCCAAGGCGCCCGCCAAAAAGCCCGCGGCCAAGAAGCCCGCTGCGCGCGGCGCAGCAAAGGAGAAAGCGTAATGGGTCAGAAGGTCAATCCGACCGGTCTGCGTCTGGGCATCAACCGGACCTGGGACTCGCGCTGGTACGCGGGCAAGAAGGAGTATGGAAAGCTCCTGCAGGAAGACATCAAGATCCGCGAATATCTGAGCGACAAGCTCAAGGCCGCGGGCGTCAGCCGCATCGTGATCGAGCGTCCGCACAAGAAGTGCCGCGTCACCATCCACTCGGCGCGTCCGGGCGTGGTGATCGGCAAGAAGGGCGCCGACATCGAGAAGCTGCGGAGCGATGTGCAGAAATACACCGCCGACGAGGTGCATCTGAACATCGTCGAGATCCGCAAGCCTGAGATCGACTCCAAGTTGGTGGCCGAGAACATCGCCCAGCAGCTGGAACGCCGGGTGGCGTTCCGCCGGGTGATGAAGCGTGCGGTGCAGACCGCCATGCGCCTGGGCGCGCTCGGCATCCGCATCACGTGCGGCGGCCGTCTGGGCGGCGCGGAAATCGCCCGCGTCGAATGGTACCGCGAAGGCCGCGTGCCGTTGCACACCTTGCGCGCCGACATCGATTATGGCGTCGCCACTGCGTTCACCACCTATGGCACTTGCGGCGTGAAGGTCTGGATCTTCAAGGGCGAGATCATGGAACACGATCCCTTCGCCACCGAGAGACGCCAGGCCGAAGCTGCCGAAGGCAACCGTCCGCCGCGCGATCGCGCGCCTGCGGCCGCGGAGTAAAGAGAAGAACCATGCTGTCACCCAAGCGCACAAAATTCCGCAAGCAGCACAAGGGCCGCATCCACGGTCCGGCCAAGGCGGGCACCTCGCTGAACTTCGGCGCCTACGGCCTCAAGGCCCTGGAGCCGGAACGGCTGAACGCACGCGAAATCGAAGCCGCGCGCCGCGCCATCACCCGGCACATGAAGCGTGCCGGCCGTGTCTGGATCCGTATATTCCCGGACGTTCCGGTGTCCAAGAAGCCCGCCGAAGTCCGCATGGGTTCGGGCAAGGGCGCGCCGGAATTCTGGGTGGCCAAGGTCAAGCCGGGCCGCATCCTGTTCGAGATCGATGGTGTCGATCTGGAAACCGCGAAGGAAGCGATGCGTTTGGGCCAAGCCAAGCTTTCCATTCACACCAAATTCGTCGCCCGCAGCATTTAAGAGAAAATCCATGGCGAAAAAAGCAGCAGCGAAATCGACGAAGGCCAGCAAGGCGAAGAAGGTGGCTTCCGCCAAGACTTCGTCCAAGGCCGAGGACTTCCGCGCCAAGAGCGCCGACGAGCTGAACGACAAGCTCGTGGGCATGAAGAAGGAGCAGTTCAACCTCCGCTTCCAGCGCGCCAACGGCCAGGCCGAGAATACCGGCCGCATCCGGGTGCTGCGTCGGGATATCGCCCGCATCCAGACGGTTTTGAACGAACAGCGCCGCGCGACGGCCAAGGCTTAAGGAACGGATATGCCGAAACGAATTCTCCAGGGTGTCGTGGTCAGCGACAAGAACGCCAAGACCGTCGTGGTCAAGGTCGAGCGCCGCTTTATCCATCCGGTGATGGGCAAGACCGTGCGCCGTTCGAAAAATTACCACGCCCATGACGAGAAGGGCGAATACAAGGCGGGCGACGTGGTCCGCATTCAGGAATGCCGGCCTCTTTCCAAGCTCAAGACTTGGGAAGTGCTGGAACGCGTTGGCAAGTAACGGCGCGATTTAGGAGTTTATGTCATGATTCAGATGTCCACCGAACTCGACGTCGCCGACAATTCCGGCGCCAAGCGGGTGATGTGCATCAAGGTGCTGGGCGGCTCGCATCGCCGTTATGCCGATGTCGGCGACATCATCGTGGTGTCGGTGAAAGAGGCGATCCCGCGCGGGCGCGTCAAGAAGGGCGAAGTGCTGAAAGCCGTGGTGGTCCGTACCGCCAAGGGTGTGCGCCGTCCCGATGGCAGCTTGATCCGCTTCGACGGCAATGCCGCGGTGCTGGTCAATGCCCAGGGCGAGCCGATCGGCACGCGCATCTTCGGACCCGTGACCCGCGAGTTGCGCTCCAAGAATCAGATGAAGATCATTTCGCTCGCCCCGGAGGTTCTGTGATGAGCAACATCAAGAAAGGCGACAAGGTCATCGTCACGACCGGCCGCGACAAAGGCAAGAAGGGCGAAGTCCTCAAGATTTTCCCAAAGGAAGATCGCGCCCTGGTCGCCGGCGTCAATGTCGTCAAGCGCCATCAGCGCCAGACGCAGACGCAGGCCGGCGGCATCGTCAACAAGGAATCCACCATTCATTTGTCCAATCTCGCGCATGTCGACCCCAAGTCGGGCAAGGCCTCGCGGATCGGATTCAAAACCCTGAACGACGGGCGCAAGGTTCGCTTTGCCAAGAAGTCCGGTGAGGTCATCGATGTCTGACACAGGTACAAGCCGCAATCCGCAGGAACGAGCCAAGGCGGAAGCCAAGACCGCGAAAGCCAGCAAGCGCCGCGAAGTCAACGCGGGCACGCAGGTCGGCGTCGGCGAGCGCGCCACGGAGAAAGGGTACGTGCCGCGCTTCAAGAAGCGCTACAACGAAACCGTGCGCCCGGAGTTGATGAAGAAATTCGGCTACGCCAACCAGATGCAGGTTCCCAAGATCAACAAGGTCGTGCTGAATATCGGCGCGGGCGAGGCGGCTTCGGATTCCAAGAAGATCCAGCAGGCGCTGAACGATCTGACCGCCATTGCCGGCCAGAAGGCCGTGGTGACCCGCGCCAAAAAGGCGATCGCGACTTTCAAGATCCGCGAAGGTCTCGCCATCGGCGCCAAGGTGACCTTGCGCGGCGACCTCATGTACGAGTTCATCGACCGTCTGATCACGATGGCATTGCCTCGCGTGCGCGACTTCCGCGGCATCAATCCCAAGAGCTTCGACGGCCGCGGAAACTATGCCATGGGCATGAAGGAACACGTCGTGTTCCTGGAAATCGACTACGACAAGACGGAGTCGGTGTGGGGCATGGACATCGTTTTCAATACATCTGCAAAGACCGACGAGGAAGCCAAGGCGCTGCTCGAAGGCTTTCAATTCCCTTTCACGAGTAATTGAGGCTGCCATGGCGAAAACGAGCCAGATCAACCGGAACAAGAAGCGCGAAAAGCTGGTGGCGCAATATGCCTCCAAGCGCGCGGAACTGAAGAAGATTGCCGAGGACATGAAGGTGCCCGCCGAAGAGCGTTTTGCGGCGCGCCTTAAGCTCGCCAAACTGCCGCGCAACTCCTCCAAGGTGCGCATCCATCATCGCTGCGAGTTGACGGGCCGTTCCAAGGGCTATTACCGCAAGGTAAAAATGTCGCGTATCGCGCTGCGCTCGCTTTCCAATTTCGGCCAGATCCCCGGTATGACCAAGGCGAGCTGGTAAGGAGAATTCATGATCATCGATCCGATTGGCGATCTTCTCACACGCATCCGTAACGGCCAGATGCGCCGTTCAGCCAAGGTGCGCTCGCCCAACTCGCGCCTGCGCATTCGTCTGCTCGACGTGCTGCAGGAAGAGGGTTTCATCCGCGGCTATGCCGAGGTCGAGTTCAAGGGCCACAAGGAGCTGGAAATCGAACTCAAATATCATGAGGGCGAACCGGTGATCCGCGAATTGAAGCGCGTCTCCACGCCGGGCCGCCGCGTCTATTCCTCGGTCAGCGAACTCAAGCCGCATCGCCAGGGCCTGGGCGTGTCCATCCTGTCCACGCCGCAAGGCGTGATGACGGACAGCTCCGCCCGCGAAAAGAATGTCGGCGGCGAAGTTCTCTGCCAGGTGTTTTAAGGAACCGAACCATGTCACGTATTGGCAAAAAGCCGGTCGCACTGCCCAAGGGCGTCACTGCCTCGATCGAGGGCCAGACCGTCAAGGTCAAGGGTCCCAAGGGCGAGCTCAGCGTCAAGCTGGTGCGCGAGGTCTCCGCCTCGATCGACGAGCACGGGATTACCGTGACGCCCGACAAGAACCAGGAACGTTCGGCGCAGATGTGGGGTCTGTCCCGCAGCCTGGTCAACAATCTGGTCACCGGCGTTACCACCGGATTCACCCAGCGCCTGGAAATCCAGGGCGTCGGCTATCGCGCCGCCGTACAGGGCAAGAATTTGAACCTGCAGCTCGGCTTCAGCCACGATGTGGCCTATCCGATCCCTGCCGGCATCACCATCACCTCGGAAAAGCCCACCCAAATCAGCGTCTCCGGGATGGACAAGCAACTGGTCGGCCAGGTCGCCGCTGAAATTCGCAGCTATCGCCGCCCGGAGCCCTATAAGGGCAAGGGCGTGCGCTACGAAGGCGAGTATGTCCGCCGCAAGGAAGGCAAGAAGAAGTAAGATGACCACCGCTCTCTTCAAAAAGCGCCAGTCGCGCACCCGTCACAAAATCGCGGCCAATTCGGACCGTCCCCGTCTGTCGATCTTCCGCTCGGGCAAGCATATCTATGCCCAGGTGATCGATGATCGCTCGGCCTCGACCTTGGCGTCGGCTTCGAGCAACGAAAAGGAAGGCCGTGCGGCCAAGACCTGGAACATGGATGCCGCATCCGGCGTCGGCAGGAAGATCGCCGAACGCGCGCTGGCCAAAGGCGTGAAGCAGGTGGTCTTCGACCGCGGCGGTTACATTTATCACGGGCGCGTCAAGGCGCTCGCGGACGCGGCGCGCGAAGGCGGCCTCGAATTTTAAGAAAGGTTCGTAGCGGCAGCCGGCAACGAATGGCTGCCCGCTTAGAAAAGTAAGGAACGAATAATGGCGCGTGACGGACAACAACGGGACGACAAGCGCGGCCGCGGCCGCGATCGCGAAGAGCGCGACAACGAATTCATCGACAAGCTGGTGCACATCAATCGTGTCGCCAAGGTCGTGAAGGGTGGCCGCCGCTTCGGTTTCGCCGCGCTGGTGGTGGTGGGCGATCAGAAGGGCCGCGTCGGCTTCGGTCATGGCAAGGCGCGCGAAGTGCCGGAAGCCATCCGCAAGGCGACGGAAGCCGCCAAGCGCGCTTTGGTTCGCATTCCGCTCAAGGACAGCCGCACCCTGCATCATGAAGTGCGCGGCCATCATGGCGCCGGCAAGGTGTTGCTGCGTCCGGCGCCCGCCGGTACCGGCATTATCGCCGGTGGTCCGATGCGTGCCGTATTCGAAGCGCTGGGCGTGGCCGATGTCGTTTCCAAGTCGCTGGGCACCTCCAATCCCTACAACATGGTGCGCGCCACCTTTGACGCGCTCAAGGGTCAGCAATCGCCCCGCATGGTCGCCAATCGCCGCGGCCGCAGCGTTACCGAAATTCTGGCCAAGCGCGAAGGCGCCCCCGCCGAAGCGTCGGCCTGATAGATAGAGAGAAATATTATGGCCGAGAAAAAAACCAAGGCGGCCCCCGCCAAACAGGCCCCCGCCACCCAGACAAAGGCGGGCGGCAAGACCGTTACGGTTCGCCAGATCCGTTCCGCCAACCGCAAGCCCGAAATCCAGGCGCAGACCCTGCGCGGGCTGGGGCTTGGCAAGATCCGGCGGACCCGCACCCTGGAAGATACGCCGTCGGTGCGCGGCATGATCAACGCGGTCAAGCACCTCGTCGAGATCGTCGAAGAAGGCAAATAAGATGAAGCTCAACCAGATAAGCAACAATCCCGGCGCCCACAAGCACAAGCACAAGGTTGGCCGCGGTTCCTCGTCGGGACTGGGCAAGACCTCCGGCCGGGGCGTCAAGGGCGCCAAGGCCCGCACCGGCACCAAGGTTTATGGCTTTGAAGGCGGCCAGATGCCGCTGCACATGCGTATTCCAAAACGCGGCTTCAACAACATCTTCGCCAACGATTTCTCGGAAGTGAATATCGGCCTGTTGCAGAAGGCGATCGACGACAAGCGCCTCAAGAATGACGGCAAGATCACCGAAGACGTGCTGCGCAAGGCGGGCTTGGCACACAAGAGCCGCGACGGCGTGCGTCTGCTCGGCAAGGGCGCCATCACCGCCAAGATCGATATCGAGGTGGCCGGCGTTTCCGCCGGTGCCCGCGAGGCGGTCGAAAAGGCCGGCGGCTCGGTTACCGCGACCTTCAAGAAGAAGGTTTATCTGAACAAGAAGGGCGAGCCGGGCAAGCGCCAGAAGCGCCGCGCCGACGCCACCGCAAAAAGGACAGCCCGCCAGGGCTGAAATAAGGCGCGGACCCACTCGTAAGGGCTGGCTTGCGCGCTATATTGGTGGCGGGCCCCCAACGCCCAGGAGCAGGACATGGCGTCAGCCGCCGAACAATTGGCCGCCAATTTCAGTTTCAGCAATCTGGGCAAGTCCCAGGAATTGCGGAATCGCATCTTCTTCACATTGGGCGCGCTGATCGTGGCGCGGCTGGGAACCTATATTCCCATGCCCGGCATCGATCCGGCCGCGCTGGCGCAGCAGATCAACCAGACCAGCGGCGGGCTGCTGGACGTCTTCAATGTGCTGGCGGGCGGCGCGGTACAGCGCATGGCGATCTTCGCGCTCGGCATCATGCCGTACATCTCCGCTTCGATCATCATCCAGTTGATGACGACCGTATTTCCCGAACTCGAGGCCTTGAAGAAGGAAGGCGAGGCGGGGCGCAAGGTCATCAACCAGTATACCCGCTACGGCACCGTGGCGCTGGCCGCCATCCAGGCCTATGGCATCGCGATCGGCCTCGAACATTGGGGCAATGTCGTCATTCATCCCGGCATTTTCTTCCGCCTGACCGCGATGATCACGCTCACCGGCGGCACCATCCTTCTGATGTGGATCGGCGAACAGATCACCGGCCGCGGCGTCGGCAACGGCATCTCGCTGATTATTTTCGCCGGCATCGTGGCGCGCTTTCCCCAGTTGATGGGTCAGGCCCTGGAATCGGCGCGCACCGGCGCCACCAATCCCCTGCTGCTGCTGGCATTCGCGGTGTTCGCGGCGGGCCTGGTGGCCTTCATCGTCTTTATGGAGCGGGCGCAGCGCCGTCTGTTCGTGACCTATCCAAAGCGACAAGTCGGCAACAAAGTCTATGGTGGCGAAAGCTCGCATCTGCCGCTGAAACTGAACGTCTCGGGCGTGATTCCGCCGATCTTCGCATCTTCGATTCTACTCCTGCCCACCACAGTCGCGAGCTTCAACGCGCAGAATCTGCCGGGCTGGCTGCAGACCATCGTGACCTATCTCAGTCGTGGCCAGCCGCTCTATCTGATCCTGTACACGGTACTCATTCTCTTCTTTGCTTTTTTCTATACCTCGGTGGTGTTCAATCCGGAGGAGACGGCAGAGAATCTCAAAAAATATGGCGGCGTCTTTCCCGGCATCCGTCCCGGCAAGAAGAGCGCCCAGTTCATCGACTACACGCTGACGCGTATTACCGTGATCGGGGCATTGTATCTGGCGCTCGTCTGCCTCATTCCCGAATTCATGTACTATAAATACAATCTTTCCTTCTCGCTGGGCGGCACGTCGATTCTCATCGTCGTATCGGTCACCATGGACACGGTGGCGCAGATCCAAAGCCATCTCGTCGCGCAGCAATATGAAGGCTTGCTCAAGAAGTCGAAACTGCGCGGAGCGCGAAGGTGAATCTGGTTCTGTTCGGACCCCCGGGGGCGGGGAAAGGTACGCAGTCTAAGATCCTTACCGAGACGCGAGGCCTGCCGCAGCTTTCCACCGGCGACATGTTGCGCGCGGCGATCTCGGCCGGCACGCCGCTGGGTCTTGCCAGCAAGGCGCTGATGGACAAGGGCGCGCTGGTGCCGGACGAGACCGTGATCGGGATCATCGCCCAGCGCTATGATCAGCCCGACTGCGCCAAGGGCGCGGTATTCGATGGCTTTCCCCGCACCATCGCCCAGGCGGAAGCCCTGGATCGGATGCTGGCCCAGCGGGGACGCAAGATCGACCTTGTTCTTGAGCTGAAAGTGGACGACGCAGCCCTTCTGGCCAGGGTCGAAAGCCGTATCGCGGCTGGCGGGACGCTCAGGGCCGACGACAATCCCGAGACCCTGAAGAAGCGGCTGGAGGTCTATTACAGAAGTACAGCGCCGCTGCTGGGCTATTATGGTGGGCAGGGGAAATTGAAATCCCTGGACGGCATGGCCCCGATCGGTGTGGTGACGGCCCAGATTGCCGAGATTTTGGACGGACTAAAGGTCTGAGTTCCCCGGCCTGCCCTTTGGGCTGGCCGCACAAAGGGCGCCTGCGACAATAAATCCCAAGGGACAGTTGACGACAGGGGGCTCATTCCTATAATCCGCGCCTTCGCGACATTTTTTCGTGACATTTCTGGGCTTTTGGGGCGATTTCGAAGCCGCCCGTGCCCCGGTTTGGGCGAAACGGCAGCGCGTAAAGATATTGTAACTCTTTCAATGGCTTAGAAAGCCCCGGAGAATTCACAAGTGGCACGTATCGCCGGCGTCAATATCCCGACCCAGAAGCGAGTCGAAATCGGCCTTCGCTATATTCATGGAATCGGGCCGCATACCGCGCACAAGATCATTTCGCAGCTGGGCATCGACCCGTCGCGCCGGGTCAGCGACCTGACTGAGTCCGAGGTCATCCAGATTCGTGAAATCATCGATCGCGACTTCCTGGTGGAAGGCGATTTGCGCCGCGACGTGGCGATGAACATCAAGCGGCTGATGGATCTGGGCTGCTACCGGGGTCTGCGTCACCGCAAGAGCCTGCCGGTTCGCGGCCAGCGCACGCATACCAACGCCCGCACCCGCAAAGGCCCTGCCAAAGCGATCGCCGGCAAGAAGAAAGTCACCAAGTAAATGGCCGAAGCAAAATCCGGCGGCAAAGCACCGCGCGCCCGCAAAAAGGAAAAGAAGAATGTGGTGGTGGGTGTGGCCCATGTCGCCGCAACCTTCAACAACACCATCGTCACGATCACCGACACGCAGGGCAACACCATCTCCTGGTCGTCGGCGGGCATGATGGGCTTCAAGGGCTCGCGCAAATCCACGCCCTATGCGGCGCAGATGGCCGCCGAAGATGCCGCCAAGAAGGCGGTTGAGCACGGCATGCGGACCTTGGAAGTGGAAGTCTCCGGCCCCGGTTCGGGCCGTGAATCGGCGCTCCGCGCGCTGCAGGCCGTGGGTCTGGTCGTCACCTCGATCCGGGACGTGACCCCGATCCCCCACAATGGCTGCCGCCCGCCCAAGCGTCGCCGCGTTTGAGATAGAGCATCGCCAGGAAAAGTGGCCTTCCGGTTTTCCGTCCGGCGATGCGACATAGGAAAGAAGTTCGGACGTAACTATTTACCCGTCGAACGTATGGGCATGGTCCGACATGCTCGGGACACGATGAGGAAAACATGTTTCAGAAAAACTGGCAGGAACTGATCAAGCCGCAAAAGCTCAAGACCGAAGGCGGTCATGACGCGGGCAAAATCGCCACCATCACCGCCGAGCCGCTGGAACGCGGTTTCGGTCTCACGCTGGGCAATTCGCTGCGCCGCGTGCTCTTGTCGTCGCTGCAGGGTGCGGCCGTCACTTCGATCCAGATCGAAGGCGTGCTGCACGAATTCTCGTCCATCCAGGGCGTGCGCGAAGACGTCACCGACATCGTGCTGAATGTGAAGCAGATCGCGCTTCGCATGCATGCCGAAGGCCCCAAGCGCGTCAGCCTCAAGGCCAATGGCCCCGGCGAAGTGAAGGCCGGCCAGATCCAGGGTTCGTCCGACATCGAAATCCTCAATCCCGACCTGGTGCTCTGCACTCTGGACGAGAAGGTGGATTTCCGCATGGAGCTGACCATCGCCACCGGCAAGGGCTATGTCCCGGCCGACCGCAACCGTCCGGAAGACGCGCCGATCGGCCTCATTCCGGTCGACAGCCTGTTCAGCCCGGTGAAGAAGGTTTCCTACAAGGTCGAGAACACCCGCGAGGGCCAGATCCTCGACTATGACAAGCTCACCCTCACGGTCGAGACCAATGGCGCGGTGACGCCGGACAACGCGGTGGCCTATGCCGCGCGCATCCTGCAGGATCAGCTCCAGGTCTTCATCAATTTCGAAGAGCCGCGCGAGCGCGTCGCCGAAGAGAGCAAGCCCGATCTTGCCTTCAACCCGGTGCTGCTCAAGAAGGTCGACGAGCTGGAACTCAGCGTGCGTTCGGCCAACTGCCTGAAGAACGACAACATCGTCTATATCGGCGACCTGATCCAGAAGACCGAAGCAGAGATGTTGCGCACCCCGAATTTCGGCCGCAAGTCGCTCAACGAGATCAAGGCGGTTCTGGCGGAAATGGGATTGCATCTGGGCATGGAAGTGCCGGGCTGGCCGCCTGAGAATATCGAAGACCTCGCGAAGCGTTACGAAGATCAATATTGATTTCAGGAATGGTTTCCCGGCAGCGCTTCGCTTGCTGGCCGGGAATGACAAGGGTTAAAAGACATGCGTCACGCCAACCAGGGCCGCAAGCTCAACCGCACCGCCTCTCATCGCAAGGCGATGTGGGGCAATATGACGGCCGCGCTCATCAAGCATGAGCAGATCATGACCACTTTGCCCAAGGCCAAGGATCTGCGTCCGGTGATCGAGAAGCTGGTGACCCTGTCGCGCCGCGGCGCCAAGGACCTGCATGCCCGCCGTCAGGCGCTGGCCCAGATCAAGGACGCCGACCAGGTGACCAAGCTGTTCGACGTGATCGGCCCGCGTTATGCCGGCCGTCCGGGCGGCTATACCCGCGTGCTGAAGGCTGGGTTCCGCCATGGCGACAATGCCGCGATGGCGATCATCGAGTTCGTAGACCGCGATGTCGACGCCAAGGGAAAGGATTCGGGCCCGGTCGAAGTGGCCGAGGATACCGAGGCCTGAGACTGGCGTTCAGAACAAGAATTGGGGGGCGGCAGAAATGCCGCCCTTTTTGTTGATTGAGACGGTTTTAAAATTCCGCAATGGTTGAGGCGGGAAATTGAATCGGGAAGATGGCTTCGGAAGGTTGAGTGTGATGAAGACGGTATCCCTTGCCGTGGCCGGGGCGGCCGCGATCGCAGCGTTGGCGTTTGTGGCCATGCCGGGGGTCAGTGCGCCGCCGCCGACAACGCATCTGGTGGCGCCGCAACCCTTGCGTCTGGCGCCCGCTCCGGCGCGCAATGAAACCCAGCCCGCTTCGATGGGCCAGGTCCAGCTCACTTTCGCGCCGGTGGTGAAGCGGATCGCGCCTGCCGTGGTGAATGTCTATGCCCGCTCGGTGGCCCAGGTTCAGGTCAATCCTCTCTTCAACGATCCGTTCTTTTCGCAGTTTTTCGGCGCCACGCCGGAGATGCGCCAGCGCGTACAGCAATCCCTGGGTTCCGGCGTGATCGTGCGCGCGGACGGACTGATCCTCACCAACAATCATGTGGTGGAGGGCGGTACCGATATCGTGGTGGCGCTCAACGACAAGCGCGAATTCAAGGCCAAGGTTCTCACGGCCGACCCCAGGACGGACCTGGCGGTACTCAAGATCGACACCAAGGGCGAGCGTCTTCCCACCGTGCCGTTCGGCGACAGCGATGCGGTCCAGGTGGGCGATCTGGTGCTGGCGATCGGCGACCCGTTCGGCGTCGGACAGACCGTGACCATGGGCATCGTCTCGGCGCTGGCCCGCACCCAGGGCTCGGCCAACGATTATCAATTCTTCATTCAGACCGACGCCGCCATCAATCCCGGCAATTCCGGCGGCGCGCTGGTGACCACGGACGGCAAACTGGCCGGCATCAACACCGCGATCTATTCGCGCTCCGGCGGCAATATCGGGATCGGTTTTGCCATTCCCGCCAATCTGGCGCGGCGGGTGGTGGAAGGGGTTGAAGGCGGCGGGGGCGTGCGTCTTTCCTGGATCGGCGCAACCGGTCAACCCGTCACCGGCGCGATCGCAGAGAGTCTGGGCCTGGGGCGTCCCGGCGGCGTGCTGGTGAAGGATATCTATCCAAGCGGGCCTCTCGCCAATGCCGGCGTCAAATCCGGCGATGTGGTGCTGTCGGTGGATGGCGCGCCGGTGGACGATATGCAGTCTCTCAATTACCGCATCGCCACCCATAAGCCGGGCGACGTCGTCAAGGTCAGGGTCGAGTCCGGCAAGAACATCCGCGAAGTGAACGTCACTCTGGCCCTGCCGCCGGAAAATCCGCCGCGTGAGGTCACCGTCATTGCCGGGCGCAATCCGCTGACCGGGGCGAAAGTGGAAAATCTTTCACCCGCCGCTGCGCTCGATCTGCAGACCGATCTTCTGGCGAAGGGCGTGGCCATCATCGCCGTCAATCCCAATTCCTATGCCGGGAATTCCGGATTCCAGCCGGGCGATATTGTGCGCAGCGTTAATGGTGCCAGCATCAACCGCGTCGGCGATCTCAGCCGTGCCCTAAATGGCGCCAATCATTGGGATCTGGTGATCGAACGCGGCAATCGCAAGCTGACATTGTCCGTGGACGGCTGATTACACAAAAAAGCCTTTTTCTATAATTTTTTCATCTTGTTACCGCTTGTTGCGATGCGATCACTTTCGCATGCCGGGCGATGACGATCCGAGCCCGGTTGCGTTAGCGTTTGTGATGGGGGGCATCGCAACGAAGGGTTTGTTTATGAAAAAGTTCGTTCTGAGTTCCGCCGCCGCATTGCTTCTTGCCACCGGCGCGGCGCATGCCGACAGCACGCACAGCGACAATTGGTACGCATCCATTCTCGGCGGCGCGAGCTTCGATCCGGCGCTCATGGCGGGCGGGTCGCTGCATGACATGGATACCGGTTACAATATCGGCGCGCGCGTCGGCTATGGTCTCGATAATTTCCTGCCCATGCCCGGCTGGTCGGTGGAGGCGGATACGTTCTGGAATTCTTCTGGTTACAAGCCCGGCGGATCGCATCTGGCGTCCTCCAGCTTCATGGGCAATCTGGTCTATCATCTGAACACCGGCTCTCCGATCAGCCTCTATGGCGGCGCGGGTATCGGCGCGGTGAATGATCGGGTCGGCGGCGCGATCCATGACTCTTCGACGGTCCTGGGTTGGCAGGCGCTGGGCGGATTGGAATACCCGGTTTCACAGGACATGAGCCTGTTCACCGAGTACCGTTATCAGAACGCGCACGACGCCAATCTCAATGGGCTGCCCGGCGTGGGCAACACCAGCAACAATGTATCTGTCGGCATGAAATTCAGCCTGTAACGATCTTCCGGCCATGGCAGCTCCAAGCCTGCCATGGCCGTTTTTATTGCTTCATTTTCCAGGGGCAGGGCACGACCAAGACGCGCTTCCCGGCATGGCGGGAGCAGACGCGTGTGATATACCCCGCAAATGAGCGATCTCTTTGAATCTGGCGGCCTGGCCGAGGATGCACCGCGCCCGCTGGCCGACCGCCTTCGGCCCAAAAGCCTGGCTGAAGTGGTCGGGCAGGATCATCTGCTCGGTCCCGAAGGGCCGATCGGCCGGATGGTCCTTGCCGGGCGGCCACATTCCATCATTCTGTGGGGACCGCCCGGAACCGGGAAGACGACGATCGCGCGTCTTCTGTCGTCCGCCTTCAAGCTTCATTTCGAGCAATTGTCGGCGGTGTTCTCCGGGGTGGCGGACCTGAAGAAGACGTTCGAGGCGGCGCGCGTCCGGCGCAAGATGGGGCAGGGCACGCTCCTGTTCATCGACGAAATCCATCGCTTCAATCGCAGCCAGCAGGATTCCTTTCTGCCGGTGATGGAGGACGGCACCATCGTGCTGGTGGGCGCAACCACGGAAAATCCGTCTTTCGAATTGAACGGCGCGTTGCTGTCGCGCGGCCAGGTTCTGGTGTTGCGCCGGCTGGACGATGCAGCCCTGGAGAAATTGCTGGAGCGGGCGGAGGCGCATTACGGCGAACCGCTCAAACTCACGCCGGATGCCCGCGCCTCCTTGCGCGCCATGGCGGACGGCGATGGCCGCTATCTGCTCAATCTCGCTGAAGAAGTCGCGAACCTCAAAATCGTCAAGCCGCTTGATCCTGCCGGATTGATGGCGGCGGTGCAGCGGCGCATGCCGCTTTACGACAAATCGCGGGAGGAGCATTACAATATCATCTCCGCGCTGCACAAATCGATCCGCGGCAGCGATCCCGACGCGGCGCTCTACTGGCTGGCAAGGATGCTGGCGGGAGGAGAGCAACCGCTTTATATCGCTCGGCGGCTGGTGCGGGCGGCAGTGGAGGATATCGGCCTGGCCGATCCCGAGGCCGTGCATCAGGCGCTGGCGGCCAAGGACGTGTTCGATTTCCTGGGCTCGCCGGAAGGCGAACTGGCGCTGGCACAATGCGTACTCTATCTGGCGACCGCGCCGAAATCCAATGCCGTCTATGTCGCGCTGGGCGCCGCCAAACGCGCCGCCCAGGAGCATGGCTCCCTGATGCCGCCGGCGCATATTCTCAATGCCCCCACCAAATTGATGAAAAACCTTGGCTATGGTGCGGGCTATCAATATGACCACGAGGCGGAGGAAGGGTTCTCCGGCCAGAATTATTTTCCGGACGATATGGCGCGGGAACAATTCTATGCCCCCAAGGACACGGGATTCGAACGCGAAATCACCAAGCGGCTGGATTACTGGGCGAAGCTGCGGGCCAAAAGGACTGGGGAGAATTTGAAATGAATTACGCCGTGATGGCCGCGGTAGCCGTCGGAGGAGCCATCGGTTCGGTTGCGCGCTACCTGATGGCGGGCTTCGTGCAAGCGGCGGCCTGGGAGGGATTCCCTTACGGGATCTTCGTGGTCAATGTCAGCGGCGGTTTCATCATGGGACTGCTGGTCGAATTGATGGCGCTGAAATGGAATGTCTCGCTGGAAATGCGCGCCTTCCTCACCACCGGGATCATGGGAGGCTATACGACCTTCTCCACCTTCTCGCTCGATAGTGCCCTGCTGATTCAGCGCGGCTCCTATGCCAGCGCGGCTGCTTATATCGTGGGTTCAGCGGTGCTTTCGATCCTGGCATTGTTTGCCGGGCTCTGGGCGGTTCGGACGCTCTATGCCTGAGCTGCGCACCATTACAGAAGAAGATGACGGCATTCGCTTGGACCGCTGGTTCCGGCGGCACTATCCGGCCTTGACGCACGCCCGCCTGGAAAAGCTGCTGCGCAAAGGCGAAGTGCGGGTGGATGGCAAGCGCGCCAAATCCGCCGATCGCGTCGCCTTGGGGCAAAGCCTGCGCCTGCCGCCGCAAGTGATCCACGACAAGATCGAGGAACGGCCGAAGCCGGCGCCCGTCCAGACTTCGCGCAAGCTGGAAGACACGATCCTCTACATGGACAAGCATCTCTTCGTGCTGAACAAGCCTTCCGGCCTGGCGACCCAGGGCGGCTCTGGCCTGAAGGAGCATGTCGACGGCATGCTGGATCAGCTCAGTTTTGAAAAGACCACGCGGCCAAAGCTGGTGCATCGCCTGGACCGGGATACATCCGGCGTGCTGCTGGTGGCACGCACGGGCCAGGCCGCGGCCGGCCTGTCGCTGGCGCTGGCCAGCCGCGATGCCTCGAAAATCTATTGGGCGCTGGTCAAGGGCGTGCCCAAGCAGAAGCATGGCGTGGTCAAGGCGGCGCTGGCCAAGGAAGGCGTGCGCGGCAAGGGCGAGCGCATGGCCGTGAGCGAGGAAGACGATGCGAAATTCGCTCTCACAGAATATGCAGTGATGGCACAGGCCGGGCAGGAGTTCGCCTGGGTGGCGGCCCGGCCCATCACCGGCCGAACGCATCAGATCCGCGTGCATCTGGCGAGCTTGGGCACGCCCATCGTCGGCGATTTCAAATATGGCGGCACGGACGCGAAGGGAAAAGGCGCGATCGCGGACAAGCTGCATCTGCATGCCCGCTCCATCGACATCGCGCGCCCGGATGGCGGGCGCCTCCAGGTCACGGCGCCGCTGTCGCCGCACATGCTGAAAAGCTGGCAGTTGCTGGGCTTCGACCCGGACGACAAACGCGATCCTTTTCCACCCAAGAAAAGGAAGAAATGAAGCGCTTCTACAAAGACGTCACGGTAGACGAGACGGCGCGCGGATTTCGTTTCCTGCTGGATGGAAAGCCGGTGCAGACCCCCGCGCGCCAACCGCTGCTGCTGCCCACACGGGCACTGGCGGAGGCGATTGCCGAGGAATGGCGCGCGCAGGAAGAAGACATGCTTCCCCAGGCCATGCCGCTGACCCGAATGGTCAACAGCGTGCTGGACGGCGTGCGGATCACGCGTCCCGATGTCATCGCCGCCATCCTGCGGTTCGGCGAGAACGACCTTCTGTCCTATCGCGCCGAAACGCCGGTGGAGCTAGCCGCGCGCCAACTGGATTGGAATATTTATCTGGACTGGGCGGCGGAACGTTACGGCGCGCGCCTGGCCGTCATCTCCGGTATCCGGCATGTAGAACAGCCGGTTGAGACTCTAATGGCTTTGCATCAGGCAGTGTCGGATCTGGACGATTTCCATCTCGCGGCCCTGCATGTCCTGGCGTCGATTACGGGGTCGCTGGTTCTGGGGCTGGCCGTGCTGGAAGGGCGACTCACCGCCGATGAAGCATTCGCATTGTCCCGCCTGGACGAAGCCTATCAGGCGGAACGATGGGGCGCCGACCGGGAATCCGAGCAGCGGGCCGGGCGCCTGGCGGCGGAAATGGGCCACGCCGCACAGCTGGTCCGCCTGTCACGGGCTTGACGCATGTGTTGGGCCCACACAGTCTGGCTGCGGGGCGACCCCAAAAAAAGGTCCTTATGAAAGAGATCATCTCGGAACTTGAGGCCCGCCGGACCCTGGCACGCGCCGGCGGCGGCGAGGCGCGGGTCAGCGCCCAGCATGCCCGCGGCAAACTCACCGCGCGCGAGCGCATCGAATTGCTGCTCGATTCCAAAAGCTTCGAAGAGTTCGACATGTTCGTGGAACATCGCGGCACCGAATTCGGCACCGAAAAGAACCGGATTCCGGGTGACGGCGTGGTGACCGGCTGGGGCACCATCAACGGCCGCATGGTCTACGTCTATGCCAAGGATTTCACTGTGCTGGGCGGTTCGACCTCCGAAGCCCATGCCGACAAGATCTGCAAGATCATGGACATGGCGATGCAGAACGGCGCCCCGGTGATCGGACTGTTCGATTCCGGCGGCGCCCGCATTCAGGAAGGCGTGGCGGCGCTGGCGGGCTTCGGTGAAATCTTCAAGCGCAATGTGCTGGCCTCCGGCGTGGTGCCGCAGATTTCCGTCATCATGGGCCCTTGCGCGGGCGGCGACGTCTATTCCCCGGCGCTGACTGATTTCGTCTTCATGGTGGCCGGCACCTCCTACATGTTCATCACCGGCCCGGACGTCACCAAGACCGTGACGCATGAGGACGTGACGCCGGAGGAACTGGGCGGCGCCAAGGTGCACACCACACGCTCCGCCGTGGCGGACGGCGCTTACGACAATGACGTGGTTTGCCTGGAGGAGATCCGCCGGCTTTACGACTTCCTGCCGCTCAACAATCGCGACAAGACGCCGGTCTGGCCGGTCGAGGATGATCCGCATCGCCAGGACATGTCGCTGGATACGCTGATACCGGAGAACGCCAACAAGCCCTACGACATGAAGGAGCTGATCCTCAAGGTCATCGACGAGGGCGATTTCTTCGAGATCGGCGAGGCCTTTGCCCGCAACATCATCACCGGCTTCGGCCGGATCGAAGGCGCGACGGTGGGCTTTGTCGCCAATCAGCCGATGGTTCTGGCCGGCGTGCTGGATTCCGACGCCAGCCGCAAGGCGGCCCGTTTCGTGCGCTTCTGCGATTGTTTCAACATTCCCCTGGTGACCTTCGTCGATGTGCCCGGCTTCATGCCCGGCACGGCGCAGGAGCATGGCGGCATCATCAAGCATGGCGCCAAGCTGCTGTTCGCTTATGCCGAAGCGACAGTGCCCAAGGTCACGGTCATCACCCGCAAGGCCTATGGCGGCGCCTATGACGTGATGGCGTCCAAGCATATGCGGGCGGATGTGAATTATGCCTGGCCCAGCGCCCAGATCGCCGTGATGGGCGCCAAGGGGGCGGTGGAGATCATCTTCCGCAGGGATGCGGGCGATGCCGAAGCCCTGGCGGCGCGCACCAAGGAATATGAAGACCGCTTTCTCAATCCCTTCGTCGCGGCCTCGCGCGGCTATATCGACGATGTCATCCGGCCGCACTCCACCCGCTGGCGCATTGCTCGCAGCCTGCGCATGCTGAAGAACAAGCAGGTGGCGCAGATCTGGAAGAAGCACGACAATATTCCGCTCTGAAGCATGCAGCGCAAACGTCCGCTACGGCGGGAAGCCGAAATCGAGGACCTGCTGTGGCTGCGCCTGAAGGCGCTTGCGGAGCAGGGCTGGCATTTCCGCAAACATTCGCCGTTCCAGACCTTCACCTTGCCGTTTGTCGAGCATGACGCCTTGCTGGTGGTGGAACTGGAGGCGGACCGCAGCGGCCGCAATCCGGTACGGGACCGGCTGCTGCACGAGGCGGGCTACACGATCCTGCGTTTCCCGCGGGCCGATGCGCAAAGCAATCTGTCCGTGGTGGCCCAGACCATTCGCGCGGTTCTGGACGACAGAAAGCCCTAAGGCACCCCCGGCTGTGCCGAGTCGATGGTCTGAAGGAAACCCGCCAGCGCATCGGGATAGGATTTGTACTGGGTCTCCGCCAGGCAATTTCCCTTGTCGTCGTTGAGGGCGCAGTCCTTCAATCCCCAATCGCTCTTGCGATCGTAATGATCGAGCATGAACTTCCAGGCTTCGTCGCGCCGCCCCAGACGGGCGGCCACCGCCACATAAGCGGCGCAGGCGCCATTGTCGTGATTGGCGCAGCCCTGCTGAAAATTCGGCAGGTCTTTCTCGTCGCGGGGACGGTAAAGCGGACTCGATGTGACGTCCGCCAGGGTGCCTTGCACCAGTTTGAACACTCGCACCGGCGTGCCCGCACAGGCATAACAGGAGTAACGATAGAGAAAGCGATCGTCGCCATGCACGATCTCCTGCTCGCCACTCCCGTCCGCGTCCTCCGGGATGATCTCGTCGCCATCCCAGCTGCCGCCATTGACGACGCGCCACTGCCCGGCCACCACGTCCAGGATCTGGACCTCGGCGCAGCAATGCGCACCGCCGGAAAAGCGCGAGATGAAGAATTCCGGCGTCGCATTGCCGGCATCCATTTCCACCAGCGAGATATTGGGCGGGAATTCATGCGCGTCGGGATGATGGGCCAAGGACAGCGTGACGGGCTTGGTGCCCGGCGCGGCAGCCGTGATCATGATGGGCGCAGCGCTGTCCAGGGCCGGCATGACGATGGTGAGGCTCGCGCTGCCGAATTGCAGACTCTGTTGCCCCGGACCGTGGGGCAGGGGCAATTTCTGCGGCACCTGGGCTTGGGCGGGCGGAGCCAACAGCACCAGGCCGATCGCGAATGCCTCAATGCGCATGCTCATCCTCATCGGCGATCACCGGCCGCGCCGCCAGCCGCGCCACTTTGCGGGCGGTATGCTCGATATGCGCCAGGCGGCGGGCCAGCACAGTCATGGCGAAATTCTCTTTCATTCCGCTTAAGGCTTCACGGGCCGGAGCGGGCCCTGGGTCCGAAAAGGATTCGGCGCTCAGAATTTCGCTCACACGGCTTCGCATCGCGGCGATTTCGGCATCAGCACGAGCGAGGTCGAGTTCCGCCTCCCGCATTTTCATCAGGACCGGCATGGAAGCCAGATCGGAGGCGAGGGCATAATTGGCCCCCAGCAACTCGTTCAGCGCCGCCAGGGTTCGGCGGTTGGTATTGGGTTCGTCGGCCAGGCGGCGGATTGCCCCGGAAAGCTGCGCCACGGCCTCCAAGGTGCGCTTGCGCGCCAGGCGATAGGGCTGGCGGACAGGGGCGCGGCGCAAGGCGGCGTCGGCGAAGGCGCGGTCGGCGGACAGCAGCCCCTTCACCAGGCGGGGCAAATCGTTGCGTTCCCAATGCGGCAACATAAAGCCGAAAATATAGGAGAGGCCTGCACCGATCAGCGTGTCCGCCACCCGCTCGAAAAATTGCGGATGAAGCGTCGGGGCGGAGAAATGCAGCAGCACCAGCGAGGAAATCGAGGCGCCTATCGCCGTGATCCGGTAGCGGACCCCGGCATAGGCGTGCGACAGCCCAATCGCCAGCACGATCACGGCCAGCAGTAAGGCGGGCGGCGATATCGCGATCAGCGCCACGGCAATGGCGCAGCCGATCAAGGTGCCGGCGATGCGGTCCCAGCGCCGCTGGCGGGTGACGCTGTAGTTGGCGCGCATGATCAGGGCAATGGTCAGAAGCACCCAATTGGCGTGCGCGAAACGGGGAAAGGCAAAAGTCAGGGCCAGCCCGGTCAACATCGCCAGCGACAGCCGGATACCGAAGCGCATCGCCGGTTTGCCAAGGTCGAATTGCTGGGCGAGCACGCCCAGGCCACGCGGCGCCCGCTGTTGGAACAGATCGAGGTCGAGTTCCTCGGAGAGGGCGGATGGCGGCGTATTCCAATCCAGGGTTCGGGCCAAGGCTGCGACATGGGCGTTCGCCATCACCAGCTTGTTGGCGGTGACATAATAGGCGTGGTCGATGGCTTCTCCTTCTGCCTCGTCGCGATTGGCCAGGTTCACGGCATCTGTCAATTCCGCATCTTCGGCCTTGTGCGGAAGCGGCGAGACATTGGCGTGACGGTTGCGCAAGGCCAGGGTCAATCCATCCACTTCGTCGGCCACCAGAAGGATAAAGGCGTTGATACGCCATTTCAGGTCGCGCCGCCGGGAACGCCGCAGCAGCTCGAAATCCGCGTCGCTGGAAAGCATGGTTTCGAACGCATCGAGCAGCGTGATCAGCGAATCGATGCGCTTCTTCTGCACCGGATGGCTGCGCCGGGAAAAAATCGCGTCGCGCGCGGCTTGCAATCGGTCCACCAGCGCCGCGTGGGCATCGATCACGCTCCGAAACGCGCCGGGGCCTTCCATGTCCGGGTTGTAGAGCGCGGCCTTTGCCCGCAGATACGTCGCAAAGCCTCGCATGGCTTCCGCCAGCAGCAGACGCCGGGCGCGGTCATCGAAGACCAGCGCGAAGGCTCCCGCATACAACACGTAAATCATCGCGCCGGCGGTGAAGCGTTCCAGGTAGAGAACGACATCGCCGGGCGTGGGAAGATTGCGGCCCATGACATAGACGAGGGTCAGGACCCCCGTCATGGACAAGGTCAGCGCCCGTTTGCCATAGGCGGAGATCAGGCCAGTCCACAGGCCGATAAAGGCGACGACTGCCACGAAGCCATAAGGCGGCAGCCAGAATTGCGAGAACGCCGTCAGCGCGGCGAAGCAGACCGCGATGACCAGAGCCCAGCCCAGGATCCAGGGCTTGAGGCGCAAGGGGTCGGGCTGGTCCGAGATGCTGACGCAGACCGCCCCGGCGGACATGACGATCGCCGCGTCGAAGCCCAGCACCCAGCCCGCGATCAAGCCGGTCAGGCCGACGCCCGCGGCCACGGACAGGCCGTTCTCGATATGGACGCGGAACATGGCAAGCGCGGCGGCGCGAGGGATATTCGCCATTGTCATGGGCGTACAGCGGTTTACCGAAGCTCCGCAACCCCCTACTGTCCCGGGATAAAACCAAGCGCCAGGCGGGAGCGGGGACGCCTTTGTTTCAAAAAATTCTGATCGCCAATCGCGGCGAAATCGCCTGCCGGATCATCAAGACGGCTCGCCGCATGGGTATCGCCACGGTGGCGGTCTATTCCGACGCGGACCGCGATGCCCTGCATGTCGAAATGGCCGACCAGGCCGTGCATATCGGGCCCGCGCCCGCCTCCCAATCCTATCTCCAGATCGACCGCATCGTGCAGGCGGCGCGGGACACGGGCGCCCAGGCCGTCCACCCCGGTTACGGCTTTCTGTCCGAGCGCGAATCCTTTGCCGCGGCCCTGGCGAAGGCCGGCATCGCATTCGTCGGACCCAATGTCCGGGCCATCGCCGCCATGGGCGACAAGATCGAATCCAAGAAGTTGGCCAAGGCCGCCGGCGTCTCCACCGTGCCAGGATTCATGGGGGAGATCCGCGATGAGGCCCATGCCAGGGAAATCGCCCGGGAGATCGGCTATCCGGTGATGGTCAAGGCCTCGGCCGGCGGCGGCGGCAAAGGCCTTCGGGTGGTGAAAAGCGAGGGCGAGCTGGGGCAGGCGATCCTGTCCTCCCGCAATGAGGCGCAGGCCAGTTTCGGCGACGGCCGCTTGCTGGTGGAGAAATTCGTCACCCAGCCGCGCCATATCGAAATTCAAGTGATAGCGGACAAGCATGGCAATGTCCTTCACCTGAACGAGCGCGAATGCTCCATCCAGCGCCGCCACCAGAAAGTAATCGAGGAGGCGCCGTCTCCTTTCCTGGACGAGAAGACCCGTGCCGCCATGGGCGCGCAGGCGGTCGCGCTGGCCAAGGCCGTGGGTTACGACAGCGCCGGCACCGTCGAGTTCATTGTCGACGGCGCGTGCAATTTCTATTTTCTGGAAATGAACACGCGGCTGCAGGTCGAGCATCCCGTGACCGAGCTGATCACGGGGCTTGATCTGGTCGAACTAATGATCCGCAGCGCCGCGGGCGAGAAATTGCCGCTGGCGCAGAAAGATGTGCGGCGCAGCGGCTGGGCGATCGAAGCGCGGGTCTATGCCGAGGATCCCTATCGCGGCTTTCTGCCATCCACCGGCCGGTTGACGCGTTACCGGCCGCCGCGCGAAGGCACGCAGGACGGTGTGACCGTCCGCAACGATACCGGCGTCTTCGAGGGCGGCGAGATTTCCGTCTTTTACGATCCGATGATCGCCAAGCTTTCCACCCACGCCGCCACGCGCGAGGCGGCGATTGCGGCGATGGCGGCTTCGCTGGACCATTTCGAGATCGGCGGCATCGCCCACAATGTACCGTTCCTGGCCGCGATCATGAACAATCCGCGTTTCCGCGAAGGCCGTCTCACCACCGGATTCATCGCCGAGGAATTTCCCGAAGGCTTTAAGGGCGCGCCTTTGCCTGATGACGATGCGCGTTTGTTTGTCGCCGCCGCCATGGCCGCCAAGCTGCTGCGCACCGAACGCGCCGGCCAGATCAGCGGCGCGCTGAATGGCGGGTTGAAGGCCGGAGACTCTTTTGTCGCCAGCATCGCGGGCCGCGCTGTCGCGATCTGCGATGCCCATCTGGCGGTTGGCAGTCTTCACCTGGCGATCGATGGCAAGCTGTTTGAAGCGATTATAGACTGGTTTCCCGGCCGGCATTTGCTGATGCTGAAGCACCAGGGACGCGAGACCGTGTTTCAGATTGCCCGCCATGCCGGCGGCTACCGCCTGACCCAAGGCGGCCGGGAGCTGCTGGTCAGCGTGCGTTCGCCCTATGCGGCCCGGCTTGCGGCCTTGATGGTGGCCAAAGCGCCCCCCGACACGTCCCGCCTTTTGCTCTGTCCCATGCCCGGCCTGGTCACGGCGCTCTCCGTCAGCGAAGGGCAGGCCGTCAAGACCGGCGATCCGCTGGCTGTGGTGGAAGCGATGAAGATGGAGAATGTCCTCACCGCCGAGCGGGACGGGGTCATCGCCAAAATTTTGGCCAAAAAGGGCGACAGCCTGGCCCGCGACGATGTGATATTGGAATTCCGATGAGCGAAGACATCACCTCGCTGCTGGTTCGCGTCGAAGGCATCGTCCAGGGTGTCGGCTTCCGCGAATTCCTCACCATGGCGGCGGCCCGAAACAGACTGGACGGCTGGGTGCGCAACCGTTCCGACGGCTCGATCGAGGCGCTGGTCAGCGGCCCCACCAAGCGGGTGGAGGATTTCGTCAGCGCAGCGACGCAAGGGCCGCGCGGCGCCCGGGTCAAGGCGGTCGATCTGCACAATTCCGAACCGCCGGCGGAAAAAGGGTTCGAGCAGCGTCCGTCTGTTTAACCGAAGATTTTCTCGAAGCTCTGCTTCAGGGCGACATCGACATCGGCCATGGTCACGAGAATGCCGAGATCGGCCAGGCTGGTGACGCCATGCTGGCGTATGCCGCACGGCACGATGCCGCCGAAATGCGATAAGTCGGGCTCCACATTCAGTGAGACGCCGTGAAAGGTTACCCAGCGGCGCACGCGCACGCCCAGGGCGGCGATCTTGTCTTCGCGCGCGCCACGCACGACCCAGATGCCGACGCGGCCTTCGCGCCGCTCCCCTTTGACGCCGAACAGCGCCAGACTTTCGATCAGCCATTGTTCAAGGTCCCGGACAAAGGCCCGCACATCGGGTTTGCGCTGCTTCAGGTTCAGCATCACATAGCCCACGCGCTGCCCGGGCCCGTGATAGGTGAATTGTCCGCCGCGCCCGGTGCGATAGACCGGAAAGCGGGCATCGATCAGGTCGGTGTCATTGGCGCTGGTGCCGGCGGTGTAGATCGCCGGATGCTCCAGCAGCCAGATCAATTCTTCGGCCCGGCCCTCCGCGATGGCGGCGGCACGCGCTTCCATGACCGCCACGGCGTCCGGATAGGCGACCGGATGATCGGATATCCGCCATTCGGCCCGGGATTTCAGGGACAGGTCCAAATTAAGCTTTCCGAAACCATAATCCGGCACCCTTCAACGCGACTTTCCGGCACCGCTCACCGCTATATAGGCATCACCCATGGCTTCCAACATCGACAATATCAAAGTGGAAATCTCCGTGGTCCTGGGCCGCTCGGTCATTCCCATGCATCAGCTTCTGCGCATGGGCCGTGGCGCGGTGATCGAGCTGGATTCCCATCAAGATGACGCCGTCACCATCCTGGCCAATGACAAGCCGGTGGCGAAGGGCGAGATCCAGATCCATGGCGACAAGATCGGCGTTTGCGTAGTGGAACTGCTGCCCAATTACGAATAAACATCAAAATAGGTGTTGAATTATTTATTCTCCACTGCATTATTGCATTTTCTAAAATCAGGGAATAGGTCTGCTGTCCGCTTTCAAGGCCGGACCGCATGCTCCCGCTTGTTCTCAATCCCCTGAGGCTGAAAACCGGTCTGGTTGGGCGGGGGGAAGCCCTGGCGCGCCGTGCGGCGCTCCTGGCCGAAGCGGGGGTCGATACCCGCCTGCTGTCTTCCGACGTCTCTGACGAGATCCTGGCGCCGCTGCAGCTTCTGTTCGTAGCGGGCCTGACGGAAGGCGAGGCGCGCCATCTGGCCGGCCGGGCCCGGGCTTTGGGTGTGCTGGTCAATGTCGAGGACGTTCCGCCGCTTTGCGACTTTCACGTTCCAGCCATTGTCCGCCGGGGCGATCTGCTTCTGACGGCCTCGACCGGCGGCACCGCGCCGGGGCTGGCGCGGGCGCTGCGGGAACATCTGGGGGAAAGCTTCGGGCCGGAATGGCGCGACAGGCTCACCGATCTGGCCAAGGAAAGGGCGCGGTTTCGGGGGCAGGGCCTTTCGCCCGCAGAAGTCTCCCAAAAGGTGCGCGACCTCGTCGTGGAGAAGGGCTGGCTGTGAGCGTCACGGTCGTCGATGCCCGCACGGATTTACGGCCGCGTGCGCCGGTGAATGCGGAATTGGCCGGCCTGCAGGAACGGGCCATCGGCCGCGACGCGCATGGCATTCTGGAATTGGCCCTGAAAGGCGCGCTCGAAGGCCGCACCGCGGTGGTTTCTTCGTTCGGTGCGGAATCGGCTGTCCTGCTGCATCTGGTGGCGGCGATCGACCCCACGGCGCCAATCCTCTTTCTCAATACCGGCAAACTGTTCGGCGAGAGTTTGCGATACCGGGACCGCTTGCAGGATGCCCTGGGACTTGCCGATGTGCGCAGCCTTTCGCCGGCGCTGGATACGCGCCGCGCGCTGGACGCCGACGGTTCGCTCTGGTCGCGCGACACCGATGCCTGTTGCGGCTTTCGCAAGGTCGCGCCCTTGGCCGCCGCATTGAAACCATTCGCCGCCCAGGTCACCGGCCGCAAACGATTCCAGACCCGCGAGCGCGGGGCGATGCAGGCGGTGGAATGGTTCGACGGCCGCTTCCGCTTCAATCCCCTCTGGCAATGGAGCCAAAGCGACCTGCAGACCTACGCTGCGGCACACAAGCTGCCTGCCCATCCCCTGGTGGCGGACGGCTATCCTTCCATCGGGTGCATACCCTGTACCCGCCGCGTCACAGCGGGCGAGGACTATCGCGCCGGGCGCTGGGCCGGGCTCGACAAGGACGAATGCGGCATCCATGTCGGCACCGATGGCGACGGGATTTAAGGTCTTTCCGGGCTGGCTTGTCTAATGCGGGCGGGGTTGCTAAACCCCGCCGCCTACCAGCTTTTTCTACAGACTGTGCGGTCGTGGCGGAACGGTAGACGCGCTAGCTTGAGGTGCTAGTGGGGCAACCCGTGGAAGTTCGA
>JAZKAH010000006.1:0-2546 GCA_040389245.1 Pseudomonadota bacterium | reverse complement strand
TGAGAATCGAGCAACATGCCGGGCGGCATTTTGCCGATTTTGGCGGCCGTCAAGTCGCGGTTAATCGCATAGTCCGCCGCGATATTCCAATCTTTGAGGCGACGCGCCCCGATGCGCCAATGGTGGCCAAGACTGCAATGGGTTATTTCGTGCGCCAGCACAAAGTGCAATTCCAGCTCGGTCAAACCGTCGACCCATGCGGCGCAATAGACCAAGCGGCGGCCGTCCGTTGCCATGGTCTTGAACCGGCCGGTCCGGTCCTCTTCTACTGTCAACGCCAGCAACAGGCACCCATAGAAGGGTTGCGTCGTTACCAGAATCGACCGCGCCTTAATGATCTTTTCTAGGGTATGTTTCGACATTTTCCAGACTCCCAAAATCACGCCAAGCGGCATGTTGACGGGGCGCCCCATGGGCGCGCCCCGCTGACATGGCGCCTTAGCTGAGGGTCGCGGCGTTGCGTATCGCCCATGCCACATAGGGCGCGGTCTCTTTCAAGGCCGGGGCGCGCTTCGAAGCGTCAAGCATGGTCAAAATTTCGAATTCGCGGGGCAAGCGCGCGGCATAGGTTCCGACACTGGCAAAGCTCGCATGATCCCTTGCGGCACGTCTGGCAAGGGCAGTTGAGACCGCATAGAGCGCGGCAGGCATGGTTGGCACAATGGCGCCCATGGGCGACGCAACGATGCTATCAACCGATGGCAGTTGACGCATGATTGTCAGGAACGCCGCGAATTCGGCCGCTGGGGCATTGCCGACAATGGCGGCCGTCATAGGGCCGCGCACCTCTTCCGGTTCGCTGAGGTACTTTGCCGCCTCTTCCCACGCGCGGGAAGAGGGATAGGACAACGCGTCTTTTTCGATTAGCGGGGCGCCCGTGTGCTCGTCGACCATAAGGGCGCCGTGAATGAATGTCGGCCGAAAGCGGATGAACGCCACAAGGGCGGGATCGATCGAACCGGACCGGACCGCCCAATCTATCCAAGCATCGGAATCCGGTTCGATATTCAAATGCGCGAACCGGTTCGCCATGGCGCCGGAAATCTTGTTTGTGCCGGTCCGGTCCGTTTTGCCGTTGCCAGCGGCAAGGATACGGCAAGAGGCGGGGAGGGAGTGTTCGCCGATTTTGCGATCTAGGACGATTTGTAAGGCGGCATTTTGCACTGCCAAGGGCGCCCGGTCGATTTCATCGAAGCAAAGGACCGTTTCCACCGTTTCATCCGTTGGCCAAACGCCCGGCCGCAGCCACACGGTTTTGCCGTCAACAGCGGCGGGGAGTCCGCGCAAGTCGACGGGGTCCCAAATATTCAACCTGATGTCTAGGAACACGGCGCCCCGCGCCTTGGCGACTTGCGCCGCCACTTTGCTTTTGCCGATACCGGGCAAGCCCCACATACAAATGGGCGTGTCGTGATTCAACGCGGCATTGAGGACCGGAATTGCTGAGGTAATATTCATTTGGCAGGCTCCAAAAATTGCCCCATGGGCGGGGCGCTGGTATCGCTTGGCAGGATTGCCTAGCGCATGGGAAAAGGGGCGCAAGGGCGCCCCTAGACCGACACGCTACGCCATGTAATCCGATACATCGGCAAGGATCGAGGCGGCCGCCTTGGCTACCTCTTCACGGGCGCCCTTATCGTCGCGCAAGGCGCTCGCATCGTATTTGCACAGGGCGCCCATGCGGTCCGCAATCTCCGCTAGGACCGCATCGCCGGTGATGTTGAGGGAAGGGAGAAGTGCGACCAATTCGCGGACATTTTCCACAAGGCTATCGCGGAAAATGGCAGGAACGGCGCCCTTGTCAGTCTGGCGCGATTCCGTGAGCTTGTCCGCCATGTGTTTGACCGCATCGGCGATGCGCTGGTAAACATCGCGCATTGCCTCAGTGACGGCCGCGTTCATGTCCGCCTCGATATCGGCCCGGATTCGGTCCGCCTCAGCGTTGCCGATATCAACGCGAAAATCCGCCGCGCTAGGCATGGGCAAGATTTTCTTGTCGAATCCGAAACGCTTAGCCATGGCGTCAACGGAGTCATAATCGGCCGCCTTGAACATGCCGTTAAGCCGATCCTTGGCTAGCTCAACCTGCCGCTCATAATCGGCGACAAAGGCAACGGCCGCCGCGTCAAATTCAATGCGAAGTCCGCGCATGGCTTCCATGTAACCAAGGTAGCCAACGGCCGATAGAATCCGGGCGCCGTCGTCTGCCCATGCCAGCGTGCGCGCATAGTGTTCGCCCCGGGCCCGGTTCGCTATGGCGACAAGCGGGGCAAGGGCTTCCTTGCCGATCAGCATCTTGTTGTAGCGCCCCGCGTCGGCGGCCGCGCCATGATCGCGATTCGTTTCGGCCGTCACTTCCTTGTCAAGCTTGCGGCCGCTCCACATCTTGATTTTGAGACTGGCAAGCATGGCCTTGTTCGCAATGGCGCTCGTTTTCGATGTCGTCAAAGTGGCGTGCATATTCATTTCAGACTCCATTGGTTGCGGCATGATCGCCGCGCGGGGCACTGTATGCCCGTTCCTGCCCTTGGGAACGCCAAGGGCAG
>JAZKAH010000005.1:0-1245 GCA_040389245.1 Pseudomonadota bacterium | reverse complement strand
GGCACCGCTCAGGTCGGCATCTTCACTGAAAGCCCGCTTCACAGCGAAGCCCAGTTGCGCCCTGTAAGCCCAGCCAGCGACTTCGGCATCCAATTCGCAGGAATACTGCGCGTGGCCGCTCCAGCGATTCTTGATTTCAAACTTCATGGACTACTCCTCGTTCGTCTGATTGATCGGATTCAAGCACACCGGCAGCGGCCCCATTTCCCTCTCGAAGTCAGCACGGTCACGCGCCCGATCCGCAAGCGGCTGAACCGTGGCGTCCTGCGCGTCCAGCAAGACCGTCTGCGCCTCGCCGATCTTCCCGCGCTCGATCAGGTGCAGCGCCATGGAAATCGCGACGGCCTGCAACTCCATCGCCTCGCCGGGGCTAATCCACCGCGATTCCTCCGGCGCATGGGTGCCTTGCTTGTCGTGCATGTCTAGGTGGGCGGTGTTCATGGGGCTTTTCTCGCGGAGTTCTTCATCGTGAAGTGCGTTCCTACATTTCCTACGTCCAGCCATTCCAGATAGGCTGTAGCTTCGGATCGGGACAGGTTGCTAGCGTTCTGATAGACAATGTAGACAACGCCGATTTTTGCCCCGCCCGCGTAGTAGGCAGAGACGTTGTAGTAAGTATGTAATCCCGTTTTTTCTCTTGATTTGTCGATGTTTATTGCGGGATCACGCTCGAACCGCTTTAGGTGTTCGTTAATGCGGGTGGCCAGTTCTTTCATGCTGATGGGCTTGGCGCTCATTTCGCCTCCGGGAAGGCGGCGAGGGCGGCGCGGAGTGCATCGCCGTTACGCTCGAACTGGCGCAGGAGTCCGTCCAGATTCAGGCGAGTCCATTCCGCCTCAGGTATGAAGTGGCGGCTGAACTCCATCGCGGTTATGGCAGCGCGAAGGTCACGCGCAGGCCCTTTCGCAGCCTGCGCCAGCTCCGCGACTTGGCGGCGGGCTTGCTCAAGTTCCGCGATCCAGCCAGCATCCGCGCCCGCCTTTCGTTCGTAGCGGACTGCATCGGAAAGCGTCTCTAGCGCCCCGCCCTTCAAATTCGCGTCCATCACTCACCCCTCGGAAGAAAGCCGTAATCACGGCGGAATTTCAGCGCATAGCGGCAGCGGTTCATCGCAGCCCCCGGCGCGTATCGGTCATGGGCCGGAAGGCGGATATGCGACCCGCCGAAGAGCGGCTGCGCGTCCTCGATTCG
Source organism: Pseudomonadota bacterium (assembly GCA_040389245.1). Taxonomy (GTDB): domain Bacteria; phylum Pseudomonadota; class Alphaproteobacteria; order Micropepsales; family Micropepsaceae; genus Rhizomicrobium. The sequence continues at coordinate 54 of JAZKAH010000005.1, read as the reverse complement.
ATCATCGTCCCAGCCTCGGCGGCGCAGTACGTCCCAGTGGCGGCGAATGTGGCG
>JAZKAH010000004.1:0-39969 GCA_040389245.1 Pseudomonadota bacterium | reverse complement strand
GGCATCATCCTGCTTTCGAGGAAAGGGCTGACTGAGCACAGCCTGCCCGGCGACGGACCCATCCAGGCTGTGTTTCAGGAGGACGGCGTTTTCGGCGGCGACGTGTTCAGCGTGTCGGGCGGGATGCTCTACCGCGAGGCCAGCCTGATCGGCCCGGTTGAGGTCCACGGCCCCGTATTCATCGCCGCCTCGGCTGATGAGCTGGCGGTGTGCGGGTCCGGGCCACTTTACCGTTATGACGGCTCGACACTGACCGCCGTGGCGTTCCCGGATGATGCCCTCGTCGCCAAGGTGGTGTTTCACGACGGCCTGTTCCTCGCGGCCCGGCTCAACACGCAGAAGTGGTATTTTTCGGCAGTTCTGGATGCCGACACATGGGACGCGCTGGATTTTGGTTCGGCGGAAAGCTCGCCCGACAATATCCTCGACATGGCGATCATGAACGACACGATGTGGCTGTTCGGATCAAATTCCATCGAACCCCACGCCAACACCGGGGATGCTGACCTTCCCTACCAGCGCATCGAGCAAAGGATATTCACCAAGGGCGTGCGGGCAACGGGAACGGTGGTCGCGCTCGACAACACGCTGTTTTTCGTCGGCTCGGATGGGCTGGTCTATCGCCTTGGCGAGGTGCCGGAGCGCATTTCCGACAATGGCATCGAGGAGAGGATCGCGCAGTCGGCGAGCGTGACGTGTTTCGGGTTCATCTTCGAGGGCCACGCCTTCTACAGCATTCGGCTCGATGACGGCACGTTCGCCTTCGACGCATCGACCGAGCAATGGTGCGAGATGCAGACCAATGGCGGCCAGTTTCGTGGCTGCTGCGCCTGCATGGACGGCACCACGGCGATCCTTGGCGACGACAGCGACGGCATTTTGTGGACGTTCGGCGGCTATGCGGACGGTGACGATGCCCTGACCCGCCTGTTCACGGCCGGCGCGCATATCGACGGCGGCACGCTGATCGTCGATAATCTGCTGATCGAGGCCAATGTCGGTTGGACCGAGCTATTGAGCGGGCAAGGGTCCGATCCGGTGCTCGAGGTGCGGTTTTCGCGCGATGCCGGTGCGACATGGGGCGACTGGCGCCCGGTCAGCCTTGGAACACAGGGCCACTACCGGAACAAGGCCGAGGTCCGGCGCTGCGGCATGTTCGATTTTCCGGGGATGCTGTGCGAGGCCCGCGTGACCGATCCGGTGCCGTTCCGCGTCTCCGGCGCGCTGATTAACGAGCCGGGCGGGGGCAGGGGGCGTGGCTAGTCCTCCGTTCAAGCTGGATCGGCTGTCAAGGTTCAAGATCGTCGAGAAGGACGGCAATCCGACACAATCGTTCCAACGGTTATGGCAGAAATTGTGCGAGAAGATCGAGGCGCAGGAGGCGCAGCAGGACCAGCAGATTGCCGACATTCTCGCAGCCCGCAAGGAGGACGCGCGCACGGCCTCCTATACGGCGACCAGTGATTTCCTGACCGGCACCGATGCCGGGTCGGATGCGAGCGTTTTGATCGACGACCATACCCGTATTTATCCCGGTGACGCTGTGAGCGACCTCAATTTGCACGGCATCGCAGCAGTCACCGGCCTCGCCTTTTCGACCCAGTATTTCCTCTATTACGACGACACGACGCTCACCAATGCAACGCCGGTCGTTCATGCGACGACGGTTGAGGCGACGGCACAGGTCGGGGCCGCGAATGGTCGGCATTTTCTCGGCAAGGTGACGACGCCGGCCAACGGTGCGCCCGACGTTCCCGGAGGCGGCACCACGCCGCCCGGCAACGACTCTCCGCTGCCATGATAGAAGATAAGGGGCGAGCCGCGGAATTGCTCAACGCGACCATGCCGGGGACCGATTTCAGCACGTTTCTGGCCGAGCCGCTGCACGTTGCACTGATCGAGGGGAAATCGGCGGCGGTGTTCGCGTGGCGCGGGCCGGGGATTTACGAGGTTCATGTTCATTTCGAGGTTCGCGGAAGGGCCGCAATCGACCTGCTCCATCGGATGATCGAGGCGATGCGCTTTGCCCATGACGCCCTCCTGTTCTGGGCGCTGATCCCGCAAGAGGACCGGAAAACCCGCATGTTCGCCCGGCTCTGTGGGTGGAAGTCGCTCGGCATGAAGCGCGACAGCTTCGGCCCCAAGGAATTGTTCGTTTCGGAGATTTGCCCATGCCTCTCCCCGCAATCCTAGCCGTCGCCGGAGCGGCTGCCTCAATCGGCGGGGCTGCGATCAGCTCGCACGCCACCAGCAGCGCCGCGAACACGGCCGCCAACGCAGCGACGCAAACGGCGCAGATGAACAATGCGCTGACCACCGACATCTACAACCGCAACACCGCTAATTTTCAGCCCTATCTCCAGTCCGGCGCACGCGGTAACGCGCTGATCGACAGCTTCATCTATGGGCCGAGCGGTGGGCAGCCTCAGCAGGGCACGCCGCAATCTGGCGCACCGCAGGGCTCTCCCGGCGGCTCCTACGGCGGCACGGCCGGCTATCCCACCGGCAGCGGCGGCTTTGCGAATGAGATGCCGATCGGGTCGGGTGCGGATGGCTGGGCGCCCAATGACGGCGGTTATTCGTCCTACACGCCGCAGAACGGGGCAATGCCTGCTTCCGTGCCGGGCGGCGTCACCACGCAGGCTCCGCAGAACGCGCTCAACGGCTATGACGCCTTCGTTGCCTCGCCCTATTATCAGAACCCGCTGGCTGAGGGGTTCCGCGCGCTCAACGGCGGCCTCGCTTCGAGTGGCAGGCTGGAAAGCGGCGACGCGATCAAGCGGGCGATCAAATACGGCCAGGATTATGGCGCGAGCCGGCAGGACGAATATCTGAGCCTCGTCAACGGGCAGGTCAATCGCGGCTACGGCGCGGCCTCGGCGCTGTCCGGCGTCGGGCAGAACATGGTCAACAACATCACCGCCAACAACAACAACGCAGCCGACGCGGTGGGCAATGCGGCGCTGTTGCGGGCGCAGGGCACCAACGCGCTCGTCAACGGCATCGGCTCGGGTCTCGGCCAGATTTTCGGCGGCATCCAGTCCAGCTATAAGAAGGGCTACTGACATGGCGGTCGATTGGAGGCTTGGCGCTCCGCAGGGCGATGCCGGAACCTCGTTCCAGCAGGGCTATCAGAACGCCCTTGTCCAGCGCCAGCAGCAGGAGGATCGGCAGCTCCAGATGCAGCAGCGCGACATGCAGATGCAGCAGGCGAAGCAGACGCAAGCGACGCAGGTGACCGCACAGCATCAGCAGATGATCCGCTTGGGAGCAGGGATCGCGCGCCGGATCAATCCGACCGATGATACGAGCTGGCAGGCGGTCAGGCAGGCTTACGCGCAGGCTGGCGGCGACCTGACGGACGTTCCCGAACATTTCGACCCCCATTACTATCAGGGCCTTCTGGCGGCCGGCCAGACCTTGGATGAACAGGCACGGCGACAGGCGGCTCCACAGGGGCCAACCACCCTACAGCGGAATGACGAGTATATCCGCTCGCAATATGGCGACCCTGCCGGCGATCAGTATGTCAGCCGGCAAGTCGCACCGCCGCCGATCACACAGCACAATGCGGACGGGACGATCACGATCATTCCGCAGGCCGGTGCGCCGGTCCATCGCCGCAGCCAGCAGCAGGGCGGGGCCTTTCAGGACGGCGACACTGAGGTCATCGGCGGCGTGACCTATGTGAGGCAGGGCGGACATTGGGTGCCGCAGCCTGTCGCGCCGCAGGCCGCCGATGCTCGCCCGGCGACCGACCCTGCGCCCGCCTTCCATCCCGACCCCAACAGCATCCCGAGCGGCAACCCGCTCGATCCGAATCTGCGGAGGTATTGATGGCGAGTCAGCCTCCCGTTCTTACCGATGACGACATCATGCGCGTGCGGGCGCAGTCGGCACCGGCTCCCCATGCCAGCGCCCCGCAGCAGCCCTATACGATCGGGCGGGTTGATCCGATGCGCGTGCGGGCCGAAGAGCGGTCGCAAGCCGCCGCGGAACGTGCCGCGCGTGCTGACGAGCGGGCGGCGACTGCTGCAGAGCGTGCAGCCGCCAACGTTCCTGCCGGCTATCGTCAGGCACAGGGTGGCGGTCTGGAGCCCATTCCGGGCGGCCCAGCCGATCCTAATCGCGTGCAGCCGACGACGGGCTCTGCCCGGATGCGCCAGCTTCCGAACACGCAAATCCAGCGGCTGAACGATGGGTCGAGCTCGCTCGCCAACCTGCAGCGGGCGCTCACCAACTTTCAGGACAACTACGGCGGCAACCTGCTTGGCGGCGTCGAGAACACGCTTCAGGGCATCAACGGCAGCATCGGGACACCGGGGCAAAATCAGTTCTGGTCCGACGTGGCGGCAACCGACAACGTCGCCCGCAACGCCTTGTTCGGGGCCAGCCTGACCGAGGGCGAAAAGGCGGCGTGGGAAGCGACCACGATCAGGCCGAGCATGGACCCCGCCATCATCCGCCAGAATCTCACCCGCCGCGTTGGGATTGCTCGCGCGGCACTGACTCGTCTCGCCCGGACCAACGCCGCCAACGGCTTCAACCCCGAGGCGATCCAGGAGGCGCTCGGCGACGCCCGCGGCCTGCTCGGGGTGGACTATACGCCCGCTGAAGGCCGCCAGCCCCATCTTGCCCCCGGCCTCGACGCGGCGGGGCAAGCGAACGCGGGGGCCGATTTCGCGCAGCAGATTGGAGGCGCTCCTGCGGGTAGCGAAGAGCGCTTTCGGATGCTGGAGCAATATCACCAGTTTCGCACGCAGAACCCCCAGATCGGCCGCGTCGGCTCTTTCGATGCGACCGGCGCGCCGACCGACTTGGTGGACGAGATGGGCGTGTCCGAGGACCAGGGAAACCGGCTGCTCCAAGAATATCAAGACCAGCTTCCGACGCATGAGGCTCGCCAGCGCCGCGAGCAGTTCGCAACCGATCACCCCATTCTGGCCGGTGCCGATACGGTCGTTCGCTCCGCCGCCAATGCCATGACGCTCGGCTATGCCGACAGGCTGGCCGGCGGCGACCCGTTTCTAACCGATGCGAACCCGCAAGGCGTCGCACAACAGCATGCCGTCACCGCCTCCGATTGGGAAAACCGCCCCGTGCTTGCGTTCGGCGGCACGCTGGCAGGCGGCTCCGTCCTCCCTCTCGGCGGAGAGAACGCGCTTCGTCAGATGGCGACCGCTGGCGCCTACGGCGGCGGCTATGGCTATCTCAGCTCGGATGGCACGCAAGGGGAGCGCGTCCAGAATGCCTTGCTTGGCGCTGCAACCGGCGCTGGCGCGGCGGGGCTCGTCAACGCAGGGATGCGTGTCGCTGGGCGTGGCGGCGGCGGTGGCAATCCGTCCAATGTCGAGCTTGTGCAGGCGGCGCGACGGCAGAATGTTGACCTGATGCCCGCCGATCTTGGCAACCCGATGACGGCCAGGGCGACCGCTGGCGTGCGACAGACGCTTGGCGGGGCTGGGCCGGTCGCTCGCGGCGCGCAGCGCACCGAAGCGCAAGTGGGGCGCCGTCTCAGCCAAGTTGCGCGGGCGGAAGGCGCGCCGGCTCGGCAAGAGGTGCTTGGCGATGTGGCGCGCAATGCGCTGGAGAATTACAATGCTAGCTCGGGCGAATATGGCCGCAATCTTTACGCCAATGCGCGCGACTTGGCGGATGGTGCCCACATTCAGGGCTCGCGGGCAACCGCGGTTCTGCAGCGTGACCTTGCCGAGCTGCAGGCCACAAAGAACACCGACGCGCCGCTGATCTCCGGCCTCGAACGCCTTCAGGCCGATATAGCGCCGAACGGCACCCCTGCGCGCCTCACCGTGGACCAGATGCGTCGCCTGCGGACCACTGTACGCTCAGAAGCGCAGACCGACGCATTGCGCGCGACCGACTATCAGCGCCGCGCCAAGGGGGTTCTGGACGCGCTCTCGGAGGATATTTCCAGTCAGCTTCCGCCCGCCGCGGCCCGTGAGTTCCGCGCGGCCGATCAGGCATGGGCCGAGCGCCTCAATTTTATTGATGACGTGGAAAACCACGTTCTCGGGCCAAAGAATAACCGCTCGGCAGAAGGTGTCGCTCAGCGCTTGCTCAACATGTCGCGCAGCGACAGCTCCCGCTTCGTGCGCGTCCTCGATACCGTTTCGCCCGAAGAGTCGAGCATGATCCGAGGTTCCGCGATCGAGGAGCTTGGCCGAGCGCGTGGCAGCTCGCCCAATGCGGGAGGCTTCTCGCTCGACACCTTTTTGACCAACTATCAGGCTCTGCCGGCACGGACGCGGGCGGTTCTGTTCCGTGGGCAGTCCCGGCAGGATGTTGAGGATCTGGCGGCCATTGCGCTGGCTCGCCGCGGCGCGAACCAGTCCGCAAACGTCTCGGGCACTGCCGGCGCGGTGAACGTCAATTCCGCGCTTCACACGGCTTCGACGTTGGGCGCCTATAGCAGCCTTGGAATCTCTACGCTCCTCGAAAACATGACTGGCCGGATGCTCGCCTCGCCGCGTCTCGTTCGCCTCGCCGCTCGTCCTCCGCAGGACCCCGGCAAGCTGCTGAGAGGATTGCAGCGCATCGCGGTTGCCGAGCCAGCTATTCGGAACAACCTCGATACTATTATTCAGGCGGTACAACGGTCAGGGCAGAACTTAGAACCTGCACTGCGCGCCGCAGCTACTCCCCAGGATCAGCGCCAAGATGGGCGCTGAGTAGAAATAGAAAAAGGCGAACCAGATCGCGGCTCTGGCGATTTTCAAGGCACGCCCCTCCGCAAGCGCTTCGCGGGCAGCCTCTCAGGCTCGCCGTCGAAAATGTCGGCAACCTGCAGCTCTTCAATAGGCCAGCGATTGGCAAGAAGAAGCCAGATTCCCACGGGCAGCCAGAATGGAATGATGGCGAGAAGCCCCCACCAGGGACTGTAGCCGAGCCGCTTCACAAGTCTGCACGCGCCCCCGGTCCAAAAGACCAGGCCGATCGCAACCAGCCAGTGCCAAACTGAAAGTTCCGCGCCGAACACCCGTCCCCAATAGCCCACCGCCACCCGCTTTCCAAGCAGGAGCCTATATGTCTCAACTGCTCACCCTGCCCGTCGCGCGCTCCACCGACAGCAATAACGACCTGTATTCCGGCGCGCTGCTCGATGCGTTCCTGACTGGCGGCACCACGCGCACGCCGGTCTACACCACCTCCGCGCGGAACGTGGAACACACCAATCCGGTCGAAGCGAACAGCGCCGGCCTGTGGCCCGCAATCTATATCGACCCCGCCGTCACCTATCGCTTCCGGGCGCGCACGGCTGCCGGAGCGAATATCTCCGGCATGGACTTCGACCCGGTCAACGCCGCCAACGCATCGGACCTGACCTACACGCCATCAGGGACGGGTGGAACGGCATCCACCGTTGGGGACGAACTGAACCGGACTGTCTGGGCCGAAAATTATGGCTATGCGACCGGCAAGACGGGCACGCAGAACGCCGCCGCGATGGCGCTTGCCATTGCCAAGCTCTCGAGTGGCGGCATTGTCAGGATCGGCCCGGGCGGGTTCATGCAAGATACGGTCACCCTCCCCGCCGGTATCACCATCGCTGGCGCGGGCATGGGCGTCACGATCCTGACGCAGGGCACCACCGCTTCAAGCTACGGCATGTTCTACGCGGAATCGTCCGGCGCATCAGCCTACATCGACGACATCACGATCCGCGATTTGACCGTCCAGAACACTGCGGGGACGTTCAGCCAGTTCATCCACCTGATGGCCTTTGCCGGAGTTCGCGATCTTCTCATTGAGCGGGTTGAGTTCAAGGGCTTCCGTGGGGATGGGCTGTGCCTTCATTCCCGCGCGGTCTCCGACCTGACCGAACGCCACAATATCAACGTGACGGTGCGGGACTGCATCTTCAACGGGGTCAATAACGAGAACCGGAACGGGATTTCCGTCGTCGATGGCAAGACGGTCCTGGTCGACAATTGCACGTTCAAGAACTGCACCAAGTCCACCATGCCCGGCGCGGTCGATATCGAGCCGGACCAGACCTATTCGATTATCGACGATATTACGGTCAGCAACAGCCGCTTTGAGGCGACCGGGGGCAATCTGGCCGCAATCGGTTGCCTCGTTGCCTCGTCCATCGTCCATGTGCCTGTCGGGCTGAATGTCGCCTTCAACTCGTTCACTGGCACGACTGCCTCCCCGGATTTCTTCCTCGATGTCAGCCGCACGCTCACCGTTGCGAGTGCGGACATGGCTGTGTCGCTTGTCGGCAATCAGGGCCAGAGCGGCTATCTCCCGTTCGACCTCCGGGCCTGCAAGGGGGTCAGGATCGACGCCACGAACATCTGGCAGGACTATAGCCGTCCTACCCAGATCGGCTTCACCGGCTCGACCGATCTGGCGATTGACGTTACCAGCGAAGCCAGCCTGATCCGCTGCGGCACCGATGCCGTTTCGGAAAATGCAGGGATGTTCATCTGCAAGGCGTCCAACGTCCGGCTGGGTGGCGAGCTTTACAAATGCGGCCCTGCGGCGGCGGACGGCTATCCGATCCTGTTCGCCGATACGGTCACGTCCGACAATATCCACCTGATGCCCTCCCTGCGGATCACCCTGAACACGTCGCAGGTGAACAGCATCGAAGCGACAGGGCACACGCAGACGCCTGCGACGAACCGGCTGAGTCCTGAAGCCAATCTCGGCGGCGGCGTTTCGGAGTTCACCGCGAACAATCCCGTTGGGCTCGCCGTGCTGGTCACCGGCACCGTGACGGTAGCGGCGCCGGGCACCACGGCGACCTCGCGCGTGTTCGTCCAGCGGTCCATCGACGGGGGCACGCCGGGCTGTTCCTATTCGATCACCCGCGTCGCCGGAACCTCGTTCACAATCACGTCGAAGCGCAGCGACGGGACGACCACCGAAACGTCCGACACGTCAACGATCAGTTACCAGCTTTTGCCTGCTTAACCCCCGTCTCCGACCGACAACCCGCTCTCACGAAGGAGCCCCACCATGCTTGACGACGAACGCAGCCGTTTCAGCGCCGAAGATGTGGATCTTGGTCCGATCCCGCTTGTGGTGACGATGGACGGCGACCCTGTTCCGCCACCGCCGCCTCCCCCGACGCCGACCCCAGGCACGCCAGGCTCTCCGACCCCTCCGCCCAAGCCGCCGCCTGAGCCGCCGGAGCCCATTTGACATGCAGGCCGCCTACTGGACCATCCTGCTGATGCTTGCCGCCGGGGCTGCCCTATGGCGACCGGCGGCAATCTCGCGCGTCATCGCGGCCATGGTCGGCTGTGGCATCGCCTCGCTGGTCCTTGCCTCGTTCCTCGTCTGGACGGGCGATAATTACGGCATTGCCATGATGGCGGTCGATGGCGTTGCGGCGTTCATCGTCCTGAAGCCGCCGCCGTCTTTGTGGCAGGCAATAATCGGGGCCACCTATCTTACGCAGATCGGCCTTCATGCCGGCAGAATTATTACCCACCCGAGCGACACATCGAGCTATTACCTTGGACTATCCTTTATGGCGCTGCTGCAGCTCGCCGTTGTGGGAGGTTGGTGGCTCGATGAAAGGCTTCTTCGCCGCCGTCCTGTTCATGGCCCTGGCGCGGCTCCTGCTCCCGCTCATCGCGAGGGGGATGGCGGGTGAGCGCACCGGAGACCGCACCCGGCAATGATGGCGCGCCCCGATGACCGGGGCCAAGCTGATCTTCATCCTGCAATGCCTGTTCGCGGTTGCGTGGGGCGTGCTGCTGATCCGTAAGTTCGGGGCGGTGCGCCGCGTCTGGACCGGCAGGGGCCGTGGCGACGACACCCCGCGCGCTGTCATCTGGTTTCTGGCGTCCGCGATGGAGATGGGGGCGCTGCGCTGGCTGTTCTTCCCGCCGCTCGTCAACGCGATGAGCCCGGTTGAGATATTCTGGTGGGCGGGCGTCTATGTGCTGATGATCGTCGCGGCCGGCGCCCTGAGCTGGGTCTATTGGGAGCGGGCCAATGGCTGAGTTTTTTCAGTCGCTAGGCTCTGTTCCATGGAACCTGCTGGGCGGGATGGGGGCATGGTCGCTCGTCCTCGCCCTGCTCGCCCTCCTGATCCGCGAACGTCACCGGAACCGGCTACTCGACAGTGCGGAGGACCGGCAGCGGGTCGAGCTTGGAATCCAGATGCTCGAGGCGGCGCGCAACGAGATCACGCGATTGAATGTCGAGCTGGCGGATTCGCGGGTCTGGGCTGATGTGCTGTCGCACCTGGCCGAGGCCGAGCGGCACCTGAACGCGCTGGTGACTGCCGAGCCCGCCGATGTGGCCCATGCCAAGGCCGGCGCGATGGCGTTCCTCAAGCGCATGTCCCGGCTGCGCGAGGCCCGCGGCGTCATTCGTAACGAGGTCCAGATCGCCGTGAGCGAGGGGAGAATGGAGAAAAAATGACCCCCATCCCCAACACCGAAGGAGCGAGCTGATGCTTGCCACTTTCCTGGCCGACACCCTCCGCGCAGCCGGCCTCAACGTGATCGAGCACGAAGGCTGGCAGACCAATGGCCGCGGCCCGCTGGTCGCGATCGAGGGCGTGATCTGCCACCACACCGCTGGCCCGCCCGCTCCTAAAGGCGGCCCGACGCCAAGCCTCAACCTGGTGCTCAACGGTCGCCCCGATCTGGCTGGCCCGCTGTCGCAGCTCTACCTCGCCCGCGACGGCACGTTCCATGTCCTTGCCGCCGGACGCTGCAATCACGCGGGCGCGGGCCAGTGGCGGCATATCCACGGCAACTCGTCCTCGCTCGGCATCGAGGCAGAGAACGCGGGCGACGGGCACGATCCATGGCCTGCGGTCCAGATGGACGCTTACGCGCGCGGCGTTGCGGCGATCCTGAAGCACCTGAGCCTCACGGCTGACGATTGCTGCGGTCACAAGGAATTTGCAACGCCGCCGGGGCGCAAGATCGATCCGAGCTTCGATATGGCCGAGTTCCGCGCTCAGGTCGCGCAGTTCATGGGCGATCCAACTACCGGGAATTTCCCGGTAGTTGCCCCCGCCATCAGCCCCCGCACCGTCAAGCTCGGCAGCACCGGCCCCGCCGTGGTCCGGTTGCAGCAGCTTCTCGCGCGGGATGGGCGCTCGCCAAGCCTGACTGTGGACGGGAGTTTCGGCCCTGCCACGCTGGCAGCGGTCAAGGCGCTGCAGTCGATGGAGGGGCTAACGCCTGACGGCATTGTCGGGCCGAAGACGTGGGCGGCCCTGTGAAATTCCTGCGCGCCATGTTCCGCCCGCTGCTTACCCCGGAAGGCCGGCGGGGATGGGCGCTCGCGCTTCTGGCCGGCGGCGGGATCGCGATGACGATCTATGCGGGCGCCGCGCTGATCCTGGTCCGCACCAATGCGGCCTTCGTCCTCTATCTCGGCCTCGCCGCGCATGTCTCGATCCTGATTGTCCTCACGGGCTTTGCTGGCCTGCTCGTCAAGCGGACCATCAGCGCCCGGATAGCGGGGGGCGAGTTCAGCGCGGCGGATCAGGCTGACCCGGCGACACAGGCCGCAGCCGCAACCGCAGGGGCCGCGGTCGATAAGGCGGCTGAGATTGCGGGGGACGCAGCGCCATGATCGCCGTCATCTGGAAAGCCTTCACCTCCCGCCTCGCCGGACCAATCGCAACCGGCGTCGCGGTCCTGCTCGCCATCCTCCTGCTCGCGGCGAAGCTCCATATCGGCTCGCTGGATCGTGCGAACGACCGGCTGACCAAGGCGAACGCGACCCTGACGAGCAACCTTCAGCAATGCCGCGCAAACACCGCGACGTTGCAGGCGGGCATCGAGGCTCAGAATCAGGCTGTAGAGGCCGTCAGGGCTCAGGGGGCCACTCGGGTTGCCGCGCTTGAACAATCGCTCGTGACGGCTCGCGTGTCGGCTCAGACGGCACAGCAAAGGGCGGCTGCGATCCTCGCCCGCCGACCGGGGCCGGATCAGTGCGCTTCGGCGCTCGAAGCCATCAGGGGGAATTGACGGTGATGAGCACCACCTCAACAGCTTCGAAAGGCTAGAGAAAATGCGTCTTTCCGCGCTTTTGGTCACCACCCTTCTAGCCGCCTGCGCTCAGACACCCCCGCCCGAGCCCATTGTCCGCACCGTGACCGTGCAAGTCCCCTATGACGACCCCGCATGTGCCCGCGAGGCGCGCGACAGGCTGCGGCAGGAGGCTGTAGCTTATCCCGATACCGACGACGCATTGGGCCGAGCTGCCAGCGTCTTTGAAGGCGTCCAGCTACTCAGGGCAGGGCGGGTGCTCAGGATCGCCCGCGAGATTGCGTTGCTGGCGGCGATTGAGGCCTGCGCTTCACCCGCCCCCTAGTCTCCCCCGGCACGTCTCGCGTGGGTGGTGGGCTGGTTGCGGGCCGGGCGACACTCCGGCTGTCTGATGGGCATCCCCGCTCGATAGTCGGGTACAGACGGCTATAACCTGAGCCTTCGCGTCCTCTTTCCGCGATGCCGCAACCAATATCCTCCTAGCATATTCGCCTGATCCGTGCTAGCGGAGAGTTGTCGCTGGCGTTCCTGCCACGACTTGCTGCGGGGCCTGAACCGGGGTTCGGGAGGCTCCCGGTGGAAGCGCGGCGGTCTAGCTAGGCAACGTCGCGTCAGTAGCCGGAAGCATGAGGGTTCGAGTCCCTCGGCCCAGACAGTGCACCCCTCGCCAAGCCAATCCTCACCCCAACCTCTCCGGCACCACATGCCCCGTCTCTCGGGCGGCGGGCGGATCGGGGAGTGGCATCCAGTGGGTCGGATACCACGATCCATCTTCCGCAAAGCTGCCGACCTCGGAAAGCCACCAAGTGTCGTGAGCGAAATTTACGACAGCGAATGAGCCTTCAGCCCATCCCAAGACATGCGTCCCATCCTGCGGCGCAGTTTCGATTGGCTGCCACTTCATACCGTCCATTCCAGGGGCTCCTTCAAGGTGGGGGATAGTCTATCAGGCCGAGCGCCTAGCGACGATCTTCTGGAGTAGGGCAACAAAATCCTGCTGAGCATAAGTGACCGCGGAGTTCCTGTCTCGGTTCAACGCCGTCAACGCCGCGAGCGTAATGTCGTCGCCATTCAACGGCGCGCCCTCCACCCCGATCAAGCGCACGTCCTGCGGGTCATCTGCCTCCACCGTGACGACGCCGGCCTTCCGCAGCTTGCCCTTGTCGTTGCTGCTCAAAGTGCCAGGCTTCACGACCAAAATCTGTGTCACGACCAATCTCCCTTACTATAACCAGAACAACACCCCCCACCCCGACTCGCGCCGCCCTGATCGAGGTCATTCACCTTGCGGAGGAGCAAGGCTATGGGCGGCTCTATGTGGAGCAGGGGTGACGGGTGAGCGGGGAGGGGCATTTAGGCGGGCCGGCCTGAAAATGAAGCAGGCTATATGCCGCCCGGTGCCCTTGCCGGCGGATCCGTCCTCGGTTGCCAGCCACTTCACGTCGCGGAGATTGCGGACCTCAAGCCCGCCGACAAACTGCGCGAGGTCGAGGAACATCAGCACCCATTTATCGAGCGGGTGGACCAGAACGACGGTCTTGCCCTTCTGCGATTCGATAATAGCTTTGCGCATCCATGCCGTCGGGCCCTTCTTCACCGGCTTCTTGTCACCGGGCCCCTGGTGCATGATCGACCCGAACGGCGGGTTGACGTAGCTGGACCGGCCCCATTCGCAGGTGAGCCCATCGAACCCGTCCGGCAGCGGATACGGGCAGGGGTCGAAGTCGAAGCGAAACTCCGCGTCCAACTCGGCATAGAGCGCGGGCGGGGTCAGCCAATAATGCTTCCCGTCCTCGCCGTTGCCGACGTGGAATTTGTTGGCGGCCGGGGCGAGCTGCGACTGGTGCGTCACAGCCGGCGTCTCCGCGACATGGCCGAAGAGGTCCACTAGATCAGCCTCCCCTGCCTCGGCCCCACATCGATCGCAGCCGCCTGCCTGGTCATCATGCCGCCCTCATCACAAGGTCGCTGGCATCGCCGCCCCATTGGTCTGCAAGAGCCTCGGCGAGACCGGGAAACGTCTCGCTCCGCTTTCGCGCACGATCGGGGCCGGGCGGCTCACGATGGACCCGCGACCAAGCCTTATGTTCCTCGGTCTCCCGCTTTGGCGGGATCAGCTTGTTCGTCGGCAGCAGCTTCGGCAGCCCGATCAGCTCAAAGCCGGTCGCCTTGAAGAAGGGATCGCCGAACCACCAGGGCTGCACGAATTGCGTTGGTCCGCGGCCAGTAAGCTCGATCGCGTGACCGTGCATGATCGGGTTCTCGATCGCTTTCCTCGGGATCGGTGCATCCCGGCAGGTGCGATAGAATTCCGCCGCCTCCGTCAGCTCGGCCCATCGCTTGGGGCAGGGGCCATTCTCCTTCTTCATCCCGAGATAGAGATGCTTCGCGCCGCTGTTGCACAGGACGGTGCACGGCGGATGCATGACCGCGAGGAAATCCCACCCGCCATCGAGATGGTTGCGCAGGTCGTCGCGGATGTGCCGGTTGCTGCCATCGTCGGCCGGCTCAATGTCGCACGACCAGGCATCGTGTCCGCGCGCGAGGAAGGCGTTACGGACGACGCCAGAGCGCTCGCAGCCGATCAGCACCCTCACAGCACCGCCCCGATCATGAAGGCGCGGGGGTGGGGGTCCGGGACTATTTCGGGAGTCGAATTGCCGGTTCCTGCCATGTTCTGCCGCGAAACAGCGGCGAGCGATGGACCCGGTTGCCCTGAATGGCGGTCGCCCCTAAGGGAAAATCCGTGTCGGGGAGTAGCGCAGCCTGGTAGCGCATCTGCTTTGGGAGCAGAGTGGTGTCTACTGGTCATTGGCTGCTTTCCGCCCTTTTTCGCCCTCGGCTGCGGGCGGTTCGGGACTATTCCGGGACTCGCCTGCAGCCATGGCATTTCTGACCTCATCCTCGGCAACATGGAAATAGCGCTTCGTGGTCCGCATATCGGTGTGGCCGGCGAGCTTGTTCGCGACCTCGATGCTGCCCGTTCGGGTCAGGCCGGTGTGGCGATTGTCATGGAACCGATAGCCCTCGATCCCCGCGTCCTTCAGGGCTTTCCGCCATTTGCGATCCCACCCCTGGCGGCTGAACGGATAGCGATGGCCCTTGAGCCGACGCGGCCGATCCGCGCGTGGCGGTGAATCTCGCTCGGCAATATAGGTGAACACCTGCGCGCAGACCTTAGGCTGGTTGGCGATCAGGGCGACCATGCGCGGCGTGAGTGGGAAGCTGTGCGGCTTCTGGCCCTTCGCCCATACCGTCGCGCGGCCGGCACCGAGATCCACGTCAGACCACCGCATCGTGACGATCTCCGTCTTCCTCTGCCCGGACAGCAAGGCGAACGCGACGATGGGCTTCAGGTTGTCGGACAGATGCTCGAACAGCCGGGTCTCTTCCTCGCGGGTCAGGATGCGGGTCGTCGGCGCGTCTTCGCTCAGCTTCGTCGCCGCCCATTTGATCGCCGGCACCTCGAAGCCGCGGTCGGCACAGAAGTTGACGACGCGGCGGAACAGGGCGGTCTCGCGGTTTACGCTGGCGTTCTTCACCGTCGCCCGCCGGCGCGCGATGTAGAGGTCGATGTCGGCCAGGGCGATGTCGGAAATGGCGACATTGCGACCGAGCCCCTTCGCCAGATTATCGAGCTGGTAGATCACGGTCGCCTCACTGCGCAGATATTGTCCCTTGGCTTCCCACCAGGCGCCGGTCGCCTTTTCCATCGTGATTGTCGGCTTGGCTTCCTCACCTATGGCCGCCCTGCGCCGGGCCTCGGCCTCGACCCGCTCTGCGTCCCTCTTTGACGTGCAGCCCGTGCTTCCGTGATGCCGACGACGTTGGAACTGGAAGTCGAAGTGCCAGAAGCGGCTTTTGGCTGGTTTGTAGAGGGACATGTGGCCTCGTCCTGTCGTATCCTGGCTTCGATATATTCGGCGCAATCCTCGGGGCGATAGGCGATCTTGCGGGCGGTCAACGCGACATATCGGATTTGCCCGCGCTTGCGTAGGGCGCGCAGGGTCCGCTCGCCGATCATCAACCGATCGGCCGCCTGGGCCTCGGTCAGCAGATCGTTGAAGCGCTCAGCCCCCATCCTACCCCTTCCCACCATCTATCGTAGAGGGAGGAACGGGGAGCGGACGCCAGTGGGTGGGGAGCCTGCTATACCAGCGAGGCCACGCCATACCGCCGAAGACGCCAGCGCGGACGGTCGCCTTTCGACGGCCTTCCTCGGCATAGGCAAGCAGCACCATCGTCCCATCCTTCGGCGCGCTCTCAATCCCCTCCCACGCCCCTTCCATGGCAGGGCGGGTGTTCCATGCGGCGATGGCGCACTCTGGGTTACCTTTCGGCGCGTCGCAGTAAGGCTCGGCGTTGCAGCCGCTCTTGCAGCCGACACCGCAGCCGCCATGGCTGTCGTCGGCGACGAAATAGGCCGGTCCACCGCAAAACGGACACGCCTTCATCTCCATCGCTTTCACGTCATTGGGCATGGCTCACGACCTCCCCGCCGCAGCGAGAATGGCGGTGGCGATGGCGCGACAGGCCATTCGATAGCCGCAAGCTCCGGCGCCGCCGTCATACTCGTTATCCGCATCCGAAGCGTCTTCGCTGGCGTTCTCAGCAATCCCCGCAGCTTCGACCAGACCGGCTTGACGATGGCGGGCGAAGGCTTGGACCGTGGTGGCGCTGTCGGCTTCACCTGCCTTGATCTTGGAAATGAGCTGCCACGTGGTAATGTCGTCGCCCGCGTGCACGGTGAGCATCGCAGCAGCCGCATCCCGATCAACCTGCTCTACCGCAGATGGGGTGGGTGGGGTTTGGGTCATTTCTTCAGTTCCCGTTTCAGGCGCTCGATCTCTGGGACCAGCAGCGCACGCAGGCCTTTGTCGCGCGGATGCTTTTTCAGGAAGGATTGCAAGACCGTTAGCGCGTCGGCCTTGGTGATCACCGGCCAAGCGAAGGCGCTCATGCTTCCTCTCCCTGCTTTGGTGAGCGGAGGGCTTCAATTACGCGAGCGCCAAGATCGAAGCCGATGAACCCCGGCATCCCTTTGTGCATCGCAAGCTGTACCTCCTCGGCGAGGGCAATTCTCTCCTCCACCCTACCCGCCATCTCGCCCGCGCGGGTCAGGCGGTCGGCTTCAAGGCGTTCGAGTTCCTCCATATGCCCGCGCACGAGATTATTGCAGAGAGCGTCGAACCAGTGGTCGTGACGATCCCAATTCTCGCGGATCAGGGCGAGATGTACCTGAAGGTCGCTCAATGCATTGCCCTCCCCCGCTCGTATTCTTCACGGCGATCCATAGAGTTGTGAATGACAACGCTCGGCTCATCGCCATCGCGTTTTGGTCGGCACCAGCAGTCATCGCTTTGCGAGTGTTCCCGCAAGTCGCCGATGGGAAGAACGTGAACATCCTGTCTCATGCCGGTTTCTCTTCGAGAGCGGGGCGGGCGTTGCGGCAATCAATCTCCCGGTCCGCCCCGCTCGCACGCTCCACTCGATCCGCCAGTTCGCTGATGTGATTATCGGGGGTCATGGTCGGTCTCCGCGAGAGTTGAGGATTGCCGCGATCATGGAGCGTAGCGAGACCAGTTGCTCCGGCTTCTGTTCGCCGATTTCGCGCCAGCTCTCAGCGTTTGCTGGAACCAGTTCTTCGGCGCGCAAATAGGCGTCCATCGCATCGCAGCCAGCGTCGATCTCAGCTTCAGTCGCCGCGCTCACCTCCGCCCCTCCGCCTTCATCGAGAGGGGTGTCTGGTCGGGGGAGCGAGGGAGGACGCCTTCGCCTCGGCAGTATTCGCAGCCCTCTTGAACCTGTCCCTGTTCAGGTCCGCTGCAACCGCGTCCGCCGCACTCCCAATCGGAGCGTCCGCAGCAGATCGTCTCGCTGCCCACGACCCATCCCGCGCCACCGCATTCGGGGCATTGCTCGTAGCAATTCGGGCAGGGCAGCGCGTGCCACTGGTCGTCAGCGCCTTCGTGAACGCTGCCGGAGCCATTGCACAGGATGCACGTCGGTTCGTCACCCATTTCGCTTCTCCGCATTGAGCACCGCGCGCATCTGGTCGGGCGAAACGCGCATCCGGTAGTTGTTCGCATAGCCCCATCGTGCAGCGACCTCGGCCCGTTCCGCAGCCCGCAGCGAGAGCTTGTTCTGGAGCGCCGCGATCTCGGCATCGAGCCTCGACAGCCGGGCAGCGTCCAGCGAGGCGGGGGCGGGATGGGGGTTACTGGGCATCGGACAGCCCCTCGACACCGGACTGCATCCGCCCGTCCTTAATGATCATGCTCGGGGCGAAGCCGCCTCGGCACACGCGCAGCCATGCCTCGTAGGAAGCCGTGTCGCGGGCAAAGGCACTCGCCCCATTGTCGGCCAGCCAGCGCGCCAATTCCTCCGGCGTCGCGAACGCGGGCGAGATTGGCGTGCCCTCGCTCGTATCCTCGTACATCATGAGGTGCGTGCGCTGCTCGTCGGGCCAGTCCGGCATATAGTCATCGGGCGATGGGCGTGGGCCGTCATATTCGCTGTAGCGCCTGCCGAGATATTTGGGATCGATCGGTTCCCATTGGCTGTCGCCGCTATACGACCGGCAAATACCAGCCCGCCATTTGGCGAACTCCTCGTCCCATTCGGCAGCTCGCGCGGCATATCCGCCGCCGTCGTGCAGCGGGACATAGCGACCGCGAAGATGGGGCTTGTAATGGTCCTCGGGATATTTCGGATGCTGCCAGTTGGCGGGCACACGCCTGACTTCTCGGCCCATGTCTAACTCTCCTTCTCTGGATGGGGTGGGGGATTGGGCGAGGGGGTCGGGATCATGGCGCATCCCCTTCAGGGACCGCGCTGTCATGCTTCGCATCGGACCCTTCGGTTCCGGCCCTGCGGGTTTCCATCGCTTGCGCGACAAGCCGGTCATCTTCGTGGAAAAGAGCGTTTTCGCCGATGTTCTCGGGCGGCACTCCCATGTCCAAGAGGCGATTGATCGACAGCAGCCCAAGCTGGTCACAATAGGATTGGACGGTGGCCTTCGTCTCCGGTGTCGCATGAAGCAGAAGAATGCCGATCATGCTTTCGGTGATGTGATGATGCTCGCGCAGATAGCCCATCTGGGCGGCCATTCCGTCATGGTATGCCAGCACCCGTTCGGCACCGCGCCATATGCGATCTTCGCCCTGCTTCGTCATGCCGACAAGCCAGGACCGGGCCATCGTCGCGTCAGGGATCGAAGCCCGAAGGGTGGAGACGCTTGCGGCTCCATCGTCAGACGAGAGCCCGCCCGGACGCACAGAATCCTTCTTCATACCAACTATTCCTCACTATCCGAGACGGGGGATGGGGGTGCGGGCCAGCGATCCAGAATGGCCGCGTCGGCAATGTCCAACAGCCGGCGGACTGGCCGCCAGATGCGATCCTCGCCCTGCTTCTTGAGTGGCTGGACAAGGGCTGCCATGGCCTGAATCGCGCCCTCTAACCGGTGTATGCGTTCGCGATCCGCGTTCGCTCGCGTCTGGTCGATGACGGCCAATGCGCGGGCGGCTTCAAGCTCGGTACGTGAGGCAGAGTACGGAGCGCAGGCCATCTCCGGCTGACAAACTGGACACGGAGCGCCCGCACCGCCGCAACAAGTGCCTCCATCGTTTTCCCACGGCTGGTCGCGATGGTTCTCGCAGACCCATCCCTGTCCGGCGCAGTTGCGACACAGCACAACCCTCTCCGCTTCCTCCCGGTCCATGGTGGCGGTCATTTGTTGGTCGCCTTTGCGATGGCGGCGGCTTCACATTCAGCCGTCAGTTTCTTGTGGATTTTCTCGCGCTGGCTGAGCGGAATGTAGCCGTGGCAGAACAGCATGGAGGCGCACTGGTCGATGCGCGCGGCCCAGTTCTGCCCGCTCCAGTCGGCGGCGGGCTGGAAGAGTTCCTCGCGCTTCATTTCAGCGCGTCCATCGCGCGGCCCATGAGACCAATCGCCCGGCCGACTTCATAGCGAAGGGCATTGCCCGCGCCCTCGTCCTGCTTCACCGCGTCGAACAGGGCTTGGCGGCAATCGGCCAGCAGCAGCGACAGGTTGCCCAGCACCCCCGCATCGGCGGTGGTATTGTGGGTGGGGAGGGGCTGCGTCGTCATCTCTCAATCTCCCTGACGTGAATTGATGCGGGGCGGGCCGGCTGCTTCCGCGTTCCAAATCCGCTCCTGGCGCTCGCGCATTGCGGCTTCCCATGCGGCGTTGAACTCGGCCCGCGCGTTGGTCGCATCGACCTGGTGGCGCAGGAACTGGCTGCAAAGCTCGCCCATCTTGCGGGCCATGGGCATGATGCCTTCGGGGGTCGTGATGGGCGGGTTCATCGGGCGATGTCCTTCGGACCCGCGCTGTCGCCTTCGGTCGAGCCCGTTCCGGTCTCGCCGGCTTTGCCGCTTCCATCGCTATCGCGGGCGGCTTTGGTTTCCAGCGCGGTCGCCAGTTCGCGAAGGGCGCACGCCTTGTCGAAAGGGCAATCTCCGCGATCAGACAGCGGGCATTCGGTCACGCCCGTTGTCCAATCCATCGGACCAACTCTTTCGCAACCCGGCTCGCAGTCGATTTCATCGGCGATGAGACGTAGGGTTTCGATGGTCGCGCCGCGATGCTCAACCTTGAGTTCGTACAGGGCTTGATCCGACCGCTTCGCCCATTTGAACAGGAACTCGTTGCGCTCGGCGAGGCGGTCGCGCTCTTCGAGCACGCGATTGCGTTCACTGGTCCAGCGCCACCAGATATGACGGATAGCTCGTCGGGTCTCACTGGGAAGGCGTCGCAGGAAGCGCAGCAGCCCGCGCCATTTCGCCCGCGCCCAATAGCGCTTCGATGTGTAGCCTCGGAAGGGGACGTTCATGCCACCCTCGCGGCGATGCGCCTGAGCAGAAGCTCGGCATCCTCTAGGGTTTTGCTGAGCTTGGAATGGCTGCTCGGATTGACGATGGCGTCCAGCGCCTCGATCAACTCGTCGATCATCGCATCCGCGTCGGCGCCAATCTCCGTCGCCAGCTTCACAGCCTCCGAATAGCCGTCGTGCCACTCTTCGGACTCGTTGCCGCGCGCACCCCCAAGGGCATCGATCTTGCGCTCGTATGTGAAAGCCATCTCAAATTCCCTTGCGTGAAGGATTGAAGCGGAAACCGGCGAGACGCGCAGCGGCTCGATCCGAAGGACGAAAGCCTGACCCGCAGGGGCACGCCGAAATCGTCACAGCCATATCCCCCCGAACACGAGCAGGAAGATGATGGCGGCGTGGGTGAAGGTGCGGATCATGCCGCCCTCCGCAAAGCCGCGGCCTCACGATAGATCGCAATTCGCTCGGCAGTCTGGAACGCGGGCAAAATCCCAAGCTCGACGAACAGCTCGCCAGCAAGCCGTGCGCCGGCCTCGGTCGGGAACTTGCCGCCGTAGCTGTCGTGAAGGTCGCCATAGCCGCCCACGCTCGGCCCGCTGATGCGAAGCTGGTGATCGAAGCCGGAAACGAAGTCGCGCCGCTGCTCGATGCGGTATGAGCGCATCGCGGTGAGGGAGCGGGTGAGGGCTTTGTGTTCGGGCATGGCTTAGGCGCGATCGGCTTGATCGTCAGCCGCCGGGGCGGCCCGCTTGCCGGCTTTCATCGCCTCGCGAACACGACGCCACTGTTCGAGCGCCCTTGAGCGCAGGATCTGCTTTTTCCAGTCAATCTTGCGTGCCACAATCGCGCTCCCATTCAGGGGGCGAGCCGACCAGTCCTTGGGGCAGGACAATTTGCGGAAGGGGTTTCTCCGCAAGGGGCCTTGGTCGGCTCGCCTTGGGAATATGTTTAGACACGCTAAACTGGATATGCAACAAAATAGTTTAGGCGCACGAAACTTAATTCGTGAGCAGAGGGCGAACGCGCCGAATCAGTTCAGGGTGCGTGAACGGGGCTAGAAGCGGTCAGCCAGCCTGCGCGGTCGATACCTGGTCCGCGTCCTCAGGACCGCCGCTAGCGGTGCCGGCGAAGGGGATTTGCACCATAACCTCGGCGGCGTGACGCAGCTGGCGATAGGCCATCGCGTCCTCGGGGTGCATAAGAAGCTCGAAGGGCTGGATATTCAGATAGGCGGCCAGCTCGTTCACTTCGTCGCGCGTATATTGCTGCTTGCAATTGACCATCAGGCTGGCCTTCGCCTTGTTCCAGTCGAGATCGCGGACGAGATCGGCTTGCCGCTTCCGCAAGGTCGTCAGCCACTCGGCCAAATGCCAGTCATGCGCGGGTTTCGGCATTCGGAAAGCATAGCCTCTCCGCCCGCGAAATGCGTTTCGCCACCCTAAACTATTTTGTTGACCCCGCGCGTTTAGATAGTCTAAACCAGCGGAATGACGATCCGCGAATATCTCGATAGCGCCGGCGCCATGAGCCTCACCGACCTCGCGGCGGCGGCTGATGTCAGCAAGGGGCGCTTGTCTCAATTGGCTGGCGCCAAGGACAGCCCGCCGAAAGTGCCGGATGACGTTCCGCCAGCACTGGCGCTGCGCCTCGAACGCGAAACGGAGGGAGCTATCGACGCCGCCGCCATCTCGTCGATCGTCGCAGAGGCCCGAAAGGCGGCAGCATGAGCGGCGGTAGCGAGCGCGAGACGCAATCTCACGGCGCAAAAATCGCCGAGCTTGTCAGCATCCTGAAGGCCGAAGCCCTGATGTCGATGCCGACCAGCAAGTTCTTCGCCTTCGAGCAATTCATCGACCGCGTTCACGAGCGCGAGCCCCGCCTGCGGTTCGGGGACGCCTGACCGATGCGCGCACTCAACCACCACCCTCTCACATGCCTCTCCGATACTCGTCAGGTGTCGATCCATGGGGGGGCTGTAACCTCGATCAAGGGTCGGGATCATGCGTGACGTTTCCAGCATCCTGAAGACGCGCCAGTCCCAGATGCGCCGCGAGATGGATCGCCGGGGCCTGTCGATGAAGGGCGTCAGCTACGACAGCGGCATCCCCTATTCGACTCTGCTTTCCTACTTCCCCGACGAAAAGGGGAAGGCGGTCCCCGCCCTGATGCCGGTGTCGGCGCAATATGCCCTGTGCGACGCGGTGCCCGACGACATTCTCTCGCTGCTGCTCCCGGATGACCGGCGCATCGTCCGCGTTCCCGAGGGCATCGACCATGACGAGATTGCCGAGGTCGTCGCCGACTATCTGCTGACCAAGGAACGCGCCCACCATCCCGACAGCGAGGCGGGGCGCGAGATCGGGCCGAAAGAGGACGAGACCCTGCGCGGCAAGGTCGCTGTGTTGAGGTCGGTGGCGTGACCCGCATCGAACACATCGGGGCGGCGACGCTGTATCTGGGGGATGCGCGCGAGATTTTGCCCACATTGGCGCCCGCTGATCTCGTTTGCACCGACCCGCCGTATCTCGTCTCAAAAGGCGGGTTCGCGGCGAACCTGCAGCTTGAAGGCGGCTTCGGCGGCTGGATGAAGGACTATGGGAATCAGGGCGACATCGTGCCCTGCGATCTCGAGTTTTCCGAATGGATGCCGCTGGTGTTCGCAGCCCTTGGGGAGCGCGCCCAAGCCTATTTCATGTCCAACGGGCGCAACGTGAAGGCGATGCAGATCGCGGCGGAGGAAGCGAGCTTTCGGTTCCACACGCTGCTGGTCTGGGACAAGCGCACGGCTCTCCCGAACAAGTATTATCAGAATGTCACCGAGTTCGGCCTGTTCATGTTCAAGGGCAAAGCGCGCACGATCAATGATCCCGCGTCCAAGAACCTCGTCACGATTTTCCAGCGCGACGACTCCTCGCACCCGACCGAGAAGCCCGTCGAGCTGATGCGCTACTGGATCGGCAATTCGTCCGCGCCCGGTCAAGTCGTCCTAGACCCATTCATGGGCAGCGGGACGACCGGCGTTGCCGCGCTGAAGCTTGGCCGGCGTTTCTTCGGCATCGAGCAAGACCCCGACTGGTTCGACATCGCCTGCCGCCGCATCGAGGACGCCCAGAGACAGGGCCAGCTATTCGGGGAGCGCGCAGCATGAAGCTCATCGGCCTCATCCTCGCAGCCATCGTCATTATCGGCCTGCTGTTCGTCCTGTGGGCTGTGCTCGTGGTCGGGAAGAGGGCTGATGAAATGCAGGATGAGGTTGGCGATGTCGTGAAGGTGCCGCGGCGATGATCCGCCTCGTCCGCCAGCTTCTCGCGCGCCGTCGTCTGCAGCGCATGGTCGAGCAGACCCGCAACAGCTTCGAGTGCGAGCGCTACCGCCGCAACCGTGCGGCCCAAATCCAAAGGAGAGCAAGATGACCCTCGCAGAAATGTTCGAGGAACACGGCATTGAGCGCGTCGTCTATGTGCCCGCGAGCGACCTGCTTCCCCGCGCCACGTTCCACGCATGGCCCTTTGACGTGTTCATGTCGGAGCAGGGTATGGGCGTCGGCGCCACCCCGGAAGCGGCGATCCTCGATAGCGCCGCGAAGCGCATGGCGAAGGCCGCCTGACATGGAGCGCCTGGACCTCACACGGCTGCAGGTGGAGGCCATCGCCGCCCATCTGCGCGACCAGCTCGACGACGACGAGCGCGCCTATCTCGACACGCTCGAAGGCGAGACGGACCTGTTTGAATGGGTCCGCCGGCTGCTCGGCAAGATCGAGGAAGACGAGGGCAATGTCGCCGCGCTCAAGGAGCAGATCGGCGACCGCAACACCCGCAAGGGCAGGGCGGAGCAGCGGATCGAGACGACGCGCGAGGCCCTGAAGGCGCTGCTGGACTGCGCCCGGCTCGACAAGCTGGCGCTGCCCGAAGCGACGCTTTCGATCCGCGACGTGGCGCCCAAGGCTGTCGTCACGGACGAAGCGGCGGTGCCCGACGAATACTGCAGAATTGTTCGCAAGCCCGACATGGCGGCGATCAAGGCTGGCCTGGACACGGGGCCAATCGACGGCGTGTCGCTCGATAACGGAGGCGTCAGCCTCACAATCAGACGGAAATGAAACCAACGGCGAAATGCCATTTGATGAAGGAATGAACCATGTCTACCTATGCAAGTGATACCGGCGGCAAGGATTTTGCCCCCGTTCCCGAAGGCTCCCATCTCGCGATCTGCGACATGTTCGTCGATCTCGGGCTGCAGGATTCCAACTACGCCGGCCAGTCCAAGACGCAGCACAAAATCTACCTGCGCTGGCAAATCCCGGCGCTGCGCCTGTCCTATGAAAAGGACGGCGTGCAGCACGAAGGGCCGATGGCGATCGGCTCCAAGTTCACCCTGTCGCTGCACGAGAAGGCGGCGCTGCGGAAGATCCTGCAGTCATGGCGGGGCAGGGCGTTCACGCCGGATGAGCTGAAGAAGTTCGACGTGACAACGATCCTGGGCAAGCCCTGCCTCATCACCGTCACGCACGCCCCCAAGGAAGGCGGCGGCGTCTATGCCAATGTCGGCGCCGTCGCGAAGCTGCCGCCCGGCGTCACGCCCCCGGCTCTGGAGGGCGACACGCTGCTCTACGACGCCGACAATCTCGGCTCATGGGAGCAGCTTCGGCCATGGTTGCAGGACGCGATCAAGGCGCAGAAGCGTGAGGACGATGCCCCGGAAGACCGCGGCGGCAATCAGCCGGCCTATGCCGACGACGATCTGAACGATGATTGTCCTTTCTAGTGGCTGAGCGCTGGAAACCAGTGCCGAGCCTGCCGGGCGTCATGGCGAGCGACGAGGGGAGAATCCTCTTGCCGCCTCGCCATGCCCCGCTCCCGAACGGCGGCGTCCGGCTCTATCTGCCGAAGCCCGTGGCGGGCGCGATCACCCGCGCAAAAAAGGGGGCGAAGCACGAATACCGGAACGTGTTCTCCAAGTTCTTCGGCAACATCAAGGTCCACCAGGCCGTCTGCGAAGCGTTCCACGGTCCCAAGCCGTTCCCCGAGGCAGTGGTCATCCACCGCGACGAAGACGGGCTGAACAATCGCGAGGACAACCTTAAGTGGGGCACGCAGAAAGAGAACCTGAACGCGCCCGGCTTCATCGCTTATTGCCGCAGCCCAGAGCGCACAGCGCGGCTGAAGAGGGCCGCCTGATGCTCCGCACGCCCCTCTCGCGCAAAACGCCCCTGATGCAGACCAAGTCCCTGCGTCGGGGGCCAATGCGCCGCAAGCCTAGGGCGGGGGTGCCGGCGACCGAGCGGGCGCACATGGCTCGCATCGCCGCCATGCCGTGCCTCGTCTGCGGCGCACAATCCACGGTGCACCATGTAACCGCATCGATCCACGGCGGCCGGCTGTCGCGCTCAAATTTCCGCGTGGTGCCACTGTGCCCGGCCCATCATCAGATCCAGCACGGCCCCCGCGAAAGCGTCGAAGCGCTGGGTCATTCCGGCTTCTGGGTATTCCACGGCATCGACCTGCTGGCCGAAGCGGAAAGGCTGGCGGAATGAGCGCCGGCCAAACCATCGTCCTGCGCTCTGAGGCCTCTCGCGCCGCTGGCCGGCAACTGGTCGATATTGCGCCGCCCGGGTTCATCCTGAACGTCAAGGAGCCCAAGCGCACCGACGAACAGAACGACAAGATGTGGGCGATGATCGGTGACGTATCCCGCGCCAAGCCGGAGGGTCGCTCTCTGACGCCTGACGGGTGGAAATGCCTGTTCATGGCGAAGGCCGGGTTCAAGTTCACCTGGGAGCCGGGGCTGGACGGGGAGGGTGTCGTTCCCATCGGCTTCAAGTCGTCTCGCCTGCGCAAGGCCGAGTTCAGCGACCTGATCGAGTGCATCTATGAATACGGGTCGCGGCACGGCGTCCAGTGGACGGAGGCGGCATGAACGCCCCGCTCGTCACGAACAATGTCCTGACTGCTCGCGTCGGCATCAATGGACAGGACTTCCTGTTCTTCTGCTGGCCTGAGGCCGCATGGCTTGTCGAGCTGGACTCGATGGTCCGCGAGGACGAGGGCGTAAGCGCGTTCAAGACGCCGGATCGGCGCAAATGAAGCTGACCCTCCCATGGCCTCCCAAGGAGCTGAGCCCGAACGCGCGCATCCACTTCCTCGCCAAATCGCGGGTGACGAAGGCGTATCGCGAGACCTCATACTGGTTGGCAGACGCCCTCTGGCGCTCTGGCCGCAACCCCTGCGCGAGCGAAGGCCCGATCACGCTCGCCTTCACTTTCCACCCGCCTGACAGGCGCCGCCGCGACCTGGATACCATGCTGTCGAGTGTGAAGGCCGGGATCGACGGCATCGCCGACGCCTTGGGCGTGAATGACGTTCGCTTCGAATACGCCCTGAAGCGTGCCGAGCCCGTCAAAAATGGCCGCGTCGTCATTGTGATTGGAAGCCAATGAAAACGAAGCCACTCCCATCGCAGTCCTTCTTGGCTGAATGCTTTCGCTATGATCCGGAAACGGGATCGCTTTTCTGGCGCTGTCGTCCGGACTGGCACTTCCCTTGCGCCGCCAATGCCACGGGTTGGAACAAAAGGCTGGCCGGCACACGAGCCGGCTCGCCGTCTGCTGGCGCAATTCTGTGCGAAATCAACAGCGACTCGTTCCTCGCCCACAGGATTATCTGGAAGCTTGTCCACAATGAAGAGCCGCCAGAAATCGACCACATCAATGGGAAGCGCCACGACAATAGGCTTTGCAATCTTCGGGCCGCCACCCGGACGCTGAATTGCAGGAACATGTCTCGCCGAAGGGACAACACCTCCGGTGTTACCGGCGTGACATGGAACGCAAAGCGTGGAGTTTGGCACGCCCGCATAAGGCGCGATGGGAAATACTGCCACCTAGGGAGTTTCGCCTCTCTAGATGAGGCCAGAGAGGCCCGCCGCGCTGCGGAGGCCGAGCTTGACTATCACAGAAATCACGGGCGCGAGAAGGCTTCCGGTTGAGCGCCCCCTCGTCATGGCGCCGCAACGGCACGCTCACCGCAGATCAGGTTGAGGCCAGCCTGAACGCGCTGTCGCGCACCCGTGCCCTGACGATGGATGAAAGCCTGCGCCTGGAATGGGCGATCAAAGCACAGATCGACGACAGCCGCCGCCAAGCCGGGAAATATATCCCGCTCGGCGGCCCTAGGAAGGCACTCATCGAACGGCTGCGGGATGAGGAGATCGACCTAGCCGAGCGCATCCAAGCCGAGCTGGACACTCCTTCATTGCTGAAGGAAATGGAATGACCGCGCGCTGGTATAAGCGCTGCGGCGCCGACTTCATCCACGGGACGATGATGCTCACTCTTGAAGAGAAGGGCGCATACAGCCTGTGCCTCGACCTGATCTATGACCGCGGCGGCCCGATCCCGGACGATGCCCGCTGGCTTTCAGGCGTGTGCGGTGTCTCGATTCGGAAGTGGAATGCCATCCGCGAAAGGCTACTCAGCCTGGGCAAATTGGCCGCCGGCCATGGCATGCTTTCCAACGCTCGCGCCGACGTCGAACTGGTTTCAGCCGCATTATCTGCGCGAGAACGAGCCGAAAGCGGCGCGAAAGGTGGACGAAAGCGCGCTGAAAATGCAGCCCCGCCAAAGGAAAACAACGGCTTAGACCAAGCTGAGCTTAAGCGAGAAGAGAAGAGAAGAGAAGAAGAGAAAGAGGTTGAGGCTAGCGCCTCAACTGCGCGCGCGAAACCTCGCCTTCTTCCCGCTTCGATGATCCTCTGGAACGAGGTCGCCAAGGTCAAGCGCTGGCCGCTCGCCACGGCTTACAGCGATGCTCGCCGCAAATCGCTCACCCAGCGTCTCGCCGAGCATGGCGATGATGGCTGGCGGGCCGCGCTCAACCGCGCCGCATCATCCCCCTACCTCGGAGGATCGCCGCCGCCGACATTTTTCACGTTCGACTGGCTGCTCAGCCCAACCAATTTTCTCAAGGTGATCGAGGGCAATTATGACCGACAACGCAACAACGGCATGGGAAGAGATCAACCCGACGATGGCATTGGCCCCACGGCTCGATCCGCCGTCGCCGCCTTCCCGGACGTGTTCGGCCCTGACGCCCGCCACCCCGCAGGAACTGGTCACTGAGCTGGCGGCCTGCCTCACGCTCTGCGTCCCCGCCGGCATGACGGAAGGGGCCAGGACCGAATGGTTCAAGGTTGCTCGCGGCACGGTCGGGCATCTGCCGCTCGACCTCCTGCGGATCGGCTGCGACCATGCCCGCAAGGTTGCGGACCACCCCGCCAAGATCATCCCGGCAATCACGGCAGAAACCGAGCGCCTGTTCAACGAGCGCCGCCGATCCATTGCCGAGGATCGCGAACGCCAGTCCCGCCTCCCTCCGCCGACCAAGCGCGACGTGATGAACCGCCGCGGCGAGGCCATGTCCCCCGAAGACACGGCCGAGCTGAACGACAGGCTGGAGCGCCTGGGGGCAACCGCCCGCTATCGCGAGGACGGGAGCAAGTATTTCATCGAGCGAAAAGCGGCCTAACTCATTGATATTGAACCACCAAACACCATGAAGGAGAGCGGGATGGGGCAACGATGGTGTATTTTGCGTTGTGCGGGCCGCAGCACATTGCCGCTGGCCGCTAGCCTGGCAGAGGATGGGTTCGAGGTCTGGACGCCGGTTGAGACGCGGATCGTTCGCATTCCGCGCGCCAACGTCCGCCGCGAGGTCAGGCGGCCGATCATGGCCGGCTTCGTCTTCGCCTGCGCCCGCCATCTTTGGACACTGGTTGAGCTGGCAGACATGCCGGTCAAGTCCCGCCGCGGCGTTGGTCTCAGGAAGCCGGCCCATCATGACTTCTCGCTGTTCCACGATCTGGGGGACTTCGGCTTTGTCCGCGATGGCGAGCTGCAGTCGCTTCGCATGGCCGAACATCGCGCCGTCCCGCTCGCCAAGCTGAAGGCCTATGCCCGTGGCGCCACCGTGCCTGGGAGGGGCGCTTTCGAGGGGTTGGCCGGAATCGTGGAGGGGAGCAGGGGCAAATTCACCCTGGTCTGTTTCAACGGCGATACGGTGGTGAAAATTCCCACTTTTATTTTGCGGGCGGATGAGATAGGAAGCGATCGGCCTAATTTGTTGGCTGCCGCATAGTCGGCGGGTGAGCGAGCGTCGCCTTCGGGACAGTTACGCCCTTGCCATGATGACCGGGGATGAGCGCAGACCGCGCTTCACCGGGACTGCTACCGCTTTGATCCATTCCCATTCCGGCCCCGCGGTTAACCCTTTCCGCAGCCGGACCCGGCGCGCCACTAGCCGTTATTTTGCTCTCCTCACGTAACGGGCAGGGGGAGCGCGCCGGGATATTTCCTCGAAAGGCCGCCCATGACGCTCACGCTCACCATCGCGTTGCTCATTGCTGCGTTCGTCCTGTTCGTGATCGACACGGCGAAGGGGCGCTCGCTGACATCCGCCGGCCTCGCTTGCGCGACGCTCGCCTTCCTCGTTCCCCTGATCCGCTGAGAACCCCGGAGACAAGTTATGGCTGACGAACGCCCCTATGTGCGGAGCCGCGGTCGCGTGCTCACAACCGGCGCAGGCGTCGAGGTTCCCCTGCCGTCCGCAATCGGCGCGCAGGCCCCGGCAGGCTCCCTGTCAGTCACGCCTGCCGGGCTCGAATATGAGATCGTCACCGCGAGCCAGACCGGGCAGGTGATGGGCGCGACCGGGGCAACCGGCGACTTTCTCAGCCATGTGATCTTCTACCCTGCCACCACTGGCGCGGGCACTTCCTACGTCTTGGACAATGCGGTTGAGGTCGCCAAGATCACCGCCGGCACGCTGGCCGACCTTCGCCCCATCACGATCCCCATCAATGCGTTCAGCGTCTCTGGCGCATGGAAGATCACCACCGGCGCCAATATGACCGCAACGGCCTTCGGCGACTTCGCGGCCTGACCATGCGCTTCCAGGATATTGTCATGACCGCCGCGACGCAGGGGGGCGGGGCTGCGGCCAATCCAGATGCGCTCGGCACCGCTCTTGCCGCGCTGGAAGCCGCCGGCAAGCTCGTTTCGGCATGGTATCTCCCCGACCCCAATCCTGCCCAATACCTGACGATCACCCCGGCGACGAACGACGTGGCCCTATGGACCGCGGCATACGGCACGCAAAAGGTCGATCTAGCGGTTGAGGTTGCCGCCCCTCAGTGGGATGCAACCCTGTTCTCGAACAAGGGCGGCGTGACGTTCAACGGGACGACGCAGCGGCTTTTGGGGACGGGGAATGTGGTCAATTGGCCGGATGCCAGCACTGATCTCTACATGGGTGCGGCGATTTCAGTGGCTGCCCCGACTGGCGTTCGGCGTGCACTCTCTTATGGTTCGACAGCATCTTCAACCCGCGCGCTTGGCAATACATCCGGCCCGGTAATGACCGCGACAGTTGGCACCACGGCGCTTACGGGCGCATCGACAATTTCTGGCGGCTCCACTCTCGGCCTTGTCTGCGACATTGGCGGCACCAGCGCAGTCTATCTCAACGGTGTATCGGATGGCACTGCCTCCACAGCGTCGGGGGCACTGACGATCTCGAGGGTTCGCATGGGGGCCAGTGTGGTGTCGACTGCTTCCCAGTTCTTCCAGGGCACACTGGCGGGAGGCTTCATTCTCGGCCCGACTGCCACGCTCACCGACTTCACCACCCTTCTGGCCCTTTACCAAGCAAGAGTGACTTAGGAGAACATCATGCCCCTCACCGGCGACCCATCCCCCTGCACAATCCTCTATCAGGTCACCGACCTCGGCAACGGCTCTCTGCGCCTTCGCCGCCGTGCTTCGTCCGGCACCCAGTTCCACATCAGCGACTTCACCGTGCCTGCCGCTGAGAAAGAGTGCGCCAACTTCATCGCGACCACGATGGCCGCGACTGAAGGCGGAACGGCTCAGGTGCTGCCATGATCGTTCCCGACGCCAATGGCGAAGCGGTGCGGATCACGACCTAGGCTCATGGCGACCCCGCTTCCGATCGAGCGTGACGAGCGCAACCGTTTCATACCGGGGAATAATGGTGGTCCTGGCCGGCCGAAAGGCGCGCGCAACAAGCTGGGCGAAGCTTTCATCGAGGCGCTTCACGACGACTTCAAGGAGCATGGCGTCGCGGCAATCGTGAAGGTCCGTGACGAGAAGCCGGATCAATACCTCAAGGTGATCGCCAGCCTGTTGCCCAAGGAGCTGACGCTGAACTTCGGAGACGAACGAGGCGAGCTGACCGATGACGAGCTTATCGAGCGTATCCGCGCCCTCACCGAGACAGTTACTCCTCTCCTCGCTGGCGGAGCTGGAAGATCTTCAGACGCAGCTTGCGATCCGCCGGGCGCGGAAAAGCCTGCTCGCGTTCACTGAGTTCACGAACAGCCTCTATTCTCGCGCCGGTCACCACGAACGCATTGCGGAGAAACTGGAGGCGGTCGAGCGCGGCGACATAGATCGGTTGATGATCTTCATGCCGCCCCGTCACGGCAAATCGGAGCTGGCATCGAAGCGTTTCCCGGCATGGGCATTGGGCAGGAACCCGCGCCGTCAGATCATTGCAGCCTCGTATAATTCCGACCTCGCCAACGACTTTGGCCGGTCAGTGAGAAACATCGTTGCCGAGCCTGAGTTCACTCAGGTTTTCCCCGGCGTCGCGCTGGCGCAGGACAGCCAGGCCGCGAACAGGTTCAACACGTCGCATGGCGGCAGCTACATTGCCGCGGGCGTCGGCACAGCGGTTACGGGGCGAGGCGCGGACATTGGCCTGATAGATGATCCGTTCAAGGATCGTGAGGAAGCCGACAGCGAGCGCCGGCGGGATGTCGTATGGGATTGGTATCGGTCCACCTTCTACACCCGCCTGATGCCGGGCGCGGCGATCGTGTTGATCCAGACCCGTTGGCACGAGGACGATCTTGCCGGTCGCTTGCTTGAACACGACGCGGACCAGTGGGAGGTTCTGGACCTGCCCGCGATCAGTCGCGACGGCGAGGCGCTCTGGCCCGAATGGTATCCGCTGGAGACCCTGCAAAGGATCAGGGACACAATCGGCCCGCGCGAATGGTCTGCCCTCTACCAGCAGCAGCCGCAGCCCGACGAAGGCACGTTCTTCCAACGTGACTGGCTGAGGGAATGGATCGACAAGCCTGAGAAGCTGAACCTCTACGGCACCAGTGACTATGCGGTGACGGAGGAAGGCGGCGACTACACGGTTCACCGGGTCTGGGGCGTCGATAGCGAGGGCAATCTCTACCGGGTGGACGGTTGGCGCGGCCAGACCTCATCGGACAAGTGGATCGAAGCCAAGCTGGACCTGATCGCGAAGCACAAGCCGCTCGCATGGTTCGGCGAGGGCGGTGTGATCCAGAAGGCGATCGAGCCCATGCTGCGGCGCCGGATGCTGGAGCGCAAGGTGTTCTGCCGGCTCGAATGGCTACCGAGCATCCACGACAAACCGACCAGGGCGCGAGGATTTCAGGCGCGGGCAGCGATGGGCAAGGTCCGGTTCGAGCCCGGCGCGGACGTATCGGAGTATCTGTCCTTCCCCGCCGGCAAGCATGACGACGAGGTTGACGTGGCGAGTCTGATCGGCCGCGCCATCGACATGGCCCATCCGGCGATTGTGAAGACGCAGCCCAAGAAGAAACCCGGCGACCGCTGGGACAAGGCATTCGGCAAGGATGAGGGAGGTCTGGATTGGAAAAAGCTATGACCTCCAACGAGCAGCTTTCCACCTATTGCAAGCAGTTCGAGGATTCGGAAAACACCACCCGCCCGGCGCGCCAGAAGTCCGAGCTGTGCCGCGACTATTTCGACGACAAGCAGCACACGTCCGACGAGGAAGCGGCCCTGAAGAATCGCGGGCAGCCTGTCGTGACGTTCAACGAGATCAAGCCCAAGGTCAAAACGATGCTGGGGCTCGAGAAGCAGACCCGCAAGGACCCGAAGGCGTTTCCCCGCAACCCGGATGACGAGGATGCGGCGAGGGCGGCAACGGACGCGATCCGCTACGTCTGCGACGACAGCCGGTGGGACGACAAGCGCAGCCGGGCATCGAAGCACCTTGCCATCGAGGGCACGGGCATCGTGATGATCGGGGTCAAGCGGACGAAGGAAGGGCTCGACCCGGATATTCGCTCGATCGCGTGGGACAGGTTCTATTACGATCCGCAGTCGAGCGAGGACGACTTCGAGGACGCGGCATTCCTGGGCCAGGTCATCTGGATGGATCTTGACGCGGCGAAGCAGAAGTTTCCCGACGCCACCGAGGCGCTGGAAGGCACATGGCTCAGCGGGCAGTTTAGCGAAACCTATGACGACAAGCCAAAGCACGGGCTGTGGTCGGATTACAAGCGGCGCCGGGTCCGCATCTGCGAGCATTATTACATCGAGCAGGGCAAGTGGATGCTCTGCCTGTTCACCAAGGGCGGGTTCGTGGTCGAGCCGATGCCGAGCCCGTATATGGGCGACGACGGCGAGCCCGAATGCCCGATCAAGGCGATCTCTCTCTACGTTGACCGGGACAATAACCGCTACGGCGAAGTGCAGGCGATGATCTCCCCGCAGGACGAGATCAACAAGCGCCGGTCCAAGTCGCTGCATACCGTCAACACGCGGCAGGTCAGGGTCAGTCCCTCGGTCGGTCAGGACGCCGATGCGGTTCGCAAGGAGCTTTCGCGCCCCGATGGCGTGTTCATCGGCGAGCATAATGAAGTCGAAATTCTGAACACGTCCGACATGCTGGCCGGCAATCTCAACCTGATGATGGACGCGCGGGAGCATATCCACCGCACCGGGGCAAACAGCGCACTGGCCGGCAAGGACACCAACACGCAAAGCGGCAAGGCCATTGCGCTGCAGCAGATGGGCGGGATGACCGAGGCCGCGGACTATCTGGACTGCATCCGGCGGTTGAGCCTCGCGGTTTACCGCTCAGTCTGGTCCCGCATCCGCCAGCATTGGAACGCGGAGCGGTGGATCAGGGTCACGGATAACGAAAAGAACGTTCGGTTCGTCGGGCTCAACAAGCCGGTCACGGGCATGGACGAGGCGCTGAAGCAGTTGGGCGACAAGGTGAACGATCCCGCCGTGCAGCAGCAGCTCGCCTTCTTCGCCCAGACCCCGCAGGCAAGGCAGGTCGTCCGCATCGAGAACAACGTGACCGAGCTGGATGTGGACATCCTGGTTGACGAGGGGGTCGATACGCCCACGG
Source organism: Pseudomonadota bacterium (assembly GCA_040389245.1). GTDB lineage: Bacteria > Pseudomonadota > Alphaproteobacteria > Micropepsales > Micropepsaceae > Rhizomicrobium. The sequence goes on along the minus strand of JAZKAH010000004.1, from coordinate 4,896 downwards.
TCGCCGCGGAGCAGTTCGACACGATCGTCAAGATGCTGCCCGGTGCGCCGCCGAACCTGCAGCCCGCCCTTTGGGAGATGGCAATCCAGTCGTCTGCGTTGCGGGACAAGGACAAGCTGGCTGAAGCGATGAAACAGGCGCCGTCACCGGAACAGCAGCAACAGCAGCAGCTCCAGATGCGCGGCGTTGCGGCCGATGTCGCTGACAAGGAGGCCGGGGCGCAGTTGAAGCTCGCGCAGGCGCAGAAAGCCGCCCAGCCAGAACCGCAGCAGGCTCCTGAGCAGCCCGATCCCATGGACGCGGCCATTTCGGCGGCGGAACTGGACATCAAGCGCAACGAGCTGGAGATCAAGCGGGCCGAGGTCGCCATCAAACGGGGCGAACTGGAGATCAAGCGCGGGGAGCTGGGCGTGGATGTCTACGCCGCGCAGACCGACCGCATCACGGCAATGCAGCCGTCAAGGGACGCGCAGGCCGCTTAACAAGATCGCAGCACCGTAGCTGCCTTGCCCGTCGCCGGGGCCATCTCGGGCGTTGAGGGTCGCCGCCTTATTCGGGCGTAAACGAGGGCATCATGGAGAACGAAAACACCAGTCTGGACGACATTCTGAACGGAACCCCTGCAGTCGAAGCAGAAGCGCCAGCGGCGGAAGCCGCGCCCGTGGAAGCCGAAGCCGCACCGGAACGGCCGCGCGATGAGCATGGCCGCTTCCTTCCGAAGGGCGAAGAGCAGCCCGGCGAGCCAATTGCCGAAGCCGCACCCGGTGCGTCGCCTGCGCCGTCGAATGAGCCGCCGCTGGAGCATCCCGCCCTCATCGGTGAACGCAGACGCAGACAGGAAGCCGAACGGCAGCTTGAGGAATACCGACAGCAGGCCAATCGGCAGCCACCCGCTCCTCCACCCTCAATCTGGGATGACGAGGCAGCGGCGCTTCAGCACTTCGGGGGTCAGGTAACGGGGCAAGCGGTCGATCAGGCCGTGAAACTCAGCCAGATCAATACGTCCGAGATGCTGATGCGGCAGGCACATCCTGACTTTCAGGAGATGTTCGACCTGTTCAACGGCTTGGCGGCTGAAAATCCGACCATCGTTCAACAGGCGCTCTCAGACCCGCATCCGTGGAACAAGGCGTATCAAATCGCCCGCACCCACAAGACGATGCAGGAGCTGGGGGCAACGGACATCGACGCCCTGAAGGCGAAACTCCGCGAGGAGCTTCAGGCCGAGGCGGTGCAAGCCGTCGCCCCTGCCACGCTGCCACCGACCCTTTCCGCCGAACGCAACGCAGGCGCGAGGTCCGGCCCCGCATGGTCCGGTCCCGCCCCGCTGGGCGACATTCTCAACAGCTAGGCAGCGTCAAGAGGCGCTGCCCCTCCAAGGACTTTCAACATGGCAGACACCACCCCCGCAACCGGCCTTGTCGTCCAGCAATGGGAAGACAAGTTTTTCCAGGCCTACATCCAGGACGGCGGCTTCAAGGCCCTGATGGGCACCGACGAAAACGCCGTCATCCAGATGAAGGAAGACCTGTCGAAGAAGTCGGGTGACTCGATCACCATCGCCTTGCTCGGCAGGCTCACCAACCAGGCCACGACCGGCACCAACACGCTGGAGGGCAACGAGGAAGACCTCGCGACCCGTTCCATGCGGATCTACGTGGACAAGCGGCGCAATGCCGTTCGTGTCGCGGAGATGAGCGAGCAGAAGTCGGCGATCAGCCTTCGCGAGGGCGCCCGTGTGGCGCTGAAGGATTGGGCGATCGAGGATACCCGCGATCTTATCATCACGGCGCTCGGCTCGCTCAACGGCACTCCCTTCCTGTCACGCACGGCCGCCATTGGCGATGCGTGGCTGGTCGATAATGTCGATCGCACCGTGTTCGGGGCCTATGCGGCGGGCGGTTCTGCCGGCGGCACCGACCTGTCGGCGGACTTGTCGCAGCTCGACACCTCCGCGGACCTGCTCACCACGGCCCGGATCGACGACATGATCCTGCGGGCCAAGACGTGCAACCCGAAGATCAGGCCGATGCGCGATGGCGGCAATGGCAAGCGCTACTACGTGGTGTTCGCCAAGCCCGATGCGTTCAAGAACCTGCGCGACAGCATGGACACCGAAGTCCTGGCGCTCACCAGCGTCGAGATGCAGGCGTCCAAGCTGTTCGAGGGCGGCGATCTGCTGTGGAACGGCGCGATCATCAAGGAGGTCGATGACCTCCCGATCTATCCTAACCTCGGCAACTCGGCGACCACGGAGGTGACTCCGGTCTATCTCTGCGGCGCGCAGGCGCTGTCCTATGCTCTGGCAAAGCGGTGGAAGTCCGCCACGCAGGAGTTCGACTACGGGGACAAGGTGGGCACCGCGATCGAGTCGATCTACGGCATCCGCAAGAACCTGTTCGGCACCGGCACCGGCGACACCGACGATCTGAAGGATCATGGCGTCGTCACCGGCTTCTTCGCCACCACGGGCATCGCCACCGTCGCCTCGGCCGCCGAACTGTAGGCAATCGAGCGGGCCGGCTTTCGGGTCGGCCCCTCTTTTCCAACGCATAAAGGATCATCGAAATGGCAACTTATACCACCTCGCGCGCGGCGAGAACCTATCCGATTTCGGGCGCAGGCGCGCAGGGATTGGCGCAGGTCGCGGTCGGCGTTTATGACTACGCCTCCAACATCGCGGCGGCGTCGATCATCGAGCTTTGCCGGCTCCCGGCCGGGGCCTGCGTTTACGGCGGCTTCGTGCAGGCGTCGGACCTCGACACCAACGGCACCGAGGAACTCGACTTCGACGTGGGCTGGGCCGCGAACGGCGTCGATTCGGTCGATACCGATGGCTTCGGCAATTTCGGCGCGCAGACCGGCGACGTGTCGGTTCACCTGCCCGTCACCGGCATCTGGATGCCCTTCGTCAACATCATCCAGGACATCGGCTTCAAGGTGTTCGCCCGGCCGACCACGATCATCGCGACGATCAACACCGACGCGGCGACGTTCACCGCGGGCCGGTTCAAGGTCGTGGTCAATTACCTCGTTGACCCGAACTTCGCGGTCTAACTCATTAAGGCGGGGGTTTCGTGCCCCCGCCTGTTTCTTGAAAGGTCGCTCATGACTATTGTTGGCATCGGCTCGCCGCCTTCGTCGCCGCGCGGCCTTGGCAAGGAAATCATCCAGATCACGGCCGACACGACCATATCGGCCAATTGCGCCGATCGTCTGCTTCAGATTAACAGCAGCTCGACGGTGACGCTGACGCTGCCCCGCGATTTGCCTGCGGGCTTTTCGTTCGAGTGGGAGCGCTACGGTTCCGGCGCGGTTATCTTTGCGGCGGCCAGTGGCGCCACGCTGAACGGCGCGAACAGCAACGACCGCGCGCTGGCCCGCTATTCTCGCGGCGAGTGCACGGTGACGGCGCAGGGCGGTCAGGGCCTTTCGGCGGTCTGGAGCCTTACCGGCAGCATCACCGATGCGACCGGAGCGACAAGTTCCACTGTTGCCGAGCTGAACCTGCTCGACAACGCCGTGGCGAGCGTATCGTGGGCAGTGGCGGCAGGCGCGGCAAATGTCTGCGTCCTCACCGGCACGATCAAGGACGCTGCCGGTGTCACCATTGCGGCCTCCCGTCCGCTGCTCATCTATATCTCGACCGCGGCGACGGGCATCGGCATTTCCGGCACGAGCTATTCCACGGGGGCGGCGATCACCACCGGCACTTCGGTAATCGCCCTGACTGCCAGCAAGGCGTGGCTCATCAACACCCACACGGACGGCACGTTCGCAATCTCGATCACGGCCACCGGCAAGCCGGCTACCGAATATGCTGTCGCGATCAACTGGACGACCGGCCAGCTCTCGATTTCCGCCGCCTCTGCGGCTCTTTGGGGATAATCCATGGCAAAGTTCAAGTTCATCGGCCAGCATACGGGCGGGCGCAACAGCATCAATGCCAGCGGCGTCGATTTCGTCGGCGACAAGGCATCGGAGGTGACCGACGAGGACGGCATCCGCCGTTTGCGCGGCAATCCCGAGTTCGTCGAGGTCGGCAAGGCCAAGGACGAGAAGCCGGACCAGCCCTCCGAGCCGGAGCGCGCCGCCGAAGCCAACGCCGAAACCCACGCGAAGAAGGCGTAAATGCCCACCGTCGCCGATGTCGTCACCACGGCACTGAAGCTGGCGAAGATCATCCCGTCCGGCACCACGCCGAGCGCGGATGAGTCGGCGGACGGCCAGACATGCTTCCAGTCCCTGCTCGACGAGTGGGTGGCTGGAGGCATGTTCGGACGGCTTACGGATGTCTACCTGACCGGCGACGATACGGCAGTTGAGGGGAGGCGCTATCTGCTCGCAGCCGGCGTGACGCTCACCATCCCCAGCGTGATCCCGCGCAACAATAGCGACGATTATGGCGCGAGCGCGAACAGCTCCAGCGAACGCCAGCCCTATGACCTGTCGCTGATCGAAAGCGTCACCAGTGCGGGGGTCAGGACGGTCAAGCTCTACGATCGCACCGCATGGGTGAACCTGCTTGGCCTCACGCTGGCCGACGCCGCCCCTTTGTCCTCGCGAGGGCTGACCGGACTTGCTGCCACTTTGGCATGTTCGGGGGCGTTCGCGGCGATGTTCGACGACACGAAGGTCTCGCCAAGGGTGGAGATGCTTTCAAGGCGGTTCGTCGGCAGCCTGTCCGGCAAAGCGGGATCGACGCACGAGCGCGCGAGCGTCTGTTACTACTGATGCCCCGCATCAACTACGGCTCACAGGCCTACCGCAGAGACAATGGCAACCTTCCCGAGCTGCGGCTCATCAACATGTTTCTGGAACGCGCGCCGTCGTCTCAGAACGGCATCATCCTGCTTTCGAGGAAAGGGCTGACTGAGCACAGCCTGCCCGGCGACG
>JAZKAH010000003.1:0-506668 GCA_040389245.1 Pseudomonadota bacterium | reverse complement strand
TGAGCTGGGTTTAGAACGTCGTGAGACAGTTCGGTCCCTATCTGCCGTGGGTGTTCGAAACTTGAGAGGACTTTTTCCTAGTACGAGAGGACCGGAAAGAACGTATCTCTGGTGGATCGGTTGTCACGCCAGTGGCATAGCCGAGTAGCTAAATACGGACAAGATAACCGCTGAAAGCATCTAAGCGGGAAACTTACCTCAAAACCAGGTTTCGCTTGAGAGCCGGGGAAGACTACCCCGTCGATAGGCCAGGTGTGTAAGCGCGGCAACGCGTTGAGCTTACTGGTACTAATCGCTCGATTGGCTTGATCGCAAGCAGCACCGTTTCATGTCTGGAAACAAAGCCAGGCAATGATTCCATTAAATTAGAATATCGGTCTCCAAGTGTCGTATTGTGCGCCTGTGCGTTTTCGCACGGGTTTTCTTTTCTGCCCTTTGCCGACCTGGTGGTCATAGCGAAGGAATTCTACCCGATCCCATTCCGAACTCGGCCGTCAAAGCCTTCTGCGTCCATGGTACTGCGGCTCAAGCCGCGGGAGAGTAGAACGCTGCCAGGTCTGCCAAGGGCAGAAGAGAAATAGATCAGAACCCGCCAACACAATTCAAAAAAGCCCCCGCGAGAGAAATCTCGCGGGGGCTTTTGTTTTTTCCGGCCCTACGAAAGCCGAATGGCGACCGCGCCGGCCATCAGAAAAGCCACGGCCACGACCCGGTACCAGGTCGCCGCTTCCTTCAGCGCAAATACCGAAATCAGCACCGCGAACAGGATCGATGTTTCGCGCAGCGCCGCCACTGCTGCGACCGGCGCCCGGGTCATGGCCCACAGGGCGATGCCATAGGAAAGCAAGGTGCAGCCGCCGCCAAGAAGCGGGACCCAGGGATGGGTTCGGAGGGATTGCAGCAGCGGCTTGCCGCGCCGAACCACCCCCCATCCCCCCGTCGTCAGGCCGGTGAGAAGAAAGATCCACATCGTGTAGGCCGCGGGCGCGCCCGACCGCCGCACGCCAATTCCGTCGACCACCGTATAAAAAGCGATGACGATGGCGGTGCCGAGCGCCATCCCAAGCGTTACGGCGGATTCCGATCGGTGGAGTTTGCCGCCGGCGATCAGCAGAACGCCGCTGGAAATGCAGACGACCCCCACCAATCCCAACGGCGACAGAATTTCGCCAAACAGAACTGCGTTCGCGAAGGTCACGAACAGGGGCGCGGTGCCCCGCATGATGGGATAGGCCAAGCCCAGATCGGCGCGCCGGTAAATCCGGGTGATGAGGGTGTAATAGGCAAATTGCGCGGCCGTGGATGTGACCAGGAAAGGCCAGCTCGCAGGGTCCGGCGGGGGAAAGAACGGCAAAAGGCATAGCGAGATCACTGCCGCGCCGATCACGATGCCGATGGTTGCGACCAGCGCATCCTGGCCCCGCTTGATCAGCGCATTCCAGCCGGCGTGCAGAAAGGCCGCAAACAGAACCGCAACGGCAACGGTATTGCTCATGGGAAAAGCGAACCGCAAACGTCCATCAGGACACGGCGTTCGCGAAGATCAGTCGTTCGACGCCCGCTTGACCAGCTCTTTGGCGATAAAGCCCGAGATGGCATAGACATGGGCGCCGAAGCCGTTCGACCGCATGTCCCATACCCGAACTTTGCTCCAGTCATTCTTGGCGCTGACATCCAGGACCGGGGTGGCGTGATCGATTTCACCATGATTCTGCCAATTGGCCTGGTCTACCCGGATCTCGCGCTTGGAGATGATGTTGGTCACCACCGCAACATGGCCCTTCTTGAGCCGCGTGGAGCCGGAGAACACCATCACCGCATTTTCCACCGGCGCGGTGGCGCGGGCATATAGATTCTTCGCCCGCGACCACCAGAATTTGGCGTCGCCGAATACCGCCAGGCCGGAACGGGCGCGGGCATACTCGACGCAGAACAGCTTGTGAAGCGGCGTCTCGACCGAGGGCTGGGGCAGCTCTGCCACCGCCACGGTCGGCAAGGCGGGCATCTCGAAATCGGTCAGTTCGATCAGCTTGTCGATGCTGCCGGGAGCGGTGATCGAGAAGGGGGCGCTGCCGCGATGGTCGACGTCCGCGAAGGTGCCCGGAAGGGAAGATCCCGCATGATCGAAATTGACGCTGGCGAAATTGACGCTGGCTCTGGCGGCCAGCGGCGAGAAGGCCGCGAGCATGGCAACCAAAGGCAGGGTCATACGTAGTGTGATGTTCAAAGGGCCGCTCCGGCTTTGCTTTTCACGTAATTGCCGGCGCTGGCGTGTGCCCCACCGGCGGCATTGTCGGACATGCGGTGGAGGTCAGTCCCGTCCACGTTCAGCCCGGCCGGACTTAAGCAAGAGATCGGACACCGTCAAAGACGTATCTCGGTCACGGTTCCGTGGCCTATGGGCAACACTAAATCCTTGGATTTGCTTCAATTTTTCGCCCTATGACCTTCCTGCACCAGGCGCCGGGAACTCGTTCCCCTTACGGTCCTTAACCAAAAGTAAAAATTTCTGGATTGCGTTAGCAAAGATAAACGCCCGGAAGCGGGGCCTCCGGGCGTTCGAATTTTTACCCCCCTCTGTCCGCCACGCGGGCAAGCCCGCTGGCGGACATGGGCTTTGCCCAACGGGGGAAGAAAGCCGGGGCCAAGACGAGCTGCCCATCTGGAAAGAAAAGGCCCGGTGATGAACCGGGCCTTTTTCATGATGCTTGGTCGTGACCCGCCTCCCCTATGCGCGCGTAAGCGCGCTGGTAGGGGAGGTGGCCGTAGCAGGCTCTCGAGCCTGCGTAGGCCGGAGGGGTTACTTAGAAGCCAGCTTCTGCACAATCGCCAGCGACTTATCGACATGCTGATCGGGCGTCAGCTTGTCGTCGGTGGACGACATCACCGCCACGATTTTGTGATCCTTGCCGACCACGAAGGTGACGCGCTCGATGAAGCCGTGCCCGATTTCGACGCCGCGGACATCCTTGGCGCCCGCCTTGGCTTCGGTGGTCTTCAGATTATAGGACTTGGCGATATTGAGGCTCTCGTCCGAAGCGATGGGGAATTTTCCGGCGCAGAAATTGGGATCGGCGGCGAACTGGTTGAGGCGTTCCAGATTGTCGGCCGACACGCCGATAATGCTGGCGCCGGCGGCTTCGAACTTCTCATGGCTTTCCGCAAAAGTATGGGCTTCCAGATCGCAGCCGCCGGTGTAGGCGGACGGATAGAAATAGACCACCGCCGGCCCCTTCTTCAGCGCTTCGTTGAGCTTGAAGGTGAAATCCTTGCCGCCCAGGCTGGCGGTGGCGCTGAAATCAGGCGCCATGTCGCCGACTTTGAGAGCGGCAAAAGCCGGTGCGGCGAAAACCGTGGTCAGGGCCAGGCCCAAAAGCAATTTCTTCATGACAAATCTTCTCCCTAGTGGCGAACCCGCGGGAACCTATCACAGCCAAGGTCATCCGGGCAGGGGCGGCACCCGCCTAAAAACGCCGTAAAATCAGGCGCGGCAGGCTTTATCAGGGATCGTCCGGCCCGCGCCGCTTGATGTCGGCATAAGGCGTGCCGTCCTTGTGGGTATAGAGGACGGGTTTGCCGTCCGGCGGCACCAGCATGTCGATATCGGAATAAGGGCTGCTATCGCCTTGGTTGCGGGTGCCGATTTCCAGCACCAGGGCTTCGCCGCCGCTGCGGTTCTGCAGATGATGGCCGTTGTCCTCGCCAGCCTTGAAGCCGGCACACTCTCCCGCCTTCAGCACTTCCTCGCCGTCATTGGTTACCAGCACCACTTCGCCGGACAGCACATAGACGAACTCGTCCTGGCTGGTGTGCCAGTGGCGCTGGCTGGACCAGACGCCCGGCGGCAGGCGCAGCAGATTGACGCCATATTGGGTCAGGCCGGCCGCATCGCCCAGCTTGCGGCGGCCGCGGGCGCGGCAGGGCTTGTCGAAAGGCGGGGGATAAAGCGTGCCGACAGTCTCGGGAAGTGTCTTCGGATCGATCCGCTTGGCCATTTGTCCTCCCAGCCCTCGGCCACAGGCCTCGGGCGTTCGCCATTTGATTTGGTCGTCGCGCTACGCTGGCGCTAGCGACGGACCAAATCATCGGCAAATGCTTTCAGCATTTGCCGACCGTGGCTCACTCCTTCGCCCGTTCCACATAGGAGCCGTCCGCGGTCTGCACCACAATGCGGGTGCCGGGCACGATATGGGTCGGCACCATGGTGCGCACGCCATTGGACAGAAGCGCGGGCTTGAACGAGCCGGAGGCGGTCTGGCCCTTCATCACCGGTTCGGTTTCCATCACTTCGAAGGTGGCGCGCTGGGGAATTTCGATCGAGATCGGGCGGCCTTCAAAGCTCTGCAGCTGCACTTCCATATTCTCGGTGAGATAGGGTGCGCGGTCGCCGATGACGTCGAGACCCACAGAGACCTGGTCGAAAGTCTCCGGCTGCATGAAGACGTAATGATCGCCGTCCTGGTACAGATAGTTGAAGTTCTGCTGCTCGATGAAAGCCTTTTCGATGCTGTCGGTGGTGCGCAAGCGTTCCACCGTCTTCACCCCGTCGGATATGCGGCGCATTTCCAGATGGGTGACGGGCGTGCCCTTGCCGGGATGGATATTTTCCGCTGTCAGCACCAGGTAAAGCTTGCCTTCCTTCTCGATGACATTGCCTTTGCGCACAGAGCTGGCGATAACCGAAACCACGGGAAACCTCGTCTTTTCTGATGCCCCATAGCTTCGCTAAATCAGGGCGGTTTTAATGCCCCATCGCTTCGCAGGATGAGGGCTGAAAGCCTTTATTGGCGGGGTCTTTAGCAGCCGCCGGGCAAAAGGCCAAGCCGCGCCAAAAGGACCATGAATGCCCTGGTGGGACCCCCAGACCCATGCCGACCGCCGCCCCCTTCTGAGCCTGAGGGGCCGGATCAAGACCGGTCTGCGGGCCTGGTTCGAGGGTGAAGGCTTTACCGAGGTGGAGTGCGGGGCGCTGGCCACCTCGCCCGGCAATGAAGCGCATCTGCATGCCTTCGCCACCAGCCGCATCCGCGCCGACGGTGCCGCCGAAACGCTCTATCTCCATACCTCGCCGGAATTCGCCGCCAAGAAATTGCTGGCCGCGGGTGAGAGCCGGATCTTCGAATTCGCCCGCGTCTTCCGGAACCGGGAACGCACCCGCCTGCATGCCCCCGAATTCACCATGCTGGAATGGTACCGGGCGCGGGAAGAGGTGGGCCGGGTGATGGAAGACACGCTTGCCTTGGCGCGCCGCGCTGCGCAGATCGCCGATGCCAAGGCGTTTCGGTTCCGCGACCGGCTTTGCGATCCCTTTGCGGAGGCCGAACGGATCACCGTCGCCGACGCCTTCCGCATCCATGCCGGGATCGAGATGCTGGATATGCTGGACGAGAAAGGCCGGGGCGACCGCGACCTGTTCGCCACGCGGGCAAAGCGCGCGGGCTTTTCCATTGCGGCGGACGATGGCTGGTCCGATATATTCTCCAAGGTGCTGGCCGCCGCCATCGAGCCCAGGCTTGGGCTGGAGCGGCTTGCGCTTCTGACCGATTATCCCCGCCAGGAAGCGGCGCTGGCCCGTCCCAAACCCTCCGATCCCCGCCTGTCGGAACGCTTCGAGCTCTATGCCTGCGGTGTGGAACTGGCCAACGGGTTTGGCGAATTGACCGATCCCATGGAGCAGCGCGCCCGCTTCGAAGCGGAAATGGACGAAAAGCAACGGATCCATGGCGAGCGCTATCCCCTGGACGAGGATTTCCTGGCCGCTTTGGCGCAAATGCCGCCGGCATCGGGGGTTGCACTGGGCTTCGACCGGTTGGTGATGCTGGCAGCGGGCGCCCCCCGGATCGATGACGTTCTCTGGACCCCCTTGCCCCCCGATCCATGAAAGGCCGGCCTGCGCTTTGAGGGGTGGCTAATTTTTGCGGGCCGCGGCATTTTCCCGCCGCCATGACCGATACCGCCGCCGTCCGCCAGACCGCCCACAACACCACTTTCGTGGTGCTGTTCGCGATCGCCTTCAGCCATCTGCTGAACGACATGATGCAGTCGCTGATACCGGCGATCTATCCCAACTTGAAAGCGGATTTTCATCTCAGCTTCGCCCAGATCGGCATCATCACCCTGGTCAACCAGATCACGGCGTCGCTGCTGCAGCCTGCGGTAGGCTACGTTTCCGATCTCAGGCCCAGGCCCTATTCGCTGGCGACCGGCATGATTGCCACCCTGATCGGCCTTCTGGTTCTGAGTGTCGCCGGAAGCTATCTCGTCATCCTGTTCTCGGTGATGCTGATCGGCGTCGGGTCGGCTGTGTTCCATCCCGAATCCAGCCGCGTGGCGCGCATGGCGTCAGGCGGCCGACACGGTCTGGCGCAGTCGCTGTTTCAAGTCGGCGGCAACACCGGTTCTGCCATTGGTCCACTGCTGGCGGCGGCGCTGGTGGCGGTCTACGGCCAGCACAGCGTCGCATGGGCTGGCGGCTTGGCGCTGCTGGGCATCCTGATCCTTTACAATGTGGGCACCTGGTACAAGCATCACGGGCTGGCACGCCTGCACGGCAGTCGCGCACATGAGGACCACGGTCTGCCGCGCGGCAAGATCGCAACCTCGATTGTTATTCTCTTGATGCTGATCTTCTCCAAATATTTCTATCTGGCCAGCATCACCAGCTATTACACCTTCTATCTGATCCACACGTTCCATTTGTCGGTGCGCAGTGCGCAGGTCCACCTGTTCATATTTCTGGCGGCGGTGGCAGCCGGCACCTTGGCGGGCGGGCCGCTGGGCGACCGTTTCGGCCGCAAATATGTGATCTGGTTTTCGATCCTGGGCATCCTGCCCTTCACCCTGGCGCTGCCTTACGCCAATTTGTTCTGGACCAGCATCCTGTCGGTGATCATCGGCATTGTGATGGCGTCGGCATTTCCCGCCATCGTGGTCTATGCCCAGGAATTGCTGCCGGGACGGGTGGGGATGATCTCCGGACTGTTCTTCGGCTTTTCCTTCGGGATGGGCGGCATCGGCGCCGCGGTGTTGGGCTGGCTGGCCGATCTGACCGACATCGTCTTCGTCTATAAGGTCTGTGCCTTCCTGCCCGCGATCGGCTTGCTCACCATGTTCCTGCCCAATATCGGCAGCCATAAACAGGTGCCATTGCCGGTGGTGGATCCGGAACCGTGACCATCCAAGACGTCGCGAAGAAGTATGCGGTCGCGGTTTCTCCCGCGATCCGCAGCTTGATCGATCCAGCAGATCCCGCCGACCCGATCGCGCGCCAGTTCCTGCCCGATATCGCGGAACTGACCGTGACGGCGGAAGAATTGGCCGATCCCATCGCCGACGAGGCGCATACGCCGGTCAAAGGCATCGTGCACCGTCATCCCGACCGGGTGCTGCTGAAGGCCGTGGCGAGTTGCCCCGTCTATTGCCGCTTCTGTTTCCGCCGCGAGACGGTAGGTCCCGGCAAACCCAACGCTTTGTCGCCCGCCGATCTGGCCGGCGCGCTGGCCTATATCAAAAGCCATCCCGAAATCTGGGAGGTGATCCTCACCGGCGGCGATCCATTTATCCTCAGCCCGCGCCGCATGGCCCAGATTACGCACGCGCTGGCCGGGACCGGTCATGTGAAGATCGTGCGCTGGCACACCCGCGTGCCGGTGGTCGAGCCGGACTGGGTGACGGACGACTTGGCGGCATCTCTGATCGCACCAGGCGTCACCAGCTGGGTGGCGATCCATGCCAATCATCCCCGGGAATTAACCGGCGCGGCGCGGCGGGCGGTGAGCAAGCTGGCGCAAGCGGGGGTGGCGCTGGTGAGCCAGACCGTTCTGCTCAAGGGCGTCAATGACAAGGTCGAGACCCTGAGCGAATTGATGCGCAGCTTTGTCGAAGCCGGGATCAAGCCCTACTATCTGCATCATCCCGACCTGGCGCGCGGAACCTCGCATTTCCGCATGGGCATCGAAGAGGGCCTGGCGTTGATGCGCGAATTGCGGGCGCGGATGTCAGGCCTGGCGCAACCGACCTATGTGCTCGATCTGCCCAGCGGCCACGGCAAAGTGGTGCTGGATTCCGCGAATGTGGAAAAGACGGATACCGGTCATCGCATTCGCGATTTCGCCGGCGGCTGGCATGATTATCCCCCCCTTTGTACGCCACGCGGGCAAGCCCGCTAGCGGACATCTCCCCCACCAATGGCTTCGCCATGCGAGGGGAGAAATTCTGAGCGCGCTCGGATTACATGCGGTCTGAACCGGGTCCTTTGCCGCGTAATCGCTTGAAGAAGGCGCTGACCTTGTGGCGGGTCTGTTCGCGCCACACCACGCCCTGATCCGTCACCCAGTTGAGCTGAATGACGCGGCGCGGACCTTCAAAGGCATGAAAGCCGTGCCAGGCGTTGGGCTGGTTCTTGAAGATCAGCAAGGTGCCTTCATCCGGCGGCACTTCCGCGATCACGTCTTCCAGACTGTCGGGACCGCGCAGCAGGCGCAGGCGGCCCGTCTTCGCTTCCCAGGCATTGTTCATGTAGATCAGCACGGTGATCAGCTTGGTGCGGCTGTCGGTGTGGATCTGGCCGTCGCGCGCCGCCGAAACGCCCCGCGCCGTCACCATGGTGGGGCGGCCCTTGAGATCGACGCCAAGTTTGCGCTCCACCGCCCGGGTGAATTCGGGACCCTGAATCGCCGCCATGAACTGGGCGAAAGCCGGACCATATTTCAGGGTCGGCAAGGGAAAGGAACCGGGATGGGCGACCAGCGGATAATCCGTATTGATCGCGCCCATCGCGTCCTGCTTCACGAACCGCGGCACCATGGCAAAAGCGAAGGGCTCGCGCGTGACGGGCGCGGCTTCGAAGGCTTCCAGATCGATCGGGAGAGCGGACATGGCCTTGGAAATACTATCAGAGCCCGAAAAACGCAAAAGGGTCCAGGAACCTTGGTCGAGGCTTTCTTTCCCCGCAAGGCGAAGCCTTTGGCGGGGGAAGATGTGCGGTAGCGGGCTTGCCCGCGTGGCGCACAGATGGGGGCAAAAAAAAAGGGAGAGCCGTAAAGCTCTCCCTTTCCGGCAGTCCCAGTTTGCCCCAGGGATGCCGCCGCGGACTGTCTGCGATCAGGGCGTTGAATAGTGAATGATTTGTCCGGTGTTGCCGATGGCGCTGGACGTCAGGCTGGTCGAGCCGCCCACATTCGAGACATTGGCGTGCACGGTGGATGCGGACATCGCATTGTTGATCTGCCTGGAGACGATCGGCATGTTCGCCGCGTTGGAATCCGCCTCGAAACTGTTGCCCAGCGCCATGCTCTGCACCACCGCGTCGCCCGCGATATTGCTGATATTGGCATGAACCGAGGATGAGGGGTCGGTCGCATCGCACTTCTGATACGAATTCACGGCGGTCAGGACCGGATCGGTGGAGACGTTGGCGCCGTTGCACACCGCCTGGCTGGTGACGCCGACACTGCCCCAGACGTTGGACACATTGGCGGTGATGTTGGTGTCGATGGATGCATTCGGGCCGACGATCTGGCTGTTCTGCACCCGCGTGTTGTTCATGGTGGTGATGTCGATCATGTTGCCTGCGGCGGTGCTCTGCACCACGGCGTCGCCCTGGATCGTGTCGATATTGCCGGTCAGATTCGAGAACTGCGACTGCAGGTTGATCTGGCCGTTGATGATATTGCTGCCGGAGCTAGTACCGCCCGCGTAAGCGCACGTCGCCGACAGCGTCGCCAGAGCTGTAGCCGCCATAAGGGTTTTGACGCGAATCATTGTTGTTCTCCGTGGAATAGGCGGTGGGACGATAGGCCGGGTTCGGTTGGTTGGAGGCTTGATAGGGCATGCGCCGGTCGCCGAGCGGGTCGGCGGCGGTATTGAGCGGCGAGGCACAAACGCCGCCGCCGCCGGGAACGCGATAGATGCGGGTCACCATTTCCAGCACCGCGCGCTCGATCACCGAGCGGACCGCCAGCTGGATCGGCTCCAGCGCGCTTTCGCCGGCGCTGAGATCGAAGAAGTTGGTGCCCATGAAATCGAACACGCCGGCCGAGATCTGATGGCCGATGATCTGTTTCTGGTAGGAAATCACGTCCGCGACTTCCAAGGTGTTGGTGTTCACCAGCCGCATGTCGAGGCCGACATTCATCACATAGACGTTGCCGCCCAAGGTGCCGGTGGTGGCGTTGGTGGCGGTGCCGCCGCCGGTGCCGCTGGCATTCTCGGAACGGATGTTGAAGTTGAGTTCGGTGATGCCGCCCACGATGTAATAGTCGGAGCCGGGAATTGAACCGGCGATGATCTTGCGGAAATCGCCGTCATTCGGGTTCTTGTCGTCGCCGATCAGCTTGTTGTTGGCGTATTTGAGTTCCATCTCCGCCACCGACGTGTCGAAGCGCTCCACCATATGGACGCCGGATTTGGAAAGCGCAGTCATCGCCATCAGGGCGGCGCCCGCCGTCACTTTGCGGCCCGAACCATCGGCCTCGATCTTGCCGGTATAGTCGGCGATCTGGCCGACCGCGATACGGACCGGATGCTGGCTGACAATGCCCGACATGCAGCGCAGCGCCGTGGAATAGGGCGTTTCGTTGGAAATCACGGGAGAGCCGCCGATCGGCGCGGTATAGCGTCCGATGGAATCGGCGGAAGGGCTGATGCAGCCCTCGAGCGCGAGCGTGGCCAGAATCAGGACCAGCGGTTTCAGAAGATGTTTACGTCCGCGAGGCGTCATGGGAGGGGCATCCCTTCTTTCTTTCATGTCAGCGACTGTTGAGTTCGGCGGTCGCCGTCTGGTTACCGTTGTTGATCTGGCTTGAGTCCACGACCGTGGTGTTGTGATTGCCGACCACCACGACATTGAGCGAATTGCCGATGGCGGTGGCCTGGCCGGAGGCGTATTGACCGCCTTGCATGCCGACGCCGGACGCACTGGCGGATTGGGCGCCGGTGCTGCTGCTGTAGCTTGAGCCCACGAACTGGCCGTTCACCACGGTCAGATTGCCGTTGGCGTCGCGCAGCGAGAAATTGGACGGCGCATTCTGGGTGGTGGCGGCAAAGCCGTTGTAATTGGCGGAATTGGTCCAATCGCCGGCCTCAGCCGCCGTGGATAGGCAGACGGCGGCAATTGCCGCGACCAGGATGGTCTTTGAGAAGCGCATGGCGGTGTTCCAGTAACTCGCTCTCTTCAGAGCAACCGCCGTGCCAGGTCTTAATTTCCGTTATCTATTGTGCGTGCCGCCGCGGCACAAAGCGGTTTTTTGCGGTATTCGAAGAACCGAACGGGTCACGTATTTCCGGGATCGCTCCGCTTCGGCACGCCACGCGACACAAAAGGCAGCGCAAATTCGTACCATTTTGGTACGTCTCTTGATCGGAGCGTCAGGCGGCTGCGGACCGTAAGGGAAGGCGGCGCTGCAGGAAGGCGGCGAAACGCAGCACGACCGCGGTCAAAGTCAGCGTGGCGAAGGGCACATATTCGAGGGCATAGCGCCAATCCCTGATCTGATGGTCGAGGGCGCCCAGCACAAAATCCCGGCCGAAGGCGATCAGGATATAGCTGGTGCCCAGAAAGAGCAGTGGCCGCCATAAGCGGCCGAGTAGCCGCGGCCCAGCTCCGAAAGACAGAAGCGTCAGCAGGTAGGCGAAGAAAAGCGCGACCAGGAAGAACCACAGGATCCTGCCATGCAGGGGCACCTGGCCAGAGGCGACGCCCAGCCAGACGATCAGTCCGACATGGGCCAGATGCGCCGCGGCGAAGGACAGGCCCAGTTGCCGTCCGCGCCGCGCCAGGCCGGCAAAGGCGGGGCCGAACAAACTCGCCATTGCGCCGCCGACATAGGACAGCCAGAAAAAAAGAAACGACCAGCGCGCGGTCATGCGCAGCCCCAGCTTGAGGCCGTCGAAATTGCTGCCGTGAATAACAAGAATTGCCGCGGCCAAAATCAGCGCGCTGCCGAACGCGCCGGCCATCCAGAACCATGCCGGATCCGATTTGCGCATCGCCGCGCCTCCCCGCCCATGGTCAGCATGGCATAGACATTTGCATACGGAAATCTGGCCCGCGCGCGAATCCGGCCGGAATTGCGGTCGATTTGCGCGGCCCTGCGGAATGCTTACATTCGGGCGCATGGCCTTTCTCCAGCCCCAATCCTCCGATCCCTGGACCCGCCAGCCCGTCTTCCGGGCGCCGGCTGTGGTCGTAAGCCTGATTGCACTGCTGGCCGCGGCGCATGGAGCGCGGATGCTGATGCCGGCCAATTTGTCGGCGGAAATGATCGATCAGTTCGCTTTCATCCCCGCTCGCTACAGCCACGCATTTCTTGTCACCCACAATGTCGATCCCGGCGGCTGGTTGGCGCGAGGCGTGCCGTTTGTCAGCTATATGGCGCTGCATAATGATTTCACCCATCTGGTGATCAACAGCCTTTGGCTGCTGGCGTTCGGCCCGATCGTGGCGCGGCGCTTTGGCGGCATCCTGTTTCTGCTATTCTTCCTGGTCTGTGGCGTGGCGGGAGCCCTGACCCATCTGGCGTTCAATTGGGGATCGCTGGATCCGGTAATCGGGGCGTCGGGCGCGATTTCCGGCCTGATGGCGGCAGGCCTGCGGCTGTTGCCGTCGCAGGCGCCCTGGGCGCATGCGGGCGAGGAGAAGCTGGCGCCGATTTTCTCGCGCCAGATACTGGTCTTCACCCTGATCTGGATGGCGATCAATCTGGTGGCGGGCCTGACCGGTCTGGGGGTGGGCGGCGAAGCCGGCCTTATCGCCTGGCAAGCGCATCTGGGCGGATATCTGGCGGGGCTGCTTCTGGCGGCACCCTTCGACCAGTTGAGGCCCCGGTTCAACACGCTCTGAAAACAAAAGACGCGCCAAGGAGGGCTTCCCAAGCGCGCTCCTTGATGCCTGCGTTGCCGGTCCGCAGCTATTCGGCGGGCAGAGGCACCTGGGACGAAGGCTTGCGCTTTCCGAACACCGAGAAGCGATCCCCAAGCCGGTCGAGATAGGTGTAGATCACCGGCGTGATGTAGAGCGTGAGCAGCTGCGACAGCAGCAGGCCGCCCGCCACGCACAGGCCCAGCGGCCGGCGGGACTCGGCACCCGCGCCCAGGCCGAGCGCGATCGGCATGGTGCCCATCATCGCCGCCATGGTGGTCATCATGATCGGACGGAAACGGGTCATTGCCGCTTCATAGATCGCCTGCTCCGGCGTCACATTGGAGGAACGCTGCCGCTCCAGCGCGAAGTCGATCATCATGATCGCGTTCTTCTTCACGATGCCGATCAGCATGATCATGCCGACAAAGGCATAGAGCGTCAGCGGCAATCCGACGATGAAGAGCGTGAGCAGCGCGCCCACCGCCGCCGAAGGCAGGCCCGACAGGATGGTCAGCGGATGGATGAAGCTCTCATAGAGGATGCCCAGGATGATATAGACCACGATCATGGCGATCAGCAGCAGCATGCCCATATTCTGGGTCGAACTCTGGAACGCCGCCGCGGTGCCCTGGAAGGACGCTTGCACCGAGTCCGGCATGCCGACCGCGGCGCTGGCTTCGCGGACCGCGGTCACGGCATCCGACAGGGTCTTGCCGGGGGGCAGGTCGAATGAAATCGTCACCGCCGGCACTTCGCCGGAATGGTTGACGCTGAGCGGCTGAGTGCCCGCGACGATCGTGGTGACCGCCGACAACGGCACCAGCTGACCGGAGGAGGACGTGATGTAAAGGCGTTGGAGCGCCGCCGGGCTGCTCTGGAATTTCGGCAGCAATTCCACAATCACCTGATACTGATTGGCCGACGTGTTGATCTGCGAAATCTGGGCGCCGCTGAAAGCCTCGCCCAGCGCGGTTTCGATCTGCTGGGCCGAGACGCCCAGCGCGGCGGCGCGGTCGCGGTTGATCTTGACCTGGACCGCCGGCATCACGTCATCGAGGTCGGAATTGACATCGACGAAGGCGGACATCGTCTTCATGCGGGTCATCAGGCGATTGGAAACGTCCTGCAGTTCGCCCAGATCGAGATCCTGCATCGTGTATTGGTACTGCGAGCGTGACCCGCGGCCGCCAATGCGGATGGTGGGCGGATTGGTGATAAAGACATTGATGCCGGGGAAGCGGTTGAGCTTGGGCCTGAGCTCCCGGATGATCTGGTCGGCGGAAAGCTTGCGCTGATTGAGCGGCTTGAGGACGATGATGTTGAGAAAGCCGCTATTGGATCCGGCGGTACCGTTGCCGCCCTGAATTTGGCTGAACACGCCCTCGACATTGGGATCGGCGTTGATGACGCGGGAAACCTCGTCCAGATATTTGTACATCTGATCGGGCGAGGTGCCGTTCTGCGCCTGGATCTGTCCGGTCAGCCTTCCGGTATCGTCGGACGGCAGGAAGTCCTGCTGCATGATGGAGAACAGGCCGCCCGATACCAGAACCGACAGCACGAACAACCCCAGGATGACGCGGCGGTGGTTGAGGCTCCAGGTGAGCGAGCGGTTATAGGCGTCCTGCATGCTGTTGAAGGCGTTTTCGCTCCAGCGATAGAAAGCATTGTGTTTCTGATCATGTTCATCCTTCAGGATGCGGGCGCACAGCATCGGCGTCAGAGTCACGGAGATGATGCCCGAGCACAGGATCGCCAGAATGATGGTGACGGCGAATTCGTGCAGCAGCCGGCCCACAATGCCGCCCATGAAGACGATCGGAATGAACACCGCGGCCAGCGAAATCGTCATGGACAGAATGGTGAAGCCGATTTCGGCCGAACCCTTCATTGCCGCTTCATACGGCTTTTCGCCATGCTCGATATGCCGGACGATATTCTCCAGCATGACGATGGCGTCGTCGACCACGAAGCCGACCGAAAGCGTCAGCGCCATCAGTGACAGATTGTCGAGGCTGTAGCCGAACATGGCCATGCCCGCGAAGGTGGCGATGACGGCGATGGGCAGCGCTAGCGAGGGAATGATGGTGGCCGATACGCGGCGCAGGAAGACGAAGATCACGCCCACTACCAGCGCGCCGGCGATCAAAAGCGTGGTCTGCACGTCGGAGATGGAATTGCGGATATTGATGCTCTGGTCGTACATCACCTCCAGCTTGACCGCCGGCGGCAGGCCTTCCTGGAAATGCGGCAGGACGGCTTTGATGGCGTCGATCACGCCCACCGTATTGGAGCCCGGCTGACGGCTGATCGCCAGCCCGATGGTGCGATGGTTTTTGTACCAGCTGCCGCCATACGGATTTTCCAGGCCGTCGATCGCCTTGGCGACGTCCTTCAGGCGGACTGGCGCGCCATTGCGATAGGCAATGACCTGGTTGGCGAATTGGGCGGCGTTGTTGAGCTGGCCGCTAGTGTGGATGGTGGCGGATTGCTGGGCGCCGTTCAGCGCGCCGGTCGCCTGGTTGACGTTGGCGGAGGCGACCGCATTCGACAGCATATCGATGCCGATCTGGCGGGCGGCAAGCGCGTCGGGATCGGCCTGAATGCGCACCGCATATTTCGAATTGCCGAACACGCCGACCTGGGCAACGCCGGCGATGGTGGAAAGCTGGCGCGCCAGCAAGGTCTCGGCATATTCATCCAGCGCGGTGCGTTGAATCGTATTCGACGACATGGAAATGAACATGATCGGGAAATCGGCCGGGTTCACCTTGCGGAAAGTGGGCGGCTGCGGCATCGACCGGGGCAGCTGGCGCTGGGCGGCCGAAATCGCCGCCTGCACGTCCTGAGCGGCGGCGTCTATGTTGCGGTCCAGCGTGAACTGGATGGTGATGTTGGTGAAGCCCTGGCTCGAATGCGAGGTCATCGAATCGATGCCGGCGATGGTGGAGAACTGATTCTCCAGCGGCGCAGCCACGCCGGACGCCATCGTGTCCGGATCGGCGCCTGGCAGGCTGGCGCTTACCTGAATCGTGGGGAAGTCGACATTGGGCAGATCGCTGACCGGCAGGCTGAAATAGCCAAAAACGCCGAAGATCACCAAGGCCGCCATCAGCAGCGTGGTGAAAACAGGACGTTCGATGAAAATACGCGAAATGTTCATGGCCAGTCAGCCGCCTTCAAACGTCGTTTCTATCGCACCCTGGGAGCGCTGCCGGGTTCGCGCTTGCGGCGCGCGATTTCGGTCGGAGCGCCGGCGCCGGGCGCAGCGGCTTGCGGCCGCGGGCGCGCCACATTCACCTTGCCGCCCGGCAGCGCGCGCAGCGCGCCATCGGTGATCACCATCTCGCCAACCTTGACATCGCTCTGGATCGCCATGTTGCTTCCGTCGTCGAACAACACTTTGACATTGTGCTGCTCGACCACATGCTCCGGCGTCACGACATAGACATACTGGCTGTCGGGGCCGATATTGACCGCCACGCGCGGCACGACGATGGCATTCTTGATGTTGGCAAGCGCCACGGTGACATCCACCAGCTGACCCGGCACCAGGACGGCGTCCGTGTTGGCGAAGGTGGCGCGCATCTCGATGGTGCCGGCGCTGTTGCTGACGGCATTGCTGATGAAATCGACCGGCGCGGTGATATCCTCGCCGCCCGCGTCATGCAAATTCACCGTTGCCGTCAGCCCGCCATGCTGGGCGCGCGCCTGAATGCGCGGCAGATCCGATTGCGGCAGGTTGAACGACACTTTGATGGGCTGGATCTGCGTAATCGTAACCAGCGGTGACGTCAGGCCGTTGACCGACACCAGATTGCCCGGCTGCAGCAGGATGGGACCGGTCTTGCCGTTCACCGGCGAGCGGATCTTGGTGAATTCCAGATTGAGGCGCGCGGCTTCGGCATTGGCCTTGGCCTGCAGATAGGCGGCCTGCGCGGTTTCGTTCTGCTGCGCCGAAATCGCATTCTGCAGCGAAAGGCGCTGATTGCGGTCGGCGGTGCTCTTGGCGGAAGCCAAGGTCGCCACCGCATTGTCATAGGCGGCCTGATAGGGGCGCGGGTCGATCTCGAACAGGAGATCGTTTTCCTTCACCATCTGGCCTTCCTTGAAATAGGCCTTGGTGAGTTGTCCCTGCACGCGGGCCGTCACCGACACGGTGGAATTGGCGACAACGGTTCCGATCGTGTGCTCGACCACTTCCATGTCGCGCTGCACGACGTTTGCGACACGCACCGGGGCCATAACAGGGCCGCGGCGCGGCGCGTTGTTGCCGGAATGCGTCCAGTAATAAAACCCGCCCAGCACCAGGATGATGGCGATGCCGCCGATGGCGTAACGGCGCGCCGGATGGGCACCCGGCTGCGTTTCATGCGCCGGTACGTCGCGATTGTCCGCTGGCGGCGTAATCTGCATATTCATGCGATCTTTCCCAAGCCGAATTGCGGCAGCGGGGCGAGCTTCCGGCAGTTCGTGTCGTGCTTTTGCGACAATGTGATACGCAACGTCATTCCCCTACACCGTATTGACACCGCCAACACCTCTAACAGCTCGGCGTGAAAATTTACGCCCGAAATTCCGCTCATCCCACGCCTGTGGCGAGGATTTTTTCAAGCCCAACACGGCTTTAGCGTTATTTGGGTGCCTTACGCCCCACACTCTATAGGGTAAAACTCTCTCACAATTGTCTCAGAAAAGGCGGTTCCGGTGTTATGTAGCCGGTCGCAGCCTTCATTAACATGCTGAAATCATTGTTATTATTTTGTAGCGGTGCGACTTTTGCGACGCGCATTGCGGGGCGGGGGAGCGGCGTCTATAAGCCCGGCCTTCCCAGCCCGAGCGCCCCGATTCATGAATATTCGCAACATCGCCATCATCGCCCATGTCGACCATGGCAAAACCACGCTGGTTGACCAGCTGCTGAAGCAGTCCGGATCGGTGCGGGAAAACCAGCATATGGCCGAGCGCGCCATGGACTCCAACGACCAGGAACGCGAACGCGGCATCACCATCCTGGCCAAATGCACCAGCGTCGAGTGGCACGGCACGCGCATCAACACCGTGGACACGCCCGGCCATGCCGACTTTGGCGGCGAGGTCGAGCGCATCCTGTCGATGGTGGACGGCGTGGTGCTGCTGGTGGACGCGGCCGAAAGCGTCATGCCCCAGACCAAGTTCGTGCTCTCCAAGGCGCTGAAGCTGGGCCTCAAGCCCATCGTGGTCATCAACAAGATCGATCGCTCCGACGCCCAGCCCAAGGAAACCCTGGAATCGATCTTCGACCTGTTCCTGGCGCTGGAAGCCAATGACGACCAGCTGAACTTCCACTACCTCTATGCCTCGGGCCGCAATGGCTGGGCGGTGAAGGAACTGGAAGACGAACGCAAGAATCTCGATCCCTTGTTCCAGCTGATCGTGGACGACGTGCCGCCGCCCAAGCCGCAGGCGCTGGCGGGCGAAGAGCATCCCTTCAAGATGCTGGTCACCACCTTGGAGGCCGACAATTTCCTGGGCCGTATCCTGACCGGCCGCATCGAATCGGGCGTCATCACCACCAACCGCAACATCAAGGCGCTCAATCGCGACGGCCAGATCATCGAGAAGACCCGCGTCACCAAGCTGCTGGCTTTCCGGGGCCTGGCCCGCGTGCCGGTGGAGCGGGCCGAAGCCGGCGACATCGTCGCCATTGCCGGCCTGGAAGACGCCACCGTCGCCGACACGCTGTGCGACCTCAGCGTGGATACGCCCATCCCGTCGCACCCGATCGATCCGCCGACCTTGGCGATGACCATCTCGGTCAACGACAGTCCCTATGCGGGCCGCGAAGGCGACAAGGTGCAGAGCCGTGTCATCCGCGAGCGCCTGCTGCGCGAAGCCGAAGGCAATGTCGCGCTGAAAGTCGCCGAAACCGGCGAAGGCGCCTTTGAAGTGGCGGGCCGCGGCGAATTGCAGCTTGGCGTGCTGATTGAATCCATGCGCCGCGAGGGTTTCGAGCTTTCGATCTCGCGCCCGCGCGTGCTGTTCAAGACCGAGAATGGCGAGAGGCTGGAGCCGATCGAGGAAGTCACGGTCGATGTCGATGATCCCTATACCGGCATCGTCATTGAAAAGATTTCCATGCGCAAAGGCGAGATGGTGGACATGCGTCCCACCGGCGCCGGCAAGACCCGCATCGTGTTCCATGCCCCGGCGCGCGGCCTGATCGGCTATCACGGCGAATTCCTTACCGATACGCGCGGTACCGGCGTGATGAACCGCATGTTCCTGGACTATGCCCCGCACAAGGGCAGCGTCGGCGGCCGCACCAACGGCGTGCTCATTTCGACCGAGCAGGGCGAGGCGGTGACGTATGGCCTCTGGTACATCGAGGAGCGCGGCAAGCTGTTCATCAGCACCGGCGCCAAGGTCTATGAAGGCATGATCATCGGCCAGAACGCCAAGGATAACGACCTGGACGTCAATCCGCTCAAGTCCAAGCAGCTGACCAACATCCGCACCACGTCGAAGGACGAGGCGGTGAAGCTGACCCCGATCGCGCCGATGACCCTGGAACAGGCGATGGCTTACATCGAGGACGACGAGCTGGTGGAAGTCACGCCGCTTAACATCCGTCTGCGCAAGCGGGCGCTGTCGCCGCATCTGCGCAAGCGCGCCAAACAAGCCGCGGACGCCTAGGGCGCGGGCCTTTTGCACGCGGAGTGCGTCGCGCGTGCTCGCGTGCTATACGCACGCTCCGCGCACAAAATCCCTCGCGCCCCGGTTCGGGCGCGACGTGATTCCGGTGTTGAGGCCCATGACTGTTGAACCCGATCTGATCGCTTTCGCCAATCGCCTGGCCGACACGTCCGGCGCGGTGATCCGCCCTTTGTTCCGCCAGCGCATCGATGTAGCGCACAAGCAAGGCGTCCACGATTTCGATCCGGTGACCGAAGCCGA
This sequence comes from Pseudomonadota bacterium, assembly GCA_040389245.1. GTDB lineage: Bacteria > Pseudomonadota > Alphaproteobacteria > Micropepsales > Micropepsaceae > Rhizomicrobium. The sequence continues at coordinate 486,870 of JAZKAH010000003.1, read as the reverse complement.
CAAGGGTGCCGAACGCGCCATTCGCGCGCTTCTCGCCAAGGAGCGTCCGGCCGACGCCGTGCTGGGCGAGGAATATGGCGAGCAACAGGGCAGTTCCGGCTATCGCTGGGTGCTGGATCCCGTGGACGGCACCCGCGCCTTCATCACTGGACGGCATGAATGGGGTTCGCTGATCGCGCTGGAGCAGCGCGGCAAGCCCGTGCTCGGCATCCTCGACCAACCGGTGCTGGGCGAACGCTTTGTCGGCGTCAATGGCGCCGCGCATCTGGTTCAGGCGGGCAAGGCGTCGAAACTGGATGTCCGTGCCTGTGCCTCGGTCTCGGAGGCGGTGCTTTGCGCCACCGATCCGGGCGCGTATTTTTCGAAAGAGCAGCTCTCCGCTTTTGCCCGCGTCGAGCGGCTGACGAAGATGACGCGCTATGGCGGCGATTGTTATCTCTTCGCGGCGCTGGCGCTCGGCTTTGTCGATGTGGTGATCGAGGCGAATTTCAGTCCCTGGGATGTCGCGGCGCTGATCCCGCTGGTCGAAGGCGCGGGCGGCATCATCACCAGCTGGGACGGCGGCTCGGCGCAAAGCGGCAAAAGCATCCTGGCGAGCGGCGACCGCCGCGTGCATGCCGAAGCAATGAAGCTTCTCGCCGGCTGATAAGTACTCAATTGCGGCGAAAATAACGCGCAATTGCGCGTATCTGCCCAATCTTGCCGCAATGATACCCTGCTTGCCGCCGCAACTGCTTTGCTCCGCTCCACGTTTTCTACCTGTGACATTCATAAGAACAGGAGAAGCTATGAGCGATCTTCGCAACGACGGTTTTCGTGATTCCGCGCCAATGGTGTCGGAAGAGATTCGCCGCACCGACACCGATTTCGGCGAGAAGCATGTCTTGAACGACAATGGCGGCCTTTCCAGTTTCCATCACTTCGAGGAAGAAGAAAAAGACAGCAGCAAGGCCAAGCTGATGGGCGGCGCGCTGGTCGTGGCGCTTCTGCTCGGCGCCGCCGGCGTCTATGTCTATACCGGCACCGGCTCGGCACCCGCCACGATGGCGTCGAAAGCGCCGGCATCCTCGGTGGCGTCCAATACCCCTGCGCCGATCCAGACCGCGCCAGTGACGGCGCCGGCGGCAGCTCCGGATACCTCCGCCACGACGGCCAAGTCGCCTTATGATGCGGCGCCCCCTGCGTCGGCCCCCACCGACACGGCCAGCACCACTCCGGACGTGAAGGCCGACAAGCCCGTCAAATCGGCGCGTACGCGCACCGTGAAAGATGACGCGGCGCAGAACACGGCCGAGGCCGAGCAGACCGCGCAGCTGAACAAGGACAATTCCGCTGCGGATCGCGCCACCAAGAATGGCTCGGTGGCCGTGCCTCTGCCGGCGGCGTCTCCGTCGGATACGGCTAACGCAACGCCGCTGCCCACCCCGCCGGCTCCTCCGGCTTCGTCGGTGGCCAGCACCGGCCAGCCTGTCGCGCCTGAGGCCAGCGCTCCCGCCCAGGATGTTCCTGCGGCGCCGGCGGTGACCCCGGAACAGCAACCGGCCCAGGCCCCGGCTCCGCAGCCTGACCAAGCGGCTCAGCCCCAGGTCCAACCGCAGTAACTCAAGACTGAAAATTGCGCCTCAGCGGGAAACCGCTGGGGCGCTTTTTTTTATGAACCCATCAAAGACCGCCCAGAATTGGGCGCGGAAGATATCGCGTTCCATCAGGATTTCATGCTCGGCGTCGGCGATTTCGATGAATCGCGCATGGGGCATGCGGGCCGTGAAAGCACGGATCGCGTCGGTATCGCAAATCCGGTCATGCCCCGCACCGAACAGCAGGCATGGCGTCTCGATGGTTTCGGCATAGCCGGGGCTGCGGGTCAGCGCGATGGCGTGCAACGCCGCTTCCAGCCAGCCCCAGGTCGGCCCGTTCAGGCGCAGCTCGGGATCGGCGGCGAGCCGCGCCTGGGATCGCGCATACCGCGCGGGATCGGAGGTGACGAGTTGCTGCGCGAAAGGCAGATTCAGCTGATCGCGGTTCGCCATGCCCCAGACGAATTCCGTGGAGGGTGCCTTGCGGTTGAGGTGATGGGCCATCCGCTCCACCAGCCACCAGGGCGCCCCGCGCGGATTGATCCCCAGCATCGGGGCGCTAAGAATGGCGGCGGTGAACTCGCCGCCGCCATCGTGCAACCGGCGCAGCAGGATATTTCCGCCCATCGAATGGGCCATCGCGACGGGGCGAAGCTTCAATTCCAGCGCCAGGGGCCTGACGACATCGCGGATTACCACATCGAGGTCCTGGTCGTAGGCGGCGAAATCCTCGATATGGGCCTTGCGGCGATCGGGCAGCAGGCGGTCTGAGCCGCCCTGACCCCGCCAGTCGAAGGTGACGACGCAAAATCCCCGGGCGCGCAATTCGTCGATCACTTCGAAATATTTCTCGATGAATTCCGTCTGGCCGTTCAGCAGCAGGCAAATGCCTGTCGGGCCGTCCGTGTCGAAACGGCCGACGCGCAGTTTGACCGCGCCCGCGGCAACGAAAAAAGGACGGAAATCTTGCGCCGCGTCGATCATAAGACGGGCAGTTTGCGCAGGCCGCCGCTTGTGTTCAAGCTTGGATCATGAAGACCGATCGCGACGCGCTGGGCCGGACATGTTTCCTGATCCATATCGCCGTTCTGGCGATCGTGACCTTGGGCTGGGCGTTGCCCGGCCGGAACTGGCTGGTCTTCTATCTTGTCTTTCTCCCCCTGATGTTCCTGCATTGGAAGATCAACCGCGACGCCTGCGTCCTCAGCAATCTGGAGAATTGGCTGCGTCATCGCCGCTGGCGGATGCCCCAGCACAATCCTGAAGAAGGCGCCTGGCTGCGCACGCTTCTGGCCGACGCCACGGGCATCGCATTGTCCGCCGCCGGGATGAACGCGCTCATCTATGGCGCAATCGCCTTGTTCTGGGTTTTGGCGGCGATCCATATTTCCGGACGGTTTTGAGAATTCCCGCATTTTCCCGGTCTTGAAGGTCCGGAATCCGTGCCCATCTAAAGGCTGTTCCGGGGGCATCTCGCACCGGAAAACCGCAACGCTTTTAGGAGGTTGTATCATGCGTCTGGATTATTCGCCTTTCTTCCGTTCCACCGTCGGCTTCGATCGGCTGCTCGGCCTGCTGGAAAGCGCCGACACCGCCCAAGGCTATCCGCCCTACAATATCGAGCGCAGCGACGAGAATAATTATCGCGTCACCATCGCCGCCGCCGGGTTTTCCGATAAGGACCTCGGCGTCGAAGTCGCCGATGGCGTGCTGACGGTAACCGGCAAGCGCGACGAGGCCGCCAAGCCTGCCTATCTGCACCAGGGCATCGCCGGACGCGCGTTCGAGCGCAAATTCCAGCTGGCCGAGCATGTCGAAGTCAAAGGCGCCAAGCTCGAAAACGGCCTGCTTCATGTCGATCTTGAGCGCATCGTGCCCGAAGCCAAGAAGCCGCGCCGCATCCCGATCAATGCGCCGGACCTGCGGACCATCGAAAGCGCGAAAGCAGCAGCTTAATTTTTGCCCCCATCTGTCTGCCACGCGGGCAAGCCCGCAGGCAGACATCTTCCCCCGCCAATGGCTTCGCCATGCGGGGGAAGAAATTCCCGACCAAGACGGGCGAGGCGTTCTTTATGGACACCTCGCCTTTTTGTTGAACCTTGGTCGTGCCCGGAGGGGCTAAGCGGAAGCGGCGACCGCGAACTGCATCGGCAGCTTGGCGCCCGTCAGATCGATATCGGTCACCTCGGCATCGCGCAGATCGGCGCCGGTGAGGTTGGCATAGGCGAAATCGCTGCCCGTCAGATGGGTCTTGCGCAGATCCGCGCCATGGAAATCCGCATAACGCGCCTCGGCATTGTCGAGGCGGGCCGGCAAAAGCCGGTTGCCCGCGATAAGCAGCGGACTCAAATTGGCATCGCTGAGATCGGCGTGGCTGAGCTTGGCGCCCGCCAGGTTGACGCCGCGCAGATCCGCGCCATGGAAACGGGCCGCGCGCAGATCGCAGCCCGCCAGATTGCTGCCTTGGAGCGACGCGCCTTCCAGATTGACGCCATAGAGGACCGCGCCCGGCGCAATCAGCGCCGTCAGCATGCGGTGCGCCAGATTCTTGACCCGGCGCAGATCCTGGCCGGAAAGCTCAGCGGGCTTGCCTTCGCGGCCATCGCTCTGCGCCCAGCGCGTATGGGCCTCCAGCATTTCCTCGATACGCTTAGTCTCGGTGGCGTCGGGTTCGCTTTTGTCGGTGAGGGTGTGAGACAGATCGGCGCCGTGCAGGTTGGCGAAATCCATCCGGGCGCCCACCAATATCGCGCCCGCCAAATCCGCCCCGGTCAGATCGCAACCCGAGAGATCCGCGTTTTCAAGATTGGCGCCGGTGAGGCGCGCCTGGCGCAAATTGGCGCGTGTCAGGCGGCAGCCCTTCATCACGGCGTCGGTGAAGTCGGCCTGTACCGCCATCGCGCCCGTGAGCTTCGCCCGTTCGAGATTCGCCGAGTTGAACATGGCGGAGGGGAGTTCCGACGGCTTCACGTCATGCTGCAAGGCGCGCAGATTGCCGCGGCTGTCCTTTCTCAGGATCGCGCCTTCGCGGAAATCCGCTTCGTAAAGATCCGTGCCGATCAGATTGGCGCCGCGCAGGGAGGCGCCCCGAAGGTCGGCGCGCCGCATATAGGCGTTTTTCAGATTGGCTCGGCGCAGATCGGCGCCGAAAAAGCTCGCTGCGTCCAGGCGGGCGCTGGCAAGATTGGTTTCCTCCAGCACCGCGCCGGTAAAATCGGCGTCGGCAAGGTTGCATCCCGCCAGATCCAGCCCCGACAGATCGCAGAACATAAAAGATGCGCGCGCGCCGCCCAAACGGCCGGAATAGAGCATCTCATGGCGGATGGCTGCCGCCGAAACGTCCTTTTGGGTCAGTTTGGTGAGACTTGTGGGCTGGGCCCGATTCATGACGGAACAACGCTTGGGTTAAGCCTTTTTCACGCGGAATATTGGCCCGAAAGGGGCTAACACCCGATTAAGACGTGAAAATTTGCTGTTGAACGGCGGCGCGGGCCGGGTACAAAGGCGGGCCGGGACCGGGTCCGGGCGGACGGGCGCGCAAAGCCCGAAAGGGCTGGAGCCAGATCAAGGGTTTGCGCGGGTATCGCGAGCGTCCTTGGCCAACAATACGAGGTTTGGATTTTGACGAAGCACCGCCTGATGCTTTCCGCCGCCACGGCCGCATTGCTGACCACGCCCTTTATGATATCGGCGACGCTTGCGGACACCACGATTACGGACACCAAGAAAGCCGCCATCAACACCACCACCGACGGCAACATCACGATCAGTTCGGGCGGCGTCGAGATCAAGGCGGCGACACCGGCCGTGACCGTCAATTCCAACAATTTCATCCTCAATGAAGGATCGATTTCCAACCAGAACACGGCCGGCGCCATCGGCATCGCGGTCGACACCAGCGCCGGCAACCTCGTCAACAGCACCGGTATCGCCAATCTGGGCGGAATCAACCTTACCGGCAGCGGCACCGGCAAGTCCGCGCTGCTCATCGAAGGCGGCCATACCTTTTTCGGGCCGATCACCTTCAGTGCCGTTACCACCACGGTGGGCAACAGCACGTCCCTGTCCGGTTCGTCGGTCGCCGTGACGGGCGACAGCAGCAATATTTTCACCCTGTTCCAGGGAACGACCATCGACGGCGATATGAACATGGGTGGCACCATGAGCCTGGCGGCCAGCGACAAATCCACCACCCAGGGCAACACCGCTTTCGACATTGAAGGCAATCTCAACGGCAATTTCATAATCAGTCAGCTCGCGAGCGTGCAGTCGGTGGGCAATCAGGCGCGGGGCATCTTCATCACGGGCGCGATCACGCCTTGCGTCAACAATTCCGCCGCCAGCTACACCTGCGCCAACGACGCCACCGCCGCCGCTTCGACGGGCGCCTTTGCCAATTTCGGAACCATTTCGGTCACCGGCACGGTCTTCCCCAATCGCAAGGGCGGTAATGTCGAAAGCGGCAGCGCCATCGTGATCGCCAATTCGATCGCGGGCGGCTTTTTCAATGCCGGTCCTTCGACGTCCAACGGCACCACCGCCAACGCGACGATCAGCGGCAATGGCGATATCTTCAACGGCAGCACTGGAACGGTCTTTTCTCCCACCGTCGTGATCGATCCGTCCCAGTCGGTGACCACGAGCCAGGCCACGGTGCGCGGTCCCGCGCTTATCGGCCCCGTCCAGACCTCTATTGATTCCGTAGATGGCGGCAAGGGATACGCCTTCATCAATCATGGCACCATCACGGCGGCCCCGATCGACCTGGATGTCAGCTCTTTGACCCTCGCGATTCAAGGCTCCTCCGCAACCAATTATACCTGCCTCAGCGGCTCGTCCTCGGCCTGTACCGGTGTGCCAGCCTCTCCCGGTACCCTGGCGACCACGGGCGGTTTGCTCAATACCGGCGCCATCCGGTCCCAGGCGATCACCAAGGAAGACACAACCTCCAACCTGACGGCGACGACCGTTTACATCGGTGCTTTTGCGACCGTTCCCCGGCTGGATGTGGCCGGCGAGTTCGTCAGCGGAAACAACTTCACCGCGGGCACCATCAGCGCCGCCGTGCAAGGTCCTGGCGGCGGCGTCGCCACCGCGGTGCAGATCGGCAACCAGGCCGTCGTCCCGCAGATCGACGTCCTGCAGCATGGCAGCATCATCGCCAACGTCTCGACCAGCACGTTATCGCCGGACGCCATCAACGCGACGGCGGCCTCGCCCTTCACCCAGAGCGCCACCGCCATCGTGGATTCCTCCGGCAGCCTCAAACTCATCAACAATGCCGGTTCGATTCTGGCGACCACCACCCTGCAGACGCCGGGCGCCAATGCCTCGGTCGTCAACAGTACCCAGGCCATCAACCTGCTCGCCGGCACCACCGGCCATACGGTCATCAACAATAGCGGTGCCATTGAAGGCGATGTGCTGTTCAATTCGGGCGGCGGAAACAACACGCTGAATATCGGCAATGTCGGCGATGTCACCAATCCCAACGATACCACCGGCAACGCCAACAGCATGATCACCGCGGTGCAGGGCACCGCGGTCTCCAACACGCCCTTCAATTATGCCAGCCTGACGGGCCGCATCGACAGCTCGGTTGCCGGCGGGCCGCCAATCTCCGAGACCAATCTCCTCAGCTTCGGTTCGGGGGTCGGCAATCTGCTGCATGTCGGCGGCTTCGGCTATGTCAACAGCGTTATCGTGGCGGCCACGGGCGGCCTGGATGTCCATGTCGACAATAACGGCCAGTTATTCCTGGCCCCTCCCACCGGCGGCTCGGTCAATGTTCATGACCTGATCGTCTCCAACGGCGGCACCTTGGGTCTCACCATGACCCAGAACAACACCTCATCGGTCACGCCGGTCGTGCTGGCCAGCACCAACGGCACCACCAATCCCAACGTCACGCTTTCCAACGCCACGATCGGCCTCAGGCTTGGCAGCTTTATTTCCTCGGGAACGACGGCGGCATCGACCAGCAGCCCCACGCGTCAGGTGGTCACCCTGATCAGCGCGCCGACTGCGATCATCGACACGACCTTGGCGCAGCAGAATGCCAGCCTGTCCCAGAACATTCCGTTCCTGTTCGAATCGCAGGCCGACACGGCCGGCAACAGCGCCGGCGTCCCCGATCCCTTGTCCTTCAACGCGGCGCACACCGATCTGCTTCTCACCTTGTTGCCACGCTCGACCGGCGCAACCAATGCCGACGGAACGCCCGGCCTCAATCTGACCGGCGATTCCAAGGCCATATTCCCGTTCGCCGCCGCGGCGCTTGCCAACGACCCGCAATTGGGCGCGGCCATCGGCACCAACATGACGCTCTACAAGACCAACGGCGTCCCATCGAGCGGCATCAACGTCGCCGCCAGCCAACAGAAGGCGCAACAGATCTTCTCGCAGATGACCCCCGATGTTTCGGGCGGCACGCGCCAGGTCGCGATCATGATCACCGATCAGGAAACCGGTCCGGTTGCCGCGCGCCAGCGGCTGCTGCGGTCCTATGCCGATCAGCCGGGCGAACTCACGCTCTGGGCCGAGGAGTTTGCCGGCAACATCAACAACAAGGGCCGTAACGACGCCAACGGCACCTTGACCAATTACAAGGATCACGGCTTTGGGTTTGCCCTGGGCATGGATTCGGGCTCGGCGCGCGGCGGCTGGTATGGCGGCGCGATCAGCTATTATTCCGGCGATGTCAGCGAGACCCTGCCGCGCAGCAGCCTGACGCATGAGCAATGGTACATGCTGACCGGCTATAGCGACTGGCGCGGCAAGCATGTCTTCCTCGATACCACCGGCAGCGTGGCTTACGGCAGCTTCAACGGCAATCGCTCGCTGGTGGTGGGCGACCAGGCCCGCGATGCCGTTGGCAAGCGCGCGGGACTGCTGGGCGCGGCCGGCGCCACTGGCGGCGTGTTCCTGAAATACGGCTTCCTGGATGTCCTGCCGCATATCGGGCTCGATGGCCTGGCGACGCGCGAAGAGGGGTACACCGAATCGGGCGGCGGCGACGGCCTCAACCTGCAGGTCGCGCCTTATTACGCCAACTCGCTGCGCGGCTCGATCGGCAGCGATTTCAAGACCAGCTTCAATCTGTTCGGCGCCACAGTCTCGCCGGAAGCGCGGCTGGGCTACCGCTATGATCTGGTGAACTCGCCCGTGAAGCTGAAGGCCGGTTTCGTCTCCACCGGTGGTCTGGGCACGCCCAACAATACTTTCACCTTTGTCGGTCCCGATCCCGATACCGGCAACGCAGTGGCCGGTCTGACCCTGGGCGCAGGCACCGATACCTGGTCCCTGGGCGTCAATTACGACTGGATCCGCGGCAACAATGGATCGACTACCCAGATCGGCACCCTAACCCTGCTGGGCCGTATCTGACGCTTGTCTTTTGCCTCTTGGGTTCGTCGCGCGTGCTCACGTGCTAGCGCACGTTCCGCGCGACGCTCCTGCCCAAGAGCCAAAATCCTGCGCGTCGTACCCTGATGGGTTGCTATTTCTCTTTCGCCAGCGCGATGAGTTTCGCCACGTCTTCTTCGGGCGTGGCGAAGGCCAGGGCGAGGCGCGTCACGACCTTGCCGTCTTTCGGCGGAAACCAGTCGTGAAATTCCGCGCCGCCGGCGCGCATCCGCGCCGCTTTCGCCACCGGCATGCGGGCGAACACCATGTTGGTCTCCACCGGATGGGCGATCTCGATATCGGCGACCTGTTTCAGCGCGCCGGCGAGATTCGCCGCCAGCGCATTGGCGCGCGCCGCGCTGGTCAGCCACAGATCATTTTCCAAAATGGCCTCAAGCTGGGCCGAGACGAAACGCATCTTGGAGGCGAGATGACCGCCCCGTTTGCGGCGATATTCGAATTCGCCCGCCAGCGCGGGATCGAAAAACACCACCGCCTCCGCCGCCAGCGCGCCCGCCTTGGTGGCGCCGAAAGACAGGACATCCACGCCGTTCTTCCAGGTCGCTTCGGCGGGCGTGCCCCCCAGATGCGCCATGGCGTTGGCGAAGCGGGCGCCGTCCATATGCAATTTCAAGCCGCGCGCGTGAACCAGTTCGCTGATCGCGGAAATTTCGGAATGGCCGTAAACCGTGCCCAATTCGCTGGCCTGGCTCACACTGACGACGCGCGGCTGGACGCTGTGAACGCTGCCATCCAACCCTTCCAGCGCCTCGGCGATGGCCGCCGGGGTGAGTTTGCCGTCCGCACCTTCCAGCCCGATCAGCTTGGCGCCGGAATAGAATTCCGGCGCGCCGCATTCCGACGTCATGATGTGGCTGTCCTGATGGCACAGCACCGCGCCAAAGGGCGGGGTAAGGCAGGCCAGCGATAGCGCATTGGCCGCCGTGCCGGTGAAGACGGGAAAAGCGGCGACATCGCGTTCGAAAAGCGCGGTGAAACGGGCCGTCAGATCCTTTGTGAGCGCGTCATTGCCATACGCCAGGGCGGTGCCGCGATCCGCGGCGTGTATGGCCGCCCACACCTCAGGCAGCACGCCATAGGCATTGTCCGAAGCGAAATTCATATCCTCACCAGCTTCCCGTGTTGGCCATGGACGCCCAGGGTTCCTGGGGCGGCAGGCGTTCGCCCTCCTGCAGCAACTCGATCGAGATGCCGTCAGGCGAGCGGATGAAGGCCATATGGCCATCCCGCGGCGGCCGGTTGATGGTGACACCCGCGGCCATCAGTTTTTCGCAGAGCGCGTAAATATCGTTCACGGCATAAGCGAGATGGCCGAAATTGCGGCCTCCCGGATAAGGTTCCGCATCCCAATTCCAAGTAAGTTCCACCATCGGGCTGTTCTCTCCGGAACGGTCGGCGTCGTCCGGCGTGGCAAGAAAAACCAAGGTAAAGCGGCCTTTCTCGTTTTCCAGCCGCCGGATTTCCTTCAACCCCAGCTTGGCGCAATAAAAATCCAGTGCCGAATCCAGGTCGGAAACGCGCACCATCGTATGCAGATACCGCATGGGAAAATCCTTGGTTGCGGAATTACTTTCCGCGAAAGGGCGGAATCACGCAAATTTATGAGCCCGCTTTTATGACAGCCATATTCCGTGAATTTCACACAGGTTTTTTCGCCGCATGCTGTGACACAAAAGCAGGCAAGGAACCCGTGCAGCCTGCCAAATTAGGCAGCGGGATTTTTTGCTGCTTTGCGAACAAGCGCAATCCCGTATTTCATGCTCCGGCAGAATCGGCTAGACTTCATGGGCGGTTATGCGCATTCGCGTTCTTCCCACGTAATGCTGCACTTGCGAAGTGAAATAATGCGCGGCTCCTGCTTTCATATGGCAGGCGGCGCCGACTCCGCTGAGAGGCGCGCCGGCTTCGTTACCGTGTTTGCGTTTCCTCTTGCCAAGCGCGATTACGATTGCTTTAACAAAGACCAACGAGTGCCAATTAATGGCGCCAGGTTGGGAAGAATTTTGTCTCGATCCCAAGTTTGTTAGCCCGGCGCAGACGCGCGCCGGGTTTGTCTTGTCTAGTGAGCGAGAGCGCATGGAACGTCCACACCATCTTCAGACTGGAAACACGTCCAACAGCAGCAAGCTGATGGGCATTGTCATCGTCGCCGGCATCCACGTTTTGGCGATTATTGCGCTTGTCACCGCGCTGGCGTCCGGCCAGATCATGAAACAGATCCGTGACATTCAAGCTTCGGTAGCTGCCGAGAAGGTGCCGCCCAAGGCGCCGCCGCCGCCGCCGCCGGATCTGGCGAAGCCGCCGCCGCCGGTCGCCATCGTTCCGGAATTCAGCGTGCAGCAGGAAGCGCCGCCGCCGATCCAGACCAAGGTGGCCCCGCCGCCGGCGCCGCCCAAGGCCGCCGCTCCGCCGGCCGCGCCGACCGAACTCAAGGCCATCCAGCGTACGCATACGATTCCGCCCTATCCCACCATCTCCCAGCGTCTGGGCGAGCAGGGTACCTCACAGTTGCAGGTCGCAATCAATACCGAAGGCTCGGTCACCGAGTGCAAGGTCATCAAATCCTCTGGTTCGGAGCGTCTCGACACCGCCGCCTGCGCTTATGTGCAGGGGCATTGGAGATGGCAGCCCCCGACCTCGGAAGGCAAGCCGGTCGCCGTCAGCACGGACGTGTCCGTTGTCTGGAATCTAAAAGACGCTCAGTAACAACCAATTTATCTGCTTATTCACGGAGTGAGAAAATGAACTTCAAGACTCTGACGATCGCAGCCGCCATCGTCTTCATGACCGGCCTGGGCGCAGTTGCTCCGGCTTCTGCCCAGAATAATGCCGCGGCACCCGCCGCTGCTCCTGCCGCGCCCGCGGATGCCGCTGCTGCTCCGGCAGCCCCGGCCGCGGACGCTGCTGCTCCGGCAGCCGCTCCGGACGCCAACGCCAATGCGGCCGCTCCGGCCCCTGAAGGCGACAAGGCCGCCGCCGCCGCCGCTGTCGCGGATGCGTCCACGCCTTATGGTCTCAGCCACATCTGGTCGACCGGCTCCATCGTTTCGCGCGGCATCCTGATCGTTCTGGCGGTCATGTCGCTGGGCACCTGGTACATCTTCTTCACCAAGTGGATCGACCAGCAGCGCATTCTCGGCCAGGTCAAGACCGTTGAGAAGAAGTTCTGGACCTCCGCCACCCTGAATGAAGGCATCGACAAGCTGCCCAAGGCCTCCATGTTCCGCGGCATCGCCGAAGCAGGCGTCAACGCCTCGACCGGCGGCACCAGCCTGGTGGGCATGAATGACTGGATCGGCATGTCGCTGACCCGTCAGCTCGAAGACGCCAACGGCAAGCTGCAGGGCGGCGTCACCTTCCTGGCTTCGGTCGGCTCGGTTTCGCCCTTCGTCGGTCTGTTCGGCACCGTTATGGGTATCTTGAATGCCCTTATCGGTATCGGCGTGGCCGGTCAGGCTTCGATCGACAAGGTCGCCGGCCCGGTCGGCGAGGCGCTGATCATGACCGCGCTCGGTCTGGCGGTCGCGGTTCCGGCGGTGTTGCTCTACAACTACCTGGTTCGCCGCAACAAGGTCATCACCGAGAAGCTGCGCGCGTTCGCGGGCGACCTCCAGGCCTATCTGATCACCAAGAGCAAGTAAGCTCGAAGCACCAGATAGCGCTTTAACACGCGGAGAGTTATGCCATGGCCATCGACGTCCAACATGCAGTACCGGACGATGAAGCGGCGCTGAACACCGACATCAATACCACCCCGCTGGTGGACGTGATGCTGGTGATGCTGATCATCTTTCTGGTCACCATTCCGGTGATCGTGAAGAGTATTCCGGTACAGCTCCCGACCTATCGCAATATCGTCACGGTGACGAAGCCGGAAAATATTGTGGTCGCGGTCGACTCCAAGGAGAACATGTACGTCAACAACAACGAGAAGCCGGTTTCCGAGCCTGAGTTGCGGGAACGTCTCGTTGTGGCGCTCAAGGAAGCCGTCGCCAAGCACAAGAGCCTCCCCGAAGTGCATATCCGGGGTGACAAGAATGTGCGGTTCGAAGCGGTGGGCCGCGTCATTCTGGCGTGCCAGCAGGCTGGCATCCAGAAGGTCGGCTTCATCACCGAGCCGCATATGCTCGACGCCAGCAGCTACTAATCGCTGATCGCTTTAGAAGGTAACGCACCATGTCAATGAATGTCGGTAATGCGAGTGGCGAAGGCGAGGTGATGGTGGAAATGAACACCACGCCGCTGATCGACGTGATGCTCGTTCTCCTGACGCTTCTGATCATTACCCTGCCGATCCAGACCCACGCGGTGAAGCTGGACATGCCCACGCCCAATGCCACGCCTCCGACCGTCATTCCGGAGACCGTGGAGCTGGGTGTGGACTTTGACGGCACCATCAGCTGGAACGGCGCGGCAATTGACCGTGCGACGATGGACTCCTACTTCGCGGATGCGGCCCGCAAGGACCCGCAGCCGGAAATCCACGTCAATCCCAACCGTCTCGCCAAATATGACGCGGTGGCCAAGGTTCTCGCCGACGCCCAGCGTCTCGGCGCGACCCATATTGGTTTTACCGGGATTGACCAGTATAATTAGGCTGTGAGGGACATGGCCGCGAATGAAAAGCGTGCGGCAGCCCCGCACGCTTTCCTTTTTGTGACGATCGATGAGAGGTCTTGTTATGACTGCGAGTAAACTGCGTGCCGTTACCACGGCGTTCCTTCTCGGTACCGCCACGCTCTGCGGCGGCGCCATGATCCTCTCCGCCCCGGCGGACGCCGCCGTGCGCGCGTCTGTCGGCAAGCCGTTGCAGGATGCCCAGAAACTGGCCGGCGAAGGCAATTACAAAGGCGCGATGGCCAAGGTGAATGAGGCCGAGGCGGTTTCCGGCAAGTCCCCCGAGGAAACCAAGATCATCAACCAGATGAAGGATTATCTCGCCGTCAAGTCCGGCGACACCTCCACGCCTGCTGGCGCCAAGGCGAAATTCGCCAACGACTATAATGCCCGCAAATACAAGGAAGTCATCGACGACAGCGAAGCGCTGAAGAAGAATGGCGCTCTCGATGCCGCCTCGATGCAGATCGTGGCCCAGGCCTACTATCTGTCGGGCGACAAGAATGGCTGCCTGAAATACATCAAGAATAATTTCGGCGCGAACCCCAACGACGCGGCGCTCACGCTTCAGATGCGCTGTGCATTCGATGCCGGCGATGAAGTCACCCAGCGCCAGGCGCTGGAAACCCTGGTCGCCCACACCGGCAAGACCGAATATTGGAACGACCTGCTCAAGATGAGCGAGCGCGGTCAGGGCATGCGCGATCATGACACGCTCGATGTCTATCGCCTGAAGCTGCTGACCGGCACGATCAACGGCAAGGACGAGTATGTCACCTTGGCGCAGCTCGCCATCCAGCTGAAATTCCCGGCGGAAGCGCAGGCGGTGATCGAGAAGGGCCAGGCCGCCAAGCTCCTCACCGATGATCGCAGCAACAAGCTTTTGGCCCTCGCCAAGACCCAGGCCGCTGCCGACATTGCCGACCAGGCCAAGACGCTGGCCGCCGCCAACGCCGACCCGAAGGGCGATGCGCTGGTCAAGATCGGCGAAGACCAATGGGGCCAGGGCAAGGGCAAAGACGCCGTCGCCACCATCAAGGCTGGCATGGCCAAGCCGCTGGACGACAAGAACAATGCGCAGATCCGTCTGGGCATGGCCTTGGTCAGCGCCGGTCAGAAAGCCGAGGCGCAGAAGGCATTCGACGCCGTCAAGCCGGCTTCGCCTACGGACAAATCTGCGATGGTCGCCCATCTCTGGTCGCTCTACGCGCGCCACTGATCGGCTCCCGCAGACGAAATCGAAACGGCCGCCCATTGGGCGGCCGTTTTGTTTTCCGGCCGATAGATCGTTTTCGCGATTTGCGAAAACGATCTATCTCTTATTTTGTCGCGGTTCCGGACGGAAAACCGCTACACACTTTTCCTGGAACCGCTCTAACCACGCTATAAGCGGGAGGGGAGGCCTCATGCCGTTTCTGACGCCCGACGAGATCGAGGCGCTGCTGCTCAGCCTGAAGATTGCCTCGGTCGCGGTGGCTGTGGCGCTGCCTTTCGCGGTGGCGACGGCGCTGATCCTGGCGCGCAGCTTTCGCGGCAAGGCGCTGCTGGACGGTATCGTGCAGCTGCCTCTGGTGCTGCCGCCGGTGGCAATGGGATTCCTTCTCCTGGTGACCTTCGGGACCCGCGGTGGGGTGGGCGCATTCCTGAAGGACCATTTCGGAATCGTGCTGGTATTCCGCTGGACGGGTGCGGTCCTGGCCAGCGCCATTTTCACCTTTCCGTTTCAGGTGCGATCCATCCGCCTGGCGCTGGAGGCGCAAGACATGGGGCTGGATGAGGCGGCCCGCACCCTTGGCGCGGGATGGTTCGACCGGCTGGTCAACATCACCCTGCCGCTGGCGTTACCAGGGCTGGTGGCGGGCGCGATCACCGCCTTCGCCGGCGCGCTGGGGGAATTCGGCGCCATCATCACCTTCGTCTCCAATATTCCCGGCGAGACCAGGACCTTGCCGCTGGCGATCTATACCGCGCTGCAGACGCCGGGCGGCGAAGCGGAAGCAGCCAGGCTCTCGGCGCTTTCCATTCTGCTGGCTTTTCTGTTCCTGCTGGGCGCCCAAGCGATCATGCGCCGCGCCACCGCAAAGGCCGGGCGATGAGCGCACAAGTCGCGATCCGGCACAGGCAAGGCGATTTCACCTTGGACGTGGAATTCACCGCCGCCGCGGGCGGTGTCACGGCTTTGTTCGGACCTTCGGGTTCGGGCAAGAGCAGCATCGTTC
The DNA here is from genome assembly GCA_040389245.1 of Pseudomonadota bacterium. Taxonomy (GTDB): domain Bacteria; phylum Pseudomonadota; class Alphaproteobacteria; order Micropepsales; family Micropepsaceae; genus Rhizomicrobium. The sequence continues at coordinate 471,032 of JAZKAH010000003.1, read as the reverse complement.
ATGCGCTGGCGGGCCTGACCCGCCCGGATCAAGGCCGCATCGTGCTGGAAGGCCGCACCGTACTCGACACCCGGGCGGGAATTTTCGTGCCGCCGGAAAAACGCCGTGCCGGCCTGGTGTTCCAGGATGCCAGGCTGTTTCCGCATATGAATGTGGAAAAAAACCTCCTGTTCGGGTGGCGGCGCAGTGAAATGCGCGCCAGTGCGCCGGACGTCTCGCGGACGATTGCGCTGCTGGGATTGGAGCCATTGTTGAAGCGGGCGCCGAAGCATCTCTCCGGCGGCGAAAAAAGCCGGGTGGCGCTGGGGCGTGCTCTTCTCGCATCGCCCGACATCCTGCTGCTGGACGAACCGCTGGCGAATCTGGATGCGGCGCGCCGGGCGGACATCCTTCCCTGGCTGGAGCGGCTGCGCGACATCGCCAGGATCCCGATCTTCTATGTCAGTCATTCGCTGGACGAGGTGGCGCGGCTGGCCGACCGGGTCGTGCTGCTGGATGCGGGCCGGGTGCGCGCGCAAGGCAGCGTCTTCGACCTCCTGGCCGGACTGGGAGCGGAAAAGCCCCTGGGCGCGGTATTGCAAGCCACGGTCGGCGACATCCAGGATGGCCTCAGCACATTGCTTTTCGACGGCGGCGTGCTGCTGGCAACCGAAGTGGGCCAGCCGGGAAAACAGGTGCGGGTGCGGATCGGCGCCGACGAAATCCTCATCGCCCGCGAGGCGCCCAAGGCCATCAGCGCCAACAACATCCTTCCCGTGACGATTTCGAACGTGCGGCTGGACGGCATGCGGGCGGAAGTGGAAATGCATTGCGGTTCGGCCCGGCTGGTGGCGCGAATCACGGCGGCTTCGGTTCAACGGCTGCAATTGAAGGCGGGCATTTGCGCTTTCGCGGTGATCAAGTCCGTGATCGTCGAAGGCGGTTAAGCCCGGAAGACAAGCTTCTTGGACAAAGTGAAATTGAAAACCAATCCGATCAGCACGCCGCAAGCCTGGGCGACGAATTTATGATTGAAAGGCGATGCCGCATACAGAACCAGCAAGACGGATGTTCCGTAATTGACCACCGCGCCGACGGCATTGGCGCCGATAAATTTCAGCCATTCCTGCATGGCGCCGGAAAAAGTACGGGCACGGCGCTCACGGAAGGTGAGATAGCGGTTGCCCAGCCAGGTAAAAGCCATAGCGACAAAAATGGACAGGGCGCGGCCGGACTTGAAATCCAGGCCCCATAAGCCGGTGTCCAGCGCCAGCATCCCGGTGTCGACGATATATCCGCCCGTTCCGACCAGTGCAAAGCGGATGAAAGAATGACGCAGCAGATACTGGGCGACGCGTGAGACCCGGCTCACGGCTTGTCGGAACGCTGATGCGGCAGGGAGCGGTCGGAATCGAATTCCAGCGGCCCCGGAAAGGCGAGATAGGACATGCGCTTCAACTCCCAGCGTCCGCGCGTCACCGTATCCAGGATCAGGCCGCAGGTCAGCGACAGGAACGCCAGCAGCATCAGGCCCATCGCCAGTACCGCGGTGGGCAGCCGCGGCACCTGGCCGGTCTTGAGATATTCCGTCACCACGGGCGTGCCGATCAGCAGGGAAATGACCGCCAGCACGAAAAAGAAGAAGGAGAAGAATATCAGCGGCCGTTCCTCGCGCACCAGATAGCCGATGGTGGAGAGAATGCGGAAGCCGTCGCGCCAGGTGTTGAGTTTCGAGACCGAACCCACGGGGCGTTCCTTGTAGCGCGTGTCCATCTCGATCATCGGCATCATCAGGCGCACGGCATGGATGGTGAGTTCGGTTTCGATGCCGAAGCCCTGGGCGGTCAGGGGAAAGGATTTGACGAAGCGGCGCGAGAACACCCGGTAGCCGGACAGCATGTCGCCCAGCTTGACGTTGAACAGGGTGGCGGCCAAACCCGTCAGCAGCCGGTTGCCGAAGACATGTCCCATGCGATAGGCGGCCGCATCGGTATGGATGCGCCGGGCGGTCAGAATGTCGGCGCCCGCCGCGATCAGCCCCGCCACCATGCGCGGGCTTGCGCTGGCGTCATAGGTATCGTCGCCGTCCACCAGCACATAGAGATCCGCTTCGATGTCGGCGAACATCCGCCGCACCACATTGCCTTTGCCCTGGCGCAGCTCGCTGCGGACGATGGCGCCCGCTTCGCGCGCCCGCGCCATGGTCTGGTCGTGGGAATTGTTGTCATAGACGTAGATTGCCGCATCCGGCATCGCCTCGCGGAAATCGCGCACGACCTTTGCGATCGCGGTTTCCTCATTGTAGCAGGGCACCAATATGGCGACGCGGGGGCTCATGGTTTTCCCGATAGGGGACACCATTGATAGGTGCCCACAATGTTGGTGTCGAATTGCTGGCATTCTGTCCAACGGATGGCAAGGCCATAGTCGGCGAGCGCATCGCGGGCCCGGCCCATATCGGTGGCGTCGGCGATCAGGTAAAGGTCGCCGCCGGCGCGCCTCTGCGCCGCCACGCGGGCCCGCATCTGCCGCGTGATGCCGGTTCCGTCCTTGGGTTGCACCATCCAGCCATCGATACGCAGAATGGGAACCTGGTGGGGCAGGGATGGCGCGATGAAGCCCAGCGGCTCGTCGCCGGTCATCAGCACCATTGTCCTGTCAGGATGCGGGATCGGCGGCAGCGCCACCTGGACGTAAGGATCTTCCACCGGCGCGCGTTCCAGAAAATCGCTGCGCGCGGTCACCAGAACCGCGAAACAGAGCGCGGCCAGAACCAGATAGCGGGCCCGGCGCGCCAGGGGGAACAGGCCGACTGCCGCCACGATCAAGGTCGGTGCCAGCATCTCCAGCAGGATGATGTAGCGATAGATGGCGAAGAAACGCAGCCAGACGAAATAGCTGACACACGCGAAGGCGAACAAAATCAGCGTCACGCGCTTGTCCAGCAGCGTGTCGCCGCTTTCGCGCCGCATGAGCCAGATCAGGATGGCCGGAATGACGGTGAGATAGGCCACCAGCACGCGGATATCCTGAAAGCCCAGATCGTCGGCGACATGCCAATCCACCGTGAACAGAAATGGAAACAGAAGCTGCCGCCAGAAATGGAACGGTATGAAGCGCAAATCGCGATAGGCCGAATTCAGCGCCAGTGGCGAATGCCAGTAATCGTTGAAATAGGGGAACAGCGGATTGCCGGTCAGCGCCTTGATGTGGAGCATCCACCAGGCGCTGAACAGCGCGAAGCCCAGCAGTCCCGCGATACCGCCCGCGGCAAGCCGGACGCTCTGCTGGCGCAGATTGCCGCCCGCTGCCAGCAGCGCGGCGGCGAAGCCGACGCAGAAAGGCATTTCCGGCAACTTCAGACCCATGGCGCAACCGGTGATGAAGCCTGCCGTGCCGGCAAGTCCCGCGGCCTGGAGCAGCGAGCCGCTGCGCAAAGTTTCGCGGCCGACGATCAGGATGGCCAAACCCGACAGTACGAACACGCTCATCACATTGTCGTAATACGTGGTGCCGAACATCGAGAGTGTCAGCGCGCCCGTCTGACCCAGCAGCGCCAAAGTCCCGGCGCCGATTTCGCGGTCGGGAATGCGAAGGCCTTCGCGGGCGATCAGATAGAGCGGCACCACATTGGCGCCCTGCACCGCTCCCAGCACGCCCAGCGCGATCCAGGCATGGGTGCGGGTGGCCAGCCAGTAGAAGGGAATATCGAGAAAGGGATTGTAGTAGCTCGCCTGGTGGGCAACGACGAAATCCAGCGCTTCGCGGTGATTGAGAAAAGCGTACGGCGCGTACCAGTGATAATTGCGGAAATCCCAGCTGGTATCCTTGCCCAGTACGATGACGAAACCCGCCCAGAACAGAATGGTGACGGTGAGGAAGGCCAGTTCCTTGGCCGACAAGAGCGGCTGGCCATGTCCTTGGGGCGAGGCGGCGCGTGTGGGCGGCGTCATGGGCGGACTTAGGCCTGAGCTTGGTTTTTCAAGGTTCTAGCCGGTGGCGCGGGCAAGCGAAAGGTCCCACCGGCGGGCCGGCCGCCGCATAAGGCCTTTCATATCAAGGTGTTAAACTTCGTCCGGTTCGACGATGATATTGCGCAGGAACTGAAGGGTGCAGGCCCGCCAGGAATGCGCCTCGGCAAAGCGCCTGGGCGTCAGGGCGCCGGGATGACGGGCGATCTCCAGGGCGGCCAGGCAGGCTTTCCCGAGGTCCTCATCCAGCGCTGCGACAGGGGCGCCGCCCACCACGTCCAGCGGCCCCTGGACCGGATAGGCGGCGACGGGAAGGCCGCAGGCCAGCGCTTCCAGAAGAACCAGTCCGAAGGTGTCGGTACGGCTGGGAAAGACAAAGACCGTGCTGCCGGCATAGGCCTGAATCAGGGCCTCCCCAGACAAGGCGCCCAGGAACCTGGCGCTGGGGTATTTGGCTTCCAGGGCGAGGCGGGCGGGACCGTCGCCGACCACGACTTTGGTGCCGGGCAGATCCAGCGCCAGGAAGGCCTCGATGTTTTTTTCCACCGCGACGCGGCCGACATACAGCCAGACCGGTCCGGCATAGGGCAGCTGAGCCCCGGGAACCGGATGGAAATGTTCCACGTCCACCCCGCGCGACCATATCCGCAGATTGGTGAAGCCATGCGCCGCCATCTCGCGCCGAAGGCTTTCGGTCGCCACCATCATGGCGGTGGCCGGTCCGTGAAACCAGCGCAGCCAGCGATAGACCAACGCTTCCGGAATCAGGGGAAAGCGGGCCCGCACATATTCGGGAAAGCGGGTGTGGAACGAGGTGGAGAAAGCGATGCCGTGTTTCAGGCAGATGGCGCGCGCGCTCATCCCCAGGGTGCCTTCGGTGGCGATATGCACCGCGTCGGGTGCGAAATCGCGAATTTCCCGCTCCAGACGTTTGCGCGGCAACACCGCCAGCCGGATCTCGCGGTAGGTCGGAAGCCCGATGGTGAAACGGCCTTCCGGCGTCGCATAGCGGACATTGTGACCCAGCGCGGTCAGATCTTCGCCGAGCACTTCCAGGGTGCGCACCACGCCATTGACCTGGGGTCTCCAGGCATCGGTGACGATGAGGATCTTCAGATGCGCCGCGACGCCGGGAATGGGTCCCGGCATCAAACGCCTTGCCCTACGCGGGAATAAGCGCGGGTACAGCCGTTTCGGCTGGGGCCAGGGACGTGTTTCTCTGAGGAGGGCTGGCCCAGCGAAGAATCTCCAGATTTCCGCGGGCATCTTCGACAAGGGCGCTGCAGCTTTCAACCCAGTCTCCGTCGTTGAGGTAAAGCACGCCGCCGATCTGGCGGATTTCCGCATGATGGATATGGCCGCAGACCACGCCATCGACGCCGCGTTTCGCCGCTTCCGCCGCCACCGCTTCCTCGAAGCGCGAGATATATTCGACGGCGTTCTTGACTTTGTGCTTCAGCCAGGCCGACAGCGACCAGTAAGGCAGGCCCAGCTGCTTGCGCACCGCGAACAGAAGATCGTTCCAGCGCAGAGCCACGCCATAGGCCCAGTCTCCGGCGTAGGCCAGCCATTTGGCGGTGGCGATGACGCCGTCGAACCGGTCGCCATGCAGCACCAGAAGACGTCTGCCGTCGGCGGTTTCATGCACCGTCTCGCCTGCGATCTCGATGCCTGCGAACAGGCGCCCGGCATATTCGCGGGCGAATTCGTCATGATTGCCGGGGACGAAAATAACGCGGGTGCCGTTATCGACTTTGGCGAGAATCTCCGCCACCACGCGGCTTTGCGCTTCGGTCCAGTACCAGCGGCGCTTGAGCTGCCAGCCGTCTATGATGTCGCCCACCAGGAACAAGGTGCCGCACTCGTTATGGGCGAGGAAGTCGGCCAGGGCTTCACCCTTGCAGCCGCGCGTGCCCAGATGCGTGTCGGAGATGAAGATGGTGCGGTGACTGCGCAGCGGCCGGACCGGCGGCAGGCGTCGCACCCGCACGGCGGCGAAACTCTCACAGCCAACTTCACTGGCACTTTCGAACCAGGCGCCCCCCGATGCGGGTGCCTCCAGAAAGGATCGGGCCATCACAGGTCTCCCCCTTTTTCGTCCGGGTACGGCGGATTCGACGTCCGGACGTGGGCGAAGTAGCTGACCCGCGCGAATCTTTTGTTGCGGGCGCGAGACGGACTCGTGAATCCGAGAGAATGTTTCCGGCGGCCCAATTCGCCTGTTATTGCGCCGCACAATTGCCCAAATTGAATCCAGATGCCGGAAAATCCGCCAAAGCTGCTGTAAAATTGCTTGTTTTAAATGGGTTATTTCGCTCGAAAAGCATATTTTAACACTTGCGCCAGAAATCGAGTTCCATCATATTGTTGCAGCGCGGTATTGCGGGTCCGCCCGCGAAGCCGCCGCCCTTCCTGGGCGTTTCCTCCCTGAACTTGGCCGCTTCGGCAACGAAGCGGCCATTTTTCTTTTCGGCGCGGGTCTTTTGCCCCGTGGGGGCGTCGCACGTGCTCACGTGCTGGCGCACGCTCCGCGCGATGCTCCTGCCCACGGGCCAAAATCCCTCGCGCTGATGGGTGTCTATTCTGCCGCGAGCGGAAGGGCGTGGCCGCCGAGGAGGGAGGGGTCGATGGCGGTGAGGCGGGTGAGGGCTTCGAGGAGACGCTTCTTCAGCGTATCGAAACCGGGTTTGCGCTGGATGCGGTCTTCGTCGAGATAAAGTGCGCGATTGATTTCGATCTGCAGGCCGAACAGTCCGTTGCGGCCGCGGCCATAAAGCATGGTGGTATAACCACCGGCATAGGGCGCGTTGCGCGCTATGGAAAATCGCCCGCCGACAAAAGCGTTTTCGGCCCAGCCGGTGAGAAGCGGCGGCGCCGAGCCGCCATAGCGATCGCCCAGCACGATGTCGGGCACCGAAAGCGCCGACGGCATGGAATGACAATCCACCACCACAGCAACGCCAAAACGCTTGCGGGTTTCTTCCGCCAGGCCGGCCAGGGCCGCATGATAAGGCTTATAAAGCCGCGAAAGCCGCAGCTGTGCCTCGCGCGGCGAGAGTTTGGCGGCATAGATTTCCGCGCCGTCGCGCACGATGCGGGGAATGACGCCGAGGCCCGCGGCCACCCGCGGGGTCGGCGCATCGACCGGCATTTCGAGCGCCGCATCGAACATGGCCGGATCAAGCTCGCTGGCGGCACGGTTGACGTCGCAATAGGCGCGGGGAAATCGCGCCGCGATCATCGGTGCGCCCAGACCGGCGACGCCGGCGAACAATTCGTCCACGAATGCGTCTTCGGACCGGCGAAGCATAAGGGCGTCCAGCCGGCTCTCGGCGATCAGGCGGTCGGGATAATTTCGACCGGAATGGCCGGATGCAAAGACGAAGGGCAGGGTCTGAACCGACGGTCTTAAGATCTGGAAGGGCTCGTCAACCAGCAGGGCCAACGTGGAATCGCCAAAAAGGGTGGAATCGCCCAACCCTGCGGAATGCGGGTCGCCGTCAGGGCCGTAAGGCGGGCTCGCCATGGCTGATCTCGTCAAGGGTTGAGGCAGGGGAGCCTAAGCTGGCCGCTCTTTCAAGCCCAAAAGGCCTTCAGGCCCGGGAGGCTTGTTTACCGTCTCCCGGATATGGTTTTTACTGGCGATGGACAAGGGCTTGGGCAGGCATGGCGCACATCCTATTGGCGGAAGACGATGAATCTCTGCGCAAGTTCCTGGCCGCGGCCCTGGTCAAGGCCGGCCATGCGGTCAGCGATTTCGGCGACGGAGGCGACGCTTTCGAGTGCCTCAAGGGATTTACCTTCGACCTGCTGCTGACCGACATCGTGATGCCCGGCATGGACGGGATCGAACTTGCCAAGCGGGCGGTCGAAATGAACACCGCCCTGAAAATCATGTTCATCACCGGCTTCGCCGCGGTGGCGCTGCACCCCGCCTCGGACGCGCCCAAGCAGGCCAAGGTCCTGTCCAAGCCCTTTCATCTGCGGGAAATTGTCGCCGAAGTGGACCGGATGCTGGCGGCTGCCTGACCGGGCGAAGTGGCGCTTTTCTTTAAGGACGGGGGCGGCTATAGAGGCCGCCCGTCGGGGCATTCCCGGCGATGGTACGGGCGGTTAGCTCAGCGGGAGAGCACTACCTTGACATGGTAGGGGCCATAGGTTCGATCCCTATACCGCCCACCATTTTTATCCAAAAATAGTCACCTAGAATTGCGCGCTTCCGATCGCACGCCGGCGGTCGATTTCGGAAGCATGAAAGCGCTCGTGCGGGAATTGCTGGCGCATGGATTACGCCTATCGGCCGTCAAGCATGCGCATCGTGCGATTGATATCCATGTGCCCGGCGAGATTGGCTACCGGCATCATGAAGCCGGTGCGCATGAAGTGACTGTTGCGTTCGCGCGAAGATGAGCGCTGACGCATGAATGGCGGGCCGCCCTCAAGCCTCCATCCCGACCATCCATTGGCGAAAAGCAGTTCCGCGAGAATTGATCCAAATCAAAGGGACGAAGGATCGACGGCTTTATAATGTTTTGTTCGAAAAAGGGCGGCCCTTTATTGGGCAATGTTTTATCCACTGCATTTTCGAGAGGCGCCAACGCCCAAGGTTGATTGTCGATTATCCGAAGGGACTGCCGGATGGATCATTATGAAATGCCAGCCTCTCTTTCGATTTCCTATGGGAATATCGATGCGGAGCATCAGGCGATAATCGAGATCCTGAATCCCGCCTTGCGATTGATCCAGATGACGCAGGATGTCGAAGTTCATCTGCTTTTTCCGTACCTGGAACAGATGCGGAGCGTCCTCAAGCTGCATTTCGCGCATGAAGAGCAAGAGATGGCGCAATTGAATTATCCCGATCTGGCACCGCACAAACTTCATCATGCGCATTGCGTTCAGCGCCTTGATGAAATTTGCGACGCCGTAGCGATTGGGCAAAAAAGAGCCGACAAGGATCTATTGGACGAACTCTACGATATGATCATGGACGACATCATCCGGGCCGATTCCGGGTTCAAGTCGTTTCTTCAGGCCCGGGATATCTGTGCTTGCAGTTGAGTGAACGGCGCGCGGTGATCGACCCGATCAGATGATGGGGTCTCGGCCGAATTCGCGCACTGTTCCTGTCATTCGCGCATCTTGCGGATCATGGCGCTCGGAATATTGGAATTGGCGTGCGGAGGATCGGGTCAGCGACGGCGCAACATCGATGTCTAGAGCGGTCATGGCTGGCCCTGCGCGGGGTCCGGATTCTAAAATGGCGATGTTAACGTTCGGTATCGCGCCAATGAGGGCCGGCTGGCCGCGCGGCCGCCAAAATCTTCCTGGGCGGCGGGCTGCGAACCCCCTGGCCAGGGCGGCCCGCCGAACCCAATATGTCCGGATGAAACCAGATCCCGAGACCTGGCCCGACCTTCCATTCGGCGAATGGCGGGATACCGCGCTGACCTTGCAACTTTGGCTGCAGATCATCGGCAAGGCCCGGCTCGCTCTCACGCCCTGGCTCAATCATAGCTGGCAGGTGCCCTTCTACGTCACCGCGCGCGGCCTCGGCACCTCGCTCATTCCGAATGGGCGCGAAGCGATCGATCTCGAATTCGATTTCATCCTGCACAGGCTGATCGGCCGAAACAGTCGCGGCGCGGTCCTGGAACTGGCGCTTCAACCGATGGCGGTCGCGGATTTCTACGCGCGCGCGAATGAGATGCTTCAAGATCTCGGAACGACGGTTGCCATCAATCCGCTTCCCAGCGAGGTACCGGAACCGATCGCATTTGGAAACGACCGGCAACACAAATCCTACGATCCCAAGGCCGCGCATCGCTTCTGGCGCGCGTTGCTGCAGGCCGATCGCCTTTTCAAGCATTTCCGCACCGGCTTTCTGGGCAAGGCCAGTCCGGTGCATTTGTTCTGGGGCGGTTTCGATCTGGCGGTGACGCGGTTTTCCGGGCGGCGCGCACCGCTCCATCCCGGCGGCATCCCCGGCCTGTCGGACCGCGTCACCCGCGAAGCCTATTCGCACGAAGTCAGCAGCGCCGGCTTCTGGCCCGGCTCCGACGCGTTTCCGCGCGCGGCCTTTTATTCCTATGCCTATCCGCAGCCCAAAGGCTTCGATCTCGCGGCCGTGCCGTCCGGCGCCTATTTCGACGCGGCGATGGGAGAATTCATTCTTCCCTATGACGTGGTGCGGGCTTCGGAAGATCCGGATTCGCTGGTGATGGCGTTTCTGCAGGCGACCTACGCGGCCGCGGCGTCGCTGGGCGGCTGGGATCGCGATGCGCTGGAATGCGGGCTGGGGGCTCCCAATCGGCCCCGGCCGGTCCGCTCCTAAAACCGGAAGGTCAGGTCCACCGCACCGAACTGATCGTCCGCAGGCTGGGTCTTGTATTCGCGGGTGCGGATATCATGGGTGAAAGCCAGGCGGAAGGAATCGAAGGTGATAGCCGCGCCCAGGATGAGGTCGCCCACCAGATTCATCTTGTCCACGCTGCGGCTTCTCTCGAAGCTGTTGCCGTCCAGGAAAAGATTGCGGGCGATCGCCCGTCCGTCCACGCCGGCGAAAATATAGGCGCCCAATCCGGCGGTCGGCTCGAAATAATCCGAACCCGGCAGGCTGGGCTCGATCCGCATCGGGCCGTAATCCTTGGGCAGATTGAAGCCCAGCCGCGCCACGGCGCCCAGGCTGGCATAATCATAGACATTGCCGATCGCCGCGCCGTAATTGGGTTCGATGTCGAACACGGCGCCGAAAAAGGATTGCGGCGGGATCAGCTTGATCGAGCGATTATACTCGATGACCAGGCCGGGCTCATTGTGGAGCTGGGTGGCCCAACCCTCCGGCTTCCTGTCGTTGAAGATCGAATGAACGAATTTCTGTGTTTCTTCGGCCTGGCTGTCGGGGCCAACCACCCCCAGCATGATCTGCAACTGGTCCAGCTTGGTGCCGGTATCATCCGCCAGCCCGATCGCGCCATAGAGGAAACCGGCATAGGGCCGATCGGTCGGGGGCGGATTGCTTAAGCTGAGATCGTGCGGCGTATACATATTCTGGCCCAGCGCGAATCGCGTGCGCACATCGCCGGTCTGATTGAAGAAGGGCAGGGCTCGCGCCGTATCCACCACCCAGCGCGGCGAATCATCCGGCGCCGTGGTGTAGGAAAATTCGACGCCGTTGGTGTAGTCGTGATCGGAATCGTAGAAGATATCGTTCTCGAACAGGATGCTGAACGATCCTTTTTCCGCCGCCGGATTGCTTTGATTGCCCTGTTCCTGGGCGCTCTGCGCTGAAGCGGCTGTGATGGACGCGAAGAGGAATGCTCCCGCCAGGAAAACGCCGATAATTCGAACTTGCATCACTGCCCCGTGTTGAAGACGGGAATGCCTGGAGCTGGCTTTGGTTGCACCTGCGTTGGAGGGAACACGCCGCGCGGATTAATTTTGGGCCTTCGGGCTGCTTTTTCTGCTCGATAACCAAGCAGCGGAATGCTGCGCCGCGTCATGACAATTCGCTTTCCCCCTTATGACATTAGGGATTAGCATTTGTGACGAAGGGGCGGGAGGTTGCTATGGCAGTCTTGGATCACGACCATCATCACCTGGGTCAAAATGAGCACGTCTCCGGAGGAGTAGGCCAATTCTGCCTCTTCTGGGTGGGGATGTTCGCGCTTATCGGGCTGGTCAGCTTCTTATTTAAGAGCTGATCTGGCATCGGGGGACCGATAAGAAGGCGCCACGGTTCGGGCGAGCGTTGTCGCGCGCCGTTCAGCTTTGCCCAATTCTTCTTCCACGTCGTGATATTGTCCGTTGGGGTTGCAGCGCCGGGCCGCGCGGAATGCGATCATGGCAAGCGATGCCGCCGGCGCGTCTCTATGAATTCCTTCCGGGTACAGCATCTTGATGATGACGCTGCGAATTTTTCCCGCCGCAGGCGCCGTGGTCGCAAAAAATCGAGCATATCCGAAACCCCGCGCAGGCAGGATTCGCAAGCCGCCATTTGATGTTTCGCGCCGCCCGTCTGCCCTGCTAGAGGATTGTATTCACGCGGCGGATTTGAAAATCTCAAGACCGGGCGAATAGCGACAAGGTCACAGACTCATGGCGGCACTGCTGGATGTCGTAGCCGGCTTCCGGAACGCGCGGGTGCTGGTGGTGGGCGATGTCATGCTCGACCGTTTCGTCTATGCGCGTGTTTCCCGCATTTCGCCGGAAGCGCCTGTGCCGGTGCTGGCGGTGGAACGCGAAATGGCAACCCTGGGCGGCGCCGGCAACGTCGCGCGCAACATCGCGTCCCTGGGCGGACGCGCCACCTTGATCGGAGGTACGGGCAACGATGCTGCCGGCGCGCGCATCGGCGATCTTCTTTCGCGCGAGCCTGGCATTGCCAATGCGCTTCTGACGTCGGAAGGCGCCCGCACTACGGAAAAGATCCGCTATATCGCCGATCAGCAGCAGGTCATGCGCGCCGATGTGGAAGCCCCCTGGCCGGAGGCCGGGGACGGCAAGGCGCTTGCCGCCGCGCGCGCCGCCATCGCCGGTCACGACGTGATGGTGATCTCCGATTATGCCAAGGGTTTTCTGCCGCCGGCACTGGTCAAGGATCTGATCGCGCTGGGCCGCACCCATGGCAAGCCCGTGATCGTCGATCCCAAGGGTGCAGATCTGGAGCGCTATGATGGCGCCTCCATCATCACCCCCAACAGCCGCGAAGCGGGCCTTGCGACGGGCTTGGAGTCCGGCGGCGACGCCGCCGTGGCGGCAGCGGCGCAAAATCTGCTGGCGCGTCTGCCCGGGCTGAATGCGGCGCTGATCACCCGTGGCGCGGCCGGGCTGTCGCTGGCGGTGCGCGATCGAGGCATCACTCATATCGCCGGACGTCCGCGCGAAGTGTTCGATGTTTCCGGTGCGGGGGACACGGTGGTGGCGGCGCTGGCGCTAGGGCTGGCCGCCGGCGGCGGGCTTGAGACGGCGGCGCGGCTGGCCAACATCGCCGCCGGCATCGCGGTGACGATGGTGGGCACTGCGGCCGTGACCGCCGACGAGATCGCGGCGGAACTGCAAGGCCGGCAACTGGAATCGGCGGAGCGCAAAATCGTCTCGGCTGATCGCGCCCATGAATGGCTGGAACTCTGGCGCGCCAAAGGCGAGAAAATCGGTTTCACCAATGGTTGCTTCGATCTCGTCCATCCCGGTCACATCTCGCTCCTGACCCAGGCGCGCGCCAAATGCGACCGGCTGGTGGTGGGGCTCAATTCCGATGCCTCGGTCGGGCGGCTGAAAGGCGCCGGCCGGCCGGTGCAGGATGAAACGGCGCGCGCCATTGTTCTGGCGTCCCTGGCCATGGCGGATCTGGTGGTGCTGTTCGGCGAGGACACGCCGGACAGTCTGATCCGGCAGCTTCGCCCGGACGTCCTGGTCAAGGGCGCCGACTATAAGCGCGAGGATATTGTCGGCGCGGATTTCGTCTCATCCTATGGCGGCGAAATCGTGCTGGCGGATCTGGTGCCGGACCGCAGCACAAGCGATCTCATCAGCCGCGCCCGCGCGTAACTAATCGGATCGTCGCCGGCCGCGCTTGCGTGGGTCCAAACGCTGTGTAACCCTTGCATTGTCGCGGGGATTTCGGGGAGTTTTCGATGCCGACACAGGATCTTGATCGGCGCCGTTTGCTGCAGGGCTCGTTGGCGCTGACCGGGCTTGGCCTGGCCGGCTGTGCCAGCCAACCCCGCGGCACTGCGATGCGGCCCCTCGGCCTTTCGGTTCAGGACGTGCCGCCGGCTTTGGCGCCCGTGCGCGCCCATGCCGACCGGCTGTTCGACATTACCGTCTGCCTGCGTCCGTTCCGCGCCCAGGGTCCGCGCATCGAAGCCGAACGGATCGGCGACACACAGGTGGTGCATAATTACGGCCATGGCGGCAGCGGCTGGTCGCTGTCCTGGGGTTCGGCCACCCTGGCGATGCAAAAAGCATTGGTGAACAGTCCCGCACAGGTCGCGGTGATCGGATGCGGCGCGATCGGCCTGACTTCGGCGATCATGGCACAGCGATCGGGCGCGCAAGTCACCATCTATGCCCGCGATCTCTTGCCCCAGACCCGCTCCGCCCGCGCCACCGGCAGCTGGACGCCGGATTCGCGCATTTCGCTGAAAGACGCCGCCGGCCCCGGATTCGGTGAGGTGTGGGAACAGATGGCGCGCGTCTCGTTCAAGACCTATCGCCAATATCTGGGATTGCCCGGAACGCCCGTGGAGTTCACCGATCGCTATGCGCTGTCCGATGAGCCGTTCGAGAAAGCGCGCGAAGAATCGGAAAAACTGGATACGCTGGGCTTCGGCAACTATAGCGACCGCATTCGCGATCTCACGCCCAGGGCGCAGGATCTGCCGGCCGGCGCCACGCCCTTTCCCGTCAAATATGTGCGCCGTTCGCAATCGATGCAGTTCAACATTGCCGACTACGCCCACACGCTGATGACGGATTTCTTCACCGCCGGCGGCAAATTCGTGCGCAAGGAATTCCATGCCCCCGGCGATCTCACCCAGCTCAAGGAAAAAGTGGTGATCAATTGTCCGGGCTATGCGGCGCGGGATTGGTGGAAAGACAATTCCATCACGCCGGTGCGCGGCCAGATCGCCTGGCTGATTCCGCAGCCGGAAGTCAATTACGGCTTCAACTACAAGAATATCAGCATCCTGTCGCGGCGCGACGGCATCGTGGTGCAGGATCTCAATGGCGGCGACATGCGGGGCTACGGCAATTCCACCGAGCTTGCCGATCGCACCGAAGCCGACAATGCGGTCGCCACCATCGCCGAACTTTATTCCCGCTTCCGCGCCTGATGGTTGGCGTTATTCCGGTTGGGCGCTCGGCGGCGTCCAGCGGGTGAGCGCCAGGACCCAAAGCCCGACCAGGGCGGCAATGGGAATAAAGCAGAGCAGGGCCCACCAGATGGAATGGCCGGTGCGTTTGAGCACCAGCCCGGCGGGAATGGCGAACAAGGCCTCCACCACCGCGATTTTGATCATGAAGCTCGGATCGACGAAGTATGACGCCATGAGGGTCCTTCCGGCATTTCCGCCGGCTCAGCTTATTCCGATTTCTCGTTTCCGCGCCTTATAAATCTATCTTGGGCCGACAGGCCCTGTCGTGGGGCAGGCGGGCACGCTTGCCAGACGGCGCGCCTCTCACCATTGTGCGCGGCGATCATGGCCGCAAAAACCATCGCGCCCCGCACAAGTGAATCCAGGCTGGACGATTGGTCGCCGCAGCTTCTGAAATCGCGCCTTTATGGCCAGCTTCTGGTGGACATCATCATCGGCAAGCTGGCGCCCGGCGAAAGGCTCGACGAACAGGCCCTGGCCAAACGCTATGGCGGGGGGCTTGCCGGAATCCGCGAGGCGCTGGCGCGCCTGGCGCTTGAAGGACTGGTGCTGCGGCGCGCCCGCGTCGGCACCATGGTGGCGCCCCTGGACCTGATGGAAGCGCGCGATGCCTTTGCCGCGCGCGCCCTGGTCGAGGTTGAATGCGCGGGCCTGGCGGCGCGGTTTGCCACCGATGGCGAAATCGAAGCCATTCGCGCCGCGCTGGAGGCGGGCGAAGCGGCCATCCTTCAGAACGACGCCCGCGCCCTGGCGATCATGGACGAGGCTTTTCATGTCGCGGTCGCCAGCGCCAGCCACAATCGCGTGCTGGCAAAGATGGTGATGACCCTGCATCACCAGACCGCGCGCTTCTGGCTGGTCACCATGCGCGAGCCGTCGCTGACGGAGAGCCGCCTTGCCCTGGCGCAGCACCGCGCTCTGGCCGACGCCATCGCGGCGCGCGACGTGGCCGGCGCAGAGGCCGCGATGCGTGCAGCGTTTGGCGATTTCCCCGCCGATATCAAGCGTGCCTGGAATACGCCATGAGGCGTCCTTGGGTTACGCTGGCGGCCGTGAGCGCGGTGTTTTTCCTCATCACTGCCACCACATTCAGCTCGCTGGGCGTGGTGCTGCCGGCGATGATCGGCGAACTGCATTGGAGCTGGGGTGGTGCGGGCAGCGGTTTTTCCCTGCTTGGCGTCGCCGCCGGCATCACCGCCACCATTCCCGCCAGCCTGATCCGCCGCTTCGGCGTGCGCATCACTTTGGTGGTGGGAAGCCTGGTGATGGCGGCAGCCTTTGCCTGCCTGGCGCTGACGCACGGTCTGTTGCTGTATTTCCTGGGTTGTCTGCTGATGGGCCTGGGCTTCACCCTTCTTGCCACCGTGCCGGGCACCTATCTGCTGGCACGCCTGTTCGCCAATCCGTCCTTTGCCTTTGGGCTTTATTTCACCGTCGGCGGTCTGGGCGGCGTGGCGGGACCGGTGCTTTATCTTTGGGTCGCCGGGCTGACGCAGAACTGGCGCGCTTATTGGCTGGTCTCGCTGGCAATCGTCCTGGCGGCGGGGCTGTTGAGCGCCGTTCTGGTGGATGTCGATAGCGATGTGCGCGGCGGTTCCGGCCGCGATCCCGATATCACCAAGGAAGTATGGCCGGTGAAGGCGGCGTTGCGGACGCCGCAATTCGCCGTCCTGGCCGCGGCCTACAGCATCTTCCTCTTTGTGGGCATCACCGTGAATGCGGTGTCGGTGGCGCATCTGATGGGCCGGGGCATACCGGCGGCGGTCGCGGGCGGCATGATGAGCGCCGAAGCGCTGGTCAATGCGGGCGCGCGGCTGGCGGGCGGCGTGATCGTACGCTGGATCGACGCCAAGACCTTGCTGCTGCTGTCGCTGGCGATGCTGATCGGCGGACTGGTGGCGTTGAGCGCCGCACATGACATGCCGCTGATGCTGCTTTATGCGCTGGGTGTGGGCGTGGGGTATGGCCTGACATTCTTTGCTTCCACCATTCTGCTGCTGGATTATTTCGGCCGCGGTCCCAATCTCGAATTGTTCGCCGCGATCAACCTGATCTCGACGGTGGGGGCGGGCGGCCCGGCCTTTGCCGGATTTGTCGCCGACCATACGGGCAGCTTTGTGCCGGCTTTCACCATCCTGGAAGTCCTGGTCGCGATGGTGCTGGTGGCAGTGATCATGATGCGCCGCCCGCAGCGGAGGGCGGCATGACGGCGCAGTTCGGTGTATTTCTACCGGTTGCGCCGCGAAGCGCGCGTGAGCGCGTTCGCCAACAAAAGAAGTTCGCCACATGAAAGGGAAGGCAGAATTTGGCGTTTTTCTTCCCGTGGCGAACGGTGGGTGGATCGTATCGCGCAACACACCGTTGCTGGACGGCGGCTGGGCGCAAAACCGCGATGCCGCCCTGATCGCGGAAGCGGAAGGCCTGGACTTTGTCATGTCGATGGGCAAGTGGCGGGGTTTCGGCGGCGACACCGATCATTGGGGCGCATCGCTGGAATCGGTGACCATGATGGCGGGCATCGCCGCGCTCACCAGCCGGGTGAAGATCTGGGCCACTCTGCACGCGATCCTGCACAATCCGGTGGTGGCGGCGAAAATGATCGCCACCTTGGATCACATTTCGGGTGGCCGCGCCGGGCTCAATATCGTGGCCGGGGCCTATCGCGGCGAGTTCGAGCAGATGAATGCCTGGGACGAACGTCTCGATCATGACACCCGCTACGACCTGACCGAGGAATGGACGACCATCGTCAAGCGGCTTTGGGCCGAAAAACGGGTCGATTTCGCCGGCAAATATTTCACCATCAAGGACTGCGTTTGCGAGCCCAAGCCGCTGCGTCGCCCCGATCTGATCTGTGCCGGCATGTCGGCGCGGGGCTTCGATTTTTCCGTGCGCGAGGCCGATATCTGTTTCATCGGCGGCCGCGACGAAGCGGAAACCCGGGCCGCTTCGCTGCGCGCCAAGGAATTGGCGGCCAAGCTGAACAAAGGCATCAAGACCTATGCCATGTGCACGGTGATCTATGGCGGCAGCGACGCCGCCGCCGAAGCAACCGCGCAAAGCTACCGCGATGGGCTGGACGAAGGCGCGGTGCTGGGCATGCTGGAAAGCTATGGTGCGACATTTGCCGGTGCTGACAATGCCATGGTGGCGCGCGCCAAGGGCGCCTTCATGACCCATACCGTGATCGGCGCACCCAGGACCTGCGCCCAGAAGATCGCAGCTTTCCTGGACGATTGCGCGTTGGACGGTCTGATGCTGGTCTTCGCTGATTATCAAGAAGGGCTGCGCGTTATGGGGCGCGAGATCCTGCCGCAGCTTCGGGCCGCGCCATGAGCCTGAAAGACTGGATCGCGCCCGCGCGCACCGCTCTGCTGCTGGTCGACATGCAGGTGGATTTTGCATCTCCCGACGGCGCATTGGGCCGCGGCGGCGCCGACATGACGGCGGCCCAGGCGGCGATCCGCAACGCGTCCATGCTGGCCGATGCGGCACGCGCCGCCAAAGTGCCCTGCCTGTTCGCGCGGCTGATCACCACGCCCAGCGACGAGACCGGCATGCTGCAGGAATGGAAAGTCAGGCGGGGTCATGACAAGGACCCGGTGCTCTGCCGGGAAGGAACAGGCGGGGCGGAATTTGTCGGGCCGCGGCCGCTGGCGGACGAGGCGGTCTTCACCAAAAGCCGTTACGACGCCTTTGCCGGCACCAACCTGGACGCCCATCTCAGGGGACTGAAGCGCGATACGCTGGTGATCGCGGGGCTCACCACCGAATGCTGTGTCGATTCCACCGCCCGCGATGCTTTCGAGCGCGACTATCACGTCTTCATCGCCTCGGATGCCGTGGCGGCCTATGAAAAAGACTTGCACCAGGGCGCGCTCAAGGCGCTGGAATTGAACTGCGCCATCCTCGCGCCAAGCGCGGACATCGCCGCAGCCTGGAATATTTCTTAATATATTCAACGTGTTGGCGTGTTATCGGGGGTTGCACTTGGAATTTCCGTGTAAAATGTTAGAAGAAATTTGACATCCCAACCCCTCGATTTCCCATCATGCCGCCGATACGCCGCTTTCTCGTCGCCGCCCTTATGCTGTCCGCCCTGCCGGCCCGTGCCGACGATACGATGGAAACCGTCACCGTCACCGGCGACCGCGTCCATCTGATCGAGACGCGGCCCGACGATACCGCGCTCGGCTTGAACAAGCCGCTGATCGAGACCCCCCGCGCCATAACCGTGGTGAGCGACACCACGATCGACCGTTATGGCGTTACCGGAGTCGACACGCTGACTGCGATCACGCCCTCGGCCTATACCGCCAGCTTTTATGGCGTCGAAGGGGCGGTCAATCTGCGCGGCACTTTGGCGGAATCCTATTTCCGCGGCTTCAAGCGCGCCGACAATCGCGGCACCTATTCGACCCCGCTGGGCGATGCCGCCGAGATCGAGATTCTGCGCGGGCCGCCTTCGGCGATCTATGGCGCAGGCAAAGTGGGCGGGCTGGTCAATTTCGTGCCCAAGAGCGTGACGCAAGACAATATCGTCTCCGGCGAAGTGACCGCGACCTATGGCAGCTATTCCAAACGCAACCTGACCGGACAGCTCGGCGTGCCGCTCGATCTGGGCGCGCTCACGGGCGGCGTGCATGTCTATGGCGAGATCGACGATTCCTTCAGCTTCTATCGCGGTATTCATCCCAGCCACCAATTGCTGGAACTGTCGGGCGATCTGGCCGCCGGCGCCTGGTCGCTGTCATCCGATTACATGTATTATCATTCCAATGGCGATGTGCAGACGCCCGGCTGGAATCGGCTGACACAGAATCTGATCGACAACGGCACCTACATCACCGGACGAAATACGTCGCTCACGGATGCCGATGGCAATGGCCGGCTGACGCTCAACGAACTGGGCGGCAATCCCTATTTCTTCGATCCCAACTTCAAGCCGCTCTACATTCCCGTGCCGGGCTGCGGCGCCTGCATCGACACGACGCACGCGCTTGATACCGGCACCGGCACCACGCATCTAAGCCCCCGCACGGTCTATCTCGCGCCCGGCGTGGATTTCTCCGACACCGTCACGCATACCGGTTTCGTTGAACTGGCGCGTGCATTCGATGGCGGCGATCGCGTCCGGCTGCAAGGCTTTGTCGACACGCTGTCGAACGACCGTTTCGTTTCGTATGGCTTTCCCGGTTCCTATCGCACCCTGATCGGCGAGACGCGGGCGCGCTACGATTTCGACCGCGATTTCGGCGCGATCACCACCCGGAACATCCTGGGCGCGTCCTGGCGCTATGTGCATGCCATCGGCAAAGAGAGCTTCAACAGCGGCGTCATCGCGCTGGACCGGCGCGACATCAGTGTCGGCGCCATGCCCAACGACATCATCGATTCGCCCTTCAACAGCGATCCCGCGGGCGCGGTGGGATTGGGGTGGGAGAATGACGTCCGCAGCACGACATCCGATGCCGGACTGTTCGCAACCTCCGACATCGCCTGGAACAAGCGTCTCGATCTGATTCTGGGCGGACGTTATGACGCCTACAATGTCCGCTCGGTCGATCTGGGCGTGATGGCGTTCGAACCACCCAGCGGACGGGGCGGCAAAGGTTCATTCACCTACTCCGCCAGCCTCAGCTACAAGACCGATTGGGGACTGATCCCTTACGTCACCAACGCCAAATCTTCCGCCATCGAGATCGGCCAGGCTAGCCAGGTCGCGACCTCCTTGCTGGCGAATAACGATTGGCTCTCCGCGTCCTTTCTCAACGAGGCGGGCGTGAAGTTCGCGTTTCTGGACCAGCATCTAGTGGGATCGCTGGCCTGGTACCGCCAGGAACGCACCCAGCTGCAGCAGGGCGGCGGGATCACCAATGTGATGGGGACGCGCTCCCAAGGCGGCGAGGCCGAAATCCGCTATGTGATGAACGACAATATCAGCGCCACCTTGGCAGGAAGCCTCCAGCACACCACCGTCAAGGGCCCGGACCACAGCTTCGCCTATATTCCGGCGCGCGATGCCGGCGTCTCGCCTGCGAACGGTTTTGGCGGCAGCTATGTGACATTCAATTTCTCAAGCCTGCCGGGCAAGGCGGGAAATTATGAATATGCCCTGATCCCGCATGCGGTGATCAGTCCCTATCTCACCTACACCAGCGACGAACAGAATTGGGGCGCCACCTTCGGCGGCACCTATGTTTCCCACACCGCCCAGACCGTGCCGCAGCCCATCATCTTCCCCGCCTATGTCACCTTGAACGCTTCGAGTTTTTTGCGGATGGGGCTGTGGGAGGTGGATGTGAATGTGAACAATCTGGCCGACACGCGCTATTTCACGCCGGATGCCGATACCTACGCCAATCTGGCGGCGCTGCCCGGGGTGGGGCGCACCTGGCGCATCACGGTGAAACGGGATTTTTGACGCGATAGGCGTTGCCGAGCACGCGGCGCATTTCGTCCAGCAAGGTGAAAAGCTCGATCTCGCCGTTCAACTTTCCCGCCAGATGCAGCACGACCACGCCGTGCAGGCT
The DNA here is from genome assembly GCA_040389245.1 of Pseudomonadota bacterium. Lineage (GTDB taxonomy): Bacteria > Pseudomonadota > Alphaproteobacteria > Micropepsales > Micropepsaceae > Rhizomicrobium. The sequence goes on along the minus strand of JAZKAH010000003.1, from coordinate 449,669 downwards.
GGACCACAGCGCATGTCCGATCAGGTTGGGATCGCCGGCGAAATAGCCTTCGTCCACCATCATGCGGACATGGTCGGTCATGGTGGCCTTTGCCCGGGCTTCGGCGAGCGCCAGTTCCGGCACGGGACGGCCCTTGATCTCTGCGAAGTCGAACATCAGCCGATAGCAGGTCTGTTCTTCCAGCGCGAAGCGGATATAGGCCTTGCCCACTGCCGAGCTTTTTTCCGGCGGCGTTCCCGGCATCGCCAGCGCGCGTTCGAGCTGATCGGCGAAACGATTGAAAGCCCGCGCCCGTATGGCGGACAGGATTTCGTCCTTGTCCTTGAAATAGCGGTATGGCGTCATGGCGCTGACGCCAAGTTCAGCGGCCAGCAAGCGCATGTTGAAATTGTCCGGGCCACGCTCGACATAGATGCGTGTCGCCAGTTCGCAGAGCCGCTCGCGAAAGCCGGCAATGTCGGTTTCGGTAAGAACGCGTGGCACAGTTAGGTTCCCTTCGGGATCCTTGTCGCAAAGGTTTTTAATTTACGCTATCTTTATACAGCGTAAGGCGTATCAAATACGCTTTCAGCGAGGCATTGTGCGTCCGCGATCATGAGGCGGACATGCGAAATTTCATATCTATAGCGATTTTTGCGATAGCAGCTATGCCGGCGCAAGCCGAGACTGAGGCTTGGGTCCAGGCCGTGGCATCCGGCGTATATGAAGCGCGGGTCATCACCAGCGACGCCACCTGTCCGACCCTGAAAAGCGACAAGGGCGATGCCGTCATGATGGTGCGCGCGCCGGCGAACGGTGCCTTTCCGCTGACCTGCGGCGCGGCAATACCGGCGGGTGCGGTCCATGCTTCCATCGGCGAATCCGTTTTGCCGCTGCCCGTCGCCGTGCCCAATCGCATATTGGTCCTGGGCGACACCGGTTGCCGTATCAAGGGCAGCGCGCTTCAGGCCTGCAACGATCCCGCGGCATGGCCTTTTCCATCGGTTGCGGCGGCCGCTGCCCAACTCAAGCCCGATCTGGTCATTCATGTCGGCGATTATCTTTATCGCGAAGAACCGTGTCCGGCCGGCAATGCGGGATGCGCGGGCTCGCCGTCGGGCGACAATTGGCCAAGCTGGCAGGCGGATTTCTTTACACCTGCGACGCCGCTTCTGGCCGCTGCGCCCTGGGTGATCCTGCGCGGCAATCACGAAGATTGCGCCCGCGCCGGTCTGGGCTTCCTGCGGCTGCTGGGTCCGGGTGCCTTCGACGGCGCCGCGCCCTGCAATCCGCATCTGGCGCCATTCCTGGTGTCCCTGGGCGGCCCAACCTTGGCGGCAGTGGATGACGCCAATGCGCCCGACACCGATATCGACGACAAGCTGGTTCCCGTCTATGCCGCGGAATTGCAGAGCCTCGCCAGCGCGCCGGCACCGGTCTGGTTCGCGGCGCATCGCCCGATCTGGGCGGCGATCTCAGGCCCGCTCAATATTCCCATCGGCGGCAACGCCACCATCATCGCAGCCGTCAGCCAGACCCCGATGCCGCCCAATGTCGCGCTGATGCTGTCGGGGCATATCCACACGTTCGAAGCAATCAACTATGACGGGGCGACGCCGCCGCAGATCGTGGCGGGCAATGGCGGCGACAATCTCGACGTCACGCCGGTCGATCTGAAGGGCGCGATCTTCCAGGGTCATTCCGGCGTCGGCGTCAAGGACGGGCTTTCGGTGGGCGGTTTCGGATTCATGATGATGACGCGGCAAGACGCCAACTGGAGCATCGATCTTTACGACTCCGTCGGGCGGCGCAAAGGCCAATGCCTGTTCACGCCGGGCAGCGGCGGCGCCGTGGGGCGGGTCGATTGTCCCGGCTTTAAGACCAACTAATCGGTCTTGATCAATCGGTCTTGATTGACGGGTTCCGGGCGTGCGGCCTTGCTGGCGTCGGTATCGAGCAAACTCAGCATTGCCATTGTGGGATAAGCATCCGCGACCAGGCCGTGCGCCGCCTGATATTGGCGCAGCGCCGCGCGGGCCTTGCGCCCCAAAAGGCCGTCGGGCTCTCCAGCGTCATAGCCCAGCGCCGCCAGATCGGTCTGGAAGCGGAGGCGGTCGGCGCGCGACAGAAGCTTTTCGCTGCGCGGCCAAGCCGTCTGGATCCCGGGGCGATCCATCATCCGCTCCGCCAACAGGCTCACCGCCAGGGCATAGCTGGCGGCGTTGTTGTATTTCATGATCTGCCGGAAATTGTTCAACGTCAGCAGCGCGGGGCCATTGGCGCCGGCGGGCAAATAAAGCGCGGCCATGTCGTCGCCATCGGGCAAGGCGCCGCCGGATACAAGCTTCACGCCGCGCGCCGTCCACTCCGACAAGGGCTTGAGGGTGCCAAGATCGGCATCCTGGTATGCGAAATCCTTTGGCAACAGGACTTCATAGCCCCAGGGCTTTCCCGCCTGCCAGCCCTCGCGCTGAAACAGCAGCGCGGTGGAGGCGAGCGCGTCGGCGGTGGAATGCCAGAGATCGATCTTTCCATCGCCATCGCCGTCGGTGGCATATTTGAAAAATGTCGACGGCATGAACTGGGTCTGGCCGAAAGCGCCCGCCCAGGACGACACCATTGCGGACGGCACATAATTGTTCTGCTGCAGCACCAGCAAGGCCGCGATCAGTTCGCGCTGCGCGAAAGTTTGGCGCGGCCCGTCATAGGCCTGGGTGGCGAGTGAGGCGAAGAGATTGTAACTGCCTTCGTCGCGCCCATAATCGGTCTCCATGCCCCAGATCGCCACCAGGATTTCCTTGGGCACGCCGTAACGAGCCTCGATGTCGGCCAGCAGTGCGGCGTTCTGATTCAAAAGCAATTTGGCGTCGGCGATGCGGCGGGCCGAAACCGTGCCATCGAGATAGGCCCAGACCGGCCGGACGAATTCCGGCTGTTCGGCGATGATGGTGTTCAGTGTGGAGAGGGGGGCAAGGCCCGTCATCGCCTTGGCGTACGTCTCCGCCGTCACGCCCCTGGCCAGCGCGGTGGCCTGGAAGTCGCGGACAAAGGCCTGAAATTTTTCGTCTCCGCCGGCCACGGGTAGCGAGGGCGACGGGGCGGCGGGGTGCGCCATCGGCTTTGGCGGCGGAGCGACGGTCACGGTGGGCCCGGGCCTGGCGACGCAGGCGGCCAGAACCACCAGACTGGCGACGGCGAAAAGGCGAAGCAGACGGCGCATGGGTTCTTTTAACACGGATTCTAGCCGTTTTTGGCGGAAATCCGGGGTTTTTGAGCGGTTGACAGCTTTTCCCTGCCCGAATAGCTTCCGCGCCTCTTTGCGGGTGGCCTCAGCTGCCTGGTCGACGTCAAAAGGCAGTGTCATGAAGGTTCGCAATTCCCTCCGGTCGCTCAAGAAGCGTGACAAGGACTGCCGCGTCATCCGCCGCAAAGGCCGGGTTTACGTCATCAACAAGAAGAACCCGCGCTTCAAGGCTCGCCAGGGCTGAGCCGCAACAGGCTAAATCCCAATCGTGACAGCCGGACCACGGGGAGATTAATCTCTCTTCGATGACCAAGTTTGGCATGAAGAAGCTTGTCCTGATCGCGGCGCTGGTTTTGTCGCCGTCTTTCGCCGTCGCGGCGGGGCCCAGCGAAGAAGACAAATTGTTCACCGAGCTCAAAAAGGCGGACTCGCCGGAGATCGCCAAGCCCATCGAAGACAAATTGGGCCAGCTGTTTCGCGCCTCCGGCAGCCCCAGCGTCGATCTGCTGATGACGCGGGCGGGATCGGCGTTGGGGCAGGCCGACAACGCCACCGCCCGCACCTTGATCGAGGCTGTGACCCATGTCGCGCCCCGCTATGCCGAAGGCTGGCGGATGCGCGCGCGCATGCAGCAGGCCGCCAATGACGATGCCGGCGCGATGATTTCGCTGCAGCGCGCGGTGGTGATCAATCCCCGGCACTTTGCGGCGATGGCCGAACTGGGCGAGATGCTGGAGGATTACGGCGACAAGCCTGGTGCCTTGAAACTGTATCGCCGCGTGCTGGAACTGGATCCGCAAATGAAAGTCGCCGCCGAACGCGCCAAGGCGCTCACCAAAGAAGTTGAGGGGCAGGGGATTTAAAGTTGCCCCCTCCGGTCTACGCTGGCCCGAGGGCCAGCTACGACCACCTCCCCCGCCAGCGCGCTATCGCGCGCGCAGGGGAGGCGGGGCACGACCAAGCCTCAAGAAATTATTTGGTACCTACCATCGCCACGCGCAGCATATTGGTCGTGCCGGTGACGCCGAGCGGCACGCCACCGGTGATCACGACGCGGTCGCCGGCCTTGGCGAAGCCCTCACGCTCCGCGAAGGCGATGGCCTGATCCACCATTTCGTCCAGGGTGGAAACCTCTTCCGATGTGAGGCAGTGCAGTCCCCAGACCAGCGACAGCCGCCGCGCCGTCTCGATGCTGGGGGTTATGGCGAGAATGGGCGCCTGGCTGCGTTCGCGCGCCGCGCGCAGCGCCGTCGAGCCGGATTTGGTCCAGCAGATGATGGCCTTGGCGTTGATGGTCTGGGTTATCTCATGCACCGCGGCCATGATCGCGTCGGGCGTGGTCGCTTCCGGCGGGCTGCGCTGGGAATCGATCATGCTTTGATACAGCGCATCGGATTCCACCTTGCGGGCGATCTGATCCATCATCGTTACCGCCGCGACGGGATGCGCGCCGGCGGCGGATTCCGCCGACAGCATCACCGCATCGGCGCCGTCATAAACGGCAGTGGCGACGTCGGAGACTTCGGCGCGGGTCGGTGTCGCGGACTGGATCATCGATTCCAGCATCTGGGTCGCCACCACTACCGGCTTGCCCGCCTTGCGCGCGGCGCGGGTGATCATCTTCTGCACGCCGGGCACCGCTTCCAGCGGCAATTCCACGCCCAAATCCCCGCGCGCCACCATCAAGGCGTCCGAAAGTTCTAGGATCCGGTCCAGGCAGGTCAGCGCCTTGGGTTTTTCGATCTTGGCGAGGACGCCGGCGCGGCCCGCCACGATCTTTTTCACTTCCGCGATGTCTTCGGGACGCTGGACAAAAGACAGCGCCACCCAATCCACGCCCAGCGCCATCGCGGCATCGAGGTCGGCGCGGTCCTTGGGCGTGATCGCCGACATCGGCAGCAAGGTGTCGGGCATGTTGACGCCCTTGCGGTCCTTGATCTCGCCGCCCACCACCACTTCGGCATCGGCATAAGCGTCGGTCCTTTTGAGCAGACGCAGGCGTACCTTGCCGTCATCGATCAGAAGCGCGTGCTTCTGCTTGATCGCCTGGAAAATCTCGGGATGGGGAATGGGGATTTCGTCCGGCGTGTTGCTGGTTTCGCCCAGGGTCAGCCGGATTCTCTCGCCTTCCTTGAGCAGGCGCGGCCCGCCTTTGAGGGTGCCCAGCCGAATCTTGGGACCCTGCAGGTCGACCAGGATGCCGATGGGGCGGCCTTTGGCTTCGCCCAGAGCCCGCAGATCGCCATGCATGCGCCGCAACAACTCGTGCGGCGTGTGACTCATATTGATGCGGAAGATGTCGGCGCCGGCATCGAACAGCGCCCCCATGACCTCCGGGGTGTTGGAAGCGGGGCCGAGGGTCGCCACGATCTTGGTCTTGCGCAGGCGTCTCATGCGGGCCTTTTCGAGTTCAGTCAGTTGGAGAGCGTTTGCGTCCATTCCGGCGATTTGCCGGTATCGACTTCAAAGAAGCCGCGCTGATCGAAACCGCGGCGGGTACAATCGTTCCGTCCGGGAGCCAAAAATTTCGCGCCCGACGACGTACAAAAATGGGTCTTGCCTTCCCAACTGCCGCCGGCGCCATCCGTGGCATACAGATAATAGTAACGTGCCTGCAGCGGTCCGGTGAGAAGGCGGGCGCAACTTTTCGGCACGACGGTCCACCAGCCCTGGCTGGTCCAATGGGTGCCGTCAAACCGGCCCAGCGCCACCCGGGTCGGCAGGTCGCTCCTGTTGCAGACATTGAAGGCGGCCCGCGCCGGCGCGGCCTGAACCGCGGCCAGCGCCGTCAAAAGAGCCAGGAGTGGCGCGCGACGCATTGTGCCTCATTTGGTTGGGCCCGGCTGCCCGCGTCAAGGGTGTGCTTGCCCGGGAGCCCTGCGGCTTTTACAAGCCGGGCACAATGGATGCGCCCTTTACGCTGATCCCGCCCGCGCCCGGCCGGACAAGCCCGCTGCTCTTTCTGTGCGACCATGCGTCCAACGCCCTACCGGCGGATTATGACGGATTGGGCCTCGCCGCGCCGCTGTTCGAAACCCACATCGCCTATGACATCGGCGCCGCTTTTGTGACACGGGCCCTTGCCGGCGCCTATGGCGCAGCCGCCCTGCTTGGGGGCGTCTCGCGGCTGCTGATCGATCTCAATCGCGGCGCCGACGATCCCACCTTGGTGATGAAATTGTCGGATGGCAGCATCATTCCGGGCAATCGTGACGCCGATGCGGGGGAAGTGGCGCGGCGGCTGGGGCTATTCCATGCGCCCTATCACGCCGCGATCCGGGAGCAGATCGCACGGATCGGCAAGCCGGCCATCTTGATTTCCATCCACAGTTTCACCCCCGCCTGGAAAGGCGTGGGTCGGCCCTGGGAAGTCGGCGTGCTTTACGGCCGCGACGGACGGCTGGCGCGGCCCCTGATGAAGCATCTGGCGGCGGCGGGGTTTTCGGTGGGCGACAACGAGCCTTATGCCGGCGCGCTGGAAGGCGATACCTTGGATAGTCATGGTACAAAGACCGGCCACGCCAATGTCCTGATCGAGATCCGGCAGGATTTTCTGGCCGACCGGCTGATGGCCGAGAATTTCGCGGCGCGGCTCAAGCCCATCCTCGATGGCGCGCTGGCGGATATGGAGAGATAGATGGATGCGTTAACACAGTCCGAACTGGAAGCCGCCGTGTTTCGCCGCCTGGTCCGGCACTTCCGCGAACGCACCGATGTCCAGAATATCGACCTGATGACCTTGAGCGGGTTCTGCCGCAATTGCCTGGGCGACTGGTACCGGGAAGCGGCGGCGGAAAAAGGCATCGTGCTGGAAAAGGACGAGGCGCGGGGCCTGATCTATGGCATGCCGCCCGCCGAGTGGAAAAAGAAACATCAGAAGGACGCGACGCCGGAGCAGCAGGCGGCGTTCGAGCGCGCCCAGAAAACCCACAGCTAGGATTTTGCTCCGCGTTGCTTCGCGAAGGCGCGGCGGCTAGGGTCCGCGGCTTTCAAAAACTCCGGCCAAAAATTCTGGCCGAAACTCTGGCAAAATTTCTCGAAGGTCTGTCATGGCAAAATCCGGCTTCGCCAAGGAACATCTGAAGTCTTTCATCGATCGCATCGAAAGGCTGGAGGAAGAGCGCAACGCGCTCACCGCCGATATCCGCGAAGTCTATTCCGAGGCCAAGGGCACCGGCTTCGACACCAAGATCATGCGCCAGGTGGTCCGGATGCGCAAACTCGACAAGGCCGATTTCCAGGAACAGGAAGCGATACTGGATCTCTACCTGAACGCATTGGACATGCGCTGAAAAGCGGCGCGTTCAGCCCGCTTTACGGACCGTGCGTTCGGCTTCGGATGAAGACGTCTCCATCGCCGCATTGCCTTCCGGCTCGAGACCGAATTCCTTGAGCTTGCGATAGAGGGTGGAGCGGCCGATACCCAGCCGCCGCGCCACTTCGGACATATGGCCTTCGTAGCGGCCGATCGCCATGCGGATGATTTCGGATTCCAGATCCTCGAATTTGCGGATATGGCTGGCGGCATCGGTCACCATCAGCGCGTAGGCCGAGCCCGGTGAGACCGCAGGCGCCGCTGCGCCGGAAACAGGCGCTGCCGACAACCCCGCCGGGCGCGTCACGGCCTCGACGCCCATGGCCGCGGCGATCTGCGGGAAATCGCAGACATCCAGCATGGTGCTGTCGCACAGGACCACAGCGCGGAAGATCGTGTTCTCCAGCTGGCGGACATTGCCGGGCCAGGAGAAATTCTGGATCAGCTGCGCCGCTTGCGGCGTCAGTCCCGTCACGGGCTTGTTCTCTTCCGCCGCAAAGCGGGCGACGAAGTGGCGCGCAAGCGGCGCGATATCGCCGGCGCGGTCGCGCAAGGACGGAACCAGGATGGGAAAGACGTTGAGGCGATAATAAAGATCCTCGCGGAAGGTGCCTTCGCGCGCCATCTGGCCCAGATCGCGATTGGTGGCGGAGATGATGCGGACGTCCACCCGGACCGGGCGTTTGGAACCGACCGGATCCACTTCGCCTTCCTGCAGCGCGCGCAGCAGCTTCACCTGCATGTCCAGGCGCAGTTCGCCGATCTCATCCAGGAACAAGGTGCCGCCATCGGCTTCCTGGAATTTGCCCAGATGCTTGTCGGAGGCGCCGGTAAAGGAGCCTTTCTCATGGCCGAACAAAATCGATTCGATCAGGTTTTCGGGAATGGCGCCGCAATTGACGGTCACGAAGGGTTTGCCGGCGCGCGCCGAGGTGCCCTGGATCGCGCGCGCAATCAATTCCTTGCCCGCGCCGCTTTCGCCTTCGATCAGGATGGGAATATCGGATTGCGCCGCGCGCGTGCCCAGCCGGAACACCTGCTTCATTTCCGGCGCATTGGCGACCAGGTCATCGAAGGACAGGCGGTTGTCCGTCTTCTTCTTCAGCTGTTTCACTTCGCCGGACAGTGTGCCGATCTTGAGCTGATTGCGGATCGAAACCGCGATGCGTTCGGGGCTGGCGGGCTTGACCAGAAAATCATTGGCGCCGGCGCGCATGGCTTCGACGGCGGAATCGATGCCGCCCTTGGCGGTAAGCACGATCACCGGCAGATCGGGATTGGTGGGACGCAGCTTGGCGAGAACGTCAAGACCGCCCATATCCGGCATCACCAGATCCAGCAGCATGAGCGTGATTTGTTCGCCGCGCGGACCATTGATGAGATCGAGCGCCGGCTGGCCGCCCGGCGCGGTGACGACCGTCATGCCGCTGCGCGAGATCGCAGCTTCCAGCAGGCGGCGCTGGACCGGATCGTCATCCACGACAAGAATTGTCTGCGCCATAATCGTTGTTCCGGTTTGAGCAGCCGGTATTCTGCGCATTGCGGGTAAATGGGGGGTTTAAGTCTGTCCTTCTCCGGCACAGTTGCCGCTATGCTTAAGGAAGAGTGAATCGGCCAGAAAGCGATGATTGCCGCGGAAAAAACCTATTGGCGCCGTTTCGCCGCCGAAGCCCGCGCACTGGGCTCGACACTATACGAGCGCCTGGCGCTGGCGGTGGATGAGGATCCAGCATTGAAGGCGCTGGCCGCGCGGGCGCGGCCCCACCAGCCCCAGGCCAATATCTTGTTCGCGGCGGTGCATTTTCTGGTGCTGCGCGGGGTCCGGCATCCCTTGCGGAATTTCTACGCCAGCGTCGGCGGCACGGAGCGTGGCGATCCTTTTCCCATGTTCCGGGATTTTGTCATTGCGCATGAAGAAGAGCTCGCGGCGCTGGTCGAGACGCGCGTCACCAATACCAACGAGGTGGCGCGATCCTGTGTGCTGCGCGCGGGCTTCGCGGCGCTGGCGGCGCGGGACAACGCGCCATTGCACATGATCGAGATCGGCCCCAGTGCCGGACTCAATATGATCTGGGATCGTTACGGGATGCGGTTTCGCCGGGAGGGTGCGGTGGTGGCGGAGATTGCGCCCGAAGCGCCGCTGGTGCTGGACTGCGAGATAAGGGGTGAAACCATGCCGCCCTTGGCGCCAAGACCTGTGATCGCCAATCGGCTGGGGCTGGAGCTGCATCCCGTCGATCTTTCCAACTCCGACGATCGCGACTGGCTGCGCGCCCTGGTATGGCCCGATCAGCCGCACCGCCTCGACCGTCTGGACCGGGCCATTGCGATGCATCGCCAGGCGCCTCCCACGATATTGAGCGGCGACGCGCTGGCGCTGCTGCCGGATGCGCTTGCCGATGTGCCGCCGCGCGAGGCGGTGTGCGTCTATCACACCATCGCGGTCTATCAATTCTCGGCGGAGATGCGGCAGGCATTGTCCGCCATTCTCGCTTTGGCGGCCCTGCGCCGTCCAGTCTGGCATCTGGCATTCGAATTCGACGGCAACGCGGACTATGCCCTGATTTTGTCGCGCCATGACGGCGGCGCAATCGACAGCCGCAGGCTCGCCATCGCGCAGGCGCATGGCGGCTGGATTGAATGGCGCGCCTGAAAATGAAATTCTAACGCGCATGTCCGACACGCCCATCGCGCCCCCGGTTCCGGGACTTGCCCCGGAAGCCGAAAAACAACTTTTCGATCTGCAGGCCAATCAGGGCCAGCTGGCCGCATTGGCGGGATCGCCGCCGCCCGCGCCGCGCTGGTTCCTGGAGTGTACAAGGCAGGCGCCGGAATCCCGTTTCGTCACGGTGCAAGGGGCGCGGATCCATTATCTGCGCTGGGGCGATCCTGCAAAACCCGGCGTGCTGCTGGTGCATGGCAACGCCGCGCATGCCTATTGGTGGAGCTTCATCGCGCCCTTCCTGGCCCGCGATTACCACGTCGCGGCGATGGACCTGTCGGGCATGGGCGACAGCGAATGGCGCGCGCCGCATGGCGATGCGGGCGGTTACGCGATGGATATTTTCGCGGCGGAAGAACTGGCGGTGCTGGAAGATGCCGGCATGTTCGAAGCCTCCAAGCCGCCGGTGATCGTGGCGCATTCCTTTGGCGGCTTCGTCACCATGAAGGCGGGGGCGGAATATGGCGCGAGGCTGGGCGGCATCGTCATCATCGATTCTCCGGTCAACCCGCCGACCCGCGGCGGCGATCCCACCGGCCATAAGCCGCGTCCGCATAACATCTATCCCAGCCTCGCCGCGGCGCTGGCCCGCTTCCGGCTGATGCCGCCGCAGCTCTGCGAGAATTTGTTTTTGCTGGACTGGGTAGCGCGGCATTCCTTGAAAGAAGTGGCCGGCGCGGATGGCGGGCCCGGCTTCACCTGGAAATTCGATCCGGCGATCTGGCGGCATTTTTCCATCGGCGACACCACCGCCCTGCTTCAGGCCACGCGGTGCCGGATCGCGGTTTTCCGGGGCGAGCATTCGGTGCTGATGCCGCCACGGGTTGGCGACTATATTTTCGACCTTCTGGGCCGCGCCGCGCCGATGGTGGAAATCCCCGAAGCTCAGCATCACGTCATGCTGGATCAGCCCTTGGCGCTGGTGGCGTCGCTTCGGGCCCTCCTGGCCGATTGGGAGCATTCTGTCGCAACCCGGCGTCCGCGTTGAACGGCCATTGCCGGGAGGCTTCGGTTTGCTATATTGCCGCCTCTTTTCGAGAGCGAATCCCATGGCCGACCACGATGATCACTACACGCCCGGCTCGATGGACATCAGCCAGCATCAGCGGGCCTATGCCGGGTTCCTCACCTTCGCGAAATGGTCGTCAGGTTTCATCCTGTTGATCATGGCCTTCCTGGCCATATTCCGGACCCACGGGTAAGCGGGTCGGGGCTGGGGATGAAACTTGGCGTCCCCAGAGAAACAGCTTCGGGTGAGACGCGCGTCGCCGCGACGCCTGAATCCGTCAAGAAATTCAAAAGCTTAGGCTTGGATGTAGCGGTTGAGACCGGCGCCGGCGCCGCCGCCCGTATCGCCGATGCCGATTATGTCGCCGCCGGCGCCAGCATCGCCCCAGATGCCCGGACCGTGCTGGCCGATGCCGATATCGTTCTCAAGGTGCGCGGGCCTGCCGCCGCGGAATCCGGCCTGATCAAGAAAGGCGCGGTGGTCGCGGCCTTGCTTGCACCCCACACCGAAAAAGCCGCCATTGCGAGTTTGGCGGGGCAGGGCGTCACCGCCTTCGCCATGGAACTCCTGCCCCGCATCTCCCGCGCCCAGGCGATGGACGTGCTGTCTTCCCAGGCCAATTTGGCCGGATACAAGGCGGTGATCGACGCGGCGGCCACCTTCGGCCGCGCCATGCCGATGATGATGACGGCGGCCGGCACCATCGCACCCGCCCGCGTGCTGGTGATGGGTGTGGGCGTCGCCGGCCTGCAGGCCATCGCCACCGCCAAGCGGCTGGGCGCCATTGTCAGCGCCACCGATGTGCGCCCCGCCACCAAGGAGCAGGTGGAATCGCTGGGCGGCACCTTCGTTGCCGTGATGGACGAGGAGTTCAAGAACGCCCAGACGGCCGGCGGCTATGCCAAGGAAATGTCGGCGGAATATCAGGCCAAGCAGGCCGCGCTGATCGCCGAGACCATCAAGAAACAGGACATCGTCATCACCACCGCCCTGATCCCCGGCCGCAAGGCGCCGGTACTAGTGTCGGAAGAGATGATCAAGACCATGAAGCCTGGCTCGGTGATCGTGGATCTGGCGGCGGAAGCGGGCGGCAACACGCCGCTAACCAAGGCCAACGAAGTGATCGAGGTCCATGGCGTCACCATCATGGGCTACACCAATCTGCCGGGGCGGCTGGCGGTGGACTCATCCTCGCTTTATGCGCGCAACCTGTTCAATTTCGTGTCGCTGCTGGTGGACAAGAAGACCGGCCAACTCGCCATCGACTGGAATGACGAGATCGTCAAAGGCGCTTTGGTGACCAGGGACGGCGAAGTCGTTCACGCCGCGGCAAAAGGATAAATCATGGAAATGATCGATCCCTTCGTCTTCCGCCTGTCGATCTTCGTGCTGGCGATCTTTGTCGGCTATTTCGTGGTGTGGGGCGTAACCCCGGCGCTGCATACGCCGCTGATGAGTGTCACCAACGCCATTTCGTCCGTCATCGTGGTGGGCGCATTGATCGCGGTGGCGGTGCCGGCCCTGGGGTCCGCGTCCTGGACATCCAAGGCACTGGGCTTCGTCGCGCTGATTTTGGCATCGGTGAACATCTTCGGCGGCTTTCTGGTCACCGCGCGCATGCTGGCGATGTATAAGAAAAAGGAAAAGCCCGCGGGCGGCACCGCGGCAGGGCATTCCAAATGAGCGGTCAAGCGGATATCGCCGCGCTGCTTTATCTTGTCGCGGGTGTGCTGTTCATCCTGGCGCTCAAGGGCCTGTCGTCGCCCGCTTCGTCGCGCACCGGCAACCGCAACGGCATGCTCGGCATGCTGATCGCGGTCCTGACCACACTATGGGTGGCAGGGGTCTCCGATGTGCTGACCTGGGGCCTGGTTGTCGGCGGCATTGCGATTGGCGGCGCCATCGGCGCGGTGATGGCGCGGCGCATCGCCATGACCAACATGCCCCAACTGGTGGCGGCGTTCCATTCGCTGGTGGGCCTGGCGGCGGTTCTCACTGCGGGCGCGGCGCTGTATTCGCCGGAAGCTTTCGGCATCGGCAGCGAAGGCGTCATCCGCACCCAGAGCCTGATCGAAATGTCCTTGGGCGTCGCCATCGGTGCCATCACCTTCGCCGGCTCGCTGATCGCCTTCGCCAAACTCAACGGCAACATGTCGGGCGCGCCGATCATCCTGCCGGCTCGGCATGTTCTGAATCTCCTGATCTTCCTCTTGATCGTCGGGCTGATTGTCTATTTCACTATGGAGCAGCCGCACTGGGCGTTCTGGGCAATCACAGCGCTCAGTTTCGTCTTCGGCATCACCCTCATTATTCCCATCGGCGGCGCCGACATGCCGGTGGTGGTGTCGATGCTGAATTCCTATTCCGGCTGGGCGGCGGCGGGCATCGGTTTCACGCTCGAAAACACCGCGCTGATCATCACCGGCGCGCTGGTGGGTTCGTCGGGCGCGATCCTGTCCTACATCATGTGCAAGGGCATGAACCGCAGCTTCGTCTCGGTGATCGCGGGCGGTTTCGGCGGCGAGACCGGCGGCCCCAAGGGCCCGGCGGAAACGCGGCCGGTCAAGCAGGGCTCCGCCGAAGACGCCGCTTTCATCATGAAGAATGCCAGCAGCGTCATCATCGTGCCGGGCTACGGCATGGCGGTGGCCCAGGCGCAGCATGCGGTGCGCGAGATGGCCGACAAGCTGAAGGCCGAAGGCGTCAAGGTCTCCTACGCCATTCATCCGGTGGCGGGCCGCATGCCCGGCCATATGAATGTGCTGCTGGCGGAAGCCAATGTGCCCTATGATGAAGTGTTCGAGCTGGAAGACATCAATTCGCAGTTCGCCCAGGCCGATGTCGCCTATGTGATCGGCGCCAATGACGTCACCAATCCCTCGGCCAAGACCGATCCCAAATCACCCATCTTCGGCATGCCGATTCTGGACGTGGAAAAAGCCAAGACCGTGCTCTTCATCAAGCGCGGCATGGGATCCGGTTATGCAGGCGTCGAAAACGAACTCTTCTTCCGCGACAACACCATGATGCTGTTCGCCGACGCCAAGAAAATGACCGAAGAGATCGTCAAGGCACTTGGGTAAGCCACGACCGCACGGCGGGCGAAATGGTCCAGTGGACCATTTCGAGTGGCGAACGCCGCGAGTTTAGGCGAGCGGCCGGGGGATCGGAGATCACATCATGATTCGCGCCGCGCGGTTGCCGGACGACGAACCGGCGATCCTCTCCTTTATCTGGGGCCTGCAGAAATTCGAGAATGCATTCGAATCCAATCGGCGGCTTGATCCGGCCTTTGCCGCGGAACATTGGGCCGATGTGCAAGTCCAGGCGGCCGCGCGGGGCGCCATCTTTATTGCGGAGAGTGGGGGGCAGCCGGTCGGCTGGGCTTTCGTGCTGGAAGAGCCTGGCGATCTGTTCGTGGCAGAAAAAGAGCGCCGCCACGGATTCGTCGCGGAACTGTTCGTCGAGCATGAGGCTCGCGGGCAAGGAAATGGCCGCGCTCTGATCGCGGCCTGCGAGGACTGGACCCGTGCGCGCGGCATGGCGGTTCTTATCATCGGCGCGCTGAGCGGAAACGACAAAGCCGCCGCGATGTATCAACGCGACGGCTTTGCGCCTTACAATCTGTTTCTGAGAAAATACCTCTAGGCGCTAGTCCGTTTCGGCATTCCCAGGACCGCCAGGCCGATCTCCGCCAGTACGCGTATCAGCAGCAGCGCGATCAGTCCCCGCAGAAGCGAACCCACGATCATCATCAGACCGAAACCCATCGGCGAACGGCCCATCATCATGCCGTAGCGATGGTGGCCGAACCGGTGCCAGCCCCGGAAGTCGCCGCGCATCCCCGGACGAAATTCCGGACGGGCATTCTGCGCGTCGGTCTGGGGCGCTTGCGGCGTCACGGCGCTGGAATCGGGCGTGGCGGGGGCGGTGATTGCCGGCCGCTGCATCGGCGCATGGGTCATGATCATGACGCCGCGCGCCACGCCGAAAAGAACGCCGAGGAAAATCAAGATGAGCGCGATGGTGTAAAGCAAGCGGATGATCCCCTCCGCCATGGGTGTCTTGAGGGTGAGAATATCGCGTGCTGCCATGTCCTACTCCCTGTGATGCGCGTGTTTCGCGCCTCTCCAAGAATGACAATATCACCAACCCTACCGTAACCTTGTCGGTTCTATGTCAGGGTTTGGGGCCGCCCATGGCGCAGACGATCTTCCACTCCTGCGGCGTAACTGGCTGTACGGAAAGGCGAAAGCTCTTCACCAGGCTCATCTCCGCCAGCTTGGGGTTGGCTTTGCAGTCCGCCAAAGTGACGGCTTTGGGAAAATCTTTCACTGCCTTTACATCCACCAGGCCGAAAATGCCTTTTTCGTCGGTGGGATCGGGGCGGTATTCGCCGATCACTTCGACGATGCCCACCACCGCTTTTTCGTCGCCGGAGTGATAGAAAAAGCCGAGATCGCCTTTTTTCATCGCCACCATATTCAGCTTGGCGGTGTGGTTGCGCACCCCGCTCCAGGGTTCGCCCTTGGCGCCTTTTTTCTTCTGCATCTCCCAGGACCAGGTTTCCGGTTCGCTCTTGAACAGCCAGTATTTCATTCTGCCTTCAACCTTCTGCTCATCAGCCGCATCAGGGCTTCGCCCAGCGGCAATGCTCCACTCAAAAGATCCGCCGTCGCTTCGGCGATGGGAAGTTCGACATGTTCCGCGCGGGCCCGCGTCACCAAAGCGGGCGCCGTGGTCACGCCTTCGGCCAGCGGATGACCCGGCGCGTCCAGCTCGGCCAGCGACTTGCCCCGGCCCAACTCCACACCGAACGAAAAATTGCGCGAACTCTTGCTGGTGGCGGTGAGCACCAGATCGCCCAGGCCCGAAAGGCCCATCAGGGTTTCACGCCTGGCGCCCAGCGCTTCGCCCAGCCGCGCCAATTCCGCGAAACTGCGTGCGAGCAAGGCTGCGCGCGCATTCTCGCCCAGGCCCAGGCCTTCGACGATGCCGCAGGCGATGGCGTAGACATTCTTGGCGGCGCCCCCCAGCGCCACACCCGTCATGTCGTCGCTGGCATAGGGCCGGAAGGACGGCGAACTCAGGCTGGCCTGCAGACGCGCCGCGGTCTCGCCGGGCGCGGCGATGGTGACGGCGGTGGGCAGGCCCTTGGCGACATCGCGGGCGAAGGAAGGTCCCGACAGGATGGCGGGCGTCGCCAGCGGAACGGCCTTCGCCAGCACTTCATTTAGCAGCAGGCCGGTTTCTCGCTCGATGCCTTTGGCGCAGATCACCAGCGGCACGCCGGGCGCGATCAGGGGCGCCAGCATATGCGCGAAATCCGCCAGCACCTGTGCGGGCGTGACCAGAAGCATCGCGTCGGCGCGGGCGGCTTCCGCCAGCGCGCCGGTCACGCGCAATGTTTTCGGCAATGTCACGCCCGGCAGGAAGCGCTTATTCTCGCCCGCCTGGGCGATGTCTTTCACCACATCGTCTTCGCGTGCCCACAGAATGGTGTCGCGTCCTGCGGCGATCGAAGCCAGCGCCAACGCCGTGCCCCAGGCGCCGCCGCCCAGAACAGCGATGCGAGAATAAGGCGGAAGCGTGGTCATAGGGCCTTCGGAGAAGCGGTTGCGTGCGCGAAGATGAAATGGTTTGGTGGATCGGCAAAGCAGATATTAGCCCGATCATGCGCCGTCTCGCCATCCTTGCTGCGCTTGCCGCCATCACGCTGCTGGGCGCCGCAGGTCCCGCCGCGCCGCGCTATCCCGGCACCTATAGCGAAGCCGACAGCGCAATCCTCGATAAGCTCAGCGCCTATCTCAATTCGGTCCACACGCTGAAAAGCAATTTTGTCCAGCTCAGTCCGGAAGGCGATCTGGCGCAGGGCGAATTCGATCTCTCGCGGCCGGGCAAACTGCGCTTCGCCTACAACCCGCCCAGTCCGGTTCTTGTCGTGGCGACGGGCGGCGATATTTATGTGAAGAATTCCCGTCTCAACACGGTGGACCGCACATCTCTGTCCGATACGCCGCTCGACATCCTGCTGAACCGGGATGTGGATCTGCGGCACAATCCGGCCGTCACCGGCGTGGAAGAGCAGCAAGGCACCCTGGTCGTGCATGCCCGCGCCAACACCACCCGCAGCCAAAGCAATATCAGTCTGGTCTTTGCCTATCCCGCCATCGAGCTGCGGCAATGGATGGTGAAGGACAATCAGGGCGGCACCACCACGGTGGCGTTGACCGGCGTGCAGACCGGCGTGGCGTTGCCCGATGCGCTTTTCGCCGTTCCGGTGAAGGACCCAGCCCGCAAAACCAATTGAAGACCAGTTGACCAGTTCGTAAGCTGTAATTTACAGTAAGTAATGACTTACGAATTGATATTGGATGCTCTTGGCGACCCCACCCGCAGGCTGGTGTTCAACCGCCTTTCCGCCGGGCCTTGCTCCGTGACAGCACTGGCCGACGGTTTGCCGGTCAGTCGGCCGGCGGTTTCCCAACATCTCAAGATCCTCAAGCAGGCCGGACTGGTGGTCGACGAAGCCATGGGCACGCGCCGGATCTATCGGGCGGATGGGGACGGCCTGGGTGTTTTGCGTGCCTGGCTGGACGGTTTTGGGGATAACGCCCTGGATGCTTATCAGGCCGAAATTCAGCGCCAGATGGACGAACGGAAAAACACTTAGGCGTTGATCTGGGGCATCGATCTCGGCCTCGATTTCGCGTTGTGTCGCGAGCGGGAGCGTCACCCTCAAGACCAATTTCCGCTCGCGCCGGGGGCAGTGATGGGTTGAGTCGCCTATGACATTTCCGCAACTGTCACGCTGAATTATTTGTAAAACAAAAAAACTTGAAAAGTGTGGCTTTGGTGCATAGGTTGGCATCGGAAGATAGCTTGGTCCGGTAGGCTCTGCCCCCCCGCTCGCACGCTGGACCCTGTTTTCCATGGGTGCCGGTTTATCCCCTCCAGGCATCCTGCGCGTAACGGCGCTTTTAACGCCCGGCTGGTCCCCAGCCGGGCGTTTTTTTATGGGTCGCGCGGCCGGACGCGCTACGCGCTGGCCGTCGCTCCGCCGGCTGTTCCCCAGCCGGGCGTTTTTTTATTCCAAGGATGTCACCCGCCGGAGTGTGAGATTGATGCGCCCGCCGCCGGGCACCAGCGACGAACTGCCGGGCCGGATGCGGTCGATGCCGTGATAGGCGAGCCGCGCCGGCCCGCCGAACATCACCACATCGCCCGAAGAGAGCGACATGCTCCGGGTTGGTCCCCGCCGCGTCTCGCCGCCGATGCGAAACAGCGCGTCGTCGCCCAGCGATACCGACACCACCGGCGCGTCAAGCGCCTTCTCGTCCTTGTCCTGGTGCAGGCCCATGCGGGCATCGCCGCGGTAGAGATTGACCAGACAGCATTGCGGATCCGGCGCATCGGCGATGGCGCACCACAGTTCCATCAGCATGCCGGGAATGTCGGGCCATGCCCGGGCGGTGACGGGATGCGTCGCCTGATAGCGATAGCCGCTTGTGTCCGACACCCAGCCGAGCGGACCGAAATTGCTTTCCTCCACCGAGAAGGCCTTGCCCGATCCCGGCATCACCGGGCGATAGAAGGGCGCCGCTTCGATGCGGGCCAGCACCTCGTCCAGCAGCGTCTTCTGTTCGGCTTTCGAAAATCTTGTCCGCCACAAACGCACGCCGGGCGCGACGCTTATGACGCTCATCACCTCACCATTGAAACGGACTGCGCGTCGGCACCAGGAAAATGCCGCCATGGGCGTCGCTCAGGCCGCGGGCCTCGAGCCAGGCTTTCAGCCGCTCGGGCGTGTAGCGTTCCGCAATCCAGCTCGCCAGCGGCAGGCCTTGCGCATCCTCGGCGGCGAAATCGAGGAAGGGCCGCAGCCAGCGCTGATGTTTCTTGGGGAAATGCAGATAGGGAAAGCGCGCATATTGCGCCCGCGCCGCCGCCATGGCCGTCCAGCCGCCGCGATGAATGAGATAAAGCGCGGAGGCGAAGCTGGTGCGGTCCTGTCCGCCCGAGCATTTCAGCATAAAGGGCCTGGGTGCGCTGTCGAACGCTTCGATCAGCCGCTCCAGCATGGCGCGGGTAGGAAGCTTGCGGGAATCCAGCATGGCGTCGAGATGGGCGATGCCGCGCGCCGCGGTGGCGCCGGTTTCGTTCTTCCACCAGGACAGATCGTCATTGCGGCCGCGCAGATTGATCAGCGCCTTGATGCCGCGCTTTTCCAGAAAGGGACCGATGCCGCCCGCCCAGGCCTGTGCCGCGCGCGCGCACTCGCCCGGAATCACCCAGTGGAAATTGTAGAGAATATCGCCGACGGGCCGCATAATGTGGGCGCTTATAGCAGAGAGGGAGGGGCGATGCGCATCTCGAAAAGCGCGCTTCAAAGCGGCTGGGCCTGGTCCACGGGGGCTGGACTGGTTGTTTTTGCGATCGTCGCGGGCATGGATCTGTGGCTGAAAGCGCTGACCGGCGTTTCCACCACCGATCTGCAGGGACTTTCCAGCGCGGCTCAGTTCCGTCTTGCCTTCCATGCCTGGGGCGCCCGAGCCCTATGCGGTGCGCGCCGGCTTCGCTCTTGGCCTCGATTATCTGCTGATGCCGCTTTATGCCGCCAGCTTCTTTCTCTCCGGCGTGATTGTGGCGGAGAGTTTCACCCCTGGCCGCAGCCCTTTTCGGCGTTATGTGCTGATGGCGGCGATGGTGGCGCCGATCGGCGCCTTGCTGGATGCGGCCGAAAACGCTCTGCAGCTTGCCATGCTTCTGACCGGACCCACCGACGCTCTGGCCCGGATCGCCTTCAACGTCTCCAATGCCAAGACGGTGGCGGTCACGGTTGGAATGGTGCTCCTGATCGGGGCGGTGGTGGCGAAAATCGGCCTGCGCAAGGCCCGGGTGCGACCGGCGATCGAGCCCTGATTTTGACGATCGCGGCCCTGCGAAAACCCAGGCTTGACCGGCAAACGCCTTTCCGTATAGTGCGCCGCTCTTCGGGAACTCCGTGTTTCCGGAAAATCGTTTCATTTCAAGGAATTAGACCATGTACGCGGTCGTCCGCACCGGCGGAAAACAGTATCGGGTTGCCAAGGATTCGGTCCTCAAGGTGGAAAGCCTTGTGGGCGATGTCGGCTCCAAGCTGACCTTGGGCGAAGTGCTGATGCTGAGTGGCGATACCCTCAAGCTGGGTGCGCCGCTGGTCCAGGGCGCTTCGGTCGAGTGCGAAATTCTCGAGCACGGCCAGGGCGAGAAGGTCATCGCCTTCAAGAAGAAGCGCCGCAAGAACACCCATCGCAAGCGCGGGCATCGCCAGCACTTCACCAAGGTGAAGGTGCTCGGCATTTCGGCCGGCAAGGAATAAGTCATGGCGCACAAGAAAGCAGGCGGCTCCTCTCGCAACGGTCGTGACTCGGCCGGTCAGCGTCTGGGCGTGAAATTGTTCGGCGGCGAGAAGATTTCCGGCGGCAATGTGATCGTGCGCCAGCGCGGCACGAAATTCTGGCCGGGCGAAAATGTCGGCATGGGCAAGGATCATACGCTCTTTGCCCTTTGCGACGGCAACGTCACCTTCAAGACCGGTTTCAAGCGCCGCACGTTCGTATCCGTGACGACCGCCCAAAACCCGGCGGCGAAGATCGCGGCGGAATAGGCGGCTGAAGACATAGGCCGCCCAAGAAATTGGCGGCCCATATATCGAGGGAGATGGTCCGCCGTCTCCCTTTTTTGTTTCCCTCGCAAAAACGGAGCGGGGAAACGTGTCATGTCATTTCTGGAGAGTGAGAGACTGATATTGCGGCCGCCCAGGCCGGCCGATATTCAGGCGATGGCGGTGTGGCTGGGAGATTTTGCGGTGTCGCGCAATCTGGCGCGGGTGCCGCATCCCTATAGCGAAGCCGATGCCGAGGATTTCGTCGCCAAGCGCGGGCGGCATGGCGATGGCCATTACGGCTTTACGATCCTGCGCAAGGAAGACGGCGTGTTCCTGGGCGGTATCGGATTGCACCTGGAAGATTCGGGGTATGAATTCGGTTATTGGCTGGGCAAGCCGTTCTGGGGCCTGGGATACGCCAGCGAGGCGGCGCGCCGTCTTGCCCAATTCGCCTTCGAGCGCTTGGACGCGCCATCGGTCTGGGCGGGCTGGTTTCACGACAATCCGGCCTCCGGTCACGTTCTGGCCAAGCTGGGTGCCCGCCATAATGGCAGCAAAATGCGCGATTGCGCCGCCCGGGGTGTGAAAGTGCTGTGTCATGAGATGCTGTTGACGCGGGAGGCGTTCCTCCTGAAAAAGGCGGCATGACGGAGCATCGGCCCCGCGAAGTTGTAGACTTCGCGCCAGGCCGTGCGACCATCAGAAAAGGCTTTCAAGGATGAAATTTCTCGATATTGCCAAGGTCTATGCTTCCAGCGGCGCTGGCGGCAATGGCTGCATCGCGTTCCGGCGCGAGAAATTCATGGAATATGGCGGTCCTTATGGCGGCGATGGCGGCCGGGGCGGCGCCGTCTGGGTCGAGGCGGTCGACAATCTCAACACCCTGATCGACTACCGCTTCCAGCAGCATGTGAAAGCGCAGAATGGCGAAGGCGGCATGGGCAAGGTCATGACCGGCGCCAATGGCCACGACGCCGTGATGAAGGTGCCACCCGGAACGCAGGTCTATGAAGAGGATGGCGAGACCCTGATCGCCGACCTGGCGGAAGTCGGGCAGCGCGTTCGATTGCTGCGTGGCGGCAATGGCGGCTTCGGCAATGCGCATTTCAAGAGTCCCACCAACCAGGCCCCCCGCCACGCCAATCCCGGTCAACCTGGCGAAGAGAAAATTCTTATTCTCAAGCTGAAGCTGATCGCCGATGCCGGACTGATCGGCATGCCCAATGCAGGCAAGAGCACGTTTCTGTCGCGCGTCTCGGCGGCGCGGCCCAAGATCGCCGACTATCCCTTTACGACACTTGAACCCCAATTGGGTGTGGTGAAGATCGACGAGACGGATTTCGTGCTGGCCGATCTGCCCGGTCTGATCGAGGGCGCGCATGAAGGCGTGGGGCTGGGCGACCGTTTTCTTGGTCATGCCGAGCGTTGCGGCGCCATTTTGCATCTGGTGGACGGCACGGATGCCGCCATCGCCAAAACCTACAAGACCATTCGCGGCGAGCTGGAGGCCTACGGCCACGGGCTGATCGACAAACCGGAAATCGTGGCCTTGAACAAGATCGACGCGATTCCGAAAGCGGCGATCGCCAAAAAGAAAGCCGCGCTGGAAAAAGCGTGTGGTCACGAGGTCCATCTCCTTTCCGGCGTCTCCGGCGCCGGGGTCGATACCGTGCTCCGGGCACTGGCGAAGGAAGTCCAGAAGCGCCGCAAGCCGCAGGCGAAACCCGCCAAAGCGGTCAAGGCGGCGAAAGAGAAATGGACGCCATGAGCGGCCTGCTTTCCAACACCAAGCTGGTCGTGGTGAAGGTTGGCTCGTCCTTGCTGGTGGACGGCGCCAGCGGCGCGCTTCGGCGCGACTGGCTGGTTTCGCTCTGTGCCGATGTCGCGGCGCTGCGGCGCCAGGGCGCGAAAGTCATTCTGGTTTCATCCGGCTCCATCGCGCTGGGACGCAATCTCCTGAAGCTGCCCGCAGGCGCCCTGCGCCTGGAAGAGAGCCAGGCGGCGGCGGCGGCGGGACAAGTGCGCCTGGCCCAGGCTTATTCCGACCTGCTGGCGAACGAGAATCTGGTGGCGGCGCAAATTCTTCTGACCCTGGGCGACACCGAAGAGCGCGACCGTTATCTCAATGCCCGCGCCACGCTCAACACCTTGCTCGATTTGGGCGCGGTGCCGGTGATCAACGAGAACGACACGGTGGCGACGGCGGAAATCCGCTTCGGCGACAATGACCGGCTGGGCGCGCGCGTCGCGTCGATGATGGGCGCGGACAAATTGATCCTGCTGTCGGATGTGGACGGGCTTTATACCGCCAACCCCGCGCGCGATGCCGCCGCCATGCATATTCCCGACGTCGCCGCCGTCACCGCCGAGATCGAGGCCATGGCGGGCGGCAGCGTCTCGGGTCTCGGCCGCGGCGGCATGACCTCCAAGCTGATCGCCGCCAAGATCGCCACCGGCGCGGGCTGCGATGTGATCATCGCCAAGGGCGAAGGCCTCAATCCGGTTGCGGCCATCGCCAATGGCGCACGCCACACCATCTTCCGCGCCAGTCTTTCTCCCGCCCTGGCGCGCAAGCGCTGGATCGCGGGCGTGCTGAAGCCGGAAGGCGTGCTGGTGATCGACGAAGGCGCGGTCCGGGCGCTGGGCGAGGGCAAGAGCCTGTTGCCCGCCGGGATACGCCAAGTGGATGGCCGCTTCGAACGCGGCGATACGGTGCTGGTCAAGGACCGCCAGGGCCGCGAAATCGCGCGCGGCCTGGCAGCTTATAATGCGTCCGACGCAGAGCGGATCGCGGGCAAGCGCACGGTCGAAATCGAGGCCATTCTGGGCTATCGTGGCCGGGACGAGATGATCCACCGCGACGATCTGGCGATGACGGAAAAGCCATGACCTTGCACGACAAGAACGATGCCTTGACTGCCGAGATGATGGCGATCGGCGCCGCCGCGCGCGAAGCGGCGCGCGCCATGCGCGAAGCCGATGATGCGACCAAGACCAAGGCGCTGCGCGAAGCCGCGCGCATCATTCGCGCCCGCAAAGCGGAAATCTTGGCCGCCAATGTCCGCGACCTGGATGCGGCCAAGGCCAACAATATGGCCGCCGCGATGCAGGACCGGCTGGCGCTGAGCGATGCGCGGATCGAAGCCATGGCCGGGGCGGTTGAAGAGGTTGCGGCCCAGGCCGATCCCAATGGCCGCGAATTGGCGCGCTGGACGCGGCCCAATGGCCTGGATATCGCGCGCGTCTCGACGCCGATCGGCGTCATCGGCATCATCTATGAATCGCGCCCCAACGTGACCGCGGACGCGGGCGCGATCGCGCTGAAGGCCGGCAATGTCGCCATTCTGCGCGGCGGTTCGGACTCCGTGCATTCCGCCAGCGCCATTCACGCCGCGATGGTGGAAGGCCTGAAGGCCGCGGGCCTGCCTGAAGCGGCCATTCAATATATCCGCAACACCGACCGCGCCGCTGTGGGGCTGATGCTGGAAGGATTGAACGGCGCCATCGATCTGATCATTCCGCGCGGCGGCAAGGGCCTCACCGGACGGGTGATGCGCGAGGCGCGGGTGCCGGTGCTGGCGCATCTGGAAGGGCTCTGCCATGTCTATGTCCATGCCGGGGCCGATCTGGAAATGGCGCGCAAAGTGGTGCTGAACGCCAAGATGCGCCGCACCTCGGTTTGCGGCGCGGCGGAAACCTTGCTGCTGGACCGCGCCATTCTGAAAAGCCACGGGGTCCCTATCCTGGAAGACCTTGCCAAAGCCGGCTGCGAGATCCGGGGCGACGAAGCGGTGCGCGAAGTGTTTGCGGCCGCCAAGCCCGCGACCGAAGAAGACTGGCGCACCGAATATCTCGACGCCATCATCGCCGTGCGGGTGGTGGACGGGCTGGAAGCCGCCATCGCCCATATCGAGCATTACGGCTCGCATCACACCGACTCCATTCTCACCGATGACGAACAGGCGGCGGAAACCTTCCTGAACGCGCTCGACAGCGCGATCGTGCTCTGGAACGCCTCGACCCAGTTCGCCGATGGCGGCGAGTTCGGTATGGGCGGCGAGATCGGCATCGGCACCGGCAAGCTACATGCCCGCGGGCCGGTCGGCGTCGAGCAGCTCACCACCTTCAAATATGTGGTGCGCGGCATGGGCCAGACGCGGCCATGAGGGGCGCGGCCATGAAGGGCGCGGCCACGAGGGCGCGTCCGTGATGGTGCGCTTGTGATGGTTCGCGCGTGAACTGGATCGTGCCGCCCGGGCCCGTGACCGACGGTCTTCGCATCGGACTTCTGGGCGGCTCTTTCAATCCAGCCCATGCCGGTCATCTGTATGTCAGCGATACCGCGCTGAAGCGCCTGAGGCTCGATTCCGTCTGGTGGCTGGTCAGTCCGGGCAATCCGCTGAAGGACCCGGCGTCGATGGCGCCGTTGGCGGCGCGGCTGGAAAATGCGCGCCGGATGGCGGCGCACAATCCGCGCATACATGTCAGCGCCCTGGAACAGGCGCTGCACACGCTCTACACGATCGACACGGTGGCGGCGTTGCAGCGGCGCTTTCCCGGCGTGCATTTCGTCTGGCTGATGGGAAGCGACAATCTGGAACAATTCAGCCGCTGGCGGCGGTGGAGCGATCTTGCCCGCCGGATTCCCATTGCGGTGGTGCAGCGGCCCGGCAGCCTTCTCGCGGCGCTTAACGCGCCCCTGGTGCGGCGCTTTGGAATGACGCGGAGGCTTTGCCGCCCGGAACAGCCGCCCGCCGTCACGATATTGGACGGGGCGCGCAATCATGAAAGCGCCACAAGGCTGCGGGCCCGGAATGTACGGCCCTGACAGCCGCGCTTGGGCCGCCGCTCTTGGGGCCTCGCTCTTGGGCCTCGCTCTTGGGTCAGTGCGCCGCCCATGCTAGATTTGCCGCGATCGCTGGAGATAAGCCCCTGAAAGCCGCCAAAAAGCCCGTCAAAAAGGTCGCCAAGAAGCCCGCTCCGAAGCCGTCCAAGGCCAAAAAAGCCGCTCCCCGCAAATCTGCCAAGCCCCAATCCAAGGCAAAGCCGAAAAAGGCCGCCGCGCCCAAAGCCGCGCGGCCCGCGCCGCAGAGCGATCTGCTGAAGCGCATCGTGACCTCGCTGGAAGACGACAAGGCGGAAGCGATTGTCACCATCGACCTGACCGGCCGTTCTTCGCTATGCGACGCCGCCGTGATCGCCAATGGACGGTCTTCGCGTCATGTCATGTCGATCGCCGAACATCTGGCGCGCCGGCTGAAGGAGCAAGGCTATGGCACGCGGCCGGTGACCGGCGCAGCCCAGGGCGACTGGGTGCTGGTCGATGCCGGGGACATCATCGTGCATGTCTTCCGCCCGGAAGTGCGCGACTATTACGATCTCGAAGGCATGTGGAACGTCGCATCGCCCACGCGGGCGTAATCCGCAATGCGGTTGACGATTCTGGCCATTGGCCATTCGCGCGGAACGTCCGAAGGCGCGCTCTGCGATGAATTTCAGGACCGTGCCCTGAAGATGGGCCGCAACATGGGATTCACCACCGTCGCAGTCGAGGAATTGTCGGTGGGCAAGGCGCGCGATGCCGCCACCCGCATGGCCGACGAAGCGTCACGATTGGCGGCCAGGCTGCCAGACGGCGCCCATATCGTGCTGCTGGATGCCAAGGGCAAAGGCCTGACCTCGGAAGATTTCGCCGAAATGCTGGGAAGCCTGCGCGATGTCGGCACCAAGGACCTTGCGTTCGTGATCGGCGGCCCGGATGGGCTGGCGCCGTTGCCCGGCAAGAAAGCGGGTCGCAGCCTGGCGTTCGGGCCGCAAACCTGGCCGCATCTGCTGGCCCGGGCCCTGCTGCTGGAACAGGTCTATCGCGCCATGACGATCCTGGCGGGGCACCCTTATCATCGAGTATAGCCAGGCCGGACAGCCTTGGCCGAGGGTTTCTTCCCCCGCATGGCGAAACCATTGGCGGGGGAAGATGTCTTCCGAAGGCTTGTCCTGAGGAAGACAGTTGGGGGCATAAAGTAATCCTTAACCACGATCGGCGATGGTAACGTGTCGTAGTGGGACTTCCCGCCCATGGAAATCAAAAGCACAAGCCGCGTTGAATCCAGCGTCATCCGACGCAAGCCGGCTGCTGCCGGTGCGGGCGGAAGCTTTACCGTCTCAGAGCCTTCCGAAAATCATGCCCAGATCGTCGCCGGTCCCGGACCGATTGCGGCGCTCGATTCCATTCTCGCGCTTCAAGACATGGGCGATGCCTCGGACGGCCGCTCCAAGGGCCTCGCCCATGGCGAGCAACTGCTCGACATTCTGGATTCGGTGCGCGATGGCCTGCTCGCGGGCGGCATTCCGCGTGCGACCCTGAACCGGCTCGCCGTGGCGGTGACGCGCCGCCATGACATCTTCGCCGACCCCAAGCTGCAGGATGTGCTCGATCAGATCGAGCTTCGCGCCCATGTCGAATTGGCCAAGCTGGAACAGCTGGACAAGCGCATCGCCTGACCGGCTGCCTCAGAGTCCCAGGAACGGCACGAACCCGCCAAAGACCATGCGCTTGCCATCGAAGGGCACATTTTCCTTTTCCATGAATTTCTTCAGCCGCGGATCTTCGATGGCCTTCTTGTTGGCGGCATCCCGGGCTTCCCGGCTCTCGTAAACGATCCAGGAAAAGACCACGATCTCATCTTCCTTGAGCTGCACGGCCCGCGGAAAAGAGGTCACCTCGCCATAGGGTGTGTCGTCGCCCACGCATTCGACATAATCGGTGGCGCCGTGCTCCTTCCAGATCGGAGCACATTCGCGGGCCATCGCCTGGTAGGCATCCAACTTGCCTTTCGGCACCGCGATCACAAAACCGTCGACATACGACATGGCGTTCCTCCCTGAAATTGCCGCCAGCAGAACCCAAGTTTAGCACCGGACAAACAAAAAGGGCGGCCAGTGGCCGCCCTTTTTGCATCTCGATTTTTCTTCAGACGTCGAGCAACAGACGCTCCGGGTCTTCCAGATTTTCCTTGACCCGCACCAGGAAGGTGACGGCGTCGCGGCCGTCGACCAGGCGATGGTCGTAGCTCAGCGCCAGATACATCATGGGACGGATCTCGACTTTGCCGTCGATCGCCATGGGGCGCGGCTGGATCTTGTGCATGCCCAAAATGCCCGACTGGGGTGAATTGAGGATGGGCGTGGACATCAGTGAGCCGAACACGCCGCCATTGGTGAGAGAGAAGGTGCCGCCTTGCAGTTCTTCCAGCTTGAGCTTGTTGTCGCGGGCGCGGGTGCCGAAATCCACAACCGCTTTTTCGATGCCCGCCAACGAAAGCTGATCGGCATCGCGCACCACCGGCACGACCAACCCGCGGTCGGTCGAAACCGCGACGCCGATATCGTAGTAATTCTTGTAGATGATGTTGTCGCCTTCGATCTCGGCATTGACGTTGGGCAGTTCTTTCAGGGCCGCAACACAGGCCTTGACGAAGAAACCCATGAAGCCCAGCCGTACGCCGTGGCGCTTTTCAAAGCTGTCCTTGTATTCGCTGCGCATCGCCATGACGCGGGTCATGTCGACTTCGTTGAAGGTGGTGAGCTGGGCGGCGGTGTTCTGAGACTCTTTCAGGCGCAGCGCGATGGTCTTGCGCAGGCGCGTCATCGCGACTTTTTCCTCGCGCTCGGCATGGGAACGCGGGCCGGCGGGCGCCGCGACCGGCGCCGCAGGCTTGGCGGCGCGCGCTTCCAGCGCACCCAGCATGTCGCCCTTGGTGACGCGGCCATCGCGGCCGGTGCCGGCAACCGCCGATGTGGAAACGCCGGATTCCTCCGCGATGCGGCGGGCCGCCGGCATCGCAGGCGCGTCCGTCTTCGGCGCGGGCGCTGCGACCGGCGCGGGAGCGGGCTTGGGTGCTTCCGCCTTGGGCGCTTCGGCTTTGGGTGCGGCGGCTTTTCCGGCCTTGCCCTCGGCGATGGCGCCCAGGACTGTGCCCACCTGAACGGTGGCGCCAGCCTGGACGGAAATGGATTCGATCGAGCCGGCGGCAGGCGCGGGCACTTCCACCGTTACTTTGTCGGTCTCCAGCTCCAGCAGCGGTTCGTCGCGAGCGACGCTTTCGCCTTCCTTCTTGAACCAGCGCGCGACGGTGGCTTCGGTGACGGATTCGCCCATCGCGGGCACTTTGATTTCAACGGTCATAAGATCCTCTTTGAAGGCACGGGGTGCGCCAACCAATCACAATGTCAAAGCGTCGTTCAGGAAGGCGGCCAATTCCGCCAGATGCTGCTTCATCAGGCCGGCTGCGGTGGAGGCATATTCCGGCCGCCCGACATAGCGGGCTTTGGTGCCCGTCAACGTCTCGAGCCGCGGCGCCACGAATGTCCAGGCGCCTTGGTTCTTGGGTTCTTCCTGGCACCAGACCAGCTCGGCCTTGGGGAAACGCTTCAGTTCTTCCGCCAGGACATTGTCGGGGAAGGGATAGAGCTGTTCCAGCCGGAGAATCTGGATTCGGCTTTCGCCGCGCTTCTCGCGTTCTTCCATCAGGTCGAAATAGACCTTGCCGGAGCAAAGCACGACCCGCTTGATGTCGGCATCCTTGACCAGATTGACGGTGGTGGCGCCGGGCACGACTTCGGCCTGGTCGCGCAGCACGCGGTGGAAGGAATTGTTCGACTGCATGTCGGCGAGGAAGGATACGCAGCGCTTGTGACGCAGCAGTGACTTCGGTGTCATCACGATCAGCGGCTTGCGGAACGGACGGTGCATCTGCCGGCGGATCATGTGGAAGTAATTGGCCGGCGTGGTCGGCACGCAGACCTGCATATTGTCCTGGGCGCACATTTGCAGATAGCGCTCCAGACGGGCGGAGGAATGTTCCGGACCCTGGCCCTCATAGCCATGGGGCAGGAGCAGGACCAGGCCCGACATGCGCAGCCATTTCATTTCGCCGGAGGAGATGAACTGATCCACCACCACCTGGGCGCCGTTGGCGAAGTCGCCGAACTGCGCTTCCCAGAGCACCAGCGATTTGGGATCGGCCGTGGTGTAGCCATATTCGAAGCCCAGCACCGCTTCTTCCGACAAGAGTGTGTCCACCACTTCGAATTCGCCCTGACCGTCGCGGATATGGTTGAGCGGCAGATAGCGATCTTCCGTTTCCTGATCGATCAAGGCGGAATGACGCTGCGAGAAGGTGCCGCGCGACGCGTCCTGGCCCGAGAGCCGAACGTCCAGGCCTTCATCGAGCAGGGTGCCGAACGCCAGAGCTTCGGCGGTGGCCCAGTCGAAGCCTTTGCCGGTCTGGAACATCTGCGCCTTGGCTTCCAGCTGGCGCGCAATGGTCTTGTGCAGATGAAAGCCTTCCGGCGCGGTGGTCAGCGCCTTGCCGACTTTCTTCAGCAGGTCTTCCGGCACGCCAGTCTCGCCGCGGCGGTCGCTATTCTTCGGCGCCGACGCCATGCCGGCCCAACGTCCGTCCAGCCAGTCGGCACGGTTGGGCAGATGCGATTTGGACGCGTCGAATTCCTCATCCAGCTTCCGGTTGAACGCGGTCTGCATCGCCGCGATGTCGGCGTCGGTGACGGTGCCTTCGGCAACCAGCTTCTTGCTGTAGAGCTGCAAGGTGCTGGGATGGTCCTTGATCACCCGGTACATCTGCGGCTGGGTGAAAGCCGGCTCGTCCGCTTCATTGTGACCGAATCTGCGATAGCAGATCATGTCCAGCACGACGTCCTTGTGGAACAGCTGGCGAAATTCGGTGGCGATGCGCGCGGCATGAACCACCGCTTCCGGATCGTCGCCATTCACATGGAAGATCGGCGCCTGCACCATCAGCGCCACATCGGTGGCGTAAGGCGAGGAACGCGAATAGATCGGCGCGGTGGTGAAGCCGATCTGGTTGTTGATCACGAAATGAATGGTGCCGCCGGTGCGGAAGCCCTTGGTGCCCGATGCGGCGAAACATTCCGCCACCACGCCTTGGCCCGAGAAAGCCGCATCGCCATGAATGAGCAGCGGCAGGACCGAGGCGCGGCTTTGCGTGTCGCGCAGCAGATGCTGCTTGGCGCGCGCCTTGCCCAGCACCACCGGATTGACGATTTCCAGATGCGAGGGATTGGGGGTCAGCGACAGATGCACCTGGCGGCCATCGAACTCGCGGTCCGAGGAGGCGCCCAGATGATATTTCACGTCGCCCGAGCCTTCGACTTCCGACGGATTGGCGGCGCCGCCCTGGAATTCGTGGAAGAGCTGGCGATAAGGCTTGCCCATCACATTGACCAGCACGTTGAGGCGGCCGCGATGGGCCATGCCCAGCACGATCTCCTTCACGCCCAGCTGGCCGCCGCGCTTGATGATCTGTTCCAGCGCGGGAATGGTGGCTTCGCCGCCATCCAGGCCGAAACGCTTGGTGCCGACGAAACGGGCGGCGGCGAATTTCTCAAAGCCTTCGCCTTCGATCAGCTTGTTGAGGATCGCCTTCTTGCCTTCGGGCGTGAAGGTGATGTCCTTGTCCGGACCTTCGATGCGGCGCTGCAGCCAATCTTTCTGCTCGGCATCGGTGATGTGCATGAATTCATAGCCGATGCGGCCGCAATAGGTCCGCTGCAGCAGATCGGTGATCTGGCGCGGGGTGGCGCTTTCCATGCCCATCACGCCATCGATGAAGATGGGTCTGTCCATCTCCGCGTCGTGAAAGCCGTAGAAGGCGGGATCGAGCTGGGGATGCGGCTGGCGCGGCGTGATCTTCAAGGGATCGAGATCGGCTTCCAGATGGCCGATGATGCGATAGGCGCGCACCAGCTGGATGGCGCGAATGGAATCCTGCGCCACCGAACGGGCATTCTGGGCGTCCAGGGGCGCTGCCTTGCCGGGGGCGGATTTTGGCGCGGCGGGCGCGGCGATCTGTCCGCTCAGGGCGCCGGTGATTTCATCTTTCGGGGGCTCGGCTTTGCGATCGCGCCGCCAGGCGGGACCGCGGCCCAGCTGGGTGGGGGAAAGACCCTGCTCGCCCAGGCTGGCGAAATAGGCCTGCCATTCGGCATCCACCGAACCGGGATTGCTGAGATATTGCGCGTAGAGGGCTTCCAGGAAGGCGGCATTGGTGCCGGAGAGGAAGCTGGTGGCGTCGAAGATTTCATTCGAGGCGCGGTTAATACGGTCTGCTGGAGATTGTTCTGTCATTTCAGATGCTTAAGGGTCAGCTTGTTGGGCTTGAGCCTGTCCTGGGCCGCTGGAAATGCGGGCTTTCTGAGTGGGTGGGGTGGTACCGCCTTTAACGCGCCAATTCAACGGCGATTGCAGTTAATATGGCCTCAAGGGCCCGGAATTACGACGCAAAAACCCCGCACGAGGGGTCTCGCACGGGGTTGGCTGCACTGCAGATTTGATAGTGGTCGGCTACTTGCCCGAGAGCAATTCCACCAGGGTGGTGCCCAGGGCCGCCGGATTGGGCGATACCCGGATACCCGCCGCCTTCATCGCTTCGATCTTGCTGTCGGCGCCGCCCTTGCCGCCGGAAATGATGGCGCCGGCATGACCCATGCGGCGGCCCGGCGGCGCAGTGACGCCGGCAATGAAGCCCACCATTGGCTTTTTGACCTTGGAGCGGCGGATGAAATCAGCGGCGTCTTCCTCGGCGGTGCCGCCGATCTCGCCGATCATGATGATGCTTTGGGTTTCCGGGTCTGCGAGGAGCATCTCCAGAACTTCGATATGCTCGGTGCCCTTGACGGGATCGCCGCCAATGCCGACGCAAGTGGTCTGGCCCAGGCCCACCGCCGTGGTCTGCCACACGGCTTCATAAGTGAGGGTGCCGGAGCGCGAGACGATGCCGACCGTACCGCGGCGATGGATGTGGCCGGGCATGATGCCGATCTTGCATTCGCCGGGTGTGATGACGCCGGGGCAGTTGGGGCCGATCAGGCGCGACTTGGAGCCCGACAGCGCGCGCTTCACTTTGACCATGTCCAGCACCGGAATGCCTTCGGTGATGCAGACGATCAGCGGCACTTCGGCGTCGATTGCTTCCAGAATGGCGTCGGCGGCGAAAGGCGGCGGCACATAAATCGCGGATGCGTCGGCGCCGACTTTTTCCTTGGCTTCGCGCACGGTGTCGAACACCGGCAGGCCGAGATGGGTCTGGCCGCCTTTGCCCGGCGTGGTGCCGCCCACCATCTTGGTGCCATAGGCGATGGCTTGTTCGGAATGGAAGGTGCCCTGGCTGCCGGTGAAGCCCTGGCAGATGACCTTGGTGTTCTTATCGACGAGAATGGACATTATTTGGAACCCTTTACCGCCTTGACGACCTTTTCGGCCGCGTCGGCGAGATCGTTGGCGGACGTGATGGCGAGTCCGGATTTGGCCAGGATTTCCTTGCCCAATTCGACATTGGTGCCTTCCAGGCGCACTACCAGCGGCACCTTTAGCGAGATTTCTTTCGCCGCGGCGACGATACCTTCGGCGATGATGTCGCATTTCATGATGCCGCCGAAGATGTTGACCAGGATGCCCTTCACATTGGGATCGCTGACGATGATCTTGAACGCGGCGGTGACTTTTTCCTTTGAGGCGCCGCCGCCGACATCCAGGAAGTTGGCGGGTTCGCTGCCGTAAAGCTTGATGATGTCCATGGTCGCCATGGCCAGGCCCGCGCCATTGACCATGCAGCCGATCTCGCCATCCAGCTTGATGTAGGAAAGATCGTATTTCGAAGCTTCGACCTCCATAGGGTCTTCTTCGTCCAGGTCGCGCAGCGCCTGGATGTCCTTGTGGCGGTAAAGCGAATTGTCGTCGAAATTGATCTTGGCATCGAGACAGATGATCTGGCCCGCCTTGGTGACGACCAGCGGATTGATTTCCAGAAGGCTCATGTCCTTGGCGACGAAGGCATCGTAAAGGCTCTTGACCACCTGGCCGATCTGTTTGGCGGCATCGCCTTTCAGCTTCAGCGCGCCGGCAATCTCGTTGCCGATATAAGGCGAATAGCCGGCGACGGGCTCGATCTGGAAGGTCTGGATTTTCTCCGGCGTCTTGTGCGCCACTTCCTCGATATCCATGCCGCCTTCGGTGGAGACGATGAAGGCGATGCGGCTGGTGGCGCGGTCCACCAGCGCGGAAAGATAAAGTTCCCGCTCGATCGCCGAACCGTCCTCGATATAGAGACGCTTGACGAGGCGGCCATGCGGGCCGGTCTGATGGGTGACCAGGGTCATGCCCAGCATGCGCTCGGCTTCCTTCTTCACCTCGTCGATGGATTTGACCACCTTGACGCCGCCGCCCTTGCCGCGGCCGCCGGCATGGATCTGCGCCTTCACCACCCAGACCGGACCGGGCAGGCTTTGCGCCGCCTGGACTGCCTCTTCCACCGTGAAGGCGGGCTTGCCGCTGGGCACGGGTGCGCCGAAGCCGCGCAGGACGTCTTTGGCCTGATATTCATGAATGTTCATCGGGCGGAACCTTAAATTGGGCGGGTGCGAAATCGGGGCGAAAGAGGCCTCACACGGTTCCCAATTGCAAGAGCAATATCGCCCGTCGCTCATAGTCACTCGGCGGCAAAACCCAATTCTTAATCGCGCCGGGCCATATTTCGGGATGGGCCATGTTCTGCATTCGTCCCGCACCGGTGCGACAGGCGCGCTTCCGTTGCTGCTGTTCTCATTTTCGGCCGCCACTGGCTTGGCCGATTGCATTTGGGCGCAAGAAGCAGGATTCGCAGTGACGGATCGCGCTTATGGCGAACTTGCGCTGGCGGCGGGGTTGTTTTTCGGCGCCGGGTATATCTACGCGCGATGGCGCCCGGAACCGCGATTGGCAGCCATGTTGACAGGGACCGGCTTCCTGATCGCCTTCACGGCTGCGGCAAGCGTTCTCAATGCCATGCTTGTGACCGTTGCCGGCCATCGCATCGACGCAATGCTGGCCAGGGCCGATCTGGCCTTGGGGTTTCACTGGCTGCAGATGATGCAAGCGGTCGCCGGCCATCCCGGTCTGCTGTGGGTGTTGCAGTTGGCCTATGGCGCCCTGTTGCCGGAAATCGCGCTTGCCGTGATCGTTCTGGGCACGCTGGGACGGATTGCATCCCTTTATCGCTTTGTCCTGGCGGTCGCTATCGGGGCGCTGATCAGCATTTTCATTTGGACCCTCGTTCCTTCCTTCGGGGCGATGTCGGTCTATGCACTCGATCCCACGACGATCGCAAAGCTCCACGTCGCGACGGACGGCGCCTATGGGCAAGCGCTTGTCAGGATGCTTCATGATGGACCGGGCCTGATTGCGCCGGACGAGATCAAAGGCATGATTGGCTTTCCATCTTATCATGCGGTGCTCGCGCTCTTGCTGGTCTGGTATTTCCGCGATGTCTGCTGGCTGCGATGGCCGGTTTTGGCCCTGAACGTCATTGTCATCGCCGCCACGCCCATTGAAGGCGGTCATCACTGGCTGGACGTGTTCGCCGCCATACCGGTCGCCGTGCTGGCGATTGTCGCTGCCCGTCGAACTTATGCTTTGGCGGCGCGGTTGGACCGCAGGTGGGGGCTGTCCGATTCAAGAGCAGAGCAAGCCTCATCGGCCATCTGAAGTAAGGCGTCCCGGCTTTGTCTCGCGCCGGGAAAGTTCCCGGGGGCGCTTGGCGCCATGCCGGGAAGGCATGAAGCCCGCCCGCGGTGGGGAAATTCTGTTAACTATAAAATCCAGCTATTTTCTCAGAATTCTGTGCAATGGGCCCGCTCGAAAAACCATAACGGCCTCTTGGCACGGCTCCTGCTGAGTTCCCTAGCGAAATAGGTGTCCGCGTTCCGTTTTGGAGCAGGGCGTCAAGGATATGTGGGGCCATGAAGCATAAGAATTCACACCTGCTGGTCGGCTATTGGAGCCGTCTGCGGGCCGGGCGCGAAATTCCGGATCAGATCGACATCGATCCCCGCGCCATCAAGCGTTTGCTCTCCTATACCTTCATTCTGGATTGCGAGAATCCGGCCCGTCCGATCTATCGCCTGGCCGGCACCGCCTTGTGCGAGCGTTTCGGTTTTGAACTCAAGGGAACCGGCTTCCTCGGCCATTGGGAGGCGCAGTCGAGCCTGTCTCTGGCGGCGTTGCTGCGGCAATCGCTCAAATTGCGCCAACCGCTTTGCCTGTCCTCGGTCGCAGCGACCGCGGAAAACGGCATGGTCGAACTGGAGACCGTGCTGACACCGATGAGTTTCAATGGCGGCGAGCCCACACGCTTTTTCGGCATGGTGCAGATGTTGTCCGATCCCACGCCACTGCTGGGCCGCACCATCACTTATGAAAGACTGATCGGTTCGCAACTGATCCGGGAAGACGAACCGCTTCCCAATTACGACCAGACCAATCTTCCGCCGCCGCCCGGCCCGATCGTAAGGGTCCATTCCAAGGCGCCGTATCTGCGCCTGGTGGTCGATCAGGACCGTCCCAATCTTTCGGCCTTTGGCGCCGGCGATCTGTTGCAGAAAATGTTCGATTTCGTGGGCCGCGCGCGTGCCGCCAACACCGAAGAGCTGCCGCGCGTCGGTTTCTGAGAATTCTTTCCGAAAATTCGAAAGCCGTTTCTAGGGCGGCGCCGATTGGGGCTGCCGGTTGGGATCCTGGGTCTGGGCCTGCGGATTCTGATGCACCGGATTGTCCACCGGATCATTGTGCATGATGTCGCGATTGATCGTGAGGTCGTGCTGCTGCTGCTGCAGATACGGCACCTCATAACGCTCGATCTGGGCACGATAGGCTTCGAAGGTCTTTTCGTCTTCCGGCGTGCGCTTGTCGCAGCGCGGGGCAGGCAGATGCGCCTGCTCCTGGCACCACAAATCGAAATTCATCGTTTTGACGTCGTAATTCTTGCCGGTCTGGGCAAAAGCCGCGGAGCAGAGAAGCGTCGCAATCAGCGCGGCAACAGGCCATGGGCGGAAATAGTTCATCGTGTTCATAGTGGGCAGCTTAGGCGGATTGGTGCCGGTTTTGATAGCCCCCTCACATCGCAAGCGCTGCTAAAGTCATCTCCCCGCCAGCGCGCTTCGCGCGCGCAGGGGAGTAAGCATGGCGATCAGGCCATGCGAACTGTCACGAACAACCTTTGTGACAATTAGGGTTCGAGGCCGATGACGGCTCTGCGGTTCTTGGCTTCCTTGACGCCGTCGGCGGTTTGGACGGCGAGATCGGTTTCGCCGACCCCGGTCGCCTGGATCGCGGCGCGGCGCGCGCCCATATCCACCAGGGCCTCGACCACGACATTGGCGCGCCTGAGCGACAGTCGCTTGTTATGGCCCGCCGAGCCCGAGGTGTCGGTGTGACCGACGATGGTGATGTGCGATTGACCGCCGGCGCGGGCGGTGTTGATCACATTGGTGATCACCGCGAGATCCTCGGCGGTGAGAGTCCACGAGTCCAAGTCAAAATAGACGGTGTAATCGGATGGCGCAGGCGCAGCGACGGGCGCGGTCGCGACGGGCGCCGGCCGTGGCGGCGGGGCCGGGCGGGCGGCATTCTCCAACGCCACCAGCGAGGTATTCAAGGCGCTGCGGCAGGCCTGTGCTTCGCTGGTCAGATTGATGGCGCCGCGATCAAGCACCCAGCAATCGAAATCGGCTTGGGCACGAGCGGCCTGTTCGGGAAATCCATCTTTGCCTTGCGCGATGGCGCGTACCAGACGAGCGCGCAGGCCTTGGGATGTCGCATCGCCGGGTGCCGGTTCGGGGGCAGGCTCTTCGCCGGCAGCGGCGCGGTTCGCCTTGGCGCGGAACGCGTCGGCCACGGCGTCGGCGGGATTGGCAGGGCCGGTATCGAATACGTTGAGCAGGTCGTCGAAGAATCCGCCGTCGCTCTCCATCGCCGGAGGGGCAGGTGCCGCCGCTGCCTGCGTGCCGAGATCGGTATAATCCCGGAACAGCGCCTGGCTGAACGGCGAGCCCGTGGCCGCTATATCTTCATCGCCCATGCACCCCGCCAGCACGAGGCCGGCGCACAACAAGGTCAAAGCGGCGAAGCGGCGCTGGCCACTGAAATGAGAAAAAAGGCGCATTGGCTATCCCCCAGGCCGGGCAAACCGGCCGCGACGTCAGAATGGCACATATAGCGCGCCCATCTGCCGCCGTTAAGACGGCTGGGAGCCAAAACAGTCTATTCCTTGCCGGAATGGACATTTGGTAACCATCTATTGACCTCAAGGCCTTAAAACTGGCTGGACAACCTGATTCTGGGATCGGTTTTTCCATGGCCTGGCGCTGGTAATGACAGAAGGCGAAGTCCTCCCGTCGCGCACCGAACGCAGGCGCTTCAAGCGCGTCCGCGTCGAGTTGCCGGGGCGTCTTTTCACGCCCGCCGACGGCAAGGAGGCGCGCTGCCAGATCCGCGATCTGTCGCCCGGCGGCGCCGCGATCGGATGCGAGCTGATGCCCGTGCCCGGCACCCAGGTGGTTCTTTATGTGGACGGGTTTGGCCGTTTCGAAGGCCAGGTGATGCGGCTCGATGACGGCACCTTCGGGGTCCATTTTGCCTGCACGGCCTTGAAGCGCGAGCGCACCGCCGAGCAGCTCACATTGTTTCTCAACAAGGATTTGGTGGACGAATCCTCGCTCCGCCGCCACGAACGCACCAGCCACAAAGGCTTTGCCAAATTCACCCGCGCCGACGGCCAGATCGTGCAGTGCGAAGTGATGGACATTTCCGCCAGCGGCGTTTCGCTCAAGACCGACATCCGCCCCACCATCGGCGAATTCGTTCTGATCGCTCAGATGGCCGGCCGCATCGCCCGCCACCACGAACACGGCATCGGTATCGAATTCGTCGGCCAGGAAAAAATCCCGCACGCCGAACCGGCTGTGCGGTTGAATCTGGTTCGTTAAACTTCCCCCTCCGCCTACGCAGGCTCGAGAGCCTGCTGTGATATCCGATTGGCTTGGTCGCCAACTCACCCCACCACCAGCGCGCCAACACGCACGGGGGCATGAACAAGGCGCTTCAGTATTCTCGAAGCTAGGTCGTGCCCATTCTCCCCCGCGCATGCGGAGCATGCTGGCGGGGGAGATACCCGTAGCACGCTCTCGAGCGTGCGAAGGGAGAGGGGGAAACAGACAGCGAGCGGATCAAATATCCGCGAGTTTATGAACCTGGCTGTTCGCGAGCGTCAGCTTGGCGATGGAGAGTTCGCCGGTCGTTTCCAACGCGCCCAGGAAGCTGCGGGTGCGTTCCAGCGCTTCGGCCTGAGACGCGGCCCAATCCTGCAGTGCCTTGCGGGCGTGATCGGCCGTCGCGGTGGCGGGCAGTTTCGCCAGCAAGGATTGCGACAAAGCACGCTGGGCCGCAAAGAGATCGTCCACCAGCCGGCGGATGGCGAGGCGGTCCCAATGCTCCGACGCCGAAATGCGCGCCGCCAGCAACCGGATCCGGTCCAGGCCCAATTGTGCGCCGACCCCGAAATAAAGCGCCGCCACCGGCGCCATGCCATGGCCGGTGGTCCGGGCGAGTTGTGCGATCTCCGGCGCAACGCCCATCAGCGGCAGCAGGCCGATATCGCGCGCCAGATCTTCGGGCACGCCGGGCACGGCCAGGCGGGTAATGCGCGCGCCCGCTTCCTGAGCCTGTTCGGGCGAAATGAAATCCTTGTGCTCCGCGCGCAAGCTCTCCACGCCGGCGCGATAGAGCGCGATCGTTCCCGCCAGATCGTCCTTGGTCGAGACATGGGTAAGAAACCAAAGACCCAACCGGCGCAATATCTCCGCAATCTCGGTGTAGAGTCCGATCTGGATCTCGGCCTTGGCCTTGCCGTCCAGGGCGTCGATGCGGGCCTTCAACGCTTCCAGTCCGAAGGCGCCTTCCGCCACCACGAAGGCGCGTGCCACTTCCGCGCCGCTGCAGCCGGACATTTCCTTCATGCGGGCGACGAAGAACGGGCCCGCCAGATTGACCAGACGGTTGGCGATGGTGGTGGAGATGATTTCGCGCTTGAGGCGATGCTGGCCCAGTTCGGCGGCAAATTTTTCGGCCGCCTGCTTGGGGAAGTAAGCGGCGAGCGTGGGGGCGAATGCCTTGTCGTCGGGCAGCGCGCTGTCCAGGATTTCCGCGTCCAGATCGAGCTTGGCGTAAGCCATCAGCACCGCCAATTCCGGCCGGGAGAAACCCTTCTTGTCGTTTTCCAGCTTCTGGATATCGGCGTCGCCGGGGAGAAATTCCACCGCGCGATCGAGCTTGCCCTTGGCTTCCAGGGCGCGGATGAAACGCGCGCCGGCATCGATGTCGCGCACCGCCGCCGTTTCGGCCACCGACAGCGCCAGGGTCTGGTCGTAATTGTCGGCGAGCACCAGGCGCGCGACATCGTCGGTCATGTTCGCCAGCAGGGCATCGCGCTTCTGGGAATCGATCTCGCCCCGGCGATACGGGCCGCTGAGCAGGATTTTCAGATTCACTTCATGGTCGGACGTATCCACGCCTGCGGAATTGTCCACTGCATCGGTGTCGATGCGTCCGCCGCTCCTGGCATATTCGACCCGGCCCAACTGGGTCACCCCCAGATTGGCGCCTTCGCCGATCACCTTGGCGCCGACTTCGCTGCCATTGATGCGCACCGCGTCATTGGCGCGGTCGCCGGCATCCTGATTGGATTGCGCCGCCGATTTGATGAAGGTGCCGATGCCGCCGAACCAGAGCAGGTCGGTTTTCGCCTTCAACAACGCCTTGATCAGCGCCTGGGGCGAAAGCTTGGCGTCGCCGGTGCCGATCAATGCCTGGACTTCCGGCGTCAGCGCGATCTCTTTCAGCGAGCGGGCGAAGATGCCGCCGCCTGGCCCAAGCACATCCCGATTGTAATCGTCCCAGCTCGACCGGGGCAGGTCAAACAGGCGCTGGCGTTCGGCAAAGCTTTTGGCCGTGTCGCCCTTGGGGTCCAGGAAGATGTGGCGATGATCGAAAGCGGCCACCAGCCGGATATGCTTGGACAGCAGCATGCCATTGCCGAAAACGTCGCCCGACATGTCGCCGACGCCGATGGCGGTGAAATCCTCACTCTGGATATCGCGGCCCATTTCGCGGAAGTGACGCTTGACCGCCTCCCAGGCGCCCCGCGCCGTGATGCCCATCTTCTTGTGGTCGTAGCCGTGACTGCCGCCGGAGGCGAAAGCATCGCCCAGCCAGAAACCGCGGCCCTCGGCGATGCCGTTGGCGATGTCGGAAAATGTCGCCGTGCCCTTGTCGGCGGCGACCACCAGATAGGGATCGTCGCCGTCATGGCGCACGACATTGGGCGGCGGCACCACCGATCCATCGGATTTGAGGTTGTCGGTTACGTCGAGCAGCGCGTTGATCAGCATTTTGTAGGCGGCGACGCCAATGCTCATGAATTGGTCGCGGGTGGGATTGGCGGGCATCGATTTGGGATAGAAGCCGCCCTTGGCGCCCACCGGCACGATCACGGCGTTCTTGACCTGCTGCGCTTTCACCAGGCCCAGAATCTCGGTGCGGAAATCCTCGCGCCGGTCGGACCAGCGGATGCCGCCGCGCGCGACCTTGCCGAAGCGCAAATGCACGCCTTCCAATTGCGGCGAATAAACGAAGATTTCGCGCCACGGCCTGGGCGCGGGCAGGTCGTCCAGCTTGGCGGAATCCAGCTTGACCGCGATTGTGGCGGCCTCCGGCTGATAATAATTGGTGCGCAGGATATTGGCGATCACATTGCGGAAGCGGCGGATGATGCGGTCGTCATCGAGGCTGGGCACATTGGCAAGTGCCGCTTCGATGCCATCGCTAAGCCGGGTCGTGTCGGCATCGGAATGCGACTTCGGGTCGAGGCGGGCATGAAATTTCTGGGTGAGAAGCGCGGCGATCTCCGGATTGCGGGCCAGTGCCTGCTCCATATAGTCCTGGCTGAACGGGAAGGCGGCCTGGCGCAGGAATTTCGCCACGGTTCTCAGGATCGCGACATCGCGCCAATTGAGACCAGCCCCGATCACCAGCCGGTTGAAGCCGTCGCTTTCCGCCTGGCCGCCCAGCACCGCATGAAACACGTCCTGCAATGGTTCGCGGATATCGTCCAGGCCGGCGGCTTGGCCGTCGGCGCGCTCCATCTGGAAGTCCAGAATCGCACCGGCCTCGGCCCAGCCATCGTCGCGCTTGAATTGCACGGGAAAGGCATCTTCCGCGATCACTTTCAAACCCAAATTCTCGAACACCGGCAGTGAAACCGAGAGCGGCAGGACATCGCCCAGCACATACAGCTTCAGGCGCAGCGCGCTATGGGCGTCGTCGGCTTTGCGATAGGCCCTGGCCTCGACCTTCAGGCCGCCCTCCCGGGCCGCCAAAGTCTCCAGTATCTCCAGATCCGCTGCCGCTTCATGGGCGGAGAAGGCGCTGCGATATCCGGCGGTGAATTGCGCGGCGCGCGCGGTCAGGCGGCGCAGGCCTTCGGCGCGGCCATGACGGGCGGACAATGCTTCCAGGAAGGCGTCGTCCCAGGTGCGGATCGCATCGGCGATCTGGCGTTCGAGGCTGCGGATATCCACCTGGGGCCTCGGGCCCTGGTTGCGGCCGATGATGTAATGGATCCGCACCAGCGCGCTTTCATCGATGGCGGGATAGGAGGCCGACATGCGTCCGTCCAGGGCGCGGGCGAGGAGGGCGTGTATCTTCGCGCGCAATTCGCCATTGACGTGATCGCGAGGCGCGAACACCAAAGCCGAGACGAAACGATCGAAGCGATCGAAGCGCAGGAAGAGTTTGACTTTGGGACGGCCGCCCAGCTGCAAGATTCCCATCGCAGTTTCCAGCAATTCGTCCTCGGAAATCTGGAAAAGTTCGTCGCGGGGAAATGTGTCCAGGATATGGGCCAGCGCCTTGCCGTCATGGCTGGCTGGGGCAAAACCCGCGCGCGTCATCACCGCGGCACATTTGCGGCGGAGCAGGGGTATCTCGCGGGACGAAAGACTGTAGGCGCTGGAGGTGAAAAGGCCGACGAAGCGGCGCTCGCCATTGAAGGCGCCATGGGCATCGAAGGTCTTGACGCCGACGTAATCCATATGGGCCCTGCGATGCACCAGACTGCGCGCATTCGACTTGGTGATGATCAAGGGCTCGGGCTGATCGAGATAGGCGCGCACGTCCCTGGTAAGCGCCGGACGCTCCGCGCTCTGGCGGATGACGCGCGCTTCCTCGTCCGAAAGCGCTCCCAATCCGCTGCCGGGCGCCGCGTCCAGGCGGCCATATCCGCCGCCGCCATCTGCTTCTGCGGTCAGCGCATAGTCGCGGGCGCCAAGGAACGTGAAATGATTGTCGCCGAGCCAGTCGAGGAAGGCGAGATCCTCAGAGACGTCGACACCTTTGGGCGCGCGGGCGGCCAGACCATTGCGCGCTTCTTTCAACCGGGCCTGCATCGCCTTCCAGTCGCGCACCGCATCGCGGCCTTGCACGAAACTGGTATTCAAACTCTCGCGCAATGCCGTCTCAGCCATTCCGCCGGACATCGCATCCACTACCAGCACGATCACGCTGGTGGGTTTGCCGGCGATGTCGAGAAGCGGATGGAAGGCGGTGCGGATGCGTGCGCCCGCGGCGATCGCGGCGGCCAAGGCGGA
This sequence comes from Pseudomonadota bacterium, assembly GCA_040389245.1. Classification (GTDB taxonomy): domain Bacteria; phylum Pseudomonadota; class Alphaproteobacteria; order Micropepsales; family Micropepsaceae; genus Rhizomicrobium. Next base: position 406,197 of record JAZKAH010000003.1, on the reverse strand, counting down.
ATCGAACAGAAATGGCCGGTCGTCATTGACCGCCACAACCACATTTTCCGGATCCTGTGCGTTGCTGCCCGGCAGAATGGCGATCTGAATCTCGCCGGCTTTATGCTTGCGCGCCTCATCCCAGGCCATGCGCGCCAATGCTGCCAATCCCTCCGCCTTGCTTCGGTCGATGTCTTCGCTGGCGGCGCCGCTGAACAGAATGTCGAAGAAGTGCCGCTCATCGTCGTTCTTCAGGAGCGCGCGCGCCGCATGCAGCAGAGCCTGTGCCGCGTCGTCCTTGGGAAGAGTCTGTTTGTTGGTGGTCATGAGAGCTCTCGCGTGAAGGAACAGGATAACCTGTCCCGATTATGCTTCTGCGGCATCCATGCGACCGCATGAATTCAGCGCAACGCGAGACCCGCGGGAAGAGGGGATCGACGGCGCAAGGCGATGGCGGCAAACAGGCCCCATTGCAGTATCAGGATTAACAAAGCATCGAGATCGGCATGGGGCCAGGACAGGGCGAACGCGGCCCCGACGGTCAGGGCTCCGGCGGACGCTTGAAAGGCCGCGAGGCCGCCCAGATCGTTCAGCAGTGCGGCCAGCAGCATCGCGGGTATGACGGCGAACAGGATGGCCTGCAGCGGCGGAAGATCGGGAGGAACGGCAAGGAATGCACCCGCGCCCCAGGCGACGCCCATATAGAAAAGTATCGCGCGCAAATTCCGGGACGATTGCGAAATCGGGGCCCGGCCGAACACCGCGGCATTGGTGCGGATAAAGGAATAAAGCAGAGCGGTCACGCCGATCAGAACGAGCACCGCCCAGGAAAAATTGTGCGCGATGGTCGGACCGCCGCCCAGGAACAGCACGCAGGCGCCCATCAGCATGAACAGAGATGCGGCATGCACGGCGCTGCGCAGGAATTTCACCAACCGGCTCGCTTCGCTGGTTTCGACATGCAGGCGCGCGAGTTGATCGAGCGCCGCAACCGGCAGTATCGGCAACGGTCGAGCGTGAAGATGGGCTAGGTTGTCTTCGGTAAGTGCCACGCTTCCCCGCAAGCGTTGAAAAGCCTGTCGCAGGCTCGGCTGACCCGGTTAACAAGACCTTAACGGCAGGGATATATGATTCGCCCTGTCGGTTCCATGACAGTTCGTCTTCATTTTTCACCTGGAATTCACCACCTGGGAAAGTTCAGCCCGGTTCGGGCAGGGACAGCATCTTGCCCAGCGCGAACGCGATGGCGCGGGACGAGGCCCGGCCGGCGGTCCCGGCGGCCGGCACGAAACTGACCAGCAGGGTCCGGCCGGAGATCGCAATGGTCGGCTTGTCGCCTTCCACGATGCGCACCGCGTCGAAGCGGCGGGTGAAGGCGCTGCGGCCGGCCGGCGTGGCGATCAAACGCTCGATCCCCATCTCGCTGTTGACCAGCGCATCGAAGGCATGGATGCGCACATCATCGCTTTCTTTCAGGATCGCGGCGTCGGCGGAAAAATGCAGCTTCAGCCGCTGGACATAGGCGATATGGCTTTCCTCGTCGGCCATCGCGGTCGATAGATCGGCGGCGGAGACGGGAAGACGCGGGGGGGCAGTGGCATCGCCGGTCCGGGTGGCGGGAAGGCCGCCGGGGGCCTCTTGCGTATAAAGCGTAACCCCGCCCCAGACGGAGATCTTCAGCGCCAGCGCGCCGGTATCGTATTTGAGTTCGCGCCCGCCCAGCGCCACCCGGTCGGCATAAAGGACAAAATTCTCCGGCCCGTCATCGAAGCGCAGCAGGTACTTGTCGCCATAAGGCAGGATCGTGAAGTTGATATCCTCGGCGGCGGTATAGTCGCCCGTGGCCACATCGCTGACCCGCTCGGCCGACAGCCGCGCCGCCATGGGATCGGTGGGCTCCTGCGCCATTGCGCTGCCCAGGCCCAGAAGCGACAGGCCAAGCAGAATCGAAAATGCACGCGCGCTCATCTCTTTAATTCTTTTTGCCCTGCATGCGGCAACATTCCGCACGCCTCCCCTGTGCGTATGGTGGCTGCCGAATAGGGCGATTTTAAGCCTCCGGACCCCACAATTGCGCCAAAAACGCTATCTTTTGGATGGGATTTTGACTAAATCCGGCGCAGCCGAAGCAACCGAAAAGGCGCCCTCCCGTGACCAGCCACCCCGACAGTTTCAAATGCCGCCGCACCCTGAAAGTGGGAAGCAAGAGCTACATCTATTTCAGCTTGCCGCAGGCGGAGAAGAACGGCCTCAAGGGCATTTCGAAGCTGCCCTACTCGATGAAGGTGCTGCTCGAGAATCTGCTGCGTCACGAGGACGGCCACACCGTCACCAAGCAGGACATCCAGGCGGTGGCGGGTTGGCTGAAGACCCGCACCTCCGACCGCGAGATCGCGTTCCGGCCTGCGCGCGTATTGATGCAGGATTTGACGGGTGTGCCCGCGGTGGTCGACCTGGCCGCGATGCGCGATGCGATGAAGAAGCTGGGCGGCAACCCGGAGAAGATCAATCCGCTGGCCGAAGTCGATCTGGTCATCGATCACAGCGTGATGGTGGACAATTTTGGCGCCAAGGATTCCTTCAAGAAGAATGTCGAAATCGAATATGAGCGCAACAAGGAGCGCTATGCGTTCCTGCGCTGGGGCCAGCAGGCCTTCGCGAATTTCCGCGTCGTGCCGCCCGGCACCGGCATCTGCCATCAGGTCAATCTGGAATATCTCGCCCAGACGGTTTGGACGCGCAAAGTCAAGGATGGAAAAAAGACCGTCGAGATGGCGTTTCCGGACACGGTGGTGGGCACCGACAGCCACACCACCATGATCAACGGCCTGGCCGTGCTGGGCTGGGGCGTGGGCGGCATCGAAGCCGAGGCGGCGATGCTGGGCCAGCCCATCTCGATGCTGATCCCGGAAGTCGTGGGTTTCAGGCTCACCGGCAAATTGCGCGAAGGCGTGACCGCCACCGATCTGGTGCTCACCGTGACCCAGATGCTGCGCAAGAAGGGCGTGGTCGGCCGTTTTGTGGAATTCTATGGTCCCGGACTTGACGAAATGTCGCTGGAAGACCGTGCCACCATCGGCAACATGGCGCCGGAATATGGCGCCACCTGCGGCTTCTTCCCGGTCGATGGCGAGACCGTGCGCTATCTCAAGAACACCGCGCGCGCCAATCCGCGCATCGCGCTGGTGGAAAAATATTCCAAGGCGCAGGGACTCTATCGCACCAAGAAGGCGCCCGATCCGGTCTTCACCGACACGCTGTCGCTGGACATGACCACCGTCGAGCCCTCCATGGCGGGTCCGATGCGGCCGCAAGATCGCGTGGCGCTATCGGACGTGGCCTCCGGCTTCGCGGGCCATCTGATCAACACCTACAAGAAGGAAAGCGACGCCAACAAGCGGGCCAGGCTGGAAGGCTCGGAATCCTCCATCGGTCATGGCGATGTCGTGATCGCGGCGATCACCTCCTGCACCAACACCTCAAATCCCAATGTGATGATCGGCGCCGGGTTGGTGGCGCAGAAGGCCGTCGCGCGCGGGCTGAAAGTGCGTCCCTGGGTCAAGACGTCGTTGGCGCCGGGATCGCAAGTGGTCACCGATTATTTGAAGAAAGCCGGACTGGACAAGGCGCTGGACAAGCTGGGCTTCAACCTGGCCGGTTATGGCTGCACCACTTGTATCGGCAATTCCGGACCGTTGCCCGACGCCGTCACCAAGGCGATCGGCGACGCCGACCTCGTCACCGCCGCGGTGATCTCCGGCAATCGCAATTTTGAAGGCCGCGTTCATCCGCTGGTGCGCGCCAACTATCTGGCCTCGCCGATGCTGGTGGTGGCCTATGCGCTGGCCGGCTCGATCAACATGGATCTCACTCAGGAACCGGTGGGCTATGACAAGAAGAACGAGCCGGTTTACCTGAAGGATATCTGGCCGTCGCCCAAGGAGATTGCCGACACCATTCGCAAGGCCGTCAAGGCTTCCAGCTTCAAGGCGCGCTATGGCAACGTCTTTGCCGGCGACGCCAATTGGAAGAAGGTCAAGCTGGTCAAAGGCCAGACCTATCAATGGGACATGGGTTCGACCTATGTGCAGAACCCGCCTTATTTCGACGGCATGCAGATCAAGCCGCAGCCGGTGAAGGAAATCGTCGGCGCGCGGGTGCTGGCGCTGTTCGGCGATTCGATCACCACCGATCACATTTCGCCGGCCGGCAATATCAAGGCCAGCGCGCCCGCCGGCGTCTATCTGCAGGAGCGGCAGGTTGCCCAGAAGGATTTCAATTCCTATGGCTCGCGCCGCGGCAATCATGAAGTGATGGAACGGGGCACTTTCGCCAATATCCGCATCCGCAACGAAATGATGGGCGGCAAGGAAGGCGGCAACACGATCTATTATGACGATGTCAGCAGCGATGGACAGCAGATGTCCATCTTCGACGCCGCCCAGGCTTACAAAAAAGACGGTCTGGACACGGTGGTGATCGGCGGCAAGGAATATGGCACCGGTTCGTCGCGCGACTGGGCCGCGAAGGGTCCCAAACTCCTGGGCGTACGCGCCGTCATCACTGAAAGCTTTGAGCGCATCCATCGCTCCAACCTGATCGGCATGGGCGTGGCGCCCTTCTGCTTCGAGCCAGGCAAAACCCGCAAGGATTACGGCTTTACCGGCCGCGAGGTGGTGGATATTCCCGGCCTCTCCGGCGATATCAAGCCGCGCATGCGGGTGGAAGCGACGATCCATCGTCCCGACGGCAAGACGGAAAAACTGCCACTGGTGCTGATGATCCTCACCGCCGACGAAGTCGCCTATTTCAAGAATGGCGGCATTCTATCTTACGTCTTGCGCAATCTCGTCGCCGCCTGACGGCGCGGGCCCGGACAATTCAAAAGCCGCGCGGACACGAAAGTCTTCGCGTGGCTTTTTCTTTGGAATTGGAATGGGCGTCGTTGGTTTTTGCCGCCGCGTCTGCTTAGGCGCGGATCAAAGATGCCTGTCGCAGAGAAGCGCTGTCGCGGGTGCGTCCTGGTAAATCGCCAGAGCGCATGACAAATGCGGTTCGCGGTCGGGCATCATCTGACCCAGGATCTGCGCGACAAAAGCGGCGTTCAGGCGCGGCGCTTCGGGGCCGTACCGGAATGGTACAGTCGGAGCCGCGCCGGATTGATACAAATCCCCGCTGCGCCGGCATTTGGACGTGGAGGCGCCGGTGCGCGCAGGATCTCCCGTCTCGGCATGCAAGCCACTGGCAGGCTTGAGTTTTTGCAAGGCGCGCGCTTTCGCTATCGCGATCTGGGCGGCATTGCTGACGGTCTGGATGCTGTCACCGACGGCTCTCATGCCAATCGATAAGGCAAGTTCCGCGCCGGCCCGCCCCCCGCCGGGGGTTACCCCTTTTTTAAGCCGCGCCGCCCATACTCGACCCCGGCGGTAGACCGGAGAAACCGGTCGGGACGGTGGTGTTGCTTCAGCATTCGCTTCAGAAAGGGACAGAGGCTCGCACCGCAATCGGCGCGGCCCATGACAATGCGCGCATGCGCCTGGCAACCCAGGCGGCGCGCGTGGTGGTGCTCGACTGGCTGGTGAGCGGCGAATCGATTCACTGGGACGGCGCCATCGACATTCTTCCCTTCCAGCTTGGCGACGGTCATCCGCAGGGCTTTCTTGACGCGGTGACGCGCGCCGGCCGTGACGCGCTGACCGTGCTCTTGGAAGACAGCTCTCCTTATTCCGCGCCGTTTGAGCTCAATCTCGAAATGGGATCCGCGCTGGGCGCGGTCGGCTTCACTTTCGCGGGCACGCGCGTGCCCGACGCCCAGGGCCATACCGAGCGCCTGTTCGGCATGCTGCGCGAGAGCACGGAAAAACAGCGCGAGATGCAGCGCCTGACTTATCTGGCGACCCGCGACGAACTCACCGGTCATCTCAACCGCAACGCGCTGCGCACCGAATTGCAGATGGCGATTTCACGCGCCAAGGAGGAAAGCCGGCACTGCGCCTTCCTGGTGGCCTCGATCGACCGTCTGGCGATGATCAATGACGGCTATGGATTTGATGCCGGCGAGGAAGTGATCGTGGGCGTGGGCGAGCGCATCGCCAAGGCGCTGCGCGCCAGCGACATTATCGGCCGCACCGCCGGCAACAAATTCGGCGTCATCTTGCGAAACTGCAGCGAAAAGGAAATCACGGTGGTGGCCGGCCGCCTGAAGCGGGCGGTGCGCGATCACGCCATCGATACCCGCGCCGGCAAGGTCTCCGCCACCACCTCGGTCGGCGCGGTGTGGTTGCCGCTGGCCGCCGCCACCAGCCAGGAAGCCATGTTGCGCGCCGAACAGGCGCTCGAACGAGCCCGCATCAATGGCCGCGATGGCTTTGCCGTCTATGCGGAATCGCTGCAGCGCGACACCGCGCGGCTGCGTCAAATGAACATCGCCGACGAAGTCAGCCTGGCGCTCAAGGAAAATCGCCTGCGGCTTGCCTATCAGCCCATCGTCGATGCCAAGACCCGCAAAGCCGTCCATTATGAATGCCTACTGCGCATGCTGCGTCCCGATGGCCAGGAGATCACCGCGGGGAATTTCGTGCCCGCCACCGAGCAGATGGGCAGCGTGCATTTGATCGACCGTTTTGCGCTGGAAACAGCGGTGACGCAGCTCCAACGTCATAAAGAGATCAACCTGGGCGTCAATGTTTCCGGAACCGCGGCAACCGATCCGGTCTGGTTGCAGAGCTTTGTCGATCACGTCCGCGACAATCGCGATGTCGCGAACCGGTTGGTGGTGGAGCTTACCGAAACCGCGTCACTGCATCAGTTCGAGGAAAATGCCCGGTTCGTTTCGCAGTTGCGCGAATTGGGCGTCCGGGTCGCGATCGACGATTTCGGCGCCGGCTACACGTCATTCCGCAACCTGCAGATGATGCATGTCGATGTCGTCAAGATCGACGGCTCGTATATCAAGGACTTGTCCTCCAGCCCGCAAAATCAGGTCTTTGTCCGCACGCTGACGGGGCTGGCCAAGAATCTCAACATGCGCGTGGTGGCCGAGTGGGTGGGCTCGGACGAGGACGCCGCCCTGTTGGAAAGCTTCGGGGTGGATTATTTCCAGGGCTTCCATTTCGGCGAGCCCCTCCTCGAACCCGTCTGGTCGAAAAGCTGATCGCCAGGGCAACCTGAACCAATTTCTCTTGAAGCTTGGTCGTGACGTTCGCATGGCCTGATCGCCATGCTCACCCCCCCCGCGTGCGGAGCACTGGCGGGGGAGATGCCCGTAGCAGCGCTTGCGATGCGTAGGGCAGTGGGGGCAATTATGCCGAAGGCAAAAGCAATGTCGCCCGGAAGCCTTTTCCGATCTCGCTTTCGATTTCCAATACGCCGGCGTGCAGTTCCGCGAAGGCGTTGACCAGGGTAAGTCCCAGTCCCGCGCCATCGGCATGATCCTGGGCGCGGCCGGCATGTTCGAACGGTTCCAGGATGCGCTTCAGATCCGCCGCCGCCACGCCCGGACCATTGTCGGCGATGGTGATGGCAACCATGTCTGCGCGCGGCGCGACGCAAAGCGATATCGCGCCGCCCTCCTGCGTGAAATTCACGGCGTTTTCGATCAGCGCATTGATCATGCCGCCCAGGGCATTCTCATCGGCTTCCACCATCAACCCGCGCGGACAGCCATCGGCATTCATGGTGATGGATTTGGCATGGGCGCGGCTGGCGAAGCTGTCGCAGGCCTGCCACACGATGCTGCCCGCATCCACCATCACTTTGCGCAGGTCGTAGCGGCCCGCCGAAATCTTGGTGAGGTCCATGATCTGATTGACCATCTTGAGCAGGTTGCAGCCGCCCTGATGGATCAATCCGGCATATTCGCGCACCTGCGCCGGCGACAGATTTTCCGACAGCGTGCCGATGAGATCCGAAAAACCCAGGATCGCGTTCAACGGCGTCTTGAGTTCATGACTCATGGTGCGCAGAAGCATGGTCTTGGCGTTGTCCGCCTGCTGGGTGGCGGAATCCAGGCGCTTGGTGAGATCGGCGAGATAATTGGTCTGGCGGCGCGCTTCGTTCCGGCTGCTTTCCAGCGCCGATTGTGTCCGCGCCAGCGCGCTTTCGGCGCGGGTCTTTTCGGTGATGTCGGTGAAGACCACGGCGCGTCCCCCATCCGGGGTGGCGTGGTCGCGCACCAGATAGGCGGTGCCGCGGGTTGTCTGCAATGTGTCGGCCGAGGTGGTGGCGCGATGGCTGCGCAGCCGGCGTTGGATCCATTCTTCCGGCTTCACGTCCAGCGCGATGCGGCCGCTATGCGCGGCATCCGTGATGATCCGCTCGAATGTGCGCCCGCTCAGTTCCGCCAGCGACAGGCCCGCCATCTGCGCATATTGGGTGTTGCCGGTGAGAAAACGGTCCTGCGCGTCGAAAAAAGCGAAAGCGTCGGCCGACAAGGTTATCGCTTCGCGCAAGCGCGCAACCTGGTGACGCGCGGCGGTGACGTCTGCCCAGAGCAGGATGGCGTTGCCATTGGGCGCGCGGCGCGCCTTGATTTCGATGATGCGTCCATCGGCCAGCGGCACATCGCGCGGCTCCCAGGCGCGGGGCCCCAGCTGGCTGAGACGTCCGGCGACAAAGGCGTCGACCCCGCCCGCCAGGACGCTGGGCGCGATTTCCGGCAGTTCCAGCGCCACCAGCTCTTCATAGAATTTTCCCGTCAGCTTTTTCACGGGCGGGAGCTTGCGGAAGATGTGATTGAGATGGGCGGTGGCGAAGATCAGCCGCGCATCAGGGTCGAAAATGGTGATGGCGACGCGCAGGCAATGAAGCGTCGCCAGCAGCGCTCCAAGGTCCTGCTCCCCAACCGATTCGCCCCACTCTGCAGCCGTCACGCTTTGCACGCGATCTCCTGTAATTCCGCAATCTTGCGCATTCCCGGTTGCAGAATGGTTAGGCGTCCGGCAATTGCGCGAGATCGGCTTGAGACGGCCGGCGACAGCGGCCCCCGAATCGCGTCACGCTTCTTAACGTCGGTTAACCATCTTGTCCGCAAAGCTTTCTGAATTGTGACGGAAGTCCGTCGCTCTTCAGCATTCGTTAAAACTTGACCGGCAAAACTGGCGGCGAAATATGGTGAACGAGCTGTAAAGCGTGATCCGCATCTGGAATTCCCTGGATATCGAACGTACGCCGCGCCGGCTTTTCGCGTTCGTGCAAGGCGGCAAGGCTCTTGTGGGCGCGGTTCTGGGACTGGGCTTTGTGTTTGGCGTCGGACGCCCAGATCTGTTCGAAGGCCTGGCGATCGCGGGACTTCTGGCGCCGGCGCTGTTGGCGCTGATCGCACTGACGCGGGTGCCTCTGGCATTGCTCGAGCAGGCGGGCTTGGCTTTGTTCGCGGTCCTGATCGGCTATCTGGCGGGCCTGACCGGCGGGCTGCAGTCGCCGCTGATTGTGTGGCTTGTGCTGGTGCCGGCCGAAGCGGCGCTGGCCGGCGGACGCCGGGCCGTGATGCAGGCGGGATTTTCCGCCGCCCTGGTGCTTCTGGCGGTGGCGGCAATTCAGATTCTGGGCTTGCTGCCGCCTTCGCGCCTGCCGTTGCCGGCGGACGTGATCGCAGGCGTGGCGCTGCTCGCGGCGCTGGCGCAGGCAGGACTGATCGCCGCCGCCGCGCGGGACCAGAAACGCACCGCCGATCGCGCCGCCGAGCAGGGCGCGGCGATGTATCAGCTCCTGGCTGAAAATGCGGTGGATCTGATCACGCGTCATGCCCCGGATGGACGCATCCGTTTCGCCAGCCCCGCATCCGTCACGTTGCTGGGGCGCACGCCATCCGAACTGGAGGGTGCGCTGCCGGCGGTGCTGACTCATCCCGACGATCTTGCCGCCGTGCAGGCGGCTTTCATGGAATCCGCCTATTTCGGCCGCGAAGGCGCCGCCGAGGCGCGGCTTTGCCACGGCACAAAGGGGTATGTCTGGGCCGAGATACGTTGCCGCCCCGCGGGCCCGCGCACCAAAGGCGCGCCGTCCGAAATCGTGGCGGTGACCCGCGATGTTTCCGAACGCAAGGCGCAGGAGCGCGCCCTGATCGAGGCGCGCGATGTGGCCATGAGCGCATCGCGGGCCAAATCCGCTTTCCTGGCCAATATGAGTCACGAATTGCGCACGCCCTTGAACGCGATCATCGGTTTTTCCGAACTGATGACGCGGGAGATTTTCGGGCCCGTGGGCAATGCGCGCTATCAGGAATACGCCAAGCTGATCCATGATTCCGGCGGCCATTTGCTGGACCTGATCAATGGCGTGCTCGACATGTCCAAGATCGAGGCCGGCAAGTTCGAGCTCTATGAAGAGATTTTCGAGCTCGACGATCTGGCGTCCGCGTCGCTGCGCTTTGTCAATCTGGCGGCCGAACGCGGCGGCGTGGCGCTCGGCAGCGAGATCGCGCCCGGAGCCCGGCGCATCTTCGCGGACAAGCGGGCGGTCAAGCAGATTCTGGTCAATCTCCTCAGCAATGGCGTCAAATTCACGCCCCGCGGCGGTCAAGTGATGCTGAGCGCCCGGCTGGGCGAGAAAGGCGTCGAGATCATGGTACGCGATACCGGCACCGGCATTTCCAAATCCGATCTCGAGAAACTGGGCAAGCCTTTCGAGCAGGTGGAGAGCGCCGTGACCCGGGGCAAGGAAGGCACCGGGCTCGGCCTGGCGCTGGTCAAGTCGCTGGCGGCGATGCATGGCGGCGATGCGATGCTGGAATCGGTGCTCGGGGTCGGCACGGTGGTCAAGGTGCGCCTGCCGTTCGCGGCGGTGGATGCCGATGGCTCGCGGCTGAAGGCCGAAGCCAAGATCCTGCCGTTTCGCGGCGCGGCCTGATACAAGCTGCTTATGACTTTTGTTCCGCGATTAAAGGCAGGCATTTTCGTGCGCGCACTGATCCGGCGCGCCGAGGTCGCGGGCGCCTCCGCTTTCATCGTTCGCAAGGGGGCGGAAGAAGCGGGCGCGGTAATCATCACCGTGTCGCGGCTGGACAAAAGCTGCCTCCTGCTCAACCAGGCCCGTGACGGCAAGGGCGCCTTGGTCTGGGCCCGCCCCCTGGGCGATTGGGGAGACGAACCCAGGGCGCGCGCCTGGCTGGACAAACAGGTCAAATTCGACCCCGACCTCTGGATCGTGGAGATTGAAGATCGCCAGGGCCGCGCTTTTGTAGATGAGCCGATTGTGTAAAATCGGGCCATGGCCCAGCAGAATACACTCACCTACGTCATTCCCGTCCTGATCGCCCTGCCGATTCTGTACCGGCGGTTGCGCAAGCTGTTGCAGCCACAGGAACTGAAGTGGCGGCGGCTGTGGATCCGTCCAGCGATCTATCTGGTGCTTGCGGCCGTCGCGGTTCTGGCCCCGACGCCGGGCGCGCCCGCGCTCACGCCCTCCACCCTTGCCGGGTTGGCCCTTGCCGGCGCGCTTGGCGGCGTGCTGGGCTGGCAGTGGGGCCGCAGCACGGCGCTGCATCTGCATCCGGAAACCGGCACCTTGATGCAGACCGGCAGCCTGGCCGGGATGATCGTGTTTCTTGTTCTGGTCCTGCTCAAATTCGGGCTGCGCTTCGGGCTCAATGCGGGCGCGCCTTCGCTGCATCTGAACGCGGTGCTGATCACCGACATCTCGATCTGTTTTTCCGCCCTGTTGTTCGCTGTCCGGGGGCTGGAGATTTTCCTGCGCGCGCAGCGGATCATGGGAGAACGCACTGGAGCCTCTTGATTATAATCGCTTGGCCCACCGAACGAGCGCAGCGAGGGCGGCAATAAAAGGAGGCCGGCATGGAGCCTCTTAACTACAATCGCTTAGCCGGCAAGAATCTGGCGCGGCTGGAAGCGCTTTCGGACGGGGTTTTCGCGGTGGCGATGACCCTGCTGGTGCTGGATCTGAAAGCGCCGGTGGCGGCAGCGATCCATAGCGAGCGCGATCTGTGGTCGGCCCTGCTCACTTTGTCCCCGCGTTTTCTCACCTATCTGATGAGCTTCGTGACCCTGGGAATTTTCTGGCTGGGACAGCAGGCGCAGCTCAACCTGCTGGAGCGCAGCAACCGCGACCTGGTCTGGCTGCATATCGGCTTTCTCGCCAGCGTCTGCCTGATCCCGTTCTCCACGGCGCTGTTGGCGGAGTTCATGATCTATCGCGTGGCGCTGATCGCCTATTGGGCCAATATCTTTCTTCTGGGCGTGCTGCTGCTGGCGGCGTGGCGGATGTCGCGCCACTTTGCCCTGGCCAAGCCCGATCTGCCGCCCGACATCGACGGCGCGATCTATCGCCGGATCATCGTGGCACAGGCGCTTTACGCGTTTGGCGCCGCCCTGTGCGTGTTCTCGACCTATTGGAGCATCGGTTTCATCGTGTTGCTGCAGCTGAATTATGCGCTGGCGCCACGGATCGGACGCTTTGGCTTGCCGTGACCGGCAGGGGCTGGTAACGGCTGCATCATGAGCCAGACCCCCGCCAGCGAAGCTGCCAGACGGCGCACTTTCGCGATCATCTCCCACCCCGACGCGGGCAAGACCACCTTGACGGAACATCTGCTGCTGCTGGGCGGGGCGATCCATGCGGCCGGCCGGGTCAAGGCGCGGGGCGAGGCGCGGCGCGCCAAATCCGACTGGATGAAGATCGAGCAGGAGCGCGGCATCTCGGTCACCAGCGCGGTCATGACTTTCGAATATCAGGACGCGGTGTTCAACCTGCTGGACACGCCGGGCCATGAGGATTTCTCGGAAGACACTTATCGCACCCTGACCGCGGCCGATTCGGCGGTGATGGTGATCGATGCCGCCAAGGGCATCGAGGCCCAGACCCGCAAGCTGTTCGAAGTTTGCCGCCTGCGCGACATTCCCATTATGACCTTCGTCAACAAGATGGACCGCGAAGCCCGCGATCCTTTCGAGCTGCTGGACGAATTGTCCGACCAGCTTCAGATCGAAACCGCGCCGATGGTGTGGCCTGCGGGCATGGGACTGAATTTCAAGGGCGTGCTCGACCTGAAGACCGACAAATTCATTGCCTTCGATGATAGCCGGCCCGGTCACAAAGCGCCGGCCATAGTTCTGGATCCAGAGCTGAAAGCCAAGCTGGACGAAGATGTGAGCCTGGTGCGCGACGGCTTGCCGGCCTTCGATCTGGCCACCTATCGCGAAGGCCATCTGTCGCCGGTCTATTTCGGCTCGGCGCTGAAGAATTTCGGCGTGGCGGAGTTGCTGGGCGCGTTGGCGGCGTATGCGCCATCGCCCCGCGATCAGACCGCGATCGGCCGGCAAGTGTATCCGTCGGACGAGGAGGTTACGGGCTTTGTGTTCAAGGTGCAGGCCAATATGGATCCCAACCACCGCGACCGGGTGGCGTTCCTGCGGCTGGCGTCGGGACGCTTTCGCCGCAACATGAAATTGAAACAATCGGGCACCGGAAAATCCATCGGCGTCCACAATCCCATCCTGTTCTTTGCCTCGGAACGCGAGACGGTCGACGAAGCCTGGCCCGGCGACATTATCGGCATTCCCAATCACGGCGTGCTCCGGGTGGGCGACACTTTGTCGGAATCCGGCAATGTGATCTTCACCGGCATCCCCAACTTCGCGCCGGAAATTCTGCGCCGGGTGCGGCTGTCCGATCCGATGAAGCAAAAGCATCTCGCCCGGGCGCTGGAAAGCCTGGCCGAAGAAGGCGTGACGCAATTGTTCAAGCCGCAGATCGGCTCGCAATGGATCGTTGGGGTGGTGGGCATGCTGCAGCTCGACGTTCTGAAGTCGCGGCTGGTGGCGGAATATAATCTCGAAGCGGATCTCGAGCCGGCGCCGTATGACGCGGCACGCTGGCTGTCCGGTAGCGAAGCCGATCTCGAAAAATTCGCTGCCGCCAATCGCGGCGGCATGGCCTCGGATCGCGACGGCGCGCCGGTATTCCTGGCCAAGAGCGCCTGGGAACTGGGCTATGTCGCGGAGAAATTTCCCGGCGTGAAGTTTCTTAAGACTCGCGAACGCCACGAAGTCCACGCCGAGAATTAGGCATTGCGCGGTCTTGCGACCGCGCGTTCGGCCCTGAATTTGGTCCACCGGACCAAATCCTTCCTGCGCTCACGCGCATGAACCGTTTCTCACTCCCGGTTCCACAGCGCAAAAATCCAGCTTTAGCGCCTTTTATACTATCTTGCGCTACATGGTACTGTGCGATATAAGGGTCTCATGTCCGAGTCCCTGCAAATCCAGTTGAAGAAAGGCGTCCTGGAGATGTGCGTGCTAGCGCTCCTCTCCAAAGGCGACAATTATGCCTATGAGATCGCCTCCCAGATGGCTGATGCCGTGGGCATGGGCGAAGGCACTATCTACCCCCTGATGCGACGCATGCAGAACGACGATCTCGTCACCACCTATCTGCAGGAATCCGCCAGCGGGCCGCCCCGCAAATATTATAAACTGACCAAAGCCGGCGCCGCCGCTCTCAAGGCGCAACGCGCCGAATGGGACGCGTTCGAGATTGCCGTCGCCAAAATCCTGGGAGACGCGTCATGAACCGCGCCATGTTCTTGTCCGAATTGCGCATGGGCCTGTCCGGCTTGCCGCATAATGAGATCGAGGAAACCATCGCCGATTACGAGGCCCATTTCAGCGAGGGTCTGGCAGCGGGCCGCAGCGAAGGCGCCATCGCCAACGCCCTGGGCGATCCCGCCCGCCTGGCGCGGGAATTGCGCGCAGAAGCGGGTTTTCGCCGCTGGGAGAGCGAACGCAGCGCCGGCAGCCTGATCGGCGCCGTGATCGCGCTTCTGGGTCTTGCCACTCTGGATCTGATTTTCCTGATCCCCTTTGTCTGCGTGGTCGGCGCGATCCTGCTGAGCATGTTCGTCAGCGCCGTCTTCTTGTTTTTTGCGGGTGGCGCGGTGTGGCTGTTCGCGTTGTTTCCGGGCCTGATGATGTTCGGGTCCACCGGGATGCTGGGAAGCGGCGTGGCGCTCGCCTTGGCGGGATTTGGCTTGATCGCCGGCGGCGTCGGGCTCGCGGCGCTCACCTGGCTCCTGATGGATGTCTTCGTCCGCGGGCTTGTCAATTACGCAAGGCTGCATTTCCGCCTGCTCGATTCCGCACAAACAAGGAGAGATTGATATGCGCACAAAGCTCGCGATCATCGCTGTGTCCGGATTTGCCATTTCCGCTGTCTGCCTGGGAGGTGCTTTCGCATTGGGCGGACGTGCCCTCGGCACCGCCGTTTTCGGCACCGACCTGGCCAGCCTCGCCGATCTGCCGCGTTGCGATACCAAGGCGCAGCCCGTGGCGACCGCATCCAGCCGCAGCCTGCCGTGGGACGGCAATGGCGATCGCGCCGCGGTGGCGCTTCCCGCCAATGTTCATTACCAGGCCGGCAGCGGCGATCAGCTGGTGGTCAAAGGCGATCCCGACTTCGTCGCGCATATCCGGGTCAAGGACGGGTTGGTTTCCCTGGACTGCAACGGCAATTTCCATTTCAACAAGGACGACCGCATCGACGTGACCTTGCCGGGGCGACGCACCTTCAAGAGCTTCGCGCTGCTGGGAACCGGCGATGTGCAGCTCAGCGGTCTGTCGCAGCCGGAGGTGAAGCTGTCGATCGCCGGCGCGGGTGACATCCGGGCCGACGGCAAGACCGACAATCTGAAAGTGGATGTCAGGGGATCCGGCAATCTGAAGCTGGGCGATCTTGCCGCCAAGACCGTCGATGTCGACATCAAAGGCAGCGGAAAGGCCGAAGTTGCGCCGGAAGATTCTCTGAATGTCGATCTGGCGGGATCCGGCACCATCTATCTGCGCCGCGAACCCAAGAAGATCGAAACCTCTATTCATGGCAGCGGCCATATCGTCCATCCGGATGGCACGAGCCAGGGTGGGCGGGCATACGAACGGCATGCGCGCGCCGAGGATGCCGCGATCCGCATGGCCGTTCTGAAGGCTCTCGAGAATGACGACGATATGGATCGCGATGATATGGAGCGTGCCAAGCACAGGCTGAAAGAGAGAATCCGGGCCCGTGTGGCGCAAGAACTCGCCAATGAGGAGCAACCATGATGCGCACCAAGCTCGCAGCGATAGCCGTATCCGGATTTGCCGTTTCGGCGATCTGTCTGGGCGGCGCTTTTGCGCTGGGCGGCAGCGCCCTCGGCGACACCATTCTGGATATCGGGGATTTCGGCCAGCCGCGCTGCGACACCACTGGTCCATCCGCGGTCATCAGCCGGACCTTGCCATGGGACGGCAACGGAGATCGCGCTGCGGTGGCCGTGGCGGCCAATACCTATTACCGGGCGGGCAGCGGCGACCAGCTCATCGTCAAAGGCGATTCCCGTATCATCTCCCATGTCTATGTTCGCGACGGTTTGGTGGGAATCGATTGCCGTACCGGCGGGTTTTTTCACAACAACGCCGAACGCATCGAAGTGACCTTGCCGGGGCGCAATTTTCGGGCCTTCGCGCAACTCGGCAGCGGCAATATGCGGCTGGCCGCGCTTTCGCAGCCGGACGCGAGAATTTCCGTCGAAGGTTCCGGCAATATCGAAGCCGACGGAAAGATTGGGCGTCTGAAGGCGGTGATCGAGGGTTCGGGCAACCTTCAGGCCACCGGCACGGCCGACAATCTGGAGCTAAGTGTGGAAGGGTCCGGCGGCGCCAAGCTGGGCGAACTTGTGGTCAAGAATGCCAGTGTGAGTATCGAAGGCAGCGGCGATGTCGAGATCGCCCCCCAAGGCGCATCGCGCGTGGACATCGCGGGCGAGGGATCCGGCGACGTCAAGGCGATGGGCACAGCCGACACCTTGAAGGTCGCTGTGAGTGGTTCGGGCGACATGCGGCTGGGCGGCCTGTCAGCCAAGACAGCCGAGGTCGATATCGATGGCAGCGGCGAGGTCGAGATCGCGCCCCAAGATGCTTTGCGGGTCGGGATCGAAGGCTCAGGTGACGTCACCTTGCGCAGCGAGCCGAAAAAACTCGAAGCCTCGATCGCGGGAAGCGGGCATATCACCCATCCCGATGGCACGCGCCAGGACAGGCATTCGCATGATCGCCATGCCCGGCTGGAGCGAGAGGATTTCGGCGCCATCGTTGACGAGGCCGCGGCGAGAGGCGGGCCGCCCGATCCGGATGAGCTCGACCGCGCCACGGCCAAGCTGAAAGCCAGAATCCGCCACCAGGTGGCGCAATCGCTGGCGGGCGAGAGCGAATTTCCGCCCACGCCTCCGCCGCCGCCTAGGTGATGAACGCGGCTAGTCTGTAATGGGATCGGGCAACTCCATGAATCGTTTGACGGCCGCTGCTGTCGCTGGCCTGCTGCTGACTGTCGCCGGCGCGGTTGGCGCCCAGACGGTGAAGATTCTGCCGGAGCAGCCTTATCTGGAGCCTGCCAGCGCCGGACCCAGCGCCAATTTCGACATTTTGGTCCGCAACGACAGCGACAAACTGATGGAGGTGTCGAGCCTGAGCGTCACGGTCGCTGACGCCTCGGGCCGCGATGTGTTGGAGCGCCGCGTGGACGGCAATGGCGTCGCGCCATCGGTGAATACGCTGGCATTCGCGCCGCTGAAGCCGGGCGAAGCGCGGCTGGTGTTCAACCCGTTCCCGGTGCTCCCCGCCGACATCGTCGCCAAAGCGGTGCGGGTCGAGGTCGAGCTGTCACCTAGCGATCGCAAAGGCGCTTCGATTAGGGGCTCCGCAAAGGCTGAATTCCGTGCGCCGCCGGCTTCGGCCCTGAAGCTGATGCTGCCCCTGGCCGGCAAGGTTTGGGTCTGGGACGGTCACGATCTTCTGGCCCATCACCGGCGCTGGGACTACAGCAATCCGGACATTGTGAGCTTCGGTTTCTCCAGTAACGCCATGCGCTATTCGTATGATCTCGTCCGCGTGGACGCCGAGGGCCGCCGTGTGGTCGGCGATGCGGCCCGCAATGAGAACCATTTGAGCTTTGGGCTGCCGGTTCGCGCACCCGCTGACGGCGTGGTGGTCGAAATCGAGAGCGGTCAGACCGACGATGGCAAGTTCGATCCCGCAACGTTCCGGGATCACCCGAACCTGATGCTGGGCAACCATGTCGTCATTCGCCATGGCGAAGGGATCTTCAGCATTCTCGGTCATCTGGAGCAGGGCAGTGTCACGGTAAAGGCGGGCGATGTGGTGAAGGCCGGCCAGACTGTCGCCGCTGTCGGTAACTCCGGTACCTCGATGTTTCCGCACCTGCACTATCAAGTGATGAACGGCCCGACCTTCGCATCGGAAGGCGTGCCCAGCGCATTTACAGGCCTAACGCGCGTGCGCGGTGATGTGTACTCGCTATTGCCGGGCGGCGCGATCGACAGTGGCGATGTGGTCGAGAGCCGGAATTAGGCTGCCCCTACTCGTCGACGATCGCCCAGCTGTCGGGATAATAGCCGTTGAAGGGTGAGCGCGACGATACCGTGTAGGCGCCCATGGCTTCGAACAGGATGAAATCGCCATTGGCGATGGTGTCGGGCAGCATTTGCGGGCGCGGCAGCACGTCGGCGGAATCGCAGGTCGGGCCGAAAGCGCGGAATGGCCGCTTCTCTCCCGACAGTTTTTTCGCGTTGCCCTTGGCATCCAGGGTGATGGCGGTGGGCGGGTAATTCTCGTCGAAGCCGGCGAAGCGCTGTTCGTCGAAGCTGCCGTAGATTCCGTCATTGAGATAGATCCGGTCACCCCGGCGCATCACCACCTGGGTGACCAGGGAAATGCCCTGGGCGACCAGGGCCCGGCCGGGCTCGCACATCACATTCAGGTTGGGGCGACCCAGATTCGCCAGCGCCTCCTTGATCATGTCGAAATACCAGTGAAAAGGCGGCGGCTCTTCGCCGGCATAGGTGGCGGGGAAGCCGCCGCCGATATCCAGCGCCGCGATCTCCACACCCGACAGATTGACGGTGCGCTGCGCGATCTCGATGGCCTGGGCATAGGAAAAGGGCGACAGGCATTGCGAACCGACATGGAAGGTGAGGCAGGGCTGCACGCCTGCCGCCTTGACCCGCTTCAGCAATTTGGCGGCCTCTTCGGGCAGGCAGCCATACTTGCTGGACATTTCCAGCAAGGCGCCGCCCAGCTGGGCCACCAGCCGCACGAAGACGCGCAATTTTTTGGAGTTGCCGGTTTCGGCCAGCAGCTTGTCGAGTTCGGACTCGCTGTCGACAACGAAATCGGTCACGCCGTGCTGCTCGAATGCGGCCTTGGCCTGGCCCGCCAGACGCACCGGCGCCATGAAATGGCAGATGGCG
The DNA here is from genome assembly GCA_040389245.1 of Pseudomonadota bacterium. Lineage (GTDB taxonomy): Bacteria > Pseudomonadota > Alphaproteobacteria > Micropepsales > Micropepsaceae > Rhizomicrobium. The sequence goes on along the minus strand of JAZKAH010000003.1, from coordinate 386,966 downwards.
GACGGCGCGATGGCTTTGATGATCTCGATCTCGCCCAGCGAGGCCGTGTCGAAGTGGCGGATGCCCGCCTTCCACAATTGCTCGACGATGATCGGATGGGGATTGGCTTTTACGGCATAAAGCACGTCGCCGGGAAATCCATCGAGAAATTGCTTGGCCGCCGCGGCGATTTTTTTCGGGCGCACGAGATAGACCGGTTCGCTCGGCTTCAGGCTCTCGATCGCTTTCTCGGTAGTGGCAAAGCGGGGCAGCGTATCAAAACGGACGGGAGCGTTCATCGCCGGTCATCCAGGGCTTGGGCAGCGCCTCTTAGGACCAAGGGGCAAGCAGGGCAAGACTTGATTTGATGGTCGCGCGGCCCCGGGCGCGGACGCGCCCCATCGTTAATTGGCGACGCTCCGGGGTCCCGCAAGTCTGCAGGACCCTTTGTGTAAGCTCTATGACAATTATTGCGGCGGCGGGAGCGGGCGATCGCCCATCTCCATCGGTCCGCCGCGCATCATGCCGGGGTCCATCACGCCGCCGGCCATCTGCGGACCGCGCGGCGAAAGCGCTTCGCGTTGCTGGGGCGTCAGCGCGCCATACAGCGCGGCAAGCACGGGGCGCTCGGCGTCCAGATCGGCAAGCCGTCTTTTCAGCATGTCCTGCTCGCCGGTCATGCGTTCGACCGGATTGGAGAAATTGCGGTTCAGGTCGCGGCCATGCCCCCCCAGCTGCTGGCTGCATTCCGCGGAGCGCCGCTTTGCAATATCGACCTTGACGCTTTTCCAGCGCGCAAACAGCGGCTGTTCGGGCTGGGTGAGATTGAGCCGTGCTTCCAGATAGGCCATGCGGCCGACTTCGCGGGCGTAATGGTCTTCGCACATCTGCTTCATCCGCGCCGCCATCTCGGCGGCGCCGGGCATTGTGCGCATTTCATCGCGCGCCGGACCCGCAAGCGTGTTCTGCGCCAGCATGGTGCCGGGCGCGACCAGCGCGACCATCACCGGCTTCCTGGGGTTGGTCTGCGCCCGCGCATTGGTGGCAACCAGCGCGACGACGGCCGCGCCACATAACGCCAGCGATGCGAGCATGGGGACCAGGGCTTTGCGCATGGAATATCCGTTTTGAAATGCCGCGATAACCTATAGGCAGGAAGTTCCCGCCGCCGCTGAACAAATGGCGATTTGCATGAAATTTTCGCCATTCATGCTGCGTTCAGGTTCGCTGCGTGCGTGGTTTCGGTTCCCGCAAAGGCGGCCGGACGGTCGCGCGCAAATCGCGAATGGTCTTCCGGCCGTCCGCCGATGGCTGATAGACGTTGCTGATTTCGGACAAGGCGCGGCGAAGATCGCCCTCGGCAAACCCTTCGGCCACGTCCCATTCGTTAAAGCCGACACGCCGCTGATAGGCGATCTGGTCGGTGAGAAAATCGCCTGCCGCCCGGATGTCGCCGGTGAAATGCAGCCTGGTGCGGAGCAGGCGGGCCCAGGAGAAGGCGCGTCCATCGCGGAATTTTGGAAATTCCAGCACAACCAGGGACAGCCGGTGTACGTCCTCGCCCAGGCGTTCGGGTGATTCATCGGATCTGAGACGCACGCCCAGTGGCGCGTTGCGGGCGATCAAGGCGTCGCGCTCGGCCTGGAAGCGGGAAAGCGACACCAGTATCGCGCCGTCCGGCAGGGCCACGTCGTCGGCCAGGGATGCGAAGGCATCCTCGCGAAAGCCGTCAACCGTTATAAGCGGCATTCATCTGTTCCTGATAGGCGACATTCTTGAACGGCTCCATGCCGACGCGGCGATAGGTGTCGAGGAAGCGTTCGCCGGGTCCCCGTTCCTTCAGATAAAGATTGACCACCCGCTCCACCGCATCGGCGATCTCATGGGCGCCGAAGCCGGGGCCCATGATCTGCCCGATGGCGGCGTCTTCCGCGCCGGAGCCGCCCAGCAGGAGCTGGTAGAATTCGACGCCTTTCTTGTCCACGCCCAGAATGCCGATATGTCCGGCATGATGATGGCCGCAGGCGTTGATGCAGCCCGAAATCTTGAGCTTCAATTCGCCGATATCGTGCTGGCGCTCCAGATCGGCGAAGCGCCTGGCGATGGATTGCGCCACGGGAATCGAGCGGGCATTGGCGAGATCGCAATAATCCAGGCCCGGGCAGGCGATGATGTCGGTAATCAGGCCAGCATTGGGCGTGGCCAGGTCCAGCGCAGCGAGCCGGGCGAAGATCGCCGGCAGGTCCCTTTGCCGGACATGCGGCAGCACCAGATTCTGCTCGTGGCTGACGCGGATTTCGCTGAGGCCGAACTCGTCCATCAGATCGGCCAGCGCCTCCATCTGGTCGGCGCTGGCGTCACCCGGAATCTGGCCGATCGCCTTCAAGGAAATCGTGGCGATGGCATAGCCGGGCGCGCGATGAGGATGAACATTGGATTTTTTCCAATTTTCGAAATGCGCGTCGGCGGACGGCATCTCATCCGCCAGTTCTTCGAAAGCCGGCGGCGCGAAATAGGCGGCGATGCGGGCCAGTTCCTCGGGCGGTAATTGCAGGGTGCCGGTGCGCCTGATCTCTTCGAACTCGCGGGCGATGCGGGCGCGCATCTCGTCGACGCCGATAGCGTTGACCAGAATCTTGATGCGCTGTTTGTGGATGTTGTCGCGGCGGCTGTCCTGGTTGTAGACGCGCAGCACCGCTTCCAGATAGGCCAGGATGTCTTCGCGCTCCACGAACTGCGACATCACTTGCGCGATATAGGGCGTGCGTCCCATGCCGCCGCCTGCCAGCACCTTGTAGCCGATACGGCCCTCGGCATTGCGCACGATCTCCACCGCCAGGTCATGATAGAGCAGCGCGGCGCGGTCGTGGGGGCTGGCGCCCAGGGCGATTTTAAACTTGCGCGCCAGGAAAACGAATTCGGGATGCAGGCTGGACCATTGCCGGATGATCTCCGCCAGCGGCCTGGGATCCTCGATTTCCTCGGCCGTGGCGCCGGCGAACGGATCGGCGGTGACATTGCGGATGCAATTGCCGGAGGTCTGGATGCAATGCATCTCGACTTCGGCCAGTTCGGCGAGGATGGCGGGCACGTCCACCAGCTTGATCCAGTTGAACTGGATGTTGGTGCGGGTGGTGAAATGGCCGAAGCCCCTGTCGTATTTGCGGGCGATATGCGCGAGCTTGCGCAATTGCCGCCCGGCCAGGGTGCCGTAGGGAATGGCGACGCGCAGCATATAGGCGTGAAGCTGCAGATAGAGGCCGTTCATCAGCCTGAGCGGCTTGAACTGGTCTTCGGTCAGGGCGCCGGAGAGGCGGCGTTCGACCTGGTGGCCGAATTGCGCGACGCGCTCGGCCACGAACTGTGCGTCGAACTCGTCATATCTATACATTGTTGAGTTCTGGGACGGATTGCTTGCCGGTGTCGGGACGGATGCTGGGACCCAGGCTGCGGATGATCTCGCGCTCCTTGATGGGGTGGACCGCGCCATTATTCTGCCGAACCTCGAAGAGGTAGGGCGTCACCACCCGATTGGCGGAGACGGATATCTGCGCCTGGGCGAGGGCAGCTTCGGCCGCCGCCTCGTCGGTGAAGATTTCCGCTTCGGCCAGGCTTTCCACCCAGCCGCCGAATTTCCAGTACAACACTTCACCGGAGCGAAGGTGGTTGGCGGTGAGAATTTTGAGAGCCGGGGCAGCCATGATGGCTAAATCACATTTAGCAGCCGCAAAATCAATCCTTCAACAGCGCTAATGCGTGAAATTGCGTATATAACATTATTCGTTATGTATTATTGCTGTTGCAGCCGCGCGCTTTCATGCCAGCGATGTAGAAGTGCCCATTCCAACAGGGAAAAAGCGGCAAAAATCGTGATACCCAGAAGGGCCAGCAGCGTCAGGGCGGCGAACATGGTGGCGACTTCCAGCCGGTTGCCCGCTTCGACGATCCGCCAGGCCAGTCCGGTTGCGGTTCCTGATCCGGCCACGAATTCCGCCACCACCGCGCCGATGAGCGAAAGGCCGCCGGCGATTTTCATGGCTCCGAGCAGATGGGGCAGGGCGGAGGGAAGGCGCAGCCGCCACAGAATCTGCCAGCGCGAGGCGCCGTAAAGCCGCATCAGATCCACCAGATTGAAGTCGGCCGATTTCAGGCCAAGCGTGGTGTTCGACAGGATCGGAAAAAACGCGACCAGCGCCGCGATCAGCGCCAGCGCGGCGTTGATGTGGTCGAAACCCACCCAGATCAGGATTAGGGGCGCGATCGCCACCACCGGCGTCACCTGCAGCACCACGGCATAGGGATAGAGCGTGCGCTCGATCACCCGGCTCTGGCTGAAGGCGATAGCCAGGCCCACACCCGCGATCCAGGCGGCGACGAAGCCTTCCAGAGTCACCGTCAGAGTGGAGAGCAGCGACAGCATCAGCGAGCTGAAATTGTTCGACAGCGCGTGCGCGATGGCGCTCGGCGCGGGCAGGACATAGGGCGGAATATGACGCGCCGCGACGATCCATTGCCAAAGCGCGAGAAGTGCAAAGCCCAGTGCAAACGGCAGAAGGACATTGAAGGTGCGTCTCATGCCAGTTCCAGCAATGCTTGCGCCACACGTTTCTGGCTGTCCGCGAAAGCTGACGACAGGCGATCGCGTGGGCCGGCGAAGAGGGCGATCTCCGCCTTGATCCGCCCTGGGCGCGGCGACATCACCAGCACGCGGTCGGAGAGATAGCTCGCTTCCATCACGCTATGGGTGACGAAGATCACGGTGATGCGGTCCTCGCGCGCCAGGCGCAGCAGATCGTCGTTCAGAGCCTGGCGCGAAGGCTCGTCCAGCGCCGCGAAGGGCTCGTCCATCAGCAGCAACCGGGGCTCCGCTGCCAGGGCGCGGGCGATGGAAACCCGCATCTTCATGCCGCCGGACAATTCGCGGGGGTAGGCGGAGGCGAAATCCTGCAGCCCCATGCGCGTCAGGGCGCGTTCCGCGCGCGCATTGGCTTCACCGCGCGCGATGTTCTTCAGGTCCAGCGGCAGACGTGCATTGGTGCGGGCATCGGCCCAGGGCATCAGGGTGGGCTCCTGGAAGACGAAGCTCATCGGCGGTCGCGCGCCATGCCATTCGATCATGCCACTGTCCGGCGCGATCAGGCCCGCGATCAGGCGCAGCGCAGTGGATTTGCCGCAGCCGCTGGGGCCCAGCAGCGAAACGAATTCGCCGTCCGCGACATCGAAGCTCAGTCCGGACAACGCCTCGGTGCCATTGTCGAAGCGCTTGCTGACATTGTTCAACCTCAGAAGGCTCATCGATAATTTTGCAGCGCGCGCCGCATGAAGCGCAGATCATAGGCCTTGGTGACATCCAGCCCCTTGGGATAGATCCCCACGCTTTGCATGGTTTGATAGAAGTTCTTCCAGCGCGCATCGGTCATGCCGCCCACGCCGAACGCGGGCGCATCACCGCCCGCCACCAGGCCAAAGCGTTTCATCTTGTCGATCGACTGGGCGATGATGGCATCCGTCATGTCGGGATTGTCGCGCTTGATCAGCGCATTGGCGGGAGCCGGATCGCCGTTCAGATAATCGTGCCAGCCGTCGCGCGTGGCGTCATAAAAGGCCTGCACGGCCTGCGGATTTGTGTCGATCCATTTTTGCGGCACCAGCACCATATTGGCGTAGCCAGGATAGCCGTAATCGGCCAGCAGGAAAACCTTGGGCGCGAAATGCGCCTGCTGTTCGACCGTAAACGGTTCGCTGGTGAGATAGCCTTCCTGAATGGCGTTGGGATCGACCAGGAACGGCGCCAGGTTGAAGGTGTATTTGCGGATCTGGCTGTCGCTGAAATGCCAGCGCGCCTTCAGCCAGGGCCAGAAGCTGGTCATCGCCGCGTCCGAGATCAGGATCGGCCGGCCGCGCATCTCCTCCAGGGAGGTCAGGTCGCGGCGCGGATGGCTCATCAGGACCTGCGGGTCCTTCTGGAAAATCGCCATCACCGCGCGCAGCGGCACATTCTGCTTCACCAGATTGAGCGAGATGAAGCTGTTGGAGCCGATGCCGAAATCCGCCGCCCCGCCGGCCAGCAATTGCGGCACATTCACCTGCGGGCCGCCGGCGCGGATGGTGACGTCGAGGCCGCGCTTGGCATAAAGCCCTTCCGCCAGCGCTTCATAGAAGCCGCCATGTTCGGCCTGCGCCTTCCAGTCGGTAACAAAGGTGATGTGCGTGCGGGCGGGCTGCGCCGCAGCGGGCGCAATCAGAAGAAGAAGAAAGGCGGAGACCAGAACTCGCATCGCCCGTTTATAGCATGCGCGCGAACTTAGCGAAGAGCGAAGCAAACACAGACCCACCTTCCCCGCGTGCGAAGCACTGGTGGGGGAGGTGCCCGTAGCAGCGCTTGCGATGCGAAGGGCGGAGGGGGAAATTAGCGAGCCGGCGGGGGTGCACGCTCTTCACTATCGTCGCCGAATATCCACCCCAGAATGCGGCCCAAGCCGCTGCGGCGGGGCGCGGATTCGCTTTCCGACGAGCGGGGCTCCTCACGCGCGACCGCAGCGCCAGATTCGTCGTCGCCCAGGGGCGGCGACATGGTCACGCCGGATGCCAGCAGCTGTTCAACATGCGGCGGCTCCGGCGGCGAGCGGTCGAGCGCTTTCAGAGGCAGGCCCTTTTCGGCGGTCAGCATCGAGGCTTTCCAGATCTGTGCCGGCAAGGTGGCGCCGGTGACGCCGCGGGTGGGCGAATTGTCGTCATTGCCCACCCAGACCGCCGTCACATAATCGGTGGTGAAGCCGACGAACCAGGCGTCCTGGGAATTCTGGGTGGTGCCGGTCTTGCCTGCCGCCTCGCGCGGGCTGAGCGAAGCGCTGGTGCCCGTGCCGGCGACGATCACGTTCCATAACATCGCCACCAGATCGCGGTCGACGGAGGCATCGATGATGCGTTGGGGCTTGGGTGCGCTGCGGCGGTAAAGAACCTTGCCGCCGGCATCGTCCACCTCGGTGATGAAGTAGGGCGTGGTGCGGAAACCGCCATTGGCGAAGGCGGCATAGGCGGCGGTCAGTTCCAGCGGCGTCACTTCGCTGGTGCCCAGCGCCAAGGACGGATTGGCCTCTAGCGGAGAAGCGATGCCGGTGCGCTGGGCCGCCTCGACCACCTTCTTCACGCCCACTTCCTGCGCCAGATTGACGGTGATGGTGTTGACGGAATGGGCCAAGGCATCCGCCAGGGTCAGGGTGCCGTAAAAATGCCCGCCGAAATTCTGCGGCTGATAACCATTGATATCGACGGCTTCATCGTCCCGCTCATCCCAGGGCGAGATTCCACTTTCCAACGCCGCCAGATAGACGAACGGCTTGAACGCCGAACCGGGCTGGCGGCGCGCCTGCACCGCGCGATTGAACACCGAATTCTGGTAATCGATGCCGCCCAGCAGCGCGGACACCGCGCCGTCCGGCTTCATCATCACAACGGCGGCTTCCCCGGTGCGGGTGCGCTTGCCGGATTTGGCGATGACCTTGGTGGCGGCCATCCGCGCGCCTTCCTGCAGTCTCGGCTCCAAGGTGGTGTGGACGATCAAATCGGCATTGGGCTTGGCGCCCGCTTGCGCCGCCATCTGCTTGGCCTGGTCGGCGGCGGTGTCGAGGAAATAATTGCGCGCGTCCAGGATGGTGCGGTCGGCGATCACGGCGGGATGGGCGCGGGCATCGGCCGCGGCTTCCTCGGTGACGGCGCCTGTCTGCACCATCGCGTCCAGCACCAGGCTGGCGCGCTGCTGGGCTTTGAGCAGATCGCGGCGCGGCGAGAAAACCGAAGGCGCGCGGGTCAGAGTCGCCAGCATCGCCGCCTGGGCCAAGGTCAGGTCATGTGCGGAGACCCCGAAATAGACATGCGCGGCGCCGTCAACGCCATACGCCGCCGAGCCCAGATAGATGCGGTTGAGATAGAGTTCGAGAATCTGTTTCTTGCTGAGCGCTTTTTCCAGACCTGCCGCGTCCATCAGCTCGGTGAGCTTGCGCGACATGGTGCGTTCCTGAGCGGTGTAGACGATCTTGGCGGTCTGCTGGGCAATGGTCGAGCCGCCCGCCACCCAATGACCGGCACGCAGATCCAGGTACAGCGCGCGCAATAGCCCGCGCGGATCGATGCCGTTGTGGGAATAGAAGCGCCGATCCTCCATCGCGATGAAGGCAGCGGGCAGATAGGCGGGCATGTCTTCCAGCTTCAGGCGTGCGCCGATCACCGCGCCGCGATGGCCGACATCGTTGCCATCCACATCCAGGAACATGAAAGCGATGGGGCGGTTCACCGTATAAAGATCGATGGACGGATCCGGCGGCGAGGCGAACAGGCCCAGGAAAGACGGCAGCAGATAGAGCAAGGATGCTGGCACGACCAGGGCGGTCAGCGCGATGGTAAAAGTCGGCACCAGCCGATCCGCGATCCGAAGGATTTCGCGCATCAAATCCTGAAGCGGCGGCGGGGTCTGACGGCTCGGCATGGCGGAAATAAAGCGCTGATATTTGCGGCGCTTTCAAGGCCCCCTCCGCCCTTCGCATCGCAAGCGCTGCTACGTTCGTACGCTGCCGCTACTCACCCTCCCCCACCAGTGCGCTACGCGCACGCGGGGGAGGCGGGCCTCGGCATGCTGCAACAAGCGCTAGATCGCCTTGGCTCCGGCTTTCTTCCCCCGCGAGCGGAGCGACAGCGGGGGAAGATGTCTTCCGAAGGCTTGCCTGAGGAAGACAGATGGGGGCGAAAAAATGAAAAGCCCGCGCCTCGGGAGAAGCGCGGGCCTTTCCTTGACAGCCTAGAACCCTATGGGGAGGGGCATACCACGGGTTCTATGCCCAAGCTCATGTCTGAATGTTCATCAGATCCGGAATTCACCCAGGAAGGCGCCGCTATAGGGATCGACTTCTACGAACACGATGCGGCCGAAGGGATTGATGGTGCGCACCACATAGTGACCGCGGACGAAATAGGGATCGCCGATGCCGCGATAATGGCGGAAGCGCAGCGTGTCATAGATGCGTACGCGCTCGACATACGGGCGATGGAATTCATGGCGCGTCGCCGGGCCCCAGCGATGGTCAAGGCGATTGTCGGCGCGGTGATCCTCAAAGCGATGATCTCCATCGCGATGATCCCAGGGCGCGGCATTCGCCGTGCTCGCCAGGCCCGACACCGCCAGCGCGGCGGCGGCCAGAAGGATCTTGGTGCTATACATGGTGGTCTCCCTTAATCGTCCGGACAGGAGCCATCCCGTCCCATGGCGTGTAATCTAGGAGGGCCCGGCTGAACCGTTTCTGGCTGCCCCGTTCATTTGAGGTTCATTCGAAAAAGGCTAAAAAGCGGCCATGCGCCTGGGCTCTGTTCTTCTGGTAGCGGCTTTGGCCATCGGTCTTTCGGGACCGGCGTTGGCCCAGGGGCGGATTCTGGAAGATCGCGCCCCGGGTGTGCAGCCGCTGGACCGAATTTTGCCCGAAGTGCGCCGCTCCCATCCCGGTGAGTTCTACGACGCCGATGGCCCCACCACCGGTCCGGGCGGTTCGGAACATTATCATCTCAAATGGATGCGGCCTGACGGGCGGATCGAGTGGCTCGACACCGATGCGCGGACCGGCCGGGTGCTGGGCTCGTCGCCGGGCCGCGATAGTTTCGACAGTCCGGGGGAGCGGCGTAATTTTGCGCCCGCCCCATCCATTCCCACGCCCGATCGCGGCGCCTATGGACGTCCGGGCGGCGGCGATTATGGTGGCCGCGGTGATTTCGGCGGCCGTCGCGATTTTGGCGGGCCCGGCGACTCTGGCGGACGGGGCGGATTCGGCGGCCGGGAAGGATTTGGCGGTGGATTTGGACGCGGCGACTTTGGCGGACGCGGCGATTTCGGTGGACGTGGAGGCGGGCGCCATGGGCGCTAGATAAGCGATGCGCATCCTGCTTGTGGAAGACGACAAGGATCTGCAGCGCCTTTTGAAAAAAGCGCTGGGCGAAGCGGGCTATGTCGTGGACGCGGCCGGCGATGGCGAGGAAGGCCATTTCCTGGGCGACACCGAACCTTATGACGCGGTGGTGCTGGATCTGGGCCTGCCCAAACTGGATGGCGTGCGCGTGCTGGAGAAGTGGCGCAAGGCGGGCAAGACCATGCCGGTCCTGATCCTCACCGCGCGCGATCGCTGGAGCGACAAGGTGGCGGGCTTCGACGCCGGCGCCGATGACTATCTTGCCAAGCCTTTCTACACGGAAGAATTGCTGGCGCGGCTGCGCGCGCTGCTGCGCCGCGCCGCCGGATTTGCCACCGCCGATATCGATATCGGTCCGCTGCATATCGACACGCGCGCCAGCCGCGTCACCCTGGACGGCAATCCCGTCAAGCTCACCAGCCTGGAATACCGGCTGCTGGCCTATCTCGCCTATCATCGCGGCAAGGTGGTTTCGCGCACCGAGCTGGTCGAGCATCTTTACGATCAGGATTTCGACCGCGACTCCAACACCATCGAAGTCTTTATCGGCCGGCTGCGCAAAAAGCTGGACGCCAATCTGATCCAGACCGTGCGCGGCCTGGGTTACAGCCTGGAAGATCCCGCCCTTGGGACCAGCCATCTTCCGGCTTAACTCGCTCGCTGCCCGGCTGATCGCGGCGGCGGCGATCTGGACCATGCTGGGGCTGGCGGTGGGTGGCGCCGTGCTCTCCAACACGTTCCGCAACGCGGCCGAAGACAGTTTCGATGCGCGGCTCGCCGGCGATATGGACGGGTTGATCGCGGCGGCCGAACCCGATCCCGATGGCGGCGTGCTGCTGCAGGATCGTTTCGTCAATCACCAGTTCGACCGGGTCTATTCGGGGCTCTACTACCAGATCAAACCGCTGGTCGCCGGACCGGGCGGGCAGATCTCCCGTTCGCTGTTCGATCAGGTACTCACCGTCAGCGGCAATGTGAGGCGCGGCGCCATCAGCTATGGCACTGCCGTGGGTCCGGAAAATCAACATCTGCGCGTGTTGTCGCGCCGGGTGGAATTTCCCATCAGCGCGACGCCGCAGATCGGCGACACCCGCGCCTACACTTTCATGGTGGCGGGCGATCTGGCGACGGTGGACGCGGAAAGCGCCGCCTTCAACGGCACCCTGATCTGGTCGTTTCTGCTCCTGGGCCTGGGTCTGGTGGTGGCGATATTTCTGCAAGTGCGCGTGGGCTTGTTGCCCTTGCGGCGGCTGAAGGAAGCGCTGGCCCGCATCCGCGACGGCAGCGCGCCGAATCTGGAAGGAAAATTTCCCGCCGAGATCGCGCCGCTGGCGACCGAGCTCAATTCTCTCATCGAGCACAGCAATGAAGTGGTGGGCCGTGCCCGCACCCATGTTTCGAATCTGGCGCATTTTCTCAAGACGCCGCTCAGCGTGCTGGCCAGCGAGGCGGAAGCGGAGCCGGGCCCCTTGGCCGATCAGGTGCGCCGCCAGGTCGACACCATGCGCCGGCAGGTGGATCATTATCTCGCCCGTGCCCGCGCCGCCGGCAGCGTCAATGTTCTGGGCAACCGCACGGCGGTGGCGCCGGTGCTGTTCGATCTGGCGCGCGTGCTGACGCGCATTCACGCCGAACGCGCCATCACCATTGATTGGGACTGTCCGCCGGATCTCTATTTCCGCGGCGAACGGCAGGATCTGGAAGAGATGACGGGCAATCTGATGGACAATGCCTGCAAATGGGCCGGCGCGCGGGTGCTGGTGCGGGCGATGCGGGAAGGCGCCCGCTTTACTGTGACCGTGGAAGACGACGGACCGGGCCTGGCGCCCGAGGATCGCGCCAGGGTGGGGACACGGGGCGAGCGGCTGGACGAAAGCGTCCCGGGCTCCGGCCTGGGTCTGGCCATCGTGCGCGATATTTCCAAGCTTTATGCGGGTTTTTTGACATTGGACAGCTCTCCTCTGGGGGGGCTCGAGGCGCGCTTGACCCTGCCCGCGATCCAATAGCCCGCAAGGCCGCGTTAACGATACCGCCGCTAATGTAAACAAGCGAAACGGCATGTGTTGAGTATGACGCTCTCCGACGACAAATCCGGTCTCTTGCAGAATCTTCTGGGAAATCTGCCCGAGACGGCCGCGAGCAAACTCGCGCAGGCGGTGGAGATGGATCGTCTCATGGACGGTCATGCACTGCCCCATGACGTCATCCTCTCCGGCTTGCGCTCCGCGCTGCATCACGCCAGCAGGACACAGACGCCGCTGCGGCTCTTTTGCCAGCCTTTCGAGGATCTGCTTGTTTCCGAGGCCCGCAAGGACAAGCAGAAGGCGGTTATCGCACGCGCCAGCGTGGTGCCGATCTGGACTTGGCTGGGCGATACGCTGCGGCCAGATGAGACGCAAGCCTATTTTCGCACGACCAAGTCGCTGATCCTCTCCGGCAAGCTCGATGACGCCTTCGTGCAGGCCGGAAAATTCTGGACCCTGGCCGGCACCGCGATGCGCGAGGCGCTGGCAGAGGGCGCAGGACTCGCCGCGCCGAGAAAAAGATTCAGCGAGAATGAAATCTCGGACGCGCGCGAAATGGCGCTGTTGCTGAGCGAGGGCGAGGAAATCGCCAAAGTTCAGCGCTGCGTGCCCAAACCGCTGGTGCATCTGACCGAGGACATTCTCTGGCAGCTGCGCGAAAGCTATGACGCGCTGATCGGACGCAATCCCGATGTCGCGCCCTTCGTCGCCGTGGTGGCGATGAACAGGCTGCAGCGGCCCTGGGAAGCGTTGCGGCTGCCCCTGATGGTGTCCCGCCAGACCAGCGACGCTCTGATCTCCAAGACCGATATGGGGCTGGTGGGCGAAATCCTGTTCGCGCGCATGGACGCCATGAAAGCGGCGATCATGGCCACGCGCCATCCGCTCTTCGAAGCACAGACGCTGCTCGCGCAGGTGGGCGGCTTTTCGGACCTGTCCAGCGCCGTGGTGAAAGAGATCGAAGTCCGCCGCGACGGCGAATGGGGCCAGCGCCTCTTGAAGGATCGCGCCGCGATCGGTGCGGTGATGGATGGCTTCATGGAGCGCGCCGCCAAGGAATTCGCCGCCGCGCTGCCGATGCATAAGGGAACCGGCGACTTCAGCCGGCCTGCCGCCGCCGACAAACGTGCCATGGGATTGAATTACGCCATGCTGGTGGCGGGATCGCGCCATTTCGCGGCCGCGGGATCCTTCGCCGCCAAACAGCGGACGGCACTCGAAGAGCTTTCCAATCATCTGCGCCGCTATGTCGAAGACGCAGTGCGGGAACTTCGCGGATGCGGCAGCGAGAAACGGGCGGTCATCGAATCCCAGCTGCAATATTGCGCCGAACTGGCCGCCATTCTGTTCAGCGTGGAAGAGGCGGAGTTGATCCGTCGCCGGGTGCGGGCCGCGCAGAGCGCGGCGGCATGATTATTCCCCCTCCGGTCTACGCTGGGACTGTTTCAGCATCAGAAGTCACGCCTTCTGAATGCAGGATGAACGGGGCGGAAAAGGCCCGAAAACTTCAAAAAATTTCATCATTGCGGTTGCAGCTTGAAGCGCCGCACAATCGCTTTATCTGGAAGGGGCAATTCCTGAGAGGCGATGCCATGATCCGTATCACGAGTTTGGCCGCGTTGACGCTGGCGCTGATGAGCGCCGCGGCGGTCGCACAACCTGCTGACGGGCCGAGCGCGCCGCCGGCGCAATTGTCCAATCCCAACAATTACGAAAACCAGTCCGGTGGGCCGGATCAGCGGCCAGACCCGCGTTACGCGCCCGACCAACGTTCATCAGACCAGCGCAGCGCCCAAGACGAGCGTTCGCGCGACCTGTTCTGCCGCCGCGATGCCGCCGCGCGCACCGGCTATGTCACGCCGGGCCAAGCGGCCAGCCATGAGCAGACCAACGGCACGATCCTTGGAACCTTGGGTGGGGCCGCGCTTGGCGCCGCCATCGGCGGCGCCGCGGGCAATGCTGGTGCGGGCGCCGCGATCGGCGCGGGCGCCGGGTTGATCGGCGGCACGGCCGTCGGCGCCGACAATGCGCGTCGCGCGGCCAGCGACGTCGAGCGCGCTTATGGCGCCGCCTATTATGCCTGCATGGGCGAAGCCGATAACGGCCCGGATGACGCCGATTACGCTTACGGGCCGCCGCCGCCTCCGGGTGGCTATGGCTATTCGGGTGGCTATTACGGCCCGCCGCCACCGCCCGCCTATTACGGCTATGGACCTTATCCTTACCCCTATTATCCCTATTATGGGCCGAGCCTCGGTTTCAGCTTCGGCTTTGGCGGCGGCCATTTTGGCCGCGGTCACGGTCACTGGCGCCACTAGGACGATCTGACTGCTTTTGTCGGGGGCGGCCGGGCTGTATGGTCCGGCCGTCTTCATTTTCGCAGGTCGCAATGCCGCCTAAAAATAATCCCGCCAAGCTCAATCCGCTGCAGTTGCGTACCTTGACCTTGCTGCAGGCGATCGCCCGCATTCCGGGGGCCGCCAATGCGCTGCCGAATGGCGATGTGGTCATCACGCAGTTCCCCCATGCCCATGGCGACCATTTCCATCTGGGGGACGCCACGGTGGCGAGCCGCGATGCAACCGGCCTGGAGAATCAGGCGGTGTGGAATGCGCTGACGCGCAAAGGCATGATAAAATCGGAATGGCCGCACCAGATCGCCCTGACACCGGACGGTTTGAACTATGACACCGGCCTGGCGCATGAAATGTTCAACCAGAGCAGTCACTGAGACATTGATGAACGCGAAAAAGCGCCGCCGTCTTTATTTTGCCGCCGCTCTGGTCGCGGCGGGCGGGGTGCTGGCCGTGGCCGTGGTCTATGGGCTGGGCAATAACGTGCTTTATTTCTACAGCCCCAGCGATATCGCCGCCAAGCATGTCGAGCCGGGCGTTGCCTTTCGCATCGGCGGGCTGGTGGAGAAAGCCAGCGTGCGTCATGGCGCCGGCGCGGATGTTCGCTTTGTCGTCACCGACGGCGCCCGCGCGGTACCGGTGGATTTCGAGGGCGTGTTGCCCGCTTTGTTCCGCGAAGGCCAGGGCGTGGTGGCGACGGGCGCGCTGAATGCCACCGGCACTTTCAACGCCACCGAAGTGCTGGCCAAGCATGACGAGAAATACATGCCGCCCGAACTGGTGGCGGCGCTGAAACGCTCCGGCCGCTGGAAAGAAGGCGAACAGTGAAGAGCGCAACCCATGCTGGGTGAGCTGGGCCAGCTTGCACTTTGCTTCGCCCTGGCGCTGTCGCTGGTGATGGCGGTCGCGGGCCTGATGGGTGCGCCGGGCGACACGCCCAATGCCGATCTGGCGCGCCGCATCGCATCGGCATCCGCGCTGGGGTTGATGGTGTTCGTGGTGCTGTCATTCGGCACCCTGGTCGCGGCTTTCGTGACTTCGGATTTCTCCATCGCCGACGTCGCCAACAATTCGCATACCTTGAAGCCGCTGATCTACAAAATCACCGGCGTGTGGGGAAATCACGAAGGCTCCATGCTGCTTTGGGTGCTGGTGCTGTCCTTGTACGCCGGCGCGGTGGCGGCGATGGGACGCGGCGGCGCGCGGCTCACCAGCGCGGCGCTGGGCGTGCAGGGCCTGCTGGCGGCGGCATTCATCCTGTTCATTCTCTTTACCTCCAATCCGTTCCTGCGGCTCGATCCCGCGCCGTTCGAAGGCGCCGGCCTCAATCCGTTGCTGCAGGATCCCGGTCTCGCCTTCCATCCGCCCATGCTCTATGCGGGCTATGTCGGTCTTTCCGCGTCTTTCTCGTATGCCGCCGCCGCCCTGATCGTGGGCGAAGAGGGTTGGGCGCGCGCGGCGCGGCCCTTCATGCTGATCGCCTGGATTGCGCTGACCTGCGGCATCGCGCTCGGGAGCTGGTGGGCCTATTACGAATTGGGCTGGGGCGGTTTCTGGTTCTGGGATCCGGTGGAAAATGCTTCGCTGATGCCCTGGCTGATCGCCACCGCGCTGCTGCATTCGGCGCTGGCGACGGAAAAAAGCGGCGCCTTCCGCACCTGGACCTTGCTGCTGGCGATCGGCGGATTCTCCTTGAGCCTGATCGGCACCTTCCTGGTGCGCTCCGGTGTCTTGTCGTCGGTGCATGCCTTTGCTTCGGATCCCACCCGCGGCTTTTTCATTATGATGCTGATCCTGTGCGCCATCGGCGGAGCGCTCGGCCTGTTCGCCTGGCGGGCGCCGAAATTGCAAGGCGGCGCGACCTTCGACACGGTCAGCCGCGAAAGCGCGCTGCTTCTGAATAATGTCTTCCTGGTGGGAAGCTGCGCCGCCGTCTTTATCGGTACGCTTTATCCGTTGGCGCTGGATGCCTTGACGGGCCAGAAGATTTCCGTCGGTCCGCCTTATTATGCGCTGACCTTCGCGCCGATCTTTTTTGCGCTTCTGCTGCTGGTGCCGTTCGGGCCGCGGATGGGCTGGCGGCGCGGCGACCTGAAAGCCAGCCTGCGGGTGTTGGCGCCGGCGCTGGGCTTGGCCGGCGTCGCGGCGCTGGCGGTTCTGGCAATCGCCAGTCCCCGCACTTTGACGGGCACTTTGGCCTTCGCCGTGGCGGGCTGGCTGATCGGCGCCAGCCTTCTGGATGTCGTCAAACGCAAAGGCGCGCGCGCCAGCGCCTTTGCCGCCGCACTGGCGCATGCCGGGCTCGGTGTCACCTTGATGGGCGTGGCGGGCACCACGCTGTGGCGCAGCGAGGCGCTTGACGTGGTGGGACCGGGCGAAACCATGACCGTGGGTCCCTATACCTTGCGTTTCGATGGCGTCACCCAGGTGCAGGGCCCGAATTTTCAGGCCACGCAGGCACAACTGGCGCTGATGGACGGGAACCGCGTAGTGACGGTTCTGCGGCCTGAAAAACGCGTCTATCCCGCTGAGGGTCAGGAAACGGCAGACACCGCCATCCGCACCACGGGATTGCGCGATCTCTATCTGGCGCTGGGCGATGACCGGGGCAATGGCCGCTGGACCATTCGCGCCTATGTCAGTCCGCTGGCGCCCTTCATCTGGCTGGGCGCACTGGTAATGGCGCTGGGCGGGACATTGAGTCTGTGGGGGCGCTTGCGCGTCAAGTTCGGCGCGCCGTCGCCCGCCGTGCAGCCCGCCGAATGACGCGCGTGATTCTTTTCCTGTGGCTGCTTGCCGTTTCCGGAGCGGCCGTGGCGGCGCCAGTGGCGGACGCCTTCTCCAATCCCGCGACGGAATCCCGTGCCCGCGCGCTGCAGCGGCAATTGCGTTGCCTGGTCTGTCAGGGCGAAAGCATCGACGAATCCGGCGCGACCCTGGCCGCCGATCTGCGCCATCTGGTGCGCCAGCAGATCGCGGAGGGAAAAAGCGACCGGGAGATCAAGGGCTATCTGGTCGCCCGCTATGGCGATTTTATTTTGATGCAACCGCCGCTGCAGGCGGACACTTACTTCCTGTGGCTGGCGCCTTTCATTGTACTTGTGGGGGCGGGGGGCGTAGCCTTCTGGGTAATCCGCCGCGCCAAGCCTTCCGACACGGCGTTGCTGTGAAAGATGGACATTGTTTAATAATTCGGTGAGAATCTCGAAAGAATAGGAGCGTATATCCTCTCCATGGGGTCTTCCGGGGGCGGACGACGCCGGCTTTAAGGAGCGTATGATGCAGACTGACAATCCCAACACCCAACACCCTTCCAATTCCGCGCTGCGCCGTACCCGCGCCCGCCTTCTGGCGATGGGCAGCGCCGCCGCCATTCTGGTGGTCGGCCTGGGCGCCTTCGCGCTGTTGCCGCAGACGCACCCCACACGCATCGCCGACACCGCCGCGCCGGTCCAGCTTGCCGCCAACGACACGCATGCCACGCCCCGCATGCTGGAAAATTCCTCGCCCTTCAGTTTCGCCGACCTGGTCGAGCGCGTCAGCCCCGCCGTCGTCACCATCACCTCGGAGACGATGACCACCGAATCCGACAGTGACGACCAGCAGGAAAATCTGCCCGCACCCTTCCGCGACCTTTTCAACCAGTTCAATCAGCAGCATCCGCAGAAGCCGCATAAGGCGATCAGCGCTGGATCCGGCTTCATCATCGACAAGACGGGCCTGATCGTCACCAACAACCATGTCGTCGACAACGGCAAGAAGATCACCGTCAAGCTGCCCGACGGCCGCAGCTTCGAAGCCAAGCTGATGGGCACCGATCCCGCCACCGACATCGCTCTGCTCAAGGTCAAGTCCGACAAGCCGCTTCCCACCGTGGAGTTTGGCGATGACCGCCAGCTTCGCGTCGGCGACTGGGTCGTCGCGGTCGGCAATCCCTTTGGTCTCTCCAATTCGGTGACCGCGGGTATCGTTTCCTCGATCGGCCGCGATATCGGCGCGGGCAATTATAACGACTTCATCCAGATCGATGCTCCGATCAACCGCGGCAATTCCGGCGGCCCGACCTTCGATCTTCGCGGCCAGGTGATCGGGATGAACTCGATGATCTTCTCGCCTTCGGGCGGCAGCGTCGGCATCGGTTTCGCCATTCCCGCCGCGACCATCCATGACGTGGTGGGCCAGCTCCAGGCCCACGGCCATGTGGCGCGCGGCTGGCTCGGCGTCAGCATCCAGAGCGTGACGCCGGAAATCGCCTCCTCGATGGGCATCAAGGAAACCAAGGGCGCGCTGGTTGCCGATGTGGTCCCGGGTGGTCCAGCCGCCAAGGCAGGCTTCGAGCAGGGCGACATCGTCACCGCCATCAATGGCCAGGCGGTGGAGGACAATCGCGATCTCACCCGCAAGGTGGCGCTGGTGCCATCGGGCCAGAGCGCAACCTTCACGATCGTGCGCCAGGGCAAGATGCAAAACCTGAAGGCCGATATCGGCAACCGGCCCGATGACAAGGTGGCCTCGAACGCTCCCAGTGTTCCGGCCGGCCCCACGGCAACCGGCAATGCCATGGGCCTGGGCCTGGCGTCGCTGACGCCGGACGCGCGCAAGACCTTCAATCTGTCCGAAGCCACGACGGGTGTGTTGATCACCAAGGTCGATCCCAACAGCGATGCCGCCGACAAGGGCCTCCAAGCCGGCGATGTGGTGCAGCGGATTGGCGGCCATACGGTCCATACCCCCGCCGATGTGCAGTCCGGTGTCGCGGAAGCGCAAAAGGGCGGCCGCAAGAGCGTGCTGCTGTTGGTCGCTTCCAGCCAGGGCGGTTCGCGCTTTGTCGCTGTGGATGTCGGCGCGTGAGTTAAGGCGATTATCGGGCGGAGGGGCGATGAGCCTTTCCGCCTGGCCCCCCGCGCCGGTGGCGGAAAGTCCCCCCACCCACGCCGCCGGCGCGGACCCCATTGGCGCAAAGGAGTTTCACCGCATGCGAATTCTCGTCGTCGAGGACGATCTGGAAGCCCAACGCTATCTGGTCCAGGGGCTGAAGGAATCGGGACATGTGGTGGATGACGCCGCCGATGGCGATGTCGGCTTGTCGCTGGCCCTGTCCCGCCCTTACGACGTGGCGATCATCGACCGCATGCTGCCCAAGATGGACGGCTTGGGCGTGGTCGCCGAGATGCGCGAACATGGCAACGCCACGCCGGTGCTGTTCCTCTCGGCTTTGTCCGAAGTGGACGACCGGGTGAAGGGCCTGAAGGCGGGCGGCGACGATTATCTCACCAAGCCCTACGCTTTCGTCGAATTGCTGGCGCGGATCGACGCCCTGATGCGCCGCCGTTCGCCGGTGACGGTGAAGACCCGGCTTACGGTGGGCGATCTGGATCTGGATCTGCTGACCCGGGCCGCCAAACGCGCCGAGCAGGCGATCGACCTGCAACCCCGCGAATTCCGCCTGCTGGAATATCTAATGCGTCATGCCGGTCAGGTCGTGACGCGCACCATGCTGCTGGAAAGCGTATGGGAATATCATTTCGATCCCCAGACCAACGTGATTGACGTGCATATCAGCCGCTTGCGCGCCAAGATCGACAAGAATTTCGACACGCCGTTGCTGCACACGATCCGCGGCGCGGGTTACATGATCCGCGCCAGGTAGCGGCCGGCCAAGAGAAAGACAGAAAGGGACGGCAATGCGCGCGGCCTTTCGCCTTCTCCGGACCCAGGCGTTCCGTATCGTTCTGGTCTATGTGCTGCTGTTCGCCATCTCGGTGAGCGCACTGCTATTTTTCACCTATTGGAACACCCGCCGCACGCTGGACGCCCAGACCGACCAGATCATCGAAGCCGAGATCACCGGCCTGTCCGAGCAATATCAGCGGCTCGGCCTGCATGGGCTGGGCGAAAGCGTCATGAGCCGTTCGCTGCACGGCACCCAGGCGCTTTATCTTCTCACCGACGGCCAGCACCGGATCCTGGCGGGCAACCTCGACATCTGGCCCTCGATCACCGCGTCTCCGGGCAATTTTGTGGAATTCGATTATGAGCGCCGCATCAATGGCGTGCAGGAAACCCGGCGCGCACGCGGGCGTCTGTTCATGCTGACGGGCGATTTCTATCTTCTGGTGGCACAGGATGTTCACGACCGCGACCTCACGCAGCGGATGTTCACCACCACTTTGCCTTGGACCGTGGCGCTGATTCTGGTGTTCGGCCTTCTGGGCGGCGCCCTGATGAGCCACAATATGCTCAGGCGCCTGGATGCGATCAATCGCGCCTCCGGTGAGATCATGGCCGGCAACCTGACCAAGCGGGTGCCGGTTTCCGGCGCTTCCGACGAATTCGATGTGCTGGCGGAAAATCTCAATCGCATGCTGGACCGGATCGAGCGGCTGTTGAAAGGTCTGCGCGAAGTGACGGACAGTGTGGCGCATGATTTGCGCACGCCGCTGAATCGGCTGCGCCAGAGGCTGGAACAATCGCAGGCGCGGATGGCGGCGGCGGGATCGGACACGGGCGAGATTGAGCGCGCCATCGCCGATACCGACCAGCTGATCGCCACCTTCAATGCGTTGCTCCTGATCGCGGAGACCGATGCGGGCGCGGCGCGGGGCGCCATGTCGCCACTCGACCTGGCCTCGGTCGCCAGCGACGTCAGCGAATTGTACGAGCCGCTGGCCGAGGAGCGGAACGTCACCTTGACCCTGACGACGGCCGGCGTGCCGATGGTTGAAGGCAATCGCAGCCTGGTGGCGCAGGCGCTGGCCAATCTGGTGGACAATGCCATCAAATACACGCCGCCCGGCGGACGTGTCGCCGTTTCCATTTCGCAGGGCTTCTCCGGCGTCGACCTTCGCGTCGCCGACAGCGGTCCGGGCATTCCGCCCGAAGATCGGTCCCGGGTGGTGGAGCGTTTCGTGCGGCTGGAAGCGAGCCGCAACTCGCCCGGCACCGGCCTCGGCCTGTCGCTGGTGGCGGCGGTGGCGCATTTCCACAATGCGCAGCTGCTTCTGGAAGACAATGCGCCGGGGCTGAAGGCGACCTTGCGTTTCCCGCGCCCGGCCCTGCGCCTGAACCCGCCCGGCGCCAAATCGGCGCAAATCCCGTCTCGCACCGCAGCCGAATAGATTTTAAGGTCGGGCATGCCCGATTTGCGCGTGCCGCCCCTGCCTTTCGATGTCGCGCGTGCGGCGCGCACCTTGGAGGGGCTGGCCGAACGCGGCTTCGTGCCCGGTCCCGAACAACGACCGCTGCTGGAGGGCGTCTTCGGCAATAGCGGCTTTCTCAGCCGGCTTGCGCTGCGCGAGCCGGAAATCCTGTCGCGCATCTTCGCGGCGGGACCTGAAACGGTTCTGCAGGAAATATTGGCCCGGGCGCGCAACGTGGCCTCGCTGGACGACGAAGCCACCGCCATGGCCGAACTGCGCGGCGCCAAGCGCGCGGCCGCGCTCGCCATCGCATTGGCCGACATTGGCGGCCTCTGGCCTCTGGAAAAAGTAACTCTCGCGCTTACCCAATTCGCCGACGCTTGCGTGCAGGGTGCGCTGCGTTTCCTGCTGCGCCGGGCGGCGGCGGCCCATGGCATGGAGGAACGCGATGGCGCCGTGCTGGAAGCCACGACCGGGCTCACGGTTCTGGCGATGGGAAAATACGGCGCCTACGAGCTCAATTATTCCAGCGACATCGATCTGGTGGTGTTCTATGACGCCGACCGCTTTCCTTTCGCCAAGCGCGGCGATGCGCGCGGCGCGGCGGTCGACATCGTGCGCGGGCTGGTCAAGCTGATCGCCGAGACCACGGCCGGCGGCTATGTCTTCCGCACCGATCTGCGTCTTCGGCCCGACGCGGGCGCCACCCAGGTGGCGATCTCGCTGGATGCGGCAGCAGACTATTACGAAAATCTGGGCCAGAATTGGGAGCGCGCCGCCATGATCAAGGCGCGGCCCTGCGCCGGCGATCCCGATACCGGGACGGCGTTCCAGGCGGCAATTACACCCTTCATCTGGCGGCGCAATCTCGATTTCGCGGCGATCGAGGATATCCACTCCATCAAGCGCCAGATCCACGCCCATGCGGGACATGGAGAGATTGCCGTGGCGGGTCACAACATCAAGCTGGGCCGCGGCGGCATCCGCGAGATCGAGTTCTTCGCCCAGACCCAGCAGCTGATTCTGGGCGGACGTCATCCGGAGCTGCGCGCGCCCGCGACCCTGGATGCGCTGAGCGCACTCGCCGCGCATGGCACCATCACCCGGGAGACCGCGGCGGAGCTGACGCGCGCCTATCAGTATCTGCGCATGCTGGAACACCGTCTGCAGATGATCGAGGACGAACAAACCCATACCGTGCCCAAAAGCGCGGAAGGCGTGGCGCACATCGCCTGCTTCATGGGTCATGCCGATGCCGATGATTTCCGCGCCGCGCTGACGCGAACCCTGGAAAGCGTGCAAAGTCATTATGCCCGCCTGTTTCAACGCGAGGCCGATCTTGCCGACAGTCACGGCAGCCTGGTCTTCACCGGCGTGGAAGACGATCCGGAAACGCTGGAAACCTTGCGCGCGATGGGCTTCGGCGTGCCGTCGCAGGTGGCCGGCGCCATTCGGGCCTGGCATCACGGCCGCATCCGCGCCATGCGATCTGCGCGGGCGCGCGAACTTCTCACCAAACTGACGCCCGCGATCCTCCAAGCGCTGGCCGCGACCGCCGATCCCGACACCGCTTTTACGCAGTTCGACCATTTTCTCTCCAACCTGCCGTCTGGCGTGCAGCTCTTCTCGCTTTTCCTGGCGCGCCCGGAATTCCTCGCTTTGCTGGCGAAAGTGGTCGGTTCGGCGCCGCGTCTTGCCACTCATCTGGCGCGCACGCCCGAAACCCTGGACGCGCTGCTAGATGCCGATTTTCTGGAGCGCCTGCCGGCCCGATCCCTGCTGGACGCCAATCTCAAGCGTCAGCTGCAAGGTTCTTACGAAGAACAACTCGATGGCGCCCGGCGGTTCGCGCGGGAAGAGAATTTTCGCGTCGGCGTGCAATTGGTGGATAGCGGGGCAAAAGCGGAGCAGGCGGGCCCCGCCTTTGCCCGCATTGCCGAAGCCGTGATCGCTGGCCTGCTGCCGGTGGCGCAGGCCGAACTGATGACCGGAGCGGGCATCGTTCCGGGCGCGGAGTTCGCCATCATCGCCATGGGCAAGCTGGGCGGACGCGAAATGACCGCCAGCTCCGATCTCGATCTGGTGTTCGTGTACGACGTGCCCGAAGGCGTCGAAAGCTCGAACGGACCGAAACCGCTTTCGCCCACGCTCTATTTCGCGCGCCTGGCGCAGCGGCTGATTTCCGCGCTCACCACGCCCACGGCGGCGGGCACGCTGTATGACGTCGACATGCGGCTTCGGCCCAGCGGCAACAAGGGGCCCGCGGCGGTCAGCTTGAAATCCTTCACCGATTATCACGCCCGTGAAAGCTGGACCTGGGAGCATCTGGCGCTCACCCGCGCCCGGCTGGTGGCGGGGCCCGAGACCTTGCGCGCGCGGATAGAGGCTCAAATCGCCATGCGCCTCACCACGCCGCGCAAGCGCTCGCGCATACTCGCCGATGCGCGCGACATGCGGGACAAGATCGCCGCGCAATATCCCGGCCGCAATCGCTGGGATCTGAAATATGCGCCGGGCGGACTGGTCGATATCGAATTCCTCGCCCAGGCATTGCAGCTAGTTCACGCGCCCGCGCATCCGGCGATTCTGGACACCAATACCGTCGCGGCCCTGGAGAAGATCGCGGCGGCGGGATTTCTGGGAGACGCCGATGCGCGGCTTTTGATCGAGGCCGCCAGACTGGAACAGGCACTGACCCAGATCCTGCGCATTGCCCTGGACGAGACCCTGGAGGCCGATACGGCGTCGGCGGGTCTGAAGATGCTCCTGGCCGGCGCCGGCAATGCCGCCGATTTTGCCGGCCTGGAGCGGGACCTGTTCGCCCGCCAGGACGCGGTGCGCGCCGCTTTCGGGCGCCTGATGGCCGATTAATCGTCAGCGGCGCGGATGGCTTGAAACGGGGCAGCCTATACGCCATAACCCCGTCCCTCGAACTTGGAATGCGGGCGTAGCTCAGGGGTAGAGCATAACCTTGCCAAGGTTAGGGTCGACGGTTCGAATCCGTTCGCCCGCTCCAGTTCGTCTATTTGAATCAATCGCTTATAGGAAGTCGCGGCCTTCGGGGCCCGGTTTTCTTTGGCTGGGCAAAATTGACCGAGACGGCTGGGCTAGTGGCCCGGGCGGTTGGCCAGGGCGGTCTGGCCTTTATCGGTCAGGGCAAAGCTGCTGCCCTTCCATTCGATCAGGCGCAGGTCCTTCAAGCGCTCTATTACCGTGCGCGCCACGTCGAGACCATTCTGGACGCGCTTGAGCGCAAAGAGATCTGCCATGGTCATGTCGGATCCTCCTGTGCATCACCGTTGCCCAAACCACCGCTCTTGAAATGTGTCAGAACGGGAAAGGTTCCGAAGGAGGCACCCGGATTCGACGTTCTGCCTGCCGCCGGGGCGCTATCGTCCGCGAGCGGAAGGCATATAGGACTGTCCGCGATGGAGGGCGTCATAGCGCCGAATCACCGTTGGACAGTCCCCGAATCTTCGCAGGGCGTAATCCAGAAAGGCCCGCGCCATCGCGCGCGTCGGAAGATTCATGATGCTGCCGGCTTCCCAGGATCTTCTGATGTCCCAGTAAAGGATGGCCAGGCGAAACCGGTAGACGCGAAGGCGCTGCTTGAAGGATGCGTGCTTGTCGGCAAACAGCAATCCGTTGCGGGTCAGGAAATAGGTCTGCAGGGGTGCGGTATAGGGGCCAACCGTCGCGCTGCCGTAATGGCGCACCGTCGATGACGGGACGATAAAGGACGCAATGCCGAGCTTTCTGGCGCGATAGCACAAATCGGTTTCTTCGTAATTGAGAAAAAACCGTTCATCGAACAGGCCGGTCTTGTTCAGCACGCCAGCGGGCAGAAAAAGAGCGGCCCCCAGGATGTAATCCGTCTCGATGAATTCCTGATTCAATAGCCGGGCATCGGTGTCGAATTTGAAATCCTCCAGCTCCCCCACCAGCGTCCCGGCCCGGCTGCCAAAAAACTGATACGCCCCGGACGCCGCATAGATAACGGCGCTTCCCAGCAGGGCGGCATCGTTTTTCGATCTGCTGGCGTCGATCAGCCGGGATATCGTCTGGCTCTCCGCCAGCGCGTCGTTGTTCAACAGAAATATGTAATCGCATTTCAAATCGAGGGCGCGCCGGATGCCGATATTGCATCCGCCGGAAAATCCGGCATTCGCGGAATTGGCGATGATTTCGGCTTGCGGAAGGGCGTCGCGCAATCGCGGCAGGGAATCATCCGAAGAGGCGTTGTCGATGACGATGATCTTGAGATTCTGGTTAAGGGATCGGTCGAGGGACCGGCACGCGGCGATCGTGTGCTGCCATCCGTTCCAATTCACAATCACCACGCCGACAAGGGCAGGCCGGGGATCGTTCATGCGCGAGGCCGACCATGGGCCTTCTTTCCCCTTCCGATCGCGCAATCGCGGCGGGCCGGCGCTCTCCTTATTTCCATTTTTGCCCCCGCATGACTTTCATCGAAATCGAAGGGCCGCTTATCTTTCGGGCCGCAATCGCGGTACAACTCTATCAAATCCCCTGCCGGCTTCCACAAGCGAATTCCGATCGACAGCCAGATGACGCCGCAAAGAAACCGATATGCAAGCGAGGTGGCGGCGCGGCTTGACCGATTGCCGCTGACATACGGCCTGTGGCGGCTGGTGGTCCTGATCTCGCTGGGCGGCGCCTTCGAGTTCTACGATCTGTTCATGACCGCCTATATCGCGCCCGGGCTGGTGGCGGGCGGCCTGTTCACCGCCCGTCCCGCCGGCTTTTTCGCGCCCAGTGGCATCGGCTTTTTCGTCTTTTGCACCTTTGCCGGCATGTGGCTGGGCAGCGTCGGCTTTGGCTTTATCGCTGACCGGCTGGGACGGCGCTCCATCTTCACGGTGTCGCTGGTCTGGTATTCGCTTGCCACCGCCGTCATGGCATTCCAGCACAGCGCCGCCACCATCGATCTATGGCGCTTCATCGCCGCCATCGGGGTCGGGCTGGAGCAGGTGACCATCGATACGCTGTTGCCGGAGCTGGTGCCGCCGCCGACGCGGGGCCGGGTCTTTGCCGTCAACCAGGGTATCGAGTTCGCGGTCGTGCCCGTGGTGGCGCTGCTGGGCTGGCTTCTGGTGCCGCTGCATCCGCTTGGCCTGGAGGGTTGGCGCTGGGTGGCGCTGATCGGGGCGACGGGCGCGCTGGGCGCCTGGTGGTTTCGCCTGGGTGTGCCGGAAAGTCCGCGCTGGCTGGCGTTGCACGGACATGAGGGGGAAGCGGAAAAAATCCTGAGCGGGCTGGAGGCCCGGGCGGAGCGCGATCTTGGCCAGGCCTTGCCGCCTGCCAGTGTCGCCGCCGAGGCGGCGGAGGAAAAAGGCAGCTTCGGTGAATTGTTCCGGGCACCCTATGCCAAACGCACTTTGGTGATGTCGGTGTTCAATGCCATGCAGACCATCGCCTTTTATGGATTCGGATCCTGGGTGCCGACATTGCTGATCGCCAAAGGCATCCACGTCACCGCCAGCCTGCAATATGCCTTCATCATCGCCCTCGCCAATCCGGTGGGACCGTTTCTGGCCTTCGCCATCGCGGACCGGATCGAGCGCAAATGGCAGATCGTTGCGGCGGGGGTGATGACCGGCGTGGGGATTCTCCTTTTTGCGCTTCAGGACGATGCGGCGCTGGTGATCCTGTTCGGCGCGGCCGTGACCCTGGCGAACAACTGGCTGTCCTTCACCTTCCACGGATACCAGGCCGAGCAATTTCCCACCCGCATCCGTGCCCGGGCAGTCGGCTTCGTCTATTCCTGGAGCCGCGTATCCGCGGCGCTGGCGGGATTGCTGATCGGCTTTTTCCTGCGCCAAGGTGGCGCCATGGCGGTGGCGCTATTCATCGGCGCGGCCATGACGGTGATGGTGCTGGCGATCGGATTGTTCGGGCCGCGCACCTTGAACCGGCGGCTGGAGGAAATTTCGCAGTGATGAAGATCGGGAGACGCGCATGAAACTGATACGCTGGGGCCTCAAGGGCGCGGAAAAGCCGGGGCTGGTGGACAAGGCGGGCGCCTTGCGCGACTTGTCGGGACAGATCGGGGACATCACGCCCGATAATTTGTCGCCGGACGGATTGAAGCGCCTGGCGGCAATCGACGTGTCCGGCCTGCCGAAAGTGCCGGAGGGTGCAAGACTGGGCGTGCCGTTCAGCGGTATCTCCAAGATCGTCTGTGTCGGCCTCAATTATGCCGACCACGCCGCCGAGACCGGCGCG
The DNA here is from genome assembly GCA_040389245.1 of Pseudomonadota bacterium. Classification (GTDB taxonomy): domain Bacteria; phylum Pseudomonadota; class Alphaproteobacteria; order Micropepsales; family Micropepsaceae; genus Rhizomicrobium. The sequence goes on along the minus strand of JAZKAH010000003.1, from coordinate 359,274 downwards.
AAAATCCCCAAGGAGCCGATCCTGTTTCTCAAGGCGGTGAGTTCGCTGAACGGCCCCAATGACGACATCATCATCCCGCGCGGCGCGGTGAAGACGGATTGGGAAGTCGAACTGGGCGTGGTGATCGGAACCCGCACCTCTTATGTCAACGAGCAGGACGCGCTGAACCATGTCGCGGGCTATTGCACGGTCAACGATGTTTCCGAGCGCGAGTATCAGAGCGAGCGGGGCGGGCAATGGGACAAGGGCAAGGGCTGCGACAGCTTCGCGCCAGTCGGTCCCTGGCTGGTGACGCGCGATGAAATCGCCGATCCGCAGAATCTGAAATTATGGACCGAAGTGAATGGCGTGCGCCGCCAGAATGGCAGCACCCGGACCATGATCTTCGATGTGCGCACCCTGGTCAGCTATATCAGCCATTTCATGACCCTGATGCCGGGCGACATCATCGCCACCGGCACGCCGCCGGGCGTGGCCCTGGGCATGAAGCCCCCGCAATATCTCAAGGCCGGTGACACGCTGCGCCTGACCGTCGAGGGCCTCGGCGAGCAAAATAACCGTCTGATCGCCTGGGCCCGCTGACCTAACGCTTGGTGGCGCCGTAGGCGTCGATGAAGCCGTCCCGGTTGGGCATCTTGACCTTGGGCAGGCTCTTGGCGTCCAGCACGGCGTCCTTTTTCACGATGCCGTCGATCGACAGGATGTAAGCCGTCACCGCATACGTCTCGTGATCCGACAGCGAATGGGGGCTGGTGATCGGCATGGCGCGGCGGATGTAGTCGAACAGGGTGGTGGCATAGGGCCAGTAGCTCGACACCGTCTTGACCGGAGCGGCCGTGGCCAACGAGCCGACGCCGCCGGTGAGCTGGTCGGCCGGTTTGCCCACGCCATTGACGCCATGACACATGACGCATTTCTGGGTGTAGACCGCCAATCCTTCCGACACCGAACCTTTGCCAGCCGGCAATCCCGTGCCGTCGGGTGGAATGGAACGGTCCCAGGCCTTGATGAGGGCGGGATCGGCGGGCGCGCCGAAATGCGGCGCGGACGCGGCGAGCAGGAACGCGATGGTTTTAAACATAGAAGTTCTTCACCGTGTTATCGGCGCCGATCTGCCAAGTCTGGATGGCGTTGTATTGATAGAATTGGACGGACGAAACCGCGTCCTTCCAAACGGCGCGCGTGGGCTGGACATTGCCGGCTTCGTCGGTCGAACGGCTTTGCAGCAGCACCGGCTTGCCGTCCCACTCCCAAGGCAGGCGGAAGCGCGACAGGCACTTGGGCAGCACCGGCCCGGGCATTTCCGCCTCCGTCCAGGTCTTGCCGCCATCCATCGAGATTTCCACCTTGGCGATCTTGCCATGGCCCGACCAGGCGATGCCTGAGATTTCGTAATAGCCCGGGCCATTCATGGTCATGGTGCCGCATGGGCGGGTGATCACCGATTTGACCGGCTGGATGAAATTGAACTGGCGGGCTTTGCCGTCTTTCAAGGACTGCGTGTATTTGGACGTCTCGTCCTTGGCCATGGTCGGACCATGGGTCACCTTGATCCGATGCAGCCATTTGACGTTGAGATTGCCTTCCCAGCCCGGCATCAGCAGGCGCAGGGGATAGCCCTGCTCGGGGCGCAGGCGCTCGCCATTCTGGTAGAGCGCGAGGATGCCTTGTTCGTGCGCTTCCTTCAGCGGGACGGATCGCGACATGCCCGCGGCGTCGGCGCTTTCGGCCAGGATCCAGGTGCCGTCCGGCTGCACGCCCGCTTCATCCAGCAGCAGGCCCAGTTGCACGCCGGTCCATTCGCTGCACGACACCAGGCCGTGGATGCCGCCGGCCGTCAGTTGCGGCGGCTCGGGGGCGCCGGCATTGGCGCCGCTGTTGCCGCCGCATTCCACGAAATGCATCCGGCTGACGCGCGGATAGCGCATTAGCGCATCCATGGAGAATTCCAGCGGCTTGTTCACCAGCCCGTGCAGCAGGAATTTGTGCGTCTTGGTGTCGAGGTCCGGAATACCGTTGTGATGGCGTTCAAAATGCAGGCCGCTGGGCGTGATCATGCCTTCCAGGCTTTCCAGCGGCGACAGCGATCCGCCAGTGCCGGGTGAAATCCCCGGCGGCCTGAGCAGGCGCTTCACCTCTTCATGACCGGACGGCATGCCGTATGGCGTGAAAGCCTTGCCCGGTGTCGTCATCGAAGGCGTGACATATTCGTCTGCCTTCACGGACAGAGGGATGGCGGCTGCGGCGCCCGCGCCGGCAAGTGCGGTCTGCAAGAATTTGCGGCGCGAGGGCGGGGTTCTGTTTTTCATGAATCTTTCCCTGATCTAGCTGCCACGGCTCTGGCGGCCTGGCAGATATCTTTCCCGGCAATGGCTCCGCCACGCGGGAAAGATGCGCGACATTGGCGGCGTGGTTTTTGTTTTTCAAGCCGTGCCGAGGTTACAGTCGGCCGCGAAAATTTTAAGCCAAGTGCCATAAGGAAAACTCGGTTTTCCGTGATATTCCTTGATGCATAACGGCTTCCGCCGCGCCGCGTGTTAGTATGCACAAACACCAAGCGGGAGAGTCGAAAATGTCCGCAACCAGCCGCCGCGCTATCCTCGCCCAGGCCGGAAGTCTGCTCGCTCTGGCGGCGGCGCCCGCTCTCGGTGCCGCGCCATCCGCTCCCGATTTTCCGTTTCCCGGCGGCAATGGCGCGCGTCCGCTGGCGCATGATTTTCCGCAGAAGGGCACGATGGTCCTGCAGCGCAGCAGGCCGCCGCTGCTGGAGACACCCTTCACGGATTTCGACGGCGGCGTCTTCACGCCCAATGAAAAATTCTTCGTGCGCTGGCATTGGTCGGTGATCCCGACCGAGATTGATCCTGCCTCCTTCCGCCTCAAGATTCATGGCCAGGTGGAGCGCGAACTTTCGCTGTCGCTGACCGATCTGGTGAAATTCGAACGGGTGGAGATCGCCGCCGTCAATCAATGCTCCGGCAATTCGCGGGGCTTTTTCGAGCCGCGCGTTCCGGGCGCCCAATGGGGCAATGGCGGCATGGGCAACGCGCGCTGGACCGGCGTGCGGCTCGCCGAGGTGCTGGACAAGGCTGGCATCAAGCCGGGCGCGGTGGCGGCACGCTTCAGCGGCCTGGACGAGCCGGCGGTCAGCGATGGTCCGCGGTTCAAGAAGTCGCTCGCCATCGATCATGCGCGCCAGAAAGACGTGATCATCGCTTATGCCATGAACGGAAAGCCGCTGCCGCTGCTCAACGGTTATCCCATCCGGCTGGTGGTGCCTGGCTGGTACTCAACCTATTGGATGAAGATGCTGAGCGACATCGAGGTGCTCGACGCCCCCGACGACAATTACTGGATGAAGACCGCCTATCTGATCCCCGACACCGATCGTGCGAATATGACGCCGGGCCAGGCGGGGGTGACCATGGTGCCGATCAACCGCATGGTGCCGCGATCGTTCATCACCAATCTGGGAACCGGAGCGCGCCTGAAGGCGCAGGCATCCGCCAAGCTGCGCGGCCTGGCGATGGGCGGCGATTGCGGGGTGGCCAAAGTGGAAGTATCGGCGGATGGCGGCCAGACCTGGCACGACGCCATGCTGGGGAAGGACGAAGGCCCCTACAGTTTCCGGTCCTGGACTGCTCAAATTCCCGCCGGCGCACCCGGCGAGAAATCGCTGGCGGTTCGCTGCACCAACACCAAGGGGGAGGTGCAGCCGGACACGCCGAACTGGAATCCCTCCGGCTTCATGCGCAATGCCGTCGAACGCTTGCCCGTGACGGTGGCCTGAAGATGCGCGCGATGAAAATGACGATCCTTGCCGGATGCGCGATGTTGCTGGGAACGGCGGCCTGGGCCGCACCGGCGGCATTCAAACCCATGACGATGGAACTGCCGCCCGATGCGGCGGCCTTTCCCGACGGACCGAATGTGAAGGCGGTGACCCAGAACTGCCTGGCCTGTCATTCCGCCGACATGGTGCTGGACCAGCCGCTGCTGCCGCGCGCCACCTGGGCGGCCGAAGTCACCAAAATGCGCAATGTCTATAAGGCGCCCATCAGCGACGCGGATGCGGCCCTGATCGTGGATTATCTCGCCGCCACCCATGCGCCGCCTTAGGCCATTTAAAGCTTGATCGGCGGACCCGGGCGTAAGACAAGCCCGCCATGGCCCCCCTGCTTTTCCTGAAAGACATCCATATCCGTTTCGGCAACACGACCTTGCTGGATGGCGCGGAACTGAGTGTCGGCGAAGGCGAGCGTCTGTGCCTGGTCGGCCGCAATGGCTCGGGCAAATCCACTTTGCTCAAGATCGCCGCCGGCATGATCGAAGCCGATAAGGGCGAGCATTTCGCACAACCTGGCGCCACCATCCGCTATCTGCCGCAGGAGCCCAACCTCTCCGGCTATGCCACCACCCATGATTATGTCGAGGCGGGGCTCCAACCCGGCGACGACCCCAACCGGACTTTCTATCTGCTGGGGCATCTGGGCCTGACGGGCCAGGAGACGCCCGCGACGCTCTCGGGCGGCGAAGCGCGCCGCGCCGCGCTGGCGCGGGTGCTGGCGCCCAGGCCCGATATCCTGCTGCTGGACGAACCCACCAATCATCTCGATTTGCCCGCAATCGAATGGCTGGAAAGCGAACTCAAGGCGTCGCGCGGCGCGTTGGTGCTGATCAGCCATGACCGGCGCTTCCTGGAAAATCTATCGCGCGCGGTGGTGTGGCTGGACCGGGGCCAGACGCGAAGGCTGGACCAGGGCTTCGCCGCCTTCGAAAACTGGCGCGATGGGCTGCTGGAACAGGAAGAGATCGAACGCCACAAGCGCGACCGCAAGATCGCCAATGAACTGGACTGGCTGGCGCATGGCCGCAGCGCCCGGCGCAAGCGCAACCAAGGCCGGCTGGCGCGGTTGGGTAGCCTGCGAAAAGGCCGCCGCGAAGAATTGAAAAGCATGGGCACGGTGAAGCTGGAGGCGATGGAAGGCGGCACCTCCGGCACCAAGGTGATCGACGCCAAAGGTGTTTCCAAAAGTTTCGGCGACAAGCAGGTGATCCGCGATTTCACCTTGCGCATCCATCGCGGCGATCGCATCGGCATTGTTGGCCCCAATGGCGCGGGCAAAACCACATTGCTGAAACTGATCACCGGCGAACTGCTGCCCGATGCCGGCAATGTGAAGCTGGGCACCGGACTGGAGATGGCCAAGCTCGACCAGAACCGGGTGGCGCTGCATCCCGAAGACACGCTCGCCAATGCGCTGACCGGCGGCGGCAGCGATACCGTCTTTGTCGGCGGCAAGCCGCGTCACGTGATGAGCTACATGCAGGATTTCCTGTTCACCCCGGCCCAGGCGCGCACGCCGGTCAAGGTGCTGTCGGGCGGCGAGCGGGCGCGGCTGCTGCTCGCCAAATTGTTCGCCATCCCGTCGAATTTCCTGGTGCTGGACGAACCCACCAACGATCTGGATCTGGAAACACTCGATCTCCTGGAAGAGGTGGTGGGCGATTATCCCGGCACCGCGCTGGTGGTCAGCCATGACCGCGATTTCCTGGACCGGGTGGCGACCATGATCGTGATGGCGGAAGGCGAAGGCCGGATTGCGGTCTATGCTGGCGGCTATTCCGACATGGTGGCGCAACGCGGCGAGGGCGTCGCCAAGGCGCCAACCCGGACCGAGGGGAAGAGGGCGGCGGCGTCCAAACCCCGGACGGCGCGGGACGCTGTCGCCAAATTGTCTTTTTCCGACAACCACGCGCTGAAGACCTTGCCGGAGTTGATCGAAACGCAGAACCGGCAGATCGCCAGCCTGCAGGTGGAACTTTCCGATCCCCGGCTTTACGCCAGCGATCCAGAAAAATTCACCATGCTTTCGGCGCGCTTGGCGGAAACGCAAGCGTCGCGCGACGCCAATGAAGAGCTTTGGCTGGCGCTTGAGATGAAGCGCGAAGCACTGGAAAGCTAGCCTTTCCCCCACAAATTCTTGCCCCGCACGGAACGCTGCGACTGTCTGTCCGTTTTCTAGGACAGGTCGCAATGGGGTTTGCCATGAAGCGCATGATGATTGCAGGATTTGCCGGTGGGGCCGCGATGATGATCGGCGGCGCGCTGGGCGCGGTTTCGAGTTCGCATTATTCGGCGCAGCCCAAACCCATCGTCGACGCCGCAGGCGGGGTGATGAACCCCATGATCGGCGGTCAGGCGATGCTGGCCAATCGCAACCTTCTGGAAAATATCTCCGCTTCGCCCGATCACACCACCTTGGTGGCGGCGATGCGGGAGTCCGGAATTGCCGACGCCTTGACGGGCAATGGCCAGTTCACCGTTTTTGCGCCCACCAACGCGGCGCTTTCCACCTTGCCGGCCCGGGCGCTGGAACAGAACAAAACGCAGCTGGCGCGGATGATGGGCTATCTGGTGGTGCCGGGAAAATATGACTCCCAGGCCCTGCTGCGGGTGATCGGCGAAGGCGGCGGCCAGGCCAAACTGCGCACCATCGAAGGCGGCGTACTGGTAGCGCGGATGAACGGGCCCACCAATGTGATCCTGATGGATGAAAAGGGCGGCACCGCCGACATCGCCATCTATGACATCTACGACAAGAACGGCGTCATGCATGTGGTCGACCATATGCTGGAGCCCGGCATGACCGCCCGACAGGTTGCGGACCGCTAGGCGGAGAAGCCGCAACAAAAAAGCCGCGGGTTTTGGCCCGCGGCTTTTCTTTTGGTAATGTCGGTTTTCAGCCCGGATTGGGTTCAGTCCAGCGCGCCAGGTAATCGGCCAGATCTTGCGGCGTCTGATGGCCGGCGTTCGACAGTGCGAACACCTGCTCGCCATTGATCACCTTGTTGGTCTGGGGGTCGACCACCAGGATGGTCGGCACGCCCTTCAGCCGCGTATTGTAGCCATAGCGGGCGCCGATCTGGGGATTGCGGTCGAATTTTCCCACGTCCACCATCGCCACTTCATAATGGGCGTCCATGAATTTCTGCATCGACGGGACCAGCATCAGATTGTGCAGCACGACGCAGTCCGGGCACCAATTGCCGCCCATGTCGAGCAGCAGCAGCTTGTGGCTCTTCTTGGCGCGGGCCATTGCCGCATCGACCACCTGATCGGCGTTCGCCTTCTCGTCATAGACCTGCATGCTGACGATGGGCAGTTCGGCCATGGTGACATAGGGAAGTTTCGGCGCAGGCGCGGCCGAAGCGACGCTGGTGATTCCGCTCAGCGCGGCGGCGGCAAAAATCACGGCGGACAGTTTGCGCATCAGTTGGTCTCCAATCCCCGGCCTTTGAGCAGGGCTTCAATCTCCGGGTCGCGGCCACGAAAACTACGATAAGCTTCTGTGAAATCCCGCGTCCCTCCGGTGGAATAGATATGCTCATGGAGTTTCTTTGCAAGTGCAGGGGCGAAGGGATCCTTCGCTTCGGTGAAGGCCCCGAAGCCGTCGGCATCCAGCACTTCCGCCCATAAGTAGGAGTAATAGCCGGCGCTGTAGCCGTCGCCCGCGAAAATATGCCCGAAATGCGCGGCCGCATGACGCGGCGCGATCGCATCCGGCATGCCGATCTCTGCCAACGAGGCGGCTTCCAGCGCGGCGGGATTGTAATTCTCCAAATGCTGACTGTGGAAATCCATGTCCATGAAGGCCGACGCCAGGAACTCCACGGTCTGGAAGCCCTGGTTGAAGTGCCGCGCCGCGATGAGTTTTTCGAGCAACGCGGCGGGCATTGGCTCGCCGGTCCGATGGTGCCGGGCAAAGCGCGACAGCACTTGCGGCTCTTCCAGCCAATGTTCGAAGAGTTGCGACGGCAGTTCGACAAAGTCGCGCGCGACATTGGTGCCCGACAGGCGCGGGTATCGCACCTGTGACAGCAAGCCGTGCAAGGCATGGCCGAATTCGTGAAAGACGGTGCGGGCATCATCAAAGGTGAGCAGCGCGGGATCGCCTTTGACGAAATTGCAATTGTTGAGGATCAGCGGCAGCACATCCTCATCCAGACTCTGCTGGTCGCGCAGGGATGACATCCAGGCGCCGCCCTGTTTGCCGGTCCGCGCAAAATAATCGCCATAGAAGACTCCGATCGTCTTGCCGCCGCGGAGCACCTCCCAGGTGCGGACATCGGGATGATAAACCGGAATGTCATGCCGTTCGTGAAACGACAGGCCGAACAGCTTTGCCGCGGTGTCGAACGCTGCCGCGATCACATTGTCCAGGCTGAGATAAGGCTTCAGCACCGCGTCGTCGAAATCGTAGCGCCGCTGGCGGAGTTTCTCGGCATAGTAGCGCCAGTCCCAGGCGGCAAGCGCGAAATTGCCGCCTTCTTCCGCCACCAGCGCCTGCAGCGCATCGCGCTCTTCCAAGGCGCGCCGGCGCGCGGGCGTCCAGACTTTGTCGAGCAAGGCGCGGGCGCGGGCGGGGGTGCCCGCCATGCTGTCGGCAAGCTTGTAAGCGGCGTAGCTCTCATGCCCGAGCAGTGCGGCCTTCTCGGCCCGGAGCGACAGCGTTTCGGCCATGACGGCATTGTTGTCATATGCGCCTTGATTGGCGCCGCGCCGGACCCAGGCCTTGAACAATTTTTCGCGCATACCGCGGTCGGAGGCGGCCTGCAGAAAAGGCTCGATGCTGGAGCGCGACAGGGTGACCGCATAAGGCGCATCCAGGCCGCGCGCCTTGGCGGTATCGGCAAGGGCGGCTCGCAGGGACTCGTCAGCGCCCGCAACCTGGGTCTCGGTCAGCGGCTCGACATAGTCATCTTCGTCTGCCAGCACATTCTGCGAGAATTCCGTGGAAAGCGTCGCCAGACGCTGATTGATCGCATCCATCCGGTCCCGCGCCAGGGGTGAAAGCCGGGCGCCCGCGCGCACGAAATCCAGATGAATGCGCTCCAATACGGTGCGCGATTCCGGATCGAGGTTCAGCGCGCCCCGGTGTTGCCAGACGGTGTCCAGGCGGGCGAATAATTTCGCGTTCAGATAGATGGCGTTGGCATGCGCCGAAAGACGCGGCGCCATTTCGAGTTCGATCGCCTGCAACGCCTCGTTGGTGGCCGAGCCGGCAAAAGCGGAAAATACCGCATCCACCCGGGTCAGCAATTCACCGCTGCGTTCAAAAGCAATGACGGTGTTGGCGAAATCGGGCGGCGAAGTGTCGCCGGCGATATGGGCGATCTCGGCCCGGTGATCCGAAAGGGCTTGCGCATAAGCCGGCGCGAAATGTTCGGGCTTGACGCGATCCAGCGGCGGCGCGCCAAAGGGCGCGGTCCAATTTTCCAGAAGCGGATTCACTTGATCTCCCACATGATCGTGACATCGGCGCCGATGCTTTGCTCGCCCAGCGCCACGGGCACGGATTTGGCGCGCATCGCCATAGGCGCGGCGGCATAGAGCGGGCGCGGACCTTCATTGCCGCTTTCTGCAATGGAAAGGATGGGCCCCAGACTGACGCCAGCCGTCTTTGAGAAGGTGTCCGCTTTCCGCCGCGCTTCGGTCACTGCGGCGGCGCGGGCCTGCGCCAGAAGTTCGGCATCGTCGCGAATGGAGAAACTGACGCCATTCATCTGATTGGTGCCGGCCGTCACCAACGCATCCAGCGTGACGCCAAGCTTGCTCACATCCTCAAGCCGCACTTCGACCTGGTTGGTCGCCTGATAGCCCGTGATGCGCGGCGCTTCGCCATTGCCATTGGCATATTGCGGCGAGACCGAGAAATTGGAGGTTTGAATATCCTTGTCGGGCACGCCCTGTTTTTTCAGGGCCGCGATGACCGCCTGCATGCGGCTGTTGTTGGCGGCCAGCGCCGCCGCCGCGGTGGGCGCCTGGGCGTTGACGCCGGCGGACAGCATGGCGGTATCGGGGGTGGCCCGAGCCTCACCATGACCGCTCATGGTGATGACACGGGGCGACGGCAGGGCTTGCGCCACCGCCAGTTGGGGGGCCGCGCACAAAGCCAGCGCCAGAGCTGTCCAGGCCGAGATCCGCATGACAAATCCTCTTTTCAAATCAGCATGATGCTGCCACCCCACAAGGGCGGAACTTGGGCAATTGATGATTTTGCCCCGCCTGTTATACCCGAGGCGGAAAGGGCCTGTAGCTCAGTTGGTTAGAGCTGACCGCTCATAACGGTTAGGTCGCAGGTTCGAGTCCTGCCGGGCCCACCAATTAGCGTTTTGATATACCTACCATGTGGAGTTGAGTATCGAACCGTTTAGTTTAGAGGACTCAATATCCGTCTAGACAATGACGCCTATTCAAACCGAAGTCGCCGACATCCTGCTATCGGGGCATGGATTGTTGCAATTATAAAAAGCACAATATCTGTTTTCTGAGGCATTGCTGTGGAGGTGTAAATTTTTTGATTTCAAGAATATTTGCCCAAAATCTCCCAAGGCTTTGCCTAAGTCTTGCGCCTTTTCCCTTTTTTTTGTCAGCCTGCTATGACCGAAAACGGTTCATTTGGGGGACTTCATGCACCGCATTTTCATCCTGCCTGTCGTGTTTGGCCTAAATGCACTTGCTGTATCCTTCCCTGCCGCGGCCCAAGCGCCTACGCCTCCCAAGCAGATTACCATCACGGTGCATGAAGGAACCTCGATGCAGGTTTCGGTGTCGCCCGACGGCAAGATGTTAGCGATGGATCTGCAAGGCAGCATTTGGGTGCTGCCCGTAGCGGGCGGCGCTGCCAAGCGCGTCACCGATATTTTCAACGACGCGCGCCAACCCCAATGGGCGCCGGACAGCAAGAACATCATTTTCTTCGGCTATCGCGACGGCGGCTATGACCTGTGGGAAGTGGGCGCCGACGGAAACAACCAGCATATGCTGACCGAAGGAACCTTCGACGACCGCGAGCCGATTTTCAGCCATGACGGCAGCAAGATTGCCTTCTCGTCCGATCGCGGCAATCCGCTGGGCAGCGACAATAATATCTGGGTCTTGGATGTGAAGACGGGTGGCATGACCCAGCTCACCACCAACCCGGCGGAAGACTCGATGCCGGCCTGGTCGCCCGACGACAAGGAAATAGTCTTTATTTCCAGCCGCGACAATTACAAGAGCGCCTGGGCGGTGAATGTGGCTACCAAGGCCGAGCGCAAAATTGCCAGCGTGGCGGAGGGCCGGGTCGATTCCGCCTCCTACGGCCCGGGCGGCCAGCTGATCTATGAATCGTCGAGCGGTAATAACAGCCAACTTAACCTGGACGGCAAGGCGCTGACCAAAAACGAAGTGGTCTTCCCATTCCGTCCCAGCTGGATCTCCAACAGCGAGTTCTTCTATACCGCCGACGGCAAGATCAAGCGCCGCACCCTGAGCGGCGGCGTGAAGGCCGTTCCCTTCACCGCGACCCTTGAGGTCACGCCCGCCCAGAATACCTATGCTCGCAAGAAGCGCGACTTCAACAACCAGACGCCGCGCCCGGTTCTGGGCATCGAGCGGCCGACGCTGTCGCCGGACGGCAAGTCCATCGCTTTCGTGGCGCTGGGCGATCTCTGGTTGCTGCCGACCACGGGTGGCAAGCCGCAGAACCTCACCAATGATGCGTCTTACGATCTCGATCCCACCTGGTCGCCGGATGGCCATTTCCTGGCTTGGTCTTCGGATCGGAGCGGCGGGCTCCTGCAAATCTGGATTCGCGACATGCGGAGCGGCCAGATGCGCCAGATCTCCCATATTCCGACCCAGCCCACCTCGCTGCAATTCTCCCCGGACGGCAAACGCATCGCCTTCGTCAATGTTGATGCCATGTGGCGCGGCGCCAGCGTCGCGGTCGCCGATGTGGCGACAGGTGACGTGAAGATCATTCACAATTCGATCTTCGCGCCGGGCACGCCGACCTGGTCGCCGGATGGCAAGCGCATCGCGCTGGCCATGGTGGTGCCCTACAATCGCAAATACCGCGAGGGCACCAACCAGGTACTCACCATGTCCTCGACGGGCACGCCCGACAATCCGGACGAGAAATGGTTTGCGCCACAGCCCAATATGTCGATCGATAGCCGCGGCTGGAACGGCCCGGTCTGGTCGCCCGACGGCACCCAGATGCTGGCGATCTATGAAGGCCAGCTGGCAATCTGGCCGGTGTCACCGGCCACAGGCGAGCCCCAGGGTCCGCCACGCCATCTCACCAGTGAAATCGCCTACAATCCGAGCTGGGCGGGCGACAATCGCCATGTCCTCTACCAGGCGAACGACAAGCTCAGGCTGATGGACCTGGAGACCGGCGAGACTCATACGGTGCCGCTGGACCTCACCTATCAGACCTATGTTCCCAAGACCCACATGATTGTGCATGTCGGCAAGCTAGTGGACGGTATTTCCAAGACCGCCCGCAATGATGTCGACATCGAAATCGAAGGGAGCCGGATCAAAAGCGTCGGTCCGCATGTGGCGGGCCGCGCCGCCACCATCGAGGCGCCCGATCTGACCGCCATGCCGGGCCTGATCGAAAACCACAGTCACCGCCAGAGCGATTTCGGCGAGCAGCAAGGCCGTACCTTCCTTGCCTATGGCATCACCACGGTCCGCAATCCCGGCGATCTGCCTTATGAGGCGGTGGAAGACCGTGAAGCGGGTGACGCTGGCATCCGGGTGCAGCCGCGCATCTTCGACACCGGCCACCTGATGGAGTGGAAGCGGACCTACTACAAGATGGGCACCGCCATCTCCTCCAACGCCCACCTGATGCGGGAACTGGAGCGGGGCCATATCCTGGGCTTCGACCTCTTCAAGAGCTATGTACGTATGCCCGACAGCCAGCAGAAGATGATCGTGGATTTTGCCCATAGCATCGGCGAACCGGTGACGACGCATGAGATCTACCCTGCCGCCTTTGACGGCATGGATAGCTCGGAGCACCTTGGCGGCTCTAGCCGGCGCGGCTACTCGCCCAGACAAACCTATAATCACGCTTATGAAGACGTCATCAAGATCGTCGCGGCAGGGCATATGACTTGGACGCCAACCGTATTGAGCGGCCCGACCGCTTCCAACGCTCTAGGGGATTTTCTGAAGGCGCATCCGGAACGCAAAAATGATCCGAGATTGATGATGGATCCACCCTGGTTGAGGGACGAGATCAAGGACTTCAACGGCATGATCGGACCGTTTCCGCCAGTCGAGGATACAGGCACGCCCAAAGCCGTGATGGATTCTCTGCATGCGGGAATTCCCATTACGGCCGGCACGGACGAGCCCGAAGGTATGTTGCTGCACGCAGAACTTTTCTCTTATGTCCAGTTCGGCATGACGCCCTATGAAGCGCTCAGAACCGCGACGGCGAATTCGGCGGAACTGCTGGACCTGGATGCCGGCAGTATTGAGCCCGGCAAGCTGGCCGATATCGTCCTGGTTCAAGGAAATCCGCTCGACGATATCGAGAACACCGACAACGTGCGCCAAGTCATCATCAATGGCCGCCTGTTTAGCGAGGAAGATCTAGTTTCGGGTAAAGCAAAAGACGCGCTACGCCAATAGATCCTACGCCGGATAGCGAGCAGCGTCTTGAAGGTCGGCCAAATCCTCAGCCTTTTGGCCGAACAAGGTAGGTGGAGTCCCGGTTTGAGCGTCGACAATCCGTTTTATCATCGGCGTTGCTCAGGCTGCCACTAAATTGACGGGTTGAAGCACTCGATAACAGGTAACCAGCAGTAACTTCGTTGGTATTATTGTTGGTGTTTGCCAACACCAGTCGCTAAATCGCGATCAAATGCAGCAAAAAATAGAGCCGTTTGGGTTCTGACACGCCCACCAACCGTTGTGGGAGTGCCCCTAACAATTCAGCGCGGCAGCGCGAAAACGGTGATTTGGTCCGATGTTACTGGCGCGGCAGCGTCGCCGCCGCCCGTGCCGACCACCGCCACATATTGTCTGCCGTCCTTGCCCAGATAGGTGCTGGGAACCGATTCCGCCGATGCGCCGAGCTTTGCGGCCCACAATTCCTTGCCGGTTTTGGCGTCGAAGGCGCGGAAACGGGAATCGTCGGAGGCACCAATGAACACCAGCCCCGACGCCGTCGCGATCGAGCCGCCTTCGCCGGGCCGGCCTGTAGCCTGCTTGTCGGCCGGCAGGCTATCGGTAACGCCGAGCGGCACGCGCCAGGCGATGTCGCCGCTGTTGACGTTGACCGCCACAAGCTCGCCCCAAGGCGGCTGGTTGCAGAACATGTGTGTGGCAGGATCACGGAAGCGGCCGCTTGGGGCCATGTCGAGATAAGGACCGGTGCGTCCGCCCCGGTTGTTCGTGCCCGCCAGCTTGGCGACATCGACGGGGCCGGACTCCGGATCCCTAAGGCCGTTGAGCTGACCCAGATCGTTCACATTGATGAACAGATAGCCCAGCGCGGGATTGAAAGAGGCCCCACCCCAGTCCGCACCGCCGATCTCGCTGGGGAAGATTACCCGGATGCGATTGTAGGTGGGCGGCGCATAGGGGCCGGTCTCCGTCAGAACATGATTGTCGCTGATCAACTTGCGGCAATTGGCTTCCAGCTCAGGCGTCACCGTGGCGATGTCGGCCATGCTGAAGCCCACCCGGGCCAGATAACCCGGCTTGGCCGGGAAGGGCTGGGTGGGGGATAGCTGCTCGCCCGGCACGTCGCTCTGCGCGACCGGTTTCTCCGTGACCTCATAAATTGGCTTGCCAGTGACGCGGTCGAGCAGGAACAGAAGCGAGCTCTTGCCGAACACCGCAACGGCGGGGATGGTCCTGCCGCCCTTCTTGACGTCCATCAGCACCGGCGGGCTTTCCAGATCGAAATCCCAGACATCGTGATGCACGACCTGGAAGTGCCAGAGGTATTTTCCGGTCTTGGCGTCCACCGCCACGATGCTGGAATCATAAAGATTGTTGCCCGGGCGGTCGCCACCGAACAGATCGCCGGAGGGCGCGCCAAAGGGCAGATAGACAATGCCGCGTTTGGCGTCCACGGTCATGAAGCCCCAGACATTGACGCCGGTACGTTTATTCGCGCTGTCGCCGGTCCAGGTGCCGTCGTTGGGTTCACCCTTGAGTGGAATGGAATGGAAGGTCCAGGCGAGCTTGCCGTCATGAACGTCGAAGGCCCGTACATCGCCCGCCGGTCCGGGGCCGCCGCGTTCCGGCAAATGACTGCCGATAATGATGAGGTTCTTGTAGACGATGGTGGGCGAGGATGTGCCGGCGGCGCCCACGCCATGGGTGATTTCCGGCGTGTTGAGGTCCGCCACGCCATCGGCGCCGAACTTGGTGTTGAGCGCGCCGGTCTTGGCGTCCAAGGTGAACAGCTTGCCTTCGTTCGTTCCCACCACAATCTGCGGCGGCGTCTCTTTGTCGCCCGGGAAATATTCCACGCCGCGCGTGGCGGGCGTGCCGGCAGGAAGCTGATAGAGCCATACTTGCTTGCCGGTGGTGGAGTCCAGCGCCACAACCTGGCCGTAAGGAGAGGTGACATACATGACGCCGTCGATCACCAGCGGCGTCGCCTCGCTGGCGCGGAATCCGCCAGGACTTCCTTCGGGCTTCAGATGATAGCTCCAGGCCGGCACAAGATTGGCGACGTTGGCCGGGGTGATCTGCTTCAAGGGGGAAAAGCGCATACCTCCGGAGTCATGCCCGTAGGTGGGCCATTCGCTGGTGTAACCGGCGATCTGGCCGGAGGCATTACCGCTGGCCGCAATGATGGCGCTTGCGAGCAGCGCGACCATGAACTGTCTCATGTGGTCCCCGTTGCGTTCTTAAATCTCTGGCCAAGGGCCCCTGGGGCCCATCGATGAAACGCCGCCATCGATCAAAAAATGTAACGTACGAGTTAGTTCATTTGCAAGTGAATTTCCCATCGCCCGAAGAGGCCGTGAAGCGTTGCCCCCGAACCAGCCCCTTGGTTCAGCACCTCGTCTCGCCCTCCGCACTGCATGATGGCGCGCTGCCTATCTGGACCCGATTGTTACTGTAAATCGCGTCAATTGCTCTTTTGCCGGTTCGAATTTCGGATTGAGTTCCTGAGCCTGCTTATAGTCGTGATAGGCGCCCCGGATATCGCCAAGGTGTTCGCGCGCAATTCCGCGATTGAAATAGGCCAGTTCCAATCTGTCATTTGGGTTTAACGCGATTACCTTCTCCAGGGCGGGAAGGGCTTCCTGATAGCGCTGCAGGCCTATAAGACCGGCGCCGCGATTGAGATAAGCAGCGGCCAAATCCGGCTCCAAGGCGATGCTGGCATTGGCATCCGTCAAGGTGCCCGTATAGTCCCGCATCCGCAACCGGATGTCGGCACGATTTACCAGAATCGCAGCGTGTGCATAGGCATCGCCGTTATCGGCATTCGCGGCGCGGTCGCAAGCGTCCAATCCGCGCCTGTCGCCGGCTGGAGAGGATTCGGCGAGCGTGGCCAGATAACATTCGCGCGCGTCCGTGCGCCCCACGATTATGGTGCCGGCGAGAGATTGCGATGCCGGCAGAAATGCCAAAATCAAAGTAAGGAATGAGAGAGCCCGCATAAATCCTCTCCATCTCAGAGAGATCGCCAACATGCTTATAGCAGAAATGACACGGGAAAGAATTGCGCATCGCCCGCTGCGACGCCGATATGGGGCCTCTATTTGCCCCTCATATTATCTATTGCGCGTCGATGGGGCGGCCAAATCCGCCCGGTCCCCCTGTGGTCGGTGTGAGAGTCAGGGCCGTGCGGCAGGGCTTGCCCACCTTGTCGACGTTGCGCAATAGACAAGCGCGGCGATCGGGCCCCTGTGCCTTGTTGCAATAGGTTATGCCTTCGGCGCGGCAGTAACTTGGTTCGTCAGGGTTGATTGTCTGGGGTACCAGTCCAGGGGTTTGGCTGCTGGAACCGCTGACATTGGGCTGCGCCAAGGCCGGACCCGCCGACTGCGACGCCAGCAGCGCAACAAGGCAGCCAACCGAAAAAAATCTGATTATGTGGCATTGCATCACAGCACCGCTCCCGCATGCATATCGCGCATGGACATCGTTATTGGCAAAAAGGCTCCAGACCCATCACGGACTTGATTCCGCCGACCAGCATCTTCTGGAATTGGATCGCACCGGGCACCTTCGGATCGGCGCCGAGCAGATTGCCGTCATGGCCCATGGTCGTCATCCAGGCTTTGCCGCCATCGTAATATTGGCACCAGGCAACCGGATGGAAACTTCCATGTCCGGGGTGGCCGCCTTCGGCTTCTCCCGATCCCGGTCCGTTGGAACCGTCTTTCGGCCAGGATTTTTCGTCGACCGTGGCCAGGAAGCGGACATGGGTCGGAAATGGGATCAGATTGTAGAATTCGTCGGTGATGGGAAACCGGGCGGGAAGGCCTTTGGTCGATGAATCATTCGGATCCTGAACGACCACATCGCCTTGGCGCAATTGTCGGTGATTGTAGAAATTGGCCCCGCCAAGAAGACCTTCGTAATAGGGCCAGTTATAAAGCGAACCGAAGGCATTGTGTACGGCGACGAAGCCGCCGCCGGCGCGGATATATTGCCGTAAGGCGGTCTTGGCGCTGTCATCCAGCATGTCACGCGATGTGCTGTAGAAGATCACGGCGTTGTACTGCATCAGGTTATTGAAGACCGCCAAGTCTTCCGAATAGTCCATCTTGAAGCCATTCTCCGCCGCCAGACGCAGCATGCCCCGGTGGATGAGATTTTCCGGAGCAAGTGGTGGGTTGAGTCCGGCCGGAAGCGGCGGCCCCATAGTGATATGGCGTGGCCCGCCGGAACGGGTGAACAGAAGGACCTTGAAGTCCTTCTTCGGCATGACATGCCAGTCGTGAAAGCAGACCGGATCGATGCCGCGGCAAACGCCATAATCCATGTCTCCCAGATGATCATTGATCGGGCCGCCGGGATTGCCGGTCTGCGCCGCCGCCGGTAACGAGAGCATGGCCAGCATGGTGAGTGACAAAGCCGCGCGGTAAAAACGATCCATCATCTGTTCCAACCCTGACTTTCAGCGAATGTTCAATTCCGGTTGATCGGGAACCACAGGAGAACCACAGAGATCACTAGTGAAACACCCATCAGCAGAAAAGAAGACGACGAATTTCCCGTGATGCCGGAGATGAGTCCGACCAGGTAGGAGCCGACAAATCCACCCAGGGCGCCCATGGCATTGATCACCGCGCTGGCTCCGCCCGCGACATTCTTCGGAAGAACATCTGCGGGAATGGCAAAAAAGGGAGCGATAGCCGAGATCAGACCGATGCCGACCACCGAAAGAAGCGCATAGGAGAGCCAGAACGTCATGCCCGGAAACCAATAAAGCGCCAAGAACGACAGGGCGCTGGCGGCCAGACAGAGCCAGACCACAAGTTTGCGTTCCTGGGTGCGGTCAGCGATCGCGGATATTATGGGCATCAGAATTGTGGTGGCCAGATAGGGCCCGGCCGACAGCCAGCCGATATTCACAATACCGGCGGATCCGCCCTGGCGGATAATGGTGGGCAACCACAGCACAAAGCCAAACAGGCTCAAACCCCAGAAAAAGTAGAGAATCGAAAGGCGGATGACGAGAGAAGAGCGGAACGCCTCCCGATAGTTGCGTACGGCTTTGATCCCGCCTTGCTCGGTCGCAATTTTGGTCTCGATGATGTCGCGTTCACTGGCGGTGAGCCAGGACACCTGGGCCGGCCGGTCCTGCACCAGGAACCACCAGGCAATCCCCCACAGGCTGGCCGGCAGACCTTCGGCGATGAACATCACGCGCCATCCCCAGGCATGCACCAGGTAGCCGGACAGGACCGACATCCACAGGATCGTGACGGGCGTGGCCAGAACCATCGTGGCGTTGGCGACTGATCGCTCGCTTTTGGAGAACCAGCGATTGACGAAGATCAGCAGGGACGGGAACACCGCCGCCTCCACAACGCCTAGAAGGAAACGAACTGTCATCAGTGCGGGGATGTTGGAAACCAATCCCGTCAAGGTCGAAAAAATCCCCCACAAGATCAGGCAAGCAAAGATAACTTTCTTGGGGCTGGTTCTTTCGGCGTAAATGGCACCGGGAATTTGTGCGGCGAAATAACCCAGGAAGAAGAGGGCTCCAATCAGGGATGCGGTGCTGGCGGAGATTTGGAGATCGCGCCCAATACCTCCAACGGATGCGAAGGCATAATTCACACGGTCCAGATAAGCGAAGCTGTAAGTGATGAAGAGGATCGGGGTGATCCGCCACCATCGCGCCCTGGCCAATTCTTCCGGCATCGCCGCTCCCCGCCTATTCTTTGCTTGAGCCATTTGGTTGCCTGAAACAAAAGCGATTTGGCTCCTAATGAACAAAATGGTACATTCCAGAGGCATTGGTCAATCCGGCTGAAAATTTGCCTCGGAATCGGCGCAGCTTTGGATGGGGATGGGTCTGTTGCGCGGCGCCCCAAGGCGGGAAGCGCCGCGATATCCGGTCCGGACAAAAAGGGGGAGCATATGAAAATCATCTCGATGAACCGCGCGGCGCTGGTTTCAGCGATCTTCTGCCTAATATCGCTACCTGCGACTGCTGATCCGAGAAGCGATGCGCTGGCGGGAATTTCGCGCTGCGCCAGCATTGCCGATGACCGCCTATTTCTGGACTGCCTCTATGGGGCCGCCCAACCTTTGCGCGCAAAACTGGGCCTGCCACCAGCGCCGGCAGCGCAGGTGAATTTGGTTCCGCCCGCCCTGGGGGCTGCCGTCGCACCTCCTCCTGCCATGGCCCGAGTCGCGCCACCGCCGCGCGACGAAGGATTCTTCGGCGGGATCCTGGGTAGCGGCAAGGCAGTGGCTCCGGCCCAGCGGATGTCGTCCTACGCCTTCGACAGTCATGGAATTTTTTCCGTTACCCTGAGCAATGGCGAGGTCTGGCGCCAGGTCGAAGGCGACAGCAATTTCGCGCAATGGCGTGCGCCCGCGTCGAGCTATTTGGTGATATTGCGGAGCGGCGCGTTCGGCAGCTCGAATTTGCAGGTGCAGGGCCAATCCACCACGTTCAAGGTCGAGCGCGTGCGTTGAATCTATGGCGCAAAATTGAGTTCCAGCGGCACGCCGTCCAGATCCGACAGGAATAGCTGCGTTGTGCCATCGCGTGGAACTGCCGCTTCGCGAAAAGCAATCTCGCGTTGCTGCAGAAGCTGCCGCATTCCTTCCAGGTCGTCTGCTTCAAAAGCAATGTGATTCAGGGGCCCGGTGGCGGAGGCGATGGCTTCATTCGTTTCCCTCTGGACGAGATGAATCACCGGTATATCACCCAAATACAGCCAGTAGCCGTGTGAGCGGAATGGCGGCCTGGGTCCGGCGCGAAGGCCGAGCAGCGCGACATAGAAATCGCGCGCGGCGTCCGCATCGATGCATCGGATATTGATATGCTGCAGCGTTCTTACCGGCATCGCACAGTCACCCATAGTTAAGCGGCAAAACATCGAAAGCGATGGTGGTGCGACTTTTGGGGCCGTGAAACGGAATGGTGCCATGCCACAGATAGGATGGGAACAGTACCAAGCGGCCGGGAACCGGTTCGACAATCCGCCGCACGGGATCGGCAAGACCAATGTCCCAGGGCGGTTCTCCGAACTTCAGATGACCGCCCGCAGGATCGGCGGGCTGGCGATCGGGGACTTCGACATAGTAGGCGGAACTTATCCAACCTGCCGGATGGATGTGATTAAGATGAAAACCGCAATCGCTGAGGCGAGACGACCAGGATCCGGAATAGGTGAAGGAGCGGCCGCGACGCGCTAAGAATGGGTGGTCTTCGCCGCACGCCATTTCGCCTATATAGCGTTTAAGTGCTTCATCGATGCGTGTGCGCAGCATTTCGACAAGGCGATAGCCCGCGCCGAACAGCTTGCTGGTGGCGGCGCGGGTGCCGCCGCGCAGAGTCTGGTCGATATGCTCGCGGTCGTCACGATACAGCTTCTGCAATTCGTCCTGCAGCTCCGCATGAAACGTGGCGGTGTCGGCAAAACCTTTGGGCGGCTCCAGATCGTAGACGCGAACGAAATCGCGATAGTCGTTGCGTTGCTCGTCCCGGCCATCCGCCTGTGCCCGCCAGCTCAAGCCCAGCAGCGCAAGTGCCGTTTGGTCGTGGGGTCGCAAAGCCAAAGCACGTTTGGCGGATTTTTCCGCGCGCCCGGCTTCCCGGGCCTGCAGAAGCGTCGCGGCGAAGCCGTTCAGGACATTGACGTCGTCAGGCTGCAGGGCAATTGCCTGTTCGAAAGCGTGGATCGCGGCATCAGAGTTGGACTGCCCGGACAGCGCCGCCGCCCGTCCCATCGCAGCGGCAATATTTTTCGGCTCCAGCACGAGGGCGCGGGAAAAACACTCCTCAGCTTCTGCCGCGCGGTCCGCGCGCATCAGGAAATTCGCCTTGGCGACCAGAAGCGCGGCCGGATGGACCGACCGAGCCGTTGCGGCATCAAAAGAGCGAAGAAAGACATCGTCCCGTTTCAAGCGGTAGAGGAGCGCATTGAGGCGCGCATGGGCGTCGATATTGCCCGGTTCCCGCATCAGAATATCTTGATAGAGCGTGATCGCTTCTTCATTGCGGCCCAACTGCTCCAGCAATTCGCCGCGATGGATGTACGCCATTGTCGCGCCGGGATTAAGGGAACGCGCCCGTTGATTGTGCGTCAGCGCCTCTTCCAGGCGGTTCTCCATGCCGAGGGCGCGGCCAAGCGCATACTCGATCAGCGCGCTGGGGCCTTTCTCCGCCAGGACACGGCGCAACAGCGGCAAGGCCTCCTCGCTGCGCCCGGTTTCGAGAAGTACGCCGGCGAGCCCCTGCATCGCCTCCACCAGGGTCGGCTTCAGGCGCAAAGCAGCGCGGTATTCCCGCTCGGCTCCGGAAAAATTGCCGGTTTGCTGCAGAAGGATCGCGAGATTGAAATGAGCCTCCAGGAAATTCTTGCGGGCCGCGAGGGCGGATTGCAGCACGGCAATGGCATCGGCGAAGCGCCCTTCACCGCGCAGGCGGTTGGCAAGTTCGATGGGGCCTTGGGCAGTCGGCATCGTCAGTCCGTGATCGCATCCCAATCATTCACCGCGGCGATATCCTTGCCGCCGATGGGCGGCAAAGGCAGTCTGGCCTCGCGCGGCTTGGCGCGGAAATCGCTGTGCAGAAAGATCGAACTGGCGCAGCGGTACCAGCGCAGGGGACGAAAATCGAGAAAATCCACCTGAATCAGATCGGCCGCGCGGAGGAGGGCCGTGGTGTTGGGATACCATTCGGAATTGTCGAGGATGATAAAGCCACCGGGCTTGAGCCGGCCGAGAGCCGCCTTGGCGCAGCGATAGCGGTTCGAATTGGGATCGATGACGATGCCGTCGAAAGAATGATCAAGCTTGGATACAGAGTCCGCGAGCGCGCTGACCGCGACGGTGCGAATCTCGGTATTCGCCAGGTTGAGCTTTTTCAGGGAGGCGGCCCATTGTTCATCCGTCTCCAGAGTCAGAACTGACTTGACCCTCCGGCTCCAGAAGTCGGTCGAATAGCCACCACCCAGTTCCAGCAACGCGCAATCCGTAAGGTCCAGGCCCATGACATATTCGATTAGGCTGTAGGACATCATGGGAATGTGCCGGCCGTCGCCCAGCATGCAGGCGCCGCGCTCAGACGATTTGCGGAAGCCAAGCCCTTCATTCAGGACATGCATCACCGACGCTTCCAGCATGGCGGTATCCGGCAGCTCGACCAAATTGAGATTGCGGCGGGTATCCGCCTCGTCGCTGGGACGAACCTGAGTCCAGAACATGCGTCTCTCCGCTAAAGGCGGGGAAGTTTACCGGCAGAACGGCTCCGCGCCCATGACGCTTTTGATGCCGCCGACGATCAACTTCTGAAACTCCAAGGCGCCGGGATAATCCGTGTCGCTGGCGGCAAAGTCCCCCGCATCATGGCCCAAAGTCGTCACCCAGGATTTGCCGCCATCGTAATATTGGCACCAGGCCACGGGATGGAAATCCCCGTGACCGGGATCGCGGCCCACCACGGACTGTTCCGGCGGCACGAATCCAGCCGGCGCAACGCCGGGCGTGAGGGGACGACGCGGACCTTCTCCCCGTATCGCGGGGCCATATGACTTCTCATCCACGGTGGCAAGGAAGCGCACATGGGTGGGGAAGGGGATCAGATTGTACCACTCGTCCGTGAAGTTCCAGCGCTTTGGCAGGTTTTGGGTTGAGATGTCGCGCGCGTCCTGGATGACCACATCGCCCGTGCGCTCCGGGCCGTGATCGAAATAATTTGCGCCGCCCAACAGGCCTTCATAATAGGGCCAATTATAAAGCGTGCCGAACGCGTTATGAATGCCGACGAACCCGCCACCGGCGCGCATATACTGTCGCAAAGCGGTCCTGGCATTGTCGTCCAGGGCATCGCGCGAAGTGGAGAAGAAGATCACCGCGTTGTAGGCGTTCAGACCCAGCATGACCTTCAAGTCTTCGGTATAATCGAGTTTGATGCCGTTGGCGGCCATGAGTTTCTGCATCTCGCGTTGGACCACATTGCCGTCGTCCAATGGGGGATTGAGACCGGCATCAAGGGGCTTGCCGAGATCGGCATGGCGCGGCCCCGCCGTGCGGGTGAACAGCAGGACGCGGTATTGGGTGGTTTTGGCGCGGGGCCAGTCGTGGAAACATTTGGCATCCGTGCCGCGACAGACGCCATAATCCATGTCGCCGAGATTTTGATTGATGGCGCCACCTGGTGTTTCATCGTTACGAGCGGCGCCGGCAGCGGCGGGCAGCATGACCAACCCCAGTCCAATCAATAGCTTGATCGTGAATTTCGGCATGTTCGCTTTCCCCGTCCTGATTGGCTTTCATGGCGCTCTCTGAGGACCTGATCCGCCATGGTGAGATTGACACTAACTGGTTAGTACGCTGTATTCCAGACATATAAAACGGCCACTGTATGAATCCGTCTGCGGAAGGAAGATTCGACGCCAGCTTTCCATTCGTGACGTGGAATATTGGGCTGGATCGGCCGGGCATTGCAGTAACGCATTCAATTCGAATATACTAACTAGTACATTCAGTTTGGCGAGCGGCAATGCGGCCGCCCTGCCTGACAAAACCGGGATGGAAATTTCCGGATAGCATTTCAAGACGGGCCGCTCACCAAATGGGCAGCAGGGCGGAATTGGTACGGGTGGACGATGGCGCAAGCGGCGAAACGCTACGGGCATTATATCGCTGGACGCGAAGTTGCGCCCGCGGATGGCATCTATTTTCCGACCGAAAATCCCTATACCGGCGAGGCTTGGGCCGAAATTGCGCGCGGCCGCGCCGACGATGTTAACGCTGCGGTATCAGCGGCAAAGGTGGCATTTGAATCCAGCGCATGGGCCAAGCTGACTCCCACCGCGCGGGGGAAATTATTGCATCGGCTCGGCGACCTGATCGTCGAAAATGCTCCGCGTCTGGCGGAAATCGAGCGCCGCGACAATGGCAAGCTCGCCGCTGAAGTCACTAGCCAGATCCGCTATATGGCGGAATATTTTTATTACTATGCCGGCATGGCCGACAAAGTCGAAGGTCATGTCATTCCCACCGACAAGCCCGGCGTCTTCGCCTACACCAAATATGAAGCCAAGGGTGTGGTGGCGATCATCACGCCATGGAATTCGCCGCTCACATTGACCAGCTGGAAATTGGCGCCCGCGCTCGCGGCGGGCTGTACCGCGGTCATCAAACCTTCGGAGTTCACATCTGCTTCCATGCTGGAATTCGCTGCCTTGTTCAAGGAAGCGGGATTTCCCGATGGTGTGGTCAACGTCGTGACGGGCTTTGGAAGCGAAGTCGGCGCGCCGCTGGTCAGCCATCCCGATGTCGCGCATGTCGGCTTTACCGGCGGCGAACCGGCGGGGGTCGCGATCTACGAGCTTGCCGCCAAGGGTTTGAAAACCGTGACCCTGGAGCTAGGCGGTAAATCGCCCAACATCGTGTTCGACGATGCCGATCTCGATCAAGCGGTGAAGGGCGTTGTCTCCGGCATTTTCGCGGCAGCAGGACAGACCTGCATCGCCGGATCGCGCCTGCTGGTGCAGGAAAGCATCCATGATGACTTTGTCAGCCGTTTGGTCGATTTTGTGAGGGGAGCAAAGTTGGGCGATCCGGGATTGGCCGAAACTCAGATCGGCCCGATCGCGACCAAGCCGCAATTCCAGAAAATTCTCTCCTACATCGAAATCGCCAAGTCCGAAGGCGCGAAATGCGTGCTGGGCGGACAGGCCAGGAGCGATCTGGGCGCAGGGCAGTTCATCGAGCCCACGATTTTTACCGGCGTCGACAACAAGATGCGGATCGCCCAGGAAGAGGTGTTCGGACCCGTTCTCAGTGTCATCAGGTTCAAAGACGAGGACGACGCTCTGCGTATCGGCAATGACGTGCTGTACGGCTTGGCCGCCGGCGTCTGGACGAAAAGTCTGAAGCGGGCAATGAAAATGGCTGATGGCCTGCGGGCGGGCACCGTTTGGGTCAACAATTACCGGGCGACCAGCTTCACGTCTCCCTTCGGTGGTTTCAAGCGCTCCGGCGTCGGTCGGGAATCCGGCTCGGACGCCATGAAAGAGTTTCTGGAAACCAAATGCGTCTGGATCTCCACGGATCTTGACGTCCCTAACCCTTTCATTCGCCGCTAGGTCGCCATGTCCGCGCCGCTCAAAGGCATTCGCGTCATCGACGTCACCAATGTTCTGGCGGGCCCGTTCTGCGCCTATCAGCTGGCGCTTCTGGGCGCGGACGTGATCAAGGCGGAGACGCCGGGCACCGGAGATCTTGCCCGCCAGCTGGGCGCCGATCCCGCTCTCAGCAAGATCCATATGGGCGCGTCCTTCCTGGCGCAGAATTCCGGCAAGCGCTCGATCACCATCAATCTCAAATCCCAAGGCGGCAAGGAGATCTTCAAGCGTCTGGTGAAGAGCGCCGATGTGGTGGTGGAGAATTTCCGCCCCGGCGTGATGGACCGTCTGGGCGTGGGTTACGACGCCCTCAAACAGGTCAATCCCAAGCTGATCTATTGCGCGCTGTCCGGATTCGGTCAGTCGGGTCCCATGAAGGACGCACCGGCCTATGACCAGATCATTCAGGGCCTTTCTGGGGCCATGAGCATCACTGGCGATGCGCAAAGCGCACCGTTGCGGGTGGGTTACCCGGTCTGCGATTCCATTGGCGGCATGACCGCGGCCTTTGCCATCGCTGCTGCGCTCACCGGCGCGGCCCGTAACGGCGAAGGGCGGTTCATCGACGTCGCGATGCTGGATTCCACCCTGGCCACGATGGGCTGGGTGGTTTCAAATTATCTTATCACTGGCCAAGAGCCGGTGCCGATGGGCAACGACAACTTCACCGCCGCGCCCTCGGGGACTTTCGCGACGGGTGAGGGGCTTCTCAATATCTCCGCCAACAAGCAGGAGCAATTTGTGGCGCTCGCGGAGGTCATCGGGCGCCCGGAAATGGTCAGTGATCCGCGTTTTTCCGAGCGTGAAGCGCGCAAGAAAAATCGTGCCGCACTCACTGCAGAGATCGAGCTTTGCCTGAAGGGAAAATCGGCGGCGGAATGGGAAGCGGCGTTCAGTAAGATCGGTATACCCGCTGGCCGCGTGCTCAGCGTGCCGGAAGCCTTGAATCTGCCGAACACCAAGCACCGCAAACTGCTTCACAACATTGAAGGCACGAAGGGACTGGACCGTTCCATCACCGTGATGGGAGGCGGCTATGCCGTGTCGGATTGTGGGGACACGATAAGCCGGCCGCCCCCCGCGCTGGGCGAACATACGGACGAGATCCTGTCCAGCCTTGGCTACAGCACGGACGAGATCAGTGAAATCCACGGGAGGCAGGACGTATGAGCGAGAAAACGCCCGAGGAACTGCTCGCCGAGGTCAAGGCCTGGTGGAATACGGAAATCATCGACATTCATCCCGGCAAGATCGGCGTGCGCGGCTATGCCATTCAGGACCTGATCGGCACGGTCAGTTTTCCCCAGATGATCTGGCTGATGTTGCGCGGCGAATTGCCCACCCCGGCGCAGGCAAGATTGCTGGAGGGAGCACTGGTCGCTTCGGTCGATCACGGCCCACACGCGCCATCCATCGCCATCGCGCGGATCGCCGCGAGCACCGGCCTCGACCTCAACAACGTCATGGCGTCCGCGGTCAATGTTCTGGGCGACGTGCATGGCGGCGCGGGCCAGCAATGCATGGAACTTTATGAGAAAATCGCCGGCAATCCGAAAGCCGGGAACGACCTGCCGGGCGCTGTGGACCAGGCGCTGGCGGAATTCGTCGCCGTGCATGGCAAGATCATTCCCGGCTTCGGTCACCGCTTCCATCCCGTCGATCCGCGCTGCGCGCCTTTGTTCGCGATGGTCGAGGAAGCGCGCCGCGACGGTGCAGCCACCGGCCGCTATGCCCAAATCGGGCGCGCCGTGGAAGCCGGCGTTCTGCGGCGCACAGGCAAGCCCATCCCGATGAACATCGACGGGGTCACGGCTGTAATTTTCTGCGAACTGGGATTTCCGGCGCCGCTGGGGCGCGGGCTGTTCATCCTGTCGCGCTCGGTGGGCATTCTTTCGCATGCCTGGGAAGAGATGCGCCGCGGCAGCCGCATGAAGGGCCCGATGCCAAAGTCCATTCCCTATACCTATTCCGGCCCCGGCCCACGCAAACCCGAATAAGACGACAGGAGTAACGTATGAAAGAGCTCGTTTCCAAGCAGCTGGTCCGGTATCTGGAAGAGCGCGGCGTGACCCATATTTTCGGGCTGTGCGGTCACACCAACATTGCGGTGCTGACGGAGATCGGAAAAAGCTCGATCCGGTTCGTCAACTCCCGGCACGAACAGGTCGCCGCCCACGCTGCCGACGGTTATGCGCGGGCCAAGAAGGAAACCTCCGTCATCCTGTCGCATCTGGGGCCAGGCCTGACCAATGCGGCAACGGGAGTCGCCACGGCGGCGCTGGATTCCATCCCGATGGTCGTCATCGCCGGGGACATTCCCACGCATTATTTCGGCAAGCATCCGCACCAGGAGATCAATCTTCACGCGGACGCTGATCAATTCGAAATCTACCGGCCATTCGTGAAGCGGGCCTGGCGCGTCGAGCGGGCCGACCTGTTTCCCGAGATCATCGATAAGGCATTTCATCTGGCCGAGAGCGGTCGCCCCGGCCCGGTGCTGGTCTCGGTGCCAATGGACATATTTTCCGCGGAGCTCGACACGGCCTTTTTCGATCGGATTAAGCCGAACGCGCGGACCTACGCCAAACCGGCGCTGGATGAGACTGTGGCGGAGAAAATCGTCGCCGCGCTTCTCGGCGCCAAGAAGCCGCTGATTTATGCAGGCGGCGGTATCATGCTGGCGGATGCGGCCTCCGAACTGGCCGCCCTGGTGGATCGGCTTGGCATCCCGGTAGCGCATTCGCTCATGGGCAAGGGCGCCTTGCCGGATGATCATCCCTTCACCCTGGGCATGACCGGCTTCTGGGGCACCCAGTACATCAATGATTCCTGCCGCACCGCTGACGTCATCTTGGCGCTGGGCACCCGCTTTTGTGAAGCCGATTGCAGTTCCTGGGACCCGGAATACACATTCAGCATTCCGCCCACCCGCCTGATTCATATCGATATCGATCCGAGCGAGATTGGACGCAACTATCCCGTCGAAATCGGCGCAATCGCCGATCTCAAACAGGCGCTGACCGCGCTCAATCGCATTGCCAAGAAAGCGGCGCCCGACGGTCGCAGGAACGAAGCGTTGCGCAAGGAGATCGCCGCGTATCGCGCCGAATTCAAACGGAGCAATCACGCCGCCGAAATTTCCGATCAGTTTCCCATGCGGCCCGAGCGGATCCTCGCGGATGTGCGTGCGGTGCTGCCGCGCGACGCCATCATCACCACGGATGTGGGCTGGAACAAGAACGGCGTCGGCCAGCAATTTCCCGTCTATACCCCCGGCTCGGTGTTGACACCGGGTGGTTATGCGACGATGGGCTTCGGTGCGCCCGCTGCGATTGGCGCCAAGATTGCCTGTCCGGGGAGGGTCGTGGTTTCCCTCGTCGGCGATGGCGGCTTCGGCCAGAATCCGGCGCTGCTGGCCACCGCCTATGAGGAAGATGCCGCGGTAATCTGGATTATCATGAACAACTTCGCTTACGGCACCATTGCCGGGCTGCAGAAGGCCCATTACGGCACCACCACCGGCACAATTTTTGAAAAAAACGGTAAGCCTTATTCGCCCGACTACGCGGCGATTGCCCGAGCCTATGGCATTGATGCCGTTCGGATTGAATCCGCCGATCAGTTCAAGCCTGCGTTGGAAGCGGCGATCAAGGCGAATGTACCCTATGTGCTGGATGTGATCATGGAAAATGCGCCCGTGCCCACAGCAGGACATTGGAACATCATGGACATCTATTCGCCGGGCAAAAAAGTCCATCACGTTTCGACGTGATGGACCGCAAGACGGGCGGTCCATCATCTACGGGAGCTTCGGTTGCCGATTTCTGGCAGCCCGGAAATATTTTCGGACCGTGTTTGATGCGGCGCACAAAATCGCTTTTCGGTGGTTCAGCGATTTTGCTCTAAGCCCATGGAAAAACCTGATCTTTTTGCCCGCCGGCAAGCGTTGCAAAAAGATCGCTGCCAATAGACCATTTGGTACAATCGCGAGCCTGGCGTTGACGGCACTGCTTTTTCCATGCCATTTCTTGCGTGTACCAACTAGTTAGTTATAAAAATTCGCGGCACGAACCGCGGGCTCGGTACGGGAGGAAATCGCGTGCAATCCGGTATGAATACACCGGCGCGCATCGAGCGCTGCCCACTCGCGCAATTCCCCTCCGGGTCATTCAAGTCAACCAGTTCCAGGAGGGAAGAACGATGAATGCCGCCCGCAAGTCCGAAACCGTCTCGCGCAAGATTGCCAAGCGCCTCCTGATCGGCAGTGCGATCGCCGCGATTTCGACGGCCACCGCCTATGCCCAGGCTGCGGCAACTCAGGACGATACGGACAAGGTCGAAACCGTTGTCGTGACCGGCACCAGTATCCGCGGCGCCACCCCGGTTGGCCAGAATCTTATCACGGTGGATCGCAGCGCCATCGAAGCCACGGGCGCGCAGACGGTGCAGCAGCTTCTCACCACAATCCCGTCGGTTCAGGGTTTTGGCAATGCCGGACAGGGCAGTTTCGGCAGCGCGGATGCCAGCGGCACCAACGCGCCGACGGTCCACGGCTTGGGCGCGAGCGCTTCGAACGGTACTTTGGTTTTGATCGACGGCCATCGCATGCCGCTCACCGGGCTCGCCCATTCGCTGGGCGACCCGAATTCGATCCCGGCAATCGCACTTCAGCGCGTGGAAGTTCTTCCCGATGGCGCGTCCTCGATCTACGGTTCTGACGCAGTCGCGGGTGTCATCAACTTCATCACCCGCAAGCATTACGACGGTCTAGAGATCTCGGCTCAGGCGGGATTTGGCGACAGTTACGGCACGCAGAATGTCGGAGCGGTCGGCGGCCAGTCCTGGGATTCCGGCTCGGTCATGGTGGCCTATAACTGGTCGTCGCGCGATGCCCTGAGCGGCGCCGATCGCCAATCCTTTTACGCTTTGAACAAGACCAGATTCGGTGGACAGAATTTCGCTTCCAACAATTGCGGTCCTGCGGAAGTAACACCCACCGGCACCAGTCTCTTTTATTCGGCGCCCTATACGGGCGCAGGCCAGACCGGCGCCGCGGCGAAAGTCTGCGACTACACCGGTTATGCCGACATCCTGCCGAGCGAAATCCGAAACAGCGCCCTGATTTCCCTTTCGCAGCAAATCGGTGACTTCGCCCTGACCGCCGATGTGGTCTACTCGAACCGGCTGGACAGCCAGCGCCAATCGCGCGGCACGCTGACCGCAACGGCTTATGGCCCTGGCAGCACGCCGCCCGGCGGCGCCGGCTCAATCAATCCGTTCTTCAAGGGCCCGGCAGGGGTGACCAGCGAGACGGTGAATTTCGACGCGAACACCCTCTATCCCGGCTCGGCGATCACCAAGTCCGGCGATCAGACTATTTTCGGCACGATCGGGATCGACAAGCCACTCTGGGGCGACTGGCACGCCAGCCTGGGAGCTACCTTCGGTCAGGACAACAGCTTCGCGAACGTCAATGGCCAGCTTTGCGCCGCCTGCGCCAGCCTTGCCCTGAACGGCACGACCTCGACCAGCGGCAGCGCCTCGGCAACGACACTGGGTGCAGTTTCGACCTTGACGACACAGAACCTGTCCTCTCCCAGCGCTTTCGTGCTCGATGCCTGGGGCGGCGGCAATACCTCCAACGCCACCAAGCTGTTCCTGCTCGGCCAGCAGAAATCAGCGACGACACAAACGATCACCGACGCGACATTCAAAGTCGATGGTTCGTTGTTCACGCTCCCGGCTGGCGACGTCAAGGCGGCGTTCGGCGTGGAAGGCATTCGCTATGGGTTGAACCAGTTCACCACCCGGCCGTCCTCGACCAGCGTCAGCAACATCTACCTGGCCGCCAATTTGAGCCGTTGGGTTGAAGCCGCGTTCGGCGAATTGCGCATTCCCATCGTCAGTGAGGAGATGGGTCTTCCGTTGGTGAAGGCCTTCAATTTCGATGCCTCGGCGCGTTATGACCACTACAACGACTTCGGCGGCACGACCAATCCGAAATTCTCGGTGGACTGGACCATCATCGAAGGCGTCAAGGCGCGTGCCAGCTATGGCACATCCTTCACGGCGCCCGCGTTGACCAGCCATGGCGACGCCAACGGTATCACCACCGAATCCGGTTACGGCGGTTCCACCACAAACAACACCACTCAGGTTTTATTGCCGAACAGTTTCCCCGGTGAAGCGGCTTGGCAGGCCAGCCTTCCCGCGGGCATCCAGGCATCGCAATGCTCGGCTTCGGGTTGCTTCATCAACAACACCACCGTCAATGGCGTGCAGATCACCGGCGGCAATCAGAATCTGAAGCCGGAGACGGGTTCTTCGCGGTCCTTCGGCCTGGATTTCAATCCCACCTTTCTGCCGGGATTGCACATGTCCGCCACCTATTGGATTTCCAAATATACCGGCCTGATCACGGCGCCGACTTTAACCAACGATGTGGTGACGCCTGGCTTGTATAAGAAGGTGACGCTGGGAGCGGGCCCGAACGGCACCGTAACAGCCGCGCAATTGGCTTCGACCCTGGCGCCCGGACTGCTGCAAACCAGCCCGCTGCCGGCCGCGAACTACTTCATTTACAGCTTCCAACAGGACAACGCCTATAACATCGACTCGGCAGGCATCGATTTCGATGCACACTACTTCTTCGCCACCGACGACTACGGCGCGTTCTCGACCGGCGTCAGCGGCAGTCAGAAGGTTCGATTCAAGGAAGTCGCCTTCGGATCGGCGCCCGGCACGCCGCAGATCAGCTATCTGAACCAGAACTTCAACACCACATTCAGCGCACTGGCGTTGGTGGCGAGGTTCGACATCGGTTGGCAGTTCGATCCAATCAATGCCAATATTTTCATCAATTACGCGGCCCCCTACAAGCTGATCAATCAACCCGTGGCGCTCTATCCCACCGGCATCCAGCATGTCGGGCCATTCACGACGGTCGACTTCCATCTCGGTTATAACCTGCCGTTCCAAGACAATGTCTGGCTCAAAGACACCCAGGTCTATCTCGACGGGTCCAACATCTTTGACGAGGCGCCGCCCTTCTACGATGTGTCGGCCGGTTATGACGCGACCGACGCAAGCCCGATCGGCCGCGTCATCTCGGTCGGGTTCCGCAAATCCTTCTAACGGCCATGGGGGCACCGGTGAGACGCATCCGTACTCTGTTTTCAGCATTGCTGTTGATGGTGGCGGGTGCGCCTCCCGTTCTTGCCCAAGTCGACAACCCGATTGCGCCGATAGCCACCAGCGAAGGACTTGTTGCCGGCAATATTTTGCCGACCGGCATCAAGGCATGGTTCGGCGTGCCTTTCGCCAAACCGCCGGTGAATGATTTGCGCTGGCGGCCGCCCCAGCCGATCCATTGGAATGGGGTTTGGAATGCTGACCGCAAGATGCCGGAATGCATCCAGGTTCTGCGCCCGCACAACATCAATCATTATTTCGGGGAAGAGGCGACAGGCGAGGATTGCCTCTATCTGAATGTTTGGGCGCCGGGCACCGCGCACGAGGGTTCGAATCTTCCGGTGATCGTGTTCATTTATGGCGGCGGCGGCACCATCGGCTCTAGCGGAATCGCGCTCTATGGCGGTGAGGATGTCGCCAAGACCGGCAAGGCCGTCTTCGTAAATCTCAACTATCGCGTCGGCATCCTGGGATTTATGGCGCATCCCGAGCTTACCAAGGAGCAGGGTGGCCATTCTGGCAACTATGCCTATCTGGATCAGAACGCCGCTCTAAAATGGGTGCACGACAACATCGCCAAATTTGGCGGCGATCCGTCCAAGATTGTCATTATGGGCCAATCCGCTGGTGCCCAGTCTGTTACGGCGCAGTTGTTCAGCCCCTTGTCCAAGGGCCTGTTTCGAGGCGCGGTCATGTCGAGCGGCTGCAGTTGGATGGGCGCTGGCCCTTTGGGCGGAGCAATGCCGACATTGGCCGACGGAGAAAAAAACGGGCTCGAAATTCAAAAACGTCTGGGCGCAGCCAGTCTGGAAGAGATGCGCGAGATCCCCGCCGACCGGATTTTGGCTGTGCAATCCGAACGACAGGTTGGTGTGAATGTCCAGGGCGTACGCACGGGGGCTATCATCGACGGCTATTTCACGCCAAATACGCGGCTCGAAATGTTGCAGTCGCATATGGAAAATGACGTGCCGATTATAGCCAGCTTCAATCACGAGGATCTGGACGCCGGTAGCCCCTTGGTCACAGCAAAGACCGTCGCGGATTATAAAGCCGTCGTGGAAGCCATGTATGGCCCCGATGCACCTGAATTCCTGAAGCGCTTTCCCGTAACCCAGGACTCCGACATTCGCAAAGTCGGCATGGACGCGGCCCGCGAGGCTGATCTGGAGCAGTCGGCGCGGGTGTGTGCCCGCCTGCAGAACCAATATAACAAATCGCCGGCCTATATCGACATGTTCGCGCGCAACCCGTCCTTCGCGCCGGGCGTCAAGATCGCAGATATGAATCCGCAGACCGCGGGCGCCTATCACACTGCCGATATTCCCTTCTGGTTCGGCACATTGGACATGTTCAACATGTTCCGGACGACGCGCGCATGGACCGCCGCAGATCGGAAGATGTCTGCGGATATGATGGGGTCGATGATCGCCTTCGCCGATACCGGCAATCCCAACACCGCGGACGTCCGCTGGCCGGCCTGGTCCCCGCGCGACGAGCGCAAAATCGAGTTCGGAGACACAATCCGGGTCGGCAAGCTTGATACTGCTCGCATGGACTGGTTGGCCGCCCACCCGGCAAAAGCCATTCCGCGCGTCAGCCCCGATCAACCCCGTCCGCGCGATTGATTTTCCCGCCCTTCTTCCCCGTAGGGCAACACTTGGCGCCGCATGTCCGCATGCGGCGCTTTTTTTTGACTGGGCCGCGCAAAGGATTGTTATCTATGATAAATACCGGTGTTTCGGCATGACGTCTCGCGTATGCGGGCGTTGGGAGGGGATTCGTGGCGACGAAGCGGACCAAGAAAAAGCAGCCATCGCGGGCAAAAAACCCCGAGAAAACGCGCGCCAATATTATTGACGTTGCGACGGCTGAGTTCGCGGAGCGGGGGCTCTCAGGCGCGCGCGTCGACCGCATCGCGGCGCGCACCAATACCAGCAAGCGAATGCTGTATTACTATTTCGGCGACAAGGACGGTCTCTACCGAGCGGTTCTGCTGTCCTATTACGAAAAGCTCCGGACCGCCGAATTGGAGCTCGATCTTACCCATCGCGAACCGTTGGAAGCACTCAAGCTACTGGTCGATTTCACTTTCGATTATCATCTCAAGAATGCTGGGATCGTGCGCCTGGTGATGGTTGAAAATATCCACAAGGGCCAACACGTGGCCAAGCTACCGCAGGTGACATCCGTCAATACAAGCGTTCTGGACGCGGTCGCCAATATCTGCGAGCGAGGCGCGCGCGGGGGCAGCATGCGCGCGGGCCTGGACAATTTCGATCTCTACACAACAATCGCGGCGCTTTGTTTCTTCAACGTATCCAATCGCTACACTTTCCGGTCCATCTTCAAACACGACATGGCCGATCCGAAGGAAGCCGAAGCGCGCAAAAAATCGATTTGGGAAGTCGTACGCCGGTTCGTCATCGCATGAGGTGGCTCTGATCCAGCAAGGGGGCTGGATTTTTCCAAGTTGCTTCGGACCGATCTACGACGCGAGTTATGTTGAGCGGATTTGACGGCCCGGGATGCGACAGCCAAAATCTCATGAACACGCAACAAACTTGTTGGTATATGTGTTGGTATCGTTGGCGGCTGAACTCATAAGCCATTGATATTTTATAATAATTACGGAGTTTGTGGGTCCTGCCGAGCCCACCACACTGTTTCGTTCGAACCGGATTTTTCGCGGGTGAAGCGGATGGAACGCATGTTGTTGGGCCCAATTCAGCGAATAGCAAAGGTCCCATAAGTTTCTGGTCCTCGCCTCTGCCGATGATTCCGTGTTGCGTCGGCGCGTTATCTCAGGCTGGCCTGAAAGTTTTCCAGCACTAGCTGATAAGACTCGAACTTGAGTGGTTGGGTGTATTTTTATCGGTAATCCGAAATCCGGATATGGTGTCGAGTTAGCTTATCGTAAAAGGTCTTTCTTGGCAGCTTCAAGGCGTCCATCGAACGCTTCGCGTCTCCTTGATACCGGCTTAGGACCTCTTGGATAAGTTCTGCTTCAAATTGATTGACCCGTTCCGCTAGCCCAGGCGATGAGTTATCAGAAGCAAATGAATCTTCCTCCTCAGGTTCTAAACCAAGAGCAAAGCGCTCCGCAAAGCGCTCCAATTCACGAACGTTTCCTGGCCAATCATGACGCTGAAGATGCATGAGGGCGCGCAAGGTTAGCCGTGGAACAGGTCTTTTGGTTCGAGCGCTAGCAGCGAAGAGAAAATGCTGAAAAAGAAGGCGGATATCGGCGCGTCTCTCCGAAAGGGGCGGAACATGCAGCGTAACGCCGCTCAGCAGATAAAACAGGTCCGCTCGAAATGTTCCATTCTGAACAGATTCCCTGAGGTTTTCACGAGAAGTCGCGACAATTCTCAAGTCGAGTGGCCTGGGTTCGTCCGCACCACGTGGCAAGCATTCTCGCGTTTCGACGACGCGAAGAAGTGCGGCCTGTTGCTGTAGAGAAAGAGCGCCTACGTCATCGAACAAAATAGTTCCGCGATGCGCTCTTTCAAGATGACCAATAACGCGTTTTGGCGCGTAACGCTGGTGCGGCGCCTCTTCGGGCACGCTGCCAAACATTTCCGCATAAAAATTATCCTCAGACAGTGACGCGCAGTTAATTTGCACGAATGGCTTTGCCTTCCTATGGCTCAAGCTATGCAGCGATCGGGCGACGGTTTTTTTCCCCGCACCGCCTTCGCCCGTAATCAGAACATCTACGTCGGCCTCGGCTATCTGAGAAATGGTTTGGCGAAGCGAATCCATCACCATGCTTTCGCCGACCAGTGCGGTCTTCGCGTTGATATAACCTGCGTGAAGCTTGCGCAGGTTTCTGTTTTCGATGACCAATTCCCTGTTTTGAGATGCGCGGCCCAGGGATGCGATCAGCTCCGCGACCGAGAACGGCTTTATCAGGAAGTCGTAGACCCCATCCTTTAATGCCTGAACGGCCATAGGAACATCTCCGTGACCCGTCAGTAGTAAGACCGGCAGTTCTGGATCAAGCTCGTGCACGTGCTTGAAGAGGCTCAGCCCATCCATATTGGGCATGCGAACGTCACTGACGATAACCCCATCGAATTCAGGTGTTATGTGACGTATCGCTTCCGTGCCGCTCAAAAAAGCCTGGACGGCAAAACCAGCCAATTCAAGTGCCTGAACCTGCGCGTCGAGAAAATCTCTATCGTCATCAATCAAGATAACTCGTGGAGACATTTCGGCATTAAGATGATCGGGGATTGTCACGGCTATACCTTTTTCAATTTTACTGTGAATATGGCCCCGCCCTTCGAGCTCTCAACGTTCATCTCACCACCGAGATCTCGAACAATGTCGTGAGCAATCACCAGACCGAGACCGAGGCCGTTTTCTTTTGTGGTCGTAAACGGGGTAAAAAGGGCCTTCGCTACATCCGGCGGCAGGCCAGGTCCGTTGTCTATGATGCGAACGAGGACCCAATCGGTTTCAACGATTACGGTTATTCTGATCTGGGGGCGGGCCGTGCCTTCAAGGGCCTCAAAAGCATTTTGCAGCAAATTCACGAACACTTGTTCAAGACGAATGCGGCCACCAATTACTTGAAGTTTCAGATCAAAGGGGTCGCGAATAAGCTTGACCCTATTCTCCCGCAATCGAGATTGGTTGAGTAGGATGGCCGAGTTAAGTGAATCCTTAAGAGAGATAGGCCCGGTTTCTCGATTGCCCTTCCGGGAAAAGGCGCGGAGCTCCCGCGTGATGTGACCAATTCGCTCATTGAGGCGCACAATGTTGTCCAAGTTTTTACTGATGAGATTTGGCGCCTTGCTATCTTTTCTGCCAAGCAGCGCTATGCAGTTATCGGCGAGAATGCGAATGGCTCCGAGAGGTTGATTGATTTCGTGAGCAACACCAGCAGTTATCTGGCCGAGTTGGGCCAACTTGTTTGCTTGTATAAGGTCGGCCTGAAGTTCGTTTAAACGCCCTTCTGCTTGCTGCCGTTCGGATATTTCTTTTGAAAGAAGGTTGTTTACTGCACTCAACTCTTGAGTTCGCCGGGCGACGTCTTGTTCCAACCGGACCCGGTAGCGTGCTTCAGCGGTGACCCGCTCGGCAATATGTTTCCGGCG
The DNA here is from genome assembly GCA_040389245.1 of Pseudomonadota bacterium. Lineage (GTDB taxonomy): Bacteria > Pseudomonadota > Alphaproteobacteria > Micropepsales > Micropepsaceae > Rhizomicrobium. The sequence continues at coordinate 321,331 of JAZKAH010000003.1, read as the reverse complement.
ACGTGACAGCCAAAGCAGGGAAATTGCCAGAAGTATTTCAACCAAGACTGCGATGAGCGCGGCGGCTCGAGCGGACTTGAGAGCGTCTATTCGCGAACTGTACAGGGTGAGTGTCCACCCGTATATCGATGCCGGTAGCGAAGTTACGATTGTGCCGGGTGAAGGTTGCGGCAATTTATGGAAGCGTTGATTTGGAACGCTGGTCAATAAAATTTGGTGAGCGGAGTTCGCAACGAAAGTTTTTGTGGACGCGCCGCGCCACGATGCCTCTATTTCGTTGAATTCAACTTTGACAACTACGACGCCAGAGGGACCAGCGCTATCCCCGATCCGATGCGCAAAATAAAGGCCTGGATGCTTGCTCACCGAGCCCATGGCGAATTGCTCGGCTTCGCCGCGTTTTAAAGCTTCCGAAAAATATTGGCGAAAACCGAAATTTTGCCCAACGAACGTGTCGGGTTCGGCATAGTTGCTTGCCGAGAGAGTGCGACCGTGGTCGTCGATGACATAAATGACCGCGCCATTGGTAGCGTGCCGGAGAGTTTCCAGCTTTTTGGAAATAGTAAGGGAATGTTCCGGTGATGGGCTTCTAACGGATTCGGCCAAGTCAGTATCCATCGCGAGGATCACTGGCACCGATCGTTGCTTTTCCAGGTCACTCTTTAGAACCGCCGCTTGCAGCTGCGCTTCTACTTTCGCTTCCGAGACAAGAATTTTCGCTTCGCGCTCGTAAACCACGCCATAGACGGTCAAGGCGATCAAAGAGGCGGCCAAAAGCAACAGCAAAAGTGCGATCCATCTCCATGCCGGTTTCGCTGAAGCAAATGACTCATCCATAGCGATGGCTGTCATCGTGGCTCTACCTTGGTTGTGCGGAAATCCGCACAGGCTAACAATTCCATTAGGCGGAAATAGTAACAATCCGGGATCTTCGCGGCCCATGCGCGCTGAAAAATCAATGCCTTAAGCAATGTCGTGCCCCGAATTGCACAAGTCGCCTCGCCGAATACTCTTATCCCTGGGATAGAAGATCAACGGTCAAAAAAAGTGTGCTTCGCGACGTTGCGCGAAGTGGCCGGGGGCAAAGACTGAGCCGGTGTGGCGCTCAAAGAGGGGGCGACTGCGTGATGGATCGCGAACGCCAAGTTGCGCCGGAAAAGACGAGCATTTCGACCAAAATGAGAGGCGCGTCGCCTTGGAGCTTCCGAAATAGCTCAATCATAAACGCATAGCATTGTTGCAACATGTTTACTTTGAGGGGAAAAAATATGTTCTGGTCTGTGTCTCGTGCGTCAAAAATATCCTGCAACCTGATGCTTTCCGGTGCTGCCTTGCCGATGTTGCTGGGAACGGCAGCGATGGCGCAAACCGCGGCTGATAAAGCAACGCCACAGATCGAAACCGTTGTCGTGACAGGTTCGCGCGTTCAACGCGACGGGTATGAATCTCCAACGCCAGTATCGATCGTCAGCGCCGACGAAATTTCAAAGTCGGCCACACCGAATATCGCGGATTTTGTAAACACGCTTCCGGCAGTTTCGGGCAGCCAAACCCCGACGGTGACCTCGAACCAGGTTGGGGCGGGTCGTCAGGGGATCAACTCGCTGAATCTGCGCGGCATCGGCGATGTCCGCACCCTGACCCTGCTCGATGGCCGCCGCGTCGGCGGAATGATCAACAACGGCGTGGTCGATGTCAGCGAGCTGCCGCAGCAGCTGATTTCGCGCGTCGACGTTGTGACGGGCGGCGCCTCGGCCTCCTACGGCTCGGACGCTCTGTCGGGCGTCGTCAATTTCGTGCTCGACACCAAGTTCACCGGCCTCAAGGGCGATATCTCGGGCGGACAAACGGAATACGGCGATGATCGCCAATGGAAAGCCGATTTGAGCTTCGGTATGGGATTTGCCAATGACCGTGGCCATTTCCTGCTCAGCGGAGAAGCCTCGAGGGAAAACGGGGTCTATGATCCCAGCAACCGCCCATGGACCAAAGCCGGCTGGGCGTTCATCAACAACCCGGCCTACACGGCGACCAACGGTCAGCCGCTGGTCCTACGTCGGCCGCAGGTGGCGCTCAGCACGGCGACGCTCGGCGGGGCCATCGCCTGCTCGGCGACCTCGACGTGTGCGTCGCTGCGCGGGATCGCGTTCGGCCCCGGTGGAACGATGTACAACCTCACCTTCGGACCCATCGTCTCCGATCCGATCATGTCGGGCGGAACAATGGGCGACAACAACCTCCGTGCCAATGTGGACAACAGCTTGGTTCCCAAGCAGAACCGCCAGAACCTGTTCACCCGCGTCAGTTATGACATTTCAGATGACTGGAACGTATTTGCCGAGGGGATGGTGTCCCACCTGGATACCGATACCAGGTACTACTATGGCGGCTTCGGTAATAACCTGAGCGTGAAAGCCGACAATGCCTACATGCCCGTGGCCCTCGCCAACCGGATCACGGCGCTCGGCCTCACCTCGGTCCCGTTCGGCACGATGAAGGGTGATAACGGGGCGTCGGGCGCCCACGCGGAGCACGGCTATGCCCGCGGCGTCGCCGGCGTCAACGGCACGTTCGGTGCCCTTGGCACGGATTGGAAACTGAGCGCCTATTACCAGTATGCGCGCGCCACTCTGGCCAACACCGCGACAAACGCCACCCGGCTTGCGAACTGGAATCAAGCGATCGACGCGGTGCGCGCGCCGAACGGCTCGATTGTCTGCCGCTCGACCCTGACCAACCCAACAAACGGTTGCGTTCCCTACGACCTGTTCGGCACCGGCGTGAACAGTCAGGCCCAGATCGCCTATGTGACCGGCAATCCGAACCAGCACAGCCACTTCGAAGAGAACGTCGTCAGCGTCAACATCACGGGTGAGCCGTTTAACATCTGGGCTGGCCCGGTCTCGCTGGCCTTCGGCGCCGAACATCGCACGGAATCGGCCAACGGCTATGCCGACGCCGTCACGCAAGCCAGCCCGGGTAATTGGGACACCACCGGCGGCCTGCCGACGATCGGCGGCTACAACGTGTCGGACGCCTATGTCGAAACTGTTGTCCCGCTGGCTAAGGACGAGGTCTGGGCGAAATCGCTGGACATCAACGCTGCCGCCCGTGCTGTGAAGTACGACACCGGCACCTATGGTACATGGAAGATCGGCGCTGAGTATTCGCCTATCGACAGCGTGCGATTCCGCGGTATCGTCTCGCGCGATGTGCGTGAAGCGAACCTCGCCGACCGTTTCGCTGGCGTATTCCAGGCCCAGAGTTCTTTCCAGGATCCGGCGACCGGCGCCCCGAGGACGGCCCGGTCGTTGGCGTCGGGCAACCCCAACCTCGCTCCGGAAATCGGCAAGACCTACAGCGTCGGCATGGTGCTTCAGCCGACCTTCCTGCCGGGCTTCAACGCGTCGATCGACTTTTACAAGGTCGACATTTCCGGCGGCATCGGCAGCTTGACGGTCCAACAGATCGTCAACCTGTGTGCTGCCGGCAACCAGCAAGGTTGCGCGCTGATCACCGCAACCCCGGGCGCGGCCAACCAGTACGATATCGTCGTCAAGCCTCTGAACCTGGCTTCGGAGAGCACGAAGGGGCTGGATTTTGAAACCAGCTACCGGTTCCAACTGGCCGACCTGTTCTCGGATCTGGATGGTGCGATGAGCATCCGAGGACTTGCGACGAACTATATGGATTACACGGTGAATTCCGGCCTTCCGGGTTCTGTTATCGTCCAGAGGGTTGGTCAGACAAACAGCGGCGGCGGCTCCGGCACCGCGCTGCCGGATTGGCGTTACGACTTGTCGGTCAACTACTTGAACGGCCCGCTCTCGCTGACCGGTGCGATGCGCGGCGTCACCCCCATGGTCATCGACAACAACTTCATCGAATGCCAGTCCGGATGTCCGACTTCAACGGCAAATCACCCCACCTACGACAACATCCAGGTGGCCGGCGCGACCTATTTCGACTTGGCCGCGAGCTACATGTTCGGCGGGGACGGGCAGTACGAGGTCTATTTCAACGTCCGCAACATCTTCAACAAAGACCCTGCCATCGTGCCCCTCGGTCCGACCGGCTACCAATCCTGGACGAACAACCCGATCAACGCGACGCAGTTTGACGTGCTCGGCCGGGTATTCCGTGCGGGTTTTCGGTTTAAGATGTGACGCCTATTGCAGGAGCACCGCCGGCGCGGTGCTCCTGCAACACAATAGGAATTACGGCCTGGAGGGCAAAAGAATGAATGAGAACGCGAATTTCAGAGGGCTCGTTCGCGGGTTGATGCTTATCGCAGTAGTCCTGCTTTGCGCGCCCGCTTACGCGCAGCAGCCGAAAACGACGGTTCTCGTTGGTGGCATGCTGATCAACGGATTGAGTGTGCCGCCGCTGCACGATGCCGCCATCGTCATTCAGGGCGACCGGATTGTCCAAGTCGGCAGGGCAGGCGAGGTAAAAATTCCCGCCGGTGCGACCGTCATCGACACCAGCGGCCAAACAATGATGCCCGGCTTGATAGAAGCACATGCACATCTGATGTTGCTTGGCTACGCGGATGAAGGCGGCTGGTTTGACTGGCTCAAAACGGCCCAAGGGAAAAAATATTCCGTCGAAGACGTCATGCAGCTTTCTGCCTATCAGTTGTTGATGTCAGGCGTCACCGGAGCCATTGATTTGGGCGGCACGCCGCAAGACAGCATCAATCTCCGCGATCGCATCAACAAGGGAGAGATTCCTGGGCCGCGGCTGCAGGTGGCGGGGCCCTTGATCACGCGTACCCCGTATCTTGGCTTTCCGGCTGATGCTTCCGCCGTAATCACCAGTCCGGAGGAGGGTGCCCAACAAGTCGAACGCCTTTTTAAAATGGGCGTCGATGTGATCAAGGCTCACGCGGGTCTCACACGCGAAGATTACTTCGCGATTGTGAAGGCGGCACATGCCCATAAAATGAAGGTGCATGCGCACGTTTATGACGAGACCGCCGTGCGCAATGCGTTCGACGCGGGCGTGGACGTGCTCCAGCATGTGGGTTCCGCCGGCGGTCCCACATTTTCTCCCGAACTGGTGAAAGCGATCGCGATGGCCGGCCGCCCTGTGGTCCTGACCGCGGCCCACCGGAGCTGGCTCTACCCTGACACGCTTGCCTTCCCCGAGCGGCTGCAAGATCCGGTGCTTAAAAGCCTGTTCCCGAAGGACATGTGGGAAGCTGTCCAGGCCTCACTCAAAGATTGGCCCGCCGCAGGTTATTTCACCCAAATCGATCGTCAGATGAAGTACCGCGACCCGCAAGTGAAGCAGTGGATCGAGTCGGGCGCTGTCATGGGAGTAGGAACCGATAGCGGGACGCCCATGAATTTCAACACGGACGGTCTGATCAGGGAAATGAAGGTGCTCGCCGATGAGGGGGTTCCGCCTTTAGAGGTCATCTCCGACACCACGCGCGTCAATGCAAGGCTCATGGGCAAGCGTGACCGGATGTTTGGTGCGCCGGACTTTGGCACAATTGAGCCGGGCAAGCTTGCGGACATTATCGTCGTCCCCGGTGACCCAATTTATAGCGACCTGACCGATCTCGCCTACGTGCAGACTGTGATTAAGGGTGGCGTCATCTACAAGCAGAATGGCAAGCCGACGATTGCGATGCCGAAATGACGTGCAACCGCGGCACACATGCCCGCCACGCTGACGGGATCCGTACGAGGCCGCTTTGATCCCTGTGTGCGTCGCGGCCCCCTTCGCGACGCACATTTTTTTGCAACGACACGAGATCTCCCTTGGATGGCGGACATGACAGCAGAGTACGAGAAAGACGATACCTCTGGGGATGATGCAAAATGAGGGCAGTGAAGACAACGAGCTTTGCTTTTGCGATGCTTCTTCTTGCCACGGCCGCGCATGCTCAGGTCAAGGGGGATTGGGCGTATCTCGGTGGAGATATCGGCGATAGCAAATACTCTGCACTCGATCGGATAAACGCCGGAAATATCAAGCGGCTAAAAGTTGCCTGGCGTACTCCGGCGATCGATCCGGCGGTGCGGGCCGAAAATCCGGAGTTGATGCCGTCGAACAACTACCAGGACGCTCCGCTCGTTCTTGATGGCGTCATGTATATCAGCAATCAAATTGGCCAGGTCGAAGCCCGCGACCCGGGTACCGGCAAGGTGATCTGGCGCCAGGCGAACTTCCCCGGCGACGGTCCTCTGACCGCGCTCCGCTCTAGCCGCGGCATAGCAATTTGGGGCGAGGGCGCGAGCGCTCGCATCGTCACGGTGCGCGGCCCCTATCTCTATCTTCTCGATGCGAAAACGGGCGCGGTCATCCCCGGCTTCGGCGACAACGGTCGCGTTGACATGCGCGTAAACCCTAAGGATCTCTTCTACTGGCGCACACCTAGTCCGATCGTCGTCAACAATGTCATTGTCATCGGTGGCCAGCCGATCGCTACCGGCACCGCCGATGTCAACAAGGCGTCCCTGGCCGGCGATATCCGCGGCTACGACGTGCATTCGGGCAAGCTGCTCTGGACATTTCACACAGTACCTCACGAAGGCGAGCCGGGTACCGAGACCTGGGAGAACGAGTCTTGGCGCGAGGGCGGCAAGTCCTACACCTGGAACGGCTTCAGCGCCGACAAACAGCTCGGATATGTGTATGTGCCCCTGAGCGCGCCCCCCAACGACTATTACGGTGGGATCCGGCCGGGCGACGACCTCTTCTCCGACTCCCTTGTTGCCCTAGACGCCAAGACCGGCAAGAGGGTTTGGCACTTCCAGACCGTGCATCACGACCTTTGGGACTACGATATTCCGACCCCGCCGATACTGGCCGACATAAAGGTCAACGGTCGCCTGCGCAGGGCCGCCATTCAGGTCACCAAGACCGGCTTTGTATTCGCCCTCGACCGGGTGACCGGCGAACCGCTTTTTCCGATCGTACAAACACCCGTTCCTGTATCGACCATTCCCGGCGAAAAGGCGGCGCCAACGCAGCCGATCCCTGTGAAGCCCAAGCCCTTCGACAGGCAAGGCATGAGCGAAGATCAGTTGATCGATTTCACACCGGCACTTCACGCGGAAGCGGTCGAGATTCTGAGCCACTATGTTCATGGCGATATTTTCACACCGCCATCGATTGCTGGCGGGCCCGACGGCAAACTGGGCACACTGTACATGCCTGGCTGGGTCGGTGGTGCGAATTGGAGTGGCGCTGCCCTCGATCCGCAAACGGGCATAATCTACGTTCCCTCGGTGAGCGTGCCTTGGGTCGCCGGCCTCGAACCCGATGGCAAGGGCGGCTATCGCCGCGCCCGCACTCAAGGCGGCCTCTATCTGGACGGACCTCAAGGCCTCCCGCTGGTCAAACCGCCCTACGGCCGGATCACCGCGATCGACATGAACAGCGGTGACCATTTGTGGATGGTTCCCAATGGCGACGGCCCCCGCAATCATCCGCTCTTGAAAGATCTCAACCTTCCGCCGCTCGGTCAGGCGGGCCGCGCCGCGCCGCTCCTTACCAAGTCCTTCCTGTTCGTGGGCGAGGGCAGTGACGCCGGTCAGAGCATGCCAAAATTCAGCGGCGGCAACATGTTCCGCGCCTACGACAAGAAGACCGGCAAAGTGACTTGGGAGATCGATCTCGGCGCAGGCACGACGTCCCCTCCGATCACATACATGTACAAGGGCAAACAATACATCGTCGTTGGTGTTGGCGGCGTGGATCATCCTGCCGAACTCGTGGCGATGAGCGTCGAATAGTCAGGCGCAACGCAACCATCTGAAATGCCAGCACAAGGCATAATTATAATGTCAGTGGAGGGATTATGACTCGTACACCCTGTTCGGCCCTAGCGGTCGCAGCCTTGGCGTATGGCCCCCTTGCCGCAATTGCCCAACCGATCGCTGTTCTTCTGGAACCCAAACTTCAATCCCGAGAACATGATTTTCTACACCGGCGACAAGTTTTCTCGTTTGAAGGGCCGTCTTTTGATCGCCGGCGCGTCAAAGAAAATCGCCCAGATGGCCATTAGCGATGATTTCATTATGCAAGGCGATACCATGCTTCGCGATCTGAACGTGCGCTTCCGCGATATTCGGCAGGGACCGGACGGACCTATTTACGTCCTGACAGAGGGCCGGCTGCGAGGGCCCAAGGACACGGACGGCATGTTGCTAAGGCTCGAGCCGTCGGCGGCCTCGGCCGCCCCATCCGAACGCGATAATCGCGGGGCAGCATCTCAGGCTTCGCCGGATTAAAAATGCCGGCGGCTTAGAACAGTCCCAGAAACCCCGCACCGCCGGCTCTGCCCCAGCCGGCCGTGAGACCGGTCACAACAAAACGGCGCGGCGGGTCAGCCGCCAGTAAAAGAGACATCCATGCGGCACTTTAAATCGATCTACGTCCAGGTTCTGATCGCGATCGCGCTCGGCACCATTGTCGGCTGGTTCTGGCCGAAGGTTGGCGTCGACCTCAAGCCCCTGGGTGATCTGTTTATTGGGTTGATCAAGCTGACTATTGGGCCTGTGGTGTTCTGTACCGTTGCGTCCGGTATCGCGCATATGGGTGATTTGAAAGCGCTCGGCCGGGTGGGCTGGAAATCGCTTGTGTATTTTGAAGTGATCTCGACTTTCGCCCTCATCATCGGCGTCGCCGCGGCCTATCTGCTGCACCCCGGAGCCGGATTCAACATCGATCCCGCCACCCTCGATCCGAAAATCGCCGCCGACTATGTCGGCAAGGCGCATGGCATGAAGGCCATCGACTATGTGATGAACATGGTCCCGGTGAGCTTCTTCGCTCCGCTGGCCAGTGGCGACATCTTGCAGACCCTTGTCGTGGCCATTTTCACCGGCGTGGTCTGCGTTCGATTGGGCGACACGGGAAGACGGATCGGTCACGTCTTGGAGGATGCTTCGAAGATCTTCTTCGGCATCATTCACATCATCGTCAAAATTGCGCCGCTGGCGGCGTTCGGGGCAATGGGCTTCACCATCGGCAAATATGGTATTTCTTCGCTGGTGCAGCTCAGCGCGCTGGTCGGAGTGTTTTATCTCACTTCGGCGGTTTTTATTCTTGGCGTTCTGGGCTGCGTTGCATGGCTTTCCGGCTTCTCGATCATCCGATTTCTTGCCTATATCCGCGAGGAGTTGCTGATCGTCCTGGGGACTTCTTCGTCCGAGACGGTGCTGCCGCAGATCATGGAGAAGATGGAGCGGTTGGGTGCCGCCAAGTCGGTTGTTGGCCTGGTTATTCCGGCGGGCTACAGCTTCAACCTCGACGGCACCAACATCTATATGACTTTGGCCACTCTGTTTCTGGCTCAGGCGACCAATACCCACCTCAGCGTCGAGCAGATCGCCACCTTGCTGATCGTGGCCATGCTGACGTCCAAGGGCGCGACGGGCGTTACCGGCGCGGGCTTCATAGTCCTGGCCGCTACGCTTGCCGTGGTACCGGACATTCCGGTCGCAGCCTTGGCCGTGCTGGTCGGCGTCGATCGGTTTATGAGCCAATGTCGCGCTTTGGTGAACCTGATTGGGAACGGGGTCGCGACTCTTGTGGTGGCAGCATCGGAGAAGCAACTCGATCGCGTGCGGCTGGCAGCGGAATTGAAGCGAGGCCCGCTTTTCGTCGAGCAGCTTGAGGCGAGGAACAAGCCGATCGTCGAGCAGTCGACGGCTGCCTGACAGGATAGGCGCCCAAAGGGCCCTCGCGGCGGATGACTAGCGCGCTGCGGCCGCCGGCGCGGCCTGCGCCGTCGGAGCGGGCGCTGCGCCTTCCGGAGCGAGTGCTGTGCTCAGATACTTCACCACGGCGGCGAACTGGTCGTCGGTCAAACTGGCGCCGTTTCCGACCATGCGCGACACGACATCGCTCCATTCATCCGCGGTATGGCGCTGTGACACGATGACATCGACGCCATGACAGCTGGTGCAGACGTTCTGGGCGACGTCGTGGCCGTCCCCAGGTGGAAGGTCCTGGGCGGCAGAGACACCGGCGAAGCACATGTCGCTAGACAGAACTGCGGCAACCAAGGCAATGCGATGGGACAGCATGCGCATCGGTAGACTCGTTTCTCCAGATAGGCATTCCCTATAGCGATTGCGTCCAAAAAAAGAAAATGCTGTGCACGCCATCAAAAGGGAAACGAATAAGCGGCTCCCGACTCCCTATCGAGGCGATCGTCTATTCCCAGTGACGAATGTGTGACTAGACGCACTCGCTGACATTTATGTGTGTGGATTTCCGCTCAAAATCGTTCGCACACAAGCCATCGCAAAATCGCATATTCATATGAAAAATATTGGATAATCAGAATATCGGCATCGCGTTAGATGCGTCGGTTGTGCCCTTCGAACAAATATGACCTTCTCAGCGCACTTCCTAGAGGCGCGATGTTTCGCTCCAATGTCCCCGCATTGGTGGCGTTTACTGAGGGGTCAGTGGCTTAATCCACTGACCCCATTTTTTTAAACCGATAGCCAGTCCTGTTATTCCGTGGTTGGCGAAACTGCCTGGATTCGAATTTGCGATCGTGGGATTAGAAATCCGATTTCTATCCGGCTGAGCTTCCAGCACTCGCGGAGACAGCGGTGCGGCCTTACGCACTAGGACAGATTTCTTTGTGCGGATTTCCACACAATATCTCCCATTGAGATATCCGCCTTTTTGAACATAAGGCATTAATAACTAAAGAGAAAATGGGCCTATCCCAGACAGGCTTCTCGAGGCAGTTGCACGTATTGCGGACCAAGGTTCAGTCTACTGCAAGCTTGCGCGCCATGAAAAAATTCTACCACGACGGCAACATCACCACGGCGGTCGCCGACTGGAAAGCGCGCCGCGAACCTCGATCGCGGCGTACTCCTTTTCCCACAACGTAAAATTTGACTTTCCCTGGAGGGGGCCGACATGACGAAGGACATCATCAACAAGAACGAAACATCCAGAGGCGGCAAGATTGGCCGTCGCCAAGTTCTGATCGGCGGCCTTTCGGGCGCGGCGATCTCCGCGACCGCGGTCACTGCGCTTGCTCAGGCCGCCTCGCAGCCGGGCGTGGGGAGACAGGCGCCTGACGCACCTCGTAGCGGCGCCGCGGCCGTGGTGCAGCATCGTGTCGAAGTTCCTGCGCCACACGGCGCGGTCGCCGCCGGCCATCCGCTGGCCTCGATGGCTGGTGTGCGCATGCTGATGCAAGGCGGCACCGCCGCCGACGCCGCGGTTGCGGTGATGGCCGTTTTGAATGTCTGCGAGCCATGGGCGTCCAGCGCCGCGGGCAATGGCCTGGCCACCTGCTACGATAAGAAGACGGACAAGATCATCTCGCTGGCATTCACCGGCGCCGCGCCCCTTGCCGTCGACGACCAGGCCACCGTGCAAGATTTGACCTGGGGCTCCAAGGCGGTTGTGACGCCGGGCTCGTTCGGAGGCTGGATCGAACTGACCCGGCGCTTTGGCCGCCTGCCTTTGTCCAAGCTGCTCGAGCCGGCGATCGGCTATGCACGCGACGGCCATCCGATCGATCCGTCGATTGCACGCACCATCGAACGCCAGCAGGCCCAGTTGGCCAAATTTCCCACCACTGCGGCGATCTTCCTGCCTGGCGGCAAGCCGCCGCCGCCGCGCTCCCTGTTCAAGAACGAACCGTTGTCGCGCACCTTGCAGGCGCTGGCTGACGCGGAGACCCGCGCACTGAAAGGCGGCGCCAGCCGCGACCGCGCGTTGCAGGCCGCCTATGACTATTTCTACACCGGACCCATCGCCCAGGAGATGACGCGCTTCTCCGAAGCGAGCGGCGGCTGGCTGCGCATGGACGATATGCGCAACTACAAGCCCCGCTGGGCCGAGCCGGTGGCGACGACCTATCGCGGCCTCAACGTGATTTGCGCGCCGCTTACCTCGCGGACAGGGCTGGAGACTTGTGAACAGCTGAACCTGCTCGAGGCCTTCGACATCGCCTCCATGCCGGCCGACAGCGCCCAAGCAGTCCACCTGATCGCGGAGTGTATCAAGGTCGCCAAAGCGGATGTCTATCGCAACGCCGCCGATGCCTCATCGTTCTCGGCGCCGGTGTCGATGTTGATCTCGAAGGATTTCGCCGCGCAACGGCGCCGGCTGATCGACCTCAGCCGCGCCGGCGTTTTTCCCGAAGGCGCCGACCTTGGCGGCGCCTGGAAGCCACCGCATGACGGGAACGTGATTAAAAAGGTTCCCGGCGATACAACGAACATCTCCATCGTGGACGATGAGGGCAATGCCGTGGGTGTCACCACAACCCTGGGCGGCGGTTTCGGCACCGGCATAGTGATGGGAAGCACGGGTCTGCTCTGCAACAACGGCCTGCGAACCGGTTCGACCGCGCCCTATCGGGATCACCCCAATTTCGTCAAAGGGGGACGGATTCCGCTGCTGGGCAACTGCCCGACGATCGTCATGGACAAGGGCCAGTTCAAGATGATCTTCGGCTCTCCTGGCGGCGAAACCATCGGCCAAACCCAGTTCCAGCACCTGATCAACGTCATCGACCGCGGCATGCCGGTTCAGGCGGCGATCGAGGCGCCGCGGATCGCGCTGGATCCGGATCCCGGTTTTTATACGCCCGGAGCGGCGATTACCGTCCAGGCAGAATCGCGGTTCTCGCCGGAGACAATCACCGGTCTGCGGTCGATGGGCCACAAGGTGGAGACGGTCGGACCCTATTCGATCGGCAGCATCCAGGCAGTCCTCGCGTCACCTTATGGCACGCGAACGGCCGGCTCCGACCCACGACGGATGGGTTACGCGATCGGTTACTAACCCCCTAGACGCGTTGCTCTGGCCGCTCGGGTAATCCCCGGGCGGCCTCTTTCGTCATGACAATCAGGCACTGCGCAAGAATATGTAACGCGCTTTACGCCGCCACCGGGGTCAGAATTCGCAGCCTACCGATCAATCGGCATATGTTGGCCGAAAGATGGTCCGCCTGATTCTACCAATTGCTCCGCCGCCCGGGCTGTCGCTCAACCCTTGACGATGCCGCAAGGGCCGGTGCGGTCATCGACAACCTCGCATCGCATAGATGCGCCCCGTTCGTTTTCGATATGAAAATGGGATCCGTTCCGATGGCGCCGCCCGGCGATAAGGGAAGACGTTGGTGGTATCGTTGCTATTGCTGAAGGCGCAAACCGCCAAGCGATTGGTATAAAAATGTATGAATGTGTAAGAAAACGATACTTATTCTAGCCTTGCCGAGGAAAATCGTGATTCTATTGGGCCTTTTCCTCGCGGCACTTTGGGCGGGCATGCAGAATGCGCTCGCGGGCGGGGGATCGTTCATAACCCTGCCTGCGTTGATGTTGACCGGCATGGATGCGCGAGCCGCCAACATCACGTCCACACTCGCACTGTTTCCGGCTCAAGTGGCGACCGGTTTCACTGGACGCCGCGATTTTTCCGGCGCTGCTGGGCTGTCGATCACGGCTCTGATCCTGATCAGTCTGGCCGGTGGCGTATTGGGCGCTATCCTTCTGCTGGTGACGCCAGCCGGCTTTTTCGCCCATCTGGTGCCATGGCTTGTATTGTTCGCGACATTGGTCTTTGCCTGGGGAAGTTTTTCGCGCCGTCAAAGTATCGCTCCCAGGCTCGGGAAAGCGGGCGCCGGCTTTGCGCAATTGCTGATCTCAATCTATGGCGGCTATTTCGGTGGCGGCATCGGCTTTCTGATGCTGGCGGCCCTCAATGCGGCGGGTATGCAGGTCCGCAAAGCGGCCGCCACAAAGAATGTGCTTGCCGGCGTCATGAATTCTTCGGCGGTCGTGATCTTCGCCTTTTCCCCTGCCGTGCATTGGGTTCAGGCGGGTATCGCTTGCGCAGGCGCGGTCGTTGGCGGCATTGCCGGTGGCCTCGTGCTGAACCGCACCAATGAGAAGGTTCTGCGGCTTGTCATTGTCCTGATCGGGGCGGCGCTGACCGTCGGGCTTTTCTTGCGGGCACCTCAGTAGCTGAACTTTTCTCTGCGGCCTGCGCCGGTACGTCCATTCAAAGGCGTGGTGCCGGTATTCGGCGTGCTTCCGTCAATTATGAGCGGATTTTCATGAAAGATTCCGGGGACCTTTAAGTTCGCCGGATATATCCCTGTGGTCGCAAATTCTTCATTCAAATCAGCGGCCGGAAGGCTCCGGGCCGCCGAGCGGCTGCATTCCAATTTCTCCTTTGGACCCGCCTGCGCTGCCCATTTGGGGAACCCTGAACCGCCGCATGCTGCTCGAACACCCTCCCAAGGATCACGAAAATAAGGCGCGCTACATCCAGCTCCTTATCGGCATGGTCTGCATGGTGATGATCGCCAACCTCCAATATGGCTGGAATCTCTTCGTCAATCCGATCAATGCGGCCCATCATTGGGGCCGTGCAGCGATTCAAGTCGCCTTCAGCATCTTCGTGGTCACCGAAACTTGGCTGGTGCCCGTGGAAGGCTGGTTCGTCGACCGTTTCGGGCCACGTCTGGTGGTGATGGTCGGCGGCCTCCTGGTCGGACTTGCCTGGGCGATCGACTCCATCGCGAACTCGCTGCCAATATTGTACGGCGCCGCGGCCCTGTCGGGCATTGGGGCAGGGGCCGTCTATGGGACATGCCTCGGCAACGCGTTGAAATGGTTTGTGGGCCGTCGCGGCCTTGCCGCGGGCCTGACGGCGGCCGGTTTCGGTGCGGGTGCGGCTGCCACCGTTGTTCCAATCCATGCTGTCATTCAATCGCATGGCTACCAGACCGCTTTTCTTTGGTTCGGTCTCGCACAGGGCGGCGTGATTCTGTTGGCATCTCAATTCCTGAAGGCTCCCGCCGCGGCCCCGACAGCTACGGTCGGCACCGCGAATGCCCAAACCAGCCGCAGCTTTAGGCCGATGCAGGTCCTCCGCACGCCTCTATTCTGGTTGCTTTATCTCATGTTCGTGCTGGTCGCCGCGGGCGGCCTGATCGTCACCGCGCAGCTGGCCTCGATCGCGGCCGATTTCGGCGTTGCGGACTCTCCACTGACTCTGATGGGCATTTCCGGCACCGTTCTGACCTTGGCGCTGGTGGCGGATAATATTCTGAACGGCCTGGCGCGGCCGTTTTTTGGCTGGCTGTCCGATCGCATCGGGCGCGAAGTCACCATGTTCATCGCGTTCATGCTGGCCGCCATCGCCATCGGATCCTTGGCGATGTATGGCCATGATCCTTTGTTGTTCCTGATAACGGGTGGATTGATTTATTTCACTTGGGGCGAAATCTACAGCCTGTTCCCCGCGACCTGTACCGACGCTTATGGGTTCCAATACGCCACCACAAATGCCGGCATGCTCTACACGGCCAAAGGCACCGCCGCCTTGCTGGTGCCCCTCAGCAACCTGGTCAGTCCAGCGGGCGATTGGCACGGCGTGCTCTGGATGGGCGCTCTGGGTAATATCCTAGCGGCATTGCTTGCCATTTTCGTTCTGCGGCCGATGCGCGCCGCGAACGGCAAGCAAAGTCTCGCGGCCGCGCGCGTTTGATTGATCCGACACTCGGGAGACAGGCCAATGTCCATCTATCGCGCCAACACGATGGGCGATCTCATCGAAGCGGGATTTGGCGACGCTCCGGCTATCGGCGCGCCCGGCCGCGCCCCGCTTACCTATGATCATTTGCGGGCTTTGGCGCGCCGTACGGTCAGCGATCTCAATGGGATGGGGATCGGCCGCAACGACCGGGTAGCGATCATTCTGCCGAATGGCCCTGAGATGGCAGCAGCCTTCATCGTCATCGCTTGCGGTGCCGCCACCGCACCTCTCAACCCGGCGTATAGGACGGAAGAGTTCGAATTCTATTTGTCGGATCTCGACGCCAAGGCGCTCGTTATCCTGGAGGGAATGGACAGCCCGGCCCTAGCCGTCGCCCGGGCGCGGAATATTCCGATCATCACGCTCGTCCCCGGAAACTGGGCGGGCGATTTCCAGCTCAATGGCAGGCTGGCCCCCGAGCCGGCGGTGATGGGCGGCTTTGCGCAAGAAAACGATATTGCCCTGATCCTGCACACCTCGGGCACCACCTCGCGGCCAAAGATGGTGCCGCTCTCCCATGCCAATGTTACGGCGTCGGCCTATCACATCGGACAGAGCCTGGCCTTACGCGAAGGGGATGTCTGTCTCAACATCATGCCGCTTTTTCATATCCATGGTTTGATCGCGGCGACCTTGTCGAGCATTGCGGCGGGGGCCTCGGTTGTCTGCACGCCGGGCTTCAATGCCCTGAAATTCTTCGCCTGGGTGCAGGAGGCGCAGCCCACCTGGTATACGGCGGTTCCCACCATGCACCAGGCGATCCTCGCCCGCGCCGATCGGAACATGGACATCATCCGAAATGACCGTCTGCGTTTGATCCGGTCTTCCTCTTCCTCCTTGCCACCGCAGGTCATGGAGGAGCTGGAAAAGGTATTCGATGTGCCCGTCATCGAGGCCTACGGCATGACCGAGGCGTCACATCAGATGGCGTCCAATCCGCTCCCGCCGGGGGCGCGCTTCGCCGGAAGCGTCGGCCTTGCCGCGGGCCCGGAAGTCCGGATCATGGGCGACGGCGGCACTTTGTTGCCGCCAGGCGCATTGGGCGAAGTGGTCATACGCGGGCGCAATGTCACCCGCGGTTATGAGGCGAACCCCGATGCCAATGCGTCGGCTTTCGTCAATGGATGGTTCCGCACTGGCGATCAGGGCGTGATAGACAAGGATGGGTATCTCCGTCTGACGGGACGGCTCAAGGAATTGATAAACCGGGGCGGCGAAAAGATCAGCCCGCTGGAAGTCGATACCGTGATCATGGACCACCCGGCGGTAGCTCAGGTGGTGACATTCGCCGTCCCGCACGACAAGTTGGGCGAGGATATTGCCGCGGCGGTGGTGTTGCGCGAAGGTTTCCTCTGTGATGAACGGGAATTGCGTTCCTTTGTCGGTTCCCGGGTCGCCGATTTCAAAGTGCCGCGCAAGATTGTCTTTTTGACCGAGATTCCAAAGGGAGCGACCGGCAAGTTGCAGCGCATCGGACTTGCGGAGAAGCTTGGGTTGACCAAATGAGGATCGCCGTTTTTGGCGCGGGCGCCATTGGTGGGCTGCTCGCCGTCAAGCTGCACCAGGCAGGCGCCAATGTCTGCGTGATTGCACGCGGGCCGCATCTGGCCGCCATCCGGGAAAAAGGGCTGACGCTCAAAAGCGAGGGGGAAACCGTCACCGTTCGCGTGCCCTGTACGGACAAGGCGGAGGAGGCGGGCCCGCAGGACTATGTGATTGTTACGCTCAAGGCCAATGGGCTGGTGCCCGCCGCGCCGCAAATTGCCAAGTTGATGGATTCCAGCACTGCGCTGGTGACCGGCATCAACGGCGTGCCCTATTGGTATTTCTATGGCCTGGATGGCCCTTGGCGCGACCGGACGGTGGAGAGCGTCGATCCCGGCGGCAAGCTGTGGGATCTACTTCCCCCCAGCCAGGCCATCGGCTGCGTCGTCTACCCGGCGGCGGAAGTGACCGAGCCGGGTGTCATCGAACATACCTACGGCAACCGTTTTTCCCTGGGCGAACCGGACGGCAGCAAAAGCCCCCGTGTTGAAGCATTGGCGCAGCTGTTGGTAAAGGCTGGCCTGAAAGCCCCGGTGCGGACCAATATCCGGGACGAGATCTGGGTGAAGCTTTGGGGCAATCTCGCCTTCAATCCACTTTCGGTGCTGACGACTTCGACATTGGATCGGCTTGCGTTCCGGCCCGACCTGCGGGTCGTGGTGCGAAGCATGATGGAGGAGGCCACGTCGGTAGGCGAGGCGTTGGGCGTGACGTTTTCCGTCACGATGGACAGACGCATCGATGGTGCGGGCGAGGTCGGCGCGCACAAAACATCCATGCTGCAGGATCTGGAACGGGGGCGCCCGATGGAGATCGATGCGCTGCTGGGAGCCGTTGTCGAACTGGGCGCGATGACGGGAGTTGCGACCCCGCTTTGCGGCGCGATACTGGCCCTGGTGCGCGAGCGCGCCCGCCTGGGTGGATGCTATCCAGAATAACGTGATTGGCTTTGACGCGTGGCCGTTGGAAAGAGCAAGGAAAAGCAAATGAACCGGATCAACCTCGATCAAGCAAACCGGGTGATAGCGGGAGCGATTGCAAAAGGCGCCGCGCTGAAGCTGAAGCCGCTCAGTGTCGTGGTATTGGATCCGGGAGGACACGTCATCGCTTTTCAGCGCCAGGATGGAGCCTCGACCATGCGTTTTGAGATCGCGGTCGGAAAGGCATCCGGCGCGCTGGCGTTGGGCGTGTCATCGCGCAAGATCGCAGAAATGGCGGCAGACCGCCCCAGCTTTGTTGCCTCGCTGGGGCCATTGGCGCCGCATGGCGTCATTCCGGCGGCCGGCGGTGTTCTGGTGGTGGACGGGTCGGGCAATATCCTGGGCGCAGTGGGTATTACCGGCGATACGTCGGACAATGACGAAGCCTGCGCTTTGGCGGGAATAGAGGCCGCCGGACTCAAGGTTCAGGGCTAGCCATGGAAAAGTATGTCGATCGGGCCGGGCTCTCGGTTTCGGAGGTGCTGGCGAAATTTGTCGAAGAGCGCGCGCTGCCGGGAACAGGAATTTCTCCGGAAAGATTCTGGCAAGGCGCCGCTGGAATATTTGCGGAATTCGCGCCGCAAAACCGGGCGCTGCTGAAAACGCGTGACACGTTGCAAGCCCAGATCGATGGCTGGCACAAGTCGCGCCAGGGTTCTCCACTTGATCCGCCAGCCTATCAAGAATTTTTGCGCGAGATCGGATATCTCGTCCCCGAGCCCGCACCGTTCAAGATCAGCGTCGAGAATGTCGACGAGGAACTCGCATTGGTGGCTGGTCCGCAACTTGTCGTGCCCATTCTCAATGCACGGTTTCTGCTCAACGCCGCCAACGCGCGTTGGGGAAGCCTGTATGATGCCCTGTACGGCACCGATGCGATCGCGGGCACCCCCTCGGGCAACGGTTATGATCCCAGGCGCGGCGCCGATGTCATTGCCTGGGCGAAGGCTTTTCTGGATCGCGCGGTTCCCCTGGCGTCCGGCCGTCATGCCGATGTCGACTCCTATCAGATCAAGGATGGCGCGCTATGGCCCGCGCTGGCCGAACCGTCCCTGCTGGCAGGCTACCGTGGTGATGCATCCGCTCCGAGGGCTATTCTTCTGCGTCATCATGGCTTGCATATTGAATTGCAGGTCGATCGCGCCAGCGCGATTGGAAAGAGCGACCAGGCCGGTGTTTCGGACATTGTCCTGGAAGCGGCGGTCACGACGATTGCCGATCTGGAAGACAGCATCGCGGCGGTTGACGCCGAAGACAAGGTTGCGGCTTACGCCAACTGGCTCGGGCTGATGCGGGGCGAACTGGAAGCCACCTTTGATAAAGGCGGCAAGAGTCTGACGCGGACGCTTGCGCCCGACCGCGTCTATACCGCTCCGAATGGCGGTGAAATCATCCTGCCGGGGCGCAGCCTGATGCTGATCCGCAATGTCGGACATCTGATGACGACGCCCGCGATCAAACTGGCGGACGGCCAGGAGGCGCCGGAAGGAATTCTGGATGCAATTCTCACCAGCCTGATCGGTCTGCACGATCTCAGGCGTCAAAGTCATCGCATCAACAGCCGGAGCGGATCGATCTATATCGTCAAGCCCAAGATGCATGGTCCGGAGGAGGCGAGCTTTACCAACCAGTTGTTCGATGCTGTGGAGGATTTGCTTGGTCTCTCCCGCCACACCATCAAGGTGGGTGTGATGGACGAGGAACGCCGAACATCGGCCAATTTGTCGGCGACGATTTCGGCCGTGCGCGGCCGTGTCGTCTTCATCAACACGGGTTTTCTGGATCGCACGGGTGATGAGATCCATACGTCGATGCTGGCCGGGCCGATGGTCCGAAAAGGCGAGATGAAAACCAGTGTCTGGCTGAAAGCCTATGAAGACCGCAATGTGCGGATCGGGTTGGCTTGCGGCTTTTCCGGCAAGGCGCAAATCGGAAAGGGCATGTGGGCGATGCCCGATCGCATGGCGGATATGCTGGCCCAGAAAATCGCGCACCCGAAAGCTGGAGCCAACACGGCCTGGGTGCCTTCGCCAACCGCGGCGACCCTGCACGCAACCCATTATCACGATGTGGACGTCTTTGCCGTGCAGGCGGCGCTGGCGAGCCAGGCTCCTCCTGCATTGGATCTGCTTCTGACAATCCCCCTGGCCGACCGCAACTGGAACGAAGACGAAATTCGCGAAGAGTTGGACAACAACGCGCAAGGCATTCTGGGCTATGTCGTCCGTTGGATCGACCAGGGGGTCGGTTGCTCCAAAGTGCCTGATATTCACGATATAGGTCTTATGGAGGACCGGGCCACCTTGCGCATATCGTCCCAGATTCTCGCCAATTGGCTGGCGCACGGTGTGTGCACGCCCGCGGAAGTCGATGCAGCGCTGTCCCGCATGGCTGCGAAGGTGGACACCCAGAATGCGGGGGATCCCGCATACCGTCCGATGGCCGGGCATGAAAAGCAAAGCCTCGCCTTTCAGGCGGCGCGGGCTCTCATATTTGAAGGTACCAAACAGCCCAATGGCTATACCGAGCCCTTGCTGCACGACTTCCGCAGGCGATTAAAAGCCTGAGGCGTCAGAAAGCAAAGCGGGCGCTTATCACCCAATTGTGGTTATAGATCGGCGTTAAAGCCGGTGCGGTAATGAGGTCGGGCGAAAGCGCAAATTGATAGCCGCTGCCGATGATGACCTTGCCATGCTCTGAAACCTGGAAACGGCCCAGGATCATTCCCACCGTCATGAACAATTGATTGAGGCCCTTGCGGGTCCCGCCGGACCAGGTCGTGTCGTTGAATTCGATCTCCGGCCAGAAATATTCACCAAGGTGATATTGCAGCGCGACATTGCTGGTCACCGCGGTACCGATCGTCTCGCTGTGTGCCGTGGGCAGGGCGGCGCCGATCGTGGCCTGAATGTCAAAATCTCCCCAGCCCCTGCCCAGAGCCAGGGTGGGCGTGATCACCCAGGCATGGTTGGTAAAGGCTTCCGCGCCGATTGGCGCCTGCACACCCAGGAACGCAGAGACAATGTAATTGCCCTGCTCCTCATTGGCGCTGAAGAGCCGCTGCTTCACCAGCAGCACCGGCCAGTCGCCAAAGCCGGACGCCGGACCCTTGGTGGTCCGTTCGTCATAGGGCGGGAGGTTCAAGATGACTTCGTTGGTGGTTGTGGGAATGAGCTCCAGGCCCTTGCCGGAATCGAAGCTTCCGATATCGGCACCCGTGCCGGTGTGCTCCCAATATTGGTCGTAGCGGAATTCCTGCTCCAACCGAGGCGTGACGGTCATCAAGGGGGTCATCCAGTGGGGCTGGCTGTCCTGCGCAACGCCGACGCGGTCATACCAGCGGTCGAAATATTCGCCGGTCTGGTTGCTCGCGTACGCCGGCAATGTTGAGAGCAGCAACAGGGCAGCGACAGGCAAATAGGCCTTCATGAAATCCCTCCAATTCCGAAGCGTGATATTCAAACGGAAATAGCGGGAATACATTTTCCATGTAAGAGCGAAACCACGCATGCGTTCGAAATGAAGGGATTTTCATTTTGAATGGATTTTCATTTTCCATCCGGGACTTCTTTATGGCGCGGGGCCTATTGCTGCATCGAACTCAAAGAGATGACGCAACCATGATCCGCAGACTTCTGTTCATCGCTCCTTTCCTTCCCATTCTGACGGCCTGCGCGACGTTCCAGGCTTCCGCGGAAGAAGTGACACCGCGGCAAACGGCAGCGATCGAGGCGACCTGCACCAAGGTCATGCGGCTGCGGCCGGGCTCTGAATTCGAGGCTTGCGTGTCCAGCCTTTCGGACTCGGTCGCCTCCCTGATAAGCGCCGACTACGCCAACAACGCCTATCACGATTGCGCGCAACCGGGGCTGAAGCGCGAGACCCCGGAATTCTCCCGCTGCGTCTTGGATCACGAGAATGCGCAGAAGGATGCCCGTAGCCTCCCGGCAGGCGCGGCGGCGAAACTCGATGCCGCCTTTATCAAGCCGGCGGATGCCAATCCGGAAGACTATTTCGAGAGTTCCTTCAAGATGCGGCACCGGCGGGAGCAGTATGCCTGCGGCCAACTCGGGCTCGAGCCGGACACGGGCGCCTTCATTTCCTGCGTAAACAATCTCGATATGGAAATCTTCGTAGTCGATCATCCGAACGGCTGATGTTTCAGCGACCTCCCGATCGGTCTCTGGCACCGGGCGTCGCGTGAGAATCCCACCCCCCTCCGCGACGCCCGCCCTGTTCTACACAGTGTTAGTCGACGAACCATGATTGCAATCGTCCGTCTGGCTTTGAGGCGGCCCTACACCTTTATCGTCTTCGCCATCCTGATTGCCATTTTCGGCAGTCTGGCGGCTGTCGAGACGCCGACGGACATCTTTCCGGACATCAAAATTCCGGTCATTGCGGCGGTATGGACCTATCGGGGCTTGTCGCCCGACGACATGGCGGGCCGCGTTATTTATTATTACGAGCGGCAGCTCTCCACTTCCGTCACCGATATCGATCATATCGAAAGCCAGTCGCTGCCGGGCGTCGGCATCGTCAAGATTTTCTTTCATCCGACCGTCGATATCCGCACTGCCACCGCGCAGGTGACGTCGCTGTCCCAAACTGTCTTGAAACAGATGCCGCCCGGCATCACCCCGCCGCTGATCCTGAACTACAACGCCTCGACGGTGCCGATTCTGCAACTGGGACTTTCCAGCCCGGATCTGGCGGAGAAAGACATTTTCGACCTGGGGCAGAATTTTATTCGCCCTTCGCTTGCGTCCGTGGCAGGCGCCGCGATCCCCTCGCCCTATGGCGGGCGCGAACGCCAGATACAGATCGATGTCGATCCTCAGGCATTGCAGGCGCACGATCTCTCCGCCCAGGATCTCGAAAATGCCCTGGCGGCGCAAAACCAGATCGTACCGGCGGGCACCATCAAGGTCGGCAGCTTCGAATATAACGTGAAGCTCAACAACAGCCCCAGCATTGTCGAGGAACTCAACAAGCTGCCCATCAAGCAGGTGAATGGCGCCACCATTTTCATGGGCGACGTGGCGCATGTGCATGACGGCGCACCGCCCCAGCGCAACGAAGTCCGAATGGATGGGCATCGGGCCGTGCTGATGACCGTGCTGAAGAGCGGCTCGGCCTCCACACTGAACATCGTGGACGACGTGAAAGCGTTGCTGCCCCGCTTGAAGGAGACGTTGCCGAAATCGCTCAAAGTTCTGCCGCTGGCCGATCAATCCATCTTCGTGCGTGCCGCGGTGTCGGGGGTTGTCAAGGAGGGCGCCATCGCCGCCGCCCTGACCAGTCTGATGATCCTTTTGTTTCTCGGATCCTGGCGCTCCACCCTGGTGATCGTGATTTCCATTCCGCTGGCAATTCTGTTTTCCATCGCGCTGCTGTCTGCCATGGGGCAGACGCTAAACATCATGACCTTGGGCGGTCTGGCCTTGGCGGTGGGCATTCTCGTCGACGACGCCACCGTCACCATTGAGAATATCAATTGGCACCTGGAAAAGGGAAAGACGGTACCGCAGGCCATCCTGGACGGCGCGCAGCAAATCGTGGTGCCGGCGTTCGTGTCGCTGCTTTGCATTTGTATCGCCTTCGTGCCGATGTTCTTCCTGCCGGGGATATCCGGCTTTCTTTTCGCACCCATGGCCGAAGCGGTGCTGTTTGCCCTCATCGGGTCCTTCCTTCTGTCGCGCACATTGGTTCCCACCATGGCCAGCTATCTTCTGGTCGCGCATGGGGATGCCATGGATGCCTCGGTCGCCAGGCGCCATGACGCCACCCACGGGCATCATCCAAAAAATCCGCTGGCACGCCTTCAGCACGGTTTCGAGATGCGATTCGAAGCCGTTCGCACCAGCTATCACCGCTATCTGATCTTCGCGATGGATCGGCGAAGGATTTTCGCGGCGGGCTTTCTGGGCTTCGTGCTTCTGTCGCTATGTCTGGTACCTTTCCTCGGGCAGAATTTCTTTCCGGCAGTCGATGCCGGTGAAATCAGTCTGCATGTCCGCGCGCCCATGGGCACCCGCATTGAAGAAACTGCGGCGCTGTTCGATCATGTCGAGAAAAGCATTCGCCAGATTATTCCAGGCGACCAGCTTGGCTCCATCGTGGACAATATTGGCCTTCCGGTTTCCGGCACCAATCGCGCTTACCTCAACACCGGAGGCGTCGGCCCGGAGGATGGCGACATCCTGATCAGCCTTAACGAAAACCATGCCGCGACAGCCGATTATGTGAGAAAACTGCGCACGGCACTGCCGCAGAGCTTTCCCGGGTCCGTCTTCTCGTTCCTGCCGGCGGACATTGTCAGTCAAATTCTCAATTTCGGCTCGCCGGCACCGATCGATGTGCAGGTGGCAGGTCCCGACAAGAGCAAAGCCGAAGCCTATGCCACGGAGATCAGCAAGCGGATCGCGACAATCGCGGGGGCCGCGGATGTCCGCCTGCAGCAATCGTCCCATTATCCCGAATTCGGCATCGATGTGGACCGTACAAGGGCCGGTCAGACCGGCATCACCGAACGGGACGTCACCAATAGCCTGGTGGTGAACTTGACGGGCAGCATTCAGGTCGCTCCGGCTTTCTGGCTCAATCCCAAGAATGGCGTGTCCTATCCCATCGTGGTGCAGACGCCCCAGTATCGCCTGGATACCCTGGGCGAGCTGAAGAATCTGCCGATCACGGGCACGAAGCCAGACAATCCCGAACTGCTCGGCGGGTTGAGCAATATTCACCGCGAAGACAGCGATGCCGTGGTTTCGCATTACGCCATCCAGCCCACCTTCGATGTCTATGCGACCACGCAGGATGCCGATCTGGGCACGGTCGCCAACGCCATTCAGAAGGTTCTGGACGATACCCAGCGGGACTTGCCCGCGGGCGCCACCGTCGTGATCCGCGGACAGGTCGAAACCATGCGCGCGGCTTTTTCAGGTCTCTTCTTCGGACTCGCCGAAGCGATTGTGCTGATTTATCTCCTGATCGTCGTCAATTTCCATTCCTGGACCGATCCCTTCGTGATCGTCATGGCGCTGCCGGCCGCGCTGGCCGGTATCGCCTGGACCCTGTTCGCAACCCATACAAGCCTCAGCGTTCCGGCCCTGACCGGTGCCATCATGTGCATGGGCGTGGCGACTGCGAACTCGATTCTGGTCGTCAGTTTCGCGCGCGAACGTCTGGAAGCGACGGGAGATGCGGTCAAAGCCGCCATAGAAGCGGGCGTCACGCGCTTCAGGCCGGTGCTGATGACGGCGCTGGCCATGATCATCGGCATGGCGCCGATGGCTCTGGGGCTGGGCGAGGGGGGCGAGCAGAACGCTCCTTTGGGACGCGCCGTGATCGGCGGCCTGATGTTCGCGACGGTCGCCACCTTATTCTTTGTACCCGCCCTCTTCGCCATGGTGCGGGGCCGGCCATCGCATGCGGGGCATCCAATTGGCGGAGAGGCGTATGTCGCTGGCGAATGATCTAAGTTCCATGCGGCGCAATCTCAGACGCGCCGGCATCGCCGGAGCGGGTGTGTTGGCCGCTATCCTGCTATTTGGGGCCTATACCCGTTTCGTGGAAGCAAGCGACCTCAAGAGCCGGACCAGCGAAGAGGATATCCCGACGGTGGCGCTGATCGATCCCATCGCCAACGGCAAAACCCAGGCGCTTGTTCTGCCCGGCACCCTCCAGGCGTTTTACGATGCGCAAATTTACTCCCGCGTGCCGGGTTATGTGCATACCTGGTACAAGGATATCGGGGCGCATGTGAAGAAGGGCGACCTTCTGGCGACCATCGATACGCCCGAGCTGGACCAGCAAATCAGCCAGGCAAGCGCCGATGTCGGCGCCGCTATTGCCGCTCAGAAGCTCTCCGGAACAACGGCGCAGCGCTGGGAAAGCCTGTTGCCGCTCGATGCGGTGTCCAGGCAGGACGCCGAGGAAAAGGAAGAGGACCTTGCCAGCAAGACGGGGGCGGTGAAGGCCGCTCAGGCCAATCTGGACCGCCTTCGAGCGATGAAAGAGTTTGCGCGCATCGTTGCACCATTCGACGGCGTGGTGACCAAGCGGACAGCCGATATCGGTGCGCTGGTCAATGGCGGACCTGCTTCCAATGGAAATCCGCTGTTTGCCGTATCCGATATCGGCCATTTGCGCGTCTATGTGGACGTGCCCCAGTCCTATTCTGCCCAGGTCATGCCGGGCACGACAGTGTCGCTCACCGTTCCCGAATATCCGGACAAGACGTTTCCGGCAAAACTTCTGTCGACATCCAATGCGATCAGCGCCCAATCCTCGACCCTGCTGGTGGAATTCGAGGTCGACAATAATGACAATCTTCTGAAGCCGGGCGATTACGCGCAAGTGAGCATGAGCCTGCCGCAGGGCAATGCAGCGTTGCGGTTGCCCGCAAGCGCATTGATGTTTCGCGCTTCCGGACTGCAGGTGGCGACGATCGGTAAAGACAATCGCATCTTCATGAAGCGGGTCAGTATCGGCACGGACCTTGGAACACAGGTAACGATTGCTTCCGGATTGAGCGGGAAGGACCGCGTCGTCAACAATCCCCCGGATTCCTTGTCCACCGGGGACAAGGTGCGGATCGAGACCGTCAGCGATGCGGATTAGGTTCCCTTTTGCCGGCGCCCTGTGCGCTCTGCTGTCGGCTTGCTCCCTGGCGCCGGACTATAAGGTACCGCAGATGGAGGCGGTTGCCGCCTACAAGGAAACCGGCCCCTGGACGGCAGGAACCCCCGAAGATGCACTGCCGCGCGGGCCCTGGTGGTCCATTTACAAGGATGCAACCCTCGACAAGCTGGAAAGCCAGATCGAAGGCGCAAACCCCAGCCTTGCCGAGGCGATGGCGCGGTACGATGCCGCCCAAGGCTATCTGGGCGAATTTCAATCCGGCCTTTATCCGACGTTGACGGCCGGCGGTCATGCCGACACGGACAAACAATCCGCCAATCGGCCTTTGCGCAGCGCCAGCCAACCGACCTATTATGGCGACGATCTGGCGGGCGTGGCGTTATCCTGGGATATCGATTTGTGGGGTCGGATCCGCAACGAAGTCGCTGCCGGCAAAGCCGAAGCCCAGAGTTCATTCGCCGATTTGCAGGCGATACGGCTGAGCCTGCAGGCGCGATTGGCCGATCAATATCTCGCGTTGCGGGGATTGGATGCGCAGGCGTCCTTGTTGCGCGATGCAACCGACGTTTACCAGAAAGCACTCGATCTCACCAATTTCCGGCATGGAAAAGGCATCGCCTCGGGCCTCGATGTCGGCCGCGCGCAGACGCAATATTCAAATGCGGCCGCGCAATTGTCGGATGTGCTGGCCCGGCGCGCGCTGCTGGAGCATTCCATCGCAAGCCTGGTCGGGACGCCCGCTTCCAATTTCAACATTCCCGTCGCCGTGGCCGACTTTCAGATCCCGAATGTGCCGATCGGCGTGCCGTCAACGCTCCTGCAGCGCCGCCCGGACGTTGCGGCCGCCGAGCGCATGGTCGAGGCGACCAATGCCGGCATCGGCGTGGCCCGCGCGGCTTTCTATCCGGACATTTCCTTAAGCGCGTTGGCCGGGTTTCAGAATACCGGCAATGACGGACTGTTCACCGCGCCCAACGCCTTCTGGGCGCTCGGCCCGGATATGGCATTGACCATTTTCGATGCCGGGCGGCACGAGGGGGAATTGGCGGTTGCGAAGGCCCAGAACGCCTCGGCCGCCGCCGCCTATCGTGCGGCCGTGCTGCGCGCCTTCCAGGAGGTCGAAGACAATCTGGCGCTTCTGAACCGGCTCTCCGACGAGGCGGCCGCGGAAGCGACTTCGGAGACTGCGGCGACCCGCACGGCCGACCTTGCCATGGCGCTTTATCGCAACGGCGCCTTGAGCTTCCTGGATGTCGTGGTCGCCCAGACCACGGCCCTGCAGGCCCGGCAGACAGTGCTGTCCCTCCAAACCCGCCGGCTGCAGGCCAGTGTCGATCTGATACGGGCGATTGGCGGGGGCTGGTCCGACCGGCAGATGCCGTATTCCGCGGACGCCGGCAAGAAGCCAGCCCCAACGTGAAAGATCATTTCGATGACGGTTTTGTGACAAATGTGGCAAAATCAACTGACGCTGCCGGGCGCGGCGGAAAGGCGTAAGCGATGCGTATCCTGATCGTCGAAGACGAGAAAAAACTGATCGACATCCTCCAGCGCACCTTAAGGGCTGAAGGTTACATCGTGGACGGAGTCAATTCGGCCTCCGACGGGCTCGATTATATAAAGACCTATCACTACGACCTCGTCATTCTCGACTTGCAGCTGCCGGACGGCACGGGCACCGGCCTGCTCAAGCGCCTGCGCGAGATGGGCCACACCATGCCGACGCTGATCCTTACGGCCCGCAGCGATCTGGAAAGCAAAGTGGAGAATTTTCAGGCCGGGGCAGATGATTATGTGATCAAGCCAGTCGCAATGGCCGAACTCGCCATTCGCGTTCAGGCGCTGCTCCGGCGCGGCCCCGCTCTGCAGGAAAATATTCTTCGGGCTGCGGATATCGAGATCAATCGTCTGACGCGCCAGGTCCGGCGCGACGGCAAGCGGATCGAACTCAGTCCCAAGGAATATTCCCTCCTGGAATATCTTTTCCTGCATTCCGGCCGCACGCTGTCGCGCAGCATGATCGTGGAGAAAATCTGGGATCAGTCCTTCGAAGGGCTGACCAATATCGTCGACGTCTATATCGGCCATCTGCGTCGGAAGATCGACGAGGGGCGCGACCAGAAGCTCATCCGCACCGTGCGCGGCCTGGGCTATACGCTCGACGTGGATCAGCACCCCTGATGTTCCGGTCGGTCACTTCACGATTGGTGCTTTTCTATTGCGTGCTCCTTGTTCTTTTGGGGGGCGCCTTTCTGCTCTTCACGGTTTTGAGTTTCCAGCACTATACGCGGGAAACGGTAACCGACAGTCTGGAGGCCCGAACCCAGG
Source organism: Pseudomonadota bacterium (assembly GCA_040389245.1). GTDB lineage: Bacteria > Pseudomonadota > Alphaproteobacteria > Micropepsales > Micropepsaceae > Rhizomicrobium. The sequence continues at coordinate 292,280 of JAZKAH010000003.1, read as the reverse complement.
AGATCTGGAATACGGCGCAGGGCTTGCTCGATCAGCCCAAAATTCTTGCCACCCTCATAGAACGCCGCTTCGCCCCCGAATCGCAGGACCGATTCATTCGCATCCGGGAAGGGTTGAAGCTGATTTACCAGTCGGGCGACCCTGTCGAGCGCGATTTCTCCGCACGCAACGTGCCCCTGCAATCCCACGCCACTGGCGGAACGAACCAAGTCGGCAATATCCTGATCTATTCGCGCAACTTCCAGCAGGCAGACGGCAGCTGGATCACCGTCGATTCCGGCCAATCCTACCAGTTTGCCCGAACGGTGCAGCAGAAGCTGGCGACATCGCTCTTTATCGGCCTTCCGATCCTGCTGCTGCTGGCCGCCATGGCTGGCTATGTCCTGATGCGCCGGGCACTGACGCCGGTCGAGGTGATGATCAATGCTGCAGAGTCGTACAGTTTCAACACGCCTCACAGCCGGCTGCCTTTGATCGGCACCGAACCCCGCATCGAGGCACTGGGTCATGCGTTGAACCGGATGCTGGATCGGCTTGATAACGCTTATTCCCATGTCAGCCGGTTTTCCGCCGATGCGGCGCACGAACTGCGTACGCCGCTCACGATAATTCGGGGAGAGCTGGAACTTGTGATCGCAGAAGCGCGCACCTCATCGGATATCGACAAGGCCATCTCCAACGCGCTTGAAGAAATGACCAGGCTGAGCGGCATTGTCGACAGTCTCATTACCCTGTCGCGCATGGACAGCCTGTGGGGAAAGCGCACGCATTCGAGCATCGACCTTCTCGCGCTGGCGGTCGAAACGATCGAACAGATGAATCTGATGGCGGTTGAGAAGGACATTACGCTGGAACGGCCCTCGGGTCCGGCGGTAATCGTTGCAGGGGACCGGGAACGGCTGAAACAGGTCTTGGTCAATCTGGTCGATAATGCGATCAAATACACGCCGTCGGGAGGCTGTGTTACCGTTGAGGTCGGAACGGAAGGCGAAACCGCCTTCGTATCGGTTGAGGACAATGGCATCGGAATCGATCCCGGCCATCATGAACGGATATTCGATCGCTTCTATCGCGTATCGCCGGACCGCGGCGAAAGCGGCGCAGGATTGGGCCTGGCGATCGTCAAATCCATAATTCATGCGCATGGCGGCACCGTGGAACTGCGCAGCGCCCCGACGATGGGCAGCCATTTTCGCGTGGAATTGCCGCTGGCGCCGGCAAATTTGTTCGGCCCCGCCGGGGCGCTGGAAAATGAAGTGGCCGCCGCAGGAGCTGCGGCGGCCAGGGACGTTCAGAAAGGCTATTCTCAGAAAGGGTAATAGCGGATGCTGGTGAAGACCATATTGTCATCAGTTGGCGCATGCCCGCCCACGCCGGCAAACGAAGTCAGGTGGGTATAGGAATACTGCATCCCGTAGCGGAAGCTGCCGAACTTGCCCTGGTAGATCTTCCACCAGAAGCCCGCATTGATCTGGTTTTCGGCCTGGATATTGACAGAACAACTGGCGTTTTCAGTCGCGCAGCCCGTTGTGACCACGGCAGGATTGCCCACGCCGAAATGGGTGGTGGCGGCACCGGCGGTGACGTTGAAATATTTTGGATGCTCCGCCTCCTGACCTGCATAAGTGTAAATGTCCAGCATGGGCGTGGCGTGCCAAGTGGCGCCCAGAAGGATGATATTATCCGTGATGGGTACCTCCGTGCCATCGGGCCGGAAGGTCACGTCCGGCAGCTGGCCCGAGCCATAACGGCCGATGCCCGTGCCGGTGAGGCCGCTCACCTGAAGATCGAGTATCTTGGGAATGGCGGCCCAAGTGATCCCGCCGCCCACGCCGCCGCCAGAGACATCATGGTTGCTGTTGTTAACCGGAAGGCCCAGCACGTTGGCGGCCGAGGTGACATCAACCCGGTCGTAAAAGTCCCGATAGAGGCCGTAAACTTCCATATGAAGCGGCTGGGCATCGCCAATTATCGGCTCCCACGCCGCCTTGCCAATGATGTCGGGCACATGATTGATCGAGAAATTGTTGTTGCCATCCAAGAGCGAGCCGCCGGCATGGCTGTTGATGATGGAGATGCCGGTTAACGAGCCCGGGCCGCCCGGACCGCCCGCGAAGGTGGTCTGGGGATTTTCCGCCGACAGTGCGAGCCAGAATTGGTGATCGAAATTCTTGACGATGCGGATCTGCGGTTGGCGCGCCCAGGTGAAGCCCACCGAATATTGCGCATCGATCGTGGCCGGAATGATTTCGTTCCGCGGCGTGATGCCGTGGCCGTTGAGCGTGGCCAACGACCAATTCTGCCCGGCGAGAAGTTCCAAGCCTTCTGCGTCCCAATCCACCGTGCCGTATACGTTGCGGATGCGCAGATTGTAGGAATTGCTTTCGTTGGAATTCGCTGTTTGGGCGGCGCCGAGAAAGTCGAGCTCGCTATAAAAAGCGAGATGGGTATCGGGATTGGCGTTACCTTGTACCAATACCGAAAGCCGGCTTTGACGGGCCGTAAAGCGAAATTCCGAATAGTGCCCATTCGTCGCATTGGAGAAGGGTATGCCGCTGAAGCTGCTGCCGATATCCGCAGATTCGCTGCGTTCGCGATAGGCGCTTTCCGCCGCCAGGAATCCGCCTAGTGTGACCGTGGCGGGCCCCACATCCGTGGTGGCATCCGCCCATGCATTCGGGGCCAACGCCAAAGTCGTGGCGAGCGCGACGGCACTGGCGCCGCAGCGCCCGATAAACTTGCTTTTCATGATTGCATCCTGTTGCCCCTCCGGCCATCAGTGGCCGGTCACGCGCGTGGTAGCCACGGCGTAAGACAGTTTTGCAAAAGCTTTCATTTATAAGTGGATTTTAATGCAGCATTTAAAGGGCTTTCATGAACTTCTAGAGTGGACAGATTCAGCTGAACGAGGCACCGTTTTGCGTCACGCGATCGCAACAATCCTGTCCTATCGCCTTCTCGCGCGCAGATCGTTGCGCGCGCAAGCAAGGAACGAGAAAATGAAAACCAGAGTTGGAATCATGGCGGTGGCTGGCGGGATCGCGCTGGCCACTCTGGCAGCGAATGGCGCGGTGGCCGCGTCGTTGACCGGCGCGGGCGGGACGGCGATCTATCCGGTGTTGCAAGTCTGGGCGCAGAAATACCAGCAGAAGAATGGCGATGAGGTCAACTACCAGGCGATTGGCTCAGGCGGTGGCATCAAGCAGATCGAATCCAAGACGGTGGATTTCGCGAACTCGGATAAGCCGCTGATGCATGCCGAGCTGGCGGCGAACATGCTGGTTCAGTTTCCCCAAGTGATTATTTCCATCGTACCTGTCGTGCATCTGGCCGGCATCGCGGCCGGACAGATGGTGCTGAACGGCGAAGTTCTGTCCAAGATCTATCTGGGTCAGATCACCAAGTGGAGCGATCCCGCCATCAAGGCGCTCAATCCCAAGCTGAATCTTCCGGCGATGGCCATTCTCACGGTACACCGCTCCGACGGTTCGGGCACCACCTTCAACTTCACCAATTACCTGGGCAAAGTGAATCCGGAATGGCAGAGCAAGGTCGGCGCCGACACTGCCGTGTCCTGGCCAGGCGGTATTGGCGGCAAGGGCAATGCGGGTGTGGCAGCAAGCGTACAACAGACCATGGGTTCCATCGGCTATGTCGAGTATGCCTACGCCAAGCAGTCAAACCTCGTCTTTACGGATATGGTCAATGCCGCCGGCAAGCGGGTGAAGCCGACGATGGAAGCGTTCCAGTCGGCGGCAGCCAACGCCGACTTCTCCAAGGTGCAGGATTTTTACGAGGTCCTCACCAACCAGCCTGGCGTGCAGAGCTGGCCGATCACGGCGGCGACCTACATGCTGATGCGTTCCGATTATCCCGCCGACAAGAACAAGTCCGTATTGAAGTTCCTGGATTGGGCGCTCAAAGAGGGTCAGGGCGACGCCCGCCAGCTTGATTATGTGCCCATGCCGGACGGCGTGGTGAAGCAGATCGAAGCCTCTTGGGGCCAGACACTGCATGTGAGTCCATAACGCACTAGGTCGCATAGAGATAAATGGCCGGTGGGACGCTCGCCGGCCATTTGTTTTTGTTTCACCAGGCCGGATAGTCTCACATACGAGTTGGCGGCAGATTGATCGAGGGTCCGTGCAGTTCCGTAGCCTTATAGCCCTGGCGATTTTGACAGTTTCGGCGACCGGTCCGGTGCTGGCCGATCCACGCGACGAGACACTGGCCGGCATTTCGCGTTGCGCCAGTATTTCCGATGGTCGGACATTCCTGGACTGCATCTATGGCGCGGCCCAACCCATGCGCGCCAGTCTAGGTCTGCCTCCGGCTCCACTCAGCCAGACGAACTTGGTGCCTCCGCCGCCGGGTCGGGCAGGATCGTCTCAGGTCAATGCAGTGTCCCGCACGAACATCACGCCGGTCACTCATCCGCAGCCGGCGGCCGGCGGCTTGTTCAGCCAAATTTTCGGCGGTTCCGCGCCAGCTTTGCACATGGCTTCCTACATCTTTGACGGCCGCGGAATGTTCACCGTCACGCTCAGCGATGGTGAGGTCTGGAAGCAAGTCGCCTCGGATGCCAACTACGCCAATTGGCGCGGACCGGCTGCAAATTATATTGTCTCTCTGATCGACACTTCCGCCGGTACGAAAATGGATGTGAAAGGCGAGCCCGGTCCTTATGCAGTCCAACGGTTGCGATGACGACGAAACCGGATTCCAGACGGACCGCTTAAGGCCTGGGGCCGAAAGCTACGCCTGAGCGGTGGAATAGGAATGCCGGACGGGCAGGCGATGTATCTGCCGCTCAATCTTGCCGACACCTAGGGAGAGCTGCTCGAGCATTGGCTTGTGGCCTGAACGCAGCAGGACCAGGACAAGCAAGAATACTGGGGGCGCCATGCGTTCCGCGAGCCAGGACTGCCATATCGCTTCGCCGGCCTCCTCCAACGGCTGATCGCCGCATCGACTGAGCAAAATGCCGGCGAGGCGGACATATTTCTGGGCCTCCCGCAGCTCGTCGTCGCTGGCAATGGAGATCAAATCACTGTTCTCCAAGGCGGAGCTGACGATGCGCAGGACCAGCCACAATTGCCGCGCCGTCACGTCATGGGCAAAATCCGAATGCCCATTCGCCCGGGAAACATGAGCCAATGCCCGCTCGATGATTTCGACGATAGAGGCGCTATCGCCATCGTCCGGCATCAGAGACCCGCTCAAGGCAAGGATCGCCTGCAGCAAGAGTGGTGCTGGCCCGCCCTGATTGCCCATCATGGAACGGCCCGGTAGCCCGAGGAGGTCTGCTGTCACCTCGCTACGCAGGGAAGGTCTGGCAGTCCACATTTTCCGCATTTTGCTGCGATAGGACCAGACGCGGCGCAACTGCGGCAGCGGTACCGAATATCCGGACAACCACAGCATCCAGGTCGCCACTTCCGGGCGCCCATATCTGTGCAGAAAATCATAGGCCGCTTTGGCATGGGCCAGAATATTGGGTTCGGCCCAGTAATGATATTTCCCTTTTCCAGTCCCGAGGCCGCGGCTTGCGAGCGGTGGAAGCAGGCCTTCCCTGCGCCAGCCGACGAGGTTGGCCAGCGTGACCGCGCGGCCACTGTCAGCCATGGCAACAATGAGTTCGCGCTCTGAGGTTGTGGAAAAAGGTCTGTTCTTCACGCCATCTGCAATTCGGTAGACGGCAAAATGTTATTCGAACCAGATGAACACCCGCCTCGGGCAAGATGAAAATTCACTCACGAGAGCTTTCGGCGTTGACCTCACCGATGCAGTCGGCCCGGTCGGTCGGGCACTATCTGCCGGGACGCGCAGAGCAGGTTGGCGGTCCTGCCGTTTTCCGAAGAATTCTAGCGATCAGGTTTCCGTCGAACTGCGTTGGGTCGGCTCGATTGGCGCAGCAACGGGGCGAGGTTGTTGTGAAGCTTGTTGAGTATTTCGATTGTCTGACGGAATTCACGTTGTGAGAAGCCGGTAATAGCCGCCGCAAATACGGGCGCGGTGATCTTGCGAGCAGCAGCAAGCTTTTTTTTGCCTTGCGCCGTCAGGAAGACCTCGGTGACGCGGTTGTCGTCGCTGCGGGGTACGCACCGAACCAATCTGGTCTGCGCCATGCGCTGCACAATGCGCGTCATGGTCGAAAGATTGATGACGGCGGCATCCGAGATCTCGCCGACGCTCCGCGGCGCATGCTCGCCCAGGATCATCAGAACGCGCCAGAAGGGGATGTCCAGTCCGACGGTGCGCAGCCGCCCCTCGATGATCGAATTGTACCGGCTGACGAGGCGATTGAGCAGATAGAACGGGTATTTGTGAACCTGGAAATCCGCCGTTCCCGGGTCGCCCAAATGTCGTATGTCGACGCTCATAATGGCTCGCTTCGCGGGTTGCCGTCCGAATTCGCCATAATACTTGCATCTGCACGTTTTTGGCGCCATATTTTTTAGAACTGCCGCAGCGCCGACACCGTTCATCGGGAGACCAGGGCATGACCGCAAATATTCTGGGCGAACTCGCGGGCGGCATTGCCTCCGGAAAAATCCGCATCGTCGATCTGACGCAGACCTTGTCGCCCGAGACGCCGACTTTGGTCCTGCCGCCGAATTTTGGGCAATGTTCCCCGTTCAAAATCGAGGAGATTTCGCACTATGACGAGCGGGGTGTCGCCTGGTATTGGAACAATTTTACCGTGTGCGAGCATACCGGCACGCATTTCGACGCGCCGGTTCATTGGGTGACCGGCAAGGATCTGGCGAACAACAGCGTCGACACCATTCCGCCCCGAAACTTTGTCGCGCCCGCCATAGTGATCGACTGCTCGGCTGCGTCTGCCGCCGACCCCGACTTCCTGCTCACGCCCTCGGTCATCGAGGCGTGGGAGGCCGAGCATGGCCGTATTGACGCCGGGTCCTGGGTGTTGATGCGGACTGACTGGTCCAAGCGGTCTCTCGCGGATTATGTGAACCGGCGCGAGGACGGCGCCCACACGCCGGGGCCTTCGGTCGAAGGCGTAAAGCTGCTTGTCGAGGGCCGCCGCGTGCATGGCTTCGGCGTGGAAACAATCGGGACCGACGCCGGGCAGGCTCATCTTTTCGATCCTCCCTATCCGGCGCATACGCTGTTTCATGGCGCTGGGCTGTACGGCCTGCAATGCCTCGAGAATCTGGATCAATTGCCGCCAAGGGGCGCGATCATCGTATCGGCGCCGCTCAAAATAAAGGGTGGCTCCGGTAGTCCGCTTCGTGTCCTCGCGCTGATCTCGGAATAGCGCCATGGCCGAGCGCTCCTTCAAGACCGAGGTGGAAAAGCTTCGTCTTGGTGCGGGCGCGGATTTTGGCGGCGAGGGCATTCTCGCCGTGACCAAGGCCTTGCTGCAAGCCGGTGTCGCCTATGTGGGTGGCTATCAGGGCTCGCCCATTTCCCACCTAATGGATGTGTTCAGCGACGCCGATGCGCTGTTGCGGGAATCCGGCGTCCATTTCGAGACCAGCGCCAGTGAAGCGGCCGCAGCCGCCATGCTGGCCGCGTCGGTCAATTATCCGTTACGCGGCGCCGTCGCCTGGAAGTCCGTGGTAGGCACCAATGTGGCGTCGGACGCGCTTTCCAATGTTGCGTCCGGCGGCGTCAAGGGTGGCGCCTTGATCATCGTCGGCGAGGATTATGGCGAAGGCTCCTCGATTATGCAGGAGCGTACGCATGCCTTTGCCATGAAGTCGCAGATCTGGCTGCTGGATCCGCGGCCGAATCTGACCACCATTGTCGACATGGTCGAACGCAGCTTTGAGCTTTCGGAAGCTTCAAACACGCCCGTCATGCTGGAATTGCGTGTTCGCACGTGTCATCTGCAGGGCCATTTCACGGCCAGGGACAATGTCCGGCCCTCCTTCACGATTGCCGAGGCGCTGAACAATCCCGTGCGCGATATCGATCGCATCGTGCTGCCGCCTGCCAGCTTTCTGCATGAAGTGGAAAAAATCGAGAAACGTTGGCCTGCCGCGCAGCGATTCATTTTGGATGCCCATCTGAACGAATTCCTGGGGGCGGCATCGGGTGATGTGGGAATTATCGTTCAAGGCGGCCTGTACAACACGCTGAATCGGGCGCTGGAATTAAGCGGCCTGTCCGACGAATTCGGCAATTCGAAGCTGCCGATTTATGTGCTGAACGTGACGTATCCGCTTATTCCGGAAGAGGTGCAGGCCTTTTGCCGCGGCAAAAGGGCTGTCCTGATTGTCGAGGAGGGCCAGCCTGAGTTCATCGAACATGAACTCAATACCCTGATCAACAGGGCGGATGGCCGGACCCGGGTGGTCGGCAAGGCCGTATTGCCGCGTGCCGGCGAATATACCGGGGCGGTTCTGCGAAGCGGGATAGAAAAATTCATGAAGGAATTTTCTCCTGAAACTCCCATCCTCGGCGCCCCACGGAGAGAGGGCGAAGATGCGCGGCTAAACATGGAAGTTCCTCAGCGGCCCCCGGGATTTTGCACGGGATGCCCGGAGCGACCGATCTTCACGGCGATGAAAATGGTGCAGCGGGAGCTGGGCGCATTTCATGTCTCCTCCGACATCGGCTGCAACCTTTTCTCGATCTTGCCGCCCTTCAACATCGGAAATACCACGATGGGCTATGGGCTCAGCTCTGCGGGGGCTTCCGCCTTCAAGCCGGCGCCCGGTGGGAAGCGGGCGATTGCGGTGATGGGCGATGGCGGTTTCTGGCACAACGGCCTGACATCCGGCTTCGGCAATGCCGTGTTCAACCAGGACGATAATGTCGTGATCGTCGTCGATAACGGCTATTCGGCCGCCACCGGCGGGCAGGATCTTTTGTCATCTGCGGCAGACAATCAATTCCGCAGCACCAAGAATCCGATCGAAAAAGCCCTGCGCGGCGTGGGGATCGATTGGATCAGGCCTTTGACGCGCACGTATGACGTTCCCAGGATGCGCGATACCTTGAAAGCGGCGCTCACCACCCGCACAAAAGGTCCCAAAGTCATTATCGCGCAGTCGGAATGCATGCTGAACAAGCAGCGCCGCATCCGGCCGCAGATCAGCAAAGCGATCAAGGCGGGCAAACGCATCGTTCACGAGCGGTTCGGTATCGATCCCGATACCTGCACCGGGGATCATAGCTGCATCCGGCTGTCGGGCTGTCCCTCGCTGTCGGTGAAGCCGAGCATGGATCCGCTGCGCACCGATCCCGTTGCCCATGTCGACAATAGCTGTGTCGGATGCGGATTGTGCGGGGAGATCAGCCATGCGGCCGTGCTCTGCCCTTCATTCTATCGCGCGCAGATTGTGACCAACCCGACCCGCATCGATCGCCTCGGCAGCGCCATTCGCGCCTTTCTGATCGGATTTCTTCAGGGTCGCGCGGATCGGGCGCTGGCCCGCCGCGCCTTTTGAGGGGGCCGAAAATGGGCGAAACGAGCAATCCATCGCGAAGGCGCATTACAATCGCGATCATGGCATTGGGCGGCCAGGGCGGCGGCGTGCTGGCCGACTGGATTATTGCTATGGCCACTCGGGAAAACTATGTCGCGCAAGGCACATCGGTGCCGGGCGTCGCGCAGCGCACCGGTGCCACGATCTATTATATAGAGTTGTTCCCGAAAGCCGCCCACCCGCCCATATTGGCGCTCTCACCCATGCCGGGCGATGTCAACATCGTCATCGCCGCCGAACTCATGGAAGCCGGGCGTGCCATTTTGCGCGGCTTCGTGGACCAGGATCGCACAACCTTGATCGCATCGACGCACCGGATCTACGCCATCTCGGAAAAATCGGCGATGGGCGACGGCATTGCCAATCGCGATTATGTCCTGAACGCGGCCAGGACACGGGCGCGGAATTTCGTAGGATTCGATATGGAGTTCGCAGCCGAGCGGGCCGGCAGCATGATCAGTCCGGTCTTGTTCGGAGCTCTGGCGGCGAGCGGCGCGTTGCCGTTTTCCCGCGAGAGTTTCGAGGCCGCCATTCGGGACAGCGCGATCGCGGTCGGTGCAAATCTGAAGGGCTTTGCCGCCGGCTTTGTGGGCGAAGCCGATAAAACGACGGTTGCACCATCACCCGATCTTCCTCCGTCTCCGCAAACCCAGGCGGGACGCAAATTGCAGGCGCGTATTGAAGCGGAATTGCGGAAACAGGCCTGGGCTTTTGCGATCGAAGGCGTGCGCCGGCTTTTGGACTACCAGGATGCCGCGTACGCGGAACTATACCTCGACCGGCTTGGCGCGGTCGCCGCGCTGGACACCGCGGGTCCGGACAGGGTCTTGACCCGCGAAACCGCTCGCCATCTGGCGCTCTGGATGTCGTATGAAGACACCATACGCGTCGCCGATCTCAAGACACGACGAAGCCGCATCGCCCGCGTGCATGAGGAGGTTCGCGCCCTGCCGGATCAGGTCGTTCACGTGACGGAGTTTATGCATCCGCGACTTGAGGAGATCTGCGAAACCATGCCGGCGTGGGTGGGACGCCATGTTCTTCGCAGCAAAACGATTTCTGCTCTTCTATCTCCCCTGTTTCGCCAAGGTCGCCATGTCACCAGCACCAGGCTCGGCTGGTTTCTGATTTTGTATTTTATCGCCGGACTGCGACCCTGGCGCCGCGGCACCTTGCGCTACCGCCAAGAACAGGCGCGCATCGACGCCTGGCTGGCGCTTGCATGCGATGCCGCAAAATCCGACGCCGGAGCGGCCTTGGAGCTGGTCCAGAGCCAAGGGTTGATCAAGGGCTATGGCGACACATTCGCCCGGGGCCTCAAGAACTTCGATATCCTGCTGTCGGTTTACCGGCGGTTCCGGAACCGGCCGGACTGCGCCGCCACTCTTCGCGGCCTGCGGGAGGCCGCCTTGAAGGATGAAGAGGGGCATGCGCTGTCCGCGGCGCTGATGCAATTCGGGTTGGCGGTCGATGCAGCCTGAAGGCTCACACCAGCCAGAGCGGGCGCTCCAAATCGTACCAGATCTCCACTTCCATAGTGGTATGGTCGAACACGTCCATGTGATAGGGATCGCGCTTCTTATATTCGGCAAAGGGGCCCGGGTAATCCTTGCGCCGCTTTTTGTAGGCCTCGAAGGCCGCGAGATCCTCATACTCCCACATGATGAAGTGCCGATCGCTGTTCTGCCCGGCAATCTCCTTCACAAAGTAACGCAGGCTCTTCCATTCGGTGAACAGGCTGCGATGGGCCTTCACCCATTCGAGAAACGCCTTCATGGCTTTGTCATGCTCGTCCGCCTTGCCCTCGCGCGGATGCCAGCTTTCGACTTCGAATATCGCCATGTCAGCGTACTCCCACGCCGCCGCCGAACTCCCCGGCATAGAGGTGCGCGGCCCGCGCCAATTCCTCCCGTGTCGGGCGCGTTGACGTCTGTGTCTCCGGCCTGGGCTGCGCCGCACCGGCCTCATCACCGATCACGACCAAGCTCGCGGCCAAAGCGGCTATTCCGAGCGCGTCCCTGCGCGTACTGGTCCGACTGCTCCGCATTTGTGGCATCTCCCCATTTTCGATGGTTCAAGTCTATTGAGGGAAACAGGATCGAGTCAAAACACGACACCAGGGCTATGCGCCGTCAAAAGCCTTAGAACACGATAATCGCTGTCTCGTTCACGCCGACATGTTGCGGCAAGCAGGGGGGTTTCTTTGCCTTTCGATCGTTCATCCCCCGAAGGGGACAATGCGAATGACGCGGCGATCATCGATCGCGAACGAGGCCTGCACAAAAGCCTGACCAAGGCACAGGCCGTGATGATCGGCCTTGGCGGCACGATCGGCACCGGCCTGTTCATGGGCAGCGGCATTGCGATCGGCTATGCCGGCCCTGCCGTCATCATCAGCTATGCGATCGCCGGATTTGCCGCCCTGATCGTCGTGTTCAGCCTGTCGGAAATGGCGGTGGCGCACCCCGCGGCGGGGTCGTTCGGCGTCTATGCGGAGGCTTATCTCAATCCGTGGGCCGGGTTCATGGTTCGCTACACCTATTGGCTGGCACAAGTGATCGCGATCGGGGGGGAGGCGGTCGCCGCGGGTCTCTACATGACCTATTGGTTTCCCGATGTTCCGGTCTGGATGTGGTCGGTGGGTTTCGCCGGCGGATTGCTCTATGTCAATTCGCGGTCAGTGGCGAATTTCGGAACTTTCGAATATTGGTTCGCGCTGATCAAAGTCATCGCGATCGTCTTCTTCATCATTCTGGGAATTGTCGATATTTTCGGGATCGGTTCGACGCCGGTTGGCCTGCACAACATGGTCGGCTTGCCGGGCGGGTTTTTCCCGCACGGCGCGGGCGGCGTCTGGATGGCGGTCATCGTCGGAATTTTCTCTTTTTTCGGCATCGAAGTCATTGCCGTCGCCTCCGGCGAGATCAAGGAGCCCGCCAAGGTCATTCCCGCCGCGCTTCGTACTTTGACTATTCGCCTGCTGCTGTTTTACGTCCTGGGTCTTTCGGTCGTCGTCGCTTTCGTCCCCTGGACGGCGACCGGGGCAACCGTGGTGGCGCAGAGCCCGTTCGTGAAGGTCCTGACATATTCCGGCGTCCCATATGCCGCTGGCATCATGAACTTCGTGGTGGTCACCGCCGCGCTGTCCAGCATCAATACGAATATCTATCTGTGTTCGCGGATGATATTTTCGCTTTCGCGCGGCGGCTATGCCCCCAGCCTTCTGGGAAAGTTGAACCACTCCGGCGTGCCGGTGGCGGCGATTCTCGCTTCGGGCGCGGGCATTATGGTATCGGCGGCGCTCTCGCGGTTGACGCCCCTTGCGTATAATTATCTTTTTGGCATTGCTCTGTTCGATGCCATCATCGTCTGGATGATCATCTTGGCGAGTCACTTGGTTTTTCGCGGTCGGCACAAGCAAATGGCCCTGACCGTACGCGCGCCATTCTTTCCGTTTCTGCAGATTGCGGGTCTGTTGCTGCTTGGTGCGCTGGTGATCACGATGGGTCTGGATCCGGCCTGGAATCTTTCCTGGATTGTCGGCGTGCCTTGGCTTGTTCTGATCACCGCGATCTATTTTGTCTGGAAAATGCGGCGCAAGCGGCGTGTCCAATTGGTGGCAGGGGGGATGTCCAAATGAGTCCGGATTTTGTTGCTCTTCGAAGGGATTTTCCTCTTCTGGAGCGGAAAACCTATTTGAACAGCGGGTCTTACTGCGCATTGGCGCAAAGCGTAGGAGCCGCCATCGATGCCTATATGGAAGAGCGCCTGACGGTCGGCGCCAATTGGGATCTCTGGGTGATGAAGAATGAAGCCGTGCGTGAGCGCGTGGCTGCTCTATTGGGGGCTCATCCAGACGAGATTGCGGTGACCGCGTCCGCTTCGGCCGGACTCAACGCCCTGGCCAGCGCTTTCGAGTTCACGGGGCGGCGCAACAAAATCGTCATCAGCGATTTTGAGTTTCCGACAAATGCGCAGATCTGGCATGCGCAGGAACGGCGCGGCGCCAGGGTGGTTCATGCCCACCGGGCGCAGGATGGCTACATCCCGCTGGAGCATTTCGAAGAACTGATTGATGAGGAAACCAAGCTTGTCGCGATCACGCATGTTTGCTACCTGAACGGCGCCCGGCTGGATATTCCCGGCATCGTTCGACTGGCCCATGCCCGGGGCGCCAAGGTCCTGGTCGATTGTTATCAATCGGTCGGTGCGATTGGCTTCGATGTGAAAAGCCTGGATGTCGATTTCGCGGTCGGCGGAATGCTCAAATATCTGCTGGGAACCGCCGGGATCGGCTTTCTCTATGTCCGCGGATCTTTGATCCCGGACCTGATCCCGACCAATACCGGCTGGTTCGCCCAAGCCGATATCGGGGCGATGGATATTTCGGCCAACAAGCCATCCCTCACGGCGCGGCGGTTTGAAGCCGGCACGCCGCCGGTCATGAATTGCTACGCCGCCGAAGCGGGCTTGAATTATTTGCTGGCGGTCGGCGGCGAAACTGTCCAAGCCCGCATCCTGGCGCTGACAGGGCATTGCATGGATCGGTTGGAGGAGATCGGCTGGCCCAGCGTCACGCCGCGGCGGGATGACCGCCGTGGCCCGACGGTGGCGGTTCCTTCCAGCGACGCCGGCCTGCTGACCAAAAAGCTGATGGAACGAGACATCGTCACATCACATAGGGGCGGGAATATTCGCGCCGCGTTTCATTTCTACAATAACGACCAGGACATCGAGAATTTCGTCTCAGCGATGACAGAACTCCGCGCCGAATTGCGCGGATGAAATGACTGCGATCGAAAATCAATAATTGATCGACGGATTGTTGCCTGGATAGATCACGCCGACCAGATCCAGCCCGCCCGGCGAGATGCATTGCACGGAATGGATCTGTTTGCGCGGCAGGAACAATACATCTCCCGGGCCTATTGGCGTCTTTAAATTCTCCGTCCAAACCATGCCGTCGCCGTTCAGGACGACCAGCACTTCTTCGTAAAGATGACGATGCGGTTCGGCTTTGGATTGGGGGATATTGCCGATAAACTGTGTCATCACTTCGGAGCCGTGCTCACGGTTTATCAGAAGCTGATAATAGCGCTCCGCCATGGTCTGACGCTGTGCAGGATCGATTTCGGCAACACGATTGGGGTGACCGGCGTTGAAATTGTCCGGCATCGCGTCCAGGAATTGAATATCTTCGGCGCCCGGACCATTCCAAACAAACAGTCGCATGTTGTCGCCGGCGACGTGCAGGCGGAAGGCTTCGTGCGGTTCAATATAGACTCCGGTCTGCGATCGGACTGCAAACCGGCGTCCCGAAATTTCAACTTCGCCTTCGCCTTCCGTGATGAACAGCACGGTGTGGCGGTCGCCCGATGCGATCACCGGAGACAGGCCGCGATTGGCCTGAATGTAGAATTGCGATTGGAAAAGCGCTCCCGATTGCGGGCTTATGACGATGCAGTAGGCGATGTTTCCACGTTCAACCAGTTCTGCGCGCTCGGGAGAAAAAACGTAGCACCTTCCGTCCAGCAAAGCCTGAGGCCCAGCTTGCGGCGTGACGATCGGAATTCGGCAATTCTCTTCGCTGTCGGGATCGTCATTGCGGTATCCCCCGGGAAGGTTGCTATGCGTTCCATCACAAAAAGGCCGCTCTGAGGTGTGCTTGCAGCCACAGAAAATGACGTCCTCGTCCTTGTCGGCGACGAACGCAACGGGAAGAAATTCCGTTCCCTTGTGCGACCCGTCGCAGAAAGGCTGGTTTGCGGAGCGCCCGCAACTGCACCAGAGGTATCGCCGGCCTGCCTTGACCTCGAAGCAATATCCCTTGTGATTGGCTATTACTGGTGACGTCATTGTAAGATTATCCCCCACACCTGCCTATTATTTCGGTCCGGCCGCGACGGGCAACCAGACCGCACTCGCTTGCGATCCCCCATGGAATATTGTCTGGGTGGCGGGCTTATAGTCTTCCGGTTTCGCCAGAAAGATATTCTGCACATAGGTTTGCGGATTGCGATCGTAGAGCGGGAACCAGCTCGACTGAATCTGCACCATGATGCGGTGGCCGGGCAGGAAAACGTGATTGGTCGGTGTCATCGTGAAGCGGTAACGCTGCGGCTGGTTTGCGGGAATTGGGCTGGGATGCTCGAAACTGTCGCGATAGCGTCCGCGGAAAATGTCCATGGAGATCGGAAGTTCGTAGCCCGACATATCCGGCCGCGCCGCCAGCATATCGGGATAGACGTCGATCAGCTTCACCACCCAGTCGCTGTCGGTACCGCTGGTGGCCGCATAGAGATCGGCCACAGGCACGCCGCTGATGCGGACCGGCGTCTTCAGCGCGTCGGTTTCATAGGTGATCACATCGGGGCGGTTGGCAAACGGGCGCTGATCGGTCGTCAACCAGCTCTGCCAGCGCGGCGTGTCGGAAAACCTTACCGGCCGGGGCAGGTAAGCGACCGGCTTGGCCGGATCGGAGACATAGGACTGCGAGCCCGCGGAGGGCGCCACGAAGGATAGCGACGTGTTCGGCGCCATATAGAGCGGCGTCAGAGGCGCGGTGCATCCCTTGTCGCAGGCCAAGGGCCAGTTCGCAAAGCGGTCCCAATGATTTTCGCCGGTGTTGTAAATCATCACCTTGGGAATATCGGGCTTGGGGCCGTCCTTCAGATAATGATCGAAGAAGGGCTTGAGCACGTCGCGCCGCCATTGCAGGCCCGTGTCGCCCTCGAATTTGAGATCGCCCAGTGTACTGCCGTCATAATTGGCGCCGCTGTGCCGCCAGGGGCCGATCACCAGATAATTGTTGTCGCCATGGCCGGCATCCTTAAGTGCGGTCCAGGCATGAATGGCGCCCCACATGTCTTCCTGATCGAACAGGCCTTGCTCCCACATGGTCGGAACGGACGAGGGGTGCTGCGCCGCCAATTTGTCCAGCGCCTGCCCCTGCCAGAATGGGTCATAGGCGGCATGCCGCACTTCGCGCTGGTAATAGGGATATTGATCGACCCCGTGCGCCTTGGCCCAGCCGTCCACCGAACCCGCGCGAAGGAAACCGTCATAATCGTCATAGATCTCGCGCGGCACGCTTTCTCCTTCGCCGCGGGCGCTGGATTCGCCGGTGATGAAGTCGAGATTGTTCTGGCGGAACGCGCCATAATGGAACCAGTCGTCGCCCATCCAACCGTCGATCATCGGGCTTTCCGGCGCCGTCACTTTCAGCGCAGGATGTGGGTCGAGCAACGCCATCACCACGGTGAAGCCTTCATAGGATGAGCCGACCATGCCGACCCGGCCATTGCTTTCCGGCACATGCTTGACCAGCCAGTCGATCGTGTCCCAGGCGTCGGTGGTTTCATCGGTTTTGGTGGGATTGAGCGGGCCGCGCACCGGCCGGGTGAAAACGAAGTTTCCTTCCGAACCGTATTTGCCGCGAACGTCTTGAAATATGCGAATGTAACCGTCGTCCGTGAGCAGCTCATCACTATGGGCGAGTGCCACGGCGCGATAGGGCGTTTCCATGGCCTGGGCGCGCTTCGCCGCATTGTAGGGCGTGCGGGTCATCACCATCGGCGCATCATGCGCGCCCTTGGGGATCATGAGGACCGTGTAGAGCTTGACCCCGTCGCGCATGGGGATCATCACCACGCGTTTGTCATAGTCGTAACCGGCCGTGTTCTTGACGATCTTGGCAGGAATATCGTTGAGATCCGGCCCGTCCTGCGCTGCCGCCGGCGCGATCAATAACGCTGTCACAGCCAGAAATCGCAAAAGTACCATACGGTCCTCCGGAATTGACAATTTTCGTTTGTCAGCGGCAAGAGAAGACTATTGCATCGGAATGCGCCAATCCAGGGGTCGCTCCGAGCGCGGGCGCGCCCGCCACAACCCTAACTGTGACTGAACTTGAAAACGGTCACCTCGTGCAGCGGCTTTCCAGGCATGATTACCGTGGACGGAGTGGCCGGGAAGTTCGGATGATTGACCGCGTCCAGATAATTCTGGGTTTCGAGGCTCATGGCGTAGAAGGTGCGATAAGTCTTCCCCCCTTTGCCGACGACCGTGCGGTCCCCGATCCCATCGCTATAAAGCTGAATACAAGGCTGCGTCGTGGAAACTTCCATCGTGATCCCGGTATGAGGATCGTTCATTATCGCCGCCGGACGTAGCGTTCCGGGACTGCCGTTGATCACGAAATTCATGTCCAGGCCCTGGCGCATGGCGATCTGCGCGAAGCTTGAATGCAGCACGTCACCCAGGCGCACCGGCTTGCGAAAATCCAGCGGCGTCCCATTCACCGGCAGGATTTCGCCCGTTTCCAGATTGCCGGCGTCCGCCGGTGTGTATTTGTCTGCGAAAACCTGGATAGTCTGTTCGGAGATGTCGCCATTGCCTTCGCCCTGCAACGCAAAATAGGAATGGTTGGTGAGGTTGGCGACGGTCGGCCGATCCACGGCGGTAGCGCGATAGTCCAATTTGAGTTCGTTGTTTTTGGTAACCGTATAGGTGACCGTGGTGATAAGCGCGCCGGGAAAGCCGCCATCGCCGTCCGGACTCTCAAGGGTCAGCGTGAGGGAGGGCTCTTCGCCGTCCCGCATCCGCGCTGTCCACAGCTTGTTTGAAAATGCGGCGGTGCCGCCGTGAATGACGAACTTGTCCTCCGGAGCCGGTCTTTCCAGTTGATAAATTCTTCCGTTCAGTGGGAAGCTGCCGCCATGACTGATGCGGCCGACATAACGGCCGACCAAAGCGCCATAGATACTGTCCTTCCGGAAGTAAGCCGCAAAATCGTCGAAGCCGAGTTCGACGTCGGTCGTTGAACCTTGGCGGTTCGGCACATACAGATTGACGATCCTTCCGCCGAAATTGGTGATGCGGACTTGCAATCCGTGCGCGCCCTTAAGGGTAAAAAGCTCAACTTGCTCGCCCTTGTCGGTCGCACCCCATTTCTGGCTGGTGATGTCTTGCGCATGCGCGGGTCCCGCCAACAAGGAAACGAGACAGCCGGCGGCACAGATTTGAAGGCGAAAGTTCATCACCAACCTCCGGTTATGGCCACAGCATCAATTCTCATGGAGCCGGAGCCAGTCGAATCACCATGCCTGCGGTGGACGCCGAAAGCTCTTTGCCCGTGCCGCCGCCGGTGGGATTTTGGACCAGCACATAGAGCAGCCCATCAGGCCCGGTAATCACGTCCCGGACACGGCCAAATTCCTTGAACAATGTTTCCTGGGCAACAATCTGGCGGCCCTTGATTTCGAAACGAAGAAGTTCTTGCCCGGCAAGTGCGGCGACAAACAGGTTATTTTTCCAGCCGGGATAGCGATCCCCACCATAGAAGGTGATACCGCTGGGCGCGATGGCGGGACTATAGGATGTTATGGGTTGGTCGGTGTTGGGCGCGCTTTGTTTGAAGACTCCCGGCTCGAGTCCCATTGAGGCAAGGCCCCAGCCATAATTGTGACCTTTGTCGATCACATTGATTTCGTCGCCGCCGGCCGGACCATGTTCGGATTCCCAAAGATTGCCCGTCAGGGGATCGAAGGCGAGGCCTTCGGGGTTGCGGTGGCCGAGACTCCAGATCGACGGAACTGCGTCGGGGATTTTCACGAAGGGATTGTCGGCCGGGATCGAACCGTCTTCATTGACGCGATGGATTTTTCCGAGCGGCGTGGCAAGACTTTGCGCATTGACCATGTTGTGCCGCTCGCCAAGCGAGAAGAATAGGTGGCCCTTTCCGTCGAAGAGAAATCGCGAGCCGAAATGATCGCTCGTAGAGGTGTAAAGAGACGAGGGCGCGCGGAAAATCTCGTGGCTGTCGACCCAGGCATTATTGCGAATGTGACCGCGCACCAGCACCGTCATGGTCGGTGGTGCGAGATTGGGCGCGGTGTCGCTGCCGGGCGCGGGTGTGACGCCCGGTTGGACCTCGGTATAGGAGAGATAGATCCAACCATTATGCGCCGCAACGTCCAGCATGCCGCCGTCCTGGCGCACGAATACTTTGGGCGTACCATTGACCGGCTCAGGCGATAGTTTGCCGTGATCGATGATGCGCAAGGCCCCTGTCCGCTCGGTGACCAGCATGCGTCCATCCGGCAGAAAGGCTTCGCCCCAAGGTGTCTGCAGGCCGGAGGCAACGACTTCGATGCGGAATGTTTGCTTCTGACTGTGGAACACCTGGCCGTTTGGATCAGCCACGAAGGGCGGGTTTGCCTTCAGCTGGCCGCTCCGGATATGCAGATAGGCAATCAGCTGGCTGATATCGTTGTCGCTGAGCTGGCCCGCAAAAGACGGCATCTCGCTGTTGGGGATGCCGGTTCTTATGATCTGCCGCAGCGCATCATCGGAATGGCGCGACAACAGGCCCTCGGCGAACAGGCTGGGGCCGCGCCCGCCTGCCAAGGTGGTGCCGTGACAGCTTTGGCAATTGTCCGAAAAGCTCTGGGCGCCGGGCAAGGCGGGACCCGCGGGCGCGGCGGGGGCCGTGGACGGCTGCGCCAGCGCGCCACTGGCGGCAAGAAACGTGCAAAGAGCCGCGATGAAGGCGCATCTGCTGTTCATGATAGGTCCCCCGAATCAAAATATCGGATGTCGGTTGCGAAAAAGATCAGCCCGGCGAAGCCCCCTGAATGTTCACACGCAACATGTAAATCGACTGGGTCGCCGTCATGAAAACATGATCGCGCTTAGGGCCGGCGAAGCAGAGATTGGCGCAACCTTCCGGCAAACGGATGCGCCCGATCAGCTTGCCGGCCGGATTCCAAACCGTCACACCCGCATAACCCAACGGAGCCGCCGAACTCGCCCAGATATTGCCCATGCGGTCGGCCCGCATGCCGTCCGGCCCGCAATGGACTCCGTCCACCATGCAGCTCGTGAACAGTCTCAGATTGGCAATCGCGCGGTCCCGAACGTCGGCGACAAATATTCCGCCGCCACGAATGATATAGACTTTGCCGCAATCCGGCGAAAAACAGATGCCGTTGGGAAGCAGGCCCGTCTCGAAGGGCAGCACGATCTCCACTTTTCCACTCGGATCCCAACGATATACATTGGCCGGCAATGTTTGGTGCATGCCGCCGCTTAGCCCCACGCCGCTATTACCGATATGCGGATCGCGAAAGCCGCCGGGATTGAATGGTCCGTCGCCATCGTCAGGATGGCCCTCCGCCAGAACACCGCCGTAAATCGGATCCGTGAACCAGACGCTTCCGTCCTTGTGCGGTGCCAAATCATTTGGCGAATTGAACGGCTTGCCCTCGAAATTGTCGGCGAGGACCGTCATCGATCCATCGATCTCCCATCGGATCACGCGCCGGAAGAAGTCTTGGCACGTTAGCTGCCGCCCCTGGTAATCGAAGCTGTTGCCGTTTGAGTTGAAGGATGGCTTTCGGAAGGCGGTCACTTCGCCGCTCTCCCAGATGTAGCGATAAAGCGTGTCGTTCTTGACGTCACTGAAGACAGCGTATTGCCCCTCGCTGTTCCAGGCCGGCCCTTCCGTGAAATGAAAGCCGCTTGCAACGCGCCGGACGACCTCCTGGCCTATGAGGAGGTCGTTGAAGCCGGCGTCGACGCGCAGCACATCGGGATCGGGCGTAAAGGAGGGTGCGGCGCCAGGGGCAAAATCCCTCGGCGGGTCGCTAATGACTGTGCGCGGTGCCCCCAGGGCCGGTTTCAGGGCGCTTTGTGCATATGCGAAGGTTGGAATAAGGGCGGCGCTCCCCGCTATTACGCCGCGACGAGTCATTCGATCCGTCATGCGTCCCCCGACATATCTTTTGCCGAACAATCAGGGCGCACCGCCGCCAAGTCAACGCCGACGCCACAGCGATCCGCAATAACTTGGGTAACCTCAACCCGATCCAGGAGACGAGGTCGCGAAGCGCGAGGGCCGCTGGCGCTCAGCTGGCTCTGTTCCGCCGCTGTGCGGCAGTCCCGGGCTAATTGGGATCGAGGAAGAGAAGCTTGACCGTGCCAGGCAACAGCTTGCGGCGCGCCATGCGGTCATTCTTGCTGGGCGGCACGGGCGCGGCGGGATCGACATCGGCGGCTACGACATAAAGCCGCCCGGTGGCGGGATCGATGTCCATGTTCTTTCCGCTGATCTGGGTTTTGATGCTGCCCAGCGCGACATAGTGATCGGGGCCCTGTTCGCGGATCACCGACAGCGTGCCGTCATAGTTGGAACTGAAGATCAACTTGCGCTTGGGATCGAAAGCGGCGCCGTCGGTGCCTTGGCCGATCGGAAGGCTCGCCACCACCTTGCCGCTGTCGGTGTCGACGACATTCATCACCGCGTTGAGGCAAGTGGGAAAGAGGCGGTGCGCCGCCTTGTCGATGGCAAGGCCGTGCGGGCTCTCGCAGCCGGGAACCGGCCAGCGCGCATCCACCCGGTTGGTGGCGGTATCGATGCGCACGATTTCCTTCTTGTCGGTGCCATTGACGTAGAGTTTGCCGTTATCGCCTGCCACCGCGTATTCCATGCCGCCGCCGGTCGCAATGGTGGCGATTACCGCATCGGTCTTGGGATCGATCACGGTGAGCGCGGCGGAATCGCCGTCCACCACAAAGAGATGGCCGCTTGTAGGATCAAAGGCGATGCCGTCGGCGTCATCTTTGGCGGCGATACGCGCGCCGGTCTTGAACGTCTTGAGGTCGAAGGCCACCGCTTGGCCCGCCTTGCCGTCGTCGGTGTAGCCCTTGCCATTGGCGGCCGAAATGCCGATGCCATGCGTGCCGCCCGGCATTCCTTCGATCTGGCCCAAGATCGCGCCGCTCTTGGCGTCCACCACCGTGACACGGTCGCCGTGCGAGACATAGACGCGATCCGAGCCCGGATCGAACACCACATAATCCCAGCGGTCGGGCGCGCCCAACGCCACCGTCTTCGCCACATGATACGCGGGCGCGGTGTCGGCCGCTTGCGCCGCGACGGTGCTCAGAAGAATCGCAAGGCTGGCAACGCCCCAGTGGTGCAACATGACGACCTCCCGATTATCAGCACCGCTATCCTAGCGCGGAGTGACGGCGTTTTTCCCGTTATACAAAAAATTGATCTGGGCTCAGGGCTTCACCGCGAAGAGCGGCGACATGGTCGTGACGCCCTTATCCTCTTCCGCGGCATGGCCCAGATATTCCGTGATGCCGAAGGCGGCCTCGGTCGTGCGAAGCATCGAATAGTGATTATAGGGCGTGGGATCGCTGACCGGTCCCTCGCCATGATTGGTAATGACCAATGTGGGGATGCGACCGCCGCCATAATTGGCCCTGCTGGCGGGATCATAGCCACAGCAGCCCTGCACGCCCGCATCGCGTTCGCTGCCGTCATTCTCGTCAAAGGTGACAACAATGGCGCTGTTGCCCGACGCGCGCCAGACGGGCGAGGCAATGATCTTGTCCACCAGCATGCCGATCATGGCGTCGCCGCGCTTGATCAGTCCGACCGGATTACCCCTTTCGTTACAGTCCGGCGGCACATTCTTGCCGTTGCCCATGCCATGCATGTCGTTGCACTGATTGGGCACGATATGGGCGTAGTTGGGCATCGCGTCAGACGCGAGATCGGCGTCGAGTTGGTGGAAATCGACGAAACTCTGCCGCCGCACGGCCTCGGGCGCGCCGTTCACCGACGCGAAATTGACGAAGCCATTATGCTTGGCGGCGTAAAGCGCATTGGGTTTGCCCTCCGCCGCATCCTTGTCGCTCGGCCAACGCGGCACGAGCGAGCCGGGGGCCGGCAGATCCTCGAAATAGCCTTTCCAGGTCAAGTGATGTTCGGTGAGCTGATCCGCCAGGCTCTTCGCATGGATAGTATGCTCGGCATAATCCGGCCTTTGGCTGGCGGGGCAGAATTCGTCTTTCATGCCGGGCTTGCAATAATAAGCGTCATCGTCGCGGATGCCGAAGGTGTCGCCGCCCACCATGGCGACGTAGTTTGGCTCGCTGGGATGGGATTCGGCATAAAACTGCGTGGCGGTGCCGTAACGCGCCGAAAGCCGGTGCAGATTGGGCGTCCAGTCGGGATGGCCCATCAGCTGGTCGAAGCCCTTATTCTCCGCCACGATCACGAAGATATGTTCGTAGTGGGGCATGGGCGGGCGTTCCGCCGCTTGCGCCGTTGGGGGAAGAAGGGCGCAGAGAGCGGCGAGCATAAGAAGGCGCCGGGACATGTGCCGCCTCACATCTTCACGCGGACGCCGAAGAGATAATCGGCATCATAGAATTCCCGCTGCACGGGAAAGTTGCGGTCGTTGGTCTGGGTGAATTCCAGCTTGGTATTGGTGATGTTCTTGATGTCGAGATAGAACTGAATCTCTTCGGTGATCTGATAGGAGCCGCCGAAATCGACCCGCAGACGGGGCTGCGAATAGAGATCGGTAGAACTGTCGCCGCCCACAGCCCACAAATTCGCCGAAACATAAGAGGCGCCGATCTTCAAGTCCAAAGGCCCGTTGTCGTAATAGAGCGAGGCATTGTAGTTGAAGGGCGAAGTCTGGGGCAAGGTGTGCCTCTCGCCCGGGCGGATCTGTCCCCGCGATTGGATGGCTGTCAGATTACCTTCGAAACCGAAATCGCTGAGCGGATCGGGAAGAAATTCGAACTTCTGATTATATTGCAGCTCGACGCCTGCGGCATGCGCCGCGCCGGCATTGGAATAGCTGATCAGATCGACTCTCTGGCCCGCAAAGCCGCTGACATTGGTGGCATTGGTCTGTTCAGTCGAAATGATGTAATCGCTGAACGCCTTGTAGAACAGGCCGATGGAAGCAATGCCGCCTTCCGGCAGGAACCAGCTTGCCGTCAGATCGAAATTGCGGCCCAAGGTCGGTTTCAGATCCGGATTGCCCTGGGTGACCACGGGAATGGCGTTCTGCAGATTGACCGTCCGAGCGGCCGTGATCTGGTTGAAACCCGGGCGGGCGATGGCGGTCGAAAAAGCGGCGCGAATCTGCAGATCGTCCGTTGCCTGATATTTCACGCTCCCATCGGGGAAGATGTCGTTATAGCTGTGCCCCACCGTGTTCGGCGTGATGGTATCGTTGCCCAGCGCGTCGGTGGTTATGGTATTGGCGCGATAGGTGCCTTTCGTTGCCTCGAAGCGGACGCCGGCCAGAACATCGAAATCGCCGAAACTCGTGTTGTACTGCGCATAGCCCGCATAGATATTTTCATTGTCATGTTCGGTGGTCGAGGGATCAGCCGTCACCGGCGATTGCGGAATCGTCAGAAGTTTGGAAAAGATCGGCTGTGGACCGATATTATAGCGGTTGTTGTAATATATGATGTCCGGTCCGGCGACATAATCGGTGAGGTTCTGGCTGACTGGATTCAGATCGGCCGAGAATTGCTGCGCCCGGCGGGAACGCTCGCGCAGGCTGCCGCCGAACTTGAACACGCCGCCATCGCCGATGACCGGGAGCGGCACGGAGAAGTTCACCACGCCGCCATATTCGTTGTCGGTGTTCTTGGTCGGGCTGTTGCTCCCCGAAGCGGTGGTATAGAGGGCCGGATTGACCAGATTGATGCCGCCGAGCGCCTGATAGGTGGGATGCGAGGCATCGGAATTGTTGTAAGTGATGTCGAACGGATTGGGGTTGCTGAACCGCGTGTTCACCGAATAGGGAAACCGGTCATAGCCCTCGGTCCAGGAAAGGCGGGCATCCATGGTCACGGTGTCGGCGATCAGGGTGTTGCCGCCGAACTCGACCAGATGGTTGCCCACATCCTCCTTGGTGGTAATGTCGCTATAACGTGACTGCGCGCCGGACGAAGTGAATGTTCCGCTGGTGTTGTCGACGCTCTGGATATTGTCGGCCAGCCCCGTGATGACGAATTCGTGCTTTTCCGCGCGTTCCGAATAGCCCGAATTGAAGCCGCGCAGATAGATACTGGTGGTCGAATCGGGGTTGTAAGTGAAGCCGCCGCCGAAGCCCTGGCGGGAGCGGTGATACTGGTACCAACGATATTGGACATCGTCGAAGGCTTTTTTGGTCAAAAAGGCGCTGGTGCCGGCCGGAACAGTGGTGGGATCGTTGATGTAATCGGCCTCGACATCGTCGATGCCGCGATGGTCCTGTTCGAAGCCGTAACTGAAAATGACCGACAGCTTATCATCGAAGAAACGCTGGCCCAGCGTGACGTCGCCCTTGTAGATGGGCGAGCCGCGCAAAGCCTCGATGCCGCCGCCGACCGATGCGTCGATGATGTGATCCTGGCCGATGGGGATCGTGCGCGGCTGGATATTGACGACGCCGCCCAGACCTTCCGCGTCCACGTCCGGGGTCAGCGACTTGATCACTTCCACGCCGCCCAGAAGGCCAGCCGGGAAGGAATCGAACGCCACCGCGCGTCCGCCGCTCATCGGCGAGGCGGGATTGCTGGAGGTCATGCGCACGCCGTCGAAAGTGGTGCCATTGAGATCGGCGTCCATACCGCGAATATTGATGAAGCGGCCCTCACCGGTGTCCGCTTCCAGCGATATGCCAGGCAAGCGCTGCAAGGCTTCGGCGGCATTGGAATCGGGCATCGAGCGGATCTGATCGAGCGGAGCAATGTCGAGAATGACCTGGGCCTGCCGTTTGACTTCCTGGGCCTGTGCGCGCTCGCCGGTCACGACCACTGTCTCGATGTTGGCCGAGCCGCCGGCCGCCGTTTGCGCCGAAACCGGTCCGGCCGCGAGGAAAAGCGCGGCGGCGCAGGATGTGCCGAGCAGAGATTTGTTCATGCGAAAGTCCCCGAAAGCGGATGAGATGCGCCAAATGCGCGCTCGGGGTTCTAGCGAGGCAAGGAAGACAGTTCGGATTCAGAAGCGTGACGGAAGCGCGAACAAATTCTGAACGCGCGCGCTCTATGCGGAGAAATGCCCGCATTTATTGGATTTAGATAACCGGTGCTGCTCCATCCGCGGCAGATTGATAATTACCAATCCGGAATGATGCGCGCTTAGGCACCGGCGCGATGCTCGTTTACAAGACAAATTTGCGTTCGCCACGAGTTCCAAAGCTATGGGAAGCAGACCAAAATAGGGAATCTGATTGACCCGATTCGCAATGGACGACTGTGTGCCTTTTAATGTGTAAAAAGGCACATTCCGATGTTTGAACTTGCTGCTTGAGAAGCACTGGCCACCAGGCACTATGCTGTGGACTATGGCGCAAATTGTGTGGCGTTCGCACGCCGGGTTTTGCTTGTCGGAAATTCCGGAGCGACAACGAAAAAACGAACGGGAGGGGTGCTCATGAGAAAAACGGGTTTTTGCATTTCGGTAGGTCTTGTGCTTGCACTGGCCGCCACCGAG
This sequence comes from Pseudomonadota bacterium, assembly GCA_040389245.1. Taxonomy (GTDB): domain Bacteria; phylum Pseudomonadota; class Alphaproteobacteria; order Micropepsales; family Micropepsaceae; genus Rhizomicrobium. The sequence continues at coordinate 265,517 of JAZKAH010000003.1, read as the reverse complement.
CAGCCCAGCTTTGCGCGCGGCGCTGGCCCGACAGCATCGGCAAGGGTGCCGAGTTTGCCATGCCGATCTCGCACTAAAAATGGCCAGGCGCCGATAGCGCCGGGAGGACAAGATGCAGACGGAAGAAGTACGTAAGGGACCCCTGGAGGGGATTACGGTTCTGGATTTCTCGCGCGTCCTGGCGGGCGGCGGCTGCGAACTGGCGCTGCTGTGCGATTTCATTATCGCGTCCGATGACGCGCAGCTCGGCCAACCGGAAATCAAACTGGGCGTCCTGCCGGGCATCGGCGGATCGCAGCGCCTGACGCGCGCGGTCGGAAAATCGCTCGCCATGGACATGGTTCTGACCGGACGCTCGATCAACGCGGCGGAAGCCAAGGCGGCCGGGCTGGTGGCGCGCGTCGTCGCCCCCGCCGATGTGCTCCAGACGGCGCTTGAAGCGGCCCACACCATTGCCGCCTACAACGCTCCCGCCGTGAAAATGGCGAAACAGGCGGTCAACCAGGCGTTCGAGAGTTCGCTGGCCGAAGGTCTGCGCCAGGAACGCCTGTTGTTCCAGGCGGCTTTCGCCACCGAAGGGCAGAAGGAAGGCATGAACGACTTTGTCGCCAAGCGGGCGCCGGTCTTCAGGAACCGCTAGACGTTTCGGGGCATTCGCGTGGACCAAGTTCAATCGCTCGACGGTGACTATGATTACATCGTCGCCGGGGCCGGCTCTGCCGGCTGTGTCCTGGCCAACCGCCTGTCGGCGGATCCGTCGAAACGGGTGCTGCTGCTCGAGGCCGGTGGCCAGGACAATTGGATCTGGTTCCACATTCCAGTCGGCTATCTGTTCGCCATCGGCAATCCCAGAAGCGACTGGATGTTCCAGACCGAACCGGAGCCGGGGCTGAACGGGCGCTCCCTGAAATATCCGCGCGGCAAGGTGATCGGCGGCTCGTCTGCGATCAACGCCATGATCTCCATGCGCGGCCAGCGGCGCGACTATGATCAGTGGCGGCAGTTGGGATTGAATGGTTGGGGCGCGGATGATGTCTTTTCCGCATTCAAAAGCCTGGACAACCACTTTCTTGGCGAAACCGAGCATCACGGCTCGAAAGGCGAATGGCGGGTCGAGGCGCCCCGGCTGCGCTGGGATATTTTGGATGCCGTGCAAGATGCGGCGGTGCAGATGGGAATTCCGCGGACGGCGGACTTCAACACCGGCGACAATGAAGGCGTCGGGTATTTTCATGTGAACCAGAAGCGGGGCCTGCGCTGGTCCGCCGCGCGTGGATTTCTCAAGCCGGCGCTCAGCCGCCCCAATCTGCGCCTGATCACGAACGCCAATATCGACAAGCTGGTGTTCGATGGTCGACGCGTCACGGGCATCCGATTCGCGCGCGAAGGAAAGATCATCGAAGCCAGGGCCAGGCGCGAAGTCATATTGAGTGCGGGGTCGATCGGCTCGGTCGAAATTCTGCAACGGTCGGGTGTGGGCGATCCCGAATTTCTGCAGTCGATGGGCATTGCTGTCACTCACGAGCGCATGGGTGTCGGCAAGAACCTTCAAGACCATCTGCAGCAACGAATGATCTACAAAGTGTCCGGCGTGAAGACCCTGAACGAGACCTATCACTCGCTGGTCGGCAGAGCGTTGATGGGCGCCGAATTTGCCTTGTTCCAGACCGGTCCCCTGACCATGGCGCCGTCGCAGTTGGGCATCTTCACCCGGTCCGACGATCTGCAGGACAGAGCCAATATCGAGTTCCATGTGCAGCCGCTCTCATTGGACAAATTCGGCGATCCGTTGCATCGCTTTCCCGCAATCACGGTAAGCGCCTGCAATCTGCGGCCGACCTCGCGGGGCACAATTCAGATCCGGTCGGCGGATCTCCGCAGCAAGCCCGTGATCAGGCCGAATTATCTGTCCACCGAGGCAGACCGGCGGGTCGCCGCCGACGCCATTCGCGTAACCCGGCGCCTGATGGGGCAGAGTGCGCTCGCCGGATTTCGGCCGGACGAATATGTTCCGGGGGCCGCCGTGTCGAACGACGCGGATGACCTCGCCAAGGCCGCGGGCGATATCGGGACGACGATCTTCCACCCCGTCGGCACCGCCAAAATGGGCCTGCCCAGTGATCCAATGGCCGTTGTCGACGAACGCTTGCGCGTATTTGGTCTTGCGGGATTACGGGTCGTCGATGCTTCCGTGATGCCGAGCATCACCTCGGGCAACACCAACACGCCGACCATCATGATAGCCGAGAAGGGAAGCCGGTACATTATCGAGGACAACGGCGCTTCCGCCTGATGGGCCAATAAGGTCGACACGTATCACTTCAACCCATGGCAGGATCGCTGCGGCTTGGGCGGCCTGTTTCCATGTGTCCCGCCAGCCGCCAAATCGCGGCGCCGCTGCGCAGTTCTATATCATACCAATGATCGCTTGCCGCGATCGCCCAGCGGCTTTCCCGTGTCTGGCCGGGCGCCAGTTGATATCGACGGGACGGCGCGGCGATATAGGCCAGTGGACGGGCGATAAGTTCGGTTGCGGCCGGCCCGGGGTTGTGCAACTGGATGACCAGTTCCTGCGCCAGGTCGTCATAGCGGCTTTGAACTTCGACGGCATTGACCGGCGCGGCATTCGCGAAGACGCGCAAGAACCCATTGGGGCCATGGACTCTAAAGCCGTAGTTTCCGGCTACGACCGGCAGCCGATCGGTGAGTGTCTGGCCGGCCCCGCAGGTATAGAGTCTAGGAGCGTCTCCATCCGCATAGACGGCGAAACAGGCGCCGGCCGTCCCCTGATTGACGATGGTCAGTGTGAATAGCCCGTCGCCAGCAATTCCCGTCACCTCCAATATATAAGGCAGGGACCTGGCTGGGCGCTGTCCTTTTTCCTGCACGGGAAGGCCGCCGGCTTGCGTAAGGACGGCAGGCGGCAAACCGCGCGCGGCGGTGACTTTCGCGACATAGTCCGACGTATCCGGCAACGCTGCACCAGAGCTGACGTATTTGTCCGCTGCGGTAAAGTCGAAGGCCGAAACAAGGTTGCCACAAACCGCGCGGCGCCATGGGGTGATATTGGGCTCCGCAACGCCGAACCGGGTTTCGAGAAAGCGGATCACGGAGGTGTGGTCAAATACCTCCGAATTGACGAAGCCGCCCTTGGTCCAGGGCGAAATGATCAGCATGGGCACGCGTGGCCCGAGGCCGACCGGCTCCCCCTTATAAATCTCCCCCGTCACATCGATCGTGCTTTTGCCCATCGCGGGCGTAATTGCCGGCACCGGCGGCGGCACATGATCGAAAAAGCCGTCATTCTCGTCATAGTTCAGGATAAATACGGTCTTGGCCCACACGTCCGGATGCGCCGCGAGCGTTCCCAGCAATTTGGCGACCAGCGCCTGACCCACGGCAGGTGGTGACTCGGGATGCTCGCTCGCGATGGTGGGCGCAACGATCCAGCTGACCTGCGGCAACGTCCCGGCTGCTACGTCCTTTGCGAAATCCGCCGCGAGATGCTCACCGAAGGATTGCTTGGCATTGGCGGCGTTCGAGCCGTCCGCCCAATGCCGCGCCCGCCGGTAAGAATCCGTCGCTGGATCAAGATCGCGGAAGCGCGCGAAATAGGCGAGGGCATTGTCTCCGAAATTGTCATATTCCTGATACACGCGCCAATCGATTCCGGCGGCGCTCAACCGTTCGGCATAGGTCGTCCAGCGATACGCCGCGAAGGCTTTCGCGTCATTCATCTGGTCCGCCGTTTCATTGACCTCGTCGCTGGGGTTTGCAACGGCCTGCGGCCCGTCATTTCCCACCGCCAGGCCGTTGGTGCCGCTGAACAGGAATAGGCGGTTGGGGTTGGTCGGCCCGAAGATCGAGCAATGATAGGCGTCGCAGATCGTGAAAGCGTCGGCGAGCGCATAATAAAAGGGCATATCGGCGCGAGAGAAATAACCCATCGTCATCGGGCCTTTGGCCGCGATCCAGGCGTCGTGATGTTGCCAGAGTGCGTGGCTACCCTTCCAGTTGTGATCCAGGCTCGGCAACCATTGTGCCGCGGTGCCGACGCTGTCGAGATGGAAAGGCGTGATGGTCCGGCCGTCCGGTGCAGGCTGATGCCAGACCGGCTTTCCGGACGGAAGCGTTACGGGTCTGGGGTCGGCAAAGCCGCGTACGCCGCGCAGCATGCCGAAATAGTGATCGAAAGACCGATTTTCCTGCATCAGAATGACGACGTGCTCGACATCCATGATGCTGCCGGTGCGGCGGTCGGCGGGCACTGCCAGCGCACTCTGGATCAGCGAAGGCCAGGCCCCGAGCGCAAGTCCGGCCCGCTTCAGGAATTCTCTGCGATCTCTGTCCGTCATAATGGTTACCCGCGTGATGCCGGGGACAGGGTGAAACGACCAATAAGAAATCTCTGTGACAGCGCGCCGCCTTTTCCCCGTCCAAGGTGCTTTGCGCCCCGAATCCCGGCCGGCGCAAATGACGCCGGGGAAATTACTCCGTCCCGTCGCCCAGGTCACGCCGATCGTGCGCCGGCACATTCATCGGTCTGAAATTTTCCTTTCACCGAAGCGTCACGCGGCGTCCTTACGGTAAATGCGCGACCGGCGATCCATCGGGGGATCTTCGCGAGCGTCAGATTGGCAGGGACGGTTTCGGCGCGTGCAGGGGTTCTCCTTTTCGCACAGCGCGCATCGGTATTTTTTGGCGAATATTTTGGGGGACTGGAATTCATGAAGACCAGATACATGTTGTCTTGCGCGGTGGCCGCGCTGGTGTGCAGCGGCGCAGCGGTCGCGCAGACTCAGACGGCTTCGAACGGCATCGAACAAGTGGTGGTAACCGCTGAACGCCGGGATCAGACCGTGCAGAATGTTCCCACCACCATTCAGGCTTTCACCGGTCAGGCCTTGTCCGACATCAATGCGGCCACGCTTGAGAGCCTTCTGCGCTATACGCCCAACATCACCTATGGAAACAATGGCCCGGGCCAGGGCGAGATCATCATGCGCGGTCTCTCCAACGGCTTCCGCGGCAATCAGTCCAGCGGCACGATCGGCAACTTTCCCAATGTCGCGATCTATCTTGACGACCAGTCCATGCAGTTCCCGGCGCGCAATGTGGACATCTATATGGTGGACATGGACCGCATCGAAGTGCTGGAAGGCCCGCAGGGCACGTTGTTCGGCGGTGGCGCCGAGGCCGGCGCGGTTCGCTATATCACCAACAAACCCAAGCTGGACACCTTTGAAGGCAAGGCTGAGGCGAGTTACGGCTTCACGTCCGGGGGCAGCGATAATTCCGCCGCCAACCTCACGCTGAACGTGCCAATCCTTGATGGCAAGCTCGCCGTGCGCGCCGTCATTTATAACGAGCGCCAGGGCGGTTATATCGACAATGTGCCCAGCACCTTCACGCGATCCGACCAGGATCTGGGCAACCATTATTTCGGCATTTCTCCCAACAGTGCCGGGATTTGTCCCGACGGTAAGGCGGTCGGCGGCGGCGGCGGCTGTACATTGCCGCTTGCGCGCGCGCCGCAGGCCAACAATTTTTCGATCGCGCAAAAAGACTTCAATCCGACGACTTATACGGGAGGACGTTTTTCCGGCCTCTACCAGATCGACGATGACTGGAACATTCTCATCTCCGAGAGCCTGGAAAATCTCAATGCCGATGGTCTTTCGGTCGAATATCCCGTCGGGTCCGATTTCCAGCAACTGAAACCGCTGGAGGTGACGGCCTTCTCGCCATCCTATGTGAAGGACCGCTATTCGAACACGGCTTGGACCGTCAATGGCAAGATCGCCGACCTCAAGGTCATCTATACCGGCGGCTATACCAACCGCGACGTCCACCAGCAGGAGGATTACACCAATTACTCACGCTCGGGCGGCGGCATGTATTACCAGTGCGTCGGCGGCTCGACAGGTTTCGGTACGGGTCCCGCGAGCTGCTATTCGCCGGTTGGCTATTGGCAGGATACGATTCACAGCACGCATCTGAGCAACGAATTTCGCGTGAGCTCGCCGGATGATTGGCGTTTGCGCTTCATAGGCGGTGCCTATTGGGAAGAGTTTCGCATCTATGACGACATGAATTTCAACTACAAGACGATCCCGGCGTGCGGCGCGGCGCAGCTTTCGGCCGCGCTCGCCGGCGGACCGGTTTGCTTGGCCGATGTGCGCACCGCGCCCGGTTCCACCGCCAACGATCCGGGTATCCGCAGCGACGCCACCGCCTTTGGCGAGGACACCCAACGCGGCTATGACCAGACGGCGCTCTTCGCGTCGGTCGATTACGACATCATCCCCAATGTCCTGACCGTGACGGGCGGCACGCGCTGGTATCAGTATCGCGAATTCGAGGTGGGCTCCCAATACGGCACGGGAACGGGTTGCCTCAATGTGCCCAACGGCGCCTGCGTGGGCGGCCTGATCAACATCGACAACGCCCATGACCGCAAGACCTATGCCGGCCTGAAGAGCCGCGGCAACGTCACCTGGCACATCACGCCGGATATCATGGCCTACTACACCTTCTCCCAGGGTTTCCGGCCGGGCGCTTTCAACCGCTCTTCCGGCGCTGTTGCGCCTGGTGCCGGTGGCATCAATCAATTCAACAAGCCCAACGGATACGGCCCTGACTCGCTGCAGAACCAAGAAATCGGCGTGAAGGGCACCTTCCTGGAAAATCACCTGCAAGTGAATCTTTCCGCCTATCTCATGCAATGGAACAATGTGCAGTTCCTGTTCTTCAACCCGCCCTATCTCGGAAACACGACTTTCGGCGTCAACGGCCCGAATTATCATGTGAAGGGCGTGGAAGGACAGTTCACGGCGCTCCTGCTCGAAGGGCTCTCGCTCTCCGGGTCTGGCTCCTACAACGAAGACACGCAGGCGGGATCGCCTTGTCTGGTGAGCAATATTTCGACTTCGCCGACTTTCGGCAGCTGCATCACCCAAATCATCCCGAAGGGCTCGACAACCCTGGCACCCTTCGTCAATCCGTTCGGCGCGCCGGGCACGGTTCCCGCCTTTGCGCCGCGGTTCCAGGGCAATGCGCGCATCCGCTATGATTGGACGATGGACAAATATAATCCCTTCGTGATGGTTGGGGTGAGCTACACCGGCAGCATGTTCAATCAGCCCGCCACTTACACCTCCGGTGAGGGCGTCACCGTCCCCAACACGACCTTCCTGCGCTATCTCCAGCCGGCCTATACAACCGTCGACGCGGCGCTCGGCGTGAATTTCGACAAATGGTACGCCCAGATCTTTGGCCAAAATCTCGGCAACAGCCACGCCAGCACATTTACGTCGTCAGCCCAGTTCATCAAGTCCGAAGTCCCCCTGCGCCCCCGGGTCATCGGATTGAAGGTCGGCATGACTTTCTGAGTGGCTCAATCTTCGGCTAGTCTTTCAGGCGGGCGGCAACGTCCGCCTGTTTGCTTGAACCCCATGGTCTTCGCTATCGAACCATCAACCCCAATTTCCGTGGAACAGGATGTCACCCGTCTGCGCCGGGCACAGACGGAAGGCCGGCATGAGGAGGCGCTGCAGGGGGCCGAAGCTCTGCTTTCGCGCTTGCCGGAGAACCGCGATCTGCTTCTCATCGCGGCCACGGGCCTCAGGCATTTGTCGCGGCTGCCCGAAGCGTTCGCCGCGCTCGATCGTCTCGAGCGGGTTCAGCCGCGCTTCAGCCAGATGCATCAGGAACGCGGCCTCTGCCATGTTGCCCTCAAGGACGCGCCGCGCGCGATTGATGCTTTGCTGCGTGCGGTGAACATCAACCCGGCCCTGCCCGTGAGTTGGCGCATGCTGGAGGGCGTCTATCGTCTCAGCGGCGACACCGCCAATGCGGCGACTGCGGCCGCACATGTTGCAACGCTCAAGAGCCTGCCGCCCGAAGTGGTGACGGCGACGTCCTTGTTTTCCGATGGCGAACTGACGCCGGCCGAGCATATTATCCGTGCCTATCTTCTCCGGCATGGCGATCATCCCGAAGCGATGCGGCTTCTGGCCAAAATCGGCATCGCGCGCGATGTGTTGGATGACGCGGAGACCTTGCTGGAGGCAGTGCTCGCACGCGCGCCGGACCACAGCGTCGCCCGTTATGAATATACCGATACGCTGGTGAAGCGGCAGAAATATACCCTGGCCCGAGAAGAAGTGCGCAAGCTTCTCGCCCTTGACCCCCGCAATCTCGACTATCGTTCGCTTTCCGCCACCATTGCGGTGGGGCTGGGGGAACACGAAGAAGCCATTGCGCTCTATCGCGGCATGCTCGCCGATGCGCCCGCTTCGCCCGATCTGCATTTGTGGCTGGGTCATGCACTCAAAACGGTCGGACGCCTGCCGGAGGCGATCGAGTCCTATCGTGCTGCGGCAGGAGCGCGGGCCGATTTCGGCGACGCGTATTGGAGCCTCGCCAATCTCAAAACCTATCGCTTCGGCGAGGCCGAGATTGCGCTTATGCGTAACGAGGAAGCGTCCGGCGCCGCTGCGCTGGTGGACCGTATCCATTTGTGCTTTGCGCTCGGCAAGGCGATGGAGGACAGGGGCGAGATCGACCAATCCTGGTTTTACTACGAGCGCGGAAATGCGCTGAAGCGTTCGGAAAGCCGCTATCGGCCCGAGGTCATTGAGGCCAATACGAAAGGACAGATCGCCGTCTGCACGCGGCCCTTCTTCGCGCGCCGCACCGGCTGGGGCGATGCCCGTCCCGACCCGATTTTCATTCTCGGCCTGCCGCGCGCCGGGTCCACCCTGGTCGAGCAGATTCTCGCTTCCCATTCGCAGGTCGAGGGCACGCAGGAACTTGCGGATATTCAGAGGATGGTTCTGGAACTCCAGGGCCGCGATCCTGATCTGGACAACCCACGCTACCCGGCCGCACTCACGGATATGGCCGAAACGGATTTCCGCCGGCTGGGCGAAAAATATCTGGCGGATACCCGCATTTACCGGACGGACAGGCCATTCTTCATCGACAAGATGCCGAACAATTTCCGGCATATAGGTCTCATCCATCTCATGCTGCCAAACGCGCGCATCATCGACGCAAGGCGGGATCCGATTTCGTGCTGTTTCAGCAATTTCAAGCAGCTTTTCGCCAATGGGCAGGAATTTACCTACAGCGTCGAAGATATCGCCCGCTACTACCGGACTTATCTCGACCTGATGCGCCATTGGGACGAGGTGCTTCCGGGCCGCGTCCTGCGCGTGCATCACGAAGATGTGGTCGCCGACCTGGAAGGCAGCGTCCGGCGAATGCTGGATTATTGCGGTCTGGAATTCGAGCGGGCCTGCGTCGATTTTCACAAGACCCGGCGCAGCGTGCGCACGCCCAGCTCCGAGCAGGTGCGCCAGCCGATCTTCCGTGACGGTCTTGAGCAATGGAAGAAGTATGAACCCTGGCTGGGACCTCTCAAGGCCGTCCTGGGGGACGCGCTCATTCGATACAGGGAGCCGCAATGACGACCGACGAACTGTTGGCGATCTATGAAGGTGCGGGCTCCGCCGCTTACTTCGGCGAGGCGGTAAGCGTGACCGAGCACAGCCTGCAAACCGCCTATTTCGCGCGGCGCTCTGACGCGCCCGATGGCCTTGTCGCTGCGGCGCTGCTGCACGACATCGGTCACCTGATCGAGCCGGGGGCGGACGATATCGCGGACTGGAAAACGGACGCCGGTCACGAACGGATCGGCAGCCAGTGGCTGGCCTTGCGCTTCGGACCGGACGTCTTCGAGCCCGTGCGCCTGCACGTACCGGCCAAGCGTTATCTATGTGCAACCGATCCGCGCTACTTCGATGCGCTGAGCCCGGCTTCCGTCTTGACCCTGCGTCTGCAGGGAGGTCCGATGGGGCAGGCCGAGGCGGAGGCGTTTGAAGCCGAACCGCATTTCCGTGACGCCATCCTTCTGCGGCAATGGGATGATCAGGGCAAGATCGCGGGACTTCCCACGCCCGATTTCGCCCACTATCTGCCGCTGATCGAGCGGCTGGCAGGACGCGGTTTCTGATATTCCGCTATAGCCCAATCGGCTCGCCGGATGTGCCCTTGTCAGGAAGGGGACAGCGCCGGTACTGCCGCCGCCGCGCGCGAGCGGCCATTGAAATAGAGTAGCGACAATGTCACGAGAACCAGGCCGGCCAGGGTCGTCGTGTACACCGCAAATCGGAACACCGTCAGCCACTCGACGTGAAGCATTCCGAAATTCCGCCAAAGCAGCAGGGCGCAACTGCCGGCATAACCGGCGGCATCCGCGACATAGATCAGAAAACCCGCATTCGCCACCCGGCCGCTCACGGCGACCAGCCGGTCGAACAGCATCGCGTTAAAGGGCGTGTAAACGACATAAAGGCCGGCGCCGCTCGCGATCATCCAGGGCAGCGGACCCAGCAAGCCGGCATCAAATGCAAGAGTCGATGCACCGAGCAACAGCAGCCCGGCCAATATCAGGGCGTGAATGACTGCCAGTGCCCTTGTATTGCTCCGCACTTTGACGACGATGCCCATCGCGACCAATGCAACGGCCGCGACCACAAGTTCTGTCGCAGTGAACACTGATGCGGGATTGCTATATCCAAGGGCGGTCCACAGCTCTGCCGCGAAATTGTCGCGGAAATCGCGCAAGGCGGTGACGAACACATAAATAGTCACGAGAAGGGCGATGCCCAGGCCGTAATCGCGCAGAAAATCGCGTATCTCGCGCCCGGTCATGGGCGCCCGGCGGACCCGTGCCGCCTCGTCGGCGGCGTCGGGAGGCGGCAGAACCGAAAGCCCCCATACCGATAAAAGCAGCAAAGGCACGAATACAAGTCCGGTGGCGGCGGGCATCCAGAACACCGGCACATGCACCAGCTGGACAAGCAATATGCCGATGGATTTCACGGCACCGGAAGAAACGATAAAGCTGGCGCAAAGCACCGCACCCAGCACTTCCGATGTGCGGCGGCCTTCCATGTAGGAGAATACCAGCCCCCAGATCATCCCCAGGCACAACCCGTTGAGAAACATGGCCGGCACTTTGAAGAGGGCCGGTACAATGGCGAAGACGACAAGCGCAAGCCAGGAGACCCCGATCAGGCCCAGGATCGCCTGGGCCCTGTAGGCCGGTTGCATTCCGGAAATGACCTTGATGCCAATGAATTTCGAGGCGGCGTAGCCGATGAGTTGCGCGAGGACCAGGGCAATCTTGAAATCCAGCGCATAGTGCCAGCCATCGACGCCGTCGAAGCTTGCAGCCGTAAACGGCTTGCGGAATGCATACATCGAAAAATAGGCGGTGAATCCCGCCAATGAGGCGAAGGCGGTAAAGGTGACAGACGACCCATTGCGGAGCCACTGGTTGGGCGATCTTGACATGTCAATTCCGTGACGGCCGCTGAACCGCCATTAGGCCGCCTGCGCGTTACACGCTGATGACATGATGCGATGATAAAAGGGGTGTATTGGGAGCCTTATATTGCCTTCTTGAAATTTGCAGGTGTGCATTATGACGGTTGCGCAATCCGCGGAGCGGTTCGACTTGGTCGTGGTGGGAGCGGGCATTGTGGGTCTTGCCACGGCCCTTGCCGGCGTTCGCCGGGGGTTACGGGTTGCCGTGATCGATCGCGACGCCCAGGCCAACGGTGCATCCGTGCGCAATTTTGGCTTTATCACGGTGACCGGACAGGAGCGCGGGCCGATGTGGGCGCGGGCGCGGCGCAGTCGCGAAGTGTGGCATCAAGTGGCCGCCGCGGCGGCCATTCCGGTTACGCAGACAGGTCTGTGGATGACCGCGCGTCGTCCGGAATCCTTGACTGTTTTGGAGGCATTCATGGCGACCGAGATGGCTATGGACTGCCGACTGCTCAGTCCCGCGGAAGCACGGCGCCGCTGCCCGGAACTTCGGGCGCCGGACATGCTGGCGGTCCTCGAGAGCACAATTGAACTGCGCGTCGAGTCCCGGGAGGCAATTCCGCGCCTCGCAACCTGGCTTGCCAATGTCCATGGCGTTACGTTTCTGCGCAGCGCCGCGGTCACTTCGATAGACATGCCGATGGTGCATACCTCGCGCGGCGTGGTGCGGGCGGATCGGGTCGCAGTCTGCCCCGGCGACGATTTCAACGGTCTCTACGCGGATCGTCTCAGGGCCTATCCGTTGACCCGTTGCAAATTGCAGATGTTGCGGCTCGCCGATCCCGGATTCCGGCTACCGGGTGCGATCATGTCCGATCTTGGGCTGGGGCGGTATCGCGGCTATTCGGATCTGGTCGCGGCCGGTCCGCTCAAGGCGCGCCTCGCCATCGACCAGGCGCAACATGTCGAGCACGGCGTCCATCTTATCGTGGTGCAAAGCGCCGATGGCAGTCTCGTCGTAGGGGACAGTCATCACTATGCCCGCACGCCCGACCCTTTCTCGCGTGATGAAGTCGACGCGTTGATTCTTGAGGAGTTTGTCGCGGCGCTCGGAATCGAGCCGCCACCGGTAATCGAGCGCTGGATCGGTACCTATGCCTCCGCGCCGGATCGCTCCATTTTGATCGACGCTCCGGAAACGTCGGTGCGTGTTGCAATCGTCACCTGTGGCGCAGGCGCGTCCACGGGCTTTGCGATTGGCGAGGAATTGATAAGCAGCTTTCTGGATGTCGGAGCAGACGCATGAGCTTGAAGGATTTTTACGACCTGATTATTTTCGATTGGGCCGGAACGATGGTCGATTTCGGCTGTGAGGCGCCGGTCAAGGCCTTTATTGAAGCGTTCGCCGCCGAGGGCGTGGACATCACCGCGGCTGCCGCCCGCCAGGACATGGGCAAGGCAAAGCGTGACCATGTGAATGGTTTGATGATGGAGCCAACGGTAGCCGCCGCCTGGCAGGCGCGTCACGGCCGCGCTGCCGACGCCGAGGATCGGGAGAAGATCATGGCGCGACTTGGGACCTTGATGCGTGACCATGCGGCGCGGGCGTCGATCTTGATCCCCGGCGCTCGCGAAACCTTTGATCGGCTGCGCGCGGAAGGCCTCAGGATCGGTTCCTCCACTGGATATACGCGGGAGATGATGGAGCCCGTTCTGATACGCGCCGCCGAGCAAGGCTATGTGCCGGACCATGTCGTATGTTCCGGTGAAACCCCGGCAGGTCGGCCATCGCCGTTGATGATTTTCAAGGCCTGCGCAGAGCTTGGCGTCTGGCCGTTGTCGCGGGTCGTCAAGGTGGACGATGCGGAAGCCGGAATCTCGGAAGGAAAGGCCGCCGGCGTATTTACCGTTGGCGTTGCATCTGGAAATGCCTTGGGGCTTTCGCTTGAAGCTTTGCAGGCGTTGCCGCCGTCGGAGCGGGCTGACAGGATTGCCGACGCGCGCCGGGTGCTGCGCGACGCTGGAGCCGATCTTGTCATTGACTCTGTCGCGACCCTGATTCCGGAACTTGAGCGTGCGGCAATCGCGCTGCGGGATCGGCAAACGGACGCTGCGGGGTCATAACTGCTGCACGGTCCGGCATCGCGGGCAGCGGCCGGACGTAATGCCGCTCCCGGAACGCAAATTGCTGCGACCCTGCGCAATGTGCTTAAGCTCTGCGCCTTGCGCCAGGCCAGCTGGCACACACAGCAATTGTCACGCGCCTGCCGCGCAAAACCGGCATCCGCACTTCGGAGGCGGTTTCTTCATGATTCCCTGGGTCCATCTGGATACAGCGACGGTCCCCGGCGGCGGAGAACTTCGGCTCATGCGCCGAGGTGATGAGTTCTCGATCATGGCGGGCGCGATGGTGCTCATGAACAGCCGGATGAACGGCTCCGAGACATTGCTGGCGGAATTGGCCTGCGACCGCCTTCGCGGTTGCCGAAATTGCCGCGTTCTGATCGGCGGATATGGCATGGGTTTCACGCTTCGCGCCGCCCTGGCCGGACTTGGCAGGGACGCGCAGATATTGGTCGCTGAGCTGGTACCCGCCATCATGGAATGGGCGCGCGGTCCCATGGCCGATCTCACCGCCGATTGCCTCAGCGACACGAGGGTCAGCATTCGTGAAGTCGATGTCGCCGGCTTGATTGCATCGTCCCGGTCAAGCTTCGATGCGATCCTGCTTGATGTGGATAACGGCCCCGATGGCTTCAGCCGCAACGCGAACGATGGGCTTTACGACCTGCAAGGGCTGAAAGCCGCGCGCAATGCGCTTCGGCCGAAAGGTCTTCTGGCCGTATGGTCGGCGGCGCCGGATAGGGAATTCGCCAACCGTCTCGTCCGTGCGGGTTTCGCGGTGGATGAGATCAAGGCCCGCGGCAGCAAGGGGCGCGGCGGACACCATGTTATCTGGGCCGCGACAAACATGATCGGGGCCGCCCGATAAAAACATTACGGCCGACCAATTCCGAGCACACGCAGAAATGTGGACATGGTCAGCCCCTGCACGATGACTGAGAAGATCGTCACGCCAAAAGTCGCAATGATCACCCCGTCGCGCATCGGCATCTGCGGCGGCAGGGAAAGGGCCAGGGCCAAAGCCAGTGCGCCACGCAAGCCCGCCCACCACAGAATATGCTGGTCGCAGCCGGCAATCGCCCACCGCGAGCCGCGAAAGAAAAACGCAAGGGGATAGACTGCGGCGGCGCGCGCCAACAAAACCAGTGCGATCGCCGCCGCCAGCGGCAGATAGCCGATGGCAGCAAAGCTGATGCGCGATGCCGCTATCCCCATCAGCAGGAAAACGGTGGAATTGGCAAGGAAGGCGAGAAATTCCCAGAACTCCAGTGCGAATTCGCGGCCGTGGCGCGAAAGGCCCAGCCGCCGGCCACCCGCGCGCAGGCTCGCCGAGCCAATCACCAGTCCGGCCGCGACCGTCGCCAGCACGCCCGAAAAATTCAAATTTTCCGCCAGAAGGAAGGCACCATAGGAGGCGACCACCGTGACGGCAGTCTCCACCAGATGATCGCCGGTACGCCCGGCAATCAGGAGCCCGGCGAAACCCACCGCCATGCCGGTCACGATCCCGCCGCCCGACATTGTGAGGATTAGTGTCCATGATGCCGCCGTGGCGCGATCGTCCACGAGCCAGGACAGCACCAGCGCAAACAGCACCGCCGCCGCCCCGTCATTGAACAGGCTTTCGCTCTCGACCAAAAACCGAAATCGCCCGGTGACGCCAAGATCCTTGAACAGCGCGATCACCGCCACCGGATCCGTCGCGGCGATCAATACGCCGAAAGCCAATGCCGGCGCCACCGGCCAGCCCAGGACATACCGCATGCCAAGGAACACCACCGCCGCCGAAATCATCACGCCAAAGATGCTGAGAATGAGGATCGGCAGGGCGTCGCGCCGCAATGCTTCGGCGTTGAGATTCAGCGCAGCCTCGAACAGAAGCGGCGGAAGCAGTAGATCGAAAATTACGTCACGTGTGAGCAGGATGCCGGGATCGCCGTGCGACAGCGCCAGCGTTATGCCCGCGATCACCAGCCCCACCGTATAGGGCAGGCGAAGCCGCCGCGCCGCGATTGCGACCAGAATCGCGACGACAAGCAGACCAAGGCTTTTGGCGATGAGCAGACCCATGCGTCTCTTATAAGTATTTGGGTGGGCAGCGAACAGCAAAACCGACGGTTCAGCGGCCTTTTAGAATGCCGGGCGACCGGTCGATCCTTATTGTTTGCGGCCCCGATTCGTATCGAATTTTTATGGGGAGTCGAACTAAAAGGGCGGTGGAAGACAGACGTTGCGAAAGTTGGCCGCCGCCATGCGTGTCACCAAGCCTCCCGAACGGCAAGATTCGATTTCACGCCCTCTCCAGTTTCTTCGATACTCCCTGTTGGGCGACGCAGGCCGCGTGCTGGCGCTGTCGGCGGGCGGCTACATCATGATCCGCATTGCACTGGGACTTCTGCATTTGAATTGAGAGGTTCACATGTATTACCGCAGCATGCCGTACTATGATCCCGACGAAGTGTCTGCACTGCTTCTTTCCCCAAATCGGAAACACCTGTGGCCACGCCGCGGCTGGTGGCGGATTGTGGCGCGCGCGGTCCTGGCACACCCATTCCTTGGGAGAGGTGCTTAATTTTAGATAGGTTGCCGCTTCGCGGCAGCCGGACAATCCTTCGACGCCTAGAGCGCGATGTGAGCTTTCAGCCCGAGAACGTAATCAGTTGAGCAGCCTGGGCGAATTTATGGCTGCCGAAACACATGCAAGTTTTATTTCCGGCGGCCACCTTTCGCATGGAATTTTTATGCGGATCCGCCCTATCGCTATCGGCCAGAGGGACGGCTGGGTCACGTGCCATGAATCTTGGTCACAGGATTGTCGCAATGCAGGGCAGGCAGTGCCCTGCTCGTGTTGAGAACAATAAAGCACAAGCTGACGATTTCTGGCCCGAGGTTTCCAGCCGTCATTCGCCGGAAGATTTGGACCAGGCAGCATTCGAGAATTCGCCCGGCCGCGTTCTTTTGGAGGTTTTTCTGGTTCTGGGCATCGCCGGCCTGACAGCTGTTGTTGCGATCCTCTGGATACCAATTCTTTCGTAAAGGTCTCGAGCAGGCCGAAAACTTGTTCGAGATCAAGGCAGTCCGTCTGCCGATGCCAGAGTTTCGTCTGCAAGGCGAGCGGCAATCGGCCGGCATTCAGGAGTAGAAGGTAATGAACCCTTTATCGTCCCGCCGCTTCGCGTTCCGCTTCCCCTATTCACTGGCAGCAATGGCGGTGGGGCTGGGATTGCTGATGCCCTCGCCAAGCTATGCCCAATCCGCGACGCAATCCCCGCCTCCGTCTCAGGCCGAGGCGGCGCCCGAATTGAGCAGCATCTGCACCGATCGGCCGACCAAATCCAATTATGCCTGCACGGTCGATGAAGGCCATTTCCAGTATGAAGCGGACGTCTTCAACGGAAGCTTTCTGCGGCTGGACGGCGTCACGACGGACACTTGGCTTGTGGTCAATCCGACGTTGAAGTACGGCCTGACGCCGGATATCGACATCGAGGCCAATTTCTCCCCCCTCGCGATCGTGCGTACGCATGACAATGCGGGCGGCGGGCAAACCCTCACGGGTGTCAGCGACCTTTATGTGCGCATGAAATACGAATTCCTGAACACCGATGGCGGCAACCTGCAGGCCACCATCCTGCCTTATGTCAAGGCGCCGACGGCGCGGATCGGAATTGGCAACGGCGCGGTCGAAGGCGGCGTGCTGCTGCCGGTGAACTATAAGCTAACCGACTTGGTCACTTTGACGACGGTTCCGGAAATTGACGTTTTTAAGGACGCCATCGGCAACGGCCGTCACGTCAACACGGTGCAACTCATCAATCTGGGCGTAAGCCTGCCGCATGGCTTCACGCTATATGGCGAGCTCTGGGGCGACTGGAATTTCGATCCTGCGGGTACGTCGCGCCAATTCTCCGCCGACACGGCTCTTGCCTATGGCGTCACGCCCTATCTCCAGCTCGATGTGGGCGCCAATTTTGGCCTCAACCGATATACTCCTGGTGCACAGGTCTATATTGGCGTGGCGCAGAAATTCTGATGCCTTCAGGCCGGGCTTGATATGGATCAATCAGGCTTGAAGGTTTCGATGTAGGGTTTTTACTATTGGATTGAAAGCGGCCGTCCCGGTCAAATTCTTATGGAAATTTTATTTCCAGGTGCCTCATTCCATATCGAACTCTTACGCGTGTGAGCCTAATTGAATGATCATGCGACCACGAGGTTTCCATGCTTGATATCCTTTTCATCATCATCGGTTTTGGTTTCCTCGCTGGCGCGATGCTTTATGCCGTTGCCTGCGATCGCTTGTGAGGAGTGTGCGATGACCATCGACTATATGCTGGGCGCGCTCGTCACGATCGGGCTGCTCGCCTATCTCGTTTACGCATTGATCCGCCCTGAGCGGTTTTAAGGGACGCTTCCCATGACCATGAATGGCTGGATTCAGATCGCGCTCTTCAGCGTGATCGTCATCGCCCTGACCAAGCCGCTCGGCGGCTACATGACGCGCGTCTTCAATGGCGATCGCACCTTTCTGTCGCCGTTGCTGCGTCCGGTTGAGCGCGTGCTTTATGGCCTGAGCGGCGTGAACGAAAAGGATGACCAGCATTGGCTGGTCTATGCCGTCGCCATGCTGGCCTTCAGCATGGCCGGCTTTATTTCGCTTTATGCGCTGCAACGCCTGCAGGCGATATTGCCCTTCAATCCGCAGGGCTTGCCGGCGGTCGGCGAGCACCTCGCCTTCAATACCTCGGTCAGTTTCGTCACCAACACCAACTGGCAATCCTATGTCCCCGAAACAACCATGAGCTATCTGGTCCAGATGGCGGGGCTGACCGTGCATAATTTTGTCTCCGCCGCGACCGGTGTCGCTCTGGCGGTGGCGCTGATCCGCGGATTTGCCCGGCGCTCGGCGCAGGGGGTGGGAAATTTCTGGGTCGATATGACCCGTTGCACACTTTATGTCCTGCTGCCGATCGCGATCGTCATTGGCCTGTTCTTCATCTGGCAGGGCATGCCCCAGAATCTCAATGCCTATACCAGCGTCACGACCCTGGAAGGCGCCAAGCAGGTCATCGCTCAAGGTCCGGTGGCTTCGCAGGAAGTCATCAAGATGCTCGGCACCAATGGCGGCGGGTTCTTCAACGCCAATTCGTCTCACCCGTTCGAAAATCCCAATGCCCTGACCAATTTGGTCCAGATGGTCCTGATTTTCTCGATCGGTGCGGCCCTGACCAATGTGTTCGGCCGCATGGTCGGCAACCAGCGCCAGGGCTGGGCGATCTTTGCCGTGATGGGCCTTCTGTTCCTGGCCGGCGTCACCACCGCCTACTGGGCGGAGGCGCCGGGCAATCCCGCCTTTGCCGCGCTGCAGGTCGATCAGGCGTCAAGCACGCTTCAGTCCGGCGGCAATATGGAGGGCAAGGAAGTCCGCTTCGGCATCGCCAACTCGGCGCTGTTCACGACGGTCACCACGGATGCATCCTGCGGCGCCGTCAACAACATGCATGACAGTTTGATGCCGTTGGCCGGCATGGTGCCGCTCGTCAATATCATGCTGGGCGAGATCATTTTCGGCGGTGTCGGCTCCGGCCTTTATGGGATGCTGCTCTTTGCCATCCTTGCGGTGTTCGTCGCCGGCCTGATGGTCGGACGCACGCCGGAATATCTTGGCAAGAAGCTTGAATCCAAAGAGGTCAAGATGGCGATGCTCGCGATCCTGATCCTGCCGCTGTCGATCCTGGGCTTTACCGCGCTTGCCGCCGTGCTGCCGGCCGGTCTGGCGGGGCCGGAGAATGCCGGGCCGCATGGCTTCAGCGAGATACTCTATGCCTTCGTTTCCGCGACAGGAAACAATGGCAGCGCCTTCGCGGGCATCAGCGCCAACACGATATTCTACAATTCGACCTTGGGGCTGGCGATGTTCATCGGCCGTTTCCTGATGATCGTACCGATGCTCGCCATCGCGGGATCGCTGGCCGCCAAGAAGATCGTGCCGCCCTCGGTCGGCACTTTCCCCACCGACGGCGGCCTCTTTGTCGGCCTGCTCATCGGCGTGATCGTGATCATTGGCGGTCTGACATTCTTCCCCGCACTGGCCCTTGGCCCCATCGTCGAACATTTGGCGATGATGGCCGGCACACTCTATTAAGCGGCCGAAAGAGGCACTTCCATGGAAATCTCCAAATCCCGCCACCGCAGTTCCTTCGCCACGATCACCGATCCTGCGATCCTGATCCCGGCGATCGGTGGCGCCTTCCGCAAGCTCGATCCGCGCCTGATGATCCGCAATCCGGTCATGTTCGTGGTGGAGGTCGTCGCCACCCTGACCACGATCCTGTTCGTCCGGGATATCGCGGCGGGCAACCCGAATCTGGCTTTTGCCTTCCAGATCAATCTCTGGCTCTGGTTCACGGTCCTGTTCGCCAATTTCGCCGAGGCCGTTGCCGAGGGGCGCGGCAAGGCCCAGGCGGCGTCTCTGCGCCAGACCAAAACCGACGCAATGGCCAAGCTGCTGGCGCCTGGCGAAGCCAGAGCGCGGTCGGTCGCGGCGGCATCACTTAAGCCAGGCGATATTGTGCTGGTCGAGGCTGGCGACCTTATTCCCAGTGACGGTGATGTCATCGAAGGGGTCGCCTCGGTCAACGAGGCCGCGATTACCGGCGAATCGGCACCCGTGGTGCGCGAGAGCGGCGGCGATCGTTCGGCGGTGACCGGCGGTACGACCGTGATCTCGGACTGGATCAAGGTGAAGATCACGGCGGGATATGGCCACACCTTTCTCGACCGGATGATCGCGCTGGTCGAAGGGGCATCGCGCCAGAAGACCCCCAACGAAATCGCGCTAAATATATTGCTGGCGGGCCTGACGATCATCTTTGTCATTGCCGTCGCCACTATCCCCAGCTTCGCCACCTATGCCGGCGGCAAGATGCCGGTGCTGGTGCTGGTGGCCCTGTTCGTGACCTTGATCCCCACCACGATCGGCGCGCTTCTTTCGGCGATCGGCATTGCCGGCATGGACCGTCTGGTGCGGTTCAATGTCCTGGCGATGTCCGGACGGGCGGTAGAGGCGGCCGGCGACGTCGATACGCTGCTGCTCGACAAGACCGGTACCATCACCTTGGGCAATCGCCAGGCTACGGAATTTCTACCCTTGCCAGGGATCAGCGAACTGGATCTGGCGCAGGCCGCCCAGATGTCGTCTCTGGCGGACGAGACGCCGGAAGGCCGCTCCATCGTCGTGCTGGCCAAGGAGAAATACGGCATCCGCGGTCACGAAATGGAGCGCTTGCACGCCAAATTCATTCCCTTTTCGGCTCACACACGCATCAGCGGCATCGATTTCGAAAATACCCGGATTCGCAAGGGCGCGGTCGATGCGGTGCTCAACTACGCCCTGATCGAAGCCGGGATGGCGACGGTTCAGGGACCGGATTTGGCCGCGGCGACAAAATTGCTGGGAGCTGACGCCGGCAGCGCCTTTATCGCCATCTCGGAACGCATCGCCAAGGCCGGCGGCACGCCGCTGGCAGTCGGCAAAGATGGAAAATTGCTCGGCTTTATTCACCTCAAGGATATCGTCAAGGGCGGTATCCGCGAGCGCTTCGCCGAACTGCGCAGGATGGGCATCCGCACCGTGATGATCACCGGTGACAATGCCTTGACGGCGGCGGCCATTGCCGCGGAGTCCGGTGTCGACGATTTTCTCGCCCAGGCCACTCCGGAAGCGAAACTGAAGCTGATCCGGGACGAGCAGGCCAAGGGCAAGCTTGTCGCCATGTGCGGCGACGGCACCAACGATGCGCCCGCCCTGGCGCAGGCCGATGTCGGCGTGGCGATGAACACCGGCACCATGGCGGCGCGCGAGGCCGGCAATATGGTGGATCTGGACAGCGATCCCACCAAGCTCATCGAGATTGTAGAGATCGGCAAGCAATTGCTAATCACCCGTGGATCGCTCACCACCTTTTCGATCGCCAACGACGTCGCCAAATATTTCGCCATCATTCCGGCGATGTTCCTTGCCTTTTACCCCCAGCTGCAGGCGCTCAATATCATGGGCTTGCATACGCCTCAGAGTGCGATCCTGTCGGCGATCATCTTCAACGCCCTCATCATCATCGCCCTGATCCCCCTGGCGCTGAAGGGTGTCGCGTACCGGCCCGTGGGAGCGGCGAGCATGCTGCGCCGCAATCTGCTGATCTACGGCGTCGGCGGCATCATCGTCCCGTTCGTCGGCATCAAATTGATCGATATGGCGGTCACCGCCATGGGAATTGTGTGAGGACCGCGCCATGCTGAAACAAATCCGCCCCGCCATCCTGATGATCGTGTTTTTGACCGTCATCACCGGTCTGATTTATCCCCTGGGCATGACCGGACTTGGCCAGCTTCTGTTCCCGCATCAGGCCAATGGCAGCCTGGTCGAAAAGAACGGCAAGCCGATCGGTTCGCAGCTCATCGGACAGAATTTTACGGGCGCAAAATATTTCCACGGCAGGCCGTCGGCGACGACGGAGCCGGATCCCAAGGATTCGACCAAGACCATTCCCACGCCCTATGCCGCCGACAACTCGATCGGCTCGAATTACGGGCCGACATCAAAAGCATTGATCGCCCGGGTCAAGGGCGATGTCGCCAAGTTGCATGCCGAAAATCCTTCCGCCCCCGTGCCGGTCGATCTGGTGACCAGCTCGGCCAGCGGCTTGGATCCCGACATCACGCCGGCGGCGGCCTTGTTCCAGGTCCCCCGTGTCGCCAAGGCGCGCGGCCTGTCCGAGGCCAGCGTGCGCCGGCTGGTCGAGAACCATGTCGAGGGGAGAGTATTCGGCATAATTGGCGAACCGCACATCAATGTCCTGAAGCTCAATATGGACCTGGATGCGATGCGCGGCACCGGCGACTGAGCTAGTCTGCCGGCATGGCTGCGCGAATCGACCAAGACCGCCCATCTCCCGATGCCCTGCTCGAACAGGCCAACCGGGAAGGGCGCGGCAAGCTTCGCATCTTTCTCGGCGCGGCGCCGGGTGTCGGCAAGACCTTCGAAATGCTTACCCAGGGCCGGCGGAGACGGCTCGAAGGCGCCGATGTCATCATCGGCGTGGTCGAGACCCATGGACGGCTCGAGACCGAAGCGCTGACCAAGGGGTTCGAGATCATTCCGAAGAAGCGGGGCCTCTACAAAGGCCGCGTGGTCGCCGAAATGGATCTCGACGCCATTCTTCAACGCAACCCGCAGCTGGTCCTGGTCGATGAACTGGCTCACACCAATGTGGAAGGCAGCCGACATCCCAAGCGCTATCTCGACGTTGAAGAACTGCTCGCTGCCGGTATTGACGTATTCACGACGATCAATATTCAGCATATCGACAGCCTCAACGACGTAATCGCCCAAATCACGCGCATCCGGGTGCGCGAGACCGTGCCCGATGCCGTGCTGGACGAGGCCGACGAAATCGAACTCGTCGACCTGACCGCCGAGGATCTTCTCGGCCGCCTGCGTGAAGGCAAGGTCTATGTCAAAGCGCAGGCCGAACGGGCGCTGAATCATTTCTTCTCGCCTGGAAATCTCACGGCCTTGCGCGAATTGGCGTTGCGCAAGGTCGCCCAGCATGTCGATCGCGACATGGTCGACTATATGCAGGCGCATGCCATCGGCGGTCCGTGGCCGGCCGGCGAACGCATACTGGTCTGCGTCAGCGAACACCCTTCTTCCGCCGAATTGGTACGCTATGGGCGCCGGGTAGCGGCGGCGCTCAGGGCCGAATGGACTGCGCTTCACATCGAAGGCCCGCGGCACGCCACCCTCAGCGAAGTCGACAAGGATCGCGTCGCCGATACGCTGCGGTTGGCGCAGCGCTTGGGCGGGCAGGCGGCATCCCTTCCTGGCCGCGATATCGCCGAAGCCATCCTGAACTACGCGCACCGAAACAATATCACGCAGATCATTATCGCAAAATCCGAGCGCGCGCCTTGGTTCGAGCTTCTGCATGGTTCGGTGGTGCGCGATCTGGTTCGCAACAGCGGCGCGATCAGCGTCACGACGGTTTCGCCGCGCGGTGAAACCATCCCGGCCAAGAGCGTGCGGACAGCGCCGCGGCCCGAAGGCATCGCTTGGCGCGGCTATCTGCTCAGCGGCGGCGCCACAGGCGGCACCATTTGCGTCGCCTGGCTCATGAACGCGATGTTCGCGCAGTCGCTCGGCAGCGTGGGCATGGTCTTTCTGGTGCCCGTAATGGTCAGTGCTGTTTTTTTTGGACGCGGCCCCGCCTTCGTCACCGCCATTCTCAGCGTGCTGGCCTATAATTTCTTCTTCCTGCCCCCGCTCTATACCTTCACCATCGCCGATCCCAACAACTGGCTGTCTTTCGCCGTCCTGCTCTTCGTGGCCATCATTGCGGGCAATCTGGCGGCGCGGGTGCGTGCCCAGGCGGACCTGGCCGCGGCCCGCGCCGCCGCCATGACCGAACTCTATCGCTTCACCGGAAAGCTCGCAGGCATCGCGCGCCTGGACGACATCCTGTGGGCGGCGGCCTTTCAGATCTCGTCCATGCTGAAAACGCATGTCGTGATCCTGCTGGAGAATCCCGCCTCCAAGAGTCTCGAGGTGCGGGCGGGCTATCCGCCGGAAGACGAGCTGGATGCACAAGATCTGGCGGCGGCGGCCTGGTGCTGGGAGCGTGGGCAGCCCGCAGGGCGCAACGCGGAAACCTTGCCCGGCGCCAAAAGGCTTTTTCTCCCGATGCGCACGGGGGAGGGGCTTGTCGGTGTCGCCGGCCTGCAGCGTCCTGACGACCGCACCTTGTTCACGCCGGACGAAAGGCGCCTTCTGGACGCATTGCTCGACCAGGCCGCGCTTGCGATCGAACGGTCCAAGCTGGTGGAACGTGTGGATGAGGCGCAGGTGCTGGCGGAGGCGGACAAGCTCCGGGTGGCCATGCTGGCCTCCCTGTCGCACGATCTGCGAACGCCGCTGGCCTCCATTCTCGGCGCCGCCACGACCCTCATTGCCAGCCGCAACCTTTATGACGTCCGGCAGATGGACGAATTGCTCGCGACCATTCGGGAAGAAGCCGAGCGCCTCGATCGTTTTGTCGGAAACCTTCTCGACATGTCTCGTCTGGAGGCCGGTGCGCTGGGCGCAAAGCTCGAGAATCTCGACGTGCTCGAGCTGGTCGAGACGGCGACCAAGCGGCTCGCCCGGCGCCTGTCCCTGCACAAACTCGTGGTCGATCTGCCGCCGGATATTCCTTTGGTCCGCGCCGATCCTCTGCTTTTGGAGCAGGCGATTTTCAACCTGCTCGACAATGCCGCGAAATATGCGGAAGCCGGAACCACCATCCGCATAGGGGCCCGCCGGGTCGCGGACAAGATATTGCTGACGATCGCCGATGAGGGAACGGGTATTTCGGTGGAAGCGCTGCCTCACATCTTCGACAAATTCTATCGCGCCAAGGCGGCCGACCGGCGCGTTGCGGGTACTGGATTGGGCCTTGCCGTGGCGCGCGGCTTCGTGGAGGCGTTTGGAGGCAGCCTTGATGCCGCAAATCGTACGGACAGGACCGGCGCGATCATGACGATTACGCTTCCCATTGCGCCAGAACCGGGAACTGGTCATGGCCCCTAAGTTTCCCAAAATTCTGATCGTCGATGACGAGCCGCAAATCCTGCGCTTTCTTCGCACCGGACTGCCGCCCCATGGCTATGAATGCCTGGAAGCGGGCAATGGGAGCCAGGCCATCAAGGTCTTTTCCACGATGCGGCCGGATGCGATCATTCTGGATCTGGGTCTTCCCGATCAGGATGGGTTTGCGGTCATCCAGGCGGTTCGCGCCATCGCGCTGACGCCGATCATCGTGTTGTCCGCCCGCAGCGACGTCGATGGGAAAGTGCGCGCGCTGGAAATGGGGGCGGATGACTATCTTACCAAACCCTTCGATATGGCCGAGCTGCTGGCCCGACTCAGGGCTGCTTTGCGGCACGGCCTTCAGGCGGTCGGCGAGGCGCCCATCTTCCGCACCGGTTCTCTTGCGGTCGATCTCGTCAATCGCCGCGTCACCCTCGGCGGCAACGAAATCCATCTCACGCCAAAGGAATATAACCTGCTGCGGTTTCTGGCGGCGCATGCCGGCAAAGTGGTGACGCACCAGCAACTCCTGAATGAAGTGTGGGGCCCGGCACATGTCGAGGATGTTCAGTATCTGCGGGTGCTGATGCGCCAGCTCCGACAGAAGATCGAGCCCTGTGTGTCGACCCCGCAGCTGCTTATCAATGAGCCGGGTGTCGGATATCGCCTGCTGTCGGTGACAGAGAATGCAAATGATGAATCCGGATCATGAATAGCCGGCACAATTCAGCGCTGTATTTTCGACGAAAGCAGAATTGAGGAGGTCGTTTTCTCCACGCCTTCGAGCGATCCGATCTCATCGATGAGCGCATCAAGCCTGCCGACATCCTCCGCTTCCACGAAAGCGATCAGATCATGCTCGCCGCTGACCGTGTAAAGCGCGGTCAATGCCGGCATCGCCGCAAGCTGCTGCTCGGTGGCGCGGGAAAGCTTCGGCAATACCTTGATCATGACATGGGCGCGGATAAGCCGGCGGTTATAGTCGGCGCGCAGCTTTACCGTGTAGCCCTGGATTGGACCTCGCCTCTCCAATCGCGAAAGACGGGCATAGACACTGGCGCGGGACAATTTGAGCACGCGCGCCAGACTGGCGATGGGTTGACGGGCATTCTCGCGCAACAACGACAGGAGGCGCTCATCCAGCGCGTCCAAAGACAAAGTGTCGTTTGTTGTAGTCATTATGTCTGATTACAGCGCAATTAATGACATTTTTCAACTCCAAACTGGATATATCCCAGGCGATAATGGGCAGCGGTCAACCAGGCGGTGCCATGCGCGACATTCTTTTGATTGGGGCAGGAAAAATCGGGGAGACGATTGCCGACATGCTGGGCGCGGTCGGCGATTATCGGATTACCGTGGCCGATCGCGCCGCGCCGGCACTCGGCAAGTTCAAGGGCGGGCGCAATTTGCAGACCCTGGTCCTGGACGTCGACGACAGCGAAGCTCTCGCAAAAGCGCTGACGGGCCGATATGCGGTGTTGAGCGCAGCTCCTTATTCCGTAACCGGCCGCATCGCCACGCAGGCCCGTCAAACCGGCGTGCATTATCTCGATCTCACGGAGGATGTCGCCAGTACCAGGCTGGTCAAATCGCTTGCCGAAGGTGCGACGACCGCGCTTATTCCGCAATGCGGTCTGGCGCCCGGCTTTATTTCCATCGTGGCGCGCGACCTTGCGGCGGGATTTGATCGCCTGGACAGCGTGCGCATGCGGGTGGGCGCCTTGCCGCAATATCCATCGAATGCCCTGAATTACAACCTGACCTGGTCCACCGACGGCGTCATCAACGAATATTGCGAGCCTTGCGAAGCCATCGTCGATGGCAAGCTGTGCCAGGTCAGGCCGCTCGAGGAGCTTGAGGAATTTTCGCTGGACGGCCTGCGGTATGAAGCCTTCAACACCTCCGGCGGCCTGGGCACTTTGTGCGAAACGCTGGCCGGAAATGTGCGCCAACTGAACTACAAGACCGTGCGATATCCCGGCCACCGGGACATCATGAAAACGCTGATCCAGGATTTGCGGCTGGGTGAACGCCGCGCGCTGTTGAAGGATATTCTGGAGAATGCGCTGCCCGTGACGCGCCAGGATGTCGTGCTGGTGTTTGTCACGGTCTCGGGTTATCGCGGCGGTCAATATCTCCAGGAGACCTATGCGAATAAAATCTATGGCGCCGACATAAACGGCATCGCAAGGAGCGCCATCCAGATCACCACCTCATCGGGAATCTGTACGATGCTCG
This sequence comes from Pseudomonadota bacterium, assembly GCA_040389245.1. Lineage (GTDB taxonomy): Bacteria > Pseudomonadota > Alphaproteobacteria > Micropepsales > Micropepsaceae > Rhizomicrobium. The sequence goes on along the minus strand of JAZKAH010000003.1, from coordinate 238,189 downwards.
ATATGCTCGCCAACGGGGCTTTGCCGCAGCGGGGCTTTGTGCGTCAGGAAGAGGTTTCGCTGTCGGCGTTCCTATCAAATCGCTTTGGCCGGGCCTTTGGCGGGCATAATCTGGCGCCGACCAGGAGAGCAGCTTAGTCTTCGCGGCATGGCTTTTGGCAGGTCTCCCTATGCCAGCCATACCCAAACCAGGGGTATGGGCTGGCCGGACTTGGTTTCCGAAGCCGACAACGCAAAAAGGTATCTTAAGATGGCGGCCGCGCGATGCTTGCAGGTGTAGAAGCCACGAACCTTCTGGCTGCCCTTGGCTGTTCGGTGGGTCAGCACAAGGGAATTCCTTCTCCGATTGACGGCTCGCCAATGCCGGGCTTGCCGGCACTTGGCCCGTCGGAACTGGACGCGGCAATCGGCGGCGCCGTGCAGGCATTCGCGACATGGCGTGATATTCCCGCGCCGGTGCGCGGCGAGCTGGTGCGCCGCTTTGGCGAGGCATTGCGCGCGAACAAAGAGCCGCTCGGCCGCCTTGTCACCCTTGAAACCGGCAAGCCGCTGACGGAAGGGCTGGGCGAAGTCCAGGAAATGATCGACATTTGCGATTTCGCCGTCGGGCTATCCCGCCAGCTTTACGGCCTGACAATCGCCTCCGAACGTCCCGATCATCACATGCGCGAAATGTGGCACCCTTTGGGGCCGATCGGGATCATCTCGGCATTCAATTTCCCGGTGGCCGTGTGGGCATGGAATGCGGCCCTGGCCCTGGTGTGCGGAAATCCCGTGCTGTGGAAGCCGTCGGAAAAAACATTGCTGTCGGCCTTTGCCGCAGAGGGGTTGCTCCGCAAAGTGATCTCCAGCTTTCCGCAAGCTCCCAATGGTCTTTCGGCGCTGGTCGCAGGGGGCCCGGCTGTGGGTGAAGCTTTGGCGGCTGACCGCCGGCTCCCCTTAATCTCGGCCACCGGCAGCACCGCCATGGGGCGCGCCGTCGGATTGGCGGTCGCTGCACGGTTCGGCCGATCGCTGCTGGAACTGGGGGGGAATGCCGCGACGATCGTGGCGCCCTCGGCCGACCTCGACCTGGCTGTGCGGGCGATTGCGTTTGGCGCGACGGGAACATCCGGCCAGCGCTGCACCAGTTTGAGGCGATTGATCGTCCATGAGGCCGTCTACGATCGGCTGTTGTCGCGATTGAAGGGGGCCTATGCCAGCCTCACGATCGGTGACCCGCGTGACAGCAAGACATTGATCGGGCCTCTCATAGACATGAAGGCGGTTCAATCGATGCAAACTGCCTTGGCCGAGGCGCGTGCGGCCGGCGGAACGGTATGGGGCGGTGAGCAGCTCGGCGATCTCTACGTAAATCCCGCCATCGTGGAGATGAAAGATCAGACCGAAATCGTTCGGCGGGAAACCTTTGCCCCCATCCTTTTTGTGCTGCGCTACCGTGAATTCGGCGAGGCAGTGAATTTCCTCCGCGATGTGCCCCAGGGCCTTTCGTCATCGATGCTGACCACGGATCTGCGCGAAGCGGAAGCATTCTTGTCGGCCAGCGGTTCGGATTGCGGTATTGCCAATATCAATATGGGAACGTCCGGCGCGGAAATCGGCGGTGCGTTTGGAGGAGAGAAGGAGACGGGCGGCGGCCGTGAAAGCGGGTCGGACGCCTGGAAATCCTACATGCGCCGCCAGACCCAGAACATCAATTATGGCCGCGATCTTCCGTTGGCCCAGGGCGTGACGTTCGATCTTTGACCGCAACGCAAGCGGCGTGGCGAATGGAGCAATGCGACTCCGAAAAACGCTCGATTTGTGAATGGCGCTAAAATTCGCCGAAGAAAATTCGACCGCAAATCCAAGGATTGCGCGGTAGCCCCACTCCCGGGCCTGGAACAGGTGAGGTCCCTTCGATTGCAACAGTATGATGATATTTCTCTGACACGTGACGCGGAAATTCGAATAACCCTGCCGTCGTTTGTCGAACCAGTTCTGCAGTTCGTCGGCGCAAAACCCTCTGGTGGAAGATTGTGCGGCGCTGGTCGAAGTTTGCGCGACATCGGATCTGACGGCGCCTAGCGTTCGGGGCAGCGAAGTGGGTTTCGCCGCTCCGCCGTCCACCGCGATCATTTCGTCATTTGAGGGAGAAACACCATGCTTGACCGCCCCGCACGTTTGAGCGCCGCTCTGTTTTCGGCGGCCCTGATGCTGGCCGCAATCCCGGCCATCGCCGGCACCACGCAGACGCAGAGCGTCGCGATCCGGTCCAGCGATCTTAACCTGGCGACAGAGTCGGGCCGCGCCGTGCTGCGGCTCCGCATCGACAACGTCGTGGAGCGGATCTGCGGCGCGCATCCGCGCACCACATGGGAAGTCGAGAATTACGCGAATTGCAGCAAGGCGGCCCGCGCCGGCGCCGCGTCCCAATTCGATGCGGTGGTCACTGCCGCGCTGAACAACCGCAAGGTTGCCTCCGATCCCGACAAGAGCGCGCCGGTAAGATAGGCATCGCGGACGCGGTTCAGGGGTTCGAAGAAGCGGCCATGGCGCGAGCATTGGCAAGATAGGTGCGTCCGACCCGCAGCTTTCGCCCGTCCTGCAACTGCGCTTCCCAGGTGCCCGAGCCCTTGTGTTTGAACCCGGCAATCCGGTCGCGCCGAACCAGCGTGGAGCGGTGGAGGCGCACAAACTCCGCCGGGTCCAGCTTGCGCTCCAACTCGGTTATGGTCTTGTGCAGCAGGAATGAGCGCTGCCCCACATGCAGGCGCATGTAATCGCGTTCGGCTTCGATCAGATCGATGTCCCGGACGGCGATGCGGATGATCTCGGCGCGATGCGGCACCCAGAACTCCCGGATCCAGGGCGACGGCGCCAAAGGGTGCGGCGGCGCGGTGCCGAGCTGTGCGCGAATGCGGGCGATGGCGCGCTCCAGCCGTTCGGGCTCCACCGGCTTCATCAGATAATCCATGGCGGCAACGTCGAACGCCGCCACCGCGAACTCGGCGAAGGCGGTCACGAAAATCACCGCCGGGCGCGATGGCCGGTCCGCCAGCATCTGGGCGACCGCTATTCCGTCGATGCCCGGCATCTGGATATCCAGCAGCAACAGATCCGGCGCCAGGCTCTCGATCAGCCGCAAGGCGCTCGCGCCATCCGCCGCCGTGCCGACCAGGCTGAGGCCCGCGATCCGCGCGCACAGAATCTGCAGGCGCTCGACGGCGAGCGGTTCGTCATCGACGATCAATGTCCGGAGCGTGTTTTGCGGTTCAGCCATCTTGCGGTAAAGGTATCGTCATATCGACCCGGAAGCCGCCGCCGTCACGCCGTCCATAGGCCGCGCTTGCCGCGCCGTCGAAACGGGCCTGAAGGCGCTCGCGCACATTGCTGAGACCGACCCCATCGCGGCGGATGAAGACGGTTTCGCCGTCGGCGTCATCCTCGACGCTGAGATGGAACGAGCCACCATTCGCTCGCGCCCGGATCGTTACCGTAACCGCGCCGCTGGAGCGTGCCACGCCATGCTTGATGGCATTCTCGACCAGGGGCTGGAGGATCATGCCGGGCACGGGCGCACTCTCCAGTTCCTGCGGCACATCGACCACCACCGACAGGCGCTGGGGAAAGCGGACCTGCTCGATGGCGAGATAAAGCCGCTGCATGCGGATTTCCTCGCACAAAGTCACATCCGCGGCGGGATCGCTGGTCAGGCTGGTGCGGAAGAAGGTCGCCAGATTCATGATCATCTGTTCGGCTTCCTCGGTTCGCCGCTGCAGCACCAGGGTAGAAAGCGAGTTCAGCGTGTTGAAAAGGAAATGCGGGTTGATCTGGTAGCGCAGCGCGCGCAGTTGCGCGGTCTGCGCCTCGACCCGGTAGGCGGCAGCGCTGCGCTCGGCATGGCCCACCTTTGCCGCGTAGGACAGCGCCACATACAGCACGCCCCAGGCGGCGATGAAGAAATACCAGCTGACCGCCGAATCCGTGATGACCGCCAGCAGCGTCTCATGCTTGGCCGCGGATTGCGCCATCTCGTGCATGATCGAATTCGTCGGCGCCACCAGATAGAAGGCCGCATAATTGACGACGGCATAGGCAAGCGAGGCGGGGATGGAAACCGCGAACGCGGTTCCCAGCAGGAAGCGCATCGACTTGTCTTCCAGGCGGCGCAGGATGAAATACATCGCGAAGGTGAGGGCGATGCCAACGGCCACGACCCCGCCGCGCCGGACCATCATGCCGAACTGGTCCTCCTGCGCGGCAATCGCCATGCGCGCGGTGTTCAGCACGTAATAAAAGGCCCAGAAGCCGAAGATCGACCACAGCGCCACGCGCGGGTCGACCTGGGGCGCCGGGGTGGGCGCCGAATGGGAGATCGTGGCCGTCTGTGGTGCCGTGCCGGTCATGGGCAGAAAATAGCGCATCCATCGCGGCGCCGGGTCAATGGCGCCCTGCGCTTGTCGAAGCCCGGTGGCGACTGGTCGAAACCCCGAGCTTTGGGTGACGGGACGAGCGTCCCGGCTGCACCATATAAGCTATTGATAAGAAATATATTTTTTGATGGCGGCGGTCGGAGCTATCCAGAATGCAAGCTCGGCCCTCTTCGAGCTGGAACGAACGGGAAGATGTCTTGGGCACTGCGAAGCCGCCTCGCGCATCACAGGATTTCTGCTTCGGCGATTGTCCGGTCTGGCCGTTCTTCCACGGGCGGCTGAGATGAGCCTCGCCTGCTTGGGAGCCCTGTCCGCTTTCACATAAAGCCCTATGCTGCTTTTGCGGTGACGCCTGCCAATACAATATGAGCACCGCCATCCTGTAACGCCGTCGCGTGCCGAGAATAATCATGGGAGGGGTTTATGCCGGTTTGGAAAGCCTATGTCGGAGAATTGATCTCCGAATGTCTGGCCGTGTTCATCATCATTACGCTGGGCTGCTCGGTCGCGGGGATGTATGTCCTTTATGACCCAAGTCCCTATCAGAATGCCTATTGGGGCGTGTGCATCGCCTGGGGCATGTCGGTCACGATCGCGATTTACGTGACGGGCGCGGTTTCCGGCACCCACGCGAATCCGGCGGTTACGCTGGCGCTGGCTCTGTATCGCGGCTTTCCGGTCCGCAAAGTCTTGCCCTATACCGCGGCGCAAATCGTGGGCGGGTTTCTGGGCGCGGCGATCGTCTATATTTTATTCGGGCCGGTCATTGACCACTATAATGTGTTGCATCATCTGTCGCGCGACATCGACGGCGGCGCCGCGGGTGTGTTTTTCACGCATCCCGGCCTCGCCGTCACGCCGATCCATGCCTTTGTCGACGAAATCGTGCTGACCGCGTTCCTGGTATTGGGCATCTTCGCCGTCACCGAAGAGTTCAACACCATGGCGCCGACCGCGAATTCGGGCGCGCTGATTATCGGCCTGCTGGTTGCCACGATCGGCGCTTCCGCGGGCTATCTGGAATCCTGGGCGATCAATCCGGCGCGCGATTTCGGTCCGCGCCTGTTTGCCTATTTCGCCGGATGGGGCAGCGCGGCGCTGCCGTCACCGGGAAACTATTGGTGGGTGCCGATTGCCGGACCATTGATCGGCGGCGTTGTCGGCGGCGGACTTTATCAATGCCTGATCTGCCAGTTTTTACCCGCGCGCCATGCCCACAGGCTAAAAGCCAGCGCCGCTGCTCTCCAAGAACCGGCGCGGGAAGCCGAATAGCCGGTAAGCGAGCTTGAAGTAAAATTTGCTTGTCGCTTTTCCGGTCCAAGTCCAGAGTTGGTTCGTTGGCATCGGGGAGAAGCAATGCGCACCACACTCATCGGCGTTCTTGCAGGCGCGGGCCTTCTGACGGTCGCGACGGCATCACTTGCCGCGCCATCCCCGGCGGAGATGGACCGCGATCTCATCGAGATCACAATTCCGCAATTGCAGCGCCTTTATGCGGAGCACAAATACACCGTCGTTCAGGTTACGGCATGGTATTTGGCGCGCATCAAGAAGTATGACGGCATCTATCGCGCGGTCGAAACGGTGATGGATAAGGACGCGCTGGCCGCCGCCGCGCGCGAGGATACCGATACCAAGGCGACGCACGGTCCGCTTTGGGGCGTGCCGATGGTGGTCAAGGCCAACACCAGCATGGCGGGTCAGGTGACAACGGATGGCTGGGAAGGTTTCAAGCTGCCGGGTCATGAATTGATCGCGCCGCGCGACGCGCCCATCGTGGCGAAGCTGCGCGGAGCGGGGGCGATCATCCTGGGCCACACCAACATGCCGGACTATGCCAATTCCGACGGCAGCCGTTCGACCTCGTTCGGGCGCACCGGCAATGCCTATGACGTGCGCTTTTCGCCCGGCGGCTCGTCCAGTGGGACTGTCACCTCGGTCACCGCCAACATGGCGATGCTGGGCACCGGCACTGATACCGCCAATTCGATCCGTATGCCCGCCGCGACCAGCGCGGTGGTCGGCGTGTTTCCCACCCGCGGCCTGGTGAGCATCGCCGGGATCGCGCCGCTCGACTGGATGCTGGACAATACCGGCCCCATCGCACGTACGGTGACCGACGCGGCGATCGCGTTGTCGGTGATGGCAGGCAAGGAGGCGGGCGATCCGCCCCTCGACCGCGCCCCGGCGGACGCGCAGGTTGGTCCCTATACCCAATATCTCAAACCCGGATCGCTGAAGGGCAAGCGCCTCGGCGTGCCCGCTTTCATGCTGCGCGGAACCTCGACGCCGTTCCACGGCACGCCCGCCAATGTGCCGGAGGCCGAGGCGCGCAAACGCATCGCCGACCGCTTCCTGCCGCTGGAAGCGCCGACCCGCGCTGCTTTTATGAAAAACCTCGATGAACTGCGCGCGGCCGGTGCCACCATTGTGATGGACGATAGCGTGCTGCCGGACGATTTCGTGACCGTGGCCAGCCGCATCGGCACCTATCCCTATGTGCGCGAAGGGATGGAGCATTTCCTGAAGGATTACGGTCCGGCGCAATATCACTCCATCGCCGACTATATGAAGGCGGTGGGCCAACCCATTGGCGCCAATGTGATCGGCGAGGGGGTATCGAGTTCGCATATGGGCGGCGCCACGCTCTACCAGCGCGAGATCGAAAGCGACCCGCAGGCTGAGGCGAATTATTTCGGGCCGCGCCGCCGTGCGATGGCGATGTATCTGGAGACGATGGAGCGGCTGAAGCTCGACGCTTATGTCTATCCGCCGATCCAGATGCCGCCGCCGGACGAGACAATGCCGCAGAATGGCGAGGTCAGCGACGGCCCGCATTCCGACACCGGCTGGACCAACATGCTGGGCGTGCCGGCGGTGGTTGTGTCGGGCGGTTTTTACCCGGGCGGTTTGCCGGTGGGCCTGGAGTTTTCGGGACGACCCTGGAAGGATGGCGATCTGCTGGGCCTTGCGTACGGCTTCGAACAGGCGACGCATCACCGCCATCCCCCCGTACTGGTGGAGCAGGGATTGCTGGTGAACACGCCGTGATCGCCCGCACGCGCGACACTGTTTTCCTGGGTCATCCGGCCGGACTGGGCTGGCTGGCGGGTTCGGAATTCTGGGAGCGATTCTCTTACTACGGGATGCAGGCGCTGCTGGTGCTCTACATGACGCATCAGTTGCTGACGCCGGGGCATGTCGACCATGTGCTGGGCTTCGGAGCGTTCCAGCGCCTACTGGAAACGATCAACGGCCGAGCGCTGTCGGGCGAGGCGCTGGCCTCGGCGACCTATGGCTTCTATGCGGGCTTCGTGTATCTGACGCCCATCGCGGGCGGCGTGATCGCCGACCGCTGGCTTGGCAAGACCGCCACCGTCACCATCGGCGCGAGCCTGATGGCTCTGGGCCATTTCCTGATGGCGTTCGATGCCAGCTTCGTCCTGGCGTTGGCCTGCCTGCTGATCGGTGTGGGCTGTTTCAAGGGCAATATCGCGGCGCAGGTGGGCGATCTCTATGCCGACGACGATCCGCGCCGCGCCGATGCCTATCAGATCTATTATCTCGCCATCCAGGTGGCAGTGATTGTCTCGCCTTTCATCTGTGGCACCCTGGGCGAAAGCGTGGGCTGGCATTGGGGTTTCGGCGCGGCAGGCGTGGGCATGCTGATCGGGCTGCTGGTCTATCTGAAGGGCCGCCATGCGCTGGCAAGGGAGAAGCTGCGCGGCAAGGAACGGGTGGCGCGGCCGAGAATGACGCGGCGCGACCGAAACGCGGTGATCCTGCTGGTGCTGCTGATCCCCGTGCTGGCGCTGTCGCTGGTCGGCAATCAGGAAATATTCAACGCCTATCTGGTCTGGGCGGAGAAGAATTTCCAGCTGGTCTTTTTCGGCCATACCATGCCGATCACCTGGATGCTGGCGGTCGATGCCTTCGTCAGCACAGCCCTGATCGCGGCGTCGGTGCTGTTCTGGCGTTGGTTCGGGCGGCATTGGACCGAACCGGACGAGATCACCAAGATCACCATCGGCGTTGGCATTGCTGCGCTGGCACCGGCGGTGCTGGCGTTGGCGTCCTTCATGGTGCGTGAGACCGGCCATCCGGTGTCGCTGGGCTGGGCGGTGGCATTCCATGCTGTCAACGATCTGGGCTTCGCCAACATGCTGCCGGTAGGGCTGGCGCTTTACTCGCGCGCCGCGCCCAAGGGGCTGGAAGGGGTGATGATCGCGATCTACTACCTGCAATTGTTCCTGGGCAATCTTCTCACGGGCTTTCTGGGCGGCCTGCTGGATACGATGTCGGCGGTGAATTTCTGGCTGTTGCATGTAGGGGTGATGCTGGTGTCGGCGGCGCTGCTGATCGTGGTGCGGCTGTTCTGGGGTGGGATCCTGGCGCCGTCCTACGAGCCGCATCCTGACACAGCCGTTTGATCGCAACATTTCGTCCGCCGCTGCGTTACTGACGCGAGGCAGCAGCGGAGATGCGGCATGGACAGGGACACCAAGGTTTTCGAGCGGGACGCCAGCCGCGGCCTCGAGGATCCGCGCGACAAGCATCCCAAGCCACCCTTTAAAAGACAGAAGCAGCCCTGGCCGGGGCTGGCCTGCAAGATGGAACCCAGGCCTGACCATGGCGAGACCAGTTACCAGGGTTCCGGACGGCTTGTGGGCCGCAAGGCGCTCATCACGGGCGGGGATTCCGGCATGGGCCGCGCCACCGCCATCGCCTTTGCACGCGAAGGCGCCGATGTGGCGATCAACTACTTGCCGGCCGAAGAGGAGGATGCGCTGGACGTGATCGCCTTGATCAATGAATGCGGACAGAATGGCGTGGGCATTCCCGGCGATCTGCGCGACGAAGGCTTTTGCCGGGATCTGGTGGAACGCGCGCTGATCGAACTGGGGGGCCTCGATATCGTGGTGAGCAACGCGGCGCGGCAGCAGAGTTTCGAGTTCTTCCTCGACATCAGTTCCGAAGAATTTGACGCCACCATGAAGACCAACATCTATGCCGCGTTCTGGCTCCTGAAGGCCGCCGTGCCGCATTTGCCGCCGGGATCCGCCATCATCGGCACGGCGTCCGAGCAATCCTATGATCCGTCGCCCGAGCTGTATGACTATGCCCAGACCAAGGCCGCGACTATGAGTTGGGTCAAATCCCTGGCCAAGCAGCTTGTGTCCAGGGGCATCCGCGTCAACGGCGTGGCGCCGGGCCCGATCTGGACACCGCTGCAGGTCTCCGGCGGCGCCAGCATGGAAAAGCTGGAACAATTCGGCAGCAAGTCGCCGATGGGCCGTCCTGGCCAGCCCGCCGAGCTTGCCTCCATCTATGTGCAGCTGGCGGCCAACGACGGCAGCTATGCCACTGGCCAGATCTATGGCGCCGCGGGGGGCGGGGGACAACCCTAAGCGGCGTGTAACAGCAACGTAATTTTCCGGTACGCCTTGAACCGGCGTGTCTATGCTAAGATTCGTGCGGATAAATTCTCGGGGAGAAGCCTCATGCGCGCACGCAACGTCCTTTTCGTCATTGGCGTCACAGCAGCCAGTCTGGCGTCCGGCGCCGTGCTCGCTGAGAGCGGGATCGTGCGTCCCGAAAGAACCGCCAATTCCGAACTTGGAGCTGCCCAGCAAGCCCTGGACGGCGCGCTGGATCATTTGCGCAAAGTCCCCAATCCCCAGAGCCGCGAAAATGTCCGCGCCATGAATTTCATCAAACTGGCACAGCGGCAATTGCAGTCGGAGGGGAGCATCTATCCCATCAACTGAGATCAGTCTTTATCTGCGCTGGCGAGCACGACCAGATTGCCGTCCGGATCGCGAAGCCGCAGGAGGTAGAAATCCTTGGCCTCTTCGATGGAGCCCGGCTTAAGTCCCGCGTCCGCCAGGCGTCGCCGTTCGGATTCGAGCGGAAGCACTCCCAATGTCAATGTGCCGGCGCCGGCATGGGACGCCTGTCGGGCGATCGTCCGAACAATTTGGTATACCTTGTGAGGCTGGTTTCCAGGTTCGAGCAACTGACATGGGCAAAGATCGTCTGGATTGGCATGGGCGGATCCTCCGGACTTTTTCATACAAGTCGTGATTCTGCCGTTCGTTCCGGTTGCTCGGCGGGTACCTTCGCGCGCCTTAAACCTGTGCGCGTGGCGGCACGCCGGAAGAGGCGAGACTTGCACCGGAGCCCTGGGCGAATTAAAGCGGTTCCCGGCGAGCGGACCAATCCGGCGGAATGCTGGTAACATCCGACTGCCAAGCTGGCGAAACGCCGGTGCATACGATTGGATGTGTGGCGTGGTGATCGTGCCAGGCGATGCGTTCCCAAGATCCGATACGGCACATCACCCCGGCGGCGCGTAAGGGCCGCTGGCAATTAGTCAGGATGTTATGACAAACGGCACCATCAAATTCTTCAATGCCACGAAAGGCTTTGGCTTCATTACCCCGGAGGACGGAAGCAAGGATGTGTTCGTTCCCGCGGCCTCAGTTACGGCATCCGGCATCGCCGCCCTGAAGCCGGGCCAGCTCGTCTCGTTCGATACCGAGCCGGACAGCAAGGGCCCCAAGGCCGTCAATTTGAAATTGCTGGCCGACGCGCCGAAGCCGCCGCCGCCGCCGGTGCGAATGCCGGCGAGGGAATTTTCACCGATTCCCGATGCGGGCGTGTCGCGTCTGACGGTCTTCCACGATCCGGCATCCGATGCGTCCCCCATTGTGTTGGCCGCGCTTAAGGCCGCCGGCCAGGACCCGCGCCTGGTGGATTACATGGCGACGCCGCCGGACCGGGACGCACTCAAAAACCTCTCGCTGCTATTGCGGGGCGGCGACCAGAGCCTGGTGCGCAAATACGATCCCTTGTTCCTGGAGCTTCGGCTCGACGACCGCTTCATCAGTGACGGCGAATTCTGGGCCGCGATTGTCGAGCACCCATCCCTGATCAACGGGCCCGTCATCGCAACGGCCCAAAAGGCGCGCGTCTGCCGCACCGAGAATGCCGTGAAGGCATTCCTGGGGATCGAGCTATCCGCCGAAAGCCCGGCGACGGCGAAGCCGAAAGGGATTCCGGCGCGTATGGCGCCTGCGGATACCGCTCTGCCGACCCCTGTCGTAAAAGGGGAAGAGGTCAGAAAAACCGAGGCAACGGCGCCGGAGAAATCGCGTGCGCAAGCACCCGCGCCCAAAATGGCGAAGGCTGAAACCAAGGCGAAGATGAAAGCTGAAATCAAGCCTCAGACCAGAACCGCGCCCAAAGCCGCACTCAAAGCGAAAGCCGCCCCAAAAGCAGCCGCCAAGACCGTGAAGACGGCAAAGCCGGTGAAAAAAGCCGTTGCCAAACCGGTCAAGAAGGCCAAGCGCGCGCCAATGCGGTAGGGGATCCGATATGTTCGATCAGCTGATGCGATTGTTCCAGGCTCCCGCAGCGCAGCTCAAGCCGGACCTGCGCCTGTCGGTTGCGGTGCTGCTGGTGGAAGCCGCGCGCCAGGACGACCGCTTCGAGCCCGCGGAACGCACGGTGATCGAACAATTGCTGATGCGGAAATTCGCGCTGACGCAAGAAGAGTGCGTGGCGCTGCTGGCGGCGGCTGAGGCGCGCGCGGGCGAAATGGTGCAGCTTCACGGCCATACCAGCGCGATCTTCGAGGCGATGACGCCGGACGAACGCATCGGCCTGGTCGAGATGCTGTGGGAAGTCGCCTATGCCGATGGCGTACTGGACCCGGAAGAGGATCTCTTGATTCGCCGCGTCGCCGGACTGATCGCCGTCAGCGACCGTGACCGCGTATTGGCCCGGCAACGGGTCGTGGCCCGCTTAAGTTGATTTTCCCGCCCGGTTTTGGGCGTGCGCGACAGCTTCAGTTTCATCGCAAGAACCGGAGTTTGCCGGTCACCGGATCGGCCTACGCATCGGGTCCGGTCATCGATCCACGCTGACCGTTTCGGAACCCGACAGAAAGATTTTTCCATGAGCAGACAGGATGACAACAAGGCCGTCGTCGGCCGCTGGTTTACGCAATTCTGGGGCAAGACCTGCGATCTGTCGGTTATCGACGCCGTCGCGGCGCCCGATATGCTGCTGCAATATTCGCTTCATGCGCCGCGGCGAGGCCATGCTGACATCAGAGCCTTCATGGCCGCTTTCCGCGCCGCGTTTCCCGATTTGAATTTCTGGGGCACGGCCGATCTGATCGCCGAAGGCGATTATGTCGTCGGCCAGTGGGAAGGTGGCGGGACGCATACGGGTCCGGCATTCAGCGATTTTCTGATCGGTTCACTGCCTCCCGCCACCGGCCGCAAGATGCATTTCACCGGCACGACAATTCTCAAGATCGTGAATGGAAAGATCGCTTCGGAGATCGGGCTTGATGATGGCGTAACGGCCCTCACGCAGCTCGGGTTGATCCGCAAAGCATGATCCTGTGGCCGCCGCCTTTGTGGCGGCGGTCATGCTCTTTGCCCCATGCCGGCGAATTCCAAAATCGCGGCTTCGCGCCGGCCCGAAAGCAGTTCCATCGCGGCCGGGTTTGGGTAAACCGATTCTAAAACGCCTCCGCCTCGCGTGTGCGAACCCGGGAATAGTTCGTTAAGCGCGAGGCGAGAGTTTTAAAATTCCCAGCGCATTTTATGAAACTATCGTCGGCGCCCGGACCCGATTGGCGGACAGGCGTGGCGGGAGAGTTGTCGTGGCGGAGGATGGATTTGGATCGCGCTATTATCAGAAACAAGCGACGCAAATGCGGGATCTGGCCGATCGCGCGCCGACGGCAGCCATGCGCACGATATACGAGCGGCTGGCGGCCAATTTGCTGAAACTCGCGGAAAAAAAAGACGAGGCTCTGCCGGAAGGCGGCGACGAGGGCCGTTCAGGTTAGTCGCGTACGGCGTATGTTCAAGGAACTCGCACTTTGGAAATCTGAAAATCTTTCGTTATCCAATGGCGCATACGGTCTGGGAATTGTGGGGGGGGGGGTGGCGTTGGCTCGAAGAAAACAGATGAACGGGGACGAGAAGGCCGATCTGCCTCCGTTGGCAGAGAGACGGTCCGCCGCGGCACGCAAGAAAGTGCTCTTCGGAGGCATCGCGGTGCATCCGCTTGGCGGCCACGCGGCCAATTGTCAGGTTAGGGAAATAAGCGACAAGGGCGCGCGAATTGCCATCTCGCGCGCAAAAGTCATTCCGGAGCGCCTCCATCTCATCATCGTCCGCGATCAACATGCCTATGAAGCGCGCATCGTGTGGCGCAAGGGCGACGAAGCCGGACTTTCCTTCTCCAAGGTGATCGATCTTCGCGCGCCCTCGAATCCGGCTTTCCGCCATCTTGCTCAAATCTGCGCGCAGCAGAAAACAGACCATTTGATCTGGCGTTAGGAAGATTGGATCGGAACAGCCAAGGCGAGTTCGAGATATGATGCGCACACTAGGCAATCCCCCGGCAGCCGTCGAGAAGCGCGAATATGTCCGCGTTCCAACCGCCATTCCATCGACGCTTTCGGTTCTCGCCGACCAGATCGCGCTTGCATGCGTCGTGACGGACCTGTCGGCATCGGGCGCCGGTGTTCAGTTCGACGAGCCCGCGCCGCCCGCGGAGCGCATTTGCCGCCTGGAGATCAGCTGGTTTGGAGACTTTGAGGGCATCACGACGCGGGACGGCGGCACGTCCGCGGGCGTGCGATTTCTCATCGGCGAAGCGGAGCGGCTTCATCTGCTGGCAAAGCTGGCGAAATTCGTCGAGGTGGGGCTTTCCCCCGCGACCGATGACGATTTCCTCGAAATAGCGAATCCGAAATTGTTGCTCAAACTCTCAAGCGGACAACATCATTTTTGCGAGGTCCTCAATATCTCGCTTCGGGGCGTCCTGCTCAAGACGGAAGCCCGGCCGCCGATGGGCGAACTCGTGAAGGTGGGCAGCATGTATGGGCGCGTGGATACGCATCAGGCGGAAGGCCTGGGGATCGTTTTTGTCAGCGCCGCGCTTGCTTCGGAACGGTTGGCTCTGGCCCTGTAGCCGCAATCTGTCGTCCGATATCGGAATATCGCGCTAGTCGCCGGTTCCGAGTCAACGGTCTCTGTCAAATTCGGCTTCGACGGTGAGCGTCACCACGTCTCCGATGACGCCCAGATACTGATTCATGCCAAAGTCTGAGCGTTTCAGCGTTCCCGCTGCGGTAAAATTCAGCCTGTCGGCAGTCATATCCGGTGTCTGCAAGGTCACGTTCAGCGTGATGGGCCTGGTGACGCCATGCAGGGAAAATAGCCCCGCCAGCTTGCCGATCCTGGACGAAGTCCGGACAAGGCCGGTGCTTTCAAAAGTGGCCAAAGGGAATTTTGCGGCATCGAAAAAGTCGGCGGTGCGAAGATGGTCGTCGCGCGCCGCATTTCCCGTGGAAATCGAGCCGGGAGAGACATGGATCGTCACGGTGCCATGTTCCGGCGCCTGCGGCTCGAAAACCAGCTTGCCGTCGAACGCGGTGAACTGGCCTTCGGTGGACGAGACCACGAAATGGCCGATCGAGAACAGGATCTTGCTATGCTCCCTGTTCAGGGAATAAGCGCCGCCGGCCGATTTCGTATCGTCGGGATGCGCTGTCTGGGCGAATGCCGGAAGCACCGACAATGCCATCAGGATCAGGGCCAGGCCGCACCGCCGCGGGCGATTGCCGGGGACGGCCAGGCGGCTTTGCGCGTTGCTGCGGAACATCGGTCACCTTCTTCCGGGCAGAGCGGTGCGGGACCGCATCAGCGGCGGTCCGCGCCCAAGCCGGTGCTCATCATGGCGCTATTTGCGCTGCTTGTCGCGCATGGCGCGGAATTCGCTGTCGGGATACCAGTTCGGCCAGGCATTGCTGTTGGCAAGCGTAGTGCCCGCAATGTAGAGCGCCTTGGTGTCCTCGGTGGGATTGGTCAGGTCCCAGTCCACCCGCCACTCGTCGCCGGGCTGGTGATAGCGGTGATCGACATAATTGTCCGACAGCTTCTGGCCCGCCGCCATGCCGCCCACCACCAGATCGTGACCGCCGCCGGGCGAGATCGCCGGGATTCCCTGTTTCGCCAGGCTGAAATGGTCCGAGCGGAAGAAATGGCCTTTCTCCGGCTCGCGGTCGGGTGACAGCACGCGGTGCTGGGTCGCCAGCGCCTTCTTCAGCACATCTTCCAACTCGGACTGTCCGGTGCCGGGCGCCTCCATGTCGTGGGAGAGGGGGCTGGGGCCGTCGGCGTCGGTGTTGAATACCGCCACGATATGGTTTTTCGGCCAAAGCGGATGTTCGGCGAAATATTCCGATCCCAGCAGGCCCTGTTCCTCCAAGGTCCAGAAGGCAAAGGCGATGGAGCGCTGGGGCCGTTTGTCGTGGACGAATTTTTCCGCCAGTTCCAGGGTCTGCGCCACGCCGGTGCCGTTATCGACGGCGCCGTTGAAAATCTTGTCGGGCCCGAGCGCGGCGTCGTTGCGGCCCAGATGATCCCAATGGCCGGAGAAGATCACCACGTCATCGGGTGTCTTGGCACCGCGCAGCACGCCCACGACATTGCGGGTCTTGAGGCTGGTCACGGTCGAATGGGCGCTCACGTCCAGTGTTTCGCCCTTCATCGCGACCGCCTTGAAACCCGGCCGATCGGCGGCGGCTTTCAGCTTTGCGTAATCGAGCCCGGCGCGTGCGAACAAATCCTTGGCGGTATCGAGCGTGATCCAGCCTTGAACCGGCAGCATGCTTTTGTTCTTGTCCGCCGCGTCCAGCCATAATTTGGCGCTGGAGTTCGAGGTGCGCACCACCTGCCAGCCATACGCCGCCGGCTTTGTCTCATGCACGATGATGGCGGCGGCGGCGCCCTGACGAGCCGCCTCCTCGTATTTATAGGTCCAGCGGCCATAATAGGTCATGGCGCTGCCTTTGAAGAATTTCGGATCGGGTTTGGCGTCTTCGTTGCCGGGGTCGTTGATCAGAATGACGACGGTCTTGCCCCTCACATCGACACCGGAATAGTCGTTCCACTTATATTCCGGCGCGACCACGCCATAGCCGACAAAAACCAGGTCGGAATTTTTCACCACGACATCCGGCCCGGCGAATTGCGGCGTCCAGTAGACGGTGTCGTCGGCGAATTTCGGCGCCAGTTTTCCCTTGGGGGTCGAAAAGATGAAGCGAGACTGGGCGCTCTGCAAGGTGATTGAGACGGCGGGGACGGTCTGGAAATAGCTGCCATTGTTGGCGGGCGCCACGCCCAGCTGTTTCAGGTCCTGGGCGATCCAATCTGCGGCGGCTTCGCCTGCCACCGTGCCGGGGCCGCGGCCCTGGAAGGCGTCATCCGAGATGGCCTTCACCCGCGCCGAAATATCCGCCGCCTTGATCTCCGGCGAAGTCGGCGGGTGAGTGGGGTAGGCCGCGCCTTGCGCCGCAATTGCCGTCAGTCCGATCGTGCATGCAAGGAGTATGAATTTCACGGTTCGCCGCATTTTTCCTATTCCGCTGTGCATACCCGGCTGCAGCCTAGCACAAGGGTCATTCGGCCCAAATGGGAGGGTAGTGGCTGCGGAAATTCCGCTATTTTTTCCGGTCTGCGTCCCTCGACACGTCGATTTCATGCAGAACCGGACCGCTTCGTGCAAGACCGCATAATCGGCGGGCCCTAGATTCGCATTGCAAATTCGGCGCCTGCCGCTTGCGGATGTGCGGGAAATATTTCCCCGAGGGCGCCTCTCTCGAAACGGGATTGGTAGCACCAATGACAAGATGGACCCAAATGAACCGGCAGCTGGCTGTGCTGGCGGTTTCACTGCTCGCCGGTGCGACTTTGTCCGATGCGGCGGCGCAGGATCTGGTGATCTCCAACGCCCGCATCATCGTGGGCAATGGGCAGGTGATCGAAAAAGGCGCCATCGTCGTCAAGGATGGCAGGATCGCTTCGGTGGCCGAAGGCGCGGCAACGGCTGCGCCCAAGAATGCCAAGAAGATCAACGCGGCCGGCATGACGGTAATGGCCGGCTTTATCGACGACCATCGTCATTTGATTCAAGGGCGCGGCCCCGACGCCGTCGCCAAATTCATGAAGGACAGCGCGGCCGACCGGATGCGCGAATTGCTGGAGGCGGGATTCACCACCGTCCAGTCCGGCGGCGACGACAATGACGGCATTCTGGAATTGAAGAAAAAAGTCGAAAGCGGCGAATTCAAAGGCCCCCGCATCGTCGCTTCGGGCCAGGTGCCCACCGCGCGCCTGAAAAGCGAAGCCGAGGTGCGCGCCGCTGTCGACAAGGCGATCCATGACGGCGCCGATTCCGTGGCCGAAGTGCATTATCCCGACATCGTCTGGCCGTTCAATCCCACCGATCAGGAGAACAAGAATCTGGCCGCCGGGATCGACGAGGCCAAAAAGCTGGGCGTCGAATTCCAGGTGCATGCGGTCAGCGATCTTTCGCTGGTCGCGGCGGTGCGGCTCGGCGCCAAGAAACTGGTCCACTCGGTGAACATCAATTGGGTAACGGCCGCCCAGGCCAAAGAAGTGGCGGCAGCGGGCGCCGAGGTGGCTTCGATCACCGGGTTCGGCTCGCCGAATTTCGATGTCTTCAGCCGCGACAACCAGCCGAAATTCCGCGATGGAAAGCCATGGCCGTCCGGCATCGTCGACAGCGAAGGCGTCGGGCAGGAGGCCGGCTATATGCCGGTCAATCTGCGGACCCTGTATGATAATGGCGTCGATGTCAGTTATGCCACCGACACGACGTTCGACGCGCGGGCCGCGCTGGCGCATGAACTGAAAGGCCTCAACCTGGTCTTCTCGGTCCCCGACCTGGTCAAGATCATGGGGCCGAACTCCGCCAAATTCCTGGATCGCGAAAAAGACATCGGCACCGTCGAGTCCGGCAAGCTGGGCGATCTTGTTGTCCTGGGAGGCAATCCGTTCGACGGCTATTGGAACCTCCTCACCGCGGAAATCGTGATCAAGGGTGGCGTCATCATGGTCGACAAGCGCGGACAAAAAGATGCGGGCAAGCCGGTGGTCAAATACGGCTATTGATTCGAAGACGGCTCCTGGACTGGTACTGCGCCGCAGGCGATAGCGGAGATTCGGGCCCTCATGCGGCGCGGTTGCGGAAAGCCCGGGGCGAATGGCCGGTTGCATGGGCAAAGAACCGCGAAAAATAGGCTGGATCGTTGAAGCCCAGGTAATAGGCTGCTTCCGCCACGGTCATATTGGAATAAAGCAGGACGCGCTTGGCCTCCAGGAGAAGGCGTTTCTGGATCAGGTGGGTCGGCGGCAGCCCCGCCACCTTCAGGCAGGCCACGCGCAGTTGCGTCTGCGTTACACCCAGCAGCGAAGCATAGCGATCGAGCAAGAGATTTTCGCGATAGTGGCGCTCGACGTTTTCGCGGAAGCGGGCCACCAAGGTTGCCTGCGCTCGGGGACGCGTCGCCTCGATGCCGCGCGCCTGCTCCAGAGCGCGCGTGCATTCCACCAGGATGGAGAGAAGTTGCGCTTCCACCGCCGCACCATGTCCCGCCGCGATCCAGGCCAATTCCCGCGCCAACCGTTTGAGGGGGGCGGCGATCCCATCGCCGGCCAGCGGCGCGGTGGCGGGTGCGGCGAACAAGGCGCCGAAGGCGGATTCGCGCAGCATCAATTCCCGCAGGTAATGATCCGAAATCGTCAGCACCGAGCCTTCGGTCTCAGGCGCGAAGTGAAAACCGTGCACAACGCCGGCGGGCACGATCAAGGCGCATGGTCCGGCGAAGACGTGGCTGCGATCTTCCGCCGTCATCGTGCCGCCACCGCTGGTGATGTGGAAAACATGGCTCAGATCGGCATGGGCGTGGGCCCGGATATTCCAGTTGTTGGGCCGGCTTCGATCGGAAAGCGGCTCCAAATGAAGATAATGCTCTCCGACGGCTTGGGGCGCCTCGCCGAACAGAAAAAAATTCGGAATATCAATAGCTTGAGATGTACGTGGCCACATTGCTGCGCTCTTGGTGGTCGTGAAATTTGTCCAACTTTATATGCAATTGGTCCATCGTCAAAAAAAGCCGCTACGCCCTAGCCTGCGCGTCAAAAGGAGGCGCCATGCGCACCCAGGTTGCGATCATTGGCGCGGGGCCTGCGGGTCTTTTTCTGGCGCATCTGCTGCGCCTTCACGGCATCGCCGCAACCGTTCTGGAGCGAAGGGACCGCGCCTATGTCGAAGGCCGCGTCCGCGCCGGGGTGCTGGAACAGATCACCATCGATGTGATGGCGCGGCTGGGGCTCGATGACCGGTTGCTGGCGCGGGGCCTGCTGCATGACGGCACCAATCTGGTCAGCGACGGGGAGATGTTTCGCATCGACATGGCGGCTCGGACCGGCGGCCGCCGGGTCGCGGTCTATGGCCAGCAAGAAGTGATGCACGATCTGTTCGAGGCGGCGGCCGGCGAGAATATGCCCATCATGTTCGAGGCGGAGGAGGTCCTGCTGCATGATGTGACCGGCAGCAAACCACACGTCACCTGGCGAAGAGATGGCGCGGACGGGCGGCTGGATTGCGATTTTATTGCCGGCTGCGACGGTTTCCACGGCGTCAGCCGCGAGCATATTCCGCAAGGCGCGCGCCGCGCTTTCGAACGCGTCTATCCTTTCGGCTGGCTGGGCATCTTGGCGGATGTGCCGCCCGCGCATCGTGAACTGATCTATGCCAATCACGCCAACGGCTTTGCGCTGGCATCGATGCGCTCGCCCACCCGCAGCCGCTACTATCTGCAATGCGGGCTGGAAGAAAAGCTGGAGGATTGGCCCGATGCGCGCTTCTGGGACGAGGTGACCGTGCGGCTGGGACCGCAGGCCCATGTCACGCGCGGACCTTCCTTCGAAAAAAGCATCGCGCCGCTGCGCAGCTTCGTCACCGAACCGATGCGCTATGGCAATTTGTTTCTGCTGGGCGATGCCGCCCATATCGTGCCGCCCACGGGCGCCAAAGGGCTCAATCTGGCGGTGTCCGACGCGGTCATGCTGTCGGAAGCGCTGGCGGAGTTTTACCAGAGCGCCCGGCCGACGGCGCTGGATGCCTATTCCGAGCGGGCGCTGCAGCGCGTGTGGAGGGCGGAGCGCTTTTCCTGGTGGTTCACCGGCCTTACCCATCGTTTCCCGGAAACCGACGCTTTCGCCCGCAAGATGCAGGTCGCGGAGCTTGCCTATTTGCGCCAATCTGAGGCGCTGCAGACCGTCTTTGCCGAAAATTACGTCGGTCTGCCGCTCGCCTGAAAGGACCGGCCATGGCCGACACGTATGATCGCGACGATGAAAGGGCCCAGCCGCCCTTTCTGTTTCCCGCCTATGCCTCGACCGTGCGGCGCGCGCCGTCGCAGGCATCGATCCGAATCCCCCAGACCATCACCGAGACCAGCGGCCCCGCCGATTGCTGGGACGATCTGATGGGCGGCGCGCTCGCCGACATGACCAGGCAGCATAAGGGCGAACCGATCGGTCAACGCATCATCGTCACGGGGAGGGTGCTGGATGAAAATGCCAGACCCGTTCCCAATACGGTGATCGAGATCTGGCAGGCCAATGCCGCCGGGCGTTACATCCATTCGCGCGACAATTGGCCGGCGCCGTTGGATCCCAATTTCACCGGCGTGGGCCGTGTCGTCAGCGACGCGCAAGGCCGCTATCGCTATGTCACGGTCCGGCCCGGCGCCTATCCCTGGGGCAATCATCACAATGCCTGGCGGCCCGCGCATATCCATCTGTCCTTGCTGGGCCCGGCCTTTGCGACGCGGTTGGTGACGCAGATGTATTTTCCGGACGACCCGCTGATCGGGCTCGATCCCATCGCCAATGCGGTGCCGATGCCCTATCGCGACCGGATGGTGTCGCGGTTCGATATCGCGGTTACGGAACCGAGTTTTGCTCTGGGCTATGTTTTCGACATCGTGCTGCGCGGCCGTCATGCCACGCCGATGGAGACTTGAGATGGACAATCAGAGCAAGGAATTGTTCGGCCAGACACCGTGGCAGACGGTCGGCCCTTTCTTTCATTACGGCCTGCCATGGAAGGGCGGCGCCGACCTCACCGGTATGTCCGAACTGGGCGCGCGCGCCGAGCTGTTCGCGCCGGAACATTATCTGCTGCGCACGCCGTCGCCGCGCAGTCCAGTCGATGGCGAGGCGATCGAGATTTTCGGGCGGGTGCTGGATGGGGACGGCCAGCCGGTGCCCGATGCGCTGGTGGAAATCTGGCAGGCCAATGCCCAAGGGCAGTATTACACACCCGGCACGGGCCAGACCTTCATCGGCTTTGGCCGCGCCGCGACTGGCAATGATGGCGGCTATCGTTTTCGCACCATCCTGCCCGGCCGCGTGCCGGGACCTGGCAACAGTCTGCAGGCCTCCCATATCGCGGTGGGCGTGATGGCGCGTGGATTGCTAAAACGGCTGGTGACCCGGCTTTATTTTTCGGGCGGCGAGGGTTTGGACAGCGACCCGATCCTGGAACTGGTGCCGCCTGCTCGCCGTGATACGCTGGTGGCCCGAAAAGAAGCCGGCGGTTACCGCTTCGATATTGTCCTGCAGGGCGCCGGCGAAACCGTCTTCTTGGATTGCTGAACAACATGTCCAGTCTGATTCGCGACCTGGCCGGCGGCAGCGCCGAAATGCTCGAGATTTTCGACGACGCGTCGGTCGTCAAGCATGCGCTGGCCTTCGAAGCGGCGCTGGCGAAAGCGCAGGCCGCGGAGGGCCTGCTGAGCGAGGACGAGGCGTCGCGCATCGCCATTGCCTGCGCCCAGTTGCCGCTGGACACCGAGGTGCTGGCGATCGAAGCGGCCCATGCCGGGACCTTGGCAATTCCCCTGGTGGCGCATCTGCGCCGTGCCCTGGGCGACGAAATCCTGCAGCGGAAAATTCACCTGGGTGCGACAAGCCAGGATGTCGCCGACACCGTATTGATGCTGCAGGCCAAGGAAGGCGCGGCATTGATCACCCGCGAGCTGGATCGTCTCCAGACGGCGCTGGCGCTGCTGGCCGAACGCATGGCCGCTACGCCGGCGCTTGGCCGTACCCTGATGCAGAGCGCGGTACCCATCACGTTCGGACTCAAGGCGGCGAACTGGCTGTCGGGAATCGACGAGGCGTCGGCCCGCTTCCGCCGCGAATGCGCAAATGCCCTGATGCTGCAATTCGGCGGCGCCGCGGGCACGCGTGCGGGCCTGGGCGGCAAGGGTACCGCCATCGCCGCGCACATGGCTAGGTTGTTGGGACTGCCGAATTCTCCGCTGCCGTGGCAGGCGCGGCGCGGGCATATCGCCGGTCTTGGCGCTTCGCTCGCGATCATTGTCGGTGCCGGCGCCAAGATCGCGCGCGATATTTCCCTTCTGGCGCAAAATGAAATCGGAGAAGTCTTCGAGCCGCGGGCGGTCGGGCGTGGTGGTTCGTCGATCATGGCGCATAAGCGCAATCCCATCGGCTGCCAGATCGTGCTCTCCGCCGCGGCGCGCGCGCCCGGCCTGGCGGCGACCATTCTGGCGGCATTGCCGCAGGAACAGGAGCGTGGTTTGGGCGGCTGGCAGGCGGAAGCGCCCGTTCTCACCAATCTTTTCATTCTCTGTCATGGCGCTCTCAAAACCCTGGCCGTGGTGATCGAAGGGTTGGAAGTCGATGCGGCGCGCATGGCGCACAATCTCGCCGCGGCCAATGTTGGCCTGGATACCGGGGACTCCGAGGCGCTGGTGAGGAGCTTGCTGGCGGCGCGGAAGAGCCAGGCCTGATGGCATTCGCGCGGAACGGCGACATTCACCTTCATTGGCGCGAGGACGGCGAAGGCCCGCCCCTTCTGCTCCTCAGTTCGGTGGGCTGCGATTCGACGATGTGGGATGCGGCGATGCCGTACCTGGAGAAATTTCGCGTTCTTCGGATGGATATGCGCGGGCATGGTCAGTCGGATTCGCCGCCCGGCGATTGTTCGCTCGACGAACTGGCGGCGGATGCGAGATGCGTGCTGGATGCGGCCGGTATCGACAAGGCTGCGATCTGCGGCCTGTCGCTGGGCGGCATGACGGCCATGACGCTCGCCCTCAACGCGCCCGCCCGCGTGTCGTCGCTCATCCTCGCCTGCACCTCGGCACGGATGGACCGGGAGGTCTGGAATACGCGCATCGTCGCCGTTCGCAGCCACGGCATGGCGGCAATCGTCGATGCCGTGATGGCGCGGTTTTTCTCCGAGGAATTCCCCCGCGACCACGCGCCGCAAGTCCAGACGATTCGCGATCATTTCCTGCGCGTGAATGCCGAAGGCTATGCCGGCTGCTGCGCCGCCATTCGCGACATGACCCTGCTGGACAGGATCGCGGGGATTGCCGCACCCACCTTGATCATCGCAGGAGCCAAGGACGTCGCCACGCCGTTCGAAGGCCATGGCAGTGAGATACTGAAACGCATACCGGGCGCGCAGCTGCAAATGATGCCGGCGGCTCATATCGCGTCGGTCGAAATGCCAAGCCCGTTCGCCGCCCTGGTCACCGCCTTTCTTTCGGGAGCTTCGCATGCCTGACGTCAAGGGAGCGCTTTACCAGGCCGGTCTTGCCGTCCGCCGCAAAATTCTCGGCGATGCCTGGGTGGACAAGTCGCTCGCGGCGCGCACGGCCTTTACAACTGATTTCCAGGACATGATCACCCGCAATGTCTGGAATGAGATCTGGAACAGGCCGGGCTTGGACCACAAGACGCGCCGGCTGCTGGTGGTGGCGATCACCGCCTCGCTGGGCGCGTGGGAAGAGTTTCGCCTGCATGTCCGTTCCGGGCTGGAGCAGAAGGGTTTCAGCGAAGACGAACTGAAGGAAGTCTTGCTGCAGGTCGCGGCCTATGCCGGCGCGCCCGCCGCCAACACCGCCTTCGCCGAAGCCGGCAAGGTGATCGAAAGCCTCAAACTTCAGGCATAGGACCGGCTGACGAACCAGAAGACACCGATGCCGACCAGGAAGGCCGCACAGACATCGGTGACGATCGGGCGGGGCAGGGCGAACTTCACTTTCACCAGCAGCCAGGCGATCAGGGTCACGCCCAGCACCAGGCTGAGCTGACCCACTTCGACCCCGGAATTGAATCCCAGCAGCAGCTCCGCCATCCGTCCGGTGGGCAGTCGCATTTCCAGAAGACTGGAGGCGAAGCCGAACCCGTGGATCAGGCCGAACACCAAGGTGACGATCACCCGAATGCGGGCGGCGTCCTGAAGATGGCCGGTGATCATCAGATAGTTGCCGGTGAAGATGCCGGCGCCCAGCAGCAGCAGCGCCGGCAATCCGCCCGCGCCCATCCATTGCAGCAAGGCCATGAAGACCAGCGTGCCGCCGAAGGCCAGTGCAATGGTGCCGGGTCGTTTCAGCGACACGGCGATATTCTCGGCCCCGATCAGCGCGATGGTGAGCGCCACCAGCGCGTCGATATATTGGGCATGGGGCCGCACGATTCCGGTGACCGCCAGGGCCAGAGTGGCGCTGTGGCCCAAAGTGAATCCGGTGACGACAAAGGCGAGGTCCTTCAGCCGCCGCGAGATCAGGATCAGGCCCAGCAGAAAGGACATGTGATCCACGCCGGTCAGGATGTGCATGATCCCCAGCCCGACATAGGTGAGAAAACCGGCATTCTGCAGCGGGCTGTCACCGCCCGCCGCCGCGTGCAGGCTTGTCTGATCGCGCGTGAAAAGCTGCTCGATGAAAACGCCGTCCGAGGTGATGATCTGGGCGTAGTTGATATGGGTGGGCACCAGGTCGAAAAAAGCGGTGTCCACCAGTTGAATATCCTTCGCCGCTTTGGGGCAGGTGAAGGAAAATTCCCAACGCGTGAAACCTTGCGCCGCCGTGCCCTTTTCCGGGCCATAATTGACGGTGCAGGCCTTGCCATCGGCGGTGGCGGCCAGATGCTTGCCGAGATAGGCAGTGATCATGGCGTCGGTCGCGTTCTGTCCGGACGGCGCCAGGCGCTGGGCCTCGATGTCGGGCAGAGTGAAATTCATGTCTATGGTCGAGCCGGTGACATGCCAGGCCGAATGAGTTTCGCTGAGCGTGTGCGCGAGAGCAGGCGCGATCAGCGCCGCCAGAAACGCGAAAGTCAGGAGTATCCGCGCTTTCACGGCAGGTACTTTTTATAGCGGCCGGCCACCAATATGTCGGCGCGGTCGATCAGGAATTTTTCTTCATTGGCCTGCAGATGGGCTTCCGCGTCGTTCTTGTAGTCGGTCAGTACCTGCTCGCGCGCCGCCGCGAAATTCTGCGCCACCGGCGGCGTGTTCTGCGCCACCACCAGCACGTGATAACCGTCCCCGGCCTTGACCGGCGCCGAAGCCTGGCCGGATTTCAGCTGCGTGGCGGCGGCGAACAAGGCGGGCCCCAAGTGAATGCGGGCGGCGAAATAGAATTCCTCGCCGCTGGTCTTCCTGGTGTCCTTGAGGGCGAATTTGGCGGTTGCCTCGCCTATCGTCATGCCACGCTGGATGGCGGTGGCGGCGTCCTTGGCTCTTGCCTCGGCGGCTTCAATGCCGGCGCCGGCCGCCGGCGCCAGAAGGTCCGTCACGGTGATCGAGCCCTCGCTGGCATAGCGGCCGCGATGGCTGTCGTAATAGGCCTGGAGCTTCTGGTCGCTGGGCGAATCGGTGGTGATGTCGGCCAGGACCTGCTGCTCGACGGACGAGACCAGCGCATTGCGGGTGTCGGGGTCGCTTTCGGGCATACCCAGTTCGAGCCCGCGCTGGACATAGACTTCCTCGCGGATCATGTCGTGCACGATTTTGCGTTTCTGCGCGTCCGTCGCCTTGTCGGGGGTAAGGCCATAGACCGATTGCAATTGCGCGTCGAAATCCACTTGCAAGATGGGCTGCTGGTTGACCAGCGCCACATCCTCCGGCGGAACAAAATCCACCGTGGTGCCCTTGGACGTGAAAAGCCCGAAGCCCGCGATCAACAGCCCGCCGACCGCGCCCGCGCCCAATAGGGTGAAGGCGCGGCGGGGGTTGGTGCTGGCGAAGGATTGCCACCGCCAATCCTTGTCGCGTGGTGTTTTCGTCCTAGACTTTATTCCGCTCATGGGGCCCGTGCGATTTTGGTTTGAGAACGATCCTGGATGAAGACGGCCAGCGCCCGGATTACCGCCGGCGAAAGCCGCCCGCTCCAGGCCGGGCAGATTCCGGCACGGCCTTTTTCGATGGAATTGAAAACCGATGCTTCCGAGCCATCGCCGTAAAGCCAGATCCTGTCCGCAAGATCGGGAGCGCCGATGTCATGGTCGCCGCGCCCGTCCGGCGAGTGGCAGTCGTAACAGGCGCCCTTGTCGGCATAGATGGACGCGCCGCGCGTCACCGCAGCGGGATTGGCTGGGCGGCCTTCCAGCGAGAAAATATAGGCGATCACATCCTTGATCTCGCCGGGGCTCAAGGCAGAAAGTTTTTCCTTGTCGTCATTGGGATGCGCGAAGGACGGCATGAAGGCCAGATTGCGCGATTTGGGATTTCCGGCCCGGATTCCATAAGTGATGGTGTATTCGATCTGGGAGACCGTCCCCGATCCGTAGATCCACTCGCCATCGGCCAGGTTGGGTATTCCGCGGGCAGGATTGCCTGTCATGTCCGCCCCGTGACAGCCAGCGCAGTTGGCGCTCCAAGCGGGGCGGGCGAGGTTCCCGGCAAAATGATCGAGGCGGGAATCCGCGGCGATGGCGCCCGGAGCCGCCGCGAGAAGCTCGTATTTCAGGATCTGATTATAAGCGAGATAGACCAGCATGGCGGCGGCCGCCGCTACGACCGCGACGCCGATCAGCCACCGGCGCCTGGTGCGGGCGGGCATATGGGCCAAATCGCCTGACGTCATGACAGTCTTCTCCCGCCCCGGTTTGTGGCGAGGCCCCTTGAACTATACGCAAAGGACAGTGCGCCCCCCGCGCCGATCGCATCATGCCCGACAGGTTCCGCCACCGCGAGGGAGCCCGCGCGCTTTGTGCTGCTTGTTCCGCTTTTATGCAGGATATGACGGCGGCTTTGACGCTTGAAAGATGCAAACGCGGAGCAAAATGGCTCGGCGCGCACAAGGGCTCGAACGCCAGGATGCGTATAGAATCCGGGTGCACATAGAATCTGTATCCAGACCCTGGCATGACGGGGCTGGTCGGGGAGGGTGATTATGGAAGAGCTGATCCGCTGGATTTCGAGCACGACGCTCAGTCAGGCGATTCAGAATTACGAGTGGGCGGTGCCCACCATCCAGTCCATCCATATTCTTGGGGTTTGCGTGGTTCTGTCCTCGGTCGGCATGATCGTGCTCAGGCTGATGGGCTGGGCAGGCACCCGGACCACCGTCGCCGATACCGCCGGGCGCTATGTTCCCTGGCTTTGGGGCGCACTGATCGTGCAGGCCTGTACGGGGCTTTTGCTGATCATCGGCGAGCCGCGCCGCGAACTCACCAACATCATGTTCCAGATCAAGATGCTGCTGGTTCTCTGCGCGATAATTGTCATCGCCATGTTCCAGCGCAGCACCAGCCGGAATCCCGAATTCTGGAACCGCGAGCCGGAGGCTGCCCGGATCAAGATGATGGCCGTGGGCGCGCTGCTGTTGTTTTTTGCGATCGCGGTGGCGGGCCGCTGGATCGCCTATGTGATCATGGACTATGCGGCGGCCTGAGGCACGGCACCACCCTAGATGCGAGTGAAACGGCATGGATGTCGATAGTATTCTGCATGCGATTTACGATTGGCCGATTTCCGAGGCGATCCGGACGGACTATTTCTGGTTTCCGTTCTTCGAATCCATCCATGTGATCGCCATCACCCTGGTGGTGGGCTCGATATTCATCGTGGATCTGCGCCTTCTGGGTATTACTTCCCACAAAAAACCGGTGACGGAACTGGCCAAAGAAGTGCTGCCCTGGACCTGGGGTCTGTTCGTGCTAGCGGTGATCGCCGGCACCTTGATGTTCATCTCCAAGGCCCCCAATTATTATGCGGACGAGTTTTTCCGCTACAAAATGCTCTTCATCCTTCTGGCGGGCATTAACATGGCGATTTTCCATCTTTTTACCTTCAAAAGCGTGGCGCATTGGGACCGTGACGTCCCCACCTTGATGGGAGCCAAAATTGCCGGCGGTCTGTCCATGATTTGCTGGATTGTTGTGGTTTTCTGCGGCCGCTGGATCGGTTTTACGGTGATGTAGCGCCTTATTTTGTGCAGAAATGTGGGGGGTTCGTGCAGGCGTGCGTATAATAGGTGGGCTAGTATTTCCGCCAACTGGCCGGGCGCGCGGGTGCGGGAGACCCCCTGTGTTTCACGGGCGCGGAAACGCAAACGGAGGAATTTAAGGTTATGAAGCTTGCTATCGGTATGACGGTTCTGGCGCTGACGATCGGGGCGACCCCTGTTTTCGCACACCATTCCGCGGCGATGTTCGATCACACCAAAAAGATCACGCTGGAAGGCAATGTGAAGGAATTTCAGTACACCAACCCGCATTCCTGGCTGCAGGTGATGGGCAAGGGTCCGGACGGCAAGGTCCAGCTTTGGGGTTTTGAAGCCGAAGGTCCTTCGACCTTGCTCCGTGCGGGCATCAAGGCCTCGACCTTTAAGGCGGGCGACAAGGTCACCATCGTCGCCAATCCCATGAAGGATGGCCGCCCTGCCGGCGCGCTTCTCACGGCGACCAAGGCGGACGGTTCGGTCTACAGCCCGCGCCCGTCGGGACAGCAGCCGCAACCGCAGCAGCACACCTAAGCTTTGTGCGTGCATTTTCACGCCCGCGCCGGTTTTCCAAGCCCGGCGCGGGCGTTGTTTTTTCCAGGCCTTTGAGAAGAAGCGGGCGATGAAGCCCTTTACCTACACCAGCCTGCCTGCCCGCGTGATCTTCGGATCCGGCACGCTTGCGAGCCTGGGCGACGAGATCAAGCGGCTGGGCTGCTCGCGGGCCCTGATTCTTTCAACGCCCCAGCAGCAGGGTGACGCCAAGGCTCTGGCCGGCCGGATCGGGCCGCTGGCGGCGGGGCTCTATGCCAATGCCGCCATGCACACGCCCGTCACGGTCACGGAAGAGGCGCTGAAGGTCGTGCGGGATTTGAACGCCGATGTGACGGTGGCGTTGGGCGGCGGTTCGACCACGGGCCTGGGCAAGGCGATCGCGCTTCGCACCGATCTGCCCCAGATCGTCATTCCCACCACTTATGCCGGTTCGGAAGCGACGCCGATCCTGGGTGAAACCAGGGACGGGCTGAAGACCACCCAGCGCAGCATGAAGGTGCTGCCGGACGTGATCCTCTATGACGTGGATCTCACATTGAGCCTGCCCGCGGGGTTGAGCGCGACGTCCGGAATGAACGCGATCGCCCATGCCGTGGAGGCGCTTTACTCCCACGACGCCAATCCGATCACCTCGCTGATGGCGGAAGAAGCGATCCGCGCCCTGGCAAAAGCGCTGCCCGCGATCGTAAAGAATCCCAGGGACAGCGAAGCACGCTCGGACGCGCTTTACGGCGCCTGGCTTTGCGGCATCTGCCTGGGCACGGTCGGCATGGCGCTGCATCACAAGCTTTGTCACACATTGGGCGGGACATTCGATCTCCCCCATGCCGAAACGCATACGGTGGTGCTGCCCCACGCCGTCGCCTACAATGCCTCCGCCACGCCGGCGGCGATGAAAAGCCTGGCCCGCGCCCTGAATGTCGACGATCCGGTGCGCGGCCTTTACGATCTGGAACGCGCATTGGGCGCGCCGGCATCCTTGAAGGAGCTGGGCATGCCGCAGGCCGGGCTCGACAAGGCCGCCGATCTTGCGCTCGCCAACCCCTATTGGAATCCGAGACCTTTGGAACGCAGCGCAATCCGCGCGCTTCTCGACGATGCCTGGACCGGCCGGCCTCCCTCACCAAGGTGACATAAGATGAGCAATTTCGACGAACACAGCATCACCGACGCCGTCCTGGAGCGGTTCGAGAACACACCCGATCCCCGTTTGAAGGAGATCGTGGGCAGCATCGTGCGCCATCTGCATGATTGCGTGCGCGAGATCGAGCCCAGCTTCGAGGAATGGATGGCCGCCATTCAGTTCCTCACGCGCACCGGCCAGATCTCGGTGGGCGGGCGACAAGAATTCATCCTGCTCTCCGACACGCTGGGCGTCTCGATGCTGGTGGACGCAATCAATCATCGCCTGCCCAAAGGGGCCACGGAAACCACCGTGCTGGGGCCGTTTTTTGTCGACAAGCAGCCGGTCGAAGAGCAGGGCGCCGATATTGCGCACGGCGCGCCCGGTCAGCCGCTCTATGTCGAAGCGCAATTTTCCTCGGTGGACGGCAAGCCGCTCAAAGGCGCGGTGGTCGACGTCTGGCAGTCGGACAGCGAAGGCTTTTACGATGTGCAGCGCAGCGATCTGGATGGGCCGCAGCTGCGGGCGCGGTTCCACACCGATGCGCAGGGCCGGCTGCGTTTCTGGACCATCATGCCGACCGCCTATCCGATTCCCGATGACGGCCCGGTGGGCGAGATGCTGAAAGCGACGGCGCGCCATCCCTGGCGGCCGGCGCATCTGCATTTCATGGCGGCGGCGCCGGGCTATACCACCCTGGTCACCCATGTCTTCGTGGCGGGCGACAAATACCTGGAAAGCGACGCCGTATTCGGCGTGAAGGACTCGCTGATCGACCAATATCCCGAACAGCCCGCCACCCAGGCGCCGCCCGATGGACGGAACTTGAACGGCCCCTGGCGGCGGCTGAACTACGATTTCCGGTTGAGCCCTTAAAATACGCCATTTCCGATGGTGTTATTTCGGCCGAAGATGGAACCGCGGTAAACCATTCCCGCTATAAGGAAATTGACTTCGTCCCGGCCGCCTAGCTATTGTTTCCATAAGAACAAGAGGCGCATACGCGCCCGGCTCGCAGGGATGAAGGTGATTTTCGATGGGTCGCTTACTGCCCGGAGAATTCAGCGTCGCCGAAACGCATGGAATTCTGCTCCGGCCGCAAAATCTGACGCATCTGACCAGCAAGGGCCTCGGCTGGGCGTCTCTCTATGCGTCATGTCAGCGCGAAAAACCTTATGAAGACCGCTATAATGCGGTGCACGACCACCTGATCATTCTGCATCTGGACGGTCCGGTTGCGGTCACAAGGGTAATGGGCAGAGTGCCGGCGCGGCGAGTGATTGCGCCCGGCGGGCTCTTCATTCTTCCCGGCGGCCGCGATTTCGGCGTGCGTCTGGAAGGCGAACTGGATTCGCTGCATGTCTATATCCGCAAGCAGGTGGTGGACGATGTGGCCGATGATTTCGGCTATGGCGCCTCCGACTGCATTGAGCTTGTGCCCAGCCTGGGCGATCACGATCCCCTGATCGAGCGTCTTGCCCTGGGAATCCAGGAAGCGCTGCGCAATTCCGACTCCGCCGGCACGGTTTATGCCGATTATCTGGCCCAGGCCCTGGCCGCGCGGTTGCTGCGCCAGCATTCGACCTCGGCCCATACCAGCCCCTTGCCCCAGGGCGGGTTCACCAAACTGCAATTGCAGCGCGCAACCGACTTCATGCAGGCGCATCTGAGCGACTCTCTGACCTTGGCGGAGCTGGCCACCGCCACCGGCCTCAGCGCGAGCCATTTTGCCCGCCGATTCAAGGTTACCACCGGCATGCCGCCGCATCAGTTCCTGATGCAATTGCGGGTCGAACGGGCCAAACGCATGCTGCGTGGCGGCACCTCTATTATCGAGATCGCGCTTGCCTGCGGTTTCACCCATCAGGAGCATATGACCCGCCTTTTCCGCCGCGCCGTCGGCATGACCCCCGCCGCCTACCGCCGGTCGGTCCAGTCCTAGCGGCGTCCCCCCGCCGTTTTCGTGCAGAAACCGTGCAAGCCCGTGCAGGACGCTCCGGCGTCCCAAACCCTATTTTCGCCCTCAGAGGACAGGGTGTCCCGGATCGTGTGCCGGTTCCGGTAAAGCCTTTGTGCGTCCTTTCGGCAGATTACGAGGGATCATGAGCACGTATCAAACCAAATTCGGGTCGCTGAAGGACATCAACAAAGGCAAAGTCGAACTCGTCGACGACGATCCCAAGAACTATGTCTTCTCGAACATCTTCGAGGTCTGCGCCAATTCGAAGCCCTATGAGCGCGTCGCCGTCGCCAAGAATT
This sequence comes from Pseudomonadota bacterium, assembly GCA_040389245.1. Lineage (GTDB taxonomy): Bacteria > Pseudomonadota > Alphaproteobacteria > Micropepsales > Micropepsaceae > Rhizomicrobium. The sequence goes on along the minus strand of JAZKAH010000003.1, from coordinate 205,669 downwards.
TCGAATATGTGATCGAAGCGATGCGCGCCGAAGGGGTCTCCGGCTGGTACGCCGCCTCGCATGACGAATTCATCCTCTGCATGGACGGCAAGATCGAGGTCCATCTGGTGAAGCTGGCTTCGCCCGACACCGCCATCGACATGAAGCTTTCCGGCGCCCAATCGGTGCGCGGCGATGTCGATGGACTCAAGATGGGCCGGCTGACCCTTGGCCGCGGCCATATGGGCCTTTTGCCCAAGGGCGCGGCCTACAGGTTCCAGGCGGAACAGCCGGCTGCGGCCATGATTCAGACCATCGAAGGGCCCCTGACGGTGCAGAGATGGTCGGAGATATGCCAGACTTCCTGATCCAGATGGGTCAGTTTCATCACGGGTTAGTAAAAGGAACACGCCATGGCCATGCTCGAAACCGCCAACCATTCCTCCGGTAAGCCCAGCGCCAATCTGGTCAAGCACACCAAGATATTGCCGGCGGATAATGAAAATGGCTATCAGGCCTTCGAGGCCGGCAGTTTCACGTTCCGCCGCGACGAGTATTTCGCCCGCATCACCTGGCCGGGCGGCAGTCACGTCATGCCGGTCGATTATTTCATGCGCGCCCTGATGCGCGACGTTGCCTGGGGTTTCTTCTACGGCACGGTGAATTTCGACGGCGTGATCGGCACCACCAACTATTACGGCGAGGTCGTGCTGTTCGCGGGTCTCTACAACGACGCCTTCCGCAATGCCGGTCGCGATTTCTCCGAGCGTTTTTCGTCGGAGACGCTGATGGGCGTGTTCAAGTCCATGGTTCGCAACTGGACCAACGAAGGCTATGACCCCTTCGCGGCCCCCCTGGAAACCGGTGCGCCCTGGGGCAAGAAGCATGGCGACAATGACGATGCGGTGGATCGCCTGCGCGTCACCGCCAAGCGCATGGTCGGCCTGCCGGGCGATACGCCGGTGCGCACCGACGCAAACGGCTATCCCGTGAACCGCATGTTCGCCGATGTGCCGCAGGACCAGCCGAAAGTCGAAGCCGAGCCCGGGTTTGAAAACGAAGTCAGCGCCTACAATCTGTTCGGCTATCTGTCGCGCTCGGACGTGACCTGGAATCCGTCGGTTTGCTCGGTGGTCAAGGACAGCCTGTTCTGTCCCACCTCCGAGGAATTCATCCTGCCGGTGGATCATGGCAATGACCGCTGCGAATGGTTCGTGGTTCTGACCGACGAAATCGTCTGGGATGTGAAGGACAAGAACAGCGGCAAGAACCGGGCCCGCGTGATCATGAAAGCAGGCGATGTCTCCTGCATGCCTGCCGACATCCGCCACACGGGTTATGCCGACAAGCGCTCCATGCTGCTGGTATGGGAGAATGCCTCGCCCAAAATCCCCGAGCTGATCCAATCCGGCAAGGCGCCCGTCGTTTCGGTCAGTTTCTGACCATCACATGACCAAGGTAGCACCGCTTCCCGCGTCCTCGATCCAGACCCGTCTTCTCATCGGCGGAAAATGGGTGGATGGCGCGGCGGGCACCGAAATCGATGTTTTCAATCCGTATGACGGCTCCAAGATCGTCGCGGTTGCAGAGGCCCGCGAGGCCGATGTCGACCGGGCGGTGGAAGCGGCGCGCGCCGCCGCTCCCGGCTGGGCACGGCTGGCCGGCCACGAGCGGGCCCGCCTGATCTACAAACTGGCCGACTTGATCGAGGCGGATGCCGATCACCTGACCCGGCTGGAAGCGATGAATACCGGCCATCCCATCCGCGATTGCCGCAACCTCGATTTGCCCCGCACGGTGCTGGCGTTCCGTTATTTCGCCGGGATGGCAGACAAGATCGAAGGCGCGGTGATCCCGGTCGATGCCGGTTTTTTGAATTTCACCGTGCGCGAACCCATCGGCGTGGTGGGCCAGATCGTACCGTGGAACTTCCCGCTGATGTTCGTGAGCTGGAAACTTGGACCCGCGCTGGCGGCCGGCAACACCGTGGTGATCAAGCCTTCGGAGATCACGCCGCTCAGCACGCTGCGGGTCGGCGAGCTGATCGAGAAAGCCGGCATTCCGCCCGGCGTGGTCAACATCGTTCCGGGTTACGGCAACACGGCCGGCCAACGCATCGCCGAGCATCCCGATATCGGCAAGATCTCCTTCACCGGTTCCACCAATATCGGCCGCAGCATCGTGCGCGCCTCGGCGGGCAACCTGAAGAAGGTGCAGCTGGAGCTGGGCGGCAAGGGCCCCAATATCATTTTCGAGGACGCCAACATTCCCGCCGCGGTGGGGGGTTCCGCCTTCGCCATTTTCCACAATCAGGGCCAGGCCTGCATCGCCGGCTCGCGCCTGATCCTGCACGAATCCATCGCCGAAGCCTTCCTGGAGAAATTCATAGGCCTGGCGCGCTCCATCAAGCTGGGCGATCCGCTCGATCCGGAGACCGAAATGGGACCGCTCACCTCCAAGGTCCATCACGAGCGCGTGCTCAACTATGTGAGCATTGTGGAAAAGGAAGGCGGCAAGATCCTGTCGGGCGGCAAGGTGCCGGGTGGCGATCTGGCGAAGGGCTATTTTGTCGAACCCACCATCGTCAGCGCCGGGCCCGAACAGCGCGTCTCGCGGGAAGAAGTGTTCGGCCCCTTCGTCTCCGCCACCATTTTCAAGGACGAGAAGGATGCGGTCGCCATTGCCAATGGCACCGACTACGGCTTGGGCGCGGGGCTATGGACCCGCGATGTGCAGCGGGCGCACCGCGTCGCCAAGAATCTTCACGCCGGCATGGTCTGGATCAACAGCTACAAGCGGGTGCATCCGGCTTCGCCGTTCGGCGGCTTCGGCCAGTCCGGCTATGGCCGCGAGATGGGGTTCGAAGTGATGCGCGAATATACCCAGGTCAAATCCATCTGGCTCAATGTCGATGCGGAGATTCCGCCTTTCTACAAGCGGTAGCAAAATAACAATCTCAGAAGCGGGGAAACGAGATGGACGGGACCAAGCGTTGGGACACCAATTATGAGTGGAAGACCGTCACCCTCCTGACCCTGGGCTTCGGCCTGGTCGGGCTCGATCGCTGGATCGTGGCGCCGCTTGCCCCGTCGATGATCGGCGACCTGCATCTAACGCCGCAGGACATCAACAATCTGGTGGCCATCCTGGGTATCGCCTGGGGCGTGGCCGCGATCTTCCTGGGCGGCCTGTCCGATCGCATCGGCCGCCGCAAGGTTCTGATCCCCGCCATTGTTGTGTTCTCGCTGCTGTCGGGTTTTTCCGGCATGGCGATGGGGATGACCAGCCTGCTTCTGATCCGGGCCGTAATGGGTGTATCGGAAGGCGCCTTCTGTCCCACTAGCTTTGCCTGCGTCGCCGAGGCCTCCAAGCCGCGGCGCCGGGGCTTCAATCAGGGTTTGCAGCAATCGGCCTTTGCCCTGTTCGGGCTTGGCTTCGGGCCCATTCTCGCCACCCAGCTCCTCGGTTACGGGATGTCCTGGCGCGGCGTTTTCCTGCTGGTCGGAATCCCCGGCCTGATCCTCGCGGGACTGCTCTGGATGGTGATCCGCGAGCCGGTCACGGCCCAGGGCCATAGCGACAGCGGCGAACGCGCGCCGCTCAGCGCGGTGTTCAAGCATCGCAATGTGCCGCTCGGCATGCTGGCGCTGCTCTGCTCCATGTGCGGCATCTTCGTGTTGTCGGCCAATACGCCGATCTATCTGACGTCCTATCTTCATCTCAGCCAGGCCCAGATGGGTTTCGTCACGTCGGCGATCGGCTTTGGCGGTTTTCTGGGTCAGTGGCTGCTGGCCTGGGCGTCCGATTATCTGGGCCGCAAGCTGATGGCGATCCTGGGCTTCGCGGTCGGCGCGGTGTTCGTCTGGCTCTTTATCCAGCAAGGGCCCGACCCCGTGATGTTGTTCATTCTGCTGTTCATCGGCGCCGGATTTGCTTTCGGTCTTTTGTCGCTCATCACCGGTCCCATTGCGGTGGAAGCGGCGCCGATCGGCTTGATCTCCACCTCGGCGGGCATCATCATCGGCGCGGGCGAGATTTTCGGCGGCGGCGTCGCTCCCGTCATCGCCGGTACGATCGCCAGCAGCTATGGCATCCAGGATGTGCTGTACTTCGCGCTGGGCGGTTTGGTGCTGGGCGTAGTGGTGAGCCTGTTCCTCAAGGAGACCGCGCCCCGCAAAGTCCAGGGCGGTTCGGATCTCGACCGGCTGGAGAGCCGCATGGGTACGGCAATCGAAAGCTGACCCCGGCTGCCTCGGCGATGAGCGGCCGCTAAGGATGCGTCCGACGTTCGATGTGAAGGAACCGGCCCATGAATGACGATCTCGACGCGCTTCTGGCAAGGGTTCGCGACGACGCGCCGTCCGCTTTGACCGGCATCGAGGCGGCGATGTGGTCACGGATCCATCGCCGTCGGCACGCCCAACGTCTTGTTCTGGGCGCGGTCGGCCGCAATACCGGCATTGCCGCGGCGGCGCTTCTGATCGGCGTTGTGCTCGGCGCCGCGCGCCCGCCGCCGGCGCCAAAGCCGGTCAACATCACCTTGCTGCTGACGGAAGTCCCGCCGGCATCGCTTCTGGAGTAGGGACCGATGGGCTGGAAAAGCTTGCTTCTGACCGCGCTAATCGCCGCTCTGTTCGGATTCGCCGGTGCGGAACTGGGGCTGCGCCATGATGTGGCGGCGCCCGAAGCGCACAAAGTCACGCTCAGCGACACCATCAATCAACTCCTGGAACGGCAGATCAACCTGACGCCGGCGCAGAAGGTGTCGGTCGAGGCGATCAATGCGCGCTACACCCGCCAGCACAATCAGCTGATGGCCAATCTCTATATGGCGCGCGCGCAGTTGGGCGGAGCCTTCTCGGAGAATATGTCGCTGTCCGATCCCACCAAGGAGGCGATCGGCCAGATGCAGGCAATCGTAGGCGATCTGCAGACCCTGACGATCAGTTATATCGTGGACATCCGCAATCAGCTGTCGCCATCCCAGCGCCAGATTTACGACCAGAAAGTGGTCGAGATGCTGATGCGCGACACGCCATGAATCCCGCCGGCGCCAGCGATGCCGCTCTGGTCGCCGCCACCTTGCGCGGCGATGAGACGGCATTTACGGCCCTGGTGGGGCGCTACAAAAAGCCCCTCTACCGTTACGTCCATCGCTATGTCCGTGACGAAGCCGAAGCCCAGGATGTTCTTCAGGAGAGCTTGATCGCGGCCTGGCGCGGGCTGAAAAGCTATGATCCGAACCGGCCGCTGGAATTCTGGCTGCGCCGCATCGCGCTGAACAAATGCCGCGATCGCGCCCGCCGCCTGGCCGTGCGCCGCATTCTTCTGCCCTGGAGTCATGGTCCGCGCGAAACCGCCGCACCCGACCCCGCCCCGCCCATCGACGAAAGCCTGGTGGAAAGCGAGCAACTGAAAATCGCCCGCGACGCCATCGATGCGCTGCCCGGGAAATTGCGGGATCCGTTGATCCTTACCGCCATCGAAGGCCTGTCCCAGGCGGAAGCCGCCGAAATCCTCGGCATCACCGTGAAGGCGGTCGAGGGAGCGGTCTACCGCGCCAAGAAGCAATTGACCGAAATCCTGAAACTGGATCGGCCATCGCCGCAACCCCGGATGCGGCCAATGCCGTCGCGGCGAGCCGAACCACGCTTCTGCAAGATCGACTCCATCACCTGGTGATGCCGCCGAAACCGAGGGAAAGAATTATCCCATCCGTATAACGAGGAGGACGGGGATTCAAAAAGGAACTTTATGTCTTTCTCCATGCCGCCCCCCGGCGGTCATGCCCGGAACCTTGTTCTCGCTGGAACTTTGCTTTTGTCGGCGGCGCCGGTTGCGCTGGGGCAGACGGCGCTTTCGGGAGGCCTTGAAACCGTAACGGTGACCGCCGAGCGGCGTCAGCTGATGGGCACCGCTCTCACCTCCAGCCAGGGTGTGGTGGTGAATGACGAATTGGCGCTGACGCCCGCCTATCGCGCCGGCCAGATGCTGGAGACCGTGCCCGGCCTGGTGGTCACCGCCCATAGCGGAGAGGGCAAGGCCAACGAATATCTCCTGCGCGGCTTCAGCCTGGACCACGGCACCGATCTGGCGGTGAGCGTTGACGGCATGCCGATCAACGAGCGCACCCATGCGCATGGCCAGGGCTATACCGACCTCAATTTCATGATTCCGCAACTGGCGACCAACATCCAATACACCAAGGGTCCCTATTTCGCGGCCAAGGGCGACTTCGCCTCGGTCGGCACGGTGGACATCGGCTATCTCAATCGCATCGACGATCAGGTCGATGTCGCGGCCGGCACGATGGGGTTCGAGCATCTGTTCGTCGCGGGTTCTCGCGATATGGCCGATGGCACGGTGCTGGGCGCCTTGGAGCTGCAGCATTATGACGGCCCCTGGGACAGTCCGGACAATCAGCGCAAGCTGAACGCAGTTGTGCGCTACGCCGAAGGCGCAGCCGATAACGGTTATTCGCTGACGGCGATGTATTATGGCAGCCTGTGGGACGCCACCACCGACCAGCCGCAACGCGCGATCGCGCAGGGGCTTATCAGCCGCTTCGGCACGCTCGACCCCAGCGATGGCGGCCAGGCGCAGCGTTACAGCCTTTCCGGCCAGTATCGCGCCGTTCTGGGCGACGGCGCCTTCGAGTCGCATGGCTACGCCATCGGCAATCGCCTGACATTGTGGAACGATTTCACCCATTTCCTGGAAGATCCGGTCCATGGCGACCAGGAAGCGCAGAATGAAAACCGCCTGACCCTGGGCGGCGGCGCCAGCTATATGATTTCGAACCGGGTGCTGGGGTTCGACACGGATTTTCTGGCGGGCCTGGACGGCCGGTATGACGACAATCACGTCTTCCGCAATTTCACCAAGGCGCGGCAATTTCTAGGTGTTGCGGAAAGCGATCGCGTGAACGAAAGCAGCGTCGGCGCCTATCTGCAGGCGACGACGCATTGGACATCCTGGCTGCGCAGCGTGCTGGGGGTCCGCGAGGATTATTTCACCGCCACCGATACGGGCACCAACCCAGGCGATGCTGCCCAGGATCTGTTCCAGCCCAAGGCAAGCCTGGCCCTCACCCTGTCGCCGCAGACGGAAATCTATCTTTCCGCCGGGCGCGGCTTTCATAGCGACGATGTGCGCGGCGTTACCCAGGCCGCCTCGCAGGGCATCACCGGTGCGCCCTTGCTGGCCCATTCGACCGGCGAGGAGATTGGCGTGCGCGAGGAATTTCTGCCCAATCTTTCGGCAACTCTTACCCTATTCCAGATCACCTTCCAGTCGGAGCTGACTTACGATCCCGACGCGGGGCAGACATCGGCCGGCTCACCGAGCCGCCGCGAGGGCGTCGAGCTCAATGTGACCTGGCAAGCGCTGGATTGGCTGGAATTCTATGGCAGCTTCGCGTCCAGCCATGCCCGCTATACGCAAGAGAATGACGACGGCACCGGTCATGTCGGCCGTTATATCCCGGCGGCCCCAACGGCGATCGGAAACTTCGCGGCCTATGTGAAGCATCTGGGGCCGTGGGGAGCGGGCGTGGAATACCGCTATCTGGGTTCCTATCCGCTGACGCCGGATAACGCCGTCCGAGCCAGCGGCTATGGCGAATGGAACGCCGAAGTCAGCTACAGTTTCGAAAGCGGCTGGAAACTCGAAGGCGGCCTCTACAATCTGCTCGATACAAAGGCCAATGCCGCGGAATTCTGGTACAGCGACCGCCTGCCAGGCGAGCCCGCGGGCGGCTTTGCCGATCGGCACATCCATCCCCTGGAACCGATTTCCTTCCGGCTGACGGTGGGCAGGAGTTTTTAACCGCACCCAGGCCCGCCGGGTTAATTTTTGTCCCTGATCCCGGGCTTTATTGCGATGCACAGCGGGCGGCCCGGCCCCTGCGACGCTTGGTCTTTTCGTGCAGAAGCGCGCGGGCTTCATGCAAGACGTGCGTACAGCCGCGGCTCTAGCGTGCCTGCAAGCATCCGGTGTGATGCGTGTAATTTAGGGAGGGCTATCTGGGCACACGGCAATTTTTGTCGAGTCGGCGGCCATTTTTGGCGAGCCGCGTTCGGCGTGGCATGTGTTCAAGCCAATTTCGCGCGTCTCCAAATTACCGTCGGCCAAATCACCGGCGGCCAAGTCACCGACGGTAAGTCATGAGGAAGCAATGAGGAATTTTCACAAGAGCGGTCCCGAGGGATATTCGAAAAGCCGGCTTGGCCATCTGGGCTGGACGGCTGCGGCAGGCGCCCTGCTGCTGGCCGTGACGGCCGCCGCGCCGGAAGCGGTCGGCCAGGCCGGGCCGCCGGACGCCAACAATTTCCAGATCTGCTCGTCGGTGAAAGGCGCGGACTGTCTCAAAGTCCCCGGTCCCAATACGCCGATCCCCAAGCAATTTCAGGAGTCCTATAACGTCTATCTGAAAATGAAGGCGGCGGCGCATGGCGGTACCCAGTATACGCGCGCCGACTACGCCAAGATGCCCGACTGGTCCGGCATTTGGACCCGCGGTGCCGCGCCGGGCAAGCGCAATCCCGGTCTGAAATTCGACGGCGACCAGCCCGGCGACTTGTCTCAGGGCCAGGTTACCGCGCAGCTGACGCCCAAATTCGAAGAGGCGTATCGCGAGAAGCTCAAGCAGGTGAAGCTGGGCAATGAATGGGACCAGCTCAGCGATTGCCTTCCCTCCGGCTATCCCCGCTGGCTCACCGAGCCTTTCCTGCGCGAATATATCGTGGCGCCCGGTGAAACAAGGCTGATCAACGAGCAGCAGAGCGAAGTCCGCCGCATCTATACCGACGGCCGCGGCCATGTCGCGGAGGACGAGGCCAAGCCGCTCTGGACCGGCGACTCGATCGGCTTCTGGGACGGCGACACGCTGGTGGTCCACACCATTCGCGTCACCCATGGCCAGTATCAGCGCGAGAATCCCGATTACAGCGAATCCACCAGCACAGTGGAACGCATTCGCATGATCAACCCCAATCTCATCCAGTATGACGTCACGGTCTGGGACCCCAAGGGTCTCAAGGCGCCCTGGCATGTGATGGACTATTACTCGCGCGTGACGGTACCGGGCTCGCGCATCGACCAATGGTCATGCGAACAGAATAACAATGTGGTGCGCACCAAGACCGGGTCGTCGCAGTTCATTCTGCCCGGCGAGACGGTGGACGTGAAGCGCACCTATCGTGATCCCAACACCTTTTATCTGACCGACGCCCAGAAAAAGGCCTTCGCGGACGAGATCAACGGCAATTGACGGCAACAGCGGCCTCTCGCAGGCCGCGCAAATAATCATGGCCTCGGCCACTGGGCGGGACCGAACTGGGGAGTGAAAGATGAATAACAATAACAAGCGTTCCTATCGTGGCATCGTGCTGATGGGAACGGCTGCGGCGGCGGCACTGTTCGCCGGGCAGGCGATGGCGCAGCAGGCTGCGGCGCCCGCAGCGAGTCAAAACCAGACCGCGCAAAATCAAACCGCGCAAAATCAGCCCGCCCAAAATCAAACGACCCAAAATCAGGCCGCCAATACTGGCCTCGAGCAGGTGGTGGTTACCGCCACCCGCCAATCTTCCACCGTGAACAAGGTCGCGCTGTCGGTCACCGCGCAAAGCCAGCACGATCTCGACCAGCAGGGCACCCAGCAGTTCAAGGACCTGGTCGGCAATGTGCCGGGCCTTTTCATCAACCAATCGCTGGGAACCGGCCTGGCCAATGTCGAAATTCGCGGCATCGCGCAAGGCAGCCAGGGCGCGGCCACCACGGGCTTCTATCTGGACGACACGCCGATCAGCAAACGCAATGTCGGCGGCGGCGTCGCCACCTCCAACGGCACGCCCTTGCCGCCGCTGTTCGACCTGCAGCGCGTGGAAGTGCTGCGCGGTCCGCAAGGCACGCTCTACGGCTCAGGTTCGGAAGGCGGCACGGTGCGCTACATCACGCCCGCGCCCGATTTGGACAAATACAGCTTCTACGCAAAAACCTCGGCTTCCATCACTCAAGACGGCTCGCCGTCCTGGGACGCGGGCCTGGCGGTGGGCGGCCCGATCATCGACGGCAAGCTCGGCTTCCGCATCAGCTATTACGACAATCATCGCGGCGGCTGGATCGACATCATCGATCCCGTGACCCAGCAGAATATCGGCAAGGATGCCAATTATGACGACACCCGCGTCTTCCATGGCGCGCTGCTGTGGGCGCCGCGCGACGATTTTCGGGTCAATTTCAGCTATCTGAATTCCGGTGAAGCCACACCAGATTCGCAGAACTTCTATTCCAAGCCGATCGCGAACAAGATCAACATCCCGCAGGCCTGTTTCAATACCAGTTCGCTCGCCGGAACGACGTTGGCGGCCTACAATGGCACGCCATTGCCGCACTCCATCAATCCGGCTCCGGTGTCTTGTGCTTCCGCGGGCGTTACCTATGTCCGCCCGGCGCTGACCTATGGGCCCTATAATTTGCAGAAATACCAGGTCCTGGGTGTGGATGGCGCACCCGCCACAACGGTCCTGAATGTCGCTTCGCTCAGCTTCGAAAAAGATTTCGACGGCTTCACGGCCAAGCTGATCAACTCCTATGTCAATGATACGGAGCGGACCACCACCGACGAGACTTCGCAGTCTACCAGCGTGACGGAGAACGGCTCGGTTGGCGGCTTCGTCATTCCGCAGGGTTTTCCCCTCTATAACAATGACGGGCTCGGCAAGAATTTCTCCGGTCACTTCGTTTCGTTCAACAAGCGCCAGGGCGTGACGGAAGAATTGCGCTTCTCGAACACCGACACCTCCAGCCGGCTGAACTGGGTGGCGGGCATCTACTATAACGAATACTGGACCCATGCCGGCTACACCCAGATCAGCAATATGGCGGCCCAGGCCCAAGCGCTGTTCGGAATGACCGAAATTCAGCGCTATGGCGTGCCGGCGATCACGCCCGCATTTGATCCCGACTATCCGGGCAACATCGTGACCCAATATGGCTCGGAGGTCTTCGACCACAAGGACCAGGAATTGCGGGACAAGGAGATCGCGGCCTATGCCGAGGTCAATTACAACGTCACCGATGCGTTGCAGCTGACGGTCGGTTTGCGTCAATCCGAAGTGGGCTTTCACTATCATCAAAGCTTCTACGGCGCGGTCAATTCCAACAACAACCCCACCCTTGCCAATGGCCTGGAAAGCCTGGGCAACACCGACGAAAAGCCCTTCACGCCCAAATTCGGGGTCAAATACCAATTCGACGATGATGTCATGGCTTATGCAACTGCGGCCAAGGGATTCAGGCCCGGCGGCGTCAATGCCCGTCTCTCGCCCAATATCTGCGGTCCGGCAGCGGCGCAGTATGGTCTGACAGTCGATCAACTGCCGACCACCTATAAATCGGACACCGTGTGGTCGTATGAAGCCGGTGCCAAGGCGCGGATGTTCGATGGCATGCTTCAGCTCAATGGCGACGTCTATCGCATCGACTGGAAGAATGTGCAGGCGACGCAGAGCCCGGGCTTCGGCTGCGGTATCGTCTTCACCGCCAATGCCGGCGGCGCGCGCAGCCAAGGCGTCGAACTGGAGGCCCAGGCGATTCTGGCCGAGGGTCTTGTCGCCAATGCGGGCTTCGAACTGGATAATGCGGAATACACTTCCACCGCTGCCGCCATTCATGGCCCCATCAAGGATTTGGATGTGGCGCTCAAAGGCCAGCCCTTCGCCATTCCGCCATGGACGCTCAATCTGGGTGCCCGCTACAGCCTGCCGTCCGACAGTGACTGGTTGCCCTATGTTCGCGCCGATCTGCGCCTGGCAGGCGCCTATAATCAATCCGAGTTTGGATTGGGCACCTACACGCCCGACGTAAACCATGTTGCTTCCACGCAGAATCTGAATCTGAGAGTCGGCGTCGAATACAATCAATATGACATCAACCTCTTCATCCTGAATGCCACCAATTACGACAATGGCATCACCAATGGCGGTCGTTCGGGTTGCAAAGATGCTGCGTGCTCACCGACTTCGGGTGCGGGGTATTCCGCCTACACCCCGATCTTCAACGTCAACGCGCCGCAACCGCGCACCATCGGCATCCAGCTGGCCTATCGTCAGTAAGCGGGAACGCATCGCGCATGAACAGGGACATGAAAACGGAGCAGCCAAGCCGCCGCCAGATTCTGGCGGCGGGGGGCGTGACGGCGGCGGGACTTGCGCTGGATGCGCCCGGCGCCATCGCGGCCGGCGCGGGTCCGGTGGCGAACACCAAATATGGGAAAATTCGCGGGACCGCGAACGGCTCCATCAAAGTGTTCAAGGGCGTGCCCTATGGCGCCTCCACCGCCGGCGCCAACCGTTTCATGCCGCCGCAGCCGCCCACGCCGTGGAGCGACGTGCGCGACACGATTGCCTATGGCGACCAGTCCCCCCAGGCGCCTGCCATGGGCTTCATGGAAGAGGAAATGGTGTCGCTCGACCATTCTCCCATGAGCGAGGACTGTCTGCGTCTCAATGTTTGGACCGCCGGTCTCAAGGACGGCAAGAAGCGTCCGGTGATGGTGTGGTTCCATGGCGGCGGTTTTTCCGGCGGCTCGGGCGGCAATGTCCGGTATGACGGCACCAATTTGGCCAGGAAGCACGATGTGGTGCTGGTGACGGTCAATCATCGGCTCAACGCTTTCGGCTTTCTCTATCTCGCCAAGCTGGGCGGCGAGAAATATGCCGACAGTGGCAATGCCGGCATGCTCGACATCGTTGCGGCGCTGAACTGGGTGAAGGACAACATCACCGAATTCGGCGGCGATCCCGATCGGGTCACAATTTTCGGCCAGTCGGGCGGCGGCGCCAAGGTCACGACCGCGATGGCGATGCCGCAAGCGGTGGGACGCTTCCATCGCGTCATCGCGGAAAGCGGCCTGGCCCTGAAAGCGGTCACGCCGGACGAGGCGACGGGCGTTGCCTCCAAGATCATGGCCCAGCTGAACCTGCAGCCCGGTCAGGTCGATCAATTGCAGCAAATCCCGTATCAGCAGATCCTGGCCGCGATGGCCGCCCTGGGTCCGGCAGGCAACCGTTTCGGACCCGTGCTCGATGGCCGCAGCCTGGTCTCCGGCAATGGCGCTTTCGATCCGGTGGCGCCGTCCCTGTCGGCGGACGTGCCGATGATCCTGGGAAGCACGCTGACCGAAGTCACTTTCTTTAATGGCACGCCGCTGGATCCCATCGACGACGCCACTTTGCGCGCCGATCTCAAGCGGGGCCTTCGCATCGACGACGCCACCACCGAGAAGTTGATCACGCTCTACAAGCGCGACTTCCCCCAGGCCGATAACACGCGGCTCTACCAGCTGATCGGCAGCGACAATTTCGTGACCGCCAACGTCGCACTGGTGGCGGAGCGCAAGGCGGCGCTGGGCAAGGCGCCGGCCTATGTCTATCACTTCGAAAAACCCACGCCGGTGCGTGACGGCAAGCTGGGCGTGCCGCATACGGTTGAAATCACCTATGTGTTCGACAATCTGGATGTGCCCACCGAAAATGCCATCACCGGCACCGGCAAGGATCGTTATCCCATGGCCGACAAGATGAGCCGCACCTGGACCAACTTCGCCCGCACCGGCAATCCCAATGTCAAAGGCTTGCCGCAATGGCGGCCCTATTCGGCGTCGGATCGCGCGGTGATGATTTTGAACGATCAATGCAAGCTGGTGGTCGATCCTTACCCGGAAGAGCGCATGGCCATCACCGACATTCACATGCAACAGGGCCAGACATCGCGGGCCTGAATGAAGCCGTGTCATGCCGTATTTCGTCTTCTGTGCCCATGACAGACCTGGTGCGGGCGAAGCCAGAATGCGGGCCCGCGAACAACACCGGGCTTATATCCGTATCGCGCAAGATGGCTGCCGCTGCGTGGCGGGCGGACCGCTGATGGATGAAGGCGGCGCGCAGATGACCGGCACCCTGCTTGTCTTCGAGGCGCGCGACAGAAAAGCGGTCGAAGCATTCGTTTCGAACGATCCGTATATGGGCGAGAAGATTTTCGCGCATAGCGATATCTGGAAATGGAATTGGGGATTGGGCCAGCCCCCGGGAAGCGGGAACCTGACATGAAGGCGATCTTGGGCATTGCCGCTCTGGCAACAAGTTTGGCGTTTGTCTTGCCGGCCTCCGCACAGGCGGCGCAACCCTGCGCCGCGCTTGCGGCAGTTTCTATCCCCGCCGGTGCCATCGGCCTTCCCACCACGGGCGCCGTCGTGACATCGGCGGCCGATACCTCGACTCCGGCCAACGGCAATTTCTGCAAAGTGCTGGGGGCCATTCACCCGGTCGATCCCGCGGCGCCGGATATTCTTTTCCAGCTCAATCTTCCCGCCAATTGGAACAGCAAGGCGCTGCAGATGGGCGGCGGCGGCTATAACGGCAGGCTGGTGACGGGCGAGGATGGCCGCTTCCCCGATCCCAAAAAGCCCCTGCCGCTGGGCCAGGGCTATGCCACATTCGGCAGCGACAGCGGTCACGAGACCAAACAGGGCGAGGATGCCGCCGCCTTCGCGGCCAACGCCGAGGCCCTGCGCAATTTCGGCGGCGACCAGATCAAGAAAACCCACGACGTCGCCGTGTTTCTGATCCGGCAGCATTACGGCCAGGCACCGCGCCGGATGTATTTCCAGGGCAACAGTCAGGGCGGTCACGAAGGTTTCGAAGCGGTGCAGCGTTATCCCGCCGACTATGACGGCGTCATCGCCATCCATCCGGTCTACGATTTCGCGGCCTTGCAATTGGACGGCGTGCTTCTGGGACAAGCGCTTTACAACAAGCCGGGTGCCTGGGTGTCGCCCGACAAGGCAACCGCCGTCACCAAGGCGCAAATGGATGCCTGCGATGGGCTGGACGGCGCCAGGGACGGGCTGATCGGCAATCTGGCGGCCTGCCACGCCGCCTTCCATATCGATTCCTTGCGCTGCGCCGGGGGTGCCGACACCGGTGCCACCTGCCTGTCGGACGCCCAACTCGCCACCTACAAGACATTCGCGGCGCCGATGCCCTTCACAGTCACCTTGTCGGGTATCGACCATTTCGCCGGCTGGCCGGTTCTGGACGGCGCCGATCTGAACGGGCGCGCCAACACATTCGGGGCCGAGCCCAAGCCGTCGATACCCGCGACGCCGAGAAATTCGTTTCTCTATATGATGGGCGACACCATGGCGCGCGACATGGTGGTTCGCGACACCGCTTCCGACAGCCTGACTTTCGATCAGAATCGCAATGCGACGCAGCTGGCGGAAGTCTCGCGCGTCATCGATGGTTCCAGTGACGACATCACCGCCTTCCAGAAGCGCGGCGGCAAATTACTGATGATGCACGGCACCATCGACATGGCGGTGTCGCCCTACAACAGCGTCGAATATTACGAGCGTCTCAAGAAACGGTATGGCGAAGCGGAGCTGAAAAAGTTCGTGCGCTTTTATATGGCGCCCGGTTTCGGCCACGGCTATGGCTCGTTCATTGTCGGCTGGGATTCGCTCGGCGCGCTGGATGCCTGGGTCGAACATGGCGCCGCGCCCGGGCTTCAGGTCGCGACCGATACCGGACCCGCTGGTCAGGGCCGCCAGCGTCCGCTCTGCGAATATCCTTCCTGGCCCAAATATAGCGGCTCCGGCGACATCAATGCGGCCGCCAGTTTTTCTTGCACGACGAAATGAGCGCGGCGTGCTGCTTCCCCGGCTGACGGGCTCCCCCCGGCTGGCCGGCGTATCGCCCCAATGTCCCCGCATTGGAGCGCTTAAACTGCGGACCCATCGGTGAAAATCCGTTGGGTCCGTCTTTTTTTCTTTTGCCTGGAGGCCATGTACTCTGATGGTTTGGTTTGCGACGGTCTGGTTTTGAGAGGTTTTGATGGTTGGTAAGGTCTACAAGGACGCGGGGTCTGCGCTTGCGGGGGTTGTGTTTGACGGGATGACGTTGATGTCGGGCGGCTTTGGCCTTTCCGGCAATGCGGAGAACCTGGTCACGGCCTTGAAAGAGAACGGGGTCAAGAACCTGACGGTGATCTCGAACAATTGCGGCGCGGATGGGTTCGGGCTCTGGGTGCTGCTCAACAACGGCCAGATCAAGAAGATGATCTCCTCCTATGTGGGGGAGAACAAACTGTTCGAGAGCCTCTATCTGTCGGGCCAGCTGGAGCTGGAACTGAACCCGCAAGGAACGCTGGCCGAACGCATCCGGGCCGGCGGGGCGGGGATCCCGGCCTTCTATACCAAGACTGGGGTGGGCACGGTGGTGGCCGAAGGCAAGCCCACCGAGATGTTCGACGGCGAGACCTATGTGCGGGAGACCTGGTTGCGAGCAGACCTGGCGGTGGTCAAGGCCTGGAAGGGCGACCATGAAGGCAATCTGGTCTATCGCAAGACCGCCCGGAACTTTAATCCCAACATGGCGACGGCGGCCAAGGTGACGATCGCGGAGGTGGAGGAGCTGGTGCCCAACGGCAGCCTGGATCCGGATCAGATCCATACCCCCGGCATCTTCGTGAACCGCATCCTGCAAGGCACCAACTACGCCAAGCGGATCGAGTTTCGCACCACCCGGCCGCGTCCGGCCATGGATGGCGCTGCCACCGGCGGGGAGGTCTGATCCTATGGCCTGGACCCGCGAAGAGATGGCGGCAAGAGCCGCCAAGGAACTCAAGGACGGCTATTACGTCAATCTGGGGATCGGCATTCCCACCCTGGTGGCGAACTACATCCCCAAGGGCATGACAGTGACCCTGCAGAGCGAGAACGGCATGCTGGGGATCGGGCCGTTTCCGTATGAAGGCGAGGAAGACCCCGACCTGATCAATGCCGGCAAGCAGACGGTGACGGCGCTTTCCACCTCCAGCTTTTTCTCCTCGGCGGACAGTTTCGCGATGATCCGGGGCGGTCATATCGACATGGCGGTGCTGGGGGCGATGGAAGTGTCGCAGACCGGCGACATCGCCAACTGGACCATCCCCGGCAAGATGGTGAAGGGGATGGGCGGGGCGATGGATTTGGTGGCGGGGGTCAAGCGGGTGATCGCGGTGATGGAGCACGCCAACAAGGCGGGCAAGTCCAAGATCCTCAAGACCTGCACCCTGCCGCTGACCGGCAGCCGCTGCATCGACCTGGTGATCACCGACCTCTGCGTCTTCGAGATCGACCGCAAGCAAAGCGCCATGCGCCTTATCGAACTCGCCCCCGGCGTCTCACTCGACGACGTCAAGGCAAAAACCGAAGCCAGCTTCACACACGGATGACCGCCATGGCTGTTGCTTATATATGTGATGGTATCCGCACGCCGATCGGGCGGTATAACGGAGCGCTGGCCAAGATGCGGCCGGACGATCTGGCGGCGCTGACCTTGAAGGCGCTGGTGGCGCGGAAAGCCGGGCTCGATCCCAAAGCCATCGATGAAGTGATCCTGGGCTGCGCCAATCAGGCAGGCGAGGACAATCGCAATGTAGCCCGGATGGCGGCGCTGCTGGCGGGACTGCCCGACAGCGTGCCGGGGGTTACGGTGAACCGGCTCTGCGCCTCGGGCCTGGAAGCGGTGGGGCAGGCGGCGCGGGCGATCCTCTCCGGTCAGGCCGATCTGGTGCTGGCGGGCGGGGTGGAAAGCATGACGCGGGCGCCTTTTGTCATGGCCAAGGCGGATACGGCTTTCTCGCGCAGCGCCAAGATCGAGGACACCACCATCGGCTGGCGCTTCGTCAATCCCGCCATGGTCAAAGCCTATGGCGTCGATTCCATGCCGGAGACCGGCGAGAATGTCGCCACCGACTATCAAGTGAGCCGCGCCGACCAGGATGCCTTTGCGGTCCGCAGCCAGCAGCGCGCCGGTGCGGCGCAGGCGCGGGGGTATTTTACCGGCGAGATTGTTCCGGTGAGCGTGCCGGGCGGCAAGAGCGGCCCGGTGATTGTCGACCGCGACGAACATCCCCGTCCCGATACGACATTGGAAGCCTTGGCCAAATTGAAGCCGGTGGTGCGCGAAGGCGGCACGGTGACGGCGGGCAATGCGTCGGGCGTCAATGACGGCGCGGCCGCCCTGATCATCGCCTCGGAAGAGGCGGTGAAACGCCATGGACTGACGCCGCGGGCGAAAATCCTGGGCTATGCCACAGCAGGCGTGCCGCCGCGGGTGATGGGGGTGGGGCCGGTGCCGGCAACCCAAAAATTGATGGCGAAGACGGGTCTGACGATCAAGGACTTCGATATTATCGAGTTGAACGAGGCGTTCGCGGCCCAGGCGCTGGCGGTGCTGCGCCAGCTGGGAATTGCCGACGATGCGGGCCACGTCAATCCCAATGGCGGCGCCATTGCCATCGGCCATCCCCTGGGGGCATCCGGCGCGCGGCTGGCGCTCACGGCGCTGCGCGCCTTGGAAGAAAAACGCGGCCGCTACGCCCTTGCCACCCTCTGCATTGGTGTCGGACAGGGCGCGGCGCTGGCAATGGAACGCGTCTAAGCCGCCGTCGAACTGCCGGGCCGCGCCGGTGGCTTTGGACCTCGCCGCTTCCCCAGGGAACCGGCGAATGCGGGTGTTTTCTTCCACGGCAAAATTAAGTGGCTGGAATTATTGCCTAAAATTTTGCGTGCGGTGGCGGCCAAGACCGTCATAGGATTTGTCCGTCGTACTATTCATCACATCCAAAAAAGAGAAGGGGAATTGCTTGGAGCAGAACATGCAGAACGGACATGATCGCAGAGCCTTTTTGAGGAATGCCGGCCTTGGCGGCGGCGTCCTGGCGCTGGGGCCTTTGGCGGCCTCGCTCGCCACGAGCACGGCAGCCTCCGCCGCGCCGACCGGCGGTAAATTCGATTTCGACACGCCCTATAACCGCATCGGCACCGATTGCGTGAAATGGGACATGGCGATCCGCGACGAGCATATGCCCAAGATCGTGGCGGGCATGGGTATCGCCGACATGGATTTCGAATGCGTGCCCGCGGTGACGGCGGCGCTGCAAAAGCGCGTCAGCCATCACAACTGGGGCTATGAGATGCTGGACATCGATCTGCTTCTCGGCAATGGAGGCAGTTCCCCTTTCGTCAAGGGCATCATCGACTGGAATCGCAAACGCTACGGCATCACCGCCATCACGCCCACAAATCTGGGCGTCACGACCGGCGTGCATTCCGGCATCATGCCGACGCTGCGCGCCTTCGCGCCGCCCGGAAGCAAGGTGCTGATGGTGACGCCGATCTACAACGCCTTCTATTTCGATCTCTATGGCTCCAAGCTGGTCGCCAATGAGAGCCCGATGAAGATGGTGAACGGTCGCTATGAAATCGACTGGGACGATTTCGAGAAGCGCGCCGCCGATCCCGCCACCAAGACCACGATCCTGTGCAATCCGCACAATCCGGTGGGCCGGGTGTGGAGCAAGGACGAGCTGCACCGCTATGGCGAAATCTGCCTCAAGCACAACATCAAGGTGCTGTCGGACGAGATCCATTGCGACTTTGTCGGCAAGGGCCAGAAATACACGCCTTTCTCGACCCTGGACGACAAGAAGATCGTGGACAATTCCGTCACCTTCAAGGCGGCCAGCAAAAGCTTCTCGCTGGCGGGCCTGAAATGCGCCTGGTACTTCGCCACCGATCCGGCGGTGTTCAAGGCGGTGCAGTTCTGGAACCGCTCGGAAGTCTCGACCTTGGGCATCGTTTCCTCCCAGGCGGCTTATGCCGGGGGCGAGGACTGGCTGAACCAGTGCGTCGATTACATCGACGGCAACCAGAAATTCGCCAATGACTACATCAAGAAAAACCTGCCGCTGATCAAGGTGGGCAACCAGCCGGAAGGTACCTATCTCGCCTGGCTGGACGTTAACGGGTTGGCCGACAAGATCGGGGCCAAGCAGATGGCGGATGCGGAGAACAAGAAACCGCAGCCGATCAATCCGCTCAGCGGCAAGCCCAATGTGGTGCAGCCCGACGACATGGTTGCGCATTGGCTGGCCAAGAATGCGTATGTCCAGCTCAATCCCGGCATCAGCTATGGCCTGGGCGGGCTCAACCATATGCGCATGAATGTGGCGACTTCGCGCAAGACGCTCGGCGCGGCGTTGGACAGCATCGCGGCAGCGACCAAGAAGCTGGCATAACGCCCGCTATTCCTGCGTAAAAGATAAAGGGGCCCGGATCAATCGATCCGGGCCTCTTTTTATTTTGCGAAATTGCGTCGTTTCAATCAGGCGCCGGCGAAGGTCTCAAGTGCCGTAAGCCGCCAGGAAAACATTGACGGCATTGGCGACGCTGAACTCGATGTCCTTGTCGCTGGGTTCGTCGATATTCCAGAGCTTGCGGTGCTGCAGCTCGCCCTTGCACAACGCCATGAAATGAACGGTCGCCGCCATCATATAGCCTGGCTTGAGATGGCCCCGCTCGGCGGCGCGACCGAAAAACTCGGCCAGCATTTCCTTGCCCTTTTGCGGACCCGCCAGATAGAAAGCCCGGCCCAGTTCCGGAAAGCGGCCGCATTCCGCCGTGATCAGGCGATAGGTCGCGATGCTGTCGTCGCGCAGCATCCAGCGCACGGCGCGTTCACCCAGAATGGTGAGCGCCTTGCGGAAATCCTGTGTCTCGAGATCGGCGTCGTAGAGCATCTCCTGGAAGTCGCGGCATCGTTCCGCGATCACCGCCGAGAACAGCTCTTCCTTTGACGAGAAGTAATTATAGAGTGTGGCCTTGGAGCCCCCCACCTTGGTCGCAATGCTGGACATGGAGGTGGCGGCATAGCCGTCCTCCAGGAACGCGGCATGGGCGATTTGCAGAATATTCTCGCGGCGTTCGTCCCGGTCGGAGCGAGGGAGGCGGGAGGCAACAGCACTCATTATTGTGACCGTACCGTACAGTTTCCTGTTGACGGTTATTCCCTAACCCGGTACTGGTGTCAACGATTAATGACCGTACGGTACAGTTTAAATGATTCCGACATCCACGAACATGCAGCGCCTCATATTGGGGGCCGCCTTGCTGGGCTTGGCGGCTTGCGCGCCAGATCTCGGTCCCTTGCCGGTGGAAAAACCGCCGGAAGCCTATGCGGCACAGAAAAGCTTCACGGCGCCTCCGTCCAATTGGCCCGATGCGGATTGGTGGACGGTCTATGGCGACGATCAGCTCAATGCCCTGGTCGCAGAAGGCGTCGCCAATGCGCCCGATCTCAAGCGAGCGGAAGCGCGCCTGCGCGAAGCAGACGCCACCGCGCAGCAATCCGGCGCCAGCCTGCTCCCCAAGCTCACCGCCAATGGCTCGTTGTCCGAAACCCGCGCCAGCCTCAATCAAGGTTTTCCGGCCCAGTTCCAATCCTTCCTGCCGCACGGATTTCACGATCAGGGCCGCGTCACCGGCGATCTCAGCTATGATCTTGATCTTTTCGGCAAGAACCGCGCCGCCTTCGCCGCCGCGACGTCGGAAGCCGACGCGGTCCGCGTCGACCTCGCATCGGCGCGCCTGAGCCTGTCATCGGCGATTGCGAGCGGCTATGCCAATCTGGTGCAGTTGACGGCGGATCGCGCCGCGGCGGTGGACGCCCTCAATGTCCGCAAGCAGAGCGAAGATCAGCTGCGCCAGCGCCTTGCGCAACAATTGGAAAACACCGGCGCCGTATCGGAAGCGGAGTCGCGCACCCATGCCGCGGAGGCCGATCTCGACCGGATCGACGGACAAATCGCGCTGGCGCGCAATCAGCTCGCGGCGCTTGTGGGCAAGGGGCCGGATCGCGGCCTGGATATCCCGCTGCCCGCCAATCCCAAACTCCAGGCGCTCGGCATACCCGCCAATCTTTCCGCCGATCTGATCGGACGGCGCCCCGATATCGTCGCGGCCCGCCTGCGCGCCATGGCGGCGTCCAAGCGCATTGACGTGGCCCATGCCGATTTCTATCCGAACATCAATCTGACCGGCTATGCTGGATATCAGGCGCTCGGCATTCGCGATCTCCTGACCTCCAGTTCGCTGATCGGTCAGCTCGGCCCGGCGATTTCATTGCCGATCTTCGACGGCGGCCGGATCGAGGGCTCCTATCGCGGCGCCCGCGCCCAGTATGACGAAGCGGTGGCGACCTATGACCAGACTTTGACGACGGCATTGCGCGAGGTCGCGGATGCGCTGGCCAATCAGCGCGAACTGGGCAACGAACTCGCCCATTCGCGCGCCGCGCTGGCCGCGAGTGAAGACGCCTACCGGGTGACGCAACAGCGCTATGGCGCGGGCCTCTCCCGCTATCTCGAAGTTCTGACCTCCGAGGACACGCTGGTGACGCAGCGCAAAACCGTGGCCGATCTTCAGGCACGCGCCTTCGTTCAAGACGTGGCGCTGGTGCGTGCGCTGGGCGGCGGATTCCACATGATCAACACCAACGTCGCGCAAGCCGCGAAGGAGTGACGCCGTGACCGATCAAGCCGCGACCGCCGGGTCGCTAAGTCAATCCCCGTCGGAGCGCAGAAGCAAGCGCAGCATGATCTTCATGATCATTTTCGGCGTGGCTTTGCTGGTCGCCGTCTCTGTCGGCGCCTGGTATCTCCTGGTGGGCCGCCTCTATGTCTCGACCGACGATGCCTATGTTGCCGCGACCACGGCACAGATCACGCCGCGCATCGACGGCACCATCGCCAGCGTCCCGATCCATGACACGATGCATGTGAAGAAAGGCGATGTGCTGGCCGTTATCGATCCGTCGGACGCGCAGCTGGCGGTGGCGCAGGCCGATGCCAATCTTCGCCTGGCCGAGCAGCGCGTGACGCAACAATTCGCCAATGTCGCCAGCGCGGCGGCAATGGTGACGCAGAAGCGGGGCGATCTCGTCCGCGCCCAGATCGACTATAAGCGCCGCAATACGCTGGCCAGCACGGGCGCGGTCTCCGGCGATGAAATGACGGCAGCCAACAATGCGCTGGAAACCGCGCAGGCGGCCCTGCAGCAGGCAGAACAGCAGATGGCGGCGCAGAAGGCCATGATCGCCAGCGGCGACGTGGCGCACAATCCCGATGTGATGGCCGCGAAAGTGGCGCTGGATCGCGCCAAGCTGGATCTGGATCGCACCGTGATCCGCGCCCCGATGGATGGCATCGTGGCCCAGAACACCGCCCAGGTGGGCCAGCGTGTTCAGGCGGGTGCGGCGCTCATGACGGTGGCGCCGGTCGCTCAGGCCTATGTCAACGCCAACTTCAAGGAAAGCCAACTTGAAGGCGTGCATCCCGGCCAGGATGTGACGCTCACCTCCGACCTTTATGGCTCCAGTGTGGTGTTCCACGGCCATGTCGTGGGCCTGGGCGGCGGCACGGGCTCGGCCTTCTCGCTGATCCCGGCGCAGAACGCGACCGGCAACTGGATCAAAGTGGTGCAGCGGCTGCCGGTGCGCATCGCGCTGGATCCCCAGGAACTGGCAGAGCATCCCCTCCGGGTGGGATTGTCGATGACGGCCAAGATTCGTCTTTCGAATTAAGAGGCGCACGATGGCTGCCGATGCAATGACCAGCACAGCCGGGCCGAAGCCTCTCAGCGGCCTGGCGTTCGCGGCGGCGATCGGTGTTTTGGCGATGGCCAACTTCATGGCCGTGCTGGACATGACCATCGTCAATGTCTCGGTTCCCCATATCGCGGGCAGCATGGCGGTGTCGGTCAATGAAGGCACCTGGGCCATCACATCCTATTCGATCGCCGAAGCGGTGATGGTGCCGCTGACCGGCTGGCTGGCTCAACGTTTCGGGCCGGTCCGGGTCTTCACCACTGCCGCGCTGGGATTTGGCGCCTGTTCCCTATTGTGTGGCCTGTCCGTGAACATGCCCATGCTCGTGACCTTGCGGATTCTGCAAGGTCTGATGGGCGGCCCTTTGATGCCCATGTCTCAGACCCTGTTGTTGCGCGTCGCACCGCCGGAGAAGCGCAATATGGCGCTCGGGCTCTGGACCATGACCA
The DNA here is from genome assembly GCA_040389245.1 of Pseudomonadota bacterium. Classification (GTDB taxonomy): domain Bacteria; phylum Pseudomonadota; class Alphaproteobacteria; order Micropepsales; family Micropepsaceae; genus Rhizomicrobium. The sequence continues at coordinate 181,749 of JAZKAH010000003.1, read as the reverse complement.
CCATTCTGGGGCCCATCGCGGGGCCCGTGCTGGGCGGCATTTTTTCCGACAGTTGGGGCTGGCCCTGGGCGTTCTTCATCAATGTGCCCGTCGCGATCCTGTGTTCGGCCCTGGCTGTGCGCATACTCGCCAGGTATGAAACGCCGACGGTGAAGCGGCCGATCGATTATGTCGGTTTGGGATTGCTCATAAGCTGGGTTGGCGCGCTGCAGATCGTGTTCGACAATGGCGAGAATTATGACTGGTTCCAGTCGAGCTTTATCGTGACATTTGCTCTGATCGCCTTTGTCGGCTTCATTTGCTTCCTGGCCTGGGAGCTGACCGACGAGCATCCCATTGTGGATCTCAGGATCTTCCGTCATCGCGGTTTCATGATAGCCACCGTGGCGATGTTCTTCGCCTTCAGCTCCTTCATGGGCTCGAATGTGCTGATCCCGCTATGGCTGCAGACCAATATGAACTACACGGCCACGACCGCAGGCCAGATGATGGCCTTCAACGGGCTGGTGGCGGTCTGTGTCGCGCCGATCGCCGCCAATTTGATGGGGAAGATCGATCCCCGGCTCATGATGTCCACAGGGCTCGCGATCGTGGCGCTGGATACGTTCTGGCGCACCAGCTTCAACACCGACATGACGTTCTGGGGACTTGTTCCCGCGCAAATGGCGCTCGGCTTCGGCATGCCGCTGTTCTTCATCCCCTTGATGAGCATTTCGATGAGTTCGGTGCTGCCGGAAGAGACGGCGTCGGCCGCCGGCTTATTCGGCTTTCTCAGGACAACTGCGGGAGCCTTCGCCACCGGCGTAATTGTGTTCGCCTGGCGCGATGCAACGGTGCAGAACCATGCCCAGATCGCAGGAGCCTTGAACAACACGGCCGGGACCCTGGCGCAGCTTCATGCCACGGGACAAAGCGCCCAGCAGGCGCTGATGTCGGTGGACAATTTGGTGCAGACCCAAAGCGTGATGCTGGGCACCAACAACATCTTCGCGGTTGTTGCGGTTATTGTGGCCTGCGTCTCGGCAGGAATCTGGCTGATACCCAAGCCGAAAAAGCTGGCGCGCGCTGGCGGCGGCGGCCACTGAGCCGCGCCGTCCTATTTGTGCTTGGCCTTGGCAGCGGGTTTGGGCTTGAAAACATCGAAGCTGATGGTTTTCAGCGCGTCCATGTCCGAGCCGAGTTCTTTCGATCCGGCGGGAAAATTATTGCTCTTGAGCAGGAACGCCAGAATATCGGCGGCGATGGCGGGGCGAAGCGTGCCGGGTGCGTTCAAAGGCATGGTGACGATGATCTTGTCGGTGAGTTCGTCAAGCGTCGTGCCGGCCCAATTGGGAATGAATTGACCGATCAGGGGCGGTGACTCGCCATTGCCCTCCAGCGCGGCGCCGTGACACATGGCGCAATGCTGGGTGTATTGGCCGGCGCCCCGATCGGCTTGCGTGTCGGTGTAAACGCCATCCCAGACCGATTGCTTGGTTTGCGCCTGGGCGCTTGGCGGCATGGCCGCGGCCGTCAGCATCGACACCAGGATCAAGGTTGCGCGCATGTTTCTCACCATCGGGATGTGCATGGACGGGATCATTCAGGCGGGAGTCGGAAAGCGCGCATAGAGCTGCTCGATTTCGCGAACGCCCGCTTCCGCTTCTTCCCGGCTTTCGATTTCGTTGGAATCCCCAACGGCGACCATGTCGCCCTTGGCGGGTCCGGGCGGGTGCATCACCATGATGCCGTCGCTTTTGGACAGCATGCTGGTTCCCTTATAGGACAGCCCATAATTGACTTCCGGTTGCGGGATCAGCCAGGCGGTCTGGCCCCGCACCGGGATCATGTATTTGTCCTTCCACATGTCCTTGGCGGCATAGCCGGGGCAGTTGATCACCACTTTCTCCTTGAGTTCGCCCAGATCGGACGGCTTGTGGAATTCGCGGATCACGACCTTGCCGCCGGCGCCGAAGAACTCGCTGAGCAGGAGATGGCCATAGGAGGCGAAATTGAAGAACATGATCTCGGAGCGCGCGACATATTTGACGGGGAAGGGCGTCGCGCCTTCCGGCAGGATCTGGGGCCGGGGGGTGAGATCCCGGATACGGTCCTCATAGCGGCCGAATTCAAAATTCTGCTGCGGCATGCCCGTCGAAGCGTAACTTCCGGTGATGCCGGGATCGGGTTTTTCCTCGCGCGGCTCGAATGGCGTGTCCGACAGCCGGTATTGGTCGGCGAAATCGATCGGCCGGCCGGGAAGGCCCATGTAAAAGCGATAGGTCTTGTAGGAATAGCGCGCCATCCGCTCCCACAGCGCGCCGAATTGCGGTCCCGCCGGCTCGGTCAGGCTGACGCGGGAATCCGGGGTCCAACTGCCATTGGCGCGGACGGACCGGGTCCGGTTGTACATTTCGCGGGTATAGATGGTGACCTGCGCACCGGCGCGTTGCGCAACGATGGCCGCGGTGAGGCCGATGATGCCGCAGCCGATGACGGCGATTTCCTTGGGGCTTACCGACATCGCTTTCTGCACCGCGACATCCGCGGAGCCCCAGGACAGCGACCAGCCGCTGCCGCCATGGCCGTAATTGTGGACCACCAGCGCGTCGCCGATCTGTTCGGTGTCCAGATTGGGTCCCTTGACGCGGAACGGCCTGATGCAAGTCCGGATATCGAAGATACGGTCGGGATGGGCGCGTATGGGGGCAAGCGTGGGCGGAATATCTTCCACATTCAGGCCCGCCAATTTTGACGGGGCGCTTTTTGCGGGAACGGTGGCGCAGCCGCCCAGGCCCGCAAGCCCTCCCAAGGCCAGAGACCCCTGCAACAAGCGGCGGCGGTTCATGTTCTGAACGCCATTCATGGTCCGTTCGCGTGTCATCAATGTCTCCTGTCCGTCAGACTGTCAGTTCTTTTTGACCGCGATCATTTCGATCTCGACCAGCGCGCCTTTGCCGGCAAGACCTGCGACCTTGATGGTCGAGCGCGCCGGCTTGTTGGGTTGCTGCGGCGTGCCGAATTGATCGGACCAGGCCTGGTTCATGGCGGGAAAATCGATTTCGCCGTCCTTGGCCGGATCGCCGACCAGAAACACGGTCGCCTTCACCACATCGCCGAAGGTCAGGCCCAGGGCCGTCAGCGTGTCCTTGATCTTGGCGAGCGATGAGACCGTCTGCGCATGGGTATCGCCGGCGGGGCCGCCCGGCGTGCCGCTGATATAATAAGTCTTGTAGCCTTCGGGTACGGTGACGGCCTGCGCGATGGGAGATTTGGGATTTCCGCCACCCAGGCGGACGACATCCTCTGCTTGCGCACTGCATGTCGCCGCCAGAAGGGCGAGGGTCAAAACCGACCCGCAAAAAGTCAAATTTCTCGGATGGTGCATTGGTACGCCTTTCGTTTTGGAAATTGCGCGCGGTTTCCGGATTGCGAAAACCGCGCGCGGCAAACTCAGAAATTGAAGACGAAGCGGGCGTAGTAGTAGCCCCCGTTCGGATTCCAGACCGTGCCGAAGGGAGCGAATTCGACGCTGCCATTGCTCTGGGTGAGACCCTGGCCGCTGGCGCTGTTTGGTCCGATGGTGCAGGCGTTGGTGATGTTGACGACGCCATGGCCCGTGCAATAGGTCTGCGCCATCGGTAGGGCGTCCGGCTTGAGGCCGAACACATTGTTGCCGCCGAAGGAGAATTGCAGCGCCTCGGTGACGTTGTACCGAAGCTCCATATCGGTAATGCCCACGCCTGCCTGATTGAAGGGATAGTAGGTGCCGCCGGAATTCGGACTGGTATAGCTGTGCTGTGGCCCGTAATAGGTCTCGCGAAGCGTGGCGCCGAATTCATCCAGCGACCAGTTCGCCGTCAGGCCGACCTTTGTCGTCGGGGTCTGATGGTTGAAACCGAACACGGAATTGAAATTGAAGAAGCTTGCGCTCGGATTCGAGTTCAGCAGGATTTGCGGCGGCGGCGAGATCCTTTCAACCGTGTTGGTGTTGTAGTTGGCCGCGAACGTCCAATCGATCAGGCCGTATGCCCCGAAGTCGGTCGGGTAGTTGACCGTGACGTCAACGCCCTGGGTGAGGGAGGAGATGCCGTTCAGGAAGGCGGTGACGCCTTGCGCGGTCGCGGTCGGGTCGAGCGAGACGCCGTCCGCGAGGATCGCCTGCGTGACCAGCGGCGTGTTGATCGCGCCGCCGCTGCTGTTGACTGTCGAGGATGCCACGATGCGATTGCCCAAAGTGAGGCTGTAGGCATCGACGGTGATGGCCAGATCGTCCAGCGGATGGGCGACAATGCCGACGCTGTACTGGGTTGAGGTTTCGGCCTTCAGATTGCCCAGCCCCAGGATCTGTGCCGCGGCGGAGTCGGCCGGCAACTGGACGGTCGCCGATGTCGGCGACACGTTGACGGCAGTGTAGAATTCTTCCGCCAGGGTCGGTGCGCGGAAGCCGGTTGAGATGGTGCCGCGGAGCGCGATTTGCGGATTGAAATCGTAACGCGCCGTAATCTTGCCGATCTGGGTGTCGCCGAAATCGGAGAAATGCTCGGCGCGACCTGCCACATCGAGCTGCAACTCCTCGATCGGTGACAATGCGAAGTCGATATAGCCCGCATAATTCTTGCGGCTGTGACGTCCGGCGGAGGCCGGCGCGAAGCCCGGAAAAGACTGCGGACCTTCCTTGTAATAGGAAGCCCCTTCGCCCTGACCGATGAAATAAGTGTCTTCGCGTGCTTCCACGCCGACCGCCACGGTCAGAGGCGACGCCATGCCGATATTGAAGGGATGGGTTGCATCGATCGTGCCGATGAACTGGCTGGCGGTGAAGGAGCCGTCATAGAAATTCTGCGGCGACGTGTGGGTGTCTATGAACAGCGAGCGATTGCCCGAATTCAACGTGTAGACTTTGTCGATTTCCTTGCCGTAGCCGATATTGGCATCGACATCCCAGCCCACGACATCGAACTTCGTGCCAAAATTATATTGGTAATCGTCTTCCGCCAGCGCTTCCTGCGGTTCCATATTGTGCGGGTACATCACCAGTTCGCCTGGCGTGTAAAGCGTGCCTGCCTGGCCGGAAGAAATGATCTGGCCGGTGGATTTTACGCCCGGCGAGAAGGTGGAGGAGCCCGCCAGAACGGCGGTGCCGGCCCCGCTTGGTAGACCGGTGGTGGAAACGCCGATGGCGCAGGCTGGCGCGCCACTGGCGGTCTGTGCGGTGTTATAGCCTTGCGGATTGGCCGCGCTGCAGGGCTGGTCGGACCCCGGCGACGCAATCACCTGGCTCTGCAGGCGGACATTCTGCCAGGTCTTGCCGTAGCGATGCGCGATCGTGCCCAGGCCATAGAGGTGGAAATTGTCGGAGAAATCATAGCCGGTATTTACCGTGGCGATCGTCAGCTGATACTCGCCATCGCCATCGATGCGGTTGGTGCGCGGATAGCTGTTGCTGGCTGTTGTCGCATAGGGACCGGTGGAGGGGATGCAGACGCCGCCGGAGCAGGGGACGATGCCGGCGGCATTCGTCGCGGTGGGATTACCGCCAACGCCTATCGTTCCTTCCGGCGCCGGCTGTCCGAAGCCGTTGATGTAGCGCGGATCGGCGCCGCCGAGGTGGGTGAAATTGTGATACTGCTTCTCCACGGTGATGTTGGCGAAGCCCTTGTCGAACAGCGGCAGGCCCATATTGAAAGACGTGTCGAAGGTTTCGCCCGTGGCACTGTAATATTGACCGGCGGTGGCGGAGAGCTGGCCGCCGGAGGATTTGGTTTTCAGAATGATATTCACCACGCCGGCGATGGCGTCGGTGCCGTATTGCGCGGCGGCGCCGTCCAGCAAAACTTCCACATGATCGATTGCGGCCACGGGAATCAGCGACAAGTCCGCAGAGGAGCTGCCGGAGGCAAAGCCCCCGCCATCGACATGCAGATTGGCGCTGTAGTGGCGGCGCTTGCCGTTCACCAGCACCAGCGTGTCGTTGGGCGAAAGACCGCGCAACGCGGCGGAAAGCGAGAAGGCCGCGGTATCATTGGCGAATTGCTGGGCCGCGAATGAGGGAACCGTATCTCCCAAGGCCTGGCGAAGATCGGTGGTGCCCACGCCATGCTGCAGGGCGTCGCTGCCAAGAACGGTGATGGGCGCGGCGCTGTCTGCGGCCGTCATGCCCTGTACGCGCGTACCAGTGACGATCACCGTTTCCTGCGACTGCGCCAAAGCGGGCGCGGCGCTCCAGGCAAAAGCGGCAAGCGATGTTCCGATCAGCAATGAGTATTTGAGATTTGGCTTAGGCGACGAACGCATACTGAACCCCCGCAGGTGAGACGTTTGGCAATGCCGACGCGCTCATGCGCATCGGATAGTTCCGATCGCGCCCTGACGAGATGCGTTTTCCCCCTTGCCTGTTGCGGCAAGAACCCCCGGAGCATTTCTTTGCTCTTGAACCAACGCTGACGTGCGGCGTGTGGGACGTAAATGCCGCCGATGCGCGACATCGCCGCTTTTGCAGCGTCGGGTTGCCGTACGGACACACTAAAATTTCGTGGTGCCGCACATTGTTGGATCGTTATGCCTGCATGGTGGGCAAGTTGTTCGATAAGACTCCATTATGCTTTTGGATCGCGGTGGTATGGCGCTTTCATCGGCCGGACATACGGAGAATGCCGAGCTTCCGGCCGCTCCGAATCCGGCGACGGCCTGGGGGCGCCGAAATCGTCACGCCAGGGGGCGTTGGGGTCCGCAAAATTGTTCCGGGTGCGCGTGCAGGGCCGGAAACAAGGGCCGCACCGGGTGGTACTGCGGTGCCCCGGGGCGTGATAAAAGGCAGATCTCGCCTTTAGGTCTTTGAAACTATCCCACCCTAACCTTGTCCCGGATTGAACCGGAATGGTGGCGGATTGCGAGTCGGAATGTCTTCCCATGATCTTCCACTGGCGCTTGCGGTAAAGGGGCTTCGAAAAACTTTCGGGCGTCCGGCGGTCGACGATCTGGATCTGGAGGTCCGGGCGGGGGAGTTCTATCTGCTGCTCGGTCCGAACGGGGCGGGCAAGACGACAACGCTGCGGATGGTCAGCGGATTGCTGAAGCCCGATGGCGGCGAAATCCGCATATTCGGGATCGACGCGCTGGCCGATCCTGCCGCCGCCAAGCAGATTACGGGCTGGCTGTCCGATGAACCGATGATCTATGACAAGCTGACGCCGCTGGAATATCTGGAGTTCGTGGCGGGGCTGTGGAACGTCGAAGAATCCGTCGCCGCGGCGCGGGCGCGGGATCTTCTTCATTGGCTGGACCTGGAAAAGCATGCCGGGGAGCGCTGCGAAGGCTTCTCTCGCGGCATGCGCCAGAAGGTGGCGCTGGCCGGTGCGCTGGTGCATGAGCCCCGGCTGATTATTCTCGATGAACCCCTTACGGGACTGGATGCCGGCTCCGCGCGGCTGGTCAAGGATGTGCTTGCGGAAAAAGTGCGCGCCGGAAGCTGTGTGGTGATGACCACCCATATCCTGGAAATCGCCGAACGGATGGCGGACCGTATCGGCGTGATCTCGAACGGCCGGCTGATCGCGGAGGGCACGCTGGCGGAGTTGCGCGATCAGATGGGGCGCGGCCAGGCCAGCCTGGAAGACATGTTCCTTACGATCGTAAGGCAGGACGGCGTGGAACAGGATCGTGCCGCGGAATGAGTGCGGCGCGCCCTCTTTCCTGGTTTGCCCATCATGAAGCGCGGCTGGCCTGGCGCGATATGCTGGCCATGATGACCGCCGGACGCCCCAATCGGGAGGGCAGGGTTGCCATCTGGCTTGTCGCCTTCGCACTGGCCCTGCATGGCGTGGCCTATCTCGTCATCCGCAATTATGCCGGACGGGGAATCCAGCCCGATCTGCCCACGCTCATTGCCGTCACCGCCACCATCCTTCTGTCCGGCTCGGCGATGCTGTCGCAGGCGATGGAAAGCGTGACGCGCACCTTCTATACGCGGTCCGATCTCGAGTTGATTCTGAGCGCGCCGGTGCCGGCGGAAAAGCTGTTTTCCGTGCGCATCGGTTCCATGGCGCTGTCGGCGGCCCTGATGTCCATCCTGCTGATAGGCCCCTTTATCGACGTTCTGATCTGGCGCGGCGGTTTGCGCTGGCTGGGCGCCTATGGCGTGCTGATCGCCGTATCGCTGATCACCACCGGGCTCGCCATAATCCTGACGATCAAGCTTTTTCAGATGATCGGCCCCAGGCGCACGCGGCTCGTGGCCCAGATCGCCGCTGCCCTTGTCGGCGGAATTTTTGTCATCGGGCTGCAGATCGCGGCGATGTTTTCCAGCGATACCCTGTCGCGCGCGGCGTTTCTGCGATCCTCGTATGTCCTGGCGCATGCGCCTGGCGAAGGGAGTATTTTCTGGTGGCCGGCGCGCGCCGCGCTGGGAGATTGGCACGGCCTTGTTTGGGTTCTGGGCGGCAGCATCCTGGTGTTTCTCGCCGTCACCGCACGCTACGCACCGCGCTTCGCCAGCTATGTTCTCGCCGCATCCAGTGTTGCCCATCTCTCCCGCCATAAGGCGTCCGGCAAGGACCGCTTTCATGTGGGAACGCCGGCGGCGGCGCTGCGCCGCAAGGAGCGGCTTCTGATCCTGCGCGATCCCTGGCTGATCTCCCAATCGCTGATGCAATTGCTTTATCTTTCGCCGCCCGCGATCCTGCTCTGGCACAATTACGGGCGCGGCGGCGCGGCCGTCGTTCTGGTGCCGGTACTCATCATGGCGGCCGGCCAGCTCGCCGGCGGCCTCGCCTGGCTGACCATATCGGGTGAAGATGCGCCCGATCTGGTGGGTTCCGCGCCCGTCGCGCCAAAGCGGCTGCTGCAGGCGAAGGTCGAGGCCGTCATGCAATGTATCGGCCTTGTCTTCTGTCCCTTCGTCGCCGCGCTGGTGTTGGTTTCGGGGCGCCAGGCGCTTGCCGCGATTGCTGGCATCGGGGCGGCCGCGATCTCCTCCACGGCGATTCAGCTCTGGTTCCGGTCGCAGGCAAAACGGAGCCAGTTTCGCCGCCGGCATACCTCTTCGCGCATCGCGACCTTGGCGGAAGCGTTTATTTCCATCATCTGGGCGGCCGCGGGGGGCATCGCCGTGTCCGGCAGCCCGCTCTGGGTCGTTGCCGCACTCGGCGCCGCATTCCTGCTCTGGTGCGTATGGCGGTTCAGCCCGGCACGGCTGCGGTAGGTTCGGCGCGGAAATCGGCGACGGGCGTGGCCGTCATTCTATCCATGTGACGCGACAATTTCGACAACAGCGCATCAAGGGATTTCTGTTCCGCAAGGTTGAGCACCGAAAGGAATTGCTTTTCCAGGCCTAAAGCCAGCGGAACCACGTCATTGTAGATCGCCTGGCCTTTGGCGGACAGCGACAGATGGGCTACGCGCCCGTCCTGCGAATGGGCGGTGCGGGTCAGGCGCTTGGCCGCGAGCAGCGACTGCACGGCGCGGCTGACTTGCACCTTGTCCATGGCCGTACGCGCCGCGACGTCCCGCGCCGAAAGTCCGGGCGCCTGGCCGAGGACCGCCATTACCCGCCATTCGGGAATCGACAGATCGAAACGATCGGAATAATGCCGCGCGATCGCGCTGGAAACGCGGTTCGTCAGCACCGACAGCCGATACGGTATGAACGCATCCAGGTCGAGGCGGGTCTCACTCGGCATCGGGCTGGTTCTCCGGGCGCGCGGCGACAAACGCAGGCAGGCGATACGCCGATTCTTCGATGCGCAAAAGTGTCGGGTAAGGCGCCAGATCCATCTGGATACGCCGCGCATTGGTCAATTGCGGCACCAGGCAGATATCTGCCAGGGTCGGCGCATCGCCGTGACAGAAATCGCCCGTGGCGGGATCGTGCGCCAGCAATGTTTCGAGCGCGCCCAATCCCTCCGTCATCCAATGCATTTGCCAGCCAATGCGGGCCTGGTCGTCGGCGTTCAGGGTGTGCCGAAGATAGCGCAGCACGCGCAGATTGCTGAGAGGATGGATATCGCAGGCGATGGACAGCGCAATCTGGCGCACCCGCGCGCGCGCCAAGGCACCCTGGGGCAGCAATGGCGGCTCGGGCACCTCTTCATCCAGATATTCCAGGATGGCCAGCGATTGCGTCATGACGTGGCCATTGCTGATCAAGGTCGGCACAAGATGCTGGGGATTGAGGACGCCATAGGCATCCGCATGCTGCTGGCCGCCGTCCTTCAATAGATGCACGAAGCGCATGTCGGCCTTCAGGTCTTTGAGACCCAGGGCGATGCGCACGCGGAACGCGGCCGAAGAGCGGAAATAGCTGTAAAGCGTGAGATCAGATGCGCCGGACATGTTGATCGATCGCTCCGAAAATGCTTTGGCCGCTTTCATCCCGCATTTCGATCCGCACCCGGTCGCCGAATTTCAGGAAGGGCGTGGTTGGTGTGCCGGTTTCGATCTGTTCCAGCATGCGGCGCTCGGCGATGCAGGCCGAACCCACGGACCGGTCGCGATTGGAGACGGTACCGGAGCCGATGATAGTTCCGGCAACCAGGGCGCGGGTTTTGGCGGCATGAGCAATCAGTTGCGGAAAATTGAACACCATGTCGGTGCCGGCGTCGGGTGCGCCGAATGCCGCGCCATTGCGGGCGACTTCGAGCGGGCGGTGCAAACGGCCATCGCGCCAGGTGGGGCCCAGCACATCCGGTGTGACCGCCACCGGCGAAAAGGCGGTGGCGGGCTTGGACTGAAAGAAGCCGAAACCCTTGGCCATCTCCGCCGGGATGAGGTTGCGCAGGCTCACATCATTGACCAGCATCACCAGCTTGATGTGCCGCGACGCATCTTCGGCGCTGCAGCCATAGGGCACATCGTCCGTGATCACCGCCACTTCGCCTTCCATGTCGATGCCCCAGGCTTCGTCTGCGGCGACAATCGGATCGGTGGGCCCGAGAAAACTGTCCGAACCGCCCTGGTATAACAGCGGATCGGTCCAGAAACTCTGCGGCATCTCCGCCCCGCGCGCCTTTCGCACCAGCTCGACATGCGTGACATAGGCGGACCCGTCCGCCCATTGATAGGCGCGGGGCAGGGGGCTGGCGCAATTCTTAGGATCGAAGGCAAAACTGTCTTCGATGCGCCCGCCGCTCAGCGCGCCGTAAATCGCCTCCAGCTTCGGCGCTATTTTGTCCCAGTCATCCAGTGCCGCCTGCAGGGTCGGCGCAATGTCCCGCACCATCACTGCCCGCGCCAGGTCGCGCGACACCACGGCAAGCCGCCCGTCGCGGCCACCCTTCAGCGAGGCCAGTTTCATTTGGTCTTCCAGCTGTCGGCATAGCCCGCGTCTTCCTGCGCCTGGGCCGGGGCGCCCATGTCCAGCGCGTCGCGGGCGTCGATCATCACCGCCACTTCGTCGGTCATGGTCTTGGCCGCCTTGGCGCCCGCCGCGAAGGCCTTGGGATGCGGGCCATGGGTGAAGCCGCTTGGATGAAACGTCACCATGCCGGGACGGATATTGTCGCGGCTGAAGAAATCGCCCGCGTGATAGAAGATCATCTCGTCGAAATCGTCGTTGGAATGGAAGAACGGGACCTTGAGCGCCCCCGGATCGCTTTCGAGCGGACGCGGCACGAAGGTGCAGACCACGAAACGGTCGGCGACGAAGGTCGCATGCACGCTGGGCGGCAAATGATAGCGATGGCTGGACACCGGGCGGATGTCGCGCCAGTTGAGCCTGACCGGAGTGAGGTTACCTTTCCAACCCACCGCATCCAGGGGATTGAAGGGGTAGCGGATAATGGAGATCTGGTCGCGACGCTTGACCCGGACCGACCATTCGCCGTCGCGCTGGGCGCGGAATTCCGCATCCAGCTTCGGCGTCTCCAGCGCGGCGGGATCGAATTGGGCATGCGGACCCAGAAGTCCGCGCTCCGGCAGCTTGAATCCGCCATTGCGGGCTTCGATCTGCAGCGCCGTCGTGGGTGCCGATGGCTCAAGCCGCCACATCGTCCCGCGCGGCAACAGGATGTAATCGCCTTCGCCATAGGACAGATGACCGAAATCACAGAACAATGCGCCGGCGCCCTGATGCATGAACAACAGCAGATCGCCATCGGCATCGCGCACCAGATGCGTCATGGGGTCCGCACAGGACCAGATCGAGATGGCGCAATGCGCATTGGTCAGGAGGGCCGCGCCTTCCAGCGGTACGCCGGAACTTGCCGCCGCCTTGGCGTCAAAGGCCCGGGGGCGCAGCGGCCCTTCGAACGAGGTCCAGCCGGTGGGCGGGTGGCGGTGATAAAGGTGCGCGGCGGGCCCGAAGAATCCGTCACGGCCGATTTCGCGCTCGAAGGTCCCCGCCGGCAGATCGGCATGGGCCTGGCGGGAGGTTTCGCCTTCGATGCGGGGAAATTCGATCCAGTTGCGGGTCATCTCTTCACGTCCTGCAGCACGCCGCGGCGAACCTGGTCGGCTTCGATGCTTTCGAACAGGGCGCGGAAATTGCCTTCGCCGAAACCTTCATTGCCTTTGCGCTGGATGATCTCGAAGAAAATCGGACCGATCGCATTCTGGGTGAAGATCTGGAGCAGCAAACCGGTTTCCTCGTCCTGCGCGCCGTCCATCAAAATACGATCGCGTTTCAGGCGCGGCACATCCTCGCCATGTCCCTGAATGCGATTGTCCAGCCGCTCATAATAGGTATCCGGCGTGTCCTGGAACGCGACGCCATTGTTTCGCAGCATTTCGACGGAGGCGTAGATGTCGTTGCTCCCCAATGCGATATGCTGGATGCCTTCGCCGTGATAGGCGTGCAGATATTCCTCGATCTGGGATTTGTCGTCCGAGGATTCGTTGATCGGGATGCGGATCTTGCCGTCGGGGCTGGTCATGGCGCGGGACTTGAGGCCGGTCAGCTTGCCTTCGATATCGAAATAGCGCACTTCGCGGAAATTGAAGAGCCGCTCATAGAAGCCGGCCCACAGGTCCATATTGCCGCGAAAGACGTTGTGGGTGACATGGTCGATACTGCAGAGGCCGGCGCCGTCATGCGCGAAGCCGCGCGCCGAATCGGTGGGCACGAAATCCACGTCATAGATCGAATGGCTGCCATAGCGGTCGACCAGGTAGATCACGCTTCCGCCGATGCCCTGGATCGCAGGGATATTCAATTCCATGGGGCCGACGGCATTGGCGAAAGGCTCGGCGCCGCGCGCAAGAAGCTGGCGATAGGCGGCGGCCGCGTCCTTGACGCGAAACGCCATGGCGCAGGCGCTGGGGCCATGCGCCTGGGCGAAACGCACGCCATGGCTGTCCGGCTCGGCATTGACGATAAAATTTGTGTCACCCTGCCGATAGAGCGTCACCGCTTTGGAACGGTGGCGGCCGACGGCGCGAAAGCCCATGCGCTCGAACAATCGGTGCAGGGCGGCAATATCCGGACCGGTATATTCGACGAATTCAAAGCCGTCCGTGCCGATCGGGTTGTCCCAGAGTTCCATCGCCAATTCTCCTGCCACTTGCGGGACCAGGAAAGATGGTTTCATATGTAACTATCTGGAGTCAAGGCATGGCAACCGACCTTTCCCTTCCGCCAACTGATGCAAATGCCGACTGGGTCATTCCGCAAAATTGGGCGGGTTATTCTCCGCGCGAGCATCAGGTATGGGACCAGCTTTTTGCGCGCCAATCCGCGATGCTCAAGGGCCGGGCCAGCGCGCCTTTCCTGAAAGGGTTGGACAGCTTGCGCCTGTCCCGCGGGGGAATTCCCGACTTCGAAGACTTATCCGAACGACTGCACAAACTGACCGGCTGGCAGGTCGTGGCGGTGCCCGGGCTGGTACCGGACGCGGTATTTTTTGAACATCTCGCCAATCGGCGTTTTGTGGCGGGCCGTTTCATCCGCAAGCCGGAGCAGCTGGATTATCTGGAGGAACCGGATGTCTTCCACGATGTGTTCGGGCATGTGCCGCTGCTTTCCGATCCCGTCTTCGCCGACTATATGCAGGCATACGGATTGGGCGGACTGCGGGCGCTGAATTTTCATTCCCTGGAAAAGCTGGCGCGACTCTATTGGTACACGGTGGAGTTCGGCCTGATCCGCGAATCCGGCGGGCTCAGGCTTTATGGCGCGGGCATCGTCTCGAGCTTTGGCGAATCCGTTTTTGCCCTGGACGATCCCTCGCCCAATCGTTTGCAATTCGATCTGGAGCGCGTCATGCGCACCCGCTATCAAATTGACGATTATCAGCAGGGCTATTTCGTCATCGACAGTTTCGAGGAATTGCTGCATCAGACCGCGGAAGCCGATTTTGCGCCGCTTTACCACAGGCTCGAAGATCTGCCGGACATTGCCCCCGACACTATAATAGGCACCGACCGGATCATTCATCGCGGGACTCAGGCGCATGTCCTCGCCCGAAGCCAGGGTTAGTTCTCCCGACCGCCGCTTCGGCCGTTCGCGCGTGCGGCCGTTCCCGGCGCCGGAGCTTGCGATCCGGACTGGCGGCGGCTGGCGCGTGCCGGTAGGCTGGATTGTCTTCTTGCCCTCTGCCGGAAATCAGACAAAGACAGTCGGCCGGTCCCATTGTTCAGCCCGTAATTGCATAATTGGGTGAAATGCGTTCTTCCAGAAAGCTTTGGGATATTTCCCAGCCGCTGCGCCCGGCGCTTCCGGTTTGGCCCGGCGATACGGCTTTCGCCATTCGCCAACGCTGGACCTATGGCGGCGGTAGTCCCGTAAATGTCGCGTCCATCGAACTTTCCACCCATTCGGGCGCGCATGCGGACGCGCCCCTGCATTACGATCCGGCTGGGCTGTCCATCGATGCCGTATCGCTTGAGCCTTATCTGGGGCCTTGCCGGGTGGTGGATGCGCGCGGCGCCAAAGGCGCCATCGGCGCCGAGCTTGTGGAAGCCCATTGGAGTGCGGGCGTCTCCAGAATGTTGTTTCGCACGTTCGACCGGTTCCCGGCGGATAGCTGGCCGGCCAGCTTCACCGCCGTCAGTGCCGGCGCGATCCGGGCCCTGGCCGCCCATGGCGTGATGCTGGTCGGCATCGATTCGCCCTCGATCGATCCGGAAACTTCCAAGACGATGGAGGCTCATCTTGCGGTGCCGCACGACATGCGGATTCTGGAAGGGCTGGTTCTGGATCATGTTCCGCCCGGCGATTATGAGCTGATCGCGTTGCCGCTTGCCCTGGCGGGCCTGGATGCGTCGCCCGTTCGCGCCGTTTTGCGGGAGCTTGGCGAGCGCTGAGGCGCCGCCTGTTCACACCGTCCATTCGGAAGGCTAGGCTCCCGGCCGGGATTGTTCAGATTTAAAATGATGGGGCCTGCTTCCGGGCTAGTATGCGGTTCGGGCAAACGCGAGGGGAAATCCGTGGCTATCGAAGGAATTGGGCGGCCGGCCGATCCGATCTCCGCACCGGGGATCGTGAATTCTGTTGGTACCCTGCATCGCGGTCTGACCGCGCGACATCTGCAGTTCATCGCCATCGGCGGCGCGATCGGGTCCGGACTTTTCCTGGGGTCCGCGGCGGGTATCCGCAGCGCTGGGCCGGCTCTGCTGGTCGCCTATGCGGTGGGCGGCCTGATGATTTTCTTCATCGCCCGCGCTCTGGGCGAAATGGCGCTGGCACATACCCAAGCCACGACGATGGACGCGTTGGCCGAAGACTATATCCATCCTGCTTTCGGTTTTCTGGTCGGCTGGAATTACTGGATGAGCTGGATCCTGGTCGGGATGGTCGACATCACGGCCATGGCGATCTTCGTCAAATTCTGGTTCCCGGACCTGTCGCAATGGATTCCGGCGCTGGTGAGCCTGATGGTGCTGTACGGAATCAACCTCTGCGGCGTGCGTCTGTTCGGGGAATTGGAATTCTGGCTGACCCTGGGCAAGGTGATCACGATCATCGGCATGATGCTGGCGGGAATTTTTCTGCTGGTGAAAGGGATCGGCCTGACCGGCGCGCATGCCTCATTGGCCAATATCTGGAACGATGGCGGGATGTTCCCCACTGGCCTGGGCGGGTTTCTGGCTGCACTGCCGATTGCGTTCTTTGCCTTCGGGGGCAGCGAGCTGGTTGGGCTTGCCGCGGGCGAAGCGAAAGATCCGGAACGCAATCTGCCGCGTGCCGTCAATGGCGTGGTGGCGCGAATTTTGATTTTTTACATCGGCTCGCTGGCGATCATCATGGCGCTGGTGCCCTGGCGCCAGATCGTGCCGACCGTCAGTCCCTTCGTGCTGGTGTTCACCCGGATCGGCTTGCCCGCCACGGCCAGCATCATCAATTTGGTGCTGATTTCGGCGGTGCTGTCGTCCTGCAACAGCGGATTGTTCGCCGGTGCCCGGACTTTGCAATCCCTGGGCGCCAAGGGGCATGCACCCGCCGGGCTTTCCCGCATTAACGAACGCGGTGTGCCGACCGCGGGCATCAGCGTATCGGCGGCCGTGATGTTTATCGGCGTGCTGCTGAACTATTTCGTTCCCGGCAAGGTCATAGAATATATCATCTCGGCTTCGGCCATCCTGCTGATGGGCACCTGGACCAGCATCATCATCAGCCATATGGGTTTTCGCAGCAGAACCAAGAATGAAGTCCATCGCAAATTCGCGATGCCGCTCTATCCCTGGGCAAGCTGGATTGTTCTGGCTTTTATCGGCGGGATCGCCGTGATCATGGCCACCTATCTGCAAATGTATATTCCGATGGCGTTCGCGCTGGGCTATTACGCCTTGCTGGGCGCGATCTATTTCGCAGCGGACGTCAGGAGCCACAGACTCACATCATGACGGTTGAACCACCCGATTTCATCCAGGCGCTGGATGAGGCAGATCCGATCCGTGCCTTTCGGCAGCGTTTCTCGTTGCCGCAGGGCGTCGTTTACCTCGACGGCAATTCCCTGGGCGCGTTGCCCGCCGCGACCGCGCCGCGCCTGAACGAGGTGGTGCGCCAGGAATGGGGCGAAGGCCTGATCCGAAGCTGGAACACCCATGACTGGATCGGGGCCTCTCGGCGCGTCGGCGACAAGATTGCGTCTCTGATCGGCGCGGCAGCGGGAGAAGTGGTGGTCGCGGATTCGACCTCGGTCAATATCTTCAAGCTTCTGATGGCCGCCACTGCCGCCCGGCCGGAGCGCAGGATCATTCTGTCGGAAGCGGGAAATTTTCCCACCGATCTTTATGTCGCCGATGGAATTGCCGCATTGCTGCCCCAGCTTTCGGTTCGTACCGTCGCGCCGGACCAGGTGATGGAGGCGATCAGCAAGGACGTCGCCGTCATTCTGCTGACACATGTCCATTACAAGACCGGGCACAAATACGACATGGCAGCCATTACCCGGCGCGCGCATGAATGCGGGGCCTTGGTGATATGGGATTTGTGCCATAGCGCGGGCGCGGTGGAAGTCGACCTCAGGGCCGTCGATGCCGACATGGCGGTGGGATGCGGCTACAAATACCTCAATGGCGGCCCCGGCGCCCCGGCGTTCCTGCATGTCGCAAAGCGCCTGCAGAAAGACCTGAAATCGCCCATTACCGGCTGGTTTGGGCATGCCGCCCCGTTCGACTTCGCCGGCGCATTCCAGCCCGCGCCGGACATCAACCGGTTTCTGAGCGGCACCCCTCCCATTCTGGGCCTGACGGCGCTCGAAATCGGGGTGGATCTGATGCTGGAAGCACCGCGTGAATTGCTGTTCCGAAAATCGCAGCAACTTTGCTCGCTGTTTATCGAGCTTATCGACTCGTCCTGTCAGGGCCTGGGTCTGGATGTCGTAACCTCTCGCGACCGGCTGTCACGGGGAAGTCATGTTTCCCTCCGGCACGCGCAGGGTTATCCCATCGTGCAGGCGCTGATTGCGCGGGGGATCATCGGGGACTTTCGAGCCCCCGACATACTGCGCTTCGGCTTCGCCCCGCTCTACCTGAGTTTTGCCGATATCTGGCGGGCAACGGACGCCTTGCGCGACGTGCTGGCCACGCGCCAATGGGACGCCGAACAGTTCAAGGCGCGGGCGCTGGTGACCTGACGCGCGCAAATGGCGTATCTCTTTTATCGACGCCGCCTTGCCGCCGTGATAATTTGGCTGTGACATCCTGCCGGAGCTGACAGGCTCGGCCTCAAGCTCTTCCAGTCGATGGTGGGACGGCCGAACGCGCTGCGCGCGGCCGTCAAACATAGGGAGGTCGCCATGGGATTGATCGAGAGAATTCATTCACGCCGCGGTTTGCTGAAAAGCGGTTTGGCGGGCGGCTTCGTGCTCGCTTTCCATATGCCGCTCGCCGAGGCGGCCGTGCCGAATGCGCCGGAAGGTGCGCCGGTCGAGCCTGGTCCTTTTGCGCCCAACGCCTTCATTCGCATCGACCGGTCCGGCAAGACGACATTGGTCATGCCGCAGGTGGAAATGGGACAGGGCGTTTTTACCTCCATTCCCATGATCCTGGCGGAGGAGCTGGACGCCGATTGGACCAAGGTCGCGCTGGAAGCCGCGCCTCCCAACGAAAAATTGTATGCCAATCCGATGCTGGGGGTGCAGGCCACCGGCAATTCCAATTCCGTCCGCGCCTTCTGGACTCCCTTGCGCAAAGCCGCCGCGGGCGCGCGAGCATTGCTGGTCGCCGCCGCCGCCAAACAATGGAACGTCGATCCCGCGACCTGCACGACCGAAAACGGGGTTGTCATGCACAAGGCGAGCAACCGCACGCTCGGCTATGGCGAACTGGCGGAACAGGCGGGCGGCACGCCGCCGGCCAATCCGCCCCTGAAAGCGCCAAAGGATTTCAAGCTGATCGGCAAGCCGTTGAAGCGGCTGGATACGTCCACCAAAGTCAACGGCAAGGAAGTCTATGGCATTGATGTGATGCTGCCCGGCCTGAAGTTCGCCACTATCGCGGCAAGCCCGGTTTTTGGCGGCAAAGTCGGCCATGTCGACGACAGCGCGGCAAAGAATATTCCCGGCGTACAGAAGGTTATCGTGCTGGACGATATGGTGGCGGTGGTCGGCGACCATATGTGGGCCGCCAAGCGCGGTCTGGATTCGCTCGTCATCTCCTGGGATGCGGGCGCCAATGGCCGCGTCGACTCGGCCCTGATCTGGAAACAGATAAAGGCGGCCAGCGAACAGAGCGGCCTTGTCGCCAAGCAGGTCGGCGATGCCGACAAGGCGCTGGCGGACGGCGAAAAAATCGAGGCGCATTACGAAATGCCCTTCCTGGCGCATGCCACCATGGAACCGATGAATTGCACCGTGCATCTGACGCCGGGCGCCTGCGAAGTCTGGCTCGGCACCCAGATTGCGGCGCGGGTGCAGTCGACCGCCGCGGCCACCGCCGGCGTTCCGCTCGACAAAGTCATTGTGCACAACCAGATCATCGGCGGCGGCTTCGGACGGCGGCTCGAGCCCGACATGGTCATCAAGGCCATCCGTGTCGCTCAGCAGGTCGATGGGCCGGTCAAGGTGGTGTGGACGCGCGAAGAGGATATCCAGCACGACGTTTATCGTCCGGTCTATTACGACCGCATTGCCGCGACCTTGAAAGACGGAAAAATCGACGGCTGGCATTACCGCGTGACCGGATCGTCCGTCGTGGCGCGCTGGCTGCCGGCGGGTTTCGCGGGCAATCACAATATCGATTTCGACACTGTCGACAGCGCCATCGACATTCCCTATGCGATTCCCAATCTGCGCGTCGAAGTGGTGCGGGACGAGCCGCCCGCAGTGCCGACCGGTTTCTGGCGCGGCGTCGGTCCCAACAACAATGTCTTTGCAATCGAAAGTTTTATCGACGAACTGGCAAAGAAGGCGGGCAAGGATCCGGTGGAATTCCGCCGCGCGATGCTGACAAAAACGCCGCGCCTTCTCGCCGCTCTCGACCTTGCGGCGGACAAGGCGGGCTGGGGCACGAAACTGCCGCCGCGTCATGGCCGCGGCGTCTCTGTGCAGGTGTCCTTTGCCAGCTTCATCGCCACGGTGGCGCATGTCGAAGTGAGCGAGCATGGCGATGTCCGCTTGCATCGCCTCACCACCGCCGTCGATACCGGCATTGCCGTCAATCCGGACACCATTGTCGCGCAGCTGGAAGGCGGCATGATCTTCGGTTCGACGGCGGCGCTCTATGGCGAGATCACGGTGGCGAATGGCCGTGTCAAGCAGTCGAACTTCCACGATTACCGCATGCTGCGTATCGATCAGGCGCCCGCCATCGACGTGCACCTGATCAAAAGTGGCGAAGCGCCCGGCGGCATCGGCGAGACCGGGGTCACGACCGCGCCGCCCGCCATCCGCAATGCGATCTATGCCGCGACCGGCATTCCTTTGCGGCGGCTTCCGATCGACACTGACATTCTGGCGGGAAAAAAGAAGGCGTAGGGCTTGCGGTTTATGACGATTTGGGGCGGTTGGTCATGTCTTCCGCCCTGGGTTCGAATTCGGGCTTTGGCTCGGGATTCCAGCGGAATTTGAAGGCCACGATGGAATAGGTATCCCGGATTCCGGGAACGCGCTGCAGCTTTTTGGTCACAAACTCGCCATAGCTTCTTTCGTCGCTCAGTTCGAATTTTGCCAGCAGATCGTAGGTCCCGGAGGTGGAATACACTTCCGCGGTCTCCGGAAAATTATCGACAAGATATGCGGCGACGTCGAACGCCTTGGTCAACTCGCATTTGATCTGGACGAAAATGGCCTTCATAGACGGGTCTCCGGCGCGTTTGGAACATCCAGCTTAGACGCCTTCTCGCTCCAGGTGGAGACAAAATTCACGGAAATCCCCTCTGCGGCCGGGTTTTCCCCGCCTTGACTTCGTCATCCAACCCCACGAACTTTATATCTAAAATATCACCGGGGGAGAGGCCATGATCCGAAAAAATGCCGTCAAGGCGGCCGGCCTTTCGGTCGCCCTTCTTGCCGCCCTGGCCGTGACAGCCATGGGTGCGTCCCAGCGGGCCGATACCGTTTATCTCAATGGCAAGATCTTCACGGCCGATGCCAAGGACGATGTGGCGCAAGGCGTTGCGATTGCCGGCGACCGGTTCATCGCGGTGGGCGGCAATGCCGCAATGCGCAGATATATCGGCAAAGGCACCAAGGTCGTGGACCTGAAGGGCCATTTCGTCAGCCCTGGCCTGGCGGACGATCATTTTCACAATGAGGGCGGCGGCAGCGGCATCGATCTTTCCCATGTCCGCACCTTGGCCGAGCTTCTTACCACCGTGGCCAACGCGGCAGCCAGAACGGCGCCGGGCACTCTTCTGGTTTCCAATTCCGACTGGCATGAAGCCCAGCTCAAGGAGCAGCGCCTGCCGACCGCGAAGGAGCTGGATCAGGCGGCGCCCAACAATCCCGTGGCGCTGGTGCGGGGTGGGCATTCCTACATTCTCAATGACGTGGCGTTCCGGAAATTCAACATCACCAAGGACACGCCGGTGCCCGCCGGCGGCCAGATCAGCAAGGGTGCGGACGGCGAGCTGACCGGCGAGCTTTTCGACAATGCCAAGGCGCTGGTGACTCTGCCGCCGGCCAAGGCGCTGACCATGGAAGATATCGTCGCGACCCAGAAGGCGCTCAATCCCTATGGCATGACGGCGGTGCGCATCGCCGGCTCCTACAAAGGCGACATGATGCAGGCGCTCAGCCTGTGGAAGGCGGCGGCCGCAAACCATACTTTGAGTTTGCGCTACACGGTTTACATGCCCGGGTTTGAATTCCGTAACCCCCAGCAGGTGGACCAGGCCATCGCCAGATGGGGCGTCAAGCAGGACGAGGGCGATGATTATGTCCGCATTGGCGGCATCAAGCTGATCGTCGATGGCGGTTTCGAAGGCGGCCATCTCTCGAGGCCGTATCTGGAGCCCTATGGCAAAGGCGGCACCTATTCCGGTCTCACGGTTTCGCCGCCGGCCGCCTACAATTCGGTGGTGCTGGAAATCAATCGCCAAGGCTGGCGCGTCGCCACCCACGCGGTAGGCGATGCAGCGGTGGACCAGGTGCTCACGGCCTACGAGCAGGCGAACAAGGACAAGCCGCTGATCGGCAAGCGCTGGACGGTCGAGCATGCCTTTGTCGCCCGGCCCGATCTGGTCAAGCGGATGCAGGACCTGAAGCTGATGGTCTCCGCGCAGGATCATCTTTATCTGGCCGCGCCCGCCCTGAAGAAATATTGGGGCATGGACATGGCCAGCGAAGTGACGCCGGTGAAGACCTATCTCGATGCCGGACTGCTGGTGGCGGGCGGCACCGATTCGCCGGTGATCCCTTTCAATCCCTTCTGGGAACTTTACCACTTCGCCAGCCGCGATACGATTTCGGACGGTGTCTATGGCGCCGACCAGAAAATCGCGTCGCGGACATTGCTGCTCAGGCTCGATACCATCAACTATGCCAAGCTGATCGGCGAGGAGGACCATCGCGGTTCGATCGAGCCGGGAAAGCTCGCGGATTTCGCAATTCTCACCGACGATTTTCTCACCGTGCCGGTGGAAAGGATTCCGAATATGAAGGCCTTGGCAACCTATGTCGGCGGCCAGGAAGTCTACCGCGATCCGAACTATAAATAAGATCCGCCGGTCGAGAGGGAGAAGGCGCTTTGAGTGACGCAAGCTATCTCGCATGGCCATGGTTCGAAGAACGCCATCGTCAGCTGGCCGCC
The DNA here is from genome assembly GCA_040389245.1 of Pseudomonadota bacterium. Taxonomy (GTDB): domain Bacteria; phylum Pseudomonadota; class Alphaproteobacteria; order Micropepsales; family Micropepsaceae; genus Rhizomicrobium. Next base: position 159,144 of record JAZKAH010000003.1, on the reverse strand, counting down.
CGCCTGGAGGCCTGGGCGGCGGCGGAGCTGCCGGCGTTGCTGGGCGATCACAACGATCCGGACGCCATCTGCCGCCGGCTGGTGGGCGCGATGGGAAAGGCGGGCTGGCTCGATCTGGCCGTACCGCAAGAGAATAGCGGCTTCGATCTGCGCTCCATCTGCCTGGCGCGGGAGATATTGGCCCGTCATGCCGCGCTGGCGGATTTTGCGTTTGCCATGCAGGGACTGGGCACGGCGGCCATCACCTTGTTCGGTACGCCCGAACAGCGGGCACAATGGCTGCCGGGGCCGCGCAGCGGCCGCCACCTGACCGGCTTTGCGCTCTCCGAGCCCGAAGCCGGTTCGGATGTCGCGGCAATGAGCACGGTGGCGCGCGAGGCGCCGGGTGGCATTCGCCTCGATGGCACCAAGGCCTGGATCTCCAATGGTGGCATCGCCGATCAATATGTCGTGTTCGCCCGGGACGGGGAGAAGTACACCGCCTTCGCCGTGGCCGCCGACACGCCCGGCCTCAAAGTGGTGGAGCGGATCGATATCGTCGCGCCCCATCCGATGGCGACTCTCCAATTCGACAATTGTTTCGTGCCCACAGATGCCGTGATCGGGACCCGCGGCGCGGGCATGCGGGTGGCGCTGGGAACGCTGGATGTGTTCCGTCCCAGCGTCGGGGCGGCGGCGCTGGGTCTTGGCCGCCGGGCGCTGGACGAGTCTCTTTCGCGCGCCACCAGCCGGCCCATGTTCGGCGCCAGGCTCGCCGATCTGCAGCTCACCCAGGTCAAGCTGGCAGATATGGCGCTGAAGGTGGATGCTGCGGCGCTGCTGGTCTATCGCGCCGCCTGGGCCCGCGATTGCGGCGGCCAGGAGCGCATCACCCGCGAAGCGGCGATGGCCAAATTGTTTTCCACCGAGGCGGCGCAGGAGATCATTGACGATGCGGTGCAGATCTGGGGCGCCGCAGGCGTGCGTTCGGGCGCCGTGGTGGAAAGCCTTTATCGCGAGATCCGCGCCATGCGCATCTATGAAGGCGCCTCGGAAGTGCAAAAGATCGTGATCGCGCGGTCGCTGTTGAAGCCGGACTGAACTATTCCGGAAGAACAGCGGTGGCTTCGATTTCCACCATGGCCTGGGGTTCGACCAGGCGCACGACCTGCACCATGGTCATGGTCGGATAGAAGTCGCCAAAGACCGCACGATAGGCCTTGCCGATCTCCTTGAGATTGCCGCTATAGGCCGCCAGATCAGTCACGAACCAGACCAGCCGGACCACCGATTGCGGCGTCGCGCCCGCCTCCGCGAGCAGGCGTGTGATATTTTCCAGCGCCTGGCGCACTTGCCCGACAAAGTCGGCCGGGAAGACGCCTTTCTCGTCCCAGCCGATCTGACCACTCAGGTAAATCGCCGTGCCCTTTGCAACGATGCCGTTGACATAGCCTCGGGGCCGCGGCCACCCCTGCGGTTGCAGAATTTTGCGTGTCATCGGCAAGCGTCCCGATACGCGATCAGCGCGTCTTTCAAATTCGCGGGGATGTTGATGGCGCTGTTGGTGTTCAGCGATGTCGTCACCATCACCAAGCGGCAGCGCATCACCTCATCCAGCTCGCGAATGGCATGGACCGAGAAGATGACCGAGGTGCGGCCGATATGTTCGATCAGCACGGTAAAGCTTAATCGGTCGCCCATGAAGGCCGGTTTGAAGAAATCAGTATCGACACTTTTGTAGCCCAGCCCCACCCGGTCGGTGCGGATCAACGCGTGATAATCGATGCGCAACTGGCCGATGAAGAAATCCTCGATCACGCCATTGACCAGGTCGATGAAGCGCGGCGTGTAGACGATTGCGGCCGGATCGCAGTCGGAGAAGCGGACCGTGCGAAGCGTGGACCAGGCGTCATCGGAAAAGTACCGGGGATGAATCGGCACGGGGCGTTCGCGCGGCTGGGAGAAGGGAGGCTTGGCGGATTCCATGCGGTTCAGTTTCCCCGGAAAATAGGTTTTTCGCGCGCCGCGAAAGCGCGATAGGCGCGGGCGAAATCCTCGGTTTGCATGCACAGCGCCTGCGCCACCGCTTCGGCATCGATCGCGCTGTCGAGCGCCATCGCCCATTCCATCGTCAGCATTTTCTTGGTCATGCCATGCGCGAAGCTGGGGCCCGCGGCGATCTCGCGGGCCAGTGCGGCTGCCGATTCTGCCAAGGCATCGGCGGCAACGAGGCGATTGAAAAAACCCCAGTTCAGGCCTTCCTCGCCGCTCATGTTGCGGCCGAGAAACAATAGCTCCGAAGCCCGGCCAAGCCCGATCAGGCGCGGCAGCATCGCGCAGGCGCCCATGTCGCAACCCGCCAGGCCGACGCGATTGAACAGAAAAGCAACTTTGGCGCCCGACGTTGCGATGCGAAGATCGGACGCCATGGCGAGGATTGCGCCCGCGCCCGCGCAAACCCCGTCGACCGCCGCGATGATCGGCTGGGGACAGGCGCGCATGGCCTTGACCAGATCGCCGGTCATCTGGGTGAAGGCAAGCAGGCCCTTGGCATCTTTTTTCAGAAGCGGACCAATGATCTCGAAGACATCGCCGCCGGAGCTGAAATTGCCGCCTTCGCCGGTCAGCACAAAGACCTTGACGTCATCGTCGCCGGCGGCGCTGCGGAACAACTGAACCAGTTCGGCATAACTTTCGAAGGTCAGGGGATTCTTTTTTTCCGGCCGCGCCAGGCAGATACGCGCCACGCCGCTTTCGATCTGGAGCTTGAAATGCCCAGGCTTCCAGTCGCGCAAGGGCGAAGCCGGCATGATCAGGCCCCCGCCGGCGGGTTGGTTGATCTGACGGAATCCTTCAACTTTCCCAGGGACTGGATCAGGCCATCGATATCCTTGGGCGAAAGTCGGGCAAAGAATTCCGCGATCCATTCCTCATGCGCGCTGGCGATGCGGTTGAAATTCGCCTGGCCTTTCGGCGTAAGCTTGACGATCTGGACCCGCCGGTCGTTCGGCAGCGCGGAGCGCTTGAGATGGCCTGATTGCACCAACCGCTCCACCAGGCCGGTGACGTTGCCGTTGGTCACCATCATGCGGCGTGAAAGATCGCCCAGGGTCATGCCCTTGGGGGAGCGTTCCAGCTGCGCCAGGAGGTCGAACCGGGGCAGGGTGGTGTCGAAATTCTCCGATAGCCGTTTTCGAATTCCCGCTTCGATCAGATTTGTGCAGGTCAGCAGGCGCAGCCACAGGCGCAGCTCGTCCTTATGCGCATGGGGGGATTCCATGACCTTGGTCTCGGAATCGAGATGGGCCAATCTGGGGTTCATACTTCTCCTCCCGCGACCGCGATCGCCGAACCGGTGATGGATGCTGACTCGCGCCGGGCCAGAAAACATACCGCATCGGCGACTTCTTCGGGAGCGATTAGACGGCCCATCGGATTGCTCCGGGTCAGTTCGGCGCGCGCCGCCTCGATGGTGCGGCCGGTCTTGGCGACGATGGTCTCCAAGCTGGCGCTCACCATGTCCGTATCGGTGAAGCCGGGACAGACCGCATTGGCGGTGACCCCCGTCCTGGCCAGCTCCAGCGCCAGGGTGCGGGTGAGGCCGAGAAGCGCGTGTTTGGACGCCACATAGGCGCCGACATAGGGATAGCCCTTCAAGGCGGCGGTCGAGGCGATGTTGACGATGCGGCCGAATTTCCGAGCGACCATGCCCGGCAGGACCGCCCGGGTCGCGATCACGGGTCCCATCAGGTTGACGTCCAGCATCCGTTGGAAGTCGGCATTGCTGGTCTTCAGAAAAGGCGCGGACAAGGCGGCGCCGGCATTGTTGACCAGGATATCGATGGCGCCGTCCGTGGCGATTTTCGCCATGATCGCTTCAAAGCCCGGGGCATCGGCGACATCGGCCGTGACATAGGCCGCCGCCTGACCGGCTTGAACGCGCGCCGCCAGTGCGGCTTCTTCGCGTCCCAGGACCGTGACGCGCGCGCCGCCACGGGTCAGCGCGGTGGCGATCGCGGCTCCGATGCCGCGTCCTCCGCCCGTCACCAGGGCGTTAAGGCCCACGAAATCCGACATTTCTCTCCCTCTGGCGATCTGGTCTAAACTTGACTCGGGCGGGGAGATATTTCAAGGTTAAAATATATTCCCATGCGCAAATGGACGACCTCCGAACGCACCGGGAGGCAGCGGGTCTGATGAGAAGATGAAGGTCTCAATTCTTGGCGGTGGACCGGCTGGTCTCTACTTCTCCATCCTGCTGAAAAAAAGCCGTCCGGAATGCGACATCGCGCTTTACGAGCGCAACCGGGCCGACGACACGTTCGGCTTTGGCGTCGTCTTTTCCGACCAGACTCTCGATATTTTCCGGCGCTACGATCCCGTCAGCCACGCCGCGATTCTCGAGAATTTCGCCTATTGGGACGACATCGCGATCCATTTCAAGAATGAAATCATCCGGGTGGGCGGCAACGGCTTTTGCGGTTGCTCGCGCCAGACCCTGCTCAGGCTGCTGCAGGAGCGGGCGGCCGGGCTCGGCGTCGCACTGCATTTCGAGCAGGAGATTACCGATCTGGGCGTCTTCGCCGGTAGCGATCTGATCGTCGCCGCCGACGGTATCAACAGCCGGGTGCGGGCGCTGTACGAGGATCATTTCCAGCCCGCGGTGGATCTGCGGCCCAACAAATTCGTCTGGCTGGGATCGACGCGGCCGTTCGACGCCTTCACCTTCTTCTTCCGCGAAACGGATCATGGCGTCTTCATCGCCCATTGTTACCAGTATGAAGAAGGCCATTCGACCTGGGTGATCGAGACCGATCCGGCGACCTGGGACCGGGCGGGCCTGGCGGCGATGAGCGAGGCGCAGTCCGCCCGCTTTCTGGAGTGTGTGTTCGCCGAAGAGCTGATGGGCCACAAGCTCATCACCAACCGTTCGCTGTGGCGCAACTTCCCCATGATCCGCAACACGCGTTGGGTGAAGGACAATATCGTTCTTCTGGGCGACGCCAAGGCGACGGCGCATTTCTCGATCGGAGCGGGCACAAAACTCGCCATGGAAGACGCGATTGCCTTGTTTGAAGCGTTGAACGCCCATGACGACATCAAAGGCGCCTTGGCGGGGTTCGAGCGCGACCGGCGCGAGGACGTGGAAAAGACCCAGCATGCCGCCAATGTCTCGCTGGCCTGGTTCGAGCATCTGGCCCGGTTCTGGAACTACGATCCGATCAAATTCGCTTTCGGCCTGATGACTCGGTCCAAATCCATCACCTATGACAATCTGGCAATGCGCGCGCCGGAATTCGTGGCAGCGGTGACGCGCGATTTCGCGCGGGAACAGAAAGCTCTCGGACTGCCTATAAAGGGCGAAGATGTGCCGCCCATGTTCCAGCCTTTCCGCCTGCGTGAAATGGAACTGGCCAACCGCGTGGTACTCTCCCCCATGTGCATGTATTCCGCCGAGGAGGGCATGCCCGACGATTGGCATCTGGTGCATCTGGGCGCCCGGGCGCTGGGCGGCGCCGGCCTGGTTTTCACCGAGATGACCAATGTTTCGCCGGAAGCGCGCATCACCCATGGCTGTGCCGGGCTTTATACCGATCAGCAGGAAGCGGCCTGGAAGCGGGTGGCGGATTTCGTTCACGGCCACACCCAGGCCAAGCTCTGCATGCAGTTCGGTCATGCCGGACGCAAAGGCGCGACCAAGCTGATCTGGGATGGCATGGATGAGCCGCTGCAAGACGGGGCGTGGCCCCTGATCGCCGCCTCCGCGGTGCCTTATTATCCGCACAGCCAGGTGCCACGGGCGATGACGCGCGCCGACATGGACCAGGTACGGGATGATTTCGTGCGCGCTGTCCTTCGCGCCGACCGGGCCGGATTCGACATGGCGGAACTTCACTGCGGCCATGGTTATCTGCTGGCGTCTTTTATCTCCCCGCTTACCAATCGTCGCCACGACGAATATGGCGGCAGTCTGGAAAACCGGCTGCGTTATCCGTTGGAAGTGTTTTGCGCCATGCGCGCCGCCTGGCCCGCCGCCAAGCCCATGTCGGTGCGCATCTCCGCCACCGATTGGAAGGCGGGCGGTCTCACCGGTGAGGAATCCGTGGAAGTGGCGCGAATGTTTTCCCAGGCGGGCTGCGATCTGATCGATGTCTCCGGCGGACAGACCGTGCATGACGCCGAGCCGGTGTTCGGCCGCATGTTCCAGACGCCCTTTTCCGACAGGATCCGCAACGAAGCGGGTGTCGCCACCATGGCGGTCGGGGCGATTTCATCGGCCGACCAGATCAACACCATCCTGGCGGCCGGACGCGCGGATCTGGTGGCGATCGGGCGCGGGCATCTGGTCGATCCCTCCCTGACCTTGCGCGCCGCCGCCTGGTACGGCATCGAAATGCCGGTCGCGCCCCAATATGAATTGGGTTATCGCGCGCAATTGTCTCTCGCCCGCCGCGAGCGCCAGGATCTGGCGGAATTGCGCCTGCGGGCGCGGCCGCAAGGCGGCAAGGCCGCGGGTAAATAAGCGGTATCGGAGATTGCCTATTTCGGACGCAGGGCGCTGCGCTGCAATTTGCCTGTGCTGGTTCGGGGCAAGGCGTCGCGAAATTCAATCGCGCGGGGATATTTGTAAGGCGCCAGCATGCGCTTGACGTGATCCTGCAGGATTTTGACGAGTTCCGGTCCGGCCGCGACGCCGGGCCTGGGGACCACAACCGCCTTGACGATCTGGCCCCGCTCCGGATCCGGCCAGCCGATGACCGCGCATTCCTCGACATGGGGATGCAGCGCCAGCACCGCTTCCACTTCCGGGCCGGCGATGTTGTAGCCGCCGGACACGATCATGTCGTCGGCGCGCGCGACGAACCAGTAATAGCCATCCTCGTCGCGGCGATAGACGTCTCCCGTCACGTTCCAGCCGTCGATCACGTAATCGCGCTGGCGCGGATCGCTGAGATAGCGGCAACCCGTCGGTCCGCGAACGCCCAGTCTTCCGGTCCCGGATCCTTCCACCGGTTGGAAATTCTGGTCGAACAATTGCGCGGTGTAGCCAGGCACAGGTTTGCCGGTGGCGCCGGGGCGTATTTCCCCGCCTGCCGCAGAGATGAAGATATGAATCATTTCGGTGCCGCCGATGCCGTCGATCAGCCGAAGACCGGTGGCCGCGAACCAGGCGTCGGAAATCGCTTTGGACAGTGCCTCGCCCGCCGAAACGCAGACCTTCATGCTGGAAAGATCGAATTCGTTTTTCCAGGCCGTCATCGCCCTATAGGCAGTCGGCGAGGTAAACACATGCGTCGCGCGATACCGTTCGATCGCCTGGGCCAGGGCGGTGGGCGTGGAGCTGCTGGGCAAGGCGATCGCGGCCCGAAAGTAAAGCGGGAACACCAGCAGGCCGCCCAAGCCGAACGTAAAAGCGATGGACGGCGTGCCGGTGAAGATCGCATGGCTATCGGCGGGCACGATATGCCGGGCGAAAGTCTCGCACATCGCCAGCACGTCGCGGTGAAAATGCATCGTCGCCTTGGGCTCGCCGGTGGTGCCGGAGGTAAAAGCAATCAGGCAGACATCGTCCTGGCTGGTCGGGACCGCGCGGAAATGGCTGGGCTTGCCCGCCATCGCGGTTTCCAGCTCGCGCCCCGCGCCGCCATAGGAGACGATGCGGCAAAGCGGTGAAGTGCTCGGAATCGCCGCCAATTCGCCGGTCAGCTCGTCCGCGCAAATGGCGAGCGCGATGTTCGCCTTGACCACGATCTGCTGCAGTTCGCGGGCCCGCAACATCGGCATGGTCGAGACGGCGATGGCGCCGGTCTTCATCACGGCCAGCCAGGCCGCGAACATCAGGGACGAGTTGCCGCCGCGGAGCAGAATGCGATTGCCGGGCACGATGCCCAGATCCTCCGTCAGCACATGGCAAAGGCGGTTGGTCTGGGCCGCCAGTTCGGCATAGCTCCAGACTGTATCTCCTTCGAAGATCGCGGGCTTTTCCGGCGGGATCTCTGCCAGCGCCTCGTCCAGCAGCCATTGGCCGCAATTGAACGGGTCGGAGAATTGCAGCGACGGCAGCGAAAATTCAAAGACGGGCCATTGATCTTCGGGCGGCAGATTTTCCCGGGCAAACGCATCACGGTGATGGGACGGGCGAAGTGCCATAAATGGGAATTTTATGCTTAAAACAACTTCCGTCAAGTTTGCGGCCGGACGGAGATCGGACCAATATCGAGACGTTCGCCACTTTCCCGGCCATGGCGATCAAGCTTGGCCGGCGAACTGACGATAAACGACCGTCGCTGAACTAATGCCGCGCCCACGGCCCCACTTCAGGCTTGCCCTGGGTGTTGGCGAGATTGCCCAATTCTTCCTTGGCGCCTTTTGCGATCGCGGCAAGTTCGGTGCCGCCCTGGAAACAGGTGAAGTCCGGACGGTCGCGCCAGGCCAATGGGCCGCAAAGCCTGACACCGGCCTTGATCGCGGCATCGTGCACGATGTTGATCTCGCGTTCGTAATCCGGATCGTCCTGTTTGGTGCCGGCAAAATTGCCGAGGTCGGTGCTGGCGGCGAAGATCGCGGTGACGCCTGGAATTTTGGCGATACGGTCGGCATCCTTGAGGCCGTCCAAGGTCTCGATCATCAGGATCAGCACCAGATTGTCGTTGATGGTCTGGCGATAGCCGCCGGGAACATCCGCATACATGCTGAATGCCTGGCCGCCGCCCAGGCTGCGCTTGCCCAGCGGCGGAAAGTAGGCCCAGTCCCGCGCCTTGATCGCCTCCTCATAGGACCGGATCGTGGGAACCACCAGCACCAGCGCGCCGGCGTCCATCGCATGCTGTTCCTCGCGCTCGTCGGTATAGGCAACGCGCACCCCCGGTACGGCCTTGGCGAACGGGCAGCCGTGCCACATGCGTTCGACATCTTTCCAGCCGCGCGTGGAATGCTGCTGCTCGGTCCAGATGAAGTCGTATCCCCCATCGGCCATGGCGCAGTAGGTTTCGGGATCGGTGGCGCTGAAGACCGTGCCGCCGACCACCTTCTGGCCCTGCATCATTTTGAGCTTCACGGGATTCCAGATCTTGGCGCCTGCCGGGGCATCCCAGGCGTGGCCGAATTTCCACTTGTCCATATCGAACTTGCCTTGATTCAAGGCGCCGGCCGGCGCCCGATCGACGGCATGACTATCCTCGCCTGACTTGGCCGCGAGAGGGAATTGGCCGCCTTTGACGAGTTCGTCCTCGGTTGCCTGGCCGTAGGCGACCGCGGTGGCGCCAGCCGCCAGCACAACGGACAAGAGCGCCGCAGTCATGATCGGTCTCATGCAATCCCCCTGAGGAAATTTGATCCACCATGAGGTATCGCCGTCCCGCGATTGTCAAACCTGCTTCGAATTTCTTCGCGCTGCAGCAAAGGTTGATGTGAAGGGCGTTTTCTTGCGCGCATTGCCGGGCGAGCATAGGATCGCAACATACGGCCAAGAATCGCTTGAGGGGGTTGGGTCATGCCGCGCGGGATGCAGCCGAGCCGCCGCTATTTTCTTGCCTCCGCCTCGGCGCTTCCGATCCTGGCTTTCGCTGGCGCCGCCTCGGCGCGGTCCATTTCGGGCGCGCTGCCATGGAAAGCCTTCGCGGGCGAACCGCCCATGAAGGTCAATCCGCTGGGCTGGTATTTCTTTACCCCTGACGAGGTTGCAACGGTCGAGGCCATTGTCGACCGTCTGATCCCCCCGGATCGTCTCTCCATTGGCGGCAAGGAAGCCGGCTGCGCCGTATTCATCGACCGCCAGCTTGCCGGATCCTTCGGCAAGTCGAGCCGGCTTTACATGAAAGGCCCGTTCGCCAAGGGCTTGCCGACCCAGGGCTATCAGGGCGAACTGACGCCGTCGGCCCGCTATCGCGACGGCCTGCGCGCACTCAACGATCATGCCCGCACCGGCCATGGCAAAAATTTTGCGCAGTTGAAAGGGACGGAACAGGACGAGATCCTCACCGGGCTCGAGAAGGGCGAGATTGATCTCAAGTTGCCGCATGGGCTCGGCAGCCGGGCTTTCTTCGAACTGGTGCTGCAGAACACGATGGAAGGCTTCTTCGCCGATCCGCTCTATGGCGGCAACAAGGGCATGGCGGGCTGGAAGCTGGTGGGCTTCCCCGGCGCCCGTTACGACTATCGCGACCATATCGAAAAACACAATGTGCCCTATCCCAAGGGGCCGATATCCATTTACGGCGAGGCGTAACCGATGGCTCAGCTTCTGCCGCACAAGGATGTGGTGATCATGGGGTTGGGCTGGACCGGCTCGATCCTGGCGCAGGAATTGACCGATGCCGGTCTGAATGTGGTGGCGATCGAACGCGGGCCCTGGCGCGACACCGCCAGCGATTTCAATATCGGTTATATGCCCGACGAGCTGCGCTTCGCTGTGCGCAAGGATCTGTTCCTGCAACCGGCGCTGGAAGCCATGACCATGCGCAACAATGTCAGCCAGACGGCGATGCCGATGCGCGATTACAGTTCCTTCCTGCCGGGCAGCGGCGTGGGCGGCGCGGGTGTGCATTGGAACGGCTTCAACTGGCGCTTTTTCCCCAATGAATTCGAAGCGAAGACGCATCTGACCAAGCGTTATGGCGCCAAGAAGATTGCCGAGCTGCAGATGGAGGATTGGGGCATCAGCTATGACGAGCTCGAGCATTGCTATGACAGGTTCGAATATGTCTGCGGCACTTCGGGCAAGGCCGGCAATCTGAAAGGCCAGATCATCGAAGGCGGCAATCCCTTCGAGGGGCCGCGGGCCCGCGAATATCCGCTGCCGCCGTTGAAGATGCCCTATTCGTCGACGCTGTTCGCCGCGGCGGCGAAGGATCTTGGCCTTCATCCTTTCCCGCTGCCCGCCAGCAACATGTCCAAGCCCTATGTCAATTCGCTGGGCATCGCGATGGGCGAATGCACCTATTGCGGCTATTGCGAGCGTTTCGGCTGCGCCAACTATTCCAAGGCATCCCCGCAGACCAGCGTTCTACCCGTGCTGATGAAGAAATCCAATTTCGAAGTCCGCACCGAATGCGAAGTGCTGAAAGTGAATCTGCGTCCCGATGGCAAGACCGCCAAAAGCGTCACTTATATGGATGCCGCAGGCCGCGAATTCGAGCAGCCGGGCGACATTATCCTGCTCTGCGGCTATGGCCTGATGAATGTGCGCATGATGCTCCTGTCGGGAATCGGTCACGCCTATGATCCGGACAGCGGCAAGGGGCAGGTGGGGCGCAATTACTGCTATCAGACCCAGGGCACGGCGGCTCGCCTTTTCTACGAAGACAAGCATTTCAATCCGTTTGTCGCCAGCGGCGCCTTGGGTTCGGGCCTGGACGATTTCAACGGCGACGCTTTCGATCATTCGGCGCTCGATTTCGTGGGCGGCGCCAATATCAGCTGCGGCACCAGCAATGGACGGCCGATCGGCAACCGCCCCACGCCGCCCGGCACGCCGCGCTGGGGCGCGGACTGGAAAAAGGCGACGGCGGAAACCTACCAGAACGCCACGGGCGTGGGGGCGCAGGGTTCTTCCTATCCAGTTCGCGGCAATTATCTCAGCCTCGATCCCACCTACAAGGATCGCCACGGTCGGCCCATGCTGCGCATCACCTTCGATTTTCCCGACAATGATCTGCGCATGTCGCGCTATCTCGCCGACCAGCTGGCCAAGATCGGCAAGGCGATGAATCCCAAGCAGATGGTGGTGAGCCACGCCGTAAAGGGCTGGGATTCGGTGCCCTATCAAACCACGCACAATACCGGCGGCGCCACAATGGGCGCCAGACCGGACACCAGCGCGGTCAACCGCTATCTGCAAAGCTGGGACGTTTCCAATGTCTTTGTACTTGGCGCCTCCGCCTTCCAGCAGAATGAGGGTCGCAATCCCACCGGCACGGTCGGCGCGCTGGCCTATTGGGCGGCGGAAGCGATCCGCGATCAATATATCAAGAAGCCCGGTCCGCTGGTGCCGGCATGAAACGGTTTGCATTCGCCGCTCTGCTGATCACCGCTGCGGGTACCGCCGCGCAGGCGCAGGATGCGCGCGTCGTCGCCGATGGCCGTTATCAGGCCGTGCTGGGTGATTGCGAAGGCTGCCATACCGTGCCTGGCGGCAAGCCCTTTGCCGGCGGCTTGGTATTGGAAACGCCGTTCGGCAAGATCGTCACGCCCAACATCACGTCTGATCGTGACTTCGGTCTGGGAGCCTGGAGCGAAGCCGATTTCCGCCGCGCCTTGCGCGAAGGCGTCAGCCCTGGTGACAAGCGGCTTTACCCGGCGATGCCCTATCCCGCCTATGCGCGCATGAGCGACGCGGACATCGCGACCCTATGGACCTACATGAAGTCAGTCACGCCGGTGCATCGCGCGGTCGAAGCCAATCTTTTGCCCTTTCCTTTCAACATCCGCGCCCTGATGGCGGGCTGGAACTGGCTCTATTTCAAGCCCGCCGCTTTTGTGCCGACGGCCGGAAAATCGGCGGCCTGGAATAGGGGCGCCTATCTGGTCACCGGACCCGGCCATTGCGCCGCCTGTCATACCGCCAAAACACTCCTGGGTTCGGATCGCGCCGAAGGGTTGACCGGCGCGTCCCTGCAAGGCTGGTTCGCACCCGAGATCACCGGCGCGAAACCGCGCGGGATCGGCAATTGGAGCGCGGGCGATGTCGTCGCCTATCTGAAGAGCGGCTGGAATTCGCATGGCGTCGCCTCCGGCCCGATGGTGGAGGTGGTGGAGCATTCCACCTCGCAGATGACGGATGCCGATCTTGGCGCCATTGCCGTCTATCTGAAGGATCAGCCTGCCGCCGAAGAGGTACGCATGGCATCGGCTCCGGCACCGGGTGATCCCGCGATGCGGGCGGGTGCGACGCTGTATCAGAACAATTGCACCGGCTGCCATGGCGCCGACGGCAAAGGCGAGCGGCTGATTTTCCCGCCGCTGGCCGGCAACGCCATCCTGATCCAGCCCAGCGCTGAAAGCCTGATCCGGGTGGTGCTGGAAGGCGCGCAAGCGGCCGGGACCAGAACCGCGCCGACATCGCCGTCGATGCCGTCCTTTGCCTGGAAGCTCAACGACGAGCAGGTCGCCGATCTTCTCACCTATATCCGCAACAGCTGGGGCAACGCAGCCGCGCCGGTATCGGCGGAATCCGTGGGCAAGATACGCGCAAGCCTGCGCGGCGGGAACGATGCGCGCTAGCGCAGGTCTCGCACGAGGGGAGATGTCGCCATGATCCAGAATTACGATCCCTTCCACCAGCCGATCCTGTCAGCGGCGGTCGCCGCGCTTCCCGTCCTGCTGCTGCTGGTGATGATCGCATCGGGCAAGGTCAAGGCTTATTGGGCGGCGCTGATCGCATTGGCCGCCACTTTGATCGTCGCGGTGGGGGCTTATGGCATGCCGGTCGGCATGGCTGCCAAGGGAACCGTGCTGGGTCTTGTCGGCGGTTTTTTTCCCATCGGCTGGATCATCGTCAATGTGCTGTTCCTCTATCGCCTGACGGTGGACAAAGGTCATTTCGCGGTCTTCCAGCATTCGATGGGCTCGGTCACCTCCGACCGCAGGATGCAATTGCTTCTGATCGCTTTCTGCTTCGGCGCTTTTTTTGAAGGCGCGGCAGGCTTCGGCACGCCGGTGGCGGTGAGCGCCGCGATGCTGATGGGGCTGGGTTTCTCGCCGCTGGCGGCGGCGGCGATGTCGCTGCTGGCGGACACCGCGACGGTGGCGTTCGGCGCGTTGGGTGCGCCGATCCAGGGTCTCGCGACGGCGACCGGGCTCGATCCCTTTGTGCTGGGGCAGGCAATCGGTCGTCAGTCGTCGATTTTTTCGCTGATCATTCCTTTCTACATGATCTGGATGTTCTGCGGCTTTCGGAAAATGTGGGACGTATGGCCCGCGATCCTGGTGGCGGCGCTGGCCTTCACCATCCCGCAATTTCTCATCTCCAACTATTCCAACCCCTATATCGTGGACGTTGCGGCGGGCGGCCTTTCGATGTCGGCGCTGGTGCTGTTTCTACGCGTCTGGCAGCCGCGCGAGATCATGACCACGACCGCGCTGCGGGTGAAGGATGATTCCCACAGCGAGATCAAGCCGATGCCGCCGCTTGGCGCGCTGCCCAGCACGCGGCAGGCGATCGAGGCCTGGGTGCCGTGGTTGATCCTGTGCCTGGTCCTGGTTTTCTGGGCGAGCGATTATTGGAAGCACATCGCCAACGCGCTGTTCGCTCCCGTCTATCATGTACCGGGTCTGGACAAGCAGATCATCGAGATGCCGCCGGTGGTCGCCAAGGCGACCCCGCTCGCCGGCGCCTTCACATTTTCGTTCCTCACTTATTCCGGCACGGGCATTCTGGTGTCCGCCCTGATCGCGGGCGCCTTCATGGGCTGCTCGCCGGTCTATCTGATCAAAAGTTATGGCCGGAACCTGAAAAGCGTGGCGCCGTCCATCGTGACCATCACTGCGATGCTGGCCTTGGGCACCCTGACCAATCTTTCCGGAGCCGACGGGACACTGGGGCTGGCCTTCGCGCATACCGGATTCCTGTTTCCCTTTTTCGGCACCATGCTGGGCTGGCTGGGCGTGGCGGCAACCGGTTCCGACACATCGTCCAATGTGCTGTTCGGCGGCTTGCAGGTGATCACGGCGCATCAGCTCAATGTTTCTCCGATCCTGATGGCGGCCGCCAATTCCACCGGCGGCGTGATGGGCAAGATCATTTCCATCTCCTCCATCGTGGTCGCCGCCGCCGCGACGGGATGGCATGGCGGCGAAAGCAAGATCCTGCGCTATGTTTTCTGGAGCGCCGTCCTCCTGGGCAGTCTGGTGGGCATTCTGGTGATGCTGCAGGCGTATGTCTGGCCCTTCACACTCACGGTTCCGCCGGGAGGCTGACGCGGACGCCTGGTGTTGGGAGCATAATGTCACAACCGTTGCCGGAAAAAACGACCGACGCCCTCGCGGAATTCATGCGGCAGGAAAAGCTCGGTCCCGATTTCGCCGAGACGGTGCAGCGCATCTATCTTCCGCTGGCCGCCCATATCCGAGCGTTGGTGGATGCGCGTCCCGGCCATGTCGTGGGAATTTGCGGTTCCCAGGGCAGCGGCAAGTCGACCGGGGCGGGCGTGCTGCGCCTTTTGCTGGAAGCGGGCGGGCTTCGCGTCGCGGCCCTTTCCATCGACGATCTCTATCTTCCCAAAGAGGCGCGGGCGAAGTTTGCGGATGATATACACCCCTTGCTGGCGACGCGCGGCCCGCCGGGGACGCATGACGTCGCTCTGGGAGAGCGGCTGCTGGATACGCTGGGCAAGCCCCAGATCACCGCGATTCCCCGATTCGACAAATCGCGCGATACCCGCAGCGATCCCTCGTCGTGGGAGCAATTTCAGGGCCCGGCCGACATCATTTTGTTTGAAGGCTGGTGTGTCGGCGCCAGACCCCAGTCGCCGGAAAAGCTGGCCGACCCGATCAACGCGCTGGAAAGAGATTCCGATCCGGACGGCAGGTGGCGCCGTTATGTCAACGATGCGCTGGCGGGGCCGTACCAGCATCTGTTCGGCCGGATCGAATTTCTCATTTTTCTGAAGGCGCCGTCGTTCGAGGTGGTCGCGGGCTGGCGCAAGGAGCAGGAAGCCAAGCTGCGCGCCAGGGTCGGCAACGCATCAAACGTCATGACCGACGCCCAGATCGATCTCTTCGTACAATATTACGAGAGGTTGACCCGTTTCATGCTGACCGAAATGCCGTCACGTGCGGATGCGCTGGTGACATTGGATGCGGACCGTCATCCGCTCGGCCTTGATATCCGCCCGTCCTGACAAACTATTCGGTGCGGCCTAGGCCTTGCCGGCCAGGCGTCCGATCAGCAGATCGAAAAATCTGGTGGAATTCACATCGACCGCGACATTGGCGTTGGGCACGAATTTGTCCCGCAACATGACGGAGGTTTTTGTCCCCGCCAGAGTCGGCGCCGAACCGCGGAGGCCGCTTTCCGAAGGACGATAGCCCAGGGTTTCGCCCGCGGTCAGTTCTCCGCTGGTTTCGACATCGACATAATAGGGCCGCCAGGTCAGCAGGGACGGATCCAGGAACGACGCCAGCGCCAGCGAATCATGCATGTTCGGTCCGGTCGCATTTCCTTCCTTGCGATTGAGATCGATATCGTTGCGGGCGATCTTTGCCGCCGCCAGACTGACCGCGGTTCCGGCGTCTTCCAATCTTTTCACATGCGCATCCGTAAGCGCGGTCTTGCGGGTAACGTCCAGCCCCACCATGGTCACCGGAATGCCTGACTGAAACACGATGCGCGATGCCTCTGGATCGACATAGACGTTGAATTCCGCCGCCGGCGTGACATTGCCGCCGGAAAGGCTTCCGCCCATCATGGTCACACCCTTGATCATGCGGGCCAGGTCCGGATCGGACTCCAGCGCTATCGCCAAATTGGTCTGCGGCCCCAAGGTGATCAATGTCACCTGGCCGGGATATTTCCGCACGATCTGGCGGATGAAGACCGAGGCGGGATCGGCGATGGGCTTGAGCTTCGGCTCGGGAAAGACCGCTCCGCCCAATCCGTTCTCGCCATGCGCATAGGTCGCGGTCACCAGACGGCGCTGGAGCGGCGCCTTGGCGCCCACGGCTACGGGAATATCGGTGCGTCCGGCGATCTCGACCATACGCAAGGCATTCGGCAGGGTCAGCTCCAGCGGCACATTGCCCGCGACGGGGGTGATCCCCTCGATCTTGAGCTCCGGCGAGCGCATCGCCAGCAGCAAGGCGAAGGCATCGTCCACGCCGGGATCGGTATCGATGATGACACGGTGCGGCCCGGCACCCTGGCCGAAAGCCGGCAGCGACACGCCCAAGCTGCTGGCCGCCAGCCCGGCGCCGGACGCCACAAAGGTTCGCCTGGTGATTCCTGAAACACTTGATTTGAAGTTCATGTTTTCTCCCCCACGCTCTGTCTCTTCTTGCCCGGTGCGGCCGGACGCTTCAACCATAGACCAACCGGACGTGGGTCTGTCGGGAAATCCGATGCACCCTGTGCAGGTTGTCTCGCACTTGCGTAAAGAACCGCCTGTTGATGGGCCATATGACTTGTGAGAGCCTAGGCAACAATACAAAAAGTTGGGGGGTCAATGTTTCAACCAGACGGCTACACAGTCGCGCTCGCCATGATGGTGACGACCATGATCTGCTGGGGATCATGGGCCAACATGATGAAGCTCACGCCCGGCTGGCCCTTCCAGCTTTTCTACTGGGATTATGTGATCGGCGTGTTGCTGGTCAGCCTTCTGCTGGGCCTGACCATGGGCTCGACAGGCGGCCCCGCCGCAATGATCGCGAATCTGCGCCAGGCGGATGGCATAAGCATTCTTTATGCCCTGGCGGGCGGCGCGGTGTTCAACATCGCCAATCTGCTGCTGGTCGCGGCGATCTCCATCGCCGGCCTGGCGGTGGCCTTTCCGGTCGGCATCGGCCTGGCGCTGGTCGTGGGCGTGCTGCTGAATTACGCCATCGCACCCGCCGGCAATCCGATGCTGCTGTTTGGAGGTGTCGCACTGGTGCTGGCGGCGATCGTGGTCGACGCGCTGGCCTATCGCACCCGCGGCAGCGACGGCAGCCGGAACGTGGCGCGGGGCCTGAAGCTTGCCATCGCCTGCGGCTTCCTGATGGGCATTTTCTATCCGCTGGTGACGAAATCGTCCGCGGCGCCGACGGGCCTGGGGCCATACTCGGTATCGTTCGTGTTTTCCATCGGCGTGCTGCTGTCCGCGCTGGTGTTCAACACTTATCTGATGCGCAAACCCATCACTGCCGATGCACCCTGTCATTTCCGGAATTATTTCGCAGCTTCGTCCCGCACGCATCTGGTTGGGATTGTGGGTGGCGCGATCTGGGGCCTGGGCATGACCTTTTCGCTGGTGGCGGGGACCACACATTTCGTCGGCCCCGCCGTGTCCTATGCCATCGGCCAAGGTGCGACCATGGTGTCGGCGGCCTGGGGCGTTTTCGTCTGGCGTGAATTCGCGGGCGCGCCGGACTCGGCGCGCAAGTTGCTGGCGCTGATGTTCGCGCTGTTTCTGGTGGGGCTGGGGATGGTGGCCATCGCGCCGCTTACCGTATGACCGTACCCGATATTCTGGTGGTCGGCAGCGCCAATATGGATCTTGTGGCGTTCGCGGACCGTTTGCCGGCGCCGGGTGAGACATTGCTGGGCGGCGCCTTCCAGAATTTCGCGGGAGGCAAGGGCGGCAATCAGGCCGTCGCCGCGGCGCGGGCCGGCGGCAAGGTCGCGTTTCTCGGCCGCATCGGTACCGACATTTTCGGCGCGCGGCTGCGCAAGGGCCTGCAGGACGATGGCGTCGATACCAGGCTTCTGGGCGAAGTCGATGGCGCCTCGGGTGTCGCCATCATCATGAGCGGCGGCGGCAACAATATGATCGTGGTAGCGCCCGGCGCCAATGATGCGGTGACCGCCAAGGTCATCGACAGCCGCGCCTTTGCCGGCATCCGCTTTGTGCTGGCACAATTGGAAACGCCCCTGGACGGTGTCATGGAAGCGGCGCGGCTGGCGCGCGTGCAAGGCGCCACCTTCATTCTGGATCCCGCGCCGGCGCGGACCTTGCCCAAAGAACTGTTGGCCATGGTCGACTGGCTGACCCCCAATGAAAGCGAGGCCTGTATCCTGCTGGGATTGAAGAAATTGGGCGAGCCGGGGCTGATGGCGCGCCAGCTCAAGGCGCTCGGGCCGCGCGGCGTCCTGCTGAAGTTGGGCGGGGAGGGTATGGTGTTACTGGGCGACGATGATCGTGTGGTCGCTATTCCCGCCCACAAAGTCGCGGTCGCTGACACCACGGCGGCGGGTGATGCCTTCAACGGCGCTTTCGCTGTCGCTCTGTCCGAGGGCAAAACGCCGGAGCAGGCGGCGCGTTTCGCAGGTGCCGCGGCGGCGATTTCTGTCACCCGTCACGGCGCCCAGCCGGCGATGGCGTCGCGCACCGAAATCGACGCATTGCTGGAGACCGGACCCTAGTTTCGATCAGGCAATTGAGAAGTGATTGACATGAAACCATCGAGACATTTCAGACTATTGGCCGTTGGTGCTCTGCTCGCTTGCCAGGGAAATTTTCTCGCGGCGCAGGCGCAGGATTCCAGTTACCGTCCCAAGGACCAGCAGATCCCGCCGCCCGCCTGCTACACGATCATGGAAGCCTGGGAGGATTTGCGGGCGGGAGCGGTGCCCGCGTCCTGCACGCCCCAGCTGCAGCAGGAATGGCTCAAGGACGTTCAGCATTGGAAAGAGGAGCGCCGCATCCGGATCGGCTATGACGATGCGCGCTACAAAATGCCGGCGCTGAAATGGGCGCAATCCAGCTTCATTCAGCCGCAGACCATGGTGCAGGACCGCTATCTCTACGATCCCGTTCTTCACAAATATACCGTCGATCGCTATCTCGACGATCTGCAGAAGCGCTATGGCGGCGTCGATTCCGTATTGATCTGGTCGACCTATCCAAATCTCGGCATCGATGACCGCAATCAGCATGACCTGGTGCGGTCGATGCCCGGCGGGGTGGAGGGCGTGCGGCAGATGGTTGCCGACTTCCATCGCCGCGGCGTGCGCGTGGTGTTTCCCATGATGATGTGGGACGAGGGGACCCGCGATCCCGGCAAGCCCTGGCCGAATGCCATTGCGGATTTCATGAAAGAGCTGGGTGCCGACGGAATCAATGGCGATACGCAGGAAGGCGTGCCGCTGACATTCTCGCTGGCGGCGGAGGCGGTGGGCTATCCCATGCCGTTCGAGCCGGAATTGAGCATGAGCGACGAAGCGCTGGCCTGGGATGTGGTCAATTGGGGGCAATACAAATACCAATTCGTGCCGACGCTCGACCGATATCGCTGGCTGGAGCCGCGCCACCAGGTCCACATTCAAGGCCGCTGGGACCGCGACAAGACCGATGCCCTGCAATTCGCTTTCTTCAACGGCGAAGGCTGGGAAAGCTGGGAGAATGTCTGGGGCATCTGGAACGGCATCTCGCCCCACGACGGCGAAGCGACGCGCCGGGTCGCCACCATCGAGCGCGCCATGGCGCCCTTCTTTGCCAGCGACGGATGGGAGCCCTTCTATCCCATGCAGTCCTATGGCGTGTTTGCCAGCCGCTGGCCGGCCGGCGACCGGACGCTCTGGACCATCGTCAACCGGAATTCCTATGACGTCGACCACCGGCAAATGACGGTCCCGTTTACCGAGGGCGTGCGGTATTTCGACCTCTATCATGGGATCGAACTGCACCCGTTCCGCGAAGGCGACAATGCGACCCTCTCATTCCATATGGAAGCGCGAGGGTTCGGTGCCATCCTCGCCATGCATGGCAATGCCGATGCCAATCTCGGCGATCTGCTCGCGAAGATGAAGGCGATGACGGCCCAACCCTTATCCAGCTACGCGGAAGGATGGAAATATCTGCCGCAGAAGCTGGTCGATGTGAAGCCCACCGAAGCCGCGGCGGCCGCTCCGCAAGACATGGTGAAAATCCCCGGCAGCGATTTTGCCTTCAAAGTGGAAGGCATTGAAGTCGAGGGGCACAATGACGTAGGCGTCGATGTGCAATATCCTTGGGAAAGCAATGCAAGGCGATTCCACGACCATACGCTCGCGGTGAGATCCTTCTTTATCGACAAATATCCGGTCACCAATTCCCAATTCAAAATTTTCCTCGACGCGACGCATTATCGCCCTGCGGATGCGCTGAATTTCCTGAAGGACTGGAAGAACGGGCAATATCCGCAAGGGTGGGGCAACAAGCCGGTCACCTGGGTCTCGCAAGAGGATGCCCGCGCCTATGCCGCCTGGGCCGGCAAGCGGTTGCCGCGCGAATGGGAATGGCAATTGGCGGCGCAGGGGAATAGCGGGCGGATATACCCCTGGGGCAATGATTGGGACGCGTCGGCGGTGCCGGTGCCGGGCCGTGCGCGCGTCTTGAATGCGCCGGATGATGTCGACGCCCATCCCAAAGGCGCCAGCGAATTTGGCGTGATGGATCTGGTCGGCAATGTCTGGCAATGGACCGATGAATATGTCGACGATCATACCCGCGCGGCCATCCTGCGCGGCGGCAGCCATTATCAGCCGGGCGGTTCGATCTGGTATTTTCCCCAGGCCACTCGCAACGATCAGCATGGCAAACTGCTGCTGATGGCACCCAGCTATGATCGTTCCGGTACGGTGGGGTTCCGCTGCGTCAAGGACGCGCAATAGCCGCGATTTCCGGAGATTGCCGGTCGGATTTTTCTGAGGCGGAGCCTTACCCCCGCTCGGATTCCGCTATACACTACCAACATTGAGGTTTCGGCAGTTCCAATATTTGGGAGGCTTGCAATGAAACATCTCACTCTTCTTTCCGCTCTGCTCGTTTCCGCGATGTCAGTTTGCGTCTTGGCCGCGCCGGTGGCCCGTGCCGAAGCCGTGGCGGGCGCGGCCATTCCCGACAGGCCGACCGGCAATGTGCAAATGATCTACAACACCAATCCGGCGCTGCAGTGTTTCCACACTGCGCGCGATGGCGTGGATCTCAAATTCGGATTGGAGCATTGCGATATCGCGATGCACGATCCGATGATGAATTACCGCGCCCAGACCGTGGTCAATCGCGGCATCATTCGTTACGCGCTGGGTGACAGCCGTGGCGCGCTGAATGATTTTCAGAATGCTCTGGAATACAATCCGGCGATGGGCGACGCCTATCTAAACCAGGCCCTGGTGCTGGTCGCCGAAAAACGCCCGGCCGAGGCGCTGGCGGCCATAAACCAGGGCATTGCACTGGGCGCAACCAATCTGCAGGTCGCCTATTATAGCCGCGGTGAGATCGAAGAAGATGAGGGGCATTTTGCGCAGGCCTATCGCGACTATAAGCAGGCCCTGATGATCAAGCCGGATTATGCGGCGGCCCAGCGACAGCTGGAGCGCTTCAGGGTGGTTCCGAAAGCGGCCGCGACGCAATAATCGCGCGGGTATTTTGCGGCCGTCATGGCGCGGCGTGGTCCAGAATCCGTACCGCGCCAACCGAAACGCCGTGTTATGCTGGAGCGATGGCGGGCTATGGCCAATTTTGCTCTGTCGCGCGTGCCCATGAAATTCTGGGAGGCCGTTGGACGCTGCTAGTCGTCCGCGAACTCCTTTGCGGCAGCACCCGATTCAACGACATACGCCGTGGCATTCCGCGGATTTCGCGGACGATGCTGTCGGAGCGGCTGCAGGCGCTTACGCAGGTGAAAGCTGTATCTCGGGTCGATGGTGCGCATTGTCCCGAATATGCGCTCACGGAAGCGGGCAAGGAGTTGGCCAATCTCGTGGGCGCGCTCGGGACCTGGGGTCAGCGGTGGTTGCCCCGGCAGCCAAGTTCCGAGGATGTGGATATGGAACCGCTGCTCGTCGACATGCAGAGGCGAGTTCGATTTCATGCGCTGCCCAAGGATCCACTGATTGTTCGCTTCGAGATGGATCACCGGCAACTCAGATTCATGTTGCTCAAATCGACGGAGGCCTCGTTTTGTTCCCAGAATCCAGGATTTCCCGAGGCACTCCGGGTTCGGGCCCGATTGTCGACATTGATCGCGTGGTGGCGCGGCGACGCGACGTTTGCCGAGGCGCGGCAAATGGGTCTGGCGATCGAGGGGGCGAAGGCGCTGGTGCGGGCGTTTCCCAACTGGTTTGATCGATATTTGTTTGCTGAGATAGGTCCGGCGCGACCGGACGAAACGCCGTGACAATCGTCCGCGTATCCCTGGGAATGCGATAGTTCAAGCCTAAAATCGTTAGATTCCACCGGCATCCCAAACGGGTCCGGAATACGTACCCCACCGATCTTCGTGCCCGGCGTACACCGCTTCTCGTTGTCCCAATCCGATCATCGAGAGGAAAAAATTCATGGCAGCGCATTTATTGATTTTCTATCCGCATCCCCAAAACGTCACAGAGTTCGACCGGTTGTACCGCGAATCCCATTTGCCATATGCGGCGCCGCGATTGACCGGCGCTAGCGGGGTCGTGACCAAGCGCGTGGTTGGGCCGGCATCCGCGCCTCCGCCGTATCATCTCATATCCGATGTCAGCTTTCCGACCGTCGAATTGCTGAAAGCGTGCGCCGCGACAAAGGCCGGTCAGGAAGCGCTGGCGCACGCCGCATCGATCAGTTCGGGCGGAGCGCCGATGATTGTGGCGGTAGCCGATGACGGTTGATCGCGGGAAAGCGGTAAATTTCCGGCGATTGTCCGGCGATTGTAAAGAATTTGAAAAAGCCACCGGCGCGCCGCCATCGGCGCTTGCGGGCGGGAATTTAAGAGCATATACGCTCTTTATAAGAGTATATGCCCGTTTTATCGGCCCGATACCTGGCCTGTGATCCCGGGGCTTTGCGCGACCAAGGAGAGCATGCCGATGATCGACGAAATCCCCATCAGCCGCCGCTCCATCCTGAAACTGATCGGCGCCGGCGCGGGCAGTGCGGCGATGTATCAGGCGATGACGGAAATGGGATATGCCGCCACCTCCGACTTCGCTGGTCCCATCAAACTGTCCGGCGCGCGCAAAGGCGCTTCCGTGCTGGTCCTGGGTGCGGGCATCGCGGGCATGGTGGCCGCCTATGAACTGCGCAAAGCCGGCTACAAGGTCCAGATCCTGGAATATAACGACCGGCCCGGCGGCCGGAATTGGTCGCTCTATGGCGGGGACAAATACACCGAGCTGGGCGGCGTGACCCAGGAAGTGCAGTTCGCCAAGGGGCTTTATTTCAATCCCGGCCCTTGGCGCATTCCCTATCACCATCAGGGCATCCTGCATTACTGCCAGATGTTGAACGTGCCGATGGAAAATTTCGTCATGGTCAACAACAGCGCCTATATCCATTCGTCGCGCGCGTTTGGCGGCCAGCCCAAGCGTTATCGCGAAGTGGTCTCGGACTATGACGGCTATATTTCCGAGTTGCTGGCGAAAGCCACCAGCCAGGACAAGCTGGATGCGGCGCTCGACAAAGACGAGAAGGATGGCCTGCTGCAGATGCTGCGCCGCTGGGGCGCGCTGGACCAGAATTACGAATACAAGAAGAGCGACGATGCCAGCAACATGCGCGGTTACGACCGCCCCCCGGGCGGCGGATTGGAGTCCCTGCCGGTAAATTCCGATCTGCTGCCGCGCAAGGACCTGTTTTCTTCCACCATGTGGATTTCACTTTATCTGAACAAGAGCTGGGATTTCCAAGGCACGCTGTTCCAGCCGGTCGGCGGCATGGGCATGATCGGCAAGCTGTTCGGAAAACTGCTCCAGGGCGTGATCAAGTATGACTGCAAGGTCACGAACATCCATCAGGACGAGAAGGGCGTCACCGCGACCTATGTCGATGCCAAGAAGGGCGGCGCGCCGCAAACCGCGCATGCTGATTGGTGCGTCTGCACCATTCCCGCGACGGTGCTGAGCCAGATTCCCATGAATGTGGGAGCGCCTTTGAAGAACGCGATCAATTCCCTGTCCTATATTCCCGCGGCAAAGGTTGGATTGCAGTTCAAGCGGCGCTTCTGGGAACAGGACGACGCCATTTATGGCGGCAATACCTACACCGATCAGCCCATCTTCAATATCAGCTATCCCAGCCACGGCTTTTTCGACAAGGGGCCGGCGGTCCTGCTGGGCGCTTATTCTTTCGCCAATATCAATTCCTTCACGTTCGAAGGGCAATCGGCGAAGGAAATGGTGGCGGCGGCGCTGGAACAGGGTTCGCGCATCCATCCGCAATACAAGACGGAATTCCAGAACGGCGTGGCGGTGTCCTGGCACCGGGTGCCCTGGACCCTGGGCTGCTCGGGCGGCTGGACGGATGAGAACCGCGCCCGGCATTACGACAATATGTGCGCCGTCGATAACCGCATCGTGCTGGCCGGCGAACATTGCTCGCGGCTTCCCGCCTGGCAGGAAGGCGCGGTGCTGTCGTCGCTGGACGCGATCAAGCGCCTGCATCAGCGCGCCTTGGCGGCTTAACGGAGAGCATCATGAACACGCAAACCACCATTCGCTTTTTGGGTACGGTATTGTTCGCGACCCTGGTGTCTTCCTCCGCCACGCATGCGCAGCTGGGCCTGCCAAGGACGGGGCTGCCGCAACAAGGCGGCGAAGCGATCTACAAGGGCATCTGCCAGGGCTGCCATATGCCCGACGCCAAGGGAGCGGTCGGTGCGGGCATGTATCCCGCGCTGGCCAGCAATCCGAAATTGGAAACAGCCGGCTATCCGATTTCGGTCATCATTCACGGACAGAAGGCCATGCCGGTTTTCGGCGCGGCCTTCAGCGATCAGCAGATCGCCGATGTCGTCAATTATATCCGCACGCATTTCGGCAACAGTTACCAGGACAAGGTAACGCCGGAAGACGTCAAGTCGGCACGTTAGAAGATGGATTACCGTCCGTGAATGCGGTGCGGCGTTATCGCTTCGGTCGCTGCGATCCGATCTCGAAGGCTGCGACCCACCACCCATCTCCGGTTCCCCCAAGGTAACCTCCCCGGAGATGGGTGGATTTTTCCTGCACATACACGGACGGCTCAGCGGCTCACATCGTTGCCGTGATATTGCATGGCATGGGGTTTGAAGCTGTATCCCGCCAGCACTTTCAGGGCTTTCTCCAGGAGTTGTTTCACATCGCCGCGCGATCCGGAGGCCGCCCGTGTCATCTCGGGCGTATTGAGCGAGACCTTGGCGCCCTTGTAGCCGGCCGGGCCCGGCAGGGCCAAGAACAGCGGCACGCCGCCGCGAATCCCGGTGACGATGAAATCCACAAACCAGGGTTGCCGGACGGTCTTCAAAGGGTTGGCGATCAAGGTCAGGCTGATGCCGATGGAAGACATCATATGGTCCGGAATGTCGGTTTCCAGTTCGGCATAGACGCCGCATCTGTCCGGCCGCCATTCGTCGCCGAAGATTTCCAATTGCCGCCAGCCGCAGAAAAAGGTGTGGCAAACGCCCGGCCGGGTTTCATAAATGTCGCAGCCCTTGTTGCAATGACGGCAGGTGGCGCCCGCCGCCTTCTGCAGTTCGGGCTTGTCGATTGTGGGAACAGTGCAGCACACGGTGCACTCGGCGCATTGGCGTCCCGGAACAAGATTTTCCATATCAGGGTCAGTTGAGCAGTGTCCGGTCACTATGGCGTCAGGGTAAAAGCGGGAGCAAGATTTCGGCTCGCAGAAGCCGGCACCGCCTGGATATGGACAAAGTGGCGATGACGCGAGCAGCGTAGCGGAAATCCCTGTCAATTCCGGTACTTAATTCCTGATTTCCGCAGCCTGGCGGCGGATCCTTTACCCGGAATTTACCCCGCTATCCCAATGTCAGCGCCGCCGCGGTCGGCTCATCGTTTTTCCCGTTCCTGCCAATCGCCGGCCTGTTGCCGCGATTGAGGATGGGGCGAAGCGTCTTCGGCCGTTGGGGCCAGCCGGTCTGGCCATAGTGATATTTGAGAACGAGTGCGATGACGGCGGCATGGGCCTTATTTCTGATCGATCTGCTGTCGGTGTCGATCGGCTGGCCATCGGTACTGTGGATTGCCGGCATCGACTGGCAGCGGGACTGGTTCCAGCTTCTCACCTTCCCGGTGATCAATCTCCTGTGTTTCTACGCGCTGGGACTCTATCGGCGGGACAGTATCGCGGACACCTCCAAGGCGCTGGAACGGGTGCCGGTCATCGCTCTCATTGCGGTCGCCGCCGCCAGCCTGACGACCATCATTCTGGGCTGGGCCTTTTCACTGACCCTTTGCATCGCGGGCGCGATCTGCTTCACGATTTGCGCCGTTGTGGCGCGGCTGGCATTCGCGGCACTGCGGCGTCATTCCTTGTTCCGTACGCGACTCCTCATCATCGGTGCCGGAAAGCGCGCCTGGGACCTGGTCTGGATTCTCCGCACCCAAGGCCGCTACTGGCAGTATGATCTGACCTTCGTGCATGAAGACGGCTTCGGCGAGATCGATCCGCGGCTGGCGAGAGATCCCGGCAACCGCATCATCATCGCGTCCAGCAACCTGCTGAAGGTGGCGAGCCGGGCGCGCGCCGACGAGATCGTGGTCGCGCCGGACGAGCGGCGTGGCATGGCCTTGAAATCCCTGATTACCTGCCGCGCCGCAGGCTATCCGGTTTCCGAATATTCCAGCTTTCTCGAAAAGGAAGTGTGCCGCATCGATATCAAGCGCCTGGATCTGGCGTGGATGCTCTATTCCGATGGATTTCGCACGGGCAGGCTCACGGCGGTATTCAAGCGGGTTTTCGACATCGTCGGAAGCCTGGTCATTCTCGCGCCGGTATCGCCTTTTCTGCTGTTGGCGATGCTGGCGGTATGGCTGGGCGACCATGGCCCGATTTTCTATCGCCAGGAACGGATCACAAGGCGCGGACGCCACTTCAAAATCCTGAAACTGCGCACCATGCGGGTGAATGCGGAGGCAGGCGGGGCGGTCTGGGCGGCGGCGAAGGACAGCAGGATCACGCCGGTCGGTGAATTTCTCCGCCGCAGCCGGCTGGACGAGGTGCCGCAGTTGCTCAATGTGTTGTGGGGCGACATGTCGCTTGTCGGTCCCAGGCCCGAGCGGCCGGAATTCATCGAGGATCTCGCCAAGATGCTGCCGCTGTACAATGAGCGGCATGCGGTGAAGGCTGGTCTCACCGGCTGGGCCCAGGTCAATTATCCCTATGGCGCGTCGCTGGACGATGCCCGCTCCAAGCTGAGCTACGATCTCTATTACGTGAAGAATTACAGCCTCTTCTTCGATCTGCGGATCGTCATGCAGACCCTGCGCGTCGTTCTTTGGCCCGGCTCGGGCGTGCGCTAGGCGCGCAGCCGGGCGAGCCATTGCCCGCCCGGCCACGGTTTCAAACAATCAGAGCTTCAGTTCGCGCCTTTGCCGGTCAATGCCCCTGGTTGCCCGGACCGCCGACCGACTGCAGTTTCGGCAGCCTGTCCTCGACCGGCGGCAACGGCGGATAGGGCGCGTGGGCTTCGGCCTGGTACCAATAGGCGACGGAATAATAATTGTCCGACCGGCCATTGGCATGTCCATGCTCGATGGTGGCCTTGAACGATTTGCTGAACGGAATCGGCGAGTCGAGATGAAAGCGATAGACGCTCGAGCGGCTTCCCGCCAACTCGTCGCCCACCACCGGCGCACCATAAAGCGGATAGGAAAAGGGCACGCCGCCAAAATCCCAGGCGCCGAGGAAATAATCCTCCGCGCCGGTACCCGCGATCGACGGGGACTTTTCGCCGTCGATGAAGAACATGTCGTCGCCTTCGCCCCACCAGGAATCCTGGTTCTGCAGGATGGACATGGTCACGCCGACAAACTGGCCATGCCCCTTGGCTTCCATCCACACGTAATTGTCGTCGCCGGTGAAGTTCGGCTTCTTGTCCACCAGCGCGTCCTGGTTTCTGGTCCAGTTGTTGGTCCAGCCGTGATTGGGCTGGGCCTGGTGATATTGGGCATGGAAATACAGCGTTCCGGCGGCAAGCGGATGCGCATAGGTCCGGTAATCGATGTTGTAATAGAGATCGCCGATCGGCTGCTTTCCTTCATTGGTCACGGTGATGCGCGCGTGATGCCCGAACGGCATGGGAAAGAAGCTGTTCAGGCTTTTCTCGCTTCCCACCGACAGCATCTGGGAATGCCAACTGTGATAGGCGCCCAGACCCAGCCCGAAGAAATCCCCGATGGGCGCTTCCACGCTGGGCGATGTCTCGCCATCCCAATAGATGCGCAGCACGATGCGCTTGAGATGATATTCCTCCTTGTCGGCGATGGTGAACCAGATGTGCGAAATGGTTCCGGGTCCGTCCGCGTCCAACACCGTGAAGGTCGCGCCGGGCGCGACCTGGCGGGAATCGTCATTGGCTCCGGTGGGATCGGCGCTCGATACCCGATGCGGCGTATAGGTCTGCTGGTGCGTCAGGTCCGGCTGCCAATCCGATTCCTGGGCATAGCCATCGTTTGCCAGCGCAAGGCCGGCGGCGAGTACAAGAAATGTCGCAAATCGCATCATACGAAATCCCTCCCTGGAGAATTATGGTTCGGGTTCCAATCCGCCCAAACGCCGACTATTGCGGCCACTATATCGCTATACTAGCGTTTGCGCATGGCGTCTCTGCTTCTGGCCCAAGGCATCAACAAGCGTTTTGGCGGCGTGGCTGCGCTGTCGGCCGCCCGGTTCGAACTCGCGCGGGGGGAAGTTCATGCCCTGATGGGCGAGAATGGGGCAGGGAAAAGCACGCTGGCGCGCATTCTGGCGGGCTCGATCCCGGCCGATGGCGGACAGATCTTGCTGGAAGGCCAGGCCATTTCGCCGGCCGGTCCCCTCGACGCCCAGCGGCTGGGAATCGGCATTGTCTATCAGGAACTGGACCTTTTCCCCCATCTGACGGTGGGCGAGAATCTGGTGATCGGCAATCTGGGTTTTGAAGAAGGGGCGCTGGTCGACCGCCAGGCCATTGATGTTTTTTGCCGTCCCTTCCTGCGGCAGGTCGGGCTGAACGTCGACACGGGCGCCTGGGCCGCATCCCTATCCATTGCCCAGCAGCAATTGCTGGTCATCGCGCGGGCGCTCAGCATGCATTGCCGCGTCCTGCTGATGGACGAACCCACCAGCGCCTTGTCCGAGGATGCGGCGGAGCGGCTGTTTGAATTGATGGCTCTGCTGAAATCCGAAGGGGTCTCAATCGTTTATGTCTCGCACAAGATGGACGAGATCTTCCGTCTCTGCGACCGGGTTACGGTCCTGCGCGACGGAGAGACGATCGGGACCCGCGTGGTCGCGGCTACCGACCGGGCCGAGCTGATCCGCATGATGGTGGGCCGAAATATTGAAGCCACGGCGCCGCGCTGGCCGCGGTCCTCGTCGGGACCGGTCGCGTTGTCCGCCGCGCATCTCACGACCCGCAAACTTCGCGATGTCTCCTTCGATCTGTATCGCGGCGAGGTTCTGGGAATTGCCGGATTGGTCGGCGCGGGCCGCAGCGCGTTGGGCGCCGCCTTGTTCGGCCTGGACCGCATTCAGGACGGGACATTGCTATTGAAGGCAAAGTCCTTCCGTCCCACCGGGCCCGCACAGGCGCTGGCGGCCGGAATGGGACTGGTGCCGGAAGACCGCAAGCTGCAAGGCCTGATGCTGCAGATGGGCGTGCGGGAAAACAGCACCATGTCGGTCCTGTCCCGTTTGAGCCGTTGGGGGTTCCTGCGCCTTTCGGCGGAGAAGGAATTGTTCGATCCGGCGGCAAGCCGCCTGCGTCTCAAATGCGCCTCGCCCGATGCGGCAATCGAAACTTTGAGCGGCGGCAACCAGCAGAAAGCTCTGCTGGCGCGCTGGCTCTTCGCCGATCCGGACGTGCTATTCCTGGACGATCCGGCGCGCGGGATCGATGTCGCGGCCAAGGAAGACATCTACCGGCTGATTTCCGAACTTGCCGCTAGCGGCAAAAGCATCCTGCTGGCAAGCTCGGAATTGTCCGAACTGATGCGTTGTTCCAATCGCATCATGGTTCTGAAGGACGGCCGCGTTACCGGCATGTTTCCCGCTCATTCCGCCACACAGGAAGAGATCATGGCCGCCGCCACCCATTCCCCTCTCGCGCAAGCCGGCTGACGCAGGTCCCATGACCGTTCGAATGAAGGACATTGCGCGGGATCTGGGCATATCGCCGATGGCGGTATCCAAGGCGCTGCGCAATCACAAGGATATCGGCGAAGCGACCAAGGCGCGCGTCCGCAAGCGCGCGGCGGAATTGAACTACCGCATGGATTGGGTGGCCCGCAGCATGGTGACTGGCCGGACCTATCTGGTCGGCCTGGTGGTGCCCGACCTGATGCAATCCTTTTTTGCGGAAATCGCCGCCGCCCTGACGGCCGCGCTTTCGCCGGCGGGATATCATCTGCTCATTTCCCACAGCAGCGAGAATGCGACGGACGAAGCCGCCAATATCGATCTTCTGGAATCCCGCAAAGTCGACGGCCTGATCATTGCCTCGGCGCAGCGCAGTGCCAAGGCGCTTAAATCCCTGAAGACGCCCTATGTCCTGATCGACCGGCGCGTGCCCGGTCTCAAGGCCAATTATGTCGGCACCGAGAATGAGGATATCGGCTTTCTTGCCACCCGCCATCTGATCGAACAGGGCTGCCGCCGGATCGCGCATCTGAAGGGCCCCGTGCTTTCAACTGCCGAGGGGCGCCTCAAGGGATATCGCCGCGCCTTGGAAAAACATGGCTTGAAAGTGCAGAGCGATCTTGTCCTGGACGCCGGTCATGACGATGCCAGCGGCTATCAGGCGATGCAGCGGCTGTTGTCGCGAAAGGTCCGCCCCGACGGCATCTTCTGCTTCAACGATCCGGTGGCGGTCGGGGCGATGCGCGCCATACTGGAAGCCGGGCTGTCGATCCCCAGAGACATCGCGTTGATCGGAGTGGCCAATATGCACTCTTCCGACATGTTCCGGGTTCCGCTCTCGACCATCGATCAGGGCACGGCCGCGATGGGCGAGCAGGCCGCCAACCTTCTGCTTGCCAGCATGGCGGCCAAAAAGCCGCTGGCGCCCCGGCAACTGATCCTGCCGCCCCGCCTGATTGTCCGGGCTTCGAGCCGGCGGCAAGCTGCCGGAAACTAGCGCGGGCCGCCGCCCCGGCAATTGACAAGGATGGGCCGGCGGGCAAATGCTATATCGATAAAGTGAGCATGGGGCGGCTATGGACCTGCCGGTGAAAAAGTCTGCCTGGGCACTAACGGTGAAGCGCACAAGCACGTCCGGGCTGTTTCGCACGCCCAGCTTGATCGCCTTGCTGGTCCTGGTGGTCCTGGCCGTGATCGTCAGCCCGACGGCGCAGGACGGTTCGCGCATTTTCTTTCAGCTGGGCAACCTCACCGACATTCTGCGGCAAGTGTCGCTGATCGGGATCATCTCTCTGGGGATGACCTTCGTGATCCTGACGGGCGGGATCGATCTCAGTGTCGGTAGCGTGCTGGCGCTTTCCACCGCGCTGGTGGCGACCTCGCTGGCGCATGGCTGGGTCGGCGGCGCGCCCGGATTCCAGATTTTCGCCAGTATTGCCATAGCCGTCATCGCCTGCGGCGCGGTCGGCGCGCTCAACGGGCTTGTCGTCGCGCGGCTCCGGGTGCAGCCCTTCATTGCCACCCTGGCGGCGATGATCGGAATCCGGGGTTTCGCCAAATGGTTCACCGGGAACGAGAATATCGATATCGGCTTTGGCCGGGATGTCGCGGCGCAATTCGCCAGCATCTTCCGCGAGAAAGGCGTCGTCATCGGCAGCTATGTGGTTGCCGCGGCCCTGTTCTGGCTGCTTCTGTCGAAAACCGTGTTTGGCCGGCATGTCCGTGCCATCGGGGACAATCCCACGGCGGCCGTCTATGCCGGGCTTCCGATCCTGCGGACGCAATTGTGGGTCTATACCCTGGCCGGGCTGCTGGCGGGATTCGCGGGCGTGCTTTATGCCGCCGAGAACAATCAGGGCAATCCCAATGCGGGCGTGGCCTATGAACTGGACGCCATCGCCGCAGTGGTGATCGGCGGCACCCGCCTGTCGGGCGGCCAGGGCACGATCGCCGGCACCATCATCGGAACCCTCATCATGGGCGTGCTCACCAACATGCTGCGCCTGAACGATATCGACAGCAATGTGGAGATGATGATCAAGGCGGTCATCATTGTTCTCGCGGTGGCTGTGCAGCGGAGTCGAAAGACATGACATCGACAGCTCTGAAAATCATTTGCGCCGGTCTGGCGCTTTTGCTGGCAGGCTGCGGCGATCAGAAGCCGCAGCAGAGGCTGGTGGCCTTCTCCCAGGCCAACAATGCCGAGCCCTATCGGGCGACGCAAAAGGCGTTGATGGAGAAGCTTTTTGCCGGGTCCCCGGACACCAAGCTGGTGGTCTCCGACGCCCAGCAGGACAACAGCAAACAGATCGCCCAGATCGAGACCTTCATCCGGCAGAAGCCATCGGTCCTGATCGTCGCCCCGAATGAACGCGCCGCACTGACGGCGGTGATGGGCAAGGCCATGCAGGCCGGCATTCCGGTGATCTGCCTGGAGCGCGACATTCTGGAGCCGAACTACACCACCTATATCCGGATGGATAACAAGGCGATCGGGCGCCTGGCCGGACAATTCATCGTCGATCAGCTGACCAAGAAGTACGGCACGCCAAAAGGCAATGTGGTCATGCTGCGCGGTCTGCTGGGCGTCGAGGCGGAGATCAATCGCGACGGCGGCGCCCGGGAAATTCTCAATCGCTATCCGCAGATTCATGTCGTGGCCGATCCGGTGGCGGACTGGATCCAGGCCCAGGCCAAGGACCGTATGACCGAAGTTCTCCGGGTGCAGCCGCAGATCGACGTCGTTTACGGCCACAACGATCCGATGGCGGTTGGCGCCTATCTCGCTGCTAAGGAGCTGGGCCGCGAAAAGGAAATGCTTTTCATCGGCGTGGACGGCTTGGGCGGCCCCTCCGGCGGGATCAAGAAAGTGGTCGATGGCGTGCTGGCCGCGACCTTCGTCTATCCCCTGGGCGTCAAGGAAGCGGTGGAGGTCGCCCAGAAGATCATCAAGGACCCCAGCTACAAGCCGGACAAGGAGATCACCTTGAGCTCCACCATGGTGACGCCGGAAAACGCAGCCGATCTCTACCAGAAACTCACAGTGGCGACGGATTGAGCCCATGGTTCCGTCGGACAAGGAGGCATTCGTGGCAAAGACAATTTATCTCGTCGCCAATGGCGATCTGAGGCTTTCCGCCAACCAGAAATGCTGGCCGGTGCAGGCAGAAGTGGAGGCGGCGGTAACCGGCGCCATTCGCGCGCGCGGGCATGAGGTCAAGCGCGGGCACGGTTACGACGCGGCCAAGCAGCATGGCTTCATCGACAGCCAGAAACGCGGTATCGAAGTTTTCCGCACCATTCCCGAGGAGGCACCGCTGGTGGTGGTCGAAGCAGTCTGGCAATACAGCCAGCATCTGCTGGCCGGCCTGCTGCATCACAAAGGACCCATCCTCACCATCGCCAATTGGAGTGGGCAGTGGCCGGGCCTGGTCGGCCTGCTCAATCTCAATGCGTCCTTGCGCAAGGCGGGCAAGCCTTTCGATACGCTGTGGAGCGTCGATTTTACCGACCGCTTTTTTCTCGATGGCCTGGAGACCTGGCTGAAAGGCGGCTGGATCCGGCACGATCTTTCGCATGTCCGGCCCATGCCGAAATCGGCCCTGCCCGAAGAGGCGCAGAAATTGGGCAAGACGCTTGCCGACAAGCTCAGGCGCGACAAGGCGATCCTGGGCGTTTTCGATGAAGGCTGCATGGGCATGTACAACGCCATCATCCCCGACGAATTGCTCGCGCCCATGGGCGTGTTCAAGGAACGGCTGAGTCAATCGGCCCTTTATGCCGAGATGCTGAACACCCCGGATGCCGAGGCCCGGGCGGTGTATGATTGGCTGCTCAAGAAAGGCATGCGGTTCAAGTTCGGGCCGGTGCCCGAAACCGATCTGACCGAGGCGCAGGTCCTCGAACAGTGCAAGATGTATATCGCGACCTTGCGCATATCTGACGCCTTCGGCTGCGATGCGGTCGGCATTCAATATCAGCAAGGCTTGAAGGATCTGACTGCCGCGTCGGATCTGGCGGAAGGGATCCTGAACAATGTGGATCGCCCGCCGGTCAAGGACCGGGACGGAAAGCTGCTCTATCCCGGCGCGCCCCTGCCGCACTTCAACGAAGTGGATGAAGGCGTGGCGCTGGATGCGCTGGTCACCAACCGGGTGTGGAACGCTTTGAATCTGCCGCCGGAAACGACTTTGCACGATGTCCGCTATGGCGAGGCGTATGACGGTCGTTTCGTCTGGACCCTGGAAATTTCCGGTTCGGTGCCGCCGGCGCATTTCGCGGGCGGCTATGCCGAAGCGGTGAGCGAGCGCCAGCCCCCGATGTATTTCCGCCTTGGCGGCGGCACCATCAAAGGCATCAGCAAGCCGGGCTCGGTGGTGTGGAGCAGGATCTATGTCGAGGCCGGAAGTCTCAAGGCGGATATGGGCCTGGCCCAGTCTGTCGCTTTGCCGCGGGAAGAGACTGAGCGGCGCTGGCAGATCACCACGCCGCAATGGCCGATGATGCACACCGTGCTTCCCGGCATCAGCCGCGACCAGTTCATGGCCCAGCATTGCTCCAATCACATCCAGGTGGCGTATGCCCCCGACGATGCGGGCGCGGCCAAGGCCCTTTGCGTCAAGGCGGCGATGTTCAGCGAGATGGGAATCGCGGTCAATTTCTGCGGCGATGTCGCGGCGTAGGGGAGACGGGGCGATGAGCGGATCGATCTGGAATCGCAGAAATCTCATCCATGCGGCGGCGCAAGTATTTGGCGCCATCGGCACGGTCGCCGCAGTGGGCCCGGCGCAGGCACAGGCCAATAAAGCAGCCGGCAAGGCGACCAATACGCCCGGCCTGACCACCGATCTGCTGAAACAGACCCGGCTGCCGTTTCGCATCGGTTTTCAGCATGTCTTCGATCCGTCCATTGGGGAAAACGAGCCCTGGTATCTGAACGATCATTGCCTGATCCGTGCCAATGACGGCACCTGGCACTTGTTCGGCATCACCCACAAGGAGCCCGCAGATCCCGATCACGAATCCTTCTTCCTGCATGCCACTGCGCCGGATGTGAAGGGGCCGTGGAAGAAGCAGGCACCTGTGATGCACATCGATCCGGCCTTTCAGGAGACGGTGGTCTGGGCGCCGCATGTCGTGGCGCATGACGGCAAATATTGGATGTTCTATTGCGCCGGCGGCAAGGATCACGAGAAATTCCATATTCACCTGGCGACCTCGCCCGATCTGGTGAACTGGACCCGGCATCCCGGCAATCCCATGATTGTCGACGGCTATGACGCGCGCGACCCCATGGCGCTGCACGATGGCAATCAGTGGATTCTCTATTATTGCGCCACCGAAATGCCTAAGGGCGGCAATCATGTGGTCAAGGCGGTGACGAGCGCGGATCTGGTGCATTGGTCGCAGCCGCGCATCGTGTTCCGCTCACCGGAAAAGGGCACGTTCGGCGGGCCGACGGAATCGCCCTTCGTCGTTCCCCGGAATGGGAAATATTACCTCTTTGTCTGCACCAACGAGCCCTACAACAACAGCGCGGCCTATGTGAGCGATTCCCCGCTCTTGTTCGATCCCGCCAAGATCGTGATGAACTTTCCCGCCCATGGCGCAGAAATCATCCACACGCCGGATGAGCGGTGGTTTGTCTCGACCTGTGGCTGGGAGCAAGGCGGTCTCTATCTGGCCGAGCTACACTGGGACGATCATGCATAAGGCGCGGATTTCGTATCGGGGCGCAAAGACATGACCATCGTCGCCGGGGTTGATTTCGGGACGGCCAGTGTCCGGGTTTCGATCATCGACAGCGCGCGAGGACGCCTGGGCTTTGGGACGGCGCCGTATCCCGTTCTGCGCAACCGCGACGACGCCAATTTCGCCACCCAGCGTCATGCGGATCATTGCACCGCGCTGGAAGCCGCATTTCAGGCGGCGCTCTCTCATGCCGGCATAAAAGGCCGTCAGATCGAGGCGCTGGCGGTCGATACCACGGGGTCCACCATCGTTCCGGTCGACGAGCATCTCAATCCGTTGGATGACTATTATCTCTGGTGCGATCATCGCGCCTGGCGCGAAGCGGCCGAGATCACGGCCAGGGCCAGAGAACAGGGTCTCGCGGCGCTGGACTGGTGCGGCGGCACTTATTCTTCGGAATGGGGCTTCGCCAAGCTTCTGCACTGGCTGCGGGCGCATCCCGAACTGTGCGGCCGGTTTCATACCGCGCTGGAACATTGCGATATGATGGTGGCCACGCTGTGCGGTATACGCAATCCATCCGAACTGCCCCGTTCCATCTGCGCGATGGGCCACAAATGGATGTGGAACGCCGCGCTGGGCGGGCTGCCGTCCGATGCCTTTCTGGCGTCGGTCGATCCACTGCTCGGTGGCGTGCGGCAGCGCCTCGACGGCCATTACCGCGCCTCCGACGCCGTTGCCGGCGGCTTGTCGGATGAATGGGCGCACCGCCTGGGCTTGCGATCGGGCATTCCCATCCCAGTGGGAGCGCTGGATGCGCATTGGGACGCGATCGGCGCCGGGTGCCGATTGGGTGATGTGGTCAATGTGATCGGCACCTCGACTTGCATCATGGCGCTCTCTGACGAAGCAAAATTGATACCGGGCGTGTCGGGAATTGTCCGGGGATCGATTCATCCGGGCAAGCTCGGCATCGAAGCGGGGCTGTCGGCGGCGGGGAGCCTGTTCGACGCCATCGCGCTTCGCGCCAAGACCCCGATCGCCGATCTCATGAATGAGGTAAAGAATCACGCCGCCGGCCAGACCGGACTGTTGCGATTTGCCTGGGACGATGGCGACCGCTCGGTGCTGGTCGATCCGAATTTGCGCGGTATCACCATGGGGTGGCGGCTCAATCATACCGCCGCGGACGAGTTGTTCGCCGCCATCGAGGGAACCGCATTCCACACCCGGATCATCCTCGACCGGCTGCAGGAATATGGTGTGCCCATCACGCGCGTGATTCACGGCGGCGGCATTCCCCAACGCAATGACACCCTCAATCGCGTCTATGCCGACGTGCTGAACAAGCCGATCCTGGTCCCCGACAAGGATACGACCAGCCTGGGCTCGGCGATTTTCGCTTTCCTGGCGGCGGGAACGTTCCGCTCGGTGGAAGAAGCCCAGTCGGCATTTTCGCCGCACTATCGCATCGTCGAACCCACCGCGCGCCATGCACAGGTTTACGAAGATATTTTTCCGAAATTCCGGGAGCTTTATTTCACCTTGGGACGGCCGGAAAGACCCCACTGACCGCATTGTCGTGGCGGAAACGCCCGGCATCCGCCACGCGGCGCCATTTGAGGCTTGCCCCCGCGCCACAGTCCGCTAGAAATGGCGCTACCCGATCCTCGAACTTGGCGTTATGGGAAACAGATGAGCAAATCCGCTGCACAATATATTGCGAACGGCCTTCCGGTTTCTCTGCGATCCGTCCTGATTGTGGCGGGCGGCGTGATGCTGACCACGCTCAGCGCCAAGATTCAGATTCCGTTCTGGCCGGTTCCCATGAATCTCCAGACCATGGCGGTGCTGGGGTTTGCGATTGGTTTCGGCCCCCGGCTGGCGGTGGCGATCTTCGCGGCCTATCTCGCGGCCGGCGCTTACGGGTTGCCCGTCTTCGCAGGCGCGCCCGAGCGGGGCATCGGAATTGCTTATCTGATCGGCCCAACGGGCGGCTATCTCGCCGGCATGCTGGCCGCATCCTGGATGACAGGTGTGCTGGGTGCGGGCCGTGGCCTGATCGGGCGGGTGGCGGCGATGCTGGTTGGAATCGCCGTGATTTACGCCCTGGGCGCTCTATGGCTTGCGCTTTATGTCCCTTCGAGCCAGTTGTTGATGAAAGGCATCTTGCCTTTCGTTCTCGCCGACTTGGTCAAGATCGGCATCGTGGCGGCGGGCGCCTCGCTGGCGTCCGGCATCCGCCGCCCGGTCAAGTCAGCCGACTGACCTCCAGCGGAAGATTGCCGCTCGGATCTATGTTGCAGGATCCAGCCGAAAGCCGTTCCGGGCAAAGCTGATCCATTCCCGGACGTCATCTGCCGAGAGCGCCAGGATAATCCAACCGGAAATCCAGACACCGCAAGCCAGGGTGAACAACTCGCCGCCGTCGCCCATGATCACCACGCCCAAGGGTGTGAAGAGATGAAAGAAGATGGCGCCGGTCATGATGCCGATCGCCAGCGCGGCGCCGAAGATGCGCGTGCGCGGCATGAACAGCAGAATGGAGGCGACCAGTTCGGCGGTGCCGATGGCCCAGCGTCCGACGGGCTCGAACAGAGCGATGCCGGACCAGGCGCGCAAGGTGGAGAATATGTAGATGCTTTCCTCCGCGCCGGTGAATTTGAAGAACAGCGACTGGATGAAGACGAACGCGATATAGGCGCTGAGCAGCCACAGAATATAAAATCGCATCGTCATGACCGCCCCTTGAATCGTTCGATGAGAAATCCGTATTGATGCCCACCAATGACAATGTTATGGCGGATTTTGCGCCGCCGGAACAGTCGGCGACGGAGGCAGGGTCGCCTTCCTATTGTCGCAGAAACGTCATTATTTCCAGAGGCTTATATCAGGCGTGGACGGCTAAGGGGTGATCCAGTCGCCCAGAGGCGTGAAGCGGCCCTCGCGCAATTCGCAGACAAACCCGGCCCGCTGCGCGTGATGATTGGTGCGGGAAAGCGTCACCGGCGGAAGGATGCCGCCGGTGTCCCAATTGCTGATGGTTTCCATCGCATCGATGAAAGATTCCCGGGTGGGATTGGGTCCGGAACGGCGCAGACCTTCGACCACCAGCTGCCCGAAAACATAGCCGTAAAGCGAATAGCGGTTTAGTTTTTCGTCCGGAAAATACCGGGCCATCAGCTGGCGATAGGCGACGATCCCGGGCGCGTCGGAGCGGTTGGGATCGGGATAATAACACAGGCCCAGCGTGCCCTCGGCATAGCCGCCCGGCACATTGAGATATTCTTCGTCGGTCAGAGGCCCCGTGGAGACCATGCGTACGTCTTTCCAGTCAAGCCGCGCTTTGGCTTCCATCGCCCGCTTGGCCTGCGGCGGATAAAGCGCCATCACGATGGCGTCCGGTCTCGCATCGCGAAGGCGCTGCATTTGTGTCGTCAGATCCACCGGCAGGGTCTGGTTCACGGGTTCTTCCGCCGCAACGGCATAGCCATCGGCGGAAGCCAATGCCCGCAAACGGTCCCGAAAGAAGCTGCCATAGGCATTGGGGTCGTACAGGATCGCGATGCGCTTCATGCCGCGATCGCGGGCGAGATAGCGGTACATCATCTCGGTTTCGCCGCCATAATGCGGGAAGGATGTGAAGACGTAGCGGCCGTCATCCCTGTCCACCAATC
The DNA here is from genome assembly GCA_040389245.1 of Pseudomonadota bacterium. Taxonomy (GTDB): domain Bacteria; phylum Pseudomonadota; class Alphaproteobacteria; order Micropepsales; family Micropepsaceae; genus Rhizomicrobium. The sequence continues at coordinate 119,087 of JAZKAH010000003.1, read as the reverse complement.
CGGTATGGGGGAACATATAGGGCACGCGGTGCGCCATGGCGAAGGGCGCGATCTCGATCGACGCGGTGCCGCCGTGATTCCAGAGCAGCAGCACATGATCCTGGTCGGCAAGGCGCGCGACATTGGCCAGCACTTCCGCATCGCCGGCGGCGCCGGATTGCGTGCGTCCATAGCTGCGCTCGGTCAGCTTATGGCCATTGATGCCGCCGGCGTCGTTCACGCTGCGGATCACCAGACGCATGCCAAGATTTTCCGCCGCCCCGGAGGGTGAAAGCGCGGAGGGCGATTCGATTCCAATCAAGATGTCACCGACGGGCGTATCGGCCACCGCGACATTCGCCGCAAGCATACAGGCTACCGCCAGAAACAGGAATCGCAGGGCCATGGCTCTCTTATAGGAGAAAAAGGCCGACAGCGCCCGCCGAAATGCACGGCGCGCGCCGCGAGCGCCTGTGTCAGGCGACTTCCGGTTTGGGAAGCGGCGGCGGTCCGGCCCGCATCAGGCTTGCCGCCTCCGCCGAATGGTGCGCCGCGGCGACGGAAGCGGATTGTTCCAGAATGCCGGGAAGATGCCAGCGGCCTTCCGGGCGGATGATCAGATAAGGATCATCGCCGATCGTCACCGCGCCGGAATCGCGCTCGATATCGGCGATGACTTCGACATAGTCGAAACCGGAAAACACGAAGCTCTTTCCGCCTTCCAGAACCCGAAAGCCAAAGCGCTTCCAGAAATCGACCAGCCGCGTCTGCGAATGGGCATAGATGCGCTGATAGCCTTTTTTCTGGCAGAATTTGAAAGCCGCACGCACCAGTTGGAATGCGGCCCGCGATTTGCGGAACTCCTTGCGAATGGCGAGACGTTCGAGCTTCGCGAAATCCGCGAAAAAACGAAGACGAAGACAGCCGATCGGCTCGTCGCCCATATAGGCCAGCAGATGCGTGGCCGAAAGGTCGTTGCCGTCATACTCTTCGTAATAGGGGCATTCCTGTTCGCCCATGTAGACCACGTTGCGGATGGCCGCGACGCGCATCATGTCCTCGAAGGTACGCGCCACCGTGATGCCGATTTCCTGCCTGCCGGCATCGGGCCTGTAGGAATCGTAGAGCGGCAGCGGCGGCGTGCGGGGAAAGACCCAGATATTCGGCGCCGCAATCGGGCCGATCTCCACGCCCTGGGTCAGTCCCAGGGCCTCGTTGAAACGGATTCCCAAATCGGTGTTGGGACGGGAATAGAGATTCACGCCGGCAAATCGCGGCGCCGCCATCTCTTCCATGAAAAGCGCCATCCCCGCCGCCAACGGCCCGGGCGCGAAGACGCACCACATATATATGCCAGCCGGGCGTTCGTTCGGTTTGGCGAGAAGACGGAAATCAGGATCCGGGCCGTTGATCGTACCCAACGCAAGTTGCAGAAGGCCGATCTCGTTCAGTGGCAGTATCAGTATGAATCCATCCCCTTCCGGAGCCGCTGGGTTGTATTTTGATTTGCGCGCGACGGCGTACATGTGGCCGAGACCATGTCGCAGGACATTTTGAATTGTCTCGGTCTTGCCCAATCCCGGAATGCTGAGGCGGGCTTTGGCCATGAGGTCGGCTATGCCTGCTTCATCCGGACGAAAGAGGACGAGATGCCGGGCAACCCGGCTGGCATCGAGTTCATCCAGCTTGTGTTTGCCGTGTCTTGTGCCGGTGACGATTTCGTCCCGGATCATCTCTTTTTGCGGCAGTGACATGTTACCCGCCCTGATAGTTAACGCGCGGTAAACCATAATTGCTTCGACCAGAGAGATAAACAGCCAATTGCCCGACAAGTTAATTGGACAGGAAAAGTTGCGGAGATCTTTGGGCGCTTTGGGCGGCCATTGCGCCGTGTTCCGCTTGGAACTCTTCACGCATTGTCGTGGCGCGTGACTGCGAAGCGCGCCGCGAGCGCTGCAATGCGCCGACGCGCCGCCAAGCGTCCTGCCGTTTGCGGTTTTTTTACGATGCCTGGCTTACACCGATGGGCCGCGGGTTTACCGGCAATTTAAGTTTTCGGTCAAGAATTGGAGCATGGATGTCATCGCAGCAGCCAGGGCTCTCAATCAGAAAGCAGTTCGACAGAACTGGCATCATTTCTGCGACCCCACATTGGCATTCGTCGACCCCGGCTATGAGAAACTTCTCACGCTGTGGCGCACCAAAGCAGGAGATCGCAGAATGCCGTCACGCTCCGATATAACGCCGCGAGACATCAAGGATATTCTGCGAAACATCCTTCTGCTCGAGAAGACCTCCGACAACCCCGTACAATATCGCTGGCGGCTGATCGGCACCGCACTGACGAGCATTCTCGGCGAGAACACCGGCAAGACTTTTGAGGAGAGCATTCCCGCCGAGCATCTGACGCGCTGGATGGATTGCGCCGACCTGATTCTCAAGGGCGGGCAGCCCCTGCGCTTTCTGGGCCGCGTTCACGCGAGCGGACGCGAGTATCTGGACGCGGAGAATCTTTTCGTCCCGCTGGCCAATGACAATGGCGAGCCGACCTTCATTCTGGGGCAATGCCGTTACACGCCGCGCCGCTCCGAGACCGAAGACATCTGGGAAAATCAGCTGGCGTCGCTTCCGGGCGGCCTGCTCTAAACGTCGCCGACGCGCAGCGCGGACAAGCAATCCGTACCGTCTTCTCGACAACGGCAATGAGCGGCCGGAGCGGCGTTGAACCGCTATTTCTTTGGCTGCCGCCCCATGTCATAAAATCGGGGGGAGGGGTGGCATTCGCTGCCCGCATATGAGCTTGCCATCAAGCGGGGCCGTCGATGAAAAATACTGCAGTGTCCGATTCTGCGACGCCTTTCTATTATGGCTGGCTGATCCTGGCTGCCACTGCGGTAACGGAAATGCTTGCTCAGGGCGCGACCAGCTATGCCGCGGGCTTGTTCGTTCTGCCCCTGCAGAGCGAGTTTCACATCTCGCGAGCTGCTGCCAACATGCCCGTCCTGATCATGTTTTTGGGGGCGGCGCTGGTCGCTCCCTTCGTGGGCAGGGCTCTCGACCGTTATCCCATTCGTCTGGTGATATCGCTGGGCGCCATCATATTCAGCCTGGCTTTCATCGGCATCGCCGTCAGCGGATCGCTTCTGGTAATGGCGGCGATACTTTTCTTGCCCACGGCCATTGGGTTCATGTGCACGGGACCCTTGACCACCTCGACAATGGCATCGCGCTGGTTTTTCCGGCATCGAGGCCTGGCCCTGGGGATCGCGGCCGTCGCGACGTCCGGCGGAGGCTTTATTGTGGTGCCGCTGTTGAGCCGTGCGATCCAGCATTATGGCTGGCGCCTTGGCCTTGTCTATGAGGCGATCATTGTAGGCGCGGTCATGGTCGGGCTGGCGCTGCTGATTTTGCGCGACAGGCCGTCCGATACGGGCTTGGACGAGCATACCGAGAATCTTGGCAGGGACGCGGACGCCTTGTTAAAGAAGCAGCAGGGACCCGCCCTGCATTGGACGGAAATTCTGGGAAGTCGAGCCTTCTGGATTCCCAGCCTCGTTGTGGGAATGGTGTCAGGCACGTCTCAGGCTCTTGTCGTGACCATGGTGCCCTATGGCGTCAGCCTTGGCCTTGCCGCGACTTCCGCAGCGGGGCTGATATCGGTGTTCGCTATCGCGGCGGCGATTACCAAAGTCTCGGCCGGTGTGCTGGCGGACTATATCAATCAGCGCTTCTTGCTGATCGCGGCTGCGACACTCATGGCATTGTCATGGCTCACCTTAGGCCTCTCCGTAGCTTACTGGGCTCTATATACGAGCGCCGGAATGGCCGGAATCGCGCTGGGATGCGCGCTGCCAACCGCTGCGGCGCTGCTTGCGGCGCATTTCGGGTCGGCACGATTTGGGGCCGTGATGGGCTGGACCTACACCCTGATTGGGATCATTTCGATTGGAGCGAGTCTGTCCATCGGCTTTATTTTTGATCGCCTGGGCGGCTATCATTCGGCGTTCCTGATTTTCTTTGGGCTGTTGGCCTGTTTGCTTGTCGGTACGCTCTTGGTTGCGCCGGCACGGAAGGCGTTGTGAGCCGTCATGACCACGGACAGCTGCACATACCGGGAAATATTCCAGCAGCCGGATCTGTGGCCGACCACGCTCGAGCGGGTTGATGCCGCGTCGACGAGGCTCGATCTCGAAAAGCGGCTCGCAGGCGGCCGCATCCTGCTTACGGGTGCCGGCACCTCTGCCTATGCCGCCAGTGCCGTTGCGGCAGCGGGGCGTGATTGCATTGCCGTCCCGACCACGGATCTGCTGATCGACACGGAGCGGTATCTGACGGGCGTGAACGCCGTGGTCTCGCTGGCCCGTTCGGGGGCAAGTCCGGAGAGCGCGGCGGTGGTCGAACGGGTCCGCAGCCTGCGGCCCGCCATCTTCCAGCTCGCCATCACCTGCAATCCCGAGAGCGCGCTGACGCGGTCTCCGCTGGACGGCATTATTTTTCTCGACCCGAGAAGCAATGACCGCAGCCTGGTCATGACCAGCTCTTTCTCCAATCTCGTCGTGGCCGGGCAGGCCCTGTTTCAGCGTCAGGCCATGGGCGCTGCCATAGATGTCTGCGGCGCGCGGGCAGGGTCCCTGCTGCCCGCCATCGATCATGCGTGCCGTGCCGCCGCCGCACGGGTCCGCGACCGGATCGTCATGCTGTCCTCCTCGCCGCTGCAGGCCTGGGGGCAGGAAGCCGGGCTGAAATCCTTGGAGATGGTCGCGGGCGCGTTTGCGGTCGTGAGCGAAACATTCCTGGGCCTTCGGCATGGTCCCATGTCATTCGTTCGAAGCGATACGCTCGTGCTGTGTCTTCTGTCGAACGATCCCGTGCGCCGCCTGTATGAACAGGATCTGCTGCGCGAGTTGCGGGCCAAGAAAATCGGCCATCTTGTCGGCATCGCGGATCTGGCCGAGACCAGCGATCTGTTCGACGCTGTCATTCCCGCGGTGGCACCGGGTCTGCCCGATGCGCTGCGCACGCCGTTCGAAATCATCGCGCCACAGCTTTTTGGCTATCATCTGAGCCTGGCGAGGGGGATCAATCCCGACAATCCAAGCCCGGGCGGCGTCATCAACCGGGTGGTGCAGGGCGTCACCATCCATCCCGCGCGGCGGCCTTGATGAACAGCGCCGGCCAGCCCCATCTTCGCCGCGCGCTGACCCTGTGGAATCTCATTTTCATCGGCATGGTCATCATCCAGCCGACCGCGCCGATGGGCATCTATGGCGTGATCAGCAACACGGCGCACGGCCATGTCGTGACCACGATTCTGATCGCGATGGTGGCCATGCTGTTCACCGCCATCAGCTATGGGCGCATGGCGCGCATCTATCCCAGTGCCGGATCCGCTTATACCTATGTCGGCCAGGAGATTCATCCGGCGCTGGGCTACATCACCGGCTGGAGCATGGTGATGGACTATCTGCTCAACCCCCTGATCTGCACAGCTTTCTCCGCCAAGGCGGCGATGAATATCGTGCCGGGCCTGCCTTTCTATGCCTGGCTAATGGTGTTTGCCGTCTTTTTCACCTGGGTCAATCTGCATGGCATCCGGACATCGGCGCGGTTGAACGAAATCCTCTGCATCGCCATGGTTCTGGTGGTCGTTCTATTCTTCGCCGCGGTGGTGAATTTCATCTGGCACATGCAGCACGATGCAGGATTCTTTCTGCGTCCCTTCTATGAAGCGAAGAATTTTCATTCCAACAGCATCTTTGCCGGCACCTCTGTCGCAGTCCTGACCTATATCGGCTTTGACGCGATATCGACCTTGTCCGAAGAGGCCGAGAATCCGCGCCGTAATGTTTTGCTCGCCACGGTGCTGGTCTGCCTGATCGCGGGCGTTCTCTCCGGCCTGGAAGTGTATGCGGCGCAGCTGGTGTGGGGCTCCAAGCCCTTTCCCGCCGAGCAAGTCGAATCCGCTTTTGCGATGGTCTCCCGGCAGGTCGGCGGGTTTCTTCTGTTCCAGGTGATGAATTTCACGCTGCTGATCGCCAATATGGGCACGGCCATCGCCTCGCAACTTGCGGCCGGACGCCTGCTGTATGGCATGGGGCAGGGCAACGCCTTGCCCAAATCCTTTTTCGGCGTCATCGAGCCGCGCCATCGCGTGCCGCGCAATGGGATCGTTCTGGTCGGCGGCCTGGCGCTGATCGGCGCCGCCACCATGGAATTCTTTTCGGACCGCCTCGGCGGCAGCGCCTATGCGGTGGGCGCCCAGGCGCTCAATTTCGGCGCCTTCATCGCGTTCATGGGGGTCAATGCCGCGTCCTTTGTGCATTATTGGTGGCGCGGCAAAAGCCGGACCCCGAGCCACTTCCTGGTGCCGGTGCTGGGATTTCTGATCTGCGGCTTTATCTGGATTCATCTAAGCCGCGCGGCAATGATTCTGGGTGCGGTCTGGATGACGGCCGGCATCCTCTATGGCGCGGTCCGCACCCGCGGCTTCCGCGCCGATCTGGTGACGTTCGAAATTCCGCCGGAAGAAGGCGTTTAATACCCCCTCCGGTCTACGCACGCTCGAGAGCGTGCTACGTTCGTACGCTGATGCTACTCACCCTCCCCCGCCAGCGCGCTTTGCGCGCAGGGGAGGCGGGCCTCGCTTGTTACGTTTTACAAGCGGCTGCGTAAGGGCGGAGCGCATCCCGGATTTTGTCCAGGATCAGGGCCTGCGGATCGCGCGCCAGCAGACCGGCGCGAACGCGCTGATACTGCGATGGTAGATAGCGGCTGAGCAGAATCTGGGGCGGCGGCGCGGTCGTGAGATTGGACACCAGCCTGGCTATCGCGGCTTCGATCCTGGGATCGGGCCAGTAATAGCGGATGCGGTCGCTATAGCTGTTGAACAGCAGCATATCCTGCTCCGCCGGGGTTCCCGCGTAATAGTCTTTCCACGAACCGGGGTCGTCTTTCATCACGGTGCGAATGACGTCCAGGACACGGGACTGCGCCTCGGGCGCAATGGTCACTATCTCGATTTCGGCAAGAGCGCAGATCGCCTCGCGCATCGCGAAGGTCACGCCCGGCCCGACTTTCAGAACGGCAAACCCGTCTTTCACCAATGCCAGGTAAGCATCGGGGCGCTGGAAATCGGTGGAATGGGCTTCGAACACCAGGCCTTCGCCATTGTCCCGCCGCCACGCCGTCAGGGCCCGCGCCTTTGCCGGGTCATAGTCGATGACCGAGACATTATCGAATTCCACACCGGGCTGGACCACCAGACCCGCCACACGCGACCACGCGTCCTGCAATCCGGCTTCCGCGAAAGCCCGCTTGTGCACCGCCACTGTGTGCGATGCCGCCTGCGGCGTGGTGACGGCAAGCGCATGGCCGTGCGATGCGCCGCCCGGGACCGGTACCTCCGTCCCGATGATGTAGAAAGGGCGCGTTTGGGATGCTTCCGCGATCTCGGCCAATCGGGCTGCGCGGCGGGCGATGGTCTCGTCGGGCAGAATTTCGGGATCGCCGGAGCACGGCATGCTGGTATCGAGATGAATTTTGCTGAAGCCGGCCTCGGCATATTGCGCGATCATCTCTTCGGCGCGGCGCATCGCTTCTTCCGCCGGCAGCTTGCGCCAGACATGCGGCCCCAGATGATCGCCGCCTAGAATGAGCCTGTCCTGGGGCAGATGCGCCCGCGCTGTCAGTCCCTTGACGAAATCGCGGAATCCGGCCGGCCGCATCCCAGTATAGCCGCCATCCTGGTTGACCTGATTGCAGGTTGCCTCGATCAGCAGAAGGGAGCCGTCATCCAATGCCTGATCCGCGGCAGCCCGGATCACCCAGGGATGCGCCGAACAGACCGATGTGATGCCGCGCTGCCCGTTCGCCGACAGCCGGTCCCAGAAGCCATTACGCGTCGCCAATGCCCGCTCCGATTGTTTGTCTGTTTTATTTCAGGCTCCGGATTTGATGCTATCATTTTGACCAAGACCGGCAACAAGAATGGAGAAACATGCCCGCCCCCCTTTCGCAATTCGATGTCACCATAGCCGGCGAGATCAATCTGGATCTCGTGTTGGATGGCATCGGGGATCCGATGCCGGTGGAGCGCGAGCTTATCGCGTCCGCCTTCCGCATCACCTTGGGCAGTTCGGCGGCGATCCTGGCGCACAATCTTTCGGCATTGGGAACGCGGGTCGGTTTTGCGACCCTGGCGGCGCGGGACGAATTCTCCGCAATGGCATTGTCCTATCTGGCGGACCGCAGGGTCGATCTTTCCGGCGTGCGGTATAGCGACAGCCCGGCCGGTTCGGGCGTGACCGTGGTGGTGAATCACGGCGCCACGCGTCACATCCTCAGCTATCTGGGAACAGCTCCCGAGATGAGCCTGAAGCATCTCGATATCGATCATCTCTGCGCCGCCCGGCATTTCCATCTCTCGTCGCTGTTTTTGCTGAAGGGGCTGCAAAAAGATCTTCCCGACTTGTTCCGGAAGATCCGGCAAAGGGGGCTGACGATCTCCCTGGATACCAATGACGACCCCGATGACCTGTGGGGCGGTGTGCTGGGCGAGCTCCTTCCCTTGATCGATGTGCTCCTGCCCAATGAGCGGGAATTGCTGCGGATCGCCGGGAAGACCACGATCGACGAGGCGCTTGCCGCGATATCGGAAAAAGTGCCGCTGACCGTCGTCAAGCGCGGCGCCCGGGGCGCCATCGTGCAGCAGGGCAAGGATCGCCATGTCGTTCCGGCGGCGGCCGTCACGCCCGTCGACATGATCGGCGCCGGAGACAGTTTCAACGCGGGATTTCTAGCCTGCTACGTCCGCGGGCTGCCGCCCGTCGAATGCGCCGCCATGGGAAACGCGACCGGCGCACTTTCCACCCTGAAGCGTGGGGGCATCGAAGCCTTCCGGGACGAAACATTTTTGCGAAAATCGCTCGACGAGCTAGCGCCCGGCCTGTCCGCGCTCGATGGCCTCGTTCAATAGTCCTTCACGCGCCAGCCCTTGCCGGCATGGTCTTCCTTCGCCTTCACGCTGAATTCGCAGATCGCCTGTCCCTGCATTCCGACCGTCAGCGGGCAGGAGGCTTCCAGGTGGCGAACATAGCGAAGCCATTTCGCGTCCCGCTCGCCGAACAACTTCGGCCGGTTCTCCAGGCACCGCGCCAGGGCGCGCGGACCGGTGCCGAAAAGCCCGGAATAGACCGGTTCGAGACAGGCGCGGATCTGAATATCGTCGGACCGCCCGGTCTCGCCGTCCAGCAGGATGGCAAAAGCGACGACACACACCGTGGCGGGCAGCACATAGGTCCAGCGCGAGCGGCGGTTGCGCCCATCGGTGTAGCGAAAGGGCGGCGGCGCTGCCGGGTCCGGGCTGTTGCCTGCCATTGCGGTTCCTGTTTGCATGCACTTTAGCACCAATAGGCTGGCGTGCTTTGACGAGATGAACGGCAAGGCCCGCAGACAAATGGTGCGCTGCGGGAGATGTGGTCACCGGCAGCCTTAACCAGTGGCCCGACATTTGCGGATCGCGCCTTCCGCCCCTCCCGGAAGGAAGCTATCGTCCGCGCGCTCAAGGGTCAGACCGGGGATTCGGGCCAGCGGGTTCTTATTCCCTTTTGCGCGGCGCAAAACGCCAAAGACCAAATCAAATATCGAAAGCTAAGTATCAAAGGCCAATATCAAAGGCCAAAAAATCAAAAGGAGGTTCGCTTGGAACAATTTCTGAAGAATGCGCAGGACCGCAGGTCATTCCTGACCGGCGCGGGACGCGGCGCCAGTGTGCTGGCGCTTGCGCCTTTGCTGGCGAGCGTGGCCACCGAAACGGCTGCGGCGGCCCCGACGGGCGGAAAGTATGACTTCGACACGCCTTACAATCGCCTGGGCACCGATAGCGTGCATTGGGATCTGCCCAAGCGCACCGAACATATGAGCAAGATCATCGCCGGAATGGGCGTGGCGGATATGGATTTCCGCTGCGCGCCGTCGATCATGGCCGGTCTGCGCAAGCGCATGGAGCACGAGAATTGGGGCTATGTCGACATGGATGCGCCGGGCCCGGCGGCCTTCATGCAGGGCATCATCGACTGGAACAAGCGCCGCTACGGCATCAACGTCATCAACCACAGCAATCTGGGCATCGGTACCGGCGTTCATTCCGGTCTGGTGGCCGCGCTCCGGGCCTTCTCGCCGCCCGGCAGCAAGGTGCTGATGATCACGCCGATCTATAACGGCTTCTATTACGATCTGCCTTTCACCAACACCGTCGCCAATGAAAGTCAGATGAAATACGTCAACGGCAAATACGAGATCGACTGGGACGATCTGGAACGCCGCATGACGCCCGACACCAAGACCATGATCCTGTGCAATCCCAACAACCCGACGGGCAACGCCTGGTCGAAAGCGGAACTCAACCGGATCGGCGAGCTTTGCCTCAAGCATAAGATCGTCATCCTGTCGGACGAGATCCATTGCGACTTCGTCACCAAGGGCCAGAAATACACGCCGATCAGCACCCTTGATAACAAGGACATCGTCAACAACAGCATCACCTTCAAGTCCGGCAGCAAGTCCTTCTCGCTGGCGGGCATGAAGTGCGCCTGGTTCTTCTCGACAAATCCCGAATTGTTCAGGCGCACCGCGGCCAAGGACCGCGCCGATCTGAACACACTGGGCATGATCGCCGAGCAATCCGCCTATGCCGGTGGCGAGGATTGGCTGAACCAGTGCGTGGCCTATATCGACAGCAACCACGACTTCACCCAGCAATATATCAAGCAGAATATTCCGATGCTGAAAGTGGGCCAGAAGCCGGAAGGCACCTATCTGACCTGGCTGGACACTTCGGCTGTGGTCGAGAAGATCGGCGCGCAGAAGATGGCGGATGCGGAAAACAAGAAGCCGCAGCCGATCAGCATGCTCACCGGCAAGCCCACCGTGGTAACCGTGGACGACATCGTCGGGCACTGGTTTGCCAAGAACGCCTTTGTCGCTCTCAATCCGGGCAACACCTATGGCAAGGGCGGCCTTAATCACATGCGCATGAACATCGCCACCGCTCGCCCCACCTTGAAGGCGGCGCTGGACAGCATGGCGGGTGCGTTGAAGAACCTGGCCTGACGATCCAGCCGACTGCATGAAACGAAAAGGCCCAGACCGGATCCGGTCTGGGCTTTTTTTCTTTCGCAAGCGGCGGCCCTGTCGGGCCGGCTCTAGCATGCCAGCAGGAGAACCTCCGCGGCCATCTCGCCTTTGGGACCTTGACCGGTCCGCACTTTGACCCGCTGGCCTTCGCGCAGCTCGCCGATTTCGCAGCGCCGCAAGGTTTCCATATGCACGAACACATCCGGCGTGCCGCTGCCGCGCGAGATAAAGCCATAGCCCTTGGACCGGTTGAACCATTTGACCACGCCTTCGAAGGCCGGTCCGCTGGGCTCGGCGACATAACGCGGCGCCGGATCCGGTGTCGAGGGCATCACCCTGGCCGTCGAATTGTCGACTGAGATCAGCTTGATCGCCTGCCAGCCCCGGGTACCCATGACGGTCTCGCACACCACGGTCGCGCCTTCCTGGACGATCCGGAAGCCGGATTGCCGCACGCAGACCTGATGCAGCAGGATGTCATCGCCCTTTTCAGACGAAGTGATGAAGCCATAGCCCTTGATGAAATCGAACCATTTGACCTGGCCCGCGACTCGGCTGGGACCAGCATCCGCCGGGCGAAGGCCCTGTGCCGGATTCTCTCTTGCCGATGGATGGTGCACCATTCTCCTGCCTCCCGGGATTACCGGGGTCTGACCAGCCTTTTTCGTGTCGGAACGGCCGTCTGTCGGCAAGGTAGGGCGTGTGGGCTGATCTGTCTGTTCTTCGGAAAGGAAAGGGGCGTTCCAAATATGGAACGCCGTACCGGCCGTTCAACCGCTATCCAGGGGCGCCGAGGGCCTGTATTTCTGAATAGCCTGCATCGCTGAATTGAGAGGCGCCGCGATGGATGATCCCTTCCAACCCAGCCGGGGTGCGGCCTCTTCGGCCGGCGCCATCCATGGCTCGTCCGGCGAATCGAACGGCGTCAAACCAGGGGAAGGGCCGCTTCGGTCTCCGGCACTGCCTCCCGCCATCGAAAACCGCGCCAGACAGGTGCTGGGTCTGGACGACCTGGAATCCGTGCCGGGCGCGCTGGCGCCCAGGGCCGAACAGCTTTGGCGTCTCGACGGGTTCGCCGCCAACGTGCCGTTTACAAATGCCATGTTCGTCCCGATGGGGGTGTCACCGGATATCGGCATGCTGTACCAAGCCGTCGCCACCGTTGTGGACCGGCACGAAGCTCTGCGGACCCGTCTGGCTCTGCAAGGCAAGCGAGCGATCCAGATCGCCGAGAATTGGAAAGTCTCCGCCATCGAGGTGGTGGACGTCCTGCAGAAAGAGCTGACGGACAATCAGCCGGACCGGAAATCGGCGGTCAGTGAATTTACCCAAGGGTCCATGGACCTGTACGCCCAGGACGGATTTCGTTGCTGCGCTTTCCGGGATGAAGATCGGAATGTAACGCTCGGATTTCTCGCGCACGGATTTTTATCCGACGCGTGGTCGTCTCAAATTCTGTTTCGTGAGGTTCGTGCCGTCTATGCCGGACTGAGAGATCGGGAACCCGCGGTTTTAAAGCCCGCCCTGCAATTCACGCGATATGCGCAAGTGCAGCGAAATTCCCTCGACAGGGATTTGCCTTCGCACCTGGCATATTGGCACGGGAAGTTAAAGGACATGCCCCGGTCCCGGCTTCCTTACGATCATCACAAAGAGGAGGGCCGACGGGGCCGCTCTTTTTTCTTCCTGGATAGCGATGTCGCGGCGGGCCTGACAGGGATCTCCCAGGCCCATCGCGTTTCGCTGACCCTGGTGCTGATGGCAATCTATCAATTGTCGCTTGCGCGATGGAGCGGTCAAACCGAAATCCTTTCCGCCGCCTATACGGCCGACCGGATCAGGCCGGAATTCCAGAACACGATCGGGTTTCTGGTCACCAATATGCCGGTATGCGCCAGATTCGACCGGAGCGACGGATTTCTTCCATTCCTTCGCGATTTCGCCAGGGCGTTCTATGGCAGCTATGCGCACCGCGAATTGTCGTGCGAACTCTATGATGCGATATTTTCGCCCGCCGAACCCTTCTGTGCCACGGTGTTCAATTTCGTGCCGCTGCAGAAGAACTTCTTCGACAGCGAACTGCATGCGGTGCCGGCATTCGACGGTACTTTGGTCGGGCCCGACGCATCCAGGCCTTCCATATATCGGGAAATCTATCTCGGCCTCACCCAATATCCGAACGGGATTCTGGGAAAGGTTTTCTACAACGCCGACCGCTTCACGCCGGAAGGCATAGAAAATTTCATCCAGCATTTCAGGAATGTCGTGAGGCGCGTCGCCGCCGATCCGGATGTGAAGCTTCGCGAATTGCTGGATATTTCTTGAACGCTGACGCGCCTATTTCCGGTCGGGATGAGGCGGCTTCGGTTCATCCGCGAACTTGCTTTCGTCGAAATAGGGCGGGCTGGCATAGCCGGAAAACAGGGAATTCACCAACGGATCACCGCGATACTCATCCGCCAGTTTGTCGGGATGTATGAACTCATCGCGGAACCAGGGGAAACGCTGCGGGTCGAACGATTGCATGATCCAATCGATCGTCCGCTTGACCCGCGGGATTCTCTTGGCGTCGGGATGATAGGCCATCCAGATGTCGATCGGGTGGACCACGCCGATATCCAGGGGAACGAGTTGGGCACCCAGCGCCTGCGCATAGGTCGCCAGCATGCCGATGCCCGCGCCCTTCGCGATCGACCAGTAATGCGCGCTGGCGACATTGCTGCGCAGCGAAACCAAACCTATCGGTGAGACGCCGGGGAACAGCTTGTCGTACAATTCCTGCGAGCGCTTGCGGTCATCGGACTGGATAACCAGGCGATGATTTTGAAGGTCCGCGACCGATTTCGGGTAACCGTATGTGTCCAAATAGGATTTCGATGCAAAAAACATGGCATGCATCCGGCCAATCTTGGCCATCCGCAGGTCTGGCGCCGCCGGCCGTTCCAACTGAATCGAGACGTCCGCCTCCAGACGCAAAACGTCCGCCGATTTCATCGCACAGCTGAGATCGATCATCAGCTTGGGGTTGGCGCGCTGAAATTCCACCAATCGGGGCGCCAGCCAGAAAGTGCCCAGTCCCTCGGTCACCGCCAGGCGGACCTCTCCTTCGATATCCTTTTTTGCGGAATTGCGGGCCTGGAGCAGATCGAAGGACGCCGCTTCCATCCGCAAGGCGGCACTGTAGATTTTCTCGCCTTCGGCGGTTGCCCTGACGCCATCGACATGCCGGGTAAGCAGGATCACGCCAAGTGTATGCTCGATCTCGTCGACCTTGCGCCGCAGCGCATTGATCGATTGTCCCAACCTGTCAGAGGCGGCGCGAAAACTTCCGCTGCGCAGAACTTCCAGGAAGATACGAACAGTTTCCCAGTCCGGCACCCGTCTGGGTTTCGCCGAAAGTGCATGTTCGCCTTGAGGAACACCCTGTTCCTCCAAAGAGTGCATACGCACGTCGCTGACCAAGAAACAATCTCTCCTCTTAATCCGGCGAAATCTTCTACCACAGCCAGATAAGGCGAGGCAGCCATGACCGAACACCCGCTACGATTGGTTCGTGAAATCCCCCGGACAGTCAAGGAGGAAAATGCCAAGCACCCGTTGGGGAGCTTGGATTCCTCCAAATATGCCAGGCATTTAGTTCTGTTCCGGGCGACCGCCTCGATGCTGGATCATTTGATCGGCCTGGCCAGCTCCCACATTCCCGGCATGGCGGGCCCGGAGATTGTTCGAAAAATCCTGGCGCACAACCCGGACTGCGTCTGGGCGGTGGCACGCAAGCGCAGGTTTGACCCCGTCAACCCGGTCGGCGAGGGCTTCTTCGCGATGCTTCCGCTGACTGCCAAGGGTCTGCATCGGTTGGCGACCAAGGCATTCAACGGCGCGGATCCCGATCTCAGTCTGATCTCCCTGCCGGGCGAAAAGCCTGCCGGTCTTTACATGTGGGGAACCTATGCACCCGGTGTTCTGGCAAGCGGCATCAGTCTCTTCATGAACGAGATCGCGGCGGAGCCATATGATGGCGTCAATCTTTATTCCCGCCCCAACACTCCGGAAGGCGTCCGCTATAACGAGGCGCTGGGCCTCAGGAAAAGTCCCACCATCGGCGCGGTTGTCGCTCCGCATCTCTACGAATTCGTGCGTAAAGCCAAGCCGGTGCCGGCTTACGACACTTATCGAAGCGGAGCCGGCCGGGATGACCTCAGCGTAAAGGTGGCGCGCTCCTTCGACGATTTGATGCGCGTGGTCAGTATTCGCAGCGCCGTCTATATCGGGGAGCAGGAATGCCCCTATGACGAAGAATATGACGGCAACGACATGTCGGGGACGCATCTGCTGGGGTTTGTCGGGAACGAACCGGCGGGCTGTACCCGCATCCGCTTCTTTGCCGATTTCGCAAAAATCGAGCGGCTCGCCGTGCGCAAGGAGTTTCGCAACACGCGCCTCTCGATGCACCTTGCTCGCGCCAGCATCGAACTCGCCCGCGTAAAGGGCTACCGGGTGCTGTATTCCCACGTCCAGAAGCACATGATCAATTTCAACGCTCGTTTCGGTTTCAAGATTTTGGAAGGCAGACCGCAATTCGCCTTCTCCGATTTCGACTATGTCGAAATGGTCGCGCACGTCGCGCCTCATCCGGACGCGATCACGCTGGGCGCGGATCCCTATAAGGTCATACGGCCCGAAGGGCGTTGGCACGTACCGGGGATCCTGGAAGTATCCGCAATGCGCGAGGTGCGCCGGCCAATCGTCGAAAGTCGATAACATGACGTCCGTCATCGATTTTTTCGAATTCAAAAGCCAGACGATCGCGCCCACGCTCGTCCTGGTGGGTCTTCATCAGAATCCGGACGGGAGTTCGAATAGCTTGCCGGCCTATAGAGGCGCGCTCTCCAACTGCCGGGCCGTGCTCGATCGCGCCAGGGCCTCCAATATCCCTGTGGCTTATGCGCGGAACATCGCGCCAAAGAGCATGAACGACAGGCTGCATTATCCGTCCTGGATTCCCGGCTTTGAGCCCGTGCGGTCGGACATGATCTTCGACGTGCTGCAACCGTCCTGCTATTCAAACACCGAATTCGCGCGCGCCATGGAATATACCAACGGAAATTTCGCGATCGCCGGGTTGTTCGCGGAGACGACGTGCCTTTCCACCGCAATCGATGCGTATCACCGCCGGCACGATTTCACCTATCTCTTCGACGCTTCCGCGTGCCGGAACATTGAGACAATTCCCGCTGCGGCAATTCATGGTGCGGTCTCGCAGGTCATGTCGGCCTATGGAAAGATAATGGAAGGATCGCAATGGAGCCTTTCGCTGCCGTCAAGACGGAGAGCAATGTGAAGGATCCGCAACAGGGGCAGTCGCTGCGATATTTTTTGATGTCGCTGGCGGGAATAGCGCAAGCCCTGGAGGATTTCGGCTATCGCGACGAGGCCAGTCGGCTGTTTCGCGTAAAGGAAGATTTGGAAACGAAGATCGCGCCGCTGGAAATGTAGCGGGCGCCGCAAGACGTGAAGGGGAGTTCAACATGAAAAAACAATCGATCGAGGCTTACATCCTATCCCTGCTCGATGCGAGTTTCCCGGGCCGAAGCAACAGCGCGATAACGCGAAATACCGACCTGGTGGTGGATCTTGATGCGGATTCCATGGCCATGGTTTCGCTGATTTTTTCCATAGACGAAGAGTTCGCAGTCGGCACCGATCAGCTTGGCGATCTGGTTCTCAATTGCCGCACGGTCGGCGATCTGATTTCCGCCGCCGAACGCTTGCAGTTTGCGCGGGCTTGATCCGCGGCACCGAGGATTGCAAGGCAAACGCTAAAAGGGGCTGGCACGCATGCAATTCGATCAACTCATTGCGGGCATTTCCGCCAAGAAGGGCGGGATCATCTACTTCACGCAGGGAAAAGCTGTCCGGCACAGCTATGCCGCCCTGGCAGATGACGTTGCCCGCGCCCGGGAGAATTTGATCCGCTGGAAGGTAAGGGCAGGGATGCGGGTCGGCATCTTCGCGCCGAATTGCTACGCCTATATCGCATATGACCTCGCCTTGATCGACCTTCGCGCCATCTCGGTGGCGTTCACCGACGACTTCGCGGGCTCCATCAATCGCGCGCTCATCGACCAATACAATATTTGCCTTCTTCTGATTGCCAAAGATGTGGTTCACGGCTTTACCGGCGAGGACAGGTTTGTCGCCCGGATGGACGGCGATAATGGGGAAGTTTGCGCGCTTGCACGCGTGCCCTATGCGAATGGGGACGATGTCGACGATTTCAGCCTGGCTTTTTCCTCCGGATCCGCCGGCGGGCTCAAGGGGCTGACTATCAGCCGCAAGGGCGCCGAACTGACCTTGCCGCCGGTGGTCGAGGTTGTCGGCCTCACCCGTGAAGACAGGCTCCTGCTGTTCCTGCCGATGTCCAATTTCCAACAGCGGATGATGTATTACTCCGCCATCTGGCGCGATTTCGACATCATCATTACCGATTACACGCAGCTGTATGCCGCGATGAAGCTGCTCCAGCCGACCATTCTGATTGCCCCGCCGATATTCTACCAGCTTGTGCACGCCCGTTTTTCCGCGCCCGGATCGAAAGGCTGGCGCCGGCTGATCGGCGAAAACCTGCTCCGCTTGCCCTTGGGCCGCGCGCTGCGTCAAAAGCTGGCGAGATTCGCATTCGGCGACGTCTACGCTATGTTCGGAAGCAAGATGCGATTGCTGATTTCCGGAATGGCGCCCCTCAATCGCAATATCTGCCGGTTTTTCGACCGCATGCAGTTGCCGCTCTGCGAGTCCTATGGCTTGGCCGAAACGGGATCGTTGACCTACCGGCCGCCTTTCTCAAAAAAGCACGGATCCGTGGGGAAGCCGCTCCGCGGCGTCACCATCTCATTCGAGAGTGATGGCGAAATCATTGTCCATCGCGAGAAATTCCTGACCCGGAAATATTTCCAAAGCGCTCCCGGAGAAAATGAAAGCACCTTCCTCGGCAGCGACCGTGTCGCCACCGGCGATATCGGACGTTTCGATTCCGACGGCTATCTTTATCTGCTGGGCCGGAAGAAGGAGTTGATCGTCACGCCGGCCGGCTACAAGATTCACCCGGAAGTTCTGGAGGGCGAGATCAATGCCTGCGAGGATATCGTGCAGGCCGTGATTTTCCAGAAGCCGGGATTATCGCATCTGACCTGCGTGGTCGTGCAGGGCCAGGATCGTTCCGAGAATGCATTCCGGCGCATTCGCAAGCATGTCGATGCGGCCATGGCGGGCAGGAAGATCCGGATTGGAGAGATTGCGATCGCGCAAGAACCATTCGCGAAAGAAAATGGGATGTTGCGGCCCAATTTGAAATTGAACAGGAAAGAGATTGCAGCGAGATACGCATAGCCATCCGCGTCCCGGCCTTGTGCGAAATCCCATCCGAGCGGCCTCTTGCCGTTCGGGTTTTCCAGTCCTGCTCCGGTCGGCTTGGCCGCGGCCACCACGGTCAGCGCGAAACAGCGTCCGTCAAGCTCGTTGACGAGAGATGCCGAACAATGCGCGGGACTTAGTTCCCCAGCGCCTTCACGAGCCCCACGATATGACGACGAAGAATCGGATCGTCGATCGCCATAAAACCGTGGATCAGGCTTCGCCCCTCGGACGATTTCGTGAACCGCGCGAGGTCCTTGCTGTTTCCAGCCGTCGCGGACTGCTGGCCATCGAGGACCATCAATTCGCTGATCGCGATATTCAGAAATCTCGAAATCTTGATGAGAGTCGCGGCGGAGACACGATTGGTCCCGTTCTCGTATTTCTGCACTTGCTGAAACGAAACGCCGAGATGTTTGCCCAATGCGGTTTGCGAAATATTGGCGCGTTGACGATACATCTTAAGTCGCCCACCAATCGCCTTATCAATGGAATGGGTGTTGGCCTTCGGCACGATACGCCCTCAATAATAATGACACCCAATACACGGTGCCATTTGCACGATATGGCGACTTGGATGCGCTTGTCCATACGGGCGGCGCCGTCTCGCGCATGGCCGAAAGCGGCAGGGCCGGGCGCGCAATCGTGCCATTCCACGCTCCCAGGACCGCGTGCCAGCCCACTTGATGGGCGAATCCCGCCAGAAGGCAGGCGTCCAGACCGGCTTAGCCTGGAAATCCAATGCGCCTCCCTTGAGAGGGCTTTCCATGTTGGGAAAATTTAAAGCGACAAGTCTCGCCGTCCAACCGCCTTGCTCGCTTTGCTTCAGTGCGATGTTCAGGCCGTCCCGCCGATGGCATTTGCAAGCTTGGATACCATCGTCTCGATCTGGCCGGCTTCCAGAATCAGGGGCGGAGACAAGGCGATGATGTCGCCCGTGACCCGCACCAGCAGTCCGTCGGCGAAGCATTTGACGAAGATTTCGTAGCCGCGTGCACCCGCCGCGCCAGGGCGCGGCGTGAGTTCGATGCCCGCGATCAGTCCGATGGTGCGGATGTCCGCAACATGCGGCAGATTTCTCAACCCCTGCATCTGGTCCCGCCAGGCCGGCGCTAAGGTGGCGCCGCGCGTGAACAGGCCTTCCTTCTTGTAAATGTCCAGTGTCGCCAACCCGGCGGCGCAGGCGGCGGGATGACCCGAATAAGTGTAGCCGTGGAAAAGTTCGATCTGCTCCGCCGGTCCTTGCATCAGGGCGTCATGGACGGTGCGGCTGGCAAAGACGGCGCCCATCGGAATCGCGCCATTGGTAAGGCCCTTGGCCGTGGTGACGAGGTCCGGCACGACGCCGAAATAATCGGTCGCGAAGGGCGTGCCCATGCGCCCGAAGCCGGTGATGACTTCGTCGAAGATCAGCAGGATGCCGTATTTCTTGGTGATGGCTCTCAGCCGCTCCAGATAGCCCTTTGGCGGCAGCAGCACGCCGGTCGATCCCGCCACCGGCTCCACGATCACGGCGGCGATGGTCTCTGCGCCATGCAGCGCCACCATCTTCTCCAGATCGTCCGCCAGCTCCGCACCATGTTCGGGCAGGCCGGGCGAGAAGGCGTTGCGCGCCAGATCATGGGTGTGGCTGAGATGATCGGCCCCCGGCAGCAGCGGAAAGACGCGGCGGTTGTTGACCAGTCCGCCCACCGAAATGCCGCCGAACCCCACGCCATGGTAGCCGCGCTCGCGCCCGATCAACCGCATGCGGGTGCCCTGGCCGATGGCGCGCTGATAGGCGACTGCGATCTTAAGCGCGGTGTCCACCGCTTCGGACCCCCCGCCGGCGAAGAAAACGCGATCGAGCCCGGCGGCGGGACCGCCCGGCGCGATGTCCGCCAGCCTCTCGGCGAATTCGAATGCAATGGGATGGCCCATCTGGAAGGAAGGGGCGTAGTCGAGTTTTTCCAATTGCCGCGCCACGGCGTCGGTGATCTCGCGGCGGCCGTGACCGGCATTGACGCACCACAGGCCCGCCGTGCCGTCCAGTATCTGATTTCCGTCCACGTCGCGGTAATACATGCCGTGCGCGCTTTCGAGCAGACGCGGCGCCTGCTTGAATTGCCGATTCGCCGTGAACGGCATCCAGAAATTTTCCAGGTTTCTTGTATTGGCGGCGGTGGGCATGGCCACTCTCCCCTTGTGATGATGGCGGCATTGGCAGCCGCTGCTTTATATAGCCGGAGTTGCGGGCTAGGTCATGCCGCGCCAGGGTTTGTTGACGCACGACAGGACTGCTTTCTAAGCTTATCTTGGCGAGCCCAGATTCCTTGTGCTCCAGGAATGCCGCGATGCCCCCAATCCGCCCCGCCGATCTGCCTTTCGAAACGGCCGCGATGATGGCAAGCCTGCGGCGCTGGGTGGAATGCGAGAGCCCCAGCTATGATGCCGCGGCGGTCAGCCGCATGGCCGTCCTCGCCGCGGACGAAATACGAACTCTGGGCGGCGAGGTCGAAATCCTGCCCGGCACCCTCGGCTTTGGCGATTGCGTTCGCGCGCGGTTCGCCCCACCTGGGGCGCCGCCGGGCGGTATCCTGGTGATCGGGCATCTGGACACGGTGCATCCGCTGGGGACATTGAACCAGATGCCCTGGCGGGAACAGGACGGGCTCTGCCATGGTCCCGGTATCCTGGACATGAAAGGCGGCATCGTCATCGCCCTGGCGGCGATCGCCGCGCTACGCCGCGCCGGCCTGACGCCGCCTCAGCCGATCACCATGCTGCTCAATTCCGACGAGGAAGTGGGCAGCCCTTCGACGCGGGCCCTGGTGGAAGCGGAAGCCGCGCGCCATCGCTATGTCCTGATCCCCGAACCGGCGCGCCGTAGCGGCGGCGTGGTGGTGGGCCGCCATGCGGTCGCCCGCTACAAGCTGGTGACGCGAGGCCGGCCCGCCCATGCCGGGCTGCGCCTGAACGAAGGGCGGTCTGCGATCCAGGAAATGGCGCACCAGATCATCGCCATAGACCGGCTCAGCCAGCCCGACTGCACCTTCTCGACGGGCGTCGTCCACGGCGGGCAGTGGGTCAATTGCGTGGCCCGGGAATGCGAGGCCGAGCTTCTGTCCGTCTCCACCAGCGAGGATGCGCTGGCGCGAGGCCGGCGGAGCTTGGCGGACCTGCGCCCTACGGCTCCTGGGACCGAAATCGAACTGGTGCCGGGCGCCGTGCGGCCTTTCTGGCACGCCAATGCGGGCGACCGCATGCTGTACGAGACCGCCAGCCGCATCGCCGCCGAGCTTGGCTTCGATCTTCCCGGAGAAATCTCGGGCGGCGGTTCGGACGGCAATTTCACCGGCGCGATGGGTATTCCCACTCTGGATGGGCTGGGACCGCGCGGCGATCTTTTGCACACGCGAGACGAGCATATCGTGGTGGATAGCCTGGCGGAGCGGGGGCGGCTCCTGGCGGGAATTCTCATGGCGCTGGACGCCTAGGACGCAGCCCCATCCACGGCGATGGTTGCGCCATTGATATAACCCGCCGCCCCCGACAGCAGGAACGCCACGGTGGCCGCGACTTCGTCAGCGGTGCCGGGGCGGCCGCTGGGGATCGCGCCCAGCATGCGAACACGTTCCTGTTCCGGCAACGCGTCGAAGCGATCGCGGATGCGCGTGCCGGATTCGCCCAGAATCAACCCCGGCGCCACCGCATTCACCGTGACGCCGTCGGCGGCGCAATCCTTGGCCAGTTGCGCCGTCAGGCCGATCAGCGCCGCTTTCGCCGCTGCATAGGGGAGGCGTGCCGTGACGGTGGTGGGCGGGCCTTTCTCGCCGCGCGCCAGGATGGAGGAAAGTGTCACCACCCGGCCGAATTTGGCTTCGCGCATGGCGGGCACCAGGGCGCGGCAAAGCAGAAAGGCGCTGGTGACATTCAACGTCATCACCTGCTCCCAGGTGGACAGTTCGGTCGTCTCTAGGCTGGGCGCGCGAACCGGACCGGCGCCGCCCGCGATATGCACCAGCGCGTCGGCATGGCCGAACAATTGCGCGGCGCGTTTTGCAATCGCCGCGATCTGATCGGGATCGGACACGTCCGCGGAAAAAGAGGCTACCGCGTCATGGCGCGCCGCTGGCGGTACAATATCTACCGCCAGCACGGCGCAGCCTGTTTCGGCCAGCCGGCGCACCGTGGCGGCGCCGATCATGCCGCTGGCGCCCGTCACCACGGCTGATTTCACTTCGCGCATATCCCGATGACCCCGTGCGAGACTTTTTTACGCGTCACGCGTTGGCTTGAAGTTGAAGTCCTATTTTAAAGGAGGACGCATGGCCAAGTACAGCCGCAGCGCCGGCAAGGATGTCGAGCGCGCGATGAAGCGCAAGAAAAAAGGCAAGCTCAAGCGCGGCAAGGGCGGCAAGGGCGGCACCGTGAAGAGCCGGAAACAGGCGATCGCCATCGGCCTGTCCGAGGCGCGCAAGAAGGGCAAGAAAGTACCCAAGAAGAAAACGTCGAAAAAGAAAAAGAAGAAAAGCTGACAGTGTGCTATCCGGCCTAAAGGCGGGCGGCCTTCGTCCCGCGCCTTGGCAGGCACAAAGAACAAAACAGGCTAGGATCGCCTTGCCGTTTGTCATGGAACCGACAAATGTCTGTGCCATGGACTTGCGAGCTTTGAGGGGCAAATCATGCCGAGATCTTCCAGCCGTTTTCTCGTCGCCGCGTCTGCGCTGCTTTTCACCATTTGCCTGACGGGGACGGCGCAAGCGGCCCTGCTCGATCCGGCCGAGTTCGACGCGTCGCGCCTTTTGCCGCCCCCGCCGGCGGCCGGTTCGGCCGCGGCCAAGGCGGAGGTCGCCGAACTGCACGCCATCGCGGCGTCGAGCTCCGCCGAGCTTGTGGAAAAGGCGCGGCGTGACGATGGCGATGAAAAGCCCGACCTTTTCAATGCGGCGCTGGGCTTCGATGTCACGACCCTTCCGGCCACCAACAAAGTCCTGACCGAGGTTGCCGAGGAGGAAGAGGCCGACAGCAAATCCGCCAAAGCCTATTTTCATCGCGATCGCCCTTGGATCGTGGATTCCTCGATTCGAACCTGCGTCGCCGCGAAACCGGGCCCGGCGGCCAACTCCTATCCGAGCGGGCATACCACGCTGGGATATGCGATGGGCGTGGTGCTGGCGTCGCTGGTACCGGAAAAGTCGCAAATCATCCTGGCGCGGGCAGCGGAATTCGGGGAGCATCGCCTGGTCTGCGGCGTGCATTTTCGCAGCGACATCGTCGCCGGCCAGGAGTTCGGCACCGTGCTGGCGCTCCGCCTGATGCAGAAGCCGGCTTTCAAGGCCGATATGGACGCCGCGCGGGCGGAATTGCGCGCGGCCCACCAGATCAATTGATGCCTATTTCGGCTTCAGCTTGAAGAGCTTGACCTCGTTGCTGAGGACATAGACCGCGCCTTCCAGCCCGATCCGCCCATCGCGGATGCGGGCATGTTGGTCCACCGGCAAGGGCTCCTCGCCCAAGATAGTGATTCATCCCTGCCTCGCTTGAAATCCAAGCGTTTGTGGCGAAAAGTGACGTGTTTTCCCTGGCCCGGATGGGCGCGGGGAATGGGCGCGATCAAAACACGGGGAGGGTGCAATGCGGGTTCTTCAGGCGATGGCATTCGGCGCGATCATGCTGACGGGCGCGGGCGGATTTGCGTCGGCACAGGCGCCGGCCGCGCCGCCGCCCGCAACTCCGATGACGCTCGCCAGTTCGGCGTTCGCCGATGGCGGCGTCATTCCGGACAAATATACCCAAGCCAGCAGCACCACGCCGGTGTCGCCGGCCCTGAGCTGGGACAATGTGCCGGCCGGAACGGCGAGCTTCGCACTGATCCTGCACGATCCCGACGTCGCGCCGAACAAAGGCTCCGCCGATGTGCTGCATTGGATGGCGTTCAACATTCCTGCCGCTGCGCGGGCGCTGCCGGAAAATGTGCCCACCACGGCACAGCTGCCAGACGGCACCATTCAGCCCAACAATCTGCGAGGCAATCCAGGCTTCATGGGGCCGGGCGCGCGGGGCGTCTATCACCATTACACGTTCGAGCTCTATGCGCTCGACACCAAATTGAATTTGGGATCCGGCGCGACGCGCCCCGAAGTGCTGGCGGCGATGGACGGTCACATCATCGGCAAGGCCGCCTATGTGGGGCGCTTTCACCGCTGAATGTAAGTTTCGTTGGAAGCGAGCCAAAGCGGACCATGTCCCAAAATGAAAGAAGCCCGGCCGCGAGGCCGGGCTTCTTTTTACGCACTAACCTTATCTCCTAGTTCCAGTCCCGACTGACCTTATAATAGGAATAAGTTTTTTCGCGGATGCTGCCCAGGCTGCCGTCATGCTTGGTGAGATCCTTGAGATCGTAGGCGGGCGCGTTCTGGATTCGCTCCTTGTTCAGCGGCACCACATAGCCGCCCTTGGCTTCGCTGTAATCGAGCAGAGACCAGGGAACAGGATAATATTTTTCGCCGATGCCCAGAACACCGCCGAAGCCCAGGGCCGCGAACATTATCCGATTGGACGTCTTGTCCAGCACAACGTCCTCTACCGTACCGATCTTGTCGCCGGTATCGTTATAGACGGCGGTGCCTTTCACTTTGGACGCGAGAATGGCGGTGGTGTGACCGCTGCTGGTCGTCATAGTGTCCTCCTTAAGGAAGTCCCGCATAACGCGGGAACAATGGACTTGTTGCCGGAACTTCCGATTTATTGCGGTGGAAACGAGGGCGGCGGGAACTGGCTTTCGCCTGTTCTCGCCGCTCTTTGTGATCATCGATCACTGTGATCGACGCATCACGTAAAGAAAATGCGGGAACCGCTCGTGCGTTCCGGTTATTCGAAAAGATGGCCGACATTTATCGGCGTCCATTCCACGCTCAGAATGTCCGTCCGGGCCGCGAACTGTTCCACCAGTTCCGGCACACTGTCCTGCGCCTTGTTGCTGTACCAGGTGAGATGACATTCAACTTGGCGTGCACCGTCATAGGTGACGGCGAAAGACGAAATTTTGTAACCGGCTTGGGTAACGGCCGCACCGAGCTCCTCGTTCGAAGGCCCCGTCCCCTCCAGTCGCAGCAGCAGCCGGCTGCGATGCTGCCGGGTCAGCATCGGCTCCACATGCTTGAGAAGGGACAGCACTAAAAAGGCAACAATTGTCAGGGCGCCGCCGAACCAGAAATAACCCGCTCCCAGAATAAGGCCGACGACCGTGACGAGCCATATGGTGGCGGCCGTGGTGACGCCGGTGACCAGGTTGCCGCGTCGCACAATAGCGCCGGCGCCGATGAAGCCTATGCCGGAAAGGATGCCCAATGGAAAGCGCAGCACATCCATGGTGGCAAAGGCCTGCGCCGTCTTGCCCATTACGTTCAGCATCAGGTTGGCCTCGATCATGGCACCGGCCGCAGCGAGGCACATCAGGATGGTGGTGCGCAGCCCGGCAATACGGCCACGTGTGGAACGGTCGAGGCCAACAACGCCGCCCGCAACCAAGGCAGCGAAAAGGCGCAGTGCGATATCCATTCCAGTGACGGATGCCGTCATCCTGTTTCTCCCGATCAGAAGAAAACTCGCGACCCGGTCTTTGGTTGAGCATGCGCCGCCCCGGATCCGCTCGGGCGGCGTTTGGGCCGGGGGAGGGTTTGGTCTAGCATTCCACCGCCTTCCAGGAGCTGGTTCATGAACGCCCCGCACAGCGATACGCCCCGCCGCCTCGATCTGAAAGATCCGTCCCTTTTCACCGACAAGGCCTATGTCGCGGGGGAATGGATTTCCGCGCCCGACGGCAAAACCATGCGGATCCGCGACCCCTTCGATGGCGCGTTGCTGGCCAAGGTGCCGGATCTGGGTGTGGAGACGCTGCGCCGCGCCATCGACGCCGCCCATGACGCGCAGAAATTATGGGCGAAAAAAACTGTCAAGGAGCGGGCACGGATCCTGCGCCATTGGTACGATCTGGTCATCGCCAATGCCGATGATCTGGCGCTCATCCTGACCAGCGAGCAGGGCAAGCCCTTGGCGGAAGCCAAAGGCGAGATCGTCGCCAACGCCGCTTATCTGGAATGGTTCGGGGAAGAGGCCAAGCGCATCGACGGCGATGTCATTCCCAGCCCGCGCGGCGATCAGCGCCTGTTGGTCCTGAAGCAGCCGGTGGGGGTCTGTGCCGCGATCACGCCGTGGAATTTCCCCAATGGCATGATTACCCGAAAGGTCGCGCCAGCACTGGCGGCGGGTTGCACCATGGTGCTGAAGCCGGCGCCGCAAACGCCTCTGTCGGCGCTGGCCCTGGCGGTGCTGGCGGAACGGGCAGGCGTGCCCAAGGGCTGCTTTTCCGTCGTCACCGGCGAGGCCAAGCCGATCGGCGAGGAATTCTGCCACAACCCGAAGATCGCCAAGATCACCTTCACCGGTTCGACCGCGGTCGGCGCCTGGCTGATGCGCGAAGCCTCCGGCCAGATCAAGCGCCTGTCGCTGGAACTGGGCGGCAATGCGCCTTTCATCGTGTTCGATGATGCCGATCTGGACGCGGCGGTGGACGGCGCGATGGCCTCGAAATACCGCAATGCCGGCCAGACCTGCATCAGCGCCAACCGGATATATGTGCAGGACACTGTCCACGATGCCTTCGTGCAAAAGCTGAAGGCGAAAATCGCCACCCTGAAACTCGGCCGCGGCACCGATGCGGGTGTGCAGATGGGTCCGCTGATCGACGCCAAGGCGGTCGCCAAAATGCAGGATCATCTGAAAGACGCGCTGGCGTTGGGCGGCACCCTGGTGGCGGGAGGAAAGCCCTCCGATCTTGGCGGAACGTTTTTCGAACCCACCATCGTGACCGGCGTCACCCAGAATATGAAAGTCGCGCGCGAGGAAACCTTCGCGCCGCTGGCGCCGATCATCCGGTTCAAGAGCGAGGATGACGTGATCGCGATGGCCAATGCCACCCAGTTCGGTCTCGCCGCCTATTTCTATGCGAGGGACATGTCGCGGGTGTGGCGGGTCGCCGAAGCGCTGGAAAGCGGCATGGTTGGCGTCAACACGCCCATGATTGTGAGCGAGATGGCGCCGTTCGGCGGCGTCAAGCAATCGGGCCTCGGCCGCGAAGGCTCCAAATACGGCATCGAAAGCTATCTCGAGCTCAAGCTGGTCTGCATGAGCGGCATTTAGGGTCGTCGCTTGGAGCAATTCGACATTGTCGTGATCGGGGGCGGCGTCAATGGCTGCGGCATCGCGCGCGATGCGGCGGGGCGCGGTTTCTCCGTGTTGTTGGCAGAAAAGGGCGATCTGGCGGGCGGCACATCCTCGGCCTCGACCAAATTGATTCACGGCGGCCTGCGCTACCTGGAATTCTACGAATTCGCGCTGGTGCGCGAGGCCCTGAAGGAGCGCGAAGTGCTCTGGGCCATGGCGCCGCACATCATCTGGCCGCTGCGCTTCGTGTTGCCGGAGAGTGGGGATACGCGGCCCGCCTGGCTGTTGCGGTTGGGATTATTTCTTTACGACCATATCGGTGGGCGCAAGCGCCTGCCGCCGACCCGGCGCCTGAATTTACGCACCGACGTGGCGGGCGCGGCGTTGAAACCGTCGATGACGCGCGGATTCGAATATTCGGATTGCTGGGTGATGGATGCGCGGCTGGTGGTGCTGAATGCGCGCGACGCGGCGGCGCGGGGCGCACAGATCCTGACCCATACGGAAGTCGTTTCCCTGGCGCGGCGGGACGGCGCTTTTGTGGTGACGCTCAAGGATGAAGGCTCCGGGCTTGAACGCCAGGTCGGAGCGCGGCTGGTGGTCAATGCCGCGGGTCCCTGGGTCGATCAGGTCCTGAACCGCGTCGCGGACGAGCCAGCGCGCCATCATGTCCGCCTGGTGCAAGGCAGTCATATTGTGGTGCGGCGGCTTTATCCGCATGACCGCTGCTATATTTTCCAGAACCGCGACGGGCGGGTCATCTTCGCGATCCCCTACGAGAATGATTTCACCCTGATCGGCACCACCGATCGGGACTATGCCGGCGATCCGGCCGCGGTGACGATCGGCGACGACGAGAAGGATTATCTTTGCGCCGCCGCCAGCGAATATTTCCGCGCGCCCGTCGCCCGCGATCAGATCGTGTGGTGCTATTCCGGCGTGCGCCCCTTGTTCGACGATGGCGCCACCAAGGCGCAGGAAACCACCCGCGAATATGTTCTGCGCCTGGAAGGCGATGCCGGCACCGGCGCATTGCTGAATGTCTTTGGCGGCAAGATCACCACCTATCGCCACCTTGCCGAGGGTGCGCTGGCCAAAATCGAAAGCGTGCTGGGTGCGCGCGGCCCGGCCTGGACCCGCGGTGCCGCCTTGCCGGGCGGCGATTTTCCGATCGACGGATTCGATGCGCTGGTGACGTCGCTGCGCACGCGGGCGCTGAAAATCGCGCCCGCCACCATCCGCCGTCTGGCCCGCGCCTATGGCACCGAGGCGCGCACTATACTCGCGCAAGGCGGTCTGGGGCGGATATTCGGCGCCGATCTGGGCGAACATGAAGTGACGTTCCTGATGGAAAGGGAATGGGCGCGCACGGCCGACGACGTCCTTTGGCGGCGAAGCAAACTGGGTCTGCGCTTTGCGCCGGATGAAGTTGCGGCGTTGGCGCGTTACATGGAAGATGCACTCAAACAGCGGGGCATCCGGGAGGATTGATGGCGGACTTCATTCTTGCGATTGATCAAGGCACGACCTCGTCGCGCGCGATCGTGTTCGACGGCTCCTACCGCGTATGCGGTGTGACGCAGCAGGAATTTCCGCAGCACTTTCCCCGCTCCGGCTGGGTCGAGCATGATCCGGAGGATTTGTGGCGCACGACGCTTGCCACCATGCGGGGCGCGCTGGCCGCGGCCAAACTGTCCGCGTCCGATATCGCTGCCATCGGCATCACCAACCAGCGCGAAACCACCTTGATCTGGGACCGCAAGACCGGCCGCCCCATCCACAATGCCATTGTCTGGCAGGACCGCCGAACCGCCGACATTTGCGAGCAATTGCGCCGCGACGGCGCCGAAGCGATGGTCACGGCGAAAACCGGCCTTCTGCTTGATCCTTATTTCTCCGCCACCAAGGCAGCATGGATTCTGGATCATGTCGAGGGCGCGCGGGAAAAGGCGGAGCGCGGCGAACTGGCTTTCGGCACCGTGGATACGTTCCTGTTGTGGCGCCTCACCGGCGGCAATGTTCACGTCACCGATATCACCAACGCCTCGCGCACTCTGCTGTGCAATATTGATACCTGCGATTGGGACGATGATTTGCTCAAATTGCTGCGGGTGCCGCGCGCCCTGTTGCCGCAGATCAAGCAGTGCAGCGACGATTTCGGTGCCACCGATCCGGCCTTGTTTGGCGTCGCCATCCCGCTCCGCGGGGTCGCGGGCGACCAGCAGGCGGCCACCATCGGTCAGGCCTGTTTCCAGCCCGGCATGTTGAAATCGACCTATGGGACGGGCTGTTTCGCCTTGCTGAACACGGGCGCGACGCGGGTCGCATCCACGCAGCGGCTGCTCACCACCATCGCCTATCGCATCAATGGCGAGACCGCCTATGCCATCGAAGGCTCGATCTTTGTGGCGGGCGCGGCGGTGCAATGGCTGCGCGATGGGCTGCATCTGATTGCGCGTGCCGATGAAACCGGGCCGTTGGCCGCCGCGGCCGATCCGGACCAGATGGTCTATCTGGTGCCGGCCTTCACCGGGCTGGGTGCGCCCTGGTGGGATGCGCATGCGCGGGGCGCGATGTTCGGCCTTACCCGCAATACCGGACCGCGCGAGTTCGCCCGCGCCGCGTTGGACGCGGTCTGCTATCAGACCCTGGATCTGCTGGACGCCATGCGGGCCGACTGGCAGGGCGCGTCGCAGACGGTGCTGCGGGTGGATGGCGGCATGGTTGCCAGCGACTGGATGCTGCAGCGCCTGGCCGACATCCTGGATGCCCCGGTCGACCGGCCGGTGGTGCTGGAAACAACGGCCCTGGGGGCCGCCTGGCTGGCGGGATTGGGGGCGCATGTCTGGCCCGATCGCGAAGGTTTCGCGCAAAGCTGGCAACGACAACAGCGCTTCGAGCCGATAATGAACCGCGATGTGCGGGCAGGACTGGTGGCGGGCTGGCGGGACGCCGTAAGCCGTACCCGCACATCGGCCGATATTCGGTGAATAGATCGATCCGATACAAGCAATCTGTTGGATTTCTCGATCCATTTGATGTCGAATGCGCTCAAGTAAATTCCCTATGAGAGGAAATGGAATGGGCGCACCGCATCTGCTGGTCCACGACCACAGGGACAATGTCGGGGTGGTGGTCGTCGAAGACCTGGCCGCCGGAACCGACATGCTGGGCGTCGTCACCGAAGACAATAGCGATTTTCGGATGCAGGCCAGGCAGGCCACGCCCATTGGCCACAAGATTGCGCTCAAGGATCTGGCGGTGGGCGACACCGTGATCAAGTATGGCGAGGACATCGGCAAGATCGTCGCGCCTGTCGCCAAGGGCGAGCATGTCCATACCCACAATCTCAAAACCAAGCGCTGGTAGGATCCCATGAAATTGGCTGACCGCAAGATCTGGGGCTACCGGCGCGAAAATGGCCGCGTCGGCGTACGCAATTATGTGGCGATCCTGCCGCTGGACGATATTTCCAATGCCGCCTGCGAGGCGGTGGCGGCACACATTCAAGGCACCATCGCGCTGCCGCATGCCTATGGCCGACTTCAGTTCGGCGAAGACCTGGACCTGCATTTCCGCACCATGATCGGTATCGGCGCCAACCCCAATGTCGCGGCCTGCATCGTCATCGGCATCGAAGGCGGCTGGACGGAAAAAGTCGTCGCCGGTATCGACAAGACCGGCAAGCCGGTGGCGGGCTTTTCCATCGAAGGCAATGGCGACATCGCCACCGTGGCAGCGGCCTCGCGCAAGGCCAAGGAATTCGTGCATCGGACGTCGGAGAAAGTCCGCGAGCTATGTCCGCTGACCGATGTCTGGGTGGCGGCAAAATGCGGCGAAAGCGACACCACCACGGGCCTGGCCTCCTGTCCCACTGTCGGCAACATGTATGACAAGCTGGTGCCGCTGGGTCTTTACGGCTGTTTCGGCGAAACCTCCGAACTCACGGGCGCCGAACATCTGGCGGCGGCGCGGGCCGTTTCCCCGGAGATCAAGGAGAAATTCCTGAAGACCTGGCAGGCCTATCAGGACGATGTGATCGAGGCGCACAAGACCTCGGATCTGTCCGACAGCCAGCCGACCAAGGGCAATATCGCCGGCGGCCTTACCACCATCGAGGAAAAGGCGCTGGGCAATCTGGAAAAGATCGGCAAGAAGATCAAATTCATCGACGTGCTGGAGCCGGCCGAAGCGCCCGCGCGGGGCAACGGCCTTTATTTCATGGATACATCTTCGGCAGCGGCGGAATGCTGCACCTTGCAGGCAGCGGCGGGCTATGTCGTGCACGTCTTCCCCACGGGCCAGGGCAATGTGATCGGAAATCCCATCATGCCGGTGATCAAGCTGACGGGGAATCCGCGCACCGTGCGGCTGATGAGCGAGCATATCGACGTGGATATTTCCGGCATCGTGCGGCGGGAGATGACCATCGACCAGGCGGGCGATGTCCTGATCGACATGATCGAAAAGACTGCCAATGGCCGCTCTACCGCGGCCGAGGCATTGGGCCACCGCGAGTTCGTGATGACCAAATTGTACCGCAGCGCCTGATCCCGTGAGCGTCACGCTTTCGCTCGCCGAAGCCGAAGCGCTGGTCGCGCGCGCGCTGGTTTCCAGCCGGACGTCGCCCGCCAATGCCCGCGCCACGGCGCAGGCGCTGGTCGCTGCGGAGGCGGATGGCCAGATGGGGCATGGCCTCACCCGCGTGCCGTCCTATGCCGAACAGGCACAAGTGGGAAAAGTGGATGGCTTCGCGGTGCCGGAAATCACGGGCACGGGTGCGGCGCGCCGCATCGATGCGGGTACGGGTTTTTCCTATCCGGCAATCGAACTGGCGCTTGAGGCTTTGGTGCCGCTGACGCGCGAGATGGGCGTCGCCAGCGTAGGCATTTTCGCCTCGCACCATTGCGGCCAGGCCGGACGGCATGTCGAGCGCCTGGCGGACGCGGGATTGATCGGCTTTGCCTATGCCAATACGCCCAGCGCCATGGCCTTCCATGGCGGGACGCGCTCGCGGCTTGGCACCGACCCGATGGCGTTCGCGGCGCCTGTCGCGGGCCGCGCGCCTTTGGTGATCGACATGGCGCTGTCGGTGGTGGCACGCAGCAAAATCGTCGCCGCCAAGGCCAAAGGTGACTCCATCCCGCTCGGCTGGGCGGTGGATTCGGACGGGCAGCCCACGACCGATGCGAATGCCGCCTTGGCCGGAACGCTGCTGCCGGTCGGCGGCGCCAAGGGGTCGGCGCTGGCCTTGATAGTGGAAATTCTGTGCGGCGCCTTGGCGGGATCGCAATTCGGCTGGGAAGCCAGCGGCTTCATGGATACCAAGGGCGGTCCGCCCAGATCGGGGCAATTCCTGATCGCACTTAGTCCCGCACATTTTGCCGGTGCCAGCTTTGCCGCGCGCATGACCGAACTGGTGGACGCGATCGCTTCGGACGGCGCGCGTCTGCCGGGCGACCGGCGGCTGGCATCGCGTGCAAGAGCGGCCAAGGACGGGCTCAGCATCGGCGACGATCTGCATGCGCAGATCGTGTCGCTGGCCGGATAGAGTTTTGCGTCAGGCGTGGGTCATGGCGTCAGCCAGTTCGCACAGGCGGTCGAGATTGAAAGGCTTATGCAGGATCTCGATCTGGTAGTTGTGGATCAGGCCCGGCGGCGGATCTTCGGCGTAGCCCGTCATCATCAAAATCTTCAGGCCCGGTTTCAGCGCCAAGCCGGCTCGCGCCAGGGCATAACCGTCCATGCGCGGCATTTTGATATCGGAAACCAGCAGCATGATGTCGGGGTTTTTGTTCAGAATCGCCAAGGCTTCCTCGCCATCGCTGGCCTGAAAGACATGGAAACCGGCATCCTCCAGCATTTCGACCGCGATCACGCGCAGCATCAACTCGTCCTCGGCTATCAGGATCTGGCGCTTACTCATGCATTCTCCTGCGTACGCGGCATGTAAAGTGTGACGGTTGTGCCATGGCCCGGGCGGCTATCGATCACCAGATAGCCGGAGGACTGGCGCACATAGCCGAAGGTCATGCTGAGGCCCAGTCCCGTGCCCTTGCCCAGCGGCTTGGTGGTGAAGAAAGGATCGACAGCGCGTTCCCGCACTTTTTCGCTCATGCCTTCACCGGTATCGCGGACACTGAGCGCCACATAATCGCCCGGCACGAAATCGGAGACCCCGGCCGGCGCACTCTGCAGCGCGCGGTCGGCGGTCTCTATGACGAGGACGCCGCCTCCGGGCATGGCGTCACGCGCGTTGATCGCCAGATTGAGAATGACATTTTCCATCTGGTTGATGTCGCAGCGTGTCCACCAGCATGCCGAGAGCCGCGTCTGGATTTCGACTTTTTCGCCGACCGAATGGCGGATCAGTTCGCTCATCCCCGAGACCAGATCGGACAGGCTGACCGGCTTGGGCGTGAGCGGCTGGCGGCGTGAGAAGGCCAGGATTCGCTGTGTCAGGTGGGCGGCGCGGTCCAAAGCTTCCTCGGCGGCGGCGATATATTGTTCGGCACCGTTCGCGGCGGAGTCGATGCGCTTGCGCAGCAACCGGAGATTGCCCTTCACGATCATGATGAGATTGTTGAAATCATGCGCGATGCCGCCGGACAATTGTCCCACGGCTTCCATCTTGTGACTCTGGCGCAGCGCCTCTTCGGTTTTCTGCCGTTCCGCCATTTCCGCCTGCAAGCGCACATTGACGCGGGAAAGCTCGTCGGCGCGCCGCATCAACGCGACTTGGCTGAAGCTCAGCACCGCGATCACCAGTGCGCCCATGGTCACCAGCAGCACCAAGCCGGCATAGCGCGCGATCCGCCGCTGCGGCGGCTCGGTGCTGGCGCGCAGGGAAACGGTGCCCAGATTTTGGCCGTTCTGAACCACGGGCGAAGTGACGTCGAAATGATCGCCGGCAAAACGGCCCTTATTCGCGGACAGCGTCGGCAGGCTCGCGCCTGGACGAATGAATTGGGCGATGCGTCTGCCTTTGTCATCATAGACGCCAGCCGCGAGCAATTCGGGATTGACGGCCAAGGCGTTGACATATTCCTGGGCCGCGGCGCGGTCGTCGAACGCGATCGCGGCGGTGACGCTGGCCGCCAGGATGCGGGCCTGCTCGGTGACATCCTTGACCTGTTGGGTGCTGTAGAGTTGATCCTCATAGCGCGCCATGAAAAGCCCGGCGGTGAGCAGAGCCGCCGCCGCCAACAGCGCGGCAATGACGGGAAGGCCGATACGGGCGCGGAACAGCATCATGGCCGCGCTCCCCTGACCACGGCGTGGGCAAGGCCCAGCAGCTTGGAGCTGATCCGGATGCCGGCCGCATCGGCCGCCGCCTCATCTATGTCGAAACGCACATGGTTTGCCACGATGACGAAGCTGATGATGCCGTGAATAGCTGGATTGGAATCCGTCACCGTCACCACGGACCGCTCTTTCAGCGCTTCCAGCTCGGCTCTGGTTTCTTGCGATGGGCTGCCGGCGAACAGGATCTGGCAGGAGGCGTCGGGGCTCAGCGTCGCCATCCGCCGGATGGTCAGGGGATGGTCGCCATCGTGCTGGCCTGCCGCGGCTTGGTCGAGAGCGGCGCCAAACGGATCGCTGCCCAAGACACAGATGCTCAGGGGCGCGGATGCCGAAGCGAAGGCGCCGTCAGGCCATTCGATGAAAGGCGCGAATTTGACCAGATAGGCGGCCTTGACCGCGTATTCGAGTGCATCGTCCGCTTGCACTGGAGAGCAAAGAAGACCGGCTGCGACCAATCCAAGCAGGAGGGCGACGGGGCGCATCCTAGGAACGCCGCGGCGGGGTGAATATGGCGTGGCGCCGGCCCATCAGAACCGCCACCTTGTTTCGAGGAAGAAATTTCGCCGGATCGAATCGCCGGGCGCATATTCGATATGATGCCCATGCAGGAGATTAAAGCCGGACAATGACACGTCCAGCGTATCGGAGACATGCCATCCCAGCCGGGCATTGAGCTCGACGAATTCCGGCACTTTGGGATCCGGCAATGCTCCCACATCGCGGAAATCGGCGTCGAAGGTCAGATCGTCGAGCAGATCCATCGAAGACCGCAACGATGCCTGATGGTGCGGATCGTTTCCGGCCTGGGAGAGGCCGAGCAGCCCGCTGGCGCCGGGCGCGAATTTCAGATCTTCATGTTGAATATTGTATCCCGCCGTCAGCCGCCACCAATCTGCCGCCTGGAAGCTGCCCCAGACCTCGACGCCATGGACATTGCCTTTCATCCCGTTTCCCCATTTTAGCGGAAACACGGTTGCTGGCGTGATTTCGATGCTTTTGAGATCGCCATAGACATTTTCGAAGGCGGAGACCGAGAATGTCAGGCTCGGCAGGATCTGGCCGCGATAACCGGCTTCATAGGCGGTAACCTGTTCGGGCAGGAAATTCACGTCCCCCGTCAGGAACGTAACGGTTCCCAGTTTTTCCACCACATCGGTATCGAAGGGTGTCGGCGAGCGCACGGCACGCGAAATCGCCGCCCAGACCAGATTGCCGTCGTCCACTTTCCAGGACAGCCGCCCGCTCGGCATCGCCGAGACGCCGGAATAGGGATCATTCTCCAGTTTCAGCCCAAGGGTCAGCTGAACCTTGCTGCCCAGCGAAATGCGGTCCTCGGCAAAGATGTCTGCGAGATTGAGCGTACGTGCGCCCGGCGCGAACAGCAGGGAGTTGGCGGCGGCGATGCGATTGGTGATGCGATATTGGTTGATCCGGTCTCCGGCGCCCCAGACAATGCTATTCCAGCTACCCAGCATGAAATTGTGCTGCATCTCCAGATCGTAGGTGTTGAGGACGAAGGCGCCGCCATTCACCGTCGATCGTCGCGTCTGGTCGTAATAGGTCAGAACCTGGACGCTCGAACTGTCATCCAGCACATGTTGCCAATGCGCCGTCAGATTGCCGCCGCCGATAACCTGATTGGGTACGCCGAGTTGCGCTTGGGTGCCGCCATAGATATCGCCTTGCAAGGTCATGGAATCCTGTCCGGGATTCCAATCCAGCCGGAAGCCGCCTTGGGGTTTGGTCCAGCCGTCATGCGCGCTGACACCCTTTATGGTGTTAAAGGCGCGCTGATAGAAATCCTTGGCATAAACCCGGTATGCGACGTCATCGCCAAAATTGCCGCCATATTGCAATGCCGCACTGCTTTGCTGATCGCCCGCGCCCAGGTCCAAGACGCCACCTTGGGTATTTCCGGCCTTGCGGGTGACGATATTGACGACGCCGTTGACGGCATTGGCCCCCCACAGCGTGCCGCCGGGGCCGCTCACCACTTCGATGCGTTCGATATTCTCCGGCAATACGTCCTGCATGTCCCAATAGACGCCGGAATAAAGCGGCGAATAGACGCTGCGGCCGTCAATCAGGACCAGGAGCTTGTCGGGGAAATTCTGGGCGGAGCTGTTGCCGTTGAAGCCGCGGGCAGTGATCTCGTAATTGCTCGGGCTGGTTTGCATCACCTCCAGATTGGGCGCCAGGTGCAGCATTTCCGGGATGGTGGTGGCGCCGGACCGGGTGACATCGTTATGGCTGATGACATAGACCGCCGCCGCTGCATCGCTCAACGGTTCCGACGCTTTGGAAACGGAGGTGATCGAGACATTGGCGAGCTGCTCGATGGACATCTGGTTGATGTCGTTCTGGGCAAGCTGTTGGGCGGGCGCGGGGGCCGTCATGGCCAGCAGACATGCCACAACCCCGATGGCTGATTTGGACAAATTGTCCCCCCTTGCCGGCCTCGTGCGAGAAGGCCGTGGGGCAAAAACGGACTTTGCGGAAAAAAGTTCCGAAAGTTCGGCAGCCCTTCCTAACCCTCAGCAAAATAAGCTTAAAACGAGCCGACTGTTGCCGTTCGGTGCCACTTAGGTATGGAACAGGACACTCCGGCAGACACCAGACTGTGCCGCGCCTAACCCGTCAGGGGCAGCCGGGGGCCGAGCGCCCTTATTGCCAGCGATAATCCAGCGACAGGCCCAATACATTCACGTCGGACTGGGTGGTGCTCGCCAGGGTGCCGCGCAGGGCGTTGCCGGTCATGGCCGCTGTCTGGTTGATGGACCGCGTGTCGTCGAACAGGTGGCCGAAGGACATTTTCAAATCCATTGCGGGGGTGGCATGCCAGGTCACGCCAGCTGCGACCCAGGTGCGGTCGGCGTCGGGAATGCGCGGCGCCAGGGTGGCCGCGGGTATGGGGGTCTGGTCCAGCGCCGCGCCCAACCGGAGCGTGATGTCGTCGCTGGCGGCATATTCCGCGCCCACCGACATCAACCAGCTGCCTTTCCAGTTTGCGATCGTGACGTCATTGGGCTGGACGGGGTTGGCGGCGACCGCAGTCAGATTTTTGAAGCTCGACCAATCGGTCCAGTCCGCTTCCGCCAGCAGAGTCCAGCGTTCCATGAACTCCTTGCGCAGGCCGAATTGAAGTTCTGCGGGGGTGGCGAGCTTGGCTTTTGCGGTGGTGTTGGAAAGAAGCGTGGTGGCCGAACGGATCGCCGCGCCCAAGCCAACGCTGTCGAGCGCAAAGGTCCAGGGACCGCTCAAGGTATGATGCACCACCGAACGGTAGGACACGCCCAAGGTCCAGCCGTCATCCAGCGCCGCGCGGGCACCCAAGACATAGCCGTAACCCCAGCCATGCGCCTTGATGGTGGAGGAGCCGTCCTGGCCGCCGGGAACAGACCCGGGCAATCCCGATAGCGCGCCCAAGGTGCCGATATCGACGGCGCTGGAAAGCGTGCCCTTTGTATATTGCGCCTGTACGCCGCCGGCGACGGTAATTCCCGGCGCCAAATCGTATGCAACGACGGGCGTGATGTTGATGGATTGCAGCTTGGAGCCCAGCGCGTAGTAGCGGCCGGCCCAGCCGTCCGGATATTTGGTGGCGAGGCCCCACGGGACCGAGACCGAAAGGCCGACCGACCAGCGATCATCAAGGCGCTGCCGTATGGCGATATCGGGAATGATGGCGTTGCGAATGAAATCCTTTGGCGCGGCATTGCCGCCGGCGGGCGTTCCCGCGGCGGTGAGCGCCGTGGTGTAATTCGCGGACGAGCCGGGCATGATCGACACGGCGCTGAGCGCGAAGTCGCCGCCTTGGGTCGCCCCGGCCGCCGCCGGATTATAAGAGAGGAATCCGGCATCGCTGCCCGTGGCGGTGGCGCCCGCATAGGCTTCTCCCATCGCTTCGGTGCTTTGTTCGCGAAGTCCGAACCCGGCTGCAAGAGCAGGGGTTGCGGGCAGCAAGCAGAATAACACTAGAATTTGACGACGCATGGCGTTCCCCCGTTTGGCCGGTGCGCGGAAATTCCCCCGCGGAGG
This sequence comes from Pseudomonadota bacterium, assembly GCA_040389245.1. Classification (GTDB taxonomy): domain Bacteria; phylum Pseudomonadota; class Alphaproteobacteria; order Micropepsales; family Micropepsaceae; genus Rhizomicrobium. The sequence goes on along the minus strand of JAZKAH010000003.1, from coordinate 80,012 downwards.
TTGCAGGAACGCATGGTTGAACCCGCAGTATAAAGAATTTGTTAACGCTGTCCGCTTGCCACTTTATTTACCCAGCCAAACTAGTCTTTCGGCGTGGAGGGCCCGGGTGTTTCCCGTCCGAATGACCCATGAAAGACAGTGGTATGGCGGCTAACGCGCTCGCTTATTCGCGGGTGTGGCTGCGCTTTGCGGATCCGGAGACGGAGCGGCACTTCGCGCGCCGCGCTCTGATCGATTCCATGAACTTTATCCGCATCTATCTGCTGGCGGGTACGGCGCTCTACATCCTGTTCGGTTTTCTGGATGCGCGGGTGGGCGGCAAGGCTCTCACCACGATCTATATCATCCGCTATGCGATCTGCTGCCCCATTCTGCTGACCAATTTCGCGCTGTCCTTCACGCGATATTTCGAGAAGATCGGCCAATATGTCCTGGCGCTGCAGATGGCGGCATCGGGACTTGGCGTGGTGGCGATGACGGCGGTCATGCCCGCGCCCTTCAACAGCAACTACTATGCCGGCGTGATCATGGTGGTGATCTATTGCGGCAGTTTCATCCGGGTGAATTTCATCACCACCGTGCTGATTTCGATGATGCTTGTGGCGGCATATGAGATTTCGGCCGTGATCCTCAACCCGCTATCGACGATCGACCTTCTCTCCAACAATTTCTTCCTGTTGATGGCGACCGGCGTGGGCCTGTTGTCGAGTTATATCCAGGAGACCCAGACCCGCAAAGGCTATATCGCCCACCGTATCATTGAAGAGAAGAACGAGATCACCAATGTTCTTCTGGTGGAGGCCAACAAGGCCAATCACTCCAAGAGCGAGTTCCTGGCCAATATGAGTCATGAGCTGCGCACGCCGCTCAACGCCATCATCGGCTTCTCCGACATCATGGACAAGGAAACTTTCGGGCCGGTCGGCAACGCCCGCTATGCTTCCTACGTCAAGGACATCTCCGGCAGCGGCCACCATCTGCTCTCGATCATCAACGACATTCTCGACCTCGCCAAGGCGGAAGCGAACAAGCTTACCCTGGACGAGCGCGAGATCGACCTCGTCCATGTGGTGGCGGAAAGCATTCGCATGTGCGAACCGCGTGCCCAGCAGAACGGCGTCACGATCGTGCCGAAATCCTGCGCCGATCAGGTGATCGTGCGCGCCGATGCGAAGCTGATGCTGCAGGTGCTGCTCAATCTTGTTTCCAATGCCGTCAAGTTCAGCCACGAAGGCGGTGTCGTGGAAGTGTCGCTGGAACAGGGTTCCGACCGTTCCCTGACGATTGCGGTGCGCGACAAGGGCATCGGCATTCCCGCCACCGATATCGAACGCGTGCTGCGGCCTTTCGAACAGGTGGAAGATTCAAGAACCCGCGCGCATGGCGGTACCGGCCTGGGCCTGCCTTATGCCGTTAAGCTCGCCGAATTGCATGGCGGCGCACTGTGGATCGAAAGCCAGGTCAATGTCGGCACCTCCGTCATGGTGGTGCTGCCGCGCGAACGCTTTGTCGCCCTGCGGCAGGCCGCGCCCGGCGAAGCGATGCGCGTGGCGGTCTGATCGGCCGACGCGCGGTCTTCAGGGTTTGCGCAGGAACAACAACCGCACGCGGCCGGTTTTTTCCGTCTCGGTCCAGCACTGCCTGGCGTTCAAGCCGTCCGCCCAGGCCAGCATCTCCGGCTCGCCGCGATATTGCAGGGTCCAATCGGAGATGAACTCCATGGGCCAGAGATTGGACAGCGCCGTCTCGTTCATGTTGCCGATGATCAGCAGACCGCCAGGCGACAAGGCCTCATAGAGCCGGTGTACCAGCAACCGCGCCCGGCGGTCGCTCAGATAATCGAGCAGGCCCACCGAATAGATCAGGTCCTGATGCGGCACCGCCTGCAATCCGCCATTGGCGCGCAGTATGTCGGTGAAGGATATGTTGAGGCAATGAAGACGGGCGCTGCCGCCCAGCTTGAGCAACGGAGGATAGGCGCGGTCATAGGCGTAACCCAATGCCTGGGTCTCCTGGTCGACCAATGTGAAGTCGACCTTGCCGGCGCGGGCGTGCGGACCTTCCAGGAAGGTCTGGATCTCGCGCGCGGGGCCGCTGCCCAGGCTTAAGATGCGCGCCGGGCGATCTTGGCCATGCGTCCGGACGATCTCGGTGATTTTTGCGCGCACCACCTGCATGCGGGTGTCGATGCATTCGGCCACTTCCAGGCCCAGGCGATGGACAAGCTTCTGATAGACGCTCGATCCCAATCGTTCCCAGTCATAGACCTGATTCATGATCTGGAAGTCGCCCGGATAGCCCATCGGCTTGGCATAGGAACGGTCCCAGATCGCGCCGGCCCGCATTTCCGGCGTCAGCACAAGCTCGGTGAATTCCTTGGTGGCTTCACGCTCTTCGCGGCTCGCCATCACCCCGCGCACAATGTCATTGCCGGTGAGCCAGAAGCTGCGCCATTGCTCGATCAACCGCCCTTCGCAGGCCTCATAGGCACCCACTTCGTCGAAGGACTGGGAAAAACTGTCGGCGAGGTGGCTATTCTTGTCCAGCAAGGCGCGATAGGAGCGCAGCACGCCCAGCACATCGGCACAGAAGGCGCGATATTCGCGCGGCACCAAGGCGCTGCGTTCGGAAGACAGAAAACTGCCATTGGCGGCGATCTGCGCCTGGACATTGCGGCTCAGGAGCCGGTCGAAATCGACATAGGAATCGACCAGGCTGAAAGCGAGCTTGGAACCGAATACTGTGCTTTCGGTGCGGCAGACTTTGGCGCGGCCCTCGAAGATGGAAAGGCCCGCCTGCTGAAAAATCAGGGGAACCGTCTCACCCAGTGAAAGTTCGTCTTCCACCGCCTGCTTGGCGACCACGGCGATACCGGTCAGGCTGATATCGTGCAGTTGATAGCTGGAGGATTTCACCCGAACTTTGGGCGGGTTGTTGGGAAAAAGCTTACGCGCGTCGTATCGGGTGGGGCGGAACCAAATTTCTCTTCCGCTGGAACCTTTTAATTCTTCATAGGCAAGCATTATCTGCACCCGAAATATGGTTTGCGCGATGCTTCCTCGACGCCACCCCGCTTCCGCCGGCGAACCGGCCCATTACCCGTCTCTTGGCGATGTCTGAGTCGTTTCCGACCGCCCGCCATTAGAGTTAAGAAATGGTTAATACCGTACAAAAATGGTTAACGTCAAGTTTTTTCAGTGTAATTTGGCCTGGGTATCGCCGGAAAATTCGTCCGTAGACGGGATATCGCCGCGAAAAGGCTGGGGCATTGCCGACAATTGCGGCTTGCGACACCTCCCAGCGAAATTGCTCTCGTCCGGCCTTCAATGGCGGCGATTGACCCGCGATGCCGCGTTCAAGATGCCCAGATATTCCATGATTGCACCCGACATGACCTGAGCCTGGCGCACGATTTCCGGCACAGCCGTGATCTCCGACGCGCCAGCGCGCAGACCAGGAGAACGGCGCTCGCGCCGTTTCCACACAGGACGAGGGTTCCGCGGCTCATGGGCGACCGGCTGACAACTCGTGTATGGAACGTTTCATCCCGTCATGTTTTTCTTGGACAGAGGTCCGTCCATGCAAAGCAAATGCGTCACGCCGGAAGGAACGCCCCGGATATGGGTGCTGATACTGTCGCCGGGCGAGGAAGCCAAACAGACCATTTTGGATTTCGCCAAACGCATTGACTTGAAAGCCGCATCCTTTGTTGCGCTGGGCGCTTTCGAGAATGCGCAATTGGGTTATTTCGATTGGCAGGCCAAGAAATATCAACCCATTGCCGTCGACGAACAGGTTGAAGTCATCACATTGATTGGAGACATCGCCGAAAATGACAAAGGCGATCCCGATCTTCACGCCCATACTGTATTGGGGCGGCGCGACGGTAGCACCCTGGGCGGACATCTAATGTGGGGTATCGTGCGCCCAACGTTGGAAGTTACCCTGACCGAAACACCGGCACATCTGAAACGACGGATGCATGCCGATATCAATGTGGCGCTGATCGACATCGGCTGAGTATGTCTGCCGTCAACGGCCGCAATGTTTCCGCAATGTGCGGGAATTCCGAAGAACGGGCGCGCGCGCGAAGCGGGAACGGGCAAAAAAGCCAGCGTTTCAAGGCGGTTGCACGCCGGCAAGATTTGCGAAGTTTTTTTCATTTCATTCGCCGGGGCTTTAAGGCTATAGGACTTGGGCTCGCCGGCTTGAATTTGGTTCAGCCGGTACGATTTTATTCTGGCGCGAAATTTTCAACGCACCACCGGCCGAAGCGATCCTTCAGGATCCCCAGCGGCCTTTCAGCAGAAGGAACGCGTTTTTGCCCGGTCAAGACCCGCTTGTGAGTTCTGCCAGCGCATTGCGCGCGCGCGCCATTGCCGCGCCCGCTCCAGTGCCTGCGCGGAATTTCGTGCGGCTGCTGTTGCTGGGTGGCGCGACCTTGGCCCTGATCGGGATGTTGCATCAGATTCGGCCGCAGTCCGGCGTGATGTCGGCCCCGCAGCGCATCGGCGAACAATTTCTCGAAAAAGATCTGGCACCGGCAAAGCCATCCGTCTTCGCGGCAGAGCAGGAAATGTCTTCCTCGGCGCTGATGGCGCGCTGGGAGCCGCTGATCCTTCAGGCTTCGCGCAGATTCAATGTCCCCGCCGAATGGATTCGCGCCGTGATGCGCCAGGAAAGCGGCGGCCGCACCATGCTGGCCGAAAACCTTCCCATCGTCTCCTCGACCGGCGCGATGGGCATCATGCAGGTCATGCCCGGCACCTATACGGAAATGGCGGCGCAATATGGCCTGGGCGCCGATCCTTACGATCCGCGCGACAATATCTATGCCGGCGCGGGATATCTCAGATGGCTGCACGGCAAATACGGCTATCCCGCGATGTTCGCCGCCTACAATGACGGGCCGGGCAATATCGAGGATCATCTTCATCGCGGGCGCCCGCTGCCGGCGGAAACGCGCGGTTATATCGTGGCGATCGGAAAATCGCTGGGCGACAAATCGGTGGGCGCCAATCTGACGAAAGTGGCGCTTACCCAGCCCGATGGCGCCAAGATCGAGGTCGATGCCAGCAAGGTCTCTGCGGTTCATCCCGCCATACCGGGCATCTATGCCGCTACCGTGAAATCGATCGTCACGATCGGCAAGCTCAATCGCGGCGTGCGCGAGGATGTGGCGCAGGCCACGGCCTTGCTCCGCGGCCATGGCGCCAGAATTTAACTGATGCGGCTCGCGCCGCTTTCGCCGGCGTGTCGGATGCGGCTTTCATCGAGATCCAGTTCACGCTCGATGCGCCGGCGCGCTTCGTCTTCCAGCGCGCCCTTGGCGTAGAGATCCGCAATCGCTTCGCGTTCCGCCGTGAGAAACTCCAGCTGCAGCGCCATCGAATGGGCGACGGCTTCGCCGCTTTCCAGATCCCGGCAGGCGGCCACGAAATAGGCGCGCCGGTCGCCATGGCGGCGGCGCAGGATTTCCACCGTCTCGGGCGCCAGGCCCGCGCTTTCCAGCCGATCCAGCCGCGCCAGTGCCGCATCGATGCCGGCGACACGCGCCTGCACTTCGCGCTGCTTGGCGATATCGGCCTCGCGCTTGCCCATTGCCGTCAAGCCCAGCTTCTGTACCACCCAGGGAAACGAAAATCCTTGCCCCACCAGAGTGGCCAGGATGACGACGAACGTCACCAGCAGCAGCAGCCCGCGCTCGGGAAAGGGCGCCGGTCCCGACATCAGGGGAATCGACAGCACGGCGGCCAGCGACACCACGCCGCGAATGCCGGTGAAACCGATCGCGAATGTTTCCTGCCATGGCGGGGCGGGATTCTGTTTGCGCCAGTTTGGCCAGAGCCAACAGGGCAGGTAGGTGCCGACAAAGACCCAGGCGAAACGCACCAGGATGATCGCGCCGGTGACGGAAACCGCCGCCAGTCCCAGCCGCACCCAATCGGCCTCGCCCAGGGAGTCGACGATCACCCGGGCCTGCAAGCCCGTCAACAGGAAGATCACGCCCTCGATGAGATAGACGATGAGATCCCAGACGAAAAATCCTTGCAGCCGCGTGGCCGGCGAAATGAAGCGCGGGCCGTTGAAGCTGACGAAAAGTCCCGCCGTTACGGCCGCCAGAACGCCCGAACCGCCCAGGCTCTCGGGCACCCAGAAAGCGGCATAGGGCGTGAGCATCGCCAGCACGATCTCCACCCGCGGCTCCTGCGCCATCCGGCGCAGGACCAGGGCGCCCCAGCCGATCAATATTCCCCAGGTGAGTTCGCCCACGACAATGGCGGCGAAGCTGCCCAGCGCGGCGGTGGGCGAAAATTGGCCGCCTTCGACGACGGCGGCGACGGCGAAGCTGAACAGGATCAGCGCGGTGGCGTCGTTCACCAGCCCTTCGCCCTCCAGAATGATCAGGACGCGGTTCGGGATCGGGAACCGCTTGGCGATCGCCATGGGCGCCACCGCGTCGGGCGGCGCCACCACCGCGCCCAGCACAAAGCCCACCGCCCAGCTGAGATCCAGAAGATAGCGCGCCACCACCGCCACCGAGGCCGCCGTGAACAGCACGCAGCCCACCGCCAGCAGCAGAATGGGCCGCAGATGCGCGCGAAAGCCTTTCCAGCTCATGCCCACGCCTGCCGAATAGAGCAGGGGCGGCAGCAGCAGGGTCAGGACCAGATCCGGCCGGAGCGCGATGCGCGGCATGCCGGGAACGAACCCGATGCCCAAACCGACCAAGACCAGAAAAATGGAAGGGGGAAGGGCGGTACGCCGCGCCGCCACGGCGGCAAGCGCGGTCACCGTGACAAGGCCGAAGCCGATGGGAAGCGCCGCGGGCAAGGTCACAAGCCAAATCCCCTTCGTGGCCGCGAAGGCCGGAAGGAGAGACTAGAGCAAAATCGCCCTTTGTGGCGATTTCGCTCTAGGTTTTTTCTTTTCGCGCGATCTTTGCGAAAAACCGCTTCACACTTTTTCGGGTCGCGCTGCGTCTTATTGTTGCGAGACCTGCTTGCGCAAAGAGGCGATGTCCTTGGCCGTCATCTGAGCGCCCTGGGCGCCGAATCGGGCGGTGACATAGTTCGAGACCGCAGCGATCTCGTCGTCGGAATAGGAGGTGCCGAAGGCAGGCATGAAGATCTTGCCCTGTGCGGTGGTGCGATCGACGCCGTTGATAACGGTCTGCGCCACATTGGTGGCGGAAGGATCGTTGACCGCCCGCACGCCCGTCAGGGTCGCATATTTGGTGAGCGGACTGACGCCGGTCCAGTCGTGGCAGCTGGCGCAGGCGCCGGCGAAGATCTTCTCGCCGCGCGAATCCAGACCCGCCGTCACACCCTGGCGATGCGAGGCGGGAGCGGGGACATTCATGGTGCGCGGCAAATCGGTATCCTGGGCGGGCACGCTGCGCAGATAGACGACCAGCGCGCGGATATCGCCCGCCGTCAGATAGGTGAGGCTGTTGTCCGAAGCTTCGCCCATCGGGCCTGCCGCGCCGCCATGGCCATCGGCATGACCAGTGGACAGATAGGTGGCGAGGTCATTGTCGCTCCACGCCCCCAGACCTGCCTTGGCATCGGCGGTGATGTTGTAGGCACGCCAGCCCGCGGTGAGGGCGCCGGCGAATTTGCGACGGTTGTTGACCGCATAGGCAAGATTGCGCGGCGTATGGCATTCGCCGCAATGACCCATCGCCTCGGCCAGATAGGCGCCCCGGTTCCAATCCGCGCTTTGGGTGGGATTGGGGCGGAAGCGTGTGTCGGCATTGTAGAAGAAATTCCAGAACGCCAACAGGTTGCGATTGTTGAAGGGCCACGCCAGCCTGTTCTCCCGGGCGGGTGCATGCACGGCGGGCAGGGTGAAGAGATAGGCCTTGATCGCCAGCGCGTCCGCATCCGTCATGTAGGTGTAGGTCGCATACGACATGCCGGGATAGAGATTCTGGCCGTCCGCCCGCTTGCCCCTGTGGAGCGCATCCAGGAATTGCTGGTCGGTATAGTTGCCGATGCCGGTTTCCTTGTCCGGCGTGATGTTGGTCGAATACATCGTGCCGATCACCGGCAGATTGAAGGCGAAGCCGCCGGCATAGGGCTGGCCGCCCTTGGCGGTGTGGCAGGCGATGCAATCCGCGGCATGGGCGAGATACTCGCCCCGCTTGAGCGGGTCGGCCTGCGCCAATTCCTTCGGCACGCCGGTCGGATTGGGACCGCTATAGTCCGACAGCGCCACACTCGATCCGCTGGCGAACGCCGTGGGACCGGGGATCAATACCAGCCAGGCGGCAAAGCCCAGCACGATGATCGCGAGGACCGCGACCGCAATTCCAAATTTTCTCATGCGATTTTCTTGCCCGCCAGGATGTCGCGATCAATGGGAAGTTTACGAAGCCGGATGCCCGTGGCCGCCGCGATGGCATTGACCAGTGAAGGCGGCCCGGCGGTACAACCCGGCTCGCCGATGCCGCCGGGCATTTCGTGACTGGGAACGATGTGAACCTCGATCGGCGGCGCCTCGTTGATGCGCATCATCCGATAATCGTTGAAGTTGCGCTGCTGCACCCTTCCGTCTTTCACCGTGATATCGCCATAGAGCGCGGCGGTGAAGCCGAAGGTGAGGCCGCCCTGGACCTGCGCCATCAGCGTATCCGGATTGACGATGCGGCCGGCATCGATCACCGAATGCACGCGGCGGATACGGACCTGGCCGCTTTCATCCACTTCGGCCTCGCAGACCGTGGCAATGTAGGTGCCGAAGGCGAACTGGGCGCAGATGCCCCGGCCCACGCGCCTCGGCAACTGACCGCCCCAGCCGGATTTCTGCGCCGCCATCTGCACCGCCGCCTTCAGGCGCGGCGTGCCGTCCAGATGGGCGAGGCGGAACGCGACCGGATCTTTTTTTGCTTTCAGCGCCAGCTCGTCGATCAGGCTTTCGGTGGCGAAGACATTGTTGTTGGGAGCGACGCCGCGCCAATAGCCGACGTTCAAGGCTTTCGGCGGCGCCTCGATGAATTCGACGCGGAAATTGGGAGCGCCGTAATTATTCTCGATGGCGCCTTCCAGCGAACCGCGATCCAGCCCGCCCTTGAGCGGCTTGCCCGACATGCGCACCGAAACCGCGCCGCCGACAATGCGATGCGTCCAGGCATCGATCTTGCCGTTCTTGTCCAGGCTAGCCGACATCACATTGCGATAAGCGGGACGATACATGTCCTGCTGGATGTCTTCTTCGCGGGTCCAGATCACTTTCACCGGGCCGTCGACCTTTTGCGCGATGCGCACCGACTTCACCACCATGTCGGTGTCCAGCCGGCGGCCGAAGCCGCCGCCCAGCATGTAATTGTGGTAATTGATCTTGTCGGGCGTGGTGTTCAGCGTCTTGGCCGCCGCCGCCACGGCGCTGGTCTGTACCTGGCTGCCGCCCCACATCTCGCAACCGCCGTCTTTCACATGGACGGTGAAATTCTGCGGCTCCATCGGCGCGTGCGACAGGAAGGGCAGTTCGTAGGCGACATCCATGCGCCCGTCCTGCGCCTGCGAAAGGGTCTTGGGCGCATCGCCGTCTTCCTTGGCGACGACGCCAGCTTTCATGGATGTGTCGCGCAGCTCCTGCCACATTTTGGCGGAGTCCATCTTGGCGTTCTCGCCGCCGTCCCAGGTGATGTTCAGCGCATCCAGGCCTTTCTTGGCGGCCCAGAAATGAGGACCGACCACGGCCACGATATCGTCCAGTACCACCAGCTGCAGGCCGGGCATGGCTTTGAGTTTGCTGTCATCGACATGGGCAACCTTGCCGCCCACCACGGGCGAAGCGGCGAGGGCGGCGATCTTCAGGCCGTCCATCCGCACATCGATGCCGTATTGCGCTTTGCCATTGACCTTGTCCGGCGTGTCCAGGCGCTTGACGGGCTTGCCGATCAGCTTGAGGTCCTTGTCGGCCTTGAGCGTGACGTCCTGGGGGGCGGGCAGTTTCGCGGCTGCGGGGGCGAGCGCACCGTAAGACAGTTTGCGGCCGCCATGCGCGTCATCGATCACCTGACCGCTTTCGGTCCGCAAGCTGGCGGGATCGACTTTCCATTGCTGCGCCGCCGCCTGCACCATCATGGCGCGGCCGGAAGCGCCGACCTGACGCAGCGCCATATAGAAGCCGCGGATCGAGGTCGAACCGCCGGTGGACATCCGGTGCGAGCGCGGGCTGCCATAGATCGCATCGATCGGCGGCGCGGGCAGTGGCGTCACATTGGCGAAATCGACATCCAGCTCATCCGCCAGCAATTGGGAGAGCGAGGTGTAGACGCCCTGGCCCATCTCTTCCTGCGGAATCTGGAACGAGACTTTGCCGTCGGGGGTGATGGCGATGAAGGCATTGGGATTGAGAACGTATTTGGCCGGTGCCGGTGCGGCGGCTTCCGCAGCTTTCTTTTCCTGCGCGAATGCGCCTTCGACCTGGAAACCCAGCATCAATCCGCCACCGGCGGCCGTGCCGACTTTCAGGAAATTGCGCCGCGACAGATCGGCAGCTTGGGCGGATTCGGCGGCGCTCGACATGAATCGTTCTCGCTCAGGCCGTCTTCGCGGCGTTTTTGATCGCCTGACGGATGCGGACATAGGTGCCGCAGCGGCAGATATTGCCGGCCATTGCCGCATCGATGTCGGAGTCGTCCGGGTTGGGCGTGCGGTTGAGCAGCGCCGTCGCCGACATGATCTGGCCGGACTGGCAATAACCGCACTGCACCACTTCGATGTCGAGCCAGGCCTTCTGGATCTTGGAGCCGTTGGGCGTGTCGCCCACCGCTTCGATGGTGGTGATGGCGCGGTTGCCGATGGAACCGACCGGCAGCATGCAGGACCGCACCGCCTTGCCGTCCAGATGTACGGTGCAGGCGCCGCACTGGGCGATGCCGCAGCCGAATTTTGTGCCGGTGAGGCCGACGATGTCGCGCAGCGCCCAGAGCAATGGCATATCGTCGGGGGCGTCGATCGTGTGAGACTGACCGTTGATCTGAAGCGTGACCATCGCTTTCACTCCGCTGAATTTTTCCGGGGCCGGGGGCGTGATATCTGGGTGGTTATAACGCCGTCTCCCGCCTGGGATTTTAAGTCATTCCGCGCGCCAGCGCAAAGACTTGATAGGCGCACGGCCAAATGTGCGAATTGACAGTTTCTCCGCTTGCCAGCCCCTGATGGACGTTTTTGACTGCCGCTTCCCCAGGGAAGGCGACAAGGGAAGTCGATGCATGACGCACAAAATTCACGATATCGGCGTGGCGGCCAGGATCGGCACCTATAGCGACGCCATCGAAGCGGCGCCGAATCAACGCTGGCTTTTCACCTCGGGGACGCCAGGGATGGATGCGGCGGGCGAATTGCCCGCCGACGTCACCGCACAGGCGGAATTGGCCTGGGGACATATCCTCAAGATGCTGGAGCGCGCGGGCATGTCGGTCCACGACCTGGTCAAGATCACGCAATATCTGACCCGGGCAGAGGACATCCCCGCCTATGCCAAGGTCCGGGCCCGGATGCTGGGCGAGGCCCGGCCGGCCTCCATGCTGCTGGTGGTGGCGGCGCTGCCCCGGCCGCAATTCCTGCTCGAGATCGAGGTGGTTGCCGCGCGGGCGTAGATTTCCACGCGTCAGGCGAAGTCGGAAATCCGCTTGTTTGCCGCCGCCAGTTTTTCCAGCAACGGCGCCGGCGCGATGCCGTATTTTTTCAGGCCTGCGATCACGGCGCCAAGACCCAGGCTGTCGGCATAGAACATCGGGCCGCCCCGGTAAGCGGGCCAGCCATAGCCATAGAGCCAGGCGATATCGATGTCCGAGGCGCGGCTGGCTTTGCCGTCTTCCAGGATCTTGGCGCCCTCGTTGATCATGGGCAGCAAGCAGCGTTCGCGGATTTCGTCCGCCTCGATCGCGCGTGGCGTGACATTTTTCGCGGTGCGGAAATCGGCGATCAGTTTCTCCGCCACCGGTGACGGTGCGGCTTTGCGGCTGTCGTCATAGTCGTAAAAACCGGCCTTGGTTTTCTGGCCGCGCCGTCCGGCTTCGCAAAAGACATCCCGCAGGCTTTCGCCATGCGATGTCGCCGCGCTCCAGCCCAGATCCAGCCCGGCCAGATCGGCCATGGCGAACGGCCCCATGGGCAGGCCGAAATCGGTCAGCACCTTGTCCACAGCGTAAGGTGAAGCGCCTTCCAATACCAATTGATTGGCCGCGTTCTGCCGCTGCCGCAGGATGCGATTGCCGATGAAGCCGGGACCGTTGCCCGCCAGCACGCCGACCTTGCCGATGGTCTTGGCCAGCTTCATGGCGGTGGCCAGGACGGCGTCCGACGTTTTCGCGCCGCGCACGATCTCCAGCAATTTCATCACCGGCGCGGGCGAGAAGAAATGCAGGCCCAGCACATGGTCCGGCCGCGACGTGACAGCCGCGATCTCATCAATGTCGAGGAACGATGTGTTGCTGGCTAGGATGGCGTGCGGCCCGGCGATTTTGTCCAGGCGCGCGAAGACGGTTTTCTTCACGTCCATGTTCTCGAACACCGCTTCCACGATCAGGTCGCGGTCGGCGAGATCTTCCAGTTTCAAAGTTCCGGTCAGGCGGGCAAAGCGCGCACGCGCCTCATCTTGCGTCATCCGGCCGCGTTTGACGCCGGAATCATAATTGCCCTTCACGGCATCCAATCCCCGGGCCAGCGCTGCTGCGTCGGCCTCGACAATGGTCACCGGCAAGCCAGCATTGGCGAAAACCATGGCGATGCCGCCGCCCATCAGGCCGGCGCCGATCACACCCACTTTGGCGATTGGCAGAATTTGCACGTCTTCCGCCAGACCCGGGATTTTTGGCGCCTTGCGCTCGGCGAAGAAGGCATAACGCTGGGCCTTGCTCTGCAGGGAATTCTTGCAGGCCAGGAATATGCCGGCTTCGAAATCCAATCCCTGATCGAACGGCATCGTCGTGGCCGCTTCGACGCATTTGATCGCTTCGCCTGGCGCATCGAAGCCGCGGAAATTATGGCTCTGGCGGAAATCGGAAAATATCTGCGGTGGAACGCCGGTGACTTTCTCATTGCGGTCCCGGGTGCGGCGGATGCCTTTGCCGTCTGTCAGCAACTGCCGGGTGAAGGCGAGCGCGCCGAGCTTCAACCCATTCTCTGGCAACTCCACTTCCGGCATCAGCGCATCCAGCAACCCCAATGCCAGGCCTTCGGCGGCGGAAATCGGCTTGCCGTCCGTGACCATCACCAACGCCTTCTCCACCCCGATCAGGCGCGGCAGCCTTTGCGTGCCGCCCGCGCCGGGAACGAGACCCAGCGCCACTTCCGGCTGGCCCAGCCTGGCGGACGGCACCGCGACGCGATAATGCCCGCACATCGCGGTTTCCAGCCCTCCGCCCAGCGCGGTGCCGTGGATCGCCACCACAATGGGCTTCTTCGCCGCGTCCATTGCGTTCTGCACATCGCGCAAGGAGGCGCCCGTCTGCACCTTGTCGAATTCGGAAATGTCCGCGCCGGCGATGAAGGTGCGGCCCGCGCATATGAGAAGCACGGCTTTGATCGCGGCATCGGCTTCGGCCTCGCGCAGCGCGGCGATCAGACCTTCGCGCATGATCTGCGACAAGGCGTTGACGGGCGGTGCGTTCAAGGTGATGACCGCGATGTCCCCATCGCGGGCGAGATCGGTGACGGGATTGATCGCGCTCATTCTTTCTCCTGCTGGAAAGCCTGCAGACCCGTCTGGGCGCGCCCCAGGATCAGGGCATGCACGTCATGGGTGCCTTCATAGGTATTGACGGCTTCCAGATTGAGCATGTGCCGGATCACGGGATAGGCATCGGAGACGCCATTGGCGCCCAGCATGTCGCGCGCTTCCCGCGCGATGGCAAGCGCCTTGCCGCAATTGTTGCGCTTCATCAGCGAGATCAGAGGCGGGGAGGCCGTGCCGTCTTCCATCATGCGCCCCAGCCTGAGCGCGCCGTTCAGCCCCAGAGCGATCTCGGTCTGCATGTCGGCCAGTTTCTTCTGCACCAGTTGATTGGCGGCGAGCGGCCGGCCGAACTGCTTGCGGTCCATCGTATAATCGCGCGCCGCATGCCAGCAGGCTTCCGCCGCGCCCATCGCGCCCCAGGCGATGCCGAAGCGGGCGCGGTTGAGACAGGAGAAGGGGCCGGACAATCCGCTGGCGTCCGGCAACAATGCGTCCTGCGGCACCAGCACATCCTCCAGCACGATCTCGCCGGTGACGCTGGCGCGCAGGGAGAATTTTCCCTCGATGCGCGGCGTCGAGAATCCCTTCATGCCGCGCTCGACCAGGAAGCCCCGGATCTTGCCGTCGAGCTTAGCCCAGACCACCGCGATGTCGGCGATGGGCGAATTGGTGATCCACATTTTCGCGCCATTGATGCGATAGCCCGCGCCATCTTTTACGGCACGCGTGACCATGCGGCCGGGATCGGAACCATGGTCCGGCTCGGTCAGGCCGAAACAGCCGACCAATTCGCCCCGCGCCAGGCCCGGGAGGTATTTTTTCTTCTGCGCCTCGCTGCCGAAGGCGAAGATCGGATGCATCACCAGCGAATTCTGCACGCTCATCGCCGAGCGATAGCCGGAATCCACCCGCTCGGTCTCGCGCGCCACCAGGCCGTAGCAAACATAGGAAAGGCCGGCGCCGCCGAACTCCTCCGGCAGAGTCATGCCCAGAAAACCCATCTCGCCCATCTCGCGCATGATGGCGGGATCGAAATTTTCGTCGCGGAAGGCGTCGCGCACGCGGGGGGCAAGTCTTCCAGCGGCGTAGTCGCGCGCTGACTTCACCACCATGCGTTCTTCGACGGAAAGCCCGCTCTCCAAGCCGAAGGGATCGGCCCAGTCGAAATCGGTTTTGTCCAGTTCGCTCATTTGCGGGCCTTGTTTCTTGGGTCGGATCGGGCGGGTTTGGGCTTTGGGGTTCTGGCCGGCTTTGTGGACTGTGTTGCGGTCGGCTGTGGGGGGAAGGTCCTGGCGATGAAATCTTCCATATCGGCAATGGCTTTGGCACCGCCTTTGGCGAGATCCTGCCCTGCGCCGGGATAGATCAATATTTCCGCCGGTACACTCTGCGCCTTGAGCCCGTCATACAGCTTCTGCGACTGGTCCGGCGGCACATCCGTATCGGCTGAGCCGTGCTGGATCAGGAAGGGCGGGCTCATGGATCCTATATAAGTGATCGGGCTGGCCGTACGCACCAGGCCCGCGGCGCAATCCGCCGGTTCGCAGCCCAGATAGCCGCCCAGGCGGGTTGGCGCGCCCGCTTCCGCCGCGTGCGCGGGACCGGCATCCCAACTGGCGAGATCGGCCGGTCCATACCAGTCGATCACGCCTTCGACGCAATCCGATGCCAGCCGCGCCTTGGACTTGGCGTCCGCCGCGGGCTCCAGCGTGGCGACGCCGCAACTTGTTCCCACCAGGGCGGCGATCTGACCGCCGGCTTCCGCGCCCCAGGCCATCACGCGGGTGGTGTCGATATTATAGTCGCCGGCGTGACCACGCAGCCAGCGCAGGGCGGATTTCACATCCTGCACCGCTGCGGGAAAATGCGCTTCACCCGACAGCCGATAATTCACGCTCGCCACGACATAGCCCTTGACCGCCAGCGCCGCGAGCGTGGCGGGAAAATCATCAAAGCCGTTCAGATGCCGCGCATCGCCGGAAGCCCAACCGCCGCCATGCACAAACACGATTGCGGGCCGCGGCTGATCCTTCGGCTTGGACGGTATCTGATAGAGGTCGAGCGTCAGCGGCCGGAAACCTTCGATCGCCGCATAAGGCAGGTCGCGCTGCACGGCAACGCCACCGGGAAACATGACGGTTTGATCGAGATTGGGCGGCACGGACTTGTCGGCGGCCGCGGCCGCCGACAGTGCGGCCAGCGCAAACAGCGCACTTAAAAGGCCCTTTCGCAACATTGTCATATGTCCGTTTCCGCACCCCGAAACTGTCATGCGTCCAGTCGCGTTGCAACGCCAGGCGGCAACCGGCCCGGCGATGGCGCGTTAGAGAATGGCGGCATTCTCCGCTCTCGTCCCGGCAGTTGGCAGTTATTTGATAATGCGATTTTCCCGTTCCCGCCTGGCGCGTTTCTGCGGCCTGCTGCTGATTTTTCTGTGCCTGACGGCGCTTGCTGTCCGAGGCCAGGATGCGGGCCCGCAAACCCACCCGATGCATGCGACTGTCGGCGCACAGTCGGGCCAGGCGCAAAACGGCATGGCAGGGGAAGCGCATGCGGGCAACGGCTCTTCCAGCACCGGCAAATCCGAAGGTCTCCTGGTCGCTGAGGTTGTGCTGCTGCTCCTGGTCGGCCGTATTCTGGGCGAAGTCATGCAGCGTCTGGGGCAGCCGGCCCTGATGGGCAATCTTCTGGCCGGCTTGGTGCTCGGTCCATCGCTGTTCGGCTTGGTCTGGCCCGAGGCGCAGAAATTCATCTTTCCATCCGATCCCGCCCAGAAAGCGATGATCGACGGTCTGTCGCAGATTGGAATCCTGTTCCTGCTGCTTCTGACCGGCATGGAGACCGATGTGAGGCTGGTGAGCAAGATGAAGGGCGCCGTGGTGGCGATCTCGCTCGCGGGAATCGTGGTTCCGTTCGCCTGCGGTTTCGCGCTGGGGGAGTTCCTGCCGGATTCGCTCATGCCGCAGATGGCGGGCGGCCGGCTGGTGCCCGCCCTGTTCCTGGGCACGGCGCTTTCCATTTCCTCCATCAAGATCGTTGCGATGGTGGTGCGCGAAATGAATTTCACGCGCCGCAATCTCGGCCAGGTCATTATCTCCACCGCCATCATGGAAGACACGGTGGGCTGGGTGATCATCGCCATCACCTTTGGTATTGCCGGCGCCGGCAAGGTGGATGCGCTGGGCCTGGCCAAGACCATCGGCGGCGCCACGCTGTTCCTGCTCTTCTGCTTCACGGCAGGGCGCTGGCTGGTGTTCACGGCCATTCGCTGGGTCAACGACACATTCCGCAGCGATTTTCCTGTCATCACGACAATCCTGGTGATCATGGGCGTGATGGCGCTGATCACGCAGCTTCTGGGCATTCGCACCGTGCTGGGCGCCTTCATGGCCGGTGTGCTGGTTGGTCAGTCGCCCATTCTCACCGGCCATATCCAGCAGCAATTGCGCGGGATGATTTCGGCGTTCTTCATGCCGATCTTCTTCGGTATGTCGGGGCTCGCCGCCAATCTCACCATCCTCAAGGACCCGACGATCGCGGCGCTTACCATCGGGCTGGTGGTCATCGCCTCGATCGGAAAATTCTCGGGCGCCTTTCTCGGCAGCATGATCGGAGGCTTGAAATGGCGCGAAGGCGTGGCGCTGGGCTGCGCCATGAATGCGCGAGGCTCGACCGAGGTGATCGTGGCGTCGATCGGTCTGTCGATGGGTGCGCTGACGCAAAATCTCTACACCATGATCGTCACCATGGCGATTCTCACCACCCTGGCAATGCCGCCCATGCTGCGCGCCGCGCTGTCCGGCCTGCCGATGGGCGAAGACGAGAAAAAACGGGTGGAGCGCGAAAAGCTGGACGAGCGAGGGTTTGTCCCAAACCTCGAACGGCTTCTGCTCGCGGTCGATACAAGTCGCGTGGGCCGCATGGCCGCGCGGCTGGCGGGCTTGCTGGCCGGTGGCCACGGCATGCCGGTGACCATCCTCAAACTCGATACCGATCTGCGCCAGCTTGTCGACAAGGCGAACGGGACCGCGAAGGAAAGCGAAAAGACGCAGAAGGCACGCGAGGACAGGCAGGAGGAAATTCGGCAGGAACACAATCTCGACAAGACCTCGGGCGATCAGGATACCGAAAAAAAAGACATCAGCGGAGCGCAATCCATCAGCCAGAGCGCCGCCGAGCAGGCCGCCGACCCTGTCGCGAAAGAAGTGGCGAGCGGCGCCCAGACCAGTGCGGCAAAGACCAGAAACGACCAGGCGGAGCCCAATCCCGACAAGGTCCATCTCACCACCAAGGTGCCGGTGGACAAGGCGTCCGAGGTCGTACGCGATGAAGCGCGCAGGGGCTACGATCTGCTTTTTATCGGCATGGAAGAGACCCATGATAAAGACGGCAATATTTCGCCGGAGATCGCCGAACTTGCGTCCGGTTTCGAGGGGCCGCTGGCTCTGCTGTCCGATGCCGGTGAAAAAAGCGCGCCGCAATTGTCGTCGCGCACCCACATCCTGT
The DNA here is from genome assembly GCA_040389245.1 of Pseudomonadota bacterium. Lineage (GTDB taxonomy): Bacteria > Pseudomonadota > Alphaproteobacteria > Micropepsales > Micropepsaceae > Rhizomicrobium. Next base: position 61,814 of record JAZKAH010000003.1, on the reverse strand, counting down.
TGCCCGTCAATGGCTCGCCCGCTTCGCGCCGGGCCGCCGAAGTGAGTTTCGCCTTCGCCCGCGCCACCGGCGCCAGGGTGAGTGCGCTATATATTTCCCAGACGGATGGGCATTCGCGCACACGCTCGCGCGAAGAAGGCGTCCTTAAGGACATGACCGAGTTGGCCGAACGCTATGACGTGCGCTTTTCCACGCTGATCTCAAAACGCAGCGGAGCGGCCGAAGCGATCTTGAAGGAAGCGATGAACGGCTATGGCATGATCGTGATGGGGGTAAGCCCGCGGCCCGGCGAGGAGCTGTTCTTCGGCAACACGGCGGCCGCGGTCTTCCGGGACTGGAAGAAGCCGCTGCTGCTGGTGGCGTCTTGATCGGTTTTTATTTGTCGCGCGATCTTTCGAAAAACTTTTGCGCACTTTTCCGGATCGCGCTTTACCGGCTTTCCAGCCAGTGGATCGAGAAGAGCCGGGCGGCGTCGATCCACACCGCGCGGGGCCTGAATCCGGACTCCGCCGCCAGCTCGCGGAACCCTTCAATGCTGTATTTGTGGCTGTCCTCGGTGTGAATGGGTTCGCCCGCCGCAAAGCAAATCAACTGACCATTCAGGTTTACAGTCTGCCGCTTGAGGCTCATCAGATACATTTCGATGCGCTGATCCCGCGGATTGTAGGGCGCGTAATGGGCGAAATCCTCGAGGTTGAAATTCGCATCCAATTCGCGATTGGCGCGGGCCAGCAAATTCTTGTTGAAGGCCGCCGTCACGCCCGCCGCGTCGTTGTAGGCGCTGTGCAGGATCTGCGGATCCTTGACCAGATCGACTCCAATGAGAAGGCCGCCGCCGTCCAGCATCTTGCGCATGCGCCGCAGCAATGCCGCTGCGGCGTCGGTGCGAAAATTGCCGATCGTGCTGCCGGGAAAAAATCCCGCGCGCCGGGCACCGTCTGCAATCGTGGGAAGCGAAAGCTGCTGCGTGAAGTCCGCGACCACGGGATGGATGGGAAGCGCGGGATACTCTTGCGCCAGTTCAGACGCCACACCGCGCAGATAGGCGCCGGAGATGTCGATCGGCATATAGCCGTAAGGCTGGGCCAGCGCATCGAGAAGTATGCGGACCTTGCGCAAACTGCCGGCGCCGAATTCCACGATTTCCGCGGCTGGTCCGATCAGGCGGGCAATCTCGGATGCATGACGGCGCAGAAGCGCCACTTCGGTACGCGTCTGATAATATTCCGGCAAGGCGCAGATCGCATCGAAAAGCGTGGAGCCCTGCGCGTCATAAAAATATTTGCAGCCGATCTTCTTGGGAGTCTGGGTCAGGCCGCGAAGTAGAGAGTCTGCAAAGCCGCTGGAGGCGGGGCGCAGGACCGGATCGATGAGGCGTGCGTCGCTCATGTATCCTCCGCCAGGCGAATGCCGCTGAACTGCCAGCGCGCCCCGCCCTCAAGCAGCGAAGCGGTAGGGCCAATGGAAAACCGAGGCGCGCTCATGCATCCTCCGCCAGACGAATGCCGCTGAACTGCCAGCGCGCCGAAGGCTGGAAGAAATTGCGATAGGTGGCGCGCACATGTTCGGGCGGGGACGCGACCGAGCCGCCGCGCAGCACGATCTGTCCCACCATGAATTTGCCGTTATACTCTGCGGCCGCACCCGAGAAGGGCTTGAATCCGGGATAGGGGTCGTAGGACGAGCGCGTCCATTCCCAGACCTGGCCGTAGGCGAAATCCCGCGACGCCGCTTCCCATTCGAATTCGGTCGGGAGTCGCTTGCCGGCCCAGGCGGCATAGGCGGCGGCTTCGAAAAAGCTCACATGTTCGACCGGGGCATCCAGGTCCAGTGCGCGTACCCCAGAGAGCGTGAAGACGCTGCGGCTGCCGTCATTGTCCAGCAGCCAGTAGAGCGGGGCGTCCCATCCTTCGCTCTGAAGGCGCGTCCAGCCGTCGCTGAGCCAGAATTCCGGGCGGCGATAGCCGCCTTCTTCCATGAAGGCGAGATATTCGCCATTGCTCACGGCACGCGAAGCGATGCGGAACGGGTGCAGCATCACGACATGACGCGGGGTCTCGTTGTCGAAGGCGAAATGGTTGCCGCGATGGCCGACCTCGACCAATCCGCCGGGATGGGCGCGCCATGTCAGTTCCGGGGGCTTTGCCGCAACCGGCGTTTCGCTGGCATAGGCCGGCAGAAGCGGATTGGCGAAAAAGGCATGCTTGATGTCGGTCAGGATCAATTCCTGATGCTGCTCTTCATGGTGCAGACCCAGCAGGAGGAAATCTCGCAACGCGTCGCTGTCCGCGACGATGGCCTTTTCCATCGCGGCGTCGACATGGGCGCGATAGGCCATGACGGTGTCGAGCGACGGCCGCGTCAGCATGCCCCGGCGCGGCCGCGGATGACGCGGACCCAGCCCCTCGTAATAGGAATTGAACAGATAGGCGAAACGTTCGTCGAAAACCCGATAGCCCGGCAGGCTGGCCAGAATCATGGTCTCGAAGAACCAGGTCGTATGGGCCAGATGCCATTTCACCGGACTGGCATCGGACATGGACTGAACCGTGCAATCTTCCGCGCTCAGCCCCGCCGCTAATGCCGTGCTGCGCGCACGAACCCGGCGATATTGCTCGTAAAGACCGGCCGGCAAACCGGCGGGATGCAGCAAGGCGGTCATCAGAAAACTCGGACGTCAAAAAGGCGGAAATGAAAGGATGGTTCCATAACGGGCGGGAACCTTTGCTGTTCCCGGGTTTATTAACGGCCGAGGTGGATTTTGGACTTGACGCGCCGGAGTTCCGGGGCTTTGCGGGTGTCGGCAACTTTATTGCGCGATTGGGTGTGGCTTTCTCAACCATCTTCCCGTGAATCGTCTCTTGTGGCCCGAAAACACCAGGGAAATAGCGGGTTTTTCTTGAGATCACGGCCTTATCTCTGATATTTTGCAGCAGGGCCGGGTCACCGGTATAGGACTGGGTATGAATCGCTGTTTTCAGGCTGCGCTCGCCGCAGTCGGTCTTGTCGCCTTGATGGGCCGGGCCGGAGCGGAAGAGGTGCGTCTGCCGCCCAGCCTCACGGCCTTCGGCGCCGCGGGTAATATTTCACCGGCATCCGCCACGGCATTTCCCGAAGCGGCGTTGCGGGGGCCTGCGTCCCGGATCAGCCAGGATGTCCTGGCCGCCGATCCCGTCATGCTCCAGACCAGCTTTGGCAGCGCGACCATGCCCCACGATTTCGCCGCCAGCGTTGCGCTCAGCGACCGCCTCGCGGTGGATACCGGCTACAATGTCGATCTCACCCAGCGCTTCGACAATTATGACGGCGTCCAATCGCCGCTGATCGCGGATGGCAGCATTCTGGGCCTGGCGAGCGGCGGCCATTATGTCGGCGCCACCTATATGCCGGCCTCCGGACTGCATATTCGTCTGGGCGCGACGCAATGGAACGATCGGCTCGACCGCCTGGCATTGGAGCCGGCCGCGACCGGCCTGCCGCTGGCGTATGACCGGGGCTATTCGCAATCCCTGGTCGCGGGCATGTCCTGGGACGTGAGCAGCTGGGCCGATCTTGGCGTCAGTGCGCTTCACAATGTGCAACAAAATCTGGACGCGATTCCCAATCTGGCGTCGAGCGGCAAGATCGATACCCAGGCGCTCGAGATGACGGCGCATATGCGGTTCGGCAATGGCTGGGTGACAACGGCGTCCTACAGCCAGGGTTTGAGCCAACTGGATCAGCGCAGCCAGGTTCCGGCCATCGATACCCGTTCCTATTCCATCGCCATCGCCAAGCATGGCTTGTTCGGCGAAGACGCGCTGGGCTTCTCCTTCTCGCGCCCGACGCTTGGGCTGCTGGACAATGGCTTCAATGCCGTTTCGGCGTCCGGCGACCTGCCGCCGCTATTTATCGCCAATGACCGGTTCCCCAACCAGACGCAGGAAACCGATCTGCAGCTGGGCTATGTCACCAGCTTCCTGGATGGCGCCTTGGCGCTGCAGGCGAACGCCGCCTATCAGATGAATTATCAGGGCCAGACGGGCGCCACGTCCGTCTCGCTCCTCAGCCGCGCCAAAATCAAGTTTTGATTTAGGCGGCTTTTCGCTACAAGCCACATCTCTCCAAGCTCAAAAGGCGCGACTATGGCCGGTCCCCAATTCGTTTATGTGATGAAAGGTCTGTCCAAGACCTATCCCGGCGGCAAGCAGGTGTTGAAGGACATCTGGCTCAGCTTCTACCCCGGCGCCAAGATCGGCATTGTCGGCGTCAACGGCGCGGGCAAGTCCACCCTGATGAAGATCATGGCGGGAATGGACACCGAATATACCGGCGAGGCCTGGGCTGCCGACGGCGTGCGGATGGGATATCTCAGCCAGGAGCCGCAGCTCGATCCCGCCAAGGATGTGCGCGGCAATGTGATGGAAGGCGTCGCCGCCAAGCAGGCGCTGGTCGACCGCTACAATGAAATCGCCGCCAATTACACCGACGAGACCGCGGACGAGATGTCCCGGCTGCAGGACGAGATCGAAGCCCAAGGCCTGTGGGACCTGGATTCCAAAGTGGACCAGGCGATGGACGCGCTGCGTTGCCCCGATCCCGATGCCAAGGTCGATACCTTGTCCGGCGGCGAGCGCCGCCGGGTCGCTTTGTGCAAATTGCTGCTGGACGCGCCCGACATCCTGTTGCTGGACGAACCTACCAACCATCTCGACGCGGAATCCGTCGAATGGCTCGAGCATACGCTGCGGGATTACAAGGGCTGCGTCATCCTGGTGACGCATGATCGCTATTTCCTCGACAATGTCACGAGCTGGATTCTCGAGTTGGATCGCGGCAAGGGCATTCCGCATGAAGGCAATTATTCGTCCTTCCTGGAAATCCAAGAAAAACGCCTGAAGCAGGAATCCAGCGAAGAAGCCGCGCAGCAGCGCACCATTGCCCGCGAACGCGAATGGATCAGGCAATCGCCCAAGGCGCGCCAGGCCAAATCCAAGGCCCGCATCAATTCCTATGAAGAGTTGGTGGCCAGGTCGCAGGAGCAGCGCGCCGGCACGGCCCAGATCATGATCCCGGTTTCCGAGCGGCTGGGCGATCTGGTGATCGAGGCCGAAAATCTCTCCAAGGGCTATGGCGACCGGTTGCTTTACGAGAATGTGAATTTCAAATTGCCGCCGGGCGGCATTGTCGGGGTCATCGGCCCCAACGGCGCCGGCAAGACGACTTTATTCCGCATGCTCACGGGACAAGAAAAGCCCGATGGCGGCACGTTGAAGGTCGGTCCTACCGTGCATATCGGTTATGTCGATCAGTCGCGCGACACGCTCAATCCCAACAAGAATGTGTGGGAAGAAATCTCGGGCGGCACCGACTTCATCGAGTTCGGCAAGACCAAGATCAACAGCCGCGCCTATGTCGGCGCCTTTGCTTTCAAGGGCGGCGACCAGCAGAAGAAGGTCGGTCAATTGTCAGGCGGCGAACGCAATCGCGTTCACCTGGCCAAGATGCTGAAGTCGGGCGCCAATCTGCTTCTGCTGGACGAACCTACCAACGACCTGGACGTGGACACGCTGCGGGCCCTGGAATCGGCGCTCGAAGACTTTGCCGGCTGCGCCATGATCATCAGCCATGACCGCTGGTTCCTGGACCGCATCGCCACCCACATGCTGGCCTTCGAAGGCGACAGCCATGTCGAATGGTTCGAGGGCAATTACCAGGACTATGAAGCCGACAAGAAGCGCCGGCTCGGCATGGATGCCGACCAGCCGCACCGGATCAAATATAAGAGATTCGCCCGCGCTTAACTATTGCGGAACTGTTTCGCCAGCTCGCTGAGATGCGAATTCAGGGTGTGGATGTTGCCGTTATTCTGGCCCAGGAAGGCGGTGAACTGGTCGCGTTCTTCCAGCGCCAGCCAGATGCCCGCAACCGAGAAATCCACCACCACCGGCTTGCCGCTGTCGGTGCGGACGCGGAAATCCACTTCCAGGGGCTGCTGGCCCGATTTGTCGTTGGGATCGACCAACTGCGTGGCGACGATGAAGTCGTCCGGCGCACGGGTCTGGCTGCCGGTCACCTTCAACGTCTGGCCGGCATATTTGGCGAAATAGGACTGATAGACCGCCACGGCGTAATTCTGGAACGCGCCTTCGAAGGCGGCGAGATCGGCCGGGCTGGCGCTGCGGCGATACTGGCCCAAGGTGAAATCGGCGATGCGTTTCATATCGGTCAGGCCAAGCAGGAAAGTCTCGAACTGAGCCCGGCGCTGATCCGCGGGAAGCTGTTTGTTGTTTAAGAGTTCGAGCCCCTTATGGATGTTGTCCTGGACGAAATCCTCGGCCGGATTTGCCGCGGCCATCGCGGGCATGACCAGAAGCAGGTTGGCCGTAAAGGCCGAAGACATCGCCACAAAGGCGCGACGCGAGATCGGGTAGGTGCGCATTATGATTCCGTTCTTTCGGGAGGCTCTAGGGTTGCGGTTGCATGTGGCAAGTTCAAGGCGGGCACCATGATCTTTAGCATGAAAGCGGGATCAGAAATCAGGCAAATCCTCGGCTTTTGACGGGCGGCCATTGCGGATTTCATTGTCGCGCAACTGGCGGTACAGGCTGCGCAGGCTGGCGTAATAGTCCACGGAACTGCGCTGAATGCCCTGGACGGTCTGGTAGGTTTGCGCCCGCAAGTCCAGGATAGTGAAATATTCCCGCCCCGCGTCCCACCAGATATGCTGCTCGAAATGGATATAAGTGGTGGGATCCAGGCCGATATCGGCGGCGAGGCCGAAGGCGTCGCGCGGATTGGAAGGCCCCAGGAAAGGCAGCATCAGATAGGAGCCTTCCTGCGTCCCCCAAACCGCCAGGGTCTGGCCGAAATCCTCGCCGTGATCTGGAATTTTCATCCGGCTGGCGGGATCGAGAAAGCCGCCGAAACCGATGGTGGTGTTGACCAGGAAACGGCTTGCCGTCTGGCTGCCGCGCTTCAGTTCCCCTTGCAGCATGTCGTTCACAAAAGTGGTGGGCAGGGAAAGATTTTCCAGGAAACGATGCACCGAGCGGCGGCCGCCTTCGGGAACCAGCACGAAGTAAAGCGCCACTGTGGGAATGACGAAATAGCGGTCGATCTTGCCGTTGAATTTCAACGTGTCGCGATTGGTGGTTTCATAGGGGTCATTGTTGGCGAGCATTTCCGGCGTCGCCGGCGCCGTGGCGCATGCGGTGAGCGCCAATCCGCAAAACCCTATCGCCAGCGCCCGCACCACGCGCATCAATGTTCGCCCACCCCCGAAAGGGGGAGGTTTTCGGGTTTTTTACCGTGTCTGTCCAGCCGGGGTCCGTTCTGGAAAAGCTCTTGTTTTCCGTCTCCTGCCTAGCATATAAAGATATGTTTATATGTTGTGGGAGTGGGAATGGAGAGGCTAGTGGCTATGCTGCGCGCGGCGGGAGATCCCACCCGCCTGCGTCTGCTGCTGCTGCTCAGGCAGGCGGAACTCACGGTCAGTGAGTTGATCGAAATCGTCGGGCAGTCGCAGCCCCGCGTCTCCCGGCACCTCAAATTGTTGGGCGAGGCGGGCCTGCTGGAGCGCTTCAAGGAAGGAAGCTGGGTTTTCTATCGCGCCGCCGACCGGGGCAAGGGCGCGGAACTTGGAGCCGCGCTGGCGACCCTGGCCGATCCGAATTTGGGCCAGGCCGACACCGCCCGGCTGGCGCATGTGCGCCAGACCCGCGCCGCCGCCGCCGCCGCCTATTTCAAAGCCAATGCGCCGGAATGGGAGCGCATCCGCGCCTTGCATGCGCCGGAAAAGGATGTCGAAGCCGCCATCGTCAAGCGCATGACGGCGCGGCCGATTCAGAATCTGCTGGATGCGGGCACCGGCACGGGACGCATGCTCGAATTGCTGGCGCCCTACGCCAGCCGGGCGGTGGGCGTGGATGTCAGCCCGGAAATGCTGGCGATCGCGCGCGACCGGCTGCTGCGCGACAACTTCAAGCAGGTGCAGGTACGCCTGGCGGATACCTATCGCCTGCCTTTCACCGGCGACAGAGATGCGTTCGATGCGGTGCTGTTTCATCAGGTGCTGCATTATCTCGACGATCCCGGCGCCGCCGTGGCCGAAGCCGCGCGGGTGATGGCGCCGGGCGGGCGCCTCCTGATCGCCGACTTCGCGCCGCACACGCTGGAATTCCTGCGGGACGATTACGCCCATCGCCGGTTGGGCTTTTCCGACCGGGAAGTGGAAGGCTGGTTCGCCAGCGCCGGCCTCACGCCGGGCGAGAGCGAGACTATCGCGGCCGCGTCCGCCGACAAATTGACCGTCAAGCTCTGGTTCGCCACTGCCAAAAGCGCGCCCAGGATCAAAGAGGCCGCATGAGTCTGAAAGACCTTATTGGCAATGCCAGTCGGAAAGACGGAAATCCGATTTCGGTGTCGTTCGAATTTTCCCCGCCCAAGACGGAGGAGGCGGAGGCATCGCTATGGTCCGCGATCAAGCGGCTGGAGCCGCTGCAACCGGCCTTTGTTTCGGTCACCTATGGCGCGGGCGGTTCGACGCGCGAGCGCACCCACGCCACCGTCAAGCGCATCGTCGAGGAAACCTCTCTCAAGCCGGCGGCGCATCTGACCTGTGTCGCCGCCTCCAAAGGCGAGATCGATGAAATCGTCCAGGGCTATTGGGACGCCGGCATCCGCCATATCGTGGCGCTGCGCGGCGACATGCCGGGGATGGACGGGCCCTATCAGCCGCATCCGGACGGCTATCGTTCCACGCCCGAACTGATCGAAGGCATCCGCCGCATCGCGCCGTTCGAGATCAGCGTCTCCTTCTATCCGGAGCGTCATCCGGATTCGCCCAGCCACGGCCATGATGTCGAATTGCTGAAGGCCAAAGTGGCCGCCGGCGCCACCCGCGCCTTGGGCCAGTTCGCCTTCGACAATGAAGCGACGGCACGCTTCCGCGACGATGCCGCCAAGGCGGGGATCGCCATTCCCATCGTCCCGGGCATCATGCCGACCACGGCCTTTCGCGGCGTCGAGCGCATGGCTGCGCGTTGCGGCGCGTCCATTCCCGGCTGGCTGGCGCGCGCCTATGCCGGATTGGACGAGGATGTCGAAAGCCGCCGCATCATTGCCGCCGCGGTGCTGACCGATCAGGTGCAGCAATTGCACAGTCTGGGTTTCGACCAGTTTCATTTCTATACGCTCAACCAGGCCAATCTCAGCTATGCGGCGTGCCGCCTGCTGGGTTTGCAGCCTTCTGACTTAAAGTCTGGGGATTTGTCATGAGTTCCGATCGCACCGCCCGCCTCGCATGGATGAAAGAGGAAGCCAAAAAGCGGCTTCTGCTGCTTGACGGCTCCTGGGGGGTGATGATTCAGGGATTCAAGCTTGGGGAAGACGATTTTCGCGGCCCGCGTTTCGGCAATCATCCTTCCGAGCTCAAGGGCAACAACGATCTTCTCACCCTGACCAAGCCGGAAATCATCCGCGATATCGGCCGTCAATATCTGGAGGCCGGCGCGGATTTCATCGAGACCAACACCTTCAATTCCAATTTCACCAGCCAGGAGGATTACGGCCTGGGCCATCTGGTGGGCGAGCTGAACGAGGCGGGCGCGCATCTGGCGCGCCAGCTTTGCGATCAATACGGCACGAGCGAGCGTCCGCGCCTGGTCGCGGGCGTGCTGGGACCGGCCAACCGCACCGCCACCATTTCGCCGGACGTCAACGATCCGGCCTTCCGCAACATCACCTTCGACGATCTGCGTGCCACTTATAGAGACGCCACACATGGTCTGATACGCGGCGGCTCCGATGTGCTGATGATCGAAACGGTCTTCGACACCCTCAACTGCAAGGCCGCGATCTTCGCCATCGAGGAAGTATTCGCCGAATTGGGCGTGCGTCTGCCGGTCTGGATTTCGGGCACCATTACCGATCTGTCCGGCCGGACCTTGACCGGACAGACGCCGGAGGCTTTCTGGCATTCGGTGCGCCATGCCAATCCCTTCGCCATCGGCCTCAACTGCGCGCTGGGGGCCAAGGAGCTTCGCCCGTATATCGCCGATCTCGCCGTGGCGGCCGACACGCTGGTCAGTGCCCATCCCAATGCGGGCCTGCCCAACGAGTTTGGTGGCTATGACGAAACGCCGGAGACCATGGCGGAGATGATCGGGGAATTCGCCCGCTCCGGCCTGGTCAATATCGTTGGCGGCTGCTGCGGCACCAAACCGGATCATATCAAGGCATTCGGCGAAGCGATTGCCGGCGTCAAGCCGCGCGCCATTCCGGAGAAGCCGCGCTATATGCGCCTGTCGGGCCTGGAACCCTTCACGCTCACGCCAGATCTCAATTTCATCAATGTGGGCGAGCGCACCAACATCACGGGCTCCGCCAAATTCCGCAAACTGATCGCGGCGAATGACTATGAAGCGGCGCTGGAAGTCGCGCGCAGCCAGGTCGAGAATGGGGCCCAGATCATCGACATCAACATGGACGAGGGCCTGATCGATTCCGAGGCGGCGATGACCCGTTTCGTCAATTTGATCGCGGGCGAGCCGGACATCGCCAAAGTGCCGCTGATGATCGACAGCTCCAAATGGAGTGTGATCGAGGCGGGCCTGAAATGCTGCCAGGGCAAGGCGATCGTCAATTCCATCTCGCTGAAGGAAGGCGAGGCATTGTTCATCGAACGGGCCCGCGACGTGCTGCGCTTCGGCGCGGCCGTGGTGGTGATGGCGTTCGACGAGGCCGGCCAGGCCGATACGCGCGAACGCAAGATCGAGATCTGCAAGCGCGCCTACGACATTCTGGTCAATAAGGTCGGGTTTCCGCCGGAAGACATCGTCTTCGATCCCAACATCTTCGCCGTCGCCACGGGACTGGAAGAACATAACGAATATGGCAAAGCCTTCATTGAGGCCGCTGAGATCATTCGCCGCCAGAATCCCTATTCTCACATTTCGGGCGGCGTCTCCAATTTCTCTTTCTCCTTCCGCGGCAACGAAAAGGTGCGCGAGGCGATGCACAGCGTGTTCCTGTTCCACGCCGTCAAGGCGGGCATGGACATGGGCATCGTCAATGCCGGACAGTTGACCGTCTATCAGGACATTCCCACGCCGCTGCGCGAAGGCATCGAGGATGTGCTGTTCAACCGGCGCGCCGACGCGACCGAGCGTCTGTTGGGACTGGCCCAGCAATATAGGGGCGACGGCTCGGTTGCGGAAGTGGAAGACGCGGCCTGGCGTTCCTTGCCGGTGATCGAGCGCATCACGCACGCAATGGTCCATGGCATCGACGCCTTCATTGTCGAGGATACGGAAGAAGCGCGCCGTGCCGCCACCCGGCCCCTCGACGTGATCGAAGGACCGTTGATGACGGGAATGAATGTGGTGGGCGATCTTTTCGGCTCGGGCAAGATGTTCCTGCCGCAGGTTGTCAAGTCCGCGCGAGTGATGAAGAAGGCAGTCGCCTACCTGCTGCCTTACATGGAGCTGGACAAATCCGTCGCCAAGGAAGCCGCCGGGCGCATCGTGATGGCGACGGTGAAGGGCGATGTGCACGACATCGGCAAGAACATTGTCGGCGTGGTGCTCCAGTGCAATGGTTATGAGGTGATCGATCTGGGCGTGATGACTCCGACCCAGAAAATTCTCGACGCTGCGCGTGAACACAAGGCCAACATTATCGGGCTGTCCGGCCTGATTACGCCATCGCTGGACGAGATGGTGCATGTCGCGTCCGAGATGGAGCGCCAGGGTTTCGACATTCCGCTCATGATCGGTGGCGCGACCACAAGCCGTGTCCACACCGCGGTTAAGATCGATCCGAATTACCGGCGCGGTCAGACCGTCTATGTCACGGATGCGTCACGCGCCGTGGGCGTCGCATCGAGCCTTTTGTCAAAGGAAGGCGCGGCCGGCTACACCGCCAATATCCGCGCCGAATACGAGGCCCTGGCCCGCAACCACGCCAACAAGAGCAGTGGTGGAAAAAGGCTGAGTCTGGTCCAGGCGCGCGCCAACCGGGCCAAGCCGGATTTCGCCACCTATGTTCCGCCTGCGCCGAAATTCTTCGGCACGCGGGTCTATGATGATTACGATCTGGGTGAATTGGTGAAATATATCGACTGGACGCCTTTCTTCCAGACCTGGGAATTGGCGGGTCCTTATCCGCAAATTCTGACGGACGAGAAGGTCGGCAAGGCGGCCACGGATCTCTTTGCCGACGCCCAGACGATGCTCAAGAAGATCGTGGACGAGAAATGGCTGACGGCGCGCGCCGTGATCGGCTTCTGGCCGGCCAATTCCGTGGACGACGATATTCTGGTCTATGGCGACAAGGCGCGGAAGTTTCCGATCCAGACCCTGCACACCTTGCGCCAGCAGATGGCGCGCGAGGTGGGGCGGCCCAATCTGGCGCTGTCGGACTTTGTCGCCCCTGTCGGTACGGCCGATTATATCGGCGGCTTTGTCGTCACGTCCGGCATCGGCGAAGAAGCGCACATCAAGGCGTTCGAGGCGGCCAAGGATGATTATTCCGCGATCCTGCTGCGCGCGCTGGCCGACCGCCTGGCGGAAGCCTTTGCCGAGCGCATGCATGAAAAAGTCCGCCGCGACTATTGGGGCTATGCCGCCGGAGAAGAACTGTCCAACAAAGACCTGATCGCGGAGAAATATCAGGGCATCCGGCCCGCGCCGGGCTATCCCGCGCAGCCGGAGCACAGCGAGAAGGCGACCCTGTTCAAGCTTCTCGACGCCGAACACAAGATCGGCGTCCAATTGACGGAAAGCTACGCTATGTGGCCGGGGTCTTCGGTGTCCGGCTTTTACTATGCGCATCCCGAAAGCCGGTATTTCGGCGTCGGCAAGATCGAACGCGACCAGGTGGAAGATTACGCCCGTCGCAAGAATTGGACCGTCGAGGAAGCGGAACGCTGGCTTGCGCCACTGCTCAACTACAACCCGCGCGCGGTGAACGCGGCATAAGCGCGGCTCTTTTGCGTCCTGAGTTCGTCGCACGTGCTGTGAGCCGCGGCGCGTGAGCAGGTCCGGTGGACCTGCGAAAGCGGCGAACGCCGCGAGCCAAAGCGAGTGGCGGGCTTCCGCCGTCCATACGCTGACGCTATGGACCGCGCGATGCTCCTGCTCAGGCCGCAAAATCTCTCGCGCTTCTAAGCAAGTTTAGGCTAAACATATTTTATGTCCGTTTGGGGAAAAGTCAGTGGCGCGGCCGCGGGTTTGCTGGTGGGCGGGCCCGTGGGTGCGCTTGTGGGCGTGGTGGCGGGACATTTCCTGTTCGACCGCGAAGGCGATCCGGGCGTCGCTTTCACCATCGCCATCATCGCGCTGGCCGGAAAGATGGCCCAGGCCGATGGCATCGCCACCGAGGAAGAGTTCGCCATCTTCCGCCGGGTTTTCGGGGTGCCGCCGCCGGAAGAGGCCAATGTCCGGCGCGTTTTCAATCTCGCCCGCCAAGATGTCGCCGGCTACGAGGCCTATGCGGCCCAAATCGCGCAATTGTTCCGGGGCAATCCCGCCATGCTGGAAGACATTCTCGACGGGCTGTTCGAGATCGCCAAGAGCGACGGCGTTCTGCATCCCGCCGAAAGCACGTTCCTGGAACGGGTGGCGGAAATTTTCGGCTTCGCGCCCAATGAATTTCGCCGCATCCGCGCGTCGCATTTCGCGCCTGAACTGACCGATCCCTATGTCATTCTGGGTCTTTCCTATGTCGCGGACGAAAATGAAATCCGCCAGACCTATCTGCGCCTGGTGCGCGAGAATCATCCCGACAAGTTGATCGCGCGCGGCGTGCCGGAGGAATTCATCAAGCTGGCCAACGACAAGCTGGCGGCGATCAACACGGCTTATGCGAGAATCCTGGCCGAACGGGGCCTCAAGTGAAGCGCGTGGAATGTCCGTCCCCGAACCAGGACGAACGCGGCGGCGCCCAGGTCGATATGCTGGTGTTGCATTATACCGGCATGACAAGCGGTGCGGCGGCGCTGGCGCGGCTCTGCGATCCGGCCGCGCGGGTCTCGGCGCATTACACCATCGACGAGGACGGCACCGTCTATGCGATGGTGCCGGAAACGCGCCGCGCCTGGCATGCCGGTCTTTCCTATTGGGCGGGCGCGCGCGACATCAATGCCCGCTCCATCGGCATTGAGCTGGTCAATCCAGGCCATGAATTCGGCTATCGCGCCTTTGGCGAAGCGCAGATCGCGGCACTGTTCGCACTGTGCCGGGATATCCTGGAGCGTCATGGTATTGCCTCCTGGCGGGTGCTGGGTCACAGCGATATCGCGCCCGCGCGCAAGGACGACCCGGGCGAATTGTTTCCCTGGCAAAAGCTGGCCGACGCCGGCATCGGCCTGTGGCCCATGCGGGGCGAGGATCCCGGCGCGGCGGCGGTGTCCGGTCTGCTGACGCAGTACGGCTATGATCCCGAGGCGCCGCCGCAGAAGGTGGTCACGGCGTTCCAGCGTCATTTCCGTCCGTCCTGCGTCGACGGCATGGCAGACGCCGAAACCCGTGCGATGCTTTCGGGTCTGATCGCGCTCTATGATGCGAAAAAAGGGGCGCGCGCATGAAGACCATGGGCCTTCTGGCCGGCATGAGCTGGGAATCGTCTTCAATCTATTACCAGCTGATCAACCGCCAGGTGCAGCAGCGCCTGGGCGGGGTGCATTCGGCCAAGGCGTTGATCTATTCCTTCGATTTCGGCGAGATTTCCAGGCTGCAGCAATCGGCGCGTTGGGACGAAGCCACCGCACTGCTCGCGGATGTCGGCCGGACCCTGGCCAAAGGCGGCGCCGATTTCCTCGCCATCTGCTGCAACACCATGCACCTGATGGCCGACGATGTGGAAAAGGCCGCCGGCATACCCTTGCTGCATATCGCCGATCCTTTGGGAGAGGCCGCGCGCAAGGCCGGCATGACCAGACTCGGTCTCATCGGCACGCGTTTCACCATGGACGAACCGCGCATTATCGCCGATCGGCTGCGAAGCAAATTCGGGCTTGAAGTGATCGTGCCCAATGCGGCAGGCCGCGAAACCATCGACAGCATCATCCAGACCGAATTGGTGAAAGGCGTCATTCGCGAGGACTCCCGCGCCCGCTATCGCGCGGTGATGGCGGATCTGGCGGAACAGGGTTGTCAGGCCATCATCCTGGGCTGCACCGAAATTCCCCTGCTGGTCTCCCAAGCCGACGCCACTGTGCCGCTTTACGACACGATGCAGCTGCATGCGGCCGCGATCGTGGATTTTGCTCTGGCCTGAAATCCCGCCTATAAGCCGCCCGTCAGATGGCCGGGTGACCGCGGGCGGGGAAACCTGTTCGAGGAAAGTCCGGGCTCCACGGAAAGACGGTGCCGGTTAACGGTCGGCGGGGGCGACCCCAGGGATAGCGCCACAGAAATGATACCGCCTACCGGCCGGTCTCCTTCGGGAGGCTGGCCGCGGCAAGGTTGAAATGGTGCGGTAAGAGCGCACCGCGTCTCTGGCAACAGAGGCGGCACGGCAAGCCCCACCGGGAGCAAGACCAAATAGGGACGGCACGTGATGTTTTTCGCATCGTCGTCCGGGTCGGTCGCGTGAGGTGCGTGGCGACACGCATCCCAGAGGAATGGTCACCCCTTCAGCAATGAAGGACAGAACCCGGCTTACAGGCCATCTGACGTTATTTTTCCCCCTCCGCCCTTCGCATCGCAAGCGCTGCTACGGGCACCTCCCCCGCCTGCGCTCCGCGCGCGGGGGAAGCGGGCCTGGCCAAGGCGCGCCAGAGTTGGTGTCGATAGTTATGCGCTTAACTTGGCCAAGGTCGCGGCGTCGCCTTCGCCGTTGAAATATTTCTCCAGTGCGGCGGCGAAGATGTCGTTGGGCGAGACTGTATCGAACAGGGTCATCGACGAGTGGAATTTGCGGTCATCTGGCGCGCCGAGGATGTCGAACGCGGTGCGATCTTCCACCGCGAGCATCAATCTCGTCGCTTCGATCAGGCGCGGTCCCAGTATGTCGTGATCGAGATAGGCGCGGGCTTCGTCGCGCGACGAGATCGCGAAATGCACCGACCGCACGCTGGATCCCAGGCCTGCGATCTGCGGAAACACGAACCAGATCCAGTGGCTTTGCTTTCGGCCTGCCGCCAGTTCGGCCCGCACCTGCGGCCAGACCCCGTCCTGCGGCTTGACGAAGCGCGCGAGGTTGAAAGGATCGCCGCTCAGAGGCCGGCCTTTTCCGCGGACAGCGCGGCGATGCTGGCCCAGTCCTTTTCGCCCCAGCCCTTTTTCATCGCCTCTTCATAATGGCCCCGCACCAGATCCAGCAGCGGCATCGGCACGGTCAGTTCATCGGATGCGCCCTTCACCAGGTTGGCGTCCTTCAGGCCGAGCTTCAGGTAGAAGCCCGCCGGCTCGTAGGCTTCACCCAGAATCTGCTTGCCGTAATTCTTGTAAACCGGCGCCGCGAACAGGCCTTCCGTCATCGTATCGAGGAAAAGGGCGGGATCGACGCCGCCTTTCCTGAGCAGGGCGAAGGCTTCGCCCATCGTCTCCACCGCGCTCATGATCATGAAATTGCCGGCGATCTTGAAAAGATTGGCCAGTTCGGGCGTTTCGCTCACCCGCACGGTCCGCCGCCCGATAGCCGCCAATAGCGGTTCGACCTTCGCCACGGCGTCATTGGCGCCTGCCGCCAGCACGACCATATTTTTCTGCGCCGCCGCCTCGGGACGGGCAAAGACCGGCGCCGCGACATAGCCCAGCCCGCGACTGTCATGTGCGGCCGCCAATGCTCGCGCGAAGGCGGGCGAGATGGTGGCCAGATTGACATGGACAAGGCCTTTGGCTGCTTTCTCCAGCAGCGCCGCGTCCAGGCCGATGTCCTGCATCGCCTGGTCGCTGGCAAGCATGGAGAAGAGGATTTCGCCCTGCATCGCTTCGGCAGGCGTCTTCGCCGCGATTGCGCCTTGATCGACAAGGGCCTTTACCGCGGCCGGCGAGCGATTCCACACCGTCACGGTGTGACTCGCCCGGATAAGATTGCCCGCGATGGCTGTGCCCATCTGGCCCAGGCCGATAAATCCGATCTTCATGACGTGATCCTTTTGCTGATGTCGCTCGATGGTCGGCGGCCAGAATAGTCCGGCGGCTTTCGAATCAGGACGAGGAGACGGTGAGAAAAAATCATCACACCGTTTTGCGAACGCTGTTCGTGGTTAAGACATTCTTTACGGATCTGACCACAACCTTTCGATGTTTTGTATTTGTTCTCGCCAACCCCACCCGTAGTGAGCGGAGAAGCGTTAACGACTAACTCAAGTCCCTCAAAAATATGGGTTTTTCGTTTGACGCGACGCTTCGTCCCATGTTATCCCATGTCGTCCCAGGGGGCTCGTTACCCCGCCCAAACAACGGCCGACTGACCGGCCGCCAGGGTGCACCGGGACAAGGGGGCACGAGGGGCGATGACCGGGTTGGTCCAGCCGTTCATTTCGACGGTCATGGGGTCGCTCGACAGCAAAGGGCGGGTCTGCATTCCCGCGTCCTATCGCCATATCCTCGCCGCCCAGAATACCCAGGGCGTCTATGTCTGCCCCAGTTTCGCGGAATCCGCGCTGGAAGCGTTCGGACAGAGCGTGATCGAGACGCTGCATACGCGCCTCTCCACCCAGGATCCGTTTTTCTCGCCGGTGCATGACGATGAAGCCACCGCCGTGATCTCGCGCACCCAGCTCCTGGTCGCCGACGAGCAGGGCCGCGTGCGCCTGCCCGATGCGATGATCGAACATGCGAAGCTAAAAGACCGCATCGCCTTTGTCGGTCTGTCGCAGAAATTCCAGATCTGGGACGCCGATACCTATGCGCCGATCCAGGCCGAGGCGCTGGCGCGCATGAAGGCGCGTCTGGAGCGCGCCCGCCTGGCGGCGCAGGGCGGTGACGCATGAGCGGCCATCTGCCTGTCATGCTGAACGAAGTTCTTGCGGCGCTGGAGCCCCGCGATGGCGGCCATTATGTCGATGGGACCTTTGGCGGAGGCGGTTATACGCGCGCCATATTGGAAGCTGCGGATTGCCGCGTGATGGGCATCGACCGCGATCCCGAAGCCATCGCCCGCGGCCAAAAGCTGGTCGAACAATTTGAAGGCCGCCTGACCCTGGTCGAAGGCGAATTCTCCCGCATGGACGAGTTCGCCAAGGAGAGCGACGGCGTCGTGCTGGATCTGGGGGTTTCCTCCTTCCAGTTCGACACGCCGGCGCGCGGCTTTTCCTTCCGCGAGGACGGTCCTCTTGATATGCGCATGAGCCTGTCGGGCGAAAGCGCCGCCGATCTCGTCAACAGCGCCGAAGAGCGTACACTCTCCCAGATCATCGCCCGCTATGGCGAGGAAAAAAACGCGCGCCGCATCGCGCGCGCCATCATCGCCGCGCGGCCCGTCACCTCGACCGTGCAATTGGCGAAAATCGTTTCCGAAGCGCAGGGGCCCGCCGCGCTGCGCCACGCCATCCATCCCGCCACCCGCACCTTCCAGGCGCTGCGCATTCATGTGAATGACGAGCTGGGCGAGCTGGAACGCGGCCTGGAAGCGGCGCTCAAGATCCTGGCGCCGCGCGGGCGCCTGGCGGTGGTCTCGTTCCACAGTCTGGAAGACCGCATCGTCAAGCAATTCCTCACGCGCCATAGCGACACGCGCCCGCGCGCTTCGCGCCATGCCCCCGATACCGGTCATGCCGAACGCGCCGCGTTCCGGCTTCTCACCAACCGTCCGCAGACGCCGTCTGCGGATGAGATCGCAAACAATCCCCGCGCCCGTTCCGCCAAGTTGCGGATCGCCGAGCGGTTGGCCGCTTGAAGGAGGCTGGCAAATGATCCGGGTGCTCAATTTCTTCTGCGTCGCGCTGATGGGGCTTTCGATCCTGGCGCTCTATCATGTCTCCGAGCATACGCGCGTGACCCAGATGGAACTGACCAGGGTCAATCGCGATATCCGCGAAACCCGCAACAGCATCGGCGTACTGCAGACCGAATGGGCGCATGTCGCCGGTCCCGCGCGGATTCAGGAACTGGCCCAGAGCCACGGCATGACCGATACGGTGTCGGCGCAGCTTTCCTCCTTCGATCTGTTGCCGCGCCGCGGCGACGCGCCGCTGAACAATTCGCCCCTGCGCAACGCCAGCGCCCAAGTGCCGCAATCCTCGGCGGCGCCGTCTTCGATGGCGCCATCTTCTATGCCGATGATACGGCCGACGCTTTCCCCACAACCCATTTCCGATCGATCGGGATTCTAGAGATTCATGGCGGACGTCCCCGGCGTTTTCCAGCGGCGCATTGTCATCGGAGCGGTCTTCTGTGTTGCCGCTTTCGCGCTGGTGGGACTCCGTCTGGTTGACGTCAGCCTGATGCGCGGCAATGGCAGGAGCGGCTTCGAGGATCATGTCGTCACTGCCCGCGCCGATCTGGTGGACCGCAACGGCGAGTTGCTGGCCCGCGATCTGCCGGTCAAAGATCTCTATGCCCGCCCGCATGTCTTTTGGAACAAGGATGAAGCTGCGCACGACCTCGCTGTTGCCACCGGTGCCGAAGAAGGCCGTTTGCGCGTGGGCTTCGCCAATGCCAAGCATCCCTACGTCCTGATCGCGCGGCAGGTGACGCCGGCAATCGAAAGCCGGGTGATGCATCTGGGCCTGCCGGGCTTGGAATTCGAGCCCAGCGCCAAGCGCTACTATCCCGACGGCCGCAACATCGCCCAGCTTCTGGGCGTCACGGATCCCGACAACAATGGCGTCTCGGGCTTGGAGATGGGGCTGCAGGACAGAATCCGCGCAGCCGATGACGGCGCGCCTGTCACCACCTCCATCGACATGCGGGTGCAATATATCCTGGCGCATGAAATCGCGGTCCAGCGCCAGACGTTTGGCGCGCATGCCGCCGGCGGCCTGGTGATGGATGTGCGGACCGGCGAAGTCCTCGCCATGGCGTCGCTGCCGGATTTCGATCCCAATGGCCGCAGCCTTACCGGCGACGACACCACCCGCAACATCATGGCCCAGGATGTCTATGAACTGGGTTCGGTGTTCAAGATCTTCTCCTTCGCGCTGGCCTTCGAAGACCGCACCATGCATCTGGACGAAATCTTCCAGATCGGCCAGGGCTACAAAATCGGCAAATATACCATCCATGAAGCCGAGCACATGCCGGCGACATTGGCGGCGCGCGATATCCTGGCCCAGTCTTCCAATATCGGCACGGCACAGATCGCGCTGCGCTCGGGCGGCGTGCGGCAAAAACAATTTCTCACGCATATGGGATTGCTCACGCCGGTCCAGACCGAGCTGCCGGAACATCGCCAGTCCCTCTATCCAGCCAACTGGGGCACCATCGAAACCGCCACCATCGCTTTCGGCCAGGGCATCTCGGTCAGCCCGCTGCGGTTCGCGGCCTCGGCGGCAACCATCGTCAATGGCGGACGGCAAATCACGCCCACTTTCGTCAAGACCGACGCCGACCGGCGCGGCGCTCAACTGATCAAGCCGGAAACCAGCCAGCAGATGCGCGACCTGCTGCGCTATGTCGTGACCAACGGCACCGGCAAGAATGCCAATGTCGAAGGCTATGACGTGGGCGGCAAAACCGGCTCGGCCCAGGTGCCGGGCGAGCATGGCCGCTATATTCCCCATGCCTTGCGCACGTCCTTCTTTGCCGCGTTTCCGATCGAAAACCCCCGCTACATAGTTTTTGTGCTGATGGATCAGCCGCATGGCATCAAGGCCACGGGCGGCTTTGCCCTGGCGGGCTATACCGCCGCGCCGCTGGCGGGGCGCGTCATTTCTCGCATCGCGCCGCTGCTGGGCGTGCCCAATACAACGCCGCCGGCGCAGCTGGCCGGCGGAAATTCATAATGGCGCCCTATTCGCGGATGAATATGGCGGACAAGAAAGATAAAGCGCCATGGTGGCGGCAAAAGACTTCACAGGACTGACCAGCGACAGCCGCAAGGTCGAGGCCGGTTATCTGTTCGCGGCATTGCCCGGGAGCAAGACCGACGGCGCACGCTTTTTGTCTGACGCGGTGGCGCGCGGCGCCCGCGCCGTGCTGGCGCGGCCGGAAATGGCGGATACCGCCGCCGCACTGGGCGTGGCGTTTATCGGCGATGAAAATCCGCGTCTGCGGCTGGCCCGGATGGCGGCGGCCTTTTACGGCGCCCAGCCCGATACCGTCGCCGCCGTCACCGGCACCAAGGGCAAATCCTCCATCGTCGCCTTCCTGCGCGAGATCTGGACCCAGTTGGGCAAGCCGGCCGCCAGCCTAGGCACCGTCGGCGTGGTCGGGCCCAAAGGCGAAGCGCCGCTCACGCACACCACGCCCGACCCGGTGGAGATCCATCACCTGCTGGCGCAATTGAAGCGCGACGGCGTCGAGCATCTCGCCATCGAAGCTTCCAGCCATGGGCTGGATCAATACCGGCTGGACGGCGTGATGGTGACAGGCGCGGGCTTCACCAACATCACCCGCGACCATATGGATTATCACGCCACCTTTGAGGACTATCTTGCGGCCAAGCTGCGCCTGTTCACCGAAGTGGTGGCGGCGGGCGGGGTGGCGGTCGTCAACAGCGATGCCGAGCATTCCAATGCCTTCATCGCGGCGGCCCGCAAGCGCGGCCTCACTCTGCTGACGGTGGGCGAGACCGGCGAGAGCATCAGACTGGCCTCCCGCCAAAGCAAGGGCGGCGCCCAGGCGCTCACCATCCTGCATGACGGTCACACATACAAAGTGCTGTTGCCGCTGGCGGGCGCGTTTCAGGCGTCGAATGCGCTGGTGGCGGCGGGGCTCGCCATCGGCCTGGGTGAGGACGCGAACAAAGTGTTCGCGGCGCTGGCGCATCTGAAAGGCGCGCCGGGCCGGATGGAGAAAGTCGCGTTTTCGCTCGCCGGCGCGCCAATCTATGTCGACTATGCCCACACGCCGGACTCTTTGGAAAAGGTGCTGAAGGCGCTGCGCCCGCACACCGAAGGCAAATTGCGCGTGATGTTCGGCTGCGGCGGCGACCGCGACAAGGGCAAGCGTCCCCTGATGGGCCAGATCGCGGCGGCGCTGGCCGACGATGTGATCGTGACCGACGACAATCCCCGCAGCGAAGATCCCGCTATAATCCGCAAGGAAATTCTCGCAACCGTGCCCGCCGCGCGCGAGATCGGCGACCGCGCCGAGGCCATCCGCGCCGGCATCGCGGCGCTTCAGGTCGGCGACGTGCTGGTGCTGGCCGGCAAAGGCCATGAGACCGGCCAGTATGTCGGCAGCGAAGTGCGTCCTTTCTCGGATCGCGAGGAAGCGGTCAAGGCGGCTCTGGCTTTGGGAGGCCGCGCGGCATGACGCTGTGGACTTCCGCCGAAGCCGAAGCGGCCACCCTGGGTTATGCCAGCAAGGAATTCGCCGTGCGTGGGCTCTCGATCGACACCCGCACGATCAAGGAAGGCGACCTGTTTGTGGCCTTGCAAGGCGACCGCGACGGCCATGATTTTGTGAATGCCGCGTTCGAAGCCAGGGCGGGCGCGGCCCTTGTCAGCCGCAAGCCGGAAAATGCGAAAGGCCCGCTGCTCACCGTCGCCGACACCCAGCGCGGCTTGGAAGATCTGGCCCGCGCCGCCCGCGCCCGCAGCAGCGCCAGGATCCTGGCCGTCACCGGCAGCGCCGGGAAGACCACCACCAAGGAAATTCTCAAGGTCTGCTGCAACGCGCTGGGGCGCACGCATGCCTCGGCCGCGTCCTACAACAATCATTGGGGCGTACCGCTCAGCCTGGCATCGCTACCGCGCGATGCCGAATATGGCGTGTTTGAAGTGGGCATGAATCACGCAGGCGAGATCCGCAACCTCGTCTCCTTCGTGCGCCCGCATGTGGCATTGATCACCACCATTGCGCCGGCGCACCTGGAGTTCTTCGGCTCTTGCGAGGCCATCGCCGATGCCAAATCGGAAATCTTCGAAGGTTTGGCGCCCGGCGGCGCGGCGCTGATCCCCTCGGATTCCCCTTATGCCGAGCGTCTGGCGGCGCGCGCGGCGCAGATCCAGGTCGGCCGCGTCGTGCGGTTCGGCAGCGCGGGCGAGGCCAAGCTCCTTTCCTTTGCACCCGATGGCGACGGCATGCGGGTCAAGGCCGACATTCTGGGCCGGGCCGTGGATTGTTTTGTCGGCGCGCCCGGCGAGCATATCGCCCGCAATGTGGTGGCGGCGCTGGCGGCGGTGGCGCTGGTGGACGGCGATGTGCTGAACGCGGCCGCGGCTCTGAAGAATTTTACGGCCCTGAAAGGCCGAGGTGCGCGGTTCGAAGCCAACGGCATTCAAGTCATCGACGAAAGCTACAACGCCAATCCCGCTTCGATGGCGGCGGCGCTGGCGCTGCTGGGCAATGCCAAGGGCCGCAAACTGGCGGTGCTGGGCGACATGCTGGAAATGGGCGAGGGCGGTCCGGCCCTCCACGCGGCGCTGGCCGAGCCCATCGCCGCGGCGCATGCCGATCTGGTTTTCGCCTCGGGCCCCCAGATGAAGGCGCTGTGGGATGCGCTGCCTGCCAGCCGCCGCGGCGCTTATGCGGAGAATTCTTCCGCGCTCGCCCCCAAACTGGCGTCGGCCTTGAGGCCCGGCGATACCGTGCTGGTGAAAGGTTCGCTGGGCAGCCGGATGGCGGTGATTGTCGAAGCGTTGAAGGGGGCGACGGGCTGATGCTTTATTATTTGTCGCTCTTCACCCACACCGACCAGCTCGCCTTCTTCCGGCTGTTCAAATATCTCACCTTCCGCTCCGGCGCGGCGGTGATGACATCGTTGTTGATCGCCTTCCTGATCAATCCCGCCTTGATCCGTTGGCTGAAATTGCGCCAGGGCAAGGGCCAACCCATTCGCGTCGATGGCCCGGCGCGGCACATCGTGGAAAAGGCGGGAACGCCGACCATGGGCGGGCTGCTGATCCTGATCCCCTGGGTGGGCTCGACGCTTTTGTGGGCCAGCCTCTCGAATCGTTATGTCTGGATCATGCTGCTGGTGACCGGCGTGTTCGGGCTGTTGGGTTTCCTGGACGATTATTATAAAGTGACCAAGCGCACGGCGGATGGGCTTTCCGGGCGCACCCGGCTGGTGATCGAGTTCGGTATCGCCTTTGTCGCCACCTGGCTGATCATGCAGGTCGAGCCGGCGTCCCTTTCGGGCATGCTCGCCATTCCCTTCATCAAGACGGCGCTGCTGCCTCTGGGCCTGCTCTTCATCCTGGTGGGCGGCTTCGTCATTACCGGCGCCGCCAATGCGGTGAATTTCACCGACGGGCTCGATGGCCTTGCCATCGTGCCGGTGATGATCGCGGCCGCCACCTTCACCTTGATCGTCTATCTGGTCGGCAACGAGAAATTCTCCGCCTATTTACAGATTCCGTACGTCGATGGCGCCGGCGAACTGGCGGTGTTCCTGGCCGCGCTGGTCGGCGCCGGTCTGGGCTTTCTCTGGTACAACGCGCCGCCCGCCGCGATCTTCATGGGCGATACGGGTTCCTTGCCGCTGGGCGGCGCGCTCGGCGCGGTGGCGGTGGTCGCCAAGCATGAGATCGTGCTCGCCATTGTGGGCGGCCTGTTCGTGCTCGAAACCGTTTCGGTGGTGGTGCAGGTGGTTTCCTTCAAGCTCACCGGTAAGCGGGTGTTCCGCATGGCGCCCATCCATCATCATTACGAGCAGCTGGGCTGGACCGAACCCACCATCGTGATCCGCTTCTGGATCGTGGCGGTGGTGCTGGCGCTGGCCGGGCTCGCCACCTTGAAGCTGCGGTGACGGCATGATCGCGGCGCGCAGCTTTTCCGGAAAGACGGTTGCCCTGTTCGGCCTGGCCCGCACCGGGCTTGCCAGCGCGCGTGCCTTGAAGGCGGGCGGCGCCACCGTCATCGCCTGGGACGACAACAGCGCCGCGCGCGATGCCGGCGCCGAAGCCGGCGCCAAGATCACACCCTGGCGGGAATGGAATTGGGAGGCGGTCGCCGCTCTGGTCCTCAGCCCCGGCGTGCCGCTGACGCATCCGCATCCCCATGAAGTCGTCACCCATGCCAAGGCGGCGGGTGTGCCCGTAATCGGCGATGTCGAACTCTTCGCGCGCGAAATCCGCCCCAATACGGCCCAGCCCGGCAAGGCCCCGGTCATCGCGATCACCGGCACCAACGGCAAATCCACCACCACGGCGTTGCTGGGGCACATCCTGGCCGCTGCGGGCTTCGACGCCCAGGTGGGCGGCAATATCGGCAAGGCGGTGCTGGAACTGTCGCCGCCGGGACCGAAAACCATTTATGTGCTGGAAATGTCGAGTTTCCAGATCGACCTGACGCCGGGTCTGCATCCCAATGTGGCGCTGCTCTCCAACCTCACGCCCGATCACATCGACCGCCATGGCAGCATGGAAAATTATGCCGCCGTCAAGGAACGGTTGCTGCGGCAGGTGCCGAAAGACGGTCACGTGATTGTCGGCGTCGACGATGCCTATGGCGCGGCGATCTTCACGTCCCTGTCCGCCAATGGCGGCGCTGCGACGACCCCGGTTTCGGTCGGGAAAATTCTGGGCCGCGGAATCTTCGTGTTGGACGGGGCGCTGTATGACGCGCAGGGCCAGCGCGCCAGCGAAGTGATGGCGCTGGAAGATGCTCCGCGCCTTCCCGGCGCGCACAATTGGCAGAACATCGCGCTGGCCTATGCCGCGGCCAGGATTTTCGTGAAGGATACGCGGGTCATCGCTTCGGCCATCGCCAGCTTTCCGGGCCTGGCGCATCGCATGGAGGTCGTGGGACAAATCGGCCGAACCCGCTTCATCAACGATTCCAAGGCGACCAATGCCGACGCCACCGCACGGGCGCTGGCCTGCTATCCCGATATTTTCTGGATCGCGGGCGGCAAGCCCAAGGACGGCGGCATTGACAGTCTGGCGGACTATTTTCCCCGCATCCGCAAAGCCTATCTGATCGGCGAAGCGGCGGACGCGTTCGCGCGCACCCTGGACGGCAGGGTGGCAGTCGTTCGTTCCGGGACACTCGACAAGGCGGTTGAAGCCGCCGCCGCCGACGCCGCCGCATCGTCCACCCCTGCGCCGGTGGTGCTGTTGTCGCCAGCCTCGGCATCGTACGACCAGTTCAAGGATTTCGAGCAGCGCGGCGATGCCTTCCGGTCCCTGGTGGCGAAGCTTCCCCGCGACGTCCGCCAAAATGAATCGAGGGCGGTTTCATGAGTTTCTCGCGCGCCGACAAGGGCGGTTTCGCCAATTGGTGGTTCACGGTCGACAAGGTGGCGCTTACCGGCATGGGGCTCCTCTTGGGCATCGGCCTGATGCTGGCCTTTGCCGCCAGCCCCGCCATTACCGGTGGGCCGCTGACGGCCGGCGATTTTCATTATGCCGCGCGGCAATTGATGTATGCGGTGGTGGCGCTTTCCATCATGGCGGGCGCTTCGCTTCTCTCTCTGCGGCAAGTGAAGATCGTGGCGGCGTTTATCTTCACCACCGCGCTGATCGGATCTTTCCTGGTCCTGTTCCTGGGCAATGACGTGCTGGGGGCGCGGCGCGAACTCAATTTCGGCTTTATGAGTTTGCAGCCCTCGGAATTCCTCAAGCCGGGTTTTGCCATCCTGGCCGCCGCCGTGCTGGCCGATCGCACGCCGATGAAGCTGCCCAAGCCGGTGATCACACTGCTTCTGGTCCTGCCCGCGATCATAATTCTCCTGCTGCAACCCGATGTCGGCCAGACGGGCCTGCTGTTGTCTCTATGGGGTGCGATGCTCTTCTTCGCGGGCCTGCCGCTGTTCTGGGTAGGACTGCTGGCGGGCGCGACCACCATCCTGGGCTTCGCCGCCTATGCGATTTTCCCCCATGTCCATCATCGCGTGGCGCAATATCTCAGCGATTCCGACATCGGTTACCAAGCCGGACTGGCGTTGAAGGCGTTCGCCCATGGCGGTCTTACCGGGGTCGGACCGGGCGCCGGCACGATCAAATACCGCATTCCCGATGCGCATTCGGATTACATTTTCGCGGTGGCGGGGGAAGAGTTCGGCCTTGTTCTTTGTGCCGTCATCGCGGCCCTGTTCGGACTTCTCACCGTGCGGCTGCTGCTGCGCGCCGCCAATGCGCGCGATCCCTTCTGCCAATTGGCCGGCGCGGGTCTTGCGGTCGTCACGGCGGTGCAAGCCTTCATCAATATGGGCGTAGCGGTATCGCTGCTTCCCGCCAAGGGCATGACCTTGCCCTTTATTTCCTATGGCGGCTCGTCGCTTTTCTCGATCGCGCTCACCATGGGCTTCGCATTGGCAGTGACGCGGCAGCGGCCGAAGCTGACCACGCGTGCGGAATCGCTGTTGGGCGCGCTGGGAGTGCATGCATGACCGGCGCCATCGTTCTCTCGGCCGGCGGCACCGGCGGCCATCTCTTTCCCGCCCAGGCGCTGGCCGGCGAGCTCAGCCGCCGCGGACGCAGGATCGTGGTGATGACCGATGCGCGTTTCGCCAACTACGCGACATCCTTTCCGGGCGCGCGAATCGAAACCGTATCTTCGGCGCCGCTGAATTCCCTGACCGCACCGTTCAAGATTGCGGTAGGGGTGTTCCAAGCCCTCAACAAACTGCTCGCGCTCAAGCCCGCCGCCGTGATCGGCTTTGGCGGGTATCCCTCCGTGCCGGTGATGCTGGCGGCGACGCTTGCGCGCTTTCCCACCGCCATCATCGAGCAGAATGCCGTGGTAGGCCGCGCCAACCGGCTGGTGATGAACCAGGTAAAGCGCGTCGCGGCCGCCTTTCCCATCGCCCGCTTCGCGCCGCGCGACAAGACCAAGATCGTGCTCACCGGCAATCCCTTGCGGCCGGAAGTGATCCGGTTGTGGGGCGCTGCCTACAAGATGCCGATGCTGGGTGGGCCGTTGCGCCTTCTGGTATTTGGCGGCAGCCAGGGCGCGCGCGCCTTCAGCGAGATCGTGCCTCACGCCATGACGCGTCTGCCGCATGATCTGAAGATGCGCCTGCAGATCGTTCAGCAATGCCGCCCCGAAGACATCGAGATGGTGCGGACCATCTACGCCAATGCGGAGATCCACGCCGAGCTTCAACCATTTTTTGCCGACCTGCCGCAGCGCATGGCGGAGGCGCATCTGGTGATCGGCCGCGCCGGTGCCGGCACCGTGGCGGAACTGATGGCGATCGGCCGCCCCGCGATTCTGGTGCCGTTGCCGCATGCCCTGGACGACAATCAGACGCCCAACGCCGAAATCCTCGCGCGCGGGGATGCCGGGTGGATGATCGCGCAGTCCGATTTGAGCCCGGATTCATTGGCCCAAATGCTCACGGAGATTTTCGCCCTACCGGCCGATCTGACCCGCCGTGCCGCCGCCGCGCATGCGCTGGCGATACCGGATGCGGCGCAAAAGCTGGCCGACATGGTCGAAAACCTGTCCCAATCTTCCCGGCAAAGGACAGCAGCATGATGGCCTTGCCTGTCGCCACCCGCGTGCCGCTGGATATCGGCGCCATCCATTTCATCGGCATTGGCGGCATCGGCATGTCCGGCATCGCCGAGATCATGCACAATCTGGGTTACAAGGTTCAGGGCTCCGACGTGGCCGACAGCGCCAATGTCAAACGCCTGCGCGCCATGGGCATTCCTGTCGCCATCGGCCATGCCGCCGAGAATCTGAAGGACGCCCATGCGGTGGTCTATTCTTCGGCGGTGAAGCCCGGCAATGTCGAATTCGATGCCGCGCGGGCGCTGTCCCTGCCGCTGGTGCGCCGCGCCGAGATGCTGGCCGAGATCATGCGCCTCAGATCTTGCGTCGCCATCGCCGGCACCAACGGCAAGACCACCACCACCACCATGGTGGCGGCCTTGCTGGATGCGGGCGGCATGGACCCGACCGTGGTCAATGGCGGCATCATCAATGCCTATGGCACCAATGCCCGCCTGGGCGCGGGCGAATGGGTGGTGGTGGAAGCCGACGAGAGCGACGGCACTTTCCTGCGCCTGCCTGCCACGGTCGCGGTGGTCACCAACGCCGATCCCGATCACCTGGATTTCTACGGCACCTTCGACGCCATGCGCGACGCCTTTCAGCGCTTTGTCGAGAATGTGCCCTTCTATGGCTTCGCGGTTCTCTGCCTGGATCATCCGGAAGTGCAGGCGATGGTAGGCCGCATCACCGACCGCCGCATCATCACCTACGGCTTCAGTCCCCAGGCCGACGCCCGCGCCGTCAACGTCTCCTATTCCGAAGGCGCGTCCCATTTCGACGTGGTCTTCACCGACCGCCGCAAGGGCACCGAGACGCGATTGGACGCCCTCAGCCTGCCCATGCCGGGCGATCACAATGTGCAGAATTCGCTGGCCGCGATCGTGGTGGCGCGCGAATTGGGTGTCGGCGACGACGTCATCCGCAAGGCACTGGCGAATTTCAAGGGCGTCGGCCGCCGTTTTTCCAAGATCGGCGAATGGAAGGGCGCGGCCATCATTGACGATTACGCCCATAACCCGTTCAAGATCGCTGCCGCCCTTCGCGCCGCACGCCAGGCTTACAATGGTCCGGTGGTGGCGGTGGTGCAGCCGCACCGCTTCACCCGCCTGCGCGATACGTTTGAACAATTCGCCAAATGCCTGAATGACGCCGATGTCGCCATCATTGCGCCGGTCTATGCGGCGGGCGAGAAGCCGATAGAGGGCATCACCCGTGACACTTATGCGGACGCGCTACGCGCCCATGGCCATCGCAATGTCATCACCATCGAAGGCGAGGGCGACCTCGCCGCCGCGGTCGCGCCCTATCTGAAGCCGGGCGGTGTGGTGGTGGGGCTTGGCGCCGGCTCGATCAGTGCCTGGATGCATAATCTTCAGACAAACCTGGAGGCCCTGTGACCCGGCCCTGCGACATGCTTCCCCCGGTGCGCGGCAGCGTTGCGCGCGACGCTGCGCTCAAGGACATGGTGTGGTTCCGCGCCGGCGGCGCCGCCGAAATTCTTTTCCGTCCCGCCGATGTCGAGGATCTGGCGATGTTCCTCGCGGCGCGCTCCTGCGACATCCCGGTCCAGGTCATCGGCGTCGGCTCCAATCTTCTGGTGCGCGATGGCGGCATTGCCGGCACGGTGATCCGCTTGCCGGCCAGTTTCGGCCGCATCGAGGCCGAGGGCACCCGGGTGCGCGCCGGCGCCGCGGCTTTGGACGCCCATGTTGCGCGCGTCGCCGCCGATGCCGGAATCGCGGGTCTGGAATTTCTCCGTGGCGTGCCGGGCACCGTCGGCGGGGCGCTGCGGATGAACGCGGGCTGCTATGGCCGCGAGATCGCCGATATCTTTGTGGAAGCCACGGCCTTGGACGATCGGGGCAACAAGGTGACCCTGACGCCGGCGGATATGGGTTTTTCCTACCGCAAGACCGCCGCGCGCGATGACCTGATTTTCGTCGAGGCGGTTTTTGAAGGCACGCCCGATGCCCCGGAGGCAATCAAGGGGCGGATGGAGGAGCTCGCGGCAAATCGCGAGGCCAGCCAACCGATCCGCGCCAAGACCGGGGGCTCGACCTTCAAGAATCCGCCGGGCCACAAGGCCTGGGAGCTGATCGACCGTGCCGGCTGCCGGGGTCTCACCCATGGCGCGGCCCAGGTGAGCGAGAAGCATTGCAACTTCTTGATCAATACCGGCGACGCCTCCGCCGCCGATATCGAAGCTCTGGGCGAAGAGGTCAGGCGCCGGGTCCGCGAGACACAAGGGGTGGCCCTGGAATGGGAAATCAAGCGCATCGGGCTGCCGCTTGACGGAGGCGCGCCATGACTGACTTCCGGCGCATCGCGGTCCTGATGGGCGGCCGTTCGGCCGAGCGGGAGGTGAGTCTGTCCTCCGGGCGCGGCGTCATGCAGGCGCTGGCCGAGGAAGGCTTCCAGCCGATGCGCATCGATCCCGGCGATAATCCGGGCGATCAACTGTATCAGATGAAGCCCGACGCTGTATTTAATGCGCTGCATGGACGATTCGGTGAGGATGGCACGGTGCAGGGCCTGCTCGAATTGATGCGCCTGCCCTATACCCACTCGGGCGTGCTGGCTTCCGCCTTGGCGATGCACAAGGAACGCACCAAGGATGTCTATCGCGCGGCGGGGTTGCCGGTGGTGAAATCCATCGTGGCGGATCGCAAGCAGGTGGCCGAGCGGCATCTGATGGAGCCGCCCTATGTGGTCAAGCCGGTGAATGAGGGCTCCAGCGTCGGCGTCTTCATCATCCGTCCGGGCGACAATCGTCCCCCGGCCGCGCTGGGCAGCGATCAGTGGAATCTGTCCAACGAAATGATGGTGGAAGAGTTTGTGCCTGGCCGCGAACTCACCGTCTCGGTGATGGGCGACCGCGCGCTCGGCGTCACCGAAATCGTCACCGATCTGGAATTCTACGATTACGAAGCCAAATATGCGGCCGGCGGCTCGCGCCACATTCTGCCCGCCAGAATCCCGGCAAGCGTGACCGAAGACTGCATGGACCTGGCGCTGAAGGCGCACCGGGCGCTGGGCTGCCGCGGCGTGTCGCGCACCGATTTCCGGTATGACGATACCGGCGACCAGTCCCGGCTGATTCTGCTGGAAACCAACACCCAGCCCGGCATGACGCCGACCTCGCTGGTGCCGGAGCAGGCCGCCCTTCTCGGTATTTCCTACGCCAAATTGTGCCGCTGGCTGGTGGAGGACGCGTCATGCGATCGCTGAAGGCGGAACGCAAACCGCGCGACAACCCCCGCGCCCGCGCCACGCGCAAGCCGGCGCGGCTGGTGCGTGAGACCGGATCGGCCAAGGGCTATGGCAAGCGCGAGCAGGCCCCTGACGGTATCCTGGCAAGACTGGGCCGTCCCGTGGCGCGATTGTTCCGCCGTCCGGTGCTGCTGATGACGTTGGGGTTGGTGCTTTTTGCCGCCATCGCGGCCTTGTTCGCCAGCGGTACGGTGGGCCGCGCCATCCATGGCGTCGATCATGCGATCGACACGGTGGTGGCCGATGCGGGCTTCGGAATTTCGGAGATTCACCTCGCCGGCAACAGCCGCGTCCCGCCCGAAACCATTCTGGCGGCGCTGGGCATGAGTCCGGGCGAATCCATCTTCGCCGCCAAGCTCGCCGCTGCCCGCAACCGCATCATGGCGCTGGACTGGATTGCGTCCGCCGATGTGGTGCGCCGTTATCCCGACTCCATTTTCGTCACGGTGGTGGAAAAACGCCCCTTCGCTTTGTGGCAGTCACCCTCCTTGGGCAATGGAAAAGGGGGCGTGGCCGTGGTGGAACGGGCCGGCGGCGTCATCACCACTTTGGGGGTGGAGAAATTCGCGCGGCTGCCCAAGCTGGTCGGAGCCGGTGCGCCCGAAGCCGCTGCCGATCTGGTCGATGCCGTGATGGCGCATCGCGCCGCCGCCGCCCGGGTCGCGGCTTATGAATATGTCTCCCAGCGGCGCTGGAACCTGATCCTGAATGACGGCGTGGTGGTCAAGTTGCCGGAAACCGGATGGCGCAAGGAACTCGACGCGCTGGAGCATCTGGTGGTCGATGCCGGGATTCTGGAGCGCGACGTCACCGAAATCGATCTGCGTTCGCCCACGCAGTATTTCTTTGTTCTGCGCAGCGGCGAGAAGAAAGATGTTCAACGCGGAAAAGAGACCTGAGATGGGCGAGGCGATCCGTTTGCGCGTCAACAATGAAATTCCCGCCTATAGACCGGGCCTGGTCTGCGCGCTGGATATCGGCTCGTCCAAGGTCGCCTGCGTCATCGGCCGGGCCGAGCAGGGTACCCTGAAGATCTTGGGCAGCGCCCTGCGCGAAAGCGCCGGCATCCGCGCCGGCACGGTGACCAGCCTGGAACTGGCGGAAGAATCCATCCGCGACTGTGTCGCCGCGGCGGAAAACCATGCCGATGCCCGCATCCAGAATGTCCTGATTTCAGTCAGTTGCGGCCAACCGGTCTCGGTCAACAGCCGGGCGGTGATGGCGCTGGACGGCGCCCTGGTGTCCGACGCCCATCTGCGCACCCTGTTGAATGACGGGCGCGCCCGCTGCCGCCTGGAAGGATATGAGGTCATCCAGAGCGCTCCCACCGCCTATGTGGTGGACGAGGCGCGCGGGGTGCGCAACCCATCCGGCATGTTCTGCCAGCGCATCGGCGTCGCCATGCATGCTGTGGCGGTCAAACCCAGCCCCCTCCAGAATCTCAAGCTGGCGGTCGAGCGCTGTCATCTCAATGTGGTGGGGACCATGTTCTCGGCCTATGCCTCGGGCCTGGCCACCTTGAGCGAGGACGAGAAACAGATCGGTGCCACCGTGATCGACATGGGCGGCGGCTGCACTTCCATCGCCGTCTTTCTGGAAGGCCATCTGGTCTATGCCGATGTGGTGCCCAAAGGGGGCTTCACCGTCACCACGGATATCGCCCAGATGCTGGCGGCACCGATTTCCGCCGCCGAAAGGGTCAAGAATCTGTTCGGGGCGGCGCTGGGCGACCTGGAAGTGGGGACCGACGTGGTCTCGATTCCCCAGATGGGCGAGGACGGCGACGAAGCGGCGCTCCGGGTGCCGCGCTCGATGCTGACCCGCATCATCCAGGCCCGCCTGGACGATATTTTCGAAGAAGTGCAGAAGCGTCTGCAAGCCTCCGGCTTCGACGCCGCCGCGGGCCGCCGCGCCGTGCTGACAGGCGGGGCCTGCCAGCTGGCGGGCACCCGCGAGCTCGCGGCGCGCATCCTCAACAAGCAGGTCCGCATCGGACGGCCGCAGAATTTCCCAGGGCTGGCCGCCGCAAATGCCGGGCCTGATTACGCCACCGCGATCGGATTGCTCATGGCGGGCGCCACCATGCCGCCCGAGATGATCAACCCCGATATTCCCATGACCAATGCTTCCCAAGAGAGCAAAGGTTGGTGGGGACGGTTGACCGGCCGGTGGTTGGAATGATTCAACAATACAAATGCGAATCGGTTGGGCGATTCGGGCGTTTGCAAGGTGACCTCATGATGTCACTGTGGAGAACCTAGATGGCGATCAATCTCAAATTACCCGAGACCAAAGAATTGCGTCCCCGCATCACCGTATTGGGCGTGGGCGGCGCCGGCGGCAATGCCGTCAACAACATGATCGAGGCGGGCCTCGACGGCGTCGACTTTGTCGTCGCCAACACCGACGCCCAGGCTTTGGCGCAATCCAAGGCCGAGCATCGCATCCAACTGGGTGCCGGAACCACCGAAGGTCTGGGCGCGGGCGCGCAGCCGGAAGTGGGACGCGCGGGCGCCGAGGAATCCATGGCCGAGATCATGGAGCATCTCTCGGGCGCGCATATGGTGTTCATCGCCGCCGGAATGGGCGGCGGCACGGGTACCGGCGCGGCGCCGGTGATCGCCCGCGCGGTGCGCGAGGCGGGCATCCTCACCGTCGGCGTCGTCACCAAGCCCTTCGCCCTGGAAGGCGACCGCCGCATGCGGGTGGCCGAGAAAGGCATCACCGAGCTGCAGCAATTCGTCCATACCCTGATCGTCATTCCCAACCAGAATCTGTTCCGCGTCGCTTCCGACCGCACCACCATGTCCCAGGCCTTCGCCATGGCCGACGAGGTGCTGCATGCCGGCGTGCGCGGCGTCACCGACCTGATCGTAATGCCGGGCCTGATCAACCTCGATTTCGCCGACATCAAGTCGGTGATCACCGAGATGGGCAAGGCGATGATGGGCACCGGTGAAGCCGAAGGCGAAGATCGTGCCATCCGCGCCGCCGACATGGCGATCTCCAACCCGCTGCTGGACGATGTCACCATGAAGGGCGCCAAAGGCGTCCTGATCAACATCACCGGCGGACCGGATTTGATGCTGTTCGAAGTCGAGCAGGCCGCCAACCGCATCCGCGCCGAAGTCGATCCCGACGCCAACATCATTTTCGGCAACACCATCCTGGAAGAGATGGAAGGCCGCATCCGGGTCTCGGTGGTCGCCACCGGCATCGACGCCGAGATGATGAAGCTGCCGGAAAAGGTGCATACGCTGAGGCCGCATCTGAAGCCGCAGGCCTTCCGCATCGAGCCGGTCAAGCCCATCGTCAATCCGGTGCAGGCGCAGGTCGAAAGCCTGGCGGCCGAGTTGAACGCGCCGAGCGCCGCCGCGCCTCTTTCCCTGGCTGCCAAGGAAACGCCGGTGATGGAAGAGGCGGCAGCTCCACTCGCGGCGGCTGCGGCGCGCTATCCCGCCACCGAAAGCTATCGGCCGCTGGAACAGCAGCCTTTGGCCGCGCGTCCGCGCCAGGAAAAGAAAGCGGGCTGGAGCCTGTTCGGCCGCAAGAAGGCAGCGATCTCGGACATGCGGGCCGAGCCGCTTGCCGCCGAACGTCCCCGCGCCACCGCCGCCCCGATGCAGCGGCCGGCGGTGCAGGAACCCGCCCTGCCGCCGCCAGGCGAAGACCTGTTCCCCGACCATGGTCCCGACGAGCAGTTCGAGATTCCGGCGTTTCTTCGTCGCCAATCCAACTGATCTTCACAAAAGTCCAAATGAAAAGGGCGGCGCAAGCCGCCCTTTTTCTTTTATAATGACACATGGCCGGGAATTTCTGGATAGACGAAGCGCAGGCGGGTGATCTTCCCGCCATCACCGCCATCCTCAACCACGCCGCCGCCCATACCACAGCGTCATGGCACGAATCTCCCAAGACCGAGGCCGAGATGGCCGACTGGTTCGCCCTGCGCAAGCGGGATTATGCGGTTCTGGCAGCGCGCGATGCGTCGGGCCTGCTGGGTTATGCCACTTACGGACCATTCCGGGTGCCGTCCGGCTACCGGTTCAGCGCCGAACACTCCCTTTATGTGCGCGAGGACGCCCGCGGCCGCGGCATCGGCAAGGCCTTGCTGTCGGCGCTGATCGAGAAGGCGCGGGCCCAGGGCCTGCACACGCTGATCGGCGGGGTCGACAGCGACAACAGCCTCAGCATTGCGCTGCACAAGGCGTTCGGCTTCGCGGAGACCGGCCGCCTGCCGGAGATTGGCCGCAAATTCGACCGCTGGCTGACCTTGGTATTCCTGCAGAAGCGACTCTGACGCTATCGTGGCCCAGCTACGGACGGGGCGGCAGATGCGGGCAATACTCTTGGCGGCGGGTTTGGGGCTTTGGCTGTGCGCGCCGGCTTGGTCTGCGTCTTATGATGTCGTGGAAAAGGACATTGCCACGCTTCAGGCCGACATGGCCGCTGGCAAGGTCGATGCCGTCGGGCTGGTACAGGCCTATCAGGCGCGTATCGCCGCCATCGATCCCCAGCTCCACAGCGTATTGGCGCTCAATCCCGACGCGCTGGCTGAGGCGCGGGCCTTGGACGCCGAGCGCAAGGCGGGTCATCTGCGCGGGCCGCTGCACGGCATCCCGATCCTGGTGAAGGACAATATCGAAACCCTCGATCCCGTGCCCACCACCGCCGGTTCGCTGGCGCTGACGAACAACATCACCCATCGTGACGCGCCGGTGGTGGCGCGGCTGCGGGCGGCCGGTGCGATCATCCTGGGCAAAACCAATCTGAGCGAATGGGCCAATATCCGCTCGACCCATTCGATCAGCGGCTGGTCGGCGATCGGCGGCTGGACGCGCAATCCCTATGTGCTGGATCGCAGCACCTGCGGTTCCAGCGCCGGCAGCGGCGCGGCCGTCGCCGCCAGCCTGGCGGCTGCGGCGCTCGGCACCGAGACCAACGGTTCGCTGGTCTGCCCCGGCGCGTTCAACAGCCTTGTGTCCTTGAAACCGACCGTGGGTCTGGTGTCGCGGACCCATATCGTGCCGATTTCACACACCCAGGATACGGCGGGTCCGATGGCGCGAAACGTGCCGGACGCGGCGCTGCTGCTGTCCGTGATGGCGGGCAGCGATCCGCAAGATGCGGCCACGGCCCCGGCAGATGCCAATCGCACCGATTACGCGGCATTGGCCGGCGCGTCGCTCAAGGGAAAACGGCTTGGCGTCATTCTGCCGCCGCCGGACCAGGAGCCGCCCGCCACTGAGCCGCTTCTGCAGCGCGCCCTCGGGATCCTGCGGGCGCAAGGGGCGGAGATTGTCGAGATCCGCGATTTCGTGCGGCCGCCCGAAACCTCCGATGAGGAAGGCACCGTGCTGAAATTCGAATTCAAGCACGATATCGGCGCCTATCTGCAAAGCCTGCCGGGCGCGGGGCCCAAAACGCTGGCCGATCTCATCGCCTTCAACGATACTTCGCCGCGCGAACTGGCGCTGTTCGATCAGGATTTTTTCGAGGTGGCCCAGACCAAAGGCGACCTGACGGATCCCGCCTATGTCCAGGCCCGTAACGATCTGGTGACGAGCACGCGCGCGTTGTTGGACAAGACCCTTGCACAATACCATCTCGACGCTTTGATCCGCGCCACCGAAGACATGGTTTTCCGGGTCGATATCGTCAAAGGCGACAATGACGGTCCCGGCGCGTCCTTCCTGCCGGCGGTATCCGGTTATCCGCATCTGACGGTGCCGATGGGCTATGTGCGGGACCTGCCGGTCGGCCTGTCTTTCATCGGCCCGGCCTGGTCGGACGCGCGTCTGCTGGCTCTGGGTGCCGCATTCGAACGCGCCGCTGCCGCCCGGAAGCCGCCGGGTTTCCTGCCCTCGCTGGAAACCAAGCCGGAATTTGCCGCCGCACTGGCACCGCTGCCCCGCTAGGACGGTGCGTCGGTCAGGGCGGTTTTGCTGGTGGGTCCGATATAGACCCGGCGCCTGCTGAAATCGATTGCCAGCGAATTGTAGCGCAGCAGCGCCGGACCGATAATCGCGGCCGCCTTGTTGTCCAATCCGAAATAGCGGAACACCGCGGCGTTGGCGACGATCACGGTCTGGGCGGAAAATGTGCGGTTCGCGATGGTGATGGTGAGGCCCTTGACGGTCACCACCGGCTCCATCGTCCCCAGTGCGTCGCGCAAATTCTGCGATATTGGCGCCTTGTCGAAACTGGATTTCCGCAAGCCCAGCTTTTCCGCCGCAATCCAGTTCAGCATGGTGATCCCGGATCCCATGTCCAGAAGCGCGGTGACGCCCTGGTCTCCGAATTTGGCGCGCAGCCACCACAGGGTGACGTCCATCTCCTGGGCGCGATAGGGCGTGAGTTCCGCCGACGGCCAGTCGCGATAGACATCCGTATCGGCGCCCGAGGGATCCATGAGCTTGAGACGCAGCGCGTCATGGTCCATCACCAGCAGATAATGGGAAAGCGCGTCCATCCCCAGGATGCCGTCCGCGCCCTGCACGCCGTCCGGCGGTTTGAGGTCGTCGGGCAGGACGCCCAAGGTCAATCCGGTGATGGCCTGGCCGGCCAGGCGCAATTCGCGCGGCTTCACGGGCAGCGCCGTGCCGATATTGTTCATGGCGTAGACTTTGAGCATCCCGCTTTCGGACGGCGCCAGGCCCAGCGTCTGGCGCAGATGCTCGAACAGCATGGTGCGGCTGGAAGCGGTGTCCAGCAGAAAGCTGAACGGCCCCCGGCCATCGACGAACACATCGGTGCTGACGCGGCCATCGCCGCCAATGCGATAGGGCAGGTCCGCCGCGGTATCGGCTCGCACCGCCGTCGCCGCCAGAAGGGCGGCAAAAACCAGAAGAATCGGCTTGGTGCGGCGCCCCATCATGATTGCCTTTATCCGGGCGGTGCCACTAAACGCCCCTGCCGGGCGCCCGGCAATCGAAATCGTTTAGGCGCTTTTGCGGCCGGGCATTTGCTATAAGGCGGTCATGCCGTTTCGAAACACGCTGGCCCGCGATCTCACAATTTCCGGCACCGCCTTGCATGCCGGGGTGGCCGTGACCATGACCTTGTCGCCGGCGCCGGCGGAGCAGGGCGTTGTTTTCCGCCGCAGCGACAAGGGCGGTGCGGAGATTCCGGCCCGCTACGATCTGGTGGGAGAGACCAGGCTGGGCACGGTAATCGAAAAGAACGGCGTCAGCGTCGGGGTGATCGAACATCTGATGGCGGCGGTGGCCGGCGCCGGGATCGACGATCTGACCGTGACCCTGGACGGCCCCGAACCGCCGATCCTGGATGGCGATGCGCTCTGCTATCTGGTGCGGATCGAAGAGGCGGGACTGAAGGCGCAAGACATGCCGCGGCGTGCGATCAAGCTGCTCAGGGAAGTGCGGGTGGACGAGAGGGATGCACATGCCGCGCTCCATCCGGCGGAGCGCATGTCCTATGATTTCGTGCTGGCATACGACACGCCGGCAATCGGGCGGCAGAATTTCCACTTGGCTTTTTCGCCAAAGAATTTCCGCGACAAGATCGCGCCCGCGCGGACATTCGGTTTTCTCAAGGACCTTGAAAGCCTCAATCGGATGAATCTGGCGCGCGGCGCCAATCTGGAAAACACCCTCGCGCTCGATGAACAGGGTGTGATCAACAAGGAACGCCAGCGTTTCGCCGATGAATTCGTGCGCCACAAGATCCTGGACGCGATCGGCGACATGGCGCTGGCCGGAGCGCCGCTGATTGCCCGCTTCGAGGGCGTCAAATCCGGCCATGGCCTCAACAACCGCCTGCTCAGGGCGTTGTTTTCCGACCCGGCCAATTACGAATTGGTCACGCTTCCCTGAACCGGGCGGCTCTGTGCTATAAGAAAATCCGGCTCGGCACGGTTGCCGCCTTCTGGCGTAAGCTATTGTCTGGCCAAGGTAATTCTTGAGGTTTGCCGCCCGATGTCGAATCCTGGCCGTTTTCCCGCCCGCTCCGTCCGCGCCGCGCTTCTGGTTCTGGCTCTGGGAACCGCGCTGGGTGGTTGCAGCCTTTTGGGCCTGGACAAGGACGATGCCAGCAACGACCTCAACAAGGATGCCGCCCAATATCAGGAACGCCCGGTCGAGCAGATCTATGGCGATGCCTGGGCCCAGATCAACAAGAACAATTGGGAGGAAGCCGCCAAGCAGTTCAACGAAGTGGACCGCCAGCATCCCTATTCGGTGTGGGCGCGGCGCGCCATGCTGATGAGCGCTTTCTGTTCCTATCAGGCCAACAAATATGGCGACGCGGTTTCCACCGCCGACCAGTATATCTCGCTGCATCCCGGCAGCCATGAAGTCGCCTATGCTTTCTATCTGAAGGCGATTTCGCTCTATGAGCAGATCGTGGACGTCAATCGCGACCAGGGGAACACGCAAGGTGCGCTGGTGGCGCTGCAGGACGTGGTCCAGCGCTTCCCCGACACCGAATATGCCCGCGACGCCACCTTGAAAATCGACCTCACCCAGGACCATCTCGCCGGCAAGGAGATGGCGGTCGGCCGCTACTACCTGACCCGCGGCGACTATATCGGCGGGATCAACCGCTTCCGGATCGTGGTGCAGCAATACCAGTCCACGCCCCAGATCGCCGAAGCGCTGGAGCGGCTGACCGAGGCCTATTATGCCCTGGGGCTTGATAGCGAGGCGCAGACGGCCGCCGCCGTGCTGGGCGCCAATTACCCCGGCAGCCAATGGTACACGGACGCTTACGGCATTCTGAAGGGCCGCAATCTCAAGCCCAAGGAAGACAAAGGCTCCTGGATCAGCCAAGCTTTCCACCGGATACTCTGAGAGTCGTTTTGCGATGCTTGCCGCGCTGACGGTCCGCGACATCGTGTTGATCGAACAGGCCGCGCTGGAATTCGCCCCCGGCCTCAATGTCCTGACCGGCGAAACCGGGGCGGGCAAATCCATTCTGCTGGATTCCCTGGGGCTTGCGGTCGGCGGGCGTGGCCGCGCCGGCGTACGTCCGGGCGCAACGCAAGGTTCTGCCACGGCGGTATTCGATCCGGCGCCGGATCATGGCGCGCGCGCCTTGCTGCAAGAACAAGCGATGGCGCATGAGGGCGAGATCGTGCTGCGCCGCAGCCTTGCCGCCGACGGCAAATCCCGCGCCTTCATCAACGACCAAGCGGTCAGCGTCGGCCTGCTCAAGGATCTGGGCGGCTTGCTGCTGGAAGTGCATGGCCAGGCGGATGACCGCGGCCTGTTTGATATTTCCACCCACCGCGGCTTGCTGGATGCATTCGGCGATCTGGAAAGCCAGGGCCGCGAGGTCGCAGGGCTGCACGCCGCCTGGACGGTGGCACGCGAGGCCCTGGCGGGTCTGAAGGCGCGCGCCGCCGAAGCCGAGAAGAATGCCGATTACGTCCGCGCCGCGGTCGAGGAATTGTCGGGGTTCGATCCCCAGCCGGGCGAGGAGGAAAGCCTGGCGGGTGAGCGCGCTCTGATGATGAACGCGGCCCGCATCGCCGAGGACCTCAGCGCCGCGACCGAGGCTTTGTCGGGGGAACGGGGCGCCGAAGCCTCGCTGGCAGTCGCGCTGAAAAAATTATCGCGGCTCCAGGAAGAAGCGCGCAAACGCACGGCCGCAGCCGAAGCGGCGCTGGAACAGGCCTTCGCGCAGACCGAAGAGGCGCGCCGCGAGCTGGACGCCTTGCTATCGAGCCTCGACACCGACGCGTCCGTCTTGGAACGCAAGGAAGAGCGGCTGTTCGAACTGCGCACCCTGGCTCGCAAATACGGCACCACGCCGGATGGCTTGCCGGCCGTGCTGGCGGATTTCCGGGCGCAGCAGGACGCCCTGGACGGCAGCGGCACGTCGATGAAGGCCGCGGAGGCCGCCGTCGCCCCCACCCGCGAGGCTTATCTGGCGGCTGCCCGGAAATTATCGAAGGCCCGCGGGGCGAGCGCGAAAAAACTGGAAGCAGCCGTCGCCGGAGAATTGGCGCCGCTGAAACTGGGCCATGCAAAATTCCGGGTCGCGCTGGACACTTTGACAGACGACGCCGGTACGGCAAACGGCCTGGAAAAAATCGCCTTCGAAGTCGCCACTGTGGAAGGCGCGAGTTTCGGCTCGCTGGCAAAAATCGCTTCGGGCGGCGAGTTGGCGCGGTTCTCCCTGGCCTTGAAGGTGGCGCTGGCCCAGACCGCGCCGCCCACCGCCATGGTGTTCGACGAAGTGGATCGCGGCGTCGGCGGCGCCGTGGCCGATGCGGTGGGCGAACGGCTGCAGCGGCTGGCCGAAACCACCCAGGTGCTGCTGGTCACCCATTCGCCGCAGGTGGCGGCACGGGCGGCACGGCATTTCCGGATTTCCCGCGTCGGCGACAAGACCCGCATCACCTTGCTGGAAGACGACGCACGGCTGGAAGAGATCGCGCGCATGTTGTCGGGCGCCAATGTCACCGCCGAAGCGCGCGCCGCCGCCAAGCGGCTGGTGGCGGAAGCGACGACCCCGAAGAAAACAGGCAAGCGGGCCAAAATAGCGTGACCAGCAAACCGGTCGAGAAACTCACCTCCGCCGAAGCGGAAAAGGAACTGGACCGGCTGGCCCGCGAGATCGCCGGGCACGACCGCCGCTATTATGCCGAGGACGCGCCGACCGTCAGCGATGCCGCCTACGACGCGCTGCGCCGCCGCAATGCCGCCATCGAGGAGCGATTTCCCTTGCTGGTGCGGCCCGACAGTCCGTCCCACCGCGTCGGCGCCAAGGTATCGGAGAAATTCGCCAAGGTCCTTCACGCCAAGCCGATGCTGTCGCTGGACAATGCCTTCGACGACGAGGAGGTGGCGGAATTCCTGGGCCGGGTTCGACGCTTCCTGGGATTGAAGGAAGGCGAAGAAATCGCCATCACCGCCGAACCCAAGATCGATGGCCTTTCCGCCTCGTTGCGCTATGAGGAGGGCATCCTGATGCAGGGCGCCACCCGCGGCGACGGCCAGGAAGGCGAGGATATCACCGCCAATCTGCGCACCATTTCCGACATTCCGCTGCGGCTGAACGGCAAGCCGCCGGCCATCCTGGAAGTGCGCGGCGAAGTCTATATGACCCACAAGGCGTTCGAGGCCTTGAACAAGCACCAGGAAAGGGACGGCAAGCCGGTCTATGCCAATCCCCGCAACTCCGCCGCCGGCTCGGTGCGCCAGCTCGATCCCGCCATCACTGCCAGCCGCGCCTTGAATTTCTTCGCCTATGCCTGGGGCGAGATCAGCGAGATGCCGTCGAAGACCCAAAGCGGCATGCTGGAAAAATTCCGCGACTATGGCTTTGTGGTCAATCCGCTGGTCAAGCGCTGCGAGACGTTGGACCAGATCCTTCAATTCTATCGCGACATCGAAACCCGGCGGGCGCGGCTGGGCTATGACATTGACGGCGTGGTCTACAAGGTGGACCGCCTGGACCTGCAGGAGCGGCTTGGTTTCGTCTCGCGCAGTCCCCGCTGGGCGATCGCCCACAAATTTCCCGCCGAGCAGGCGGAAACCGTGTTGGAGGATATCGAGATTCAGGTCGGGCGCACCGGCAAGCTTGCGCCAGTGGCGCGGCTGAAGCCGGTCACGGTCGGCGGCGTGGTGGTGCGCAACGCCACCTTGCACAATGAGGACGAGATCGCGCGGCTGGATGTGCGGATCGGCGATACCGTGGTGATCCAGCGCGCCGGCGATGTCATTCCGCAGATTCTGAAAGTGTTGACCGACAAACGCCCGCGCGGCGCCAAGCCTTATAAATTTCCGGAAA
This sequence comes from Pseudomonadota bacterium, assembly GCA_040389245.1. GTDB lineage: Bacteria > Pseudomonadota > Alphaproteobacteria > Micropepsales > Micropepsaceae > Rhizomicrobium. The sequence goes on along the minus strand of JAZKAH010000003.1, from coordinate 18,303 downwards.
AATGCCCCGTCTGCGGCAGCCATGCCGTGCGCGAGGTGGACGAGAAGACGGGCAAGCAGGATGTCGACCGGCGCTGCACCGGCGGCCTGATCTGCGACGCCCAGACGGTGGAGCGGCTGAAATATTTCGTTGCCCGCGACGGCTTCGACATCGAAGGCCTGGGCGGCACCATGATCGAGCTGTTCCACGGCAAGGGCCTGCTGAAAGAGCCGGCCGATATCTTCGCCCTCACCGAGAAGCCGGAAAAAGTCAGCAAGGTGCTGGCCGAGCACCGCGCCGCACTCAGCGAAGAGCGCCGCGCCGCCGAAGGCAAGGAACCGGTCAAGGCCAAGGGCAAGAAGGAAGAGCGCGAAGACAAGGTGGTCGAAAATTTGATGGCGGCGATCGAACGCCGCCGCACCATCCCGCTCGACCGGCTGATCAATGCGCTGGGTATCCGCCATGTCGGGGAGACCACGGCGCGTCTGATCGCGCGCCATTACCGTACCCTGGACGCCTTCCTGGCCGGTATGAAGGCGCAGAATGCGCGTGAGGAGCTGGAGAGCCTGGAAGGCATCGGCGGCATCGTCGCCGAAGCGATCTGCGATTTCTTCGATGAGAAACACAATGTGAAGGCGCTGGACCGGATGCTGGCTTGGCTGGATGTGACGGCAATTGCCGCGCCTGCCAGGTCGTCACCGGTGTCGGGCAAGACGGTTGTGTTCACCGGCACCCTGGAAAAAATGACCCGCCAGGAAGCCAAGGCGCGGGCCGAAAGCCTGGGCGCGAAAGTCTCCGGCTCGGTGTCGGCCAAGACCGATATCGTGGTCGCGGGTCCGGGCGCGGGCTCGAAGCTGAAAGAGGCGCAGAAGCACAATGTCCCGGTGATGGACGAAGATGCCTGGCTGAAGCTGATTGACGGCTAGTGCGGACTTCACCCTTCGACGGGCTCAGGGTGAGGATATCCTCATGCTGAGCCAGTCGAAGCATGAGGACCGCGAGCTGCCGCGGTCCGATCAGACTGCCCGCGTCGCCTGTTCCAGCCAGCTGCGCGTTTCTTCATCCACCAATGGCCGCAAAGTCTCCAACACGCGCGCATGATAGGCATTGAGCCAAACCCGCTCGCTATCGGTGAGCAGGCCCGGTTCGACCAGATTGACGTCGATGGGGGCCAGGGTGATGGTTTCGAAGCCCATCATGGGGCGCTCGCCATCGGGCATCGGTTTCGGCTCGGTCACCACCACCAGGTTCTCGATCCGGATGCCGTATTCACCGGTCTTGTAATAGCCCGGCTCGTTGGAACAGATCATGCCCGGCAGGAGCGGCTGATTGACCGGCCGCTTGGAAATGTTCTGCGGCCCTTCATGCACCGACAAATAAGAGCCGACGCCATGTCCGGTGCCGTGATCATAGTCCAAACCCGCATCCCATAACGGCCGCCGCGCGAAACTGTCGAGCTGCATGCCGATGGTGCCTTCGGGAAACCGCGCCGTGGCGAGCGCGATATGACCTTTCAGAACGCGGGTGAAGCGGTCGCGCATCTCCGCGCTGGGCGCGCCCACGATCACGGTGCGGGTGACGTCGGTGGTGCCGTCGGGATATTGCGCCCCGGAATCGATCAGGAACATCTCATTGTTGGCGATCGGCGCGTTGGTCGAGCGGGTCACGCGGTAATGCACGACCGCGCCATGGGCGCCCGCGCCCGAAATGGAATCGAAAGACACGTCGGAGAGATAATTGGTGGCGCGGCGAAAGCCTTCCAGCGCTTCAGTGGCGGCGATTTCTGTCAAGGCGCCATTGGGTGCCTCGCGCGCGAACCAGCTGAGAAACCGCGATAGCGCCGCGCCGTCGCGGATGTGGGCCCTGCGGGTGCCTTCCAGTTCCAGCGAATTCTTGCAGGCCTTGGGCAACTGGCAGGGATCGGCAGCCTGTTTCACTTTGGCGCCGGCCTTGTTCAACCGGTCGAAAATCGCCGCGGCAGCGGTGGCGGGATCGACCAGCACGGTCTTTTCCTTGAGCGCGTCGAGGCCGGCGGCAAAATCGGCCGCGGCGGCGAGACGCACGCCATTGCCCAGATGGGCAACAAGTTCGGCACAGCGCTTGGCTTCATCCAGAAACAGATCGGCGCTGCCGTCGGCATGAAGAATGGCGAAAGCCAGCACGAAGGGGGTATGCGGCACGTCGCTGCCGCGAATGTTGAAAAGCCAGCAGACGGAATCGCACAAGGTCAGCACCACGGCGTCGGCATGGGCCTTTTTCAGGCTCGCGGCGATGCGGGCGCGTTTGGCGCTGCTCTCTTCGCCCGCCAGATTCAGCGCATGCGGCACGGCCGGGTCCATCGGCGGCGAAGGCCGGTCGCTCCACACAGTGTCGATGGGATTGGAGGCGCAGGCGACCAGAGTGCCACCCGCACGCTCCGCCGCCTGACGCAGGCCTGCCACGGCATTCGCGGTGCTGAGCCAGGGGTCAAAGCCCAGCTTGGCGCCTTGAGGCAAATGATCCGGGATCCAGCCTTGCGGGCCTTCGGCGACCAGGTCGCGCGGTTCGAACAGTGACGTGTCGGTCTGGGCGCGGACTTGCAAGGTGTAACGGCCATCGACGAAGACCGCCGCCTTGTCCTTCAGCACCACCGCCGCACCGGCTGAACCGGTGAAGGAAGTAAGCCAGGCCAGCCGCTCGGCGCTGGCGGGCAGATATTCGCCCTGATGCTCGTCGGAGTGCGGCACGACAAAACCGTCCAGTCCGCGCTTGGTCAATTCTGCGCGAAGGGCCGCCAGGCGCGGGGCAACGGTGGCGGCATCGGAGAAGTCTTCATAAGTCTGGAAGGCGGCGGTCTTATCCATGGCAGGCCCTCAGGTAGCGAAGCGGTAGGGCATAAAACAAGCCCTCAAGTAGCGAAGCGGTAGGGCATAAAACAAGCCCTCAAGTAGCGAAGCGGTAGGGCATAAAACAAACCCTCAAATGACGGAACGAAGAGGCAAAAAAACAGACTAACGCCGGGGCTTCTCCAAGACCAGTGCGCTCCACGGGCCGTCGCGGTGGCGGGCGATGAAGCGCAGGCGATGGTAGAAGCTGAGGATCATGGCCTCCTGATTGTGCAGCAGGCCGGAGAGGACCAGGGTTCCGCCGGATGCGAGCGCATCCACGATCTGCGGCGCCAGCCGGGTGAGTGGTCCGGCCAGGATGTTGGCGATGATCAGATCATAAGGCGCGGCGGCGGCCAGCGCGGGATGGATCAGCCCGTCCGCGACCACGCCCCGCACCAGCGGGCCCACGCCATTGCACAGCGCGTTTTCATCGGTCACTTCGATGGCGACGGGATCGATGTCGGATGCGAGCACCGGCCGCTTCCACAATTTCGCCGCGCCGATGGCGAGCAGTCCGGTGCCGCAGCCGAGATCGAGCACATTACGGTAGGCGCGGCGGCGGGCCAGGCCGGACAGGACGCTCAGGCACAGGGCGGTGGTTTCGTGATGGCCGGTGCCGAAGGCCAGGCCCGCCTCGATCCGCATCGGAATCACGCCATGCGGCACCTGGCCCGCGTCATGCGCGCCATAGACGAAGAAGCGCCCCGCCCGCACCGGTGGCAGGCCTTCCTGGCTGAGGCGGATCCAATCCTGGTTGGGCAGCGGCGCGACGGTGATCTCGCGGCCGGCGATGCGCGACAGCTGGGCGGCGTCGGGTTCTTCCGTGTACAGAGCTTCAACAACGGCGCCGGGACCGAAGGGTTCCTCCGCGATCAGGACGGCTTGCGGATCGGATGCCAGTTCCAGCAGCGACGCCATGTCGGGTGCTTCGGCCTTGATCAGGGCGACCGAGGCTTTCCAGAGCGGAGGTGAGGAATTCATGCTATTTGATCCGCCAAAATGTCATGGCCCGGGAATCCGGGCCATCCAGCTGACACCGCGCCAATGCCGAACACCTATTATGTTTATATCCTGGCAAGCAAGCGGAATGGCACGCTTTATATCGGTGTGACCAACGATCTGGCGCGGCGATTGGGCGAGCACCGGGACGGCGTGGTGCCGGGATTTACCAAGAGATATGGCGTGACGAGGTTGGTTTATTACGAAATTTTCGACGACATTCACGCCGCCATTCATCGTGAGACGCAAGTGAAGAAATACAAGCGCGAATGGAAGCTGAATCTTATTCAGCAGAACAACGAAGAATGGAAAGACTTGGCTGAAAGTCTGTGAGGTGCGTTTCGGTCACCTGGATGGCCCGCACTCCGGCGGGCCATGACAAAATGAGGCTATGCTTTATGCCCGCGCCACGAACTGATCGATGACGCGCTTCTCGCCGGCCTTGTCGAAATCGACCGTCAACTTGTTGCCTTCGACAAAGCTCACCCGGCCATAACCGAATTTCTGGTGAAAGACCCGGTCGCCGCGCGCGTAATGCGAGGCGCTGGGATCGCTGGTCTGCATTGTATAGGCCTGCGCTTCGATCAAGGGCGGACGGGTGCGCGCTTGCGCGCCGGCACGGTTGGCCTCCTTATATTGTTGTGCGCGTTTCCAGCCCGGGCTTTCATAGGTGCTGGAGAAGGAAGGCCCGCCGGCATTGTCGCGAAAGCCGGTGGCGCCACCGTAAAAGCCTTCATTCACCACGGTATCGACATGGCTTTCGGGAATCTCGCTGAGGAAGCGCGACGGCAGCGCGCTCTGCCAGCTGCCATGGACGCGGCGGTTGGCGGCAAAGGAAATGCGCGCCCGCTGCTTGGCCCGCGTCAGCCCGACATAGGCAAGGCGGCGTTCTTCCTCCAGGCCCGCGAGCCCGCTTTCGTCCATGGTGCGCTGGCTGGGAAACAGGCCTTCTTCCCAGCCGGGCAGGAACACGGTGTCGAATTCCAGACCCTTGGCAGCATGCAAGGTCATCAGATTGATGCGGTCACCGCTTTCGTCCTGGGCGATCTCCATCACCAGCGAGACATGTTCCAGAAAGCCGGCCAGCGACTCGAAGCTTTCCATCGAGCGGACGAATTCCTTGAGATTGTCCAACCGCCAGGGCGCCTCGGCGGATTTGTCGGCCTTCAGCATGTCGGTGTAGCCGGACTCGTCGAGAACCATTTCGGCCAGCTCGGTATGGGGCAGGATGCGCGCGGTTTCGCTCCAGCGCGCGAAATTGGCGGTCAGTTCGCTCAGTGCCTTGCGCGCCTTGGGCGGCAGTTCGTCGGTCTCCGCGATCTCGCGCGCCGCCGCCAGCAGCGGCAGATGCCGGGCGCGGGCGAAGGCGTGCAGGGTCGCCACGCTGGCGTCGCCGATACCACGCTTGGGCTTGTTGACGATGCGCTCGAACGCCAGATCGTCGTCGCCTTGCGCGATCAGGCGCAGATAGGCCATGGCATCGCGGATTTCCGCCCGCTCGTAAAAGCGCGGGCCGCCGATCACGCGATAGGGCAGGCCGAGCGAGATAAACCGGTCTTCAAATTCGCGCATCTGGAAGGAAGCGCGCACCAGGATCGCCATGTCGCCAAACCGCGCGCCCTGGCGATGCAGGTCTTCCGCCTCGCTGGCGACATTGCGGGCTTCTTCCTCGGCGTCCCACACGCCCTGGACCTTGATCTGCTCGCCGGGATCGCCTTCGGTCCACAGGGTCTTGCCCAGCCGGCCCTTGTTGGCGGCGATCAGGCCGGATGCCGCGCCCAGGATGATGGGCGTGGAGCGGTAATTGCGTTCCAGCCGGATCACCTTGGCGCCGGGAAAATCATGCTCAAAGCGCAGGATGTTTTCCACTTCCGCGCCGCGCCAGGCATAGATCGACTGGTCGTCATCGCCCACCACGCAGACATTGCCGCTCTGGCTGGCCAACAGCTTCAGCCAGAGATACTGCACCACATTGGTATCCTGATATTCGTCCACCAGCATGTAGCGGAAGCGATCCCGGTAATCGGCCAGGATGTCGGGATTGGTCCGAAGGATGTTCAAGGTCTCCAGCAACAGGTCGCCGAAATCCGCCGCGTTCAGCGCCTTCAATCGTTCCTGATATTGGCGGTAGAGCGTTTTGCCCTTGCCGAAGGCATAGCCCTGGCCATCGCTGTCGGAGACATCGTCGGGACGCAGGCCCCGATTTTTCCAATTGTCGATCATCGACGCCAGGGTGCGCACCGGCCAGCGTTTTTCGTCGATCCCCTCGGCTTCGACCAATTGCTTCATCAGCCGAAGCTGGTCGTCGGTATCCAGGATGGTGAAATTGCTTTTCAGGCCCGCCAGCTCGGCGTGCCGTCGCAGCATTTTGGCGCCGATGGAGTGAAAGGTGCCCAGCCATTGCATGCCTTCGACCACGCCACCGATCAGGGCGCCGATGCGCTCCTTCATCTCGCGCGCCGCCTTGTTGGTGAAGGTGACCGACAGGATCTGCCCCGGCCAGGCGCGCCGGGTGGCCAGGATATGCGCCAGCCGCGTGGTTAGGACGCGGGTCTTGCCCGTCCCGGCCCCGGCCAGCACCAGCACCGGACCGTCCACGGTCTCCACCGCCTCGCGCTGCTCCTTGTTGAGGCCGGCGAGGTAGGGCGGATCGCGGGGGGTCGGCAGAGCCGACGAGCCGGACGGCTCGCCGTCGCCGAAGGCCGCGTCCAGCGGGTCGGAATAGGGATGATGGCTCATGAGTCCGGTCATTCTAGCAGGGGCAGGCGGCAAAAGTCCTGCTTTTGTTCTCTTGCCGGATGGGCTCCCAAACCCGCACAAACGGCCCATGGTTTCACATCTTTTGGCTCAGTTTCCGGCGGCATCGCCAGACCGCGCCTTCATCACCACGGCCGACGGCCGCGTGCTGACCTATGGCGGCCTTGGGGCCTTGTCGGCCCGGCTGGCCCATGCGCTGGTGGCCCTGGGCGTCAAGCCCGGCGACCGGGTTGCGGCCCAGCTGGAGAAGAGTCCGGAAGCGATCGCGCTCTATCTTGCCTGTGTGCGGGCGGGCGCGATCTGGCTGCCGCTCAACACCGCCTATACGCGGGCGGAACTTGCTTATTTCGTGGCGGATGCGGAGCCGGCGCTGTTCGTGGCGGTGCCGGGGCGGGAAGATCTGGTCACCGGCGTCGCCGTCGCGAGCATGGGCATCGACGGCAAGACTGGAAGCCTGATCGAGCTGGCGGCGCGGCAGCCGGAGATTTTTGCAGACGTCGCGCGCGGGCCCGACGACCTTGCCGCCATTCTCTACACCTCGGGCACAACGGGGCGCTCCAAGGGCGCAATGCTCAGTCACGAAAATCTGGCGTCCAACGCGCGCACTCTGGCGTCCGCTTGGCGTTTCACGGACCGCGATGTGCTGCTGCACGCGCTGCCAATCTACCATACCCATGGCCTGTTCGTCGCGACCAACACGACCTTGATGGCGGGAAGCGCGATGCTGTTTCTGCCGAGGCCGGATGCGGACGAGATGTTCCGCCTGATGCCGCAAGCCACGGTGATGATGGGCGTGCCGACCTTCTACACGCGGCTGCTGGCGGATGCACGGCTAACGCGGGAAACAACAAGGCATATTCGCCTGTTCGTCTCGGGCTCGGCCCCGCTCTTGGCCGAGACGCACCGCGAATGGAGCGCGCGCACCGGCCACGCCATTCTCGAGCGCTATGGCATGACCGAAACCAACATGAACACGTCCAATCCCTATGAAGGCGCGCGTGTCGCCGGCACGGTGGGTCTGCCCCTGCCGGGGGTGGATATCCGCATCATCGATCCGGAAAGCGGCACGCCGTTGCCGCAGGGCAAGATCGGCATGATCGAAGTGCGCGGCCCCAATGTGTTTAAGGGCTATTGGCGGATGCCGGAAAAGACCCGGGCCGAATTCCGGGGCGACGGTTTTTTCATCACTGGCGATCTCGGCGTAATCGACGATCAAGGCTATGTCGCGATCGTCGGGCGCGGCAAGGATCTGGTGATCAGCGGCGGCTTCAATGTCTATCCCAAGGAAGTGGAGGACGAGATCGACGCGCTGCCCGGCGTGGTGGAAAGCGCCGTGATCGGCGTGGCCCATCCGGATTTTGGCGAAGGTGTCACCGCGGTGGTGGTGAAGAACGCTGATGCGGGTCTGACCGAAGGGGACGTCATCGCCGCGCTGAAGGAAAGGCTGGCGGCCTACAAGCTGCCCAAGCGCGTCCTGTTCGTGGATGGCCTGCCACGCAATGCCATGGGCAAGGTGCAGAAGGCTTTGCTGCGCGAGACCCACAAGGATCTCTACCACTAGCCCTTTTTATGCGCGTCCAGATCGCGGGCGGATTTTGCGGTGCGCGCCTTGGCAAGGTCGCGCATGTCCTTCGGCGTGCCGTGCAGGACGCGATTGGCGTCCGCCGTCTTTTCTTTTTCGTCGCGCGCCTTGGCTTTGCGGGCGCGGCGCAGATTGACGATTTCGCCCATCAGCCGGAATCTTTGCTCATGGCCCGCGCATAGGCGGGGCGGTCCAGACAGCGTTTCACATAGGCGTCCACCGATGCCAGTTTTGGCATCATCGGATTCTGCGCGAACATGCCGAAGGTGGTGGCGTAAAGAATGTCGGCGCCGGTGAATTTTTCGCCCGCGATATAGGGCTGTGCCGTCAACAGCTTGTCGATATACGGCATCACTTCTTCCACCGCGACCCAGCCGGCGGTGCCGCGCGGCACATCCATCTTCAGGAATTTGGAGACGAAGGAGGGTTCCACCACATCGCCATAATAGGCCAGCATGGTGAGATATGGGCCGCGCCCGGCTTCGCCGGGGTTCGGGGCCAGCCCGGCTTGCGGAAATGTATCGGTGAGATAGGCGACGATGGCGCTGGATTCGAACACGGTCTCGCTGCCATTGCGGATGGCCGGCACCTTGGCATGGGGATGCGGATTGCCGGCATCCACGGCACCGCTGCCGTCGGCGCGCCGGATCGAGACGATCTTGATCTCATAAGGAACGCCAAGTTCTTCCAGCAGGAAGATCATGCGGGTCGAGCGCGATTTCGGGGCGTGATAGAGTGTGATCATGCGCCCAAGGTTAGATGTGGGTGCGGCTCACGGCAAGGGCGTGCAGCCGGAGCGCGCTGGCCAGTGGGCGCGGCCCGCGGGTGGCGTCAATGCCTTGCACCAGCGCCGCCAGGCTGCGACCGGTCTTCTTCGCTTCGCCGTCCAGGATGACCCAGAATTCCTCTTCCAACGCAACCGAGGTGCGATGGCCGGAGAGGGAGAAGGAGCGTTTCTTCAGGCCTGCCATGCGCGCCTCCTCACCCTGGTCGCACGACGCTGTCGCTGGCGACTGTCGAAGGGTGAGATGCAGATGATGTCTTCATCCTTCGACGAGCTCAGGATGAGGGCTGTTTTCATCTGGGCGCGATCATGTCTTCTGGCCGCACCACGGCGTCGAATTCCGCCGCCGTGACATAGCCGCCCTTGACCGCTTCTTCCTTCAAGGTCGTGCCATTCTTGTGCGCGGCCTTGGCGATCGTGGCGGCATTGTCGTAGCCGATCTTGGGCGCCAGCGCCGTCACCAGCATCAAGGAGCGTTCCAGCGCCGCCTTGATATTGTCGAGGCGTGGCTCGATCCCCACCACGCAATTGTCGGTGAAGCTGACCGCCGCATCCGACATCAGCCGCACGCTTTGCAGGAAATTATATGCCATCACGGGGTTGTAGACGTTGAGCTCGAAATGGCCCTGGCTGCCGGCGAAGGTGAGCGCCGCATTGTTGCCGAAGACCTGAATGCAGACCTGGGTCAGAGCCTCGCTCTGGGTGGGATTGACCTTGCCCGGCATGATCGAGGAGCCGGGCTCGTTTTCCGGCAATGCCAACTCGCCCAGGCCTGAGCGCGGGCCCGAACCCAGCAGGCGGATGTCGTTGGCGATCTTGAACAGGCTGGCGGCGACCGTGTTGATGGCGCCGTGGCTGAAGACCATCGCGTCATGCGCCGCCAGGGCCTCGAATTTGTTGGGTGCGGTGGTGAAGGGCATCTGGGTGATGGCGGCGATGCGCTCGGCGACCATTTTGTCGAAACCGACAGGTGCGTTGAGGCCGGTGCCCACGGCGGTTCCGCCTTGCGCCAGCTGCATCAGCTTGGGCAGGGACTGCTCGATCCGCTCGATCCCGTTCTGGACCTGGGTGGTGTAGCCGGAAAATTCCTGGCCCAGGGTGATGGGTGTGGCGTCCTGGGTATGGGTGCGGCCAATCTTGATGATCGCCTTCCAGGCCTGCACCTTGTCGTTCAGCGCATTGCGCAGCTTCTGCAGCGCGGGCAGGAGATGATGGACGATCTCTTCCGCGCAGGCGATGTGCATGGCGGTGGGATAGGTGTCGTTCGACGACTGGCTCATATTGACGTGATCGTTGGGATGGACCGGCTTCTTGGAGCCCATCACGCCGCCCAGCATCTCGATGGCGCGGTTCGAGATCACTTCATTGGCGTTCATGTTCGACTGGGTGCCGGAGCCGGTCTGCCACACCGCCAGCGGGAAATGGCTGTCGAGCTTGCCTTCGATGACTTCCTGGGCGGCGGCGATGATGGCCTCGCCCAGCTTCTTGTCGAGCAGGCCGAGGGCCATGTTGGTCTCGGCGGCGGCACGCTTGACGATGCCAAGTGCCCGCACGACGGGGAGCGGCTGCTTTTCCCAGCCGATCTTGAAATTGCCCAGGGAGCGCTGAGCCTGCGCCCCCCAATAGCGGTCGGCAGCCACCTGGATGGGGCCAAAGCTGTCGGTTTCGGTGCGGGTCGAAGGGGTTTTGTCCGTCATGGCGCCTTGCTCGGATGAAGCCGCGCCCGGGTACTACTTCTTGCGGAATGAATCCAGACTGACGACCTCCCCGGCCGGGGTCTTGTCGGCGGGCAGGGCGGGTTCGGCAGGGGTTTCCCCTTCCGGCGGGGCCGTGGGCACCATGACCGGGGCGGGCGCCGGCTTGGCCTCCCCCTCGCTGCGGAACTGCAGGCCGAACTGCACCCCCGGATCGAAAAAGGCGGTCAGGGCGCCGAACGGGATGTGCAGCGGTGCCGGCAGTTTCTTGAAGGTCAGGGTCACCTCGAAATACTCCTCCTTCACCTTCAGCGCCCAATATTGGTGCTGGATGATGATGGTCATTTCGTCCGGATATTGCTCCTTCAGGAAATCGGGAATGTCCACACCTTCAGCATGGGTCTTGAAGGTGAGGTAGAAATGATGGGCGCCGATCAGGCCGGATTTTTCGATACGGCGAAGCGCGTCGCGCACCACACCGCGCAACGCCTGGTCCGTGAGGGCCTGATAACCGATAAAATCCTTCGCCATGAGGCTTTTTAGACTAAGCGTGGCTAACGAGGAGTCAATCTCGGGAACCACCGCGAATATCCCCCGATTTTTTGGCGCAATTGCAGCAATGGCGGAACCGGAAGCTTTATCAAGCCGTTGTGGATAAGACGTCGTCGAGGGCTTAACCCGTTGAAAATCGCACAAATCGCGCCATTGGTCGAAAGCGTACCCCCGCGGCTTTATGGCGGCACGGAACGGGTTGTTTCCTGGTTGACGGAAGAATTGGTCGCCCAGGGCCACGAAGTGACCTTATTTGCCAGCGGCGATTCGCGGACCACGGCGGAGCTTTATCCGGTTGTGCCTCGGGCGCTGCGGTTGGACGGTATCCACAATTCGCTTGCCTACAACATCATCATGCTCGACCGCGTCGCGGAGCGGATGGCGGAATTCGACATTCTGCATTTTCACATCGACTTCTTTCACTACCCGATCTTCCGCAACATGGCGTACAAGACGCTGACCACGCTGCATGGCCGCCAGGATCTGCCCGAGCTGCCCGATATCTACCGCGCCTTCTCGCACATGCCGCTGGTCTCCATTTCCGACCATCAGAGGAAGCCCGTGCCGCCGGTCAACTGGATGGGCACCGTCTATCACGGTCTGCCGGAGGGGCAGTTCCGTGAGGGCGAAGGCAAGGGCGGTTATCTGGCTTTCCTGGGGCGCATATGCCCCGACAAAGGTCCGGTGGAGGCGATCGAGATCGCCCGCCGCGCAGGCATGAAGCTCAAGATCGCGGCCAAGGTCGATCCCGTCGATCAGGCCTATTTCGATGACTTGATCGCGCCGCTGCTGGCAAGAAGCCCCCATGTCGAATTCATCGGTGAGATCGACGACAGCCGCAAACAGGAATTCCTGGGCAATGCCGCGGCGCTGCTATTTCCCATCGGCTGGCCCGAGCCTTTCGGCCTGGTGATGATCGAAGCCATGGCTTGCGGCACCCCAGTGATAGCGTTCCGCCACGGATCGGTGCCGGAAATCCTGGAAGACGGGCTCACCGGCTTTGTGGTCGACACCCCGCAAGAGGCGGCATCGGCCGTGGGCCGGCTGAACCAGCTGTTCCGTCCCTCGATCCGTGCCCGCTTCGAGGAGCGCTTCAGCGCCGGCGCCATGGCGCGGGAATATTTGAGAATTTATCGCCGGCTGGTTCATTTGCAGGGCATCAAGACCGATGCGGTCGAAGCGGCCTGATCCGCCGGTTATTCTGCGCACGATTATTTGAAAGAGCATCCGATGGAGGCCAAGCCCCTCCCGTTATCGCCTGACGAAACGTCCAGTTTTTATATCCAGGCGACAGAGTCCATCCAGGAGCGCTGGCCGCGCACCTTGAAGAATGGCGACATGTTCGGCCTGTTCGATGCTTTTGGCGATGTGGTCGATCCCGGCGCCACGCCGGGCGGGCTGTTCCACCAGGACACGCGACATCTTTCCGGACTGGAATTCCTGATCGACGGGCAGCGGCCCCTGCTGCTGTCTTCGGCGGTGGAGAATGACAATGTCGTGCTCACCGTCGATCTCTCCAATCCCGATATCTACGAAAATGAGAAAATCGTCCTGCCACGCGAAATTCTGCATGTGCGGCGGTCCAAATTTCTCTGGGACGGTGCTTGTTATGAACGCTTCGCCATCCACAATTTCGATACCCACCCCCAGCGCTGCTGGTTGACGTTCAATTTCCAGGCCGATTTCCGCGACCTGTTCGAAATTCGCGGCATACAGCGTGCCCGTCGCGGCACAACCACGACGAGGCTGGAAGAAAATTGCCTCACTTTCCGCTATCGCGGTTTGGACGATATCGAACGGCGCACCGAAATCCACCTCGAGCCCAAGCCCGATCGCTTGGGCGAAAATCAGGCTTTGTATTCCCTGGAGCTGCAACCCGGCGAGCAACGCGCCATTGTTCTGACGGTGCGCTGTACCACGGCGAAGGAAATCCCGCCTTTTTCGGAGCCCTATCGCGCCGCGCGCCGCGCCGCGCAGAAGGCCAGCTATTTGGGGGGGACGGTTTCGAGCACCAACGCGCTGGCCAACCGCATGCTGCATCGGGCGGGCGCGGATCTGACCATGCTCATCACCGACACGACCGACGGGCCCTATCCCTATGCAGGCACGCCTTGGTTTTCCACACCCTTTGGCCGCGATGGCCTGATCACGGCCCTGCAGATGCTGTGGATCGATCCCACCCTGGCCAAGGGCGTGCTGCGCTATCTCGCCCGTACCCAGGCGACAGCGAGCGACGTCAAAGCCGATGCCGAGCCCGGCAAGATCCTGCACGAAACCAGGGCCTGCGAGATGGCCAATCTGGGGGAGGTGCCTTTCGGGCGTTATTACGGCAGCATCGATTCCACGCCTTTGTTTGTACTCCTGGCGGCGCGCTATTTCGTGCGGACCGGCGACCAGGCCACCATTCGCGCGCTATGGCCCAATCTGGAGGCCGCACTCGACTGGATCGATCGCTATGGTGATCGCGACGGCGACGGCTTTGTCGAATATTACCGGGAGAGCGAGAACGGCCTGGCCAATCAGGGCTGGAAGGACAGTCACGATTCCATCTTCCACGCCGATGGACGGCTCGCCACCGGACCGATCGCGCTGTGCGAAGTCCAGGCCTATGTCTATGCCGCCAAACAGGGCGCCGCGATGCTGGCGCGGATGCTGGGCGACCATGCCCGCGCCGATCGATTGACGGAAGCGGCCGAACTGCTGCGCCAGCGTTTTGAGGCTGCCTTCTGGTGCGAAGAGTTGGGCGTCTACGCCATTGCCCTGGACGGCGACAAAAGGCGTTGCCAGGTGCGCAGCTCCAACGCGGGACAGGTTTTGTTCAGCGGCATCGCCTCGCCCGACCGAGCCGCTTGTCTGGCCGAGACATTGCTGACGCCGGAAATGTTCTCCGGCTGGGGCGTGCGCACCATCGCCTCCGACGCGCCGCGCTTCAATCCGATGTCCTATCACGATGGATCGGTATGGCCGCATGACAATGCGCTGATTGCCCTGGGTCTGGGCCGCTACGGCTTCAAGCGCGCTGCCGCCGCCATTTTCGGCGGGCTGTTCGACGCATCCTGTCACATGGAGTTGATGCGGTTTCCGGAATTGTTCTGCGGCTTTCCGCGCCGGCGCGGCACCGCGCCCACGCTCTATCCGGTGGCGTGCCAGCCCCAGGCCTGGGCCAGCGCCGCGCCATTCGCGCTGCTGGAAGCCTGTCTTGGCATCGTTTGCGACCATGAACGGCGCGAAATCCGCTTTCACAACCCGCTATTGCCAAAATTCCTGGAGGAAATCCGCATCCGCAATCTGTGCCTGGATGGCGCATCGGCCGATCTGCGGCTGCGCCGCAACGGCGATGGTACGGAGGTGGCGGTACTGGCCCAGCAGGGCGATATCTCTATTCGCATCGCTCAGTAGCCTATCAACATTGCAGAAACGCGGCTTGAGTGTGCCGGCGGCGCGGTATAAGCCGGATCGAAATGACTGCCGAAAACAGCCCGAAACGCGCCGTCGAAGCGGTGCTGCCTGAAGATCTGGAGCTGACGCCCCAAAGCCAGCCGGTGGAAGTGCCGCCGCCGGAAATCCTGCCTGCGGAAGCTGCGGAAGACCGCGGCGCGCTTTCGCTCCTGAAAGTCTTCCGGCATCGCAATTACCGCCTGTTCTTTTCCGGTCAGCTTGTGTCGCTGATGGGTACCTGGATCACCAACGTCACCCAGGGCTGGCTGGTCTATGATCTCACCCACTCGCCGCTGCTTCTGGGGGTGACGTCTTTCGCCGCCGCCATTCCGGTTTTCTTTTTTTCCGCATTCGGCGGTGCGATCTCCGATCGCTTCGACCGCCGGCGAATGCTTTTCATCACCCAGTCGCTGGCCTGCGCGGAATCGGTCATCCTGGCGATCCTGACGCTGACACATTGGGTCAAAGTCTGGGAGATCATTTGCCTGGCCCTGTTCCAAGGCTTCATCAACGCCTTCGACGTGCCGATCCGCCAGGCCATGACGGTGGAGATGGTGGGCAGGGAGGATCTGCGCCACGCCATCTCGCTCAATTCCATGATGTTCAATCTGGCGCGGGTGATCGGCCCCAGCATCGCCGGCATCCTGATCGCCCTGGTCGGCGCGGGAATCTGTTTCTCCGTCGACGCGGTCTCCTATGGCGCGGTGATTGTCAGCCTCTATTTCATGCGCTTTCTGCCGCGTCCGCCGCAAAAACATTCCGCGCCGTTCCGCGCCGTGAAGGAAGGCTTTCGCTATGCCTGGAGCGAGCGCGAAATCCGGGCATCCCTGGTGCTGATCGCGATGTGCTCCGCCTTTGGTGCGGCCTATCTCACGCTTCTACCCGCCATCGCGCGCGATGTGCTGCACCAGGGCAGCGAGGGGCTGGGATTTCTCTACACCGGCGTCGGCGCCGGCGCCTTCCTGGGCGCCTATGCACTCTCCCGCGTGCCGGACCGGCACCTTTTCACCACACCGGTGGTGGCGGCACTGGGCTTCGGCATTTCGCTGATCCTGTTTTCCCAATCGCATTGGTTTGGCCTGTCGCTGCTGTTGCTAATGCCGTCGGCATTCAGTCTCATGCTGCTGGGCGGCTCGACCAATTCGATCATCCAGCTTTTGTCGCGCGACGATATGCGCGGCCGCGTGGTGGCGTTTTACGCGATGGCGTTCCTGGGCATGATGCCGTGGGGTTCGCTGGTGCTGGGTTGGGTGGCGGAGCATTTCGGCGCCAGCCGCGCGGTGGCGATGGGCGGCTGCATCTGCATCCTGGCGGCGGCGCTGGCCTGGTACGATCGCCGCGGCGAGAGCTGGAAACTCAAAACCGCTGAATAAAGTGGGGGGCTTCTGTCGTCTCGCCACTTCGTGGCTCGCTTGCGCCAGCTTTTCTAATTCGCTTCGCTCATAAGAAAAGCTAGGCGTGCCCGGCGCATAAGTGAGGGGTTTCTGTTGCCCGGTACCCCTCCAACCGCGCTTGCTTAATTAATTAAGCAGCGAGGGCCATTTGATTATCGTTGGCACCTGTACGGATAGCCCGATAACGGCGGATACCATACCGGGCAAAAGGACAGCCTTTACACGTCCGTCGATCCTGTTTCGCCCCCACAGAAACCCACCGAAATGGGCTTGTGGTGGAGGCGCCGGGTACCGCCCCCGGGTCCGGGCCGCTTATTACGAAGCCGTTTATTGCCATAGCCGGTTGCCCGGCCTTTCCTATATAGGCCCTGCCGGTTAACTTTTGAAGGCCGCGAGTCCGTGTCCGGAACTTTATTAAATGCGCCAATATCTTGATTTGATGGAAAAAGTGCTGAGGACGGGCGTCGAAAAGCGCGACCGTACCGGCACGGGCACCCGCTCCATCTTCGGCCACCAGATGCGGTTCGATTTGGCAGACGGCTTTCCGCTGGTGACCACCAAAAAGGTCCATCTGAAATCCATCATCTATGAATTGCTCTGGTTCCTGCGCGGCGAAACCAATGTGCGATGGCTGCAGGAGCATGGCGTCACCATCTGGGATGAATGGGCGGACGGAACCGGAGATCTGGGCCCCGTTTACGGCTATCAGTGGCGCTCCTGGCCGACCCAGACAGAGGGGACCATTGACCAGATTTCCAATCTGATCCGCGACATCAAATCCAATCCGGATTCGCGGCGCCTGATCGTGACCGCGTGGAATCCCGCCGATGTCCCCAGGATGGCGCTGCCGCCCTGCCATTGCCTGTTCCAGTTCTATGTCGCGGAAGGGAAGCTGTCCTGCCAGCTCTACCAGCGTTCGGCGGATATCTTTCTGGGTGTCCCGTTCAATATCGCCTCATATGCGCTCCTTACCCTGATGGTGGCGCAGGTGACGGGCCTGCAGCCCGGCGAGTTCGTGCATAGTTTCGGCGATGCGCATCTGTATTTGAATCACACGGAGCAGGCGGAGCAGCAATTATCGCGCGAGCCCTATCCGCTGCCGGTGATGAAGCTCAATCCGGCGGTGAAGGATATTTTCGGTTTTCACTATGAAGACTTCACCTTGGAGAATTACCAGTCGCATCCCGCGATCAAGGCGCCGATCGCGGTTTAGCTCTCGGCGGCCAGCAATTTGAGGATTGCAGCGGCGGCATAGAGATCCTGTCCCGCATTGCCCACCGCCTTGTAGACCGTGCGGCCCTTCGGCCTCGCCGCCAGCGGATGGGCCACCAGCTCTCCGATCGCACGCAGATGTGCCGCGACCTGTTCCGGCGAACCGAAAGCAGCCAGAAGATCGCCCGCTTCCCGTGCCACCGGGGATTTGCTGTCGGCGAAGAGTGTTGCGTCCCGAAGCAGTGCGGCGGGCAGTTCGCACATGTCGGGACGATAGGCGCCAATGGCATTGATATGAACGGATGGATGAGCATCGGCGGCCTCGAACAGGGCTTGGCGCGCATTGGTCGCCGTGCAGATGATGGCCGCGTTCCGCAGCGCCGCCCGGTCGGGGCCGATGGAGACCGTGAGGCCCAGGCGCGTCCGCAATGTCGTCGCCAGTCTTTCGGCGCGGGCTTGATCGCGGCCCTGGATCAGCACGTGCTTGATGGGCCGCACCGCCAGCATGGCATCGACATGATGTTCCGCCTGCGGGCCGCTGCCGAACAGCGCCAGGCTGTCGGCGCCCTGCGGCGCCAGGAGATCGGTCGCGACAGCGCTGCATCCGGCTGTGCGCAGCAAGGTCACTTCCTCGGCGGGCAGGCGGGCAAGCGGAGCGCCGGTTGTCGCATCGAGCAAAGTCAACTCGCCCATCACGCCGGGAATGCCCAGCGCGCGGTTGCCATCGACCAGGGTGAGAAACTTGAAAGCCGCGAGCCCCAGTTCCTCGGATCTTGCCGGCATCGCCAGCATGCCGAAGGCGCCCTCATTGAGGCTCCAACCGGCGCGCAGCGGCACGTCCACCCGGCCCTCCGCGTCTGCGCGCAAGGCATCGCGCATCACCGGAAGAATCGCCGCGATGGTGATGCGGTTTTCGATTTCTTCCGGCGAGACATTGCGCATGAGCTGTTTTACCAGCCGACGGCGATGCCGTCCTTGCGATGGTCTGTACCGGCGCGATAGGTGCCGTTGATGGGCTGGGTCGAGTTCTTGGCGCCGGAGGGTT
>JAZKAH010000002.1:578725-2254550 GCA_040389245.1 Pseudomonadota bacterium | reverse complement strand
CAATCGTCCCGATGTTGCAGTGCGGCTTGTTACGCTCAAACTTCGCTTTACCCATAACCTGAAATTCCTTCGTCTTTTTCTTCTCGTCCGGCTTTTACTTCGTGTCCGGTTTTCCTGGCCGGCCTCAAACTATTGGAGCGGGTGAAGGGAATCGAACCCTCGTCATCAGCTTGGAAGGCTGTTGCTCTACCATTGAGCTACACCCGCCTTATTCGACTTCCTTCGTTTTCTTGCGCCCCTGGACAATGGTGGAGGGGGTTGGATTCGAACCAACGTAGGCGTAGCCAACGGATTTACAGTCCGTCCCCTTTAGCCACTCGGGCACCCCTCCATTCCAATTTTCCAACTGGTACAACGGGTTGAACCCAATCACCGGCCGGCGCGCAAGCCTCGCCCGATATGGTCCGGACGAGCGAAAATAATGCCTCCAAAAGGTTGGCTGCGGATCGCGGGTTATTGGTCAATCAGGTCTAGGTGTCAAGGGCATAGCGGCAGTGAAAATGGCGGAATTCGGCCCTTCTTGGCGGGCCCGCTTGTCCCGGGGCATTACTTCTTTATAAGCCCCGCCATGCGCCCCAAGGATTTCCGCAAAGACCGCCGACCGCCGCCCGGCCGCAAGCCTGCCGCCGGGCCATCCGGCCACAGTCGCCGGAGCCCAGAAAAGGCGGAAAACTGGGTTTATGGCCTTCATGCCGTTCAGGCAGCCTTGGCCAATCCCCGCCGGAAGGTCCACCGGCTTATCCTCACGGCCCGCGCCGCCGAGCATCTGGACGAAAAATTGCTGGGCCGGGTGCGGGTGGAGCCGGCCGACGCCGAAGCGATTTCCCGCCTTCTGCCGCCGGGAGCCGTGCACCAGGGGGCGGCCCTGGCCTGCGATCCTCTTCCCGGCCGGGATCTGAACGAGGCATTGGAAGCCGAGAAAGACGGCCGCCGCCGGATCGTCCTGGTCCTGGATCAGCTTTCCGACCCGCACAATGTCGGCGCCATCCTTCGGACCGCCGCGGCATTCGGCGTCACCGCCGTGGTCGTACAGGACCGACACGCGCCGCCGCAATCCGGCGCCTTGGCGAAGGCAGCTTCGGGTGCTTTGGAAATCATTCCCTATGTCGAAGTGGTGAATATCGCGCGCGCCCTGGACCAACTGGCGGAAGCCGGCTTCTGGCGGGTTGCCCTGGCGGGGGACGGCGAACAGACCCTCGCCCAGGCAACATCCGACGGCGACATAGCGCTGGTTGTCGGATCGGAAGGGGACGGGATACGCCGCTTGGTGCGCGAGCATTGCGATACCGCCGCTTTCATTCCCATCGGCAAGGCGGTGGAGAGTCTGAACGTCTCCAACGCCGCGGCCATTGCATTGTACGAAATCAGGCGGAATTAGCGGCCCTGAGCCGGCGTGGATTTGCGGCCGTACCGGAACCATCACCAGATGTGACGGTTATCTTTCCAACACTTGTGGGAGAGTTTCATGCGCTCGGTTCTGCTTTGGGCGATCGGCATTCCGTTGCCCATCATCATCATCCTGTGGCTGGTGACGGGTCACGCCTGAGCAAGGTTCAACCGTTCCGGACCAGACGCGCGCTCAGCCGGCCGCAAACTTTCCCGACTTGGCCCAGCCCCGCGGCACAATACGGCCCGCCTGGGCGCGCTCGCCTTTCCACTCCTTGAGTTCGCCGGGTGAAAAGCCGCGATTGTTCTCATCCACCAGCCCCTCTTTCCAAGTGAAGGCGACGGCATCCAGCAGGGCACCGTCCTTGTAGCGCTGCAGATAGACCCCCTGCCCGCGTGCCATCTCCGGCACTTCGGAGAGCGCGAAGATCAGCAGCTTGCGGTTCTCGCCGATCACCGCGACATGGTCGCCCGCCAACGGACGCGCCACAGCCGCCTCGATCCCCGGCTTCACATTCATCACCCGCTTGCCGTTCTTGGTCATGGCGATCGCGTCATCCTCGGACGTGATGAAGCCATGACCGGAGGTGGCGGCAAGCAGAAGCTTGCGGCCCGGCACATGCACGAACATGGCCGCGATATCGGCTTCGGGCGGCAAATCGATGAAACTGCGGATCGCTTCGCCGTTGCCGCGGCCGCTCGGCAGCTTGCTGCAATCGAGCGTGAAGAACCGTCCGTCTGTCGCCAGCATCATGAGCCGGTCCGTGGTCTGGGCATGGATCCAGAAGCGGCTGCGATCACCCTCGCGGTATTTGATCGCGTCGCTTTCCTCCTGGTGCCCCTTCAAGGCGCGCAGCCACAATTTCTGCGAACAGACAATGGTGATGGGCTCTTTTTCCACCGCCGCCGCCAGTTCGACCGCTTCGTCCGCCAGAGCCGACAATTCCGCGACATCGCGTGCGCCGGCGATTTCAGTGCGCCGCTTGCCCAGTTTTGTCTTGGCTCCAAATTTGGCGTCGATCTCGCGGACCTGTTCGATCAGTTTTTCGGATTTGAGTTTGTCCGAACCCAGCAGCCTGGTGAGATCCTTTTTCTCCCGGGTGAGATCGGCATGTTCGCGCCGGATCTCCATCTCCTCCAGCTTGCGCAAGGCGCGCAGCCGCATGTTGAGGATCGCCTCGGCCTGATTGTCATTCAGCCCGAAGGCCTTCATCAATTTCGGCTTGGGCTCATCCTCGGTGCGGATGATCTTGATCACCTTATCGAGATTCAGGAAGACGACGAGATAGCCTTCCAGCATTTCCAGCCGGGCAGCGATCTTCTCCAGCCGGTAGCTGGTGCGGCGCTCCAGCACTTCGCGGCGATGATCGATGAAAGCCTTGAGCGCCTGCTTCAGGCTCATCACGCCCGGTACCTGGCCATGGTCCAGGACATTGAGGTTAAGCGGCACCCGCACTTCCAGATCGCTTTGCCGGAACAATTGCTCCATCAGAAGATTGGCATCGACCGCGCGGGTTTTCGGCGTCAGGACAATGCGGATATCTTCGGCGCTTTCATCGTGAACGTCGTCGAGCAGCGGAAGTTTCTTGAGGTCGAGCAGTTCGGCGATGCGCTCGATCAGCTTGGCCTTCTGCACCTGATAGGGAATTTCCGTCACGACGATCTGGTAAACGCCCCGCGCGCCTTCTTCCTTTTCCCAACGCGCCCGCAGGCGAAAGCCGCCGCGTCCGGTCTTATAAGCTTCCGCAATCGCCGCCTGGTCCTCGACCACGATGCCGCCGGTGGGGAAATCCGGTCCCTTGACGAATTTCAGCAGCGACCGGTCCTGGGCGTCCGGATTTTCGATCAGCAGCACCAGGGCGCTGCAAAGTTCTCCCAGATTGTGCGGCGGGATCGAGGTCGCCATGCCCACCGCGATGCCGGACGAACCATTGGCCAGCAGATTGGGGAACGCCGCCGGCAATACGATCGGCTCTTCTTCTTCGCCGTCATAGGTGGCGCGGAAATTCACCGCGTTTTCGTCCAGCCCTTCCAGCAGCGCCTGGGCGGCTTCGGTCAGACGGCTTTCGGTGTAACGCATGGCGGCGGCGTTATCGCCGTCGACATTGCCGAAATTGCCCTGACCTTCGATCAGCGGGTAACGCAACGCGAAATCCTGCGCCAGGCGCACCAGCGCCTCGTAGATCGCCAGATCGCCATGCGGGTGATATTTGCCGATGACGTCGCCCACAACGCGGGCACATTTCTTGAAGCCCGCAGCAGGATTGAGGCCCAGCAACCGCATGGCATGCAGCAGGCGGCGATGGACGGGCTTGAGCCCATCGCGCGCGTCGGGCAGCGCGCGCTGGGTGATCGTGGAAAGCGCATATGCCAGATAGCGTTCGGCCAAAGCCGTGGCCAACGGCTCGGAACGGATATCATCGGGTTTAATTTGGGCGCCCATGACAGCGGTTCTAATGCGATTCGCTCAGGCTGCCAGCGCGTCGAGCCGCAGTCTGGCTTGCGGCATTTCGCGGCCATGGGGCGCCAGGACGCGCTCCAAAAGAAAATGACCCGTGAGTTTCAATCCGGCACGTGTCGCCGCCAGATCGGGAGCGGGCGACGTTCCCAGGAGAAATTGCGGCAGCGGCAGCAACCGCGATGCATAGTCCGCGCCCGCCCCTTCCGATACTGCACGGCCCGTGCGCGGCGAAACATAAATGAGATCTCGGACGCTGCCCGTGGCGGCGCATTGCGAAAGATCCAGACCGAAGCCAAGCGCTTCCAGCAGGCCCGCCTCCCAGCGCACATAGAGCGGTCCCCAATGGGAAAAATCTTCCACTGTCATGGCATCGAGCAGAATTTCCGCGGCGTCATACAATCCTGCATGGACCTGATGCTCCGGCAGCGCCACGCCGGCGACGGCGCAAAAAGCGTTGAGACCGGTCAGGCATGTGCGGCTCTCCATCAGCGCCCCGGCCCGGGCCCGCGCCAGTTCCACTGCATAGCTGCCCAATTGTTCCGGCAATCGCGCCCGCCAGGTGACCGAGAGCCCGTTGCCGGGCTGTAACAGCGCGCGCGTCTTGCTGCCGCGCACCAGCCCCAGATGACGGCCATGCTCGCGGGTCAGCAGATCCGCAATAAGCCCGGTTTCGCCGTAAGGGCGTGCGGAAAGCACAATGCCACTGTCCGTCCATTCCACTCTTACCGCCCCCATCTGTGCGTCACGCGGGCAAGCCCGCTACCGCACGTTCGGTACGCCGTTGCTACCGAACTCCCCCGCCAGCGGCTCCGCCGCACGGGGGAAGAAAGCCGGTGCTTTCCTACTCATCCGGATAGTCTAGGCCGATTTCGCGATAATGTTCACGGTTCTCCGCCCAATCCTCGCGCACCTTGACGAACAAGAACAGATGGACGCGGTGCCCGAACAATTCTTCCATCTCCTTGCGGGCCAATTCGCCGATGATCTTGATGGTCTGGCCGCCCTTGCCCAGCACGATCGATTTCTGACCATCGCGCTGGACAAAAATGATCTGGTCGATGCGGACCGAGCCGTCCTTGCGCTCTTCCCATTTTTCCGTCTCAACGGCGCTGGCATAGGGCAATTCGTCATGCAGGCGTTGATAGATTTTCTCGCGCGTGATCTCGGCGGCGAGCAGGCGCATGGGGATATCGGCGGCCTGGTCTTCCGGATAGAGCCAGGGGCCCGGCGGCATGCGCGCCGCAACCCAGCCTGCCACATCGCTGACGCCATTGCCGTTCAGCGCGGAAACCAGGAACACATCCTCGAACACACCCTCGGCATGGAATTTCTCGACAAGCGGCAACAGGTCGGTGCGCTTCATGCCGTCGATCTTGTTCAGCACCAGCGCCGTCTTTTTGCCCTTGCCTTCCTTCAGCCCCGCCACGATGGCGCTGGTATCGCGGGCGCCGAGCGAATTGGGATTTGCGGCAAGATCGGCCGCATCCACCACCAGCAGGATGGCATCGGCGTCTTCGGCGCCTGCCCATGCGGCCCCCACCATGGCGCGATCAAGACGGCGGCGGGGCCGGAAAATTCCCGGCGTGTCCACGAACACAATCTGGGTCTGGCCGGCCATCGCCACGCCTTTCACCGTCATGCGCGTGGTCTGAACCTTGGAACTCACAATCGCCACCTTGGAGCCAACCAAAGCATTGGTGAGCGTGGACTTGCCCGCGTTGGGCGCGCCAATGATGGCGCAGAATCCGCAATGTGTTGTCATGGAACCACCCGTGCCAGCAGCTTCGCCGCTGCGTCCTGTTCGGCTTCCCGCTTGGAACCGCCCTGACCGGTTTGCGGCACCTCGCCTTCCACCGAAGCTTCGATCGTGAAGTGCGGCGCATGGGCGGGGCCGGAGCGGGTCATTTCGCGATAGGTCGGCGTCGGCAGGCCGCGGCCTTGCGCCCATTCCTGCAATCGCGTCTTGGCGTCGCGCATTTCCGCCCCCTGGCCCGGATCGTCGAACATCTCGGCCCAGTAACGCTCGATGAAGCCACGGGCCGTCGCCATCCCGCCATCGAGATAGAGCGCGGCGATCACCGCTTCGCAGACGTCGCTGAGGATCGCGGCCCTGGCCCGGGCGCTGTCGAAACCGGCACCCGCCAGCTTGATATAGGCCGGAAGGTTCACCGCTTCCGCGACGCGGGCACAGGCCTCGGCACGCACCAGAGCGTGAAAGCGCACGGTCAAGGCGCCCTCGCTCTCGCTGGCATGACGCGCGTGCAGGGTTTCGGCTACGATCAGGCCAAGGACCCGATCGCCCAGAAATTCCAGACGCTCGTTCGAAAGCGTCGAGGTGGCGCTGGCATGGGTCAGCGCGCGCTTCAGAAGCTCGGGGTCGGAAAAACGGTGGCCCAGTTTCTCTTCGAGGGGACCCAGATCGCGCAAAGCACTCAGTGGATCGGCGTCAGAAGACGCATGTAACGGATGGCGAATGGCCATTTCCAGACTTCCCAGAAGCGGGCGCTGCCATTGGTGGAGAAGAAGCGGAATTCCGCCTTGCCTTCCAGATTTTCCGCCGGGACATACCCGACTTCGGTGCGGCTGTCGGCGGAATTGTCGCGATTGTCGCCCATCATGAAATAATGCCCGGCGGGAACGGTATAGACGTCGGTATTGTCGGCGGGGCCCTCCGGATCGCGGTCCAGGGTCAAATAGCTTTTGCCGCCCGGCAAGGTCTCACGATATTGCGGAACGTGATGCTCCTCGCCGTCGATGGTCTCCACATAGTCGGCGACGCGGACTTTGGGAACCGGTTTGCCGTTCAGCCAGAGAACTCCTTCCTTCATCTGGATGTGGTCACCAGGCAAACCGATCAGGCGCTTGATGAAGTCGGTGGAATTGTCCTGGGGGAATTTGAAGACGATGACGTCGCCGCGTTCCGGCGCGCGGGCGAGAAAACGGCCATGCACGCTGTCGCCCAAGGGCCAGCCCCCGAACGGGAAGGTATAGCGGCTGTAGCCGTAAGCGAACTTCTCCACGAACAGATAATCGCCGACCAGCAGCGTCGCCTCCATCGAGGCGGAGGGAATATTGAAAGGCTGAAACAGGAACGTGCGAATCACGATGGCGATCAGGCCGGCATAGATCACGGTCTTGGCCAGCTCGGTCCAGGATTCGCCCTGGGCCGGTTTGGCGGAGGCGGCCTGCTTGCTCTGGGAGGGGGTGTCGGCCATGAGTTCCGGTCGCTTGGTGGATCGCGGGACAGAAACGATCCCCCGCCCTATCCTGTCAAGGATTTCCTTGTTAATTCGCGTTGAACGTCGAGATGATCACGATGGCCTGGGCCAGCGGAAACTCATCGGTGATGGAAAGGTCGATCTGCGCGACGTGGCCCGCCGGTGTCAGGGCCTGAAGCCGCGCCAGCGCGCCGCCGGTCAGCTTCATGGTCGGCTTGCCGGAGGGCAGATTAACCACCCCCATATCGCGCCAGAAGACGCCCCGGCTCAGCCCTGTCCCCAACGCCTTGGCGCAGGCCTCCTTGGCGGCGAAACGTTTGGCATAGGATGCCGCGCGATTG
Source organism: Pseudomonadota bacterium (assembly GCA_040389245.1). Classification (GTDB taxonomy): domain Bacteria; phylum Pseudomonadota; class Alphaproteobacteria; order Micropepsales; family Micropepsaceae; genus Rhizomicrobium. Next base: position 2,247,144 of record JAZKAH010000002.1, on the reverse strand, counting down.
GCGCGGCCCTCGGATTTGGCGCGCTCGATGTCGGTGAAAATCCGGGCGATGAAACGCTCGCCATGCCGCTCGAGGGTCTTCTCGATGCGGCGAATATCGATGAGATCACTTCCTAAGCCGAGGATCATGGAACACCCGGCGTCAACAATATTGTCATCCTTTCAAAACGAGCGCCGATAGCGCCAGCGTATCGGTTCCGAAGCTTTCCCAGAATCATGCGCGAGCGTCGTCCATCAGCCGCCGCATTTTCTGGACCGAGTCGGTGAGCCCCGAAAAGATCGCCTCCCCGATCAGGAAGTGACCGATATTGAGTTCGCGGATATGGGAGATCGCGGCGATCGGCGCCACATTTTCATAAGTGAGGCCGTGGCCGGCATGGATTTCCAAGCCAAGATCAGCACCAAACTCCGCCGCGTTGCGGATGTGCTTCAGGAATTTCTCCTGCTCGGCGGCCTTGGCGTTGGCGTAAGCACCGGTGTGCAGTTCCACCACCGGCGCGCCCAACTCGCGCGAAGCGTCGAGCTGTTTGCGGTCAGGTTCGATGAACATCGAAACCCGGATACCCGCCGCGCTGAGCGCACTGACGACGGGCTTCAGCCGCGCGAAATGATTGACGACATCGATGCCGCCTTCCGTGGTCCGTTCCTCGCGCTTTTCCGGCACAATGCAGGCCGCGTGCGGCCGCGCCTTGATCGCGATGGCCAGCATTTCATCGGTGGCGGCCATTTCCAGATTGAGCGGGATTTCCAGATCGCGCGACAGGCGGGCGATGTCTTCGTCGGAAATGTGACGGCGATCTTCGCGCAGATGCGCGGTGATGCCGTCTGCGCCCGCCGCTTGCGCGATCAGCGCCGCGCGGATCGGGTCCGGCGTGGTGCCGCCCCGCGCATTTCTGACGGTCGCGACATGATCGATATTGACGCCAAGACGCAGGGATTTCACACCCGTCTCCCTATCAAGCTCATCTTTCTGTCAGGCCCATTTTTCCATCAGGAAAGCCCTCTGCTCCCCGGCTTGACCGCCGGGATGTTGCGCAGATGCGGCGGCAGCTTGTCCGCCGGCCAGGCTTGCACTTTCCATTCCGCCAGTGCGATCAGGGGGACACCGACTTTGGCTTTGCCGGCAGAGCGGTCGATCAGACAGCAGGCCGCCACCACCTTGGCGCCGGTCGCCTTGATCGCCGCGATGCATTCGCGCGAGGAGACGCCGGTTGAAATAATGTCCTCCACCATCAGCACTTTCTGCCCCTTCTTGAGGGTGAAATTGCGGCGAAGCTGAAACGTCCCATCCACCCGTTCGACATACATGGCCGGCAGGCCGAGCTGGCGGCCCATCTCATAACCCGGCACGATGCCGCCGACCGCGGGCGAAACGATCGCGGTGATCTCATCCTTCACTTCCTTGCGCACCTTGGCGGCCAGGGCCTTGCAAAGTTTGGCAGTGCGTTTTGCGTCCTGGAACACCAGCGCCTTTTGCAGGAACTTGTCGGAGTGAAGCCCGCTCGACAGGATGAAATGCCCCTCCAGCAACGCGCCCGACTTCTTGAATTCGTTCAGTACCTGATCGACGTTCACCGTACCGGCCCCTCATGACTGGAATTCGCCGAAGCGTCCGCTTCGCGCACGCGATCAACCGATTCGACCGCGTTATTCACCCGTAGCGCACCTACGATATTCTGCAAATGGGCGACGTCGCGCACTTCGATATCCATCACGAATTCGAAGAAAAGCGAGTTGCGCGCCGTCACTTTCATGTTGAAAATGTTGCCGCCATTGGCCGCGATCACCGTCATCACCGCCGCCAGGCTGCCCGGCTCGTTTTTCACCCGTACCGCGACCCGCCCCACCGAGGGGCCGCTTTCCGCCGCATTGTGGCCCCAGCTCACATCCAGCCAGTCATCCATATTCTGCGCCTTGTCGAGTTCGGCGCAGTCGATGGTATGGACGATGACGCCCTCGCCCGGCGTCATCAGCCCGACAATGCGGTCGCCCGGCAGCGGGTGGCAGCAAGCCGCCAGGTTATAGGCAATGCCTTCGGTCAGGCCGCGAATGGAAATCGGTTTGGTGGCGCCGGCGGCGGGGCCGCCGTGTCTGATGCGCGCCTTGTCGGCGCGCTTGAGTTCGGGAAATACCGCCGCCAGCACCTCATGGCCGCGCAGCACGCCACGCCCGACATCGGCATAGACGTCCTCCGCCTTGGACAGGCGCAGTTTTTTCGCCACCTCGCCGATGGCTTTCTCGCTTAATTCGGCGCCCTGCTCGGCAAAGGTTTTCTCCAGGATTTTCTGACCCAGCTTGAGATGTTCGCCGCGCTGGGCGTGCCGCAGATAGCGCCGGATTTCCGCCCGCGCCCGGCCGGTGACGACAAACTGTTCCCATAGGGGAGATGGCGCTTGCTCCTTGGTGGAGATGATTTCCACCTGATCGCCGTTGCGCAGCGGCGTATGCAGCGGCACATGACCGCCATTCACTTTCGCCCCGACGGCGGAGTGGCCCAGATCGGTATGCACGGCATAGGCGAAATCGATCGGCGTGGCGCCCCGCGGCAGGGAAATCAGGCTGCCCTTGGGCGTGAAGCAGAAGACTTGGTCGGCGTACATGTTGAGGCGGGAATTCTCCAGCACCTCTTCGGCGCTGTCGCCCCGCTCCAGAAGATCGACCATGTCGCGCAGCCAGCCATAGGCCGCGCCTTCGTCGCCCTGGGCCGAAACATGCTCGCGATAGCGCCAGTGCGCGGCAACGCCCCGTTCGGCGACGTCATGCATGTCCTGGGTGCGGATCTGGATCTCCACCCGCTGTTTTTCCGGACCCATCACCGTGGTGTGAATGGAGCGGTAGCCATTGGTCTTGGGCGTGGAAATGAAATCCTTGAAGCGCTCCGGCACCATTTGCCAGTTGGTATGGATGATACCGAGCGCGCGGTAGCAATCGGTGACGTCGCGCACGATGACGCGGAAGCCGAAAATATCCGACAATTGCTCGAAATTGAGTTTCTTGGTCTGCAGCTTGCGCCAGATCGAAAAGGGCCGCTTGCCCCGGCCATAGACCCAGGCATCGAGATCATGCTCGGCCAGCTTGCGCTTGAGCTGGTCGGCGATGCGCCCCACCCGATCCCCTCCTACCATATCCAGGCGCGCAAAATGGGTGACGATGGAGTTGCGCGCATGCGGATCGAGCTCGGCGAAAGCAAGATCTTCCAGTTCCTCGCGCATATTCTGCATGCCGATGCGCCCGGCCAGCGGCGCATAGATGTCCACCGTCTCCTGGGCTATGCGGCGGCGCTTCTCGGGCTTATCGATGAAGCCCAGGGTGCGCATATTGTGCAGACGGTCCGCCAGCTTGACCAGCAGCACGCGAATGTCGCTGGTGATGGCCAGCATCAGCTTGCGGAAATTCTCCGCCTGCTTGGTGCGCTCGGAAAACAATTCGAGCTGGGAAAGCTTGGTAACGCCATCGACCAGATTGGCGATCTCCTCCCCGAAATTCTTCTTCACATCGTCATAGGTGACGAGCGTGTCCTCGATCGTGTCGTGCAGAAGTGCGGTGACGATGGTGGGGACGTCGAGCTTGAGCTCGGTCAGAATCGCGGCCACTTCCAGTGGGTGGGCGAAATAGGGATCGCCCGAAGCGCGGAACTGCTTGCCATGGGCCGTCATGGCATAGACGTAGGCCTTGTTGAGGATGGCTTCATCGGCGCCCGGGTCATAAGCCGTCACCCGCTCCACCAGATCGGTCTGACGCATCAAACGGCGGCGCCCGCGCGGCACGCCTGCCGCAGGGACGGAAGGAGCGCTCACGGTCTTGGGCTGAACCGCGTTGGGAACGGACGGGGTGCTCATGTCCCTATTATATAGGAAGTTCGGCGGGCCCGTCCCAACAGCCCGGCCTAAAAGGCCGGAATTTCAGGATTTGGGACGGAATGTAGTTGCCCCGCAGCGATGCTGCCGATCACCCGCACGGTGAGAGCGCTAGGATTGAGACTTGGCAAGGAGCGACGCGCGGTCCATTGCGCCAGCGTATGGACGGCGGATGCCCGTAAATATGATTGCCCGCGCCTGCCGCTCGCTTGGGCTCGCGGCGTTGGCTTAGCTTTTCTTGACGACCGCAAGGGAGGCTAGAAAAGCTTGCCCCTCACCGAGCGAAGCGAGGGAGGCGCCTTTGTCCGCGCCTGCCGCTCGCTTGTGCTCGCGGCGTTCGCCACTCGAAACGGTCCACCGGACCGTTTCGACCGCCTAAAGGCGGTCGTGGCTCACTCCTCGTAATCCGCTTCAGGTTCGGGCTGCGGTTCAGCGCGGCGCTGGGCCTCGGTGGTCAGGGCCCGCAGCAACTCTTCCTCGGTGACCTGGCGGTGCGAGGGATCCTCGCGGTCGTCGGCCTCGGGACGGGTCTCTTCCGGCTCGTCCACTTCGGCATGCTTTTGCAGCGAGCGGATATATTCTTCCTTGACCTCTTCCGGCTTCAGCGACTTGGCCGCGATCTCCCGCAACGCCACAACCGGGTTTTTGTCGCGATCGCGTTCCAGCAAGGGCTCGGCTCCGCCAGAGAGCTGACGGGCCCGAAAACCGGCCGCCAGCACCAGGTCGAACCGGTTTGGAATCTTGTCAACGCAATCTTCGACAGTCACGCGGGCCATGGAAGTCCTTTTTATTCAGCGAGTTACCGGGGACTCTGAAAGCGAAATTTCAGGCCTGTAACGGGGATCTCAGCCGAGCCACATACAGAAAAACCCCTGATCCGGCAAGATAATAAGTCTGATGGGACGACAGATGTCAGCCTAAGGCAGTTCTGCCAGCAGGGCTTCGACCGCCTGGCCCGTGACGGGGTGACGCCATCCAGGAGCGATTTCGGCCAAAGGCTCCAGCACGAAGCGGCGATCCGCCATCCGGGGGTGGGGAAGTTCCACCGGCCCCTGCTCCACCCGGCCCTCGTAATCGATCAGGTCGAGATCCAGGGTGCGGGGCGCATTGGCGGCGGAACGCTTGCGGCCGTGCGTAGTTTCCACTTCGTGCAAAAGTCCCAGCAGAGCAAAGGGTTGGAGATCGGTCGCAATCCCCGCCACCGCATTTGTAAAGGGTGGATCGGACGGGTCGGGCCAGGCTTGGGTCTGACGGAAAGAGGAAAGCTTAAGGACCCGCACGCCGTGCTGCTCGAGCGCCGCCAAGGCGGCTCTCAACGTAGCCAGGGGTGAGCCGATCGCAGACGGAATATTGGCGCCTAGCGCAATGAAGATTTTGGGCGTTTCGCCCGGCGGCCCTTCAGGGTCCGGCTTTTTGGAGGCCATTATGCTTTTCTACCCGTCCGAAAAACTCGCTCTGTTCATCGACGGCGCCAATCTATATGGCGCGGCCAAGGGCCTTCAGTTCGACATCGACTATAAGCGCTTGCTGGAACTCTTCGCGCGCAAGGGCAATCTGGTGCGCGCCTTCTATTATACGGCGGTGGCGGAGGACCAGGAATTTTCACCGCTCCGGCCGCTGGTGGACTGGCTGGATTATAACGGCTTCTCGGTCGTGACAAAGCCGCTGAAGGAATTCACCGACACCCAGGGCCGCCGCCGGGTCAAAGGCAATATGGACATAGAACTCGCCATCGATGTGATGGAAATGTCGGCCAGCGTCGACCATGTGGTGATCTTTTCCGGCGACGGCGATTTTCGCCGCCTGGTGGAAGCCGTGCAGCGGAAGGGTCTGCGGGTCTCCATTGTCTCCACCATTCGCACCCAGCCCCCCATGGTGGCCGATGAACTGCGCCGCCAGGCCGACAATTTCATCGAGCTGGACGATCTGAAGAGCCAGATCGCGCGCGAAGGGGGCAAAACACCCCAATTTGCACCCGCCGTCTGAATCCGGTTAAGCGGAGCGGGTGAAAACACCCGCATCCCCGCCGCACGATTGCCCCCTCTGCCCCCGCCTGGCCGCATTCCGGGCGGACAACCGCAAGAAGCATCCCGACTGGTTCAATGGCCCGGTCCCCAGCTTCGGGCCGTTGGATGCGCGGCTGGCGATTGCCGGCCTCGCACCGGGGCTTCAAGGCGCCAACCGGACCGGACGCCCCTTCACGGGCGATTGGGCGGGCGACCTTCTTTACGCCACCTTGCTGAAGCTGGGGCTGGCGAAGGGCGTCTATGATGAGCGGCCCGACGACACTCTGGAACTGGTGGATTGCCGCATCGTGAATTCGGTGCGCTGCGTGCCGCCGCAGAACAAGCCCGAGCCCAGCGAGATCAGAACCTGCCGCCAATTCCTGATCGGCGAATTACAAATGCTGCCAAACGTCAAAACCATCCTGGCGCTGGGCAAGATCGCCCATGACAGCGTGCTGAAGACCCTGAATGTCCGGATCGCCGCGCACCCCTTTAAGCATGGCGCAGTCTACAAGATCGGCAAATTCAACCTGATCTCGAGCTATCATTGCTCACGCTACAATACCAACACCGGCGTGCTGACGACGAAAATGTTCGAGGATGTGGTGGCGAAGGCAAAAAAACTGACCGAACTTTAGCGATCCGAACTTATTCCCTCCGGCCGCTCGCCCAAGCTCGCGGCGTTCGCCGCACGAAACGGCCCACTGGACCGTTTCGTCAGTTGCGTCTCACCCACGATTGCGTAACAGCCTGGCCTTGTCGCGCTGCCAGTCGCGCTGTTTTTCGGTTTCCCGCTTGTCATGCAGCTTCTTGCCCTTGGCCACGCCCAGTTCCAGCTTGGCCACCCCCCTGGGATTGAAATACATCTTCAGCGGGATCAGCGTCATGCCCTCGCGCTGCGCGGCGATGGACAATTTGGCGATCTCGGTTTTGCGCACCAGCAGTTTGCGGGTGCGCTTGGGCTCGTGGTTGAAGCGGCTGGCCTGGGTGTATTCGGGGATATAGGCGTTGACCAGAAAGATCTCGCCATCCTTGGCCTGGGCATAGCTCTCCGAAATCGTCGCCTTGCCGTTGCGCAGGCTTTTGACTTCCGAGCCGGTGAGAACGATGCCGGCCTCCAGCACGCTGTCGATCGCATAGGCGTAACGCGCCTTGCGATTGTCGGCGATCATCTTGGAACCATCGTCCTTTTTCTTGGCCATCAGACTTTTTTGATCATCAGACTGCCAGGCCGCAGCCCTTCATCGCGTTTTTGACCTGCACACGGCCGGTCTCGGTCAGCTCGATCAGCGGCAGCCGCACGTCCGGCGTGCAGTGGCCCAAGAGCGAGGCGCCATATTTCACCGGCGCCGGCGAGGGTTCGCAGAACATGGCGTCGTGCAGCGGCATCAGCTTGTCGTGCAATTCGCGGGCTCGGTCGTAATTGCCCCGCAGGCAGGAATCCTGGAATTCGGCGCAGAGCTTGGGCGCCACATTCGCCGTCACCGAAATGCAGCCATGGCCGCCATGCGCCATATAGCCCAGCGCGGTGCCATCCTCGCCCGAGATCAGGCGCCAGCCCTTGCGGCAGGCGTTCCGCTCGCGGGTGGGGCGCATCAGATTGGCGGTGGCGTCCTTGACGCCGATCACCGCGGGCAGCTCCGACAACCGCGCCATGGTCTCCACACTGATCTCCACGATGGCGCGGCCGGGAATATTGTAGAGCAGGATGGGGATATCGACCGCCTCGGCCAGCGCCTTGAAATGGCGGTACTGACCTTCCTGCGAGGGCTTGTTGTAATAGCCGGTGACGGATAGCACGGCGTCAGCACCCACCTCCTTGGCGTGGCGGTGCAGCGAGATGGCTTCTTCCGTCGAATTGGAGCCCGCGCCGGCGATCACCGGCACCCGGCCCGCGGCTTCCTCGACGCAGATCTGGATCACCCGGATATGCTCCTCATGGCTGAGGGTGGGCGATTCGCCGGTGGTGCCGCAGGGAACCAAACCCTGGCTGCCCTGCTCGATCTGCCAGGAGACAAATTTGCGGAACGCGGCTTCGTCGACCTTGCCGTTCTTCATCGGCGTAATCAGTGCGGGAATGGAGCCTTTGATGCGTTCGCGCATGCTGGTCATGGGTTTCAGGTTCCGTTGTGCTGGCCGTCTCAATTCGGCCCGTTTTCCATTATGGCCTTAGGCGGCGGCATCCGTCTAAGCTGAACTTGTAGATTCAACAAGCGCGCCTGTCATGGGTTTGAAGCATATCGGCATCGCCGTCGCCGCACTCCTGGCCGGGAGCTGGATGATGGCGAGCCGCGCGCAGCCACCCGCCGGCCAGGATGCGGTCGCGGCGATGCGGGTCGGCAAGATCCACGTTCTTTCCGCCGCCGATCACGATATTTTCATCCGGGCCTTTGCCGCCGCCGCCCGATCCGATTGGGTGACCGCCATGGCGCTGGGCAATCAGGGCCAGGACACGACCGCGCGCCAGCTTCTGCAATGGCGCTATGCTCTGGACCGCGACAGCGGCGCCAAATTCGCCGATGTGGACGCGATGTTGAAAATGGCGACGGGCTGGCCGCTCCACAACGCGCTCCTTGTCCGCGCCGAAGCCGACATCACGCCGGACATGACGCCGGCTCAGATCGCGCAATGGTTTGGCGCGCGCGCGCCCGCCTCCCCCATCGGTCGCGTCCGCCTGGGCGAAGCCATGGTGGCAAGCGGCGACAAGACACGCGGCGGCGAGCTGATCCGCCAGGGCTGGAGCGAAGGCAGCTTCGACGATGCGACGGAGGCCGGCATCCTGGCCCAAGATGCCGCCTATCTGACGCCAGAGGCGGACCGGGCCCGCCTGGATGGATTGCTGTGGCGGGGCGAAATTCCCGCCGCGCGCCGGCAGATGGGGCGCGTGGATGCGCGGACCGCCGCATTGGCCCAGGCGCGGCTGGCGCTGGCGTCGGGGCTTGCGAAGGCCAAATCCGCGTTGGCGAAAGTATCCGGCTCGAGCGATCCCACGCTCCTCTTCGACTGGGCGCGGGCGCTGCGAGCCGAGAGCAAGGATGCCGCGGCTCATGCCATGCTGCTGCGCGTGGAGCCCGCAGGTCTGGCGCGCGATCATACCCAACGCTGGTGGAACGAAGTGGCCATCGAGGCCCGCGATGCCCTCATGGCGGGCGATCCGCGCCTGGCGCTGAAATTAGTGGATCACGCCCAGCTTCCTACCAGCGATCAATATGCCGATCAGCAATTCCTGGCCGGGTTTATCTCCTTGCGATTTCTCAAGGACGCGTCGCGAGCGCTGACCTATTTCCAGCACCTGAGCGTCACCGTTTCGCGGCCGATCAGCAAATCGCGGGCCGACTATTGGCAGGGCCGCGCCTATGAGGCCTTGGGAGACACGGCCAATGCCTATAGCCATTACCGCGCGGCGGCGGCCCATTCCGATACTTTCTACGGCCAGCTCGCCATCGCGCGCACCGAGGCCGCGCCGGTCCTGCATCTGGCCGATACCATTGTCGAACCCGTCGCCAAGAACGCGATCGAAAGCGACGCCTTGATGCCCCAGATCCGGGTTCTGGCGGAGCTGGGCCAGGGCAATGATCTGCGTCTCTTTGCGGTGCGCGAGTCCGAAACGTATCCGGCGCCGGGCCATCTCAAGCAGTTTCTGCAATCTCTGACCGATTGGGGGTATCCCGAGGTCGCTGTACGGCTCGCCAAGGCGTCGAGCTATACGGGCGTACCGATGCTGGGCTTTGCCTATCCGGCATTGAGCCTGCCCGCCTATACCGCCCAGGGAACCGCCCCGCAGCCCGCCCTGGTGCATGCGCTGATCCGGCAGGAAACCGAATTCGATGCCGGGGCGGTTTCCAGCGCCGGGGCGCGCGGACTGATGCAGGTGATGTTGTCGGCGGCCAAGACTTCGGCGCGGGCGGGCGGGCTGCCCTATCGTCCGGAGGATCTGTTGACCGACAACAACTACAATATCCAGCTCGGCATGATCGAATTCGCCCGGCACTATGACAGTTGGGACAAATCCTTTGTCCTGGCGGTGGCGGCCTACAATGCCGGCCCGGGCAATGTGCGCAAATGGGTCGCCGCCAATGGCGATCCCAGCAACGGGGCCGTGGACGCCGTCGACTGGATCGAGCAGATCCCGTTCGGCGAAACCCGCAATTACGTGCAGCGCGTGCTGGAGAATATGGAGATCTATAAAAATCGGCTGGCGGGTCGGGATCTGCCGCTGACGATCCTGGCGGATCTTTATGCGCCGGCGCCACCGCCATCCACAGCCGTGCTCGGCACGCCGGCTCCGGCGGCTCGCATCAAGGCAAACTAGCGATTACTGGAAAAAACGAAGCCATTCGCGGGCGAGTTTCTGCGCCTGGGCGATCTGCCCGGCATTCATCTCTTCCGCGATCTGGTTGCGCCAGCGCTTGGCCGTGTCGCTGCCGCGCATCGCGGCGAGGTTGAACCATTTGTGCGCGGCGACATAATCCTGCGTCACGCCCTGTCCGGTCGAATAAGCCAGCCCCAGATTGTAGAGCGCTTCCGCGCGCCCCGTCCGGGCATCGCGCTCATACTGCGCCAATGAATCCACATCGATGCACGTCACGGCGGTCTTCCTCCCCTGCCCACGCGAACCGAACTTTGGCTCGCGTGAGGACATGGTGAAGCGGAAGAAACTAAGACGCGGTAAACGCCGATTAGCCTTACGGTTTACCGGGCATTAGGGATAGAAAATAAAGTCTAAATTATAGGAACACACCGGCTTTCTTCCCCCGCACGGCGCAGCCGTTGGCGGGGGAGTTCGGTAGCGGCAGCGTTCCGAACGTCTGCTAGGCCGCTTGCGGCCGTGGCAGACAGATGGGGGAATTTATCTAGCCCTTTGCCCGAAGAGGATTTTCTTCTGTTCCTCGGTCATGGGTTTGCGCAGTTCGGCGCCCAGCGCATGGCCCCGCTTGACCGCGGGACGTGCGCTCATCCGCTCGTGCCAGGCCTTCAGGTTGGGGAATTCGTCCAGCGGCTGGAAATTGATCACGGCGACCACCCAGCCCCAGCAAGCGATGTCGGCGATGGAATAGGCGCCCGCCAGATACTTCCGGGCCGCCAGACGCTTGTTCATCACCCCCAGCAGGCGGTGAACCTCATCGGCATAGCGCTTCTTGGCGTAGGTAATGTCTTCCTGGGAATAGCTCAGGAAGTGAAAGGCCTGTCCCGCCATCGGCCCCAGCCCGCCGACCTGCCAGAAAAGCCATTCCTCGACCTGGACCTTGCCGCGCTCGTCGGCGGGATAGAGCTTGCCGCTCTTGCGCCCCAGATATTGCAGGATAGCGCCGGACTCGAAGATGGAGATCGGCTTACCCCCCGGTCCGTCCGGATCGACGATTGCGGGCATGCGGTTGTTGGGCGAGATTTTGAGGAAAGCGGGCTCGAATTGCTCGCCTGTGCCGATGTTGACCGGCTTCATCACATAGGGAAGCTTCATCTCTTCCAGCGCGATCGAGATCTTCCAGCCATTCGGGGTCGGCCAGTAGTAAAGCTCGATGGGCCTTGGCGCCTTCTTGGCGGGCCGTTTAACGGCCGATTTCCTGGCAGGTTTCTTCTTTGTGCGGCGCGCGGCCATGACGAACTCCGATAGCGTTTCGCCGCCATGGTGTCATTTTTCGCCAAGCGACTCTAGCGCCAGTCCGGCTTCTGCGTAGCCTTGGAGCGTGCCTTCGATTGTAAACATCGCCTTGGAAGACGGCATCCCGGTTTGCGGGGAGCCCCAGAACGGGCTTGGCCGCGGCACCCGAAACGCAAAGAGCGTCTGGGGGGCCGCGGCCATAACCTTCGCCATCGGAACGTCCCCTAGGGGACGGAACCGTGAGCGCCAGATTGACCTGAGGTCAATCTGACTTATTTCTTCTTCTTCTTCTTTGCGGCCTTCTTCTTCGTGGCCTTCTTCGCTTTCTTCTTCACGGCCTTCTTTTTCGCAGTAACAGGCATGTTCGACTCCTCTATCGTTTGTTCGGGTCCAGCGACTTACGGCCGCCCCCCAAAACACGAACAATATGAAAGACTTGCATTTGAAAATGCAACTCCGCCTTGACTTTTGAAAAAGTTGGATTTGCCTGAAACGCGTATAACCCCCATTTTTATTGGGTTATATGCAACATTCTGTACACGGATGTTTTTTTCGCGTTTCTGTCCGCGATTTGTCGCGTTTGCGCATTTTTGCACGAATCACCCTTCGTCGGGCAAATTGAGTCGCAGCTTGAGCGCGGCATTGACCGCCGCCGGATTGGCCTTGCCGCCGGTCTGCTTCATCACCTGACCGACAAACCAGGCCGCAAGTTTGGGTTTGGCTTTCACCTCTTCCACTTTTTCCGGATTGGCGGCGATCACCGCTTCGATGGCGGCATCGATCGCGCCGGTGTCGGTGACCTGGCGCAGTCCGCGCGCGTCGACGATGGCGCGCGGGTCGCCGCCCTCGCTCCAGACGATATCGAGGAGATCCTTGGCGATCTTACCGGAGATGGTCTTGTCCGAAATCATCGCCACAATGGCATTGTTGGCGGCAGCGCTGACCGGCACCTGCGCAATAGACAGGCCATCGCGGTTGAGACGCCCCAATAACTCGTTGTTCAGCCAGTTGGCTGCCGCTTTTGCGTCCACGCCTTTGGCCAGCGTCTCGTAATAATCCGCAAGATCGCGTTCGGCCACCAGCACCGAGGCGTCGTAGGCCGACAGACCCAGCGCCATGAAGCGTGCCTTCTTCTCGTCCGGCAGTTCGGGAAGCGACTTTTCGATCTGGGCCACCCAGGCCGCGTCCAATTCCAGCGGCAACAGGTCCGGATCGGGGAAATAGCGGTAATCATGCGCTTCTTCCTTGGAACGCATCGAACGGGTCTCGCCCTGACGGCTGTCGAAAAGCCTTGTTTCCTGGCGGATGGCCCCACCGCCTTCGATGATCTCGATCTGGCGTCGCGCTTCATACTCCACTGCCTGGGCAATGAAGCGCATGGAGTTGACGTTCTTGATCTCGCAGCGCGTGCCCAGGGGGCCGCCGGGCTTACGCACCGACACATTCACGTCCGCCCGCATCGAGCCTTCGTCCATATTGCCGTCGCAGGTGCCCAGATAGCGCACGATGGCGCGCAATTTCCGCAGGAATGCTGCCGCTTCCTCGGACGAACGCATGTCGGGCCGGCTGACGATCTCCATCAGGGCGATGCCGGAGCGGTTGAGATCGACATAAGAGCTGTCGGGATGCTGGTCGTGCAGGCTTTTGCCGGCATCCTGCTCCAGATGCAGGCGTTCGATCCCCACCAGGCGGCTCGTTCCATCCTTGAGGTCGATGACGACTTCACCCTCGCCGACGATGGGGTTCTTGTACTGGCTGATCTGATAGCCCTGCGGCAGGTCGGGATAGAAGTAGTTCTTGCGGTCGAAAATGCTGGAAAGGTTGATCTTGGCCTTCAGGCCCAGTCCGGTGCGGACGGCCTGCTCCACGCATTTCTCGTTGATCACCGGCAGCATGCCCGGCATGCCGGCATCGACGAAGGAGACTTGGCTATTGGGCTCGGCACCGAATTCGGTCGAGGCGCCGGAGAACAGCTTGGATTTGGAAAGGACCTGGGCATGAACCTCCAGGCCGATCACCACTTCCCAGTCGCCGGTCTGGCCCTTGATGAATTTTGACGCGGGCGCGTTCATGCCGCTCTCCACCAGTTGGCGGGTTTGTGATGGAACGCGGCCGCCTGCTCGATCGCCAGGCCGGCGCGCAGCACCGTGCCCTCGTCGAAAGCCTTTCCGATCAGCTGCAGCCCCAGCGGCAGACCGCTTTCGGTGAGGCCGGCCGGCACCGACAGCCCGGGAAGCCCGGCCAGGTTCACGGTCACAGTGAAGACGTCGTTCAGATACATGGACACCGGATCGGCGGTCTTTTCACCGACGCCAAAGGCCGGACCCGGCGTGGCGGGCGTCAAGAGCACGTCGCAGCTCTCATAGGCCTTGTCGAAATCGCGCTTGATCAGGGTGCGCAGCTTCTGCGCCCGCGCGTAATAGGCGTCGTAATAGCCCGCCGACAGAACATAGGTGCCGATCAGAATGCGGCGCTGCACTTCGGCGCCGAACCCTTCGGCCCGGCTTTTCTCATAGAGTTCCGTGATGTCGTGGATGCTGCTTTTGGTGCGATGGCCAAAGCGCACCCCGTCATAGCGGGCCAAATTCGACGAAGCCTCCGCTGGCGCAACAATATAATAAGTCGGCAGCGCATATTTGGTGTGCGGCAGCGAGACCTCGACGATCTCCGCACCCTGGGCCTTCAGCCAGGCGGCGCCCTTGTCCCACAAGGCGCCAATGTCGGCCGGTACGCCATCGATGCGATATTCCTTGGGGATACCGACGCGCAGGCCTTTGATGCCGCCTTCCAGCTGCTTTTCATAATCGGGCACCGGCATATCCATGCTGGTGGAATCCTTCGGATCCACGCTCGCCATGCTGCGCAGCAGGATCGCCGCATCCCGCACCGTCTTGGTCATCGGGCCGGCCTGGTCCAGCGACGAAGCAAACGCCACGATGCCGAAGCGCGAGCAACGGCCATAGGTGGGCTTGATCCCCACAATCCCGGTGACGGCGGCGGGCTGACGGATCGAGCCGCCCGTGTCCGTGCCGGTGGCGGCGAGGCAAAGATCGCCCGCAACCGCTGCCGCGGAACCGCCGGACGAACCGCCCGGCACCAGATTGGCGTTGCTGTTTTTGGCCCGCCAGGGATTGAACACCGGGCCTGCCGCGCTGGTCTCGTTGGACGAACCCATGGCGAATTCGTCCAAATTGGTCTTGCCCAGCATCACCGCGCCCGCGTTCCACAAATTCTGGGTCACGGTGGATTCATAAGGCGGAATGAAATTCCCCAGGATGTGGCTGCCCGCGGTGGTCTTCACGCCTTTGGTGCAGAACAGGTCCTTGATCGCCAGCGGCAGGCCTTCGAGCGCGCCGCCCTCGCCCTTTGCCAGTCTTGCGTCCGACGCCGCCGCCATCGCCAAGGCGCGGTCCGGCGTTTCGGTGACATAGGCGTTGAGCCCGCGCGACTGTTCGACCGCCCGGATCAGGGCGGATGTCAGCTCGGTGGACGAAATCTTTCTGGCCTTCAGCGCATCGCGCGCCTCGGCCAGGCTCATGGAGACGGGGTCGCTCATGCGGGCACGCCGATGCAAAGAGGTTTTTCGAAAAATGCGTTATAGGGCGACGGGGCATAATCCAGCAGAGGGCCCGTCGACCGGAAACCGGCGCGTTCATAGACGCGCTGGGCGGCGGAGAAATTGGTGCCGGTTTCCAGCACCAGGGATTTGAAGCCTTCGCTACGCGCCAGGGCTTCGATCTCGCCCAGGATGCGGCCGCCGATGCCGCGCCCGCGATAATCCGGCAAAGTGAACATGCGCTTGACTTCGCCGACACCGCCGGGATGCCGGCGCAGCGCGCCCATCGCGACGGCGGCTGCACCGTCGCGGGCGACAAAGAGCGTCATGTCGGGACCCGCCATCTGCTCGACTGTCAGGTGATGGGTGAATTCGCGCGGCGTGAGCGTCAACGTCATTTCATTCAGCGCGGCGACCAGGCGGCGGATATCGTCGGTCAGGGGTGTTTCGACGGCGATGACGACGCTCATTCCACCACCTTGGGCACGACGAAGAACGTGTCTTCCCGCTCCGGCGCGTTCTGCATCAAGGCATCGGCGACGCCGCCGTCGGTGATTTCGTCCTTGCGCCATTTGAGTTTCTGGGCAACCACCGACGTCATCGGCGGGACGCCTTCGACATTCACTTCGTTCAGCATCTCCACCCACTGGAAAATGCCGTTCAATTCGCCGGCCAGGGGCTCCAGCCGGTCTTCCGGCACGGCCAGCCGGGCCAGCTTGGCGATGCGTCGCACGGTGTCCTTGTCAACGGACATTTGAGCGTCCCGATCTGTTAGAAAAGCGCCGGACTTGCTAGCAATCACCGGCGGGACTGGCAAGGAGCGTCGGCGCAAGCCGGAGCGACCAAAGTTTCATGCATATCGGCGTGGGCCGGGATGGCAAAGAGAGAGGCCGGGAATTCATGGCGGTAACGGAATTGGACCGCCTCACCTTGCCCCCCGGGGCCCGGCTTCTTGGCCTGGATCTGGGGGAAAAAACCATCGGCGTTGCCCTGTCCGATCGGTTGCTGACGGTGGCGACCCCGATGGAGACCCTCAAAAGAGGCAAATTTGCCGCCGATGCCGCGCGGCTGGACATTATAATAGGTGAGCAAGGCGTCGGCGGGCTGGTGGTGGGCCTGCCCCTGAACATGGACGGCTCGGACGGTCCTTCCGCCCAGTCCGCCCGGGCCTTCGGCCGCAATTGGGTGGCCCGCAGCCCCATCCCCCTCGCATTCTGGGATGAAAGGCTTTCCACCATGGCGGTGACCCGCACGCTCCTGGACGCCGACACCTCACGCAAACGGCGCGGCGAAGTCGTGGACAAGATGGCGGCCGCCTACATTCTGCAGGGCGCATTGGAGCGGCTGCGCAATCTCAAAAAATCGCCGGCATGAGGGACGAAAACACGCCCGCCCGTTTCCTCTGGCTGCCGCCGGGACTTCGGCCGCCCGACGCGATGGTCTGGCGGCAGGAGCGTGTTTTTCTTCTGGTCGGTATCGCCGCGATGTTCGCCGGCTTCGACACCAATATCTTCGGCCTGGCGGTGCCGCAGATTCAGGCCAGCCTGCATATTCCGGAAAATCAGATCGGGCTGACGGTTTCGTATTTCCGGATCGCCACGCTTGCGGCACTGCTGCTTTGTTCGGCCGCCGATCTGGTGGGGCGGCGGCGGCTTCTTCTGTTCACGATTTTCGGTCAGGCGATATTCACGCTCCTGACGGCATTCGCCACCGATTATCCGCAATTCGTCTGGGCGCAAATCCTGACCCGCGTGTTCGGATATGCCGAAGAAATGTTGTGCTTCGTTGTCATTGCCGAAGAAGTTTCGGCCGGGGCGCGCGGCTGGGCCAATGGCACGCTCAGCGCCCTCAATTATACCGGCGCGGGCCTGGCCTCATTGGCATTCCTGGGCGTGAATGTGCTGCCGCATGGCTGGCGCGCGCTGTATGTGATCGGCGCGGTGCCGCTCTTTCTGGTGGCCTATCTTCGCCGCACCCTGCCCGAAACACGCCGCTTCGTCGCGCTGGAGGCGATGGAGAAAACCAGATCGCGATGGGCCGAGGCATTGCACCTGCTGAGGAGCCTGGTGCGGGAATATCCCTTTCGGCTCGCAACCATCCTGGTCGCGGCCGGTGCGTTTGGCTTCGCCCTGTCTTCCGCGTCCGTTCTGTCGTCGAAATATCTGCAAAGCGTTTTCCATTACTCGCCGCTGGACGTAAATCTGGTTTTCATTCCCGGGGGCCTGATCGGGCTGGCGCTGGCGATCATCGCCGGCCGTGTTTCCGATCGCATCGGGCGCAAGCGGACGACCTTCTTCGTCGTCTCCATCGCCGGCATGGGTTTCGCGCTTTTCTACAGCGGCGTCGGCGGTGTCTGGCTTCCCCCGCTTTGGGGCCTATCCTTTTTCGGATTCTTTTCCGGCGAAGCGATGATCGCCGGCTTTGCCATGGAAATCGTGCCCACCCATTATCGCGCCACCGTTTCGGCGCTCCGTTATGTGGCCGAAATCGGCACCGGCGCGGTGAGCCTGGCGCTGGAAGGCCGTCTCTATGATCATTTCCACGGTCATGGCCCGGCCATTCAGCTCTTGCTGATCGCCGTCCCGATTACCCTGGCCGCCATCCTGTTCCTGCCGGAGCCGGCCGGAAAGACATTGGAAGAAATGGCTGCTTAACCGAACCGGAAAAAGGCATATTGCCGTCCCAGGAATCCCCCTCTATACACCGGGCTTTAATGACATCCACCAGCCTTCCCCCGATCCTGAAGACAAGCCATCTGCTTGGGATCGAAGGCCTTTGCGCGGCCGAAGTGACGGCGCTGCTGGATCTTGGCGAAAGCTATGTGGCGCAGAGCCGAGCCCCCAACAAAAAAGCCGCGCTGCTCAGGGGCCGCACGCTCATCAATCTGTTCTTCGAAGCCTCCACCCGCACCCAGTCCAGTTTCGAGCTGGCGGGCAAAAGGCTGGGCGCCGATGTGCTCAACATGTCGGTCAAGACCTCGTCCGTGTCCAAGGGCGAAACCCTGATCGACACCGCCTCGACCCTGAACGCCATGCGCCCCGACATCTTGGTGGTGCGGCATCAGGATTCGGGCGCCGCCGAACTGCTGTCCCGCAAGCTGGATTGCAGCGTGGTCAATGCCGGCGACGGCGCGCATGAGCATCCTACCCAGGCGTTGCTGGACGCGCTCACCATCCGCCGAAGGCTGGGCCGCATTGAAGGCCTGACGGTGGCGATCTGCGGCGATATCCTGCATTCACGGGTGGCGCGCTCCAATATCCGTCTACTGGCGATGCTGGGCGCGCAGGTGCGCCTGATCGCGCCGCGCACCCTGTTGCCTGCGGAAGCCGAACGCTTCGGCGTGGAAATTTTCACCGATATGAAACGGGGCCTGGCCGGTGTCGATATCGTGATGATGCTTCGCTTGCAGCTGGAGCGCATGACCGGCGCCTTCGTGCCGTCGGCGCGGGAATATTTCCGCTTCTATGGCCTGGACCGCGAAAAGCTCGGGCACGCCAAGCCAGGCGCGCTGGTGATGCATCCCGGACCGATGAACCGGGGCGTGGAGATCGCCTCCGATATCGCCGACGACCTGGAAGTGAGCGTCATCGCCGAACAGGTTGAGATGGGCGTCGCCATCCGCATGGCCGTACTGGATGCGCTCGCCCGGGGAATGTCATGAACGCGCCCAATGGAAAGAGCGGGCGGCTTGCCTTCCGCAACGCCCGATTGATCGACCCGGCGTCCGGCCTGGATGTTAAAGGCGGCTTGCTGGTCGAAAATGGCCGGATCGCCGATATCGGCCCGCGCCTGTTCAACGACGCCGAGCCGCGCGATCCGGAAATTATCGATTGCCATGGGCTGGTGTTGGCGCCCGGACTGATCGATTGCCGCGTCTTCACTGGCGAGCCGGGCAGCGAGCATCGCGAGTCGCTGGCCTCAGCCAGTGACGCCGCTGCGGCGGGCGGGGTCACCACCATCGTCACCATGCCCAACACCAACCCGGTGATCGACGAACCGTCGCTGGTGGATTTCATCAAGCGCCGGGCCCAGGCCACCGCAAAAGTACGGGTCGCGCCGATGGCGGCGCTCACCCAGCGCCTGGCGGGCGAGATCATGACCGAGATCGGCCTTCTCAAGGAAGCCGGTGCAATCGCCTTCACCGATGGCGACCGCACCGTGGCCAATGCCAGGGTGATGCGGCGCGCATTGTCCTATGCCGCCACCTTTGACGCCTTGGTGGTCGGCCATGCCGAGGATCCGGAATTGGTGGAAGGCGCCGCGACCACGGAAAGTGAATTTTCCACCCGGCTGGGGCTGCCCGCGGCGCCCGCATTGGCCGAAGCCATCATCGTGGAGCGCGACATCCGCCTGGTTGAGCTGACCGGCGCGCGTTATCACTTCGGACAGATTTCCACCCGCGCCGCACTCGACGCCATTACGGCCGCCAAGCGCAGGGGACTTTCGATTACCTGCGCTGTTTCCGCCCATCATCTACTGCTCAACGAACTCGATGTCGGCGCCTATTACACCTTCCGCAAGGTGAAGCCGCCGCTGCGCTCCGAAGCCGACCGCGCCGCGATGGTGGAAGGTGTCGCCAGCGGCGCGATCGACGTGATCGTGTCCAGCCACGAACCCCAGGGCGCAGACACCAAGCGCCAGACCTTCGCCGCCGCGGCTTTCGGCGCGGTGGGGCTGGAGACACTCCTGCCCGCGGCGCTCGGCCTTTATCACGACGGCCATGCCAGCCTCTCGCAGATATTGGCGGCCCTGACCGCGACACCGGCACGGCTTCTGGGCCTGACCGCCGGCACGCTTGCCAAAGGCACGCCAGCCGACCTGGTGCTGCTGGACACCGACGAACCTTTTGTCCTGGATGAGCGCACGCTGCACTCGCGGGCCCGCAACACCGCTTTCGAGGGCCGCAAATTCCAGGGCCGCGCCCAGATGACTTTCGTCGATGGCGAATGCGTGTTTTCCCGCGCCGCGTCCCAAGGACCTTCCGGCCGATAGATTTGCCGCTGAAAGTTCCCTATCGTCGCGGGCGATGATTATTCCCTTCGCGCTCGCAGCTTTGGCTCTCGGCTATCTTCTGGGATCCATCCCGTTCGGATTGCTTTTCGCCTGGGCATCCGGCGCCGGCGATGTGCGCAAGATCGGCTCCGGCAATATCGGCGCCACCAATGTGCTGCGCACCGGCAAGAAATGGGCGGCGGCGGCGACATTGTTGTTCGACGGGCTCAAGGGCGCGGCAGCCGTCCTGATCGCCCGGGAATTCCTGCCCCCGGGATCGGAGATCTTCGCCGCCCTGGCGGCCGTGCTGGGCCATATCTTTCCCCTCTGGCTGGGTTTCAAGGGCGGCAAAGGCGTGGCCACCTTCTTGGGCGTCGCCATCGCGCTTTACTGGCCGGCCGGACTGCTGGCGGCGGCGACTTGGCTGCTGGCGGCATTGATCTGGCGGATATCTTCGCTTTCGGCGTTGATCGCCATTGCTCTGTCGCCGCTTTATTTCCTTGTGCTGGGTCATGGCGGCTACGCTCCGCTCGCCCTTCTGCTTGCGGCGATTGTCATCTTCATGCACCGCGAAAATATCCGCCGGCTGCTGCGCGGCGAAGAACCGCGTATTGGATCCAGAGGCGCCAAGACGCAATGACCCGCATTCTGGATGCAGCGGAAAGGCTGGCCTGGCTGCGGCTGGCCCGCACCGGCACGGTCGGCCCGGTCACCTTCGCGCAATTGATCGCACGCTTCGGCAGCGCCTCGGCCGCAGTGGAGGAAGTCCCCCGGCTGGCACAACGCGGCGGCGGCAAGAATTTCGTCCTGCCGCCAAAGAGCGATGCCCTGCACGAATTGGAGAGCCTGGAAAAGCTGGGCGGCCGCCTCGTCGCGGCCTGCGAGCCCGATTTCCCTCTTGGTCTCGCCGCGCTCGATCCTCCGCCGCCGCTGATTTCCGTGATCGGACGAATGCATCTCCTGCAAAAAGACATGGTCGCGATCGTGGGTGCCCGCAATGCCTCGGCACTGGCGCGCAAATTCGCCCAGATGCTGGCCCGCGATCTGGGCGAAGCCGGACTTGTCATCGCATCGGGCCTGGCCCGCGGCATCGATTCCGCCGCGCATGAGGCCGGGCTGGAGCATGGCACGGTCGCGGTGGTGGCGGGCGGCGTGGATATAATCTATCCGCCCGAAAATGAAGCCCTCTATCGCGCGATCGCGGAGCGCGGCGCCGTCATTTCTGAAATGCGGTTGGGTGAAGCCCCGCAGGCGCGCCATTTCCCGCGCCGCAACCGGCTGATCTCGGGCCTGTCACGCGGCGTCGTCGTGGTGGAAGCGGCCGAACGCTCGGGCTCGCTCATCACCGCGAATTACGCGTTGGAACAGAATCGCGAGATTTTCGCCGTCCCCGGTTCGCCGCTGGATCCGCGCGCCAGAGGCGCCAACCGCCTGATCCGTGAAGGCGCGACATTGACCGAAGGCGCGCAAGATGTGCTGACGGTGCTGCGGCCCATTCTCGGCGTCGGGTTTGGCGAGCCGGAAAGCAGCGCGCTTGTCCCTGCCGCCAGCACCGGCTCTCTTGAAGCGGAGGCCGACCGCGTCCGCTCGCGGATCGAAGAGGCGCTCGGAGTCACCCCGGTGGAAATCGATGAACTCATTCGCCAGACGGGCGCTCCGGCGGGCGCGGTCCTGACCGTCATCCTGGAATTGGAACTGGCGGGCCGCTGCCGCCGCCACCCCGGAAATCGTGTCGCCTGGGCCAGTCCGCCGGACGTCTGACGGGCCGGACCCCGCCGTCGTTAGGCTGGCCGCGCCAAAAATTTTCGTGCCAAGGACTTCCGTCTTCGGCATTTCCGGGCCGCCAGGCATTGCAGGAGGAGGATTTGCTGCATGTTTTCGGCGGAAACTTCTAGCTGCCTCGAAGTCGGAAAATACAACCAGTAGCTTTATTTCTCGGCGGCTTTGGCCTGGTATTCAACCAAAGGCTTTATCTTCAAAGAGGGCCAGCCGTTGACAGGCTCGTCTCCCTTCCATCAGTGTCCCGCCGCATTTGCAAAAAAAGGCCCTGTTCCGCGGTTCCCGCCTTGTCCCTTGGCGCCGCGCCCCCAGATAAGCCCCCCAAAGGTCCAAAAGCTGCCGGTATGAACGTTCTCGTCGTCGAGTCCCCCGCCAAAGCCAAAACCATCAATAAGTATCTGGGTAGCGACTATAAGGTCCTGGCCAGCTTCGGGCATATCCGCGACCTGCCCTCCAAGGATGGTTCGGTAAAGCCGGATGACGATTTCTCGATGGTGTGGGATGTCGATGCCCGCGCCCAGTCCAAGATCAAGGACATCGCCAGCGCCGTGAAGGGCGCCGACAAACTGATCCTCGCCACCGACCCCGACCGCGAGGGCGAGGCGATCTCCTGGCATATATTGGAAGTGCTCAAGCAGAAGAATGTGCTGGGCAAGATGCCGGTCGAGCGCGTGGTGTTCAACGCCGTGACCAAATCGGCCATCCTCGAAGCGATCGCCCATCCCCGCGCCATCAATGAAGAACTGGTCGATGCCTATCTGGCGCGCCGGGCGCTGGACTATCTGGTCGGGTTTACGCTGTCGCCGGTCTTGTGGCGCAAACTGCCGGGCGCCCGTTCGGCGGGCCGCGTGCAATCGGTGGCGCTGCGGCTCGTGGTCGAACGCGAAGCCGAGATCGAAGCGTTCAAGGCACAGGAATATTGGAGCATCGATACCGATGTCTCCACCGCCAAGGGCGACTTCCCGGCCCGGCTGATCCAGTTGGCCGGCAAGAAGCTGGAAAAGCTTTCGCTGGCCAATGAAGCAGATGCCAAGCGGGCGGTCAGCGCGATCGAGGCGCAGACATTCACCATCGGCAGCGTTGAAGCCAAGCCGGTCAAGCGCAATCCCTCGCCGCCTTTCATCACCTCCACCCTGCAGCAGGAGGCGGCGCGCAAGCTGGGCTTTGCCGCCAAGCGCACCATGCAGGTGGCGCAGGGATTGTATGAAGGCGCCGATATCGGCGGCGAAACGGTCGGCCTGATCACCTATATGCGGACAGACGGCGTCATCATGGTGCCGGAAGCGATTGCCGAAGCCCGCGATCTCATCGGCAAGAAATATGGCGCCCGTTATGTGCCGCAGACGGCCCGGGTCTATTCCAGCAAGGCCAAGAACGCCCAGGAAGCGCATGAAGCGGTACGCCCCACCAGCTTCGCGCGCACTCCCGAGGAGGTTTCGCGCTACCTGGATGCCGATGCGGCGCGGCTTTATGAATTGATCTGGAAGCGGGCCGTTGCCAGCCAGATGGAATCCGCCGAGCAGGAACGCACCACCGTCGATGTGATTTCCGCCGACAAGCAGATCACCTTGCGCGCCACGGGCACCGTCACCTTGTTTGACGGCTTCCTCACGCTCTATCTGGAAGGCGAAGACGACGCTTCGGATGATGAAGGCTCCAAGCTGCCGAAAGTGGCGGCCGGCGACGCCAGCAAAGTCGAGAATGTGACGCCGGCGCAGCATTTCACCGAGCCGCCGCCGCGCTATTCCGAAGCCAGCCTGGTGCGCAAGCTGGAAGAGCTCGGCATCGGCCGGCCTTCGACTTACGCTTCCATTCTTTCCACCTTGCGGGACCGCGCCTATGTGCGGATGGACCGCAACCGCTTTTATCCGGAAGAAAAAGGCCGCCTGGTCACCACCTTCCTCAACAGCTTCTTCCACCGGTATGTCGCCTATGACTTCACCGCCGACCTGGAAGAAAAGCTGGACGAAGTTTCGGCGGGCACCCTCAATTGGAAGCAATTGCTGCGGGATTTCTGGAAGGACTTCTCCGCCGCGGTGGGCGAGACCAAGGATCTCAAGATCAGCCAGGTGATCGACGAACTAGATTCCGTGCTGGGACCGCATATCTTCCCGCCCGGCGAAGAGGGTGTCGATCCGCGCAAATGTCCCGCCTGCGCCGATGGAAGACTCAATCTGAAGCTGGGCCGTTTCGGCGCGTTCGTCGGCTGCACCAATTATCCGGAATGCCGCTTCACGCGCCAGATCGGCGCCAAGCCCGGCGAAGGCGATGCCGGACCGCGCGAGCTGGGCCCGTTTCCCGGCACGGATCAGCAAGTGACGGTGCGCTCGGGCCGCTTCGGTCCTTATGTGCAACTGGGCGAAGACAAGAAGCCCAAGCGTGCCGGCCTGCCCAAAGGCACCGATCCTTCGGCCGTGGATCTGCCGCTGGCGGTCAAGCTATTGTCCCTGCCCCGCGAAGTCGGCGCCCATCCCGAAGACGGCAAACTGATCACGGCGAATTTCGGCCGTTTCGGGCCCTATGTCGCCCATGACGGCAAATATGCGTCGCTGGAATCACCCGAGGATGTGTTCGAGATCGGCCTGAACCACGCCGTCACCGTCCTGGCGGAAAAGAAAGCCAAGGGCGGCGGCCGGCGCGGACCGCAAGCATTGAAGGAACTGGGCCAGGACGGCGACGGCAACGCCATCAAGGTGCTGAAGGGCCGTTACGGTCCCTATGTCAGCGACGGCGACATCAATGCCACCATCCCGGAAAGCCATGATCCGATGGAAGTGACATTGGAACAGGCGCTGGCCTTGATTGCCGAACGCGCCGCCAAGGGCGGCGGCAAGAAGAAGAAAAAGAAGGCTGCGCCAAAAACCAAGGTGCCAAAGCCCAAAGTGGAAGCGAAGCCTGCAAAACCCGCAAAGAAACCCGCGGCGAAGAAGAAAGCGGCAGCGAAGGCGAAGAAAAAGCCAGAGCCCGTGGCGGGCGAATAATTGCCGCGCCGGGCTGCCAACGCACCGCCTCTCGACAAAGCTCGCCTGCTTGTTCTGCTGGCCGAACATCCCGGCGCCACCAAGCGTGATCTGGCGCGGTTGACGGGGTTGAAGGGCTCCGACCGCATTGTCCTCAAACGCCTGCTGCGCGAGTTGGAGGCCGAAGGCGCGACCCTGGGCAACGCCAAACGCGGACTAACCAAAGCCGGCGAGCTTCCGGAAATCGCGGTGCTGGAAATCACCGGCACCGACAGCGACGGCGAATTGCTGGCTCGCCCTCTCAATTGGGAGTCCAACACCGAGCCGCCCACGATCCATGTCGCCCCGCCAAAGGAAGGCGCGGCACTGGGCCCCGGCGCGCGCATTCTGGCGCGGCTGGAAAAACGGGGCCAAGGCTACGAAGCCGCCATCGTGCGGCGCCTGGAAAACGAAGCGGGCCCCGAACGCATTCTCGGCGTGCTGCGCGAGAACAACGCCGGATTCCGGGTCATGCCTGTGGACCGCAAGACACGCGGCGAATATGCGCTGGACAAAAATGACGCCGCGGGCGCGAAGAACAACGAATTGGTGTTGTGCGAGCCCATCGGCCGCAAGGCCGCCGGCTTTCCCCGCGTCCGGGTGGTGGAACGTATCGGCAGCATGGACAGTCCCCGCACCATCAGCCTGATCGCCATCCACGCCCATGGCATTCCGACCGTCTTTCCGCAAAGCGTGCTGGATGAAGCCAGGGCCGCAAAGCCTGTCGACCCGCATGGGCGGACGGATCTGCGCGCCATTCCCCTCGTCACCATCGATCCGGAAGATGCCCGCGATCATGATGACGCGGTCTGGGCCGGTCTCGATGACGATCCGGCGAACAAGGGCGGCTATGCCGTGCTCGTCGCCATCGCCGACGTCGCGCATTATGTGACGCCCGGCTCGGCGCTCGACAAGGAAGCCCTGAAGCGCGGCAACAGTGCGTATTTCCCCGACCGGGTCGTGCCGATGCTGCCCGAAGAACTCTCCGCCGATCTCTGCTCCCTGAAGGAAGGCGTCGACCGGCCTTGCCTGGCCGTGCGCATGGTGTTCGACGCGCACGGTCACAAGCGCGGCCACACATTCCTGCGCGGCGTGATGCGGTCGGCGGCAAGGCTCACCTATGCCCGCGCCCAGGCGGCATTCGACGGCAAGCCCGATGCCGAGATCAACAGCACCGTGCGCAAGACCCTCGACGACCTCTGGGCTGCCTACAAGACGCTCGTCGTCGCGCGGGAAAAGCGCAGCCCTCTGGATCTCGATTTGCCGGAGCGGCGCATTCAACTGGGCCCGAACGGCCATGTCGCAAGCATCGCCTATCGCGAGCGGCTGGAATCCATGCGCCTGATCGAGGAATGCATGGTGCTGGCCAATGTCGCGGCGGCCGAAGCGCTGGAAAAAGCCCGCACCCCCCTCATCTACCGGGTGCACGACACGCCGTCGCGGGAAAAGCTTTTCGCATTCTCGGATTTCCTCCGTACCCTGAATATCAATTTCGCCAAGGGCCAGGTGATGCAGCCCGGTACCTTCAACCGCATCCTGGTCCAGGCCAAAGGCACGCCGCACGAGGCGGTGATGAACGATGTGGTGCTGCGCAGCCAGGCGCAGGCGATCTACGACGCCGGCAATATCGGCCATTTCGGATTGAATTTGGCCAAATATGCCCACTTCACGTCGCCGATCCGGCGCTATGCCGACCTGATCGTGCACCGCGCTCTTATTCGCGGGCTGGCGCTGGGCGGCGGCGATGGCCTGACCGACCGCGAGATCAAGCATTTGCCGGAAATCGCGCAAGCCATCTCACTCACCGAGCGCCGCGCCATGGCGGCGGAACGCGATTCCACCGACCGCTATGTCGCCGCCTTCATGCAGGACCGTGTCGGCGCGACTTTCGAAGCCCGTATCACCGGCGTCACCAAATTCGGATTGTTCGTTCGGCTCAAGGAATCCGGCGCAGAAGGCCTTCTGCCTGCGCGGTCGCTGGGCCTGGAATATTTCCGCCATGACGAACGCGCCCAGGCGATGCGGGGCGAGCGCACCGGAACCAGCTTTGGATTGGGCGATACCATCGCCGTCAAGCTGTTGGAGGCGGCGCCCGTCACGGGGGGGCTGCGCTTCGAGTTGGCGGAAGGCGGTTCAAAACCGGCCGGCACGCATCGCCCGGCGCAGCCCGGGAAGTCCCGAAACGCCAAGGAAAAGCGCCGTTTCAAACCGAAAAAGCGTTGAGTTTCAGGATTTTGATCCCATCCGCTTGACAGTCCGGGGTCCTTCCCCCAAAAACCCCGCCTCTCGACCTGTTTCTTCTGGAGTCTGCCATGGCCAAGCCCACCACCGCCAAAATTCGCCTCAACAGCGAAGGCAAGACCGGCTTTTTCTATGTCGCCAAGAAGAACACCCGCACCATGACGGAAAAATTCACGATCAAGAAATACGATCCCGTCCTGCGCAAGCATGTCGAATTCAAAGAAGGCAAGATCAAGTAAGCGCTTCGCTTACCGTCGCTTCTTCACGCCACTGCCAATGCCTCGCGCACCGCTTTCGCGGCGGCGGCGACCGCTTCATGCGCCTGTGGCAGCACCGTCTGCAGATAGATGAAGCAGTGCACCATGTCGCCATAATCGGCGACGGTGACCTTCACGCCTGCCCGGCGCAGCTTTTCAGCATAGGCCAGCCCTTCATCGTGTAGCGGATCGTAGCCGCCCAGCATGAGATAGGCCGGCGGAAGACCGGCAAAATCCTTGGCCCTGAGAGGTGAGATTTTGGGTGAAGTACGATCTGCATCCTCAGGAATAACCTGCTTATTATTCCATTCAATGGTCTGGCGGTCGAGGAAGTAGCCGACGCCGAATTTGTCCATCGAAGCAAAATGGCCGGCGAGATCGGTGGCCGGAAAAAGCAGCAACTGAAAAGCGATCGCCATCCCCCCTTTCTCTTTCACGGCATGGGTCAGGCAGGCCGTCAGGGTCGCGCCCGCCGAATCGCCGCCGAGGGCAATTCGGCCCGCATCGACGCCCAAGGCGGAAGCATTCTCGAATATCCAGTGCAGCGCGGCGGCCGCATCGTCCAGCGGCGCGGGCCATTTGTGCTCGGGCGCCAGGCGATATTCCACCGCAATCACCCGGAAGCCGCCTTCGCACGCCAGCAGGCGGCACAGCCCGTCATGGGTGTCGAGATCGCCTACGACAAACCCGCCGCCATGAAAATAAACCAGGGCCGGCATCGCGGCGGCGCCTACCGCAACCGGTGCGTAGGCGCGGGCGCGGATATCGCCCTGTGGCGCCGGGATCTTGAAATTCTCGATTTTCCCGACCGGGACATCCTTGGGTCCGACCAAACCCATCATGCCGGCGAAGCTTTTGCGCATAGTACCCAAAGGCATCTCCCATGCCTTGGGACGCGGAATCGCCGCCGCCTGATCGAGAAAGGCTTTCACCAACGGATCGAGGGCCATGCTGTCCCGGAAACGAGTTGAGCAATTATGCTACCGCATGCCCGCGGCAACGCACACGGACTTTCTTCCCCCCGTGGCCGAAGGCCTGATGGGGGAAGATGTCTGCTAGGTCGCTTGCGGCCGTGGCAGACAGATGGGGGAGAATCTAATGAATCGTCAGCGGACCATCGGGATTCAGCCGATAGCTGGCGATGTCGCCCAGCATGATCAGCATCAAAAACCACAGATAGGCGCGCTCGCCCTCGCCTTCCGCCTCGAAATTGACCACGGCGCGATAGGCGTAATCGCAAGCATCCTTGCCATGTTCCTCGGCAAAATCCGAAGCCAGGCGCATGATCTCGCCCGTGGTGAGATGAAATTTTGCTCGCCGACCGAGACCAGGCTTCGATAACGCCATAACACCGCCCCCCAAAGGCGAGGGCACATAAGATCATACGATGTTTAGCGAATCATTAACCCGGCGACTTTCGCAAGGCTCTGATTTGCCAGGATATTCCAAAATACCTAGGAACTACACTTCTCAACCGTGGTTCTATAGATTTCCCGCAGCCACTACCGTATTTTTACGGCGGTCCAGGATTTTACAGCCATGCATGGCAAGAGCATTCTTCTGATCATCGGCGGCGGTATCGCCGCCTACAAATCCCTTGAGCTGATCCGCCGGCTGGCGGAGCGGGGTGTAAAGGCCCGCGCCATCCTGACTCGTGCGGGCGCCGAATTCGTAACGCCCTTGTCGGTGTCGGCCCTGACCGGCGAGAAAGTCTATTCCGATCTATTCAGCCTGACCGACGAGAGCGAGATGGGGCATATCGAACTGTCCCGCGCCGCCGATCTGGTGGTGGTGGCACCGGCCACCGCCGACCTGATGGGCAAGCTGGCTTCGGGTCTGGCCAACGATCTCGCCTCCACCGCCCTTCTGGCGACGGACAAGCGAATCCTGATGGCGCCGGCCATGAATGTGCGGATGTGGCAAAGCCCGTCGGTGCGCCGCAGCGCCGAGACCCTGGCGCGCGACGGCGTGCTGTTCGTCGGTCCCAATGACGGAGAAATGGCGTGCGGGGAATTTGGTCCCGGACGCATGGCCGAGCCGCTGGAGATCGTCGCCGCCATCGAGAAGGCTCTGAAAATCCGCGGCGGCGCGCTGGATGGATTCAAGGCGCTGGTGACCGCCGGTCCCACCCACGAGCCGCTCGACCCGGTGCGTTTCTTCGCCAACCGCTCTTCCGGCAAGCAAGGTTATGCCATCGCCGATGCGCTGGCCGGCGCAGGTGCCGACACGGTGCTGATCTCGGGCCCGGTCGAGATTGCTCCACCCTCGCATGTGAAACTGCTGAAAGTGACCACGGCGCGCGAGATGCTGGCGGCTTGCGAAGCCGAGTTGCCCGCCGATATCGCGGTGATGAGCGCCGCTGTCGCCGATTGGCGGCCCGACATCGCCGCCAACAGCAAGATCAAGAAGGACGCGGAACATGCTGTTCCCACCCTCCGGCTGGTGGAAAACCCCGACATCCTGGCCACTCTGGCGCGGCACAAGAGCCGCCCCCGCCTGGTTGTCGGCTTCGCGGCCGAAACCGACGAGGTCGTTCCCCACGCCGTTGCCAAACGCACGCGCAAAGGCGCGGACTGGATCATCGCCAATGATGTCTCCGCCAATGGGAGCGGGGAATCGGTGATGGGCGGAGATCGCAACCAGGTCCATCTCATTACCGCTGAAGCGCAGGAACACTGGCCGGAAATGTCAAAGGCCGAGGTCGCCCGTCGCCTGGTCCAGCGGATCGCACGGCATTTCCAGGAAAACGTCTCATGAAAGTCGGACTGAAGCGCCTCGCCAATGGACACGATCTGGCGCTGCCGCATTACGCCACGGCCGGCGCCGCCGGACTCGATCTTCTCGCCGCCATCGACGGGGAAATCGAATTGCTCCCCGGCCAGCGCGCCGCAATCCCCTGCGGCATCGCCATCGAATTGCCGCACGGCGTGGAGGCACAAGTGCGTCCCCGTTCCGGACTCGCACTCAGTTACGGCGTCACGGTATTGAACGCACCCGGCACCATCGACAGCGATTATCGCGGCGAGATCAAGGCCATCCTGATCAATCATGGCGACGCGCCCTTCAAGATCGCGCGCGGCGCCAAGATCGCGCAAATGGTTATCGCCCGCCACGAACAGGCCGAGCTTGTCGAGAGTGAAGCCTTGTCCGACAGCGTCCGCGGCGCCGGCGGGTTCGGTTCGACCGGCATGACGGTGAAGACGCCATGATGCTGCGCCTCTCCCGCAAGACATTGCTGGCTCTGGAAGCGGTGATCGATATTGCCTTCAATGCAAGGCCCGAACCGGTGCAGGCCAAGGAGATTACCGCCCGCCAGGGCGTGCCCCAGCGCTATCTGGAGCAAGTGATGCAGCAGCTGGTGCGCGCCGGCATCCTCAAAGGCGTGCGCGGTCCGCGCGGCGGCTATCGCCTGGCGCGCGAACGCCGCCGCATTTCGGTGGGCGATGTGGTGCGCGTCGCCGAAAGCATCGAAGATGTCGAGGAGGAAAAGATCCGGCCCCGGTCGGAACTGGGCTTGCGCATCGTCGCGCCCCTGATCCAGACCTTGCAGGAGGATATCATGGCGCAGCTCGATGCCATCTCGATCGAGGATCTTTGCCAGCGTGCCCGCGTCCAGGGTGTGGATGTGACCGGCGCCGCCGGGGCCGACTTCGCAATCTGACAGGAGCTTCCATGCAGACGGGCAAACCCGGCCGCGGCCGCATCTACAATTCCATCACCGAAACCATCGGCGATACACCCCTGGTGCGGATTCACCGGATGGCGCAGGACGCCGGCGTCAAGGCGGATATCCTGCTCAAGCTGGAATTCTTCAATCCCCTCGCCTCGGTCAAGGACCGCATCGGGGTGGGCATGATCGAGGCGCTGGAGAAACAGGGCGCGATCACGCCCGGAAAATCCACCCTGATCGAGCCGACCAGCGGCAATACCGGAATCGCGCTGGCCTTTGT
Organism: Pseudomonadota bacterium; assembly: GCA_040389245.1. Classification (GTDB taxonomy): domain Bacteria; phylum Pseudomonadota; class Alphaproteobacteria; order Micropepsales; family Micropepsaceae; genus Rhizomicrobium. The sequence goes on along the minus strand of JAZKAH010000002.1, from coordinate 2,215,906 downwards.
CGCCGCCGCCAAAGGTTATCGCCTGATCCTGGTGATGCCTGAATCCATGTCCATCGAACGGCGCAAGATGCTGCTGATCATGGGCGCCGAACTCGAACTCACCGACGCCGCCAAAGGCATGAAGGGCGCCATCGCGCGCGCCCAGGAACTGATGGCGCAGATTCCCGGCGCGGTGATTCCGCAGCAATTCGAAAATCCCGCCAATCCCGATATCCATCGCCGCACCACGGCCGAGGAAATCTGGAACGACACAGAGGGCAAGGTCGATATCGTGATTTCCGGCGTGGGCACCGGCGGCACCATCACCGGCGTCGGCCAGGTGCTGAAGGCGCGCAAGCCCAGCGTCCAGATGATCGCGCTGGAGCCGGAAGACAGCGCCGTCCTGTCCGGTGGACAGCCTGGTCCGCACAAAATCCAGGGCCTGGGCGCGGGCTTCGTGCCGGGCATTTTGGACTGCAAGGTGATCGACGAAATCATCACCATCTCCAACGAGACGGCGCTCGAGACGGCGCGTCAGGCCGCCAAGCTGGAGGGCATCCCGGTGGGCATCTCTTCGGGCGCGGCAATCGCCGCGGCACTGGAAGTGGGCGCAAGACCGGGGAACGAAGGCAAGACCATCGTCGCGGTGATCCCCTCCTTCGCCGAACGCTATCTTTCAACGGCCTTGTTCGAGGGCCTTTAGCAGATCCGGCCTGTCGGTACAGATCGCATCGATCTTCAGCTCGATCAGGCGTGTCATCTCTACAGGGTCGTTGACGGTCCAGGCTGCGACCTGAAGGCCGCGGGCGCGCGCTTCCGCGATCATGTTGGATGTTGCGTCCTGGTAGCGGGGAAACCAGCCATCGCCACCGGCGGCCTTGATGACGTCCAGCACAGGGCGCGCGTCGCCCTGCAATCTGTCGGTGGTGAACCAGCATCGCGCGGCGGGCGTACAGCTCTTGATCCGCGCCAGCCCGCGCCAGTCGAAGCCGACGAAAATTGTGCGGGCGAGATGCTCCTTCATCACCGCAAGGGCGGCATCGGCCAGTGCGACCGGATCGGCCGAGGCTGGGTCGCTCGAGGATTTCAATTCCACCAACAAGGTGAAGGGGCGCGGAGAAGACAGTGCCGCCACCTCGGCCAGGGACGGAATTCGCTCACCGTCCATCGGAACCAGCGCCGGGTGCCCGCGCGCGTAATCGCTGGCGGGATCGGCGCGGCCGAGGTCGTACTTCCGCAATTCGGAGATAGTGAGATCCCTGATCCGCGGTGTTTCGCCTTTCAGCCAGCTTCCATTTTGGCGCGTCAGGGCCGGATTGAGCCGAAAATCGTGATGCACCGTCACCACGCCATCGGCGGAAAGCTGAACATCCAGTTCCGCCCCCTCGCAGCCAAGCGCAATCGCATTGGAAAACGCAGCGAGGGTGTTCTCCGGCCTCAGTCCGCCGCCGCCTCTATGCGCGATATTCCAGGTCATGCCATCCTCAATTGTTCAAAGCCTATAATATCTTCTGTTACACGCCGAATGTGCATGGCGGTCCTGCACCCACTTGTCACCCGAATCCAGTAAAAGGCTCCATGGACGCCGGTCTCGAAGTCACCAATCCAGGGCCCCGCATCACGGGCCACAACCTTGCCGCATGGGCCGCGGAAGCCCGCGAGCTCACGCGCCTGGCGATACCGATGGCAGCGACCCAGCTTGCCCAGATGATCATCCTGGCCACCGACACGGTGATGCTGGGCCATTTCAGCAAAGAAGCCCTGGCGGCAGGCGCCATCGGCAATACCGTTTTCTTCTTCATCTGGCTTTTGGGCACCGGCCCGGTCTCCGCCGTGTCGCCCATGATCGCGCACGTGGTGGGACGGCATTCGACCCACCGAAAGCGGCTCGATCCGGAAGGGGCGGCCTGGAAAAGCAAGAAACGGATTTCCGTCCGGGCGCGCGACCAACGAGAAGTGCGGCTGGTCGTTCGCATGGGCCTCTGGTCGGTGGCGCTGATGTCGCCATTCCTGCTGGCGACCCTGTTCTTCACCCGCGATATTCTCCTGGTCTTGCATCAGGAACCGAAGCTGGCGGCGGATGCGGGAATTTATACGGCGGCGCTGGCGTTCGGCCTGCCCTGCTCGCTCGCATTTCAGGTCCTGCGCAATTTCTCGACCTCGCTCAGCCGCCCAGTGCCGCCAATGGTGGTGATGGGACTGGCCATCCTGTTCAACGCGCTGGGCGATTACAGCCTGATCTTCGGACATTTCGGTTTGCCGCGGCTGGGCTTGGCGGGCGCGGGGCTCGCCAGCGCCTCCTCGAACCTGTTCACCCTGGTGGCGATGACGGTGATTGCGCTGCGGCTGCCCAACCTCAAGCCGTACCGGTTCCTGCGCCACTTCGCCCGGCCGCATTGGCGCTCCTTGACCGAGATGTTCCATCTGGGGCTGCCGATCGGCGTGACCATGCTGTTCGAGGTTGCCCTCTTCAACGCCGCCACCCTTGCGATGGGCACATTCGGGATCGCGGCCCTGGCGGCGCATCAGATCGCCATCACCATTCCCTCGCTCACTTTCATGGTGCCATTGGGCATCGGGTTGGCGGGAACCGTGCGCGTCGGCCTGGCGGCGGGCGCAGGCGATGCCTATGGCGCGCGTCGCGCAGGCTTCACCGCCATGGCGCTAGGCGTGGCGTTCATGTTTTGCGCGGCACTGCTGCTGCTGCTGTTTCCCCACAGCATCGCCATGCTGTGGCTGCCCGACAGCGCCGACAATCGGGACGTGCTCGCCCTGGCCGTCACGTTCCTGCATGTCGCCGCGGCGTTTCAGCTGATGGACGGCCTGCAAGTGACTGCCTCCATGAGCTTGCGCGGGTTGAAGGACGCCCATGGACCGATGTGGGTGGCCGGCGCATCCTATTGGCTGGCAGGCGCGCCGATGTGCGCGTTTCTGGGGTTCGGCCTGGGGATGAAAGGGCTTGGCATCTGGCTGGGGCTCGCATTCGGCCTTTTGGTGGCGGCCGTGCTTCTCACCACCCGCTTTGCGTTGCTTTCAAAGAAAGCCGCGCCAGCGCCATAGCAGCGCCGCCGCAATCACCGCGAGCAGCGCAACCAGCGCCATGCGGAGGGGGCGGCCCTTGCGATCCTGCTCGCGGGCGATTTCGCGCGCCGTGTCGGGATGCAGCCGCACGCCGCCTTCCGCCACCATCTGGGACAGCTGCTCGGCATTGCGCACCAGCTGCGGCAGATCCTCGGCCAACTTGCCCAGGGCACTGACGCCTTCGGCGGCGCGCGCCAGCCGTGCTTCGGGGCCCAGATTGTCGGATACCCAGCGCTCCGCCACCGGCCGCGCCGCCTCCCAGATGTCGAAATCCGGATCGAGATTGCGCGCCACGCCTTCCACCACCACCATGGTTTTTTGCAGCAGCACCAGTTGCGGCTGCGCCTGCATGTCGAAACGGCGCGTGGTCTCGAACAATTGTCCCAGCAGCCGCGCGATGGAAACATCGCGCGCGCCTTTGCCGAAAATCGGCTCGCCGATGGCCCGCAGCGCCTGGGCAAAGGTTTCCACCGGATGCTGCGGCGGCACGAAGGCATAGTCATAATGCAGCTGCGCCACGCGGCGATAATCGCGCGCCAGAAAGCCGGCCAAGGTACCGGCCATGAAGCGGCGCATGCCGATATCCAGCCGCCCCATGATGCCGAAATCCACCGCGACCAGGCGACCCTCCCGGTCCAGGAAAAGATTTCCCGGATGCATGTCGGCATGGAAAAACCCGTCGCGCAATGCTTGGGTGAGAAAGCTGCGCACCAGCGTCAGGGCGATCTTTTTCGGATCGCGACCGGCAGCCTGCAAGGCCGCGGCGTCGCGGATGGAAATGCCGTCGATCCATTCGCTGGTGAGCACCCGCGCGGACGTCCGCGTCCAATCCACATGCGGCACCCGAAACTCCGCGTCGCCGCGCGTGCGGTCATAGAGTTCGGACGCCGCCGCCGCTTCCATCCGCAGATCGAGTTCCAAAGCCACCGAGGCCGCCAGCGTTTCCACCAGTGCCATGAACCGCAGCCGCCTTGCTTCGATGGAAAAGCGTTCCGCCAGGCGCGCGAACAGGGCGAGTGCCTCGAGATCGCGGCGGAACAACGCCTCGATCCCGGGACGCAGCACCTTGACCGCCGCTTCGGCGCCTTCCGACGTGGTGGCGCGATGGACCTGCGCGATGGAGGCGGCGGCGACAGGTGGGCCGAAGGTTGAAAACAGACTCTCGACCGGACGGCCCAGGCCGTCCGCGATCGCGGCGCGCGCCAAGGCATTGGAAAAAGGCGGCAACCGGTCCTGAAGATGCTCCAGCGCACGGGCGACATCCTCGCCCACGATATCGGGCCGCGTCGCCAGCATCTGGCCCAGCTTGATATAGGCGGGTCCCAGATGCTCCAGCGCATGCGCCAGGCGCAGCCCCGGCGGACCGTCTTCGCGGATCCTGCCGAAGCCCAGAATCACCCGCGCCGCGCGCGCGCCGAAAGGCAGCCGGGCGCGATATTCGCTCGGCAGCAAAGCGTCATAGCGGGCAAGCAGGCGCGCGGATTGCCACAGGCGCAACAGGCTCGAGGTATCGCCCATCAGATGCGCCAAGCCGAATGCATGGCGGCGATGCCGCCGGACAGAATGCGAATTTTGACCTGCCCGAGATCGGCCTCAGCAATCATGCGCGCGAACTGGTCCGGCGGGGGGAACCGGCGGATGCTTTCGGCGAGATAGCGATAGGACTCCGCATCGCCCGCCACCAGCGTCCCCATCTTCGGCAACAGCTTGAACGAGTAAGCGTCATAAAGTGCATCAAGCCCCGGCACCGTCACCTTCGAGAATTCCAGGCACAGGAAACGCCCGCCCGGTTTCAATACGCGGCGCGCCTCGCGCAGCGCGGCATCGATATGCGTCACGTTGCGGATGCCGAAGGCGATGGTGTAGGCGTCAAAATGCGCGTCGGGAAACGGAAGCCTCTCGGCGTCGCCGCACACCCATTCGATCGCGCTCTCGCCCTTTGCTTCGGCGCGGCGCCTGCCCTCGCCCAGCATCGCGGCGTTGATGTCGCAGACCGTGATCGCAGCTTCCCCGCCGCGGGCGCGTGTCATGCTCGAGATGCGGAACGCGATGTCGCCGGTGCCGCCTGCGACATCCAGCACGCGCCAGCCGGGTTGGGGGTTGAGCCATTCCACCATCGCATCCTTCCAGATGCGGTGAACCCCGCCCGACATGACGTCATTCATCAAGTCATAGCGCGCCGCGACCGAGGAAAAGACCCCGCGCACAAGGCCTTCCTTTTCGGCCTCCGGTACATCGCGGAAACCGAAGCTGGCGGTTTTGCTGTCGCTCATCACCCGAGCATAGCGCGGCCATGGCCGGATGGGCTAGATAAACCCATGCCCGAACTACCCGAAGTCGAGACCGTGCGCCTGGGGCTAATGCCCGCACTGGAAGGCCGCACCATTCTCAGCGCGCAGATTCGGCGCAAAGACCTGCGCCGCCCCTTCCCGCCCCGCTTTGCCGAACGGCTCGCCGGCCGCCTGGTGCGAAAACTCACCCGCCGCGCCAAATATCTCCTGGCCGAACTCGATAGCGGCGAAACCCTGGTGGTTCATCTGGGCATGTCGGGGCGAATGAGCGTTTATGCACACGGCCATCAGCGGCGGCTGGGCGATTATGTCTACAATCCCGCGCCGGATGGCGCCGGGCAAGGCAAGCATGATCATGTCGTGCTGGAAACCGATGCGCCGGCCCGAATCGTTTTCAACGACCATCGCCGTTTCGGCCTGATGACGCTGATACCGACAGAAGATCTTGGTACGGACAAACTGTTCAAGGACATCGGCGTCGAACCTCTGTCCGATGCGTTCAGCGCCAAATATCTGACGGCCGCGCTGAACGGAAAAAAGACGCCCGTCAAATCGGCGCTTCTGGATCAGCGCGTGGTGGCGGGGCTCGGCAATATCTATGTCTGCGAGGCGCTGTTTCTGGCGCACATCTCGCCCAAGCGATTGGCCGGCGCCGTCAACAAAGATCAGATCGCGGCCCTGGTACGCGCCATCAAGGCGGTCTTGAGGGATGCGATCGCGGCCGGCGGTTCGACCTTGCGCGATCACGCCCAGGCAACCGGAGATCCCGGCAATTTCCAGCACCGGTTTCTGGTCTATGGCCGAGAAGCCAAGCCCTGCCGGGGCACGGCCCCAGGCCATGGCGGCGGCCCAAAAAAGGCGTGCAAAGGGACCGTCAAACGCATCATCCAGGCTGGCCGCTCGACCTTTTACTGCCCCGCCTGCCAAAAATAGGCCCGGAGCCGCGCTTTAATTGACGGGATGCGCTCAAAGCGGTATAGGCCCGCCTCTTTTCCAGAACCTAGGAAGCCCCATGCCCAATATCGCCTCTTCCCGCAAGCGCGTCCGCACCACGGCCAAGCGCACCGCGATCAATACCTCGCGCCGGAGCCGCGTCCGCGGCTTTATCCGCAAGGTGGAAGAAGCCATCACCAAGGGCGACAAGGCGGCAGCCCTGGCGGCCCTGAAGGCGGCAGAGCCCGAAATCATGCGGGGCGTCTCCAAGGGCGTGCTCCACAAAAACACCGGCTCGCGCAAGGTGTCGCGCCTCACCAAGCGGGTCGCAAAACTGCAAAAATAACCGAAGCCGCTGATATCGCTCCGGAATCTAAAATAAAGCCAAGTCTAGAAAAAGCCCGATCCCAGAAATCGGGCTTTTTTTATTGTCAGTATGCTGACAGTCATGGGTTTATTATGTTTCGGCGCTGCAGCATCGCAATGGCTGACGCTAACCCACTGATTCGACGCGATTTGATTGAGCAATGGTATTTTCCGTATACTGCACAATCATTTAGCCGGATTTGCAAAACTGAAAAATTTTGTCGAATCAGGCTTCGTTCCAGTTTTATTCCTCTTGTGTGAGCGCCTGACTTGATCGTATCTTCCTTAACGGTCGGGGCGGACACCAAGATATGTCGAAACATAGAAAAAGTAATAACGAAGTATTCGGCGAAATTTCCGGGCAATCTTGCAGTAATAGTAAGTCAAGGCCCGCCTGAATCCTTGAAATTGTGAACCTTTTATGCTGGGGCACCACCCCGGCAATGCTCGAACTTTCCCAAGGCTGCTGTGATGTCCTCTTCCGTTTCTCACGAATATGCCGGTGATTTGGGAATTGATGAGGCCTGGGAACTTCTGTCGCACGATCCCGAAGTCCAGCTGGTGGATGTTCGCACCGTCGCGGAATGGAGCTTTGTCGGAGGTCCCGATCTTTCGGCCCTGGAGCGCCGCGTCCATTGCATCGAATGGCAGGGCTACCCAACCATGCAGCCGAACCCGAATTTCGCCGCCGATGCCGCCGAAGCGCTGCAGGCTGCAGGCGCCGGCCCGCAAACACCGATCCTGTTCCTTTGCCGGTCTGGCGCCCGCTCCCGCGCCGCCGCGATGGCGATGACGCGGGCGGGTTACGCAAAAGCATTCAATATCGCGGGCGGCTTCGAGGGCGACCTTGACGGCCAAGGCCATCGCGGTCTGACAAATGGCTGGAAGGCGGCAGGCCTTCCCTGGCGACAAACGTGAAGGGGGAAATTCATGCGACGAGGTAGAACCACGCAATAAGCGTTTGATCGAAAGAGATAAGAGCCTTCAAAAGCTCGGCGGACATGCGGCTTACGCATGCTGAAAAACAGATGGGTTTGCGATATGGGACATTTGACAGGAAAACCGATGCGGCCGGATTGGCCAAATGCATGGGCGGCGGTGCGCGAGCGTATGCGCCGCGAATTGGGCGATCCGGTATTCGAGGCTTGGATCGGGCCCTTGAACCTGGAATCGGCGGAGCATGACGAACTGAAGATCGGCGCCGCCAAACCCTTCGTCCGCAATTGGGTGGCAAACCATTATGTCGCGCGCATCGAGCGCGCCTTCCGCGCCGAAGGCGCCGAGCCGGCGTCCATTTCCATTGTGATCTCCGCCGCCCCCTCGCCTGTGGTGGCAGGTGGGGTGATGCGCGAAGCCCCCACCGGCAATGTCAGCTATCTGCCGCCGCCCGTGCGCGGGACGGAGCCGGAAGACGGCGCGCGAGGCCTCTGGACCCGCATGCTGCATCCCCAGCAGACCTTTGACAGCTTCATTCCCGGCCGGGCCAATGAATTTGGCCATGGCGCGGCCCGGGCCTTCGCCGAAGGCCAGCAATCGGACATCCCGCTGCTCTTCATCCATGGCGGATTCGGCTTCGGAAAAACGCATCTGCTGAACGCCGCGGCGCTGGAATTTCGCAAGCGGGGCCGGCGCACGCTCTTCCTGCGGGCCGAAGATTTCATGCGCCATTTCCTGGGCGCGCTCTATCGCAAGGACACGCTGGCCTTCAAGGAAGAGCTGCGCACCGCCGAAGTGCTGATCATCGACGATCTGCAGCATATCTGCCGCTCGACCGCCACGGCCTCGGAATTCCTCTACACCGTCAACGCCTTTGCCGATCTGCGCCGCCGGGTGGTGATCGCCGCCGACCGCGCGCCGCAGGCACTGGAAGGCCTTGGCGCCGACGTCAAGTCCCGGCTTGCCGGCGGCCTTTGCATCGCATTGGACAAGCCGGATCGCGATACCAGGCTCTCCATCCTGAAGGCGCGCGCCAGCGAATTCGCCCGCCACAAACCCGAAGTCGTCCTGCCGGAAGTGGTTCTGGAACGGATCGCCGACCTGGAAGACGCCAGTCCACGCGAGATGATCGGCGTTTTCACCAAGCTCGCCACCTATGCCGATCTCACCAAGAAACCGGTGACCCTGGAAACCGCCGAAGAGGCCGTCGGCCTGCGCGCCGGTCCGGGAATCAAGACCTCGATCGAGGACATCCAGAGAAAGACCGCCGAATTCTACAAGCTGGACGTCAAGGATTTTCATTCCCCCCAGCGGGCCAGGCGCGTCGCCCGGCCCCGCCAGGTGGCGATGTATCTTTCGCGCAAGCTCACCACCCGCTCCCTGCCCGAGATCGGACGGCGTTTCGGCGGCCGCGATCACACCACCGTTCTGCACGCCTGCCGCCGCATCGAGGCCCTGATCGTCGAGGATCCGCTGTTTCGCCAGGAGGTGGATTTCCTTAGCCAGATGCTCCAGCGCAAGGGCGAGCTTTAGGACGCTCCAAAAACCCGGGGAAAGGCCCTATTTCCAAGCAGAAAAACGCCGGTTTTGCCGGCGTTTTTTTTGCCCTTTTTGCCCCCCTTTTGGTATGGTCCGTCACTTGAGTCTTGGGGCCGCCTTCGGGCGACCGGTATTCGCTCCAAAACACAAGAAATTTGGGGTTTTCCGGGCTCATTTCCGTAACCGAAACCGCCGTCCGGAAACGGGCTTTTATCAGCGATGGGACGCTTTCTCAGAAGGCGCGAATCAGACCGATGAAGATCAATGTCGAACGCGGCGCATTCTTGAAGGCGCTTTCCCATGTTCAGAGCGTGGTGGAGCGGCGCAACACCATCCCGATCCTGTCCAATGTGATGATGGAGGCGTCCAAGGGCGCGCTCAAGCTGACCGCCACCGACCTGGATATCGAGATCGTGGAATCCATTCCCGCCGACATCCTGCGCAACGGCTCCGCCACCGCACCGGCCCATATGCTCCACGACATCGTCCGCAAATTGCCGGACGGCGCCCAGGTGCAAGTGGAGTTGCTGACCAGCGAAGGCGGCCGCCTGGCCGTGTCTGCCGGCCATTCGCGCTTTGAGCTGGCATGCCTGCCGAAAGAGGATTTCCCCCAGATGGCGGCGGGTACCCTGCCCCACCGTTTCCGGCTGGCGGCGGACGATCTCAAACGCATCATCGACAAGACACGCTTTGCGATTTCCACCGAAGAGACACGCTATTATCTGAACGGCATCTACATCCATGCCGCCAAGGACGCGACACCGCCGGTGATGCGCGCAGTGGCGACAGACGGCCATCGTCTTGCCCGGTATGAATTGGACCTGCCCGATGGCGCGGCCCAGATCCCCGGCGTGATCATTCCCCGCAAGACGGTGGGCGAGCTGCGCAAGCTGCTGGACGATTCCGACGGCGCCATCGAGATTTCGCTGTCCGACACCAAGATCCAGTTCGGCTTCAACGGCGTGGAACTGACCTCCAAGCTGATCGACGGCAATTTCCCGCCCTATGAGCGGGTCATCCCCTCCGGTAACGACAAGGCCCTGGCGCTGGAAGCCAAGGAATTCTCCCAGTCGGTCGATCGCGTTTCCACCATCTCGGCCGACAAGACCCGTGCGGTGAAGCTCAATATCGCCAAGGACAAGGTGACCCTGTCGGTGGTCAATCCGGAATCCGGAACCGCTACCGAGGATGTCGGCGCCACCTATAGCGCCGCCGCCCTGGAGATCGGCTTCAACGCCCGCTATCTGCTGGACATCACCGGCCAGATCGAAGGCAAGGAAGTGCGCTTCCTGCTCTCGGACGCGGGTTCGCCCGCCATCATCGAAGACGCGGAGGACGCGCGCACGCTTTACGTCCTCATGCCCCTCAGGGTCTGAGATTGACCGCCGCGCAGGATACACGCCCGTTGGGCGAGGTTCGCGCCATTCCGGCGAAGCTGGCGGTGACGCGCCTCAGCCTCGCCAATTTCAGGTCCTATGCCACCGGCGCGCTGGCAAATGCGGGCGCGTCCGTGGTGCTGGCCGGCCCGAACGGCGCGGGCAAGACCAACATTCTGGATGCCATTTCCCTCCTGTCGCCGGGACGGGGACTGCGCGGCGCCAAGTTGGCGGAACATGTGCGCAAAGGTCCCATCCAGCCCTCCGAAGCGCGGTGGGCGGTGGCGGCAACCGTCCGGCGCGGAGACACCGAGTATGAAATCGGCACTGGCCTGACGGAGCAATCCTCCAGCCGGCATGTGCGGCTCAATGGCGTCGAGGCTAAGGGCTCCGCCGAACTGGGCGAAGTCGTGCAGATGGTGTGGCTGACGCCGGCAATGGACCGGCTCTTCATCGAAAGCGCTTCCGGCCGGCGGCGCTTCCTCGACCGGCTGGTGCTGGGCTTCGATGCCGGTCATGCCCGTGCCGCCACCCGTTATGAAACCGCGATGCGCGAACGGGCGCGCCTTCTGAAATACGGGCCCCGCGACCCTGCCTGGCTGGATGGACTGGAAAATGAAATGGCGGAAGCGGGCATAATGCTCGCCGCCGCGCGCAAAACCACGGTGGCGCGTCTCAACCTGGCGCTGAGCGAACGCGGCGGCGCATTCCCCGCCGCTGCTCTGTCGCTGGCGGGCGAGGATTTCGGCGATGCCGACACTTTGCGTCATGCGCTGGCGCGGTCCCGCATCCGGGATGCGGAAAGCGGCCGCACCAATGCCGGGCCGCATCTCGCCGACCTCGCCACCCGCCATACGCAAAAGCGGGCGGATGCGCGCGACTGCTCCACCGGAGAACAGAAAGCGCTCCTGATTTCCATCATGCTGGCCTTCGCGCGCGAACTGTCGCGGGCGCGGGACGGCATGGCTCCGTTGCTGCTGCTGGACGAGATCGCCGCCCATCTGGACATCATCCGCCGCGCCGCTTTGTTCGAGGAGATCGCCGGTCTCGGCGCCCAGGCCTGGATGACCGGCACCGATCTTTCCCTGTTCGAGGGCGCACAGGCGCAGATCTTCGAAGTCCGGGACGGATTGTTCCTGGAGGCGGGCGCATGATCCCGCTGCACAATTTCCTGCTCTATTGCCTGCTCTATGCCGTCGCCATCGCGGTGCCGGGACCCGGCGTCATCTCCATCGTGGCCCGCGCCTTGGGTTCGGGATTCCGCGCCACGGTGCCTGCCTGCCTGGGCGTTACCGCGGGAGACCTGATCCTGATGACCCTGTCCGCCTTCGGCCTTGCCCTGGCGGCCCAGGCGATGGGACAGATGTTCCAGATCGTCAAGATCGCCGGGGGCTTGTATCTGCTCTTCCTCGGTTACAAATACTGGACGGCGACAGTTTCCGAACAGTCGGAGATCATGCCGGAAAGCGCCGGCCGCGGCTTTCTCACCCAGCTGGGAATTACGCTTTCCAATCCCAAGGCGATTGCCTTTTTCGTGGCGCTGCAGCCCACCGCCATCGACCTCAGCCGCCTTACCTTCCTGGGCTATCTGGAACTGGTGGGCGCTACGCTCGTGCTGATCCCGGCAATTACGATGGGATATGCGGCCGCCGCAGCGCGGCTGAAAGACCTGGTGGCGAGCGTGAAGGCACGCCGCCGCATCAACAAGGGCGCAGGCATTGTCATGGCCGGCGCCGGCATTGCGATCATGGTGAAGTGAATGTCTGATCCCGCGAACCAGATTACCGCCGAATATGGCGCCAGCAGCATCAAAGTGCTCAAGGGCCTGGATGCCGTGCGCAAACGCCCCGGCATGTATATCGGCGACACCGATGACGGCTCGGGCCTGCACCACATGGTCTATGAAGTGGTGGACAATGCCGTCGACGAGGCGCTGGCGGGTCACGCCGACCGCATCGACGTCCAGCTCAATCCCGATGGCTCCTGCACCGTGCGCGACAATGGCCGCGGCATTCCCACCGGCATCCATGAGGAAGAAGGCGTGAGCGCGGCCGAGGTCATCATGACCCAGCTCCATGCCGGCGGAAAATTCGAACAAAATGCCTACAAGGTCTCCGGCGGCCTGCATGGCGTCGGTGTGTCGGTGGTCAATGCGCTGTCCGAATTCCTCGACCTGCGCATCTGGCGCGACGGCAAGGAACATTACATGCAGTTCCGCAATGGCGATGCGGTGGCGCCGCTCAAGATCGTCGCCGACGCGCCGGGCCGCAAAGGCACGGAAGTGACCTTCCTGCCCTCGCCCGTCACCTTCACCAAGACCGAGTTCGATTACGCCACCCTGGAACACCGGCTGCGCGAGCTGGCATTCCTGAACTCCGGCGTCACCATCGTCCTGGCCGACAAGCGCGGCGTCGAGCCCAAGGAAACCACGCTGCATTACGAAGGCGGCCTGAAGGCCTTCGTGCAGTATCTCGACCGTGCCAAGAATCCGCTGATCCCCGCACCGGTCATGATCCTGTCCGAACGCGACGGCATGACGGTGGAGATCGCGCTGACCTGGAACGACAGCTATCACGAAAGCACGCTGGCCTTCACCAACAACATCCCCCAGCGCGACGGCGGCACCCATCTGGCGGGTTTCCGTGCCGGTCTCACACGCGTCGTCACCAAATATGCCGACGACATGACGAGCGCCAAAAAGGACAAGGTGGCGCTGACCGGCGATGATTGCCGCGAGGGCCTGACCTGCGTGCTGTCGGTCAAGGTGCCGGATCCGAAATTCTCCTCCCAGACCAAGGACAAGCTGGTCTCCAGCGAAGTGCGTCCGGTGGTGGAAGGCGCGCTGATCGATCAGCTGGGCGCCTGGTTCGAGCAGCATCCCTCCGAAGCCAAATCCATCGTCGGCAAGGTGGTGGAAGCCGCCGCCGCGCGCGAGGCCGCCCGCAAGGCCCGCGAACTGACGCGCCGCAAAGGCGTGCTGGACGGCGCATCGCTGCCCGGCAAGCTGGCGGATTGCCAGGAGCGCGACCCCAGCAAGTGCGAAATCTTCATCGTCGAAGGTGACTCGGCCGGCGGCAGCGCCAAGCAGGCGCGCAATCGCGCCAATCAGGCGGTGCTTCCCTTGCGCGGCAAGATCCTGAATATCGAGCGCGCCCGTTTCGACAAGATGCTGTCGTCGGACAGCATTGTGTCGCTGATCACCGCGCTCGGCACCGGCATCGGACGGGAAGAATTCAATCCCGACAAGCTGCGCTACCACAAGATCATCATCATGACCGACGCCGATGTCGACGGCGCCCATATCCGGACGCTTCTGCTCACCTTCTTCTATCGCCAGATGCCGGAACTGATCGAGCGCGGCCATATCTTCATCGCGCAGCCGCCGCTCTACAAAGCCGCGCGCGGCAAGTCGGAGCGTTACCTCAAGGACGAAACCGAACTTGCCAATCACCTGATCGAGGAAGGATCGGCGGGTGCTGCCTTCACCCTTCACACCGGCGAAACCGTCACGGGCGCGGACTTTACCACCTTGGTGAACAGCGCCCGCAATGCCGTCTCCGCGTTGGAAGGGTTCCCGCGCCATTATCCCCGCTTCGTGCTGGAACAGGCGGCCATTTCCGGCGCGATGAATCCGGAAATTCTGGCCGATTCCGCCCGCGCGGCGGAAGCGGCGCGCTATATCGCCCAGCGCCTGGATTCCCTCAGCGAGGAATTCGAACGCGGCTGGCATGGCGAGCCGACGCCGGATGGCGGTCTCAAATTCTGGCGCGAAGTGCGCGGCGTGCGCGAAGCGGTGGCGATCGACGGCGCCCTCATCGCCAGCGCCGATGCCCGCAAGCTGGACAAGATGGCTGTCGAATTGCAGCAGACCTATCTAAAATCCGCCACTCTCAAGCGCAAGGATGAAACGCGCGAAATCCATTCGCCGACCGCCCTGTTGCATACCGTGTTCGAATGGGGCCGCAAGGGGCTGAGCCTGCAGCGCTACAAAGGCCTGGGCGAGATGAACCCGGAACAGCTCTGGGAAACCACGCTGGACGAGAACGCGCGGTCGCTTCTGGTGGTCAAGGTGCAGCATGCCGACGAAGCGGGCGAATTGTTCGCCAAGCTGATGGGCGATGTGGTCGAGCCGCGCCGCGAATTCATCCAGGAGAACGCGCTCTACGCCTCAGTGGACATCTGATGGGCTTCCGTTTCCAGAAGCGGCTCAGCATCCTGCCTGGGATCCGCATCAATCTGAGCAAGGGCGGCGTTTCCACCAGCCTGGGACCGCGCGGCGCCGATGTGAATATCGGCCGGGGTGGCGTGACCACCAATGCCGGCATCCCGGGCACCGGCCTCTCTTATCGCTCCAAGCTGGGTGGCCATGGCGGCAAGCTTGGCATCCTGGCCGTGATTGCTGGACTGGGCTTCTGGGCGTTCCAGCATTGGAGCAAGATCGAAAAGGTGGTCGCGCCGAAATCCGAACCACAGACCCAATCGCAGGTGATTGTCGCTGGGCCGTCAGCTGCCACATCTTCGGTACGGTACGTCCACCGCGAAGGTTCCGTGCTGCGCGAAACGGAAAGCACATCCGGCAAAAGCCTGAAGAAGGAAACCAAGGGCGCCGAAGTGATTTTGCTGGCCAGCGATGGCCAATGGGCCAAGGTCCAAGATGGCGACATCACGGGCTGGATGCGCGCCAGCGTGCTGGGAACCGAACCGCCGAACTGATTCAGCTGGCCTTGGCGCTGACCAGCCAGCAGGCGATGCCGAGACGGATATTCTGGGTACCGGTCTGGAATTCCGCCAGCGCCTTGCGAACGGCATCCTGCACCCGGGCCCGGGTCGCCTCGTCCACATCGCGAAGCGCTCGAGCCGTCGGTCCCATCAATTGGGTGACCTGAAAGCTCGCCTCCTCGGGCGACGAGCCCAGATCCATCATCCCATCGAATTTCTCGATACCGATTTCCGAAAAACCCGCACCGGCCAAAATGCTCCGGACCCGATCCGCGTCGGCGAATGCGAAGGGGCCGGGTGCATGCGGAGGAACGGGCTTCTGCTCCGGCAGCAGGGGTTTGGCCGCCCGGTAAGGCAGTTCCACCCATTCATTCTCTGCAACCCCGCGCCAGCAGATAAAAGCCAGCCGACCGCCTTTCGCCGAAGCCTTTCGGATATTGAGGAAGGCTACCAGCGGATCGACAAAGAACATCACCCCGAAGCGCGAGAAAATCAGATCGTATTGCGCATCGAAGGGATAAAGCGACGCGTCGGCCTCGATAAAATCGACATTCTTCGCATCCGTCCGCGACCGCGCCAGGGCGAGCATGGGCTGGGACACATCCACGCCCGTAACATGGCCGCCGGGACCGACGGCATCCGCCAGCATCAGACTGGTCACGCCGGCGCCGCAGCCAATATCCAAGACCCGCTCGCCGGGCCTGGCGTTGGCGAGTTTCAGTGCCGCCTCGGCGGCTTCCGCCAGATTGCGGTCGGTCTCGCTGCTGTGCTTGGCCCATTTTTTACCGGTCGGACCATTCCAGTAATCGATCTGAGCCTGGTTCGCCGTCATTTCGTCTGAGCCTGGCGTTTGCGCATGGCCAAGGTCCGCAGGCGCAGCGCGTTCAGCTTGATGAAACCCTGGGCGTCCTTCTGGTCATAAGCGCCCTTGTCGTCCTCAAAGGTCACCAGGCTTTCGCTGTAGAGCGAATAGGGAGAGGTACGCCCGATGACATCGACATTGCCTTTGTAGAGTTTGAGCCTGACCGAGCCGGCAACGAATTCCTGGCTCTTGTCGATCAGGGCCTGCAGCATCTCGCGCTCGGGCGAGAACCAGAAACCGTTGTAAATCAGTTCGGCATAGCGGGGCATGATGTCGTCCTTCAGATGCGCCGCGCCGCGATCCAGGGTGATGCTTTCGATGCCGCGATGGGCGGCGATCAGGATGGTGCCGCCGGGGGTCTCATAGACGCCGCGCGACTTCATGCCGACGAAGCGGTTTTCCACCAGGTCAAGGCGTCCGATGCCGTTGGCCTTGCCCAGCGCATTCAACCGCGCGAGCAAAGTCGCCGGCGAAAGCTTTTCGCCATCGATGGAAACCGCGTCGCCTTTGTCGAAGCCGATTTCGATTATGGTCGCCTTGTCCGGCGCGTCTTCCGGCGAAATGGTGCGTTGATAAACAACGCTGTCGGCTTCCTGCGACGGATCTTCCAGCACTTTTCCTTCCGAGGACGAGTGCAGGAGATTGGCGTCCACCGAGAAGGGCGCTTCGCCGCGCTTGTCCTTGGCGATGGGAATTTGGTGCGCCTCGGCGAATTCCAACAGCTTGGTGCGGCTGGTGAGATCCCATTCCCGCCAGGGCGCGATCACCTTGATGTTGGGCTTGAGCGCATAATACCCCAGTTCGAACCGCACCTGATCGTTGCCCTTGCCGGTGGCGCCATGCGCCACCGCATCGGCGCCGACCTTTTCCGCGATCTCGATCTGCTTCTTGGCGATCAGGGGACGTGCAATGGAGGTGCCGAGCAGATAGACCCCCTCATACAGGGCATTGGCCCGGAACATCGGAAAGACATAGTCGCGGACGAATTCCTCGCGCAGATCCTCGATGAAGATATTTTCCGGCTTGATGCCCAGGAACTCGGCCTTCTTGCGGGCCGGCTCGATCTCTTCGCCTTGTCCCAGATCGGCGGTGAAGGTCACCACCTCGGCGCCATACTCGGTCTGCAGCCATTTGAGGATGACCGAGGTGTCCAGCCCGCCGGAATAGGCAAGGACCACTTTCTTGATGTCGCGCTTGGCCATGGAATTTTCCCGAAAATCGCCGGGACTATAGGGATTAAGGGCTGAAAATCCAGCCTTAAGACGGCATCCTGGCCAACTGACCCGACTGCATGGCGGCCAGCTTCTCGGCCGCCAGTTTGGTGGAAGCCCGCTCCTTCACGCTTTCGCTCTTGAGCTGCCCGCAGGCCGCCATGATGTCGCGGCCGCGCGGGGTTCGCACCGGGCTGGCGTAGCCTGCGTTGTTGACGATCTCGGCGAATTTCTCGATCTGGGCCCAGTCGGAACATTCATAGGGCGCGCCCGGCCAGGGATTGAACGGGATCAGGTTGATCTTGGCGGGAATGCCCGCGAGCAGCCGTACCAACTCGCGCGCATCGGCCAGGCTGTCATTGACGCCTTTCAGCATCACATATTCGAAGGTGATGCGGCGCGAATTCGACGCCCCCGGATAGGTGCGGCAGGCGTCCAGCAATTCCTTGATCGGATATTTCTTGTTGATGGGCACGATTACGTCGCGCAATTCATCGCGCACCGCATGCAGGGAAATCGCCAGACCCGAGCCGATCTCGGCCCCAGCCCGCGCGATCATCGGCACCACCCCGGCGGTGGAAAGCGTCACGCGGCGCTTCGACAGGGCCAGGCCATCGCCGTCGATCACGATCGACAGCGCGGCTTTGACATTGTCGAAATTGTAAAGCGGCTCGCCCATGCCCATCATCACCACATTGGTGACCTTGCGGCCGGGCGCCGTGGACGGCCAATCGCCCAGACTATCGCGCGCCACCAAAATCTGACCCACGATTTCGTCCGCAGTCAGATTGCGCACCAGCTTTTGCGTGCCGGTATGGCAGAAGCGGCAATTGAGGGTGCAGCCGACCTGCGAGGAGACGCAGAGCGTGCCGCGATCGGCTTCCGGAATATAGACGGTCTCGAATTCGATCCCAGGCCCGGTGCGCAGCAGCCATTTGCGGGTGCCGTCATTGGAAATCTGCTCGGTCACCACCTCCGGCCGCGCCAGGGTGAATTGTTCCGCCATCTCGCCGCGGAAATCCTTGGCCAGATTGCTCATGCTGGCGAAATCGCGCGCGCCATGCACATAGATCCAGTTCCACAATTGGCGCGATCGCATCGGCACCGACTTCTCGGGCACGCCTGCGCCGGCCAGCGTCGCAGAGAGCGATGCCGGCTCCAGACCGATCAGGGATTTACATGTTGCAGACGGCATGGATTTTGGCGAGCGCGTCGTTGAAGCCCGCCAGCGAATAAGTGTCGGTCGTCTTGGTGCCGCGCGAAGATGTCCCCGCCGCCACCGCCGACACGCCCTTGCTCATGACATCGATCAGGCGCTGATTGTCGCCCAGCGACTGCAGCCAGGCGCTGCCGCTCTTGGCTTCGTTGCGGGCGAAAAAGACGAATTTGTCCGGCCCGATCGCCAGGCTCACCGGCGCGCTTTCCTTATATTCATAGCCCGGCACGATTTCCGGCTCTGCCTTCACCTTGCGGCTGGGCCAGTCCGACACCATCAGGTAGGTCACGGCGCGCTTGGTGTTCCTGGGTTGCATGGCGCGGGGCTTGGACATGGCATAGCAGGTCATGCTGTTGCCCGTGCCCGTGGAATAGGCCGACCAGTTCCCGAAGGCGCCCAGAAGGTTGGCCGCATCGGCGAAAGCCGGGGTGGTTAGCGCCGGGAAGGTCAATGAAAGGGCGCACAGGGAACCCAGCAGAATTTTGCGAATCATGAATGCTCCAATATGTCCGGCAAATCGTGTATGGGGCCGAAATCGGGCGATTTCATGGGGTTCGCACCAATTTCACCGGACAATAGCGAAGCGGTCCCGGCCCCGCAACGCTCGGCAGCTCCGCGTCATTCCCTGAGGCCATAGCCCTTGGCATAAAGCCGCCAGACGGTCACGCCCAGAACCACCAGCAGCCCAAGCGTCAGGCTTATCCCGAGGCCCTGCGGCGCCTCGTCAAAGCCGATCATGGCGCCGCGAATGCCATTGATGAAATAGAAGAAGGGATTGATGTAGGCCAGCCATTGCAGCTTGGCCGGCAGCATCGAGACCGTGTTGAACACGCCGCCCACCATCGACAGCGGGGTGAGGAAGAAAACAACCGGCATGTTGAGCTGCTCGAAGCTCTTGGACCAGAGCCCGATGATAAGGCCGAGCAGACCGAAAACCGTCGAGACGCTGACGATCCAGAACAGGAACATCGGCCAGGATTCGATGTGGGTGGCGCCAAAACCGATGCCCATCAGAAGAATGCCGATGCCGGTGACAGTGGAGCGCAACACCACCACACTGAGATTGCCGACAATCATTTCCACATAGGAGAGCGGCGCCACCAGCATTTCTTCCACGAATTTGATGAAGCGGGAAAAATAGATCGCCGTGGACGCTTGCAGGAAAGCCGCATTGACGATGTTCAGCATCAGCACGCCCGGCAGGACGAACTCCAGATATTTATGGCCACCGATCTGGGAAATACGGCCGCCCACCACCGAACCGAAAATGAAGATAAACAGCAGCGCCGAAATCCAGGGCGCGACGAAGGCTTGAATGGGGATACGCGCCATGCGCGACGCTTCCCGCCGCACCATGGTGTAAAGGCCGATCCAGTTGATGCCCATTGGCCGGTTCATGTCACTGCCCCGCCACATGATCGGGTTCGGCGCCGGTCGCGATCAGATAGGCGTTTTCCAGCCCGCCCGGAGCGCCGGCAATCTCGTCCTTGGTGCCTTCCCGCACGATCCGGCCTTTGTTGACGATCGCCACGTGCCGGCAAAGCCGCTCCACCTCTTCCAGATAGTGCGAGGTGAGAAGGATGGTGCGGCCGTCCCGGTTGATCTCGGTCAGATAGCGCCACAGCACCCGGCGCAATTCCACATCCACCCCGGCGGTGGGCTCGTCCAGGATGATGAGCTTGGGATCGTTGATCAGGGCGCGCGCCAGCACCACCCGGCGCTTCAGCCCGCCCGACAATTCGCGAAACTGTTTTTTCTGGTGCGCGATGAGATCGAAACGTTCCATCAGAAGATCGATGCGTTCCTTGCGCTGCTTGGCGCCCATGCCGAAATAGCCCCCCATCCAGTCCACGATCTGGCGCGGATTGGCGAAAGGGTCGACATTGAATTCCTGCGGGCAAAGCCCGACCAGGCGGCGGGCTTCGCGGTAATTCTTCACCGCGTCGATGCCGAAAATCTCGATCTTGCCGGAGCTCGGCTCCGCGACGCCGGTGATGCAATGAATGGTGGTGGACTTGCCCGCGCCGTTCGGCCCGAGAAACCCGAAAAATTCCCCTTCGGGAATTATCAGCGAAATGTCTTCGACCGCGACGGTGCCGCTGCGATAAACCTTGCGCAGATGGGAAATGGAAAGTGCGGGGGTCATGCTGTGGAACTAACATGCCGCCCGCACCTTGGGAAGCGGCCTATTTTTGGCCGTGCCGCCTTGACGCAAAACGGATTCGCACTACCGCGGCTTATTCGTTCCGCGGCTTTGCCAATGGCGCACCCCATGTATGCAGTGGGGGTATTTCGGCACCTTGCCCGCCCGTCGCGACCGGCCTTGCCCCATAGCCGCCCAATGAGATCAACCGGTCGTAAAGCACGATGGCGCCCGCCATGCCGACATTGATGGAGAATCGGGTGGGGATTTTCACGACAAAATCACAGGCCTTCAGGACCTGAGGCGACAGGGAGAATCGCTCCGCGCCGAACACATAGGCCGCCCGGGTGGGATGATGAAACCGCGGCAGTTCCACCGCGGCGTCGGTGATCTCCACCCCGACCAGCCGGCAGCCCAGCGGCAGGCGCATGTCGTTCGGCTCGGCAAAGGAATAGAATGGCAACGCCCCTTGCGCCCGCGAGGTGTCGCTCTGTGCATCCGACAATTTCAGACGCGGCGCGATGGAAAAGAAGAAACTGGCATCGAAGGCGTGCGCGATCCGGACCAAATTGCCCAGATTCATGGGTTTGGAAATGCCGTCCACACCGACCCCGAAATAGCCCCGCATGTTTTTTATTCCCCCATCTGTCTGCCACGGCCGCAAGCGGCCTAGCAGCCGTTCGGTATACTGACGTTACCGAACTCCCCCGCCAGCGGCTTTGCCGCGCGGCGGAAGAAACTCTGTGTCTTCCTCATAGTATTACGGTATCGCGCCGATTTCGCCATGCGTATCGGGATGATGATGCAAGGTTCCTTCGGCCATTTCATCGGCATTCTCCATCGCCGCAGTGTATTCCTGGACATCCGTGATCAGGCAACGCTGGGGCGGACCGGAAACGCCCGGCAGGGCGGCATCGACCGCATCGTGGCGCGTGAGACAGGACAATCCACTGCCGCTGAAGGTTCTGAATCTCAGGGCGGTCAGGAATTGCAGGTCGTGACAAGCGCCAGCGAGCGAGAGCCGGAATTTCTTTCCCACCCGGTCGGTCACAATCAATGTGCTGTCATTCAGGACACTCCAGCCCTGAACCATGTCCTGACGCAGACAGATTCCCGACGGCGCGGCAGGAGCGGCCTGTCCGCCCAGCGCAGTCCCCAGGATCAGAATAAAAGCAACTACATCAATTCGCATGTGAACCTCTTCGGGGCTCAAACATTGATAATACACTTTGACGTCATAGCCTGTTCCTGAAATCTTGACCTGTCGGCCCCCCTCCCACCGGACCCACCATGACAATCGCGAAGCACAAAAAAGGTCTCACCGCCCGGCTGTCCCGTGTCGCGATTCTGAATCAGCTGGGACCAGGCCTGATTACCGGCGCAGCGGATGACGATCCGTCCGGCATCGCCACCTACAGCCAGGCGGGGGCGCAATCGGGCTTCAACCTGCTCTGGACCATGGTGCTGACCTTCCCCCTGATGGTCTCGATCCAGATGATCAGCGCGCAGATCGGCCGCGGCACCGGCCATGGCCTGGCCCGCAATATGGGCGAGGTGTTGCCCCGCAGCCTGGTGACCGGCCTGGTCGCGCTGCTTTTCCTCGCCAACACCGTCAATGTCGGCGCCGACTTGGCCGCCATGGGCGAAGCGGCAAAGCTGGTGACGGGGTTTGGCCAGCACGAATTCACCATCGCCTTCGCCCTGGTTTCGCTCGTCCTTCAGCTCTTCATTCCCTATCGCCGTTATGCGCGCTTTCTGACCGTCCTGACCTTGTCGCTATTCGCCTATGTCGCGCTGATGTTCATGATTCATCTGGACTGGGGCGCGATCGGGATGGGCTTGATCGGCATTCACGCCGATCTTTCCGAGGAGGCCGCCACCACCATCGTGGCCATCTTCGGCACCACCATCAGTCCCTATCTTTTCTTCTGGCAGAGCGCCCAGGAGGTGGAAGAAGTAGACCAGAAGCGCAGCGCCAGATCGCATCGGGACGCGCCACGCCGGGACAAGGCGGCCCTGTCGCGGATCAGGGTCGATACCATCGTCGGCATGCTGATCTCCAATCTGATCGCCATCGCGATCATGGTTTCAACCGCCGCGACCCTGCATCAGGCCGGCAAGACCAATATCCAGACCGCCGCGGATGCGGCCAAGGCGCTCGAACCCCTGGCCGGGCATTTTGCCTTCCTGCTGTTTGCCATTGGAATTGTCGGCACCGGGCTGTTGGCAATTCCGGTGTTGGCGGGATCGGCGGCCTACGCGGTGGGAGAGTCCCAGGGCTGGAAAACCGGCTTGGACAATATGCCCTGGCACGCCAAGGGTTTTTATACGGTGATCGGGGCTGCGGTCTTCCTGGGACTGGGTATCGACTATTCCGGCATCGACCCCATCAAGGCGCTTTACTGGAGCGCCGTTCTCAATGGCGTGATCGCGGTGCCGCTGATGGTCGCGATGATGATCGTCGCCAGCCATCGCGGCAAGATGGGCCAATTCCGGGTCGGACTCCTGCTGGGCGGACTGGGCTGGCTTTCCACCGCGGTGATGGCGGCCGCGACCATCACCATGATATATGTGAGCCTGCATTGATTTTCGGATTTTGACGCATGTTCATACTGGGTTGGATATTCTTCGGCGCCCTGACCGGGTGGATCGCCAGCAAGATCGTCAATCGGAGCAGCGAAGGCTGCATGGTCAATACCGCGCTCGGTCTGGTCGGCGCGGTGGTGGGCGGGTTTCTGTTCCGCGCCCTGGTGCCGGGATTTCGTTATGAATATAGCGGCTTCTTTGTTTCGATGTTCGTGGCGGTGATCGGCGCCATCATCGTGCTGTTCGTCTATCATGCCGCCACCGGCAGCCGCACGTTGCGATAGACGTCAGCTCAGCGGCTTCAGAAGCCGGATCACGTCGCGGCGGTATCCCAGCTTCCGATAAAGCCGTTCCGCGCGCAGATTCTGCTCAAAGACGCCAAGCGTCATCCAGTCATAGCCCTGCGCGCGGGTCCACGCCTCGGCCTTGGCCAGCAATGCGGTGGCAACACCCTGCCCTTCGTGGGCTGCCGACACCACCAGATCGGCGACGTGACCATGCTTGCGGCGGCGGTAATAATCCTCCAGCGAACAGACATGAACAAAGCCTGCAATGGCGCCGTCCGCTTCCGCCACGAAGACACTGGGATCTTCGCCGGTCGACAGGATCGCCTTGGCGACGACATCGAGATCGGTTGCGGTCATCGCAATCGGATCGCGCCAGGGCGGCGGGACGAAAGCGGACACCAGGCGCGGGACCAGCGCCAGGATAGCGGAGGTGTCGGCTTCGGTGGCGCGGCGGATCAGCATGCCCGTCTTAGATCAAAGCCTGCGGAACATCACCAGCGCATCGGTAAACCCCAGGACGGGATGCTGGAATGCATCCGGCGCGCGGCCGATGACCGCAAAACCCATGCGTTGCCATAACTGCACTGCCCGCGCGTTGCTGGCGACCACGAAATTGAATTGCATGGCCGTGAAGCCGCGAACCTTCCCCGTGGCCAGCGCATGCTGGCACAATTCCTCGCCAAGACCGCGCCCGCCCGCCTCACCCGCCACCATGAAACCGGCATTGGCGACATGCCCGCCCGGGCCTGGGCGATTGGCGCGCAGATAATAGGTGCCAAGAATCCGCCCCGCTTCTTCGGCGACAAACACGCTGCGGTCCGGCGCAAACCAATGGATGAGTGCGTCGTCCCGCATCATGTCCCGGGGCAGGGCGTAGGTCTCGCCGGCACGGATGACCGGCTCCATGATGCGCCAGATATCCTCCCGGTCGCTTTCCATGGCAGGCCGGATGGTGAAACTCATTTCGCCAGGAAATCGGTGACCAGTTTGATGGTTGCGCCCGGATTCTCTTCCATGACCCAATGGCCGGACTCAGGGATGACACCGCCTTTGACGTTCGACGCGACCGCGCCAATTTCGGCCGCCATGCCGGAGCCATAGGATTTCTCGCCGCCCAGCGCCAATACCGGCATGGTCAACTTGCCTTTGGCCAAAAAGGCCCGGTTGTCCACGCCATCCTGCGTGAAAGCCGCGAACTGCTCCAGCGCGTCATGCATGGCATGCGGCCTAGCATACAGCGCCGCATAATGGGCGCGGGTCGCTTCGTCGATCCTTTCGGGATGGGCGGAAAGCTCGTTGTAGAAGCGGTCCAGGAAGATGCGCTCGCGTCCCGCCACCAGACGCTCCTCGTCCGGGCCATGAAAATTGAAATGCCAGGTCTTGGGATTGCTGAGCTGGGCCGCCCAGTTGCCGACGCCCGGCAGCGGTGCATCGATCACCACCCACTTGGTGATGCGGGCGGGAAACTGCGCCGCCAGGGCAAATCCCACCATGTTGCCGATATCATGGGTGACCAGATCGGCCTTCTGCACATGCAGCGCATCCAGCACGCCCGCAATATCCAGCGCCTCGTTTTTTTTGGTGTAACCAGTATCGGGATGCGCTGACAGACCCATGCCGCGCAGGTCGGGCACAATCACGGTGTGACCGGGGATCAGTTTGGCCGCCACCGGCGCCCACATATCGCCGGTATCACCGAAGCCGTGCAGCAGCAGCACCGCCGGGCCGCTGCCGCCGACACGCACATGCAAGGTGGTGCCGTTGGTGACGATTTCCTGGGTCTTGAAGGACGCCGGAAAGGATTCGATGGCCACGGCCGGTCCCCCAGCGAACAGCGCAGCGATTACGATGGCATAATAGCGCAACATGTTTTTTCCTTGCACCGCTTATTCCGCTGCCGGTTTCTGCAGATAAATCTCGCCGCCGCTCTGTTTGAACTCATCTGCTTTCTTCGCCATCGCGGCGCGGATCTCGGCGGTGGAGAGGGTGTCGTTCTTGCCCTTGGCGGCGTCGCGTACTTCCTGGCTGATCTTCATGGAGCAGAATTTCGGCCCGCACATCGAGCAGAAATGCGCCACCTTGGCGCCATCGGCCGGAAGGGTTTCGTCATGGAAGAGTTGTGCGGTTTCCGGATCCAGCGCCAGGGCGAACTGGTCGCGCCAGCGGAATTCGAACCGCGCCTTGGACATCGCATCGTCCCAGATGCGCGCGGCGGGGTGGCCCTTGGCGAGATCGGCGGCGTGGGCGGCGATGCGATAGGCGATCACGCCCGCCTTTACGTCGTCGCGATCCGGCAGACCCAGATGCTCCTTGGGCGTGACATAGCAGAGCATGGCGGTGCCGAACCAGCCGATCATCGCCGCGCCGATCGCGCTGGTGATGTGGTCATAGCCCGGCGCCACATCGGTGGTCAGCGGCCCAAGCGTGTAGAAAGGAGCCTCGTCGCAGACCGCAAGCTGCCGGTCCATATTCTCCTTGATCTTGTGCATCGGCACATGGCCGGGACCTTCGATCATCACCTGCACATCATGGCGCTGGGCGATGCGGTTCAGCTCTCCCAGCGTTTCCAGCTCTGCGAATTGCGCCGCGTCATTGGCGTCCGCCGTCGAACCGGGACGCAGGCCGTCGCCCAGGCTGAAGGACACGTCATATTGCTTGAGCAGCTCGCAGATTTCCTCGAAATGGGTGTAGAGGAAATTCTCCTTGTGATGCGCCAGGCACCATTTGGCGAGAATGGAGCCGCCGCGGCTGACGATGCCGGTGACGCGCTCGGCCGTCAGCGGGATGTGCGCCAGACGCACGCCGGCATGGACAGTGAAGTAATCCACGCCCTGCTCGCACTGTTCGATCAGTGTGTCGCGGTAAAGCTCCCAGGTCAGATCTTCCGCTGCGCCGCCCACTTTTTCCAGCGCCTGATAGATCGGCACCGTGCCGATCGGCACCGGGCTGTTGCGGATGATCCATTCGCGGATAGTGTGGATATGGCGGCCAGTGGAAAGGTCCATCACCGTGTCCGCGCCCCAGCGGATGGACCAGACCAGTTTCTCCACTTCCTCGGCGATGCCCGAGGTCACGGCGCTGTTGCCGATATTGGCGTTGACCTTGGTGAGGAAGTTGCGGCCGATGATCATCGGCTCGGTCTCGGGATGGTTGATATTGGTGGGAATGATGGCGCGGCCCCGGGCAATTTCGCTGCGGACGAACTCGGGCGTGATCTCCATCGGGATATTGGCGCCAAAGCTGTTGCCGTCGGCAAGCGCACTGCGGCCCAGATTTTCCCGCGCCGCGATATATTTCATTTCCTCGGTGATCAATCCTTGGCGGGCATAATGAAGCTGGGTGACGTTGCGGCCCGGTTTGGCCCTTAGCAGCTTCAGCGCCGAGCGGTCGAATTGCGGCACCGACAGGAGTTCGCCGCGCTTCAGGCCGTCATCCTCGGGCTTGCGGGAGCGGCCTTCATACTCTTCGACATCGCCGCGCGCCAGAATCCAGGCGCGGCGCGAAGGCCGCAGCCCCTTCTCGATATCGATGCCCACACTTTCGTCCGTGTACGGACCGGACGTGTCGTACAGCCGGACGGGCGCTTCGCCGCCCGAAAGCGCCACCTCGCGGAACGGCACGCCATTCACCAGCAGTTTTTTGGAGCCAGGCAGCGGTCCGCGCGTGATCGAAACGGATTTGGTATTGAGGATGGGTTTGTTCATTTGGCCTCTCCCTACGCCCGTGCGAACGGGATCAGGTTCTAAGGGATTCGCGGGATTGCGATCTCAGCCTGCCGAAGCGGGCACCCCTGGGAAGCTGGCAATTTAGGCCCGGCGGGCCTGTCACGCAATCGTGACCGCAAGCGGCTCCAGGCCTTCGATTTCCGCCAGCAGCCTGTCGCCGCGCACCACCGGCCCCACACCTTCGGGAGTTCCCGTGAAGATGATGTCTCCCGCCGCCAGCGAGACCTGACGGGAAAGCTGGGCAATGATTTCGGGCACGCTCCAGATCATCTGGGCGGTATCGGCGTCCTGCTTGACCGCGCCGTTGACCGTCAGGCGGATGCGCGCGGGCGGCAGCGCACCCGGAAACGGCGTCAGCCGCCCCACCGGCCCGCTCTGCTCGAAGCTCTTGGCCGCTTCCCAGGGCCGGCCCTTTTCCTGCGCCTGTTTCTGAAGATCGCGGCGGGTCATGTCGAGGCCCACGGCATGGCCAAAGATCAGGGCATCGGCATCGGCGGCCGAGACATTCTCGCCGCCGGATTTCAGCGCCACCACCAGCTCGACTTCATAGTGATAGTTTTTTGTCTGGCTGGGATAGCGGATGGCGCCGCCCCCAGGCACCAGCATGTCGGGCTGCTTGGAGAAAAACAAAGGGGATTCGCGCTCGTCATTGCCCAATTCGCGGACATGGCCGAGATAGTTGCGCCCCACGCACCACACCCGCCGCACCGGAAAACGGGCCAGATTTCCCACCACCCCGATCCAAGGCTGACTTAAGGGAAACACAAAGTCGCTCATCCTGCGGCTCCAAACTGACGGAATTCCGAAATCACGGCCTTCACTGCCGCCGCCACGATGCGCCCGCCCGCTTCGGCATTGGCCTGGGAGGGATCCGAACCGATGCGTCCATCGGGAAAGCGGCGGCGATAATCTTCGGCGTCCCGGATCGGCCCGGTCGGTGCGATCCGGGGCGACATGGCGACGCTTTTCACCGCCTCGGGATATCCGAAATATGTCACCGAGACTTCGCTGGGCGTGGCGTGGCTGCCCTCGCCCACGGGAAAAATCTCGCGGCATAAATCCATAACCCCGGACAATTCCCACCAGTTGCGCAGATGACAGCGAAGCGGCGGCCGGTTCGCCCCTGCACCGGAACCGGCGCCTGAATTGTCAAACGTCACGCCATGATAGATTTCCGAGAAGGCCGCCGTGATCGTGGCGATATTGCCGCCATGGCCGTTCAACCAGTAGATGCGTTCGAAGCCGTGACGGGCGAGGCTCTGCGTCCAATCCAGCATGCTCGCGATCATGGTCGAAGGGCGCAAAGTGATGGTCCCGGGAAAGGCCATGTGATGCTGCGCCTGGCCGACATTGAAGGTGGGGCCGATCAGAAAGCCCGCTTCGTCGCCGGCGCGCCGGGCAATGATCTCCGGGCACAGGGCGTCAGTGCCCAGAAGGCCATTGGGGCCATGCTGTTCGGTCGAGCCGATGGGAATAAGGATGGCCTTGGAATTGGCCAGATAGGCCTCGATCTCCGGCCAGGTGGACAGATGGAGCTGCATCAGACCTCGACGATTTCCTGGAGCTTGTCGATCGCCTTCTTCCACAGGGCGCGTTCCTTTTCCACTGCCTCCGCATTGGGCAGCTGGTTGGATTGCAGGGCGATTTGCGCCCTTCCCGGCCCCTTGGCGTAGAAGCCGATTTCCAGACGGCCGGTTTTCCATTTGCCGCGCCAGTATTTGTCCTTGGTGCGGGACGATTCCATGAAGGCGCCTTTGGGAAACCAGGCCTGTGGCGCCGCCGTTGCGGCGGCATATAATTTCGGCAACGGCACGGCCATCACCCGGGTGACGGAGACCGAAAACTCGCCATCGCATTTCTGGTTCATGGCGCGGATGCCCCGGGCCCGTTCATAGCTCACCGCCACCATCTGGCCGTACCAGTCCCCGGCGCCCATATCCTCGCGGGCCAGCCTGGCGATGGCGGTGTGGTCCAGCCGGGCGGCACCCGCCTTGTCCAGCGCCGCGAACCAGGCCGCCCAATCCTTGCCGGTACGTTTTTTAATGGCCGCGTCGGTCATGGTGGTTTTGGTTTCGGATTTTCCACCTGTTTTCCTTGCGCCCGCCATGCCGTAATCTCCTGAACCGGGGTCGCCAGCTTAGTGTAAGGTACCTCAAAGAGGAACGTATGAGTGACGAGATCATCCCTGTCCCTGGGGATTGGAAGAAGCGCGCGTTTGTAGGCGCTTCGGACTATGCGGGGCGTTACGCGCAATCGGTTGAGGACCCGGACGGGTTCTGGAAGAAGGAAGCGGCGCGGCTGGATTGGGTGAAGCCCTTCACCAAGGTCAGCGATGTGTCGTGGAAGCCGGACAATCTGCATATCCGCTGGTTCGAGGACGGCACGCTCAATGTCGCGGCCAATTGCATCGACCGGCATCTGGCCCGGCGCGGCAACCAGACCGCTATCATCTGGGAAGGCGATGACCCCAAGGACAGCAAGCGGATCAGCTATCGCCAGCTGCACGAAGAGGTCTGCCGCTTCGCCAATGTGCTGAAGGCCAGAGGCGTCAAAAAAGGCGACCGGGTCACGATCTATCTGCCGATGATCCCGGAAGTGGCCTATGCGATGCTGGCCTGTGCCCGGATCGGAGCGGTGCATTCGGTGGTGTTCGGGGGCTTTTCGCCCGACAGCCTGGCGGGACGGATCACCGATTGCGATTCGCGCCTGGTAATCACCGCCGATGAAGGTCTTAGGGCGGGACGTCCGGTGCCGCTCAAGGCCAACACCGACGAGGCCCTGAAGAAAGCCCCCGATGTCAGCGATGTGATCGTGGTGCGGCGCACCGGCGGCAAGGTGACGATGAAGGAAGGCCGCGACCGCTGGTATCACGAGGAAGCCGCCAAGGTCTCACCTGACTGCCCGGCCGAAGCGATGGGCGCCGAAGACCCGCTTTTCATCCTTTATACCTCCGGCTCGACCGGTAAGCCCAAGGGGGTGCTGCACACCTCGGGAGGCTATCTGCTCTATGCCGCCGCCACCCATCACTATGTCTTCGATTATCACGAAGGCGATGTGTATTGGTGCACCGCCGATGTCGGCTGGGTAACCGGCCACAGCTACATCCTCTATGGCCCGCTCGCCAACGGCGCCACCACCTTGATGTTCGAAGGCGTGCCCAATTATCCCACCACGTCCCGCTTCTGGGAGGTGATCGACAAGCACAAGGTCAACATCTTCTACACCGCGCCGACAGCGATCCGGGCCTTGATGCGTGAAGGCGATGGGCCGGTGAAGAAGACCAGCCGCGCCTCGCTGCGTCTGCTAGGCAGCGTAGGCGAGCCAATCAATCCGGAAGTCTGGCTGTGGTATCACCGAGTGATCGGCGATGGCCGCTGCCCGATCGTGGACACTTGGTGGCAAACCGAGACCGGCGGGATCCTGATCTCGCCCTTGCCTGGCGCCACCGATCTCAAGCCCGGCTCGGCGACCAAGCCGTTGTTCGGCATCGTGCCGGAGATCGTGGATGCGGAAGGCGAGGTGCTGGAAGGCGCCGTCACCGGCAATCTCTGCATCGCCCGGAGTTGGCCCGGCCAGATGCGCACACTTTACGGCGATCACCGCCGCTTCATCGACACCTACTTCAAGACCTATCCCGGCAAATATTTCACCGGGGATGGCTGCCGCCGCGATGCCGATGGCTATTATTGGATCACCGGGCGGGTCGATGACGTGATCAATGTCTCGGGCCATCGCCTCGGCACCGCCGAGCTGGAGAGCGCGCTGGTCGGCAATATCCAGGTCGCGGAAGCCGCCGTGGTCGGCTATCCCCACGACATCAAGGGCCAGGGCATCTATGCCTATGTCACGCTCAAGACCGGGATCGCGGCAAGCGACGGGTTGGCGGAAGAGTTGCGGAAATTTGTCGGCAATGAGATCGGCCCCATCGCCAAGCCGGATGTGATTCAGTTCGCGCCGGGCCTGCCCAAGACCCGCTCCGGCAAGATCATGCGCCGCATCCTGCGCAAGATCGCCGAAGGCGACACTAAGAGCTTGGGCGATATCTCAACCCTCGCCGATCCTTCCGTGGTCGAAGATTTGATCCGGAACGCCAAGACCTGATGTTTATTTTTCTCTGGATCCTGGCGTCGCTTGGCGTCGCCTATGCCGCCAAGCTGTCGCTGCGCCACCCCTTCTGGTGGTTCCTGCTGGCCGCGATTCTGTCGCCCCTGGGCGGCAGCATCCTGCTTTGGGCCGCGAACCGCTGGAACGTCAGGCTCATCCGCCCGACATGAGCGCGGCATAGCCGTCCATCGCGGTGGCGAGGTCGATATCCTTTTGCGTCACGCCATGATCGTCATGGGTGGCGAGCGTCACTTCGACCTTGTTGTAGACATTGAACCATTCGGGATGGTGATCCATCTGCGCCGCCTTGAGCGCCACACGCGCCATGAAAGCGAAGGCGGCATCGAAATCCACGAACTGGAATTTGCGGGTGATGGCCTCGCGCCCATCGGCCAGCCGCCAGTCCGGCAATCGCTTCAACGCCGCTTTCAGATCTTCAATCGGTAGTTTCGCCATCACGATTCTCCAAAGAATATTCCCGCTCTACCGCGTAGACGCTGCCGTCGGTGGTGAGCAGGCTGGAATAAAGGTTGAACGCGCCAACACGGAATTCGGCACTCGTAAACAGCGCATGATGCGTCAGCCATTCGATCATTTTGGCGTTTTCGGGATTGCGCA
Organism: Pseudomonadota bacterium; assembly: GCA_040389245.1. Classification (GTDB taxonomy): domain Bacteria; phylum Pseudomonadota; class Alphaproteobacteria; order Micropepsales; family Micropepsaceae; genus Rhizomicrobium. The sequence continues at coordinate 2,183,934 of JAZKAH010000002.1, read as the reverse complement.
GCCGCGCCACCGTGACATGGGGCGCAAATTTGTGGGCGTCCTGCGGTTGACCGACCCGGCGGATGGCGTTGTCCACCTTATGCTGGAGATGCTCCAGCGCCTCGGATTTGCGCAAGCCCGCCCATAGCGCATGGGGTTGCCGCCGGCCAAACTGTCCCACGCCATGCAATTGCAGATCGAACCCCGGCGCCGCGATTCCCGCCAGCGCATCGTCCAGCATCGCGGCCTCGCGTCCGTCCACGTCACCGATGAAGCGCAAGGTCAGATGCAACTGCTCCCGCGTCTGCCAGCGCGCGCCCGGCACACCACCTTGAATCAGCATGATGCTTCGCGCCACAGTTTGTGGAATCGGCAACGCCACGAACAGCCTCATCGCGCCAGCCGCCCCAATGGCAGACGCGTGCGGAACGCCAGCACGATAGCGCCATAGCCAAGGCTGGCACAGATCATCGCGCCCGCAAGCGCCGCCATATCGGTGTAATGGCCTGGTACCGCCGCCTCGCCCAGCCGCGCACCGACCCAGGCGCCCGCGGCGGTCGCCAAAGCCGCCAACAAGGCCGGCGGCAGGGCGCGCACGAAGGTCGATTCAATTGCCAGCAGCGCGCGACTGTTGCCGGACCAAGTCAGGATGCCGACATTGATCCAGGCGCCCAACGCCGTGCCCAGCGCCACCCCCGCCACGCCGAGATGAAATCCCCACACAAACAGAATCTTCAGCGCGATGTTGGAAACGATCGCCGTCACTGTCGCCCGCGCCGGCGTCATGGTGTCGTGACGGGCATAAAATGTGGACGCCACGATCCGCACCAGCGCCATGGCGGGAAGCCCGGCGCCATAGGCCGCCAGCGCCAGCGCCGAAAGCGCGGCCGCCTTCTGGTCGAATGCGCCATGCGCGAAGACGGCTCGCATGATGGTGCCGGGGATCACCAGAAAAGTCGCCGCGAACGGCAAGGTAAGAAGCAATGTGAGCGCCGCGGAGCGATTCTGGGCGCTGTCCGATCCGGCGCGATCACCTTTGGCCAGGCGCGTCGACATCTCCGGCAACAGCACCGTGCCCAGCGCGATGCCCAGAACACCCAGGGGCAGCTGATTGATGCGGTCGGCATAATAGAGCGCGGTCCGGCTGCCGATCGGCAGAAAGCTGGCGATGAAGAAATCGATCAGCGGCGCCACCACCACGCTGGCGGCGCCGAAGGTGACGATGCCGAACGCCTTGAAGAATTCCTTGATCTCCGGCGTCCAGACCAGGGCGACGAGGCGCAGGCGCAAGCCACCTTGCCGCCCCGCCCAAAGCATGAAGAAAAATTGCGCCACCCCGCCCAGCGCCACGCCCCAGGCGGCGGCATAGGCTGCACTGGGAAACCAGTGCGCCGTCAGCAGCCCCGCGATCATTGCCAGATTGAGCAAATTGGACCAGGCCGCGGCGGCCCAGAATTTCTCGATCGCGTTCAGCATCGCCGACAGCTGGATGGCGACCACGGTGAGGATCAAATAGGGAAATGTAATGCGCGCAAGAGAGGCCGTGAGGGCGCGCTGCGCCGGCGTATAACCCGGCACAAAAGCGTCCACCAGAAACGGCATCGCCGCCAGGGCCAGCACCAGGATCACAAGCTGGGCCGCGATCTGCCAGGAGAAAACCCGGTTCGCGAATGTCGCGGCGGCTTGCGTTTCGCCTTTGGCATGAAGCGCGGCATAGCGCGGCAGGAACGCCGGATTGACGGTGCCTTCCCCAAAGATGGCGCGAAAATAATTGGGGAACAGGAACGCGAACAGGAACGCATCCGACAACAGGCCGTTGCCCAGGATGGCGGCCATCAGGATATCGCGCACAAATCCGGTGATGCGCGACAGAAGCGTGAAGCCGCCCACGGAGAGAAGCCGCCGGAACATCAAGGACCGTTCTTCGCGGCCGAGGCTTCGGCGATCAGCTTCTTCACGTCCGGCAGGATACGCGCCACGATGATTTTCACGCCCGCCGGATTGGGATGCAGGCCGTCCGCCTGATTGAGTTTTGGGTTCAGCGCCACGCCATCCAGAATGAAGGGGTAGAAGATCACCGGATATTCCTTGGCCAGGCGGGGATAGATGGCATCGAACTCCGCCACATAATCCGGGCCCAGATTGCGCTGGGCATGCATGCCGGTGAACAGCACCGGTACATGGTCCTTTTGCAGGGTGGAAAGTATGGCGCGCAGATTCTTTTCCGTCACCTTGGGCGGCACGCCGCGCAGCATGTCGTTGGAACCCAGCTCCAGGATCGCCGCGTCGGGGTGATCCGCCAACGACCAATCCAGCCGCGACAGGCCGCCCGAACTGGTGTCGCCGGAGACACCGGCATTGACGATCTCGGCGTCTATGCCCTGCGCTTTCAGCGCCGCCTGCAATTGGGTGGTGAATTCGGTCCCCGGCGGCAAGCCATAACCCTGTGTCAGGCTGGTCCCCATCGCCAGGATCTTGATCGGCCGGGCCTCGGCGGAGCCGAAACTGGCAGACGAGGCCAGCAGCGAAACCGCCAGCACCGTGCTAAGGAGGAACTTGAATCGGCTGGTCATCATCGCCACGTGCCATCTTATCCTATCGAGTTCCAGATGCAGACTCCCTCGCCCGCCGACAAATTGCCAGCCATCCTGCTCGACAAGGTGGCGCTGACGCTGCCGAGCGCCGCGGGGGCCGTCAACATCCTGCATGACGTCTCTCTTGCGGTCCCAGCCGGCCAGACCGTTGCGCTCACTGGCCCTTCCGGTTCGGGCAAGTCGTCGCTTTTGATGGTGGCGGCGGGACTGGAGCGGCCCAGCGGCGGCCGCATCACAATCGCCGGCACCGACATCACCAATATGGGCGAAGACGCGGCGGCGCGCTTCCGGCGCGGCAGGGTCGGGATCGTGTTCCAGTCCTTTCATCTCATTCCCACCATGACCGCGCTGGAAAATGTCGCGGTGCCGCTGGAGCTGAACGGCATGGACAATGCCTGGGACCTCGCCGCAGCGGAGTTGAAAGCCGTGGGGCTCGCCGGCCGCGGGCACCATTATCCCGGTCAATTGTCCGGCGGCGAACAGCAGCGCGTGGCGCTGGCGCGCGCCATGGCGCCACGGCCGCGAATCCTCTTCGCCGATGAGCCCACAGGCAACCTCGACAGCGGCAATGGCGAGGCCATCGCCGATCTCCTGTTCGCGCTGAATGCGGAGCGGGGCGCCACCCTGTTCCTGGTCACCCATGAAGAAAATCTCGCCCGGCGCTGCCAGCGCGTGGTGCGGCTGGAAAGCGGCCGGATCGTCACAGATGAAATAGCCCATCCTGTGCTGGTCCCGGCGTGAACAGCCTGGCCCTCGCCTGGAAACTGGCGCGGCGCGAGCTGCGCGGCGGCCTCAAGGGCTTCCGGATTTTCTTCCTCTGCCTGCTGCTGGGCACAGCCGCGATTGCAGGCGTGGAATCGCTCAGCGACGCTTTCCTGACCGGCTTGCGCGACTCCGGGCAGACTTTCCTGGGCGGCGATGTCGCGGTGACCCTGGTGCATCGCCCCGTCACACCGCAGGAGCGCGCCTTCCTCGAACGCTATGGCCGCCTGTCCAACAATATCTCGATGCAATCGATGACCTTTGCCTTGCGCGACGGCAAGCAAAGCGAGCGCGAGCTTGTCGAAGTGAAGGCCGTCAACAACACCTGGCCGCTGTTCGGCGCGCCCAGCTTTACGCCGGCGCAAAGTCTTGGCGACATCCTGCATTGCGAAGATGACGGGATCTGCGGCGCGGCGGCGGAACAGACCCTTCTCGACCGGTTGCACGTCAAGCGCGGCGATCTGCTCAAGCTGGGCGCCGCCACCTTCCGCGTGATCGCCACGCTCAACAGCGAGCCCGACCGGATCTCGATGGGGTTTTCGCTGGGCCCGCACATCCTGATTTCCACGCAAGCGCTGGCCGGCACCAAGCTGGAACAACCGGGCAGTCTGATCAATTACACCTACCGTCTCGCCTTTACGCCCAACGCCGAAAAGCGGGGCGCCACGATCGAAAGCTTCAAGGCCGATGCGGCAAAGGCCTTTCCGGATGCGGGCTGGCAGATTCGCGACCGCAACGATGCCGCCCCGGGCATCCGCCGCTTTGTCGAGCAGGTGGCGATGTTTCTCACCCTGGTGGGACTGACGGCGCTTGGTGTCGGCGGCGTCGGCGCCAGCGAAGCGGTATCGGCCTTCCTGGACCGCAAACGGTTCGATATCGCCATTCTCAAATCCCTGGGAGCGGACGGACGATTGGTGTTCCTGACCTTTTTTCTGCAGGTGATGGCGATTGCGCTGGCCGCTTTGATCCTGGGCGTCGCCATCGGCGCCACCGCGCCGTTCCTGCTCGCTTATTTCTATGCGGATGTGCTGCCGCTTCCGCCGGCGCTGGGCATTTACCCCGGACCTTTGCTGCTGGCCGCCGGTTTCGGGCTTTTGTCGGCCATCGCCTTTTCCGTGCCGCCGCTTGGCCGCGCCCGTGAAATTCCGCCCGCCAGTCTGTTGCGGGAAACAGTGGCGCCGGACGGCATGCGCCTTCGTCCCATCTATCTGCTGGCCGCCGGTGCGGCGGGCCTGGGGATCGTCGGCCTGATGCTGGTCCTGGCGCCCTCGCCGCTTTACGCGGGAGAATTTCTGGTAGCCGCCATCGTGCTTCTGGGGCTGCTGCGGCTGGTGGCGGGCGCCCTGATGTGGACCTTGCGCAGGTTGCCCCGCCCGCGTTCGCCGCTGATCCGCCTGGCGGTGGGCGATCTCACCCGCCCCGGCGCCGCCACCCAGGGCGTGGTCACGGCCCTGGGCCTGGGACTGACTTTGCTTTCGACCATCATCCTGCTCGACCGCACCATGGCCGCCGAAGTGAACGAAGCGCTGCCAAGCCGCGCGCCGAGCTTCTTCTTTGTCGACATCCAGCCCAATCAGATCGCCGATTTCGACCGCACCATCGCTGCCTTCAAGACACAACAGGATTACAAGCGCACGCCGATGATCCGTGGACGGATCACGTCGCTGAACGGCGTGCCGTCGGCGCAAGCAAAGGTGGATCCCGACGTGAAATGGGCCCTGTCGGGCGACCGGGGCATCACCTATGCGACGGTGCCGCCGCCCGGCACCGTGATCACCAGCGGAACCTGGTGGACGGCGAACTATACCGGGTCCACCTTGATTTCGCTGGACGAGGAAGTCGCCAAAGGCACCGGCCTCAAAGTCGGCGACGGCATGTCCTTGAACGTGCTGGGGCGGCAGATCGATGGCCGCATAGCCAATCTGCGCAAGGTGGATTTCCGCAGCGGCGGACAGAATTTCATTCTCGTGCTGTCGCCCGGCCTGATCGACAAGGCGCCGCATTCCTTCCTCGCCACCGTGCGCGTCGCGCCATCGCAGGAGAATGCGATGTACATGGCGGTGACGGAGAAGTTTCCCAACATCTCGGCGGTGCGGGTGAAAGACGCCATCGCCCAGGTCAACACATTGCTGCAGCAATTGGCGCAAGGCATCCGCGCCGCCAGCCTGGTGACCATCCTGGCGGGGCTGCTGGTGCTGGCGGGCACCATTGCGGCGGGCGCCCGCACCCGGCTTTATGACGCCACGGTGCTCAAAGTGGTGGGCGCGACGCGGGCGCAGATCGCGCTGGTCTATATCCTGGAATATGGCCTTTTGGGCCTCACCACCGGAATCATCGCGCTGGGTGCGGGCACCCTGGCGGCCAGCATGATCGCGCGCCAGATCCTGGACACCAGTTTTGTCTTCGACGCCCAGGCGGCGCTGTGGACGGTGGCGGGTGGCGGCACGGCGACATTGCTTTTCGGCCTGTTCGGCGCCATCGCAGCCCTCAATGCCCGCCCTGCCCAGCGGCTGCGGAACGCATGAAGCGTCATATATTAACGCTTTGAAATCCGGGGATTAGCCGGGTTTCGATATTTTGGCGCGCCGCTTGATACCCATGTCGCAAATCACGATATACTGATGGCTTAAAGGGAGTTCCTCATGGCGGACTATGACAATCGGCTTGTGCGCGGCGCGGCCAGCGGCGTTGCTTCGGTGGATGCCGGCCTGCGCGCCTATATGCTGCGCGTCTACAATTACATGCTGGTGGGCTTGGGCCTCACCGGCGCGGTTGCCTGGCTGACGGCGAATACGCCGCTGGCGCAGGTGTTCTACAACCAGGTGCAGACGGTAAACGGAATCGCGATGCAGCCCAATATCCTGGGCTGGATTGCCATGTTCGCGCCGCTGGGCATGGTCCTGTTCCTGTCCTTTGGCATGCAGAAGATGAGCTTTGCGACGGCGCAGATGACCTTCTGGGCCTATGCCGCGGTGATGGGCGTTTCCCTGTCCACCATCCTGTTCCTCTATACCGGCACCTCCATCGCGATGACCTTCTTCGTCACCGCGGCGACCTTCGGCGCCATGAGCCTGTGGGGCTACACCACCAACCGCGATCTGACCGGAATGGGTTCGTTCCTGTTCATGGGCCTGATCGGATTGATCCTGGCGTCGCTGGCCAACCTGTTCTTCCACTCGACCCAACTGCAATTCGTGGTTTCGGTGATCGGCGTGCTGATTTTCACGGGCCTTACCGCCTATGACAGCCAGAGCATCAAGAACATGTATTTCGCCGGCGACGATGGCGAGGTGATGGGCAAGAAGGCGATCATGGGCGCGCTGCGCCTCTATCTCGACTTCATCAACCTCTTCCTCTACCTGCTGCGGTTCATGGGCAATCGCCGTTGATTTCTTCCCCCATCTGTCTGCTACGCGGGCAGGCCCGCTAGCAGACATCTTCCCCCGTCAATGGCTTCGCCTTGCGGGAGAAGAGAGCCTGGGAATGTTTCAAAAAAACCCGGTGTCGCTACCGGGTTTTTCTTTTAATCCGCAAGGGCTTTGAGCAATTTCTTGTCAAAGACTTTGAGGACCTGGGCGAGATCGGGGCCGCGCTTCATTACCAATCCGCCCGCCGCAATCACGCAATATTGTCCCTGTTTGACGCGCAGCTTGGGGCGCTTCTCCACCCGGAAGAGCGGCATTTCGCTGGCGCGGCGGAAAATCGAGAAAACCGCCACCTCTTCCAGGAAATCGAGGGCGTAATCGCGCCATTCCCCGGCGGCGACCATGCGGCCATACACCGTCAGAATGCGATTGAGTTCCCCGCGGTCGAAGCGCGTCACAGGGATGGCAGCGCCATTTTCGGAATAATCCCGCGCTGCGTCCCTGACAAAAGGCGCGGCGCGGTGAAACGCTATGGGTTCTTCCGCCATCGCCGCCATGATGAGCCGGGAACCCGGGCGCCGCAAGCCTTTCGCTTTTGTAATCGCTGCCCTGAAATGGTCACGATTGAACCATGTGCTGGCCGCTTTCCGGACCGACCATCTCTTCGTCGGTTGGCCGTGTTTTTTGAGTCGGCCCGGAACTTCAAGCCCCCCAGCCCTTTCCGGGTTTGGCCAGATCGCGCCAACCGACAGCTTCCTCCCCCCATCGAAAGCTTCACCGCAGCGAGCGGAAGAACGCCTTCATCAGCGCGTCGAGCTGTCCGAACAGCCCGCCGATCGCGCCGGTGACGGTCAGGACCATCACCGCCCAGGGAATCAGCAGGTCCGGTTGATCGCCGAACAGGTTGGCCGCCGCCACCGCCACCACACCGCACAAGGCGCCGATTGCGGAGCCGCCAAGGGCCCCCGCCACAAACCCCCGCGCCAGATCGCGGGCGTAGAGCAGCCCGGCCACGCCCGGAATCAGCATGCAGCCGAACATCAGGAAGTAATTGTGCTGCAGCCATGGGCGATAATGCGCCGCCACCACCAGCAGCAGCTCGAACATCACGCCCACTGCAATGGCGCGGCGCAAGATCTTCAGACTGACCACGCAAGACTCCCTGACGGACCGTGACGAGAGGCCCGCTTGCGGCTCCGTATCGATTTCTCTAAACGGAGAAAAACCTGGTTCCCACCCGACTATGATCGAAATTCAGAACCTCACCAAGCGTTTCGGGCCGGTCACCGCCGTGACGGGACTGAACCTCATCGTACGCCCGGGCGAAGTGCTGGGCTTCCTGGGTCCCAACGGCGCGGGCAAATCCACCACCATGAAGATGGTGACGGGCTATCTCGCCCCCGACGAAGGCTCGGTCCGCATCTGCGGCCATGACATCGTCAGCGACACCATCGCCGCCCAGAAGCGGATGGGCTATCTGCCGGAAGGCGCGCCGGCCTATGGCGAAATGACGCCGCGCGAATTTCTCCACTTCATCGCCGGCGTACGCCAATTGTCCGGTGCCGCGGCCCGCAGCGCCACGGCGCGCGCAATTGCCGGCGCGGAACTTCAGTTCGTCCTGGATCAGCCGATCGAGACCTTGTCCAAGGGCTTTCGCCGCCGCGTCGGCCTGGCACAGGCAATCCTGCACGATCCCGACGTCCTGGTGCTGGACGAGCCCACCGACGGCCTCGACCCCAACCAGAAACACGCCGTGCGCGATCTGATCCGCGGCATGGCGAAAGACAAGACCATCATCATCTCCACCCATCTTCTGGAAGAAGTCGAAGCGATCTGCACCCGCGCCGTGATCATCGACCAGGGCCGCGTCGTTGCCGACGCCACCCCTGCCGCGCTGGCGGCGCGTTCGCCCAGCGGCAGGCTGGACGACGTCTTCCGCCAGCTCACCACCCGCGATACGGCAACGGCGGGAGCTTCCGCATGAACCTGCTGTGGCCGGTCTTTGCGCGGGAATTCAAATCCTATTTCGCCACCCCGCTGGCTTTCGTCTTCCTTGTGATCTTCCTGTTCGCGATGGGCGCCTTCACATTTTACGTGGGCCATTTCTACGACAATGGCGTCGCCGATCTGTCGGTCTTTTTCGGCTATCACCCCTGGCTCTATCTGTTCCTGGTGCCGGCGCTGGCGATGCGGCTCTGGGCGGAAGAGCGCCGCAGCGGCACCATGGAGTTGCTGCTGACCCTGCCCGTGCCGCTCTGGATCACGGTGCTGGGCAAGTTCCTCGCCGCCTGGGCATTTGCCGGCCTGGCGCTGCTTCTCACCTTCCCGATCTGGCTCACGGTCAATTATCTGGGCCATCCCGACAATGGCGTGATCCTGGCTTCCTATATCGGCAGCTTCCTGATGGCGGGCGCCTATCTCTCCATCGGCGCCTGCATTTCGTCCGCCACCTCGAACCAGGTGATCGCCTTTATCGTCAGCGTGGTGGTGTGTTTCCTGTTCACGATCTCCGGCGCGCCCCTGGTGCTGGATGCGGTGCGCGGCTGGGCGCCCTTGCCGCTGGTGGAGGCAATTTCCTCTTTCAGTTTCCTGGTGCATTTTTCCGCCATCACTTCGGGCGTGATCGATCTGCGCGACCTGATTTTCTTCTTCTCCCTGATCGGCTTGTTCCTCTACGCGAACACGCTGATCGTGGATCTGCGCAAGAGCGGCTGACATGATCCCCCGCCGCACATATGTCTTCTCCGCCCTGGTGCTGGCCGCGATCCTGTTCGTGAGCGCCAATATCTTCGCCGACAATTTCTTCACCAACGCACGGCTGGACCTCACCCAGAACCGCCAATTCACGTTGAACAAAGGCACGCGCAACATCCTGGCCAAACTCCAGGAGCCGGTGACCTTAAAGTTCTATTATTCGCGCACCGCCGGCGCGCGCTATGCCTCGACCGCGTCCTACGCCAAGCGGGTGCGCGACCTGCTGGGCGAATATGTGGCGCTGGGCCATGGCAAGCTGATCCTGCAGGAAATCGATCCCGAGCCCTTCACGCCGGAAGAGGATCAAGCCAGCGCCGCCGGACTGACCCCGGCGCCGACAGATCGGGGCGACGTGGTCTATTTCGGCTTGTCCGGCACAAACAGCATCGACGGGCGTCAGACGATTCCCTACTTCGCCGCCGCGCGCGAGGCCTATCTGGAGTATGACCTTTCCGCGCTGATCTATCACCTGGCCACGCCCAAGAAGCCCAGCATCGGCCTAATCACCTCGCTGCCGGTCATGGGCACGCAGCAAAACCCCCAGCCCCTGGCAGCCTATGCCGCGCTGGCCCAGGAATATGACGTCACCACCCTGGCCAATGATTTCACCGCCATCCCGGCCAATATTGATTTGCTGGTGATCGCGCATCCGCAAGCGATGTCGCCGCCCCAGCTTCTGGCGCTGGACAATTTCGCGCTCGGCGGCCACCGCATCCTGGCCTTTGTCGATCCGCTCTCGGAACTGGTGCAGCAGGGCAATCCCCAGGCCGCGGTGTCTTCCGATCTGGGCCCGCTGCTGCACAGTTGGGGGGTGGATTTCCCCGCCAACATGGTGCTGCTGGACCGCGCCTCGGCGCAGCAGGTGGCGGCCAGCAACGATCCGCGTGAGCCTTCGATCGCCTATCCCATCTGGCTGCATCTGACGCCGCAGGATTTCGATCCCCGCGATCCGGTCACCGCATCGCTGCAGGCGATCAACCTGGCCTCGAGCGGCGAGATCGCGCCGATGCGCGGCGCCACCACGATCTTCCATACCCTGATCGCCTCGTCCGACCAAGCCAACATGATGAACCGGGCGCAACTGATGAGTTTGCGCGACCCCACGCATCTGATCGATTCCGTGCGCCCCACCGGCGTTCGCTATGCCATGGCGGCGCGCATCACCGGGCCTGCCAAGACCGCTTTCCCCAATGCGCCCGGCGCCGTGCAGAATGGCAGCGTGCAGCTTATGATCGTCGCCGACAGCGATCTCTGGGATGACCGTTTCTGGGTGCATGTCACCAATCAGCTGGGCCGGCCAGTGGCGGAGCCTTTCGCCGACAATGGTGCCTTCATCCTCAATGCGGTGGAAAACCTCGCCGGCTCGGACGATCTGATCTCGCTGCGCACGCGCGCCTCCAGCGACCGCCCCTTCACCGTCGTCCAGGCGCTCAGGCAAACCGCCGAGATCAAATATCGCGAGACGGAAAATACCTTGCAGACCAATCTCACCCAGGCCCAGCAGACCCTGGCGCAATTGCAGCAGGGCGCGGGCGGCAACGCCATCGCCCTTGGCCAGAAGCAAAAGGATGAGATCGAACGCATTCGCCGCGGCATGGCCGAGACGCGCGGACAGCTGCGCGATGTCCAGCGCAATCTGCGCGCCGAAGTCGATGCCTTGGGCAACCGCCTCGCCTTCCTCAACATCTTCGGCATGCCGATCCTGGTGGCGGCCTTTGCGCTGGTCCTGGGCATGATCCGCCGCGCCCGCCGCGGACGGAGGCGCGCATGAAGGATTTTCGCCGCCGCAATCTGATCGTGCTGGGCATGGCCGCTGCCGTGAGTGTGGTCCTGGCCGTGATCGTACTGACGGTGCGGGCGCAGGAGGGCCGCGCGCGTTTCACGCCGGGCGAATTCCTTCCGGGATTTGCCGCGCATGTGAAGGAAGCAACCCGCATCCATATCGTCTCCCATGACGGGGCGTTCGATGTCGCCTATTCCCCGGCCAAGGGCTGGGTGCTGCCGGCCCGGGGCAATTATCCCGCCGATTTTGACCAGGTGCGCCACACTCTGATTGGGCTTGCCGCTCTGGAGGCCATCGAGCCCAAGACCGCACGCGCCGACTGGCTGCCCACCATCGGGCTGGACATGCCGCCCAGGGGCAGCGGCACGGCCATCACGGTCAGCGACAAGGCCGACAAGACCCTGGCCGCCGTCATCATCGGCAACAGTGCCGATCTGCAGAACGCGCAGGGCGCCACCGGCGTGTTCGTGCGCCATCCCGGCGACAATCAAAGCTATCTCGCCCGCGCCGTCTTCACCGTGCATGGCAATGTCGCCGACTGGCTGGAGACGGGAGTGATGGCCATCGAACCGGCACGCCTCAACGCCGTCACCATCACGCCGATTCAAGGCGCGCCCTTCACGGTCAAGCGCGAACATCAATCCGACCGGCAATACAAGCTCGAAGGACCCCCGCCGCCCAAGGGGTTCGCCGCCAATCCCGTCACCGTCAATCTGATCCCGCAACTGATCACGGGCTTTGCTTTCGTCGATGTCCAGCCCGCGTCGCAGTTCGACTTCTCCAAACCGGTGCATCTGTCGGCGCACACATTCGACATGCAGAACATCCATATCGACGCCATTTCCGTGAAGGACGAAGTCTGGATCAGGGTCTCCGCCGAGGCCGATCCGGGCACGCCCACCATGCAGCGCCAGGAGGCCGGCATGATCAGTGCGCGCGCAGCCGGATGGGCTTATAAGCTGTCTCCGGACAAGGGACGCCTTTTGATGATGACTCGCGACGCGTTGATGACCAAGGCAGACACCTCCGGACCGGGAGGCCAGCCCGGCCTGCCGCCGGGCGCCGTTTTCGGCGCGCCCAACTGATGGCCGCCGAGGGAGAGCCGCTGCGCGGTCTCTGGTATATGCCCGCGCTGGCGTCCAGCCTGAAGCCCGGCCAGATGCGCCGCGAAATGCTGCTGGGGGAGCCGGTGCTGCTGGGCCGCATGCGCGATGGCCAGGCTTTCGCCATGCGCGACATCTGCCCCCATCGCGGCGTGCCCTTGTCGGCGGGAAAGATCCTGGCCGAGAACACGGTCCAATGTCCCTATCACGGCTGGCGCTTCCGCCGCGACGGCGTCTGCAGCGCGATCCCTTCGCTGGTCGAGGGCCAGGACCTCGATCCCAACAAGATCCGTGTACGGCATTATCCCGTGCGCGAGCAGGACGGCCTGCTCTGGGTTTATGTCGCGGCCAAAAACGAAATGCCGCAATCGGAGCCGCCCCGCGTCGCGATCGCCGACCCCAAGCCGCGCTGGACCGAAATCCAGACATTCGGTTGCGGAATCGATCATGCCGTGATCGGGCTGATGGATCCGGTGCATGCCGCCTATGTCCACGACCATTGGTGGTGGAAGCGCACGCCGCGCCTCAAGGAAAAACATTACGCCCCCCTACCCCAGGGGTTTGTGATGTCGCCGCACAAGCCGTCCAAGCCGGCCTATAGTCTGCTCGGCGAAGTCACCACCGAGATCACATTCGAGCTTCCCTCGACCCGGTTCGAAATCATCAAGGGCCGGCTGTTCGGCAAGGATTTCACCGTGATCGGCCTCACCGTCTGCACGCCGCGCGATGCCGACCACACCGACATCATCCAGGTCTTCTACTGGCCCGGCTGGCTGTTCTTCATCCGGCCTTTTTTCATGGCGCTGGGGCCGACCTTCATCGCCGACGACCGCAAGATGGTGGAACTGCAGCGCGAGGGCCTGAAATTCTCCCCGAATCTGATGCTGATCCAGGATTCGGACCAGCCGGCGATCTGGTACCACCGGGTCAAGAAAGCCTGGGCGGATTCGCTCGAAAACGGCACGGAATTCGTCAATCCTGTGCAGGAACGCATCCTGCGCTGGAAAAGCTGAGCGGCCCTGTCGATTCAGGGGTTGCAGGCGCACTCCTACCCATCTAAACGGTCCCCTTAACCTACAACTTGGCCGGCCCCCGAAGCGCTTCCGCGCGGGTCCGTCCACGCGCGCCCATCCGGGCCGGAAGGCCCGGAGCAATTAGAGAAGTCGACATGCCCAAACGCACCGATATCCATACCGTTCTGATCATCGGCGCCGGCCCTATCGTCATCGGCCAGGCTTGCGAATTCGACTATTCGGGGGCCCAGGCCTGCAAGGCGCTGCGCGAGGAAGGCTACCGGGTGGTGCTGGTGAATTCCAACCCCGCCACCATCATGACCGACCCGGACATGGCGGACGCCACCTATATTGAACCGATCACGGCGGAGTTCGTCGAGAAAATCATCGCCCGCGAACGGCCCAACGTGCCGCCCGGCATGGTGTTCGCCCTGCTTCCCACCATGGGCGGGCAGACCGCGCTCAACACGGCGCTGTCCTTGCGCAAGATCGGCGCATTGGATCGTCGCAATGTCGAACTGATCGGCGCCACCGCCGACGCCATCGACAAGGCCGAGGACCGCGAGCGTTTCAAGCAGGCCATGATTGCCATCGGCCTGGATGTTCCCAAGGGCATCACTTTGAAAGGCCAGTTGCGCCAGAAGAAAGATACCGCCGGGAATATCGTCTATGACGGCAGCAATAATCCCATGATGGAATTGTCGCCGGAAAGCTTCACCAAGGCGCTGGCGGCGCTGGATCAGGTGGGGCTTCCCACCGTCATCCGTCCCAGCTTCACCATGGGCGGCACCGGCGGCGGCATCGCCTATAATCGCGAGGAATTCTTCGCCATCGTGGAATCCGGCCTGGACGCTTCACCCACCCGCGAAGTGCTGATCGAAGAATCGGTGCTGGGCTGGAAAGAGTTCGAGATGGAGGTGGTGCGCGACAAGGCCGACAACGCCATCATCATCTGCTCCATCGAGAATGTGGACGCGATGGGCGTGCATACCGGCGATTCCATCACCATCGCCCCGGCGCTGACCCTCACCGACAAGGAATATCAGCGGATGCGTTCCGCCTCGATCGCAGTGCTGCGCGAGATCGGGGTCGAGACAGGCGGCTCCAACGTCCAATTCGCCGTGAATCCGAAAGACGGACGCATGGTGGTGATCGAAATGAATCCACGCGTGTCCCGATCGTCCGCGCTGGCATCGAAAGCGACCGGCTTTCCCATCGCCAAGATCGCCGCCAAGCTGGCGGTGGGTTACACCCTGGACGAACTCAAGAACGACATCACCAAGGTCACGCCGGCCTCTTTCGAGCCCACCATCGACTATGTCGTCACCAAGATCCCCCGCTTCGCTTTCGAGAAATTTCCCGGCGCCGAGCCGCTGCTGACCACCGCCATGAAGTCGGTGGGCGAAGCCATGGCCATCGGCCGCACCTTTGCCGAATCCATTCAGAAAGCACTGCGTTCGCTGGAGACCGGTCTGACCGGGTTCGACGAGACGCCCTTGTCCGACGACAAGACCGCCATCCGCGCCGCCTTGGCGCGTCCCACGCCGGATCGGCTGCTCAACGCCGCCCAGGCGATGCGGCATGGCTTTCCGCTGGAGGAAATCCAGAAGATCACCAGCTACGATCCCTGGTTCCTGGGCGAAATCGAAACCATCATCGCCGCCGAAGCGGGCGTCAAAAAGAACGGTCTGCCGAAGGACGAAAAATCCTTCCGCCGCCTCAAGACCATGGGTTTCTCCGACGCCCGGCTGGCCAAGCTGACCGGCCAGAAGGAAGCGGCCGTGCGCGCTGCGCGCCATGCGCTGAAGATCCGGCCCTGCTACAAGCGAATCGACACCTGTGCCGCCGAATTCCAGGCGCTGACGCCTTACATGTATTCCAGCTACGAAATGCCCATGAACGGGCAGATCGCCTGCGAGGCCGATCCCAGCGACAAGAAGAAGATCATCATCCTGGGCGGCGGGCCCAACCGCATCGGGCAAGGCATCGAATTCGACTATTGCTGCTGCCATGCCGCCTTCGCGCTGTCGGAGCGCGGCTATGAAACCATCATGGTCAACTGCAATCCCGAAACCGTCTCCACCGATTACGACACTTCCGACCGGCTCTATTTCGAGCCCCTGACGGCCGAAGATGTGCTGGAGATCGTGGCCAAGGAGCAGGAAAAGGGCAGCTTGGCCGGAGTGATCGTGCAGTTCGGCGGCCAGACTCCACTCAAGCTCGCCAATACCCTGCGCGATGCGGGCGTGCCGATCCTGGGCACCAGCGCCGATGCCATCGATCTGGCCGAAGACCGCAAGCGTTTCCAGAAGCTGCTCAACGAGCTCGGCCTCAAACAGCCGCGCAACGCCACCGTCATGACGGCGGACGAAGCGGTCAAAGCCGCAGGCGAGATCGGCTATCCCGTGATCCTGCGCCCGTCCTATGTGCTGGGTGGCCGCGGCATGGTGGTGGTGTCGGACGAGATCCAGATGAAGGAACAGCTGGCGTCGGGTGAACTGTTCCGGATCTCGGGCGACAATCCGGTCCTGATCGACGGCTTTCTCAATCGCGCCACCGAAGTGGATGTGGATGCGATCTGCGACGACGATTCGGAGGTTTTCATCGCGGGCATCATGGAGCATATCGAGGAAGCCGGGGTTCATTCCGGCGATAGCGCCTGCTCGCTGCCGCCGCACACCCTCAAGCCCGCCATCATCGCGGAGATCGAGCGCCAGACCAAAGCCATGGCCGTGGCGCTAAATGTCCGTGGACTGATGAATGTGCAATACGCCATCCAGGGCGATGAGATCTATGTGCTGGAGGTCAATCCCCGCGCCAGCCGCACCGTGCCCTTTGTCGCCAAGGCCATCGGCCTGCCCGTCGCCGCCATCGCGTCGCGGGTGATGGCGGGTGAAAAGCTGGCCAGCTTTCATCTCAAGAAACCGCGGCCGGATCATATTTCGGTCAAGGAGGCGGTGCTGCCCTTCGCCCGCTTCCCGGGCGTGGACACCATCCTGGGTCCGGAGATGCGCTCCACCGGCGAAGTGATGGGCGTGGATGTCAGCTTCGCCCGCGCTTTCGCCAAGAGCCAGATCGGCGCCGGCGTCCGCCTGCCGGTGGGCGGGACGGTCTTCATTTCGGTCCGGGATGCCGACAAGGCGCTGGCCGTGGCGCCGGCACGCGATCTGGTCGCCATGGGCTTTTCTTTGATCGCAACGGGCGGCACCGCCCGCGCGCTGGCAGAGGCGGGCCTGCCGGTCGCCACCATCAACAAGGTGCTGGAGGGCCGTCCTCATGTGGTGGATGCGCTCAAGAATGGCGAGATCCATCTGGTCTTCAACACCACCGACGGGGCGCAAGCCTTGGCGGACTCCTCTTCCATCCGCAGGGCCGCTCTCACCTTGAGAGTCCCTTATTACACCACCCTGGCCGGGGCCAAGGCCGCCACCGAGGCTATCGCGGCGCTCAAAGGCCAATCTCTTGAAGTCGCCCCCCTCCAGTCTTACAGTTTAGCGGCTGGGTGACATGAAGCTTTGTAAAGCCTAGCAGGATCAATGCTTTAGAGCGGCCAATAGACCCCACTCCGGACCATAAGGCCGGATGGAGGGTCCTTTTGGCTCAACGGGACGCGACGGTGATGGAAAAGATTCCGATGACGGCTTCTGGCTTCAAAGGCCTGGAAGACGAATTGAACCGGCTGAAAAACGTCGATCGCCACGAAATCATCAAGATGATCGCGGAAGCGCGCGCCCATGGCGATCTGTCGGAGAATGCCGAATATCACGCCGCCAAGGAGCGGCAGAGCTTCATCGAAGGGCGGGTCATGGAACTGGAAGACCAGATCGGCCGTGCCGAAGTGATCGACATCTCCAAATTGGGCGGCACCAGCGTCAAGTTCGGCGCCACCGTCACCTTGGTCGATGAAGACACCGACGAGAAGCGGAAATACCAGATCGTGGGTGACGTGGAGTCCGATGCCAAGAAGGGCCGCATTTCGCTCTCCTCGCCCATCGCCCGCGCGCTGATCGGCAAGAGCAAGGGCGACACGGTGGAAGTCGCGGCGCCCGGCGGCGCGCGCTCCTACGAAATCCTGAAAGTCGAATTCGTTTAGTTTTACCCCTCCGGCCTTCGCACGCTCGAGAGCGTGCTACGTTCGTACGCTGCCGCTACTCACCCTCCCCCGCCAGCGCGCTTCGCGCGCACGGGAAGGCGGGTCCTGACCAAGACGAACCCAAATGGATCAGATCAGGCCGAAGCGCTTCACGCGCGCGCGATAGCCTGCATATTCGGGATAAGCGGCCAACAGCACGCGCTCCTCGAATAGAGTGCGCAACACCTGAAGCACGATCACGCCCAGCGCGAGAAGCGCCGCCCAAGGCTGGGCGAACTGTATCGCGGTGCCGATCAGGGTGAGAAACTCCACCGCGTACAGGGGATGGCGGGCAACCGCGTAAGGTCCGCTCGTCACCAGATTGCGGGCTTCGGGCATGATCGAGAAGGATTTGCCCAGCCGCGCCAGCACGATGGCCGAGCCCAGGCTGCCCGCGAACACCAGCGCGGCCGCGCTGGTTTGCCAGGGCAAGGACAATGCCTGGGGCTTCAGCTGCAGAATGCCGACACCGAGAAAGGTGCCCGCGAAGCCGCAAAGACGCGGGAGAACACCGGAGGACCGCTTGACCGGCTCGGTGCGCACCACGATCAGATAGATCAGCAGAAGATTGAACGCGAGCGCGGCAAACAAAGCGAAGAAACGCATATTCGCCAGCAGACTGTCCGGCTGGGCTAGCCAGGCGCGCGCATCCGCCGCCAGATCCGGCCGCAATTTCACGGCGCCATAGCCGAACCAGAGAATCAGCGGCAAGCCCGCCGCGAAGTCGTACAGCTTGCCGCGGCGCAGCGCCTCAAGGTCAATCATGTTCTGGCCGCCGCGCCACCAATGCCACCATCTCGGCGATTTCCATGAATTGCCCGGCGGGCGAAAGCGCACGCAATCGATCCCGCAACTCGGCTTCGAAGTCATCCGCCTGCGCCCCCAGCTTGTCGGGCGAGGATGTCGATTGCGAAAAGGCGCGGCCTACAATCTCGTCCTCACTGATGGGCGCGCGGATCGTGACGCTCAGCCCATCCAGCTCGGTGAATGCGGATTGATAGAGGAAGGGCTCATAGCGGCGATGGCCGAGCGCCTTGCGCTCGGCAATATGCCGCTGCACCGCACGGCCATATTTGTCGCCGACCTTGCACAGGATCTTGAACCAGTCATTTTCCGGCAGAACCGGATGGGCATCATGAAAAAAGACGACCGCGCCGCCGGGACTCACAATCCTGTCCAGCATGGCGAGCGTCGCAAGCCGGTCCATCCAGTGAAATGCGCGCCCGATGCTGACCATGCGATAGGGTCCCGTCTCGGGCGTCAGGTCATAGGATCCACCCTGCCAGAGCGCGAGGGGCACGCCGGCGGCTTTGGCCGCGGCCTCGGCGCCCGCCAGCATCTCCGGCTCCGGATCGGCCGCGGTGACCGCCATGCCGGCCCTGGCGAAGGGCACCGAGAGGGAGCCGGGTCCGCATCCCAGATCCAACACGGCGTCACCGGGCGTCAGCCCCAATAGCGCCGTTACCCGCGCGATCAGGCGCTCGGGATAGGCCAGGCGATAGCGCTGGTAATAGGGCACCGCGCTCTGGAAACGGCGCGGCTCATAGGGAACGGGTTTGTCCACAGGGAGTTCTCAAAGTTCCATAAGTCTTTGCTTTGTCGGTCAGGGGCTTATACTAAGACCTGCCGCGACCTGTCCGGAAATTTTATGGCCAATATTGCCCTCGTCGACGACGACAAGAATATCCTTGAATCCGTTACCATGCTGCTGGAGCAGGAAGGCTATCATATCCGCGCCTTCTCCGATCCCGCGGCGGCGCTGACGGCCTTGACCACCACGGCGCCCGACCTCGCGATCCTCGACATCAAGATGCCGCGCATGGATGGGCTGGAGCTGCTGCGCCGGCTGCGCCAGGGCTCGCCCGATCTGCCGGTGATTTTCCTCACCTCCAAGGATGAGGAGATAGACGAGCTGATGGGCCTCAATGCCGGCGCCGACGACTATATCCGCAAGCCCTTCTCCCAGCGCCTGCTGCTGGAGCGTGTCCGTGCGGTGCTGCGGCGCGCCGAAGCCAAGACCGCGCCTCTCGCGCCCGGCGAACAGAAAAAGGAAGCGCTGGTGCGCGGCAAGTTGGCGCTCGATCCCCAGCGCCATGAATGCACCTGGGACGGCAAGCCGGTGCGCCTGACCGTCACGGAATTCCTGATCCTGCAGGCGCTGGCGCAGCGGCCGGGCTTCGTCAAAAGCCGCGACAGCCTGATGGACGCGGCCTATGACGACCAGGTCTATGTCGACGACCGCACCATCGACAGCCACATCAAGCGGCTGCGCAAGAAATTCAAGGTGGTGGCGGACGATTTCGACGCTATCGAAACGCTCTATGGCGTGGGCTATCGCTACAAGGAGTAAGCGGCCCTGTTTCCGCATTTCTCCGCCCTTACCTGGCGCATCCTCGCCTTCAACGCGCTGGCGCTGCTGATCCTGACCGGCGGGGTGATCGGCGTGCAATCCTCCGGCCGCGGACTGGTGGAAGAACGCCTCAACAGCATCCAGCAGCAGGCCGCCATCGTCGCCAGCGCATTGGGCAAGTATGCCATCAACGACAAAACCCAAGCGCTTGACGCGGATCTGGCAGAACCGCTGTTGCGCGAGTTGATCGCGCCTACGCGCCTACGTGCTCGGATCTATCTGCCAAGCGGCCATCTGGTGGTGGACACACGCCTGCTCCTGCCCCGCAATGTCGTGCAAATTTCGGCATTACCGCCACTCGACCGCTGGAGCCAGATCAAGGAATGGGCCAAACGCATCTATGACGGCGTCATGGGCGTACGCCCATTCAGCCAACTCCCTTCCTATTCCGAAGGTGGCGAGGACGGACGTATCTATCCGGAAGTCGGCGCCGCCATGATCGGCGAGACCTCCAGCGCCGAGCGGGTGGATTCCCAGAACAGGTTGGTCTTGTCGGTGGCGGTCCCAATCCGAGGCGTACTCCTCCTCTATGGTGAAGTCTTCGTCACCACCGAAGGCGGAGATATCGACGACATTCTTCGCCAGGAACGTTTCATCCTGTTCGAAGTCTTTCTGGTCGCCTTCGGGGTGATGCTGCTGTCGTCCCTGTATCTGGCGGGCACCATCGCCGAACCGATCCGGCGGCTGGCGGCGGCGGCCGACCAGGTGCGCTTCGGCTCGGGCGGGCGCGACGCCATTCCCGGCTTTCCCGAGCGCAATGACGAAATCGGCGACCTCGCCGACAGCCTGAAGGAAATGACGGCGGCGCTTTATGACCGCATCGGCGCCATCGAACGCTTTGCCGCCGATGTCGCGCACGAACTGAAAAATCCGCTCACCTCCCTGGCCTCGGCGATGGAAATGCTGGTGCGGGCATCCGACGATACGGCACGTCAGAGATTGATGACGTTGGTGCGCGCGGATGTGAAACGCATCGACCGGCTCATCACGGACATTTCCGACGCCTCGCGGCTGGACGCGGAATTGTCGCGCGAAGCGCGCAGCGAGATTCAGCTTTCGCATCTTCTGCAGACCATCGTGGAGATCTATGACGTGACCGACCGCGGCAAGGACGTCGCCGTCACGCTCCGCGACGAGCTTCCCCCCGGCACCAAGGTGATGGGCCATGACGAGAGGCTGGGCCAGGTCTTCCGCAACCTGATCGACAACGCGATTTCCTTCAGTCCGGAAGGAAGCACCATCACCATCACCGCGCATATGCATCATGCTTTCGCGCGCGTGACGGTCGAGGATTGCGGTCCCGGCATCCCGCCGGACAATCTGGAATCCATTTTCGAGCGTTTCTATACGGAGCGGCCCAGCGACACCTTCGGCAAGAATTCGGGCCTCGGCCTCTCCATCGCCCGTCAGATCACGCAGAATGCGGGCGGCCGCATCTGGGCGGAGAATCGGCCGCCGCGCGACGGCGGCCAATCCAGCGGCGGAGCTCGTTTTGTCGTCGAGTTGCCCGCCACCCATGACTAAGCGGCACCCATGACCGAGCGGCGTCCATGAAGACCGTCAATATTCACGCCAGCTGCGTCGCCATCGGACACATGGGTGTTCTGATTCTGGGGAACAGCGGCGCCGGCAAATCGGATCTGGCGCTGCGCCTGATCGATGACGGCGCCAGGCTGGTCTGCGATGATCGTGCCGAACTTTATCTCGCCCATGGCAGCCTTTGTGCCCGTGCGCCAAAATCCATCGCGGGACTGATCGAGGTGCGGGGATTGGGTTTGATCGCCCTGCCCTGCCGCACAACCGTCCGACTCGCTCTGGCGGTGAAATTGGGGGCGATGGCAAAGCGGCTGCCCGATGTCGCCTTTTATACACCACCGCAGCCGTTAAGGATGGCCAATCCCTTGCCGTTCATCATGTTGGACGGCGCCATGCCCTCCGCGCCGGCCCGGATTCGCCTTGCTTTGGCGGCTTTTGCCAAAGGCTTGTTCCGCGAGGATTTTAACCCCACATAGAAAAGCTGGAAATAGACCTTGCGTTGGGAAACGTCCGGCCTATTTTCCCCTGCTTTCAACGGACATATTCATGCTCGGACTTGTTCTGGTTACCCATGGCCGCCTCGCTCAGGAATTCATCGCGGCGATGGAACATATGGTTGGGCCGCAGACCAATCTGCGCGCCGTCTGCATCGGACCTGAAGATGATATCGAGCGCCGTCAACGCGAAATCGCGGCGGCAGCCAAGGCCGTGGACACGGGCAAGGGCGTGGTCATCGCCACCGACATGTTCGGCGGCACGCCCTGCAATCTGGCGCTCACCTTGCTCGATCGCACCAAGATCGAGGTGCTGGCGGGCGTCAACCTGCCCAGCCTGATCAAGCTGATCGATATCCGCAACAAGCTGCCGCTGGAACAGGCGGTGAAAGAGGCGATCGATGCCGGGCGCAAATATATGCGCGCCGGTTCAGCCGATCTGGGCGCGCCGGCGTGAACGAGCCGCTTCGGGCCGTCGTGAAAATCACCAACAAGCGCGGCCTTCACGCGCGCGCCAGCGCCAAAGTGGTGGAAGCGGCGGCGCGCTTTCAGGCGGAAATCACCATCGTCAAGGACGGCGCCCGGGTCAATGCGCGCTCCATCATGGGGCTGATGATGCTGGCGGCCAGCCTGGGAAGCGAAATCGGCGTCGAAGCCGAGGGACCGGACGCCGATCACGCCATGACGGCAATGCTGGCCTTGATCGATGCGAAGTTTGGCGAGGAGTGATGTGAACCGCTCCCAGCGGTTCACATCACGGCAAGCATGGCCGCGGTGCAGCGTCTTCTGTCATGCGCGGCAGGAAGGATAAGATGCGCTTTCGATACCTGCTCGCTATTCTTTCTTTCCTTTTCGCGCTCGCTCCCGCCGCAGCCGCACCGATCGTTCACGCCCACCCTGCGCTGTGGCATGTCAAAGGACCGGAAGGAGAAGTCTATCTCCTCGGCTCGATTCATCTTTTGCCCAAAAACATCGAATGGCGCACCGGCGCGATCAGCGCCGCGATGGCACGGTCGACTGTTTTTGTCTTTGAAGTCTCGACCGACGAAAAGGCGCAAACCGAAATCCGCAAACTGGTCGCCGAGATGGGCATGCTGCCTCCGGGACAATCGCTCCGGGAGACCCTGCCGGCTTCGGCGCGTGATGATTTCGATGCGGCGATAAAATCGGCGCATTTGCCGCCGGCTGTCGTGGACCATGAAAAGCCGTGGCTGGTGTCGCTGCAATTGCTGGTGGCCGAAGGCACGGCCAGACATTATTCCGCCGACGCCGGCGTGGATCATGCGGTGATGGGGATCGCGGCACGGGATCACAAGCCGGTACGTTTCTTCGAAACCATCGAGCAGCAGCTTCGCCTTCTCGCCAGCGGCGACGACAAGCTGCAGGTCGACGCATTCGCCTCCGATCTCAAGGACTACCAGAAAGACGATGACGATCTGGCGCCGATGGTCACCGCCTGGAGCAAAGGCCAGGCCGACAAGCTGGCGGCTTTGATGAACACCGAATTGGCCGATCAGCCCGACGTGAAGAAGGCCTTGCTCACGGATCGCAACCGGCGCTGGGCCTTGCAGATCCAGACCATGCTCCGGGAAAAACGCATATTCTTCATCACCGTCGGTGCGGGCCATCTGGCCGGCGCCGACGGCGTGCCGGCGCTGCTGCGGGCTGCCGGCTATAAGGTCGACGGACCGTAAAACGGCGTAGCCGGCCCGGCTCGCCAAAGATATGCAATTTTCTTTATATCCTTCTTGCCCCTGTCCGGGCTCGCTGCTATAGCCGGCCCGCAATTCAGGGAATCCCCACACATGGCCGCCAGCACCGATTACGTCGTCAAGGACATCAGCCTGGCCGAATGGGGCCGCAAGGAGCTGGCGATCGCCGAAATCGAGATGCCGGGCCTGATGGCCACCCGCGCCGAATACGGCCCCAAGCAGATCCTGAAGGGCGCCCGCATCGCCGGCTCCCTGCACATGACCATCCAGACCGCCGTGCTGATCGAGACCCTGGCCGCCCTGGGCGCCGATATCCGCTGGGCCTCCTGCAACATCTATTCGACTCAGGACCATGCCGCCGCGGCGATCGCTGCCAAGGGCATCCCGGTCTTTGCGGTCAAGGGCGAGAGCCTGGTCGATTATTGGAACTACACCCGCAAGATTCTGGAATGGGGTGACGGCGGCCTGCCCAACATGATCCTGGACGATGGCGGCGACGCCACCATGCTGGTGCATCACGGACTGCGCGCCGAAAAGGGCGACACCGCATTTCTCGACAAGCCGGAAAATGAGGAAGAAGAAGTTTTCTATGCCCTGATCAAGACCATCCTCAAGGAAAAGCCGGGTTGGTTCGCCGCATTGGCCGCCAGCATCAAGGGCGTCTCGGAAGAGACCACCACCGGCGTGCATCGCCTCTATCAGATGGAAAAGGACGGCAAGCTGCTGTTCCCCGCCATCAACGTCAATGACAGCGTCACCAAGTCGAAATTCGACAATCTCTATGGCTGCCGCGAAAGCCTGGTCGACGGCATCCGCCGCGGCACCGACGTGATGATGTCGGGCAAGGTCGCGATGGTCGCCGGCTTTGGCGATGTCGGCAAAGGCTCGGCCGCTTCGCTGCGCCAGGCCGGCTGCCGCGTCATGGTCAGCGAAATCGATCCGATCTGCGCCCTGCAGGCCGCGATGGAAGGCTATGAAGTGGTGACCATGGAAGAAGCCGCGCCCCGCGCCGACATCTTCGTCACCGCCACCGGCAATGTCGATGTCATTACCGTGGATCACATGCGGGCTATGAAAGACCGCGCCATCGTCTGCAATATCGGCCATTTCGACAGCGAAATTCAGGTCGGTGGGCTGAAGAATTTCCAGTGGCACAATGTCAAGCCGCAGGTCGATGAAATCGAATTCCCCGACGGCAAGCGCATCATTCTTTTGTCGGAAGGCCGCCTGGTCAATCTGGGCAACGCCATGGGCCACCCCTCTTTCGTGATGAGCGCCTCCTTCACCAACCAGACTTTGGCGCAGATCGAACTCTTCACCAATCCGGGCAAATATCAGAAGAAGGTCTATACCCTGCCCAAGACACTGGACGAGAAAGTGGCGCGGCTGCATCTGGCCAAGATCGGCGTCCATCTCACCGAGCTGTCCACCAAGCAATCCGACTATATCAGCATTCCAAAGGCGGGTCCGTACAAACCCGACACCTACAGGTATTGATCGGCGACACGCCGCTTGATCCAGACTGAAGGGGCGCGCTACCAAACAGGATGCGCGCCCTTTTTCTTTGCCCGGTTCTCTTTCTGTCTTTCGCCGCCCTGGCGGGATGCACCAGCCTTGTCCGCCAGAACGGAGATTATTTCGAGGCGTCTGGCGTGCCCCCCGAGCGTTTCGAGCGTGACGACGAGACCTGCCGGCTGAAGGCCACCGACTATCTCACCTATGACGTGCATGGCATGGGCGGAACGCGGTACCGGCAGAACCGCACCTTCAATACGATCTATGGTCGCTGCATGCGCGCGCAGGGCTATCGCGCCCGGCCCTACATCAAGAATTTGCTTCCGGGCTGAAGCCCTCAGGACGTCGCGCGCACCGGTAATTTTCTTAACGCGCTGATCCGACTCGGAAATTGTCCACAAGCCACCAGCGCCGGGGCTGTGGGCCACATTTGGATTTTCATACTTTATTAACCACAATCTCTATGCCGGATGGTCCCCTACCGGTATCTTGTTGATTCTACAATGATTCGTCCTTTGCGGCGGGTTCGAGGGGACAAGAAGGCATGAGTCCCAATCTGGGACAGATCGGAAGGCGCTGGCTGGGGCTTTGGGGCGCCCTGGCTGTTGTCCTGCCTTCCCCCGCCTGGGCGGCTGATCCGGTCGATTTGATCATCGGCATCGATGCCGGCCGCCTGATCGTGCTGAGCGGGCTGGCGGCCGGCGCCGTGGCCCTGGCGATAGCCGCCTCGCTTTGGGCATTGGCCGAACAGCGCAGTGCCCAGCGCCTGCGGCGCAGCCTGCGCGTCACCGGCGCGCGGACCCGTAGCGCGGTGGGCGAGCGGGACGCGCTACTGGGCGCGGGGCGTGAAGCCCTGGTGGTCTGGGGCCGCGGTTCCGGCCCCTTCTCCTATGGCGGCGGCGAACAGTTGGTCGATTCCTGCCTCAAGGGCCCCGATGCGCTGGCGCTTTCCACGGCGTTGGACGATCTGTCGGATCGCGGCGTGGCATTCCAATTTCCCGTCCGCGATGCCGGCGGCCGCAAGCTGATGGCGCGCGGCCGTGCCGTGGGCTCGATGGCGGCGGTCTGGGTAGAAGAACTCTCGGTTGAAGCCGCCTCGGCCGATTTCCGCGCCATCCTGGATGCTTTGCCGATTCCGGTCTGGCTGCGCGACAAGGGCTTGGCCCTCACCTGGGGCAATCATGCCTTCCTGACATCGACGGGCGCCCCCGATATCGCGGCGGCGCGCGCCTCGCAGGTGGCGCTGGACAAGACCGAGCGCGATCTGGCCGCATCCGCCCGCAGCCAGAATATCGTGCTGGAAGCCAAGCGCTTTGCCGTGGTGGCGGGACAGCGCCGCGCCATCACCTTCACGGAAATTCCCCTGGGCGACGCGGGCATCATCGGCACGGCGGTGGATGTCACCGATGTGGCGGCGGCGGAAGCCCGGCTGCAGCAACATGTCGATGCCCATGTTGACACGCTCGATAAGCTCGCCACCGCGGTGGCGATCTTCGGCCGCGACCAGAAACTCACATTCTATAATCGCGCCTTTGCCCGCGTCTGGAATCTCCCGGAAGACTGGCTGGACCGTCATCCCAGCGACGGGGAAATCCTCGACCGGCTGCGCGAGGGACGCAAGCTGCCGGAACAGCGCGATTACCAGGCCTGGAAGCGAGGACGGCTGGCGCTTTATCAAGACGCCCGCAACCGCACCACCGAGGAGCTCTGGCACATCCCCGGCGGGCGGACCATGCGGGTGATCAGCCAGCCGCATCCCTTTGGCGGCCTGACCTTCCTCTATGAAGATGTCAGCGAAAAACTGACCCTGGAATCCAACTACAACACTTTGATCAAGGTGCAGTCGGCGACCCTGGATACCTTGCAGGAGGGCGTGGCTGTCTTCGGTCCCGACGGACGGCTGAAGCTGCACAATGCCGCCTTCGCCAAGATCTGGGATCTCGGCGACGACGAATTGCGGGGAGAGCCGCATGTGCGCGCCATCGCGGCGCTCAGCACCGCCAAATTCGGCGACGGCCCGATGTGGGATCGCCTGATCCAGGCCATCATTTCGGAAGCGGGCGTGGCGCGCGATCTGGGCGAAATCGAGCGGGTCGATCGCACCATCCTGTCGCTGGGCCTGTCGCCGCTTCCCGATGGCGCCAGTCTCGTCACATTCGCCGACGTTACCGACCGCTTCCGGATCGAAGCGGCGCTGCGCGACCGCAACGACGCGCTGGAGGCGGCCGACCGGCTCAAATCCGACTTCATCAAGCATGTCTCCTACGAGCTGCGCACGCCCCTCAACACCATTCTGGGGTTTGCCGAACATCTGGCGTCTGGCGTGCCGGGCGGGCTGAATGCCCGCCAGGACGAATATGTCGGCGCCATTGTGAAAGGCTCCAATACGCTCAAGGACCTGATCAACGATATTCTGGACCTGGCGCTGATCGAATCCGGAGCGCTCCGGCTCGAGCTGGAACGGATCGATCTCTACGCCTTGCTGAGCGATATCGTTCATCACGCCGGCCACTGGGCCGCCAAGAGCGGCCTGACCCTGGAATTGGATTGCCCGCCCGATGCCGGATTGTTCCTGGCCGACCAGCGCCGCATGCGCCAGGTCATATTCAACCTTCTCTCCAATGCCTTCAAATTCACCCCGGCCGGCGGCGCCATTCGGCTGTCCGGGCGGATCATCGGCGACGACGTGCAGATCACCGTCGCCGACAACGGGCCGGGACTGGCGTCGGATGTGAAAGCCAATGTCTTCGAACGCTTCTCCGCCCAGAGCCAGGCCGGCACGCGCGCCGGCGCCGGATTGGGCCTGGCGCTGGTCAACCGCTTCCTGGAATTGCATGACGGCTGGGTGGAGATCGAAAGCAACAACGGCACCCTGGTCCGTTGTCATATCCCGCGCCGGATCGCCGAAAGCGACCGGGTCGCGTACGTGTGATCAGTGCTGAGACACTGGCACGCGAACAATCAGGCCATCCATGTCCGAGGTGACCCGCAGCTGGCAGGATAGCCGGCTGGTAGGTGCGACGACCTGGGCGAAATCCAGCATCGCTTCTTCCATGTCGGATTTTGGCGGCAGCGCCGCCGCCCAGGCGGGATCGACATAGACATGGCAGGTGGCGCAGGCGCAGGCGCCGCCGCAATCGGCATCGATGCCGGGGACGAGGCTTCTGACCGCCCCTTCCATCACCGACCAGCCGACCGCGATCTCCACTGTCTGTTCGGTGCCGTCGGGCTGGATGAAGGTGACCTTGGGCATGGCCTGTCTACTGCGCCATCTGCTTCATCGGCACGGAAACATCGGCCAGTCTTTCCACCGCGATGGAAGCGCCATCGGCGATGAGTTTCTTGCCAACCAGATATTCCGGCGCGGCATTGACCGCCTCGACCGCCACGACGACGCCGTCGCGCAGGTGAAAGACCGCGAACTTGCGGGCGGCCGGATCGCCCCGCAGCACCGTCCGGTCGGTGGGCCGCGCCATCCCCGCAATCTGCAGCTTCAGGTCATACTGGTCGGACCAGAACCACGGCACTTCGCTATAGGCCTTGGGCCGGCCCAGCATCGCCAGGACGGCATGCTTCGCCTGGTCGATGGCGTTCTGGACGCATTCGAGCCGGATCTCGATGCCCTCGCGGCCATAATGACGGGTGCAATCACCGGCTGCAAAAACCGAAGGGTCCGCGGTCCTGGCATTGCTGTCGACGATAATGCCGTCCCGACAGGGAAGGCCGGATTCGCGTGCCAACATATCGTTCGGAACCACCCCGATACCCACCAGGACAAGGTCCGTTTCATGGGTCACCCCACCGGCTCTTACACCCTCTATTCTTGTTGTTCCTTCAAAGCCTTCGACGCTTGTATTGAGATATAACTTCACGCCTGCCCGGGCGTGTTCGGCCGCATAGAAATCCGACACGGGCTGGGAAACCGCGCGCGCCATCAGCCGGTCAGCGGTTTCGAACACCGTCACGTCCAATCCCCGCTTGGCACCCACGGCCGCAACTTCCAGTCCGATATAACCGCCGCCCACGATGGCGATCCGGGCGCCCGGCTTGAACGCATCCTGCAGGCCATCCACGTCGGCGATATCGCGCAGATAATGGATCCCGGGCAGGTCTGCCCCCGGACAGGAGAGTTTGCGCACCCGGGTGCCGGTCGCCAGCAACAGCTTGTCATAGGGCAGCGACCGGCCGTCCGTCAGCGCCACGGTCTTTGCGGCGCGGTCGATCGCGGTGACGCGCGTACCCAGGATCAGATCGCAGCCCGCCTCCCGGTAAAAATTGTCGGGCTTCAGAAACAGCCGCTCGCGCGAAAAAGTGCCCAGGAGATACGCTTTGGAAAGCGGCGGCCGCTGGTATGGCGGATAGGCTTCGTCGCCGATCATGGTGATGGCGCCGGTTAAGCCCTCGCGGCGCAGGCTCTCGACCGCCTGCACGCCGGCCTGGCCGGCGCCGATAATGACAATTTGTTCCGGCATGATTTTTCCGTGAAATCCGGGCGGGGGCTAGCATGGGCCCGAAGCCTGTGCAAACGCGGACAACTTGCCGTTTGCCGCCGTTGAGGCCGGGGCCGGACGCGGGCTAGAACAGGGCATGACGGACAGGTTTCGCATGACGGTGACGCTGCCGGATCTGGCGGCGACGGCGGCCTTGGGCGCGGCAATTGCGGGGCAATTGGCGCCCGGCGATGCCGTGCTGCTGCGGGGCGATCTGGGAACCGGCAAGACCACCCTGGCGCGGGCAATACTGACGGCGTTGGGGGTAAGAGAAACCGTGCCCAGCCCGACCTTCACTTTGGTGCAGGCTTATAACGCGCCTCGCCTCGCCGTCCGTCATTACGATCTCTACCGGCTCAAGCGCGCCGCGGAGATGGAGGAGCTGGGGCTGGACGAAGCCCTGGAAGACGGCGCGGCCCTGATCGAATGGCCGGAACGCGCGGAAGGCCATATGCCCGCCGATGCGCTGACGGTGCATTTGCAGGCGGATGGCGAACGCCGCGCCGCTTTGGAAGGACCGACGCGTTGGCGGAAACTGGAAGCCCTGTATGTCTGACCGCCAGGATTTTTTGCGCCGGGCCGGCTGGGGCAACGCCGAGATCGCACCGCTTCCTGGCGATGCTTCCACGCGGCATTACGCGCGCCTCCACCAAAACGGACGGCGGGCGATGCTGATGGATCAGCCGCAAGCGGCGGAAATGGCGGTCGCCCCGCCGGATGCCGATGAAACCACGCGCCGCGCGCTGGGATACAATGCCGTCGCCAGGCTGGCGGGGGCCGATTGCCGGCGTTTCACAGCCGTCGCCGAATATCTGCGGGCGCGCGGGCTTGGCGCACCGGCAATTCACGCCGCCGATCATTCGCACGGCTGGCTTGTGTTGGAGGATTTCGGCGACACGCTGTTCACCGACGTGCTGACGCAAGGGGTTTCGGAGGAGGAACTCTACAAGGCGGCCGTAGAGGTGTTGGCGAAACTGCACCAGGAACCAGCGCCGGAACTGCTCGCTCCCGGTCTTCCGCTCTTCGCCTATGACGAGGTGGCGCTGCTCGCCGAGACCGACCTGATGCTGGAATGGTTCCTGCCTCTGGCGCTCGGCCGCAAAGCCACCGAGGCCGAATATCGCGATCATCGCGCCTTGTGGCGCGCCGCGCTGAAGGCCATCGCGGACAGCGAGCCGGTTTTTGTCCATCGTGATTATCATGCCCAGAATCTGATGTGGCTGCCGCAACGTTCGGGGCTGGCCCGGATCGGCCTGATCGACTTCCAGGACGCGGTGGCCGGCGGGCGTGCCTATGACCTGATCTCGCTGGTCGAAGATGCGCGCCGCGATGTCACGCCCGAACTGGCCGAGATCGCCACCACGCATTATCTCGATGCCATGCGCGCCCAGGGCACGCCCCTGGACGCGACTCATTTTCGCGGCGAAATGGCGGTGATGGCGGCCCAGCGCAACGCCAAGATCGTCGGCATTTTCGCGCGGCTGTATGTTCGCGACGGCAAGCGGCGCTATCTTTCCTATCTGCCGCGCGTCTGGACCTATCTGGAGCGCGATCTGGGCCATCCCCTGCTGGCCGATCTGCGAGCCTGGTACGACCGCGTCATTCCTCAAGCGCGGCGCACCTTGCCGGAATTGGAGTCTGCGTGATCCGCCGCGCCATGGTCATGGCGGCGGGCCTGGGCGCGCGCATGCGCCCTTTGTCCGACGACCGCCCGAAGCCGCTCATCGAGGTCGGCGGCAAACCACTGATCGATCATGTGCTGGACCGGCTGGTGGCGGCGGGCGTGGAACTGGCGGTGGTGAACCTGCACTACAAGGCCGAGATGCTGCGCGCCCATCTGGACAAGCGCCGCGATATCGAAATCCGTTACTCGGCGGAACAGGATGCGTTGCTCGATACCGGCGGCGGCGTGGTCAAGGCCCTGAAGCATTTCGAAGGCGAACCCTTCTTCATTCTCAATTCGGATTCCATCTGGGTCGAAGGCTATAGTTCCGCCCTGCCCACCCTGGCGCGGCTTTGGGATGGAAGCCGGATGGATGGCCTGCTGCTGCTTGCCGCCATGGTGTCGTCGCTGGGCTATGAAGGCTGGCGGGGCGATTTTCGTCTCTCCACCACCGGCCATGTCAGCCGCGTGCCGGACCGGGTCATTTCACCATTTGCCTTTCCCGGCGTGCAGCTTGTCCATCCGCGCCTGTTCGACGATCCGCCCGCCCCCGCCTTTTCCACCAATGTCATGTGGGACCGCGCCATCGCCAAACAGCGCCTGTATGGCGCAAGGCTGGATGGCGTGTGGCTGCATGTCGGCAGTCCGCAGGCGCGCGACGATGCCGAGGCGTTTCTCGCCCGGCTGGGACGGGCGTGAGCGGCATCTTCACGATTCCGGCCAGCGCGCCCTTTGGCGAGACTTTGGCGCGCGGTCTGGTCGAGCGGGTGGAAAGCGGGACTTTCGCGCTCTCCGAAGTCACCATCTATCTGCCCACCCGGCGTGCGGCCCGCGGTTTCGGCGAAGCCTTCGCGCGGGTGCTGGGCGGGGCGGCGCTGCTGCCGCAATTCCGCGCGCTGGGCGACAGCGAGGAAGATGATTTCCTGTTCGACACGGTCAGCGACGGGCTGGATCTGCCGCCCGCGATTTCGCCTATCCGGCGGCAATTGAAGCTCGCGTTCCTGATCCGGCAGAAAAGCATAAGCCAAGGTGGGTCGATGAATTTCTCGCAGGCCGCCGCCTTGGCGGAGAGCTTGGCTAAGGTGATGGATGATGCCGAGCGCCAGGGCGCCGATCTTGCCGACTTGGAGAATCTTGCACCGCAATCCTTGGCCGAACATTGGGAAGACGTCACACGATTCCTGATTTTGATCCGTGACAATTGGCCGTCATTGCTAGCAGAGGACGGTGTGATCAATCCGGCGGCGCGGCGCAATCTCGCGCTTTCCATGCTGGCGGAGCGGCTGGAGAAAAATCCGCCATCCGGCATGGTGATCGCGGCCGGTTCGACCGGCTCTGTTCCCGCCACCGCAAAGCTTCTGGGCGTGATCGCAGGTTTGCCGCAGGGCGCCCTGGTGCTGCCCGGGCTCGACCGAAAGCTGGACGAGAAAAGCTGGCGCGAGCTCGACCCCAGCCATCCGCAATTCGGCCTGAAGCAATTGCTGGAGTCGATCGGCGCGGCGCGTGACGACATTGGCGATTGGCATGGCGCCTGCCCCAATCCGGCGCGCGAGTCCCTGCTGCGCGAAAGCCTGCGCCCTGCGCCCACCACCGACGCCTGGCGCGCCTTGGCCGATGCGGGTGGCGGCGATATCGCCCGGGGCCTTGATGGCGTCACCATGATCACCGCGCCCGATCAGGCGCAGGAGGCGCTCGTCATTGCGCTCGCGTTGCGCCAGACCCTGGAACAGGAAGGCCGCACCGCCGCCCTGATTACGCCCGACCGGACTTTGGCGCGTCGCGTGACCGGCGAACTGGGACGCTGGCAGATCGCGATCGACGATTCCGCCGGCCGTCCGCTGGCGCATACCGGCGCCGGCGCATTTCTCTGTCTGCTGGCGGAAGCGGCGGAGGCGGCATTCGCTCCGGTGCCCTTGCTGGCGCTGCTCAAACATCCCTTCGCCTGCATGGGCGAAGACCCGGCGGAATTTCGCAGCCGGGCGCGCGCGCTGGACCGCCTGGCCTTGCGCGGGCCCAGGCCCGATCCGGGCCTGGGCGGCATCGCCAGGGCGATCGCGCATGCCAGCGCCGAAGCGCGCAGCAACGACATCGCGCAAACCTGTTCCGCATTGGGCGTGTGGTGGACCAAGCTCGCGGCGATCCTGTCGCCGCTGGAATTGGCCTTCGCCAAAACCGACCTGCCGCTGGACGATCTTCTGACCACGCATCTTGCGGTGGCCGAGCGTCTCTCCTGCGCCGAGGGGCAGGTTTGCCCGATCTGGCGCGATACGGACGGCGAAGCCGCCTCCCTGTTCTTCGAACAATTCCGCGACAGTGCGGCGGGCCTGCCGGCGTTCGAGCCGCGCGCCTATCCCTCGCTGCTGCGCGCCCTGGCGATGAAGGTGCCGGTGCGGCCGAAGTTTTCCCGCCATCGCGCCATCGCCATTCTCGGCCCGCTGGAAGCGCGCCTGCAAAATTTCGATCTCACCATCCTGGGCGGTTTGAACGAAGGCACCTGGCCGCAGAGCGCGCCGGCGGATCCGTGGTTCTCCAGGCCGATGCGCGAGACGCTTGGACTGGAACAGCCCGAGCGCGGCATCGGCCTGGCGGCTCATGATTTCGCCGGACTGGCGGCGGGCGGCGCCGTGCTCTTGACCCGCGCCGCCAAGGCGGACGGCGCCCCGACGATCGCCTCGCGCTGGCTGCAGCGCCTGACGCAATTGACCAACGGTCTCGGCCTGGAAATTTCCGGCGGTTCTTATGGCGAGGATGCGCGTCGTCTTTACGAAGTCGCGCCGGCGGCGCCCATCCAGCCCCCCGCACCCCGGCCGCCAGTCGAAACCCGGCCCCGCAGATTGTCCGTCACCGAGATCGAAACCTGGCTGCGCGATCCCTATGCCATCTATGCCCGCCATGTATTGAAGCTGCGGCCGCTGGATCCGCTGGACGCGCCTATCGGGCCCCTGGAGCGCGGCAGCGCCCTGCATCGCGCTCTGGAACTCTACAAGCGGCGCTTTCCCGGAGCGCCCCCCGACGATGCGGCGGCGCAATTGATGGCGATCGCCGATGGGGTGTTTGAAGAACTCGCCATTCCCCAAGCCGCCCTGTCGGTGTGGCGGCCGCGATTCCACAACGCGGCACGCTGGTTCGCCGATTTCGAGCGCGATCGCGCCGATGGGATTGCCCGCAGCGTGCTGGAAATTCGCGGCACCCGCATTTTCGCCGCGCCCGGCGGCGATTTTACCCTGAGCGGCGTCGCCGATCGCATCGATCTGCTCAACGACGGCAATGCCGCCATCCTGGATTATAAAACGGGCCGGCCGCCCTCGACCCCGCAGATTCGCGAATTGCTGTCGCCGCAATTGCCATTGGAAGCGGCCATCCTGGCCGAAGGTGGGTTTCCCGGCTTGAACAGGCTTGTCGCCGAAGAATTGCTGTACCTCCACATTTCCGGCGGCGTCGAGGGCGGCAAAGTGCAACCCGTTCCCGACGTACCGGACCTGATCGCCAAAGCGGTGGCGCAGCTTGCCGCCCGCATTGCCTGGTTCGACGATCCTGCCACGCCCTATCGCTCGCGGGTGCGGCCGTTCAGCGTTACCTCCGAAGGCGATTACGACCATCTCGCGCGGGTGCGCGAATGGTCGGTGTCGGGCGCGGAGGACGCATGAGCGAAGCGTCCAACCGCGCGTCTGATCCCACCCTGTCCGCCTGGGTCGCGGCCAATGCCGGCGCGGGGAAGACCTATACGCTCGCCAACAGGGTCGCGCGGTTGCTGCTGGCCGATGCCAGGCCGGAAAAAATTCTCTGTCTCACCTTCACCAAGGCCGCGGCGGCGGAAATGCAGCACCGCCTGTTCCGGCAGCTGGGCGAATGGTCGATGCTGCCCGACGGCAAGCTCGCCGAAAATATTGTCGCCATCGGCGCCGAGCCGGATGACCTTCCCAAGGCGCGGCGCCTGTTCGCCAAGGCGCTGGAGACGCCGGGCGGCTTGAAGGTGCTCACCTTGCACGCCTTCTGCCAGATCGTGCTGGCGCGCTTTCCGATCGAAGCCGGCGTGACGCCGGGTTTCGATGTCCTGGATGAGGCTTCCGCCCGCGCCCTGATCGCCGAGGCGCGCCAGGCCGTGCTGGAACGCGCCGGCTCTGGAGAACCGCAGCTCCGCGACGCCATCGCTCACCTTGCGACCGATGTCGGCGAATCCAGACTCAACGATCTGCTCAACGCGGCTCTGGGCAATGACCGGCGCAAGATGGACCGCTTCTTTGCTGGCCTCGGCGAAAAATCCCTGGAAGACGCCGTGTGGCAAGCGCATGGCGCGGAGCGTGGTACGGATGCCGCGCAGGATTTCTGCACCCTGTTGAAACGGGACATCGAAACCCTTCGCGCGGTGCGCGGCTGGCTGAAAACCGGCAGCAAGGCGGACATCGACGCGGCCGCCAAGGCGGCGGCGTTTCTGGCGCAGGACTTCTCGCCCGGCAGTTTCGCACCGCTGCGCGAATGGCTGATGACCAAGGACGGCGCGCCGCGCAAAAAGCTTGCCTCCAAAGCGCTGGCGGATGCGCGTCCGGATCTTATCGCCTATCTGATCGATCTGCAGGCGCGCTTCTGCGAGGCGGACGATCGTCAGCGCGCCGCGCGCGCTGCGCGCCTGGCGGAAGCGGCACTCACCGTCATAGGTGCCGTGCGCCGGGAATATGCCGGCGCCAAGGCTCGGCGCGCTGTTCTGGATTATGACGATTTGATCGTGAAGACCCTGGCGCTGCTGGAACGAGGCAGTGCCGCGCAATGGGTGCTCTACAAGCTGGACAATGGCATCGACCATATCCTGATCGATGAAGCCCAGGACACCAGCCCCGAGCAATGGTCGATCATTCGCAAGCTGACCGAGGAATTCTTCGCAGGCGAAGCCCGGGGGCGGACATTGTCCCGCACCGTCTTCGCGGTGGGCGACGAAAAGCAATCCATTTTCAGCTTCCAAGGCGCCGATCCCGCGCAGTTCGATATCAACCGGCATTATTTCGAACGCCTCGCCGCCGCTGCCGAGCAGCCTTTCGTGGACCAGCCCCTGGTGACGTCGCGGCGCTCGGCGCCGGAAATCCTGCAATTCGTGGATCACGTCTTCGCCGATCCGGCGGCGCGCGCGGGGTTGACGTCCCGCGATCAGCCGATCGCGCACCAGGCCCATCGCGCGGAAGCCTTGGGCGGGATCGAATTCTGGACCGCGCTGGTCCCGCCGCCCGCCATGACGGTCGATCCCTATTTGCCGGTCGACGCGGAGCAGCCGGGTAGCCCCGTCGCGATCCTGGCCCAGCGGGTCGCCGATCAAATTCGCCATTGGCTGGATTGCGGCACCGCGCTGCCGGGCCACGAAAAACCCATCGTGCCCGGCGATATCATGATCCTGCTGCCCCGGCGCGAACCGTTCGGCAGCGAAGTCATCCGGCAACTGAAGCTGCGCCGTATCGCGGTGGCGGGCGCCGACCGCATCACCCTCACCGAGCAGATCGCCGTGATGGACCTGATGGCGCTCGGGCACTTCGTCCTGCAACGGGAAGATGATCTCAATCTCGCGGCATTGTTGCGCTCGCCGCTCTGCAATATCGGCGAAGAGGATCTATTCACGCTCTGCCATGCGCGCGGCGGCACGGTCTGGCAGTCACTGACCGAAAAGAAGAATAAAGCGCCGTTCGAAGAGCCGCACATCTTCCTGAGCGACATGCTCGCCCGTGCCGATTACGCCCCGCCGTTTGAATTCTATACCCATGCCCTGACCGCGCTGGGCAAAAAGCGCGACCTGATCGCGCGGTTGGGGACGGAATCCACCGACGCCATCGAGGAATTCCTTTCTCTGGCGCTGACTTATGAACGCGTCCATACGCCGTCGCTGGAAGGTTTCCTGGATTGGCTGGCGCGCGGCAACAACGAGATCAAGCGCGACATGGAGCGTGGCCGCAACGAAGTGCGGGTGATGACGGTGCACGGCGCCAAAGGGTTGGAGGCGGACATCGTCATCCTGCCCGATACTACCGCCCTTCCCGATCCGCCCTCGCGCAAGGGACACCTGCTCTATGGGGACGCAGGCGTGCTGTTCCCTCTGGCGGAAGCCGAAGCACCCGAGCGGGTCAAGGCCGCCAAGCGGGCCGAAGAAGAGGAGGCGCTGCGCGAGCATCGCCGCCTGCTCTATGTCGCCCTGACCCGCGCCCGGGACCGCCTCTATGTTTGCGGCTTCGAAAACAGGCGCGGCGTGCGGGATGGCTCCTGGTATGCATTGGCGCGCGCGGCGGCTGAGGCGCTGGGACGTCCGATCACCCGGCATGGCGACGTGGCGCAGGCTTTCGGTCATGTCGAAAATGAACTCCGCCCCGCCGCACTCAGCCCGGCAGCGGCGACAAAAACCTTGCCGGGATGGATGACGCGTCCCGCGCCACCGGAACGGGTTTCGCCGCGCCTGATCCGGCCGTCCGATGCGCTCGACATGCCGGAACAGCAATCCTTGTCGCCGCTGGCCGCACAAACCGATCGCTTCAAGCGCGGCAATGTCGTGCATGCGCTTTTGGCGCGGCTGCCTGACATCGCGCCCGATGCGCGCCGCGCGCTGGCCATCAAATATGCCGCGGTGCATGGCTTCGAGAATTCGATGGCCGCCGCGCTGGCGGACGAAACACTTGCGGTCCTGGATGATCCGCGTTTCGCACGCGCCTTCGCGCCCGATGCGGGACATGGCGGCAGCCGCGCCGAAGTCGCTTTCATGGCGGGGCTGCCGGAGCTGGGTCCCGGCGCGCAGGTCAATGGCCGTGTCGACCGGCTGGCGGTGACGGACACGGAAGTTTTCATTCTGGACTTCAAGACCAACCGCCCCCCGCCCGTCCGTGAAGACGATGTCAGTCCCATTTACCTTGCCCAGATGGCGCTCTATCGCGCGGCCGCGACCCGGATATTCCCGGACCGGCGAATCGTCTGCGGCCTGATTTGGACCGACGGTCCCTTCCTGATGCGGCTTTCCGACCCCATTCTGGACCGCCAAATGGCCCTGATCCGCAGGCGGCTTGACCCTGACGGGAGGCATTCCTAGATAAGAGGGTGCAGCAAAGGACCATAAGCCCATGCCCATCAAAGTGTCGGATGCCTCGTTTCAGGCCGATGTTCTGGACGCCACCAAGCCGGTCCTGGTGGATTTCTGGGCCGAATGGTGCGGGCCTTGCCGCATGATCGCTCCAGCGCTGGACGAATTGTCCGCCGAGATGGGCGACAAGGTGACCATCGCCAAGATCAATATCGACGAGAATCCGCACGTTCCCACCAAATATGGCGTACGCGGCATTCCCACCATGATGATTTTTTCCCAGGGCCAGGTTGCAGCCACCAAGGTCGGCGCCCTGCCCAAGTCCAAAATCAAAGAGTGGATCGAATCCTCGATCTGACCGCTCGTCCCTTTTTCCGGCGTGACGCCGCGGAAAACCGCCGATACGATGGTTCGGTTGAAACATCGGTTTGGGGGTTTTCATGCGGCGTTCGGTTATATTGGGCCTGGCCGGCTTTCTTCTGACCGGCGCGGCCTTCGCGCAGACCTCCAACGATTATGCCAGCCTGACGACGCGCTTCGACGCGTCGATCAATCCGCGCGAACTGGACGGCTGGATGAAGCTTCTGGCGGCCGAACCAAACCAGGTCGGTTCGCAGCATGACAAGACCAACGCCGATTGGATCCTGAAGCAATTCCAGAATTTCGGCTGGGACGCCCATATCGAAACCTACCGGGTTCTCTATCCGACGCCGGTCAGCGAAACCCTTGAAATCCCGAATCTGAACGGCAAGCCCTGGAAGGCGACGTTGCAGGAGCGGCCGATCCCCGGCGACAGTTCCGCCACCGCCAAGCAATACGCCCTGCCCGCCTATCTCGCCTATCAAGGCGATGGCGATGTCACCGCGCCGCTGGTCTATGTCAATTACGGCAATGTCGACGACTATAAACGCCTCGAGCAGCTCGGCATCTCGGTCAAAGGCAAGATCGTCATCGCCCGTTACGGCGAAGGCTGGCGCGGGCTCAAGCCCAAGCTGGCGCAGGACCATGGCGCCATCGGCGCACTGATTTATTCCGATCCCGCCGATGACGGCTATTCAGTGGACGGCGTCTATCCCAAGGGCTCGATGCGTCCGGCCCAGGGCGTGCAGCGAGGCTCGGTTGCCGACATGACGCTCTATCCCGGCGATCCGCTGACACCCGGCGTCGCGGCCACGGAAAATGCCAAGCGGCTGACGCGCGAAACCTCGCCCTCCATTCTCAAAATTCCCGCCCTGCCGATCTCCTATGGCGACGCCCAGGTCATGCTGGCGGCGATGGACGGCGTGGTGGCGCCGGACAATTGGCGCGGCCATCTCGGCATCACCTATCGCGTCACCGGCACCGTGCCCGTGCATCTGGCGGTGAAGTCCGAATGGAGCCTCAAGACCATCTATGACGTAATTGCCACATTGAAAGGTTCGCAATATCCCGACCAATGGGTGATCCGCGGCAATCACCATGACGGCTGGGTGTTCGGTGCCAGCGATCCGCTTTCCGGTCAGACGGCGCTGTTGGCGGAAGCCCAGGCACTGGGGCGTCTGGTCAAGGGTGGCTGGAAGCCCAAGCGCACCATCGTCTACACCAGCTGGGACGCCGAAGAGCCGATGCTGCTGGGCTCGACCGAATGGGCCGAAGACCACGCCGACGAACTGAAGCAGAAGGCGGTGCTCTACATCAACAGCGACGGCAATGGCCGCGGCATCCTCAATGTCGGCGGCAGCGAAGATCTGGAGAAATTCGTCAGCGACACGTTGGCGGGCGTGATCGACCCGGAAACCAAACAGCCGGTGGATGCGCGCCGTCGCGCCAAACTGCGCATGGCCGGCCCGATGGCGGACGAGCATGATAAGGCGATGGGCCGCCAGGCTGCGGATGCGTCCCGCAACATGCCGCTGGAGCCGCTGGGTTCGGGTTCCGACTATTCGGCCTATCTCCAGCACCTTGGGTTGGCGACGTTGGACTATGGCTATGGCGGTGAAGGCCGTTCCACCGGCGTCTATCATTCGCGCTACGACACCTATGAGCATCACAGCAAATTCGTCGATCCCGGCTTTGTCTATGACGCGCTGCTGGCCAAGACCGTGGGCCGGGCCGTGATCAAGGCTGCCGACAGCGACCTGCCGATCCAGCAGGCGTCGGATTTCGCCGATGCCATCGGCCAATATGTCGGCGAGGTGAAGAAGCTGGCCGATGACCGGCGCGGCGCGGCGGAGAACCAGAAGAAGATGCTGGCGGACAATGTCTATGCCCTGGCCGCCGATCCCACCAAGTCGCACGCCAATCCCACGGCGCTCCAGGAGGTGCCGAAATTCGATTTCGCGCCGCTCGACAGCGCGGCGGCGAAACTGAAGTCCAGCGCCAAGGCCTATGACGACGCCTTGACGGCCAACGGAGCGCATCTGTCCGCGGCCGACCAGGCGCGGCTGCAAGCGGTGATGCAGTCCATCGACCAGACCTTGCTGCTCGACAAGGGCCTGCCCTTCCGCGACTGGTACAAGAATACGATTTACGCGCCGGGGCGTTTCACCGGCTATGGCGCCAAGACCCTGCCGGGCGTGCGCGAGGCGATTGAGGAAGAGCGCTGGAACGATGCCACGCAATATATCGGACTGACGGCGGGCACCATCAACGCCTACAGCGCCCGCCTGGACCAGGCGACGACGATTTTAAAACGCTAACTGTTCTCGGTAAGAACGGCGCCGGCCAGATACAGCGAGCCGCAGATCAGGATTCGCGGCGGCGGCTCCTTGGGATGGGCGCGCGCCCAGGCGCCGATCTGCAGTATCGCGTCTTCCAGGTCTTCGGCGGGCGCGGCATCGAGACCGGCGGCGCGCGCCGCATCATAAAGGGCGCCTGCACCCATGCTGGCCGCTTCGCCGGGGATAGAAACCGTCACAACATGTCGCGCCAACCCCTTGAACGCGGAGAGAAAACCCTCCGCATCCTTGGTCTTGAGCATGGCGCAGATCAGATAGAGTGGCCTGTCAACCTTTTCATCCAGATCGGCGATGGCGCGGCTGACGGCAGCAGCGCAATGGGGATTGTGACCGCCGTCCAGCCAGATTTCGGAATCGGCGGGGGCTTGGGCCACCAATGGGCCGTGGCTAAGATGCTGCAGCCTTCCCGGCCAATCCACCGTGCGCAAACCCTTTTCCACGGCGGCGTCCGCACCCCAATCCAGCAATTGTCCTTCGCGCATCGCATGGCGCAATCCGGCGATGGCGACGGCGGCATTGTCGATCTGGTGGCGGCCGATCAGGCGCGGCAGCGGCAGGTCGAGCAACCCCGTCCCGTCCTCATAGACCATGCGGCCATGTTCCTGGCGGCCAAAGAAATCCTGGCCGAAGACGAAGGCGGGCGCACTGACCTTGTCGGCGCGGCGCAAAATCACTTCGCGTGCGATTTCGTCCTGCGGACCGATCACGACCGGAACGCCGGGCCGGATGATGCCGGCTTTCTCGCCCGCGATGGCGGCGATGTCGTTACCCAGGAACTCGACATGATCCAGGCCGACCGGCTGCACGATGGTCATGGCGGGTTTGGGCACCACATTGGTGGCATCATATTTTCCGCCAAGCCCGACCTCGAGCACCATGGCATCGGCCGGATGCCGCGAAAAGGCAAGGAACATCGCGGCGCCCGTGAT
This sequence comes from Pseudomonadota bacterium, assembly GCA_040389245.1. Lineage (GTDB taxonomy): Bacteria > Pseudomonadota > Alphaproteobacteria > Micropepsales > Micropepsaceae > Rhizomicrobium. The sequence goes on along the minus strand of JAZKAH010000002.1, from coordinate 2,141,941 downwards.
CTCGAAAAAGGTGATGGGGGCGCCGTCATTGACCCGTTCCACTTCCTCCAGCACGGCGCAAAGCTCTTCTTCCGAAATCAGCTCGCCCGCGATGCGGATGCGTTCGTGAAAGCGCACCAGATGGGGCGAAATGTGCATGTGCACCTTGAGCCCCTGCGCCTCCAGCATGGCGCGGGAGAAGGCACAGGCCGAGCCTTTGCCGTTGGTGCCGGCGATATGAATGACCGGCGGCAATTTCAATTGCGGATTGCCCAAATCGCCCAGCAGCCGCAACATGCGATCCAGCACCAGATCGATCTTCTTGGGGTGCAGCGCCAGCAACCGGTCGAGGATCGCCGAACTGCGCGGGAAAGCGTTCATTTAAAGTGCCGCCGCGCGCCCGTTGCCGTTCAGCGCGGGCGGCGGCAAGGTCCTGGCCTTGGGCCGCGGCTTCTTCAAAAGCATGTGCAGCACGCGCGAAAGCGTGGCGCGCAGTTCGGCCCGCGGCGTCACCATGTCCAGCAGGCCATGGGCCAGCAGATATTCGGCACGCTGAAAGCCTTCCGGCAGTTTTTCGCGGATGGTCTGGGCAATGACGCGGGCGCCGGCAAAACCGATCTGCGCTCCGGGCTCGGCGATCTGGATGTCCCCCAGCATGGCATAGGACGCCGAAACGCCGCCGAAGGTGGGATCGGTGAAGACCACCACATAGGGCAAGCCCGCCTCCTTCAGCATCTGCACCGCAATGGTGGTGCGCGGCATCTGCATCAAGGACAGCATGCTCTCCTGCATCCGCGCGCCGCCGGAGGAGACGTAGAGAACAAAGGCGCGCTTTTCGGCGACCGCCGCTTCCGCGGCCTGCACGAAGGCTTCGCCCACCGCCATGCCCAGCGAGCCGCCCAGGAAATCGAACGCCTGCACCGCAACCATGACCGGCAGGCCGTCAATCGTGCCGCGCGCCGCGCTGAACGCTTCGGGCCGGGCGGTCTTGGCCTTGGCGGCTTTCATCTCGTCGGCATAGCGCTTCTCGGCCTTGAAATGCAGCGGGTCGCTGGCGACCTGGGGCGGCGGCAATTCGTGAAAGGAGTTGGCGTCGAAGGTGAAGGCGAAACGTTCGGCCGGCCCGATGCGCATGTGATGGCCGCAATTGGGGCAGACATGGAAATTCGCCACCAAATCGCGGTGAAACACCATCTCGCCGCAGGCCGAGCATTTGCGCCACAGATTTTCCGGGGTCTCGCGAGCGCCGCCCTTCATCAATTTCTTGATGCGAGGACGGACGAGATTGGTGATCCAGTTCATACGCCCACCTTAGCACCGGACCCGGCATGAATGGAATCGGCAAGCGCGCGGCACAGATCCGTCACCGCTGTCACAATCCTGTCCCTGCCCGCCTTCTGATTGTCGGCGATGACGCCGACAATGGCGGAGCCAACCACGGCCGCATCGGCAATTCGGGCGATCTGTCCGGCCTGCGCCGGGGTTCGGATTCCAAATCCCACGGCGACCGGAAGATTGCTGGCTTTGCGGATCCGCGCCAGCGCCGCTTTGACATCGTCTTCGGCAAAACTCTTGGTGCCGGTCACACCGGTAATGGAGACGTAGTAAAGATACCCGCTGGCGCCGTTCAGCACCTTCACCAGACGCGCATCATGCGTCGTCGGCGTCACCAGCCGGATGATGTCGATGCCGGCCGCGTGCGCCGGCTTCAAAAGAACCGCGTCTTCCTCCGGCGGCAGATCGACGATGATGAAGCCATCCACCCCGGCGGCGGCGGCCTCGCGTACGAAATTGTCCGCCCCGCGGGCATGCACGGGATTGTAATAGCCCATCAGGACGATCGGGGTTTTGTCGTCGCGCTGGCGGAAGCTTCGCACCAATTCAAATGTCCGGGCCATGGTGGCGCCCGCTTTCAAGGCTCGGAGGCTCGACGCCTGTACCGCGGGGCCGTCCGCCATGGGATCGGTGAAAGGCATGCCCAGTTCGATTACATCGGCGCCTGCCCCCGGCAACGCTTCCAGAATCGCGCGCGAGGTTTCTAAGTCCGGATCGCCGGCCGTGATGAAAGGCACGAAGGCGGCCTTGCCTTGTGCTTTCAATTCTGCGAAGCGCGCCGCGATCCGGCTCATATCTTTTCTCCCAGCGCGGCCGCAACCGAAAAGACATCCTTGTCGCCGCGGCCCGACAGGCAGACCGCGATCGACTGGTCCTTGCGCATCCTGGGTGCGACACGCGCGACATGCGCCAATGCATGCGCGGATTCGAGCGCCGGAATAATGCCTTCCAGTTTTGAGAGCAGTTGAAAGGCGTCCAGCGCTTCCTGATCCGTGGCCGAGAAATATTTCACCCGGCCGATATCCTTGAGCCAGGAATGCTCCGGCCCGACACCGGGATAGTCCAGGCCGGCCGAAATCGAATGCGCTTCCAGGATCTGGCCTTCGGCGTCGTGCAGCAGATAGGACCGCGCGCCATGCAGCACGCCGGGAGACCCTTTGGAAATGGTGGCGGCATGGCGCGGCGTGTCCACGCCCTCGCCGGCCGCTTCGACGCCATGAATTTCGACATCCGCATCGTCGACAAAAGGATGGAACATGCCGATGGCGTTGGAACCGCCGCCGACACAGGCGACCACCAGATCCGGCAATTTGTTTTCCTGCTCCAGCATCTGGGCGCGGGTTTCGTTGCCGATCACGAGCTGGAAGTCGCGCACCATCCCCGGATAGGGATGCGGGCCCGCCGCCGAACCGATGATGTAGAAAGTGTCATCGACATTGGCGACCCAATCGCGCAAGGCCTCGTTCATCGCATCCTTCAAGGTGCGCGAGCCCGACGTGACCGGCCGGACTTCCGCACCCAGCAAATTCATCCGGAAGACATTCGGCCTCTGGCGCTCGGTATCCACCTCGCCCATATAGACCACGCAAGGCAGGCCAAAGCGCGCCGCCACCGTTGCCGTCGCCACGCCATGCTGGCCGGCGCCGGTCTCGGCGATGATGCGGGTCTTGCCCATGCGCCGCGCCAGAAGAATCTGGCCCAGGCAATTGTTGATCTTGTGCGCGCCGGTGTGATTGAGGTCTTCGCGCTTGAGATAGATCTTCGCGCCGCCGAAATGTTCGGTCAGGCGCGGCGCGAAATAGAGCGGACTTTCGCGCCCGACATAATGAGTCAGAAGCCCATCCAATTCCCTTTGGAAGGACGGGTCCTGTTTGGCCGCGTCATAGGCTTTCTCCAGATCCAGCAGCAGTGGCATCAGCGTTTCCGCGACGAAACGGCCGCCAAATGCGCCGAAATGCCCCGTTGCATCGGGACCGGACCGCAAGGAATTGGGCAATGTGTTCACGCGCGCACCGGATGTTTTGCCGCCGCGACAAACGCCGCGATACGGGTTTCATTTTTAACGCCCGGCGCGCTTTCCACACCGGAAGAGACATCGACCATTTTCGCGCCGCTGACCGCGATGGCGCGGGCGACATTTTCGGGGGTCAATCCACCCGCCAGAAACCAGGGCCGCGCGAAATTCCGCCCTTGCAGGATCCGCCAATCGAAAGCTGTGCCGTGACCGCCGGGACGAGCCGCGTCTGCCGCGGGCATGGCATCAAACAGGAATATCTCGGCCACGTTGTCATACGCCGACGCCTTTGAGAGATCGGCCGGTTCTGCCGCGGGCAACGCCTTGATGATGGAAATGCCGAAGCGCGCGCGGATATCCGCCGCCCGCGCAGGCGTCTCCTTGCCATGCAGCTGGAAAAAATCCGGTTTCACCCGCGCCGTGATCGCTGCCAATTGCTCGTCGCTTTCATCCACCACCAGCGCTGCCAGCCGCAGCCGTCCCCGCATCCGCTCGGCCAGAAGGGCGCCCTGCTCCAGGCTGAGATGGCGGGGGCTTTTGGCGAAGAACACCAACCCGCCGAAATCCGCGCCGGCGCGAAGCGCCGCGTCGGCAGCGGCGGCCGAATTGATCCCGCAGATTTTGACCTGGACCGGCATGGGAGGGGGCTTATGGGCTTAAAGGAGGCGCAAAATCAAGCAACCCGGAACTTAGGGCCTAACCTCAGGAAAAGCCCAGGCTTTCGGCAATGGCACGGGCCGCCTGGGCGGGGTCCGGCGCGGCCGTGATGGGCCGGCCGATCACCAGAATGCTGGCACCGGCGGCGCTTGCCTCTTGCGGACCCATAACCCGCTGCTGGTCGCCGAGATCAGCGCCCTTGGGCCGGATGCCGGGAACCACCAGCAGGAATTCCGGTCCCAGGGCCGCGCGCAGGACGGCAATCTCATGCGCCGAACAGACCACCCCATCCAGCCCGCAATCGCGGGCCAGGCGCGCCAGGCGCGCGACCTGCTCGACCGCTGGACCGCGCTGTCCCACGGCTTCGAGATCGCTGTCCGCAAGGCTGGTCAGGACCGTGACCGCAATGACTTTGGTCTTCGGGTTCACGCCCCGCGCCGCTTCCACCGCCGCCTTCATCATGGCGGGTCCGCCCGCGGCATGGACATTGAGAATATCCACCCCAAGTCCCGCCGCCGCACGCACCGCACCCGCCACCGTATTGGGGATGTCATGGAACTTCAGATCCAGAAAGATCGGCAGACCCAGATCGGCGAACATGCGCACGCCATCCGGACCATGTGCGCTGAAGAATTCCAGGCCAAGCTTTACGCCGCCGACATGCGGTTTCAGCAGCGCCGCCAAGGCGCGCGCATATTCCAGATCGGTGGTGTCGATGGCGACGAAAATGGGGTTATTCACGGCAATTCCTTGTCGCGCGGCATCAGGCGGGAGACGCGGCGCTTACTCCGCGTTACCGCCATTCAGCCTTTCGCGCAATTCCTTGCCGGTGCGGAAAAAAGGCGCGCGCTTCTCGCCCACGGAAACCGGCTCGCCGGTGCGGGGATTGCGACCCATCCGTGACGGCCGCACCTTGACCGAAAAAGCGCCAAAGCCGCGCAACTCCACGCGATGGCCTTCAGCCAGCGCCTTGGTGATGCTGTCGAGCATGGTCGTAACGATCCGCTCGACATCACGGTGGTAAAGATGCGGATACCGCGCGGTCAGCCGCGCCACCAGTTCAGACTTGATCATCCCAGCCCCTACGGGACATTACCCGCCGTGTAACGCCGGCCGGCCCGGTTAAATTGTCAGAGGGGCAAAGGCGCGTCAACGGGAAGCGTCTGAAAATTCAGGCCTTTTTTGGGTTCCTGTTAAGCCTGTTGGCAGGTTTGACAGGGTGGCCGGACCGGCTGGCACCCGTCCCGGGGGGTCGCTAGGCTGAACCGTCACCTGCCGGAGAGGTCATGAGTCACGACAGCCCATTGGAAGCTCATGAGCATACCGAACATGCGGAGCAGGCCGCCCATGCCCGCGACCCGTTTATTTCCAAGGTTTCGATCACCGTGGCGGTCCTGGCCGTACTGGCGGCGACCGCCGGCAGCCTGGAAACTGTCGAAGGCGGCCGGGCCATCACCGAATCGTCCGAGGCGGTCCTGGCCCAAGACCAGGCCACGGACGCCTGGAACGAGTACCAGGCCGATAGCCTGAAGCGGCATATGTACGATATCGCCGCCGAAAACGGCCTCGGCCACTATCGCGGCGACAGCGCCGCGGAGCGCGGCGCCCAGGACAAAGCCCGCGCCAAAGCAGAGGACGCGGAAAAAGAACGCGACGCCAGGACCGCCGAAAGCGCCCGGCATGAAGCACGCCATCACTGGCTGACCGGCGCCGCCACCCTGATCGAGATCGGCATTGCTCTTTCCACCGTGGCGATCATCACCCGCCGCCAGGCCTTCTGGTTCAGCGCCATGGGGCTGGGCGCGGTGGGCCTGGTTCTATTCGCAGTGGCTTATGTTTGACCCCCTTCTGTCTGCCACGCGGGCAAGCCCGCTAGCAGACGTTCGGCACGCTGCCGCTACCGAACTCCCCCGCCAATGGCTTCGCCATGCCGGGGAAGAAAGCATTTACCTGCGATTGCGACAGCCTGGAATGCACAAAGCGCAGATCTGAGCGCCCTTCCAACGTTTATATTCCTGGCTCCAATCGGAAGGTGTTTCGGTGGGCGGTACCTCTCTTTCCTTTCGCGACCTGATATTGGCGCTGGCGGTGGTGCTGGTCTGGGGCACCAATTTCGTGGTCATCCGGCTTGGGCTGAACGCGTTGCCGCCGCTCCTGTTTGCGTCGTTGCGCTTCACCTTCGTGCTGGTGCCGATGGTGTTCTTCCTGCCCCGCCCGAGCGTGCCGCTCTCCAACCTGGTGACGTATGGCGTTGCCATCGGGCTGGGCCAGTTCGGTCTTTTGTTCATCGCCATGAACGGCATGATCTCTCCGGGCCTGGCGTCCCTGGTGGTGCAAATGCAGGTCTTTTTCACCATCGCCTTGTCGATGCTGCGCAGCGGCGAGCGGGTGAAGTCTTATCAGCTTGCCGCCTTCGCGCTGGCGATCGCAGGCATGGCGGTGATCGTCACCCATAATGGCCACAGCGCGACTATCGCGGGGATCCTCCTGACGATCGGCGCTGCGGCAAGCTGGGCGCTGGCGAACCAATGCGCCAAGGAGGCAGGCAAGGTGAACGCGCTTGCCTATGTGGTCTGGGCCAGCCTGTTCTCCCTGCCGCCGCTTTATCTTCTGTCATTGTGGCGCGAAGGCTGGCCGGCCATCGCCGCCGGTCTCAGCCATGCCACCCTGGCGACCTGGGTCGTCATCCTGTGGCAAAGCGTCGGCAACACCATGTTCGGCTATGGCGTCTGGGCCTGGCTGGGCGCGCGCTATCCGGCCGCCACGGTGTCGCCCCTCACCTTGCTGGTCCCGATCTTCGGCATGGGCGCTTCCGCGCTGGTCTTGGGCGAACCGCTGGAGAGCTGGAAGATTTTTGCCGGACTTCTGGTGATGGGCGGACTGGCGCTCAACCTGTTCTGGGCAAGGCGCAAGCCGAGACTCGTGCCCGTACCGGACGCCGGATCGCCTTAGTCTTTTCTTCCCGGCACCTTGAACACGACATAGCGAATATGTCCGCCGGGATGCGGTTTGATCCATTGGGGCATGCCCGCCGGAATCTGAATGATATCGTCCTTGTGAATTTCGATGCTTTTGGTATCGCCGGTCAGTGCCGAGCCGCGGAATTCGGCCTCGGAAATCATACGGGAATCCTTCATGTCGCCGCCCGTGACCAGCGTGGCTTCGCCGTCCAGCACCACCACATTGTCGATGCCTTCCAGATGCAGCTCGGTTTCCGCGACCTTGTCACGGTAAATGATCGCGCCCTGAAAGCGCTCTCCCTTGAGCGCGACATTGGCGGCGCCATCGGTGGCTGGCGCCATCACGCCATTCGGCTGATAGATCAGCTCGGCTGCGGTCGCGGGCGACATGGAAAGCATCACGCTTGCGGCGCCAAGGAAATAAGCCTGGAGATTGCGCATGAAAACCTCTGTAAAATCCTGGACTTAGATTACGCCAAAGACCGGGCGAGCAAAAGATAAGACAAGCAAAAGGGCGCGCCTCTTTTGGAAGCGCGCCCCAGCTATGACGGTTACTTAGCGCTTCGTCTTGCGTTTGGTTTGGCGCTTGGCCTTGCGGACGACTTTCTTCGCGGCCTTCTTCGCCTTCTTCGCGGTCTTCTTCGTAGCCTTCTTGGCTTTCTTCACCGCGCCTTTGGCCGCAGCCTTGGCGGTTTTGCGCTTGGCCTTGCGGCGCTTCTTGGTCTTGGGCGCCGGCGCCTCGCCGGTGAACATCCGCGTCACCGCGTCTTCCAATTCATTGACCCGTTGGGCCAGCACGCTCTTCTTTTTCGCAGCCATAAATGCTCCTCGGTTGAAAATACACACAAGCACGATTCTGCACGCAAACAAATGAGGGCCGATTTGGTTCCATGCACCGGGGCACATACCGACGCCGGCCCCGGCCGCAGCATGCGCAAAGAGGAAAGAAAAAAGGGCGCGCGAAATATCGCGCGCCCTTATTCTGGAAGGCTATTGCCGAGGCTTCGATTACTCCTCGTCGCCCTTTTTTGTCTTCTTCTTGAGCGCGGCGCCCAGGATGTCGCCCAGCGACGCGCCGGAGTCGGACGATCCGAATTGCGCCACGGCTTCCTTCTCCTCGGCGACTTCGCGCGCCTTGATGGAGAGGGAGACTTTGCGGCTGGCCTTGTCCACGCTGGTGACCAGCGCGTCGACCTTGTCGCCCTTGCCGAAGCGTTCCGGACGCTGGTCGTTGCGGTCGCGCGCCAGATCGGCCCGGCGGATGAAGGATTTCACACCATCGGCCAGCGAAACCTCGATACCGCCATCATTGACCTCGGTGACCGTGGCCGTAACGACCTGGTTCTTCCGCAGCACGCCGCCGCCGGCACCGGCCTTCTCGATCGGGTCGCTGCCCATCTGCTTGATGCCGAGTGAGACGCGCTCCTTCTCGACATCGATGTCCAGCACCTTGGCTTTGACGATCTGGCCCTTCTCGTAGGCCTTGATCGCTTCTTCGCCCGGTTCGGTCCAGGACAGGTCGGAGAGATGCACCATGCCGTCGATATCCTGGTCCAGGCCGACGAACAGGCCGAACTCGGTAATGGACTTGATCTCGCCTTCGATCACGCTGTCGATCGGATGGCGGCTGGTGAAGCCCGTCCAAGGATTTTCCTGGGTCTGCTTCAGGCCGAGCGAAATGCGGCGCTTGTTGGAGTCTACTTCCAGAACCTGCACATCGACTTCCGTGCCGGGGGTGACCAGCTTGGAAGGCGCGAGGTTCTTTTTCACCCAGGACATTTCGCTGACATGGACCAGGCCTTCGACGCCCGGCTCCAGTTCGACGAAAGCGCCATAATCGGTGACGTTGGTGACCTTGCCCTTGAACTGCACGCCGACCGGGTATTTGGCGGCGACGCCTTCCCAGGGATCGGTCTGCAATTGCTTCATGCCCAGCGAGATGCGCTGGGTGTCATGGTTGATCTTGATGATCTGCACCGTAACGGTCTGGCCGACGGAGAGAACCTCGGTCGGATGCGAAACGCGGCGCCAGGCGATGTCGGTGACATGCAACAGCCCGTCCACGCCGCCCAGATCCACGAAGGCGCCGTAATCGGTGATGTTCTTGACCACGCCTTCGACCATCTGCTTTTCCTGCAGCGAGGCGACCAGCGAGGTGCGTTCCTCGGCGCGGCGCTCTTCCAGCACGGCGCGGCGCGACACCACGATATTGCCGCGGCGGCGGTCCATCTTCAGAATCTGGAAAGGCTGCGGCTGGTTCATCAGCGGACCGACATCGCGGGTGGGACGCACATCGACCTGGCTGCCCGGCAGGAAGGCCACGGCGCCGTCGAGATCGACAGTGAAGCCGCCCTTGACCCGGCCGAAGATCACGCCGGTGACGCGCGATTGGTCGTTGAAGGCCTTCTCCAGCTTGATCCAGCTTTCCTCGCGGCGGGCCTTGTCGCGGCTCAGCACCGCTTCGCCCAGCGCATTCTCGACGCGCTCCAGATAAACCTCGACCTCGTCGCCCACCTGAACATTGGCGGGCACGCCCGGCATGGCGAATTCCTTCAGCGACACCCGGCCTTCAGTCTTGAGGCCGACATCCACCATGGCGAAGTCATTCTCGATGGCGACGATCTTGCCCTTGATGACGGCGCCTTCCTGGGGCGACTGGGTCACGAAGCTCTGTTCGAGCATGGCCGCGAAATCTTCGCGGCTGGGAGAGGCAATGGAATTCTCGGTATTGATCTTGGTCTGGGTTGCGGCGCGGGCCATTCAAAATCCTCAAGCGTTACGGTCATGCCGAATGGCGTTCGCCACTGGACTTCCCATGCCTCGGGCATGAGCGGAAAAGTTGGTGAAAGAAGTAAGCGGGTGCCCCGAAAGCCGCCGGGCCTCCTTAGCCCCTGTGGCGGTCCTTGAGCGCGCCTTCGACCCTGGGAGAAACCAGGGCAAGGGCTGCCGCGAACGCCGCGTCTATACCCAAATCGGAGGTATCGAGCAAGGCGGCGTCCGGAGCCAGCTTCAGAGGCGAAATCGGCCGGGATTTATCGGCGGCGTCCCTGGTGTTGAGTTCCGCCAGGAGCCCCTGCTCGTCCCGGACAATCCCCATGCCCTTCAGTTCCAGCCAGCGGCGATGAGCCCGAAGCTCCGGCCGGGCATCGATATAGAGTTTCGCGGTGGCGCCTGGACAGATCACGGTCCCGATGTCGCGCCCGTCCATCACCGCACCCGGGCTGCCGCCCGGTGGCGACTTGAGAAAGCTGCGCTGGAAATCCAGCAAGGCCTGGCGCACCGCCCCGATCGCCGCCACTTGCGACGCCGCCTGCCCGACCACATCGGTGCGGATGGCCTGGTCGCCCGCCAGCGAGAGATCGATCGACTGGGCGCCCCTCACCGCGTCCGCCTCGTTGCGGGGATCGCCTTTGGCGTTCAGCACCGCCAAGGCGGTCAGGCGATAGAGCGCGCCGGAATCCAAATGCGCGAAGCCGAAATGCGCCGCCAGTTTCTTCGCCAACGTGCCCTTGCCCGACGCGGCGGTGCCGTCCACGGCAATGACGATGGATTTGTTCATGGGCTCGGCGCCGTGAAATCAGCGCCCAGATCGCGCATCAGAGTTTGATAGCTGGGAAAGCTGGTGGCGATCATGGCGGTGTCGTCCACGGTCACGGCCGCACGCGCGGCCATGCCCAAGGTGAGAAACGCCATGGCGATGCGATGATCCATGTGGGTCGCAACGGTGCCGCCGCCCGCGGCATCGCCGCGGCCCCTGACCGTCAGGCCATCCGCGGTTTCCGAAAAACCGACCCCATTGGCTTCCAAGCCGCGCGCGATGGCGGAAAGACGGTCGCTCTCCTTCACCCGCAGCTCCTCCAGACCCCGCATCACCGTATCACCTTCGGCAAAGGCAGCAGCGACCGCCAGGATGGGATATTCGTCGATCATCGACGGCGCGCGCCCGGCGGGGACCGTCACGCCCTTCAAAACCGAATGCCGGACCAGCAGATCGCCGATCTCCTCGCCGCCGCTGATGCGGCGATTCCGGATCCGAATATCCGCCCCCATTTCCAGCAAGGTCTCGATCAGGCCGATGCGGCGGGGATTGAGCAGGATGGCGGGCATGGAAATCTCCGAACCCGCCACGATCAGCGCCGCCACCAGCGGAAAAGCCGCCGAGGATGGATCGCGGGGCACTTCGACGGAACAGGCGGTGAGATTTGCCCGGCCGGCGAGATGAATCGTTTCGCCAGCACCTTTCGAAGTCTCGACCGAAATTCCAGCGCCGAACGCCGCCAGCATCTTTTCGGTATGATCGCGGGTGAGCGTGCCTTGAGAGACGTGACTGGTCCCGCGCGCGTTGAGCGCCGCCAGCAACAAGGCCGATTTCACCTGGGCCGACGCCACCGTCACGTCATAGGAGATCGCCGCTGCGTCAGCGGCCCCGATTACCGTCACAGGCATCAGCGCTTTGGGACCTTGCGCTTCGTAACGCATCCCGAATTGGGTCAACGGGTCGAGAACCCGGGCCATCGGCCGGGAGCGCAGGCTGGCATCGCCGGTGAAGACCGCCGTGATCGGAGTGGTCGCCACCGCGCCCATCATCAGGCGCGAGCCGGTGCCGGAATTTCCGAAATCCAGGACAGCGTCCGGCTGGCGCCAGCCGCCCATGCCCACGCCCGTCACCCGCCAGATCCCATCGCCGTCGCGCGTCACCGTCGCGCCCAGGGCGCGGACCGCCTGGGCCGTATTCAGGACATCCTCGGATTCCAGCAGCCCGGAAATATGGGTTTCGCCCGTGGCCATGCCACCCAGAATCAAGGCCCGCTGGGAGATGGATTTGTCCCCCGGAACCTCCGCTATCCCCTTGAGAGCGCCCGACTTGCGGGCGCGGAGCGGCTGGACTGGATCGGGGACCGGGTCGGAGGGCATTGGCAAGCTTCGATTGACCTTTACAGGCGGAGCGAGAAGTGGCAAACGCGCCCCTCCAATCACCTCTTCTTTATGGGAACGAGTACCTTGGTCAAGGCGGATCTTGGAACGAAACGGGGCTGCCCCAGTTGCGGTGCACGCTTCTACGACCTTACGAAGCGCCCGATCGAATGCCCGAAATGCGGCTTCTCGTTCGAGCCGGAGGCTCTCTACAAGCAGCGCAGGGGCCGTCAGCCCGAACCTGCCGCGAGCGTAGTGCCAGCCGCGGAGGCAGAAGACGAAGAGGCGGATGACGAGAACGAGGATTCCGAAGAGGAAGAAGAAGAAGAGGAAGTCGTCGAAGAAGCGCCGCTGATCGTCGCCGCCACGGGCGAAGACGAAGACGAAGCTGCCGAGGAAGAAGAAGCCGAGGCGGAAGCGGGCATGAGCGTCGTCGAGGGTGACGAAGATGTCGCCATCGAGGACATCGAAGTCGAAGATGAAGACGATGACGAAGAAGGCGATGACAGTCTGCTCGCCGAAGTCGAAGAAGATGAAGACGATGTCGCCGGCATCATCGATCCCGGCATCGCCAAGGACGAAGGTTAGGCATTAAAGTTTACGCGCCGCCCGCGACCAGCAGGGATGGCGCAGGAATTGGGGCCATAGCTCAGCTGGGAGAGCGCCTGCATGGCATGCAGGAGGTCAGCGGTTCGATCCCGCTTGGCTCCACCATTTTTCGCTTCACCGTTTCCCACATTTCTTCACCGCCATCGATGGCGAAAAATGGTGGGGCCAAGCGCCCGAGCGGCGCTAGCGTCAGCGTAGCGCGCCGCGAAGGGGCGCAGGCGGGTTCCAAGCAATCTAAAATCTAACCCCAAACCCACACCCACGGCACACTCAGCAACAATTGCAACAAGACATCCCGTCCGGGACGGGGCTAAAATCCGCCGCCGCTAACGGACCTGTCACTTGAGCGCCTTTCTGGACGCACGCGCCCTTCCCCGGGACACGCTTCTTACGCCCGACCTGGCGATCATCGGCGGCGGTCCGGCCGGCATCAGCCTGGCGCTGGCGATGGCGGACAGCGGTCAGAATGTCCTGCTGCTGGAATCCGGCGGACTTGCTTTCGAGCCCAACGCCCAGAAGCTTTATGAAGGCAGCGAGACGGGCGTCTCTTATGTCGCCCTGGATGGCGGTCGGCTGCGCTTTCTGGGCGGCAGCACCAATCATTGGGGCGGCTGGTGCCGTCCTCTGGACAAAATCGATTTCGAGAGCCGCGACTGGGTGTCTCATTCCGGCTGGCCCTTTGGGCGCAAGGAGATCGAACCCTATTTCGCCCGCGCCCAGGCCCTGATGGAAGCCGGGCCCTGGGTTTACGACTCGGCGGATCAGTCGGTCTCCGACAGTGGGCCGATGCTGCGGCTGGGGCCGGGCGGCGTCTATACGAGCTGGTTTCAGTTCTCCAAGACGCAGGGCGGCACGTTGCCGACCCATTTCGGCGACCGCTATCAGGTCGATCTCAAGCGCGCGCAGCGCCTCACGCCCCTGCTCCATGCCAATGTCACCGGCATCCGGCTTTCCCCCGATGCCGGCCATGTCGACCATCTCGATGTCGCGACCTTGTCCGGCAACCGGCTGACGGTGAAGCCTCGCTACACGGTGCTGGCGGCGGGCGCGATCGAGAATGCGCGGCTGCTGCTGGCATCCAATGACGTGATGACCATGGGCGTCGGCAATGCCAACGACCTAGTGGGGCGGTTCTTTGCCGACCATCCCATTCCCCGCGATGTCGCAAGCCTGGTGCTGTTCGACGGCAGAATGGCGCCCTTCTACACCAATTTCCTGACGCTCCCGAACGGCGCCGTCCTGCGTGCCGCCTTGTCGCCGCGTGCCGAATTTCTTCGCGCCCATGGCGTGGTGGGCTCGCTCACCACCGTGGAAAACGAAATCAAGCTCGATCCTTTCGCGGTCGCGGCGGTGGAAACAACCGCCGCTGCGCTTGGTGTGGATGCATCGGGCGCCAAGGCGTTTTCACTGGGCTGCGGCATGGAGCTGGCACCCGATCCGGAGCGCCGCCTCACGCTTGGCCAGGAGCGCGATGCGCTCGGCATGCCGCGGCTCAATCTCCACATGACGATTTCCGACGACGATCTCGCGCATTTCCGTCAGACGCTGGCGGAATTGGGGCGACAATTGCTGGCCGCGAAAAGCGGGATGATCCGCCTCAGCTATAGCCATCGCCAGGAGTGGCTGGCGGCAATGGATTGGGGCAATCACCATCTGGGCACCACCCGCATGAGCGCCGATCCCCGGCAGGGTGTGGTGGACGCCATGAGCATGGTCCATGGCGTGGGCAATCTTTATGTCGCGGGCAGTTCGGTGTTTCCCACCTATGGCTCATCCAATCCCACATTGAATCTGGTCGCCCTGACCTTGCGGTTGGCCGACCGGCTGAAAAAGGTGATGGCATGAGGCGGCGCAATGTCCTGGCCGGATTGGTTGTCGCAGCGGCGGCCGGCGGCGCGGCATGGAAATTCCGCCTGTTCCGCAAGCGCTATCCGCCCACGCCTTATGACGACCTGCTGGATCAGATCGCCGATCGCGAGCCCGCCATCCTCTTTGGCCAGACGGCGCGCAAATCCCTTCCGGGCGCGGCGCAATTGGCGGCAGCGTTGCGCCGCGACGGCCGCACATTGGCGGTACGCGCCGCCGCCGAGCCCGACGAAGCCCAGATTGCGGAAGTGGCGGGCTGGCTGGTGCCGCAAAGCGTGGCGCTCTACGCGGCGCTGGCAGCGCAAATCTGACGGCGCGCCTCTGTATTTTCGCGCCGGCGGCCGCCCCAATCGCGCCACAATCGGGACTTGAAGCAGAACAAAGAGACACCATTTCTTCTCAGTAAGCCTTGGCGCCCATGCGGGCCTTGGATTTACGGGCCGCTCGAAAGGAGGGCTAGGAGATGACGCGCAGTGCTTATTTCGACAGTCCCTTCCTGCTCGGTTTTGAGCCGCTGGAACGGCTCCTTGAGCGTACCGCCAAGAGCGCCGGGGACAGTTATCCGCCTTACAATATCGAGGCCACCGAGGAGGGCGGAATCGCCATCACTCTGGCGGTTGCCGGCTTTGCCAAGGAAGAGATTACCGTCACTGTCGAGGACCGCCAGCTGGTCATCCGGGGCCGGCAAATTGAGGCCGGCGACAAAACGTTCCTTCATCGCGGCATTGCAGCGCGACAATTTTTACGCGCTTTCGTGCTGGCCGATGGCATCGAAGTGAAATCTGCTGCGTTGGAAAATGGATTGCTGAGAATAATCCTGTCGCGTCCGACCATCCAACCCAGCGTGCGAGTCGTGGAAATCAAGACTGGAGGCCTATCATGAACGAGGTTTTTGACACGGAAATGGGCGGCGGCCAGGGTCGCATAGCCTATATCAAGCCGACCGGCAGCGAAGAGGCCCATCGCCTGGGACTGATTCCGGCCAATGTCGAATTGCCCCAGGGCATGAAACTCTATGTCGTGCATGCCGAAGACGGCAGCGTGCTGGGCTACACCGACGCCTACGCCTCGGCCTATGGCGCCGCGGTACAGAACGAACTGACGCCGGTCAGCGTGCACTGAGGCCTCATTGCTTCTTCATATCGGAAAAGCCGGAAGCACTGCTTCCGGCTTTTTTGTTTTGCGGGTGATTGCTAGTGTGGCGCCAATGGAGGGGCTTTCATGCGCTCAATAATCATCGTCGCCGCCTTGCTCATCACGTCCGGCGCAGCCTTCGCACAGGATGTCCCGGCCGCGGCGCCCCCGCCCGGCGGCACCACCACACCGCCCCCCGCCGATACCGCAGCACCTGCCCCGCCCGGCAATCCGGCGATGACAGGGCCGCAGCTTTTGATATCCACCGCCATGGGCGACATCACATTGCAGCTGGATTCCGTCCGCGCTCCCAAAAGCGTCGCCAGCATCCTGCGCTATGTGAAGGACCGCCATTATAACGGCACCGTGGTCTACCGGGTGGTCAAGGGCTTCGCGATCCAGATGGGAAGCTGGGACGCCAATGTGAAAGGCCGGCCGGGACACGCGCCCTCGCCCCTGGAAGCCAATAATGGTCTCAGCAATCTGCGCGGCACGGTCGCGCTGGCGCATGGCGACGATCTGATGGCCTCGGCCGACTTCTTCATCAACGTGGCGGACAATACGGCGCTGGACCACAAGGCGGACGATCCCGGCAACACCACCGGCTTCACCGTCTTCGGCCAGGTGACTTCGGGAATGGATGTGGTGGATACGATCTCGAATGTGCCGGTGGGCGATCACGGCCCCATGCCCGGCCAGGCGCCCGTCGATCCGATCCTGATCCAGAAAGTATCGGTGGTCGGAGAACCCGACCCTGTGCCGACGAAGACCCCAACAAAGAAAAAGAAATAGAGCGCGTTCTTAAGCAGCCTGGCTCGAGGAGCCGGTCTGGTCGATGAGAATGGCGTACAACGCCTCGGCGCTCTGGGCGGCGCGCAGCTTCTCGCAGGTCTGCTGATTGCGCAGAAGCCGGGAAACCCGCGCCAGCGCCTTCAGGTGATCGGCACCCGCATTTTCCGGCGCCAGCAGCATGAACACCAGATCCACCGGCTGGCCGTCCACCGCCTCATAGTCGATCGCGCTTTCCAGCCGGCCGAAGACCCCGGTGATGCTGGTGGCGCCCGCCATCCGGCCATGCGGAATCGCAATTCCGGCGCCGACGCCGGTGGTGCCCAGGCGCTCGCGCTCGTTCAGGGTTTCAAAGATCTGCTTTTCCGGCAGATTCGTGCGCAGATGGGCGCGCGCCGCAAGCTCTTGCAGCAATTGCTTTTTGGTCTGAGCTTTCAAAGATACAAGCACCGCTTCGGGAGCGAGCAGGTCGGAGATGTTCATCAAGCTTCCCAGTAAGTTTGCGGGCTGCCCTCAGGGGTTCCGCCCTACCCCCCGAAAAGCGGCGGGTTCATAGGCCCGGGCTTTCCCAAAGTCAACGTTACCCCAAACGCCGCGGAATTGGCGGCGTTCCCAAAAATTTACACACCCGCCTTGAGGCGGCGGCGTTCCACCGAAGACGGGATTCGCATGGCTTCACGGTATTTGGCGACGGTGCGGCGCGCGATATTCACGCCGTCCGCAGTCAGGAGCGAAACAATGCGGTCGTCGGAAAGAATATCGCGGCTCTCTTCATTCTCGATCATTTCGCGGATGCGGTCCCGCACGGCTTCCGCGCTGTGCGACTCCGCGCCGTTCACGGCCTGGATTGAGGCGGTGAAGAAATATTTGAGTTCGAACACGCCGCGCGGGGTGGCGATATATTTGTTGGAGGTGACGCGGCTCACCGTGGATTCATGCATCTGGATGGCGTCGGCGATGGTGCGCAAATTGAGCGGCCGCAAATGCCGCACGCCGTAAGTGAGAAACGCATCCTGCTGGCGCACAATCTCGCTCGCCACTTTCAGGATGGTACGGGCGCGCTGGTCCAGGCTTTTCACCAGCCAATTGGCGTTGTTGAGGCAGTCGGTGAGATAGGTCTTGGAATCCTTGTCGCGGGCGCTTTTGTTGACTTTCGCATAGTAGCGCGAATTGACCAGCAGGCGCGGCAAGGTGTCGGAGTTCAGTTCGATCAACCAGGCGCCATCAGGCCCGACGCGAACGAAAACATCCGGAACGACCGGCGCCACCTGTTCGGCGCCGAAGGCCAAGCCCGGCTTGGGGTTGAGGTCGCGGATTTCCGCGATCATGTCGGCGATGTCTTCGGCGTCGACGCCGCACAGGGAGGACAGTCCCGCCATGTCACGGCGCGCCAGAAGGTCCAGACGGGTCAGTAGCATCGCCATGGCCGGATCGAGCCGGTCCTTGGATTTCAGTTGCAGCGCCAGGCATTCGGCGAGATCGCGGGCGCCGACGCCGACGGGATCGAAGCCTTGCACCACGCCCAGAACCGCTTCGACGTCTTCAATCTCCGTGCCCAGACGCTCGGCGATTTCCCCCAGATCGGCGCGGACATAACCGGCTTCGTCGATGACGTCGATCAGGGCCATGCAGATCAGGCGATCGTCCGGCAGCAAGGCTGCGATCGCCACCTGATCCTCGAGATGATCCTTAAGCGTGCCGCCGCCTGCCACGGTGGATTCCAGGGGATCTTCGTCGCCTTCAAAGCGGCTGGCGGACCGGACCGTGGTCCAATCGGTCAGCGGCTGGCCGGCGCCCAGCGCCGCGGGAGCGGCCGATTGATCGCCGTCATACAGATTGTCATGTGCGGACTGGTCCAGGTCGCTGAGTTTGGAGAAATCCTCGCGCGCCAGGGATTCATCGGCCCGTTCCGAAACATTTTCGCGCTCAACCGTTTCGCGTTCGGCTTCGCGCGGCGCGGATTCGTCGCGCTCCAGGAGCGGATTCTTTTCGAGTTCGGATGCGCAATATTCGGCCAGCTCGATATTGGACAATTGCAGCAGCTTGATCGCCTGCTGCAGCTGCGGCGTCATGACCAGGGACTGGCCCTGCCGGATCTCGAGTCTTTGCCCCAATGCCATGATTGCGCGCGCCTACAACGAGAACTTCTCGCCCAGATAGACGCGGCGGACATCGCGATCACTCACGATCTCCGCGGGCGTGCCTTCCTTCAGCACCCGGCCATCGTGCAGGATATAGGCGCGGTCGATGATCTCGAGCGCATCGCGAACATTGTGGTCCGTGATGAGCACGCCGATGCCGCGATCCTTGAGATGCCGCACCAGGTCGCGAATTTCCCCCACCGCGATGGGATCGATGCCCGCCAGGGGTTCGTCGAGCAGGATGTAGGATGGATGGGTCGCCAGGGCGCGCGCGATCTCGACCCGGCGCCGCTCGCCGCCGGACAGCGCGATGGCGGGGGTATTGCGGATATGGGTGATGCCGAATTCGGCCAGCAATGCTTCCACCGCCGCTTCCAGCCTTGCCGGATCGGGCTCGATCAATTCGGCGGTGGCGCGGATATTCTGTTCCGCGGTGAGGCCGCGAAAGATGGACGCTTCCTGCGGCAGATACCCGATGCCCATCCGCGCCCGCCGGTACATGGGCAGGCTGGTGACGTCATGACCGTCCACCTCGATGGTACCGGTGTCCGCCGGGATCAAGCCGGAGATCATGTAGAAGCAGGTTGTCTTGCCCGCGCCGTTGGGGCCCAAAAGCCCGATCACTTCGCCCCGGCGCACCGACAGGCTGACGGACCGCACCACGGGACGCTTGTTGAAGCTTTTGCCGACCCGGGTGACCACCAGACCCTTGCCGCCTTCGACCACGCGCGGACGGCCCGCCGAGATTTCGGCGGCGTTTTCTGCGGGTTCCGGGCTGCTGTCCAAGCTCATGCGAAAATCATGCCTGTTTGTGCTTAACGAAGCCCTAATTGCTGCCGGGCGTGGCGGACGGAGGCGGCGGCGTGGCGGAAGAAGGCGGCGGCGTGAAGATGCCCTGCACGCGGCCGCCCGTGCTTGTGCCGGGTGCTTTGTTGCCGCCGCCCAGAGTGGCCAGTCCGCTGTCAAGATTGACGGTTAGCTGATTGCCGCGCATCACATTCTTTTCCCGCGTCAGAACCACCTTGCCTGTCATGGTAACGGTGTGGGCCACCACGTCATACACGCCATTGTCGCCTGTGACCGTGCCGCTGGTGGGCGAATCCACCACGACATTGCCATTGGCGAGTATCTTGTCGGGCTTGTTGTCCTTGCCGGTCACATTGAGCCGCACGGAATTGGCCCGCATGCGCATATCGCCCTGCACGACCAGAACATTGCCGGTCCAGGTTCCGGTCTTGGCATTGCTGTCGGCCAGGAATTTGTCGGCGGAGACATTGATTGGCGCATTGGCGTCATGCTTGGACGCCAGAACCGGCGCTGCGGCAAAAGCTGGCGTCGCGGACAATAGTGCCAGAGCGAAAAACAGGCGCATCATTTCTTATTCCCGATCAAAGTCATGCGGACGTGCCCGTCCAGCACGAGCTGATGGCTGTTGCGATCATAGTGAAACTGATCCGCGCGCATGGTGCCGAGGGGACCCTGCCCCGTCACTTCGCTATGGCCATGCACGACCCATTTGTTGAGATCGAGCGAAGCGGACTGGCTGTGAAGCGTGTAGCCCGCATCGGAAAAGACATCGATGCCGCCGCCCAGCTCCAGGTTTCCCGCACGCATGTCCACCACGCCATTGGCGGCGTTGGCGTTGAGCCAGCCATTCTTGTCCAGCACAAGGTCCGCTTCGACTTTGCGCAGGCGCGCCCGCTTGGGATTCTTGGCGTCCTGGATCGCGGCATCGGCGGTAATGACGAAAGGATTGCCGTTGCCGTCGGCACCCGTTAGGCGCGGCTTGATCATGGCCAGATCATTCTCGATCGAACCCAATTGCTCATAGGTCATCGAGATCTTCGAAGGCTGGCGCGCGACGAAAAAAAAGGCGAGCACCGCGGCAATCACTGCGAAAGCCGCCGCCGGCAGCGCCCGCTTCATCACGCCGACAAATTGGGTATAGCGCAGCGCGTCCAGGGCGGTGGAGCGGGCGCGCGCCGACCAGTCGTGGCGCGGCGCAGCATCGCCGGCGCGTGGGCTCATTCCAGACCCGCGCGCAGGCAATCGTGAATGTGCAGGATCCCTGCCGGCTTGCTGTCGCCATCCGCAAGCACGAAAAGGCGGGTGATCTTTTTCTCGTTCATGAAGGCCAAGGCCTCCGCCGCGAGCTGGCCGGGGCGGGCGATCTTGGGATTCTTCGTCATCACCGCGCGCGCCGGGCGGCTCAGGAAATCGTCGCCGTCGATGTGGCGCGACAGATCGCCATCGGTGATGATGCCTTTGAGCGCGCCATCGTCGCCGACAATGCCGACGCAGCCGAAGCGCCGCTCCGCCATCACCAGAAGCACTTCGCGCATGCTGGAAGTCTCATGCGCCAAAGGCAATTCCTCGCCCACATGCATCAGATCGGAAACCCGGATCAGCGCCCGGCCCAGCGAACCGCCGGGATGGAAATCGCGATATTGATCAGCGTCGAAGCCTTTGCGTTCCATCAGTGCCACGGCGAGCGCATCGCCCAGGCCCAACATCATGGTGGTGGAGGTCGTCGGCGCCAGCCCCATCGGGCAGGCTTCGGGCGCCCGCGGCAGCAAAAGCTTCACATCGGCGGCCTGCATCAAGGTGGAGTCCGGATTGCTGGCGATTCCGATCAAGGGAATGCCGAACCGCTTGGCATAGGTGATGAGGTCGAAAAGCTCCGCCGTCTCCCCGCCCCAGGACAGCATCAGCAGAACATCCTGGCGGGTGATCGCACCCAGATCGCCATGACTGGCTTCGGCGGGATGAACGAAATGGGCGGCCGTGCCGGTGGAAGACAGGGTGGCGGCGATCTTGCGCGCAATATGGCCGGATTTGCCCATCCCACTGACGATGACGCGGCCCGGGGCCGCGAGGATGGTGGCTACCGCACGGCTGAATTCGCCGTCCAGGGCCTCGCCAAGGGCTCTGAGCGCGTCAGCGGCATAGGTCAGAACCCGCCCGGCTGCGGCGAGGTCGGAAGCCTGTCCCGAATCTGCGGGCACGGCCTTGAGCTTTGTCTTGGTAGGGGCCATTTATCCCTTTGATTGTACAAAGAAAAACAACGAAAACGCGTTCCGTCCCGGACGGCGCAGCCCATACGCGAATTCCATGCCAAATTTGGCCCATCGGGCCCCCTGGTTCAAGCGGCATCCGTATAATCTGCTCAATTCCAGGCGCGAGGGATTTTGTGGCCTGAGCAGGAGCGTCGCGCGGAGCGTGCGTCAGCACGTGAGCACGCGCGACGCACTCAGGACGCAAAAGACCCGCGCCTAATGGGCGAAAATGTCGACCTCTTCCCAGCCGGCCAGATCGAGTTCGGCCCGTACCGGCAGGAAATCGAAACAGGCTTTGGCGAGAACGGTCCGCCCCTCGCGCGCCAGCATGGCGTCCAGGGTCTTCTTCAAAGCATGCAGATGCGCCACGTCGCTGGCGGCATAAGCGAGCTGCTTTTCGCTGAGCTCGGCGGCGCCCCAATCGGAGCTTTGCTGCTCCTTCGACAATTCGATGTTCAGAAGTTCGCGTACCAGATCCTTCAAGCCGTGGCGGTCGGTATAGGTGCGCACCAGCTTGGAGGCGATCTTCGTGCAATAGATCGGCGCGCAGACCACGCCCAGATAGCGCCGGAACATGGCAACATCGAAGCGGGCGAAGTGAAACAGCTTGGTAACGGACGGATCGGCCAGCAGCCGTTTCAGATTGGGGGCGGCATAATCCTTGGCGCCGAACTGGACCGCGTGGCAGACCCCGTCGCCGGCCGACAATTGCGCCAGGCACAGCCGGTCGCGAAAAGGATTGAGGCCCAGGGTCTCGGTGTCGATCGCCACCAATTTGCCAAGGTCCAGGCCGTCCGGCAGGTCGCCATGATGCAGATGGATTTTCATTTATATCCCCGTTTCGAAAGGCAGAATAAGCAACCCCTGGGGCTAATGCCAGCCGCCCGCAATCCGCTATAGTGGCCTTGTCCCATGTTCCAAGCGGTCCACGATCTCTGGCAAAAAAATCGGGCCGGCCTGACCGGCTCGGTGCTGCTGCACATCCTTTTTGTCCTGATCGTCCTGTGGTGGGGCCTTGGCCGTCCCTTTGTCCGTCAGCCGCCTTTGAAGGCCATGCTGGTGGATCTGGTGGCCGCGCCGACAATCGTGCCCGGGCCTTCCGGCGGCGCGCAAACGCCCCTGCGTGCCCCGGTTCCCGCCGCCCCCAAAGAGCAGGGCGTGCGGCCAAAAGCCGTCACGCCACCGCCCGATGAATTGGAGTCCCGGATCGCTGCGATGTCGCAATTGCGCGCGCCCGACACCGCCCTTCCCGCCCCCGACAATGGCGCCGGCGCCGGCAACGGTCCCGGCGGCGGCTATGCCCTGGCGGATTTCGTGCGGGCGCAGATCCTGCGGCGCTGGTGGCCGCAACTTCAGAGCGATGCCGCGCGCGGCATGCCGGTGGCGATCCGCCTGAAACTATCGCGCGCCGGTGTGATCTCGGACGTGCAGATCGTGGACCAGGCCCGCTTCGCGAACGATAAGCCGTTCCGGGACATGGCGCTGTCGGCCCGCAATGCCGCGCTGCTGGCGTCGCCGATTTCATTGCCGCCGGGAAAATACGACGCCGTGATGGATATCGCGATCACCCTCGATCCTCGGGCTGTATTGCGATAGCACGTCTTGGTCCCGGCTTTCTTCCCCCGCAAGGCGAAGCCTTTGGCGGGGGAAGATGTCTGCTAGCGGGCTTGCCCGCGTGGCAGACAGATGGGGGAAATAATCAAGGTAGATCCCTTGCCACGCGAAAGCCGGCGAGGCTCGAATAGTCATATTCGCCGCCGCTGTCCGCCGCGCCATTGCGCGAAGCCGAGCGGATGAAAATCGGAATATTGTTCCAGGCGCCGCCGCGAATGACGTGTTTTGTGCAGTCGGCGCCTTTTCCCGATGACGAGGTCCAGGCGTTGCCGTCTTTGGGCGCGTCCACATAGCTGGGATGCCAGCAATCCGCGGTCCAGTCCCAGTCATTGCCCAGCATTCCATAGAGCCCGAAAGGATTGGGTTTGAACGCGCCCACGGGCGCCAGGATGTGATTGTCCCATGGACTGCCGCAGCCATTGCAATTGGCGTTTCCCGAGCCGATCGCATCGCCCCACCAGCGCGCGCTGGTGGTTCCGCCGCGCGCGGCATATTCCCATTCCGCCTCACTGGGCAGACGATAGGGCCCGGCGCGCGCCGCCAGCGCGGGATGTTCGACTTTCACTTGGGCGTTCAGCCAGGCGATGAAAGCCAGCGCATCCTTGTGGTCCAGGCAGACCGCCGGCCAGTCCGGCGGCTCGTTCTCCGACGGCGGATAGGCCAGGCCGCGTCCCGCCCATTGCCAGCCCAAATTGAGTGTCTTGTTGCAGGGTTCGGGCTGATAGCCGGTGGCGGCGAGGAAGGCGAGAAACTGCTTGCTGGTGACGTCATATTTGCCCAGCGCAAAGGCCTTCACCTGCACCACATGCTGGGGGCCTTCGGAATCGAAGCGCCCCGGTTCGGCGGCGGGACTGCCCATCAGGAATTTGCCGGCGGGGATCGCCACCATCTGGGGACAGCCGATGCATTCGGCAAATTCCCGGGCCGGATCGGCCGCGGGAGCATCGGCGGCAAAGACCGGGAGGGCCAGGACGACAAGCAGCAGGAAAAGGATCAAAGAGGAAGCGCGCATGGGCGTCTTGCGTCCGATGATATTCTGTATCTCCCCCACACCAGCCTATACTGGGCTTGCGCCAGCGTGACCAGCACCCCCGGAGACTGTCGATGCCTGATGCCCGTTTGCCTGTTCTGGCCGAGCTGGAAAAGAAAGTCCTCTGGTTGGCGAGCTGGACCATCCACAACGCCAATCATCTGCGCGACAATGACGATGGATTGAAAGTGGGCGGACACCAGGCGTCCTCCGCCTCGCTCGCCACCATCCTGACGGCGCTTTATTTCGCGGTGCTGAAGCCCGAAGACCGCGTTGCGGTCAAACCCCATGCCGGTCCCGCCTTCCATGCCATTCAATATCTTCTGGGACGCCAAACCCGCGAAAAGCTGATGAATTTCCGCGGCTACAAAGGCGCGCAATCCTACCCCTCCCGCACCAAGGACGGCGAGATGGTGGATTTCTCCACCGGCTCGGTGGGGCTGGGTGTGGCCCAGACCCTGTTCGCCAGCATGGTGCAGGATTACGTCCACGCCCATGGCTGGGCCAAAGACCGGGCCACCGGCCGGATGATTGCGCTGATCGGCGATGCCGAAATGGATGAAGGCAATATTTTCGAGGCGCTGCTGGAAGGCTGGAAACAGGGCGTCGAAAACCTGTGGTGGATCATCGATTACAACCGCCAGAGCCTGGATGCCATCGCGCGCGAAGGCCTGTTCTCGCGGCTGGAAGCCTTGTTCCGGGCCTTCAGCTGGGAAGTCGTGGTTCTCAAATATGGTGCGCTCCTGCAAGCGGCGTTCAGCGAGCCGGGCGGCGAAAAGCTGCGCCAATGGATCGATGCCGCGCCCAACTCGCTTTATTCCTCGCTGCTGTTTCAGGGCGGCGCGGCCTGGCGCAAGCGGCTGACGGACGAACTGGGTGACCAGGGACCGGTGAGCGCGCTTCTGGCGCGGCGCAGCGATGACGAGCTGGCCATGCTGATGTCCGACCTGGGCGGCCATGACATGCCGACCCTGCTGGAAGCCTTTGAAAGCCGCGCGGAGGACCCGCGCCCCACGGTCTTCATCGCCTATACGGTGAAAGGTTTCGGCCTGCCGCTGCAGGGACACAAGGACAATCATGCCGGCCTGATGACCGAAACCCAGATGTCCGCCTTCCGCGCCGCCAACGGCGTGCGCGAGGGCCATGAATGGGACAAATTCGAAGGCGCTGGACTTCCCGTCCAGGAGATCGAAGCTTTCCTGAAGGCCGTGCCTTTCGCGCGCGATGCCAAGCGCAAACTGAACGCGCCGACGCTCGATATCCCCGCCATCCTGCCCCAGCCCAAAAGCGAAAGCCTGATGTCCACCCAACAGGGCTTCGGCCTGATCCTGGCCGAGATCGGGCGCAGCGGCGAAGCCTTCGCAGACCGGATCGTCACCACCTCACCGGACGTGACGGTCTCGACCAATCTGGGAGGTTGGGTCAATCGCCGCAAATTGTTCGCGCGCCAGCATTCCAAAGACCTCTTCCGCGCCGAGAAGATTCCGTCGACCTATGTCTGGGATTTCGCGCCGGAAGGCCAGCATATGGAGCTGGGCATCGCCGAAATGAATTTGTTCATCCTGCTGTCGGCGCTGGGTCTGTCGCATCAGCTGTTCGGAGAAAGGCTGCTCCCGATCGGCACGCTGTACGATCCTTTCATTTCGCGCGGGTTGGATGCGCTGAATTACGCCTGCTACCAGGATTCCCGTTTTCTTTTGGTGGCGACGCCATCGGGCATCACGCTTTCCGGCGAAGGCGGCGCCCATCAATCCATCGGCACGCCCTTGATCGGCATGGCGCAGGACGGTCTCGCCGCCTTCGAACCGGCCTTCGTCGATGAATTGGCGGTGATGATGCGTTTCGCATTCGATTACATGCAGCGTAGCGGCGACGCCGAGCCCGACGCCAGGTCCTGGCTGCGCGATGCCACGGGCGGCTCGGTCTATCTGCGCCTCTCCACCCGCCCCCTGGAACAGCCTCGCCGCGCGATGACGCCGGAATTGTCCCAGGCCATCATCGACGGCGCCTATTGGCTGCGCGAGCCGGGGCCCAATGCGGAAGCGGTGATCGCCTATACCGGGGCCGTGGCGCCCGAAGCCATCGCGGCCATCGGTCGGCTTGGCGAAGACCGCAAGGATATTGGGCTTCTCGCCGTCACTTCGGCGGACCGTCTGAATGCCGGCTGGACGGCGGCGCAGCGGGCGCGGGAGAGCGGCCTGGCCCATGCCAGCAGCCATGTCGAACGGCTTCTGCAAACCCTCCCCCGGCACTGCGGCATCGTCACGGTGCTGGACGGCCATCCCGCGACCCTGGGTTGGCTGGGCGCGGTGCTGGGCCATCGCACCCGCTCGCTGGGCGTGGAGCATTTCGGCCAGACCGGATCACTGGCCGAACTCTATCGTCATTATGGCATCGATGCGGACGGCATCGTGGCGGCCGTGGAAGCCATCGCCCCAGGCCGCCCCGTACGCCACGTCCGCAGGCTTTAGGCCCGCGGCAGAACCACGCCGTCCGTCGCCGCCGCCGAAGCAGCTGCCGCCATGCGGTTGCCCGCGCGCCAGGCCATAAGCGGGATGATCAGCGCGAAAATCAGCACGGCACCCAACACATAGATCGCGGTGCTGTAGACCCCCGTTGTCTCGTGGATATAGGCCATCAGCAACGGTGACGGGATGGCGGCAAATCCCCAGCCCAGAAGAATGAAGCCGTAAATGCCGCCGACGTATTTCGAGCCGAAAAAGTCCGCGGTAAAGGACGGCATCACGCCAAAGCCGCCGCCATAGCAAAGCTCGATGGCACAGACCACGATCGTGAACACGGTCACGTCGGTAACAGTGGGCAGATAGAAGAAAAGCGGGATCTGAACCGCGAAGATCAGGAAGTAGGCCTGTGCACGCCCGATCTTGTCCGAAATCCAGGCCCAGAAGATGCGGCCACCGCCGTTGAAGATGCCGATGATGCCCACGATGGTCGCCGCCGCCGTCGCGCTGATGCCCAGTTGCTGCTGAGAGAGCGGCGATGCTGCGCTGACGATCATGATGCCGGCGGATGTGTTGAGCGACAGCATTGCCCACAGCATCCAGAAACGGCCGGTCGAAAGCGCTTCCTTGGGCGTGTAATGCACGGCGCTGGCGGTCTTGGACACCTTGGTCTTCGGCACCCAGCCTTCGGGCACCCAATTCTGCGGCGGATTGGCGAAAGTCTGAGAACAGAGAATGACGATCGAACCATAAACCAGACCAAAAGACGTCAGGGTAAATGGCACGCCATGCGAAATAATCAGCCGCGACGCGATCGGCCCCATGATCAGGGCGGCAACGCCGAAGCCCATCACATTGACGCCGGTCATCAGACCGCGCTTGTCGGGAAACCATTTGGTGATCATGGCGACAGGACAGATGTAGCCGAAGCCCATTCCCAGGCCGCTGAACAGGCCGTAACCGATGTAGACGCCAGGAAGCCAATGGCTCTTGATCGAATAGGCGGCGATGACAAACCCAAGGCCATAGATGAAACCGGCAAAGGTGGTGACGATGCGGGGCCCGACTTTGTCCTGCCACCAGCCGCCGATCACGGTCCCGATGCCAAGGCAGGCCATCGCCATGTTGAAGGTGAGTGTGACCTGAATCTGAGACCAGCCTTCGCTGGCCATCAATGGCTTGACGAAGACGCTCCAGGCATAGACCGACCCCAGGCACATCTGCACCAGCAGCGCCGCAGCCGCGATCAGCCCGCGGTTCCTCAATGTCCCTTGCTCACTCATTCTGTCACTCCCCGGAATCTCGTTTGTTGGCGCGTTGGCGCTTTTTGAAAAGATAAACCGGCACGATGCAGAGCGAACCCAGGATGGTTCCCACTGTCTGATACCAGTAGAAAAAAGGAATGCCGAACAGCTCTGGCGTGAGGCGATTGAAGAAAGGCACCCACAGCAGCGCTATGAACGGCACCGCGATCCAGAGATAGACTGGATGGAATCCCCACCGCGGCGGCTGCTCGTTCATACATTCCCTTAGGATAAGAAGACGCCGCCGGACTGCGGCGGCGTTTCTGAAACTAACGTAACAAACGCCGGACCCGCAATCGTTTCCGGATACGAAAAAGGGGAGCAATCGCCCCCCTCTTTTTACTGCTTCATGTAGCGAACCAGATTCTTCTGGCCGACCTGGGCGCTATAAACGGCGCCCTTGCCGTCCGCCCAGATACCTTCGCCGCCGCTGGTGGCGCCCGCATCGGGATTGGGGTCGGTGTCGGGAATGAAGGCGGTGATAACACCGTCCTTCACGCTGCCGATGCGGATGCCGCGTTTCCAGCCCGGATGATAGCCATAGCCCATCGGCGAGCGGGATTCGGAATCCGTCGAGTACATGATGTCGTTCTTGTCGATGAAGATGCCGCTGGGCCGTCCAAACTGGGTGAAGATCTTCAGCAGCTTGCCGTCCTGGTCGAATTCCTGGACACGGTTGTTCCAGCGGTCCCCGACATAGAGATGGCCGGCCTTGTCCATCGCCAGCGTATGGGGCACATCGAACTGGCCGCCGCCAATGCCGTGTTCGCCCCACTGCTTGATGAACTTGCCCTTGGCGTCGAACTTCATCACCCGCGCATTGTGCCCAGGGCCGCCTTCGTGGCCGTCACTGATGAAAATCGTGCCGCTCGGCGTGACCAGCACGGCATTCGGCTCGTTGAAGGTGGTGGAATCGTTGCCGGAAGCACCGGGCGTTCCCATGGTCCTCAGCAATTTTCCGTCTGTATCGAACTCGAGCACGACATTGCCCTTCTTGGAAGCGGCGTCGACATGACCGTCCGCGATCCACAGATGGTCGTGATTGTCGATGAAGAGGTCGTGCGGAAACAACATCATGCCCGCGCCAAAAGATTTGACGTAGTTGCCTTTGGAATCGAATTCGACAACCGGGTTGATCGGACTGCCGGCACAATTGTTGGCGCCGCAGCGTTCGGCGACCCAGATATTGCCCTTGCTGTCGCCGGCCACGCTTGACGAGGAACCAAATTTCCGTCCGTCCGGCAGCTTGAAGAAAGCCTCATTCGCGACATAGGGGTTGGGCTGAACATTGGGGGCATTGCGCGGATCGTTGGCGGTGGCTGAAAGCACGCCGGATGCCTGATTGGCCGCATCCAGCGCCTTCAGATCGGCGGGTGGAAATTGCGGTGCACGCGGGGCACGGGCCGGCATCGCCGGGCCCCCCGTCGCCGCATCGGTAGCTGGAGCGGCGCCCGCCTGCGCCACCTGAACGGGAGCAGCCGCACTGGCATGCGGCTTGGCGCCTTCCGCCGGTGGCGGCACAAAGGCGATCGCCTTCAGATATTCGCTGCGGCGGTCCATCTCCTTTTGCCCGGCCGGATAGCCGTTCGCCTTGAGAACAAACGACAGGATGTCGGCATACTGATCGCGGCTGAGTTTGCCGGGATTGTCCTGCGGCATTGTATTGCGGATGCGTTCGAACAAATCCCCCAAGGTCAGTCCGGCCCAGTCGGAAATGAACTCGGCGCCCACCAGAGCGGGCGCTTCGCCATTGCCGCTGAGACCGGAACCATGACAGGCGGCGCAGTTCTGAGCGAATTGCGTCGAACCCCGCTCCGCCTGGGCTTCGGTATAGACGCCGTCCAGGACCGAAGCGGAGGTTTGCGCCCAACCCGTGCCGCCGACCGCGGCCGACATGGTGAGGGCCGCCGCGAATATCGCAATTCTGTTACGCATGTCTTTTTCCCGTCCGTATCAGATCGTTAGCCGTTATCCGGCAACGTGTAGCAGATATACTCGCCGGAATAGTCGCCGCCCGACACTGCCACAATAATATACTGCTTGCCGTTGACCATATAGGTCATCGGCGAACCCGACTGCGGTGCCGGCATCAGCACATTGCCGACTTCCTTGCCGGTGGCCTGGTCATAGGCGCGCAGCGGCGCGCCGCGCGGATGTTCCGGCGTGGTCGTGACCTGGCCGTCACCGATGATCACGAGATTCTTGGTAAGCAGATTGCCAAGGCTGAAGCCGATCTGACCGGTGCGCGGCACAGTGATGCCCTTGAGCGCCGGATTGTTGCGGATCGCATCGGGCGTTTCGCCGTGCGCGACCTGCCAGACGATTTCGCCCCTGTCCATGTTGATGGCGCTGACGCTGGAATAAGGCGGCTTCAGCAGGGGCAAGCCCTGGACGACGGGACGGCGTGAGCCGCCGCCGCCATCGGCCTCCTGCGGCGGGCGTGGCCCGGCCTTGGGAGCAGGCGCCGCGTCGGCGCCCTGGTCGGCGCCGGCGGCGTTGACCATCACGATCTTCTGACCTGTCAAGCCTTCGACATAGGGAAGATCGGTCATACCCGGAGGCGGCGGAACCAAAGCCGTGAACGACATGCAGGCATCGCACGAGAAGGTATAGACCGTGTGGTTCTCTGGGTTGAAGGAGCCGCCCGGCCAATTGGTGCCGCCGGTCGCGGTGCCCACCATGAAGGTGGCAATCGGCCCCTTGGGATCGGACAGGACCGGCGGCGTGTAGATCGGGCCCAGCTTGTAATTCTTGACCAGCTCCACCGCCTGGGCGCGCAGCGCGGGCGTGAAATTGATCAGTTCGTCGATCGAGGTTCCGTTGCGGCTATAGGCCTTGGGCTTGGACGGAATGGGCTGGGTCGGCGAATACCATTCGCCGGGCACATTGCCCTTTTCGACCTTGCGTTCCGGGATCGGCCAGATGGGCTTGCCGGTGATGCGGTCAAAGGCATAGAGCATGCCCATCTTCGATGGGTTCACGACGGCCTTGATCGGCTTGCCGTCGACATTGATATCCATCAGCAGCGGTGCCGACGACATATCATAGTCCCAGATCTCGTGATGGATGAACTGGAAGTGCCATTTCGGCTTGCCGGTATCGAGATCGACCGCGACCAGGCTGTTGGCGTAGAGATTGTTGCCCGGACGCTTGCCGCCATAGAAATCCGAAGTCGGGGATTCCACCGGCAGATAGGCAAGGTTCGCCACAGGGTCGGCGGTGATCTCGGTCCAGACGCCAGTATTGCCGGTATATTCGTTCGAGTTGTTCAGCCAGGTTTCCGCGCCGGGCTCGCCCTTTTGCGGAATGGTGCGGAACTGCCAGAGCCGCTTGCCGGTGCGCACGTCAAACGCACGGGCCGAACCCTTGTTGTTCTTGAAGCTGGAGGGCGTGAAGCCTTCGCGGAAAGCCGAGCCGACCAGCACCTTGTCGCCCACCACGGTCGGGGCAGACTGCCAGCCGATTTCGCCGGTGGTCAGGTCGGGCGAGATCTTCTGGTCGTCATCGGCCTTCAAATCGACGGCGCCATTGGTGCCGAAAGAGGCAATGCGCTGGCCGGTCTTGGCGTCCAGCGCGATCAGCTGATAGCCCGGGGTGGTGTAGAGAATGCGGGCTTCCTTGCCGTCGGTCCAATAAACCGGGCCGCGGCCGGAGAGCTGACGCGGAGCAGCGGCGCCGCGCGCGCCTTCCTTCTCGCCATGCACCCAGAGCAGTTCGCCCGTCACGGCGTCCAGCGCGACCACGGCGCGGCGCGAGCCGGCGGTGGCGTAGACCACGCCGCCCACTTCCAGAGGCGTTCCTTCCAGCTTGAATTCCTTGCGGTTGCCGATGTTGTCGGTCTTGAACCGCCAGGCCACTTCCAGCTTGGAGAAGTTCGAGGCGTTGATCTGATCCAGCGGTTTGTATTTGCTGCCGGTGATGTCGCCCAGGTAATTGGGCCAGTCCACATTCTGCCCGGTCTGGGCAAATGCCACGGAGCCCCCGAGCAGCAACGCCGCCAAGCTCGCTCCGGCCACCAGTCTCTTTTTCGTCCGTGTCATAGTTTCAGCCTTCTCGACAAATATGGAAATGGAATAGAGCGCGCGCGCCGAGGCGCCGAGACGCCGGTGCGAGCTAAGGACGGCGGCTTGCGGCCGCCGTCCGAGAATTCAGAACAGAGATCTGGGCTTGCAGCCTGGACAGCGCCTAGTGCGCGCGCTGGCCGTGACGGCCATCGCCCCCCCGCGAGTCGTACTCATAAACATCCTCCCAAGATGTTGGCTTGCCGCCGTAATACTCGCCTGAGCGCGTCAGACCGCTTCGGGTCCGTTGATTGTGAAACTACCTCCACGGTCCGGCTTCGGCAATAGCCAAAGAAAAACCCGCCTATCCCCGATGGGGGATAGGCGGGCTGATAACCAGTCAGACTGGCCAGTTCTCAATCAGGCTTAGAAGTTGAACGTGATACGGCCGTAATAGTAGCCGCCGTTCGGATTCCAGGCAGAGCCGAAATAGTTGCCGTCGACGTTGCCGTTGCCGCCCGGAATTGCGACGCCGCTGGCCGCATTATTTCCGTTCAGTGCCGTCACAGAGGAGGTCAACACGCCATTCTGGGCATAGGGCTGAACGTCGGGGCGGATGTTGAAGAGGTTGTTTGCACCGATCGCGAACTGAAGCTGGTCGGTGATATTGTACCGAACCTCTCCGTCCGTGAGGCCGACGCCCGCCTGATTGAACGGAATGACCTGGCCGCCATTGTTGGGCGTGGTTGTGCCGTGCTGCGGGCCCCAATAGGTTTCGCGGAGCGTCACGCCGAACTGATCCAGGGTCCAGTTCGCGGTCAGACCCAGCTTCTCAACCGGCGCACTGTGAACGAAGCCGTTCAGGGTGTCAGGACGGAAGAAGGTCGCACCAGGCGCCGAGTTGGTGATCTGGGTCGGCACCGGCGCCACACGCGAGATCGCCGTCTCGTTGTAGTTGCCCGCCATTGTCCAATCCACCAGGCCATAGTCGCCAAAGTCGGTGGGATAGGTAGCGGTAATGTCGACGCCCTGGGTCAGAGTGGACAGACCGTTCAGGAAGGCGGTGACGCCCTGCTGGGTGGCGGTCGGGTCGAGCGAGACATTGTCGAGCGCAACGGCCTGCGTGACCAGCGGCACATTGATCGAGCCGCCGGAGCTGCTGACCGTGGCTGAGGTGACGATGCGGTTGCCGATGGCGGCGCTGTAGGCGTCCACCGTAACGGACAGATCGTCCAACGGATGGGCGACGATACCCACGCTGTAGCTGATGGAGGTTTCCGGCTTCAGATTGCCCAGCCCCAGAAGAGCGGAGGCGGAACTGTTGGCCGGCAGCTGCACGGTGGCCGAATTCGGCGAGACGTTGACGGCAGTATAGAATTCTTCCGCCAGGGTCGGGGCGCGGAAGCCGGTTGCGATGGTGCCACGGATCGCCCATTGCGGGTTGAAATCGTAACGAGCCGTGATCTTGCCGATCTGGGCGTCGCCGAAGTCAGTGTAATGTTCGGCGCGGCCGGCGATGTCGAGCTGGAGGGCCTCGATCGGCGCCAGCGCGAGATCGATATAACCCGCATAATTCTTGCGGCTATGCGTACCAGCGGCGCTTGGCGTAAAGCCCGGGAAGGATTGCGCGCCTTCCTTATAGTAGGACAAGGGATCGCCAGCACCGATGCCGTAGGTGTCTTCGCGCGCTTCAACGCCAAGTGCGACGGTCAGCGGCGACGCCATGCCGACATTGAAGGCATGGGTTGCGTCGATCGTGCCCACGAATTGGGTGGCGGTGAAGCTGCCGTCATAGAAATTGACCGGCGTGGTGTGGGTGTCGATGAACAGCGAACGGTTGCCGCTGTTCAGGGTGTAGATATTGTCGATATCCTTGCCGTAGCTGATATTGGCGTCGGTATCCCAGCCAAGAACATTGAACTTCACGCCGACATTGTACTGATAATCGTCTTCCTTCAGCGCTTCCATCGGGCGGAAGCCGTTGGGATATTGGACAAGCTCAGGCGTCGTGCCCAGCGTGCCCGCGCCCGTCGCCGACGGCAAGGCCGCACCGGTCGTAGCGTTGATCAGATTGGAGCTGAACAGGTTGCCGGCGTTGCCGGACGCTATGATAATGCCTTTGCTGTTCAGACCCGTGAGTCCGACCTCGCCGGCAATTGGGTTCGTGGTGCCGGTGTTGGCCACCGAGACGCCGCCAACCGTGATGTTGTTGTTTGCGACACCGGGCGCGCAGGCAGCCGCGCCCGTCGGGCCGACCACCGTCTCGTATCCGTTCAGGTTCGTCGCGCTGCAAGGCTGATTGGAACCCGCCGTGGCAATGATCTGGTTCGGCAAGCGGTCATTTTCGTACGACTTGGCGAACTTGTGACCGATGGTGCCGAAAGCATAGATCTGCACGCTGTCGCTGACATCATAGCCCGCATTCATTTCGGCCATGGTCAGCTGCTGCTGCGGGCTACCGTCGATGGCGTTGGAGCGCGGATAGCCGGTCACGGTCGGCAGGAAGGTATTGGGGATGCCGTTGCCGCGCGCCGAAAGATTGGCGACGCCGTTCGCGCCGACGCTGGTAACGGTATTCTGTCCCACCGGCTGGCCTTGGGCATTGAGGTAGCGATTGTCGCCACCGCCATACTGGGTGAAATTGCTGAACGACTTTTCAACCGTGAAGTTGACGAAGCCCTTGTCGAACAAAGGCAGGCCCATATTGTAGGACACGTCGTAGGTGCCGGCGCCCTTGCCCGAGCTGTTGTTGCCGCCGGTGTAGTAATTGCCGAGGGTGCCCGAAGCGGATCCGCCCGAGGATTTCTTCTTGAGGATAATGTTGACGACGCCGGAAATGGCGTCGGTGCCGTATTGCGCGGCGGCGCCGTCCAGCAGCACTTCGACATGGTCGATCGCGCCTTCCGGGATGAAGGAAAGGTCAGCAGCCGAGCTGCCTGCGGCAAAGCCGCCGGCATCGACGTGCAGGTTGCCGGTATAGTGACGGCGCTTGCCGTTCACCAGAACCAGGGTGTCGTTGGGCGAGAGACCGCGAAGCGCGGCGGAAAGCGTCAGGTTGGCGGTGTCGGCGCCGTATTGCTGCGCGACAAAGGAGGGGACGGTCTGGCCCAGCGCCTGGCGCAAATCTGTCGAGCCGGTACCCTTGGTCAGCGCATCGCTGCCCAGAACGGTGATGGGCGCGGCCGAGTCGGCGGCCGTCATGCCCTGCACGCGCGTGCCGGTCACGATCACGGTTTCATTGCTGCCGCCATTGTCTTGGGCAAAGGCGGGCGCGGCGAATACGGCAAACGCCGACACCGAAGCGCCGACCAGCAAGGAGTTTTTCAGATTGAGCACGTTGGATAGTCCCCTGATTGGTTGGTTTTCTGAACGTAATTTCTGTGATTCACGTGCTTCGCCCCATACGAACGAGTCACATTTCACATTATTGGCGGAAATAAGCAGCCTATAGGCGGGGGTGATATAGCACTAAGGTATTATATGACAGCTCTATGTGCGGCTGCGGTTGGGCTTTCGCGACAAATGCGAGCAATCCGTCCAAGAAATTGGAAAAGCCATCGGCATCCCCGCCGTGCCATCGAACGGGCTCTATCTATTTTTCCTATGAAAATCAGGTAGATGCTGCGCGGCGCCAGGACCGTATGCAGTCTGCTGGCGGCATAGTGCTTCTTTGGCAACAGCCCAAAAAAAAGGCAGATGCGGCTAGCATCTGCCTTCTTCTAACGATGTCGCAAGGTCAGTTGGCCTTTTTGACCGCGGTGAACTCGATCTCGACCAAGGCGTCAGATCCGGCCAGCGCTGCGACTTGAAACGCCGCGCGTGCGGGCTTGTTGGGCTGCTCGGCGGTGCCGAATTCCTTGAACCAGGAAGAGTTCATCCCGGCGAAATCCATCTTGCCGCCCTTGTTGGGATCGCCCGCCAGAAAGACATGCGCCTGCACGATATCGCCGAAGGTAAGACCCAACTTGGCCATCTGGGCCTTCAGGCTCGCCAATGTGGCGGCGGTCTGCTCGGCGGTATCGGCGCCCTTGCCGGTGGATCCGCTGATGAAAAACATGTTGTAGCCTGGCGGCACCATCGTGGAGCTGGCGAAGGGCGCCTTCGCATTCTCCTGATTGTGGATCACATCGGCTGCATTGGCGCCAGAAACGAAAAGACTCGCGCCCAGCACCGCGAGAGACCCGTATTTCACGAACTTGTTCATGTCGTCATTCCTCCTTGGATGTTGGATTTACGGCCGCGCCGACTTCACGTCGGCGGGCGTCACTTTGTCCTTATAGCTGTTGCCGAAATGCGTGCGGATATAATTGACCACGTCGGCGACCTGCTGATCGGAGAACATGCCGCCGAAAGCCGGCATCGCCTTCTGGCCATTGACCACCACCGAGACCGGATAGCCCGATACTTCCAATTTGGGATTCTTGGCAAGCGCGGGGTACATGCCCGCCCCCACCGCACCCTGCGCCTGCGGCATGTGGCAACCCTGGCAGACATTCTTGAAGATCGCCTCGCCGCCTTGCTCGGTGAACCCGCCGCGGCCGCCGCCGGCTCCCGCGCCCTGCGCATAGGCGGCGGATGAAAACAACAGGCCCAGCACCAAGGCGGAACCAAGAACACGACCGATAGATACAGACTTCATCATCCCCTCCGGATTTTGTTCAGGCCGACACGACGCGTTGATGCAACCGTTTGATGGCGTCCAAGGCCGACACGATCGCACCTTCCTGCCATGCGCCCAAATGCGAGGCGTGTTCGCCCGCCAGGACCATGCGCCCATCGATGGCGCACAAGGCATTATAGCTCTTTTCGCGGTTGGCTTCGGTCCATTGCGCAAAGCAGCCCAGGGTGAAGGGCATGCGGTGCCAACCGACCGAGACGCCGTTCTCGAATTCCGTCCGGTATTGCGGATGAATCGCCGCGCCGCAATCGACCACGACCTTCATCCGCTCTTCCGGCGTCATCGAGGTGAGCTCGAAGGCATGCGGACCGAACGTATAGGCGCCAAGCACGACACCCTTCTGGGTCTGCATGAACTGCGTCGAAGGATAGGAAATCAGCGCCACAGGCTGGTCGGTATAGGTTATGCCGCCATAGATCCGCTCATCGTCTTCCCACCAGCGGCGCTTCATCTGCACGCCCGCCTTGAAGCCGGCGCTGTAGGACAGCGAATTGATGGCGTTCTTCAGCGGCGCGCCGATCTGCATCGGCACCTGGCTGAGGATGGTGGTCGGAATGGTGTTGACGCACCAATTCGCCGTGGCGGTCTGCGGCGCTCCGCCCTTTTGGGCATCGACATAGGAGACCGTGACGCCATTGGCGTCCTGCTTCACCTCGGTGACCTTGCAATTGTATTTGATCATGTCCGGCGGGAGCGCACGCACGAAGCCGGCGCTGATCCGGTCCATGCCGCCGACGGGCTGGAACATGGTCATCTGATATTCATATTCATGGCCCGTGAGCAGGCCGGTCCACAGACGCGACTGCAGCAGCTCGCTCATCGCCATCGGTTCTGAGTTCGTGGGCTGCCAGCTGAGCCCGCCGCCCGGATCCACGTCATAGCCGCGATGGTTGGAAACCAGCTCGCTCTTTTTGTATTCATAATTCCGGTCGAGGGCACCCCAGCTGCGCAGCGCCTGCAGAAGGACTTCGGTGTCTTCCTTGGTCACCGACTGCTCCAGCTTGCCTTGCGAGGTGCATTTGGCCAGCAGCTCGGAGACATAGCCGCGGAAATCGGTTTCCACTTCGCGATAGCGCTTGGGCTTGCCGCCGAATGCCTTGGAATTATGGATCATCGCATTGTAGTTGATGATCGAAAAAGGCTCGAGCGGCACGTTGAGGCGCTTGCAGTAATCGAGCAGCGCGATGTGATGATAAGGAATGCGCATTGGGCCAGGATTGACGTAAAAACCCTGGTCGAACTGACAATGCTGGGTGAAGCCGCCCAATTCGTTGACCGTGTCGCCGCCGCGAATGGAAATATTACGTCCGCCGGCCTTGTGCTGGTATTCCAGCACCTGGACCTTGTAGCCCGCCTTGCTCAGCTCCAGCGCGGCGGTCAGGCCGGCAAGGCCCGCGCCCAGCACCAGAACCGAACTTCCCTTCGGATCGCCTTCCAGTTTGATCGGGCCCGTATAGCCCGACTCGCCCGCATAACCCAGATCGCTCATCGCCTGGTACATGACGGCGCTTCCGGCGGCCATGCCGATCATGCGAAACAGAGAACGCCGGCTCATCGGCGCCAAAACTTGTTCAGACATTTATCTCTTCCCCTTCGCTGTCCCTTCGCCGGCCGGGGCCCGAGCGGGTATCCCCTTCGCGCCTTCACGGCCATTCACCGGCAGCGATTTTTCTTAAGGGCTTTGCGATCTTGAATCGTCACGGCCCGGCGGATTTCTAACGCAAGGGCAAGATGGGCGCCAGCCCGGAAAATAGGCAGCTGGGTCGCAGCCACGCATGATTTTCTGTCACGAAAGGCGCGTCTCAGGACAAGAAAGCTTCAATTCTGTCGGCGGCGCGTACCAGATCGGCCAGCGAAGGCGTGCCCATCTTGTGCATCACTTGGGCGCGGTGAATCTTGACCGTGACCTCGCTCAAACCCACCTGGGCGGCGATCTGCTTGTTGATCTGGCCGGTGACCACCAGCTTCATGATCTCGCGCTCGCGCTTGGTGAGCGAGCGATAGCCGTCCAGCATGCCGGAAACCCTTTCTTCGACTTCACGCTGCGCCTGGTCCCGGCGCAGCGCGGCCTGGACGCATTCCAAGAGTTCCTGCTCGCGGAACGGCTTCTGCAGGAAATCCACCGCGCCGGCTTTCATGACTTGCACCGCCATGGGAACGTCGCCATAGCCGGAAATGAAGATGATGGGGATGCGGTCCTTCTGGGCCACCAGCCGCTTCTGCAACTCAAGCCCGCTGGTTCCCGGCAACCTTACGTCCAGCACCAGACAGCCGGCCGCCTGGGGATCGCGCCTGGCCAGGAATTCCTCTGCGGAACCGAAGGATTCGACCGTGTGGCCGACGGAAAGCAGCAAATCCCTGATGACGTCGCGGACAGCGGCGTCATCGTCGATCACGAACACGATCGGAATAGTGGGCATCCACCGCTCCCCCCCGAGAGCAGTAATACCTTCGTTTAAGTTTTATGGAATGTCCAGTCTTAACGCTGTCCACTTTTTAGGCAAATGCCCCATTAAGCAGCAACGGAACCCTTATGAAACAAAGGGATGCGGACCTCGCATGAGGGAAGAGTGGTGCCCAGAAGAGGACTCGAACCTCCACGCCTTGCAGCGCTAGTACCTGAAACTAGTGCGTCTACCAATTCCGCCATCTGGGCAGATGTCGAAGGGCCGGATGTTTAGGGTCGGCGTTCCACGCCGTCAACAGCGAAACCCCTTTCCGCAGTATCTTCTTCTGGCTAAACACCACCGCGCGCAACTGGATTCTCCCCATGGAAGCAAAGCAGATTACGGTCTTTGGCGGTTCGGGCTTTTTGGGCCGCCATGCGGTACGGGCGCTTGCCAAGGCGGGGTGGCGCATCAAGGTCGCCTGCCGCCATCCCAACCGCGCTTTTTTCCTGCGCCCCCTGGGCCAGGTGGGCCAGATCGGTTTCGTGAAATGCGACATCAGCGAGCCTGAACAGGTCGAAGCGGCGCTAGCTGGCTCGCACGCAGCGATCAACCTTCCCGGTATTCTGTTCGCCCGCGGTCAGAGCTTTGACGATGTCCACGTCACCGGCGCCGGCCATGTCGCCGAGGCCGCGGCGCGCCTGGGCATCAAGAAACTGATCCATATCTCCGCCATCGGTGCCGATAGCGAGTCCGATTCCCGCTACGCCCAGACCAAGGCGGAAGGCGAAAATCGCGTCCGCGCCGCCCTGCCCGGCGCCGTCATTCTGCGGCCCTCGATCGTGTTCGGGCCGGAAGACCAATTCTTCAACAAATTCGCCGCGCTTGCCCGCATCTCGCCCGCCCTGCCCTTGATCGGGGGCGGACATACCCGCTTTCAGCCCGTTTTTGTCGGCGACGTCGCGGCCGCGATCGCCGCGGCTTTGGAAAATCCAGATGCCCCCGGCAGGACCTATGAGCTGGGTGGACCGACGATCTACAGCTTCAAGGAATTGATGCAGATCGTCCTCAGCGAAACCGGCCGCAGGCGCCTTCTGATACCACTGCCTTTCTGGCTGGCCTCGCTCAAGGCGTTTTTCCTGCAACTGGCGCCCACGCCTCTGCTCACGCCCGATCAGGTCACGCTGCTCCGTCACGACAATGTGGTGTCGCCCACCGCGCTGACCTTGGCCGATCTGGGTATCACGCCCACGACCGTGGAAGCCGAAGTGCCCGCCTATCTCTGGCGTTTCCGCGCCAAAGGCGAGTACGCGGAATTGGTGTCCGGCAAGGGCGCGTGATCTTTTCTCGTTGATCGCATTTTCCAAGGAAAATGCTTCGTGGCGAATACGCGGAATTGGCGCCCGAAAAAACCGCCTGATCTTTCTCGCCGATCCGGTCCTGGAAAGACCGAGCTAGATCCAGATATAGGCGGCCAGCGCCAGGCCTGCGGCGATGCGATACCAGCCGAATGGCGTCAGGCCATAGCGCGCCACGATCACCAGGAACTGGCGGATCACCACATAGGCGACGATAAACGACACGACGAAGCCCACGGCGATGTCGAGGCTTTGGCCATGGGTCAAACCAGCGCCTTTCTTGTAGAGCTCGAACACGGTGGCTCCCAGCATGGTCGGCACCGCCAGATAGAATGTGAATTTGGTCGCCGCCACCCGGTCCACGCCCAGCATCTCGCCGCCCAGAATGGTGGCGCCGGAGCGCGAAGTGCCCGGGATCAGGGCCAGGACCTGGCAAAGCCCGATCTGGAAAGCCTTGGAGAGCGGCAGGCGTTCGCCGTCATGCCAGCGCGCTTTCGGCGCCGTGCGCTCCAGGAGCAGAATGACAATGCCGCCAATGACCCAGCTTGCCGCGATCACCGGCATGGCGATGGTGGGATTGAGCAGCGTGGAATTGATCCATTTGGAAATCAAAACCCCCACCATGGCTGCCGGCAGGAACGCGATGACGATGCCCAGCGCAAATCGCCTGGCATCATCCGAAGACGGCAATCGCACCAGCGCCCGCCAGAAGGTTT
Source organism: Pseudomonadota bacterium (assembly GCA_040389245.1). GTDB lineage: Bacteria > Pseudomonadota > Alphaproteobacteria > Micropepsales > Micropepsaceae > Rhizomicrobium. The sequence goes on along the minus strand of JAZKAH010000002.1, from coordinate 2,100,937 downwards.
GAAAATAAACCGCCACCACCGCCAGGATTGCGCCAAGCTGAATGACGACGGTGAACGCTTCCCAATTCTCGGACAGCCCCAGGAACCGTTCCGCCACCAGAAGATGCGCGGTCGAGGATACGGGCAGAAATTCGGTCAGGCCCTCGACGATGCCAAGCCAGACCGAGATCAGAATGTCGTGCATGCGGAGATTCCCTGGGACCGGAGCCACAGGTAGCATCGCAGGCGCGGCCTTGCCATCGCCGCTTCCGTAACTTTTGGTATTGTGCGCGGCATGGGACGGGCGGGAATCAGGCGGTCAAGTTGGCTGGGCAAATCGGCCCTGGTCCTGTTCGTCCTTCTGGTGGCAGCGCCGGTGGCGCTGCTGCTGATCTTCCGCTTCCTTCCCCTGCCCGGGACGCCGCAGATGCTGTGGAGCCTGGCCCAAGGCAAAGGGGCGCATTACCGCTGGTCGGACGATATCCCATCCTTTCTGGGCAAGGCCGTGATCGGTTCGGAAGACCAGAATTTCTGCAACCATAGCGGCTTCGACTGGAAGTCCATCGACCAGGCAATGAGCGCGCATGAACGCCACCCGGCGCGGCGGCTGCGCGGCGCCAGCACGATCTCGCAGCAGACCGCGCGAACCTTGTTCCTGCTCCCCGTGCGCAGTTGGGTGCGCAAAGGCGCCGAAGCCTATCTCACTGTCCTGGTCGAAGCGCTGTGGCCCAAAAAGAGAATCCTCGAGGCCTATCTCAATCTGGTGGATTGGGGGCATGGCAATTTCGGCGCCGATGCCGCCGCCCGCGCCTATTTCGGTGTCGATGCGCCGCAGCTGACGCGCAGCCAGGCCGCCCGGCTGGCGGCGATCCTGCCGGATCCGGACAAATGGAACGCGGCCAGGCCCGGCCCTTATGTCGCCGAACGTTCGCAGACCCTGATCGCGCGGGCCGCGGATGTAACCCGGGACAATCTGGATTTTTGCGTTAAATAGGGCGTTCCCTTAAAAGCAATTTCTCCTGTCCTGCCTCTTCGCCATTCGAGAACGGTCATGCGCCGCCTGATCCATTTGATGCTGTCGCCCAGTTGCCGCCTCGCCCGTCTGGTGGTGGCGGAAAAACGCGTCGCCTGCGATTCCGCCCACGCCGAGGATGCCCGCAATCCCATGCCGGTTTTCATCGACCTGGACGGCACCCGGGTCGAAGGCCTCTGGGCGATCGTGGATCATCTGGAATCCAATTTTCCCGACCGTCCCCTGGCGCCGGAGGACGCAGACGAGCGCCGCGCCAGCTTGCGCTGGCTGGATTGGGCGATGGGGCCGTTCCACGAACAGGTGACCCAGCGGATCGTCTATGAAAAGGCCGGCCAGCGTTTCACCGGCGCGCCGGGACGCCGGGCGCCGGACATGAATGTGATCCGGACCGGCCGCGACGAGTTGAAACTGGCGCTGGCGGCAATCAGCCGGGCTTTGGAAGTGGGCGGCAATCTGTCGGGCCGCGCGCCATCCCTGGGCGATCTGGCGGTGGCGGCGCATCTTTCCATTCTGGACTATTTCGGAGAAGTGCCCTGGACCGAATTTCCCGCCGCCAATGAATGGTATGTGCGGATGAAATCGCGGCCCAGCTTCCGCTCGCTCCTGGGCGACCGCGTGCCCGGCCAGCCGCCAGCCTCCCATTATGCCGAACTTGATTTTTAAAGCCGATATAATTTCGCGCGCCCTTGCGGAAGGCTTTGACGTCGCGCGCGTAACGGACGCGCAGGCGGCCCCGCGCAATCGCGAAGGATTGCTGGCCTATCTGGCGGCGGGCCATCATGGCGAAATGGAATGGATGGAAACGCGCCAGGACGAGCGCGCCGCGCCCCGCGCGCTTTGGCAGGATGCGCGTTCTGCGATCGTACTGGGCCTGAACTACGGACCGGACCGCGATCCCTTGGAAATTCTGGCGCACAAAAATCTGGGTGCGATCTCGGCCTATGCGCAAGGCGAGGATTATCACGATGTCGTAAAGAAAAAGCTGAAGGCGGTCGCGGGCTTCATTTTCGAGAAGTCCGGCGCCCAGGTGAAAGTCTTTGTCGATACCGCGCCGGTGATGGAAAAGCCCCTGGCGCAGAAAGCAGGACTGGGCTGGCAGGGCAAGCACACCAACCTGGTCAGCCGGGAATTCGGTTCCTGGCTGTTTCTGGGTTCGATCTTCACCACTCTGGAATTGCCGCCGGACGAAAGCGAAAGCGATCATTGCGGCAATTGCCACCAGTGCCTCGATGTCTGCCCGACCAAAGCCTTTCCGGAACCGTACCGGCTGGATGCGCGGCGCTGCATCTCTTATCTCACCATCGAGAATAAAGGCCCCATCCCGCGCGAATTCCGCGCGGCCATGGGCAACCGCATCTATGGCTGCGACGATTGTCTGGCGGCATGTCCCTGGAACAAATTCGCGCAAGAGGCGCGGGAAATAAAACTTCAGCCGCGTGCGGAACTGTCATCGCCGCAGCTGGCGGAGTTGGCGCGGCTGGATGACGCGGGCTTCCGTACGCTCTTCCGCAAGTCGCCCGTCAAGCGGATCGGGCGTGATCGTTTCCTGCGCAATGTGCTGATCGCCATCGGCAACAGCGGCGACGCGGCCCTTACGCGGCAAGCTCATGCGCTTCTGGGCGATCCCTCGCCCCTGGTGCGCGGTGCAGCGGTATGGGCGCTGCAGCGCCTGCTGCCGGAAACAGAATTCATCACCCTCGCCCGCGAATTCGCGCTCTCCGAACCCGACGCCTCGGTGCGCGCGGAATGGGACGCTCTTATTTAGCGCCGGGCTCGCCCAGCTGCGCCAAGCCGCTGCGCGCCGCATCCGCGGTTTCGCCGCCGCCCGCGATCTTCAGCGCCGCTTGAAAATCCCGGCGCGCGCCCGCGACATCGCCGGCCACGCGCTCGATCTCGCCGCGCTGGACCAACGCCTCGGCGGAATTGGGCCGGAGCTTCAGCGCGGCATCCACATCGTCGCGCGCCTCCTTCATTTTTCCCTGCGCCTCCAGTGCGCTGGCGCGCAGGATCAAGAAATCGGCACGCCCCGGCTGCAGCGCCAGCGCGGCATTGAGATCGGACTCCGCCTCGCTCCAGGCTTTCTGCATCGCCTTGGCGCGGGCAAGATCGGCATAAAGATCGGCATCGTTGGCCGAGAGCGCCAGGGCTGCGGAAAAACTCGATGCCGCCCGGGCCGCATTGCCGGCCAGCATCCAGGCGTTACCGGCCTGATCGAATACCGAGGCGCGCAGATTGCCCATGCCGGCCGCGCGGCCCAGCGCATCCAGCCGCGTCGCGGCTTCGGGATAGCGCTTCAATTCGACCAGCGCCATCGCCAGGCAATGATCGGCCGGCGCGCCGCCTTTCGCCTTGCTCCATTGCACCGCCACGCCCAATGCCGCGGTGGGATTGAGATTGGCAAGGCTGAGACAATCCTGGTAGCGCAATTTGGCGTCGGCCCTTTCCAGGGTGGAAGCCGCATCCGCCGGCATCATCGGCATGATCAGGATTGCGGCCGGAAGAAAGCCGCGACGCAAGATCTGCCGAAATGCAATCATGGAACCGTCTATAGAACAATTATGGCGCATGGCGCGAGAATAGAATGGCGCGTCATGTCTCATCTGTTAGGCTTCCGCAGGGAGTGAATGACATGCAGCGATTGGCATTTGCGGTCCTGGCGGTGATTTTTTTCACCACGCCGCTTCTGGCGCAGGATCAGTTGACGGGGCTGCCGCCGCGGGCCGCGCCGACGACCCATATCCAGATGCAACCGCTCGCGGTGGTGGATGCGACACCGAAATTCGATGCGCAGCGCGCCACGACGGCCTATCTGGCGCGCGTGAACGGCCCGGCCCGGGCGCGTTCCGATGCCTATTTCGAGGGCGGCTACTGGCTGGCCTTGGTCGATCTGTTGTGGACCTTGGCGGTTTCGGGATTGCTCTTGTGGCTTGGTCTTTCGGCCACCCTCCGCGACTGGGCGGCGGAGCGCACCCACAGCCGCACCTATCAGGCGATGATCTATGTCACCGCCTATGTCGCCGTCACGGCGGCCGCACAGTTTCCGCTCGCGCTCTATGAAGGCTATTTCCGCGAACACAGCTACGGCTTGTCCAACCAGAATTTCACGGCGTGGCTGGGCGATACCGGCATCGGCCTGGCGCTGACATTCGCGGCCGCGCTGATCTTCGTGCCGCTGCTCTACGCCGCCATCCGGCGGGCCCGGGAAAATTGGTGGCTATGGGGCGCCGGGCTGGCGATCGCCTTTCAGATCCTGGTGGCGGTGATCTATCCCATCTATGTCGCGCCTCTGTTCAACCATTATTCCCCGCTTCCCGAGAGCGCGCTGAAGACCCAGATCCTGTCCCTGGCCCGCGCCAACGACATCCCCGCCGACAATGTCTGGGTGATGGATGCGTCGCGGCAGAGCAACCGCATTTCCGCCAACGTCTCGGGTTTCCTGGGCACCACCCGCATCACCTTGAACGACAATCTGTTGAAACAGGCCACGCCGGATGAAGTGCTGGCGGTGCTGGGCCATGAGATGGGCCATTACGTGATGGGCCATGTCCTGCGGGACATTCTCTTGTCGGGACTGACGACCATCATTGCGTTCGCCTTCCTGCATTGGAGCTTCCGCTATGCCGTCGATCTGTTCGGCGGTCAGTGGCAGGTGCGGCGGGTGGACGACATTGCGGGCCTGCCATTGCTTGCGGCGCTGGCGAGCCTGTTCTTTTTTGTCGCCACGCCGCTCAGCAGCACCATCGTGCGCAGCGCCGAACATCAGGCCGATATTTTTGGCCTGGATGCGGTGCGAAAACCCGACGCCTTCGCCACCGCGATGTTGAAGCTTTCCACCTACCGCAAGCTGGAGCCGGGCAAATGGGAGGAGATCGTGTTTTTCGACCACCCGTCCGGCCGCACCCGCGTCCATGATGCGATGGTGTGGAAGAAGGAGCATATCCGCGACGTGGATATTCGCGACACAATCAGCCCGCAATAATTATTTCGGCAATTGCTCGGCCAGCGCGTCATAAAGCGGATTGGCGGTGTCGAAGACATAATCCGCGTCCTGGGTCGTGGCCGGGGCGTCGCAGCCTTCGGCACGCAGCGCTGCGATTGCTTCCATCAACTGCCCGCGCGGCACCAGGATGGAATATTCTCCGCCGGCGTCATTCGGCCGCGAGAGAACCGTTGCGCTGGCAATCCGCGACAGGCTTTCCAGCAGCTTTTCCGCCCGTCCGTCCAGCCGCACGCGCAGGATCTGCGAAGTCTTGGCCCGGGCGCGGGCGTTGAGGCGGGCCAGCAGGCTTTCACAGGCGGTGCGCGCCGCGCCGTTCCAGTCGGCAGTGAGCGATGCGGCCAGCTGCGCCTGGCTTTCCAGGATGGTGCCGTCTTCCAGGGTCTTCAGACCGTTGGCGGCCAAGGTGGTGCCGGTGGTGGTGATGTCGACGATCGCTTCGGCGGTGCCGGCGGCCGGGGCACCTTCCGTCGCGCCGGCGCTTTCCACGATGCGGTAGTCGCTGATCCCCACCCGCGCGAAATAACTGCGCGTCAGCTGGGTGTATTTGGTGGCAAGGCGCAGACGGCGGCGATGGCGATGGGTGAACGCAGCGCAGACATCGTCCAGATCCGCCATGGTCGAGACGTCGATCCAATATTGCGGTACCGCCACCACGACATTGGCGAAGCCAAAGCCCAGCGGCCGCACCAGATGGATGCGCCCGTTCAATTCCGGCGCCGCTTCGCGCAACAGGTCCTCGCCGGTGATGCCCAGATGCACGTCGCCCGCCAGCAGCGAGGCCGCGATCTCGCCCGCCGACAGCAGCAGCACTTCGATGTCCGGAAAGCCGCCCAAGGTAGCGCGATAGCCGCGTCCGCCGGCCGCCTGTTTCAGGACCGCGCCGGCATCGGCGAAATAGGCGTTGCAGTCGTCCTTGAGACGGCCCTTGGAGGGAATGGCAAGCGTGAGCGAGGCCATCATGCGCCTCCCTGTTGGCGCCGCGCCGCCAGGACGCGTTCGGTGCGGATGGCGCAGCCGATGGCGGTAACCGCGCGATCGGCCCCCAGCATCTCCAACAGCGTGTCGTAGCGGCCGCCGCCGGCCAGCTGCACCGGACCTTCCTTGTCCCGCGCCCACAGCTCGAACACGAAGCCGGTGTAATATTCCATATTGCGTCCGAAACGGGCCGCGAAGCTGATCTTGTCGGTGGCGACGCCCAGCGACTGCAGCGCGGCCAGCCGCGCCTGCATCGCCGCCAGTGGCGCATCGAGCGCAATGCCCGCGTCGCGGGTCAAGGCGCGGATTTCCGTCAATGCCTGCTCCGCCGATCCCGATACGGCCAACAAGCGGGTGATGACGCCGGCGATCCGGGGATCCAGGCGCAGCGCTGCCGCGTCGGCTGCTTGCTCCATCAACCGTTCGACGATCTCTTCGCGGGTGCGGGCGCCTTGCGGCGTATCGGCGACCAGATCCATCAAGCCTTCGATGGCGGCGCGGGATTCGCTTTCCGTCAGCCCGCCCAGCGAGCCGAGCAGGCGCTGCGCGTCGCTGGCCGCGCCCTGGGTCATGCGCCCCAGCAACGCTTCGAAATAACCCACGCGCCAGAAATGACGTTTCAGCCGCGCCCGCCATTGCGGCGGCACGTCCAGTGCATCGACCAGCGCGCCGAACAGCGCCAGGTCGCCGATTTTGACGGAGAAGTCTTTCAGGCCCGCGGCGCGCAAGGCCTCGACCGTAAGCGCCATGATCTCGGTCTCGCCTTCGGCGCGATCGGCCAGACCCAGTAATTCCGCGCCCGCCTGGAAGAACTGGGTGGGGCGGTGCGGCTCGGAGGGCTGGTGGCGGAAGACCAGGCCGTTATAGCAAATGCGGGCGGGAAATTTCCCGCCATCCTTCACCGCCTGATGGCAGATCGGAATGGTGAGATCGGGCCTGAGGCACAATTCGCGGCCGGAAGGATCGGTCAGGGTGAATGTGCGGCGGCGGATCTCCTCGCCCGAGCGATCCAGGAAGATATCGGCCGGCTGCAGCACCGAAGGCTCTTCGCAGACATAACCCCGTGCACGGAAAGCGCCCAGGATCGCCTCGGCCTGCGTTTCCAGGACCTTCAGTTCGCCGCTGTTGTAATAGGGAAAAGCGACCATCAGCGCTTCACCAACATCTCTTTGATGGCGGCCACAAGACCGTCACGCTTGACGCTGACCTGCGCCTGACGCGCGCCCACCCAGGCGGCGCGGCTTTCCACCGACTTTGCCAGTTCGGCGCCGAGCGCCAGATCTTTCAAGGTAACTTCGCCCTTGGCGCGTTCGTCCCCGCCTTCGATCACGGCGATGGAGGCGCCCCGCTTGTCGGCGTATTTCATCTGATCGCCGAACTTTCCCGTCCCGACATAGGCTTCCGCGCGCAAGCCTTGGGCCCGCAACTCCGCCACCATCCGGAAGCTGGCGGCGGTCTCCGCCTTGTCCATCACCGTCACCACCACCAGCGGCGCAAGCCCGCCGCCGGAAAGGCCGCGCGACGCAAGCGCCGAAATCAGCCGGCTGACGCCGATGGAAACGCCGGTCGCGGGCACGGTCTGGCCGGTGAAGCGCGCCACCAGATCGTCATAGCGCCCGCCGCCCGCCACCGAACCGAACACAACGGTCTCGCCCGCATCGTTCCGGACCGGAAATGTGAGCTGCGCCTCGAACACGGCGCCGGTATAATAATCGAGCCCGCGCACCACGCCGGTATCGAACTGAACGCGGTCCGGGCCGTAGCCGCAGGCCGACAACAATTTGACGATCTGCTCCAGCTCGGAAAGCCCTGCCGCGCCGACAGCGCTGCTGCCCACCAACGTGCCGATCTGGCGCAGATGCGCGTCTTCGTCCTGCGCATCGGGCGCAACGAAGGACAGGATGCGTGCCGATTGCTCTGCGCTCAGGCCCGCGCCTTTGGTGAAATCCCCGGACTCGTCCTTGCGGCCTTCGCCCAACAGCGCCGCGACGCCGTGCGCGCCCAGGCGGTCGATCTTGTCGATGGCCCGCAGCACCACGCCCCGCTTGGCGCGATCCGCCGGCGCCACGCCAGCCGCTTCCAGGACACCGTCCAGCAGCTTGCGGTTGTTCAGCTTGACGATGTAGTCGCCGCGCCCCAGGCCGAGCGCCTCCAGCGTATCGGACAGCATCATCAGGAGTTCGGCATCGGCCGACGGCGAGGCGCTGCCCACGGTATCGGCGTCGAATTGCAGGAATTCGCGATAGCGCCCCGGCCCCGGCTTTTCGTTGCGCCACACCGGCCCCACTTGATAGCGGCGGAACGGCTTGGCCAGATTCTGGAAATTCGCCGCGACATGGCGCGCCAGGGGCGCCGTCAGGTCATAACGCAGCGACAGCCATTGCTCGTCGTCATCCTTGAGCGAGAAGACGCCTTCATTGGGCCGGTCGATATCGGGCAGGAACTTACCCAACGCATCGGTATATTCGAAGGCGGGCGTTTCAAGCGGCGAGAAGCCGTAGGACTCGAAGACGCCCTGGATCGCTCCCAGCACGCGCCGTTCGGCCACGATCTCGGCCGCGCCCCGGTCGCGGAAGCCGCGCGGCAGCCGGGCCTTGGGCCGGGTCGGTTTGGAATCGCTCATACTCTACATGCCCGCAATCGCGCGGGCGTTGTAATGGCCGCGCGGCGGACGGGCAAGGCGGCCCCCCAGGGCCGGATTTCTTTGAAAAATCCGGTCCCCAGAGGGGTTATCGCGGGGGTTAGCCGGCTATTTGGCGGCGGGCGGTGCAGCCATCATGCCGCGCGCTTTCATCTGGGTGTCCAGCTTGGCCAGGGCGTCGGTCTTTTCGGCCGCCGTCAGCTTCAGCCATTCGGAGTCATACATGGCTTTGCGCGCCTGGGTTTCGGCCGGGGTCTCAGACCCATGCTTGGCCATTTCATCCTTGCGGGCCGCAGCAGCCTGCTCCTGCGTCATGCCCTTGGTGGCCTTCTCGCGGTCCACGATCATCATCGCCATATTTTCTTTGGAGAAGATGCCCATCCCACCCATGCTGTTCATCTGCATGCCGCCACCCTTCATGGCAGGACCGGACATGGCGGGTCCGCTCATACTCGGGCCGCTCATGCTGGGTCCGCTCATGCTGCCGCCAGCCGCTTGGGCCATGGCGGCGGTGGCAAAAAGCGATGCGGTCAGTGACGTGAAAACGATACCGGACAGACGCATGGACAATTCTCCCTGTTTGTTGGCACGGCTGAAGCCCCGCTTCTGACATAGTACGGTCAGACGGGCCGTAAGGTTACCGGAAACGGGAAAAAGAGGGTGGTACAGTTGGGTGGGCTCGAACCACCGACCTCCGGATCCACAATCCGGTGGATCATTGATAGTAGCGTCACAATTTCAATAGCATAGCAATTACATGGCGCTCCTGTGACGCTGGGCCGTCAATTTGGCGGTTTGGAAACCTTCTGCAAATTTGCAGAAGGTGCGGATCGCGCCACAGGCCCGGAAGCATTCTCCCCGAGCCTTCGGTAATTTCCGCATCCCCCCTTGCTGGTCGAACCACAGCCCGCCACCGGCGGGGACTGGAAATGGGCTGGAATCGGCGCTCATAACGGCCGATTCGGCCGAGATCGCGACGGCCGTTCAATCCAGCTCTGTGAGCCAATATTTTCAATGGCTTATACAGGGGCCGGAGCCTCAATCGCCGGTTGGGCGCGCCAGGCGCGCGCGGGCGGCTGGGGATACGCTGGCGCGGGCAGAAGCGGTCCCCTTGAACTGTCGCGGGGACGCGCCCACACATTGCGTATGGGCTTTTCGGACTCCAATAAAAACCATCTCGGCGCGCTTGCAGCGCTGCTGACGGACACTGCGCCGACGAATTATCTCGCGCCCACGCAGGAGACATTTTTCAACAGCCTGATAAACACCGCGCCACCGGCGCCGGCCAATGCTCTCTTTGGCAACCTCGGCCTGATCAACACCGCGCCAGCGCCGTCAGCCGAAACCCTGGTTGGGATCCTCGGTCTCATCAATGGCGCGCCGGCGCCGTCAGTGAACGCCCTGTTTGGCAATACTGGCTTTCCGAATTCCCTCTCTCAGGGCTTGTCTTCTGCCCCCGCATCGCCTGGCTGGCGCCATGTCATCGCGCGATTCACGAAATTCATGAGCAACGTCGCCGTCACATCGAAACAGAATGCCGATGGGCAGACACAACAAGCCGGCGTTATCTCTTGCCTTAACCGGCATTTTTGGAACCACGGTTCTGAGACACTAAACGCCACCTTGATCGGATCTTGGGGCAAGGACACCCGCACCCAGCCGCCGCGCGATGCCGATATTCTTTTCCTGTTGCCCGACGACATTTATTGGCAATACCAGGACCGGACCGGGAACCGCCAATCTCAGCTGCTGCAAGATGTGAAGTTGGCCCTGGCAGGGCGCTACCCACGAACGGATTTGCGTGGCGATGGGCAGGTTGTTTTGGTGCCATTCAGCCCGCCGATCGAGGTGGTGCCGGCATTTCGCTGCACCGATGGCAGCATCATCATCTGCGACACCAACAATGGCGGCCGGTATAGCGCCTCCACCGCGGCCGCCGAACTCGCCGATCTGAACCATTGGGATGCCTACTACGGCGGCCACGTCCGCGCGCTTATCCGCATGATGAAAACCTGGCAGCACGAGAAGTCGGTTGACATCAAATCCTTCCATATCGAGCGCCTCGCGATCGAATTCCTTCGAGCATGGCCGAATAGCTTTCGTGGCGTTTTTTTCTACGATTGGATGATACGCGATTTTCTAGCGTTCCTGATCGGACGTGCAAATGGATGGATTTACATGCCTGGAACTGGAGAGGCCGTGTTTCTCGGTGACGCCTGGCTCAGCCGCGCGCAGACGGCACACAAGAAAGCAATCCAGGCGTGCAACTACGAGCGCGATAATTATGAAGCACTGGCCGGCGCGGAATGGCGCGAGATATTCGGTTCAGCCATTCCAATCCTCGCATCATGAACCTGACCGAAGCCCTCGCGAATGCTTGTCGCATTCAATTCGGAAATTGCGCCTATACGGCGACGAGCTTCCTTATCTGGTTAAGGCTGCTCCGCTGGATGCGCACTTTTTCCAATGTCGCGCCTGTGGTATTCGGCGGCTTGGCGACATGGAAAATAGTTGAACAGGACGCGCCGGCGTTCGCTGCGACGTGCGCATTTCTCGCCGCCGCCATTCCGCTGGCATATCGAGCGGCCAAGGTTGATGAATCGATCGCGCAATACGTTGCCGCCGCCGGCGAATATTCGAATCTGCGCGATCGATTTCAAATGGCAGCAGACATCGACAGCCAAAAACCGTTTCCGGAATTCGAGAATTTGACAAAACCCCTGTTCGATCGACTTGAAAAGCTGCATGCACAGCCCCTGACGCCGCCAGAGTGGAGCTTCCTTAGGGCGCGGCAGAAGCATCAAGCAGGCCACTATAGTCCTGACCCTGCCGCCGAATAGGATCGCCGCAAAATGTCCGTTCGCGTCACAGAGCAGCTGCGTCGGTCGCTGTCGGCGGACGCCGAGATATTGGAGCGCGAAAGCATCACCATTTGGCTCATGCGATTTGCGTCGGGCCTTCCGCTCAAATTGCACCACCCGGTCATGGGTGACATTAGCTTTAGCGGAATTCGGTTCTCTGGCTCTGTGATTCCGGTGTTCGATCGTTATGTCTCGCTGACTGTCGAGGACTTGATCGAGAAACACCTGACTGAGCTTGAAAAGATCTTGGCCGAGGTTTCTCCTAACGAGGTGCAGAGCGTCGGCTTGGCCGCAGCCGCAATGTTGAACGGCACGCGGCAACGATTGCTCGCTAAAGCAGCGGCCATTAAAGCGCGCTTGTTAAACGCGCAGGACGCCGAGGCTGTTGGAGTGTCAATTTCGGCAGTCGGCGCGCACCATGTGAGTGTGGCTGCCCGAATTGACGCCCGAATTTCGGAACTACGCGACCGGATGCCACCAACGCCAAAGTGGGGCTGGCTAGAAACTTTCGCCAAGACCAATCCAATATTGTCAAAGGTAATAAGCTATGGCCTGGCCACATTGGTGGGGGTAGCTATCACCCTGATTTTGGGCAAACGATAGCGCGCCCGATCGTGCTCTTCTAACCAATCAAATCGAGATCTTCTGCGCTCACTGGCGGCCAGATGAGTGAACGAAATTCCAGATCCAAGAACGGCTCGAAGCTTTCAGTTGATCCGGCGTGCGGCAGAAACGGGACTCGACGTTGACCTTCTGTGACCGGCGTTAAGTCGAATAGTTCGTTCGAACTTGACCTGACAATGCTGTGCGAGCCGAGGAGGCAGTTGAAAGGGCTGCAGCTGATGATCAACCAACCGCGAACGGCGGCGTCTACGGGGTGTTCTCTTATCCATCGATCGACGTTGGCGTGACACTGCGCGATTGCGGGTCGCGCGCCATCGCAGAACGCCACCGCCCGGAAATCCACGGACCGGGCTTCGGCACGGCGCGCGAAAATTGAGTTCAGATATTCCGCATTGGACATTGGCACGCATCGTTCTCGCAACTCTATTCTCGCCACTTGGGATAGGCGCGTCGGACAACAAGCATCCACACCGCTTGAAAATCGTCCAATAATTTCTCAATGCCGGCGCTGGTGCGAATATCCAATCCGCCATAGAGAACCTTTTTCGTTTTAAAATTCTCTCTGCGGTTTTCCGGAAAGAAGCTATGCGCAAATGCATTGCGAATTGCATTTAACCGCTGAACAAAACTCATAACCTCGGCCGGCAAAGGTTTAACCGAGTGGATGATGGACGCCTTTTTCAAGAGGAACATTTCATCTAGCACCTGATGGTTGAATATGCGGAATTTCTTCGTTCGCCAGAGCTTCCCAAAATGAATTGGTTTTTTGGGCTGCTTGAAGAAGTAACGCGCAATGAGGTCAGAGAACAACTCGTCCAAAAGCGTGTAGCGAGAAACGACTTCGGCAATCACCATGTGATTGATTGCGATTCTAAGCGCGACAAGTCGATACTGAGCAGGAAGATCTTCGATCGACTCAAGATCTACCCGAGTCAGAATGGCAATCGTTTCTGCCTCTATCTGCAATTTTCGTTGAGTGGGGGTTAGTGGCATGGCAATTCAGCCTTCCCTGTCGCGGCCACGTCGGTGGCGGCTTCGCACCGACCGGTTTCTAGGAATGAAGATCTCATGCTAGTTTTGACAGCGTGGGTCGTACCAAACAAGACTTACCACCCTGGACGTCGGGAAAAATAGCATGAATGAGGAAGTTGATGTTGAAACAGCTCAATTATTGAGCCGCCTAAACCCCGCAATTGCTGATCTCATCCGGCAGATGCTCACTAGCAGACCGGCAAATTGGCCTGAGGCTAAAGCTCTCAGGGATCGAATTGTCGCCCTGAACAAAATCGCGGCGAGCAATGAAGAACAGACGTCAATCTGTTTTGCATTCACTCAACTTATGGACTGTGTCGAGAGGGACCAATTGGTCGCCCCGGAGTCACTTGAACAGCTAAAGAAAATTGGGAAGGCCGACTATTTACACTTGCTGAGCCAGCAAGCGTTGGTGGGCGATCTAGTCGACCCCGGACGCCTGGCTGAGATCACGCACCGCGAAGTGGAGGCTAGGCGATTGGCACCGGATGATGACTTCCGGAAGCTGGCGGAGGCCGGCGGCCAGGTTCTGGGCAATAGCAGTAGCGCTGATGAGCCCCGAAAAGGTTGGTTCGCGCGGATATTTGGTTGACATGTCGAAGAAGAACAGGCTGCGCGGGAAGGTCTGCGTCTATTGCGCTGAGCGCCCGGTTGAAACCGAAGATCATATTTTTTCTCGCAGGGTGTTCCAGACGACGCCCAAGGAAAATGTGCGCAAGGTGCCGGCTTGCGAGCGTTGCAACAATTATAAATCCCGCCTCGAGGAATATGCCGGCATCGTGCTTCTTTTTGGAAGCGAGCATCCCGAAGCGGTCGAGCATTTGGATAAAATCGGATCAAGGAGGCTTGCGAAGAACCGGAAGCTCGCGCACCGGCTTGGCAAGAGCATGAAGCGCACATACCGGCTGGACGCCGAGACCGGTTATTTCCACGAAGCCATGACGGTCGATGTCGAAAGCGACAAGATCGCCGAGCTGATGGCGATGATCGCGCGCGCCCTCTACTACTGGGAACGCACGGAAGCGCTCCCGCCCGGATACATGGTCGAAGCTCGCTGGGTGAGAAAGGGTGCTGGCGAAGATGCCATGCGCGACCTGATCGGCGTTCGGGGATACCCAGTTCAAATTTCGTTGGCGAGCGGATTGTGCGATGGCAAAGGGCTTATTGGTGACGAGACGCCGGGTTTATCGGCGTGGGTTTTTTCGCTCTTTGGTGGCGTGTTGCTTGGCGTGCCCGGTTCGACTCATGGAGATTCCAGGGTCGTCGGCGTGCTCACCGGACCGGCATCCGCATTCGAGGAAGCCAATAGCCGCCGTGGAGCCAAACAAAAGCTCGAGGATGCTGCTGTGGACAATCCGGCGCGCACGATCAAGGCGGTGGCGACGCACACGAAGCAAGACGGCTGATGGCGGAATTCCGATCGTTCGCCGGCCGAACGCCGCCAGCGTAAATAAAACGAACCCAACCCAAGGTCGAAATGGCTTCGGCCGTCGCAAGACCGCTGAGGCTGACTTTGAGCGCCTCAAGCGCCCGGCGCTCTTCCCAACAGGCCTTGAGATCGCGCCTGTCCGCCAAATTCACGCCGGCTAACTTCCAGGCTTTGGCCTCGGACATCTTGCGTGACAGCTTGTCGAACAGCTTCTCCGCCCTGGCCATCGTCTTTGTCGCCGCCTCATGGCGCGCGTGGGCTTTCTCGTAAATTTCCAATGCCTGCAGCGCGCTGGTGGTCATCTGTGCCCCTGACCGGCTTTCGGAAGTCTGTAGTGTCGAGCTGGACCGTGTCATCGGCCCCGGCCCGGCCGGCACTTTCGGATATCCTGGAACCTTTGGCAACGCTGTCCAAGGTGACTAAGCCGCAGAAGCCGCCAGATCAGATTTGGCGGGGGCCCGGCATGCACTCCCCCTGTCGTACGCCGCGAGGCATTGCCCGCCTTGGCGCAGCTGGTGGCAGCTGGAAGGCTTTGCGCTGTCGCAGGGCGAAGGCGAAAAGCAAGAAAATGATAAAAGCACAAATTCGCGCAAAGCCGACCAGGCCAATGTCTTGGCTGCCATTTCGGACCTATTTGCGACCAGGATCTGTCGTCGCGTCGACAATTGCCTGTTGAACATCGATCAGCCGCAATTCGATTTTTTTCAGCAAACCGATAACGAACGCGACCCCGATCAACAAAACTCCAAGATCGTTGAAGAAGCCGGCCGCCGGTGCGCCTCCGAGACCGCCAGCAACTGCGATAATGGCCCCGATGATCAGCGCGATGGTGCCAAAAACGGCTGATGCCACCCCGTCACCGATACGTGCCGGCTTGACCGTCTTTAAATTTTTGTCGGAATTCATATCGCCTAACGCCCCGCGGAATTGACGTCCGACATTCACGGCCGGGCCTGCAAGCCTCGCACAATTTCGAGACCGCTCAAGCGATCAGTCCTGCGATGGTAAAGACTGGGCGCCGCGCCGCCCTAAAGAAAAAGCCCCGCCGGGGGATGGCGGGGCAGTTCGCGAAATAGGGGAAACATAGACCTCAGTATTGTGCTCCCAGCGCGATCTCGATTCCACACTTACCCATGTTAATGCTGAATTTGGCCGCTGGAGCAGATCCTCGATCGCCGTCTTAACCGAGTTCCGGAAATTGCATAACGGTTGGCATCACCGCCGACACATTCTGCCTCAGCCTGATGGCGGGCCACGCCATTGCCGATCCGAAAGTGCAAGCCAGGTGGGTTCAAAGGCGGAAGAGGTCGAAGAGCGCATCGCGGACCTATCAGAACTGATAGCGGCTGCAAGGAGAGTTGTCGCCGAGTTGGGCGAAGACGATCTTCCCGATTTAGAGTTTCGAAGGGCCAATCTGCAAGCGACGATAGTGGCAGTCGAACGAGAACTCATTCTCGCGAAACAGTCGTTGCAGGGCGCGCGCGGTCAGGATGCGGCGGCGGAGATTCTCACCAAGGTTAAAGCGCAGGCTCTCGAGGGGCAGTCGATGGCGCAATTTCACCGAACTCGTAGCCATGCGCGGCGTGTGCTGGACCACGCCATACCATCGGAGTCGGCCGAGGCGATCCTGCTGGCTGCGAATACCAAGGTAAAGAAGCGCAAGGCGCGAGCACCTCGACTTGTCAGGACGGCTCCAAAACTCAAGCCGGATCGATGACAGCGCCCCCCTGGTACAATCTCAGGCGCAGCGACCAATACGTCTACCATTATACCACAGCCGCCACTCTCGCCGAGAAGATCTTGCCATCAAACCGTCTGCGCTTCTCACGCTTTTCAGATGTATCGGATCCGAGGGAAGCCAAGGAATGGAAATTTAATTTTCTGACATATCCTGAAGATCTCGATTCAACCATCGCAGAGATACAAGCGGGGTTTAATCGACAACTCAAATCTTCAATTCACGTCGCTTGCTTTTGCCGTGATACCGATGGCGCCATTGTCACCGACGGTGTTGACCCAATTCCGGCGCTATACGAGCGCGGGCACTCGCGCCCGCGCATGTGGGCCCAATATGGTGATAAGCATAAGGGAGCCTGCCTGGTCTTTGATCGACATCGTCTTAACAGGGCGATCAGGGCTGCGGTCGAACGGCACGAAACGGTCGTGTACGACAAGATTTTTTACAATAGTGCATTGCACGGCACAACAAATCTCACGACCGCCGGCCCATTCACAATTGATACACGCGAAGTCAAACGACTTGGCATCGCGGAAGCTGCCCGGCGACATGGCGCTCGCTTCATGCGCGAGCTTTTCTTCGAGAAGCTGCCCGAATGGGAAAGCGAGAGGGAATATCGCTGGATTGTCATTTCCGATCGCGCCGCTGAACTGATGATTGATTTTCAAGACAGCTTGGTCGGAATTCTGATAGGCGAAGACTTTCCGCTCGCGCACATGGAAGCAGTGGCGCGCGCCCCGTTGGAGAGGAACCTCTACCTCGCCACAATGGAGTGGCGTAACAGTGGCGCCCCCCAGCCGTTGCCGACGCACCCAAACATCTTGCTTATGCGGGCGCAGCCAGCAACAGTTTAGGAGGCTTCAAGCCACTCTAGTGAGGCCACCAAAATTATCCCCGGAGTCAAACGAGACCCTCCGTCCGGCGGAATTTCGCTCAGCATTCCGATCAGTTGTTTGATCATGAGGTTGTCGAAGGCAATCGTTTTTCGGCCGTGATTGCTTGGGCGATCTTTTCGAAAGTGCCTCCGACCTCGCCCACGAGGCCCTCAAGCTTGTTGGCAAGCAAGTCGAGTGCACCTTCCATGCGCTCATCCCCTCGGTGCCGATCGCGCATAATGAACATGGCTTTTGCGACGTTATGAATGTGACGAAGTCCCTCGCGTACATCCTCGGCTAGCTTTCCTAGGTTCTCATCAGTTGCGGATTTCATATCTTCTCCGGTTCAAGGTTAGAACCAAATTGTTAACTGGCAACCTCCCCGAAGTCGTTCCCCAAAATCCGAACTTCGATTTTAAAAATAACTATGGCAAATCAAACTCCGAACCAAAACCGCGCATCTGAAACGCGAATAAGTTCGGACTATCCGAACTTTTGGATTGGAGCTAAAATGCGCCAGGGGCTTGATAGGGGCGCGCCGTTAGAACGCACGGGAAAGTGAGCACGCTTCAATTAGTGGTCACCGGGTTTCTCATTGGCGCCCTGGGTGGTGGGCTCGCGCTCTCAGCCCATCGCGAGAATCCCAATTCAACGATTGCCACAACCGCCTCGCCGCCAGCCTCGCGATATGCGCATGAATTCAGCCTCTGTTTTACCGGAGGCGGCACAAATTGCGTCGTTGATGGAGACACGTTTTGGAATGAGGGCATTAAGATCCGCGTGGCAGATATCGACGCTCCGGAAACTCACCCACCGCGTTGCGAGCGCGAAGCAGATCTCGGCCGCCGTGCCACACTCCGATTGCAAGAACTTCTGAACCAAGGACCATTCGAACTCCAAACTATCGACCGAGACAAAGACCGATACGGCCGAATCCTGCGCATCGCGACCCGCGGTGGCCAATCGCTGGGCATGCAGCTCGTGAACGAAGGCCTGGCACGTAAATGGATCGGGCACCGCGAACCCTGGTGCTAAGCGACGACAGGTATGATGGCAGAAGATAACGCGCCCCAGCAGCAAAGGAAGCCGCTGCGGGCCATGGTAGTCAGCGCCCGGTAAAAGCAAGGTGACCGATTGGCGAATTTCGCCACCGGGGAGGATCCTTCCGAGCGATGGCCTGCAATTCCGCCGGCGAAAAAGACGCAATGACGTTTTCCGTTATTGAAGACGGCCAATCAGGAAAACTGTAAGGGCGACCATTGATCCAGCGTTGCTCGCCAGCCAGGCAATGGACCAGGCCAAGTCGCTGGGCGCGACGGAATGCCATAAGTTTTTCGTGCTGAATTTCGCATTCAAACAATTTCGCATTGCGGCCGGTCCTTTCGGAATAGATCTTCACCAGCTCTGCCGAAATCCGTCTCAGGTCGGCCGCAATGCGCGAATGTCTTGAGGCGGTCCAGCGTTCGGTTTGCTCTGCTCGGACTTCCGGCTCGTGAATCATAAATTGGGTATTTGCGTCGCAGGTCCGGAAGTCACCGGCCATCAAAATCAAAGTTGCAGATGAAGCGCACAGCCGGCCGGCGTGGGTGATCTTGTAACCAGGATGCGCGCGCAGGGCGGCGTAAAGCTTTTTCCCTTCAATCAGGGCGCCGCCTTCGCTGTCGATCTGCACATCAACATAGGCCGCACTTCGATTGGCATTTAAGCCCGCGATGACGGCATCCACATCGATGCCGGCGCCGTTCTCACCTGAAAAAAGAATTGGCCCGCTGAGATCGAGCATGAAGGTGTTTCCGACTCGCGTACTGATTGCGCGCGAAACTTTGGGCCGATTTCTCTCCATGATTTTCAGCGCGCGGTCTCGGTTCGGCCTGCTACTCATCGGCGGCGCATGCTCCATAGATCCGGTCCAGCTCGTCCAGCGCAGCGAGCGCCTCGCGATCATCTTCGTCCGGCCATTTTTCGTCAGGCCATTTGGTGAGATCGAATAATGGATCGCGTTCTTGAGCAGTGTTCTGCGCCTGCGCAGAACCTGACCGGCGATGCCGCCGATTTATAATCGCGAGCGCCCTGGCCCGGTTCGGCCTTTCGGACATCGGGACAATTTCAACCATGCCCGCCCCTAAATTGACCGGCCGGCGGGCAATACCCCCGCCGGCCATGGTTGAGCCCTTCGCCGGCGGAAAGGCGGCGCCGGCCGGTGCTCGCGATCGTGCCAAGCTTGACCCCAAGGCGAAGGGAGCGAGGCTTTCCGTTTTCGGGCCGACCGCTAAGGGCCCTCGGTGTTACAAAATTCATTTCGCCAACCGGATGATGCGCTCGGCATGAGCCAGCACGAGACCCACAACGGGCGGGTGAAAATATTCCTGATCAGGATCACCCGCGCGGCGGATCTCTTCGCAGCAGCTGCGCAATTCGTTGAACGAAACTGCCAATTCATCGATCGCGGCGATCAGTCGATGCGCTGCTTCGAGGCGCCGCGGAGCCAGGGCGTCCGCGACCTTGCGGGAGCGCGCCAGGCGCAGCTCCATCACCCGCGCGCGCACCGGCACGATCTTCGCATCCAGCGCCGCGCCCTCGGCGCTCAGCCTATTGATTTCTGTTCTATTGCCGCCATGGCGAGAATCACGTTCTGCGATCGCACAGGTCAATTCCGCGCCAATCTCGTCGCCCTGCTTTCGGAGTGCCGCCATGTTTGCGTCTGCCATCTGCAGGGCGGCACCCATCGGGACGCCGCGCGCAATGTCGGTGATCGTGGGTGCGCTCACTTGCGCGTTTGCAGTTTCATTCTTGACGGTGGTGAACATGTCGGTCCCTGGTTAGATTCGGCGCCCAAGTTAATCGGTGGCGAAAGATATGGAATGGAACGCGTTCCAATTTCTTCTCGCCAGATTTCGATGATGCGACCAAGCGCTTCGCCGATGCATCGAAGATCGCGCCGGCTTTTCCATGAAAGCAGCCCATTATCGACCAGTTGATTTGAAAGCTGTTGCACGTCGCGCACGGGCACCCGAGCTATCCTGGTGTCCCTCGTATGATTTCGATACCAGCGCTTTTTGCGCTGCCGCCGCGCTTTGAGTTGTTGGGGTGTCAACTTTTCGGGCATTAGGGATCTCAGTGTTCGCTCAATGGAATCTCGCGTAACTCCGCTTCGGGACTTTCGTCCATCAGCGTGCAATAGCGACGCCGGCTGCGCCACGCTTGCGAGTCAAGCCCGGCAAAGAGCGCCCAGACGTGATCCGGATCGATGTCAGGCCGAACGCGACGTTCCTCGGCGGCGATGTGGTACATCGCCAGCAGCTTTACGCCAGCCAGTTGCCGCGCCTCTGGCGGCTTGGAAACATCGCCCGCGTAATTGAGCAAAGCGGGAACGTCATCCAGGTTAAAAACAAAATCGAGCGCCGGTTTTACTTTCCGTTCGATGCGCTCGCGCGGCTGTCCGTCGTGAATGCCGACGCCGTGATAATATTCGACGCAAGGAATTTCATCGGTCATTTTTTCCCTCCGTTGAGCAGCAGCAGCGCCGCGGTCATCGTCTTGCCCGAGGTTTTACTGCCTGCGGGATTTACAGGACCAGCTGTTGCACCTGGCGCAGACAAAACTGCTTTTGATGCAGCAACGCTGCCGGCATCGCTTGCGCGGTCGAGGCGTTGAAGTTCTGCGAGCCTGATAATCTCCCGTCCATGCTGGAGCTCATGGCCGAATAGCGCTTGCAGTCGATCGACTCGGATACCCAATAGGACTGAGATTTTTTCTGGCGTCATTCCGTCGTGAACGGCCAGCGCAACGGCGCGTTTCAGTGCACGTTGGCGCTCAGCCGGCGTGGATCTCTTGCCTGCAGCTTCCATCGGCTCGCAATCCAGCGCGAACACAGGCATATTTTTTGATCCCTTCTTTCGACCAGCACGGTCTCGTTTGCCGCCATGTTTCATTTTGATTTTTCCAAGCCTAACTTGATAAACCGAGGGCTAATCAAGATTTCATATTCGCGCGCGTGCGCTACGCGAATGGACCCAAAGGCGGTTGGCCGTATGGGACTGCTAGAGATTACCCGCCCCCCCGCTATAGGCGACCGACCGCCTTGCTGTCCCCCGCGCTGGGCTGCGCCGCGCGCTGGTGCCTCGGCCAAAGTAACCCCGCAACTCCTGCACCCTTTCCGCACGATCATCGATCGGCCTCAATCCAATATCTGCGCGGCTCCGGGCGCCGCATTGCGGGACGCCGCGGCGGTGGTGTCCGTCCCGCGTTCACAAGTTCGCGCAACGCTTTTGCTATGGGCGCACGAGTTTCCTGAGATGGCGCAGCAGCCAAGGCGTGGACCGTCGAGACAATTGCGCAGGTCAATCTGGCCTGGGCATTCGGCAGTGTGCCGGTCCAAGCCTGGCCCAATGCGTCGATATCACGGCATGCAATGGCGCGATGCGCCGCGCTATCGGAATTCGCCGCAGCGGCGCCAGCCAGGTAGAGCAATTCGCCAAACCGGTTCATGGCGGCAACTCTGCTGCCCGCGCGGCCATCACCGCAATCATTTCGCGATCGCGGCGGCGCTTTCTGTTTTGACAGCGAGCGCGATACGCAACGTTTGCCGATGCGTGGCAGCGATGACAGTTGCCACCACCTGGCCGCTTCTTACCTTTGCCGCACCGGCAAAGAGCGCCGGTTGGTGTGGAAATTATCACGTTGTTTATCGTGAAACTATCGCTCATGCCGCCACCTTGGGCGCCGCATATACGACTTCGATTTCTTTTCCGAGGTGCTTTCTAATGGCCCGTAAGACATCCGGCCGGCTTTCGATGATGTCAGGCATTGCCTTGTTGAACACCCGGATGATCTTCGGCGGGCCGGCGTCGATCTCACTGTTGCCGAAGTATGAGTTGAACAGGTCGACGCCAATGTCCGCGCTGATAGCCGTTGCAGCATCACCCCAACCGAGAGGCACTATGAGCGCGGCGCTCGACCGCCGGCCGCCGTCTTGCCAACGTTCTTCGTTGAGCCACTTTTCGGGATGCTTCGTAAATTTGGGATCCTTGTTCCGCTGATCTTCGGCATATTGCCGCGCGCCAGCGATGATGGTGGCGGGACTTGCTTTGCTCAGTGCCTTTTCCCAAGCCTTCAGAGCCAGCGGCTTAGCTATTTGCTTGGGGAAAGCGGCGTAGAACTCCTCAAAGCCATTTTCCGCGCCGTGCTCACCAGCATTAGCGGCGCAGGCATTCCCTTCCTTATTCCATTCCATTCCCTTCCCTTCCTGGGGGGAGCCAGGGGTGACTTGTCCGTGAGGGCGCAGTGAGCCTTCCCAATTGATTGCCATGCCACTGATTTTGCTGGCCGTTGGGCGATTGATCCGCTGATGTTTCGCGAAATTCACAATTCGGCCGTAGCGCCGACCATCGGCGGACTCACCGAGTTGGATGTAGTCGATCAGCGCGAGCGCAGTGAGACTGTCCTGAATACTCACTGAGGGTTCGCGGAGCGGCGAAACTTCGGCCTGGATAAGCCTGGAATTCGCGTTGAAATAGCCCTCGTCATCTGAATACGTCAGCAGTCCGATCGCGAGGAGCACCGTGGGCTCCGGCTCGGCGCTCAGCGCCTCGTGCGTCCAAAAGGACGGTTTGATGGTGCGAATCCGCGCCATAGACGCTAGACCGCCTTCCCTGGCGTGCCAGCTGCTGCATCCAGGATGCGCTCCATGGCGACTACGGGAACGCGCAATAGGCGCCCTACTCGGATCACCGGGATATCGCCGCGGGCGGCGGCTTCGTAGGAACCGTTCTTAGACAGCCCAAAGTAGCGACGGCCGGCTTCCGGGACGCTCATGGTTTTCTGATCGGTATTGTTGGCCATTGTCATTCCTCTTCCGCCAGCACACGACCGTAGCCCTTGCCGTCCCAACGCGAAACGGATAGTTTGGTCTATCCGTGTTATGCGTGTAGAGGCGTGTATGCCCAGTTTATCGATCGATTTTACAGCCGAGATTGATGGCGCCGGATACGATTTACGGATTGCTGATCTGCCTATCGGAAGTCGGCGCCCAACCGGTTCGAAAAAGACTTTGGCTATTGTTGGCAGGGGCGGCCCGACACGCATGCTGCGGCCGGCCGAGTTTCACCCGCATCTTTATAAGCAGTTTGCTGGGCTAGCAGGCGACAACGAAAGTTTCCGAGATTTTGTGTCGAAATTCGGCGCTGTCACTTCAAACGGGCACTTCCAACCTGTCGCCGACATCGCGGCTACCTGGTTGCGGCTAAGGACGCTGATATCAGATTGGGAAAGTGGAGCGCTTGGGCAATCTTTAAATCACCTGGTTGCGAACATAGTAGCGTCCATCAAGCCTGCCGGCGATGGTCACGGGTTCAAGTTCGTTCTCGCTCCACTCACTTTGGCTGATGCAATGTTTCTCCAGTTTGGGCGAGCCGTTTGCGATGGCTCGGCATTGCGATCCTGCGAACAGTGCGGAAACTGGTTTGAAATTGGCGCCGGCGGGAAGCGCGTCACAGCTCGATTTTGTTCAGACAATTGCCGCACGATATTTCACAATGCGCGAAAATATAATCCGGTGGCCAAAGCAGCACCAGCCAATCGTCGAAAGCGGAGTTAGAGCATGGCTCACATTCGCAAGCGGACACTCCCAAGCGGTAAACTCCGGTGGCAGCTGATCTGGAAGGCAAAAGGGAAACGGGTTTCAGAAATGTTCGAGACCCAGCGCGACGCCAACGCGAAGCGTATCGCAATCGAAGGATCGAAGCCGGGATCGACGGCGACGTTCCAGATCATGGCAAAAGACTACCTCGGCTATCAGCAAACCTTGGTGGACACGGGCCAGCGCGAGCGATCCTATATCGCAATGCTTAAGGGCCATGTGAATAATCACATCCTGCCCGACAAGGAATTTTCCGAATTGCGGTGCTGCTCGATCGGCACGCCGGAGGTTCAGCTTTTCTGCAATCGTCTAATCGGGCGGATGTCGGCAAAGGCCGCGGTGAAGGTTCGCACCACGCTCTCTCAGATCTTTAAGTTTGGCAGCCAAGTCGGATATGTCGGCACGAACCCCGTCCGTGATTCAGAGATCAAGCGCAAGAGCCGGCCCGACGCCGGCCAGCAGGATCCATTCATACTGCCCGGCAAGAATGCGCTGCGCGCCCTGGTGGAGGGCGCCAAGGCCTTCGACAACACTGGTCGGGCCAGTGCGGTGGTTCATGTTCTGATGTACGGCGGCCTGCGCATGTCGGAACTGAGGGGCTTGGAGCGCAAATTCGTGCGGCTGATCGCCCCCGCAACTGCCTTGGAGATCGTCCAGCGCGCCGACCGGTACAACGTCATAGGATCGGTTAAGAGCGCGGCCGGCCGGAGGACGGTGGATGTTGGCCCGGCCACGGCCCAGGCCGTGCGGGTGTGGCTTATGGCGGCTCCCAAGGCGCCAGCACCAAAGGAACCGGACGAGAAGGCCGAAAGGCCGGAATATGTCTTCCCGAACGACGCGGGCGGGGTTTGGGCATACCCCAATTTCCGGGCCAGGTTCTGGGTGCCGTTGATGAACCATTGTGGCCTGGTGACATCGGAGCCGGCCGACGCCCATATCCGAGGTTTTGTGAAGGCCAATGCCGAATTCCGAGATCCGCTATTCAGCCCCCACATGCTGCGACATGTTTACGCCAGCCTGCAGATCGAACAGGGCGTGACACCGAAGCGCCTGCAGAAGCTGATTGGCCACGCAACGTTGAAAATGACCCTCGACACCTACGGTCACCTGTGGCCGGACCTGGACGCTGATCGGGACCGCGCGCGCGGCGTGGAGAACGTCCTGTGAATCAGCAGAACGAAATATGATTTCCGTGGCGCTTCCGTGGCGTCGGTACGCAAAAGGATCACGTGGGAACGCGAGGGATTGCTAGGAAATCAGCAGGATTTCGGCGGAATCGACAATTGCCTCTAATTGAGATCCGGACCCCGACTAAGTCGCTGATCGCTCTGAGAAAAGGATTGGTACAGTTGGGTGGGCTCGAACCACCGACCTCCGGATCCACAATCCGGCGCTCTAACCAACTGAGCTACAACTGCACATTACGCGGGGTGCCGCGAGGGGCCGGAAGCTATGGGCGGGGGCCTGCAAAAGCAAGCCGGAATAGCCCTTTGGTGGCGGATATTCACCCGCTCGCGGCATCTGCATCAGGTTTGGCGCCAGGCCGTCCAGATACTCCCGGCCAGTTTGGCTGAGACACGAAAAAATGTATCGTCTTGAAAGCTTTGCCCGGGATCGTTCATGCGGCGCTTTATTCTAGGAATTGCACTTCTGGTCGCCCTGATGGGCGCATTGGCGCTTTACTGGCTGACCCGCCCCCTGCCAGTCCTCACCGTCACCACCTGGCCGGGCGCCTATGGCCATGCCCAGCGGGCGGCCCTGATCGAGCCCTACCGGGATGTCGGCCGCCTCAACATGCACGCCAACGACTGGGATGGAGATCTGGCGGAGCTTTCCCGGGCGGTGACCAGCCATGCCTACAAAGGCGATGTCATCGATTTCGAACTGCCCAAGGCGATCGAAGCCTGCCGCCAGGGCCTGCTGGAAAAATTCGATGCCACCAGCCTGCCCCCCGGCATCGATGGCGCACCCGCGGCGCATGACTTCGTGCCGGGCGCATTGGGTGAATGCTGGGTGGGAAGCGTGGCCTATTCCCAGGCGATTCTCTTCGCCAAAAACAAATTCTCCGGCGATCCGCCCGCCACCCTGGCCGATTTTTTCGATCTGTCGAAATTCCCCGGGCTACGCGCCATGAAACAGGGCGCCAAGCTCAATCTGGAAATGGCGCTCTTGGCCGACGGCGTCGCGCCGCAGGATGTTTACAGGACCCTGGAAACCGATGCCGGCGTGGCGCGCGCTTTCAAGAAACTCGACACCTTGAAGCCGGGACTGGTGTGGTGGCGCGCGGCCGGCGAGCCGGCCCAGCTGATCCGGGCAGGTCAGGCGGTGTTCTCCACGGTTCTGAACGGCGACATTTTCGATGCGCGCGCCGACGTGCCCGGCGTGATCTGGGACCACCAGCTTTATGAGCTGGATGTCTTCGGCGTGCCGAAGGACGATCCCAAAAAGGACCTGGCGATGGATTTCATCCGCTATGCCACAAGTTCTGCACCGCTGGCCCGGATGGCGAACCGCATTTCCTACGGACCGGCGCGTCGCTCGGCCCTACCGTTGGTGGATAAAAATCCGGAACTGCATGTCGCGATGCGCCCCTTCCTTCCCACCGCGCCCGCCAATTTCGCCACCGCCTTCGCGGTGGACGACGGCTGGTGGCTGACGCATGGCGCACCGCTTGAAGCGCGCTTTCAGACCTGGGCAGCGACGACCAATTGACAGACCTGCACCGCTTGCCCTGAATGCGTATGACACCAAGCAGGCCCAGATGATCGGCTACGCCCTTAAACGCTTTCTTGGTGCGGTGCCCACTCTCTTCATCATCGTCACGGTCGCCTTCTTCATGATGCGCGCGGCGCCAGGCGGGCCGTTCGACGCGGCGCGCAAGCTGCCGCCGGAGATCGAGCGCAACGTCAAAATTGCCTACAATTTGGATAAGCCGCTGATCGTCCAATACGGCATCTATCTGGGACGGCTAGCGCATGGCGATCTGGGGCCATCTTTCAAGAACAAGGATTTCACGGTCGCGCAACTGATCGGCATCGGACTGCCGGTGAGCATGCGGCTGGGCTTGTGGGCGATGGCGCTGGCGGTCGGGTTCGGCGTCAGCCTGGGCATCTGGGCGGCGCTGCGCCAGAATCACTGGCAGGATTATTCGGTGATGACCTTGGCCATGTTCGGCATCACCATTCCCACCTTCGTCACCGCCCCGATCCTGACCCTGATATTCGGCGTCTATGGCGTGAATATCTTCGGCCAGGAATTCACCTTGCCGGTGGGCGGCTGGAACGGCGGCGCCTGGCGCAACATGATCCTGCCGGTGATCGTGCTGGCATTGCCCCAGATCGCCGTCATCGCCCGGCTGACGCGCGGCAGCATGATCGAAGTGCTGCGCTCCAATTATATCCGCACCGCCCGCGCCAAGGGGCTATCGCCGCAAGCCGTGGTGCTGCGCCATGCCTTGCGCGCTGCGCTGCTGCCGCTGGTGAGTTATCTGGGACCGGCGGTGGCAGGAATCCTCACCGGTTCGCTGATCGTGGAGCAGATTTTCGGCGTGCCCGGCATTGGCCGTTATTTCATCCAGGCCGCGCTCAACCGCGACTATACGCTCGTGCTGGGCGTGGTGATCTGTTACGCGGCCCTCATCGTCGTGCTCAATTTCGTCGCCGATATGCTGTATGGCCTGCTCGATCCGCGCGTGAGGATGTCATGAGCGCCGCAGGCATCGGCGGCGGACGCAAGGCCGAGACGCTGGAGCGCGCCTTTGCCGGACGAAGCCTGTGGGCGGATGCCCGCGCCCGTCTGTTCCGCAACAAGGCCGCCGTCACCGGCATGGTGGTGCTGGCGATCATCGCCCTGCTGGCAGTCTTCGCCCCCCTGGTATCGCGTTATGCCTATGACGCGATCGACTACAATGTCGTCACTTGTGCGCCGGACTGGTGGCCCGTCGAGGCTGCCTGCAAGGCCGGCGGCTCGCATTGGTTCGGCACCGACGCCGTCGGACGCGACCTGTTTGTGCGCATTCTCTATGGCGCGCGGGTCTCGCTGGCGGTGGGATTTGTCGCCACCCTGGTGTCGCTGCTGATCGGCGTGCTCTACGGCGCCACCGCAGGCTATCTGGGCGGGCGGGTCGACGCGGTGATGATGAGGGCGGTGGACATTCTCTACTCCCTGCCCTTCATCTTCTTCGTCATCATCCTGATGGTGATGTTCGACCGCAATTTCTTCCTTCTGTTTGTCGCCATCGGCGCCGTGGTGTGGCTGACCATGGCGCGGATCGTGCGCGGCCAGACGCTTTCGGCCAAGCATAAGGAATATATCGAGGCGGCGCGCGCCGCCGGGATCTCGCCCTTCGGCATCATCACACGGCACATCATTCCCAATGTGGTGGGACCGGTGGTGGTTTATGTCACGCTCACAGTGCCCGATGTGATCCTGATCGAGAGTTTTCTCTCCTTCCTCGGGCTGGGCATCCAGGAACCGCTGACCAGTTGGGGCGTGCTGATCTCCGATGGCGCCAACACCATGGAATCGGCGCCCTGGATGCTGATCTTTCCCGCCCTGTTCATGGCGGTGACCCTGTTCTGCTTCAACTTCATCGGCGACGGACTGCGCGACGCGCTGGACCCCAAGGACTATTGATGGCGGCGCTGCTCGAAATCCGCGATCTCGACGTCCATTTCGCCACCCAGGATGGCGACATCCATGCCGTCAAGAAGGTGAGCCTGGACATCGCCGAAGGTACTTGCCTGGGCGTTGTCGGCGAAAGCGGCTCGGGCAAGAGCCAGCTGTTTCTCGCCGCCATGGGATTGCTCTCCGCCAATGGCCGCGCCACCGGCAGTGTGCGTTATCGCGGCCAGGAACTGCTCGGGCTGGCGCCGCGCCAACTCAACCGGCTGCGCGGCTCCAAGATCACCATGATCTTCCAGGATCCCCTCACCTCGCTCACGCCGCACATGACGGTGGGCGCGCAAATTCTGGAGGCCCTGACCTTGCATCAAAAGATGCCGCGCGAAGAGGCCGAGCGCCGGGTCCGAGAAATGCTGGACTATGTCCGGATCCCCGAAGGGGCGCGGCGGATGAAGCAATATCCCCACGAACTATCGGGCGGCATGCGGCAGCGGGTAATGATCGCGATGGCGACCATCACAGGTCCCGATCTTGTGATCGCCGACGAACCCACCACCGCCCTGGATGTGACGGTGCAGGCGCAGATCCTGGAAATCCTGCGCGCACTCAAGACCGACAGGAAGACCGCGCTGGCGCTGATCAGCCATGACATGGGCGTGATCGCAGGCAGCGCCGATCAGGTTCAGGTGATGCGTTATGGCGAAGTTGTGGAGCGCGGCAATGTCGACGACATTTTTTATGCCCCGCGCCACGACTACACCAAGATGCTTCTGGCCGCGATGCCGCGCCTGACCGACGAACCCGGTATCGCCACCACGCCCGGCAAAACCCTGCTCGATGTCGAAGAGGTGAAAGTCGCCTTCCCGATCAAAGGCGATGGCTTGTTCGCAGCACCGCGATCGCTCCGTGCCGTGGACGGAATCTCGCTCACTCTGCGCGCCGGCGAGACCCTGGGAATCGTGGGCGAAAGTGGCTGCGGAAAATCCACCCTGGCGCGCGCAATTCTGCAATTGCTTCCGGCCAATAGCGGCCGGGTGGTGTGGCTGGGCCGCGATCTCACCAAGGAAAACCAGGCCGAAATCCGCCGCGCCCGCAAGGATTTCCAGATCGTCTTCCAGGATCCTCTGGCCAGCCTTGATCCGCGCATGCCGGTGGGCGTTTCCATCTCCGAGCCCCTGCGCGCCTTGGAGCCGGGCCTGTCGCGCGCCGAAATCCGCACCCGCGTGGCGGCAATGATGGCCAAGGTCGGCCTCGATCCCAGCTGGATCAACCGCTATCCCCACGAACTGTCCGGCGGCCAGAACCAGCGTGTCGGAATCGCCCGCGCCATGATCGTGGAACCCAAGATGGTGGTGTGCGACGAAGCGGTGAGCGCGCTCGACGTATCGATCCAGGCGCAGATCGTGGCCTTGATCAAATCGCTGCAGGCCGAGACCGGCATGGCGCTGATCTTCATCAGCCATGACCTGTCCGTGGTGCGGCAGCTTTCGCACCGGGTGATGGTGCTGTATCTGGGCCAGGTCGTGGAGACGGCGGAGGCGGGCGATCTCTACCGCGATCCGCGCCATCCCTATACCCGCGCCCTGCTGTCGGCGGTGCCGACGCCCGATCCGAAAATGGAACGCGCCCGCAAGCGCACCCTGCTGACCGGCGATCTGCCCTCGCCGCTGGATCGCCGCGCCGCGCTGGCATTCCTGAAATCCCGCCGCGTCGATGATCCGCAGGCGGAGCAATATCGTCCCAGGCTGATCGAAGTCGGGCCCGGCCATCTGGTCGCCGAACACGACCCTGCCTGAAATCGGTGGGCCGGTCAGCGAAGGCGGCGAACCTGATATTCGTTGCCGTCATTGCGCAGTTCCAGCGTGCCATGGCCCGCGATCCCCTCGCCCACGGAAACGATATAACGCGAGGCAGGATCCTTCCAATGCGCGTAATTCACGTCGCTGGCATCCTGCTGCCAGACGGTGCCGTCCGGCAGGGTGACGGTGAACATGCCGCGGCGATCGAAACTGTAGGCGGTGAGATGCACCCAATTCTCGTCGCCCTTGCGGACGGGGGCAGCGGGCGCCATGACGACCGGCCGCGGCGGGCGCAAAACAGGCCCCGAACTGCTGCCGGTGGCAAGACGTTGCTGGAAATCGGGCGCCGGTGAAAGACCCAGCCGGGCGCGCATGGGCTGAACCGCACCATAGACGCAGTCGAGCCAGGCATGGTCGTCGGAGAGTTGATCGCAGCGTGCGATGCCGGCATGAGAATCCTCACGCGGCCCCGCCTGGGCTGACAGCGGGAGAGCGGCCAGGAACAGGGCGAGCGCAAGCGATGGCATCTTCATGAAAATTCTCCCCGGCGCGACCGCGCCTGCGGAAAGCCCCTGCGGCAAGCCAATGTCACGTTTGTGTGACACTTATTTGACGCGCAACACCCGGTAATTGTGATCGCCCTTCACCCGCATGGTGTGGCTGCCCATCATGTCGGCGGTCACGATCACGACGTAACTGGCAGGTTTGTCGCCCCAATGAGCGCGAATGTCGTCATAGGGCGATTGCTTCCAGATCTCTCCGTCAGCCAGGGTCGCGGTGAACAGTCCGTCTTTCCCGAAATTATACGCGGCAAGCCGGGTTGTGCCGGAGCTGAAATCGTCATTGCTGGAACTGAACGGGTTGAGATTGCCGATCCCCAGCCAACCGCTGTCCTTGTCGCTGGCGCTCTTCATCGGCGGCGGGGTCAGGGGCGCATTCTTGACCAGATTGACCTGCGCATCGGGGGCCGGCGGCAAGCCCAGCTGCTCCCGCATGGGCTGCGCCGCACCATAAAAACAATTCAGCCAGGTGCGATTGTCGGTGATCCCGGAGCAGCGCTGCAGGTTGAGCATCACATCGTCGCGGGTGGGATCGCTCGCTGCGGCGGCGGGCGCGGTGAGAAGCGTCAACAGACCCATGACGACAGGCAGGCGGCGCAGCGACATCCAGGACCCCTATGAGACAAGCCTTTTGCGAAGCGGAATATACTGGAATTATCCGTGCTAATGCTATGGTGATGCTGGCAAAACCGTCCGCGGAGGCTGCCGGAACATGGTATGGAAGAGGAATTTCAACCGGCGGCTGGCGCTGGGCGGCGGCGCGGCGCTCCTGCTCGGCAGCGGCTATCTCTTCGCCAGGGGCCAAGGCGGACATGCCTCCCACGCCAGACCCGAGCCCGGCACCTTCCATCGCGGCAACGTCAACGAGCCCTTCACGCTTGACCCCACCCTGTCCGACGCGTCCTGGGAATTTGACATCATTGGCGACCTGATGATGGGCCTGACCACGGAGGATGCGGGGGGCCACCCCGTCCCGGGCATGGCGGAGAGCTGGCAGACCTCTCCCGACGGATTGACGTGGACCTTCAAACTGCGCGACGCGCAATGGTCCGACGGCACTCCGGTAACCGCGGACGATTTCCTGTTCGCATGGCGGCGCATTCTCGATCCCAAGACCGCCGCCTCCTATGCCTATTTTCCCTACATCATCAAAAATGCCGAAGCGATAAATGCCGGGCATCTGCCGGGAACCGCGCTGGGTGCGGTAGCGCCAGATCCGCATACTCTGGAAATGCATCTCAAGAACCCCGCGCCCTATCTCCTGGAAATGCTGACGCATAGCGCGATGATGCCCGTGCCGCACCATGTCATCGAAGCCAAAGGCAAGGCTTGGACCCGGCCCGAAAACTATGTCGGCAACGGCGCTTTCTTGCTGAGCGAGTGGATCCCCAACGACCATATCACCGCGGTTCGCAATCCCCGTTTCCATGATGCGGCCAATGTCAAAATCAAAAAAATAGTCTATTACCCGACAGTGGATTATGGCGCGGCGCTGCGCCGTTTACGCGCTGGCGAACTGGATGTGCAGGACCGCCTGGAAAACAACCAGATCGGCTGGATTCGCAAGAACATGCCGGAACTGCTCAACCCGGTGCCGCAGCTGATTTCAGATATGATTCTGGTCAACCTGACCAAAAAGCCATTCGACGACATTCGCGTGCGACGCGCCATCAACTTGTGCATCAATCGTGAGGCAATCACGGAGAAAATCATTCCGGTCGGCTATGTCCCCGCTTACGGCATCGTGCCGCCCAATACCGCGCACTTCCCCGGCGGCAACGTCTACGATTTCAAGGTCATGCCGCAGCCAGCGCGCGTTGCCGAAGGACAACGCTTGATGCAGGAAGTGGGTTTTGGTCCCACCAAGAGACTTCGCACCACTTACCTGATCCGCTCTACAGCCGCGGGCTCGGCTCGCGCCGTGGCGGCGGCGCTGCAGCAGATGTTCGCCCTGGTCTATGTCGATGCCGATATCGTTCCGACCGATGGCCAGGTTTTCTATAAACAGATTCAGGAACATGATTTCGATATGTCGCAGCCTGGCTGGCAGGCAGACTTCAACGACGCCTCGAATTTTCTCGACATTTTCCGCACCGGCGGCGGCAACACTTGGGGCGTCTACAGCAATCCCGCCTTCGACCGCATGCTGGAAGCCGCCCAGAATGATCCCGACATCGTCAGCCGCGGCGAGAAATTGTCGGCCGCGGAGCGTATCCTCCTCAAGGACGAAGCGGCGATGACGCTTTTCTTTTGGGTCAGCGGCAATCTGGTTAGACCCTACGTCAAAGGCTGGGAAGGGAACGCGACCGACGTTCACAGAGGCCGCTGGATTTCGATCGACGAAAAGGCCCGGGCGGCGGCGCTGACGTGAAGCGCCGCTGGCATTGGCTCCAGAAATAAGGCAGTTTCCCGCCACCGCGACCCCATAGCTCAGCAGGATAGAGCGGCGGTTTCCTAATTCGCGTGCATCCAGGTCTACAGCCCGCATTCTGACAATTCCGACCGGAAATAGCCGGGTATTCTGGCAATTGTTAGAATGAAAGGACTGTCAAAATGCGCCTACTTTGGTGCCGTCGGCGCAAGTGACGGCCGATCATTGATACCTTCAATTTCACTCGTTACGGAGTCATCGGAACAAAGCCGTGAGGCTGGTTTGGTGTAACTCACTCGCGCCCCATCGGCATGCGGCCAGTGGTTAATTTAATCAAACGTGGCCCAAGCCAAGCTGCAATCGCAAATACGACGATCAAAGACACTGTACCCAAGATCAAGCCATCCAAGGTGGTGCCTAAAGTTGTCGCCAGACGGGCAAATGCCGCGTTGGAGATCGTCAGGAAATACGCGATTGCAAGAATGATTCCGGACAACCCAAACCAAGCAAGCAAGATGAAGACTGTTAGGCTCGTTCTCCATCGGTCATTCAATAACGCATAAAAAAGTATTGTTTTTTTGGCGGACGGCGCTTCGATATTCGAAATTGCCTTGGTGGGCCGTCTCACTTTTGCGATGGCGAACGCTATAAGCAATGGAATAAATGCAATAAAAAGCAAAACCATGCCCCAGAGAGGATGATGTCTTAGCAATGGGCGAAGAGCGGCGGTTCCAATGAAGGGCAAAGTGCTTGCGAGGCCTATTACAATCTTGAGTGCGGCCCCGTTGGAGCGGTTTGCCGGGTCCCTCTTTTGATCATCCATAATACGCCCCCACTCAGCGCAACCGCATTAGCACATTAGATGATTGATCGAATTACTATTTGAAAACTAGCCAGTAACATTGGCGGCACACTACCCGGGAAGCTCGATAGCATTACGTCCATCCTGTCGCACGTTTTGTGGGACTGCCGCGGAAGAAACGCCTTGCGCTGAGGAACAAAACTGGGAAAAAGTCAGAAACACGTATCGCAACTCATTGAATAAGAAAGCGACCCCGTAGCTCAGCAGGATAGAGCGGCGGTTTCCTAATCCGGCGCGACCTGGGCGTACTCCGTGTTTTCCAACAAACGCGGCTAGGAAACCCTCTGTTTGGGGCGAATTGCTTGATTGGCCGCAGTTGCTCGCATTTTCTGCAACTTGTTGCGGAGGCATTTAGACTCTCACGATAAGGTTAGGAGCAGGGATCAGGAGAAGCTCTGATGCGTGAGCATTTGTCGGGGTCAGCGGCAGGTCGAGCGCTGACGTGCGCGGTCATCGCGCTCGGCGCTTGGCTGGGGCTAACATGCCATGCCAGTGCTGAAGAACCCTGGGGCTGGGAGCTTCCGAAATTTAGCGAACCTGTCAAAGTTGTCGCACTCTATAAGACTGACGGTGGGCACATAGCGGCGTGGTACACTAGTACTGAGTTGCCCAGGAAACTTGGGGCGCACCGCCTGTCAGGCTTTATCGACCTGACAACTCGCGAAGACCTTGCTCCGCTTGCCGAAGTAAAGGCGATCAAAGGGCGTGAAGGTGAGGACACATTCCTTGCCAAGCACCACTTGGCGAGAATTCCTTGGCAGAGCGGCCTCTTCAATCCTGGCGCTCCTATCACCGAGGATAATTTCGCGTATTTCAGATGCGAGTATCCTTACAGCAGCGGCTTTTCAGTTCATGGCGCACTCTACATAATCGTGTGGAAGCGACCTCACCGCGTAACGAAATCGTATGGGTGCACTTATCATGGCGACGAAATGTCAAGTGCAACACTCACGACCCGCTATCACGAACAGCGTTGGAACTGGCACTGGGGTCTTGGGTCGGACCTTCGTTTGGGTAATGCCTATTTTGTGATGGAAGATGTGCCTTGGGTGATCCGCTTCGACGCGAATGGGCAGACTCACTTTTTCGACCGTCGTAAAGATGCGGCGCTTGTGCGGGCCGAAGCGATTAAACCTTTGATAGCCCGCATGTCTCAACTTGACGGTGGTTCGCCAGACCCGCGCCCCTTGCTGAGGCAAGTGGAAGCGATCATCGACAACGCGTTCGCGAAGAAACAATAACGCACCGGCTCAATTCGCTCGGCGCTGGCAAGTCGCGCCCATAGGGAAGCGATAGCGGACCTTGGACTTTCCCGGTACCAGGACATGGGGCGCCGAGACGCAGCCCAGCGACTCTCCCAATAGCTCTGGCATAGGTTTTGGAAGCGAACTGCCTGGGACCGCTCGAATAGGTATAGCCCCAGCGGCTGTCCAGGTCAGGCACCAGCAACGGCCCGCTGCCTGGCTCGGTGTCCCGGCTTATAATCGCCTACAAGGCGTCAGACGAATATGCGGACCTCAAGCCTCGCACCAGAAAGGATTACGCCTACTACCTCAACAAGATCGAGCAAGTGTTCGGGCAGAACTCTGTGCGGTCTCTGTCCGCCCGCGTCATCAAGACCTACTACAAGCGCGTCCGGAGGGAGACCAGCATCACATGGGCGTATCACATTCTGTCCACGCTCCGGGCGGTCCTGAGCTGGGCGGTCTCAGAAGACTGGATCGTCCACAATCCGGCGCATGACGTGACGATGAAATCGCCCCAAAAGCGCAAGGTGATTTTGAGCCCAGAGCAGTCCCAAGCCTACATCGCCTATGCGGACAAGCTGGGCTGGTATTCCATCGTCCCATGGCCCATGTTTTGACAACATCGGGCAATCTCCCGTGGAGGCGTGGGGCTTGCTCCGAAGGGCCTACGATGGCCGCTGAATAGACACATCGCGCGCCAAGACCCGACGAACCGGCGCACCCATCCCACTTTTCCCAACAGCCATGGTGGCGCTTGACGCCTATCTGGCAGCAAACCCCCGGCTGACCGATGCACCTCTATTCACAAACGACAAAATCGGCGGCGCGTGGAACGAGAGCACCCTCCAGAAGACCCATCGCAAGATTCGGAGGGTTGCTGACCTCCCCCAGAATTTGCAGATCCAGGATTTCCGCACGACTGCGCTGACAGAAGCGGGCGCATCGTCGGGGACGCGCGATGAAATCCGGGGTCTCGCTCGCCACGCGATCGCAGACGCCAGTGAGCATTACGTCCATCCGGATGGCAGGTACGTGGAGTCGATCCAGGAAAAACGACTGGCCCCGCGCAATAAAATTTGATTTCGAGAATAACGCGTCGGGTGGGGTGCGTATAATCGCCGAGGTGGTAGAGCAGCTACTTGTTTTTTGCTCAACCTGAGTTAAATGATCTGAACCAGCGCACCAAGCTTATCAAAACTATCGACAAAGTGATTGAAATCACAAAAATTCCACCGAGCAAGATCGCTTCTTGGTTCTCCCACGATGCAAAGGGTCCGGTGCGATGAAGAACAATAAGAAGGAGTCCCACGAAGGGTATCCCCACGACTCCATACCAGAACTGGCGCTCGCGGGCTGGAGCGGCTTGGTTCTCACTGGCCTCAACCTTGCTGCGTATTTCAACCCGGTCCTTTTCTCTTTGGGCCGCGAACTCCAGGTCGAGAGCGGCGCGCTGGTTATCACGGAACCTTAGCCACAACATAAAGGCGCCAAGCGGAAAAAAGCCGACCACCGAGAGCAAGCAGCTATGAACGATCGCCCCGGCAATGCCGACAAGGAGCAGGGCAAGCAGGCCGCATATGAATGCCTGTCCGCGCCATGCCCGGGAGGAACCAGATTTGGCCTTCTGCGGGAGGTCCATCCGGCCATCATGCCCGATGTATGTCACTTGTCTGTTAAGCGGATCGCTCAAACGCAGACTGGATCGGGATACCCGACCGCCGCGGCCAAGACTTCCGATTTGGCCGCACGCCCGGACAGACCCTTGCTCCTCTCAGGATGTGCGGAGTTCGGAAAAAAAGCTTGCCCGGCGGAACAAACCCGGGGCAAATGTTGGAAAAGCTGACGCCGTAATGTTGGAAAAACCCAGCGACCCCATAGCTCAGCAGGATAGAGCGGCGGTTTCCTAAACCGTAGGCCGGAAGTTCGAGTC
This sequence comes from Pseudomonadota bacterium, assembly GCA_040389245.1. Taxonomy (GTDB): domain Bacteria; phylum Pseudomonadota; class Alphaproteobacteria; order Micropepsales; family Micropepsaceae; genus Rhizomicrobium. The sequence continues at coordinate 2,063,721 of JAZKAH010000002.1, read as the reverse complement.
TTCCTGGGGTCGCCAATATCATCAAATATCAACGGAGGCCTGCCAATATTCGGAGCGCTCGTTTGATAATCGCGCAGTCGGCAGAGCTAGCCATTACAGGTGACGTGATTCAGGATGCTTCATCCGGTTGCATCCACCATGTTGTGCTGTTCCGCGCATCCCCAGCCGGGATCGAGCGTTGATTCGAATTTAACCAAAGCCGGGGTTAGATGCTGCGGCTTACGCGCGGCTTCGCTACCTAAGTCGTCCATAGAGGTCAATGATGACAGTGCAAGATGCGCCGCCTTCCGGCTATTTCGCCGCTCGCGAAAAGCTTCTTAGTTTCCCCACGCGCGACCGGGAACTTGGCTTCCGCGACGTACGGCGCGCTGGCTGGGCGCTTGGGGGAGACCCCAACGATCTCAGCATGTTCGGGCTAACTCCGCTGTTCTGGTATTTCTGCGGGATCCGCATGATTGGGCGAACTGCGGTGGAGATGACGCGAGATTTGCATGCGGATTTCATTGCCCGCAGCGTGGCTGAAACTCTCGCGCCCTTCGGTGCCATTCCCGATGTCATCGATGCCTTCGCGGGTTCGGGCAACCTTCTCTTCCATGTCGCCCGCGCCCTGAGAGCCCAGCGGATCGTGGGCCTGGACGCTACCGCAGAGGTGATGGAACGGACGCAGCGAAATTTCCGCCGCCTCCGCCGGCTCGGAAAAATTGGACGGTCGACCGTGGAGCTTTATCACAGGGACTGGTCTGCGGCACCGGATTATTCGGCTGGGCGACCCACACTCTTTATTCTTGCGCCGCCTTGGGGCAACGCTTTCAGCGAAAAGGGCCTGGACTTGAGCAAGACTTCACCGCCCGTACTGGAAATCCTGGACACGCTCGCGAAGACGATACGGGGCGCACCCACTTTCGCCCTGGTCCAGACCCATCCATTGATGATTGAACAATCGGTGCAGGCGGTCCGCCGCGCCTATGATTGCTTCCCCAGCAAATATTCGACCAATCCGCAGATCGCCTCCCGGGTTGATTACCTCCTGATCAGACTTTCGTCTTAATCATCGGCCACGATCCCGCGGCGCGCGCACTGACCGTAATTTCTTGGTGGGCGAATTTGACATGAAATCGCGTAGCTATAACCCGGAAAGACCGCGAAATCTTCGTTTCCGGATAAAGGTGCAAGCATGACTTACCATTCGTCGTTTCGAGCGATATTCCCCTATTACGCCAATGAATGGATTAATCGCCAAAGAGCATACGAAACGTTTTTCGGAGCGCTGAAGGGTCCTTCCTTCCCCGCACTAGACGGTCGCTCGATAGTTGGGGATCATGGCTGTGGGACAGGCGAAAATCTTGCGCTGTTATTGAAGACCCTCACATCGCTACCAGATCGACATGAATTGCGTGTTCGCGCCGTTGATCAAAATCCCGAATTGGCGGGTGAAACGTCGAAGCGGCTTGAAAAATTGGGAATCGACGCTTCCGTAACCGTCGGAGATGGATTGTCCACCAATCGCGATCTTCTTCGTGCTGCATTTAAGCTTTCGCCCCAAGAATATCTATCGGTATCGATGGTCGAACATGTTCTCTATTCGATAATCAACGATCAAGCCAAATTGGCCGGGAGTCTCAATTCGATACTTTCCATAATCCATCCGAACGGGCTGCTTATTTCGTCCCTATCAAACGACTCGGATGCCGACGAAGTGCGGCAAAATAAGCGCGACTTGCGGGACAAAGGCAAAGATGAACCGGCCCGGAAAATGGTGCATGTTGCGAAGCATTTGGGATTGCAAATTTTTGAAATTCCAATCAAGGCGCAACTGATCGATCCTGGGATCTCTGCAAGCGAATGGGGCGATATCGCTTCTGGGCGCGCGACGCCAAATAGCGACCTGGACTTTAAGATGGCATCGGCGTTGAAATTGCTCGAGTTCAGCGTCGCGCCCTATGACGTACTATTGAAGAGAGGCATTCTGGAGAACAGCACCTACAAATTCAGTGAAAGAATCAAAAAGGGTTTTTCCATTGATTCCATAATTCAAGTAATTCCAACTAAGGGGAGCAGCGAGGAATTCATCCAAGCCGTCGAAGGTGCCTCGTCTGCGGCCGCGAAAGGGCAAGCTATAAACAGTTCCAATTATGTCCGACTCGGCACTGTTAAAGATGTGGAGAATTTCCGGCCAGCATAAAGGGAACGCAAAACCGATCGAGCGATTTGTCTCGCATGCGAATGGTGGCGGAAATGGGGTCGCCAGTTATTTGCGGGCGACCGCCCAATCATACAGCGCCGCCGCCTGCTCCACCGGCTCCCGCTCATCCTCGGGCAGCAGGAAGCGGTCCTGCACCATCTGCTTCGCTACCATCGCGGCTTTCGCCACATAGGCGTCGCGGCTGGGATAGCGCTCCTCGATCGACAGGCGCGAGTCGCCGCTGGCGGTGCGTTCCGCCTTGGTGCGGGCGAAGGGATGGAACGAGCCCATCTCGCCGAACAGCTGGTCGGGCGAGCCAATCTTGGGATCGCGGAAATTCCAGCCGCCATAGGTTCCCACCGGCACTTCGATGGCCGGCAGCCGGATTCCCGCGCGGCTGTTGCCGTTGGCGTCCACCGCCGGAACCAGATTGATATAGATCTGGCCGACCTTCGGCGGCTCGGCGACGATGCCCTTGCTCCACTCGGGTCCGAAATCCAGGCGATAGGTTTTCAAGTAGGGCACCGGGAAATGCACGCCGGGAATGGTGGGCCAGCCCGCCTTTTCGGTCGGCACCAGGGTGCCGTCGGCGATATGCGGAATGCGGTTCGGCGGCGGCGCTTTTCCATTTACCACCCACTCGTCCATGTCCTTGAGCAAAGCCCGCACAATCGGGTTGCGCTGGACCGGATTGTTCAGCCCGGCCGCGCCCTCGGCCTGCACCGGCGGCATCGGACCGAAGGCATGCGGGCCGGACGAGACGAAATAGATCCGCGAATCCGGCGGTGGTTCGATGTCGCGCGTGCCGGTGACGTCGGTATGGATCAGCGATCCGGCGCGATTGAAATATTCGGAGTTGCTGAAAATATGAAACAGCTTCGGACGGACATGGCGGGCTTCCGCGCGGCCCAGCAGCGAATCCGTCTTGCCCAGCACCGGATCGGTCTCCACCCCGTCGGTATAGGGGAACATGTCGGCAGGATAGAAGACGTTGAAGAATTCTTCCGCATCGCGCGAGGCCTGGCCGAAGCGGTAGTTGAACGAGCCGCGGCCCGCGCCGCCGACTTCGTCGATCACGCCGTCATAGACGATGCGGCCCTGTTCGTCTTCGTTGAACCCCTCGTAAAGAAACTGCCGCAGGAAGCGGCCGCTTTGTGAAATGCCCCAGCCATACGCATAGCGAATGCCGCGCGCCGGATTGGCGTCGGTCTGGTCGTGCTTCAGGAAACTGACAACGTCGCGCGTGCCGGCAAAACCGGTGCCCACCACGCGCGGGTCGCGGGCGCGATAAACCACGTCATAGATGCGGCCCATCTGAAAGCCGCCATCCAGCGCGACACTGGAATCCCCCACGAAATGCCATTTCGCCCTGGGAATGACCTGGACCTTGTCCGCCGAGCGGTCCCGCACCGTCATCACATTGTCGGGGCTGTTCGGATCGTCGATCGCATAGGCGAGATGATTGCGGTCCGCCAAGGGTTGGGTCGGGGAATTGTCGTTGGGGATAAAATTGCCCCGCACCAGACCGGTGATCTTCTTGCCGTTTTCCGTGGCGATGGGCATCTCCATGCGCATCTGGCCGTTGGGCACATCCCACTGCCAGCCCAGCCAGAGCAAGGTATAGCCCTGCGCCATCAGCGCGCCGTCGCCGATCTCTTCCGGCGTTGATGGATCGCGGCTGTTCTTGGCCTTCTGGAAATAGGACATCGTGGCCTTGCTGCCGCGATTGCCCACCTCGTCCAGCAGGCGGCCATTGCCCTTGGCCGCGTCGACGGGCTTGAACATGAAGAAATCAGCGCTGAATTCGACCTCGCCGCGCGCGTTCTTCGGCGCCAGACCCAGATCGATGATGCTCTTGTTGATGGGAAGTTTGGGGTCCAGCGCGAAATCGACCTTGCCGACCAGCTTTTCGTACGGGCCCGCGGGTCCGAACGCCTTGCCGCTCAGGACCGGCTCCCGGCGCTCGATGCGAAACTTTACGACATGCGCCTGTGCGTCGGCCGCGAAAACCGAAACCAGAAGCGCGCCCGCGCCAAGCCATCTCAGGATCATGTCGCCCCTCCGCCCCAGTTGCCGAAAATCGGCGGGATGATAACCCTTCCCGAAGATTTCGAAAGGGGCACCCCCTCGTCCGTCTTGCATCCCAGCGGCGCGCCACGGAGACGCCTATTCACCGCGGCAAACCATGATAGGGTTTTCCCAAATTAAGGGGAGCGGGCTCGGCGACCGGATGCGGGCCGGCCATGCGTTAGGGCGGAATGGCAGAACAGGAACAAGTATTCGTCAAGTGCGCGTGGCGGCTGATTCCGCTGATGATGCTGCTCTATTTCGCCAACATCATCGACCGGGTGAATGTCGGCTTCGCGGCCCTGACCATGAACAAGGCGCTTGGATTCAGCCCCGCCGTCTACGGCTTCGGTGCCGGCGCATTTTTCCTCGGCTATGCGCTTTTCCAGGTGCCCGCGAATGCGATTCTGGACCGGGTCGGCGCGCGGCGCTGGATTTTCTGCATTCTGCTCTGCTGGGGTGCGCTTTCCGCCGCGAATGCAGCGATCGCGACGTCGACCGGATTTTACACGGTGCGGATCCTTTTGGGTCTCGTCGAAGCCGGATTCTTTCCCGGCATGATCCTCTACCTGACCTACTGGTTCACCAAGACGTATCGCGCGCGCCTGGTCGCATTCTTCATGGCGGCCAATCCTCTGGCGAACATTATCGGCGCGCCGCTGTCCAGCCTCATTCTCGGCATGAACGGCGCCCTGGGTCTTGCCGGTTGGCAATGGCTGTTTCTGCTCGAAGGCGTCCCGGCCATTCTGCTCGCCTTTGCCGTGCTGAAATTCCTTCCCGACAAACCCAGGGACGCAAACTGGCTGAGCGAAAACGAAAAGACCGTCATCGCTGCGGAGCTCGCCAAGGACGACACCGCCGAGCAGCGCGATTTCTGGCTGGCCTTGCGCGATCCGCGCGTCTATGCCCTGGGCATTGTCTATTTCGGCTATTCGATGGCGTATTACGGCGTCGGACTGTGGCTGCCGCAAATCGTTCAAGGAATGGGCGTCTCCAATCTCGCCACCGGCTTTGTCATCGCACCCTGCTACATCGCCGCCGTGATCGCGATGATTTTCTGGGGCCGATCGAGCGATAAAAGAAATGAACGGGTCTGGCATGTAGCGCTGCCGGCCTTGATGATGGTCGCGGCGTTTCTGGTTGCCAGCGTGGTGCACTCCAACCTGGTCATATTTCTGGCGCTCTCGCTGGTGCTGGTGGGTTCGATGGCTTTGCAGGGACCGTTCTGGGTATTGCCCTCGGCTTTCCTGGGCGGCGCAGCGGCGGCGGGCGGCATCGCCCTCATTAACACCATGGGCACGGCGGCCGGCGGCTTTGCCGGACCTTATATTCTTGGATTTCTCAAACAAGCGACGGGCGGCTATGCGGTCGGCATGGCGGTACTCGCCATCGGTCCCATGCTGACGGCGGCCATTGTGCTGGCCCTTGGCCGCGCCGCGGCAAAGCAATCGTTAGCGATTAAGACCACAATCTGACCGTTTCCCGATTCTTGCCGCGGAAGCGCCGCAGTTCGCGCCGGTGCGTACGGATTCGCACAAGATCGCGTGAAGGATGGTCAAGTTTCCTGATGCGCGCGGGAAAAAACCCGCGTGCCGTTCGTTGTCTTCCCACGTCACAAAGAGACGCGCCGCCCCGGCACGTCCCCAAAGGAGACATCCATGAACAGTTCCATGCGTACTGCATTTGCCGTGGCGCTTTTGAGCGGCGCGGCCTTGATCGTCACGCCCGCGATGGCGCAGGTCCTTGGTGGCGGCGTAGGCGGCGGCGTCGGTGGCGCCGTAGGAGGTATTGGCGGTTCGGCCCGCGGCATGGGTGGCCTGAATGGCGTGCCCACGACCACCACGACCGGCATCAACGGCGCCGCCTCAGCCAGAACCCCGTCGACGGCTCCGGTGACCGGCGCGGCATCCAATGCCACACGCGACGCAGAACAGACCGCCAACCGCAAGACCGACAAGGTGGAGCAGAAGGCGGAGGCGGCGCAGAATGACGCGACGACCACTTTGAACAATACGGCAACCGCGGGCGCGAGTGGTTCGGCCAATGCCGACGCGATGGGCCATAATGTCGGCGCATCGGGCGGTACTTCGACCGGCGACGCGACCGGCATGGCGTCCAACGCCACCGGCAAGGCGACCGGTACGGCCAACCGTGCCGGCGGCAAAGCCGAAGCGGCAACCAATGACGCGGAAGCCCAAACCACCCGTGAGTTGAATCAGCAGCAAGGGTCCGCCTCGGTCAACGGTTCAGCCGGCAGCAACGTGAAATAGGAATCCCGCACCCCGGAGCCGATTGGGCCCGACGCGGAAGAAGGCGGCCGGATGCATCAGCGTCCGGCCGCTTTTCTATTTCCCTTGCCCGGCGTACAAAAAGCGCAGTCGCAAGGAAACACACCCATGCCAATCTATCGCGCGCCGGTCGAGGATTACCGCTTTCTGATTCATGAATTCCTGGAAGCGGAAAAGCATCGCGACCTGCCGCAATTCACCGATCTCTCTCCCGACCTGATCGACGACATATTGGCGAACGCGGGAAAACTCTGCGAAGAGGTTCTGCAACCCATCAACCAGTCGGGCGACGAAGAAGGCTGTCATTTCGAGAATGGCGTGGTGCGCACGCCCAAAGGCTTCAAGGAAGCTTATCGCGCCTATAGCGAAGGCGGCTGGGGCGGCCTCTCCGCCCCTGCTGAGCATGGCGGCTCGGACATGCCGATGGTGATGAGCATGGCGGTGGGCGAAATGGCGATGGCCGCCAACCAGTCTTTGGCGATGTATCCGGGCCTCACCTCCGCCGCCTATGGCGCGCTGATCGCCACCGGCGCCGACTGGATGAAGGAACATCTCGTGCCCAAAATGGTGTCGGGCGAATGGGCGGGGACCATGTGCCTGACCGAGCCGGGATGCGGCACCGATCTGCGGTTGATGAAGACCCGCGCCGTGGAGCAGCCGGACGGCACCTATCGCATGAACGGCACCAAGATTTTCATTTCAGGCGGCGACCAGGATCTCACCGACAACATCATTCACATGGTGATCGCCAAGATCCCCGACGCGGATGGCCAGATCCATGACGATCTCGCCACCGTGAATTTCTTCATGGTGCCGAAATTCCTGGTCGGCGAAGACGGCAAGGTCGGCGCCCGCAACGGCGTCAACACCGGCGGCATCGAACACAAGATGGGCATCAAGGGCCAGGCAACCTGCGTGCTCAATTTCGACGATGCCATCGCCTGGCGGCTGGGTCCCAAGCCCGAGCCGGTGAAGCCCGGTGAAAAACGCTCCGCTTCCGCCGGCATGGCGGGCATGTTCGGCATGATGAATGCGGCGCGGCTGGGCGTGGGCGTGCAAGGCATCGCCATCGGCGATGTCGCCTATCAGAACGGCTATGCCTATGCCCATGAGCGCCGCGTCGGCCATGCCCTGACCGGTCCGGTCGAGCCCGACAAGCCCGCCGATCTGGAGATCGTGCATCCCGACGTCAAGCGTATGCTGCTGCATGCCCGCGCCTTTGTCGAAGGATCGCGCGCCTTGGCCTGCTGGACCGCCTTCAACATGTCGATCGGTCATTCCAAGCGCGACGAGGCGGCCGTGGCCACCCTTCTCGCCGACCTGATGACGCCTGTGCTGAAAGCCTTCTGCACCGACATGGGTTTCGAGGCCGCCAACCTGGCCATGCAATGCTATGGCGGTCATGGTTATATCCGCGACAATGGCGTGGAGCAGTTCGTCCGCGACGGCCGCATCAACCAGACCTATGAAGGCGCCAATGGCGTGCAGGCGATGGATCTGGTGGGACGCAAGCTGGGCCGCAAGGGCGGCGCCGCGCCGCTGGCCCTGTTCGGGGCGCTGACCGGTTGGCTGGCCGAGAATGAGAAGGACGAGACCTTGGCGCCTTATGTCAAAGGCGTGAAGCGCGGGACCGAGAGTCTGCAAGCGGCGACCATGTGGCTGGCGCAGAACGGCATCAAGAATCCGAACGATGCCGGGGCGGGCGCTTCGGACTATCTGCGCTTGATGGGCATCGTGATGGTGGCCTGGATGTGGGCCCGCATCGCGAAACTCTCTGTCGGCAAGGAGAACAAATTCCACAAGGACAAGCTGATGTGCGCCCGTTATTGGATGGAGCGCATGATCCCGGAATGTTCGCTGCTGCTGGAACGCATCCAGGTGGGAAGCGCGAATCTCATGGAGTTTGGCTAGGGTCTGCACGCAATTGGAAATTCAAATCTAAATTGTCATGGCCCGGGAGTCCGGGCCATCCAGGTGACACAGACTCGCCTGTCAGTTAGAGCGCGGTTCAACTGGATGGCCCACACTCCGGTGGGCCATGACACGTCATTGAATTAACTGCCGCCTGAGTCCAGACTTTCGATCAGTTCCGCCAGCTTGGCCTGCAGCGCCGCTGCATCCCCGGTCAACTCCACGATCTTAAGCCGCCCCTTCTGGCCGGAGCGTATGGTCACGTCCGACTGGCGCAAACCCAGCGTTTTTGCCAGGAAGACAATCAGTGCTGCGTTGGCGGCGCCTTCCACCGGCGGCGCGGTCAGGCGGATCTGCAAAACCGAACGCCCTTCCGCGTCCGCCGCCAAGCCCGTCACACGATTATGCGCGGCCCGCGGCGTCAGCCGCACCGCCAGACGTAATCCCGTCGAAATTTCCGTGTAGGATTTCGCCGTCACGCCGCTTCGGCCAGTTTCGCCAGCTGGGTCAGCAAGGCCTTGGCGCCCTTCAAGCGATCATCCGGCGAGGGCCAATCGCGGGTTACCACGATCTTCTGGTCCGGGCGGACCTTCATGGTGCCGCTGTGCTGGCTGATCAGCTTGATCAGCGCCACCGGATTGGCGAAAGCGTTGTTGCGGAAGGCGATGGTGCCACCCTTGGGACCGGCGTCAATCTTCTCGACCCCGGCGGCCAGCGCCAGCTGCTTGATCGCCACGATCTCCAGCAGATGCTGTACCTCATCCGGCAGCGGCCCGAAGCGGTCGATCAATTCCGCGGCAAAGGCATCGATGTCGCCGCGCGTCTCCAAACTCGACAGGCGGCGATAGAGCGACATGCGGACATTGAGGTCGGCGACATAATGCTCGGGGATCAGCACCGAGGCGCCGAGATTGATCGCCGGCGACCATTGCTCCGCGATCTGGTCGCCGTCGCCGCCCTCGCGCAAGGACGACACCGCTTCCTCCAGCATCTCCTGGTAAAGCTCGATGCCCACTTCGCGGACATGGCCGGACTGTTCCTCGCCCAAAAGATTGCCGGCGCCGCGGATATCCATATCATGGCTGGCGATGGAAAAGCCCGCCCCCAGCTGGTCCAGCGATTGCAGCACTTCCAGCCGCCGCGTCGCCGTATCGGTGAGCTTCCGATCCGGCGGCGTGGTCAGATAGGCATAGGCGCGCGACTTGGAACGGCCGATGCGGCCCCGGATCTGGTAGAGCTGCGACAGGCCGAACATGTCGGCCCGCTGCACGATCATGGTGTTGGCGGTGGGAATGTCGAGGCCCGATTCCACGATATTGGTCGAGACCAGGACGTCGATCTTGCGCTCGTAGAAAGCGGTCATCACTTCTTCCAGCATCCCGGGGCTCATCTGGCCGTGCGCCACCATGGTTTTCACTTCCGGCACCGTCGCCTTCAAAAACGCATCCGCCTCCCGCAGATCGGCGATGCGGGGCGCCACGAAAAAGGATTGGCCGCCGCGATAATGTTCGCGCAGCAACGCCTCGCGCACCACCAGGGGGTCGAAGGGGGTCACGAAGGTACGCACCGCCAGCCGGTCTATGGGCGGTGTCGTAATCAAAGACAGATCGCGCACGCCCGACAATGCCAGCTGCAAGGTGCGGGGGATCGGCGTCGCCGTCAGCGTCAGCACATGGACATCGGCCTTCAGATTCTTCAGGCGTTCCTTGTGCGTGACGCCGAAATGCTGCTCTTCGTCGACAATGACCAGGCCCAGGCGCTTGAATTTGATGTTCTCGGCCAGCAGCGCATGGGTGCCGATGACAACATCCACGGTGCCATCGGCCAGCGCTTCTTTGGTCTCGCGCGCCTCTTTGACATCCACGAAGCGCGAGAGCTGGCGTACCTGGACTGGAAAACCCATGAAGCGGTCGGCGAAGCCGCGATAATGCTGCCGCGCCAGAAGCGTGGTCGGCACCACCACCGCGACCTGCTCACCCGCCATGGCGGCGACGAAGGCGGCGCGCAGGGCCACTTCCGTCTTGCCGAACCCGACATCGCCGCAGACCAGCCGGTCCATCGGCCTGCCCTTGCCCAGATCGGCAATGGTCTCGGCAATGGCTTTCTCCTGGTCCTCAGTCTCCTGATAGGGAAAGCGGGCGCAGAATTCGTCATACAAGCCATGCGGCGGTTCGATCGGCGGCAGCGATTTGAGTTCGCGCGCGGCGGCGATGCGGATGAGTTCGGCGGCAATGGCGCGCACCCGTTCCTTCATGCGGGCTTTGCGCTGCTGCCAGCCCGCGCCGCCCAGGCGGTCGAGCTGCGCGTGGCCCTCGTCCGAGCCGTAGCGGGTCAGAAGCTCGATATTTTCCACCGGCAGGAACAGCTTGCCGCCGTCATACTGAAGTTCCAGGCAGTCATGCGGCGCCCCCAGCGCCGCGATCGCCTTGAGGCCCAGATAGCGCCCGACGCCATGCTCGATATGCGTCACCAGATCGCCCGGCGCCAACGAAGAGGCTTCGGACAGGAAATTCTGGGAGCGGCGCTGGCGCGATTGCGCCCGCACCATGCGGTCGCCCAGCACATCCTGCTCGCTCATCACGGCAAAATCGGGCGACTCGAAACCGCGCTCGATGCCCAGGCACGCCAGGCCCATCGCACGCGCATCCAATGTCAGCGCCTCGGGCCAGTTCTCCACCCGGCGGATGGCGACAATGCCGTGATCGGACAGCACCCCGCCCATCCGTTCGGCCGAACCGTCCGTCCAACTCGCCACCAGCACGCGCTTGCCCGCGCCCTGCAAAGCCTTCAAGTGATCCGCCGCGGCCTCGAAGACATTGCGATTGCCGTCCGTCCGTTCGGGCGCGAAATCGCGGCCCTGCCGTCCTCCGGCATCGACGCTGGTCTTCCCCTCGGGCGTCTGAAACGGCGTCAGGTCGCGGACGAGATGCCTGGCCAGCGCCGTTTTCCATTCGCCGTCATTCAGATACAGCGTGTCCGGCTTCAGCGGTTTGTAAGGCGGGGCTTTGACCTTGTGCTCGCTGTCCGCGTCGCGGAACTGACGGCGCGTGTGGTAACATTCGCCCACCAGGTCCAGCCGCGCCGACTTGGCCTCCTCGACTTGATAGCCCAGCATGACCAGGCAACGCGGCAGATAGTCGAACAGCGTGTCGAGATCGTCATAGAAAAGCGGCAGCCAATGTTCCATGCCTTGCGCCTTGCGTCCGGCGCTCACGCTTTCGTAAAGCGGATCGTCCCCCGACGGCCCGAAGGTCGCGACATAGCCGGCCCGGAACCGGCTGATGGCGGTATCGGTCAGCGGCGCTTCGCTGGCCGGCAGCAAAATGATCCGGTCCAGGCTGTCGTTCGACAATTGATTGGCGGGATCGAATTTGCGAATGGCATCCAAGGTCTCGCCGAAAAAATCGAGCCGCAGCGGCTCGTCCGTTCCCGGTGGCCAGAGATCGACGATGCCGCCCCGAAGCGCGAAATCGCCGGGATCGCGCACGGTGCCCGCACGGGCATAGCCATTGCCGGCCAGAAACGCGACCAGTGCATCGCGTTCCACCTCTTCGCCCACCCGCGCCGAGAAACTGGCCTCGGCAATCGCCGCACGGGGCGGCATGCGTTGCAGCAGTGCCGCGACGCTGGTCACGATCACCACGGGACCTTCAAGCCCCTTGGCCAATGCTGCCAAGGTGGCCAATCGCGCACTTTCGACATCAGGCTTTGGCGAGACCCGGTCGTATGGCAGACAATCCCAGGCCGGGAATGGCAGTTGCCGGATGTCCGGGGCAAAGAACGCCACGGCCGCCGACAGAGCGTCAGCCTGTGCCTCGTCACTGGCGACAAACAGCACCGGACCGCCCCGACGCCGTGCCGCTTCCGCTGTCAGCCAGGCGTCATAACCCGCGGGCGCACCCGAAACCGTCAGCCGTCCGTCGGCCTTGGCAATGTAATCTACACGTTCCACGTTTGGCCCTTGCGGCCGCAGACGGCTTTCAGCCCCGCAAACACCGGATTGTCATATTCGGCAGGCACCGCTTCGGCCCCGCGCAGCCAGGCATAGACTTCCTGGTCGGGCGCGGTGAGCAGCGCCTCGAACTGGTCGAGTTCGGCTTCGTCCAGATCCCACAAGGAGGCCTCGGCATAGGCGCCGAAGATGAGATCCACCTCCTTGAAGCCGCGCCGCTGCGCCCGAAACAAAAGCCGTTTGCGGCGGTTCTCCGAAGAGCCACCTTTTTCACTGTCATTCATGGCGGGGATATAGCTCCGGGCTCTATCGGGGACAACGGCTTTCAATCGGCGGCACCCGAAGCCGCCAGGCCTTGCTTCACCAGCAAAAGCAGGTCCCCGCCCTCATAGAGATAGGCCCGGATCGAAGCCGAGTCGGCGGCTTGAAGATCACTCTGCCGGTCTCCGACCAGAAAGCTTTTCTGGATCTCGACCGGCCAACGCGCGACCAGATCCAGAATCATGCCGGGTTGCGGTTTTCGATGGGGGGAGTGCCGCCGATACGCCGCCAGCTTCGCCTCCGGATGGAAGGGGCAATAGACATATTCGTCTATATGGGCGCCATGCTCCGCGAGCACCCGGTCCATCTGCCGATGAAAATCATCGACATCCTTTTCGGTATAATGTCCATGGGCGACACCCGCCTGGTTTGTCACCACAAACGCATACCAGCCTGCATCGTTGACAGCCTTGATGGCGGCAACCGCGCCTTCGTTCCAGCGCAGATCGTCCGGCCGGTGCGTGAATCCGTTGTCAATATTCAACACGCCGTCACGGTCGAAGAACACGGCGGGGCGCAGGGAACGGCTCATCGACGACTGGCCTTGCGGCGGTCACATGCGCTCAAGGTGTGTATCCGCTTGAAAGAGCATTCTCTCCACCTCGCCGCAGATGATATGCGCGGCGGTAATATGGATCTGCTGGATAAGGGGCGTCTGTTCCGAAGGCGCGCATAAGGCGATATCGCACAAGCCCGGCATCTCCGTGTTTTGCGCGCCGCAAAAGCCGATCGTCACCAATCCCATCGCCCGCCCCTTGCGCAGGGCCCGTAAAATATTGGTGGAGCGGCCCGAAGTGGACAGACAAATCAGCACGTCGCCGGGCCGACCCAGGCCCTGAAGCTGACGCTCGAATAGCTGGTCATAGCCATAATCATTTCCGATGGCCGTCAGGACGGAGGTGTCGACCGTCAGGGCTATGGCAGGCAGGGGTGCACGGTCGAAATTGAGCCGCGATAGAAATTCGCCTGCGATATGCTGAGCGTCGGCCGCGCTGCCGCCATTTCCGGCGAGCAGCACTTTGCCGCCACCCTTGAAGCATTGGACGATGGCATCGCCGATCGCGCCGAGCTGCTTGAGGAACTGTTCGCTGCCCGCCGCCTCTTCCAGGGCTTTTTGCGACAAAAGCAGGTGGCTCCGGGCGCGTTCGAAGAACGATTGGGGCATTCGGATGCACTCACAGGAAAGGGCGCAACGAACGGAAAAGGCACACACCCGACCGGGGAAGGTTACCGCCTTTTGTGTTGAACTCCAACCAGTTGGCGCCTTTCGATAAAGCAACGTGCGAAAATGCCCCGGCATGATGTTCCACCAGGCGGGTCATCCCGGAATAAGGTGCGCCACAGCCCGTGGCGGACTGGCAGGGGAACCCTAAAATACCACGATGCGGCCTTCGATTCTATTTCCGCTCTTCGCCGACATTCGCACCCTGTCCGGGGTGGGGCCGAAGCTGGAAAAGCTGATTGCCAAGGTCGCCGGACCGCGGCTGGTGGATCTGATCTTCGACCTGCCGGTGGGCGTGATCGACCGCTCGTATCGCCCCAAGCTGGCGTCCGCCGAACCGGGTCGTATCGCAACCCTGGAAGTGTCTGTGCTGGATCACCTGCCCCCCCGGGTGAAAAGCCAGCCCTACAAAGTGCGGGTCAGCGACGACACCGCGGTGATGGACTTGGTCTTCTTTCGCGCCGATGCGAAATACCTGACGGGGATATTGCCGCTGGGCAAGCACCGTCTGATTTCCGGCAAAATCGAAAGCTTCAAGGATCGGCTGCAGATGTCGCATCCCGATTATGTGGTGGCGCCTGAGGACGCAGCTTCGTTGCCTCAGCATGAAGCGGTCTATGGCCTGACAGAAGGCCTAGCGCCGAAGGCCTTGGCCAAGGCTGTGCGCGGCGCGCTGGAACGCGTGCCGCAGATGCCAGAATGGCAGGATGCGGCCTTTCTCCGCCAGCGCGGATTCACCGGATTCAACCAGGCCTTGGCGGCGGCGCACGCACCGGCGCATGAGACGGATCTTTTGCCGGAGACGCTTTTCCGCCAGCGCCTGGCCTATGACGAATTGCTGGCCAATCAACTGGCGCTGCTGCTGATCCGAGCGCGGCTGCGGGCGCCGGGCGGGCGGCGCGTCGCGGGCGACGGCCGGTTGAAAGCGCGCGCCATTGCCGCCCTGCCCTTCGCCCTCACCGACGGGCAGCTCACGGCACTGGCCGAAATCGAGGCCGACATGGCCAGCGACAAGCGCATGCTGCGGCTGCTGCAGGGCGATGTCGGCTCAGGCAAGACCATTGTGGCGCTGTTGGCGCTGCTGGGCGCGGTGGAAGCGGGTTTGCAGGGTGCGCTGATGGCACCCACCGAACTGCTGGTGCGCCAGCATTTGGCGTCGCTGACGCCCTATGCCGAAGCCGCCGGGATACGATTGGCAGCGCTTACCGGCCGCGAACGGGGCCCGCTGCGCGCCGAAACCTTGGCGAAGCTGGCGGCCGGTGAAATCGATATCCTGATCGGCACCCACGCGCTGTTTTCCGAGGATGTTGCCTTCCGCGATCTGGGCCTGGCGGTGGTGGATGAGCAGCATCGCTTCGGGGTGCATCAGCGCATGCAGCTGCAGAGCAAGGGCAAGCCGGCGGATGTGCTGGTGATGACCGCGACCCCTATTCCGCGGACTTTGGCGCTGACCGCCTATGGCGACATGGATGTTTCCAAGATCACCAGCCGCCCGCCGGGCCGCAAGCCGGTGGAGACGCGGGTGATGAGCGCGGTACGGCTCGATGACCTGATCGCACATCTTCGATTGGCGCTGGACCGCGGCCAACGCGCTTATTGGGTATGTCCGCTGGTGGAGGAATCCGAAAAAATCGACCTGGCCGCCGCCAAGGAGCGCGCCACCATGCTGAAGGCGGCGCTTGGCGTGAAGGTGGGGCTGGTGCATGGCCAGATGAAGGCGGTAGAGCGCGATGCCGCCATGGCGGCGTTCAAGAATGGCGAGACACAGCTTTTGGTCGCCACCACCGTGATCGAAGTCGGCGTCGACGTGCCCGAGGCCACCATCATGGTGGTGGAACATGCCGAGCGTTTCGGCCTGGCCCAGCTGCATCAGCTGCGCGGCCGGGTCGGGCGCGGCACCGGCAAATCCTCCTGCCTGCTGGTTTATCACGGCACCCTGGGGCCAACCGCCAAAGCGCGGCTATCCACCATGCGCGAGACCGACGACGGCTTTGTCATCGCCGAACAGGATCTGAGGCTGCGCGGCCCCGGCGAAGTGCTGGGCCGGCGCCAGAGCGGCATGGAGGAATTCCGGCTGGCCGATCCCATGGCGCATTCTGATCTTCTCGCCGTGGCCCATGACGATGCGCGGCTGATCCTGGCGCGCGATCCCGATCTCAAAAGCCCGCGCGGCGAGACCTTGCGGGTGCTGCTGTATCTGTTTGGCCGCGACGAAGCCGTGCGCTATCTCAGGACCGGATGAGCGCACAATTTTCAACCGAAGCCGTGGTGATCGGCGCCGGCGTGGTCGGGCTGGCGATCGCGCGTGCGCTGGCCCAGGCGGGCCGCGAGGTCGTGATCCTGGAGAAGAACGCCCATATCGGCGAGGAAACCAGCGCCCGCAACAGCGAAGTCATCCATGCCGGAATCTATTATCCCAAAGACTCTCTGAAGGCCGCTCTCTGCGTCGAAGGACGCGAACGCCTTTATGCTTTCTGCGAAAGCCACGGCGTCGGTCACAAGCGCCTGGGCAAGCTGATCGTTTCCACCCATGCCGATCAGGACGAACAACTCGCCGCCCTTCTTCGTCACGCCACCGGCAATGGCGTCGCGGACTTGAAACAGGTCAGCAGGACGGAAATCTCGACTCTCGAGCCGGAACTTTCCGCATCGGGCGGGCTGTTCTCCCCTTCGACCGGCATCATCGACAGCCATGCCTATATGCTGGCATTGCTGGGCGAGGCGGAAGCAGCGGGCGCGAATCTGGTGCGCGCGGCGGACGTGATGTCCGTGACCCGGCAGGGCGACGCCTATCGCCTGAACGTGCGCAATGCCGGCGAGGTGATGACATTGCAGACCGGCATTCTCGTCAACAGCGCTGGTCTCTGGGCACCGCGCGTTGCCGCTCGAATTGAATCGCTGGACGCCAAATTCGTGCCGCCGACGTTTCTGGCGAAAGGCAATTATGTGACATTGAATATCCGCAGCCCCTTCCGCCATCTGGTCTATCCTGTGCCGGAGCCGGGCGGTCTGGGCGTGCACCTGACTTTGGATATGGGCGGCGCGGCCCGTTTCGGCCCTGATGTCGAATGGCTGGCGACCAGTGACCCGGCGATGATCGATTATGCCGTGTCGCCCGCCCTGCCGGCGCAGTTTGCGCCCCGCATCGCTGCCTATTGGCCCCGGGTCGCGGCGGAGATGCTGACTCCGGGCTATTCCGGCGTGCGTCCGAAAATAGGCGGCCGGGAAAATCCCAACGCGGATTTCCGCATTGAGGGACCCACGACCCATGGCTTGCCAGGCCTGGTCAATCTCTTCGGGATCGAAAGCCCCGGCCTCACGGCCTCGCTGGCGATTGCCGAGAAAGTCAAAGGGATGCTGCACGATGCTTGAGAAGCTGGGACTGGGCACCGTGCAGTTCGGCCAGGCCTATGGCGTTTCCAACACTCGCGGCCAGGTGCCGCTGGAGGACGCCGCCGCGATCCTGGCCCGTGCCGCCGCATCCGGGATCACCTTGCTGGACACCGCCGCAAATTATGGCGACGCCGAAACGGTCTTGGCGAAACTGAATACGGCTCCTTTCCGCATCGTCAGCAAAACGATCGGGCTGAAGCATGGCTTGGAAGCCGTGATCGACCGCGCCCGGCAATCGGCGACTGCTCTGAAAGCCGAAACCTTGCTGGTGCATGCGGCATCCGACCTGCACGGCGCGGACGGTCCGGCACTGTGGGCGGCCTTGCAGCGGCTGCGCGACGAAGGCGTTATCCGGAAGATCGGCATTTCCGTCTATGCCGCCGACGATCCGGCGCGGCTGGCCGCGTGCTTCCGTCCCGACGTCATGCAGCTTCCGTTCAGCCTGCTGGATCAGCGGCTGTTGGCGAACGGCACACTTGCGCGGTTGACTGAATTGGGCGTGGAGGTGCATGCCCGCTCCCTGTTCCTGCAGGGCTTGCTCTTTCTGGAAACCTTGCCGGAGAAATTGCGTCACGCCGCACCACGCCTGGTAGCCATCCGGTCGCAATTGCGCGATGCTGGAACAACGCCCCTGGCTGCCGCGCTCGGCTTCGTCTTGTCGCGGCCCGAGATTGCTTTCGGTCTTGTCGGCGTGACGTCCGCTCAGGAGATGGACGAGATCGTCACAGCGGCGCAAAGGTCCCTGCCCGAACTCGATTGGGCCGCCTTCGCGCTGGACGATGACGTGACGCTTACGCCGTCGCTCTGGTGAGTGCGCCCACGACGCGGCCGACATCGGCGTTCGTCATCGCGGGAAACATGGGCAAGGTCAGGATCTGGCGCGACCCTGCTTCCGCCACCGGACACAGGCCCGGTCTATAACCGAGCTTGGCATAGTGCGAATGCAGATAGACCGGCGCGTAATGGACATTGGCGCCAATGCCGTCGGCGCGCAGGCGGGCAAAGACGCGATCCCGGTCGATCCCATCCATTAGCCGCACGACATAAAGGTGATGCGCGTTGGTGCGGTCCGCATGCGCTTTCAACGGTACCGCCTCCGCCAGCCCCGCCAGCGCATCGTCATAGAGACGCGCGATCCGCTGCCGCGCCGCGACCCAACCGGCAAGCCGCTTCAACTGGGCCATCCCCAGCGCGCATTGCACATCCGGCAAACGGTAATTGAACCCCAGTTCCGCCATGTCATAGGCATGTGCCCCGGCTGCTTCGCGCGAACGATGGTCGCTGTCGATGCCGTGATTGCGGAAGCGGCGCATATGCGCCGCCATATCGGCATCGTCCGTCACCGCCATGCCGCCTTCGCAGGTGGTGAGATGCTTGACGGGGTGGAAGGAGAAGCAGGAAATATCCGCAAGCGTGCCCGCGGCACGGCCCTTATAGGTCGCGCCCGGCGCATGGCAGGAATCGGCGATGATCCGGATGCCATGCGATTTGGCCAGCACATGAAGGGCGTCATAATCGGCAGGCTGCCCCGCATAATCCACCGCAACGATGGCGCAGGTTCTGGGTGTGATCCGCGCGGCCACGGACGCGGGATCGATCAGCAAAGTGTCGGGCTCAACGTCAGCGAAGACGGGCTTGGCGCCCTCATAGAGCGCCGCATTGGCGGACGCCGCGAAGGTGATGGCGGGTACAATCACTTCGTCGCCGTGGCCAACACCGATCGCGCGCATGGCGCAATGCAGGGCCGCCGTGCCGGAATTGACTGCAACACCTTCGCCTGCACCGATATGGGCGGCGAAAGCATTCTCAAATTCGGAAACTCTGGGCCCGGTGGTGAGCCAGCCGGATACCAGCGCCTCGACCACCGCTTTCACATCGATATCGGTGATTTCCTGCCGGCCATAGGGCAAAAAAGCAGGCTCGGTGTCGCCGCGGATTTCGCGATCAGGCATAGGCCTGCTGCAGCAATGTCTGCAGTCCCCGCGCGTCAAGCTGCTCCGGATTCTTATCGCTGGAATAGCTGAAGCCTTCCGCCACCGGCTTGGCGCCGCGGTGCATATAGGCGTCGCGCATCGCGTTGGCGAAGCTTTGCAGGATCACATAGCGGTCTTCCAGCTCGACGGTGCAATGCGCATCGTCGGCGGGAATCATGGTCTCGTGCAGCTTCTCGCCCGGACGGATACCGATAACATGCTGTTTCAGGTCCGGGCTGACCAGAGCGGCGAGTTGGGGAATGGTGGTCGAGGGAATCTTGGGGACATAGATTTCGCCGCCTTTCATCATTTCCATGCTGGAGAGGACGAAATTGACGCCCTGGGTCAGGGTGATCCAGAAGCGGGTCATGCGTGCATCGGTGATGGGAAGGCTTGTCGCGCCGTCATCCGCCAGTTTCTTGAAGAAGGGCACCACCGAACCCCGCGAGCCGAAGACATTGCCGTAGCGCACCACGGAGAAGCGGGGACCGTCGGCGCCCGCGAGATTGTTGGCGGCAACGAAAATCTTGTCGGAAGCAAGCTTGGAGGCACCGTAGAGATTGACCGGGTTGGCGGCCTTGTCCGTCGACAATGCAATCACGCGCTTTACGCCGCGGCGCAGGCAGGCGCTGACCACATTCTCCGCACCAAACACATTGGTGCGGATACATTCAAAGGGATTGTATTCCGCCGTCGTCACCTGCTTCATCGCAGCGGCATGGACGACATACTCTACGTCGCGCAGCGCGAGATCGAGGCGGTCCTTGTCGCGCACATCGCCGATGAAATAGCGGATGAAGGGGTATTTCTCGGTCGGGAAATCCTGCGCCATTTCGAATTGCTTGAGCTCGTCGCGGCTGAAGATGATCAGACGGCGCGGCTTGTATTGGGCGATCACCGTCTTGAGGAAATGCTTGCCGAAAGAACCCGTGCCACCGGTGACCAGCACCGTCTTGTCATTGAGATCGAACCAAGGCTGGGAAAAATCCCGCAGACTTGCGAAGGGCGCTACGCCGAGTTGATGCGTAGATGCAGGGGCAATGGCGAGAGCGGAGGGGCTCATGAACTATTCCTGTTTGGTCAGGCCCACTCTCGATCATGGTAAATTAAGATTGACCTAAAAAAATCGCGACGCCACAGTCGGGAGTAAGTTAATGAGTGGTAAATTATAGACTTGGCAGCTTTCGCAATGAGGACCCACGACTCAACACTGCCGTCTCAGGATAACGATGGATCGGAGATCGCGCGCTAGCATGGCGTCTCAGCACTTTGGCAGCGATGTCTTTTAGGCCGCCCTCAGGATGAGGCGGACATCTGCGAGTTGCAGAGCCCCGCGCGTACTTCGCGCCTGTTTTGGACTACTGGATACTCAAAAGGTGACGCATGCGCCCAGTGATGCGACCGATCCTACGCTAACCTTATCAAGCTTTTGTGTTGCCCTGATCCGCGCTTGATCTTGAAAATTAACGCTTTTCCGGTCAGAAGGGTCACCAATTCCGAGGGATTTCCATGCGCATTGCGATGATTGGCACAGGCTATGTCGGGCTGGTTTCAGGCGCCTGCCTGTCGGAATTCGGCCATCAGGTGGTCTGCGTGGACAAGGATGCCGGCAAGGTCGCGAGCCTGCGCGCGGGCGGCATTCCGATTTTCGAACCCGGCTTGGACGAAGTCGTGGCCGCCAATGTCAAGGCCGGCCGGCTGTCCTTCGAGACCGATATCGCAGCTGCCGTGAAGGGCGCCGGGGCCGTCTTCATCGCGGTCGGCACGCCCAGCCGGCGTGGCGACGGACATGCCGACCTCTCGTATGTTTTTGCCGCCGCGGACGAGATCGCCACGGCCCTGACCGATTATGCCGTGGTGGTGACCAAATCGACCGTGCCGGTCGGCACCAGCCGCAAGGTGGAAGAGATCATCCGCAAGGCACGCGGCGATAGCCTGGAATTCGACATGGCGTCCAATCCGGAATTTCTCCGCGAAGGTTCGGCGATCGAGGATTTCCGCCGGCCGGATCGTGTGGTGGTAGGCTGCGATACCGAGCGTGCGCGAGAGGTAATGCGAGAAGTCTATCGCCCCCTCTATATCAGCGAAACGCCCATCGTCTTCACCAGCCGCGAAACCAGCGAGCTGATCAAATATGCCGCCAATGCCTTTCTCGCCACCAAGATCACCTTCATCAACGAAATGGCGAGCCTGTGCGAGAAGGTCGGCGGCGATGTGCAGGATGTGGCGCGGGGCATCGGGCTGGACGGGCGCATCGGCGGCAAATTCCTCCATGCCGGCCCCGGCTTCGGCGGCTCCTGCTTCCCCAAGGACACCCTCGCGCTGGTGCGGACGGCGCGCGAAATGGGCGCGCCATCGCACATCGTCGAAGCGGTCGTGGCCGTCAACGACGCGCGCAAGGTCGAGATGGCCAGGAAGATCGAAACTGCATTTGGCGGCGTGAAGGGCAAGACGATTGCCGTCCTGGGGCTGACCTTCAAGCCCAACACCGACGATATGCGGGACGCGCCCAGCCTGGTGATCGTGCCGCATCTGCAGGCGGCGGGCGCCACCATCCGGGCTTACGACCCCGAAGGCCGCAAGGAAGCGGCCAAGCATCTGAGTTTGGATTTCTGCGACAGCGCTCACGAGGCCCTGGACGGCGCCGATGGTGTGGTTATCCTCACCGAATGGAACGAGTTCCGGGCGCTGGATTTGGTCAAGTTGAAAGACTTGTTGAAGAAGCCACTGATGGTGGATTTGCGCAACATCTACCGGCCCGCTCAGATGGCAAAGGCCGGCTTCCATTATGTCAGCGTCGGCCGCGCCGACGCCGGCGCATGATCCGGAACCCATGATCCTCGTCACCGGCGCCGCCGGTTTTATCGGGTCGCAAGTGGCGAAGGCGCTCCTGGCGCGGGGCGAGGTGGTGTTGGGGGTGGACAACCTCAACGATTATTACGACACCGCACTGAAGGAGGCGCGGCTGGCATCGTTGACGCCAGACAAGGCGTTCACCTTCCGCAAGCTCGATATTTCCGTTTCCGATGCCATGCAGGGACTGGGCAAAGAGTTTCCCCAAATCACCGGGATCGTGCACCTGGCGGCGCAGCCCGGTGTGCGCTATTCGCTGATCAATCCTTATGCCTATGTGCAAGCCAATGTGATGGGACATCTGGTGATGCTGGAGATGGCGCGCGCCCTGCCCGCGCTCAGGCATTTCGTCTATGCCAGCTCCTCATCGGTCTATGGCGGCAACACCAAGATGCCGTTCTCGGTGGACGATCCGGTCGAACAGCCAAACTCTCTTTATGCCGCCACCAAGCGCGCCGACGAATTGTTCGGCCACACCTACGCCCATCTCTATGGCATCCCGTCCACGGGCCTGCGGTTTTTTACCGTTTACGGTCCCTGGGGCCGCCCCGACATGGCGCCGATGCTCTTCGCCCGCGCCATCACGGCCGGCGAGCCGATCAAAGTCTTTAACCGCGGCGAGATGTGGCGCGACTTCACCTATATCGACGACATCGTGGGTGGCGTGTTGAGGGCGCTGGACCGGCCGGCCGCAGGATCGCCGCCGCACAAAATCTATAATCTCGGCAATCACAAATCCGAGAAACTGACCGACTTCATTGCCGCGATCGAGCAGGCCCTGCAACGAAAGGCGATCATCCAGCTGGAACCGATGCAGCCCGGCGATGTGGCCGCGACCTATGCCGATATCGAGATCAGCCGCCGCGATCTGGGCTTCGCGCCGACCACGCCCATGTCCGATGGCATTCCGAAATTCGTCAACTGGTATAAGGAATTTTACGGCGTCTAGGCCGCGGTGGATCGCCGAAGCTCCGGCGATCAAATATAGCGATTATCCCTCAGGTACCGCAGGATCGTCTCGGCCTGAATCTCGGCCGGCGCTTCGACCGTACGGATCGTCAATTGCGCCTGTTCGGGGGGCTCGTAAGGCGAATCAATGCCGGTGAAATTCTTGATCGTCCCGGCCCGCGCCTTTTCATAAAGTCCTTTGGGATCGCGCGCCATGCAAACCTCCAGCGGCGTGTCGACGAATATCTCGATGAATTCGCCCGCTCCCACCAGTTCGCGCGCCATGCGGCGCTCGGACCGGAAGGGGGAAATAAAGGACACCAGAACGATCAGCCCGGCATCCAGGAACAGCTTGGCGGTCTCGCCTACCCGCCGGATATTTTCCACCCGGTCGGCATCGGTGAAGCCCAGGTCGCGGTTGAGGCCATGGCGGACATTGTCGCCGTCCAGCAGATAGGTGTGACGCCCCTCGGCGGTGAGTGCCTTTTCCACCAGATTGGCGACGGTCGATTTGCCCGATCCGGACAGGCCGGTGAACCACAATATGGCCGGCTTCTGGCCTTTCATCCTGGCGCGGGTGGCCTTGTTCACATCCAGCGCCTGCCAATGGACGTTGGTGGCGCGCCGCAGACCGAAATCGATCATGCCGGCACCCACCGTGGCATTGGTGAAGCGATCGATCAGGATAAATCCGCCCAGATCGCGATTGTCGCGATAAGGATCGAAGGCCAGCGGCTGCGACAGCGCGAAATTGCAGTAGCCCACTTCGTTCAATGCCAGCGTCTTGGCCGCCAGATGCCCAAGCGTGTTGACGTCGACCTTGTGCTTCAGGGCCGAGACCGTCACCGGAACGGAGGCGGTGGCAAGCTTGAGCAAGTACTGCCGGCCTGGCAGCAATTCCTCATCCGCCATCCAGAGAAGGTGGGCCGCGAATTGGTCCGACACTTCGGGCCGGCTGTGTGGATCACACAGAATATCGCCGCGGGAAATATCCACTTCATCCGCCAAGGTGATCGTCACCGCATCACCCGCCATTGCCTCCGGCCGGTCGCCGTCCATGGTGACGATGCGCGCGACTTTGGTCATGCGTCCGGACTTGGCGATCGCGACCGCGTCGCCTGGCTTTACCCGCCCGCCCGCCAGGGTGCCGGCGAACCCGCGAAAATCCAGATCCGGACGGTTCACCCATTGCACCGGAAACCGAAAGGGCTTGTCGGCCAGCGCACTGTCGACATCCACCGTCTCCAGGTGATCCAGCAGCGCGGGCCCTTCATACCAGGGCGTGCGATCACTTTTGGCAATGACATTGTCGCCGTGACGCGCCGAAAGCGGAATCGCGACCTGGCTGGTGAAACCCAGATCTTTCGCAAAATTGGCGAAATCCGCAACGATCCGGTCGAAAACGCTTTGCGAATATTCCACCAGATCGATCTTGTTCACCGCCAATGCGATATGCCGGATGCCCAGCAGCGAGGCGATATAGGCGTGCCGCCTTGTCTGGACCAGGACACCCTTGCGGGCGTCGATCAGAATAATGGCGAGATCGGAGTTCGATGCGCCGGTCGCCATATTGCGGGTATATTGTTCGTGACCCGGCGTGTCGGCGACAATGAATTTGCGACGGGTGGTGGCAAAAAACCGATAGGCGACGTCGATGGTGATGCCCTGTTCCCGTTCGGCTTCCAACCCATCCACCAGAAGGGCGAAATCGATATCGTCACCGGCAGTGCCGAATTTGCGGGAATCCTTCTCCAGCGTCGACAAAGTATCTTCAAACAGAAGCTTGGTGTCGTAAAGCAAACGTCCGATCAGGGTGGACTTGCCGTCATCGACACTGCCGCAGGTGAGAAAGCGCAACAGGGATTTCTTTTCCTGCGCGGCAAGGAACTGTTGCAACTCGGAAGGCGGAGCGTGCACTAGAAATACCCCTCCTTCTTTTTCTTTTCCATCGAGGCTTTTTCGTCGCCATCGATCAGGCGGCCCTGACGCTCGCTGGTGCGGGCGGTGAACATCTCGGTGACGATCGCCTCCAGCGTATCGGCGCTGCTCTCGATCGCACCGGTGAGCGGATAGCAGCCCAGCGTCCTGAAACGCACCAGCCGCTCTTCGACGATTTCGCCGGATAAAAGGTTCATGCGGTCATCGTCGCGCATGATGAGCGTACCGCCCCGCGCCACCACCGGCCTCTTCGCCGCGAAATAAAGCGGCACGATGGGAATGTTCTCGGCCAGGATGTATTGCCAGATATCAAGCTCGGTCCAGTTGGACAGCGGAAAGACGCGAATGCTTTCACCCTGTTTGATGCGGGTATTGTAGACACGCCAGAGCTCGGGCCGCTGATTCTTCGGATCCCAGCCATGATGGCGGTCGCGGAACGAGAAAATCCGCTCCTTGGCGCGGCTTTTTTCTTCGTCCCGGCGCGCGCCGCCAAAGGCGGCGTCGAAGCCATGTCGATCCAACGCCTGCTTCAAGCTCTCGGTCTTCATAACCTGGGTATGAAGCGAGGAACCGGAATCGAAGGGATTGATGCCGCGTTTCATCCCCTCGTCGTTGATATGGACGATCAGCTCGAGGCCCAGGCGCTTGGCGGTCTGATCGCGAAATTGGATCATCTCCCGGAATTTCCAGGTCGTGTCGACGTGCATCAGAGGAAATGGCGGCTTGGCGGGATAAAAGGCCTTCATCGCCAGATGCAGCATCACCGACGAATCCTTGCCGATGGAATAGAGCATCACCGGATTGGCGAATTCGGCCGCCACCTCGCGCATGATGTGGATGCTCTCGCCCTCAAGCCGGCGCAAATGCGAAATCACCGTCTTATTGGTGGACAATTACAGCTACCCCGGATCCGTACTGTGAAATAGGGGCAAATCGGCCCCGACGCAAGGCACGGTTTTATAGACCTATTTCAGGATCTTGACCGAAACGGCGGGCGGGACGGCCTGGGTCTCGACCGAGAAGCGAACACGCCCGATGGCATGACCATCGGTCGTTGCGATGTTGACCCGCCACTGACCGGGCCGGGGAGCGGTCTTGCTGGAATAGGCCCGAAAGCCGTCTTCACGCCCGCCATGAATGGTGAAGCGCACGGTTTGCTGCGGCGTCCAACTGCCATTGCGCGGATCACGCCATTCCCAGCGGTGCTCGATGCTGGTGGTGAGCCGGTAGGGCGCGAAAATGGCGCTGTAAAGATAGAGCTTGTCGTTCTGCTGGATGTGCTCGACCGGAAACGTCCCGAACAGGGCCCGCCAGCGCGGCGGTTCATCCTCCGCCGTGACCTGATAATCGCGCCCTGACCGCTGGATGGAATGATAAACGCCCGCATCCGACAGCACCAAGGGCAGAGGTGGAAATATTTTCACAAAGTAAAAGGCGTTGACCAAAGCGGTGATCGCGATCATGCCGGCCGCGATCTGCATGCGCGCGACGCGATAGCGATCATGCCCCAGGACCGCTAGGGTCTGCATGTAGAAGAAAAATACTGCGACCGCGATCACGCCGGACATCAGAAAGGGAATCGTGCCGATGCGCGCAAGCACCACCGGCACCAGCAGGATGGCGTAGGAGTAGAGCGAAAAGAAAAACAGCAGCGCCGAAAATACCAGGCGCGCATGATAGCGGCGCAGATATTCATTGCCGATGAAAATGCCCGCCATGCACAGAAGAAACGGCCAGGATGCGCCAATGGAAGCGCTGCGTATGTAGAAGACGCAAAACCCGGACAACAGACAGCCCAAGGCAAATTGCGCCACAAAAACCAGAACCGTGCGCGTGCGATCGGATGGCTTGTCGTTGTCGGGGCGCGATTCCAGCGCATGCAGCACCGCGATCGCCGCCCCCGCCAAGATGAGATAAATGATGAAAACAGCCTGGGTCATCGGCCGGTCGATACGACCGAAGGCATAGCTGTCGAAGGCAAAACCGCCCGCCAGCGAAATCGCCGACAGATGCCGCTCGTGCGCGCGCGCCCAGCTCACGGTATATTCGAAATGTTCAATCGCTCGCATGGCGCGAAATCATGACCCAGCCCGCAGGCAGCTAATAGCAGCGTCTTGGCGGGATTAAGGCAGACCGCGCCAGAACTATCCGTTACGACAAATTACAAGCCGATTCTGAGACCCGCCTCGAAAGAAGCCGCGAAACCATGGTTTGGTCTAGGCTGATCATCCTGCAGGCGCCCCGCCAAATCGAGTTTCATCCATCGCAACGGAATCGTTATGCGTGCCTCCCCCAGATTTACAAGAACGGGTGCGGCGGTGACGATGTTGATTCCCGAAAACCCTGCATTGCCGATGTGTAAGTTTGAGATTTGAGCATGGTGGAAGCTCAGCTCATAAAATCGACCGCCACCGTCGCTCCACGCCCCCTGAAATGACAATAAACGTGAATCACTATCCAGGCTGAAGCCAAGCGTACGATCCCGATAGCGCATACCGTCTACGAACTGGCCATTGGTGTAAGCAAACCCGTGATACACATCGCCGAAGCTAAAGATGTTCGCAGTGGGAACAGAATCTGTGTACTCCCATGTCAATCGTACCGGCGTACCGCCGCCCGATGGGAGAAAAATGCTCGCTCCGAACAGATGGCTCGTGCCCGAATGAACAAAGGGTGAAGTATCCTCATTCATCAATGACATATAGATTTGGACCGGCATGCTGCCGAGTGTGCGACTGTATTTGATATCTATCAGACCCTCATCGTTCGTTTTGTTCGTGTGTTTAGGATCATTTTGAAGGTTAAAATAATCGCGAATTGGCACACACGGGTGCCCCTGGCCGCAAAATTCCTCAGTTCGCGCCAGACCGATCTCCAGCCCCGGCGCAGGGTTAAATGTGAACCGAAGCCCGTTGTAGAAGGTATTGGGCTGGATACGGGGTCCGTCGAGCAAACCGACAAGAAACTCCAACTGCCAGGGTCCCAGCCAACGCAGCACCGGCCAAGTCGAGGCCGAGGTGTCGAGCCGTTCAAACCCTATCTGCGGCATGGGCCGAGCATTGTTGGATAGCGACAGAGCGGAAATCCAGCCCGGCCCCCACCAGTGGGAAAGATATCCGCCGTAGAAAAGAACCGGCCCGAATTTCTCCGCGAGATAGGATTGATCCGGCATCAGCTTGCTGCTGTTGCCCCGGAAATTCTGGCTGAAGCCGCCGAGCGCCAATCGCGCGGCGGTGTTTTGCGAATTGTAATCCAGGATAAATTGGCCCTGGCCGTCACCGCGCCCCATGCCGTCAAAGCCGTACACCACGCTGGGTTTGCTGGCCGCGTCGATAACCAGCGAGGCGGAAAAGCCTGGGCTGTTTTCGGCATGCGCCCTTGCCAGAACGCGCGCCGCCGCGGCGCGCACCGATGCGGGTTGTCCCGGCAGGCTGTTGTTTCGCAGATCCTTGACGATGCTCTGCCATGGCAGCGGCCAATGGGTGGTGACATCGTCGATCACCCCCGCCGCCGCCAGGAGCTCAATATCGCCGCGGAGCTGGTTGTCGCCGACTTCGGCCCAGGGGGAGGCAAAAGACCGTGCTGTTCCGTACAGCATAACGGCCAAGGCCAGGCACCACCGCCTCGCCCATTCCATGCTTTTCATCCGTCAAATCCCTCGAGCGCGGGGACCATAAGGGGTTTGGATGGCAGGGAAAACCCCGCGCTACCGGTCTCTCGCCGGTATGCAATCCACCCCCTTGGCCACCAGAGCCATGCAGAGGGCCCTGGAGCCGCCCAGGTTGGCGGCCACCCGCAAGCGGTAATAGCGGCCTGCCCCCGGCAGGTCGACCGCGACAATGCGAGGAGAAAGGCCTTCCAGGGTCTCTCCCGCCAGTTGCAGGGCCTCGCTCCAACCCTTGGAGGCCTTTTCCAGGCTGCGCCAAGCCCCCAACTGGACCTGAACGCCGTGCTCGACGGCGATCTGCATTGGTATTGGAGATTGGGTAATTTTATTCTCGAAAGAAGTGGACGGAATCGCTGCCAACTCCGAAGCGTGATTGGGAGCGGCCGGCTCAGGCGCGGACACCGGCAGAGGCGACGAACCACCGGACAGGGCCGCCAACCGCTCGCTTGCCAAATTGTAATGCGGATCGGCCGCCAGTGCACAACGATAGAGCGCCTCGGCGTCGGCCTTCTTGCCTTGCATCTCGGCGATCTGACCGAGACCGTAATAAGAATATTGGCTTTGCGGACTGCCGGTGGCAATCGCCGCCAGATAGTCCCTCCGGGCTTCCGGCAATCGGCCGAGCCGGCGATAGATTTCGGCGCGATTGTTGCGCGCGGCCGCAAAATTCGGTGAGAGCAACAAGGCAGAGCTGTAGTCGTCTGCCGCCTCGCGTAAACGGCCCATGGCGTCCAGCAAAAGGCCCCGATCGAACAGGGCGCGGACCTGATCATCGCCGGTCAGCGCGCCGCTCTCGATCGCCAAGGTATAGTCGGCCAGGGCATCGTCTTTTGCCCCCAGTCTTTCGCTGTCGTGACCGCGCGCCAGCAGGGAGCGATTCCAATCTTGCGCGGAGGACGCCGCCGGAGATGGAAAAACCGCCTGTCCCCATGCAGCATTGGACGCAGCAACGCCGAGCGGCAACAGCGCCCATGCCAAGACCAAGGCCGGAGGACCACCGAACCTTCCCATCCACCACCATCGCCTGCGCGCAGATTTTTCCCTGCAAGTCCCGGAAAACTGGACATTAACGTCAGGCCCATGCCATGAAACAGGCCCTTTGAGAAAGCGTCAAGATGTCTGTCACAAAGCCTGTTCGCAAAGCTGTTTTCCCCGTTGCCGGCATGGGCACCCGCTTTTTGCCGGCAACCAAGGCGGTGCCCAAGGAAATGCTGCCTGTGGTGGACAAACCGGTGATCCAGTATGCGGTTGAAGAGGCACGCGAGGCCGGCATCGAGCAATTTGTCTTCATCACCGGCCGCGGCAAGCATGTCATCGAGGATCATTTCGACCACGCTTATGAGTTGGAATCCCTGCTGGAAGCGCGGGAAAAGACCCAGGAACTCGACAGTCTGATGGAGTCCCTCCCCCTGACCGGTTCAGTCGGTTTCATTCGGCAGCAACAGCCCCTGGGCCTCGGCCATGCGGTATGGTGCGCGCGGCATTTCGTCGGCAATGAACCCTTTGCGGTCCTGCTGCCTGACGATCTGATGGTCGGCACGCCGGGTGCCCTATCCCAGATGATCCGTGCCTATGACCAGGTGGGCGGGGGCATCATCGTGGCGGCGGAAGAAAAGACGCGCGAGGAAACCAAGCGTTACGGAGTGGTCGATCCCGGCGCCGCGAAAGGCAATATCACGGAAGTGCGGGGCGTGGTGGAGAAGCCGGATCCGGCCAAGGCGCCCTCCAATCTTTGCATCATCGGACGCTATATCCTGCAGCCGCAGATTTTCGACGAACTGGACCGCCAGGAGCGGGGCGCGGGCAACGAAATCCAGCTGACGGATTCCATGGCCAAGATGATCGGGCGCATGCCTTTCCACGCCGTCAAAACGGATTGCGCGCGTTTCGATTGCGGCGACAAGGTAGGCTTCCTGCATGCCAATATCGCGGTCGGGCTTTCGCGTCCCGACATCGCACCGTCTCTGCGCCACATCCTGAAAAATATCACGCCGTGAGTGAATCCGCGTGAGGCGGTCGGCGGTCCTTGCCCTTACTTTGGTGCTTGCGGGATGCAGTTCCTCTGGGCCCTCCGACTTTTTGCAGTTCTACCAGGCATTGCGTCAGGGTGTGGCGGCCAGCTTCGGTAGCGCCCGCATCACCAAGGCACAGGCGTCCGCCATTGCTTACGCCAGCATGGGCTATCGTCTGAACAGCGGAGCAGAGCAGATTGTGGTGCTAGCAACAGATGCGAATGGCGAGCAGCTTTGGACCTCCGCCGCGCACATCGTGATCCTGACGCATGGCGGACGTATCACGCGCACTGTCGGTCTTGAGCATGACGTTTCGGGCGTGACACCGAAAGCGGGCCAGCAGCTTCCTGACATTGCCGCCGCGTTCAAAGGCACTGTGACTTATACGCGCATGGAGGATTTTCTCGACATTCCCGCTTATGGCGTCGCGCTGGTTTGCACGCTGTCGCGCAGGGGTGCGCAAACCGTCCTTATCCTGGGCCATGCCATCGCAACGATACGAATCGATGAAACCTGCCGCGGTGTGGATCTGAAATGGTCTTTTACGGACAGCTACTGGGCCGATCCCGATACGGGCTTTGTCTGGCGCAGCCACCAGCACATCAATCCCAAGGGTAGTGTCATCGACACTGAAATCCTGCGCCCGCCCGGCTAAAAAGTGGGAGGTCATAGGACCTCCCACTTTCGCAAAATATGTCCTACGGCGACGTTGTCGTCGTCGTAGTGGTGGTAGTCGTAGCCGCCACGGGATGGCCGCCACCGCCGGAAGCAACCAGCGCTATACCGCCCGCCACCACACCGAGGCCTAGGACCATCAATAGCGTGTTGTCGGTCTCCTGGGCCTGCTTCACGCCGGCCGGCTTGCCCGGAGCGAGCGGGGCGCCGGTGTCCGCGGCAAACGCGCTCGAAACAATCAGGCTCGAGGCCACAATGGCTGCACCAATAGTCCGCATCTGAAACTCCTTTAATAGGCTGACGATCCAAGGCTTTTTACGAACCGGCATCGCCGCTGTCAATGAAACTGGTAAAAGGGGCAAAGTTGCATTCAGCAAGGAATTGAGAACCCCCGAGGGCGTAATAGAATGGCAAGACCCTGCAACCTCGCAAAGCACCGGTCACGCTTCCCCTAACGCCGAACATTGATATCAGTTGCAAGCCCTTTTGATCCCAAGGAAAATTCATGGCTCAGATCCATCCCGTGATCCTGTCCGGCGGCGTTGGTTCCCGACTTTGGCCGCTGTCTCGGAGCCTTTTTCCCAAGCAGTTGCTGGCACTTGCCGGGGACAGCAGCCTGATCCAGGACACTGCCCGCCGGGCGATCGGCCCCGCCTTCGCCCGACCCTTGATCGTCTGCAATGTCGAGCACCGCTTCCTGATTGCCGAGCAGATGCGGGCGGCCGGGGTGGCGCCGACCGCCATCTTGCTGGAGCCTCAGGGCCGCAATACCGCCCCTGCGGCGGCCGTAGCCGCTCTGATGCTGGCTGAGCAGGATCCCGACGCCATCCTTCTGCTGATGCCTGCGGATCACGTCATACGCGACACCAGGGCGTTCTGCGAGGCGGTTGAGTCGGCCTCTGCCGCTGCAGCGCAAGGACACCTCGTCACCTTCGGCATCACCCCGACCGGTCCGGAGACCGGCTATGGCTACATCCAGCGCGGCGCCCCCCTGTACGAAAACGCACCCACATTCGCGGTCCGCCGCTTTGTCGAAAAGCCCGATTCGCCGACAGCCTCGCGCTATATCGAAGCGCGAGACTATTACTGGAACAGCGGCATGTTCGCGTTCCAGGCAAGCAGCTTTCTCGCCGAGCTGGAACGGCTGGAGCCTGAGATGCTCGCCCACTGCCGCGCCTCCATTCGTGGCGGCAAACGGGATCTGGATTTCTTTCGCCTCGCCCCAAAAGCGTTCGACGCCTGCAAGTCCATCTCCATCGATTATGCCGTGATGGAGCACACCAAAAAAGCCGCCATGGTTCCGGTGGAGATGGGATGGAGCGACATTGGTTCCTGGGAAGCGCTTTGGGACGCCTCCGACAAGGACGATGTCGGCAACGCCCTGAAAGGCGACGTTCTGCAGCGCGGGACCCGCAACTCCTATCTTCGCAGCGAAGGTCCCATGATCGCAGCGGTGGGCGTCGAAGATCTGGTGGTGGTGGCGACCGCCGATGCCGTGCTGGTCAGCCGCAAGAACAGCTCGCAAGACGTGAAAAAAATCGTCGAGCAGCTGGAACGCGACAACAGAGAGCTGCATGTCACACACCGCAAGGTCTACCGGCCATGGGGTGCCTATGAGGGCCTCGACATGGGTGAAAATTTCCAGGTCAAGCACATCACCGTCAACCCAGGGGCCAAACTGTCGCTACAGATGCATCACAAGCGCGCCGAGCATTGGGTGGTGGTATCAGGAACCGCACAAGTCACGCGCGACGACGAGGTCTTTACGCTTCACGAAAATGAATCGACCTTCATTCCGCTCGGCGCCAAGCACCGGCTGGAAAACACGGGCACTGAACCGTTGCATCTGATCGAAGTGCAGTCCGGCAGGTACCTGGGCGAAGACGATATCGTCCGGTTTGAAGACAGCTACGGCCGCTGATTAGTTACGCGAGATCACCGCCACGGAAGCAATCGACACCGCCAACTGGCTGAAGATCGACGAAACATCCAGGATCAGCTGACGCGTATCCAGCGGCGTGACATCGCGCGGCACCACGATGGTGCTGCCTGGTGGAAGGCTCTGAGCGTCAAAACTAAGCCAGGATTTCTGGACCCTGCGTGCCGATCCATCCGGCAGCACAATGAAGGTCAAGGAATCATCCGCGGTCGCAGCATAGCCTCCGGCCTGTTCAATATAGTCATTCAGGGTCAGCCCCGACCTATAAGGGAAGCTGCCCGGCTGCATAACCTGGCCTAGCACCGCCACCGTGCTGGGGCGTTGGGGGATGTAAAGGAAGTCTCCTGCCTCTAGCAGTGGATCAAGCTCCGGCTTGGACGCCAGAACACTGGGATCAGCAGCAATGGAGATCCGGCCGACCGCCTTCTGATTGCGCAATTCATTCACGAAGGCCTGCATGGAAGCGAATGTGCCGGGATCGATCTTGTCGTTACCGACTCGGGTCATCGCAATCACGAGCTCGCTTTCGACCTCCCCGGCGGCGCGTATATAGCCTTCGTGCTCGGCGGAGGCGGCAGATTTGCGCAGGAAAACAGTCCCATAAGGGTAAGCGGTATTGGTCAATCCTCCCGCACGCGCCAACAAATCCGACAGATGTTCACCGCGAATAATGGGATAGGAACCGGCGAAGCGTACTTCACCCTGAACCGTGACGGCACCGATGCCGACACTGGTGAAGACCTGGTTGAAATGCAGCGTGTCGCGGGGACGTACGGTATAATTCGCCAAGGTGGCCTGGCGCAACGGCAATGACTGATGGCGCGTGGCGGCCTTGCCTGTCTGATGATCAATCGCTGTGGTGATGAGTTCGACACCAGTTTCGTCGGCCCAATTGATTGTGCCGCCCGCGGCCTGAACTAGATCGGTCAGTGCCACATTCGGGCCCACAAAATATGAACCAGGACCGCGCACTGCTCCGTCCAGCCGCGCTCGGTGCTCAATCAGGAAGTTGATGAGAATCAATGGATCAACATCGAGCTGACGCACCAATTCACCAAAAGTCTTGACCTCGCGATTGGCGACATAACGCCCTGCCGAGAGCGGTGTATCTTGAAAATTCTGAGCCGGTTGGGCCGTCTGCCGTTGAAAATCTTCGCCGTTCGACACGCCATTGCGCGCGCCGTTTGCACCGTAAGGCCCATAAGGCCCATAGGGCCCATAAGCGCCATATCCCTGTCCGTACGGTCCGTTGGAAATATCGTTTGATCCAGAATTCATGGCGCCAGGCTGCGCACCACCATCGAACGCCCCGGTCGAGGGCGGCACAGGAATGGTCCCATTGCCGGGAGAGCCGCCAGCGCCTTGCGGCATGTGCGATTGCATGCCTGTCTGATCCGCTTTCTCGAGCATCGCCTCCTGACTGCTAGCCCCAAGCGTGCCCGGTGCGCGCAATTCCATAAGGGAAATAATGTCCGCGCGTTGCACATCGGCAGGCGCACTGCTCAAATCATCCAGCGCAAACGATAATTCATCGATCTTGGAAACGGGAAGCGTTGCGACTGTTTGCGCCAATCCTCCGGCACTGGGAAGCTGCGGTCTGCTCGCCGCCGCCGCGACGCTCTGATCAATCAGAGGATTGCGCAAAATGGCCTGGTCGCCTGCCAGCTTTTCCAGATAAGCGCGCACGACGCTGGACAGCAGTGATGCCTCGCTTACGGAGAATGGTCGGACAAAATCGTCCGTCTGCAAAGTTATATTCTCCGCGCCCTTCAACACGGCAGCTGGCGTAAAGGCAACCAGAGAACGAAGGAAATTATTGGGATCCTTGCGGACGATGATGCCGAACAGCGTGTACGGCGAAGTTCCAAGCGCTCCGGGGACCCTCAACATATCGGACAATTTCGTGCCCGGTGCGACCGGATAAGCGCCGGCCAGCCCCGTGCCGCCAGACAGGGTGGCCTGACTGGCCGTCTGATCGGTGCCGAGCTGCACGAACAATATTTCGCTATCGCGCACCTGACCACTTTCGCCCGCCAGGCCGCTCAAGTTGGAATTGCCCTGGGCATCGATGCGCAGCACCGATAGGCGATAGCGACCCCGCACTTCCTGGCCGCCAGCTAGCGAAAGCAGCGAGCGTACCGGCATGCTTGATTGTCCAGCCGGCAGTTCGAATATTCCGGGTTGCCTGACCAGTCCAGCCACCGCCACTGTGCGTCCCAGTGGCGACACGATAATACGGTCACCATCAGCCAAACGAAGGCTGGACGCTGTCCCTCCACCCGTCAGCACGCTGTAGAGGTCAACGGCATGCTCCTGCCCCGCCCGTTGAATGCGGATATTTCGCAGAGAACCAGTTTTCTTGACGCCGCCCGAAACAAGTATCGCATCTACCGCCGAAGAAAGGCCTGTTAAAAGACGTTGACCAGGCACGTTGACCTCGCCCGAAACCAAAACCGAAATCTGGCGAACCCGACCGATGGACACAGATGCATCCGTGGCCACGTAAGCGCGATGCACGGCGGCTTCCAGATCCTGACGGAAACTGCCAAAGCTACGGCCGGTCGCCGCAATCGGACTGAGACGCGGCAAGACGATCTGACCGTTGCGATTGACTTCGGCCCGCAACTCGCTGTTTTCCTGACCACGTAGCGAGACCACGATCTGGTCGCCAGGACCCAGAACATAATCGTCCTGCACAGCGCCAGTCTGGGGCATAGAAACACTGTGACCACGACCGAGTTGATCATAGCCGAATTGTTCAAGCTTAGTGCCCGCGCGAGCCGACATGATCTGCTCCAAACGAGACGGCGGCAGCGGGGGGCCTGTCAATGCTGGGGCAGTCTGAATAACAACATTGCTCTGCCCATTGCCAGTCAGATCGGTCGTCCCGCCCGAACCCAATCCTTGCTGCCGCAACTGATTCAGAAGATCGGTCGGGCTGCTGGGCAGGGATTGTGCCCAGCTATCGCTGGAAATGCCGATGGCCAGCCCCACCCCGACAAAAGGCAGGAGAAAACCCATAAGGAAAAACGCTTTGCGGGGGTTGGGCAAAATCCAGCCCCGACGGCTTTTCAACATTGGCCCCTCAAGGCGCTTCAGCGAAGGCGCTTTAGCATAGGCCAAGCGGCCTGGTAACTAAAAAAAGAATTTTCTTGCAATTGCTTAGGTGAAAGGCAAGGAAGGAAAAAGCGATCGAGCGAAGGCGGGAACGTGCGGGCAAGGGCAGCCAAAAGCCCCTTGAAAGGGTGCCTGATCCTGTGGCCCGCCTTGTGTATGCTGGGATTGGGGATGGGCCCTGCCCTCGCCAACGAAGCCAGTCCCCTGGTCCGCGACAATTTTGGCAGTGTCGGCTTGATCGACATGCCGAATGCCCGAATGGCGCCGGATGGAGAGCTATCGGTCGGCGGCAGTTATTTTCAAAATACGCAGCACTATAATTTCGGTTTTCAAATCCTGCCTTGGCTGGAAACGTCCTTTCGTTATTCCGGACTCCAACATTTCGACCCCGCTTACCCAGTGTATTACGACCGAAGCTTTGCCGTGAAAGCGCGTCTTTGGGATGAAACCGCCTTTTTTCCCGCAATGGCTATCGGTATCAACGATATCGTAGGCACCGGCATCTACAGTGGCGAATATCTCGTCGCGTCAAAACATTTTGGCGATCTGGACGCCAGCGTCGGAATTGGTTGGGGGCGCCTCGGTGATACGGCGCTCTTCCGCAACCCACTCAGCCTTCTCTCAGCGACATTCAAAACCCGCGTACAATATCCAGACATTTCGCCTGGCAGCACAAGTTTCAATTCACTTTTCCATGGGCCTTCGTCCGGTCTGTTTGGGGGACTTATCTGGCACACGCCGATCAACCGGTTGTCTCTCGTCGCGGAATATAGCAGCGACACCTATCAAGTCGAAGCCTTACGCGGTAATTTCAAGCCACGCACCCAGATGAACTATGGTGTGTCCTACCAGGTTACCGATGGAACGACCGTCGGGTTGGACTGGCTCTATGGGCGCAGCATTGGCGGTAGTGTCTCATTCCAGCTCAATCCCACCAAATCGCAATATCCTGCGAAGCTCGGCGCGGCGCCGATACAACCTGTCATTCGCCCTTCGGACCAGCAGGAGGTAGCCCTCCAGACTCTGATGCACCAACGTCAAGGCACTCTCACATCTGCCAAGCGCGCGAGCCTCAATCGCACCAATTTTGTCGACGCTCTATGGCGACAGAATGGTATCCGGGACGTAGAAGTATCTGGCCATTCGCTGCTGCTGACTGCCTTCGGCGATACGGGGCGCCGATGCATCGTCACGGCGCAACTTGCACAATCCTATGGCGGCAACATCGAGACCGTGGTGGTACGTGGCCCCGACGGCTCCAAGCCGGTCCAATGCGTCACAGCCTTCGCAACAACACCGAGTTACCAGAATGTCGTTTTGCCCCTCCCCCCACCAATGGACCCTGTCCAGGAAGCAGATCCAGCGTCCATCAAAACCATCGATGCAGTTGCAATCGATCCAAACACAGCGATGCGCGCCATTCGCAATGATGCGCGTGATCAACGGATCACCATCGAAGCTCTTGCTCTCACAGACAGTACCGCGATCGTCTATTATAATAATTTCCATTACTTTGCAGAGAGTGACGCGATCGATCGGCTAACGCGCATTCTGATGAAAAATGCTCCATCATCCATTGAGAAATTCCGACTAATCGCGGTGAGCAACGGCATCCCGCAACAAGAAATCAATGTTTTGCGCGGACCGGAAGAACGAAAATTCACGCAAACCGACGCGCTCGATCTTTTCGCGGATTCTTCCGGGACTATCATCGCCCCGCCGCCCTTGCAAAATACCGTCTTGACGGCGGCCGAGCGCCACAGTTATCCGCGCTTTTCCTGGAGCCTCTATCCACAACTCCGACAGGAATTATTCGATCCCAACAACCCCTTCGCAATCCAACTGACCGCAGCCGCCGTTGGGAGTATGGAAATTTTCCCGGGCCTTTCGTTTAATGGCGAAGCGGAAACCAGCGTGTTCGATAATTTCAATATCGGCCGCCAGTCCGAAAGTGAGCTTCCGCATGTTCGGAGCGATTTTCTGAAATATTTTGCGCAAGGAAAGACTGGCATCGGCCTTTTGGATTCCGAATATCGATTCCGCCTTGTGCCAACAGTTTTCGCTGTTGCAAAAGCCGGATACCTCGAAAGCATGTTTGCGGGCGGCGGTGGAGAAATCTTATGGAGACCAGAAGGTCAACGCTGGGCGATGGGCGTCGACGCGTATGAGGTTTGGCAGCGCGGATTTGATCGCCTTCTCGATCTCCAGAGATATCATGTCTTTACTGGCCATGTGTCGCTCTACTACGCTTCACCGTGGCACGATCTCAATTTTATGCTGAGCGCCGGCCAGTATCTTGCTGGCGACCGGGGGCTCACTTTTCAGGTGACGCGCCGCTTTTCCACCGGCGTTGAAATTGGCGCCTTTATGACCAAAACCAATGTTTCAGCCCAGCAATTCGGTGAAGGCAGCTTTGATAAGGGCATAGTCATCCGCATACCGCTCGACTGGGCGCTACCAATCGAAACCCAAGGACAGTGGGGGATAGACTTGCGACCGATCCAGCGTGATGGCGGCCAGCGATTGATGGGTGATACCACCCTGTTTGATGAAACAAGACGAACAAGCCGCGCGGAGATTTCCGCCGAAACTCCCACGGTAACGAACTAGAAAAGTGGTGAGCCCGGATGGGATCGAACCATCGACCCTCTGATTAAAAGTCAGATGCTCTACCGCTGAGCTACGGGCCCCCCTGCGGAGGATCGCGCCCATATAGTCACTTGCTCAAGCAGCGTCAAATCCTCTGTTAGCCTTGCAGCGCCGCTGAAAGGTCCTCGAAGATCGGACAGTTCGCTTTTTTACAGACAGCGGTACCTTCAGCCCAGTCGGACCGCCGTCGGATCAGCGTGAAATCAAGACCGCACGACGTGGCGGCTTCATAATCAGCGCGTGCATCACCAAAAAACATTGCGGGTGCCACAATACCAAAGCCCGACATCAGCAGGCGGATATTATCGCTTTTGCTGCGAGGACTTCCCAGGACGCGCTTGAAAAAGCGCGAGAGCCCTCTGACGGCGAACACTGCATTTACTTCTTCCTCATCGCCCCCGGTCACAACGAAGGTTGGAATATCGGCCCTCTGTAATGCCGTCAGATAGGCCCGAGTGCCTGGCATCTCAGGGCAATCCAACAGTGCCTTACGCGAGAATGCGCCAAAACGCGTGACTGCGGCTGCGGTTTTTGCATCCGCGTTAACGTCGCGAAGCACCTCCCCATAGAACCACTTCAAACTTTTATAGCGTGATACGCCCCAATTAGAGCGTTGAAAGGCGAGAAATGTCTGGACCGCCTCGGGGGACTCGTCCGCAAGCGTGGCCGCGAACGCCTTTATCTTTGCTTCCGTAGAATCCAGCAACACACCATCACAATCAAAAACCGCCGCTGTGTACCCCTCAAGCACGCTCACGGAGGGCCTTTTCCACGCGAGCGACGTCCCCCGGCGTATCCACGGCGATGGAGGCACCAGAGACCTGGACCATCCGCACTTCGTATCCCAACTCCAGGAAGCGCAGAATCTCAATGTCTTCCAACTGCTCCAACGGAGTTTTTCTTTTACAGGCTGCGAATTGCGCGAGTGCGGCACGCGGCAAGCCATAAATGCAGACCTGCTTCATTGCGCGGACAAATTCATGATTCTTGGTCGTGGGAATCGCAGCACGGCTCATGTAGAGAAGGCGCCCATCTGGACGCGCTACTACCTTTGGCACCATAGTGCTTAGAAAATCGCTTTTCTCCTCGATCGGGCACATTGCGTTGATCACCTCGCTCGGACGCGCCCGACAAGCATCCAGCACTGCATTAATGTCGACAGGATCGATCAGGGGCTCATCTCCCTGCACATTGAGGAATAAGTCGGCTTCAATCTGCTGCGCAGCCTGATGGACGCGGTCCGTGCCGGTCAAACAATGGCTGCCCGTCATTATCACTTGGATGCCGCCCTGCTCGCAGTGCAGGCGGATACGCTCGTCGTCAGTGGCAACGTAAACGTCGCTCTTTGGCAGTGCCAGCAGACAGCGCGCATGAACACGGCGAAGCAACGACACACCGAGAATCTCCACCAACGGTTTGCCGGGAAAGCGCGACGATTGAAATCGCGCGGGAATGATTGCTACGACACGCATGCTAGATCGCAGGCGCATAAACTGAAGACTGCTGCACTGGATATGTACTGGGCGTGAGTGCGATCACCGGCACTTTGTTAGAAAGTTTCTGATAGGCTTCGAAAATGTGCACCATTTCTGATTGGCGTGGATCGCCGGCGTCATAGCCATCAAACCCTGCCAGCAATATCCTACCTGCACCCGCCGCGGTTGCCAGGGCCATGCTGTAGGGCGCGGCAAGCGCGGCCGGCATTGTGCACCCCCTAGGACCGATCTCAAACTTATCCTCAGCCAGGAATAGCCCGTAATCCAGGAGCCGTACTTCCTCCAGCTGATGAGCGATGGCGGCTGGAATGGAAGCGCGCGGCGCGATCAATGTGCTGTCTAGATTTTGATATTCATGCGCCTCGATCATCAGTCGCGTCTTGTGGCACGCGACGTAGGCGGTGATCTTATCGAGCGGAAGTGAGTGGTTGACATTCAGACTCAATACAAGTGGACGTTTGCGCTCTATATAAGCGACCAGCCCATCACGATAGCGTGCAACGCTGGCACCGGCACCCAGGATCAAGACGTCGCGGCCGGCAGCCCACCCGGTGGCATCCCAAGACCCCTCAGAACCGGTCATCGGCCCCGTCAATGCGCGGCGCAGATTGTGCTTGGAGTAGGAAGCAGCCGAGTCCGAATCCCGCAATGACTCCAATGCACCCAGCACCTGCTCGGTACTATAGCGACAATCGTCCAGCATCTGCTGGGAATAGGTGGGGTGCACGCCATACTGTGCCGATAGGTAATATACCAAATTGGATCCCCAGCGATATTTGTCCAACAACTTCTGGAAGTCTTCCATCACCAATGGGAATAGTGCGCCTGGCTTGTACTTGCCGGGCAAGATGCTCTCAATCTCGCTGAGAAGATATTCGGTGCGCGCATTGCCTGCCCCGCGCCCAATGCCCAGCACTGTAGAATCCAGCCAAGTTGCGCCCGCCTCATAGGCCGCCAACGAATTGGCGATGGCCCGCTGGCAATTGTCATGCGTGTGAATGCCGATGGGACCGTCCCATCCCGCGCGAAAAGCCTTCACTGTCGCCTTAACTTCCGACGGCGTCATCGAACCCATCGAGTCCGCGAAATATAGAACATCGGCGGCATTCCAAGTTGCCACCTTGCGTGCGATTTCCGTCAACGCTTCTGGCGAACGCCCCGCCGCCTGCATCAGATTCAAGCCAACCGTATAGCCCAAATCCTTGAGCTTCTTGGCAGCGACTTTGCAGGCATCCACCTCGCGCAAATGGGCAGCGATGCGCACCATTTCGACGCGGGACTCGGCTTTCTTAACAAACAATGCCTCTATCGCTTTTTCAGCACCCCCCGAAAAATCGACAAGATCGCTTGCGTTGACCATTATAGCCAGCCTAGGGCCTTTCACGTTCCAGATCGCGCGAAGTAAATCATCGCTGGTATAGGCAAAGGGTCCTAGAAAGCTATTCTTTGCGGTGAAGCGAAACCCAATCTCAACCACATCAATGCCTGCCACAGCGCAGGCATTGATGTAGCGCCGAACAGTCGCGGGATCGAAATCCCAATTGTTGTAATATCCGCCATCACGCAGCGTACAGTCCAAAATCGTCACTTGGCTCAAAAGGTTTTCTCTCGCTTTGCCGCGACGGCAGACCGCCACAGACTCTAAAATTCCCGAACAATACTATTTTACGACCCCCGGCTCGCCATTGCAACGTGTGATCGGCGAGTATTCCTATGCCGATCAAAGCCTTAGATATTACGAACGCTCACGGTCGCCAAGCCATGACACGAGTACATCGCTGCATGCAAACGGCGGTTAGATGGAGCCCGCGGAAACCGGCACGCAGTTGCGCCATGCTACCACCCCAATTAATGAGACTCGGACAACTTTCACAGTTTTCGTATGGGCAAAATGAACATCGCCAAATTTTTCCGCCTCGAAAATTATCAACACCGCGCTGAGCGGTTGTTCTGGTCGGCCCGTTATAACCAAAGAGCACACGACCGTGAAGAACGGTCCAAGTTTGCTGCAGCGGGGCTCGACCACGACGCCGGCGTAGCTCGGCTCAACGAAGTACTGTCGGCCCTTGGTATGACCGCCTATCCGCAGAATGATACCATGTGTTCAATCCACTGGGTGATCTTTGCCTGCCTGAGCAAAAAGCCGGGCATTCAGCGCATCCTGGAAATCGGCACCTTCGACGGCGCCGCCACGGCGGTGCTGTCCGCGCTGTTTCCCAATGCGACAATCGATACATTCGACTTGCCCCCAAACGATCCCATCCTCAGTTCGTCTTATGGGCGCGATGACGACGACTATCGGTCCACTTTCACGGCCCGTCAGCGGACCAATGTCAGCAAGCCCAATGTCCGTTTTCATGCCGCTAACAGTTTTTTTTCTACCCGCGTGTGTGGGAGGCCTTTTCGACCTGATCTGGGTGGATGGCGGGCACCTTTACCCCGAGATCGCCTGGGACCTGTGCAACGCTTATCACCGTTGCGCACCGGGTGGCATAATCATGGTGGATGACGTGATTCCGCGCATCGATGGCTTCGCTGACGATTATGTCAGCCCCGCTTCCCATCAAATTATCAGCTATGTTACGGCGCGCACCGGCGAGCGCGCTACTTATTTTTTGAAACGGCTGAGCGCGCGGTTTTCCGCGGTGCCAAAGCGTCGCAAATTCGTAGCGCTCTGGTACAAAAAAACGACCTAATTTTCAGCGCTTAGATGTTTCTGGTAGAGCTCGATATGGCGACTTACCATTAATGACAATAGAAATTGCGACCGCACCAGAGCTTCACCGTTTGTGATGATCGTGCGGCGCGATGCCATGTCCGTAGTAAGGCGGCGCACTGCCGCCGCATAGGCATCCGGATCCTGATCATGCACCAGAAAACCGGTACTACCGTCGCGCACAATTTCGGAATTACCCGAAACGGCGGATGCAACCACCGGGACACGCATCGCCATCGCTTCCGCCAACACCAAGGGTAGCCCTTCCCACAAGGAAGGAAGAACCAACACACCCACACCCCGCAATTCAGCTAGTGCCTGTTGGTGCGGTAAGGCGCCGGTTAAGGTTATCATCTCGCTCAGGCCACGCGCAATTAT
This sequence comes from Pseudomonadota bacterium, assembly GCA_040389245.1. Taxonomy (GTDB): domain Bacteria; phylum Pseudomonadota; class Alphaproteobacteria; order Micropepsales; family Micropepsaceae; genus Rhizomicrobium. The sequence continues at coordinate 2,020,024 of JAZKAH010000002.1, read as the reverse complement.
GGCCGCACGGATTTCTTCTTCCAGATCGCCACCGCCAATTATTTTCATTTGATAATTCTCGTCGCGAAGCCTTTCGGCCACATCAAGCAGGGTCGCAGGATTCTTCTGTGCCGTGAGCCGGCCGAGGAATGCGATAGTCTTCAAATTAGGCGTGGCGGGCGCGGGTAGATCGTCTAAATTGATGCCATTGTAGATAACCTGAGGGTTGTCGCGCATAGACAGGTAGCCATCGCGCAAACCTCGATCGCGATCATTTACGCTGACGAACACATTTGCCACCGCGGCGCGATGGCAGATGCATTCAGACAGCATGGCTAAGGACCTCAGCCAACCAATGCCTCCACCTAAGTGATAACCGTGAACCGAGTAGATAAGTGGAAATTTCGGAACGCCGGGCAGCAGTCGAGCCAGGACTATGTTCAATGCCGCGCGGGCGCCATGGGCATGCACGAGGTCCGGCCGTTCGCGCTTCAACAGCGCCGCAATGGCCAATATGGTGGTAGGATTGACACGAAGCGGAAAGAAGTTAACGCCGTGCGAAGGGACAGCCAATCCTGCAATAGCGGACATTGCATAACTGTCTTTTTGGCTAACAAAATGAACGGCGAAACCTTGCTCGCGCAAAGCCGCTACCAACGCCAGTACAACGGTCGTGCCGCCGCCCGGGCGGCCGTCCGCAACGACTTCGAAAATTTTCATCGCCGTATTCTTGAAGGTGGTAATTGACCGGAAAAAATCATCTCGCTACGCTCGCGCTCCCAATGCAGCTTCTCTATTACCCGCTCTGTTACAGCGTTTGCACGCTGACCGGCAATGGCCGGCGAGTATGATTCTGGATCTTCGCCCGGGCACGCCGCTTGACCCGTGGGTCGCAGCCCGACTGACAAGTATGGCGCCGGAAATTTCTCACCAATTCCATCTGTTTCTGGAACAGGTCGCAATATTGAACCCTCTGCAAGACCAGGATTGGTTGTTGCGAGCGATTAGTCGTAACACTTTGTTTAATGGATTGTATGAACGGCTTGGTCGTCTGGCACTACTACGGGCCCTGATTGATGATGGCCTTGCCCCAACAACCGTGGTGGTCGACAGTCTCGCTTTGCGGACGACGATCGAGAGCGGGTTACGTCCACAACAGCGCTCGTTCACGGTCAAGGTGAACAAGGCGCCAACGCGATCGTTGATCGGCGCTGTCGGCCAGAGTCTCGCCTATCTGGCAATCCGCTTCTGCTGTTCACGCAGCGTAACGCCTGCCGCTCCACAAGCCCGTCTTCACGCGTTAACTGTGCTTGATGTTTTTGTAATTTCGAGCAGCTTTGGCACGGACGGGCAATACGATGATCGCTATTGGGGCTCCCTGTGGAACTCCATGACGCCCGATGAGAAGGCCAGTGCGGCTTATTTGCCAACTTTGGTTGGGCAGCGCCGCATAGCTGATTTCTTAATGACATTCCGCGCGATGCGAGCGAGTTCTCGCCGCTTCCTATTGCGTGAAGACGTTCTGCGATTGAGTGATTATTTCGCGGCTCTGTGGACCGCGGTACGGGTACCGATAAAGGATTGGAAAACTCCACCTTATCTTGGATTTGATGTTGAAGATTTGTTTCGCATGGAGGCCCTGTCTGAACGTGGGGGGACCGATCTGGTGAATGCAGCACTCACGATCCGTCATTTTGCTCGACTCAAAGAAAAGGGCGTGACCCTCCGCCTGGTGCTGGACTGGTTCGAGGGACAACCAGGGGATCGTGCACTTGCGATCGCTGTCAGGCGTTACTTTCCGGACACGTCTCTTCTTGCTTACTGCGGCGCGATCATGCCTGAAGAGGAGCTGTCGATACGGCCAGCGTCGTACGAGCTTAAGGCGGGAACGATACCCAGCATTTTTGTTGTCACCGGGTCCGGATTCGTTTCCCGCACGCAGTTTTATGCACCTAATGTTATTGTAGAGATTGGTCCTGCCATGCGGTACGCCGCACTTTGGACAGCGCGTAAGAAATCACCTGACCCCTCTTATTTCACCTTGCTGGCGCTGCTACCGCTCGATGTCCATGCGGCGCGTGGAATGGTCGCTATGTTGCGAGGCATGCCGCGTCGGCACAACCTTCGAATTTGGTTGAAGCGCCATCCGGTGCATCGCGCAACCGAATTCGATTGCATCGATGCAGAGGGCATGACGTTCATTGACGCCAGCTTCGATGCTGCGCTTGAAGAAAGTGACGCCGTGCTTTCTTCTGCTTCTGTGACCAGCCTTGAAGCTTTGCTCCGTGGAATACCGGCAATCATAGCTGCCAATCTCGACGGCTTCACGCGAAACCCGATACCTGCGCCCCTGCGCCACGCCGCAGCCATTGCCACGACCGGCGAGGAACTCGCCGCGATGCTCAATCAGTTGCCGGATAAAAAAGAGCTATCAATGCTCGGCGAACGATATAGGGCCGTATATTTCATACCTGCCACGCGACAAGCCATGCGAAATTTGCTGCGACTTAGCTGATCAATTGCGCACCCATATGGTGTTGAAGGTGGTGGCATATTCACCGGATTTGAACATGTCCGCAACAGCCCGATCACGCAGCCGAAATCCGCTCTCGGTGAGGATCTCCTCGCAGGAAACGCGCTGCTCCCGGAAAGAAAGGTTGATCTCGATCAGCAAGGTCCGCAACCTGGGATTAGCAAGGGTCGAACGACCTCCGCGCAAAATTAAATGCTCGATGCCGTCGACATCCATTTTTATGGCAGAGGGCACCGGCATACCGATCTTGGCGACAAGGTCGTCCATCGTCACGCCGTAAATCCCATATTTTAGGGCGACCCCTAGCTTGGCGCCATCATACCCATAATCGACACCAAATGCAGATAATGCCCCGCCACGAGTCACATTGGATAAACAAAACCGGTTGGCTCCCGTCACGTCCGTGAGCGGCAACGGCACGATTGTAATCGCATTTTCCAATCCGTTAAGGTCAATGTTTCGCGCCAAAATCTCCAAATTGAGCACGGACGGCTCAAAGGCGTAGACCTTCATTCCCGAATGGCGTTTTGCAGCATAAAGGGAGTAAAGGCCGACATTGGCGCCCACATCCCAGAATATTCCTTCGCTGAGACTATCAATCCACGCCAAGGTTTCGGGTTCCTTGGTTGAAAAAGTGCGGGCGCGAAAATGGGTCATCGGCCCAGGACAACTTAGCTTCAGATGAATGCCGCCATGCTCGATCTGGCGCGTCGTGGCGAATGCTCCATCCATGATGGCGTCGCCAAAAATCCCCGCGTTAGAGGGCGACACCATCCCGGCAAAATTGTCCAAGAGTTTTACGCAGTTGCGAACAGCCGCACGGGCGAACTTTTTCAACGCAAGCTCCGGAAATGTTCTCGGTGACGATTGCGGAGACTCAATACAGAATCATTTGGCTGTGGTCGAGCGGCTCAACACGCAATTGGCACGTTGATTTGGCTACACTTACCTGTTATCAGCACCAAGTTTAGAAACGTTCCGGTATAAATTCTGCTGCCCCATCAGAACCTTAATGCTGCATGGATGCCATGAAAATCGGGCGCCAAAAGGCGGAAGAGTGCACAACTACCGGCTGATCATTCGCAGTTTGCTGAACATTTTGGATCCCGCTGCGCATAGGCGCGGCTTGATCATTGCCTCGCTTGCCACGCTGCAGTCGCTGATGGACGGATTTGGCCTTGGCGTGGTGCTGGTGGCCATGCGCATTTCGTTGGATCCCAGCATCCTGAACCGATCGCCCGCCGCGCAAAATCTTGTCACGAGTCTCGGTCTGCAGAATCGCGGCTCTATGACCATCGCGCTCTTCGCCGCTGCTGCCGCGTTTTATATCGTGAAAGCGGCATTTGGAATTTATGTGGGCTGGCTCACGAAGGAATTTGCCTGGTCGGAGCGAGATCGCCTGACCGAAAGAGTGATCAGAAATTTCATGCAGTGGGATTATTGGCGATTTTTCGACTTCTCTGCGGCCGCACTTCAAAAGAACGTCTCAGCAGTGGAACATGTTGCGAAATACCTCCTATTGCCCGCTATCATGTTATTCAGTGAGTTGGCGGCGTTGTTTGTAATAGCGATAACGCTAGTGTTGATACAGCCGCTCCTGATGGCCGGCGTTCTGCTACTGGCGGCGACCGGTGTAGCCACTGCTTATGCCGCGAGGCGTTATACCAACAAGCGGGAAAGCGCATTTCAGCAAACGATCGCTCGCCTCCTTGCTGTAACGAATGAAATCTTCGGTTCCGTGCGCGACATTAAACTCTACGGTGTCCCCCAATATTTTATCTGCCGTGTAAATGAGCAGGTAATAGACAATTCCGATATTCAGAAGCGCGTTACTTTTGCAATAGAGTTGCCGCGCATTGTCCTTGAGACCGTTCTGGTTCTCGCCCTCTGCGGTACCATGATTGCAATGGTTATATCCGGCGGAAACCTGACGGCGGCACTGCCATTTACCGCAACGCTAGTTGTCGCCATGGTCCGATTGCTGCCGGCAGCCAACCGCATATTGCTTGCGCTCAACCTAATTCGATTCGGCACCCCTGCCTTAAGCGATGTCGCCGAAGCACTTGCCATACCTCTCGAATTGCCCCCTAAAGCAGCCCTTTCAACGCCGATGGGTTTCACACGAAAAATTGAAGTAAGCGGGCTTGGGTTCAATTATCCCGGCTTCGACCAGACCGCGCTTAGCGACGTGAGTATAGAGATTGCCCGAGGAGAGATCATCGCTTTTGTCGGTGCGTCTGGCAGCGGCAAGACGACTATGGCCAACCTACTGCTAGGCATCTTGCAACCGACGCGTGGCGACATCCTGATTGACGATGTGCCGATGACGGTTCATGTCGCGGCTTGGCGAGCCAAGGTTGCGTTTGTGCCGCAGGATGTCTTCTTGCTGAACGAAACGTTGAGACGCAATATCGCTTTCGGTCAGGAAGATGCGAAAATCGATGATGCGGCACTGTCACGTGCGGTCCAGCTGGCCCAGCTGGAAAGCTTGATCGATGAGTTGCCTGAAGGCTTGAATACCCGCATTGGAGATCGTGGCGGGCGCCTTTCTGGCGGTCAACGTTTGCGCGTGGCCATTGCCCGCGCCCTCTATTTCGGCCGAGAGGTGCTGGTGCTCGACGAAGCAACCTCAGCGCTCGATCCGCGTACCGAGCGCGAGATCACTAACGCCATCGATGGATTGCGGGGCAAAGTTACTGTGATTATCGTAGCCCACCGCATGAGCACGGTACAGCATTGCGACCGACTTTACGTCTTCAGTCGCGGGCAGATCGCCGCGTGCGGCTCCTTCGACTTGCTGTCACGTGAATCGGTTGAATTTCGATCACTGATCGGGCTCCCGTCCGGCCTGGAAATTTCACCGCAGTCAATTTAGGAATGTAGAACATCAAAGCCGGTCTGATAGTGTTTGAACAGCACGGGACGCCACATAAAATGACGGCCTTCGTTCTCCACCGTCGCAATCCCTCCATCGGCGTTGTCAAAGGCAATCACCACCATGCCACTCGCGGGTACCGTAGCGACCTTCTGCTTTATCAGCTTATGAGCATCATCAAATGCCTTCACCCGTACGACCAGCTCGCGCGAGGTCGTGTTGGAAAACACTAGCTCAAAACGTAGGCAATCGTCGAAACGTAGCTGCGGACGATAGATGACCTCGCTTGTTGGGCGCCCCGCGATGGAGTGCATTCTAGCCGCGTCCCGGCGCGACAGAGCGTAAGTGTTACCGTGCACATAACTCCATAAAAGCGACATCGACCCAAGATTGCGATAAGAGACGTAGTTGCGCTCAGTCAAATGCCCTCCGGAAAACTCCGGTGTGCATTGCAGATTTAGTGCGTGGAAACACGCAAACGTACCCTGCCCGGCTGCAGGCGTGAAATCGGATATCTTCAATTCTCGCATGGAGAAAGGATCGAGGGAGAAACGCTCTTCCCGCAACTGGTGGCCGAAGTCATCAAACAACACAAAGTTGACATCCTCAGCCGCCGGGGCGTCAGGCATCAACACGGACGACAAATTCATTACATCGAACTTGGTGTCCCATTCCGTGCCACCACGCCACGGAAACAGATCGCTAATGGTCGCATGCATGCTCCAAGGACGATTCCAGCGAGGTGGCCTCACACCCAGGGCGGAACGCAATCGATCTGCCAGGGCGTTACGCGTCCGTAGCAATACCTCATTTGTCATGACTTCACCTGCTGCAGCCACCAACTTTTCATCCGCTTCACCGGGACTTGCGGCTGGCGGGAAAATGCGAACAACTCGGTTGGTGGATGTGTATGCTCGAGCGAAAGCTGTGTCCCGCCAACGTCGAAGGCGAGATAGAGCGGTACGCCGGTAATGTCAGAAGAAACTGTGCAGAAAAGTTCATTGCGCAATGGTGCGATCGCCGAAATATCAACCAAAGACACGGCGTTGGTATAGACCGTAGCCTCCAGCACGACCTTGCGGTCTCGCGCGGCCGCGAATTTCAGCGTACGGGGGTGCTGTTCCGGGGTCTCACAAAGATTGGCAAGCAGAAAGTGCATGCCGATATCATCGCCCCCCTGGATCATTGGCGAAATGCTGACCAGCGACTGTTTTTTCAACTTCAGCATCGCGCTTGGATATTCGCCCTGATAGCTCGTGCGCGTCGTTGGTGAGCGGAATTGGATATTGCCGCGCCAAGCCGGCGCGGTTTCCATCATTGGATCTGTAGGCAATTTATTGAGAGTGGCTGGCAGAAGCTTGGGAAAGAAGAAGAAAAAGCAGGCCCGATCGGCTGGTACCGTTTGCGGAAGATTTTTGCTGGTAAAATTCCGGCTTTCGCCAGCGCCCAAATCGCCCATTGCCTCGATTATCCAGCGGGTACCATCAGTCCAGGCAAGATAGATATGCTGACGCTCTCGCCCGACTGCGTCAACGGGCGAAAAATTTGCCAGCGTAACCGCAGTCTCAAAGACGGGGTGACGGGGGAGAAAATAGTAGTTCATGCCTGCCTTCGCGGCTGTGACCCAGCGCGGTGATTCAGCGTCTTTTCTGCCTATCAATGGCGCGCGCGGATGGCAAGAGGGGCTTTCCAGTTGGATTTGCAGAACTTGACGTAGCCCCCTTGTTCGGGAGAGTGTGTCTGCATTCCAAAAAGTGAAAAAGGGAAATGAAAACAGTCATTCTGTGCGGCGGTTATGGAACGCGCATACGCGACCTGACTAGCGACATTCCCAAGCCGATGATCCCTATCGCAAACCTGCCGATCCTCTGGCACATCATGAAATATTACGCTCAATCCGGATTCAACGAGTTCGTTTTATGTCTTGGCTACAAGGCAGAGACGATTAAGCGTTTCTTCCTGGATTATGAGTCTCTGACCACCGATTTTACTATAACGCTGGGTACCGACCGCGAAATAATCAGCCACAACAGCCATGGCGAGACGAATTGGCGTATCACTCTGGCCGATACCGGACTCAACACCATGACGGGCGCCCGTGTAAAACGAGTGGCCAAATATATCGGTGATGACGAAGACTTCATGCTCACCTACGGCGACGGCTTGAGCAACATCGATCTCACCAAACTGTTCGCCTTCCACAAATCTCACGGCAAGCTGCTGACGGTTACGGGGGTACACCCGCCTGCGCGCTTCGGTGAAATCGAACATGATGCCGACGGGCGTGTGGTGGAGTTCAATGAAAAGACCCAGACCTCCAGTGGCCGGATATCTGGTGGCTTCTTTATGGCCAAGCGCGAGATGCTCGACTATCTGTCGGACGACGAAGGTTGCGTGATGGAAGTTGAACCGATGCGCAATCTAGCGCGCGACGGACAACTGATGCTCTATCGTCATGACGGATTCTGGCAGTGCATGGACACGATGAGAGAGTATCAACTACTCAACTCGTTATGGAATTCCGGTCAGGCGCCCTGGAAAACGTGGTGACCTCCCTTCATCAACATTGAATTGGCGTCTCGCGCGCCCCCCTCGTGCGCCGCGTTGATTTGCCCATCGGTCTCTGTTAAGCAGAGTTTGATTGGAAAATGTACTTCCCAACAAAATCTTCTTGTGCAATCAATAGCTTATAGAGATGCGCGAGTTAACCCTGGAAGTCGCGATACTTACGGCAAATACGAGACAATCCCTGCGAAAGGCCATTTTGTAATGCCCGGGCTGCAACATTATTGGCGCAAATGGCGCGTGAAATACCGCCTGCAGCCGATCTTCGAAGCGCTGCTTCGACCGCTGCATCTGAAGGTGTCGGTACGTCTTGGCGACGATTACGGCGCGGATATGCGCTACCGAAAACAGTTCACGACCATGCAGGACTATTTCGACATCTATGGTGAGGATGCGGTTCGCAACAAACGTTTTTATAGTTTTGGGGCGGGCGGCTGGTTCCATGATGCCTGGACGTCAGTGGACTATTTTGTCAACGCTCCCGACTATGGCGGTACCTACATTCACTGGAATGTCGGAGCCGGCGAGCCTTTCCCCGTGCCAGACAATTCGGCTGAGGCAACACACACCAGCCACATGATCGACCATCTGACTGACGAAGAGGTCGAGTTCTTGTTTTCGGAATGTTATCGCATTCTCAAGCCCGGCGGCATCTTTCGCGTGATGTGCACCGACGCAGATCTCTGCTACCTGATGTGGCGGCGCAAAGATCCCCTGTTTTATAAACGCTTTGCGCCATTGTCGGACACGCAGGGTTTCCTGTCCTATTTCACAAGTCAGCTTGTGTGGGGCAAGGACTCCAAATCTCCGCCCAGATTGACTGACGCCGAAGTCACCGCGATTTTTGACCAGCATGGCATGGAGAAGGGTCTTGATGTCCTTGTGGGCATGGTCGACAAAACCAAACCGCGCATGGACTTCCAGAATCATGTGAGCTGGTGGACAAATGAGAAAGTAGCCGCACTGATGAAAAAAACCGGCTTCTCCGAAGTGCATTATTCGCGTCCCGGTCAAAGCATCTGCCCGGTGATGCGTGATCCCCGCTATTTCGACACCACGCTTCCCAGTCTTGTGCTCTGCGTTGATGCGGTCAAATAACGAGCGAGCAATGCGCCGTCTTCCAAGGCCCGAGCTGTGACACCCAAGGTTAACCCCTTTGAAAGTCTTCCGCGCGGTACGGTGAGACGCGACCAGCATTGGATCGAGCGCGAATATGGCCGCGAGAAATGGCCCGCCGTTCTCGCGGAAGCACGTAGGCTGATCGCCGGTGGTGAAACCCGGCTGGGCGCCTTATTATGGAATCTTACAATTTGGGAATATGGCGACGATCTTGACAGTGAAATTGAGGTTGTTCTGCTTGGCAAACGAGTACGCATGCCGACCGTTTCGGCGCTTGCGGGCTTTTACGAATTAATTCGCTCATCAATACTGCGAAGCTGCCGTCCAGACACCAAAACTATTCTGGATTTGGGCGCTGGGTGGGGTCGCAGCCTGTTTCTTGCCTGGGAAAATGGCGCACCAAGGAGCGCTCGTTACGGCTGTTTGGAATATACGCCCAGCGGGCGGGACTGCGCCGAACTGATCGCCTCTGCCGCACCTGGAATGCGTCTGAAGACCGCGTATTTCGACTTGCGTGCGCCCGAGCTCTCATCATGGCGCAACGAAGACCATACCGTAGTATTCTCCGTCTATGGGGTCGAGCAGGTGCCTGATATTACCACCGCCTTTTTTGAGCAAATTTTGGCGCTTTCGCCTGCCGTTGACGTCATTCATATCGAACCGGTCGGCTGGCAGTATCGTGCTGATTTGGCGCTAGCTGGGCTGGAAGGGTCCTCGCAAGCTTACGCAATTGCCAATGACACCAACAGAAATCTTTGGATGAGGATAAAGGATCTGGAGAAAAAAGGCCGCGTCGAGATCGTGCGCGTCATTCCAGATGTATATGGGCTCAATCCGAATAACGCGGCCAGCATCATCCATTGGCGAAAGTGTGCCTGATGCAACTTTGCCTTCTTCGGTGAATCAGTTTTACGCCACCGTGGGCGACATCAATGGGCGCGCATTGCGGGTCTATGAGCATCTATTGGCCGCAGCTGAGATTTGTAACCCTGCGGCCCCCCCCTTCAAAAACCTTACAATCGTGTTCTTCCATGTCCTGCAGCGGTTTTTTACCGCCTACCTTTATCGCACGACCGAGCATGCAAATGGCCTGTGCACGCCGGAACTTCTAGGTGCGACAAATCTGGATTTTCCTTATTGGGACTATCAAAATATTCGGCAGGGACTTGACGTCTCGACATGCCGGTATCCTGTTTTTCCGCAAGCAAACCGCTGGGGCATGCGGAGAATTGCGCGCGCTGCCTCGGCTGTCAGTGGCATTTCAGGCAGGCGCGGGAAAAGGATAGCGATATTCCCAACTTTCCTTAATGCCAGCCGATTGGCGACTTCACTGCTGCGCAAGGGTCATAGGTTGGTCTTTCCAGACATAAGCGGTATTTCAGGTATCGCTATGTCCGAGCAATGGCCTTTTTTGGTTAGCGCCTTGAGACCGCTAATGAACGAGTTGAATATGACTACTTTGGTGCAAGAAAGCGCAATCAAGCTTTTGCATAACTATATGCAGGCATGCATTACCGAAGAATGTAAGGCATCAGGGTGGGACATCGCAGTCACGGGGTCCATGCTAACGATCGAATATAGGCTCATGGGCGCGGAGGCCAGATCCCGAGGTCTTCCTCTTTTTGTGCCGATTCACGGCGACGCTGACGGGTTTCTTGATGAACCCTGGAGTGGCTATGGCGAAGCAACCTATCCTACCCACCTACTCAGCTTCGGAAATCATGGTGATGATCTCAGGCGTAACAGCCGCTATGCGCGCAGCCTTTTGGGGGAGATACCGCAAAGCATTCCCACCAGTTCGCCTTTTATTATCGGTAAACTTTGGTCGCCGGACCGCGAAATTCGTCGCGCCGACAATATCTCTGCGAACAGAATCCTCTATATACCAACCTCTTATCCGCTGTTCCAAAGCTATGGGCCTTTCCACTCGGCGCCCGATTTTCTGTACCGGCAGTGGCAGCAGGCCTTGTGTACAGCGTTCCCCAATTTGACGATCAAGGAGCATCCAACAAATATCGATTCTGGGCAGACGGTGCCCTGTCCAGCGCCAAAGGACTTTCGTCCTCTCGAGGAAGCAATTCTTGATTACGACGCTTACATACTCGACTACATCTCGACGGGGCTGAATTTGGCGCTCGCGACCGATAAGCCGGTGATCTATTTCGATATTGGCATACGCAACCCTACTGCCGCGGCGAGCGCCGCTATCTCGCAACGCTGCATTTACGTAAGACCCGACAGTTTCGATCCTCGGGCTATTCGAAAATCCGTTTTGGAACAGATAGACTTGGAAAAATCTGACGCCTTCACGCCGGAATTCTCGGTCGGCACGTCCCGCCGCTCACGCGAGGAAATCTTCAGCAATGTACTGGATTCACTTTAAGGGAAATCAGACTGATAGGAGTGTGCAACCCGCTTCAGCTGCGGCCGCGCGCATATCTGCCGAATATTCGAATTTGCCGCCGGGCAGAAGACGGGCGAAGTAGGGATCGGTCTTCGCGCGATCGCGCAAATGCTGGAGATAGGCTTCCGCGTGACGACGCTCCTTTACCGCCCCCCAAAAGAAAGCTACGCGAAGAGGCATGTTGGCGGGGCGCGGTTGCTCCGGCAACGTGGCGCGGTGGAAAATTCGAAAATTGAAAGCCAGCATGTCGCCTGGTTGACAGGGAATGGGATGGCGCCTGCCCAAACGCAGTCGCAATTTGTCACGCACATTTTCCAACTTGGTTGATTGCAACGGCAGGACACGACGATGGCTGCGGGGCAACACGTCTAGGCCACCGCCGAAAACGGGATGATTTTCCTGGAAATAAAGGCCAAAGGTCATATGAAGGAAATCACGATCGAATACGTACTTCCAGCCATCCAGGATTTGGGATCCGGTATCGCGATGCCAGCTACCGTACTTGCCCAGATTCACCGCAAAGTCTGGCATTACATAGAATTCCGTCCCCAAAACATCGCGCATCAGCTGCACACTAGCCGACCGAAATGGTAGGAGGCGAAGTTCAGGGGCATCGAAAAGCGTTTGAGGGTCCATCCAATCCTCCCCCGTACGATGATGGACTTCTTCGCAGAATGCGCGCAGGCGCCGAACTTCCGCCACATCCAGCGCGGATTTAACCCGCGTGAAGCCTAGTTTGTGCACCTCTTCGGCGCGCTCATTCCATTGCGATTTTTTCTGCAGCATGATCTCCGCTTAACGAAAAAAATGATATATTTCAAGTTCATGCTAGAGTATGCGAGCGTGAAAGAATACCGCCGATAGTGGCTTTCGCGAATAGATGATCACCGTGCTAAACAGTCTTTCTGCGAGAGATTCTCTGTTGTTCCGCAATACCGATTCAGCGCGGAGTTGTTGTGCCTAGACAAGTTGTCGTGACCGGCGGCCTCGGCTACATTGGCGGAAGAGTAAGCCAGGCCCTAGCCTCTGCGGGCTGGAAAGTACGCATCGCCTCGCGGCGGGCTGCCTCGAAAATCCCGGACTGGGCGAAAGGTTTCGATTTCATTCAGATCATTGATGCTGACCGCCAGACGCTGATGGAAGCCTGCCAAGATTGTGCGCTGATCGTTCATCTGGCAGCAATGAATGAAGTAGATGCCGCCAAATATCCGGAAGAAGCCCTGCGAGTTAACGGAATGGAAAGCCTGGCTTGGCTTCTTGCGGCGCAAACAATGCGCGCAAAGCGATTCATTTTCTTCTCCACCGCCCACGTTTATGCGGCGCCCCTAATAGGTAGCCTGAAGGAAACGTCGCTGCCCGTGCCGCGACATCCCTATGCCATCACGCATCGCACCGCGGAAGATTTCGTGCTCGCGGCGCATGCAGCCGGACAGATTGATGGGCTGGTATTGCGGCTCTCCAACGCCGTTGGCGCCCCCGCCGATATCGACGTCAATCGCTGGATGCTGGTAACAAACGATCTCTGCCGCCAGGCGGTGACCGAAAATACACTCACGCTCAAGTCAAGCGGACTGCAGTTGCGCGATTTCATCGCTATGCAGGATATCACGGGCGCGGTTCAGCATTTCGCGGAAGCTCACCGTGCCGTATGGGATGACGGTCTTTTCAACCTCGGCAGCGGAATAGCGATGTCGGTTTACGACATGGCAGGCTTGATCGCAGACCGCGCGCGGATGATATTGAGCCGCGATGTATCGATAGAGCGTGTAGCGCCCAAAAAAGGGGAGATATCCGAGTCGCTTGATTTTCGTGTAGACAAATTGCGTGCCGCTGGATTCTCGCCCGCCAACGATTTGGCGAGGGAGATCGATGCGATGCTTTTACTCTGCCGCAGCGCCTTCGGAAAATAATCATGGACATTTTCACCAAGGCATTTGCCGGCAAACGCGTTCTCGTTACCGGCCACACCGGCTTTAAGGGGAGTTGGCTTTCGGTATGGCTGACGCGTCTAGGCGCTGAGGTGACGGGCTATGCGCTTGCGCCCGAACAAGAGCCTAATCATTTCTCCTTGCTAGCGCTGGAAAAGCGCATCCATCACATTGTTGGCGACATTCGTGACAGCGCCAAACTTGGAGAGGCATTTGCGCACGCTCGGCCGGAAATCGTATTCCATTTGGCGGCACAGGCGCTGGTACGAAAATCCTATGCTAATCCAGTGGAAACCTTTGACGTCAATGTGCGGGGCTCAGCCAACGTGCTTGACGCGGCGCGCAACAGCGACAGCGTGCGTACATTGGTCTACATCACTTCCGACAAGTGCTACCACAACAATGAGCAGGTGTGGAGCTACCGAGAATGCGATTCGCTGGGTGGGCACGATCCTTATAGCGCCTCCAAAGCTTGCGCCGAGCTGCTATTCTCCTCTTATCAAGATTCTTATTTTAGAGAACGTGGCCTGAACGCCGCCAGCGCCCGCGCGGGCAACGTGATTGGCGGCGGTGACTGGTCCAAGGACCGCATCGTACCAGACTGCATCCGCGCCCTTTGTGGCGATAGGCGCATTGAATTACGCAATCCCACGGCTACCCGGCCGTGGCAGCATGTTCTAGAGCCGCTGTCGGGTTACATGCTGCTGGCTGCCCTGCTAGAGAGCACAGAGGGGAAAAACTACCGCGGCTCATGGAATTTCGGTCCCCACACCGAGGATTGTCGCACCGTGCTGGAAGTCACGAGGACCATCGCGTCACACTGGGATGCACGCGGTGCCGATATTACGTTCGACAAGGGTCCATTCCCGCATGAGGCAATGTTGCTGCAACTAAACTGGGAGAAGGCATTGGCGGGGCTGCACTGGAAACCGACTTGGACTTTCCCGGAAGGCATCGCTCAGACCGCCTCCTGGTATCAGCGCTGGCATAACGGAGAGGATGTGTGGCAGATTACAAGCAGCCAGATTGACGCATTTTCCTTGGCCTTTCTCAGGAAGCGGGACGCGGCATGATTGACGGCGTGGTCGTAACACCCCTTCGGCAGATTGTGGATGAACGCGGCAAGGTCATGCATATGCTGCGGCGGGATTCGGCGGTGTTCCAGGCCTTCGGCGAGATCTATTTCTCTACCGTCAATCCAGGCGCTATAAAAGCGTGGCACGTTCACAGAATCATGACGTTGAATTATGCGGTGCCGCACGGGCTGATCAAATTCGTACTGTATGACGGGCGAGATAACAGTCCAACAAAGGGGAAGACCCAGGAGCTTTTTTTGGGTCCTGAAAATTACAATCTCGTTACCGTGCCACCGCTAGTGTGGAACGGATTCAAGGGGCTTGGCACGAGCCCTGCCGTAGTCGCAAATTGCGCCACCATTCCGCATGACCCAGCCGAAATTGATCGGCGCGATCCCTTTGACGCGACAATTGCTTATGACTGGAACATTCGCCATGGGTAGGCCAGCATTATGAGCGTGGTTGACGGCCTCGCGATCTCCGAGCCGCCGCGCCACCGTGCCAGGGCAATTTCCGCTCCCGAATGGGCAGCCGTTTACGGCATGCTTGCGCCGTTCATGGCCAATATGCCACTGTTTGACGCCAACCCGATCGGTAACATTATCCGCTATGCGATCGTGGGATCCGGATTCATTCTGATCGGCGCAAATCTAAAGCGAGTGACAGCAAATCTCAGGGGCGGCGAAATTCTGCTGCTGTTTTTTTTCGTCATCACGGTCTTTTTTGAAGCCGGCAACGCTTTCGCGACTGGGTATGTCGCTGACCCCTATTCTGCGGCCAAAATGATCCTTATTTCGCTTGACGTATACCTCGTCGCGAAGCTTCTCGACAGCCGTGCGGCTTTTGAACGGTATATGGCGCTTTATTGCACGCTCGCCTTCATTGCGAGCATCCAAGTGGTAGCGTCCGTGCTGGCAGATTATTTTCATGTTCGTCGAATAATGATGATTAACGTCAGCACCATTCCTGGCGAACCGGTTCTTCTGGGCATGGGCGGTCTGCTGGGCACAATTATGGGAGGCGATTTCCGCTCTTGTTTTTATTTCAGCGAGGCCGGTTATTTCGGGCAATTCCTCCTGCCGGCATTCGCCTACGCCTTCCAGACGAAACGAAATTGGAGCATGGCCGTGATGGCGCTGGCGTTCATCGGAAGCCTGTCTACAGCGGCTGTCCCCATCGCCGCCCTCATCATATTGATCATGACGGTGCGCTTCGGCCGTTTCAAGTCGGCGCTGGTTGTCTTGGCGGGCATCGCTATTGTCGCGATCCCGGTCATCTACCTTCTCGATCATACCAGCCTGGCGGTCTTCACAGAACAAAGCAAAACAGGAAGCTATGCCGATAAGGCATCCAGCCTGATCAAGGCGTACGAGATTTTTAGAAGTCACGTGTTGGGCGTGGGAATGGTAGACCTAAATGAATTCCTCATTTTCTTCGATCCCGCGCCTGGAGTAATCATGATGATGCTGCAGTTCGGCGTACTGCAGTTGCCGCTACTACTTATTATCTGGGGATATCTATTTTACTTTGGCGTCATTCGCCCACCCGATCGAGCGAGCGCGGCAACGGCACTCGGCATTGGTGCAGCTATGGGCGCAGCGCTGATCCTGGGACCCATCATGAAATATTATACGATATTCATGCTCAGCGCCGTAATCACCCAAATACGAATCGTTAATGGGGAACGGGGCGCGACAAGGCTTCCGCAGCAATCCGGTTAGGTGCGGCGGCTCTGTTGCCACAAATCCCAGGATCGCATCACAAGACTAAAGGAAAACAGCGTCGCCAAATATGCGAAAAAGAAACGCGGCGTACAGAGATAAGGCTGCAGATGAGAGCGCGCCACCTTTGTGCTGCCCTGGCGCCAAGCCGATTTAGCGCGCTGGAAAGCAATATTGCGATAAAATACCTGCAAGTCTTCTTCATGGTCGTGCGCAATTGCCGGCCAACGGACCAGCATCTGATTAATCGAGCCCGACATTTCGTCCGCCAGTACATCCTGATTGGAATCGATGGTGGAGCCGGCGGCCACGTTGTAGATAGTTAACTTCTGGTCGAGGAAATCACCGCCTTCGCAATAGATCAATCGCATAAATAGGTCAAAATCGGTGCATACACGCAGACGAGGATCGATCCAGCGCTCCTGCCGGTAGAGCGCGTCACGGCGAAACAACACCGAGGAATTTACGACGGTATAGACGCGTAGCTGATCCCCAAATAAATTCTCGAGATGCGGTACATGGCCCATGAATGTGAAGTGACCGATCTCACTGCCGTCTCTGATATAATGGCGAGTAGCATCCGTGAAAACAATGCCTACGCCTGTTCGTTCAATTTGTTCGACCTGGCGGGCGATCTTGTCTGCCTCCCACAGATCATCTGAATCAAGGAAGGCGAGATAGTCGCCTTCCGCCAACTTCAGAATGGCGTTGCGCGCCTCTCCCAGCACGATAGTGGGATCCTGCCGATGATAATGAATACGAGGATCGTGATAGGCGGCGACAATGCCGGGCGTGGCATCACCGGAGCCATTATCGAAAATAATGATCTCAAGGTCAGGATAGGTCTGGGCCAACGCGCTATTGATTGTCGCGGCAATCGTGCCGGCAGAGTTATAAGCGTTAATCAGGACACTGACTTTTTTCACGCACAAAATTTCCGGACGGCTTAGAAAGCATGGTTGAGGGCATTCCGACGGATTCTGTTCCTGGCCAGAAAAGCCGGTTTCCTAATATAATCCAATAGTGTAAATCAGCTCTTCCAAAGAGTCACCAACCAGGCCGCAGCCCAGACTGCCAGACCTAGCAGGATAGAAATGCCCCCGGACTCCGGCACGCCCTATGAGCCATCCCTATACGCCCGAGGCGGATACTCGCTGGGCGATATTTTGCATGCGGCCCGACAAGGCCGATCTACCGGCCTTGTGGTAATAATAAGCATAACGCTCCTCGCTGTCATTTTTCTTGCGTTGGCCAAACCGCAATATACCGCGGAAATTCTGATCACCGAAAAAATTAACAACAATGACGCCTCCGCCGCACGCTCGGCCTTGAGCTTGATTGGCGGCCTGGCCGGCGGCGCCGGCGCAGCCCCCACTGAGTTCAAGCTATTTGGCGACCTGATCAATTCCAACGCCTTAGCCCGCGTTCTCGACCAGAAATACGGCATGGTGCAGGTAATATTCGCCGACCAGTGGGACCAGCATGATCATATTTGGATCAAGCCCACCGGGCCGATAGCGACCATCAAGGCCGGAATAAAAAGTCTATTGAACATGCCGCCATGGACGCCGCCGGACTCCCGCGATCTAGCGCGATATCTTGTGTCAAATGTCCATATGATTTCGGAGAATGTATCGTTTTTGACGGCATCCTCCACTTACAGCTTGCGATACAGCAACACCAACCCACAATTTGCCGCTTATTTTCTATCGCTAGTTAATCGGGAGGCCGATAACATCCTCCGTCAGCGCCATGACGCCGAATTGCAGAAGAATATTCAATATTTGCAGCGCCGTTTGCTGCAGACCACGGAAGTGGGATATCGGGAAGCGTTGATCCAGCTTGTGGCAGACCAGGAAAAGCAGCTGATGATGCTTCGCGGCGACGCTTCTTATGCTGCTGAAGTAGTGGACCCGGCGGTCGCGCCCAAGGTGCCGTCATTCCCCAACGTGAAGCTGACACTTATCCTAGTTCTTATATTGGGTAGTTTTTTTTCCATTCTTTCTAGCATTGCGCACGGCCTGTTTTGGCCATCTGCCAGGCCTTGGTCGATAAAGCATCTGGGAAAGATTTGGTCGCGCGCGACGGTTTCACGCGATCAACCTGCACCGAGAGGGCAGAGCCCACGGTGAGCGGCGCAATCGGCTCCCGGCTCAAAGGCCTTTATTACAAGCTGCGTTACTTCTATCGGCTCCGCGACTGCAAACTCTATTGCGAGGGCACGCTGCGGTTGGGTAAAGGTTCACTGGTCAGCGGGGGGGTGGTTGTGATCGGACCCGGTGCCGTTCTCGACATCGGTGATCAGGTCTATATCGGCCATTTCTGCAACATCCGAGTGCAAGAGCGCGTCACTATCGGTGACGGGTGCAAAATTGCGCAATTTGTCTCTATTGTTGACCACGATTACGACTTCCGTAGCTCCGATTGGGCGCACCAGTTCCGGGTCAACGAGGTCGTCGTAGGCACTCAAACCATGATCGGAACTGGAGCGATTCTGTTGCGCGGTGTGACTATCGCTCCAAACAGCATCGTTCCCGCAAATCTAGTCTTGCGGCGTAATGACCGGGATGGCGGCCATCAAGTGATCTCCCGCCGAAAATATAGCCTTGGGAAGCTCTGATGTATATATAGGCGTTCCGCTGCACACGCGGTCAGTATTAACACGCAAGCTGGATATATTTGCATGCGCCCCACCAAGACCGTCGGCACTTATCTATTTGGCCGCGGTTGCCTAGACAACCTCAAGGAACGCGTCACCCTCCATGCGCCTGGTGAGGACGATTGCGTCGTTTATTTCATCGATCATTTTTGGCGTGCCAACGAAAAAATGATGCCGCGCTTGCCCGCGCGCAATAAGGACGTCATTCAGTTCGTGGACACAACGCATGAGCCCAAGACGGATCAGGTCGATGATCTCAAAATTGAAGTGGTAACGGCGTCAGAAGGCCGGCCCATCAAGCTTATCGTGGGCATCGGTGGCGGCGCCACGCTCGACATTGCCAAGGCAGTGGCGAATTTGCTGACAAATGAAGGCAAAGCGGCCGACTATCAAGGCTGGGATCTTGTAAAGAATCCCGCCGTAAAGAAAATCGGCATACCAACCCTGTCCGGCACCGGCGCCGAAGCCTCGGCCACTTGTGTAATGCTCAACCGCGCCAAAAATCTCAAATTGGGCATGAACAGTATCCATACAGTTTATGACGAGTTGTTGCTGGATCCCGACCTCACCGCTAGCGTGCCCCGCGAGCAGTATTTCTATACTGGGATGGACACCTATATTCATTGCATCGAATCGCTAGCGGGCTCCTATCGTCACGCCATTGCCGATTCCTATTCACGGCAATCATTGGAACTAGCACGTCAAGTTTTCCTGTCAGACGATATGCAGTCGGATCAAGCGCGCGAGGCAATGATGATTGCCTCCTATTTGGGCGGTTCTGCGATTGGCAACAGCTTTGTCGGCGTGGTGCACCCCTTTTCCGCTGGCCTTAGTGTTGTGTTTGGTACCCATCACTGCCTGGCGAACTGCCTTGTAATGAACGCCATGCAGGAATTCTATCCAGAGGAGACCAAAGAATTTCATGAAATGCTGAAGAAGCAAAAAATTCGATTGCCGGTCGGCATCTGCTCCAACGTCACCGACGAGGAGATGGAGAAACTTTACGCATCAACTATTATTCACGAAAAACCACTACGCAACGCGCTGGGCGACAATTTCAAGGACATCTTGACGCCCGCGAAGGTCGCACAAATTTTTCGCCGAATGTAAATTATGTCAATACACCCCATCGTCTCCGTAATCGTACCAGCCCACAATGAAGAGCGGCTGATTGGCCGCGCCATACGTTCCATCCTCGCCCAGTCAATGACGGCGAATGATTACGAAGTCGTTGTGATCAATGACGGCAGCAGGGATCGTACCGGTTTGGTTTTAGCGGATTTCGGGGACGAGATCCGTGTCCTGCAAAACGAAACGCAAATGGGCCTTCCCGCCTCACTTAATCGTGGCATCCGCGCTTCGCGCGGCCAATTCGTGGTGCGCCTGGATGCCGATGATTATGTGCACGCGGATTATTTGTATTTACTGCGCAGTTTCCTGGCCCAAAACGGATATATGGATGCGGTGGCTTGTGACTATTATTTGGTCAACGATAACGAAGACGTACTCGAGCGCTGCAACTGCCTAGAGCACCCAATTGGTTGCGGCATTATGTTTCGCAAGGAGCAGCTGGTTGATATTGGCCTCTATGATGATGCCTTCCTGATGCATGAAGACCAAGACATGTGGATGCGTTTTCAAAAAAAATATTCCATCCATAGGGTTGAGCTGCCTCTCTATCGTTATCGCCAGCATAGCGGCAACATGACCAATGATAAGACGATGTCGTCGGATTACGAAAATCGCCTGCGTGAGAAACACGGCACGAAAGAGCATGAGAGATGAATAATATTGCCCCATTCCAAGTCGATTGGAGTGGAAAAGGCCTTCAATATACTGACGAAGAGATCGCTTTAGTCGGCGAGGTGATGCGCAGCGCCGACCCGCTGACGCAAGGTCGCTACCAAGCGGAATTCGAGAGAACATTTTCTAACTATGTCGGCAGTCGCCACGCATTCGCTGTCTCCAGCGCCACCGCAGCGCTGGAACTTTCTGCACTTCTCTGCCGGCTGGGCCCGGGCGATGAAGTTATTATCCCCGCCCATACATTCGCGGCGTCAGCAATCTCTTTTGCCCGTACTGGCGCGAAGATTGTTTGGGCCGATATCGATCGCGATACTCGTGTCGTCACCGCCGCCACGATTGAGCCCTGCATTACATCTCGCACACGATGTGTCGTAGTGGTCCATCTTTATGGCCTAGTTTGCGATATGGACCCTATCCTGGCGCTGGCGGATCAATACAATTTCAAAGTGGTGGAAGATGCTGCCCAGGCAGTGGGCTCGCGTTACAAAGGTCGACAAGCAGGTTCCATTGGCGATTTTGGCTGCTTCAGCTTTCACACACATAAGAATATCTCGACGTTGGGAGAGGGCGGCATGTTGACTGTGAAGAGCGACGCGGATGCCGCCCTGACACCAGGACTGCGTCATAACGGCATGCGAGGCTTTCCCGAGGAAAGGCAGCACTATTGGATTCCTGCCATGGGCAACGTGGATTTCGACATCGACGGATTATGGCCGTACAATTTTTGTTTGGGTGAAATCCAATGCGCATTGGGCACCCGCTTGCTGGGTCGGTTGGACGTTGTAAATGCCGACCGCGGCCAACGTGCTGCTCGCTTTATTGCAGCGATGAAGGACTACCCCGAGCTGGTATTTCAGAGTGTGCCAAAGGGTTGCGAGCACAGTTGGCACTTGCTCGCGGCTCGCTATGACGGCCAGAAATATGGCAAGACTCGCGACGACCTTATCGCACTTCTGGCTTATACGTATGGCGTGAAATGCGCGGTGCAATATTACCCCCTCTATCGTTACCCCATGTTTCGCAAGGCAGGATTGGGCGAGGCCAATTGTCCCGAGACAGATCATTTTTTCGACAACATGATTTCCTTTCCCTTTCATCATTGGATGCCAGAGGACCAGTTCACCTATATGCTGGAATCCCTGCGCACGGCCACGGGCCGTTTGCAAACCGGGAGTTGAGCATGAACAGTGTTACGCTTGGCCAGCGCGAGCTACGCCCCTTCGCCCGGCCCTACATCATCGCGGAAATCGGCGTGAACCATGAGGGGGTCATGGAAACAGCCCTGCGATTAATCGAATTGGCCAAAGAAGGTGGCGCCGATGCTGCCAAATTCCAAACCTACAAGGCCGATAAGTTGGCCGCGCGGGTAAGCCCTTCCTATTGGGATTTGAAGTCTGAGCCAACCACCAGTCAGCGCGAATTGTTCAAGAAATATGACATGTTCGGACCCGAAGAATACCGGCAATTGGCTGCCCATTGCCGGAAAGTTGGCATCGAGTTCGTTTCCACGCCCTTCGATCTGGAAGCTGTAGATCTGCTGGATCCGCTGATGAGCTTTTACAAGATCGCCTCGGCGGATCTCACCAATGTCCCCCTGTTGCGCAAGGTGGCGTCGCGCAAAAAGCCGGTGGTACTGTCCACGGGCGCCGCCACAGTGGAGGAAATCCGGAGCGCGGTGCGAGAGCTCAAGACGCACGGTGCGCCGGCCATTGTGCTGCTGCACTGCGTCCTCAACTATCCCACTCCGATGAACCAAGCTCATATCAACATGATCGCGGGGCTGCAGAAGGAATTCCCGGAGCATGTTGTCGGCTATTCCGACCACACCGTACCGGAAGCACGCATGTTGGTCCTGACCGCCGCCTGGATAATGGGCGCAATAGTGCTGGAAAAGCATTTCACACACGACAAGACGCTGCCCGGCAACGACCATTATCACGCCATGGATGTGCATGACCTCAAGAATCTCAACGCCAATGTTGACTTGCTCATGACGGTGGGCGGTGACGTCGAGAAGCGGCCTCTGGACTCTGAAACTCCGGCACGGCAGCACGCTCGCCGGAGTATCGTGACGATTGGCGAGATCCCACAAGGCGCATTGTTGACTAATGCAAATCTAACCACAAAACGACCGGCACACGGCATCAGCCCTCTATCTTGGGACGAGATCGTGGGGCGCCATGCCAAGCGAGCCTTGCGTGACGACCACATCCTGCAGTGGGATGACGTGGTGTGAAACTTCTGTTCTGCGCCACCGACGCCGGCGGAGCGCGCAACCTGTTGCCGGTCGCTTGCCTTGCGCGTTCGGCACACGATGTTCGCTTTCTCGGTGGACCTGCAACAGAAGACATGGTGCGCGATGCCGGCCTTACAGCAGAATCGCCGAAGTTTAATGACGCCAGTGGCGCCGCTGCCGATCTGGAGCGCAGCCCCCCCGATGCGATCCTGTTAGGCACCACTGGCTGGCCGACCTCCGAAGCTTGGCTCACTGTGGCAGCGCGAGGCCGAGTTCCCACAATCGCTGTGCTAGATGAGTGGTATAATTATTGTTTGCGCTTCTCTCACGGTGCTGCCGACCTGCCGCATCTGCCGGACCGGGTGTGCTGCCAGGACGACCTCGCCTTTCGCGAAGCATCGGCCGAGGGGCTGCCCGAATCACATTTGTGCGTAACTGGCAGCCCGGCTTTATCGGCTTTGGCGGATACGATTGAGAAAATGGTGGAGACCCCGCCGCCCCTGCCCGCCATCTTCACAAGAATACCTCGTCCCATCATCGTCTTTCTGTCGGAAACCCATGCCGCGGATTATGGACAGGCGCCCGGCGAACGCGGACGAATGGGCCCCTTCATGGGCTATGACGAGATCAAAGTACGCAGTTTGCTGTCCGCCCGGCTGGCGGCCAGTGGCCACGCCGTGAGTGTGTTAGAACGGTTGCATCCATCCGAACTCGGCGGACCCCACCCGCCCATCGGCGGTTCAAACCTGATCTGGCACACCAATCGCGAGCGCTCGCCGCTCTGGTCATCATTGTGGCATGCAGATGCCGTGATTGGCATGCGCTCTATGGCCCTGCTGGAAGCTGCTCTGATGGGCCACCGCCCTGCTGCCCTGCAGCCAGGACTGATCGGGCGCGACCTTTGTACCGCGGGTCGTTTGGGCTTGGTGGAACGGCTGGATGGGCCTGAGGCGTTGGACCACTGGATCGCCCGCATCCTAGCGAATAGCGCCAACGCCCGTCATCAGACACGGCGTCCGGATTTTGCTGCTCGTGACGCCGCGGCCCGGGTGTTGGCCGTGGCTGAGAGCCTCGCCAATGCTAATGTGCCGGTATGACTCGCATCTTCGCCGCCTTACAGGTACGCATGGGGTCCAGCCGTTTGCCTGGCAAGGTTATGCGCAACGTCCTTGGCACGCCGCTAATTGGTCATTTGCTCAATCGCTTAAGCTACTGCCAACATCTCACGGGTGTGGTTGTTGCGACCTCCACTAGACCAGAAAATGACGTCATAGAGACTTACTGCCATTCACGCGGCGTTGCCTGCTTCCGCGGCAGCGAAGATGATGTGTTGGGTCGCATGGTGGGTGCGCTGGCGATGGTAGAAGCGGAAATCGGAGTGGAGGTGTTCGGTGATTGTCCATTGATTGATCCGCATATCGTAGACGAAATGATCGTTCGTTACTGCGCCTCCAAAGATGCACTCCAATGGATTGGTAACGATCTTACGACCAGCTACCCCCCGGGTATGGAAGTGGAAGTCTTCGCCACCGCCGCTCTGGCGGATTCCGCCGCGCGGACCTATGACCCTGCCGTCCGCGAGCATGGTACGCTGTTCATTCGGCAAAATCCCACTATCTACAACATCCTCAACGTCGAAGCGCCTGAACAATTGCGACGCCCAGACCTCTCACTGGAAGTCGATACCGATGTTGATCTCGACGTGGCCGCCGTCATCCTGGAGCACTTTCAGCTCCGACCTGATTTCTCGCTAAGTGACATCATCGCCTTCCTGGATGCCAATCCGCAACTAGCCGATCGCAACCGGCATGTGCTCCGTCGCTGGAAACAGTATCGCAACGACGAGACCCATGGCTGACGCGAATCTTCAAGTCGCGCTGGTGGGTGCGGGCCGCATCGCAGGCGCCTTCGCTGCGCCGGGTGATGCTCCAATCACCCATGCCGCAGCGATAAATGCTCTTCCGGGCGTCACTCTGGCCGCAATTTGTGATCCCGCGACAGAGGCCCGCGCCGCCTTCGCACAACGTTGGCGGGTGCCGGTGCAGGTCGCCTCCATAGCGGAGCTGGATGTTTCGTTCGATATAATCGTTGTAGCAGTGCCCGATGACCTGCATGTGAAAACGGCCATCCAAATTTTGCACAAAGTACCGCCCCGCCTGCTGTTGATGGAAAAGCCACTCTGCGTCAGCCAAGATGAGTTGGCGCCTCTGGCGGCGGCGCTTGCGGCCAATTCAAAATGCAATCTCGCGGTTAACAGTTCGCGGCGCTTTGATGCCGGTCATTCAGCAGTGCGTGCGTTACTCGCGCTAGAGGAACTCGGACCACTGGTGGACATACGATGGGTCTACTATGGCGGCTGGCTGCACAACGGCGTCCACGTTATCGACACGCTGCGAATGCTGTTGGATGATACATTGGATTGCCACTGGGCACGCCTAGGCTATCCTGGAGCGGCGGGAGACCCTTGCATCGAAGCGGAGTTCCGTCCCCGCAAGAACCCTGATGTGCGGGTGCTGATCGAGAGCTTTCCGGAAGACGCATTCCAATTGTTCGAGGCAGAGATTCGCTGCCGCGACGGCCGCGTCCGATTGTTGGATTTTGGCGACGAAATCCTCGTTGACCGGGTGTGGGTCAACAACAAAATGGAGCGAGAATTGAAAATTACCACGCCCCTACCACATGATAACAGTACACCGTCGATGCTTGCATTCTATCAATCCGCCACTCGCTACTTGCGCGAGGGCGATAACGGCCTCATTGAGAAGGCCGGGTTTGCCACCGCAGCGGAAACCATGCGAATTCTGTTCGAAACGAGAAAACGCGTATGAGCATCTTGGCCATCGATGGCGGCACGCCAGTGCGGACAAAGCCCTGGCAGGACAATTTCACTACCGGCGAAGAGGAAAAAGCAGCCGCCATCGCTGCGCTGGATAGCGGCTATCTTTCCCTGTTCGAGGGCTCGCATCATCCCGATCTGCCCTTCAGCTTTCGTGGAGGACCTTTCGTACAGAAACTGGAGGATTTTGCGGGCCAGATGATGAATACGCCACATGTCGTGGCAGTGAACAGCGCAACCTCTGGTCTTTACATGGCGATCGGCGCTCTGGGACTCGGCTATGGCGATGAAGTAATCGTGAGCCCCTATACGATGTCTGCTTGCGCAGTGGCGCCGATAATCTACGGTGCAATTCCAATCTTTGCGGACATTGACGAAGATCTAGGCTCACTGGATCCAATAAGTATCGAAAGCCGAATTACGCCCCGTACCCGCGCCATCCTGGTGGTACATCAATTCGGCATTCCGGCGCGCATGGATGAGATCATGGCGATTGCACGCAAACATAAGCTAAAAGTAATTGAGGACTGTGCTCAGGCATGGGGTGCGAAATATAATGGCCGATCGGTCGGTACTATCGGCGACATCGGCGTATTCAGCTTCAATGTCAACAAGACCATCCAGTCCGGTGAAGGTGGTCTATGCGTCACTAGTGACGCCGACCTGGCTTATCGACTGCAGCTCATCCGCAACCATGGGGAGGCGGTGGTGGGGCCGGCAGGCTACACTGATATCACCAACATGCTGGGCTACAATTATCGCATGACCGAAATACTGGCGGCCATCGCGCTGGAACAGCTTCGTAAGTTGGATCATTTGAACACCGAGCGGCTGGAGCTGGTGCACCGATTACTGAACGGCCTGGCGGCTCATGACTGTTTCGCGCTACCGCCCAAACGCCCTGAGCATTATGCCACATTCTATGTGATGCCGATTCGGTATCGGCAAGCTCTTTTGGGGGTGGCACGTAACGATTTCACCAAGGCGGTCAACGCGGAGGGCATCCAATTCCATCAGGCTTATGTGCGCCCGCTTTATCTACAACCGCTATACCAGCAGAAAAATGCCTTCAAGGCAGGATATCCTTGGGCCGCGCCGGAGAATGCGCAAAGCAGGCCGAACTATTCCATGGGGTGCTGCCCGGTGGCGGAAAGGCTACATTTCGAGGAAATGTTGATCAACGAGCATATTCGCCCGCCGCATACTGCAACCGACATGGACGACATACTCAAAGCGGTTGAGAAGGTGGCCACAGAATTCTCCCGCCGCCAGAACCATCTATAGCGCAACAAGCCAGTCGCAGGAGAGCAAGGTTTTTGCTTTTTAATTCCGCGGCATTTCTTTTCGCCTTCCTACCTCTGCTTGTCGGAGCTTTTTTGTTTGCTGAAAAGCTCGGTTGGGGATCAGGCAGTAGAATCGGACTGATGCTTATGGCATCGGTTGTCTTTTACATCTATTGGGATCCGCGTTATCTAGCCCTGCTTTTAAGTTCGATTTTACTCAACTATTTGGTCGGCTGGAGCCTGGCCACCAGTAAAATTCCGACGCGTCGCAAACTGTTTCTAGTTGCGGGCGTTATGGCCAATCTGGGCATCTTGTTCTGGTTCAAATACGCCGTCTTCGCCTTATCCAACCTGGATGCGGCACTCGGAATCCCGGACGTCGTGCACAACATTGTCCTACCTCTGGGAATCTCCTTTTTCACATTCACGCAAATCGCTTTTATCGTAGACGTTTATCAAGGCAAAGCCCGCGAAAGCGATTTTATCAAATTCGCACTTTTTGTTACGTATTTCCCCCATCTTATTGCGGGACCGATTATCCACCACAAGGAAATGATGCCACAATTTGACCGGATGCGCCTGAATTGGCGTGGTGCGGCAATCGGCATCAGCTGTTTCGTCTTCGGTCTGGCAAAGAAAGATCTAATCGCTGACACGTTAGCGCCCATAGCCAACGCGGTATTTGCGGCGGCAGGTCATCAAGGCCATCTTTCCTTGTTGGAATCCTGGGTCGGCGCGCTGGCCTACACATTCCAACTGTACTTCGATTTTTCCGGCTATTCTGACATGGCCATTGGATTGAGCCTTCTCTTTGGAGTGCGGCTGCCTCAAAATTTCAACTCGCCTTATAAATCAACAAGCGTCATCGAATTCTGGCAGCGATGGCACATGACCCTATCGCGTTTTCTCCGCGAATATCTCTACATTCCGCTTGGAGGGAACCGCAAAGGCATAACGCGGCGCTATTTAAACCTGTTGATTACGATGCTACTCGGTGGTCTGTGGCATGGCGCTGGTTGGACGTTCATCTTGTGGGGTGCATTGCATGGGGTTGCGTTGGCGCTCAACCATGCTTGGCGAGCACTTGCGGGACGCTCCATCCGCTTGCCTCGTCCCGCAGCCTGGACGATCACTTTCGTTTTTATCCTCTTGGCATGGATTCCCTTTCGCTCACCTACCCTTCAGGCGACAATGCAACTGTGGCAAGGAATGGCGATGGGGAACCTCGTACTGCCTGCAACCTGGCGATCCCATTTGGGATTTTTCGCAGATATCCTGGCCAGTCATGGCGTGTTTTTCACAAGTTTAAATATGCTGTTCGTGCCGGCAAAAGACCTTCCCGTCATTCTTCTGGCGCTTTCGATCGCGCTTCTATTGCCGAACACGCAACAAATCATGCGCCGTTATCACACCGTGCTGGAATCCGTCGCCGGCGAGAGTAACTTCCTCTGGCATGCCAACTGGCGTTGGGCGGCACTTACGGCTGGCTTGGCAGCGCTCTGCCTGCTTTGTCTATTCGAACCAACAACCTTCATTTATTTTCAGTTCTGAATGATGAAGCGCTACACGCTGATGTTTTTTTTGCTGCTCGTGATCGGTAGCTGCAGCGTGGCGGCAATCAACATCGTAATAGACCCATTTGGAGCGTTTGGCTGGTGCCTCCCGCGCACCTGCACAAATCGGACAGAAGCCTTTGATGACCTCCGAAGAACGGCCCTAGTGGCTGCCGATCGGATACACCCTTCCAAGATCATCGTAGGAAGTTCGACGGCCCTGACGGGGCTGTCATTCAACGATTCCGGTTGGGACGCGCCCGG
Source organism: Pseudomonadota bacterium (assembly GCA_040389245.1). GTDB lineage: Bacteria > Pseudomonadota > Alphaproteobacteria > Micropepsales > Micropepsaceae > Rhizomicrobium. The sequence goes on along the minus strand of JAZKAH010000002.1, from coordinate 1,991,187 downwards.
TCCGGCCCGGGGCATGGCTGTTACCGGTGGGACATTGCAAGAAGCGTTTTGGATGGTGCAATACGCCAATCGCACAAGCCAATTGCAACAAGTCGTGCTCGGCTTGGATTTCTACATGGCAAACATGCGCAACCAGAACCGCATGGACATTCCATCACATGATCCAATGGCCGTTGCGCGACGATACCTGGAATTGACGTTTTCTAAGCATGCAATACAGTCTTCGTTGGCCAGCCTCCATGCAAAACCGTTCAGCCCAACAATAGACGACAGCGGTCAACAAACAATTCCCCCACAATTCGTAGCGGCTCAGCCTGGCGGATTCTTTGGCGCCTTTGAAGCGCAAGAGCTGTCCTACATGACTGGCAACGGCTGGTTCGCAGCAGGCAAGGGCTTCGACTTCGTGCGAGATCAGTATGATAGTTTTGCCGTATTTCGCGCCTTGACGCGTTATTGTCATGAACATCACATCCGGCTGTACGTTTATTTGTCGCCAAGCCACGCACGGTTCTTTTCGGCACTAAAATTGATGGGGTTGGAGCCGTATTTTCTTTTTTGGAAGGCGGAATTGGCGCGCATCAACGACGAAGAAGCGCGGCGCACGCGCAAATCAGCGTTCCCGTTGTGGGACTTTTCGGTAGTGAGCACACTGACCACTGAACCATTGCCAAGGGTTAATGGCCAGGCCATGACAAATTTTGTTGACTCTTCGCACTTCTCCTCACGCGTTGGCACTGCAATTCTAGGGTGTCTTTTCCATCCAACAATCGCTTGCGATCAGTTTGGGGCGTTGCTGCGAAATGACACATTTTTGATGCCACACTTGGAGCAAAGCGCGCACGCGTTGACGGATTATATGCGGTCGCATTCAACCGATTTGCGGGACTTGCAGCGCCTCAAAGATCAAGCAAAGTCTTTTCTGAGCGATTTGCCCCCACCTTCAGAGGCAACTACCCTCCGAGTCGAGAAATTTGCGCGCGAAAATAACCTTGGCTGATTACAGCCGACTGCGCGCGCCGCATCATATCGAATTCGCTCCAGCAGTGCAGTAGCTATTAGATCCGTGCTACCATAGGATTCAGACCGAAAAACTCTTATAGACCCTCATGTCCGCTCGAGAGATTGTTAAGCGAATAGCCTTCATAGGCCCAACGTTGTTCGCACGTTGTTGTTGGGACGACGACAGAAGAAATAGATTACTTGCCACCTGGATGACGCCGGATAAGCGCACTCTGCTGGAACGGCTCTTTTTCAAACCCATATTTCTGAATTGGCTGGAGACCGTATATCTGCCCGAATCCGATCCGGATAAGCGTGAATCGCTGAAGCTGGTTTGTATGGGTGGAGCATCCGGACAGGAATGGGCCGACCATTACGATGTGATGCCAATCGACCGGAGCCAACTAATTCAGGGCATCCCATTTGATGAAGCATGGCCTTGGTATCCGGCAATGGAAAGGCTGCTTTCAGAAGCCGACCCCAATACACTGGTCGTTCAAATAGGTTCTTCTTCAGGCCGTGAAATGGACTACTTTTCCAAATTGGAGCCCCGGCTCTCGTACATCGGGACTGACATAGACGAACGTATAGTCGCTCGATCGAACAAGAAATACGCCCGGAACAACCTCCAGTTCAAAATGGGTTCGGCTCATAACTTCCTCGATTCCCTAACAACCGATCAGGATCTCATCCTTTTCTCCAACGGATCGCTGCAATACGTTCAACCGGAGCATCTAATTCAGATGTTCGAGCGTCTCAAGGCGCGTGGAAACGTCATGTTGGTATTGGGAGAACCATGGAGAGAGACGGGTTCCCCAGTTTGGGGAAACAGCCAAAGCAGGGACCGCGGCAATTTTTCTTTTTCGCACGAATATAGCCGATACGCGGAAAAAGCTGGTTTAAAAATCAGGGAACGCAAGCTGGTCAGTTTTCACGGTGACACAAGCCGACATTATTTATTAATCGCTCAAGCGTAATTCCAGAATTTTTGGAATGATTTACGGCTATTTCAGAAGGGCGCGCTTTCGGCAGCGAGCCGAACAACATGGTCTGTATATTTTTGTTCCACCAGGCGTCCAAACGATTGGCGGAACGCAGCGCGGCTAAAACGACCCGCATGGTCCGCCAGCACCACCGGCAAAAAGCTGTCTTCCAGATTTTCAAATCGCTTAATTGCCGACATGAGGCTATCCACTGTCTGTTCCGGGTACAGGACACCTGTGATGCCATCTATCACCGTGTCGCGGATGCCACCATGGCCATAAGCAATCACGGGACGTCCCGATGCCATCGCTTCAACCGGCACAATACCGAAATCTTCTTCGGCGGGGAAAAGCAAAGCACGACAGCGGGCATAGTAATCCCGCAGAACATTGACAGGTTGCGGCCCCATCATCGTGATGGTGGGGCCCGCCATGCGGCGCAATCGCGCCGCTTCCGGTCCGGTACCAATTACAACAAGCGGCCTGCCTATGCGGTTGCAAGCTTCGATCGCATGATCCGCTCTCTTATAACCGACCAATTGCCCACAGAAAAGATAGAAATCCCCACGTTCTCCCGCGGGCACAAATCGCTCAGTATCTACTGGCGGATGAACCACACTGGCATCGCGACGATAGAACTTCCCGATGCGACCGGCCACCGTGCGTGAATTCGCTACGAAATGGTCCACACGAGACGCCGAAATATAGTCCCACTGCCGCAGATAATGGAAAAACGGCAACATCATCGCGCGTGTGATCGGTCCTGCCTCAAGTCGATACTCTTGATACATATTCCATAAATAGCGCATGGGAGAATGACAGTAGCAAATGTGCAGTGTCTCTGGATTGGTGATGACGCCCTTTGCGGGACCCGATTCGCTGCTGATCACAAGATCGTAACCGCGCAGGTCAAGCTGCTCGAGTGCGAATGGCATAAGCGGCAGGTAGTGGCGATAGAGTTTCTTCGCGAAAGGAAGACTGGCGATGAAACTTGTGAATATGCGCCGCGACGCAAGCGCCGGTGACAACGCCAGCGGATCCACCACATGTGTATAAATGTCAGCGTCGGGATAAATCTGGCACAATTCCTCGAGTACACGTTCGCCACCGCGCATAGTCACAAGCCAGTAATGTACTAGAGCAACTTTCATGAGAAAGTTGCGCATGACGAATGGGCTGCCGAACTAATTTTCGAGGCGGGAGAATTCATATTCATCCTTCTGACCGTGGGGTACGTGACCACGCCTCCAAACACAAAATTATTCCGAATGATTCCGCGGATACATACTGGAAATATTTGCAACGCTTTGCGCAACTAGCGGATTGTAGCTTGTAACGAATTAGCAGGCCATGCGGCCAGGCGTCCCGCCAGACTGTCCGAGCATATCCTCATGGCCGAACTCTTTTCTGCGCCAAATTGGCGACCCACCTTTTTTCAACGAGGTCTGAAAACTGGATTCTTTCATCGCGCCTTCTCCACTTGCCGCGCATTTATAAAGCGCAGCAAGACTGAAACGGCAAACCGCTCGAGGCGTTGCTCGGCAGCCGCAACGCGGAGTTGCGCCATCAAATCCTGATAGAAAGCCAAATTATGCCATGTCAGCAGCATCGCTGCGATGATCTCGCCCGATTTAACGATATGGTGCAAGTAGGCCCGGCTGAACTGGCGGCACGCGGGACATTGGCACGTCGGATCTAGCGGTTCGGGATCTTCGGCGTGCCGCGCATTCTTGAGATTGACGGGGCCGTCCCAGGTGAAGGCCTGGCCATTACGCCCCGACCGCGTGGGCAGAACGCAATCGAACATGTCCACGCCGCGCAATACTGCGCCGACGATGTCGTCCGGCTTGCCAACGCCCATCAAATAACGTGGATGATCGGATGGCAGATGCGGTATCGTGGCGTCCAGCGTGTCAAACATGGCGGCCTGCCCCTCGCCCACTGCCAGGCCGCCTACAGCGTAACCATCGAAACCGATTTCCCGCAGGGCGGCAGCTGAACGCGCCCGCATCTGCGGGAAGACGCCGCCCTGCACGATGCCGAAACAGGCATTGTCTGGCTGGTCCCCGAACGCGATTTTGGACCGCTTGGCCCAGCGCATGGAAAGGGCCAACGACTTTTCGATTTCGGCTTCACTGGCGCCAAAGGCCGGACACTCGTCCAGCACCATCTGGATATCGGACCCCAGCAACCGCTGAATTTCCATGGCGCGTTCCGGCGAGAGAAATTCAGCATGGCCGTCGATATGCGACTGGAACCGCACGCCCTCTTCCGTGATCTTGCGCAAGGACGACAGCGACATCACCTGGAAGCCGCCGGAATCTGTCAGGATCGGCCGCTCCCAATCCATGAATTTATGCAAGCCGCCAAGCCGGGCGATCCGCTCGGCCCCAGGCCGCAGCATGAGGTGATAGGTGTTGCCCAGAAGGATGTCGGCGCCGGTTTCGCGCACGCTTTGCGGCAGCATCGCTTTAACCGTTCCGGCGGTACCTACCGGCATGAAGGCCGGTGTGCGGATTTCGCCGCGCGGTGTGTGCAGGATGCCGGTACGCGCCGCGCCGTCGGTCGCCAACAGTTCGAAACGAAATCCGCTCATCGCGGCCGCAATAGCAGACAGGCGTCGCCATAGGAATAGAAGCGGTATCCTTTCTCGATCGCTTCTGCATAAGCTCGCTGCATCGTCTCCAGCCCCATGAAAGCACAGACCAGCATGAACAAGGTTGAGCGCGGCAGATGAAAATTCGTGATCAGCCCGTCGACCGCTTTGAATCGATAGCCGGGCGTGATGAAAATATCGGTATCCGCCGCGAACGGTCTCACCGTCCCATCGGCGGCGCTGGCGCTTTCCAACGTGCGCAAGGAGGTTGTGCCGACCGCAATGATACGCCCGCCGGCGGCACGTGCGGCATTGAGGCGCAACGCGGCATTTTCCGGCACCGTACCGTATTCGGTATGCATCACATGCTGCTCCGTATCCCTCGCACTCACGGGCAAGAATGTCCCGGCGCCAACATGCAGCGTAAGGTCCACCCGGCCGAAACCGCTTGTGGCCAGCCTGTCCAGCAGGCCGTCCGTGAAATGAAGCCCCGCGGTTGGTGCGGCGAAGGAGCCTTCCTCCCGCGCATACACCGTCTGGTAGTCGGCAAAATCCTGCCGATCAGGAGGCCGCAACTTGGCGATATAGGGCGGCAAAGGTATCGCGCCGATGGCCGCTATGGCCCTGTCCAGCTCTGGGCCGGCCCGGTTGAATGCCAGCACCACCTCGCCCCCCGCGCGAGCCCGTACACGAGCCTCAATGCCATCACTGAAGGTCAGCATGTCCCCGGGCCGCAGCCGCCGTGCAGGCAGCGCGAAGGCTCGATAGCAGGCCTCTCCATCCCGCTTGTGCAGGGTAACCTCGACAGGCACCTCGGGCCCTCCGGATAGTCTGGGTGGCCGGATCGCGGTCAAACGGGCCGGAATGACCCTCGTATCATTAAATGACAGAACGTCATTTTTCTTGAGTAGATCGGGCAAATCGCGAAACCGGCAATGCCTAATTTCGCCATTTTCCTGGACGACAAGGAGACGGGCTGAGTCGCGTGGTTCCGCGGGGCGCAGAGCTATGCAACTGTCCGGCAAGGTGAAATCGAATAATTCCGTCAACATTTCGTCATAACCTGCTCGGAGCGCCACTCTTGCCTGTCTGATGCCCCTACGGTAACGGACCGATAAGCAGTTGGGATCAGTATACGAATTATTGACCGTGAATAGATCGCGACGCCGGAATCAGCTTTGTCATATGGTTCAACCCTCGGGCGCCGAACAAGAACAGCAAACGGCATGATGACGACAACCACCTGGACCACCGACCTGCTGGACGAATCGCGCAGATCCATCCGCGCGCGCCATTTCCGGCATTGGTTGAGCATTCTGGGTCTGGCCCTCGCGGACGGTCTCTGCTTCCTTCTCGCCGATCTTTTATTTCGCCTGAATGCCAGTGTGCCGACCATGATCCTGTTTGTCGGCCGCATCCCGCATGCCCCGACGACGCCGCTGAATGTTTTTGCATTGCTCGGGGCGGCTTTTGTCCTGGTCCGGTATATCTCCGGCGATTACAGCCGCCGCCAGCTTTTCTTCGATGGCGCCAAGGGCACCACCATTGCCCTGTTGATCACCGCGATTCCCGACCTGCTGATGTACATGCTTGGCCGCGGCCTTTATTCGCTGGTACCGATCCTCCTGAGCTGGATGTCCCTTATCATCTTCCTGCCGATCATGCGTCAGGGCGCACGCACGCTGATGTCGCGCATCGACGTCTGGCAAATTCCAACCGCCATCATCGGCATCAACCGGCGCACGGCGGAAATCTGCACTGCCTTGAAGCAGTCATTGTCGCTGGGTTTCGATGTCCGTTGGCTGGTGATTGAAAATCCCAGCGTTAGGGCTCCGGAAAGCATGGCTGAAATCCGGCCCATTCATTCCTCTGATCCGGCGCGTATCGCCCAGATCATGGGCAACGCCGGCTGCAAGGAGGCGATCGTCGCAGCCGAAGACATGCAGTCCGCGCATTTTGCCGAAGTCGTGCAGCGCCTGCTCGAAGTCAATATTCCCGTCGCCATCATACCTTCCATCAACCGCCTGCCGCTGGCCGGCGTCACCACCAACTATTTTTTCGGACGCGACATTCTGATGTTGCAGGTTCGCAGCAATGTACAGAGGCTCCCATCTCGTATCGTCAAGCGGGTCTTTGATGTCCTTTTTTCGACACTGCTGCTTGTCGTGCTTGCGCCACTCTTTTTGATCATCGCCATTGCCATCACGCGGGCGGACCCTGGCAAAGTGACATACGCGCACCGGCGCGTCGGCCGCGATGGGATTCCGTTCGACTGTCTGAAATTCCGCACCATGGTGACGGACGCCGAGGAAAGATTGGCGCGCTGGCAGCAGGAAAACCCCGACCTCTACGAGGAATATTGCCGCACCTTCAAATTGCGCGATGACCCGCGCGTCACCGGCATCGGCAAATGGCTACGGCGCACCAGCCTGGACGAGCTGCCGCAACTTTGGAATGTCCTTATGGGGCATATGAGTCTGGTGGGCCCCCGCCCGGTTGTGGCGCAGGAACTTGAAGAGCATTACGGCCCAGCGGCGCAGCTCTATGTTCGCGCCCGACCGGGCATGACCGGCCTGTGGCAAGTCAGCGGTCGCAGCGACACCAGCTATGAACGCCGCGTCTTCCTGGACGAATGGTACATTCTCAACTGGTCGTTCTGGTATGACATCGTCATCCTGATCCAGACCGCTTGGATCGTCGCGACCGGCAAGGGCGCGTTCTAGCCCACGCAGTCCAGCACCGCGGCAATGACCCGGTCCTGCGTAGCCCCATCCAGATAAGGGTGCATCGGCAGGCTGACCACCCGCCCCGACAGCGCCTCACTGACCGGGGTCGGCGCCGCCGGGTAATGGGCGTAAGCCTTCTGCTTCGACAGCGGGATCGGGTAATAGACAGCGCTCGGCACGCCCATCCCCTTCAAGCCGGCCTGAAATTCGGCGCGATTTTCCACTTGCAACGTGTATTGCGCCCAGCTCGAAACGGCGCCGTCGATCACCCGCGGCGTGACAATTCTGTTCGAATTTGCGAAGGCATCGGTATAGCGCTTCGCCACCGCGTTCCGCTTTTCGATCTCCTCGTCGAATATTTTCAGCTTCTCGATCAGGATCGCCGCCTGGATGGTGTCCAGCCGCGAGTTCAGTCCGATCCGCACATGCTCATAGCGGTCGCTGCCCTGCCCGTGCATGCGGATGGAAAGCAGCAGGTCCTTCAACTCATCGTCGTTGGTGAAGCAGGCGCCGCCATCGCCGTAACAGCCCAGCGGCTTGGCGGGGAAGAAGCTGGTCGCGGCGGCATCGCCGACGGCCCCGGCTTTCTTGCCATCCAGAGCGCCGCCGAACCCCTGGGCGGTGTCGCAGAACAGCTTCAGGCCCGCGCGCGCGGCGATCGGCGCCAGCGCCCTGTAGTCGGCCGGCTGGCCGAACAGGTCCACCGGCATCACCACCTTGGGCTTGAGAGAGCCTTCCCGCTTCACCAGCGCGATGGCGGCCTCCAGGCTGGCCGGATCCATGTTGAAGCTGTCGGGCAGCACGTCCACGAAGACCGGCGTGGCGCCGGCCAGCGCCACCACTTCGGCACTGGCGGCAAAGGTGAAGGCCGGCACGAAGACGGCGTCCCCAGGACCCACGCCCCAGGCCCTCAGGACTAGCAACAGGGCGTCCGTGCCGTTGGCGCAGGCCACCACATGCTTCACCCCCGTCCAGGCCTCCAGATCGCGCTCCAGCTGCCCTACCTGCGGTCCCAGGATCCATTGCCCGCCTTCCACGGCCTGCTTGATGGCAGCCTCCAGCGGGGCGCCCAGACGGCGGCGCTGGGCCTGCAGATCGATAAAAGCGATGGGGTCGGCCACGGCAAAACTCCCGTACGGAATCGCACGGCTTTTAGGGCGCGGATACCATGCCGCGCCACTCACCTAATGTTTCGATTTGTTGGACCTATTTGTCCGCTTCGATACGGGCTTTGAGGATCTTGTCCGGCTCGCCCGAGATGGCGCCATTATTGTGTTCGCCGCCCTTCTTGATGGCGTCGACATGGTCCATGCCTTCGATCACCTCGCCCCACACCGAATATTGCCGGTCGAGCCAGGGGGCATCGTCGAAGCAGATGAAGAACTGGCTGTTGGCGCTGTTGGGATTGGCGGTGCGGGCCGCCGAGATGGTGCCGCGCTTGTGCTTCTCGCCGGAGAATTCGGCCTTGAGATCGGGAAGATCCGAACCGCCCGCTCCCGTGCCGGTGGGATCGCCGGTCTGGGCCATGAAGCCGGGGATGACGCGATGGAATACCACGCCGTCATAAAAGCCCTTGCGGGTCAGTTCCTTGATCCGCGCCACATGATTGGGCGCCAGATCCGGGCGAAGAGCGACCGCCACCGGGCCGCTCTTGAGTTCCAGGATCAGGGTATTTTCGGGATCGCGTGCCATTACTTCCGTTCCTTGTATCGTTTGACCAAAGCTTGCGCCACCAGAGGCGTGGTGAAGGCTCCCACTTCGCCGCCCAAAAGCGCGATCTCCTTGACCAGCCTGGAGGCGATCGCCTGGTGCCGGGGATCGGCCATCAGAAAGACGGTCTCGATCTCGGTGTTGAGACGCTGGTTCATCGCCACCATCTGGAATTCATATTCGAAGTCCGAGACGGCGCGCAGACCGCGGATGATGACCGAGGCGCCCACCTTCTCGGCGAATTTGACCTGCAGCGTGTTGCTGTAGGACTGGACCTCGATGGTCGCGCCGTCCCTGGCTAGCCCAGCGGCCTCATGGCGCCACATCTGGACCCGCTCTTCGAGCGTAAAGAGCGGCGCCTTGTCGCTGCCGGTCGCGACGCCGATCACCAGGTGATCCACCAGCTTCACCGCGCGCTTGACGATATCGATATGCCCCAGGGTCACTGGGTCGAAAGTGCCGGGATAGAGCCCGACGCGCTTCTTGGATTTCTGGGATTTCATGCCTGCTCGCCGCCGACATCGGCAATGCGCTCCACCGAGACGCAACGCTCGCCTTCGTCCAGCCGGAACACGGTAACGCCCTGGGCGGCGCGGCCCTGAATGGAAATGCCGCCCACTGCCACCCGGATGGTCTGGCCCTGGTCCGAGATCAGCATCAGATCGTCGCTCTCCTCGACCGGGAAGGCGCCGATGACGGCAGCGTTTTTCTTGCCCATGCCGATGGCGACGATGCCCGAACCGCCACGGCCGGTGACGCGATATTCATACGAAGAGCTGCGCTTGCCGAAGCCATTGGCCGAGACGGCAAGAATGAACTGCTCCCGCGCGCCCAGCTGGGCGTAGCGTTCGGCGGACAAGGTGGCTTCCTCGACGCCCTCTTCGGCATCCGGCGCCTCCTCGGCCGAGGCATCCTCCTCGCCGGCGGCCCGGCGCGCGGCGTTGGCCTGCTTGAGATAGGCGCGGGCCTCGGCGCTGCTGGCGTCGGAATGATAGAGCAAGGACAGGCTGACAATCTCGTCGTCGCCCGCCAGCTTGATGCCGCGCACGCCGGTAGAATCGCGCCCCTTGAAGACGCGCACATCGGAAACCGGGAAGCGGATGCATTTGCCCGCCCGCGTGGTCAGCAGGAAATCATCCTGCTCCGTGCAGGTGGCGACGCCGACAATGCCGTCGCCGGGCTCCAGCTTCATGGCGATCTTGCCCGATTTGTTGACCTGCACGAAATCGGACAAGGCGTTTCGCCGCACATCGCCGGATTTGGTGGCGAAGACGACATTGAGCTTGTCCCATTCGCCTTCGTTCTCGGGCAGGGCCAGAATCGCGGTGATGCGCTCGCCTTCCGACAGCGGCAGGAGGTTGACCATCGCCTTGCCCTTGCCGGCGATGCGCGCTTCCGGCAGCCGCCAGACCTTGAGCTTGTAGACCATGCCGATCGAGGAAAAGAACAGCATCGGCGCATGGGTATTGGCCACGAACAGGCTGGTGACGAAATCCTCGTCACGCGTCGCCATGCCGGAACGGCCTTTGCCGCCGCGGCCCTGGACGCGATATTCCGCCAGCGGCGTGCGCTTGATATAACCGGCATGGGTGACGGTGACCGCGACATCCTCGCGCTCGATCAGCGCTTCGTCCTCAATCTCGGTCTCGGCGTCGATCATTTCGGTCTTGCGCGGCGTGGCGAACTCGTCGCGGATTTCCTTGAGCTCGCCCTTGACGATGGTCAGAACCCGGCCCCGCGACGACAGGATATCGAGATAATCCTTGATCGCCTCGCCCAGCTTGGCGGCCTCGTCGGTGATTTCGTCGCGGCCCAGCGCGGTCAAACGCTGCAGGCGCAGGTCCAGGATCGCCTTGGCCTGCTCTTCGGTCATGCGGATGGTATTGTCCTCCGCCACCGTGTGGCGGGGGTCGGCGATGAGCGCCACCAGGGGGCCCACATCCTTGGCGGGCCAGGCGCGTGCCATCAGCTGTTCGCGGGCCGTGCCGGCGTCGGGCGCGGCGCGGATCAGCCGGATCACTTCGTCGATATTGGCCACGGCCACGGCAAGGCCAACCAAAATATGGCCACGGTCTCGCGCCTTGGTGAGTTCGAATTTGGTGCGGCGGGTGACGACCTCCTCGCGGAAGACCACGAAGGCGGCCAGCAATTCCTTCAGGTTCATCTGAACCGGACGGCCGTCATTCAGCGCCAGCATGTTGACGCCGAAAGTGGTCTGCAGCTGGCTGTAGCGATAAAGCTGGTTCAGAACCACTTCGCCCGAGGCGTCGCGCTTCAGTTCGATCACAACCCGCATGCCATGGCGGTCGCTTTCGTCGCGGATGTCGGCGATGCCTTCCACCCTCTTATCGCGAACCAGCTCGGCGATGCGTTCCTGCAGCAGCGCCTTGTTCACCATGTAGGGGATTTCGGTGACGATGATGGCGTCCCGGTCCTTGCGGATCTCCTCGATCGTGCAGCGGGCCCGCATCAGGATCGAGCCGCGCCCCCGCGCCAACGCCGCGCGCGCCGCGAACTTGCCGATGAGAAAACCGCCGGTGGGAAAATCCGGTCCCGGCACGATTTCGGTCAGCGCGTCCATGGTGATGGCGGGATCGTCGATATAGGCCAGACAGGCATCGATCACTTCGCCCAGATTGTGCGGCGGGATGTTGGTGGCCATGCCGACCGCGATGCCCGACGAGCCATTGACCAGCACATTGGGAAAGCGCGCCGGCAGCACGATCGGCTCGCGCTCGCTGCCGTCGTAGTTGTCCTGGAATTCGACCGTGTCCTTGTCGATATCCTCGGTCAGCGCATGGGCGACCTTGGCGCGGCGCGCCTCAGTGTAGCGCATCGCGGCGGGCGGATCGCCGTCCACCGAGCCGAAATTGCCCTGGCCGTCGATCAAGGGCACGCGCATGGAGAAATCCTGCGCCATGCGCACCAGCGCGTCGTAGATGGATTGGTCGCCGTGCGGATGATATTTACCCATCACGTCGCCCACGATCAGGGCGGATTTGCGATAGGGCTTGTTCCAGTCGCGGCCATTTTCATGCATCGAATACAGAATGCGGCGATGCACCGGCTTGAGGCCGTCGCGCGCATCAGGCAGCGCGCGGCTCACGATCACGCTCATGGCGTAATCGAGATAGGATTTCTTCAGCTCGTCCTCGATCGCGATGGGGGCGATCGGCATGCCGCTTTCGGGCGCGCCGGGAGGAGGCGGGGCGATGTCAGACGTGTCGCTCAAAATGATCCTCTGGAGCGCGATCCGGAAAAGTGTGAAGCGTGGCTACTCTGCCGCTACCCACTCCGCAAGACCGCGCGACCCCAAAAATGTGGCGCCCGGAAGGGGCGCGAAAGCGGGTCGATTCCTAGCATTTCCGATGCCGCGAGGCCAATGATTCCGTACCCGAAAAGTGCCTGATTTGCCTTGCTATTTTGTCGCTTTTGGAAGCGCGGAAAGCTCGGCCGCGACCCGGCTCATCGGGTAGGCGTAAATCAGCCTTTCCCGGCCTTCATCCCGGTAGCCGAAAATGATGCCGATCAGGCGCCCGGACGCGTCCAGAACCGGGCCGCCGGAAAAGCCCGGCCCCGCATTGCCGCCAAAGATGAAATAGGCTGGCGCGCGGCAGCCGGAGCAGCTCTGGATGGCGCGTACGACGCCATCAGCTCGGCGCAGATCGCCATTCCCGCCCTGGCCATAGGCATGGATGCTTTCTCCGATCACGGGTTCGGCGATGGCCGTCATGGCGGCCCTGGCATCCCGGAAGAACAACAGATCGTAATCGCGCGCCTCGCCGATCACGGTCTCAGGCGCCACCAGATTGCGGTTATGGCCATTGGTGACCGCGATGCCAGGCGCGATGGCGACAGCCGCACCATCGGCATGGGACAACACACTCCCCCGACGCAACGGAATATAGGCCGCCGCGATGGCGGTACCGTCCATGCCCGCAGCGGGAATACCGGACGAACTAGCGCAGCCGGCCAGAAACAGAAATCCCAGAAGACTAGAACGGAATCTCGTCATCCATCTCGTCGCGCTGGAAGGCGGCCGGGGCTTCGCTGGCGCCGACCCGCTCGCGCGACGCACCGCCGCCGCCTTCACTACGGCCGTCCAGCATCACCAGGGTGCCGTTGAAATTCTGCAGCACGACTTCCGTGGAATACTTCTCCGCCCCGTCCTTGTCGGTCCATTTGCGGGTCTGGAGGGACCCTTCCAGATAGACCTTGGACCCTTTGCGCAGGTATTTTTCGGCAACTTCGGCCAAGTTCTTGTTGAAGATCACCACGCGGTGCCACTCGGTCTTTTCCTTGCGCTCGCCCGAAGACTTGTCGCGCCAGCTATCGGACGTGGCGACCGACAGGTTCACGATCGGCTCGCCCGAGGTCATGCGCCGAACCTCCGGATCCTTACCCAGATTGCCCACCAGAATCACCTTGTTGACGCTTCCCGCCATGACCTTGCCTCGCTGCGATTGAGGGGCGAACCTTAGGCTGCCCGGCCCAACTATGCATTGTGCATAGTTTATTTGTTCCTATTATGTTCTGGTCCGACTCGAGTCAATCCCCAACAATGTCCGATCCTCCGACCATCCTTCCGGCCGACATCGCGCCACGGTCGCTCCGCGCAGGTTCCGGCGGCGCTGCATCTGGCACTTCCGCTTTTGTTTCCTATATGGGGTGTTGTGGAAACCTCCTCGCGCTGGCCCCTGGCCGCCGAGCCGGGGGCACCCCTTCCGACATGCCGCGAACCGAAAATGACCGCCTGAAAGCGAAAAGATCGAACTGATGCTGAAGAATATCTCCATCCGCGGCGCTCGCGAGCACAATCTCAAGAATGTCGATGTCGAGATTCCGCGCGACACGCTGACCGTCCTGACCGGCCTGTCGGGATCGGGAAAATCCTCGCTCGCTTTCGACACCATCTATGCCGAAGGCCAGCGCCGCTATGTCGAATCGCTGTCGGCCTATGCCCGCCAGTTCCTCGAGTTAATGCAGAAGCCCGATGTCGACCATATCGAAGGCCTGTCGCCGGCGATTTCCATTGAGCAGAAGACCACCAGCAAAAACCCCCGCTCGACTGTGGGCACGGTCACGGAAATCTATGACTATCTGCGCCTGCTGTTCGCCCGGGTGGGCGTGCCCTATTCGCCGGCCACCGGCCTCCCCATCGAAAGCCAGACCGTCAGCCAGATGGCAGACCGCATCCTGGCGCTGCCGGAAGGCACGCGGCTTTTCCTGCTGGCGCCGATGGTGCGCGGCCGCAAGGGCGAGTACCGTAAGGAATTCGCCGAGCTGCAGAAAAAGGGATTCCAGCGCGCCAAGGTGGACGGGAAATATTACGAGCTGGGCGCGGTGCCGGCGCTGGACAAGAAGCTGAAGCACGATATCGAGATCGTGGTGGACCGAATCGTGGTCAAGCCGGACATCGGCAACCGCCTGCCCGATTCCATCGAGACTGCGCTCGGCCTGGCCGACGGACTGCTGCTGGTCGAATTCGCCGACGAAAAGGAGAAGGATGGCAGCGCCCGGCAGATGATGCTGTCTTCCAAATTCGCCTGCCCGGTGTCGGGCTTCACCATCTCGGAAATCGAGCCGCGCCTGTTCAGCTTCAACAATCCCCATGGCGCCTGCCCGCAATGCGACGGCCTGGGGGTGCAGAATTATTTCGACGAAGCGCTGGTGGTGCCGGACGGCAGCCTGTCCTTGAAGAAGGGCGCCATCGCGCCCTGGGCCAAATCTTCCTCGCCTTATTATCTCCAGACCTTGGAGGCCTTGGCGCGGCACTACAAGATATCGATGAACGATCCCTGGGAGGACCTGCCCAAGAAAGCGCGCGACGCCATCCTGCATGGTTCGGGCGACGAGGTGATCCGCTTCATCTATGACGACGGCGCGCGCCGCTACGAGACCAAGAAGGAATTCGAAGGCGTCATCCCCAACATGGACCGGCGCTACGGCGAAACCGACAGTTCCTGGGTGAAGGAAGACCTGGAACGCTTCCAGTCGGAATCGCCCTGCGAAGTCTGTCATGGCTATCGCCTGAAGCCGGAGGCGCTGGCGGTCAAGATCGGCGGCCTCCATGTCGGTCAGGTCTGCGAGCAATCCATCCGCGACGCCGATGGCTGGTTTCGCGACATCGACAAGAAGCTCACCAGGCAGCAGCAGGAAATCGCCAGCCGCATTCTCAAGGAGATCCGCGCCCGGCTGAAATTCCTCAACAATGTGGGGCTGGATTATCTCTCGCTGTCGCGCGCCTCGGGCACCTTGTCCGGCGGCGAAAGTCAGCGCATCCGGCTGGCGTCGCAGATCGGTTCCGGCCTGACCGGCGTGCTCTATGTGCTGGACGAACCCTCCATCGGCCTGCACCAGCGCGACAATGCCAAGCTGCTGGAATCGCTCAAGGGCCTGCGCGACATGGGCAACACCGTGCTGGTGGTGGAGCATGACGAGGACGCCATCCGCACCGCCGATCATGTCATCGACATGGGCCCGGGCGCAGGCGTGCATGGCGGCCATATCATCGCCCAGGGCACCCCCGCCGATATCATGGCCAACAAGAAAAGCCTCACCGGCCGATATCTGAACGGCATTGAGAACATTCCAATCCCCGCCGCAAGGCGCAAGGCGGTGCATAACCGCTGGCTGAAAGTGGTCGGCGCCCGGGGCAACAATCTCAAGAACGTCACGGCGCAGTTTCCGCTGGGGACGTTGACTTGCGTCACCGGCGTCTCCGGCGGGGGCAAATCGACCCTCACCATCGAAACCCTGTTCAAGGCCGCGTCGCGCAAACTCTCCCAGTCGCGCGAGCATCCCGCGCCGCACGACAAGATCGAGGGGCTGGAATTTCTCGACAAGGTGATCGACATCGACCAGTCGCCGATCGGCCGCACGCCGCGGTCCAACCCGGCCACCTATACCGGCGCCTTCACGCCGATCCGCGACTGGTTCGCGGAGCTGCCGGAATCCAAAGCGCGCGGCTACGCCCCGGGGCGATTCAGCTTCAACGTCAAGGGCGGGCGCTGCGAAGCCTGCCAGGGCGATGGCGTCATCCAGATCGAGATGCACTTCCTGCCCGACGTCTATGTCCAATGCGATGTCTGCAGCGGCAAGCGTTACAATCGCGAGACCCTGGAAGTGAAGTTCCGCGATCATTCCATCAGCGATGTGCTGGACATGACGGTGGAAGCGGGTGCTGAATTGTTCCGGGCGGTGCCCTCCATCGCGGAGAAGCTGGAGACGCTCAAACGCGTCGGCCTGGGGTACATCTCCATCGGCCAGCAGGCGACGACCTTGTCCGGCGGCGAAGCGCAGCGCGTCAAGCTCTCCAAGGAATTGTCACGCCGCGCCACCGGACGCACGCTCTATATCCTGGACGAACCCACCACGGGCCTGCATTTCCATGACGTGAAGAAGCTGCTGGAAGTGCTGCACGAGCTGGTGGATGCCGGCAACACGGTGGTGGTGATCGAGCATAATCTGGAAGTGATCAAGACCGCCGACTGGATCATCGATCTGGGTCCCGAAGGCGGCGATGGCGGCGGCGAGATCGTGGCTTCGGGCACGCCGGAGGACGTGGCAAAAGTGACGCGGTCCTATACCGGCCAGTATCTCAAGCCGCTTCTGAAAGCGCGCGAGCCGGCCCGGAAGCTGAAGGCGGGATAAAGAGCGGACGATCCTGCTCTTGCGATATCGCCTATGAAGGTGAGTTCAGATCACTTCGCCCTTGAGGATATGAAAAACATGCGCCCCGGCGCCCAGGATCAGGCCCAGCAGCAGAGGCGCGACTAGAAACAGGATCCCCGCGGTGACGGGCATATTCTGGCTTGCGCCATGGATCTGGGCGGCCACCATCGCGGTCGAGGTGAAGAGCTTCGGCTCCAGCAGGCGCGGACCTTCCAGCGCCGCCTCCACCGCGATCATCGCCAGCCGCACCGGCAACACCACCGCGATGAAGATGCCCAGGAGCCGCCAGAAATTTCCGCCGCTCAGGATCCAGCTTCGCGGCAGCACCGGCCCGCTTTCGGCCACCGCCACTGCCGGCAACAGAAATCCGAAACGCAGGGTGAAGAAGATCAGGCAGGCGTAGAATACCGCCAGCGACACGATATTTGCGCCCATGCTGCCGACGCCCATAATCGCTGCCGCCGCCATGCTCACCATCAGCAACAGGGCGAACAGAAAACCAGCCAGACCCAATCCGGCGCGAAACAGCCGCCATTCCGCCGGGCCGAAAGCAAAATGCGCCAGTGCGCCGGTCTTGCGGCTGCCCATGGCCAACTGGGTCACCGGCACCGACATCATCGCCAGCAGCAGCAACCCCACGAATATCAGGGAAATCAGTCCCAGCAGCGCCGGACCGACCAGGGCGAAATTGTTGGATGCGAGGGCGTCGGCCAGGGCCGTGAAAAAGCGCTGCAACACAAAAAAGCCCATCACCGTGGCCAGGATCATCGGCAGCCAGATCAGGCCGATAATGGCGCCCAGATGGGTGAAGGTGAAACGATAGGCAAAACGGATCGTGTCCAGGACGGGGATCTTC
This sequence comes from Pseudomonadota bacterium, assembly GCA_040389245.1. Taxonomy (GTDB): domain Bacteria; phylum Pseudomonadota; class Alphaproteobacteria; order Micropepsales; family Micropepsaceae; genus Rhizomicrobium. Next base: position 1,973,643 of record JAZKAH010000002.1, on the reverse strand, counting down.
GTCATCTCGGTCCTTCATGACGACGGCAGCGCCGGCGTTGTTCAGAATTCGTCAAATGGGCGCATATCGTCGAACACCGGCGGACCCGACTGGGTCGCCTCGTTCCACAGTCCCACTGCCCAGGCCGTCATCGCCAAGGCTACCGGCGATTTCAGCACGCCGCGGAAAGGTTCGGCCATCGCCACCCAGCGGCGGCGCGGCACGAAGACAGCCAAGCCCACCGCAGCGGCGGCCAGCACGCCGGCGCCTACCGCCAGGCGAACATAATTGGATCCTCTATCGTCAGCCATGTCGCTCTCTCATTGCTCCGCCATAATGGCGCTCTTCTCCGCCCCTGTCAGCAGCGGCCTGGCAACAAAAACAGGTTTTTGCGGGGACATATTCGCACGTCTGTCTTAATTCCCGGTATCTCCGCGGATTGACCCGGGTGCCGCCGCGACGGCCCCGCAGGAGCAGCCGGAATGCAGGTTGCATCAGCCGCCTTTTCCTTGCCGGCCATGGCCTGCTAAAGCCTTGCCGCATGACAGGATTTCATATCATCGGCGGCGGGCTGGCCGGATCGGACGCGGCGTGGGCGGCGGCGGAAGCGGGGCTGGATGTGGTGCTGCACGAGATGCGTCCCCTTCGCGGCACCTTCGCCCATCAAGGTGAAGGCCTGGCGGAACTGGTCTGCTCCAACTCCTTCCGCTCCGACGACGCGATGAACAATGCGGTGGGGCTGCTGCATGAAGAAATGCGCCGCGCCGGTTCGCTGATCATGCGCATGGCCGACCGCCACAAGCTGCCGGCCGGCGGCGCCCTGGCGGTGGACCGCGAGGGCTTCTCGCAGGGCGTGACGGCGGCGTTGGCCGCGCATCCCCGGGTTACGATCGCCCGCGAAGAAATCACCGCCTTGCCGCCTGCCGTCTGGGGACAGGTGATCGTGGCCACCGGCCCCCTCACCTCCGAAAGTTTGAGCGCCAGCATCGCCGAGGCCGCGGGCCAGGAGCATCTCGCCTTCTTCGACGCCATCGCGCCCATCATTCATCGCGATTCCATCGATTTCGAGATCGCCTGGTTCCAGTCGCGTTACGACAAAAAAGGCCCGGGCGGCGGCGACGCCGATTACATCAACCTGCCCATGACCGAAGACCAGTATCGCGGCTTCGTCGCCGCCTTGCTGGCCGGCGAGAAAACCGATTTCAAGGAATGGGAAAAATCCACGCCTTATTTCGAAGCCTGCCTGCCGATCGAGGTCATGGCGGCGCGCGGCGCGGAGACTTTGTCCTTCGGCCCGATGAAGCCGGTGGGACTGAACGATCCGCGATCCGCCATGCGCCCCTATGCGGTGGTGCAGTTGCGGCAGGACAATGCGCTGGGCACCTTGTGGAACATGGTGGGCTTCCAGACCAAGCTCAAGCATGGCGAGCAGACGCGCATCTTCCGCACCATTCCCGGCCTGGAAAAAGCCGAGTTCGCCCGGCTGGGCGGCCTGCATCGCAACACATTCATCAACTCGCCGCGATTGCTGGACCAGCAATTGCGGCTCAAATCGCAGCCCCATCTGCGCTTCGCCGGTCAGGTGACCGGGGTGGAAGGCTATGTCGAAAGCGCCGCCATCGGTCTTCTCGCCGGCCGTTTCGCGGCGGCGGAGGCGCTTGGCGTGCCGGCCGCGCCGCCGCCCGTCACCACCGCCTTTGGCGCGCTCCTGTCGCACATCACCGGCGGCGCCGACGCCAAAACATTCCAGCCCATGAATGTGAATTTCGGCCTGTTCCCGGAATTCCCCAAAGAGGCTAAGGTCCGGGGCAAGGATCGCAAGCAGGCGATGGCGCGTCGCGCAATCGAGGATTTGTCAACCTGGCTGGGAAAAAAAGAAGCCGCGGCATAGGCTGGAACCCGATGCCAATCCCGCAACTTTCATAAAGAGCAACAAACCGGGACCGTCATGGATATTCCTCTCGAACTGTCTTTCCACAACATGGACTCGTCGGACACGCTGAAGGCGGCGGTAAACCAGCACATCGCCAAGCTGGAGCAGATTTACGACCACATTGTCGGCTGCCGCGTCACCATCGAGATGCCGCACAAGAGCCACCGGATCGGCAGCAATGCCCCCGATGTGCATGTGGTGCTGCGGGTGCCGGGGCGCGAGATCGTGGTCAGCCGCGAGCTCGCCCGCGGCGGGGCCAAGGAATCCGCAACCGACGCCTATACCGTGCTGGACGATGCCTTCCGGGCGGCCCAGCAGCAGCTCAAGGATTATCGCCGCATCCAGCAGGGCGATGTGAAATCCAAGCACGCCGACGATGTGCCGGCGAGCGGCTCATAGCCGGTTCTTCATCGCCGCGGAAAGCAGCGCCATCTGCCGCCGGTGAATGGGAACCTCGCGGCCTATCCTTCTCAGATAAACCGGCACCAGCGCCGCCGGCAGCATCGCCGCCAAGGCGGCGCGCGGGCGCGGGCCTTTGCGTGCCGCCAGAAAATGATCCCGGGCACGCAATGACGTCTGGCGCAAGACCGCGCCGATGCGCGGATCATTCCCCGCCGCGAAGAATTCCTCCGGCGTCAGATTCACCGCCGCAAGAAGATCGAGCGGCAGATACAGTTTGTGCCGGCTATTGTGGAATTTCAGCGAACGCAGAAGGCCGGCCAGGCCATACGCCAGTGCCGCCTCGCGCATCGCAAGCGGATCGCCGCCCAGAATTTGCGCCGCAAGCCGCATCAGGGCGCCCCCGGTCGCATCGAGATAGGCTTCCAGGGCAACGAAATCCGCAAAATGCTCGGCACTGGAATCGAATGCCCGCGCCGCGACGATCGCTTCCAGGGCGGCCAGCGATATCTGGCGATCGGCGAACAGGGCCGCCAATCCCCGCGCCACATCGTGGTTGCGCGGTGCGCCGCTTGCGGCGCCTTCGGCGGTCTCCCGCCACCATTCCAGCTTTATCGCCCCCAACATGGGCTCGCGCACCGTTTCGGCCACCCGCGCCACTTCATTGTTGAAGGCATAGAGCGCGTAAAGATAGGGCCGATGCTGCGGGGGCGCGAACAGGGTGGCAAAATAGCGGTCCGGATCGGCGGCGCGCACCGTCTGGGCGAGTCTCGTGGCGAGAGCGCTGTCCATCAAAAAAGAACCGCCCAATCGCTTGGGCGGTTCCCGATCTTCATTTGCGCCGTCTCAGTAAAGATGCCCTGCCGCCACCATGCTGAACAGCATGGGAATGGAAAGCAGGGTGTTGATGCGGCTGAACTGGCCGGCGGTTTTCGCGGCCGCGGCTTTTTCCGGCGCCGCCAGATTGGGATATTTGCCGTCGATGTTGAGCGCTTTTTGCTGGTTGGGCCAGATCACGAACCAGACATTGAACCACATGATGGTGCCCAGCCACATGCCGATGCCGATGGCGAGATATTTTGGTCCCAGCGGATAGCCCGCCAGGCCCTGGCTCAGATCCAGCGTATAGGCTTCGATCAGGTAATTGCTGCGGAACGCCAGCACGATGCCGAAGAAGATCGTGCCCATCGCACCCCAGCGGAACCAGAACAGCGCCGCCGGCGTGATGAAACGCCCCAGCGCCGGTTTCAACTCGTCGGGGATTTTCGGCATGGTCGGCGTGGCGACGAAATTGAAATACCAGAGCAGCCCGATCCACATCACGCCGCAGACCACATGCAGCCAGCGAAGGGTGAACAGCTCGAAAGTCGGCCCGTCAAAGCCTTGGACAGAGCCATAAAGCACCACCAAAAGCAGCGCGAGCACGAAACTCGCGATCGTCACATTGCGAAGATTTCCCAGAAACGCGGCCATAGGCCCTGTCCTCCCCGAATTGAGTCCCGGCGGGATGTTATGCGTTCCGCGCGGAACCTTCCATTGCCTAGCGCGGCTTGGTCGAAACCGTTCCCCCGCGCATGCGCAGCATGCTGGTGGGGGAGGTGGCCGTAGCTGGCCCTGGAGGCCCGTCAGCGAAAGGTCCAGCGGACCTTTTGTAGGGCCGAACGCCAACCTAGACCGGAGGGGGTGCTAAAAAACTAAATAGCCAGCCTTCTCGGCCGGGCCAGGTTCAGCCAGGCGATCACGATCAGCCTGGTCACCATCACCGCCGTGAAGAAAGAGGTGATGATGCCGACGCCCAGGGTGACGGCGAAGCCCTTGACCGAGCCGGATCCCAGCTCGAACAGAATCAGCGAGGCGATCAAATGGGTCATGTTGGCATCGATGATGGTGGCCATGGCGCGGCGGAAACCGGTGTCGATCGAGGCCAGCATGGAGCGGCCATTGCGCTGTTCTTCCCGGATGCGCTCATAGATCAGGACGTTGGCGTCGACCGCCATGCCCATGGTGAGCACGATGCCGGCGATGCCCGGCAAGGTCAGGGTGGCGCCGAAAGCGGTCAGCGCCGCCAGCAGAAGAACCACGTTCAGGGTCAGCGCGATGTCGGCGAACAGGCCGAACAGGCCGTAGCGCAGGATCATGAACGCCGCGACCGCCGCCAGGCCCGCGACCGCCGAATAGCGCCCGGCCTTGACCGAATCCGCGCCCAGTTCGGCGCCCACCGTGCGCTCTTCGATAATCTTGAGCGGCGCCGGCAAAGCGCCCGCCCGCAGCAGGATGGACAGATTGTTCGCGGTCTGGGTGGTGAAGCTGCCGGTGATCTGGCCAGAGCCGCCCAGGATCGGTTCCTGGATCACGGGCGCGGAGATTACCTGCTTGTCCAGTACGATGGCAAAGCGGTGCCCGACATTCTCCTTGGTCATATCAGCGAACTGGCGTGCGCCCACACTGTCGAAGCGGGTGGTCACCACAGGCTGACCGGTACGGGAATCGAAGCTGGCGCCCGCATCCGTAAGACGGTCACCGGAAATCAGCACACGGCGATGCACCACGATGGGCGGCAGAACCTGGTGGGGATTTTCGCTTGCTTGCGGCAGAATATCGTCGCCGATGGGCGCGGTGCGCGCCGAGGGATCGGCCGCCTCGTCCACCAGCTGGAACGACATTTTGGCGGTCTTGCCCAGGATGGTCTTCAACTGATCGGGGTCTTTCAGGCCGGGCACCTCGACCAGAATGCGATCCTCGCCTTGTCGCGAAATGCCGGGCTCGCGGGTTCCCAGTTCGTCGATGCGGCGGCGCACCACTTCGATGGACTGCTCCAGAATCTGCTGCTGGGTCTGGGTCTTGAAGGAGTCCGTCATATGCAGGGTCAAGGTCCCGTCGCCCGGCTCGGCCATGTCATATTGCTTGGCCCCCGCCGACAGGACCGAACTGGTCATGGTGGGATTGAGATCGGAGAGCAGTTTCTTGGCTTCGCCATAGCGCGCCTGGTCGCTGATCTTCACACTGACGGTGTCATTGCTGGCGCCCAGATCGGTATAGCCGATATGCGCCTTGCGGAAGGCGGCGCGGATATCGCCGATCATGGTTTCCGCTTTATCCTTCTGGACCTGGTCGAGCTGAACTTCGAGCAGCAGATAGGAGCCGCCCTGAAGGTCCAGGCCCAGATTCACGGCGCTGCTGGGCAGCCAGGACGGAAAGCGGTGCAGGACTTTGTCGGGCAGCGCATTGGGCAGCGCGATCAGCGCTCCCGCCAGCACGATGAGAATGGTGATGATGCGCGTCCAGGGAGAAACTTGCAGCACGTCAGTTCTTCTCTTCGGCCTGGGCCTTGGGCCGCACATCGCTGAGTGCCGCCTTCAACACCTTGACCTGCACATTGTCGGCGATCTCGACCAGGACTTCGGGGTCATCGGCATTCGAAGCCTTGACCACACGGCCGACAATGCCGGCCGTCACCACCGTGTCGCCACGGCGAAGATTGTCGATCTGCTGACGCAGTTGCTTGGTGCGCTGCTGTTGCGGACGCCAGAGAAGAAAGTAAAAGATCGCCAGCATCGGCACGATCAGCGTCAATGTCTGGAACGTTGGATCGGACATGTTCATGGTTGGAAGATCTTTCACTCTGGCGCGGGCGCGGTCGGGACTATAGCGGTGGCGTTCCTGTTTGCAACCGTGGAAAAACAAGGGGTTAGACGATGAAAAAGCGCGGCAAAGCATCGGCGGAAGCGGACCAGGGACTGGCTGCCCGCATCACCGCCGCTCTGGAGCGCCTGGCGCCACCGCCCATTCCCGCCGCCTTGCCGGCCCGGGGGAACGCCTTTGTGTGGGAGCCCGCAATGGGCGCGCTGACGGAGGTCGCCCATGTCGCCAGCGTCGAGATCTCTCTGCTCAAGGCGATCGAGAATCAGCGCGAGACCCTGGCCGCCAACACGCGCCGCTTCGCCGATGGCCTGCCCGCCAACAACGCCCTGCTATGGGGCGCGCGCGGCATGGGAAAAAGCTCGCTGGTCAAGGCGGTGCATGCCCAGGTCAATGACGGCCGCAAGCTCCCCCTCGTCCTGATCGAAGTGCACCGCGAGGATATTTCCACCCTGCCCCTGCTGCTGCGCCTGCTGCGCGGCGACAAACGGCGCTTCCTTCTGTTCTGCGACGATCTTTCCTTCGACAAGGACGACACCAGCTACAAATCGCTGAAGGCGGCCCTGGAAGGCGGCATCGAAGGTCGGCCCGACAATGTCCTGTTCTATGCCACGTCGAACCGCCGCCACCTGATGCCGCGCGATCTGGTGGACAATGAGCGCGCTACCGCCATCAATCCGGGCGAAGCGGTGGAAGAGAAAGTCTCGCTGTCGGATCGTTTCGGCCTCTGGCTGGGTTTCCACAATTGCAGCCAGGACGATTATCTGGCGATGGTGGAGTCCTATGCGGGCCATTACGGCCTCAAGATCAAACCGGAGGATCTGCGCGCCAAGGCCCTGACCTGGGCGATGGGCCGCGGCGGACGTTCCGGCCGTGTCGCCTGGCAGTTCATCCAGGATCTCGCCGGCGAACTGGGAACGCGGATTTAGCGGAGCGCCGGCCAGGAGCCGATAGCGTCAGCGTATTCGGCGCGAGGCGGTTGCCACGACGCGTCCTTCGCTCCGCTCGGACCTAGGCAACTCCGTCCGGCCGTGCGACCAAAAATCAGGAATTTCTCGCCATCAACAGCGGCTTCGGATTGACCGGCTGGGTGTCGTGGCGGATCTCGAAATGCAGCTGCGGCGAAGACACGTCGCCCGTGCTGCCGGAATAGCCGATCACTTGTCCCCGGCTGACGACATCGCCGCGACTGACGATCAGCCGGTCGGCATGGGCATAGGCAGTGACATAGCCGCCCTCATGCTTGATCAGCACCAGATTGCCGTAATCCTTGAGCTCGTTGCCGGCATAGGTAACGCTGCCGCTCGCGGCGGCATGGATGGGCGTGCCCATCGGCGCGGAAATATTGATGCCGTCATTGCGCTCGCCATTGCTGGCGGCGCCGAAATTCGAGATCACATTGCCGGAAACCGGCCAGAAAAAGCTGGGCGCATTGCCGGCATAGTCCGATTGCGGCCGCTGATCGGAGGGTGCCTGGTAGGATGGTGACTGGTAAGACGATGACGAGCTGGACGGCGATTGGTACGCGCGGGCCTGACGGTTCGGACGCGGCTTGGGCGCGGGCACGGCATATTCGCTGCCTTGATAGACATAGGCGCGCGGCAGATCGCTCCGCGTCACGTCGTTGCGCGCATAATGATGGGCGGGCCGATCATTGACGCCCCACTCGAAGACGGTTTCCGGGCTCTGCGTGCAGGCCGACAACAACGGCGCGCATGCGAGCGCAGCCAATGCGATCTTCTTCAGGGACCCGTTCATTTCCTCATGCCTTCTGCATGATGTCTCGAAACGGATCATCGGCGGTAAGAATGAAGAAGCCTTTAACCCTGGGGCATCTGCCAGGGTTCCGCGTTAACCCGCCGTTTATTTCCAGCCCAGCTTTTGGCCGAGTTTTTCCAACACTCCAGTCTCGGTCAGATTCATGTGCAGCGGGGTTACCGAGATCTTTCCGCCATACACCGCGCCCAGATCAGTGCCCTCCGGCGGCGACGACCGGCGGCGGCGCAGGCCGATCCAGTAATAGGCCCGGTTGCGGGCATCGCGGCGTTCCTCGATCTCGGTGGACTGCAGGTCATAGCGGCCCTGCGGCACCAGCGCCCAGCCTTTGACCGCGGTGGCAGGCCCGGACGGGAAGTTGACGTTCATCAGAGTACCGTCCGGCCAGCCCGCCTTGAGCAATTGGCGCAGCAGGTCCGGGCCATGCACTTCGCCGGGAGACCAGTCGATAGTCTCGCGGCTCTCTTCATCGCCGGCCTGCGACAGCGCCACCGACGCGATGCCCAGGGCACAGCCTTCCATCGCGCCGGCGATGGTGCCGGAATAGGTGACATCGTCGGCCAGGTTGGAACCCCAATTGACCCCGGAGAGGATCAGAGTGGGTGGATTTTCCTTCAGCAGATGCAGGCAGCCCATCATCACGCAATCGGTGGGCGTGCCGCTGACGGCATAGCGGCGCTCGGAAATCTGGCGCAGGCGCAAGGGCATGGTGAGGGTGAGCGAATGGGAAGCGCCCGATTGCTCGCTCTCCGGCGCGACCACCCAGACGTCATCGGAAAGCGCGCAGGCGATACTCTCCGCGACGGCAAGGCCGGGGGCATGAATGCCGTCGTCATTGGTGACAAGAATGCGCATCAGGCTTTCGCGATGACGGTCTTGCCGCCCATGTAAGCCTGCAACGCCGACGGGATTGCGACACTGCCGTCGGGCTGCTGATAATTTTCCAGGATCGCCACCAGGGTGCGGCCCACCGCCAGGCCGGAACCGTTCAAAGTGTGCACCGGCCCCTTCATCTTGCCGTCGGAACCGCGATAGCGCGTATTCATCCGGAGCGCCTGGAACGGCCCGCAATTGGAGCAGGAGGAAATCTCGCGATAGGCATTCTGGCCCGGCAGCCAGACTTCGATGTCATAGGTTTTCTGGGCCGAAAACCCCATGTCGCCGGTGCAGAGCGTCACCACGCGATGCGCAAGATCGAGTTTTTTCAGGATTTCCTGCGCCGCATCGGTCATGCGCTCATGTTCGGCGACCGATTGTTCCGGCGTGGTGATCGATACCAGCTCCACTTTCGAAAATTGGTGCATGCGGATCATGCCGCGGGTGTCGCGCCCCGCCGCACCCGCCTCGGCGCGAAAGCAGGGCGTGAAGGCGGTCATCCGCAGCGGCAGTTCCGCCTCGTTGACGATCTCATCGGCGACATAGTTGGTCAGCGGCACTTCGGCGGTGGGGATGAGCCAGAGGCGATCAGTCGTTGGGACAGCTGGTGCAACCTCGTCGAACTGCCGTCCAAAATTTTCTCGATCGCTCGGCTCTATCGAACCAAATTTCGACTTCATCGCGAGCATAATTAGAGTGATGTAATCCATGTATTCTTTTTTCTTTTGGGTCGAAAAAAGATCATCCATGAATTTCGGAAGCTGGCCCGTACCAAACATTGCCTCGTCACGCACCATCACCGGGGGGCTGACTTCGGTGTAGCCGAATTGTTGCGTATGCGTGTCGAGCATGAAGCTGGCAATCGCCCGCTCCAACCGTGCCAAGTCAGATTTCAGATAGACAAACCGCGCGCCCGAGACTTTGGCAGCGCGCTCGAAATCCATCTGGCCCAGCGCCTCGCCGATCTCGAAATGCTGCCTGGGATTGTTGATCGCGGGCGGCTTGCCAAAGGCGCGGTTCGCGACCTGTACATTGGCGCTTTCATCCGCACCGTCCGGCACATCGGCGGCGGGAATGTTGGGGATCACCGCCAGCGCATCACGCAAGCCCGCTTCCAGGTCGCGCTGCTCGGCCTCGCCCCGCTGAATCGCCTCTTTCAGCCCGGCCACCTCATCCATCAGGGCCTTCGCCTGGGCTTCATCTTTTTTCTGCTTGGCCTGGCCGATCAGCTTGGACGCGTCATTGCGCCTGGCCTGGCTGTTCTGAAGCCGGGTCAGCAATTCCCGCAAACCCTTGTCCTTGGCCAGCAAATCCCCGGCAATCGCCGCGCCGTCCAGGCCGCGCCGCGCCAGACCGGCGGCAAAAGCATCGGGGTTCTCCCGAATGACCCGGATATCGTGCATGGGCTGAAGACCTTCATGAAGCTTGGCGCCGCTCATGCCATGGGCGCCGGATTCGGTCAAAGTCCCGGTCAAAATTGGCGAAAAATCCTTCCATTCCCTGGATTTCGGGAAGCGTCGTTACCGATTGGCTAATTTCCCCATGCGCTTTGCGGGTGGCATCGCAACCCGCCCTAAACCGCTTCCAGCGCAGGATACTGAGGTTTTTCAGGGGGCGCGACCGAATGGCCGGGCGCGCATGGGGTTTGAAACATTTCAGTCCAAAGGTTCTTTGGATGCGTTCCGAACGCAAGCTCGGAGCCATGAACACGTTCGGCAGCACCATCGTGCTGTCGGCGATGGCCGTGGTGATGGCCGCGCTGGTTCACCTCGGGCTTTATTTCGACGGCGCCAAGCTGACCCTCCTGGCCTTCTCCAACATCGTTGTCGAAACCCTGGCCGTGGCAGTTCCGCTGATCCTGTATTCGCGCCGCGTCATCACCCAGCTGGAGAAAAGCCGCACGCAGCTCACAACCATGTCGCGCCGCCTTGCCTTCGCGGTGGACGAAGCGGAGCTCGCCAATCGCGCCAAATCCTCCTTCCTGGCCAATATGAGCCATGAGCTGCGCACGCCCCTGAACGCGATCCTGGGATTTTCGGAAGTGATGAAGGACCAGCATCTGGGTCCGGTGCACAATCCGCGCTATCTCTCCTATGCCGGTGACATCCACAGCAGCGGCCGCCATCTTCTGGCGATCATCAATGACGTGCTCGACCTCGCCAAGATCGAGGCCGGCAAGATGACGATCGACAACGCCACCCAGTTCGAATTGGCGCCGGTGCTCGCCTCGTCGCTCGCGATGCTGAAGGGACTGGGCGAGAAATATGGCGTCACCGTGCTCAACGAAACGGCGGGAGACGGCGTCCAATTGAAAGCGGTGGAGCGGATGATCCGCCAGATCGTCATCAACCTGGTCGGCAACGCCATCAAATTCACGCCCCCGGGAGGCACGGTGCATCTGTCGGGAAAATTGCGCAGCGACGGCGGCTATGAGATCGCGGTGCGCGATACCGGGGTGGGAATGAGCGAAAAGGAAATGGCGCACGCCATGATGCCGTTCGGCCAGAATGACAATCGCTTCACCGGCAAGCATGACGGCACCGGCCTGGGCCTGCCCCTGGCCAAGGCGATGCTGGAACTGCATGACGGCACATTGCGCATGACGAGCGTGCCCGATGAGGGCACCACCGTGACGATGATAATCCCCGCGGCGCGGGTCGAGATGCAGGGCCGCGTCGCGGCTTAGGGAACGACTGCCGTCCCGCGTCGCGCGGCATCCTCGCGTGCCTTGCCGCGTTCGATCATCACCACGCAAAAGATCGAAATCTCGTAGAGCGCCACCAGGGGAAAGGCGAGACTCAGCATCGAGATCGCATCCGGCGGCGTGAATACCGCCGCCACCCCGAACAGTCCGACATAGGCATAGCGGCGCATGTCGCGCAGGGCCTTGGCCGAGACGATGCCGACCTTGCCCAGCAGCGACAGCAGGACCGGCAGCTGGAATGTGAGACCGAACGCGAAAATCAAGGTCATCACGAAATCGAGATAGTCGCTGACCTTGGCCTGGAGTTCGATGCCAATCGAGCTGGTGGTGGTGGGAATCTGATAGCCGCTGAAGAATTTGATCGAGAAGGGCAGCATCACATAATAAACGAAAGCCCCGCCCATGATGAACAATACCGGCGTCCAGGCCAGGAAGGGCAGGAATGCGCGCCGTTCATGCTTGTAGAGACCGGGCGCCACGAAGATCCAGAGCTGCGCCGCGATGGCGGGAAATCCAAGGCAGACGCCGCCGAACATGCCGATCTTCACCTGGGTGAAGAACACCTCATAGAGCGCGGTGTAGATCAGGTGATCGTTGCTCTTGCCCTGCAGGGCCATATGCAATGGCACGGTCAGGAACTGAAATATCCGGCTGGAAAAAGCGAAGCAGATGACAAAGCAGATGCCGAACGACACCATCGCCCAGACCAGCCTTTTGCGGAGCTCGACCAAATGCTCCATCAAGGGCGCGCGCGTGGCGTTCAGTGCCGCTTCGTCTTCGTCCGTCGGTGCGCTCACGGTGCGGCCGATTGCGGGTCAGCCGCCTGTGATTCGGCCGTTTGCGGAACGGCCTGATGGGGACCGGCTTCCTGCGCATCGGCCGGCGGCGTTTCGGAAATCTGGTACTCGCCGCTGCGGGGCGCGGGCGCCTCTCTGGCTTCGGCCGCCGCGGTGTCGACCGGGTTGAGGGCGCGCTCGATGTCGTTATTGATGTCGGTGCCGAGATCGGCAATCGGATCGGTGGAACGCAGCTTCTCGACCTCGGCGCGCAATTCATCCAGCTCGCTCTGGCGCGCCATGTCGTCGAAACTTTTCTTGAACTCGTTGGCCATGTTGCGCGCCTTGCCGGCCCAACGTCCGGCGATATTCATCAGGCGCGGCAAATCCTTCGGTCCCACCACGACCAGCGCCACGGTGAGCAGGATAAGAATGTGGCTCCAACTAAAAAGATCGAACATCAAAGGCCCCTAGAGCGCGATCCGGAAAAATGCGCAGCGTCGGTACACTGTCGCTTCCAACTCCGTAAGAACGCGCGACAAACAAAGACCTAGCGGGCGGCGGGGTCCTTGTTGACATTCGCCGCGGTCTCGCGCGTTTCGGCGTTGATGACGCGCGGGTCTTCCTTGTCGGGTTCGCTGAGGCCCTTCTTGAAGCTGTTGATGCCCTTGCCGAAATCACCCATCAGGTCGGAGACCTTGCCGCGGCCGCCGAACAGCACCAGGGCGATCACGCCCAAAATCACGATATGCCAGATGCTGAACGCACCCATGACGTCTCTCCTCAATCCCCGCCTTGCGAAGCGAAACCCGCCGGCCCCTGCCCGGCTTGCCCTCTTGTTAAAGCCCGCTCCCGGGCATTAACGCAAGGCCACCCTCAGAATAAGGCAAATTTCCATAGGATGCACGGGGTTAACCGACGAGTATTTCCCCGCGCCGGTCCATGATTTCGGCCAGAGCCCCCAGCCGCTTCTGGACCGGTTCGCTGGCGATGGCTTCCCGCTTGCGCGGCACTTCCAGCACCACTTTGGCGGGTGTCAGGCGCAGCCGGTAATGGCCCAATTCCCCCGCCGCCGAGGCCGAAAGCGAAAAGGCGAATCGCCAGGCCAAGCCCAGGCGCAAGGCGCGGCGCTCGTCGTCCTTGTCGAGCAGTCCGGCCACCGCCAGGTCGCGGGCAAAATCCTCGTCCCCCGAATAGCGATGAAAGATGGATGTGGCGATCAAGGCGCGGGCCCGGTGATCGGCGCCGGAGAAAGGCGCCGTCAGGACCTGGTTGAAGGTGCCGCCGGCCCGGTTGTCGGGATGCCGGCGCCAGCCGATATCGGAGAAATAGGCCGAAGCTTCGCGGATGCGGCGGAGCTCCAGACTCTCGCCTTCGAACAAGGGCAGGGTCCAGTCGAACATCTCGCGCGCATGCTGCGGCACGCGCGACAGCCGCTCGTTCGAGCCGCGGGCGAATTCCAGCAGAGGGTCCTTGGCACGCTCTTCCTGGGACAGCAGCGCGTGAAAGAGGCCTTCGCGCAGGCCATAGGCGGAGATCACCACATCCTTGATGTCGCCTGCGAGCAGAAGCCGCTCCAGCACCACCGCGCCGTAAGGCAGCGATTCGGCGCGGCGCTTGGATACCACCTTGATCTTGCGCACCGACTCCTTGGAAAGCCCTGCCAGCACTTTGCAGAGACGAAGCGCCCGGCCGCGCGGAATGGTGTATTGCTGCAGCACATGGAGGGGATAGTGGTGTTCCTCCATGTCGACCCTGGCAAAGCTGCGCCAGATGCCGCCCACCGCATAGAGCGACGGCGATGCCAGGCCGGAGATATTCTTCAGGCCCTTGTCCACGATATCGCGGGCCTTGTCGGGATCGCCTTTGGACTGATCCATCAGCCGCAGCGGTCCGAACGGCAAGGTCCAGGCATCGCCCGTCTTGCCGCCTTTCACCGTCACCATGTCCAGGCTGCCGCCGCCCAGATCGGCGGCCAGGCCCGACGCTTCGGGAATACCCGCCACCACGCCCTCGGCGGCGATGCGGGCTTCGTCTTCGCCGGCCAGGACGCGGATCGGCGATCCCCAGGCCCGTTCGGCGCGGGAAATGAATTCCGCGCCATTGCTGGCGTCGCGCGCCGCCGCCGTCGCCACCGCCTCGCGGAGTTCGACCTTGAGGCCGTCGGAAATCATGCGGAAGCGGGCCAGCGCCTCCAGTGCCGCGGCACAGCCTTCGGCATGCAGCCGCCCGGTCGTGACCATGTCGCGGCCGATGCCGCAGATGGATTTCTCGTTCTGCAAGGTGGCGGCGTTGCGGTTCTGGTTTTCGTAAACGACCAGGCGCACGGAATTGGAACCGATATCGACGATAGCGACGGGACTACGCGCATCGGCGGTGCGCGGGCTCAAGCTGGCGCGAATTTCGCTGGCGGCGGACAAGATTTAGGTCCGGCGCTTGCGGGCGCCTGGACCCTGCATCTTCAGCGCGCGGCCGCGGCCGGAAAGCGAAGGATTGGTCATGAAATATGTATGCGCGGAGAAGGCATCGGCATCCTCGGAATGGGAATCGCGGCTATAGGTTCCGTCCGCCTTCATATACCAGCTTTGCGCCTGATCTTTCAGCAGCGCCACCATGATCTGATCCAGAACCTGTTGGTGGACTGTGGGATTCTCGATGGGAACCAGGGTTTCGACCCGGCGGTCGAGATTGCGCGGCATCCAATCCGCCGAGGAAATATAGACTTTGGCATGCGGCGACGGCAGGCCATGGCCCGCGCCGAAGGCCACGATGCGGCCATGCTCCAGGAAACGGCCGACGATGGAGCGCACCCGGATATTTTCCGACAAGCCCGGGACGCCGGGGCGCAGGCAGCAGATGCCGCGTATCACCAATTCGATCTTCACGCCCGCCTGACTGGCGCGATAAAGCCCGTCGATCATCCCCGGATCAACCAGGGAATTCAGCTTGATCCAGATCGCGGCCGGCTTGCCGGCGCGGGCATGCATGATTTCCTGCTGGATGCCTTCGACCAGCCGCCCCCTGAGCGAGAAGGGCGATACTGCCAGCTTCTCCAGCGCATTGGGCTCGGCATAGCCGGTGATGAAGTTGAACACCTGCGCCGCGTCGCGGCCCAGGGCCGGATCGGCGCTGAACAATGACAGGTCGGTATAAACCTTGGCGGTCTGGGGATGATAATTGCCGGTGCCAAAATGCACATAAGTGTGCAAGGTGCCGCCCTCGCGCCGCACCACCAGGCTGATCTTGGCGTGGGTCTTGAGCGCGATGAATCCATAGACCACCTGCACGCCGGCCCGTTCCAGGTCGCGCGCCCATTTGATGTTGGCGGCCTCGTCGAAACGTGCCTTGAGTTCGACCAAAGCGGTGACCGACTTGCCCGCGTCCGCCGCCTCGATCAGGGCGCTGACGATGGGGCTGTCGTGACTGGTGCGATACAAGGTCTGCTTGATTGCCACCACATCGGGATCGGCGGCGGCCTGACGCAGGAACTGCACCACCGTGTCGAAGCTTTCGAAGGGATGATGGACGATCAAATCCTTTTCGCGAATGGCGGCGAAACAATCGCCGCCATGGTCGCGGATGCGTTCCGGGAAGCGGGCATTATAGGGCTTGAACTGCAGGTCGGCCCGCTCCGGGATGATGAGCTTAGACAAGTCCGACAGGCCCATCAGATTTTCCACGATCACGATCTCGGATTCGTCGAGATCCAGATGGGAGGCGATGAACTGGCGCAGCGGCACCGGCATCGACTTGCTGCATTTCATATGGATGACGCTGCCGCGGCGACGGCGCTTGAGCAGCGATTCGAACAGCAGCACCAGATCTTCGGCTTCTTCCTCAACCTCGACATCGCTGTCGCGCAGGATGCGGAACAAACCCCAATCCGCCATGTCGTGACCGGGAAACAGCTTGTCGAAATACAGCGCGATGACATGTTCGAGCGGGATGAAGCGCACGATCCTGCGGTCGGTGTCCGGCAGGCGGATGAACCGCTTGAGTTGCGGCGGCACCGGGATCAGGGCCGAGAAATCCTTGTTGTCGCGGCGGTTGGTCAGCGACAAAGCGATGGTGAAGCCCAGATTGGGGATGAAGGGGAAAGGATGCGCCGGGTCGATGGCGAGCGGTGTCAAAACCGGAAAAATCTGTTCGCTGAACTGGGCGCCGAGAAAGGCGCGATCACGGTCGTTGATCTCATCGCCGGTAACGACGCTGACGCCTTCCTTGCGCATTTCCCTGTCGATGTTCGCCCAGATGCATTGCTGGTCGGCGATCAACTGGCGGGCGGTCTCGTCCACCTTGGCAAGCTGTTCGGCAGGCGACAGCCCGTCGGCGGAGGGGGTGGTGACGCCCGCATGCACCATGCCCATCAGGCCGGCGACGCGCACCATGTAGAATTCATCGAGATTGGAAGCGGAAATGGAAAGAAAGCGCAGCCGCTCGAACAGGGGATGGCGGCGGTTCTGCGCCTCCTCGATCACGCGGCGGTTGAAGGCCAGCCAGGACAATTCGCGATTGACGAAGCGCGCCGGCGAAGCGGGATCCAGATCGACATTGCTGCCCTGGTGGGCCAGCGCCACGACATCGTCGGTGGCCAGCGGGTTTTCGAGCGCCGCGTCCGCAGGCGCGTCGTTGGCAGCCTCGATGATCTGCGAAGGATTGGACATGGGACGACCTTAGGAGAAATAGGTGAATCTGTCATGACACACTTTCCTATTCCGCCATAAGTTCCCGTATTAATTGAAGATTTATGGGTTTCTGACGGCTCATCGCCTCCTGATCGGCCCGGGCGATAAAATCCCGGATCGCGGCGGGAGAGCGCTCCAGGCCCTGCACCAGCCGGGTCACGACCGCTTCCGGCACCATGACCTGGCGATCCGCGAACAGCTTGACCGCCAAGGCCATCAGCAGCGCCTCGTCCGCCTCACCGAGCGCAAACGCGATCAAGGCGCGGAAACGTGACGCCAGATCGGGCAGCGCCACATGCCAATGCGCCGGGGCCGCCCGTCCGGTCAGCAGCAGCGGCGTGCCCCGTTCCAGCATGGCAAACAGGGCGGGTTCGTGATCGGAGCCGGTGACGCTATCGCAATTCTCCACCGCGGCGGCGCCGGGGAGCGGCTGGCGAAGAGTGCGCGCGTCGGCCAGGGCCGCGCCGCTGCGTGCCGCCCAGATGCGGGCGAGATGGGTCTTGCCCGACGCACTGGGTCCGGAAAGCGCGGCCGCGGGCGCCGGCCAGTCCGGCCACGCATCCAGGAAGGCAAACGCGCGCGCATTGCCCGGCGCTTCGATGAAATCGGCGCGCGTCATGGCATTGCGCGGCTCGAGCGGCAGGACCAGTTGCGAGGACATCGAGGGAACCGGGATCACGCTGTGCGTCGCCCGGACAGCAGCGCGCGCAGGAAGTAATGGATGTACATAATACCCGACAGCAGCACAAAGGCGGCCGCGGTGTAATTGCCGGCTTTCACAAGATGCGGCGCGTCCCGATCGAGCGCCAGCAGCAGCAGCAAAAGTCCCACATAGCCTACCAGCACCGCCGTCGTGGCCTTGCCGATCGCCAAGGGCTCGACACGCAGCTTCAGGCCGAGCGTTTTGGCCAGAAGCGCCCCGCCCCCGATCGCCACATCGCGGGCGACCACCAGCGCCACCAGCCAGAAGGGCGCGGCGCCCACTTTCAGGAGCGCCAGGAAACACAGAAGCATCAGAAGTTTGTCGGCAATGGGATCGAGCCAGGCGCCGGATCGCGAAGCAAAACCCCAGCGACGCGCCACAAAACCGTCGGCCAGATCGCTGAAGCCGGCACTGGCGAATATCACCAGGGCCGCCGTGTCATGTTCCGCCAGGATGGCCCAGGCCGCCAGCGGTGCCGCCAAGAGGCGGAAACCGGAAAGCAGATTGGGCAGATGGCGCAACATTACCGGCCGCCGCCGGAATTCAGCCGCGCCCCGGCGGTGATCGTCCATTGTCCGCCGCGGCCGGACAGCGCCAGCCCCTGCTCGCTCATGGCATCGCGCAATTGCTCGGCGCTTCCCTGATAGGCGATGGCGAGCCGGGCATAGCCCAGATTCATCGCCACCACCTGCACGTTGGTGACATTGTCCATGGCGGACAAGGCGGTCTGGATCGCCCCCCATTGGTTCAGGGAATTCACTTGCACGTCGGCGGTGATCGTGCCGTGCGCATTGGGATTGACCGCCGAACGCGACTTCCACAGATCGTCCATCGCCATAATCGCGGCCTGGGCGGCCGTCGGATAGGTGGTGCTGACGGTCTGTTGCAGGGGCACGTCGATACTGGTCTTGGACGGTGTCTCGCCCTGGCCCAGGCGGCGGATATTCACCGTCATTTTGCCGTTGGCATAAATCGCCTGCACCAGGGCCGCTTCCGTCGCCTTGATGCGCGTGGCCGCCGGCGCGATATCGCTCCAGCTCGCATTGTCGAAATTGAGCGGCGTCAGATCGGCGGCATCCGCTGCCGTCGGCAGCGAGAAAGGCACCAGCGACTCATGGGTCCCCGCGAAAGCCTGAGTCCAGGGACCATTGGTGTAGCCCGGCGACATGGGCACCAGCAAAATGCGCCGCACCACGGCCTGGGTGAACGCGATGTTGGCGTCGCGCAGGGTGCGCGCCACCGCCTCTGGATTGAACATATAAGATATGTCGGCGACATAGCGGGTGGTCGAGCGCCGTTCATTGGCCGGTGTGTAGCCACGCGATATCCGCACCAGGCTGGGCGCATCCAGGGTGGGTTGGCGCGTCCAGTCCTGCTGACGGGTCAAGCGGCGATAGAGAATCTGCCAGGCCCTGGGCCGTCCCTGGGCGATGGCGAGATTCAGCGCTTCCGCCGAAGACGCACCCGATGCATCCACATGCACGCCGGAGACGGTGTAGAGGTCGTCGGCGTAAGCGGAGGTGGCAAATGCCAGCGCAAGCGCCAAGGCGGGAATGAATTTCAGGAAACGCGATAGCATATGGGCGCTCGGTGGGGGCGACGCGATTATAGGGAGCACCGCCCGGTTACGAAAGCGCCAATACCTCCAAATTTCACACTCTAATCAAGCCCTTGATCGGTGGGGCGGAGACGCTGTCGGGGAATATCGTGCTTTCCAGCACGCTTTTTGGAACATCCATATGCTCCGCCAACACGCCCTTGAACAAAGCGCGCAGATCGGTGCGCGCTGGCTGGTCGCGCCCGTCCTTGAGCGCATCCGTGCCGAGGCCAACCCATTCCGCCTTGATCGTGCCGCCCGCGACCGCGCCGCCGAACAGGAAAGCCGCACCGCCGGTGCCGTGATCGGTGCCGCCCGAGCCGTTGGGATGAACGGTGCGGCCGAACTCGGTCGCCATCACCACCGCGGTCTTGCTCCAGACATCCGGCCCCATGGCGGTGCGCATGGCATCGATGGCGGAATCCAGCGAAGCCAGACGCCGCGCCAGCTGACCGTCGGCCGCGCCTTCAGCAACATGCGTATCCCAGCCCGACGCTTCCAAGGTGGCGACGCGTGGACCGTTCGGCGCCGCCAGCAATTTGCCCGCGCCCTGGAACAGCGGTGCGAGGTCGCCATAGGCACCAGCTTTGCCCGGCTGCATGCTCTTCGAGGAAGGATCGTCCATCGCGTTCTGGGCCGATGCCTGCAAGGCCAGCGCGCTGGACAGGGACGCCTTCAGCGCCGCGTCGTTGGCGTAAAGGGCGCGCACCTGATTGAGAAACAACTCATCCGGCGCGGGCAGCACCGCCGGCATCCAGCTTGCGGTCTGCACATTGCCCGACAGCATCAGAGGCGGTGTCTGGGCGATGGCAAGCGCGCCGCCCGTCAATCCCATGGGCGCAAGCGCGCGATTGAGCCAGCCATCCTGCAACAGATGCGGCGCGGTGCCGCCCGCTTCCAGCACATTCTGGCCATCGAAATGCGAGCGATCACGATACGGCGAGCAGATGTTGTGGAAGACGACAAGTTGCCTGGCGTCATAAAGGGTTTTCAAGTTTGTGAAAGCCGGGTGCAGGCCGAAGAACCCGTCTAGATCATGCAGCGCGCCCGTACCGCTGGTCTGGAGCGCCAGAGCGCCCCGCACGCCGGCATAGTCCTTGTCGCCGTGCGGCGGCACGGCGGCCAATCCGTCCAATGCGCCGCGCAGGATTACCACCACCAGCCTGCGGTCATTTGGCGTGGTCGCGAAGGCGAACCGCGCCTGCGTACCAACGGCGGCAAACGTGCCAGTGGCGGCGAGTGTCTTAAGCAATGTGCGACGATCAAATGGCATGCATCACCTGCGCTGAAATTCGGGGCTGGAGATCAGAAGCGCCAGCGCATCGCCCTGGGTTTCGGCACGGGCCATCGCGGTCCTGGTGGCGGAGGCCAGCAACGGTCCCATGCCGGCATCCGCCACCGCCGCGGCATTGAAATTGGCGGGCATGCGCATACCCACCTGCTTGGCCCATTCGATGCGGTTCAGCACCGCGTCGGGCCCTGTCCAGGCCTCGGAAACCAATGGCCAGCCATTGGGCGATGAGGCGGTCATGGGGAACTCGCCCATGGCGCGGGCGCTGCCCATGGCGGCCCGGATCTGCTGCTCTTCATTGTCGCCGCGCGGCAACCCCAGCAGGCGATAGCCCGCCGCCACATATTCCACCGGCGAACGCATTTTGGCAGGCGCGGGAGTCCAGGCGGAGGGATCTTCCACCGCGGCGACCGCCAGCGCCTTGAGATCGCCGCCGGTCCGCTTGAACACCGCTTCCAGCCGCGCCACCGATTGCGGCGATGGCTGGTCGGCAATGAAATAGGTCGCAAATTTGGTGGCGATATGGCGGGCCGTGTGGGGATCGTGCGCCAAGTCGCGCACCGCCTGGATGCCGCTCTTCAGATCCGATCCGTAGGTTTTGCCGCGAAGATTTTGCCGTCCGGGCTCGTGCCGGTTGGGGAAGAAGCCAAATCCCGAGGGCGCATCGGGATCGAGACTCCAGCCGGTGAGGATATTGGCCAGCGCAATCACATCCGACTGGGTGTAACCGCCATCCACGCCCAGGGAATAAAGCTCCATCAGTTCGCGGCCGAGATTTTCATTGCGGCCTTTGCCGGTGCGCGCGCCCGCGAGGGAATCCGGTCCGATGGACGCGACATTGTTGAGATAGACCAGCATGGCGGGATGGCTCGCCACCGCCAGCAGCATGTTCTCGAATGTGTCGGCGATATAGGGCCGGATCGCCTCCCGCTCGAATGCGCCCGCGAAATTGAGCGTACGCCCCGCCGTGGTCGAGACGGTGAAATGATTGGTCCAGAACCAGACCAGATGTTCCGCGAAAGGCCGCGCGGTGGTGAAGCCCAGGCGAAAGCGCCCCGCCATCTCGTCGGTGAAAATCCTGATGCGCCCGCCCGCCTGCTTTTTCTGCGCCTCGGTATCACCAGCCTTGAAGGCACGCCGGGCGGCAATCATGTCCTGCTCCTGCCGCACCAGGATGCCGCTCGCGGGAAAGGCGCTCCCATCCGGCGCCGTCGGCTGCTCCGCCCCGGTCCCGATCTGGGTCACCAGCCAGCCCTTGGGATCGCGGCTGGCGGCCTCGATCTCGCCCGGGCGGGCGCCCAGGCCGAATCGATGAACCGCGATGGCGCCTTCCAGGGACATGGCGAATTCCTAGCTGTTTCAGGGCCGCTTGCGTGGCCGCTTTGCCCTGATTAAACGAAGCGGAGCTTTAGCTTCCGTCGCGGACTTTTCCGACCATGCCCGAGAACCTCACTTATAAAGACGCCGGCGTGGATATCGACGCGGGCGAAGCGCTTGTCGCGCGCATCGCGCCCGCCGCCCGGGCCACACGACGCCCTGGCGCCGACGCCGATCTGGGCGGTTTCGGCGGATTGTTCGATCTCAAGGCGGCGGGCTTCAAAGACCCGGTGCTGGTGGCGGCGACCGACGGCGTCGGCACCAAGCTCAAGATCGCGATCGAGACCGGGCGTTTCGACGGCATCGGCCAGGATCTGGTGGCGATGTGCGTCAACGACATTGTCGTGCAAGGCGCCGAGCCGCTTTTCTTTCTGGACTATTACGCCAGCGCCAAACTGGACGTGGATGCGGCAGCGCGTGTCATCGAAGGCATCGCGCGGGCCTGCAAGGAATCCGGCTGCGCCCTGATCGGCGGCGAGACGGCGGAAATGCCGGGCCTCTATGCCAAAGGCGATTTCGATCTCGCCGGGTTTTCCGTGGGCGCGGTGGAACGCGGCCATGTCCTGCCGCGCACCGCCGAGATGGTGCCAGGCGATGTGCTGATCGGCGTGGCCTCGTCGGGTGTGCATTCCAATGGATACTCGCTGGTCCGCAAGGTGGTGGAGAGGAGCGGGCTGGGATGGGATGCCGATGCGCCTTTCGCGCCCGGCACGACCCTGGGCGAAGCGTTGCTGACGCCGACCAGGCTCTATGTGAAGAGCGCGCTGGAAGCGATGCGGGTGGGCGGCGTCAAAGGCTTTGCTCATATCACCGGCGGCGGCGTTACCGAAAATCTCCCGCGCGCTTTGCCCGATGGCCTGGATGCGGAAGTCGATCTGGATTGCTGGACGCCGCCTGCGGTGTTCGGCTGGCTGGCGAAGACGGCCGGCATCGCGGCGCCGGAAATGCTGCGAACCTTCAATTGCGGCATCGGCCTGGTGGCGGTGGTGTCCGAGAAATTCTCCGGCCATGTCATCGAAGCCTTCCAGCAAAGCGGCGACAAGGCGATGCGCTTGGGCCATGTCGTTGCCGGGGCCGGCGAAGCCAAGGTCGTCTATCGCGGAACGCTCAAGCTTTGAAAAAGGTCGGCGTCCTGATTTCCGGCCGGGGCAACAATCTCGGCGCGCTGATGTCCGCGCAGGCCCATGCGCCCTACGAGATCGTGCTGGTAATTTCCAATATCGAGGATGCCGCCGGATTGCAGCGGGCGGCCGATGCCGGCATTGCAATCAAAGTCATTTCACACCGGGGCAGAAACCGCGAGGCATTCGATGCCGAACTGGATGCGGCCCTGCGCGCTGCCGGCGTGGAGATCGTCTGCCTGGCCGGGTTCATGCGCATCTTGTCCGACGGCTTCGCCCGCGCCTGGGAAGGCAGGCTGATCAATATCCACCCCTCGCTGCTGCCCGCCTATCGCGGCACGCGCGTGCATGAACGCGTGATCGAAGCGCGCGAAGCGCAATCCGGCGCCTCAGTGCATTTCGTGGTGCCGGAACTGGATGCCGGCCCGGTGATCGCCCAGGCCTGCGTGCCGGTGCATCCGGGCGATACGCCCGAAATATTGGCCGAGCGGGTGCTGGAAGTCGAACTCAGGCTTTATCCGGCGGCGCTCAGATTGCTGGCCGAAGATAAAGTGAAGCTGGAAAAGGGCCTGGCGGTTTTTTCCTAGCCGAGACCGGAAATCTGCGCCGACAGATCCCACAGCGTCTTCGCATCGCGATCGCTGCGCGCTTCGGGACTGGGCATGTCGATCTTGCATTGGTAGAAATATTCGCCGCTGACCGAGGCGACATTGGGCGAAGAGGCCAGATAGACAATCGTCTTGGCGCCCTCCTCCGGCGAAATTCCCCCGAACGGCTTGGCGATCCTGACAAAGGCGGACAGCAATCCGCCCGACTGATCGCCGAACCGGGTCGCGACAAAGCCTGGATGCAGGCAATTGGCGGTGACGCCGGTTCCGGCAATGCGGCGCGCCAGTTCGCGCGTGAACAGAATATTGCAGAGCTTGGATTTGGAATAGACGGTGAACCCGCTATAGCCGTTTCTGCTTTGCAGATCATCGAAATCGAGCTTGGCCCGCCGGTGCGCACCCGAAGCGGTGGAAACAATACGGGCGCCGGGTTTCAATATGGGCAACAAAGCATTGGTGATGACAAAATAGGACATGTGATTGAGGGCGAAAGTCCGCTCCAGCCCGTCGCCCGTTTCCTCGCGCACATTGAATACCGCGCCCGCATTGTTGATCAGGACATCGATCTGCGGTTCCTGCGTGATCTCGCCGGCCACCCGCTTCATGTCGGCCAAGAGTGACAGGTCGCCCAGATGCAGGACATGCGCAGTCCCACCATTGGCCCGGCGCAGTTTTTCCATCGTGACATCGGCGCGGGCCTTGTCGCGGGCGGTGAAGACGATGCGGGCGCCCTGCTCCGCCAGGCGGATGGCCGCGACCTCACCGATGCCGGAGGTCGCACCCGTGATGACGATGGTTTTTCCGCGCAAAGAAAAAGGCTCCCGTCCGGTTGAGACGGGAGCCTTATACGCTATTCGCGGCAAAGCCGCTTAGCTGTGGATGTCGAGGTCGCTGAAGAAGAAGCGGATCTCGTTCGCAGCGGTCTCGGCGGCGTCGGAACCGTGTACCGAATTGGCTTCGATGCTTTCGGCGAATTCCTTGCGGATGGTTCCCGGCGCGGCATTGGCCGGATTGGTCGCGCCCATCACTTCGCGGTTCTTGGCGATGGCGTTCTCGCCCTCCAGAACCTGCACCACCACCGGGCCCGAGGTCATGAATTCGACCAGGCTCCGGAAAAAGGGCCGCTCGCGGTGCACGCCGTAAAAGGCTTCCGCCTGGGCGGTGGAAAGACGCATGCGCCGGCTGGCGATGACGCGAAGACCGGCATCCTCGAATTTGGCGATGATCTTGCCCGTCAGGTTCCGGCGCGTCGCGTCCGGCTTGATGATCGAAAGGGTGCGCTCGACGGCCATGAATATCTCCAGAAAAGGGGGAAGCGCGGGCCTTATAACGGCGGCGCGCGGCAAAGAGCAAGCCGATGTTCCCGGGGTGCCCGGCACGCGCTGCGGCTTTTACGGGCCTTGCTGGCCAGCCATGACAAGTTATAAGGCCGCCAAATGCTTGCAATCGACAACATCGTGGTGCGGATCGCCGGGCGGGAAATCCTGTCCGGTGCCACCGCCAACCTCCCCGCAGGCCGCCGCATCGGCCTTGTCGGCCGCAATGGCGCGGGCAAATCGACTTTGTTCAAGGTGATCCTGGGGCAATTGCAGCCCGATGACGGTCAGGTGAGCTGGCCCAATGCCTGGCGCGTCGGCGCAGTGGCGCAGGAAGCGCCCGGCACCGATGTCAGCCTGATCGACACCGTGCTGGAAGCCGATGCCGAGCGCACGCGCCTCCTGGCCGAAGCGGAACATGAAAGCGACGGCCACCGGCTGGGTGACATTTATTCCCGGCTGGATGCGATCGACGCCTATACCGCGCCGGCCCGCGCGGCGGAAATTCTGGCGGGCCTGGGTTTTTCGGCGGAAGACCAGCTGCGCCCCTGCCGGGAATTCTCCGGCGGCTGGCGCATGCGCGTGGCGCTGGCGGCGATCCTGTTTTCCGCGCCCGATCTGCTGCTGCTGGACGAACCCACCAACTATCTCGACCTGGAAGGCGTGATGTGGCTGGAGAATTTCCTCCAGAAATATCGCGGTACCGTGGTCATCGTTTCGCATGACCGCGATCTGCTCATTACCGCGGCCGAATTCATCCTGCATATGGAGCGGGGCAAGCTCACCCTCTACACCGGCAATTACGACACCTTCGTGCAAACCCGGGCCGCCAAGCGCGCCCTCGACGTCGCCTTCGCCAAGAAACAGGAAGCAGCGCGGGCGCACATGCAGTCCTTCGTCGATCGCTTCAAGGCCAAGGCTTCCAAGGCCCGCCAAGCGCAAAGCCGCATGAAGATGCTGGCCAAGATGGCGGTGGTGGAAGTGCCCGTGGACGAGCAAGTCGCACCCATCCGCATTCCCGAAGCGACGCCGGCCAGCCCGCCCTTGATCACCATGGACCGCGCCTCGGTGGGCTATGAGGCGGGACATCCCATCCTGACCGGCCTTTCCTTCCGCTTCGACCCCGAGGACCGCATCGCGCTTCTGGGCAAGAACGGCAACGGCAAATCCACTCTGGCGAAATTGCTGGCGGGCAAGCTGGAAGTCATGGGCGGTGAGTTCGTGCGCGCCCGCAAGCTGGTGGTGGGATATTTCGCCCAGCACCAGCAGGAAGAACTCGACACCACGATCACGCCGATCGAAACCCTGTCCCGTCTGCGCCCCAAGCTGACCGTCGAACAAGTGCGCGGACAGCTGGGCGGCTTCGGATTTTCCGCCGACAAGGCGCTCACCAAGGTGGGACAATTGTCGGGCGGCGAACGGGCGCGATTGATGCTGGCGCTGGCGACCCTGGACAAGCCCAATCTTCTGATCCTGGACGAACCCACCAACCATCTCGACATCGACGCGCGCAACGAGCTGTTGAACGCGCTCAATGATTTCGACGGCGCGGTGGTGCTGGTCAGCCATGACCGCCGCCTGATCGAAGCCACCGCCGACCGTTTGCTGCTGGTGGCGGACGGCAAGGTGACGCCCTTCGAAGGCGACCTCGACGATTATCGCCGCTTCCTGCTCAGCGGCGACAACAAGCCCACCCGCCGCGCCGAGCCGGAACTCAAGCCGACCAAGGAAATCGCCCGGCGCGGTGCGGCCGAAAAGCGCAAGGAGTTGAAGCCGCTCAAGGACCGAATCGATTCGGCGGAATCCCAGATCGCCGCGCTCCAGGCCGAATTGGTGAAATTGGATCGCGCCTTGTCCGATCCCCTCCTCTTCACCCGCGATCCCGCCAAGGGCAGCGCGGTGTCCAAGAAACGCGCCGATGCGGCGCGCAAACTGGCCGCCGCCGAAAGCCTGTGGGTATCGGCGCAGGAAGAATATGACGGGGCAATGGCCGAAAGCTGAGGCCGGGCAGCGCCTCCCCGCGACTGGTTAATTGCCCACAATTGTATTGGGCGGCGTTAAATCTGTGTTAGCGTTGCCAGCAGAGAGACTGTGTCGGGGCACGCATGTCGGATGACCGCTTCTTTCAGGCGGATGGGCCATTTTCATTGGGCCGTATCGCCGAGATCGTGGGCGCCGAATTGGCCCACCCCGAACGTGCGGGCGAAATGATCCGCGACGTGGCGGAACTGGCGGACGCGACGCCGGGGGAACTGGCCGTCTTCTCCGATCCCCGTCATGCCCCGGCCTTCGCCACCAGCCATGCCAGCGTGGTCGTCACCAGCAAGAAGCTCAGCACCTATCCCCATAATGGCAGCGCGCTGCTGCTGGTCGATGATCCCCGCCTCGCCTTCGCGCGCATCGGAAAGCTTTTTTATCCCCGCGCCCAGCCCAAGGCCTTCATCCATTCGCGCGCATTTGTCGCCGCCAGCGCTCGTGTCGGCGACGACACCGAAATCGCCTGCGGCGCGGTGGTGGGCGAGAATGCGCAGATCGGCGCACGCTGCCGCCTCGCCCCCAATGCGGTGATCGGCGACGGCGTGATCATCGGCGACGACACCGTGATCGGCGCCAATACCAGCATCAGCCACGCTCTGATCGGCGCCAAGGTCAGCATCGCGGAGAATGTTTCCATCGGCGGCGAAGGCTTCGGCTTTGTGCCCGGACCCAAAGGCCCGATGCGCGTCTTCCAAGTCGGCCGCGTCATCATCGAGGACCAGGTGGAAATCGGCGGCAATTGCGCCATCGATCGCGGTTCGCTGGGCGACACCGTGATCGGCGCGATGAGCGCGCTCGATAACCTGGTCCAGATCGGCCACAATGTGAAACTGGGCAAGGGCTGCATCCTCGCCGGACAGGCGGGCGTGGCCGGTTCCACCACCCTGGGCGACTATGTCATGGTGGGCGGCGCCGCATCGATCAGCGATCATCTCACCATCGGCAACGGCGCCAAGATCGCGGGCAAAAGCGGTGTGATGCGCGATGTGGCGGCAGGCGAGACTGTCGCCGGTTATCCCGCAGTTCCCGTGCGGCAATGGCACAGGCAGACCGCGGCACTGGCAAAGCTGGTCGCGCGCGCCTGCGGAAAAGACTGAATCTCTATTTCAGGTTTTGGCGTGCGATGCGCACCCATTCAGATTGGCGGCGCCGGTAATAGCCGGGTGCGCCTTTCACCGAATCCAGAATCTCGCGGAACAATTGCTTCGCCCGCTGCTCCTGGCCCAGCTGCAACAACAGCATGGCAAAGCGGCAGCGCGCCTCCTCGCCTGGATAGCGCGGCACGACATTCTCATATTGCCGCACCGCCGCATCGTTCTTGCCCTGCAGCGCCAAGGCGCGGGCATAATCCAGCTCGGCATCGGCGTCGGAAGCATTCGCATCGACCTGCTTCAGCTGCAGGAACAGGGCTTCGGCCGCCGCGCCGTCACCCGAGAGCATCTTGGCTCTCGCCATCCCTTTCAGCAATGTCGGATCATTGGCGCCCAGCGGCCCGGCCATGGCGCTTTCATACAATTCCACCGCATCGGCGAAGCGGCCCATCTTGATGCATTCCTCGGCCAGGGCGCGCTTGGCATCGGCGGATCCGACCGTCGCGACCTGCCGCTGCTTTTCGCGAAAGCCGCGGCCGGGATCGGCCACATTCACCACATTATCGGCGAAGCGCCGCGCCGGCGCGCTGGACCACATGTCCGGCAGGAGCGCGAAGATGGCATAAGCCGCCCAGCTGAAGGGCGGCAATATTCCAATCGCCAGAATCCAGAGAAAGGAGCGGCCGGTGCGGATGACGTGATAGGCCAGCGCCAGATCGATAATCAAGGTCGGAAGGCCGATGCCATATAACATGCCGTCAGCCCTGCTTCTCGAATTTGCCCGACGCGGATTCCTTCCAATAGGTCACGTCATGGCCGGCCTCTTTGGCCTGTTTCCAGGCAGCGCGCGTCGAATCCAGCATCGCCGTGTCGCGGCCGTCGAACAGCATCACCATGCGCGCCAATGACGAAAGTCCCGGATTCTTCCAATCGGCGGGTTGCGCGCCGCCGACAAAGAACAGAATCTGCGCATGGTTGGGGTTTTCATCCTCCACCGTGATCAACACGGGCTGACGCGCGGGCTCGCCGTCACCCGATTGCCCATGCGCCAGGAAAGACTGGTCGTCATAGGTCCAGAGCAGATTGTCCAGCGCGTCGGAGCGTTCGGAACTGTCGGTCTTGATCACCGCGCGCCAGCCGCGCTCCAACGATTTCTCCACCAGGCCGGGCAAGATGTCTTCCAGTGCGCGGCGCTCCAGATGATAGAACAGCGTCTCGGTCACGACTCGTAATGCTCGCGCACCAACTGGTCGAGAATCTTGACGCCCCAGCCCGTGCCCCAGCTCGGAATCATCGGCTTCTGCTCGCCGTCCTGCCAGGCGACGCCTGCGATATCCAGATGCGCCCAGGCCGTGCCGTTCTCGACGAAGCGCTTGAGGAATTGCGCCGCGGTGATGGAGCCGGAATTGGCGCCGCCGATATTCTTCACATCCGCGATCTTGGAGCGGATCATCTTGTCGTAAGCCGGATCCAGCGGCAGCCGCCAGACCCGTTCGCCGGTATGGCGTCCGGCATCGGCGAGCCGTTCCGCCAGCTTATCGTCATTGGAAAAGACGCCGGCATGCTCAAAGCCCAGCGCCTGCACGATCGCGCCAGTCAATGTCGCCAGGTCGATGACGAATTTGGGCTTGAACCGGCGCTGGGTGTAGGTGAGCGC
This sequence comes from Pseudomonadota bacterium, assembly GCA_040389245.1. Classification (GTDB taxonomy): domain Bacteria; phylum Pseudomonadota; class Alphaproteobacteria; order Micropepsales; family Micropepsaceae; genus Rhizomicrobium. Next base: position 1,944,078 of record JAZKAH010000002.1, on the reverse strand, counting down.
GTCGGCCAGCACCAAGCGGCCTTCCGCATCGGTGTTCAGGACTTCGATGGTCTGGCCGGACAAAGAGGTGAGAATATCGTCGGGGCGGATGGCGTCGCCGCCGGGCATGTTCTCGACCAGGCCGATGACGCCGACCGCGTTGACGCGCGCCTTGCGGGTCGCCAGCGCCATCATGGTGCCGGTCACCGCCGCGGCACCGCCCATGTCGCCCTTCATGCCCATCATGCCCGCGCTGGGCTTGAGCGACAGGCCGCCGGAGTCGAAGCACACACCCTTGCCGACAAAGGCGACCGGCGCGCCCTTCTTGCGCGCGCCATGCCATTGCATGACCACCAGCTGGCTTTCGCGCTCGCTGCCCTGGCCCACGCCGAGAAGCGCGCCGAAGCCCTGCTTGCGCATCTCGGCTTCGCCCAGAACTTCGATCTTCAACCCCAGCTTGGTCAGCGCCTTGACGCGGCGCGCGAACTCCACCGGATGAAGGACGTTGGGCGGCTCGTTGACCAGATCGCGGGCCAGCGTGACGCCATCGGCCACCGCGTCCAACCCTTGCCAGGCACGCCGCGCCGCCACCACATCCGGCGTGGCCAACTTCAAGGTCTGAAGATGCTTTTTGAATTCGTCCAGATTGCGGGTGCGATACTTTTCAAAGCTGTAGCCGCACAGCCGGGCGCCGAATGCCAGATGCGCCGCCGCCTCGCCGCTTTTGATTTTGGCGCCTTTGGGAACCTCGATCTCGAAAATGGCGGCGGTTTCGCCCGCGCTTTCCAGCCGCGCCACGATCTGGGCGCCGATCACTTCCAGTCCCTTGCCGTCCAGCGCGTCCGGCTTGCCCAGTCCGACCAGAACCAGGCGCGAAGCGGCAAGGCCTCCCGGGGCCAAGACTTCCAGCATTTCCCCGGATTTCCCCGTGAACCGGGAAAATTTCAGCGCCCTTGTCAGCGCGCCGGCGCTGGCCTTGTCGGCCCTGACCGCGGCCTGGCTCAAAGCCCGGCCTTCCGATGCGGCCACCACCCAACTTCCCGCTTGAACCTTGGCAGAGGGCGCGGTGAAGGAAATCTGCATAATCATCTCCGGAATTTGCGGGTTGGCGAAGGGCCGAAAAGCAATGCTAGTTTAGGTCGAATCGTGTGAGGGGCGAAAGTCCGTGGATGACCGCCCGCTCCCGGAGTGACATGACAGAACATCAACATAGCCGCTCAGGGCGCGAACGGCCACGCCAGCGCCAAGCGAAACTGCCGCAGTTGTCCTGGTATGTGCTGGGCCAGATTCTGGGGCCGGTGGCGCTGCTCACATTTCTATTGACCTGCGTCATCCTGCTCACCCAGTCGCTGCGCCTTCTGGATCTGGTGATCAATCGCGGCCAGTCGGCGCCCACCTTCGTCTATCTTACCGTCCTAATCATGCCGGGCCTTCTGGTCATCATCCTGCCGATCGCGTTTTTCTTCGGCACCCTGTTCACCCTGTCGCGGCTGAACGGCGACAGCGAATTGGTGGTGATGGCGTCGGCCGGCTTCAGCCAGCGCCAGCTTGCCCTGCCCGTCTTTATCGCGGCGGCGCTGGTCATGCTGATGACTTGGGCCAACGCGCTCTGGCTGATGCCGGCCGGACAGCGCGCGCTCAACGCCAAGGTGCTGGACATCCGCGCCGATATCGGTGCGGCGCTGCTCAATGAAGGCGAGTTCAATCCGCCCGCGCCCGGTCTCACCGTCTTCATTCGTCAATTGGGCAGCGACGGCCAGATCCGCGGCATCCTCGTGCATGACAGCCGCGACGTGCATCGGCCGGTCACCTATCTGGCGGAACGCGGCGTGCTGGCGCAGACCCCTCAAGGTGCGCGCCTGATCATGCTGGATGGCACGGTTGAGCAAAGCGCGCAGGGCGGCCGGCAATTGTCGGTGCTGAAATTCCAGCGCGACGTATTCGATCTCGATCAGTTCGCCGGGCCGGCGCGGGCAAACCAGCGACAGACCAGCGAACGGTTCCTGGGCGAGCTTTTGAATCCTACCGATCCGTCCCTCACCCAGCGGACTCGCAATGTCTATCTGGCGGAAGCCCATAATCGCTTGTCGCAGCCGCTTTATTGCCTGGCCTTCGCGATGATCGCGCTGGCCGCGATCCTGAGGGGCCGGCGGCAACGCGGCGCGCTCGCCATGCGCCTGACCATGGCCGCCTTGGCGGCGGCGGCAATTCGCATTGCCGGTTATGGCGTGGCGGGCCCGGCGGCCGGCCACCCCGCGCTGATCAGTCTTTTTTATCTCATTCCCCTGATGGGCGCGGGCCTCGCGCTGGCGGTGCTGATGGGTTACAGCCCCAGCGCAATCCTGGCGCGACGGCGCCGCGCCATCGAGGCTCCGGCATGAGTTGGTCCTGGACGCTTTACCGCTACCTGGCCGTACAGTTCTTTCTGGGCGTCGCGGTGGTCTATAGCGCCTTCCTGGTGCTGGCTTTCTCGATCGACATCGTCAACCTCCTCAACCGCACGGCCGGTCATGCCGTCACCACCACGGTAATCGTGGGCATGGCGGTGCTGCAATTGCCCGATCTGGGCCAGAAAATGCTCCCCTTCGCCATTCTTCTGGGCGGCGTCTTCACCTTTGCGCGGCTGTCGCGCAGCCAGGAACTGGTGGCGACACGGGCCGCCGGCGTCTCGGCCTGGGATTTTCTGCTGCCGCCGCTGGTGGTGGCGGTGGTCATCGGCATCTTCGCCGTCACTGTCTTCACGCCGGTGTCGGCCCGCATGTTCGCCGAATTCGCTGGGTTGGAAGCGCGCTATGTGAAAGGCGAAGCCTCGCAGCTCTCGGTGTCGCAGAATGGCTTGTGGCTGCGCCAGGGCGATGAGAAGCAGCAATCGGTCATCCATGCCTTGCGCGTCGCCGACCAGGGCCAGCATCTGGAAGACGTGATCGTCTTTCTTTATGGCGCCGACGACCATTTCACCGGCCGTATCGACGCCAAGACCGGACAATTGCAGGACCATGCCTGGCTGTTGCACGACGCCTGGACTTCGGACACCAATGGCCGGCCGGCGCACCACGACTCCTATCTCCTGAACACGACGCTGACGCCGGAACAGATCCAGGAAAGCTTCGCTTCGCCCGACACCCTGTCCTTCTGGGATCTGCCGGGCTTCATCCGCGCGGCGCAGGCCGCCGGTTTCTCGGCCACGCGCTATCAACTTTATCTCTACACCCTCTATGCCTTGCCGGCGCTGTTCGCGGCGATGGTGCTGATGGCGGCGAGCTTTTCGCTGCGCCTGTCGCGCGAAGGCGGGGTGGCCAAGGTGATCCTGTTCAGCGCCGCGTGCGGCTTCGCCGTCTATTTCTTTTCCGACCTCACCCGGGTGCTGGGCCAGTCCGGTGCGGTGCCGGTGCTGCTGGCCGCGACAGCGCCTGCCATCGCCGCGATCCTGATCGGGATGACCCTTCTGTTCAATCAGGAGGACGGATGAGCCCGCGCCGTTCGGCGCTGCTCAAGCTTTTGCTGCTGGGCGCCGTGCTTACCCCCTGGCTGGCGCAGGCCGCGGCGGAAGCCGCGTCCGCTCCGCCCGCAAAAACCGCCAAGCCTGCCGCCACCGCCGACGGTCAGATCCTGCTTCAAGCGGATCAGATCATCTATGACGGCGACAGCCAGACGGTTTCGGCGGTGGGCCATGTCGAGATCGTGGATCAGGGCCGTATCCTGGATGCCGACACGGTCACCTATAATCAGAAGACCGATCAGGTGACCGCGGACGGCCATGTCACCGTCACCGACGCCGCCGGCAATGTCGCCTTCTCCGATCATGTGGTGCTCACCGATCATATGCGCGACGGCGCGCTGTCCGGTTTCGGCGCCTTGATCGGCAAGAATGGAAGGCTGGCCGCCGCCAGCGCCGAGCGCGTGGGCGGCACCATGGTGATCGCGCATCAGACCGTCTACAGCCCCTGCAAGATCTGCAATCAGCCCGGCCAGCGCACGCCCGTGTGGCGGGTGAAAGCGGAACGCGTGGTCTATGACCAGGTCAAGCACCGCATTCATTTCACCAATGCGTCGCTGGATCTGTTCGGCGTGCCGATCCTCTATACGCCGGTCTTGTCGGAGCCCGACCCGACGGTGAAATATGCCAGCGGCCTGCTGGCGCCCGATTTCGGCACCTCCACCAAGATCGGCTATTTCGCCCGCATTCCCTATTACTTCGCGATCTCGCCCACCAACGACCTGACGGTGGCGCCGCAAATCTCGACCGAGGGCGGCGAGCTGGTGGAGACGGAATATCGCGCCCGCTGGGACAATAGCGGCATGTGGCTGCAAGGTTCGCTCGCCTATAATCCCAACGGCGGACTGGGCGGCAATACCGGCTCCCAGATCTACGACCATCTCTTCGGCTCGGGGCGTTTCGCGCTCGACAATGGCTGGGCCAACAACAACGGATGGCGCGCCGGATTCGATACCGAGCTGACCAACAACAGCGCCTATATGCGCTTCTACGACATTTCCTATCTCGACCGGCTGGTGAACGACCTCTTCATCGAAGACGTGACCGGACGGAGCCGCTTCGCTCTCACCGGCTATTATTTCCAGGGCCTGCGCGCCACCGACTTGCAAGGGGCGATCCCTTATGTCCTGCCGCAGTTGGATTATACCTATATTCCCACCGGCAAGGTGGCGGGCGGACGGTTCCGCTTCGACATCAACAGCGTCTCGCTGTCGCGCAGCAGCGGACCCGACAGCCAGCGCCTGACGACCGAACTCAATTGGCGGCTGCCGCTGGTATTTGGCGGGGGCCAGCTCTGGACCCTGATCGCGGACGCGCGCGGCGATGTCTTCCATGTCGACAATAACGACCCGGTCGACTTTCCGGGCGTGCCGGATAAGAGCCGTTATGTCTCGCGCGGAATTCCCTATGTGGCGCTCGACTGGCGCTGGCCCTTCATCACCCACAGCAAAAGCGGCAACAGTTCCTTTATCCTGGAGCCGCTGGCACAATTCATCGCCCAGCCTTATGGCGGCAATCCGTCCGGCCTTCCCATCGAAGACGCGGACGCCTTCGAATTCGACGACAACAATCTTTTCAGCGTCAACCAGCTCCCCGGCTATGATCTGGTGGAGAGCGGACCGCGTGCCAATGTCGGCTTCATCGCCAACGCCATCTTCAAGGGCGGCGAGGTTCAAGGTTTGGTGGGCCAGACCTATCGCCTCAAGCCCGATCCCATCTTCGCCAATTTCGCCGGCGAGAATGGAACGTCTTCGGACTTGATCGGCCGCGTCTCGGTCAAATTTCCCCATTTGAACTTCACCGACCGGCTGGATCTCGACCGGGGCAACGGCACACTCCGGCGCCACGAAATCTACGTCACCGGAACTTACGACCGTTCCTCGCTCCAGATCGCCTATGTGCAATTGCCGGCCGAGGCGCTCAATCTGGGCCTGCCCACCCGCGAGCAGATCAATGTGCAGGGCGACATCAATTTCTACCAGAACTGGCAAGCCTTCGCCGCCATCGAGCGCGACCTCCTGGCCGGCCAGATGCTGGATACCGAATACGGCCTGGGCTATGAGGACGAGTGTCTGGCGATCTCGGTGGCCTATCGGCGCAAATACACCTTCGACACCATCCAGGGCGTGCCGCCCTCGACGTCGCTGATTCTGCGGTTTTCGCTCAAAACCGGCGACCAGCCGGTGCAGCCTTTCAGCCTGTTCCCGCAAAATGTCTTCGCCACCAGCCACCCTTAGCGGGTTTTTCCTCCAACCTTGATCGCGCGGCGAAATTCTTTATTCTGCGGCGTGGGTTAGGGGCAACCGGCAGTTGCGGGAGCGCGGCCTTGGGCCATGGTCCCCAGTCATCGAACCAAGTGATCGAACCAGCGGCGAAGACCAGACCTTGACTATGCGCATTGTCCATACCGCGTTGTTCGGCATCGCCGCCTTGTTGTGCGCGGGAACCGTCGCCCAATCGCAACAGCAAAACATGGCCGCGGTCGCGCCGGCGCCCAGTGCCGATGCCGCCCCCACGGCTGACGCGGCTCCGGGCAGCGTGGCGCCGACGCCGGTGGCGCCCACCCCAGCCGCCGCCGCCCCTACATCACCCGCCGCCGCGGCGCCGGCCGCAGCCAAGTCGCCCGCACCTGCCGCCAAGCCGGCGCAGAAAAGCGCCGCGCTGGAGCCAAAGAAAAAAGTCTACAAACCGGCCCTGATTCCGTCCGAAGCCGACAATGCCGACAGCGACGGCATTGCCGCCACCATTAACGACATATCGGTCTCCGAATTCGAGGTGCGCCAGCGCATGTCGCTGTTCCTGGCCACCGCCGGCGTGCAGCCCAATGACGAAGAAAAAAAGCGCATCCGCGGCCAGATCCTGGAACAGCTTGAGAATGAAAAGCTGGAGCTGCAGGAAGCGATCAAGAAACACATCACCGTCGCGCCCAGCGAGGTCGACAACCAGATCAACCATATGCTGAGCGAAAACCACCTCACCATCGCACAGCTGCGCGACGTCTTGAACAATGCCGGCTCCAGTGAAACGGCGCTGCGCACCCAGCTCACCGCCCAGATCGCCTGGGAAAAGACGGTGTCCCAGGAATATCAGGACCGCATCAACATCAGTCCAGCCGAAGTGGATGCCGAATTGTCGCGTTATGCCGAAGGCGCCGACAAGCCGCACTATCTGGTCAGCGAAATCTTCTTCACGGTGGACAATCCCGACAAGGACGCCGAGGCGCTGAAGACCGCGCAGAGCGTCGAGGAGCAGCTCAAATCGGGCGGCAATTTCGCCCTGGTGGCGCGCCAGTTCAGCCAGTCGCCGTCGGCGGCGTCGGGCGGCGATATCGGCTGGGTGCATGAAGGCCAGCTGGCGACGGAGTTGAACGCCGCGCTCACCAAGATGACGGTCAATTCGGTGTCGTCGCCGATCCGTTCCATCGGCGGCTACTACATCATCTCGTTGCGGGCGCGCCAGGAACCCATGGGCACCAAGATCGCGGCCGCGGCAGAGGCTTCGACCGGTCCCGACAGCACCTTGCCGCTGTCGCGCCTGCTGCTGCCGGTGGGCGGTTCGCCATCGAAGGAAGTGGTCGAATCCGCGATGAAGATCGCCAACAATCTTCGCGCCGCCTATCAGGGTTGCGAAATGCTGCAGAAAATACCGGCCCAGATCACCGGCGCGGTTTACATGAATCTCGGCGATATGAAAGTGGGCGATCTCAGTCCCGAAATTCAGAAAGCTTTGGCCGCCACGCATTCCGGCGAGGCAGCGGCGCCGTTCCTGTCCGCGGCGGGCGTCGAACTGATCGGGCGCTGCGACAAGAAGGTCGTGGTCCAGACCGCCTATGTCATGCCGACGCGGCAGGACGTGGAAAATCAGCTCTTCCAGCAGCAGATTTCCGCCATGGCGCGGCGCTATATGCGCGACCTGAGACGCGGCGTCGATGTCGAAGTCCGCTAACGCCGCTAACGCCCTGCCAATTCTCATCACGATGGGCGAGCCTTCCGGTATCGGGCCGGAGATTGCCCTGGCCGCTTTCGACCGCCTGGGCGGCAGGATCGGCACCCACCCGCTGAGGCTGGTGGGCGACGCCGGACTTTTTCCAGGGCATGACGTGATCGCCACCAAGGCCAAGGTCAAAGCCAGGCCCGGCAAACCCGATATCGCCAATGCCGCCGCCGTCATTGAAGCCATCGAGGTGGCCGCGAAGGCCTGCCTGGCAGGCGAGGCCGCCGCGATGGTCACCGCCCCGATCCACAAGGCGGTCCTGATAGAGGCAGGCTTTCTCCACCCCGGCCATACCGAGTTCCTGGGCCATCTGACCGGGTCGCCGCGCGCCGTGATGATGCTGGCAAGCGAAAAATTGCGGGTGGTGCCGCTGACCATCCACATGCCGCTCATCAAGGTGCCCGCCGCCATCACGGTCGATGCCATCTGCGAGACCGCCGAGATCATATTGAAAGCGCTGGCCCGGGATTTCGGCGTCGCCAGCCCTCGCCTCGCCATCGCCGGCCTCAATCCCCATGCCGGCGAAGAAGGCGTCCTGGGCAGCGAGGAAATCCAGGTGATCGCGCCCGCCGTCACAACCCTGAAAGCGCGCGGTCATCGCGTGATGGGGCCGCTTTCCGCCGACACGCTGTTTCACGAGGAAGCGCGAAAAACCTATGACGCGGTCCTGACCATGTATCACGACCAGGGCCTGATCCCGATCAAGACTCTGTCCTTTTGGGATGGCGTCAATGTCACATTGGGCCTGCCGATCGTGCGGACCTCGCCCGATCACGGCACCGCTTTCGACATCGCCGGCACTGGCAAGGCCGATGTCCGCAGCATGATCGCCGCCATCCGGATGGCGGCGGTGATGGCCGATGCCAGAGCGCTTGCAGGGAAAATGGAATCCGGTATCCCGTCCGCAAGCGCGACCAACTAGAGTGCCCGCTAATCTGCCCCCGCTGCGAGACGTCATCGCCGCACATGATCTGGCGGCGAAGAAATCGCTGGGGCAGAATTTCCTGCTCGACCTCAATCTGACGCGCAAGATCGCGCGGGCGGCAGGGGCTGGCGAGGGCGGCGTTTTCTATGAGGTCGGACCGGGTCCCGGCGGCCTCACCCGCGCGCTCCTGAGCGAAGGCGCCGAAAAAGTCATCGCGGTGGAGCGCGACCAACGCTGCCTGCCGGCGCTGGCCGAGATCGCCGCCGCCTATCCCGGCAAGCTGGAAATCATCAATGCCGACGCATTGGCGCTGGACGAAAGCGCGATCCTGCCGCCGGGCACGCGCATCGCCGCCAATCTGCCTTACAATGTGGGCACCGGACTTCTCATCAAATGGTTGACCGGCGATAGCTGGCCGCCTTTCTGGTCCAGCCTTACGCTCATGTTCCAGCGCGAAGTCGCCGAACGCATCGTTGCCAAACCGGGCAGTGAACATTATGGCCGCCTGTCGGTGCTGGCGGCGTGGCGGACGAAAGCGAAAATCCTGTTCGACGTGAACCGGAGCGCCTTCGTACCGCCGCCGTCCGTGACCTCTTCCATCGTGCGGCTTGAGCCGTTGCCGCAACCGGTCGCGGCGGCGGATTTGAAGATACTGGAAGCCGTGACGGCCGCCGCCTTCGGCCAGCGCCGCAAGATGCTGCGCCAGAGCCTGAAGCCGCTGGGCGGCGAAGCCTTGCTGGAAAAAGCCGGTATCGATCCCACGGCACGGCCGGAACAGCTCGATGTCGCGCAATTCGCGGCCCTGGCTAACGCATTAAGCCCGTGACGAAAGCCGGGATCCCGGTCTGGCGGCCGCGCTTCATGCGTTCTGCGGCCAGGATGGTCTGGATTTTCACCAAGGTCGCGTCCAGATCGTCATTGATCACGACATAGTCATATTCCGCCCAATGGCTGATTTCGTTGCTCGCCCGGGCCATGCGCTGGGCCACCACATCCTCGGCGTCCTGGGCGCGGGCGCGCAGCCGCCGTTCCAGTTCGTCGTGACTGGGCGGCAGCACGAAGATGCTGACCAGATCGTCGCCCGCCTGCTGGCGCAATTGCTGCGTGCCCTGCCAATCGATATCGAACAGCACGTCCTGGCCCTTTGCCAGCGCCAGCATCACCGGCTCTTTCGGCGTGCCATACTGATTGCCGAACACCAGCGCATGTTCCAGAAACGCGCCGCTTTCGACCATGCTGGTGAAGTTGTTGGAGGATACGAAGAAATAATCCCGCCCTTCCACCTCGCCCTGGCGCGGCGGCCGCGTCGTCGCCGAGACGCTCATGGCGATTCCGGTGTCGAGGTCCAGCAATCGGCGCGCCAAGGTGGTCTTGCCCGCACCCGAGGGCGATGACAGGACCAGCATCAGGCCGCGGCGCTGCATTTCGGTTTTATGCGACATAGGTTTTATTCGACATTTTGGGCCTGCTCGCGGAACTGGTCGATCACCGCCTTCAGCGCCAGGCCCACGCGCGTCAGCGCGATGTCAGTGGATTTTGAACAGAGCGTGTTGGCTTCGCGATTGAATTCCTGGGAGAGAAAATCGAGCTTGCGTCCCACGGCCTCGCCGCTCTTGAGCAAGGCGCGCGCATCCTGGACATGCGCCTTGAGACGATCCAGTTCCTCGCGCACGTCGGCACGGGTGGCCAGCAGCGCCACTTCCTGCGCCAGCCTGTCTTCGGAAAGCGAAGTGCCGCCGCTCAGCAATTCCTGCATCTGGCCCATCAGCCGCTGCCGCAGGGCCTCAGGCTGTGCCGCCGCCAGGCCTTCCGCCTCATCGACGAGGCGCGCAATCTCATTCACCCAGGCGGAAAAAAGCTGCGCCAGCTTGGCGCCTTCACTGACGCGCGCCCGCGCGAGCGCATCGAATGCCGCCGCGAGGCTCCGCAATAGTTCCGCGTCGCGATTCGCGCGCGCCACCGGATCCAGCACCTGGATCTCGTCCTGCACGATCACGCCCCTGAGCGCCAAGATTCCATCGATGCGCGCCGGCGCCAATCCGGTTTCGGCCGCGACCTCGCGCGCCAGCTTCACGGCGCTGGCCAGCGCCGCAGGGTCGACCCGCAATCCCCGCACGCTTTCCTGCACCTCGACCATCAACGCGATCTGGAAATTGCCGCGCCGGAATCGCTCCGTCGCCAGCATCCGCGCCGGTTGCTCCAGGGAATCGAAGCCGGGCGGCGTGCGCAGGCGCAGATCGAGGCCCCGGCCATTGACGCTCTTGGCTTCCCAGCGCCAGCGCAGCCCCTCATGGCTGCCGGCGCTTTCGGCAAAGCCGGTCATGCTGACGATACTCATGTCTGAAACTCCGAATTCGCGGAAATTTAGACGGCGCCCGCGCGCCTGTCACCTTGCATGGCGGCGACGGCCGGCGGCGGCTTTGGCTTTTGAGGCTTTTGCCTTTGCGGCCTTCTCTTTTAGGACAGGCGGTTTGGCCGCCTCGAGCGGCGGCAGTCCGTCCCTCGCCCGTTCCACGGCGCGCCAGGCCACCACATTGCGCTGATGCTCCGCCATCGTGGCGGCGAAGACATGCCCGCCCTTGCCGTTGGCGACGAAATACAGATCCGGGCTCGCCGCGGGCTTGAGCACGGCGGCAAGCGAATCCTTGCCCGGGTTGCAGATCGGCGTCGGCGGCAGGCCGGCGATCGCATAGGTGTTGTAAGGCGTCTGGCCCTCAAGTTCGCTTTCGCGGATACCGCGCCCCAGGGGATAGCCCTTGGTAATGCCATAGATGATGGTGGGATCGGATTGCAGTTTCATTCCCGCCTTGAGCCGGTTGACGAACACCGCAGCGATATGACGGCGCTCCGCCGGCAGCGAGGTCTCCTTCTCCACGATCGAGGCCAGGATCACCGCCTGTTCCGGGGTCGCCAGCGGCAAGCCGTCGGTGCGGGCGGCCCATTGGGCATCCAGGAATTTCTTTTCCGCCTTTTCCATGTGGTCCATGATCTCGGCGCGGCTGGTGCCGCGGGTGAAGAGATAGGTTTCCGGTAGCAGCGTGCCCTCGGCGGGCACCGGCCCCGGATCGCCCACCAGGACCGGATCGGCCGTCACCAGCTTTTGGACCATGTCTGAGGTGAGCCCTTCGGCAGCAGTGAGCTTGTGCTGGATGGACTTGCCCTCGACCAGAATTCTGGCGATGTCGGCCATGCTGGCATAGGCGGGAAGCGCATATTCCCCGGCTTTCGCCTTGGACGCCGCCCCGTGCAGATGCAGCTCGGCTTCGAACAGCAGCGCATTGCGCACCGCGCCGGCATCCTGGATCTGGCGCGCGATGTCGTGGGTCCGGCTGTGCGGGGCAATCAGGACGACCGTTTCGCGGGGAGCCGGTCCGGTCTCGGTCCAGACTTCATTCGCCCATTCTGCCACGCCGACGCCGATCACCCCCAACACGACCAGGAGGATCAGGAATCGAAACATCAGACCTTGGAGAGAATAAGAGCGGCGTTGGTGCCGCCAAAGCCGAAGCTGTTGGACATGGCGACATTGACGTCAAGCCGGCGGGGTTTCAGCGGCACAAGATCCATGGCCGTGGTGACGTCGGGATTTTCCAGATTGATCGTGGGCGGCACGATGCCGTCGCGCATCGCCAGCAGGCAGAAGATCGCTTCCACTGCTCCGGCCGCGCCCAGAAGATGGCCAATGGAGGATTTGGTGGACGACATGGGTTTGCCCGGCGCGGCGTTACCCAGCAGGCGCTCCACGGCGCCCAGCTCGATGCCATCGGCCATGGTCGAAGTCCCATGGGCGTTGATGTAATCGACGTCCGATGCGGCGAGCCCGGCCCGCTTCAACGCCATCTGCATGGCACGGAAGCCGCCATTGCCGTCTTCCGATGGCGCAGTGATGTGGAACGCATCGCCCGACAGGCCATAGCCCTTTACTTCGCCATAGATCCGGGCGCCGCGGGCCTTGGCGTGCTCAAGCTCTTCCAGCATGACCACGCCGGCGCCTTCGCCCATCACGAAGCCGTCCCGGTCCTTGTCATAGGGCCGCGAGGCCTTTTCGGGCGTGTCGTTGAAGCCGGTGGAGAGTGCACGGCAGGCATTGAAGCCGGCAATGCCGATCCGGCAGATCGCCGCTTCCGCGCCGCCCGCCAGCATCATGTCGGCGTCATCCAGCGCGATCAGCCGGGCCGCGTCGCCGATGGCGTGCGCGCCGGTGGCGCAGGCCGTCACCACTGCATGGTTGGGGCCCTTATAGCCATGCTCGATCGAGGCATAGCCCGATACCAGATTGATCAGCCGCCCGGGAATGAAGAAGGGCGAAAGCCGGCGCGGGCCTTTTTCATGCACCAGGATCGAGGCGTCTTCGATTCCCGCCAGCCCGCCGATCCCCGAGCCGATCAGGACACCGGTGCGATAGCGGTCCTCTTCGGTCTTGGGTTCCCAGCCGGAATCCGCCACCGCCTGCTTGGCGGCGGCCAGGCCATAGATGATGAAATCATCCATGCGCCTTTGTTCCTTGGGATCGACCCACTGGTCAGGATTGAAGGTCCCGGCCGCGCCATCCCCGCGCGGCACCTGGCAGGCGATCTTGGTCGGCAGATCGTCGACTTTGAATTTGGTGATGGCGCTGGCGCCGGATTTGCCGGCCAGCAACGCTGACCAGCTTTCCTCCACGCCGCAAGCCAGCGGCGTGACCAGGCCAAGTCCCGTTACGACAACCCGGCGCATGGAGCGGAAATCATGCGTTGGCTTTGTCGATATACTTGACCGCGTCGCCGACCGTCACGATGGATTCCGCCGCGTCGTCGGGAATCTCGATGCCGAATTCCTCTTCGAACGCCATGACCAGCTCGACGGTGTCGAGGCTGTCGGCGCCCAGATCTTCAATGAAGGACGCATTGTCGGTGACCTTTTCGGCATCGACATTCAGATGCTCGACAACGATCTTCTTCACGCGTTCCGCAGTATCGCTCATGGACTTTAAAGCCTCTCCTAGATTTCAAACCCGAACCGTCAGAAAACGGCCGGGACCTCACTCGTTTCACCAATTGGTGGGGTGCTTCGTGGGTGGGCGGTTTGGTAACACAATCGCTTCGGCCCCGCCACTTCACATTTAACCCTTTGATTTTCCTATCATAACATCGCCATTCCGCCATTAATCTGAATGGTTTCGCCGGTGACATAGGCCGCTTCCTGGGACGCCAGATAGACCACTGCGGCGGCTATTTCCTCCGGCAGACCCATGCGGCCTGCGGGAATCCGCGTCGAAATGGTTTGTTTCTGCTGATCGGTCAGCACGTCGGTCATGGCGGTTTGGATGAATCCCGGCGCCACCGCGTTGACGGTGATGTTGCGGGACGCGACTTCGGCGGCCAGCGATTTCGTCATGCCCACCAGCCCCGCCTTGGCGGCGGCGTAGTTGGCCTGGCCGGGATTGCCGGTGGCGCCCACCACCGAGGTGATCTGGATGATGCGGCCCCAGCGCTTCTTCATCATGCCGCGCAGCACGGCGCGCGACAGGCGAAAGGCGGCGGTGAGATTGACCGCGATCACCTGGTCCCATTCCTCGTCCTTCATGCGCATGAAGAGATTGTCGCGGGTGATGCCGGCATTGTTGATCAGAATATCGATGCCGCTGCCCGCCGCCTCTTCCGCCGCCTTGGGCAGCGCCTCGACCGAAGCGATGTCGGAAAGATTGGCGGGCGCGATGAAGGCGCGCGAACCCAGTTCGGCTCTCACCGCTTCCAGCGCTTCGGCGCGTGTACCAGACAGAATCACCGTCGCGCCCTGGGCATGCAGGGCCCGGGCAATGGCGCCGCCGATGCCGCCGGAAGCGCCGGTGACCAGCGCGGTCTTTCCTGTCAGGTCGAACATCACAGCACCTTTGCGAAAGCTTCGATTTCGTCCGGCGTGTCGAGGGTGACGCTCTGAAGGTCTTTGTCAATGCGCTTGACCATGCCGGTCAGGATCTTGTTGCCGCCCATTTCCACGGTGGTTTCCACACCCAGCCCCTTTAGGGCCAGGATGCTTTCGCGCCAGCGCACCCGGCCCGTGACCTGTTCCACCAAAAGGCGGCGCATGGTTTCCGGTTCGGCGGTTTCCGCAGCCGTGACATTGGCCAGCACCGGCACCGCCAGCGGACGGATCACGACTTCGGCCAGCGCACCCTGCATGGCGTCGGCGGCCGGCTGCATCAACGAGCAATGGAAGGGCGCAGAGACCGACAGCGGGATGGCGCGTTTCACCCCTTTGGCCTTGGCGATTTCGGCGACGCGGTCCATCGCGTCCTTCGATCCCGACAGCACCACCTGACCTAGCGCATTGTCATTGGCGACGACGCAGATGCCGCCTTCGGCCGCTGCATCCTTTGCCACTGCTTCGGCGGTTTCAATGTCGGCGCCGATCAGGGCGATCATCGCGCCCTCGCCCACGGGAACAGCGGACTGCATCGCCTGCCCGCGAATTTTGAGAAGCCGCGCCGCGTCCGGCAATGTGAAGGCGCCAGCGGCACAAAGCGCGGAATATTCGCCCAGCGAATGTCCGGCGACCAGCCGCGCATGGCGCGCGAGATCCAGACCGCCATGCTTTTGCAGCACGCGGATCGCCGCCAGGCTGGCGGCCATGATCGCGGGCTGGGCGTTTTCGGTCAGCGTCAGATCACTTTCCGGCCCTTCCCACATCAGACGCGACAGTTTCTGTGAGAGCGCGTCATCCACTTCCTGGAAAGTTTCGCGTGCGGCCGCAAACGCTTCGGCGAGCGCCTTGCCCATGCCGACCGCCTGGCTGCCTTGTCCGGGGAACAGGAATGCGCGAGTCATCGTAATCGCAGACAAACCAAGAGCATCTCTTCAAGTCAAGCGCACCGCGTCAATCCGGCTGACGCAGTCCCTTTTCCATCAGGATGCTGGGCGTCGCGCCATAGCCCATGCGTTCATAAAATCGCACCACATCCATGTTGGTTGCGCGCACCGTCAGATGCACCTTGGTGACGCCGCGCGCGGCGAGCCACCGCTCGGCGGCGCGCACCAGATCGCGGCCCACGCCCTGACGCTGAAGGGTGGGCGCGACCGAAACATAGGAGAGCCAACCCCGGCTGCTGTCATAGCCGACCGCGACGCTGCCGATCAGCGCGCCGCTCTCGTCGAAGGCCGCCAGGATATCGGATGTTGGCTTGGCGCGCACGAAACGAAAATCGCGCACCGGATCGTTGGGGCTGACGACCAGGTCGCAAACCCGCCACAGATCCGTGATCGCGACCTCGTCCTGTTCCGTGGCGCTGCGAATCTGGATCGGCATAACGCGCTATGAGGGTCGATCGGTGCCGGGCGGGATCAGTTTCGACATGCTGATGCGCTCCTCCACATCATACCCCAGACTGCGGTAAAATTCGACGACCGCGCGATTGGCGGTGCGGACCTGAAGATTGATTTTACGGCAGCCCAGGACCCGCAGCCGGCCTTCCGCTTCGTGCATGAGCAACGCGCCGACGCCTTGTGCCCGGCGGGCTTTCAGCACCGCGAGGCGGTTGATCCAGCCGCGATGCCCGTCATATCCCACCATCACCGAGCCAACCACACGGTCCTGGTCGCGGGCGACCAGCAGAAGATCGGGCTGGAACGCCAGCTTGGCGGGGATCACCACTTCTGCCCGATGGCGCGGCTGGTCGTCCGGAAAGGCCTCGCGCCACAACGCGTCGATCCCCTCCAGATCCTGATCGCTATAAGGTTTGACCGTCACGCTCATGATTTCGCCGTGGGGAAGAACGCCCGCCCGATCAGCACCGTGCTGATTCCGGCGAACACCAGCATCATCGCCAGCAGCGACATGCCGAGCGTGTAGGTGCCGGTGGTCTGCTTCAGCCAGCCCATCAAAGTCGGGCCGAAGAAACCGCCGAGATTGGAAAAGGAATTGAGCAAGGCCAGTCCACCCGCCGCCGCCATCCCGCGCAAGATGGCGGTCGGCAAGGTCCAGAACACAGCCAGCGCGCCATAGATACCGAAGGCAGCAACGCAAAAGCTCGCCATCACCAACACGGGCCCGGCAAACAGCACGGCGCCCAAAAGCCCGGCAGCCCCCGCGAACGCCGCGCCCGCGACATGCCAGACGCGGTCGCCGCTGCGGTCGCTGGAAAGCCCCAGCAGCACCATTCCGATCATGCTGACGATATAAGGCAACGTCACCAGAAAGCCGGTTTCCAGATTGGAAAAACCCATGGCCTTGATCATCTGCGGCATCCAAAGGCCCATGCCGTAAAGCCCGATCACGATCGAAAAATCCGGGATGATGAAAATCCAGATACGTTTGTCGGCCAGCATTTCCCAGAAGCCGGACAGCGTGCCGTCTCCTGCGTCGCTGCGCCGGTCATCTGCCAGCCGTGCCGTCAGGATAGCTTTGTCTTCGGCGCTCAGCCATTTCGCATTGGCCGGACGGTCGGGCAAAAGCCAGAGCACGGCGGCCCCCAAAATCAGCGATGGAATGCCTTCCAGTAGCAGCATCCATTGCCAGCCATGCAGCGCGCCCTCGAAGCCCAACAGCCAGCCCGAGATCGGGCCACCGATCACGCTGGCCGCCGGCACCGCCGCCAGGAACAAGGCGATGAACCGCGCCCGCGTCGCCTGGGGAAACCAGTAAGTCATGTAGAGAATCATGCCGGGATAAAGTCCCGCTTCCGCCAGCCCCAAGAGGAAGCGCAGCACATAAAATTCCGGCGCCGTCGTCACGAAGGCGGTCGCCATCGAAACCAGACCCCAACTCACCATGATGCGGCACATCCAGACCCTGGCACCGACCTTTTCCAGCATCAGGTTCGAAGGGACCTCGAAGAAGAAATAGCCGAAGAAGAAAATGCCGGCGCCTATGCCGAAGACCTGCGGCGAAAAACCCAGATCGTGATTCATGGTCAGCGCCGCGAAACCGATATTCACGCGGTCGAGAAAGCTCGCCACATACATCAGAGCCATCACCGGGATCAGGCGCCGCGCCGCGCGCGCCAGGATCGCTTCCGCGCGCGAATCATCCCGATACAAGTCCGCCATACGCCCCGCCCGTTTCAGGAGGAGACCGAAGAGCCTCCTTTTCCCGCATCATTGCCGCTTGGTAATGGCGACATTCACGCTGTGTTCAAACTCAGTGTTTTAATGTCACCCCTAGCAGGGCCGGAGACCATCCATGTTGCGTTAAGATTCCGGCCTCTGCCGGCAGACTATCCATTCTGGAGATCGCAATGAAAACCCTTATCGCTTCCCTGATCGCCCTTGCCGTGTTGGGCTCGACCGCCGCCAGCGCCGCCCCCCGGCACCATCACCACCGTGCGGTCCATCACCATCACCGCATCCACCACAGGCACTAAGCGCTCCCAGGGCCGAAGGCGTGGGATCCCTGATCTGCGCCTTTCCGCCCGCCCCGTGGCCGTTTTGCGGCCTTTCGCCTCCTTTGGTGCCCGGGCGGCCCCGCCTGGGTGAACTTTTCCTTGCTGGGAGAGGGGCTTTCCCCTATATGCCCGCCCTTCAGACGGCTGCGGTCGTCGGACACCTCTTTTTTGCGGAGGCAGCGTGATGTCACGCGGGTCTGGCGAGCCGAAGCGGCGCAAGGGCAGTCCGCCCCTCACCGTTCCGCAGTTCGAGGAAAAGGACCGGACATGGCTCTTTACGAGCATCTCCTGATCGCGCGCCAGGATATCAGCGCGCAAGCGGTGGACGCACTGGCCACCCATCTCAAAACCATCGTTGAAGGCGAAGGTGGCAAGGTCGAGAAGCAGGAATATTGGGGCCTGCGCGGACTTGCCTATCGCATCAAGAAGAACCGCAAGGGGCACTATGTGCTCCTCAACATCAACGCGCCGTCGGGCGCGGTGATCGAGCTGGAACGCCAGCTCAAGATCAACGAAGACGTGCTGCGCTACATCACCGTCAAGGTGGACCAGTTCGACGTCTCGTCCAACAAGAACCGCCGTGACGACCGCACCGACAAGCCGGAAGGCGAAGTCGTCGCCGAGGAGATCGCACAATGAGCTTTGGTGGAAATCGTGACGGTGGACGCGGCGGCGACCGCGAAGGCGGACGCGGCGGCGATCGTGAAGGCGGACGCGGCGGCGACCGCGATGGCGCACGCCGTCCCTTCTTTCGTCGCAAGAAGACCGACCCCTTCTCCGGCGCCAACGCGCCCAAGATCGACTACAAGGATGTGAAGCTGCTGCAGCGTTACATTTCCGAGCGCGGCAAGATCGTGCCGTCGCGCATCACCGCCGTATCGACCAAGAACCAGCGCACCCTGGCGAACGCGATCAAGCGCGCGCGCTTCATGGCGCTGCTTCCCTATGTCGTGAAGTGAGGGCCTGAACCATGCAAGTCATTCTGCTCGAACGGGTCGAGAAGCTCGGCCAGATGGGTGACGAAGTCCGCGTCAAGGACGGCTTCGCCCGCAATTTCCTGTTGCCCAAGAAAAAGGCGCTGCGCGCCACCAAGGCCAACCGGGAATATTTCCAGGTCCAGAAAGTGCAGCTGGAAGCCCATAATCTGGAGCGCAAGAAGGACGCCGAAGCCATCGCCAAGAAGCTGAACGGCCAATCCTTCATGCTGATCCGCCAGGCGGGCGATCGCGGCCAGCTTTACGGCTCGGTCTCGCCCCGCGACGTCGCGACCGTGGTCGAGGCGGGCGGCTTCAAGATCGACCGCAATCAGGTTCAGATCAGCCAGGCGATCAAGGCCATCGGCCTCTTCACCGTTCCGGTGGTGCTGCATCCCGAAGTGCGGGTGAACATCACCATCAATGTCGCCCGCAGCGAGGACGAAGCCGAGCGCCAGGCGCGCGGCGAGAATGTCCTGGGCGAGCGCACCGAACAGGAAGAAGCCAAAGTCGCGGCCGAAGAAATATTCGAGGAAGGCGCCGCGCCGGAAGCCGGCGGCGAGGAAGAAGAACCCGCCGAAGCCTGATCGGTCCATCCCTGCAAAACAAAGAAACCCGGTCCTCACGGACCGGGTTTTTTACTTCCAGCAAGGCGCAGCATCAGCCTTCCAGCGATTTGCCCAGCATATCCATCAGGATATTGGTGCCATGCTCGCGCGAACCGGCATCGTCATAGCCGTCGAGATAGTCGCCATATTCGGTCAGCACGAATTTCGTGCCCTTGCCTTCCGCCTTGAGTTCGATGGAAGCCTGGGAGACGGAAATCTTCCGGTCATCGACGAACATGTTGTAGGTGTAGATGATCCGCTCATTGGGCACGATATCGCGATAAACGCATTCGAAGCGCGTCACCATGCCGCTTTCCCATCGCCCCGCCAGTGTTTCGATGCCGCCTTCGCGAAAATCGAAACTGCGCGACACTAACGTCCATTTTCCCGGCCCGGAAAACCATTTGTCCTTGGCTTGTTCGTTGGCGAAAGCTTCGAACACGCGAGCCGGGCTCGCGTCCCAATTGCGGGTGATGGTGAAGCTGGCATGGACGATGGAACGGTTGCTCATGAGGATACTGCCTTTGGCTGCGGGTTGAATTTCAGGCCTGGTCCTGCCGGACATAGTGGAAACGCATGACGTCCGGCTCGAGACGCTTTGCCTCGGCGATACGAAAGCGCGTCTTGTGCGCGCCGTCGAAGAAGCGAACGCCTTCTCCGAGCAGCACGGGATTGAGGAACATCCAATATTCGTCGATCGCATCCAGTGCCTGCAGGCTGCGGACGAGACCGGGACTGCCGAAAATCAACAGGTTTTTTCCAGGCTGGCGCTTGAAGTCGAAGATTTCCGCCACGTCCCGCCTGAGCTTGACGTTGTTCCAGTCACTTTTTTCGAGGGTGCGGGAGAAAGTGATCTTCTCGATATTCTCGACCCAGCGGGCATGCGCGCGCCGGTCTTCCGGCTGCTTCTCGTCGTTGATCACGGCGGGCCAGTAGCCCCGCATCATGCCGTAGGTGGTGCGACCGTAAACGGCCGCTCCCGCGCTCTCTATCACCCGATCGGCATCCGCAAAGATTGCCGGATTGACGGTGATCCAGTCCATCTCGCCCTTTGGTCCGGCACAGAAGCCATCCAGTGAGAGATGAATCAACGAGACCAATTTTCTCATTCTTCCTGCTCCGGTTTGGTTTGTTCGAGAAAGGCTCCCAGCCGGTCCAGATTGCGTTCCCACATCTGGCGCCGCTCGGCGATCCAATGTTCGGCCTGGGACAGCATCTTGGGCTCGATGCGGCAGGTCCGGACCCGGCCCAGCTTTTTGCTTGTCACCAGCCCGCTCTCTTCCAGCACCTTCAGGTGCAGCATCACCGCGGGCAGCGACATGGGCAGCGGTTGGGCCAGTTCGCTGACGCTGGCGGGCCCCACTGTCAGCCGTTCCACCATCGCCCGACGGGCCGGATCGGCCAGGGCCTGGAAAGCCAGATCGAGAGAAGCTTTATTGTTAAGCATGCACTTAACTATAAAGCTTTGGCCTGTGCCGTCAAGCCGGTTTTTTGCGCCTGCCCGAATATCGCCGCTTTGAAAGATGAAAAGCGTGACGCATTGCGCGCGTGCCCCGGAGCGGGCTAATTAGCGCGTGCCCTCAAGGGCTTCCCTGAAAAACCTGCGGGCCTGCCGGGCCAGCCGAAAGGAATTTCCGTTGAGTGACATCTTCCGCGAAGTCGAAGAAGACGTTCGCCGCGAAAAACTGGAGAAATTCTGGAAAGCCTATGGCGATTACCTCATCGCCCTGGCGGCGGTAATCATTATCGGCATTGCCGGTTTCGAGTTGTGGCAGCGTTACGAAGCGACCCAGCGCGACAAGGCGTCGGTGGCTTTCTCCGCCGCCCAGCGCATCACCAACCCCAAGCTCGCTGCGGTGGCTTTCGCCGATCTGGCCAAGACGGCGCCCAAGGGCTACGCCCTGCTGGCGCGCCTGGAACAGGCGCACAGCCTGCTGGCGTCGGGACAACAGGACGAAGCCATCGCGCTCTACAAGCAGATCGCGGACGAAGACAAAGGCAGCATCGGCGCGTCCGCACGGCTGCGAGAGGCCTGGGCCCTGGCCGACACATCCTCGCGCGCCGATCTGGAGAGCTTGCTGGCGCCGTTGCGCGAGCCGTCCGGCGCGTGGAAGCAACTGGCCGATGAAGTGCTCGCCTATAGCGATTATCACGCCAATCAGATCGCCAAGGCGACGGACGAATTCACCGCCCTGGCCAATGACATCAATTCACCCCAGCAATTGCGGGTTCGCGCCCGCGCCATGTCGGCCTTCCTCAAGCAAGGCGGCGCCAAGGATTTCGGCACTGTTCCGCCGCCCGCGCCGGTCGCAGCGCCTGGTGCCGTCGCCACGCCGCCCGCAGCGACCGCGCCGGCCGCCGGCGCACCGCCGGCCGGGGCGTCAGGAACGCCATGATCCGCCTCTCCCCGCGCCTGCGTCTTGGCTGCGCGTTTGCGGCTGTATTGTTGTTGTCCGGTTGCAGCGTCTGGGAAGACATCGGCGACACGGTCGGCGACTGGTTCGCGCCCAACAACAAAAGCAAGTTGCGCGGCGAGCGCATCCCGCTGACCGCGCTGGATGACGCGCTGAAACCCGACGCCGCGCTGCAAGCCACGCCGGTGGTGTTGCCCCCGCCCTACCGCAATCCGGAATGGGCGCAGCCGGGCGGGTTCGCGTCCAACGCCGCCTATCATCTGGAGGCCAGCGGCCATCTGCGCCAGGTCTGGGACGCGGATGCGGGCAAAGGCTCGGACAAGACCTCACGCCTCACCGCCTCGCCGGTGGTTGGCGGCGGGCACATCTTCGTTCTGGACGCCGAGGCCCATGTCTATGCCTTCGACGCCAAAAACGGACAATCCGTCTGGGACAAGAGACTGGCGCCCAAGAACGGCACCGACATGCCGACCCTGTGGGGCCTGCTCGGCAAGCCCAACACCATCGAGCCGGTGTCCGGCATGGGCGGCGGCATCGCCTATGACGCGGGCAAGATCTTCGTCACCTCCGGCTTCGGCGTCCTGCTGGCGATGGACGCGGCCACCGGGCGCGAAATCTGGCGCCACGACCTCGCCGTGCCGATCGTCAATGCACCGGTGGTCAATGGCGGCCGAATCTTTTTTTCCACCCATGACAATCATTTCTATGCCTTCGCGGAAGCCGATGGCCGCACCTTGTGGGACCAGCAAGGCGTGGCGGAATCCGCCGGCATCCTGTCCTCCACCAGCGCCGCGGTGGCGGGCCAGTTCGTGATCGCGCCCTATACCTCGGGCGAACTCTTTGCGCTTCGGGTGCAGAACGGCCAGCAGGCCTGGAACGACGTGCTGTCGCATTCCGGTCAGGTCACGGCGCTTTCCGAACTGGACGACATCGCCGCCCGCCCCGTCATCGACCGCGACATGGTGTTCGCTATCAGCCATTCCGGCGTGATGGCGGCGATCGCGCTGGCCTCGGGCGACCGTGCCTGGACGCGCGAAATCGGCGGCACGCAAACGCCCTGGGTGGCGGGCGATTACGTCTATGTCCTGACCGGCGATGAACAGTTGATGTGCCTGACGCGGAAAGAGGGCCGCGTGCGCTGGATCCACCAGATGCCGCAATTCACCGACCCCGATGGCAAAAAGCACCCGATCGACTGGGCTGGCCCCGTGCTGGTTTCCAACAAGCTGATAATGCTCTCATCGGACGGTTACGCGGAAGCGGTCTCGCCCTATACCGGTTCGCTGCTCGGCAGGGTCGAAATTCCCGGCGGAACCAGCATCGCCCCGGTGGTGGCGGACGACACGCTCTATATCCTGACCAACGACGCCGAACTGGTGGCGTTGAAATAAGTATCGTAAGGCCCACGCTATTGAGGCCGGGTGCACCCCATGTCCTTCACCTTGGCCATTGTCGGCAGGCCCAATGTCGGCAAGTCGAGCCTTTTCAATCGCATCGCCGGACGGCGCATCGCCATTGTGCATGACACGCCGGGCGTGACCCGCGACCGCCGGGTGGCGGAGGCAGTGTTCGCCGGCATGGAATTGCGGCTGATCGACACCGCGGGATTCGAAGAATCCGCCCCGGAAACCCTAAGCGCCCGCATGACCGGCCAGACCCTGGCCGCCATCGCGGAAGCCGACGCCTTGCTGTTCGTGATCGACGTCAGGGCGGGTGTCACCACCGGCGACGAGATCATCGCCGCCGCCCTGCACCGCGCCGGCAAGCCGGTGATCCTGGCCGCCAACAAATGCGAAGGCCGCATCGAACCTTCGGCGCTGGCCGACGTCTTCGCGCTGGGATTCGGCGAGCCTCTGAAAATTTCCGCCGAACACGCCCTGGGCATGGACGAGTTGGCGGCGGCGCTGGACCCCCTCGTTCCCCGCACGCCAGTTGCGGAGGAAGAAGGCTTTGCCGAAGACGAGGACGATGCCGAGGAGGCAGATTTCGATTACCGCCTGAAACCGCTGCGCCTGGCGCTGGTGGGCCGGCCCAATGTGGGCAAATCCAGCCTGTTCAATCAATTGTTGGGCGAGATGCGCTCGATCACCGGGCCGGAAGCCGGACTGACGCGCGACTCCATCGCCGCACCCTGGAAGATCGACGACCGCGAGGTTCTGCTTCACGACACCGCGGGCCTGCGCAAGAAGGCGCGCATGGCCGGCGAGACATTGGAAGAAATGTCGGTGGCCTCGACCCTGGACGCCATCCGTTTCGCCGATTGCGTGATCGTGATCATCGATGCCACCCAGCCTTTCGAAAAACAGGACCTGACCATCGCAGACCTGATCGCGCGCGAAGGCCGTGCCATCGTCTTCGCACTCAACAAATGGGACCTGGTGGACAACAAGAATGGTGCGATCTCGAAACTGCGCGAGCAACTCGATCAGTCGCTGCCCCAGGTGGCGGGCGCCGCCATGGTGGCAATCTCGGCCCGCACCGGCGAAGGACTGAGCCGGTTGCCGGAGGCCATCCTGGCGGCGGACCGCGCCTGGAACAGCCGTGCGCCCACCTCCGCCCTGAACCGTTTCCTGGAAAGCGCCCTGGCCCGTCACGCCCCGCCCGCAATCCGGGGCCGGCGGGTTCGCATCCGCTATATGACGCAGACCAAGGCGCGGCCACCCACCTTCGCGCTGTTCGGCAACCAGCTCGATGCCCTGCCCGAGGATTATCAGCGCTATCTGGTGAACGGGCTGCGGGAGAATTTCGGTCTCAAGGGCACGCCGCTGCGCCTGGTCATGCGCAATACCAAGAACCCGTACGATCCGAAAAAATAAATCTCCTCACCCGTCCATACGCTGCTGCTATGGACTGTCGAAGGGTGAGCCGGACTCATGCTTCGACAGGCTCAGCATGAGGATTTGCTATTTGCGGAACTTGATCAACTCGCCATTCTTGTCGTTCGCGGGCGACAAGGCTTCCAGGATCATAGGTGTCAGCTCTTCCGGGCGCGGCAAGGTGGCGGGATCCTCGCCCGGCATCGCCTTGGCGCGCATGATGGTGCGCACCGGGCCGGGGTCCAGCACATTCACCATCACCTGGGTGCCGTTGCATTCGGCGGCATATGTAAAAGTGATCATCTCCAGCGCCGCCTTGCTCATGGCATAGCCGCCCCAGAACGCGGTATTGCGGCGGGCCGCCGCCGAACTGACCATCAGTACGCGTCCGGCCTCGGACTGGCGCAGCAAGGGATCGAGCGAACGGATCAGCCGCCAGTTGGCGGTGACATTGATGTCCAGCAATTCCTGGAACACTTTGGGATCCAGATGGGTGAGCGGGGTCAGCACCCCCAATGTGCCGGCATTGCCGAAAAACGCATCGAGCTTTTTCCAGCGTTCGAAAATGGAGGCGCCCAGCCGGTCGATGGCGGCGAAATCCTTCAGATTGAGCGGCACCAGAGTGGCGGTGCCACCGGCCTTCTGGATGGCGTCGTCGGTTTCTTCCAGCCCGCCCACCGTGCGCGCGACGCAGATGACATGCGCGCCTTCGCGCCCCAGCGCGATGGCGGCCGCGCGGCCAATGCCGCGCGAGGCGCCCGTGACCAGCGCGATTTTCCCGGAAAATAATTTGGTCATGCCGTCCCTGAAGACTTAAGCGACGTCGGCCAGCAGCGACAATTGCCGATCACGGGCGCCGCCGGAAATATCGGTGAGCTCGATCGGATATTCGCCGGAGAAACAGGCGTCGCAGAAGCTGGGGGCACGGGTATCGCGCGCCGGCCGTTCCATCGCCCGGTAGAGGCCGTTCATGGAGATAAACGCCAGGCTGTCGGCGCCGATGAAACGGCGCATGCCCTCCACGTCCATCCGGTGCGCCAGGAGATCGTCGGTGTTGGGCGTGTCCACGCCATAGAAACAGGAATGGGTTGTGGGCGGGCTGGCGACCCGGAAATGCACTTCGGCGGCGCCGGCGTCGCGCACCATTTCCACGATCTTCTTGGAGGTGGTGCCGCGCACGATGGAATCGTCCACCAATATCACCTTCTTGCCCTTGAGCATGGCGCGGTTGGGATTGTGCTTTAGCCGCACGCCGAGATGGCGAATGCGGTCCGACGGCTCGATGAAAGTGCGCCCGACATAATGATTGCGGATGATGCCCAGCTCGAACGGAATGCCGGCCTGATTGGCGAAGCCCAGCGCCGCGGGCACGCCGGAATCCGGCACCGGGATCACCATGTCGGCGGCGACGTGCGATTCCTCGGCCAGCACCTTGCCGATGCGCTGGCGGGCTTCATAGACGTTGCGGCCTTCCAGGGTGGAATCCGGCCGCGCGAAATAGATGTATTCGAAGACGCAGAAGCGATGCTGCTGCGGCTTGAAGGGGAAATGACTTTCGATGCCGTCGGTGGTGATCACCACCATCTCGCCCGGCTTTATGTCACGTACAAATTGCGCGCCGATAATGTCCAGGGCGCAAGTTTCCGATGCCAGAATTGGGGCACCTTCCAGCATGCCCAGCACCAGGGGCCGCACCCCGAAGGGATCGCGTACGCCGATCAGCTTCTTGCTGGTCAGCGCCACCAGTGAATAGGCGCCTTCCACCTGACGCAGCGCGTCGATCAGCTTGTCGACGATCCGCACATGGGCGCTGCGCGCCGCCAGATGCACGATGGTCTCGGTGTCGGAGGTGGACTGGAAGATGGCGCCTTGGCCCACCAATTCGGTGCGCAAGGTATGGGCGTTGGTAAGATTGCCGTTATGGGCCACGGCGAGCCCGCCGCCCGTGAGATCGGCGAAGATGGGCTGGATGTTGCGGGCATTGGAGCCACCGGCGGTGGAGTAGCGCACATGGCCCACCGCATACTGGCCCTTCAGGTTCTTGGCGGCATCGGTCTTGCGCCCGAAAGCGTCTCCCACCAGGCCGACATGGCGTTCGGCGATGAACTGGCCATTGTCGTAGGTTACGATACCCGCCGCCTCCTGGCCGCGATGCTGGAGCGCGTGCAGGCCCAGCACGCTCAGCGCGCCGGCATCGTCATGGCCGAAAATTCCGAAAACGCCGCACTCTTCATGCAACGTATCCGCATCGAACATATGGTCTTTTTGGCCGGTCATGGCTTGCCGTTTCCGCCGTTCCCCGTCGCCCCGAGGAGGGTGTCTAGCGCGCGGCGGTCCTTGGCGCCATAGCCTTTTGTGGCCGGCGTAGCTGATGTGCTTTTATGTTGCACATGGTCCCCAGTCGGGCCGGAATCGGGCGCTTTGTTGGCCTCGCTGTTGCGGCGGATCAGATCGCCCAGCGCATCATGATGGGTTTCGCCTTTTTTCGGCGGCGTGGCGGTGAAATCCGCATAGTCCCGTTCCGGAGCCAGGGATAACAGCACTTCGGCGGAGGATTGGATCAGGGGCAGGCTGCGCGCTTCGGTCAGCGCGCTGGGTTGCTCCTTGATCGGCACGAAATAGGTAAACGCCAGATAAGCCAATCCCATGATCACCAGACCGCGAACCACGCCGAAGGCGATGCCCAGCGCCCGGTCCAGCGGCCCGATGGGAGAATGTTTCACGGTCTCGGAAAAACGATGGCCGATGAAGGACAGCGGAATCAGCACCACCAGGAAAATGCCGGCATAGGCTGCCAGCGATGCCGCCCAGGGGGAGGAGATGACATCCCGCATCAAGGGGATCAGCCAGGGCCCGAAATAGAGCGTGGCGAATGCCGCCGCCGCCCAGGCGAAGATGGACAGCACTTCTGACAAAAAGCCGCGCCAGGCGGCGTAGACGCAGGAAATCAGCACCACCAGCAGCGCCAGGACGTCGACGAAAGTGATGGGCAGGACCATGATTCGAGTTTAGCAGTTTTGTTCGCGTCCCGTACGGCCTTCCGGAGTGCCCTAATTCGTGGAGGGCATTTTTCCGGTCCGCGCCTGGGATGGCCGGGGGGCAAAGGCCAGCAGATCCGCCACACTGGCCATTTCGGTCAGCTTGAGACCGGCGCCTTCGACCTTGGTCCCCTTCGGAATGAAAGCCTGTTTGAAACCCAGCTTGGCCGCTTCCTTCAGGCGCGCTTCGGCCTGCGGCACGGGACGGATATCGCCGGATAGTGAAATTTCACCGAAAAACACGCTGTCCCGGGGCAAAGGCTCGCCGCCGAACGACGACACCAGCGCCGCCGCTGCCGCCAGATCGCAGGCGGGCTCCGAGATTTTCAGGCCCCCCGCAATATTGAGGTAGACATCGGAGCCGCCGATTCCGACCCCGGCCCGCGCATCCAGCACCGCCAGGATCATCGCCAGCCGTCCAGTGTCCCATCCCACCACGGCACGGCGCGGGGTGCCGTAGCCGGTAGGGGCCACCAGCGCCTGGATTTCGCAGAGCAGCGGCCGGGTGCCTTCCAGGCCGGCGAACACTGCCGTGCCCGGCGCGGTGGATTCGCGGTCGCCCAGAAATAGCGCGGAAGGGTTGGCGACTTCCGCCAGACCCTTGCCGGTCATTTCGAACACGCCGATCTCGTCGGTGGGGCCGAAGCGGTTCTTCACGGCGCGCAGCACGCGGAAATGATGACCGCGCTCGCCTTCGAAATAGAGCACTGCATCCACCAGATGCTCGACAACTTTGGGTCCGGCGATCTGGCCGTCCTTCGTCACATGGCCGACCAGGATGAGCGCCGCGCCGGACGATTTGGCATAGCGCACCAGATCGAAGCTGGCGGTGCGCACCTGGGCGATGGTGCCGGGCGCCGCATCCAGCGCCCCGGTCCACAAGGTCTGGATGGAATCGATGGCAATGATGCCGGGCGTCTTGCCGCCTTCGAGCGTCGCCAACACGTCCTCGACATTGGTGGCGGCGCCCAGATGGAGCGGCACCTCCGACAGGTCCATGCGGGCGCCGCGCATGCGTACCTGCGCCATCGCTTCTTCGCCGGAAATATAGACCGCGTGACCGCCGCGCCGGGCATATTCGCCCAGCGCCTGCAATATCAAGGTGGATTTGCCGATACCGGGATCGCCCCCGACCAGCAGCGCGGAGCCGGGCACCAGTCCGCCACCGCAGACCCGGTCGAATTCGGCGATGCCGGTGATGCGGCGGGGCGGCGGGGCGTCTTCGGTCTTGAGGTCTTCCAGGGCAAAACGCCGGCCTTTGACCCGCCGGGTGGCGCTGCCGCCGATGGGCGGGGCGGCGCCCTCTTCCGTGATGGTATTCCAGCCGCCGCAGGCCTCGCACTTGCCCGACCATTTGGGCGCGGTCGCGCCGCAGCTTTGACAGACAAAGGAAGGAGAGGATTTGGCCATGATTCTAGTCTAGCACAGACGTCAAGTGAGCATTCGGCCCGTCTTACAACCAGCGGGATCGCGCTGCACTCAAGGTTGCAACGACTGAAGCCGTTCCGCCCTCCCACCCAAAAAGAAACGATCCTTGGCTACCGGACAACGCCTTATTTGGCGCGCGCAGCCAGCTAACTGCAGGCCGGTGATCAGAAAGATCGCAGCCTACACAGCAACCAAACACGACCCGAAAATTACTTATGTCTTTCCAGACCCAATGGCGCGTCTTGAAAGACGTCTTCCAAGTCAGCCCGTCGGGGCTCGCAATGAGCGAACTTGGAAGTAGCAACTGCCAGCAAAAATAAGCGCCAAAAATTCCGAAAATATACAAATTAAAGTAGGAAGTCGTTTCGAACGGAGCTCCCAGGAAAAACCATGGCATCAGTTTGATGTAAAGGAGAGCGAGGCAGGTCACTAGTCCAATGAGAGATATTATTCGCGAGGTATGAATGATAATTGGAGGTGATTCCAAACTTCCACGCATAAACGTCTCCTGCCGCGTTATGCCTTTACCGCCATCTTGATCGGCCCCTCGGCTCTTCCGTGGATGAATTGCTCGACATACGGATTGCCGCTGCGGTCGATCTCGCTGGTCGGGCCCTCCCAGATGATCTTGCCGCCATAGAGCATGGCAATGCGGTCAGAAATCTTGCGCGCGCTGGTCATGTCGTGGGTGATGGAGAGCGCGGTGGCGCCGACATCCTTCACGGTGGAGATAATCAGGTCGTTGATGATGTCGGCCATGATGGGATCGAGGCCCGTGGTGGGCTCGTCGAAGAAGATGATTTCCGGATCGGCCGCGATGGCGCGGGCCAGGCCGACGCGCTTCTGCATGCCGCCCGACAATTCCGAAGGGCTGAGATAGGCGACGTCGCTGGTGAGGCCGACCTTGGCCAGTTTCTCGATGGCGATGTCCTTGGCCTTAGCACGCGCCACGCCGTGACCCTGGATCAGGCCGAAAGCGACATTTTCCCAGACCGGCAGACTGTCGAACAGCGCCCCGCCCTGGAACAGCATGCCGAACTTCTTCATCAGGGGATCGCGTGCCGCACCCTTGAGCCGGGTCACGTCCTGGCCATCGATGCGGATGGTGCCCTCGTCCGGCGTCAGGATGCCCAGGATCGACTTGATGGCCACCGATTTGCCGGTGCCCGAACCACCGATGATCACGGTGGAAGATTGCTTCTGGACCGTGAGGTCGATGCCATCCAGCACCACCTTGGGGCCGAAGCGCTTCTTGACGCCGATGAGTTCTATTTTGGGGACGGGAGCGGTCATGTGTGGAACAGGATCGCTGTCAGGACAAAGTCGGCGGCCAGGATCAGGATGCAGGACGACACCACCGCATTGGTGGTCGCGGCGCCGACGCCCTGGGCGCCGCCCTTGGAATAAAATCCGTTGTAGCAACCCATCAGCGCAATGATGAAGCCGAACACCGCCGCCTTGATCAGGCCGGAGGTGATGTCCTCATTCTTGGCGAAATCGACGGTGTTCTTGAGATAGATCGAGCCGGTGAAGCCCAGATTGTACGTCGAAACCAGGTATCCGCCCAACACGCCGATGGAGTCCCCTGCGGCAGTAAGAAACGGCAGGGAGATCACCGCCGCCAGCAGCCGGGGCACCACCAGATATTTGATCGGATTGGTGGCCAAGGTGGTAAGGGCGTCGATCTGTTCGGTCACCTTCATCGTGCCCAGCTCGGCCGCGATCGCGGCGGCGACCCGGCCCGCCACCATCAGGCCCGCGATCACCGGCCCCAGTTCGCGGGTGATGCCCAGCACCACGATCTGCGGCACGATGGCTTCGGCGCCGTAACGATTGCCGCCCAGATAGATTTGCAGCGCCAGCACCGCACCGGTCGACAGCGCGGTCAGCCCCACCACCGGCAGCGAAAAATAGCCGATCCGCATGATCTGCTGTCCCAGCAGCCGGCCATAGAAAGGCGGACTGAAAATCGCCGCCAGGGTCTGGCCGGTGAAGCGGGCGACGCGGCCGATTTGCGCCAATAGCGTGAGAATTGCCCGGCCGATGATCGCGAAGAAATTCATGCGGCGCTTTCGACATAATGGCGGGGCAGACGCAGGCCAGTCAGGATCTCATAGGCGTTGGTGCCGGCGAGCGCCGCCACCTCTTCCAGCATCATGTGATCGCCCAGAAATTCCACTTCGTCTTCCACTTTCAAGGTCGGCAGATCGCTCACATCCAGGGTCGTCATATCCATCGAGACGCGCCCGGCGAAGTTCGCGTAGCTGCCTGCCGCAAAGGCCATGCCTTTGTTGGACAGGCTGCGCGGAATGCCGCCGGCATAACCCAGCGCCACGGTGGCAAGCATGGTCGGCCTTTTGGCGCGGAACGTGGCTGCGTAGCCAACGCTTTCCCCCTTGTCAATTCGCCGCAATTGCAGCACCCGCGCGGTCGCCACCGCCACGGTTTTCAAGGGTTTTTCGCCTTCCTGCGAGGCGCCGCCATAGACCCCGATGCCGGGCCGGACCAGATCGAAGCGGTAGGGCTTGCCTAGAAAAGCACCACCCGAAGCGGCCAGGCTGGCGGGCGCGGGCGGCAACATGGCGAGCGCCGTGCGAAAGCGCGAAAGCTGCGCGTCGTTCATCGCATTGCCGATCTCGTCGCCGCAAGCGAGATGGCTCATCAGCAAAACCAGATTGAGATTCTTCAGCCGCGTCTTCCATTCCGCCGCGAGCCGCGAAAGTTCTTCGCCGGACAAGCCCAGCCGGTTCATGCCGGTATCGATATGGATCGCGGCATCCAGGCTGCGGCGCGATGCGAGCGCGGCGGCATTCCAGGCCGCGATTTCGCCCAGGGAGTTGAGGACCGGAGTCAGACGATGCGCGATCAGGGCGGGCACCGCATCCGGAGGCGCGCCATCCAGCATGAAGATGCGCGGCACCTTTCCCAGCACGCGGCGCAAAGTCACGGCCTCTTCCAGCCGCGCCACAAAGAACGTATCGCAGCCGGCCCTGGCCAGCGCCGGCGCCACGAATTCGGCGCCCAGCCCATAGGCATCGGCCTTGACCATCCCCGCCACCGCGGCGGGCCCGGCCAGGCGCTGAAATGCCCTGTAGTTTTCGGCAATTGCCCCCAGCCTGACGGTCAGACGGCAGGCTTCGAAATCACGGTCCCTCATGGCCGGACAATGGCCTGACGGAGCGGTTCCCGTCTAGCTGGCCAATTCGGCTAGTTGGTGGGAATGCCGATGCCGACCATTGGCGTGCTCGGAAGGCAAGGGACATTCAACATGATCGGGCATGGCGGCGCGGTCTGCATCTGATGACGCATGGCGTCGGCGCCGGACAGTTTGGGTATGGCCGGCGGGGGCGCATAGGGCGACGGATTGGCCGCTTCCAGGACGATGGTGCCGTTGGGCAGCTTGCGCGCGACCCAGGGCTCGCGTCTGCAGCGGGCGCGTTCGGCCTGGGTGAGATTCTCGTAATTCTCCGCACCGCAGGAGAGCGCCTCGCCGATCGCCTTCAGAATATCGGCAGGCGTTTTCGGCATGGCCTGATCCGGATTGGGCGGCGGCACCACGATCACTGGCGCGGTGGTGATCTTCGGCGCCTCGATGTTGGGGACTTCGGGCCGGATCATCTGAATCGGCGGCGACTGGCCGGACGGCAATTTGGTGAGATCCAGGATGGTCTCGACCGGCGGCTTCAACGTGAAGTGGCTCATCCGGTACTGATCGAGGATAAAGGCGGACAGAAGGACGACATGGATCAGCAGCACCAGCGCCCAGGACACGGCGCGCCGGATCAGAAGCCGCCGCTCTTCTTCATTGGACAGGGGCGCGCGCCGGTTCTCATAAAAGGCCAAAGCGTGATCGGTCAAAAGCAAATCTCTCTTGGCTTGCCGGGGCGCTTCGAAGCTGTTTCGCCCCCACCATACCGCGCCGCGCCGCGCCGCACCAACCTCAATAGGGTTTCACAAAGCCCGCAGCGCGTAGCATAAACCTGTATGGATATTTACCTCATCAATCTGGCACGGCGCCCGGATCGGCTGGCCGCGATGGAAATCCAGGCAAATACGCTGGGCTTGGCCCTCACCCGCCTGGATGCGGTGGATGCCAGGACGGCGCCGCCATCATCCGTGGACCGATGGTTCCAGGCCGGCGGCCCGCTGGGAGAGATTCCACGCGGCGACAAATGCTGTTCCCTCTCCCATCGCGCGGCCTGGGAACGATTGATGGCCAGCGGCGCGGATTATGCAGCGGTGCTGGAAGACGATGTGGTGCTGCAGAAGGGCGCCGCTTTCGCGCTCGGCAACAGCGATTGGATTCCCAAGGGCGTCGATCTGATCAAGCTGGAACATTATGGCCCACCCGGCCAAAGCGTGCTGCTGTCGGATTTCACCGATCTGGGCCATGGCTTTCGCCTGGCCCGCATGCACTCGCGGCATACCGGCGCGGCGGCCTATATCCTCTCGCGCCGCGCGGCGGAACAATTGCTGGCGATTTCCCGTTTCGACCTGCCGGTCGACCATCTTCTGTTCAATCCCAACAATTCGAAAATCTTCGCCCGTCTCAAACCCTGGCAATTGCTGCCGGTTGTAGCGCGGCAACAGGATTTTGTGGGCGACAAATCCGATATCGAAGGCTGGCGGGTCGGCCTGCGGAAATTCGACCTCACCTATGCGAAGCGTGAATTGATCCGCTTCGGTTATGACCTGAAGCTGCTGCCGGGCCAGCTTTTGCTTCTGGCCACCGGACGCGCCCGATTTATGCGGGTCGACGGCTAATTGTCCTGGACCAGATTGCTGAAACGGGTGAAGCGGTCGTCGAAATACATATCGATCTTGTTGGTGGCGCCGTGACGGTGTTTTTCCACCAGCACTTCGGCACGGCGATGGGCCCGTTCGCACTTCTCCAGCCATTTGGCGTGATCGGCGGTTGACGGATCCGGTTCGCGCGATTTCAGGTAATATTCCTCGCGATAGACGAACATCACCACGTCGGCGTCCTGTTCGATCGAACCGGATTCGCGCAAGTCCGACAACACCGGCCGCTTGTCGTCGCGGCTATCGACGCCGCGCGACAGCTGCGACAGGGCCAGGACCGGGACATTCAATTCCTTGGCCAGGTTCTTGAGGCCCTTGGTGACCTCGGTGATTTCCTGCACCCGGTTCTCCTGGCGGCGCGACGGCTCCACCAATTGCAGATAGTCGATGATGATCAGGCCGATCTGCTTTTCCCGCTTCAGGCGGCGGGCGCGGGCCGCGATCTGGGCAATGGAGATGCCGCCGGTATCGTCGATGTAAAGCGGCAGGTTGGACAGTTTCTGCATGGTGAGAACGAAAGTTTCCCATTCGCTCTCCGCAAAGCGGCCATTGCGGATCTTCCACATCTCGATCTCGGTCTGTTCGGCCAGGATACGGGCGGACAATTGCTGTGCCGCCATTTCCAGCGAAAAGAACAGCACCGGCGCGCCGCGGGGAACCTCCGCGCCAGCCTCCATGTCGCGCATATAGGTGTCCGCGGCATGAAAGGCCATGTTGGTGCCGAGCGCCGTCTTGCCCATGCCGGGACGGCCCGCCAGGATCAGAAGATCCGAAGGCTGAAGGCCGCCTAGAAGCTGGTCGATATCGGTGAAGCCGGAGGTGACGCCGGAGATCCGCCCTCCGCGGGCCTGAGCCTTTTCCGCGCTTTCCACCGCGCGCCGCAGCGCCTCGTGGAAATCGAGCGGCCCCTCGCCATATTTGCTGGTTTCGCTCACCGCATAGAGCGCTTTTTCCGCCTCCGCGATCTGGGCCTGGGGGCCCTTCTCGGTAGGCGCCTCATAGGCGGTGTTGACGATATCCTCGCCAATGCGGATCAGACTGCGCCGCACCGCCAGGTCGTGCAGGATGCGGGCATAATCGCGCACATTGGGCATCGAAGGCGCGGCCTGCGCCAGTCCCGCCAAATACGCGGTGCCGCCCACCTCGATCAGGCCCGGATCGGCCTTCATGGCCGCATGCAAGGTCAGCGGCGTGAGCACGAAACTGCCGCGCTCCACCGCCAGGCTCATGGTCTCGTAGATGCGCGCATGCAAGGGATCGTAGAAATGCTCGGCCTTGAGCAGCGCCGCGACGCGTTCCAACGCCTGATTGTCCACCAGGATCGCGCCGAGCAGCGCCTGCTCGACTTCGACATCATAGGGGACGTGGCGATAAGCTTCGTGTTCCATCAGGGCCCAAGCGAGAAGAAGGCTCAATCAAGCGGTCGCAAAGCCGAGGGGCAACGGCAAAAACCAACCGCTCACAGCTTCAAAAACAGCACCGCGAGCTCCATCTAGCCCTAGTGGCGCGTAGAATGGCAATCACAATTTGGACAGCCAAAGCGGCCGCACCGCTAGGCCCTATCGGCCATCCCGGCGACATCGCAAAGATTGCGGTCTTCCTTGCCTCGGACGCGTGGGGCTAGGTCAGTGGGGGGCGTATCGAAGGCGCCGGCGGCCATACCCGATCATTCCGCGGCGATACCGGTCAGGAGGCCGAACCCGTCTTGCCCGCGCCGGTGCCGCAACGCTTCCACCAGTTCGAAATCGCGGGCATAGAGCTTCTCGATCCGTCGCCTCTGGCGCGCCGACAAAGGCAGCGGATTGCGCAGCGAAGGATTGAGCCATTGCAATTTGCTCACGCCATGCGCCTCCAGATACTGGGATAGCATCTCGTCGTCCTGGCCGTAGAGGAACAGCCGCTTCACCAGCGGCGCGCCCGTCGCCAGGTCGCATACGAACCAGCTTTGGGGCCGCATCACGAAATCCAGCGACAGGTCGTCGCGATCCTCGATAAAGGAGAGATAATCGTCGGCGCTGCGCAGATGCGCGGTCTGGCGAAGAAAAACGTCGCTGAGGCGGCAACTGTCGGTGCCGCCACCGCGAACGAAAGCATAGGCCGAGGCGAAGCGGTCGAAGGGATCGCGCAGCACCGCGAAGGAATCCGCCCCGGCCCAGAAGTCCGGCGCTATTGTCTTGTAATATCGGATGCTGTGATGGCGGGTGCAGCGGGGCCCATACAGGGCATGGGCGATCGAAGTGCCAGCGACGCGGGGCACATGCACGAAGATAAGATTGCGCCGGCGCATCGCATCTTCAATCCGCCATTGGAAAAGACGCATGACGCGCGGCGTCAGCCCGCAGAATTTGTCGAAAATATCCTCTTCGTAAAAGACGCCGAACAGAGCGCGGTGGATGGCCTTGGAGTCGGGAAACTGGGGACGGAATTCATCTTGTGGAAGCCTCATCATCCCCGCTCGGAAGATTGTCGCAATATGAAGGCTAGGAAATGCGGTGCGCCGCTTCTTCGCCAATCATTGCCAAACTGTCGTAAAACATCCTGGCGGGATTGAGGCAGATAGCTCGGTACGAAATGCTGCCTTTGTAATGTCGGCGGCGGCAACCAGTTCGCAATGTTGACGACGGTGTTTACAACAGCTTGTTTCCGTCTTACCGCGTAAGGTAAACTTATAATTCCACGCAACCCTTTGCGCAGTCGTTGGATCATCGGCGATCTTCGGAGCGAACGATGTCTCGTTTTCTGACAGACACGAGATATGAGAGGAAACTTCATGACGGCGCATATACTCGACCGCCCGGTATGGAATGCACTGACGAGCCGCCAGGCGCATCTGGCCGCGGGCGATCCCGCAACCGCCCTGCGCTTCGTGCCGCAGATAAACGTCTTTGGCGGCACGCCTGACAACACGCCAGGTCAGTTGATGGCTCTGGGAACCCTGACGCCACGGGATGGCGGGGTCGCGATTGTCGAACGGCACCGGGTCGTGCCGCCGCCCGACCTGATCGCCATGATCGAAGAACCCGTACATCAGATGACCGCGGCGCGGATCACAGACCCTGGCGATGAAGATCCCGATATCGTCCCGCTTGGCGATGCCGACGCGGCCGAGATGCAAGCCTTGGCCGAACTCACCCAACCAGGGCCCTTCTATGCCCGCACCCACGAGATGGGAGAATTTGTCGGCATCCGCGAGAATGGCCGGTTGATCGCGATGACGGGAGAACGCATGCGCGTGCCCGGCTTCACCGAAATCAGCGCGGTCTGCACCCATCCGGGTGCAAGAGGGCGCGGGCTGGCGGCAAAATTGATGCGAATCGTCGCCGCCAGGATCGTGGCGCGGGGGGAGCAATTGTTCCTGCACGTCTATCCGCACAACAAAGCCGCTATCGCGGTGTATGAAAGGCTCGGCTTCCGCCACCGCGCCGATATGCGCCTGACCGTGCTGCGTCATCGCCAGCCCGGCGAAAGCTAGAACGACGTCTCCACAAAGGCGGGCAGGATTTCGGCGCGGGCGGAATGGGCGGCAAGGCCGGGAAAACTCGCTGCCTTGACGATCTCGGGCACGGCATGTTGCGCGAACCGCCAGGCCACCGCCACGGCGATATCCGGCTGCATCAATCTGCCGCCGCCGAACCAGGCAGCCTGCCGCGCGATCTCTTTCTCCAGCGCCCCAAATGCCGCCAACAGCTGGCCCTGCACGCGATCAAGCCAGGGTTGGTGCTGCTTTTCCGGCGGACGCAGATTATGTTCATAAAAGATCTGCACGGCCTTCTCGCAAGCCGCCAGCGCCAGGCCGATCACATGCAGCGCCTCGGTATGCTCGCTTGCCCCGGCAGGCATCAAGCTGCGCGAGGGACCGGCCAGACGCTCGGCGTAATCCAGGATCAGCCCGGAATCCATCAGCACCACGCCGTCGTCCGTCACTAGGGTCGGCGCCTTGATCACGGGATTGATGGACTTGAATTCGTCGACGCCACGGAACACCGAGACCTGGTTCAGTTCGAATCCCAGTCCCATCAGCTTGAGCGATATCGCCACCCGCCGCACATAAGGCGAATCCAGCATTCCGATCAGTCGCATGATGGCCTCCCAAAGCGGGATAATATTCCGCGAGGTCCGCCGCGTTGACAAGCGCGCAGCTGCCATGCGCGAGCGTGCGTCAGAGTGCGGCGATCAGGGCCTGGGCCGCCGCCGGATTGCGCGCCTTGGCGCCGGAAATCACGAACAAAAAGACGTCGCGCGGCTTCTTGGCCGCCCCCTTGGCGACCAGCGGAAAATCCTTGGGTACGCCGCCCTGCGCCCATTCCTTGGCACGGCCGACCCATTTGGCGATGGCAGCTTTGGAATAGCCCAGTTTTTCCTTTTCGCTGGTGCCCATGATGCGGACATAGACGAAATCCGCCGTGACATCGGCGATCAGGGGAAACTCGCTGTCGCCCGAGGTGATGATCGCGACATTATGGGCGCGGCAGAGCGCCACGAATTCGGCGCAGGCAAAGCTGGGATGGCGCACCTCGACGGCATGACGCAGCGCCAAACCGTCCTGTTTTTCCGGCAGGAGCGAAAGAAAGGCGGCGAAATCCTTTGCGTCGAATTTCTTGGTCGCCATGAATTGCCAGTTGATCGGCCCCAGCTTCGCTTTCAAACGGGTGATACCGCTTTCGACGAATTTCCCGATCGAGTCTCCGGCCTCCGCCAGCACGCGCCGGTTGGTGGCGAAGCGCGGTCCTTTCAGGGTGAAGACGAAATCCGCCGGCGTCTCGTCGTGCCAGCGGGCGAAACTCTCCGGCTTTTGCGACCCATAATATGTGCCGTTGACCTCAATGGCGGTGAGTTGGCGGCTGGCATATTCCAGCTCTCGCTTCTGGCTGAGGCCCTTGGGATAGAAATTGTCCCGCCATTCCTCAAAGACCCAGCCGCCGACGCCGATATGTATATGCGCCATGCGTCAGTGTCCCGAAACGTCCAGCGGCTTGGGTTCGTCCGGGCTCAGCCAACGATAGACAACCCCCGCCAGCACCGCACCGGCAATGGGCGCCACCCAGAACAGCCAGAGTTGATCCAGCGCCCAACCACCTGCGAACAAGGCAGGGGCGGTGGAACGCGCCGGATTGACCGAAGTGTTGGTGACCGGGATCGAAATCAAATGAATCAGGGTCAGGCAAAGACCAATTGCGATGGGCGCGAAACCCGCCGGCGCGCGGCCATGGGTCGAACCCAAAATCACGAACAGGAAAGCGAAAGTCATCGCCATTTCGCAGACCAGTGCCGCGGTCATGCCGTAGCCGCCGGGCGAGTGCTCGCCATAGCCATTGCTGGCGAAACCGGCATGGACATCGAAACCCGCATGTCCGCTGGCGATCAGGTAAAGAATGCCCGCGCCGGCGATGCCGCCCGCGACCTGGGCCACGATATAGCCGGGCAGATCCGCCGCCGGAAAACGCCCGCCGGCCCACAATCCCACCGAAACGGCGGGATTGAGATGGCAGCCCGAAACATGACCGATGGCGAAGGCCATGGTCAGCACCGTCAGGCCGAAGGCCAGCGCCACGCCGACAAACCCGATGCCCAGGGCCGGAAATGCCGCGGCCAGGACCGCCGCACCACATCCGCCCAACACAAGCCACGCCGTGCCGATAAACTCGGCCGTCAATTTGCGCACCATGCCTCAGCCCCCATGCGTTGCAGGCCAAAGTCTAGGCTTGGCTGCGGACCGGAATCTAGCGTCTCAGCCGCAACTTTTCATATTGTTCGGGGCGAAAGCCAACGGCGATGTTGCCGTCCGATTCCAGGACCGGCCGCTTGATCATGGAGGGCTGGGCCAGCATCAAGGCGATGGCTTTCTTTTCCGTGAGATCCAGCCGATCGGCCTCGGGCAGTTTGCGGAACGTGGTGCCGGCGCGATTGAGGAGCGCCTCCCAGCCCAGCTGCGACACCCAATGTTCGAGCCGGGCTTTTTCAATGCCGGCGATCTTGTAGTCGTGAAACTGGTAAGCGATGCCATGCGCATCGAGCCAGGCGCGCGCCTTCTTCATGGTGTCGCAATTCTTGATGCCATAAATGACTGTCATTGCATGATCGCCTGGGGTTTCTCTCTTCCCTGCGCCTGTTCCTTATCCGCGCGCTGGATATCGATCAACCGCCCGCGCACCTTGGCATGCGCCGGACGCGGCACCGGCCTGCACAGCCGCCCGCCCTGCCTGCGGCGATATGGATTATGCTTTGCGCGGGGCGGCCGCGCCGGGAGGGCGTCATGGACTCAGGTTTCATCGGTCTCGGCGTCATGGGCCAGCCCATGGCGCTCAATCTTGTCCGGGCCGGAACAAAGCTCACGGTCTGGAACCGGTCCGCCGATCGGACCGGGCCTTTGCGCGCGGCAGGCGCCAGGATCGCCGCCAGTCCCGCCGACCTGTTCGCGCGAACGCGCATCGTGATCCTGATGCTGTATGACGGCACGGCGATCGACACCATTCTGGGTCGCGGGACGCCCGCCTTCGGCGCCCATGTTGCCGGACATGTCATCGTGCAGATGGGAACGACCTCGCCCGGCTATTCGCGCCATTTGGAAGCCGATATCCGCGCCGGCGGCGGAGCTTATGTCGAGGCGCCCGTCTCCGGTTCGGTCAAGCCCGCCGAAGCGGGGCAGCTTGTGGCGATGCTGGCGGGGGACGACGAAATTGTCGAAGAAGTTCGCCCCCTGCTGGAGCCCATGTGCCGCCAGACGGTTCCGTGCGGCGCGGTCCCGAACGCGCTTCTCATGAAGCTCGCGACCAATCATTTTCTTATTCCCATGGTCACCGGCCTGGCCGAAGCGATCCATTTCGCCGACCGGCATGGATTGGACATGCATCAGCTTTTGGCGGTGCTGGATGCGGGACCGATGGCCAGCAGCGTCTCGCGGGTGAAGGCGGCCAAGCTGGCCGCACATGATTTCACGGTGCAGGCCGCGATCACCGATGTTCAGAAGAATGTCCGCCTGGTGACCGAGGCGTCGCGCGAGGCCGGCCTCGCCTCGCCATTGCTGGATGTCTGTGAAGCTTTATACGGCGAGGCTGCGGCACTGGGATATGGACAGTCCGACATGGTGGCGGTCATTCATGCGATCGCCGCCAGAAGCGGTTCCGGCTTTCGCTAGATCCCGTTCCCGGTATTGTTGCAATCGCAATCCGGACCGGCCAAACTTTTGCGATGAGCGCGAAACCTGCAAAATACACCGGCGGCTGCCTCTGCGGCGCGCTGCGCTATGAGGCCGAGGGCGAGCCGCTCTATGCCGGGCACTGTTATTGCACCGATTGCCAGAAGGCATCGGGCTCGGGCTTCATTCCCTTCATGGGATTTCCCAGCGGCGCCCTGCGCTTCACCGGCCAGAGCCGTCCGTTCGTCTCCAAGGCCGCCAATGGCGGGGACGCGACGCGCAACTTCTGCCCGGTTTGCAACAGCCTGGTGTTCGGCGGCGTGGTCGGCGAATCGGACTCCTTCACGATCTATGTCGGCTCGCTGGACGACAAATCGCTGTTCCATCCGAAAATCGCGATCTTCGCGCGCAACCGCCCGCACTGGGCCATCTTGCCGCCGGGTCTGACGGTCTTCGACGAGATGCCGCCACACTGAGACGATTTAAGTCAGGGAACGGCCCGCCCTGCCGAAAGCGCCGCCACGTCCTGCCCGGTCTTGCGGGCGAAGACGTCACAGGCGGCTTTCCTGAGACCGGTCTTGGCCATGGCGCCTTGCGAAGCAAAATCCAGATAGGCACCATCAGCCCCGGCCTTCACCCAGACCGGCAGTCCCGGCGCGTTCGGATTTCCCGTGCGCGCAAAGGCCGCCCAGTAGCGCTGCTCCTGATCGACAAGCTGTGCGTCGCGGGGCTGGTCCGCGGGGGCCTTGAGCCAGCCGAAGAGATAGAACATGTCCCACAGATGCACGGCGCCCAGGGGTTCGTAGCCATGGGAGAACTCATAGCGCCAAGTCGGCGCCCGGCGGGAATGCCATTGCGCGATCACATTCGCGCCGCAGCGGAAATAAGTGTCGGTCTGGAAAGCGGCCAGCACATCGCCATCGGCGGGCGCGCTGGTGCCGCCATAGACTTTCATCGCATCGGCGATGAGATCGTCATGGCCCTTGTAGAAGTCCTTCACCGCCTTGACCCCTTCCGGCCCCAGCGGCGCCACGCGATGGGTGGCGGCAAGCGGCCGGGTCTTGTCGGCCAGGGTCGCGTCGGCCTTGGGCGTACCCGATACGCCCATGCTGTCGACATCGCCGTCGCGCGCGGTGTTGCCGACGATCAGCGGGATCGCGGCCTCGCGCCCGGACTGGAATACCAGCGCGGGCTGTTCGGGGAAGACATAGCCATCGACCACCGGGCCCCTGGGCTCGGCATCGTGAAGCGGCGCGTTTGCCGTCAACTGCTTGAACAAATCCTGGGCGGAGCGCTGACGCAGCGCGGCGATCGCGCCGGTCTTGGGCGCGCCAAGGCCGCTGGCGAATTTGGTGCCTGCCGCTTCGGCATC
This sequence comes from Pseudomonadota bacterium, assembly GCA_040389245.1. Taxonomy (GTDB): domain Bacteria; phylum Pseudomonadota; class Alphaproteobacteria; order Micropepsales; family Micropepsaceae; genus Rhizomicrobium. Next base: position 1,901,739 of record JAZKAH010000002.1, on the reverse strand, counting down.
CTTCAGTTCGGGCTGGGCCACCTGGCGGTCCAGGATTGTGCCGCTCATGTTTATGGCCTTGGCGAACAGGCCCTTGGCCACTGGCGATGTCATCAGGAAACTGACGCTGAAGGAGCCTGCGGACTGGCCGAACGCCGTGACATTGTTCGGATCGCCGCCGAAGCGGCTGATATTGGCTTTGATCCAGTTCAGCGCCGCGATGCTGTCCATCAGGGCATAGTTGCCGGACGCATGCCGGGCGGACTCCGCGGTCAGTTCGGGGTGCGCCAGGAAACCGAACAGGCCCAGACGATAATTCGCCGTGATAACGATGACGCCGCGCCCGGCCAGCTTGCCGCCATCATATGACGGCTCGATCGAACTCAATCCCCGATCCGAGCCGCCATGATAGGCGCCGCCGGGAAAGAAGATCATGACGGGAAGCGGCTTGTCGTGGCGGACGGGCGCCCAGACATTGAGATAGAGGCAGTCTTCCCGGCTGATGGCGGCGACACTGTCGTTCCATCCCAGCGGCGCCTGGGCGCAGGGCGGCGCGAATGAAGATGCGTCCCGCACGCCGGACCAGGGTTGAACGGGCTTGGGTTCACGCCAGCGCAGCGGACCTACCGGCGGCGCGGCGAAAGGCACGCCTTTGAAGCTGACGACATCGCCGATGACCTGGCCCCGCAGCTGTCCGTCTGCTGTGGGCACGATTGGCGCGGCCGATGCGGATTGCGCCGTCGGCGTGGCGCCCATGGCCGTCCAGACGAAACCCGCTCCCAGGGCTGCGGCCATCGTCACGCAGGCGATCAGAATTTTGCTTCGCATTCCCCACCCCGATATTTTGATCTGGATTCTCAAACGGTCCAGGGGCGCGAGACTAAGGGCAATTCGACGCGGACTGCAAACCGAAGGTGCCAAACCGCGAAAATCGTCCCGCCGGATCAGGGAATGGCTCCGGCGGGACGCATTACAATGTTACGCAACGACGGCGACCGCCGCGAAGGTGAGCGTGGCGCTCAGGATAATGACGGTGCGCGTCAACATTTCGATCACGGCATGACCGAAGCGGCTGGTGGATTCCGAAGGGGCGTTGATGTTGGAAGTTTTCATGACTGTGTTCTCCGAGGTTGCGCAGCCTTTATGCCGGAGAAGAAAACAGCCAACACTCCGCCGCTTGCGCTCAAATCGGGATAGGTGCGTTTTACGTGAAAATCCGTGACCTTGCGGAGGGTAACGTCTCCGGCCTCGCTACCACGCCACGATGGATACTATAAACCGCCTGGGTGCAGACCCGGTGCCTCGTGGCCCGTACGGGCCACGTATTCGGTGTAGCCGCCACCATATTGATGAACACCCTCGGACGTCAGTTCGAGCACGCGATTCGAGAGAGCAGCCAGGAAGTGGCGGTCGTGCGAAACGAACAGCATGGTGCCTTCGAATTCCGACAAGGATGCGACCAACATCTCTTTCGTCGCCATATCCAAATGGTTGGTGGGTTCGTCGAGAACCAAAAAATTCGGCGGGTCGAACAGCATCTTGGCCATGACCAGACGCGCCTTCTCACCGCCGGAGAGCACACGGCAAGTCTTCTCGACATCGTCGCCGGAGAAGCCGAAGCAACCGGCCAGAGAGCGCAACGCCCCTTGGCCGGCTTGCGGGAATGATTTGTCCAGCGATTCGAAAACCGTATCCTCGCCGTCCAGCAGATCCATGGAATGCTGGGCGAAATAGCCCATCCTCACATTGCTGCCCAGATTCACCGTGCCCTGGTCTGGCCCGGTCGCGCCCGCCACCAATTTCAGCAGAGTGGATTTCCCTGCGCCGTTGGCGCCCAACACGCACCAACGCTCCTTGCGGCGGACCTGAAAATCAAGCCCGGCATAGATCGACTGGCTGCCATAGGCCTTGTGGACATTTTTGAAACCGGCCACGTCGTCGCCCGAGCGCGGCGGCGTCTTAAATTCAAACCGGACGGCTTCACGGCGGCGGGGCATTTCCACCCGCTCAATCTTGTCCAGTTTCTTTACCCGGCTCTGGACCTGAGCGGCGTGGGATGCGCGCGCCTTGAAGCGCTCGATGAACTTGATCTCCTTGGCCAGCATCGCCTGCTGACGATCGAATTGCGCCTGGCGCTGTTTTTCGCTCAGCGCCCGTTGCTGCTCGTAGAAATCGTAATTACCCGAATAGGTTGTGAGCGAACCGCCGTCGATCTCCACCACCTTGCCGATGATGCGATTCATGAACTCGCGATCATGCGATGTCATTAGCAGCGCGCCGTCATAATCCTTGAGAAATTCCTCAAGCCAGATCAGGCTCTCCAGATCCAGATGGTTGCTCGGCTCATCCAGCAGCATGCCATCGGGCCGCATCACCAGGATGCGGGCCAGCGCCACGCGCATCTTCCAGCCACCTGAGAGCAAGCCGACATCGCCGTCCATACGTTCCTGGCTGAAACTCAATCCCGCCAGAACCTCGCGGGCCCGCGCGTCCAGGGCGTAGCCATCCAATTCCTCGAAACGGTGCTGCACTTCGCCATAGCGTTCGACCAGCGCGTCCATCTCGCTCATGCGGTCCGGATCGACCATGGCCGCTTCCAGCCGGGCCATCTCGGCGGCCAGTGCGCTCGCCGGTCCCACGCCATCCATCACCGCGGCCACCGCGCTTTGGCCCGACATTTCCCCGACATCCTGGCTGAAATAGCCGATGGTCATGCCGGGATCGATCGTCACCTGGCCATCGTCTGGCCGATCCTGGCCCGCGATGATCCGGAAAAGCGTCGACTTGCCGGCGCCATTCGGCCCGACGAGTCCTGCTTTCTCACCCTTCTGGATGCCCATTGAGGCATCGATGAACAAGAGTTGATGGCCATTTTGCTTGCTGACGTTGTCGAGGCGGATCATGGGCTTTGTGTTGATAGATGATTTTGAAGTTGTTTCGATCGCTTGCGCCTCGCTTGGGCTCGGCGCGTAAAACGCTCAAATCGATCCGGCAGGATCGATTTGACCCGGCCGTATGGCCGGGTCGCGTTTTACTCCCACTCAATCGTACCGGGCGGCTTGGAGGTGATGTCGTAGACGACGCGATTGATGCCCTTGACCTCGTTGACGATGCGGGTCGAAACACGGGCCAGGAACGAATGCTCGAAAGGGTAATAGTCCGCGGTCATGCCGTCGGACGAGGTCACGGCGCGCAGGGCGCAGACATGGTCATAGGTCCGGCCGTCGCCCATCACGCCCACGGTGCGCACCGGCAGCAGCACCGCGAAGGCCTGCCAGATATTGTCGTAGAGCCCGGCTTTGCGGATTTCGTCGAGATAGACGATGTCGGCCTTGCGCAGGATTTCGAGCTTCTCCTGGGTGATTTCGCCCGGAATGCGAATGGCCAGGCCAGGACCGGGAAAAGGATGCCGCCCAACGAAAGCGGGCGGCAGGCCCAGCTCGCGGCCAAGGGCGCGGACTTCGTCCTTGAAGAGTTCGCGCAGCGGCTCGACCAACTTCATCTTCATATAGGCGGGCAAGCCGCCGACATTGTGATGCGACTTGATGGTGACCGACGGGCCGCCGGTGGCCGAGATGCTTTCGATCACATCGGGATAGAGCGTACCCTGGGCGAGGAATTCCGCGCCCCCGACCTTGTGGCTTTCCTTGTCGAAGACATCGATGAAGGCAGCGCCGATGATCTTGCGCTTCTGTTCGGGATCGCTGACCCCGGCCAGCCGCCCCAGGAACAGGTCGGCCGCTTCGGCATGGATCAAGGGAATGTTGTAGTGATCGCGGAACAGGTTCACCACCTCGTCCGCCTCGCCCGCGCGCATCAGCCCGGTATCGACGAAGATGCAGGTGAGCTGGTCGCCGATCGCTTCATGGATGAGAACGGCGGCGACGGAGGAATCCACCCCGCCCGACAATCCGCAAATAACTTTTGCCTTGCCCACCTGTTTGCGGATGCGCTCCACCATGGCGGCGCGAAAGGCGTGCATGTTCCATTCAGGCTCGATGCCGGCGATGTTGCGGACGAAGTTGGCGAGAATGGTGGCGCCGCGCGGGGTGTGCGCGACTTCGGGATGGAATTGCACGCCATAGAAGCGGCGCGCCTCGTCTGCGATCACGGCAAAGGGCGAACTTTCGGATGTCGCCATCACCGAGAAGCCGTCCGGGATCGCCACGATCTTGTCGCCATGGCTCATCCACACCGGCTCGCTGCCATTTTCGGCGAGGCCTTCCAGCAGGCGCGACGGGCGCTGCACATGAATATCGGCGCGGCCGAATTCGCGGGCGTGACCGGCTTCGACCCGGCCGCCAAGCTGCGCCGCCATGGTCATCTCGCCATAGCAGATACCCAGGACTGGCACGCCCATCTCGAACACCGCCTGGGGCGCGCGCGGCGTATCGGATTCGGTGACACTGGCGGGCCCGCCCGACAGGATGATGGCGCGCGGCTTTTTCGCCAGCGCTTCCTCCGCTTTGTTGTAGGGCACGATCTCGCAATAGACACCTGCCTCCCGCACGCGGCGTGCGATGAGTTGAGTGACTTGGCTGCCGAAATCGAGGACCAGAACCGTCATTGTGCGCTGGTATCTGCCTGCGCGGCGCGCTGTCCATCGTTGCGGTCCAGGGCCGCCATCGCTCTGGTCGCATCGCCATTGGTGGGATCGATGTTGAGCGCTTCGCGGTAATAGAAGCGCGCATAATCAGCATCGCCATCGGCGGCATAGAGATCGCCCAGCACATTATAAGTGGCGGGCCGCGCGGGGTCGGCGACGATAGCGGCTTGCGCCAGCCGGACCGCCAACTCCTTCTCGCCCCTGGCATGGGCCGCTTGCGCCTGACCGATCAGGTCGCCCGCCGGATCGGCGGAGACGGGGGCTTCGACCGGCGCGGACGGCTTGGCGGCATGGCGCGGCGCAGCGGCAAAAGCAGGTGCCGCCAGCAGGATAAGCGCCAGGATCAGGGAATCGCGCAGGGCTCTCATGGGGCGACTTTAGTCAAATCCGGCGCCGCCAGCCATGCGTCCAATAAACATCGGACCCGCCCCCGGCAAAAACAGGCCGGCGGCCGGAAAGCCTTGATTTCCCCCAATCCACCACCCCTCAGTCCGGATAGTGCAATTTGGGATACCAGTCCGTCCCGCGGCCCTCCGGCGTGGTGTCCAGCAGGCTCCAGAGCGGATCGGGGTCCGGCGCGCCGCGCGGGTCCTGGCCGGGATCGGCCATTTCGCCGCTCATCTCCCCGCTCCAGAAATGCCGGATCTTGCCGTCCTTTCGGGTGAAGACCGTGTAACCGGGCATGTCTTCATCCTTGGCGCTGACATAGTCGCGGGTGAAGTCGCCGCTGCCGTCGGAATAGACTTTGAGCCTGGTCCAGCCCCGCGCCTTCTTGGCTTCGATCAGCCGTTCGATAGGCGAGCGCGCCATCATGACAAAGGCGACGCGCTGCTCGATATCAGGCATCTTCCCTTCCCACGTTGCCATGTAAGACGTGCAGCTGGGGCAAGGGTTCTTGCGCTGCGGTCCAAACATATAGCTGTAGATGATGAGGGTATCCTTGTCGCCGAACAGATCGGCAAGGGTGGCCGGTCCGTTCTCGCCTTCGAAGCGATAATCCTTCTTCACCTCACCGCCCGGCGGAAGCCGGCGCCGGAGCGCGGCGACCTGCTCGAGCTGGCGCCGGAGCTTGATCTCTTCCACCAGAAGTGCATTGCGCGCCTGCCGGTACGCAGCGCTCTCGTTGGGAAAATGCGCGCGGTTGGTTCTCACCAATTGTTCTGCCGGAGTCAGCGGGCTGTGCGCCGTCATGATCGTGTCTCCTGAATCGCTTGCCGACGAAATGATGATATCAACGTATATTCCGCCTGTCAAAAACCCGGTCTGCGGAAGCCTCCTCCCGGTAACGCGTTTCCTCAGTTCCGGATCAGTATGGCCGCGTAAAATCCATCGCTGCCGGTGGCGGCGGGCGAGTCATGGAAATCCGGACGACCGCGGCCGAAAGCCGGATTGGCGGCCAGGAAGGCCGCCACCCGGTCCTGATTTTCGCAAGGCAGGATAGAACAGGTGGCATAGACCAGCCGTCCGCCAGGCCGGGTTGCCGCCGCGGCCCGGGTCAGCAGATCGTCCTGGATCGCGGTCAGCTGCGCCAGCCGTCCGGAGGTCAGCCGCCATTTGAGTTCCGGTTGCCGCCGCCAGGTCCCCGAGCCGCTGCAAGGCGCATCCAGCAGCACAACATCGAAAGGCTGGGCCAGCGCTTCATCCGCCAATGGCATGCCCAACAGGTACGCGCGGATGTTGCCGGCACCGGCGCGGACGGCGCGCCGCTCCAGCTCTACCAGCGCGGGCCCGCGTATGTCACAGGCGACGATCTCGCCCTGGCCCTGCATCGCGGCCGCCAGCGCCAGCGACTTTCCCCCTGCCCCCGCCGCCAGATCCAGAACCCGCATTCCCGGCCCGGCTTCACAAAGCGCCACGGCTCTTTGCGCCGAGGCATCCTGAATTTCAAAGGCGCCGGATTCGTAAAGCGGATGCGCGGTCAGGGCCGCGCCTGCCGCACAGCGGATCGCATCGCAAAGATCTTCCAGCGGCGCACATTCGAAGCCATCGCCGCGCAGGGCCGTCAGCACATCGTCGCGCCTTGCCTTGAGTGTGTTGACGCGCAGATCCACTGGCGCGCGTTGTTGCAGCGCCTTCATCTCTTCCGGCAGCCGATCGCCAAAGGCGCGCGTCAACTCCGGCTCCAGCCACTCTGGATATTCGCCATCGACCCAAGCGGGCGTGGACGATGGCGCAGCAGCGATGGCGGCACGCTCGGTCCCGGTCAAGGGCGCAGGTCCGTAACCGCCCGTGAAAAGCGCTTCGGGATCTTCGCCTTCGGCCAGCAAGGCCGCGATGATCAGGGCCCGGGGCGCATCGCTCGCCATGCGATGCGCGAGATGGGCATGCGCGCGAAAGATCGCATAAATGCGCTCGGTGATGGCGCGACGATCCTTGGAACCGGCGAAGCGATGATCGCGGAACCAGGCTTTGAGCTGACGGTCCAGCGGTTGGGCCGTAGCGGTGCCCAGAATTTCGATCACAGCCTGAAGGCGGGCGGCGGGTGTCATGCCTTACCCGGCTCCCGGCATCCTGGCAGGGCGCGCGCGATTATTGACCGCCCGGGTAATTCGGCGCTTCGCGGGTGACGGTGATGTCGTGGACATGGCTTTCGCGCAGGCCCGCGCCGGTGATGCGTACGAACCGGGCCTTGGTGTGGAATTCCTCGATGGTCTTGCAGCCAGTATAGCCCATGGCGGCGCGCAGGCCGCCGATGATCTGGTGCACCACGCTGCCGACCGGACCTTTATAGGCAACCTGTCCCTCGACGCCCTCGGGCACCAGCTTCAAGGCATCGCGCACTTCGGCCTGGAAGTAACGGTCGGCAGAGCCGCGCGCCATCGCGCCCACGCTGCCCATGCCGCGATACCCTTTGTAGGAGCGGCCCTGATAGAGAAACACTTCGCCGGGGCTTTCCTCGGTCCCCGCCAGGAGCGACCCCACCATCGCCACGCTGGCGCCCGCCGCCAGGGCTTTCGCCAAATCGCCGGAATATTTGATGCCGCCATCGGCGATCACCGGCGTGCCGGATTTCTGCGCCGCTTCCACCGCGTCCATGATCGCCGTCAATTGCGGCACGCCCACGCCCGCCACGATGCGGGTGGTGCAGATGGAGCCCGGGCCGATGCCCACCTTGACCGCGTCGGCGCCGGCATCGATCAGCGCCTTGGCGCCGTCGGCGGTGGCGACATTGCCGCCCGCCACTTGCGTATAGTTCGATGCCTTCTTGATGCGGGCGATGGTGTCGAGCACGCCCCTGGAATGGCCATGCGCCGTATCGACCATGATGACGTCGCATTCCGCTTCGATCAGCGCCATGGCGCGGGCATAACCGTCCTCGCCCACGCCGGTGGCGGCGGCGACCCGCAGCCGGCCGCGTTCGTCCTTGCAGGCATTGGGATATTTCTGCGCCTTCTCGATGTCCTTCACCGTGATGAGGCCGACGCAGCGATAGGCATCGTCGACCACGATGATCTTTTCGATGCGATGCTGGTGCAGCAGGCGCTTGGCCTCGTCGGACTGAACGCCCTCGCGCACGGTGACCAGCTTGTCCTTGGTCATCAGCTCGGCCACTTTCTGGCGCGGATCGGCGGCGAAACGCACGTCGCGGTTGGTGAGGATACCCACCAGCTTTCCGGCGCCCTTGCCGTTCGGATTTTCCACCACCGGCACGCCGGAAATATGGTGCCGCTCCATCAGAGAGAGCGCGTCGGCCAGGCTTGCTTCGGGGCCGATGGTGACCGGATTGACCACCATGCCGCTTTCGAAGCGCTTCACCCGGCGGACCTGTTCGGCCTGTTCCTCGATTCCCAGATTCTTATGTATGACCCCCATGCCGCCGACCTGGGCCATGGCGATCGCCAGCCCGGCTTCCGTCACCGTATCCATGGCGGCGGAGATCAGCGGAATGCCGAGCTCCACCGTCTTGGTCAGGCGGGTGCGGGTATCGGCGTGGGCGGGAAGGATTTCGGAGGCGCCGGGCACCAGCAACACATCGTCGAAGGTCAGGGCTTCGCGGATGGTTTGGCTGCTGCTCATGGGCGGCTCCGTCTTGGAGCGCCGAGCCTGTATCAGCGGTTCCCTGATTCCGCAAGAGGGCGCGGGAACCGGCCATTTTCGCCCCATTTTACCCCGGTTTTGGCTTTCCGCCGTCAAACCGAAAGCGGAACCGAAGCGGCGGGCGGACGTTCTTACCGAACAGGCCGGCAATTTCGCACGGGCCTTCCGAATTGTCCTCCAAGGAGTTTGATATGCAGAAGCAATTTCGTTTGTTGATGGGTGCGGCTGTCGCCGTTGCCGGTCTGGCAGCGGCCAGCGCCGCCGATGCAGCCCCGCACGGCGTCAAGGTCGGCGAACTGACCTGCAATGTGGCCAGCGGCTGGGGCTTCGTCTTCGGCTCCTCCAAGGACCTGCATTGCACCTTCCGCGGCAATAACCGCCATGCGGATCATTACATTGGCACCATCTCCAAGTTCGGCGTCGATATCGGCTACACCGAAGGCGGCGTGCTGGTGTGGGGCGTGGTTGCGCCTTCGTCCGACATCCGCTCCGGCGCGCTGGAAGGCGATTATGCCGGTGCTTCTGCCAGCGCGACCGTTGGCGTCGGCATCGGCGCCAATGTGCTGCTCGGCGGCCTGGACAAGTCGATTGCCCTGCAGCCGCTCAGCGTCGAAGGCAACAAGGGCCTGAATGTGGCGGCCGGTATCGGCTCCATCAGTCTGAAGGCCGCGCCGTAATTATTCGACGTCTGCCGTTTGCGAAGGCCTCGCCTCAACGGGCGGGGCCTTTCGCTTTGAAATCAAGCGCCACCAGATAAAGCTCCACCGAATCCGAACGCGAAGATGGCGGCTTTACATGCTTCACGTCGCGAAAGTTTTTCTTGATACGCGCCAGCAATTGGTTGGTCGCGCCGCCCTGAAAGACCTTCCCCACAAAAGCGCCGCCAGGACGCAACGTATCCTCCGCCACTTCCAGGGCGATCTCGACCAAGGTGGTGGTGCGCAAGTGATCGGTGGCGCGATGGCCGGTGGTGGGCGCGGCCATGTCGGTCAGCACCAGATCGGCGGGGCCTCCCAGTGCTTCTTTCAGCATCGCGGGCACGCCAGCGTCTGTCAGATCGGCCTGGAAAAATGTTACCCCAGCGAGCGCTTCCATCTCCAGCACATCGGCCGCGACCACGGTCGCGCCTTTTGCCGCCGCCACCTGGCTCCAGCCGCCGGGAGCCGAACCCAGATCCAATATGCGGGCGCCTTTTTTGAGAAAATGGAATTTGGCGTCCAGGTCCAGCAGCTTGAAGGCGGCGCGGCTGCGATAGCCCTTTGCCTTGGCCGCATGGACGTAAGGATCGTTGAGCTGACGCGCCAGCCATTCGCGCGACGACGCCTTGAGGCCGCGCGTCTTCTTCACTTTGACGCGGACTTCGCCGCGCCCCGATCCGCTGGGACTTTTCATGCCGAAACCTTCCGCCGCCGCGCCGTCAATTCGTCGCGCATCTGGCGCAGCATGCCTTCGCGCAGGCCCCGGTCGGCAACCCGCAGCATCGGACTGGGCCAGAGCGAACAGATGGCGGCGAAGATGGCCGACCCCGCCAGCATCAGGTCGGCGCGTTCCGGCCCGATGGCGCCGATATTGGACAGCGCCGCAATGTCCATGCGCGAGATGCGCTCCGTCACCGATAAGAGCCGGGCGGTTTCATGCCAACTGGCATCCACCTTGGCCCGATTGTAACGCGGCAGCTTGAGCGCGATGGCGGCCAGGGTCGTCACCGTACCCGATGTGCCGAGCAGATGCTCGCGCACCGGATCAAAGCCGCGCGTCTGTTCCACCCAAGGCGCAAACCGGCTTCGCATCGCCGCCAGCATCTGTTCAAAGCCCGCATGGCTGCGGGCCGCGGCGGCATAATCTTCCGCCAGATTGACCACGCCCACCGGCAGCGAGGCGGAAAAGCGCTTCTCCAACCTGCCCTCATTTTTGTGCTGCCATACGATCTCGGTCGAACCGCCGCCGATATCGAAGATCAAGGCGCCTTGATATTTCCGTCCGATCAACGGTGCGCAGCCCAGGGCGGCGAGATCGGCCTCGTCTTCCGAGGAGATGACGTCCAGCGAGATGCCGGTTTCCGCACGGGCGCGTGCAATCAGCGTTTGCGTATTGGCGGCCTGACGCGCGGCCTGGGTGGCGATGGCGCGGACGTGACGGACACCATGCCGCGCGATGCGCTGGGCACAGATCGCAAGCGCGGCAAGCGTGCGTTCGATGGCGGCGTCGGACAGGCGCCCGGTTTCCCCCACGCCCTCCCCCAGCCGTACGATGCGGGAAAAAGAATCCACCACCCGGAAATTGTCCGGCGGCGCGGGGCGGGCAATCAGCAGGCGGCAATTGTTGGTGCCAAGATCGAGCACGGCCAGAAGCGGTCCGTCGCCCGCTCCGGTCCTGACCGTTCCCTTGGCCTTCCTGCCTCCGCGGCCGTCCGGATGTATCTTATTTTCCTGCAATTTTGCCTCGGTTTGCGGAAATTCACCCGCCTCGCGGACGCTAGCATGCGGAACACCGGCAGGGACAAGCCAAAGACGTCCGCACCGGGTCGGTGACCGAAAATAATGCCTTCTCCGCTCTTGCCGGGGAAACAACCGCGCTTACCGGGGTCCGCACGACTGCGGCCGAATCCTGTTAGGTTGCGCCGCGACCGATGGAATTTTACCCGACATGGCACGGAAAATAGGTTTGATCTTCGCGCTCGCAGGCACATTGCTTGCCGCCGGCCTCTCATCCGCCGGAGCGCAGACTGTTTCGCTGACCGCCCATCTTCTGGGCGGCACTGTGATCCCGCAAAACAAGAGCGACGCGTTTGGCGAAGCGCAATTCACCTACAACAGCCAGACCCGCCAACTCGACTATTACGTGACCTATGACGGCGCCGCGCCCACCAGGATCGACATTCACGGTCCGGCCGGCACCGGCGAAACCGCGATGGCGATTGCATCATTTCCTGTCTCGGAGTCACCCGTTACCGGCACGGCGACTCTGACCGGCGAACAAGCCGACATGCTGCTGGCGGGCAAGCTATATGTGGACCTGCACAGCCAAACTTATGCCAATGGTGAAATCCGGGGTCAGATCGGCAAGCCGCAATAGCCCGGGCACGGCGCCCAATTTCCCGCTTGGTCGCGCTTTGGCGGACCAACCCGGCAATCGGGCAAATTGAGCCCTCGCCGTCCTTGAAAGGGGCGGCGGGCTGGTCTAAAGGGGCGGTCCCAAAGGGGTTTTCCGCCCGGCCTTGGGGGATCGTCTAACGGTAGGACTGCAGACTCTGACTCTGCCTGTCTAGGTTCGAATCCTAGTCCCCCAGCCACCGCATTTTGGCTCTATCCCTGGATTTTCTAAGCTGCCCAAAGACGCCGAGAAATCGGGGACTTGTGCTTGAGCCGTGGCGTCCGGAGACTGGGCAATCCCGAAATCCGAGCGGTAACAGGCAATTATTCCGCCCTCGTCTCCATTCTTAAATCTCAAAACTGCAGACTTCTCCTTCTTGGCAATTGGAGACTGGTTCGACCGGTCCAACTAGGATTCGAACTCGGAGCCTTACTTTCCCCCGACCAATGTCCGGCGCCTTCGAGGAGAAATCCGAGCTCTTTTCCATGGAGTTTTTCGGCGCAAAGGCATAATCCAAAATTGACCGAAAAACTGATTTTAACCCCGTTCTATGCGCGAAAATCATCAAATTTGGCAGTTTCGAAGAAGTGAAAAACCTCTCGTCGATTGATCGCTCGCTATCTGATTCGTTTCCAAATCAAGGTCAAAATCTGATACCGAAATATCTGATCCATATAGATCAAAATTTCGAATCATGTTGTCATTGAAAAACTGCAGAGGTGGAACAGATTCCGCCCCTCAGTGCGGAGCGCGCCTAATTTAACGATTCTGCGCTCCAGCAAGTGCTAGGTCACTTTGCGACTACGGATGAAAGCAGGGCTCAATGCTCTGCCTGCGCCTTCTGCAGACCTGTCCAAGCACCACCTTCTTAAAATCATCATGAAACAGGCGCGCCACTCAAAAGCGCGTCAACAGAGGAGCTTGAACTTATGCCTCGCAAAAGAAGAGTACATACCACTTCCGAAAACCGAATATTCGAGAGCGACAGTTCGGAAAAAATGATTCCAACCGATTTAAAAAAGAAAGGTGGAAGGCCAGCTTTCGCACCAACCAGTGACCAAAGAGGGCTTGCGAAAGCGTTGACCATGGTCGGTCTATCCCGCGCAAGGATCGCAGAGGCAATCGGAATAGATCCCGACACCCTGGCTAAACATTTTTCAGCAGAGCTTCGGGACGGCACGACCCACCTTCTAGCGAAAGCCGGGGTCGAAGCCTTCAAAGGCATGGAAGCAATCAAACCTGAAACAAGGCTTGCGGCCGCTCACTATATTCTTGATCGCAAGGGCAAAGAATTCGGCTGGACAACAAAAATGGAAGTTGCGCCCCGCCGAGAACTTTATGCGGGGCTCGACTTTAGCCTGCTTAACAGCGAGGATTTTTCTCAGCTTCAGCAGTTACTCAAAAAGGCAGGCGCGCCAATTGAGCTGAGCGACATTCCGCAAATTGCAACGCCATGGCTTAGGCCAAAGTAACACAGCTAAAGTCACGTACTTCCGAAGTAAAACTCCCCTAGCCGGTTAAAGCGTCCCGTTACTCTATTGGTAGTAACAACAGAGATATGAAGTTCGCTATCTGACAGAAAATCGCCAGCAGCGGACATCACTTTAACTGATATTCATACACTACTTGGCAAACTATTACTTGGCCGGCACGCTGCGGTCCAACCCCAGCAAAAATGCAGGATTGACGGCATAAAGTCTCTCACTATTCTTTTGGTTCAGTTCGGCTTGCAAGCGACGAAAATCGTATGCGCGATCGTAAATGTAAACCGGCTCCAACGTCTCATTAATGACGCCGAGAAATCCATACCATAAGAGGAGATTTATCGTCTCTTCCAATCCTAAATGAAGGCTGTCCGCGGACAAAATCGCGGCAAGCTCTGCTTCGGTCAACAAATCAGTCACACCAATAAAGGCGTAAAATATATCCTCTGGAGTGCCAGCCCTATCGCGCATTTCATAGCCGAAGTCAGATACCAAATATAATGACATCTGCCGAAGCCCCTCACGTATATCGTCTTCATCCACAAACATGTGCCCACGATTTATTGCAAACGATAGCACTCGCTCGCAAAGGTCAATTAGAAATCTCGGCCTTCGGAGGGACCCCTCAATCATCAAATCCACAGCATCAGTGTTATCTCGAATGATCGGATTGATTGCATCCCACGCCGCTTGATGATGCATAGGATCGATTCGGCTAACGACACGCTGCTTAAGAAGATGGCGAAGCTGTTCTGGATCAGACCAGTCAACCTTTATCACATTGTACTTTCCGCGATCAGAAGTCTCTTCAACTAGCCCTTCGTAGATGTCGCTTCGCAGAAAAACGGTGTGCCTTACCGAAATCTTTCTTCGCCCCAAATCTCGCTGAATCCGATTCAACGATTCGATGAGATGCTTGACCATCGTTATGTCATGAACTTCGACTTGCCGCGGCGGCCAACCCTTATCTAAGTCGTCAATCAAAACCACCACCTCATCAACAAAATCTGAAAATGAGACGATTGCTTCTCTCAACCGATGAATGGGCTCCTCAAACATGATATTGGTAAGGCGGTTGCGGAGATCATCCGGATTTTTGGAACTCGCAGCCACCGAAATTATTTCGTTTACGGCGCCGCGCAATCGTGACGTAAAATCGCCCGACACAACGCTTTCGCTTAGTGAAAAGCTTTCTTCAATAGCCCGAATACGTTCCTGGATGGAAAAATCGTTCTTCGAACGCGGCAGAGCGATTTCCCTGATCTTAAGCAGGATTTCAATATACAATATGTATTGCCAAAACGCCGCGATCGTGTGGTCAAATACGCCGGCGGTAACGACATCGAGAATGGCTTCCCGCATCTCGCTAAGGTTGTGCGATGCGGGGCGTAAATCCACAACGCAGCTTTTTCTTTCACGACTCGCCGACTCCGCGATTTGAAAAAAGACTGCAGATTTGCCTGATCCTTTTCGGCCAATTACAATTGCGCCTTCAGCTCGTGCGGCACGAGCAAACTCCGCAGTCTTTACGAAATAATAGTTCAAGCTTTGTGTCTCGTTTTCGGCGGTCGGAGATCCGAGGTCCATTTCGTTCAGTAGGCCAAGCCCTGCGAAGCTCCCCCGGACAGACGGTTCTTGGTTCCATATCAGCACTTGCGAAGCGAACTCCTGTACGTGCTTTTCAGTTTCACGCTTGAAAGTAGAGTTGCGGATGAAATCCCGATAGTCGAGCGGAACTGGGGCATTCTCATATTGAATCGCTAATGCCTCGACTCGGTAACCGTGGCACAGGCCAAGCAGGAAAGAAGCGCGAAGGTTGTGCAGCTCTGCGTCAACTAGCTCTTCACTGATTATTGGAATGATTGCGCCTGCCGAGGAAGATATCTCGGCAATGGCTTGAGCTGCCGTAAGACGAGGAATCTCTGCCGGGTCGAAGCTACGATAGCGCAGATGCGAGTTGTCGACAGCGTGGAATATGTGATTACGAAAATCAGTCTTAGCAAGAGCATCTAAAATAAAGAGCGGCTGACTGTGATTGCGTCTACGTTGATAGCTGCTTGTCCAAGCAATGTCCGGCCAAGCCTTCAGCTTCTCGAACAACTCCTGTCCATTGTTGTAAGTTGCCCAGCCAGTCGTATCGAAAAGGCCAATTTTTTGGATTCGCTGGATGGCCTTTTCAACTGCTGTGTTGACAGTCGCGAGTACCGGCTTTCCAACCGCCATTGCATACCCGATCTCGTAGAAGACATTGGTATTCGGGTAGGTAATATCGGCGACCAATACTGCCGCTTCTTGAATTTGATTTCTTATCAAGTCGTCGACTTTGAAGCCGATGATTTGTAGCTTTTGCCAAGGTTTGAGGATAAACGCCTCTTCGGCAGAAAACTCCACAGCAGCTTTTATGGCCTCCCGCACGAGGGGAAAGGCTTCTGGATATGCAATAAAGGCGGTTTCTGGCATGCGCTCCCCGATGGAGGCGACAATTGCCCTCCGACGCATCAACTCATGATTTTAAATTATCACAGACTGAGCGCATCCGAAATTGGTCTTGAAGATCACGCATCACAGAATACATAGCGTGTGTCTGAGACGCTAACCCCTTGGTCTCGTTATACCAATCTAGGGTTGTTGTCATCGCCTCGCCCCCCCACGCGATGGTCTTGTTCTCTTCTTACCTGCGTCTTCTGGACACAGACAAGCCGCCCACGAGTTAGCGGCAAGCCTGATGTCTATAACTTAGCCGAATTGACCTGCACAGATTTCGAGGTGCATTTTCGCTGTACATGGAGAGTGTTCTCCGCTGAGAAGATGGGTGCCGCAATTGTGGCCCACGTCAGCTTTGGGTAAAAACCTGACATGGAAAGCAACTGCAAATAATTCGACGTCTTCGATTTGCATAAAATTGATCATCTGCCGGCCAACTTGAGTGCGCCCTGAGCCATCGCGACGCTTTCGGCTGAGCAAATCTCGTCAGCCGTTCCTTTTGCTTTGCAAAGATCTATCCACACTTGCCATTGCTTATCGCATAAGCTGGTGAGCATAACCGCGCCATTTCCTCCATCGTAAGAAGAAAATGCCCCAATGCTCGCTTTCGTAGCCAAGCAGCGGGCATAATCTTTTTCGGTATATACTTGAGCGCTGCCGTACGCCGCCAAATTGGAATTTTCCTCCGTGGGCTTTGAGCCGTTATCTAAAAGCGCGATCGCGATCACTATTGGAAAAACAACGATTATTCCTAATTTAATAGGATGCATTTCATCCCCCCTGACCTGGTGATCGGGGAGTTGATAAACCTCAGATCGGCAAGGTCGCCGTCGCCTTTAGGCTTTCGCCCTGAACATACGCGCCGGCCTCCTCGACCATAGGGTTGAGGAGTGCGTTTGCGGCGGCACTTGCGCCGCCGATCTGAGGGGTTATCACGCCCCAGGCGAGATCATCGCCCGGGCTGACCATCGCTCATGGACCGCCTGATCGCAAGCGGGATTGGATACAAATCCGAGGTTTTCTGCCCTTTTTGGGGCCATTGTGGCGGTTAGACGGGGCGACTGGGGGCATGCGTAGGTATGGGGCGCAGGCTGCGCCAGCGGCGTCTGTCGCGCCAGATTGGTCACTGTATCCATTGCTGACTGCCGACCGGGACTAGCTTCAAATACTAAAGCGGCCTCTACACGGTCTGGCACTCTTGACGGTGAATCATTCTTTCGGATCAATCAATGACCGACGAGTCAGTCGGGTGTCCAATGGCAAACGAAAACCGGATTTATGGGTGGTTTGACGATCCTGGGCAGTTAGCCCCCACCTACGAACCACCCCGTGATGCACCTTGTCTGTTTTGCGGGATGGCCGTTCATGCCGACGATGTGCGAACGCATGGCCTAATGCATCAAGGCGAGTACGCAGCCCGCAGCTATTTCTATCGCACCCATCGCACCTGTGCGGACAGAGACCCTACTCATACGGCCATGGATGGCTTTGTAATTGATATGATCGCGCGAAACGGCGATTAGGCAAAAGCGCCGAAGCTCTCACTTCGGCGCCTTTTCACGCTAATGCTACGGGCACTCCGGCAACGACAAGAGGTTGTCCGGCGCGTAACCGTCATTCGCCGTCTTGAGATATTTACGGCCGTTATGCACGGCAACAATGATCCAGACGTTTCTTCCATTCACACTGGTGTAGTAGCTGGTCTTATCGCGCTCCACATTCTTGATTGCCGTATCTTCGGCGTCCTTCCAGCGAGCATTGTTCAGCACGCCGCCGATTGCTTGGATACGTTCGTGCGCGCTGTAATGGCCGCCGCGCTTGTTGATGCACATCACTTGTTTTGACAAGGCAAAGCTCCGTCGTTAGGCCGGAATGAAATTTTCCGACCGATGGGATGCGTCGGGCTTGCCAATGGGGTCTCTTTTGTCCCAGTGTTGGGACGTCCAAGTGACTACCATCCCGCCCGACGCAAGTTGGACACGGATGCAGAGAAAATGAGGGCCATCGGTGTTCGAGACCGATGGCCTTTTTCTTTGCGTGGCATGCAAATGATCTGCCCCCAAAAATTCAGAGTCAACGCGCGTTAAGTTATGCACATGTAGGACCAACCAGTTGCGTATCCATCATCGCGCGCTCCACAATCTTGATGTTTTAGGTGAGCAGATTACCCATGCGCGGCGCGCCAACGCGCAGACTCATACGACTCACCACCCAAATGGCGATGTGATTCTCTGGCAGACAATGCGGTTTGTTGCCCGATTCATAGGCCCGCACTTGCAGCGCCCGCCCAACTTTCTCCTTGATCACAGTAGTCCCACCGGCACCGGTCAATTGGGCTCCCAAACTAGGGGCACATTTCTGGCGAGTTCCGTCACAGTTACCGCTGGCGTCATGCCGTCGATAATCGCCCTGACCTTAATAGGTGGCACAAAAGCTAGTGGCAGCAGCAGTCGGACTTGACGCTGACCCTTGCCCTCGAGGTTTGCGATATCTGCGATGGTAGCCCCGTCTCCCAGGTTCCTTATCCAAGACCGCGCCTTGCCGATGGCCGCTAGAACGGCGTCTCTCGCCTTGGTGTCTTGATGCGCTGGCGGCAGCTCCGCTGTTAGGCCTTTTTCGGCGGTAGGGGGCTTACGCTGCCAGTCCAACCTCACGACCTCGATTGCAGCGCCCCGCGAATTTGTTAGCGACAGCTCAATGGCGTCGTACTGGACAATGACCCGTTCCAGATGGGTTTCGACAAGGGCTGGCGCTCCCAGGCTCTGCCCAGGAGCGGCTGCAAACCGCTTTCTCAACGTCTCCTCGATTAAAGCCTCCAGCTCTGGCGCTGACACCCGCCCTATCCGGCCGGCCTCACCTGGGCGGCTGCCGAGGATAGCCTGGGAGACATAGTAGCGGTAGCGGACGCCTTTCTTGACGCTGTGGGATGGTGTCATGCGGTTGCCGGCACTGTCGAACAGCTTGCCTTTGAGCAAATGAAGCGTTCCCGCATGTTTCAGCTTGCGATCCACCGCCCCCGATTTGAGCTGGACCTGCACGGCCTCAAACAGCTCCCGTTCGATGATTGGTTGATGATCGCCGGCATGGATCAGCCCCTTATGGGAGATCTCGCCGACATAGCATCTGTTCCTTAGGAGATAGCCTAGCGATCCCGGCCCGAACCGACAGCCGCCGGCGCCGCGCCCGTCCCCCGGCTCCCGACGCTTGGACCTGATGTTCTCTTGGTCCATTTTCTGGAGCAGGCGTCCGATCGATCCCACTTCCAGGTATGTCCGGAATATCCACCGCACCGTCTCGGCCTCGTCCGGCACGATGATGAGTTTCTTGTCCCGGTTGATGTAGCCCAGCGGCACCCCTCCCCCCATCCACATGCCCTTGCGCTTGGAGGCGGCCACCTTGTCGCGAACCCGTTCAGCAATGACCTCCCGCTCGAATTGGGCGAAGGACAAGAGCACGTTCAGGGTCAGCCGCCCCATGCTGTTGGTGGTGTTGAAGGCTTGAGTAACCGAGACGAACGACACCCCATGGGCATCGAATAGTTCCACCAGCTTGGCAAAATCTGTCAGCGAGCGGGTGAGCCGGTCCACCTTGTAGACCACCACATTATCCACCCTCTTCGCCCGGATATCGGCCAGCAGGCGTTGCAGGTCAGGCCGGTCCAGGGAACCTCCAGAGATCCCGCCATCGTCATAGCGATCCGGCACCAGCCGCCAGCCCTCGTGCAGCTGACTCTTTATATAAGCCTCACAGGACTCCCGCTGGGCATCCAGGGAATTGAACTCCAGATCCAGATTGTGCTCGGTGGATTTGCGGGTATAGACGGCGCACCGGATGACCGGCTGGGGCGCCATCAGGATGCTTTCCTTGCCGAGCTAGCCTTATCCCCGGTACGCAGGCCGAAGAATCTGGGTCCGTTCCACCGCGCACCGGTGATTTCCCGGGCGATGGCCGAGAGGCTGTCATAGGTCTTGCCCTGCCAGACGAAGCCGCCCTCGCTGATCGTCACGATATGGCGGACGCCCTGGTATTCGCGAATGACCGATGTCCCCGGCTTCAGCCTTCGGAATAGCACCACCTTGTCGGCGTCCTGCCGGCCATAGGCATCCAGCAATCGCAGCGTCGCGGCGTCATGGCCAGCAAACGCCTTTTCTTGGATGTGCCAGGCTAGCTGGCGCACTAAAAGATCGCGGGTCAGCGCGCCCGGCGGTTCCTTCTTGAATGTGGCTCGCCACAGAGCCCGGACGTTCGCAAGATTCAGCCCGGAAATCCGCTCGATTTTCTGCGCTATTTGCCCAC
Source organism: Pseudomonadota bacterium (assembly GCA_040389245.1). Classification (GTDB taxonomy): domain Bacteria; phylum Pseudomonadota; class Alphaproteobacteria; order Micropepsales; family Micropepsaceae; genus Rhizomicrobium. Next base: position 1,881,759 of record JAZKAH010000002.1, on the reverse strand, counting down.
AATCCGGTCGTTGATCCGAGCTCAGCCCGTTCCGCATGCGTTCCTAGGTGAGATCGTTTCTGCACCAAGGACGCTCCATTCGGAGCAGAAGTCCAGTGCCAGGGACACACCCAAATTGGTTGGCTAACGTATTCTAAGGCCATAGCCATTTTGAGGCCAGACGCCGAAGTATCAACCAAAATACCAATACGTGCGCTGTGCGAATTCTCTGCCTGGCAAGGGATAGGTCGTGAGTTTGATTCTCACTTACGACACCACCCACTCCCACCTCTATTGTCCGTTAAGCGCGCTGTAAGGCGCTCTCTTTGTCTGCACACGGATCAGCGCCTTGCAAGTCAGGCGCTCATGCGTTTTCCTCGCTCCTTACAACAGCACTGCTATTCGAGTGCTACATCCATTGCGCGCACCAACTCCGGCAGCCCTGCGTCGATATCCTTCAGGTGAACGCGCAGCGCGCGCCGTCCCCGATCGACCAGTACCTCCAGGTCGCCGCGCGCCTGTGCTGCCTTCACCACACCGAAACTGTAGGAATGACCGGGCACATCGATATCGGCTGGATCGTCGCAGGTTATCTGAAGGAACACCCCGGAGTTTGGTCCGCCTTTGTAAGCTTGCCCCGTCGAATGCTGGAAGCGCGGTCCGAAGCCGAGGCAGGTCGCGGCGTAAGTCTTGTCGCGGGTCCGCGTGCGCATGGCGGTCAAGGCTTGCGCGTGCGAAGTGTTGCGCTCGGTATAGGCTAGCAGCGCCACGTAGTCACCGGACTGTGCACCGGCGCGCACACGGCCAAAATGGCTCTTCAGATAGCCAGCAAGTGTATTGTGCCGGCCCAGCTCGGCCGCGTTGCGCGGGTCGGCGTACAACGCCAAGCCATTCTCCCGAAACACCGGCGTCTCTTCGGACAAGCCATGCGACTTCTCATAGGCATCGGTCAGCGCACGCGTCTTGTCCTTGCTCGCCTCAACATCCGGTTGGTTGAATGGATTTATGCCAACGATCGAGCCGACGATGGCGGTGGCGATCTCCCAGCGGAAGAATTCCTGACCGATGTGCCAGGCATCCTTGACGCAGATTTGGGCGACCGGATGGCCGGCCCGCTTCAGCAATTCCACGGCCTGACGCTGCGAGAGATCTATTTTCCCCTCCAGCTCCAAATAGACAAAGAATCGATCATTGCCGTAACCCTCGGGTGCGGTGAGCGGCTCGCCGGCTAGCGGAATCAGCCCGCGACCCTGCTTGCCTGTACTCTCCGCTAGAAGCTGCTCCAGCCAAGCGCCGAAATTGGCGATCCCAGGAGAGGCGATGATTGTCACCTTGTCGCGCCCGAAGCGCGTTGCTGCGATGCCCATGGCGAGGCCGAGTTGCACGCCGGGGTTTTCCGAGGGCGGGACGTCGGCGCCGCAGGAGCGTTCCATCGGCTGTGTCGTCTCGAGAAGGCGTTTGACGTCGATACCCATCGCCGCCGCCGGGACCAGACCGAACTTCGACAATACGGAGTAACGGCCGCCAATCGAGGGCACGCCATGGAAGACATGGGCAAAGCCCAATTGCTTGGCCCGTCGCTCCAACGAAGATCCTGGATCTGTCACCGCTACAAATTGTTCGCAAGCCTTGTTCTTGCCTCGTGCCGCGCCGACACGGTCGAGGAAATAATCCATGAAGATGTTGGGTTCCAACGTATCACCAGATTTGGAGGAAACGATGAACAGCGTCTTGCTGATATCAATCGTCCTTTCAATCGTCTTGATTTGTGCGGGATCGGTGCTATCCAGCATGTGGAAACGCGGCCAGCCCGGCCGTCGTCCAAAGGACTCGCCCAGCACTTCCGGCCCCAGACTCGACCCTCCCATCCCCAGTAAAACGACATCGGTGAACCCGCCCCGTTTCACCTCCGCCGCGAAGTCGCGCAGCCGGTCAATATCTGCCAGCTCCTGCCGAACGACGTGCAACCAGCCGACCCCCTTGTCTTCGTCCGTCCCCGTCCACAGAGACTTGTCCCCGGTCCAGAGCCTCCGGATAAGTCCGTTCGTACGCCAGACTTCCATCTCCGCTTCGAAAATGTTTTTTATTTCCGGGGAGCCCAGCGTAATCTCCAGGCGTGCGCGATCGCCATCGCGCAACATACGGCGGCGTCGCGCAATGACACCAAACAGCTTGTCGAACGCATCCGCAAACTGCCGCACACCGTCCTTGACCAACTCGTCCGTGATTCCTCTCAGCGAGATACCGCAATTCTCCAACTCGGCAAGCCTCGCTCGGGCGCCCCAAAGATCCTGCTCTATAACGTCAGCCGTGGCATCGCCGTGATCGCGGAACGCATCCATGGTCGCTGGCGGGATGGTATCCACGGTATCGCGGCCGATCAGCGCTTCAACATACATCGTATCCTTATAGGCAGGATTCTTGGTGCTGGTGGAGGCCCAGAGCAGGCGCTGCGTCTTGGCTCCCGACGCGGCCAACAACTCCCAGCGCGAACTGGAGAAGAGCGTCTTGTAATGCGCATAGGCGATTTTCGCGTTGGCGATCGCTGCCTTGCCGCGCAACCGGTCCGCCATCTGCTTGTCGTCGAGTTGATCGAGCCGCTTATCGACCGCTACGTCGATACGACTGACGAAGATGCTGGCCACGCTGCCAATCCGGGATATATCGCCGCCGGTCCGAGCAAAGTCCTCAAGGCCGGAGATATAAGCTTCGGCGACCTGTTCGTAAACGCTCACAGCGAACAGCAAGGTGACATTGATGTTCAACCCTCGACCAGTCAGCTGGCGGATCGCGGGAATGCCCGCTGGGGTGGCAGGCACCTTCACCATGAGGTTCGGACGGTCCACCGCCGCTCGCAACCGCAGCGCCTCGACCACCGTCGCTTCAGTATCGTTCGCCAGGTAGGGCGAGCATTCCAGACTGACGTAACCGTCACCGCCTCGCGTCTCGTCATAGACCGGGCGCAGCACGTCTGCGGCATCCCGGATATCGGCAATTGCCAAGTGCTCATAAATCGCGGAAACGCCATGATCGGCTTCCGCCTGAAACCGCTTCAGAGCACCTGCATACTCGTCGGTCTCGCCAATCGCCTTCTCGAAGATCGAAGGATTCGAGGTGACTCCCTTTAGCCCGTCCCACTCGATAAGCGTACGCAACTTGCCCGTCCTGATGAGACTTCGCTTGAGATAATCCAACCAAAGCGATTGGCCACATACCTCAAGCTGTCTCAGCGGGTTCACGGCGCATTCTCCTTGGTATGGAATGCCATTCTTTAACGTCGGGAACGCGTCGCGTTTGCGGAGACATCTCGAAATGTCATCGAGAAAACGTTCCCGAAACTGTCATCTTCCCGGCGAGCCAGACTTGCACGATATGCTACCGCTGCTTTGCGACAATAGGCTCGGAAACTACGGAGATCGGCTATGGCTGTAAAAGACATGGACGCTTTCTCTCCTCGGACGGGCAGCGCCGGTCGGCACCCATGTCACGAAAGTCGCCTTGAACGTCCAAGCGCCGTGGCTCGGCCGATAAGCCTGTCAACAGGATCGACGTCGCCAACGGCGCGGAGCAAGCGTCGTTGAGCGACCGCAGCCGGGTGCGCACGTAACAGCTGCACCGTTGTCTGTTGTCTCGTTAGAGGGCCGCTGGAACGGGCGGTATCGGATGCCACTTGTTCTGCGCACGCACACTGCCGATCCCCAATCTATCGCGAACCCTTAAAAGCCGCGATGATTGGCGCGCCACATTCTCGCGCCTAGGGTCTGTTTAGGTCATCGCTCCGCTGGCGGCCAATAACAAGCTACTACAGCACCTTGCGCACGACGCTCCTCAGTTCAGGAATCACGTCTTCCTCGAACCACGGATTTTTCTGCATCCAGATCGCGCTACGCCAACTCGGATGCGGTAAAGGGAAGAATTTTGGACCATGCTGCGAAAATGCCCTAACAGTTTCTGTCATGGAGGTCTTCCGCCCGACATCTAAATAATATCGATGCGCGTATTGGCCGACCAAGAACGTCACCCGCAGATTCGGAAGGTGCTTGAGCAGGCGTTCATGCCAGTGCGGCGCGCACTCGGGACGGGGCGGGTTGTCGCCGCCGTTCTCTCCGGCACCGGGGTAACAAAACCCCATGGGAAGGATCGCGACTCTCGTTTCATCAAAGAAGGCCGGGCGATCCAATCCCAGCCAGTCACGCAGACGATCGCCGCTCGCATCATCCCAAGGTATACCACTGCGATGGACCTTGCTCCCGGGAGCCTGGCCAACGATCAAAATCCTAGCAGTGTTCCCCAGCTGGATAACGGGCCGGGGACCGAGTGGCAGTTCTGCCTCACAAATCCGACAAGCGCGTACTTCCCGTAATATACGTTTCAGCGACATTCTGTGCATTCTCTATACAAATAGACACCGACTGCTTTCGCAGCGCGCATCGTCTTGTCGATGAATCTGCTAATCCTACCGATCATTCCATTTTTCAAGTAACAATAAACCTATCGAATGGGGCGAGGTTCGTTGCTTTGCTTGAAGAACTCAAGCGTGCGAAACCAAGCATCGGCCGCGACGTTCGGTCGATAGCAGCTTTTGTTGGCGGGATTCTCAAACGCGTGTCCGGCATCCTCGTAGATTTCAACATCGACTCGCTTTCCATTGGCGTTCATGCACGTTTCAAACGCACGAACTGTCCTGGGCGAGATTCCTCGATCGAGAGAGCCGAAGATGCCTAGCACAGAGGCATTTATTTTCTGGATTTCCTCGAGATCCGTTGGCAGCGGGCCATAATTCACAACACATGCGGCAAGCCGCGACTCGTGAATCGCAAGTTGAACTGCGAGGCCGCCACCCATAGACCACCCGAGCGAGCCAATATGCTTTGAGTCCACATCAGGACGGCCGGCGAGATAATTGAATGCCACTTTCAGATCGTCTATCGCGCGGTCTTGCCGAAGACCGCGTTTGAGTTTGCGAGCTTCAGAAGGATCGCCCGTGACTTTACCTCGGTAGAGATCTACCGCAAGCGCGACAAACCCGTTCTCCGCCAGGCTAGCGGCCTGCTCCTTCACCCATTCGGTTAGACCCCACCATTCATGGATTACGATTATCGCTCGGCGGCGCCCCGGAGTATGAGGCAGGGCGAGGAATCCGGTAATTTTCGCGGTTGCGCCCGCAAATGCCACCATCTGTGTTTTCGGCCTCCCCGACTGAGGTGTTACTGGAGTTGACACCCTGTGACCTCTCACGTGATCCTTCGCTTAAGGGTCTCGCAGCGTAAAGCAAGCAACCACGTCGAATAGTTACGTTTCGTCTTGCCGATGCGGCAGCGCAGGCCGCGATAATGGGTTCCAGCTTCGAGCATTGACGTCACAATTTGCGAGGCATTTATCTTCGTCTGACCGAAGCCTATCCGAACGCCATTGCTACCCTAACAGAGCCACCGCTCTTTTACATACATTCTCGGCGGTGAAACCGTATTCACGCATCACAACGTCGCCGGGAGCCGACGCGCCGAACCGGTCTATGCCCAGCACGTCGCCGCCGTCGCCGATGTAGCGATGCCAGCCTTGCGAAGCGCCCGCCTCGACGGCAAGCCGCGCACGGATTGAGGGCAACAACACCTGGTCACGATAACTCTGCGGTTGCGCGTCGAACAGTTCCCAGCTCGGCATCGAGATAACGCGCGCCGCGACATTTCGCTCTTGCAGCTTTTGCCGAGCGGCCATGACCAGCCCAACCTCCGAACCGCTTGCAATCAGAATGACATCTGGCTTGCCGTTCGGGACATCAGTCAAGATGTATGCACCTTGGCGCAATCCGTCTGCCGCGCCACACTGGGCGCGATCGAGTGTCGGCACATTCTGGCGCGTCAAAACTAACGCAACAGGGTGATCCCCTGCTTCCAGCGCGACCCGCCAAGCAACGGCCGTCTCATTGGCATCGCCCGGACGAATGACTGTAAGGCCTGGAACCGCGCGCAGGCCGGCGAGTTGCTCCACCGGCTGATGGGTTGATCCATCCTGCCCTAAGGCGATGCTGTCGTGCGTGAAAACATAGATCACATGCAGCTTCATCATGGCAGCTAGGCGGATCGGCGGTCGCATGTAGTCGGAGAAAATCAGAAATGTTGCACCGAATGGCACGGCGCCCCCATGCGCTGCCAAGCCATTCAGAACTGCGCCCATGGCGTGTTCGCGTACGCCGAAATAAATATTGCGGCCGCCGTAACTCCACACTCCGTTTACGGCGCCCTGCTTGTCGGGGACAGTCACTCCGGCCCGCTCGAAATCTCCCAATCCCGAAAGTGCAGTGTGGGTCGATGGATTCAAATCCGCCGAACCGCCAATTAACGCCGGCAATCGGGGTGCAACGGCATTCATCACCTTGCCCCCGGCGACGCGGGTTGCCATCCCCTTGGCATCTGCATGGAAAACGGGAACATCTCTGTCCCACCCATTTGGCAATTCGCCTTGCATGACCTGCTGAAACGCTTTCGCGAGATCCGGAAACGCGCGGCTGTACGCTGAAAACTTATCATTCCACTCCGCCTCGGCCGCCTTTCCGCGCTCGATTGCCTTTCGAAAATGCTCGCCTGCCCTCTCGGGGATGTAAAACGGCGGTTCGGCCGGCCAGCCCAGATTCAACTTCGCTAGCCGCACTTCGTCGACGCCCAAGGGCGATCCATGCGATTCAAAGCTGTCCTGCTTGTTGGGTGCACCGTAGCCGATATGAGTCCGCGCCAAGATCAGGGAAGGACGTTGCGCTTCCCCACGGGCCGCGCGCAGCGCCGCATCTATTGCAACGAGATCGTTACCGTCTGCGACCGACTGGACGTGCCAGCCATAGGCCTCAAAGCGGCGCGCGCGGTCCTCTGTAAATGTAATGTCGGTCCCAGCTGACAGCGTGACACGGTTGTCGTCATAGAGATAGATCAGCTTACCGAGCTTCAAATGGCCGGCTAGCGATGCGGCTTCCGAGGATACGCCCTCCATCAGATCGCCATCGCTGACGATCCCGTAGGTGAAATGATTGACGATCTCGGCGCCGGGCCGGTTGTAACACGCCGCCAGGTGCGCTTCGGCCATTGCGAAGCCCACACCGTTGCCAAAGCCTTGGCCCAGAGGCCCCGTAGTCATCTCCACGCCCGGCGTAGCATCACGCTCGGGATGGCCCGGCGTCATACTGCCCCATTCGCGAAAATGCCTGATCTGTTCAAGCGGAAGATCATAACCGGTGAGATGAAGCAAACTGTACAGCAGCATCGAACCGTGCCCAGGGGATAGGACGAAGCGATCGCGGTCGAACCACTTGGGGTTGGCGGGATCATGTGTGAGGAACCGGGTCCACAACACATACGCCAGAGCCGCGGCGCCCATCGGCATTCCGGGGTGGCCGCTATCGGCTTTTTGTACGGCGTCCACGGAGAGGAATCGCAAAGCGTTGATACAATCATTGTCTAATGCAGGATCGAGAGGCGATGTAGCAGGCGCTACTTTCATTCGAATTCTCCGTTGATCTTCGTTCTGGCGGCAACTTCTTTCGCGTAAAAGCTGTCCCGGAGCCCATCTCGCTTGCGAGAGATGGATTTGGACCGCTTATGAGCGCTTCAAATTGACATACGATATCCATAGAACTCGTGGTCTTCGTTATAACCACCTTGGCCGGCACCTAGATCGGTAAACTCTCGAACAAACTCTATCGCCGCGATCCACTTGACCATCTTGAATCCTAATTCGTTTTCACACCGCAACCGCAGCGGGGCACCATGGAGAACGCTGACGGGCGCACCATTCATTTCATAAGCGAGGATGGTCAGCCGGTGCCGCATATTGTGGATCTGATGAACGTCGTAATAGCCGCCACCCGCGGAGCCTTCGGAAAACGAATAAAACACGGCATAGCGCGCATCCGCTGTCGGCTTCACAATATCAAGGATGTCGCGCATCCGAACGCCGCCCCACTTTGCGACACCGGACCATCCCTGGATGCAGAAATGAGTGGTGATTTGCTCTTGTTTCGGCAGAGCTTTGAGATCGGCGAAGGAAAATTCGCGGGGTATCTCCACCAGCCCACCGACGCGGAGACGGTAATGTGCAAACTCATCGGCGACCAGCGCCTCGAACTCGGCAGAGTTGGGCATCGTACCGTTGAGCCAGAAATGCGGCGAGATGTCCTGTTCCGTCAACTGGGCGTTCGGATCCCACCACTCGGCGAGCCCCTTGATCCAACCAACCATAAACCGTCCGGTCTGCTGCACCAGACGAGCATGGCGGATAGTAAAAGGCGATGCGATCCACCAGGCCAGTCCGACAAGCATCATGGCCGTGACGAAAAGCGGAAAACCAGTCCACGAGCGGCTCTCCACCCCTGCAAACATGTGGTTCGTGTTCTGTCGCAATCCGGTAACGAATACCATGATCCCATGCGCCAAGATGAACAGCACAAACCAGCAAAACGAGATGAAATGGATGGATCGGGCCGCCTGCCGATTCAGCATTTTTCCAACCAAGTTGAACCGATTGGAGATCGCCGGGCTCTGCATGAGGCCGGTCAGAATCGAAACCGGCGCGGCAATGAACACCGTGATGAAATAAGTGAGTTGTTGTAGTCCGTTGTAGCGAGTCCAGCTTTCATCGACCGGAAAGTTCAGCGACGCATACTGGAGGGCGGTTGAGAGCGCAGCGGGAAACACGCCCCACGTCACCGGGATCAGGCGGAGCCACTGACCGGTCGCAAAAATCAGCGCATAAAACGCAATACCATTGATCGTCCACAGCATCACGATAGAAAAATGCCACCAGCGGGCTAGCCCGATGGAGTGACGGACACCGGGGATTCCGAGCCAACCCGGCAGGGTCACCGAATCGTCCTTCGAGGTCCAAATACGACCCTCGGGGACCGGATCCTGGAAACGAAACCATTCCGTGCCAGGTGTGCAATGCCGGTTCCAATAAAGTCGCGGGTGATCGGCCAAGATCTGGATTCCCGAGCGGATGATAAACATCATGAAAAGCATATTCAGGAAGTGTTGCAGCTGCAGCCACCAGGGAAAGCCGGTATCAACCGAGGGCGCGGCCTGCGCGATACCGGGGTATTCCTTGATGAAGAGCTGCACACTTGGAAGCTCTCGCAAGCTCTGCGCAAGGGCGATCAGAAGGGCGAGCGCCGCGATTCCGATAGGTATCGACCACAAGATGCTAACCCAGCGCTGTCCTAAGCGGATGCGGGGAACGATCCCCTCCTGCAGCGGAAGCCACTCGCTCAAGACGATGCGATCGTCCGCCGCGCTCAGAGTTGACGCGATGGGATCGTGCGGCGGCAACTCGATCTTCATCGAGTCCGTCATCGGTGTTTCTCCTTCAGGACGCTATCGATGATTCGTCTTGGCCTTTCCCCACAAATTACGTCTAAAAAGAAAATTCCGCAGCGAGGCTGCAGCATTACGGAACTGGCCGCAGGCCGGGAAAATGCCTTGTCCTGCCAGGGTCCGTAACCTGCCGAACGGCTCGGGAGGTGAGCGGACCTCCGCGGCATACCGGCAGCGAAATTCCTCCAAAAACTCGGGATCGTAACCAGGCCATTTCCGCGAAGTCGTAGTGGGCCCAATTTCATTGACTCTTCGATCGATCCCGACATCTGCTTTCCTGCTTCTGCGCCGCCACAGGCGGTCGATCAGGACCTGGGCTCGGGCATCGGCGCCGGCGGGTTCATAGATACGGTTGAGCTTGACTTGATCCGCCGTTATCCGCTCGGCCATCGGATTCGCTCCAGAGGTCTTTCAGGCCCTTGTCTTCGTCAGCGCCTGACCTTTATGCATCGCGACGTGTTCGGTCTTGCTGCTTTTGATCTCATATTGCGGATCTTCGTCACTCGCGTGGTGAATGTAACCCTTGCAAGCGACATTCTTTGTATGCACTTTGATGATCGTGCCGCTGACATGACCGGCCTCGGAGTTCCACGTCACCTGATCGCCTACTTTGAACCGTTTCGTCATCACGAACCTACGATTGCGGTTTGATCTCGCGGCGTCGGTTTTTTCAACCTTATTTCCGTCTTGTCGCCCGCACGATTCTTTGCTATCACTCGTTCGAGCTCGACCTCCGCACGAAGCCCTTCCAGATCCCGGTGAACCACGGCCTTGGCGAGCTTCTGACCCTTGAGCCGATACGTTATGGTGCAGTCTCGACGTTCCAGAGACCCCACGATCTTGGCTTTGTCCCAGCGTTCGGCGTGCCCGACATAGCCGAGCCCAAAATCATATTGTTCGGTCCAGAAAAATGGGACGTGATCGAATGGCTCGCGAAGGCCGAGGATGTTGTTTGCTGCCGTCTGGCCCTGGCGTTCGGCGACGACCCAATGTTCGACGCGGATTCGCTCACCTGTAAGCCGGTCCGGCCACCGTGCGATGTCGCCGGCAGCGAAGATGCCTTGGATGCTGGTCTCAAGATATTCATTGACCGCAACGCCACGATCAATCGCGAGCCCTGCCCGCTCCGCCAACGCGAGTGCCGGCCGCACGCCGATCCCGACGACGACGAGATCGGCCTGAAGACGTTCGCCGTTTTTCAACATCACGCTTTGGTTGTCGATGGTGGCCGCTGTTGTGCCAAGGTGGAATTTCACCCCATGGTCCTCATGGAGTTTGCGAAGGAACTTACCGACTTCCGGTCCTAGCACTTTCTCCATCAATACCGTCCCGGTCCCGACAACGTCGACTTCTATATTTCTGGCACGAAGCGACGCCGCCACCTCGAGGCCAATAAAGCTGGCGCCGATCACAACCGCGCGCTTCGACACCAAAGCCTTGGCCACAAGAGAGCGCCCATCAGTCAAAGTCCGTAGATAATGAACGTGTGGGAGAGTCGCACCGGGGACGTCAAGACGCACTGGCTCGGCTCCCGTCGCAAGCAGGAGCGCATCATAGACGTGTCGGCCGCCATCCTCGAGTTGAACATATCGACTGGCAGTATTGATTGCTGCCACGCGCGCACCAAGGTGCAGATCGATTTTGTGGTCTTTATAGAATTTCGACGATCGTAGCAGATTCGACTCGTCGGTCGCGGCGCCTGAAAGATAGCCCTTCGATAGATTGGGCCGATCGCACGGCACCGACTCGTCGGCGCTCAACATCGTGATACGGCCGGAATACTCTTTACGCCGGAGCATCTCCGCGGCGGCATTGCCCGCCGCACCGCCTCCGACGATAACAACCAACCCTGGTATGCCCGCCGCCAGCGGTAGTGACTGACGACTTATGCCCTTCAGCTTCTCCCGAACATATATGGCATCCCCAGACTTCTCTTGAACGTACGCGGCGCCAACCGGCGTTTCCATAGGCGTGGGCCGGCGCGACACGTTGGCCGCCTCTTTGCCGTGACGACGTTCAACGCGCCAATGCGAAACCGGGTCTAACGCCGGCGCGCGGAGAGCTTCGCCGGTACGCAAGCTGAAACAGGCATGGTGCCATGGGCATCGGACCGTTTCGCCTTCGAGAAGCCCTTGCTCGAGCGGCGCGCCATAATGTGTGCAGATAGCACCGATCGCGAACACTATATCGCCCCGCCGGGCTAAAAGCACAGGCTCGCCCTGCGCATGCCCGAGTAGCATAGTTCCATCAGGGATCGTGGAGAGCTCGACGCCCTGAGTGAGATCGGGACCGCTGAGCTTTGTTGCTTCGCCCATTTGTGTCTCCTGGATGTTGACGCTTTGCGAACGCATCCAGATTGCACGTTCGAAAACATAGATTCGAAACCGAAATTGTGGGCCTCCGGAGACCGTTAAGCAGCGACCCACCTGATGCCGTAATACGTCAGGAACTTTTCTTCATATGCCCCATCGACCGTAATGGACGGATCGTAGGGCGGAGCATGTTTGATCTTTTGGCGGTTAGCGTCGACGTAAATCAATTTCCCCATCCAATCGATCTCTCTCACCGAGCGCGGCGAGATCAGCACTCGCTCCCCAGGCCACCAGTTCTTGGTATCGACTTTGATGTAACGAATGTTCCAATCGGCGTCGTCAACGAGAAAGTCCTCGACATGACCGATCTCTCCGTCGTTGGCATGAACATGACACCCCGTAACGGCCGCGGCGCTGCGAAGATGCGGATTCGCCTTGTTGTGCGGGACACCGGTGCGGACTAGGCCATGCGGTTCAGGCAGCGGCACATAAAGCGGGGCGACGATTGGCGGCGCCATGGCGCCGCTCATTGGATAGAGGTTGCCACCCCAATAGGGATCCCAGCCGAAATAGTCATAAATATGCGCTTCGAATTGTCGCGAAACGGGCCGATCGGTGTCGACATCCGGGCTGTCTTTGACGCGTTGTATAGTCAATTTGACCGGGAAGTGGCGTAACGCTCGATCAGGCCGCCCCAAGGCCGAGACAGGCAGGAGGACTTTGCGGCCAGAGAGCCAATGGCGTGTGTCGACGATCAGCCATCGAATTGCCCAGCCGACGTCTTCGAAAAGCAAATCGTTAACTGTCCCGATCCGGCCATCGCTAGCCTCGATGGCGTAGCCATTGATTGCCGATGCGTCCCACAACATTTCATTACTCCTGTAGCGACCACCCAATGCCTATCGAATCCCAACTCCTTGACCAATTTAGTGCCGAACCCCTGGGAGACGATCGATCAGGCGTGACGCGAGCATTGTTACGTCCGACTGTTTCCAAGGGTATAGCGACGAACGGCCTATTGCTGCGGCCATCCAGGAAACAGCTAACTCATTCGGAAGGGACGAAAGACACTCTGCGTCATCCCAGGGGTCAACTCCCATCCTCGCCATCATCGAAAGGACTGTAAGTGGCATCCCATTCGGTTGGGCGCCGACATCGGAAAGAAGGAAACCATCCAATCTCGAAGGCGGAGGGGCAGGGCGAACATCCGGTACGTTTCGAAATCTCGACGAAAACCTGGACATCACGGCGTCTCCCTCAACCAGAAAGCCAAAATAGCTGGCAATCCCTCGTTACGTCTCTGACACCGCGTTGGTAATGGACGGTCCGTGCTCCGACCAGATTCGGAATATACGGAGTTGGAGGGATCGTCAGGCGCACGCTCACCATGGCGGCAAACACCAACGTCAAACGCGGACCGCCGTGCGGCATCTGAAAGTGAGCGCCGCCTGGCACTCGTGCGCCGTCACATCGCAGGGACGGCCTTCGCGATGGCGACGCGAGCCACCGCAAACCGGCGAACGGCAGGAAGTACGTATATAAAACTGGAGCGGGCCGGTGCCCGCTCCAACAATGGAGACTAGGCGATCACTAGACGGTTCTCGACAGCGGCGACGCCCGGCGCCGTCTACGCGGCCCACTTGACTGCATCATGTTCCTGCCAATCGTGAACGCTTCCATCCAACGTTATCCCGCCGCCGTCCAACACCGAGACACAAAGGCGCTGCGCTTCAATTTCGGCGTGGCGCTTTAGAGCATCCTCGATCTTGTGTTTAATATCAGTTGGCTACACCAGAGCCTTGATCGTGATCTCGTTGATCACGCCACCCAGCCTTGCACTTTCACCTGAATGCCGTCAGAGGGAGTCGCTGCGTTCCAGAGCAGAATGCTGAGTGCGCGTTTGGTGATCTCGTCGGCGCCGTCTTCCTGTCATTGGCATAACGCACCTCAACCTCGTCTGCGATAGCGTGTACGCCCTTGACACGTTTGACCGCCGACCGGCCACCAGCTTCAAGGCGCGGCTCGTAACATGGCCACTCAAGGTGACACTCCGTTGTCAACAGCGGCGCCGATATGAGCGGCGTTGATGCACGGCTCGAAGCCCAGCTCATCGATGATGTTATGACGAAGTAGTGTATCGCTCATCGCGATCTCTCTCTACAAAACAACAGTCTCGACTTTGCCTCAACCGAGGTCAAACGCAACACCGTCGCCTCCACCAGCATCCATCGATCTGGCGGTAACGGTAGGCTCGGAAACTACGCAGATCGGCGTCGCGTCTGGTCCACCAGCCTCCCCATGACGGCATAACCGCTTTGGTATCGCCGTAAAACACCTGTGAAGAGCGCTCTAGAGGCGGCTCACATGAAATGTCCAAAAGTAGCTCACCACAGCTGGGTTGGCGAAAGCGGCTTTGGAAGCGACACAGGGACAACGGGCAGTTTCGGAACTGACGGCGAAGAAACGAAACGTGCCATCTGGTGGCTGCGGCTGAACTTGAGTTGCATACTCGCGCCAGCCCCGTCTTTCTCGTCAAGTAACATGATGTGACAACATACTGAAATCGAACCAATTTCAATGCAGGCGTTTTTAGTGCGCCACGCATTGCCGGCGCGAGGCCCGGCTGACCTTAAGTGGCCGCTTCCGGGGACATCGTTTCGAGCGGCGCTCCAGCGATCAGCTCGTCGAGCTTCGTCACATAGGTGCTATGATGTTTTCCGTAATGAAGTGCGATGGTTTTGATCGGTGTATACGGCTCCGACGTGTTCGGGGCATACGGCAATGGGGGTAATTCGAAGGGCACGAGATCTCCCCTGCTTCAGGTCACTGTCCGGAAGAGAAGTACTGCATGGATCATCTTGCCTTCACGGACGCACGAACCATTCGATTCGCCTCGTTCCAAACGATTGCTACGAGCAAGATAGCTTTTGCGACGTCCGCCGCAATATAGTAAATATGATCTAGCGATGGGGACGGGTTATTTCCGGCAATGATGGCAGCAACGCGCTGATTAAGAACCGGCAATAGCCAAGCCGATTGTAGTAAAAGAGCCACCGCCAGCAGCATAGCGGCCATACGTGAGGCCGGTGATGACCCAGAGAGAACGATCGCCGCTACCAAAGCAGCCAACATCACCCATTCGATATCGTCGAACACCGCGAAGGTCACCCTTCCGATATCCAGCGCCACCGGCAGGCTCAATGAAGCCGCGCTGAACTTCACCGGTGTCGCGACGAATGAAACACCCACTAATAATCCCAACCAGAGCGACGGCACCACGAGATGCGCGATATTCACAAAGGATGTTTGAAGTGTCCTGGGCATCTCAAAACCGAATGGACAGATGTGTGGGGATCGCAGCTCAGTGCGCTGCCCGCGCCGCGTAAATGATGAAACTGATAGCAATCCCGCCGCCGATCAGACAAAGAGGTACGAGAATGACTTGCAGCAACGCCTCCCACCCCCGCATCGTCCCATCGATCGTCGCGAAAGGTGCTCGCATGAACGCAAGCAGGGAGCGTGCCGGGACCGGGTGATCGATTATTTGGCGACTCATAAGATATGGCACGCCAAAGAAGACGATGGCATACCCGGTTGAAATCACAACCATGAAAAGAGCGTTGGTGCTGACCCAAAAAGTAATCCAAAAGATGCCGAGAAGGCTTACCCAACAGGCCAAGGCGATCTTGTAGACACGGGGATCCATCACGGTCTGAACGGCTCCGGGGAATCGCTTTACATCGCCGGCCACCAACGGTGCCGGTGTTACCGCCGCCTCATACTCAATCTCGTGACGCGCATGGCTACTTCTCATGATACACTCCTCAATTGACTAACGGCACGTTCGGACGGTTCTCCAAGTTGGTTGCCGGTACCTCCTGGCGCATCGGCACGGAAGAACATGCCGAGTTGGAAGCTGCGAGCGATGTTTCCCGCGCGCGCGTGGAACAGAGCCGCGACGTCGGGCGGGCACACCTCTTGAGCCGTTTTCTGGAACAGGCCAAGCCATCGTTCAAAATGCTCCGGCCTGACCATTTTAAGCCGCATATGGGCAATCATCGGATTGCCCTTGTAACGACCGCTCATCAGCATGATGGACGACCAGAAATCGCACATTTTGGCCAGGTGGGAATCCCAATTATCGCCGACGACGCGAGAGAAAATGGGCCCGAGAACGACGTCCTCGCGTATCTTCGCATAGAACGCATGCACCAGCGTCTTAACCATCTCTTCGCTGATTTCAGCGTGCACAGGTCGTCGACGAGGGTTTTCCGGATGCATGATGAAAACCGATCTGCGGCGCTAAATGCCGCTTTTCAAAGCTATTGCTTATTGGTTTTAAAAGCAATATTATAGATACTTCTTTGTTGGGATAAAACGACGCATGCGCCTGACCTTTTATTCCGACTACAGCTTGAGGCTGTTGATGTACGCCGCGCTCAAAGACGGTGCGTTGGTAACCATTCAGGATGTCGCCGATGCCTACGACATTTCGAAGAACCATTTGATGAAAGTGGCCTTTCAACTCGGCCGTCACGGCCTTCTCGAAACGGTTCGAGGGCGCAACGGGGGCCTGCGCTTGGCCCGCCCTCCGGGTAAAATCGGACTCGGCGAGATAGTGCGCCTGACGGAGCAAGATTTCACCATGGTGGAATGCTTCGACCCGGTGACCAACAGTTGCGCCATCACGCACACCTGTCGCCTGCGCGGCGTGCTCTCAAAGGCGCTCAACGCCTACCTTGCGGTCCTGGATGAATATACATTGGCCGACTTGGTCGAGAAAAATCCCAATCTATCGCGCGTATTGTTATCGGCGTGAGCCGCAATCGGAGGCCTCGATGTATGTTCGGGTCAAGCAAATCCACGAGCCTGCGGGCCCTGAAGATGGCACACGGATACTCGTCGATCGGCTTTGGCCTCGCGGCATAACAAGAGAGGAGGCAAAAATTGTCCTTTGGCTGAGAAACATCGCCCCGACCACCGAACTGCTACGGTGGTTCGATCATAAACCCGAACGCTGGAGCGAGTTCAGACGCAGCTATTACGCCGAGCTCTCAAGCAGTCCATCTGTGGAACAGCTTCGCAAGACGGCCTTTAAAAAGACGGTAACGCTCCTTTATGCTTCGGGCGATCCACAGTTCAATCATGCAGCGGCCCTTGCTGCTTACATTGGCGGAAAACGCCCGAATTTCGCCTCCATCTGTGCTGCCTCCCACGGTGCGCCCGGGATTTTGTTTTGAACGCCCTGTGCGGTAGTCAGGGCCTGTCGCAGATCAATCAGGAGATCGGCTTCCGCTTCCAAGTCTACGGAAGTTCTCGGAGTTTATCGACGCCCGTCTGGCGACGAGTGTCCGGAGGAAGCGTGACGTGGGTCATCGTCGCCTGATGGGTAATCAGACTCTCTACTCCATCCGATGATTTAACAAGGTGAAACTCCCCAACGCCTCGACGAAGCGCCGAACGATCTCGGTCTTACCGACTTCGCTGATGAGTTCGAAGCTCAGCCTGTGAATACACCGCTTGTGCGAGGTCAAAGCCAAGGGGCGTCGTTCGAACCGTCATGGTGTAAGTCTGGCGTTTCCGTATATTCAATTCGCCTGCTTCCGTCGGCATTTAACACGGTCCTTCGATAAACCCACTGTGCCCACACGGACCTTGAGCAGTCGAACAGCTGCACTGGTTTCCAAGCAAACCATCGCCGCCACTTCCCAACGCTGGAATTATCTGCGTGTTTCGATGACATCGGAGTTTATACCACCAGTTTGAGATGAGCGGTGAGCCTCGGTCGATCATTGGTGAACCGTGCCACGCCCTAGCGTGAGGTCAAGGCCTGCCCAACTCTGAAACCACGGCTGAAGCGTTTCACCCGTCGCAGTCGTCGAAATCCGACGGATGTAGCAAGGGCCCGGCGTACTCTGCGCAAGCCTAAGTCATGGCCAGAAACAGAAACACACTAATAACGACATATAAGACTACCATCCACACTGGGATGGTTTCCAACCCATTCGCGATCGAAATTTCGAACCGTGGGTCATGAGAATGAGCAGGGAGACGATCGACCAGATGCGACGCAAGGGCGGTCACATCT
Source organism: Pseudomonadota bacterium (assembly GCA_040389245.1). GTDB lineage: Bacteria > Pseudomonadota > Alphaproteobacteria > Micropepsales > Micropepsaceae > Rhizomicrobium. The sequence goes on along the minus strand of JAZKAH010000002.1, from coordinate 1,864,021 downwards.
GATTTTTTCCAGGAATAAGGCGACGAATGGCTAATCGCCGCGGCCATCCACGAAACGGCCGATTCATTTGGCAACACAGAGAGACGCTCGGCCTCACCCCAGGGGTCGACCCCCATCCTGGCCAACAGTGAGAGGACGGTAAGTGGCATCCCATTTGGCTGAATTCCAACATCCGAAAGAAGAAAACCTTCCAGCTCCGGAGAGAGAACGGTAGGACCGCTCATGCAAGTCATACAAGACCTCCGCTGCCCTCGCTTCCAGCCGCGACGATACGACGTCAGATCCTGAAAAGAAGACCCGGAAAATACGTATCCAGTCAGGGCGAAGAGCGCGTAGTTGGCGACCTGCATGGGTCAAACCTACATTTCGGTTAGAGCCGCCTCGAACGACGCGAACCTATTCCGCGCAATATGCGGAGGCACGCTTTTAGGTCTCTGAATAAACACGGAAGTGCCGGAGCCGATTGCTCTGCCGCGGACCTGCGCCAGTCCATGCTTCCAATAATCGATTTCCTCTAATCGGCGGCGAGGTCACGCGCTGAGGAGAAGGGTTCACAAAATCGCTGCAATCAGCCCCAGCCGTGCCTTGGCTCTCTGACATCGATTTCGCGTGAAACTGCCGCCTGGGCGGCTGCGATTTCTGCCAATTGCTGCAGCAACTGGCGAGACAACGACTTGCTGGGAGGCACGGTCGCCAATGCGTCTGCGAGTTCACTTTGCTCCGCGCCAAGCCGCATGCTCAATCTTTTAAGTTTAGCCAGACTGACTGCCATAGCTCACCTCAGTTTCAAACACGCAAAATACGCTAGACGGAACCAACAAACGACATAGCTCAGCATCCGACACAAAACCTGACCTCACAGCCACCTTGTCTATTCGCAAGGCATCAATCAGTACTCCTTAGCCACGCCGTATGCAGCGTTGGTAACGGGCTATGCCTGCTTTGAATAGCTACGGAATCTACGGAGCCGAATGCTTCACCGGGAGCGCTTTCCGCAATACGACTTGAAGAGCCGGAACGACCGACGTCTCGAACCAGAGATGTTCCGCAACCATAGCACTCATCGACAGTTGGGGTGAGCCGTCTTCCGTGAACGCCGCAACGACTCGCGGCAAGCAAGACTTGCGGTGGACTAACGATGACGAACGTATTGCCCTACCAAATGTGTTAATTGTTAAATTTGGCAGATAGTGCAATGCCAGCTACATCCTGGGCATATTCCAATTGAAATTCATTGGTCATGTTGCGCGACGCCCCAGCAGGATAGCTCTCAGTACGATAGCGTCGTTGTGGAGCTTGTCGTGAGCAGAGAACACGAGCGTGATTGGACCTTTGCGAGCCAAGGCACGCAGCTCTGTAAGTTGACCAGAATGAGCATGAATCTCCGCCGCATAGCGCCGGCAGAATTCATGCCAACGAGCTGGGTCGTGTCCGAACCACTTCCGCAGCCCCGTACTGGGTGCGATGTCCTTGATCCACCGATCAATGGCGGCGTCGGCCTTTCTTACGCCCCTTGGCCACAGCCTGTCGACCAGAACCCGCATGCCGTCCTTTGCGGTAGGACGGTCATAGGCCCGCCTCAAATTAATATTTTGCGCCGCAACTCTCGTACCCATCGGGCTTCCTCCTATCTCGGTGACAGTCGATTCTCTTCCCGGCATTCTGGACGAAGCAGCCGTCCGTAAACTTGGGCAAAATCTTCATCCAGAATACCGCCATCGGCAATTACGCAAGCGAGTCCGTTGCAAGTACAGAACTTTTATGCACGGCGATATGATCGGCCCTGCTACTTTTGATTTCACGTTGACGTTCATCATTCTAAACGACATCCCGCTTGCACGCTTTGTAGTTCCGCCACTGCTTTTACTTCCAAGTTCCATATCCCGGATTCACCGATTTTGACTTTTGCCACCGTGCTCGAACGCAAGGGCGGTGGCTTACATTAAGAATTCTACCAAAAAAGCCACCAACTCCGAGTTCATTCAAGATAGCCGCGAATGTGATTGTTGTTCGTCTTTATCAAAAACATTACGTTCCGAGATCCGATCGATCCTTGTTCCATCTCGCCACACGTCGACTTGATAACCGTAGCGAACGATCTTTTCAGCTTCGAGAATTGCTTTCGCATCGCTTCCAAACGCCGTGACATAGATCACCGAGAGAGTACCGTCGGGGCGGTAGATCCTAAGCTCGTGACGTGTCGCGCCCGCAGCTGTCTCATTTGTCGACCGGAACGAGTCTGGCCTACTACTTTGACTACTCATTCTCGCGCCCATCAGACTTCTCTACGCCCTCGTGGAGGCTAGGATAGCGATGATAAAGAGAGCAGGCCCGGAAACTACGGAGATTAGTCAATCATCTCGTCAGGTTTTTACAATGGCTCTCACGTAGTGGTGCATTCACCAATCGACGGATAACGAAGTCTTCCTCCAGGCAACAATTGGGCACCCGGCGTAAGCGTCGCGAGGTCGATCTTTCCGAGGCCCATGATATGCGCGACGGTAAGTCCGTCAGCGAGAAGGTAATCAGCAATGATGCGGCGGTGACAGCGCCACCATACTGCCTCTGCACACATAATGGCGCAGCAATGGTCGAGGGCGATCTCACGAAGCTCGGTCATGCCCGACTGAAACGCGGTCGATTCGGCATAATCTGCGTAATTCTGGAACGATGCATTACGCCAAAAACCATCAGACGATCCGACCTTGTCCGTGCGTCGATGCCGCAAACCACCTAGCGCTGCAATATGACGATACTCGATCCCCACTACGGCGAGAGCGTTTTGGAGATCTCCAGAGTTGAACTGCGGATTTGTTCGCGACCGCGGAATCGCGCGGACGTCGACAAGATGGTCAACCGCAACTTGCTGAAGAAGAGCCAGAAACTCATCCGTCGTTCGCGTTGAATGTCCGATGGTGAATATAGTCCGCATCAACCAGTCCAGTTACTCGCAGCCCCCTTAATCGGCCACACCTTGACCACCACGCCAACGACAATGAACGTCCGTGCCTGACGGGACAGATACAACCCCTATTGCCACTGACTTGCCGCGACAACGACCATCTAACCCAAGCGGACTACGTCCATTGACCGGAACCAATGCCTGCTCACCTACGCCTTGGTATACTCGACATACCGCCTGCGTCAGGCCCGGAAACTACGGAGCCCTTGCAATAACCTACGAACTTTCTTGTTAAGTTCACGCTCTTCGCCGATCAGGACACGTTCCCAAGGCATAATTTCTACGCGCGCCGCTTGGCTCGGAAAGAATATTCGCGATCATGCATGCCGGGGAGCAGCAGCGATTGCAATATGAATCAAATCTGAAAGCGTCCGTGCCTCAAGCTTCTTCATGATTGTCGCACGATGAGTTTCCACAGTTCTTTGGTTAATTCCGAGAACATATGCCATTCGTTTGTTGGCATTCCCTTCGATGACCAAAGTCATGACTTCCCGTTCGCGCGGTGTTAGCTTTTCAAGCCGCTTGGCGGCCGTTTTATGCCAGAGCGTGCGCGCCGCAGAATTCCGGGCCCGCTCGAGCGCTTGTTCGACATGACCCATCAACTCATCGAATTGCACCGGCTTTTCAAGAAAGGCAACGACTCCAGCCTTCATCGCACGAACCGCCAGACGAACGTCGGCATGACCGGTGACCATAACTGCAGGCAAGGCAGCGCCTTCGCTATCGAGCCGTTCTAACAAATCGATGCCTGATATTCCCGGCATTTGCGAATCGACAATGAGAACGCCATCCCGGCGAGATCGAGGCACCTCCAGAAACTTTTCTCCGTTTGTATAAGTCTCGACCGACCATCTTTCATCGTCTCGAAACAACTCGCGCATTCCTTCGCGAACCGCGCTGTCGTCGTCAACCACAAAGATCGTAGGCCGCTGCCTATCGCCGCCATAGGCGGAGCTCCGTAGCTGGCCCGCTTTTATAGCTGTCACTTTTGGTTCAGTCAGAAGAGATTGGATCAAGTGCAATAGCTCGTCGGCATCCGCGGGCTTGGTACGTTGCACGCAGCCCTGCCTGGTAATTTCGCGCGCATTGTCTGTCGAGATATAGCTCGTCAGGATAATGGCAGGGATCTTACGACCGAGCGCCTCTCGAACCTGCGTTACGATTTGGGGTCCAGTCAAATCACCCGGCAGCTGATACGCGGCAACAATGATATCCGGTTTGATGGTTGCGAGTGCCCACGTGAGCGCCTCTTTGCCTTCGGCCGCCGCGAAAACGTGATGTCCCTCGCCGGTGAACAGGCGATCAAGCATTTCACGTGTTTTAAAATCTCCATCGACCATTAGAATCGTAGCGGACCGGCCCGAATTTGGTATTGGACGGAGTAACTGATGTTGTGACAACGCTCCCTGCGCCTTCGGAGCAAGCGGTACCTCAATGGCGAACACCGATCCAGTCTCCAGCCGAGAATGGACATAAGCGATATGGCCTAGCAGATCGGCGAATCGCCGAACGATTGCTAGGCCAAGCCCAAAGCCGCGTCTACTTTCGCCTGCAGAGCTATCCAATCGACGGAATTCTCTGAAGATTGATGAAATCTCTACCTCCGGTATGCCACGCCCAGTGTCCCATACCTCGATGCGGAGTTTGTCGCCGCGCCGTCTGCAGCCGAGTAAGATCTTTCCCGTGCTTGTGTATTTAATCGCGTTGGAAAGGAGGTTGCGGATTATCTGCTCCAACAAATGGGGATCGCTGCGCACGAATGATTTGCAAGGAACCACGCGCCAACTCAATCCTTGCGCCTTCACATGATAGCCGAATTCGACCCTTAAGCGCTCCAACAGGCCACCAATGGCGAAGTCTTCTTTTTCAGGCTGAACCACCCCCGCTTCCAGTTGATTGATATTCAGCAATGTATCCAAAACGCCTGACATGGCGTCGGCTGTCGTCTTGATCTGCGCTAACAGGCTTGATGCTTCAGTATCCCCCTTTTTATCGAGCATCGTTGCCAAAACCGCTCGCATTAAGCCAAGAGCGTGCATTGGTTGCCGAAGTTCATGGCTAGCGACAGCAAGAAGTTGGGCTTGCCGGAGTTTGGCTCGCTCAGCGCGCCATTTTGCGCTTATCGAATCTGCCTCGTCGCGTTTGCGTTCAGTAATATCGTCCATTGCCACAAGAACTCGGCAAGCTCCGCCGTGCTCTTCCTTGATCCTGGTGGCAGTCAACTGTAAAACCCGCCTTCCCAGTTCGGGCAGAGTGATCTCGATCACGCGATCTTCTATAGTTGGGCTTCCAGCCTCAATGGAGGTAAAAAAGCCGCCGATCTCCGCAGCGCTGAGCCAATGCTCGCCAATAGTCAAAAATCGTTTTCCTATGGTCTCAGCGGGGTTGACGGCAAACAAGCGATAGAAGGCCTGGTTTGCCAAAGTAACGTGCAGATCGTCGTCGAGTACGATTAGCGGCGATCTCACTGCGTCGACAACAGAGCCCGACGAAGGGAGTAATCGCTTCATGTCTGGTTCTTGTGCGAGGGTCTGCACAATTGAATGGCGTTCTTTCTTTAGAGATTCACTCGAATTTGCCATCCGATTATCCGCGACGACCTGGTCGATGTCGCGCTCCATTCTGAGCTCAATACCGGGTAGCCAATGTCATGAGCGGCTCTTTCAAAACATTCAACCGGCCCAGCAACTCTATGGGGCATGAGCGCCAGCGGTCTAATCGATTATTTCTGAAATTCGTGTCACGTGATATCAAAACCCCACCGAGCCAAGTGAACCACAAAACAAGTACTCCACGTACATCTTATACCGGCCGCCATTCACACAAGCAACGGCGAGTTTATGTAATTATAACATGTTGGTCCTGCGGAACTTAAGGTATGAGACGAGGTTATGGATGGCATCCGCGTCGGTATGTCATTGGAATCCTTCCTGAATCGGACCAGCGGCGCCGGCCTGAGCGCTCGACGGTCGACGAAGTTTGATCGGCTAAGAAAGTTGCGCCTCAGCTGGCGTTAGTGACAGGAGATGATGTTTTGACAATCGATATAGCCGAATTCTGCCGGGCACTCGTCGCCGACGCACCTGACGCCATTATTTACGCAGACGCCGACGGCTTGGTTCGCATTTGGAACCGCGGCGCCGAAAGAATATTTGGCTTCTCGCAATCGGAGGCGCTGGGAAAGACTCTCGATATCATTATCCCCGAGCAATTACGCAAGCGTCATTGGGATGGCTACGCGCGGACGATGCGAACAGGAGTTACTCGTTATGGCGCCGGCGATGTTCTTGCCGTTCCCGCGATTCGAAAGGATGGTCTTCGCATATCCGTCGAATTTACAATTCTTCCCTTCACCAATCGAGACGGACAGGTGATTGGCATCGCGGCGATTTTGCGCGACGTCAGCAGCCGATTTAAAGAACTCAAAGATTTGCGAGCGAAACTTACCGTAGCGCAGGCCGGCAACCCCGTGCTTTAGAGCAGATACCGAGCCGGACTATGCAACGTTCGATCTTACAGGAAATACCAACTGGACAGTCGTTCCTTTCTGGCGTTCAAAAGACAGTTTGCCGCCAAGCTGAGAGGATAGGCTTTCAAGAATACCCTGCCCTAGTCCATTCGCTTTCAGCTGTTCGAATTCTGCTGGAAGACCGCACCCATCATCGGCGACGGTCAGCACACAATACCCGGCTCGGGCGTCTAGCCCCACCGAAATGCTCCCGATCGTCTGATCCCGAAATGCATGCTTGAGGCTGTTGGTAACGATCTCGGCGACAATCAACGACACGGACATCAGCGATTCAAGGTCAAGTCGAAGCGGCCCTGCCTTCACAGTCAGCTGAATATTTGGCGTGTCGCTCGATTTTATCAGATCCACGCAGAGATCCTCAACATATTGCCCCAACGGTAAGTCAGCCGCCGAAGGATCGTGAAGCCGGCGATGGACACGTCCCATGAGATCGAGGCGTCCTTGGGCAGCTTTCAACACCGTCTCCCCGGCGCTCCCTCTTTCCAAAGACCGGCGCTCGCGGAGCAAGAGATTCGCGACAAATTGCAGATTATTCGCTACCCTGTGTTGCAATTCCCGAAACAGCGTATTGGACCGCTCCCGCGCTACAAACAGATCGTTCATCACAACCCTGAGAATCCTAACTACGCACAGCTCAAGGGTTGCAGTTAAAATAAACGTCGCCATCACGACGACTTCTCGGAGATTCAGAACGAACGTCCCATAAGGTGGGAAAAACCATACCCATGCAGTGAACATGCAAATGATGGCGGCGGCAACCCCAATCCGGATGCCGCCAAGGAGACCCGCGAGCAAGATCGCGGGCAAGAACATCATCGGCCCAAATCCCTCGGCTAAGCCACCGAGAGACCACCGAAGAAATGCTGCTAAGGCAAAGAACATGGCGCCAGCCGCGATACCGAGCCAAGGCCGATCGCGGCGGAGATCCCGAAAAATGTATGCAACCTCAGCCCGCATGGTCGACCTGTCAGCCCAAAGGGCATCGCCAAAATTTCGACGCTTACACTTTAGGATTGTGAGGGTCGGCGTTCAAGCCGGCGTTCTCGGAGTTTCGCGCTCGCTGGTAATTATCGTCAACGTTTGCGTGATGGCAGCGTCGGCGGCGATTTCTTTGATAGACCGGCTAAGTCTCCTTCGCCAGTTAGGATAGTCAGAGATGCTGCCTGGAAGATTGATTTGGCGCCCTTCGTCTGTGAGATCGTCCAGTTGGACCATAAGGATCACAGCGGGCGAACGCGCAAGATAAGCATGGATGGCTTCCCCTAACGATGACGTCCAGGGTGTGCTGTCCGAAACCGCAGGATCCAAACCGTGCGGCAAAAGGCCTTCCTCTACCAAGGCTTGAAGGAGCAGGCGTTTGTCCCGCGCGCGCTCTTCGTTGGATCGGCGTTCCTCGTCACCCTTGAGAATGCCTAGCCGCGCCTTAGCGGCGATGTCTTGGCCCGTCCAATAACCGCACAGCGTTGCTAGGTCGTGGGTCGTCGCCGAAACCACAGCACGTGCGGGAAATTCGCCGGGCCGGCGAAACCGATCTCCTTCACGTTCAAAATAAAGAATCCGGCAGGACAAGATGTCGGCCTTCGCCATGCGCTCGCGAAAGCCGGCGGGGACGGTGCCGAGATCCTCACCAATCACGATGCATTTGTTACGTTGACTTTCGAGCGCAGCGATGCCGATAAGATCGTCCAGCGGAAAGTGCATATAAGCGCCCTCCGAGGCCGGCGCGCCCGCAGGAATAAGAAAGAGGCGCTGCCATCCCATCACGTGATCGATGCGCAGTGCCCCCACGCCACGCATATTGGCCCGCATCAACGAAATGAATTGCGCGTAGCCGCCAGTGCGCAAGCGATGCGGATTGAACGCCGCCGCTCCCCAGTTCTGACCCTGTTCGTTGAAAGGATCGGGCGGAGCACCCACCAACATACCCGGCAGGAACAAGTCCTGGCCGGCCCAATGATCGGCACCCGATGCGTCCACGCCGACCGCAAGATCGTTATAGAGCCCGATTGGCATGCCACTTGCGCGCCTGGCGGCAGCTGCAAATTGGATGGCACATTGCCATTGGAGATATTGGAAAAACTCGATTCGTTCGGCTTGATCGGGCGAGAGGCTTTCGGTCGAATCCGGGCTCCGCCAGGATTGCGGCCAAGCCCTCCAATCGTGTGTTCCAAACCGCTCCGTCAACATCTGGAATAACGCAAAATGATAAAGACTCGGTCCCGTCGCGGCAACAAACGTGTGGTACGCAAGCCGGCGAGCATCTGTTTCTCTGCCATGTGCACTCCGAAAATGCCGGTAAAGATGCTCAAAAACCGCAAGCTTGGCCCTGGCGACCGCGGTATAGTCGACAATATCGCGCGCTCGCACCGCACGCACTATATCGAAGATAGCCGATGTGGAAGCAAGCAGACACGCCTCAGCCGATTCCGCATAATCTGGAATCGCGGTTACGTCGAGGTAGAGCGGATTAATAAAGTGTCTGCTGCTTGGCGAATAAGGGCTTGCGTCCTCTGGCGTATCGAGAAAAAGCGCATGTAGTGGATTGACTCCGACCGCTGCGGCACCGTGTTCGCCCGCCCAATCCATTAAAGTACGCAAATCGGTAAAATCGCCCATGCCCCAATTATTTTCTGATCTGACAGAATAGAGCTGGGCCGCGACTCCCCAATAGCGGTGGTCAGGGGCCGGTAGATAGCAGCGGGACGGTGCAACAATGAGACTGGAGACGAATGGCGCATCCGTTTCCACACGCAAGCAGTGATACCCCGTAGGCTGCGCCGGCAGCCGTAGCCAGCGCAAGAAGATCGGCGCTCCATCCAACGCGCCCATGCTCTCGATAGCCAAGTCTGCGATGTTGTACTCCCCCTCAACCCGAAGACCGCCTTCTAGATCGAGCGACCAGCGCAGATTCTGCGCAGCGGCCGCGGACAAGCGTAACGGAACAGCGATCTCACACCCCTCGGTGACGACAATCACGGGCGGCAATGTTTCGCGCCAGCTTCTCTCTTCCAACCGTGCGAGGCTTGCCAAAACCTCCGTCTGCGTCTCGGCGGGAAGTCCTAATGCGCCAAGTAGATGCCGCGCCGTTTCAGGTGACGTTTCGTGCAACCGCCCCTCAATATCCCAGTAGCGGGCCTCGATCCCAGCTAGGTCGGCAAGTCTGCTGAGCGCCTCGTCCATGGATCACGCGGGGCTTGTATCAATTAACAGTGCAAGCGAATGATTTTCGAGCGCGAAAGTCTTGCCCTCGACCGCACCCCGTGGGACGCCATTGCGCACCGTGTCAAGAAGGCAGCGCCACGACAGACCCGGAGGAAGCACGAAATCGACCTGCAATGGCGATACATTCACCAACAACAAAAGGGAATACGTGTTCAACCCCTGATCGGCGCCCGCATACCGGATGCCGAGACAGTTTTCACCCGGTGCATCCCAGTCAGATTGCGCGAGTTCGCGCCCGTCAGGCAAAAGCCACATGATGTCTTTTCTGATTGCATCGTCGGCACGATCATTTCCGAAGAACTGCGAGCGGCGGAAAGCGGGAAATTGCGCACGCAGGTGCAACAGATGTCGAACGAAATCTCCGAAACTCACATCGGCGACGTTCCAGTTAAGCCAACTCGTTTCGTTGTCCTGGCAATAGGCGTTGTTGTTTCCCTTCTGCGTACGGCCAAATTCGTCGCCAGCAGTCAGCATGGGAATGCCCTCCGAGAGCAACAGCGTAGCCATCAGATTGCGCTTCTGCCGCAGGCGTAGGGCAAGAATTGACGAGTTATCGCTCTCGCCTTCTATACCGTAATTCGCGCTGAAATTCGCGTCAGAACCGTCACGATTGCCCTCGCCGTTCGCCTCATTATGCTTGGTCGCATAGCTCACCAAGTCTTCGAGCGTGAAACCATCATGTGCGGTGACAAAATTAATCCCTGCTGCAGGCCCGCGACCGGACGGCGCGAACACGTCGCTCGATCCTGCCAACCGTTTGGCAAAATCGCCGAGCAATCCGCCATCTCCCCGCCAGAAGCGGCGCATGGTGTCGCGATACTTGTCGTTCCATTCGCTCCAGCTCTGCGGGAACGCCCCCAATTGATACCCGTCCGGGCCCAAATCCCAAGGCTCGGCGATAAGCTTCGACTTGGCCAATATCGGATCCCGCTGGATGGCGGCGAAGAAACCGGCGTCACGGGAAAAATGATGGTCGACGCGCGCAAGACTCACCGCCAAATCAAAGCGGAAGCCGTCAACATGCATCTCCGTTGTCCAATAATGCAGGGACTCCATCACCATCTGCAGTACACGCGGGTGACCGAGGTTGAGTGTGTTCTTACATCCGGTGAAATCGAGATAATGCCGTTTGTTTTCTGCGAGGCAATAATAGGACGCATTATCGATCCCGCGAAAACTGACCGTGGGACCGAGCTCATCACCTTCGCCCGTGTGGTTGAAGACCACATCTAAAATGACTTCGATGCCGGCATCGTGAAACGCGCGAACCATACGCTTGAATTCATCGATCTGTCCGCTTGCAAGATAGTGCGACTCAAGCGCGAAGAAACTGATGGAATTGTAACCCCAATAGTCTATGAGGCCACTCTGCCAGAGTGCTCGCGATGTGCTTGCAGGGTGAACGGGTAGCAATTCCACCGCGGAAATTCCAAGTTCGCGCAAGTAGCCGACGATCTTCGAATCGGCAAGCGCGGCGCAGCTTCCGCGCAGGCCTTCCGCGATTCCTGAATGCCGCATGGTATAGCCCCGCGGGTGAAGCTCATAGATTATGGATTGCGCCAAGGGGACCTGGGGATTTGTATCGCCGATCCAATCGAAGCGGGGTTCGACGATGCGGCATTTTGGCATGAGTGCAGCATTGTCACGTGTGTCGAAAGAGAGATCGCCGCGAGCGTCTCCGACGATGTAACCGCAATTAAGATCGTTCCATGCGAAAGGCCGGTCGAGCGCGCGTGCATATGGGTCAATGAGAAGTTTGTGCGGATTGAACCGATGCCCGGCCTCCGGATCGTAGGGGCCGTGCACGCGATAGCCATAAAGCTGTCCTGGGCGCACATCCGGAAAGTAGCCGTGCCAAATATCGTCTGTGTGTTCCGGCAACGCAGTGCGATGTGTCTCGCGCTGCCCTTTGTCATCGAAAAGGCAGAGCTCCACTTTTTCTGCGTTCGCGGAAAAGAGCGCGAAATTGACACCCCGGCCATCGAAATGTGCGCCGAACGGAGACGGTTGCCCCTCGGTCAAAAATCCCGTCACGCCCCCCCGCCTTCCGGCCGCAACACGACAACGCCGAGCGGTGGCAATGTGAGTGAGATGGAAAACGCATGGCCGTGCGCCGCCACATCTTCGGCTACGATTGCGCCGGAATTGCCGATATTGCTGCCGCCGTAATGATTGGAGTCCGTGTTCAGGACTTCCTGATAACCGCCCTTGCGGGGTACACCGACGCGATAGTGGTGGCGCGGCACCTGTGTGAAATTGCAGACGACGACCGCGAAATCTTCGGAACTCATTCCATGCCGTAAATAGGAAATAACGCTGCTGTCGGCGTCGTTGCAGTCGATCCAGGAAAAGCCCTCCGCCTCACAATCGCGCGCATGGAGCGCGGCCACGCTGCGGTAAAGCAAATTGAGGTCGCGCACGAGCCGCTGCACGCCCGCATGCAACGCGTCTTGCGTGACATGCCAATCGAGGCTTTGGTCGTGATTCCACTCACTTTCCTGCCCGAATTCGTCGCCCATGAAGAGGAGCTTCTTGCCCGGCTGCGTGTACGTAAAGGCAAAATAGGCGCGCAAGTTGGCGAATTTCTGCCAGCGATCGCCCGGCATCTTATCAAGCAGAGAACCTTTGCCGTGCACGACCTCGTCGTGCGACAGCGGTAGGACGAAATTCTCGCTGAAGGCATAGAGTAGCCCGAAAGTGAGTTTGTCATGATGGAACTTCCGATAGATCGGATCTTTCGCCATATATTCGAGCGTGTCATGCATCCACCCCATGTTCCATTTGTAGCCGAAGCCGAGACCGCCGAGATAAACCGGCCGCGACACCATCGGCCAGGCCGTGGATTCCTCGGCGACCGTCACGGTCTTGGGACATTCTTGGTAGGCCAGCTCGTTCATTCGCCGAAGAAAGTCGATGGCTTCCAGATTCTCGACGCCGCCATGGACGTTGGGGACCCATTCGCCTTCTTTGCGGCTATAATTGCGGTAAAGCATGGAGGCCACGGCATCTACGCGCAATCCGTCGACCCCATATTGCGAGAGCCAAAACAGCGCGTTGGAAAGAAGATAATTGCAGACCTCCCGGCGGCCAAAATTGTAGACAAGCGTACCCCAGTCTGGATGGTGGCCCTCGCGCGGATCCTCATGCTCGTAAAGAGGGGTACCGTCGAAGCGCGCGAGGCCATGCGGGTCGTTGGGAAAGTGTCCGGCGACCCAATCGAGGATGACGCCCAGTCCTTCGGCATGACAGCGTGAAACGAATTCCGCGAAATTTTCGGGCGAGCCGTGACGGCTCGTGGGCGCAAAGAGCCCGGTCGGCTGATAGCCCCAGGACCCGTCGAAGGGGTGTTCGCTCACGGGCATGAGCTCGATATGCGTAAAACCCATCTCCTTCGCATAAGGAATGAGCGTATCAGCGAGCTCGTGGTAGGTCAGAACTCGGTTGCCGTCTTCCGGAACCCTGCGCCAGGAACCGAGATGAACTTCATAGATGCATACCGGCACATGACGATCTGCCAGGGGGCCCGAATGATGAGCGCCCGGCGGGCGCGGCAAGCCATGGACGACCGATGCCGTCCGCGGCGGCCGCTCGGCTGTGAACGCATAGGGATCCGCCTTGAGCAGAACCCTGCCGTCGCGCGTCTTGATTTCGTATTTGTAGAGCGCGCCGGTCGCTACGCCTGGCAGGAATATATCCCAAAGTCCGGCTCCCGGATGAAGTCGCATCGGGTGGCGGCGGCCATCCCAGTTGTTGAAATCGCCGACTACGCTCACGCGCTGCGCGTTTGGTGCCCATACAGCGAACGCGGTGCCCTCGACGCCGTCCAAAACGATCGGGTGAGCTCCCATTTTCTCGAAGCTGCGCAAATATGTCCCTTCGGCGTGCAAATAGATGTCGAGACCTTCAAGCACGGGGCCGAAACTGTAGGGGTCAGCTACCACACTCTGTCGTCCGGCCACCTCCAATCGCAGTCGGTAGGCATAAGGCTCGCGTCCCTCCACCGTGCCCGCAAAGATGCCGTCTCCATGCTGACGGGCAAGCTCTCCCACACAAACGCCGTCGCTCGCGCGCAACACCGCGACACGGGTGGCCTGGGGTTGAAACACGCAGACGAGAAGCTCTCCTCGCACAAGATGCATTCCGAGGAATGAAAATGGGTCGGTGTCGTTGGCCATCACAATCGCTGTGGTTCGCTGAGAGGTTTGTCGGCCCACCGCCGTATTCGGCTGCGGCGCCCGATCCGAGGTGACGGGTTGATCATCTCGTTTTTGCATAGACAAATTGCCGGCGGCTGCCCCACATGCTGCTCGGGCTTGTGGGGTATCTGGAGACGCGACACCTTATACTCCTGAATTTGTTGAGTTTTCTAACGCCGATCTGAATGAGCCAACGCGGTCGTGAGCTGTGGCCTCGCAGGTCCGGCACACACCCGGTCCGACACCCAAAAGCTCGTTGGCGCGTACAGATGCCCATGACGGCACGCGCAGCTCCCGACGTTTGCCCAGTAACAGCCTGCCTCATGGGACCTGCCGTCCCCGCGCTGCCCGTTGGGCCTTCTTGTGAACGTCCATCTGGTCCTCTGCGGAAATTGAAGCGCCACGACCTCAGTATTCCCGGTCGAAGCCGGAAGGACAACCTATTGTGACCCCACATCTGATGCTTGTTGCTCCGTAGTTTCCGGCTCTGTCGGTTGTACGCCGGCGCCGGTTACGGTCGGCTGTTTAGATTTGCATGGATAGCCTGCCGCTGAGAATGAATGCCCCGTGATCGTGTCCCTTCACAACTGCTAAACGGGCTAGTTGTGGGCTCGCCAAGTGCCAAGTCGACGGTTGCGATGCGAGGTTGGGCTGCGGTGTGCGAGGCGGTTTTCTTCCCGCCGCGCACTATCGCTTGAGGTTGCCGAACCAAGCCTGCCCAGCTTGCTGCTCGATAGGAGACGTCGTGATCAACACAACACCGATGCAAGCAGTTTATTACCCGGAATCAAAAGAGCCCGGGTTTACGCGTCAGAAAGTCCTGGACGCAGGAGGAGTACGGCGGCAATCGAATGGCCGAGCGACGCGTGTTTTGTTTGTGACGTCGGAGGCAGAGCCGCTCGCCAAATCTGGCGGTCTCGCCGATGTCTCCCGCGCCCTGCCAATTGCCCTCAAACAGCAGGGAATTGACGTGCGCATTCTGCTGCCAGGTTATCCCGGTGCCATCGGACAATTGGCGAATCCACGTATCGAGACCCGGTTGAAGCCCATGCTTGGCGTAGAGAGCGCAGCGCTTATTTCCGGACGGCTTCCCGGTTCGGACGTGCCAGTATGGCTCGTTCACGCGCCGAGCCTCTTCTCGCGGGCCGGCGGATTGTACCAAGACGATGGTGGTCAGGACTGGACCGACAATGCGCTGCGGTTCGCCTTCTTGGCTCGTGTGGCGACGGAAATTGCCGCCGGACGTGTCCTGGACTGGAAGCCCGACGTGGTGCATGCGAACGACTGGCATGCCGGGCTCGTTCCGCTCCTGCTGGCGATGGAGAAGGGTTCAAAGCCCGCCACCGTATTCACGATCCACAATCTGGCGTTTCAGGGGAATTTCCCACGCGAGGTACTGCCTTCCATCGGCATACCCGAGCAACTTTTCACCGACGGCGACGTCGAGTTTTACGGCCAGGTGTCTTATCTAAAGGCCGCCATCCACTACAGCGACAAGGTTACAACGGTAAGCCCTACTTATGCGAGTGAGGTTCTGTCGCCGGAACTCGGATGCGGGCTGGACGGGGCGCTGCAGGCACGCAAGCAGAATTTCTGCGGCATTCTCAATGGCATCGATAACGAGTTGTGGGATCCGGCGAAGGATGTCCATCTACCCCACCGCTACAGCAGGCATGACATTTCTGGTAAGCGGCTCTGCAAGGCGGAACTTCAAAGGACGTTAGGGTTGGAGATAAACCCTCGGATACCACTGGTCGGGTTCGTAAGCCGGCTCGCACACCAGAAGATGGCTGACGTTATTCTCGAAAATGTTCCAAGCATAATGGCGGCTGGCGCGCAGTTCGCGCTTGTCGGAGAAGGCGATCCTGTATTGGAAGTCGCCTTCGAGGCGCTGCAACGTCAATATCCGCATAGGGTTGCGGTCCACATTGGCTATGAGGAAGCTCTGGCCCATCGGCTACAAGCCGGTGTCGACATACTCCTGGCTCCCGCGCGGTTCGAGCCGTGCGGTCTGACTCAGCTTTACGCGCTGCGCTATGGAACTGTGCCTGTGGTGCGTCGAACCGGCGGCCTTGCCGATACGGTAACGGATATTGGGCCACCCGACCTGGCAACCGGCTTCGTTTTCGAAGACCCGACCGGGGATGGGTTGATGAGCGCCATCGGACGGGCTTTGGCGCTCTACAAGGAACCACTTGCGTGGCGGCGGCTGCAACTCAAGGGAATGGCTGAAGATTTTGGCTGGGCCGCGAGCGCTGAGCGTTATGCCGCCCTTTATCATCAGGCAACCGGCATCAATTACTCGGTGCCTACGTTATCACCGCAGATAGAAGGGAAAGTAAGGCAAATCGCAGGATAAATGCGAAAGCCGCTTTACGCAGGCGGAGTTTGGCGTTTTACTCCAGTGAGGAATGAACCGATGATCCCTGAACAGGACATTCGCCGGCGAAGTTACGAAATCTGGCAGCTCGAGGGCCGCCCCGAGGGCAAGACCGCCGAGCATTGGTCCCGTGCCAAGACGGAGTTGGAAATAGAATATCGGGTTGCCGTCTTCCCTTGGGCCGGGAACGATTGCCGCGGAATTGTCGCGCCGCGTCTGCCGATATCCCGGCCACCGCAAAGGATCGTTTCGCGGCCTATTTTGGGTTAGCGGTCCTACCCTTCCTAATGTTGCCAAACAACAAGCGGCAGTTCAGCTGGGACGTGCACGCCCTCGTGATACGGCACGATACGGACGGTATAGTCCTCCATCGGACGGGACGTCGCGACCCCTCCAGCATAGATGTAGCCGTTGAGGGTGCCGGGGATGGTCGGTCCTTGATGGAGAATGATGACTTCCGCGGCTATTCCGTTCTGAGCGTCGGCGAACAACTCCACATGCACGCACGTTGGAGAAACTTCGCCGAGGAACACGGCAACCGAAAAACGCCACTCGTCGTCGGTGCGGACGATTGTAGGATTGCCGATATGCAGGCCGGACCAATGGAGTTGCAAAGAATCGGCCCAGGCATGTGCGGCCTTGGCGCCGGCACAGTCGTCGGCAAGGCGCGAACGCAAAGCCGCGGCGAGCGGTAGATAGGCCTTTTCGACATATTCGCGGCCCATGCGCGCGCTTGCGAACATGGGCGTGAGCGTCGACATGCTGCGCCGGATGCGAGCAAGCCAAGCGCGCGGCAGACCATGCGCATCCCGGTCGTAAAACTCTGGCAATACACCCTTTTCCAAAACATCGTAAAGACTCTGGGCGTCGCGTCTGTCGACTTGCTTCGCATCGCCGCCGGTGCCATTGCCGATCGCCCAACCCACATCGGGTTGATAGGCTTCGTCCCACCAGCCATCGAGAATCGAACAATTGAGACCGCCATTGACGAGGACTTTCATGCCGCTGGTGCCGCAAGCTTCCCATGGTCGTCGCGGCATATTGATCCACACGTCGATGCCTTGGACGAGTTCCTTTGCGAGAGCGAGATCATAATCCTCCAGGAACACGACCTTTCGACGGTAACGGGGCTGTCGTGCAAGCCGGATCCACGCCTGTATCATCGCCTTGCCTTCGATATCCGCGGGATGGGCCTTTCCAGCGACCACGATCTGCACAGGGTGGATCTCGTTGGTCAGCAGCCGGTCGAGGCGCGCGGGATCGCTCAAGAGGAGATTGGGGCGTTTGTATTCCGTGAAGCGGCGCGCAAACCCGATGGTGAGCGCATTGGGATCGAGTACATTCTCCGCCAAGCGCACCGATTCCAACGCAAATCCCTGCTCGCGCAGCTGGTCGGCGAGATGGCTTCGCACGATTCCGATGAGCGATTGACGCCCGGTGCCACGCATGTTCCACAACACCTCGTCGGACACACCTACGATATGATCGCGCAGTTCATCCGGCATGTCGCGCCAGCGCTCCTTGCCGCAGGCTTCGGTCCAGATCCGGTCCGCCTCAATCGAATCCCAAGTTGGAATGTGCACCCCGTTCGTTACATGATCCACCGGGACCTCACAGGTCGGCCAGCGTGGGAACAGGGGCTGAAAAATGCGTCGGCTGAATTCCCCGTGCAGGCGGCTCACGCCAAGGCAACGCGCAGACCCGCGTTGCGCGAGGTAAGCCACATTGAACGCCTCGTCCGAATTCGCCGGATTGATGCGCCCCAGGCCGATGATATCGTCGAGCGTTACGCCATGACCCGCCAACTCACCCTCGACATAGGGAAGATATTTGCGCAGAAGATCCGGCCTGAACGTATCGAATCCGGCGGCAACGGGCGTGTGTGTAGTAAACACATTGCCGGCGCGGGTTGCCCACAACGCCTCCCAGAAGCTGAGCTTGGCTTTGACCGCCAACTGGCGAGCGCGTTCGATAATCGCAAACGCCGCATGGCCTTCATTAATGTGACAAATCTCCACGTCCGGACGAAGCGCTTCGACGATCCGCCAGCCGCCAACACCGAGAATTATCTCCTGCATGAGGCGTATTTCGCTGCCGCCGCCATAGAGCTTCGCCGTGATACCCCGATCCGCGGGCGAATTCAGCGGGCCGTTGCTGTCTAGGAGATAGAGTTTCACCCGTCCGACCGTCGCCTGCCAGACACGAAGTTGAATCACCCGTCCCGGTAGCTCGAGCGGTATGCGCAGCCACCCCACCTGCGGAAGAATCACCGGCTCGACCGGCATCATGGCGGGTTCGTTATAGGGATAGAGTTCTTGCTGCATCCCTTCGGCATCGATGATTTGGCGGAAATAGCCTTCCTGGTAGAGCAGCCCAATTCCTATTGCCGGAACGGCAAGATCGCTAGCGGTTTTGAGATAGTCGCCTGCGAGAACGCCAAGCCCACCCGCATAAAGCGGCAAGGCGGTGCCGAGGCCGAATTCCATGCTGAGATAGGCGACACCACCGAGGGTCTTGTTACCATGGGTCTCGGTGAACCACCCGGGCCGCTCAAGATATTGCTTTCGCGTGGTGCTGATCTGCGCGAGCTTAACACAAAAAACGCGATCGGCGGCAAGGTGCTCCAGCTTTTGCGCCGATGCGTTTTGTAGGACGAGCCAAGGATTGCGCGTGCGCTGCCAGAGACGTTCGTCGATATATTCCCAGAGGGAGTCGCCCTCATGGCTCCATGTCCAGCGCAAATCGAGCGCGAGATCACGCAAATCGGCAATTTTATCGGGCAGCTCAGGAAGCGGTAATGCGACCATGTGAGTTCCTATGGCGATCAATAGATTGAGGCTGTGGCGTATCCGAGTGTGTTGGGACATTTATGAAGGCGCTGGCAATTGCCGCGTGAGCATCCTCCACGATGTGTTTTAGATGTGCCTCGCTGCGGAAACTCTCAGCATAGATCTTATAAACATCTTCTGTCCCGGATGGTCGCACCGCAAACCATCCATTCTTGGTGATTACTTTGATGCCGCCAATCGGCTTATCGTTCCCGGGCGCGCAAGTTAGTTTTGACTCTACTCGTTCGCCAGCGACATCACTCACATCAAATTCGTCAGCAGAAAGACTCGCTACCAATTTCTTTTGTGAAATCGACGCCGGTATGTCGCTCCTATGATAAAATGACTTTCCCAAACCATTGGTGACACTCTCATAAAATTGATGCGGATCCTGACCAGTTCTCGCGGTAATTTCCGCAGCAAGAAGGCCCATGATCAACCCATCTTTATCCGTAGTCCATGCCGAGCCGTCGTGTTTTAGGAACGTGGCGCCGGCGCTTTCCTCGCCTGCGAAGCCGAGTGATCCATCGTTCAAGCCGGCGCTGAACCACTTGAAGCCAACGGGCACTTCGACGAGCTTGCGTCCTAGCTTCGCAGCCAACCTATCGATCATGCTGCTTGAGACAATAGTCTTTCCCACCGCGCTGCCGCTACTCCAGCCTGACCGGTTGGAATACAGATATGCAATCGCGGCTGAGAGGTAGCAGTTCGGATTCATCAACCCAGCGGATGGACAAACAATCCCGTGCCGGTCCGCGTCCGTATCGTTGGCGAAAGCGATGTCGAATTTCTGGCGCATCGCGACCAAACCCGCCATGGCATAGGGCGACGAACAATCCATGCGGATTTTGCCGTCGTGATCAACATTCATGAAACGGAAAGTCGGATCGACCGCGTCATTCACGACCGACGCCGCGATTTTGTAGCGATCAATGATCGGTCCCCAATAGTGAACAGCGGCCCCACCCAAGGGATCGATTCCGATCCGCACCCCCGACAACCGGATTGCATCAAGATCGACGATGTTAGTGAGATCAGCGACGTAGGACGAGACGTAATCGTGTGGGTGCACGCAGGGAGACTTAAGCGCGCGCGCGTAGGGAATCCGTTCAACTCCGTCAAGCTTCCTGGATAGGAGTTCATTTGCAGTTGATTCGATCCAGCTTGTTGCGCCGACATCCGCCGCCCCCCCATTTGGGCCATTGTATTTGAACCCACCTTCGTCGGGAGGGTTGTGCGACGGAGTGATGACGATTCCATCCGCCAAACCGGTCTTGCGGCCATGATTATAGGTCAGAATTGCGTGACTGATCACGGGTGTTGGTGTGTATTCGCCCTGCGCGTCGATCAAAGTCTCCACGCCATTGGCTGACAGCACCTCCAGAGCGCTTGCAAAAGCGGGCTCAGAGAGGGCATGTGTGTCCATTCCCAAAAACAGAGGCCCGGGGATGCCTACGCGCTGGCGATAGCTGCAGATTGCTTGGGTAATCGCAAGAATATGTGCTTCATTGAAAGCGGAAGCAAAAGCCGACCCACGGTGACCAGAGGTACCGAAGATGACCCGCTGTGATGCGATCCCAGGGTCGGGTGTAGATGCGAAATAAGCCGTCACAAGTTCCGCAACATTAACGAGTATCGACGGCTGCGCGCGGTGACCAGCAAGTGGGCTTATACTCTCCATCCAATCCATTTCCTCACCTCCGGCGGCTGGGCCGCTACGCCCTCCAAGGCGATGCGCCTCACGAATTGACGACGACGATACCCTCCCAGCTCCATCGTCCGCGGAATAGGGGAATTGGCACAGACCCCGATTCTGACACGCACCCTCGCGCTTAGTGCTGAGGCGATTGCTGTTTTAGATAGGCAATTATATCGGCACGTTCCTGCGGTACCGTTAGCCGATATCCCATGGCCGTTCCTGGCGCCATCGCGGTAGGGTTCTGCAACCAGCGATCGAGAGCTTGTCTGTTCCAAACGACATTCAACCTTTTAAGCGCCGCAGTGTAGTGAAAGTCTGGCACTTTCCCAGACTTGCGGCCAAAGACGCCGCGATGCTTCGGTCCTATCCGGTTTGAATCCAGTGAATGGCATGCTCCACATTTGGCTTCATAAAGATCCGCCCCCCGGGAGGCGTTCCCGGGGAGCGGAGTTCTCTGCGGCACGGCGGGGGGCTGGGGTGATGCCGTTGCCGCAGATGCGGTCGCTATACCAAGCGCCGCAATGGGGATGAGTACGACATAGCGAAGCAGCTGAAATCGCATGCCGTGCCCTGACAAAACAATTAGCCAAACATCGGCGCTTTTTGGGGGATTGCTTCGCCCAACACCTGGCCGAGGACAGCCGCGTGAAACGATTCATCGGCAGCAGTGCGCGCGGCCAATACATACAGATCCGACTGGTCGAAAGAAGGAATAAGGCCGAGATAGGCATTCGTCGCTCCCCGCTCGAGCTTTAGCGCCAAGCGCAACACACCGGACTGATCCTTGAGCGACGCCGTACCGAGCTCTTTCGCATAGTCTTGCTGGGATTTCGGTTTGACCGGTGTACCGCCAAGGCGCGCGATCGCGGCGAGCAAATCTTCGCGGTGCTGCTTGTGATGGCCCTGAAACGTCACGGCGACTTTCAGTACGGCGGGTGTTAGGAACTTGCTCTCCGCGCCTATCTGGTAAGCGGCAATCCCCTCATCTTCAAGGCTCAGCGCGGCATTCAGAAGTTGCGCGTCCTGGGTAGCATTGCCACCTTTTGCCGCGGTACCCGCGGCTCGGGCTGAGGTGTTCAACAAGGCGAGCATGCCAGCGGCAGATAAAGCCACGCCACCTCCCGATAATATGCTTCTGCGAGATCTCGCACCGTTTACTTCGATCACCATATACCTCCAATGTTAGTCCGGCCGGAACGGCTCAGACTTGTGATTCACGACTACGACCACAGAGCCGGCAAAACGTGAAACAGCGTCCCGCTCGATTGAACATCCACATCTGAAAGCGAGTTTGCGGAAACCGAATCGGGGGAAGTAGAACTGTCTCGCCGAATATTTCAGAACGCCTTTCTTTGAAACTCAATACGCGTTGATACCGCACGGACCGCCTGTTATGCAGGCCCGGAAACTACGTACGTTTGAAAAACCGGAAACCCTCACGATTACCGCCCCGCCACCGACCAGACCGACAGGCGCCAGCCCGTGTCTGGTGCGTCAACACATAACAGTCCGGTTAGTGCTCCGGGTCGACACTTAAACCTTCCTGATGGCGCTCGACGACATTCTCACCAGATTGTGAGGCCGGAAGCGGCAGGGACGAATTCGAGACCTTACGATTGCTGGTCCCCCCACGTCGGTCAGGCGCTCCTCCGTCATTCTCCCATCGCGAGAGGGCTTCGGCACTTGGGACACCATACTCGGGGGTGCTCGCATCAGACTTCGCAACACCAGTTATAACCTGGGCGTCTGAGAGCCGAGAATTCTGCATGTCTGGACTCCATTTCCGGCTGCAATCATCAGCCTGACGAACCGGGGGTCAATAGAACGCCAACGTCAGTTTCTTCGGACAACATTCCGCAATGTTTGCGCCGCGGCAGTGCTGGGAAACGAATATTCATTGATGTGCCACGGCGCGTCATAATCGCTGAAGCGGATCCACGTTGGGCGGGTGCGAATAAAGGTCAAGCCAGGCCAACCAAAGCGACCCGCACGATCCGGAGAGACAGCCCTCTAATCTTGTCCAGTTCCTAGTATTCCGGCTCTTCCGCAATACCTTCGTACAGAAGCGTTTGTTCGGATTCAAAGCCGATTACAGCGGCTGCTTTGGGCTCGCGACGCAGAACAACGACTTTGTGCGTCGCAAACGTTGTTGTGATTCACAACAAGTACCGATCTGCCTGCATTACAACTCGAAAACGCGCCGCACAGGATCACCTCCAAGCTTGTTCGGCCCCGACTCAACCCCAACCGACACCGCACGTCACGCGCCCCGCAACCATTGTTGTCTATTGGCTCGGTGGAACATGCCAGCCCCATACCTCCAACCAACTGAAGGTTTAACCAGCATCAGCGCCGAAGTTGGCGGCCACAACTGCTGTGCTGGGCACGTTTATCGGCAGGACACCAAAGACCAAAAGCCTAACGACACTTGCAGCCGTGATAAGCGCCACTCGGCCTTT
This sequence comes from Pseudomonadota bacterium, assembly GCA_040389245.1. Taxonomy (GTDB): domain Bacteria; phylum Pseudomonadota; class Alphaproteobacteria; order Micropepsales; family Micropepsaceae; genus Rhizomicrobium. Next base: position 1,840,746 of record JAZKAH010000002.1, on the reverse strand, counting down.
ATCCGCGCGTCGTTTGCCCGGCTGGCAATATTGAATCCGGACTAACTATAACTTCGTCGTCCTCAATCGCGAGTGGATCGCGATACCCTTCGCCTAGCAGACCTCCTTTCGTGAGCTCACCGTGGACCCCGCCCCTCAGGTCGGGAAATTTAACTTTTTTCCTTTTGCCGTCTTTGTCCTTCTTTTCCAAGACATTGCTCCTTTTCTTTCCCGAAACGGCGCGTATCGAAGCACACGAAACTAAACTGCGAACAGCCTCGGAATATACGGACGAATATTTGCTAACGTCGACGTGACCCTCGCGCGCCGCTCACTTTTGTAGAGGAAGTTCCGCAGAGAACTCTGGTCATTCAGATCAAACATGGAGGTTGGCACTGTCGTTCGAACCTGCCCAGAGGTTAGATATGGCTGCCGTTGGTAATGGCCCCGATGCTGCGCACGCCTAACTATCCTTCTCAGGTCCGGACCGATAGCATGTCTCCACAATTAGGAGGCAGTTATGCCAGTTTACAGGCTCGAGCCACTTGAGGGGACGGAGGGGCATAGTGATTGGCGAGCATCCCACATCATCATGGTGGTATGGCTCCGCGCGCGCGATTCAGAGGATGCGCGCCAAAAGATGGCGCGTGCTGTTGCAACAACCATGGAAGGATACGAGGCAGGCCAACTGATCCCCTATAGTCCTTGGCTCAATTCTGCGGTTGTTAGCTGCGATGAAGACGATGCCCGCGACGTGCCAGATGGAGTGGCGCTGCTAGGCAACGGCAAAACAATTACCCTCTAGACACGGCTGCACCTTCTAGGTGTCTTACAGCATATCCGCGAAACGCGGGCAGCGTTGCCGAACATAGGTGGAGGTTTCTCGCACTGCGACCTTTAGACGTTACAAAAACTCACCTCTGGAGCATATACCGTTTACGCTCGTCGATAGCGCCACCTAATTCAGCTAGTTCAGTGCTGTTTATTTCATGCGAGTGTTGGTTGGCATTTTCGCCGATGAACGATCCATAATTGGACAGGGTTTCTATCCTGGAAATAAGGGGTACCCCCCTCGGGGCATTCAAGCGGTGTCAATAAATCAAATAGCTGCGTACAGAGCGATGTTGAGCTGGAGAAGATAAAGAATATCATTTCCAATAAGACACTCTTGCCGCCTATGCGGTTGAGAAACAACGAGATGCTCTTATCGAAAGCTAATGATACTAGGATCGGCATGGAAAGCGGGCCCGGCTATCTCAGCGAACCTACGACGCACGCCCCAGGTCATCCGGGTATCGCACCGACTTGGGCCAGCAGCGCGAAAGATCTGGTGGGCTCTACGTTAGGCTCATCTCGGGTTTGGTTCACGCTGGGTTACGGCATCGTCAACGAGGTCTATTACCCCCGTGTCGATATTCCGCAGATCCGCGATCTCGGATTTGTTGTGACTGACGGGAACGGGTTTTGGGTGGAAGTCAAGCGACTGCACAATTATACTTTGCGGTTGTTGGCGCCTGGCACTCCGGCCGTAGAGATCGTGCACACCCATGAACGATTTACGCTTACATTGCGTGTGACTCCGGATACCGATCGTGACGTTCTGGCCGTTGAGGTCAAACTGGCTGGTGATCAGAGTTTGAGGCCCTACGTCTTGGTTGCCCCCCGCCTCGGTACGACAGGCAGCGACAATATCGCAACCATTAGTCGCCATGGCTCCCGACGCGTCCTCGGTGCAGAACAGGGTCCCTTCGGGCTTGCACTCGTCGCCGTGGACAGCGCTCAGCAGGACGCGGTCGGCCTCGCGAGTGCGGGCTATGTCGGTCGAAGCGACGGTTGGCAAGATTTTCATCTGAACGGTAGGCTCGCATGGCAATATACGAGCGCGGGGCCCGGCAATGTCGCGCTGATCGGGGCGCTGCCCCGCGAGGCGGTCGTAGGATTAGGTTTTGGGAACAGCGTGCAGGCTGCTGCTACTCTTGCGGTGTCGAGCCTGCTGGAGCCGTTCGACGTTCTGCTTGAGCGACAGACTGCGGCCTGGCAGCGGTGGCATACGTCGCGCGGCGAACACGCGCTTCCACAGCCCGACAGATCCGATCCTTTGGCCGGTCAATTTACTCTTTCCTCCATGGTACTACGTGCCCATTGCGATAAGACCTATCCCGGAACGATGGTTGCCAGCCTTAGTGTGCCATGGGGAAGCAGTCGCGATGATAGGGGCGGTTATCATTTGGTTTGGCCTCGCGATCTCGTGCAATGCGCAACCGCGTTGCTTGCGCTAGGCGCCGCTTCGGAAGCGCGCAACACTCTGCGCTATCTGATTGCCACCCAGAAAGACGATGGGAGTTGGTATCAGAACCAATGGCTCGACGGCACACCCTACTGGCGGGGTTTGCAACTCGACGAGGTCGGCTTTCCGGTTCTGCTCGCGGCGGCGTTGGCGGAGCGTGACGCACTGAAGGGCATCGCAGTGGAAGAGATGATCCGTCGTGCCCTCGGCTTCATAGCGGTCACCGGACCGTCAAGCCCGCAAGACCGTTGGGAAGAAAACGCCGGCATAAACACGTTCACGCTTACAATTTGCATCGCGGCACTGGTCGCAGGAGCACCCTTTCTGTCGCAGCCTGCGAAGGAATTTGCCCTGTCGTTGGCGGATTTCTGGAATGCACGTCTCGATTCCTGGACAACCGTCCGAGGAACGGCGCTTGCTCAGCGGCTTGGACTTGGGAGCTACTACATCCGCGTTGCGTCGCCAGATGTGTTGTGTAATCCCGCGTCATTGCGGGATATTCTGGAAATTGAGAACCGAAGTCGCAATGCGGCGGTTCCAGCCGACGAGGAGATTAGCATCGACTTCCTTCAACTCGTGCGTTTTGGGTTGCGCGACGCCGACGATCCAAAAGTCCGCGACACCATCACAGCTGTCGATGCCCTGCTCAAGACGGACACATCGAACGGCCCGGTCTGGCATCGCTACAACGGAGATGGCTATGGTGAGCACGACGACGGAACACCATTTGATGGCACGGGCGTAGGGCGTGGTTGGCCGCTGCTGACCGGAGAACGCGGTCATTATGAGCTGGTCGCCGGAAACGATCCGACACCTTATCTCAAAGCTATGACGGCGATGACCGGTCGAGCCGGCATGATACCGGAACAAGTGTGGGATAGTGCCGCCTTGCCCGAGAAACGGCTTTCTCCGGGGCAACCAACCGGATCAGCCATGCCGTTGGCATGGGCACATGCAGAATTCATCAAGCTTATGATCTCGCGCCACATCGGATACCCATTGGACCGTCCTAAGGCGGTGTGGGCGCGCTATGGAGGGCGGCGTGTTGCGACCAAACGTGCCATCTGGTGCCCGCACGCACCAATAGGCCAGATCGCACACCGTACGGCTCTCATCATCGCCTTGCCGCGCGCCGCCTTGATTCATTGGGGCGTGGATGGCTGGCAGAATATTGTCGACAATGAAACACTAGATACGGGCCTCGGCATTCACAGTGTTGAACTTGATGCTACGATACCGCCGCGCGCACGATGTATCGATTTCACGTTTCAGTGGCTTGACACAGGGGAATGGGCGCACAGCGATTTTCATGTCACGATCGGTATCGATAATTCGGTAAATTGATCTCGCTGGTATAGTCACCAGAATCCGTTTTTGGTGGCAGCGATCGCGAAGGGCCCAGACTGAAGATGTTCGCCGTCATCCAGTACTAGCGTTTAATTGTTGTTCGACCCATCACCGAAGGCAACGTGGGGCGGCGGCGATAGCAGAAACGGACATTTTGTCCAATTCTCTAATTATCAGGCCGAGATCTTTTTCAGCGCGTTTGCCATGCTATCGAGCCCAGCTTTCAGGGTACTGCGGGCGGTGGCACAATTGATGCGCATATAATTCTCTCCGCCCAGCCCGTAGGTCGAGCCCGCGTTGAGCTTCACATAGGCATTTTTGGCAAACCAATGCTGCGCGACCAATGAGGGAGTGATCATTTCGCGGGCAATCATCGCCTGGTTGCCGGCATAGTCCGTTCCGAGCTTCGCCTTGCCTTGCTCACGCGCCGTTGACCGATTGGCCGCGTCTGCCGACTTCTTGGCGCCTATCTTGTCGATGACATCGCTGACGTCCGCCCACATCAGGTAGGTTCCCTCCGGCTTGTTGCCAACCTTGATCATGGGAATATTGGTCTTGACGTAGTTGTGGGCGAAATCGAGGTTGCCATCGATATAGTTCACCAGCTGGTTGAGCCACTCCTCGCCCCCAGAATATGCCGCTTGTTCCGCGATCATACCGAGTACGTTGAGGTCGGGATGATTTTCGAACGAGGTCCGAGCAAATACTTCCGGATTGGTCGAGTAGTACCACGCGCACATCTGCCCCGACAGCGAGAAGGACTTGCTCCCCGACTTGAAGGTAATGCTGTTGGCGACAACCTTTCTGTCGTCGAGATTGGCGAAGGGCGTGTATTTCTGGCCCTTGGTCACGAAGTCGCAATGGATCTCGTCTGACAGCACCAATACGTTATGCTTGAGGCAAATCTCACCATAGCGAGTGAGTTCGTCCTTGCTCCAGACACGGCCCACTGGGTTCTGCGGGTTGCAGAGGATCGAGACCTTGGTGCCGGGAATGGACGCCTTCTTCTCGAAATCGTTCCAATCGATTTCATAGCGCCCGTTGATCCAGTGCATCAGACTTTCATTCTTGACCGTCCGGCTGTTCTGGATGTCGCCGTAGAAGCCGTTGTAGATCGGCGTAGCCAGCAACACCTTGTCGCCGGGCCTGGTGTAGGCGCGCAGACAGGCCAGAAGACCGGCATGCACGCCGGTGGTGATGCCCAGATTCTGGTGATTGATAACCTTGATGCCGTAGCGCTTCTCGTTCCAGTCAATCAGACCCTGTTTGAACGCCATCGGACCTGGCTCGTCCATGTCCACATAGCCCCAATTATGATGCTGGATGCGCTTCGCCAAGGCGGCAGTGATCGAAGGCGCGCACTCGAAGTCCATGTCGGCCACGCCCAGACCTGCGACCAGATGATTTACATGCTCGGTGCGCATGGCGCCGTCCCACTTCACATCATCGAAGCCGATTCGGTTGTAAGGTTTGTCGAAGGCGTAATTGCCGCTTTCCGATGCAGCTTGGGCCTCGCTGCCGGCGGCAACACTTGCCGCCAGAGGGCCGAGCGCAAATACCCCCGCACCTACACCCGCACCAGCCAGAAACGACCGTCGGTTATGGCCACCAATCACATTCTGTTCCATGTAGGCCTCCTACAACATCCATGGCGGTCTCGAGCATGAGAAATTACTCGTCGTTTCGCGCAATGTTCAGTGAGTTAAACGAGCGCGACTATACAACTGTTCCTCGCCCGCCATTAAATCGTATTGCGATATAATCTCGCCAGGGGAAAATCGGCTTACGTGCACGTAAGAACCTCTGTATGGCTGTGGCGTTCAACTTTACCTGCAGAGCAACTATCAAACGAGTTGTTGTCGCGAATGTTTTATTATTCACCGCCTGACACTTTTTGCGACTGTTTCTCTTTTTTCGTCTCCCAAATGTCCTTCTTTCACGCGAAGTCAGTGTCAGTATGACTTCGATAACAAGGAGAGGAACAATGCGGATAACTTCGAAAATCGTAAGCCTGGCGATTGCCTTAACGGGTATCTCGCTGGGGAGCCAAGGAATGGCAAGCGCACAAGACGCGGCGTTCGACGTAGGGAACGTGTCAGTCGGGTATGCCGATGGCTATGTGGATCGCAGCCATCGATTCCACGTTTGGGAACATCGTGCCGATGCTGAGCAATTCCGAGCAAAAGACGGCGGCCAGTACCGTGCGTGGCGGCATGACGATCCGCGACATCATGACGATAACAAAGGCAACTAGTCGTCTGTCCAACTTAAATCAGATGCATTTCGCTCGATACGCAAGCAGGTGATACTCGGACTTGCTTGAATAGTGAGCAACGTTTGACTGAGTTCGGCCGGCTAGACGTGTCTAATCATTAATCACGGCGGCACACTTCCGCAGCGCATAGATGCACGGCCAAGGCAAATTTACGCGCCACAACCACGCACAATCTTGTCTTCGTTCCTTCGCGTGACTACGTAGTATTGGTCTACGGAATATGGTGCGGTACCCTTTCACTTGATGGACGGCCCCAGGTTACCGCGAGTTCCTGCCTTAACGAATTTTCGCGGGCCTAGCTTTGCTTCTTGAAGGGCTTGGAGTTCGTCATGCGTAACCCGAGTCGGAAAATTCGCCTGGCTCACATAGCGGCCCCTACGCTGGCGTTGCTTCTTTTGGCCGTCGATTTAATGGTGCGCGATCCCCAACCTAAATTGTCGATCGCGCCGCATGGTGGTATCGCGCTCACCAACCTTTTGGTGTTCATCGTGCTCGGCCTCTGCGTGACATTTTACGGCCTGTATCACGAACGGCATAAAGTCTCGGCCTATGTCCGGCACCACCTGGAAGTTTGGCACCGCTTCGCCTGCCGTGAAGTTCACTATATCATAGGTTTCCGCCAGATGCTTCGCTTTTAACCTCGCTGACCCGTCCGGCGTAGGCCGCGTCAAAGATCTGGAAGTAATGCGCTACATCGCCAATTCAACGGGTTTGGGGCGGGCGTGACATCCTTTCCTCGGCAATGGAGTAGATCGTCATGGCGTTGTTCCGTCATTCTCCGCTGGCGGCGCGTTCTGCCGCCTGACCGGCCTATAGGACGCGGCCGGAGACATGGGTCACATACCTGCGGCGGTTCCGCCATTGGCGTAGACCTTGCCGGCGCGCGTGACCGTCACCTGATAAGTTTGGCCGCCCTGCTTCGCATTGAAGAAGAAATTTCCGTCCTGCGCCATCGCGATGGTTTCGGGCGTGTATCCGGCCTTGGTGACCGCCGCGCGGGCGCGGTCGGCCTCGGCCGGGGTGTAAGAGTTGACGGTGCCGGAATTGAGTGTGGATGCCGCGAGCACCTGCGTGCCGATCAATCCGACCAATCCGATAATCGCCGCTAAGCGCATGACCATCTCCCTTGCTGTTGCAACGTCAAAACCGCCTGGTGCTGCCCAAGTTCCTTCTGGTCTGCGCTTTGTCGGATGAAAAATCGATCATGTCTTCCGTGTACGGAAGGTCTGCTTCCGCATGCGGAATGGCTATGAAACAAGTTGCAAAATTTGTAATTCCTAGTTCAAACAACGGAAATGTTCGCGCCTTACATGGAGGGTCTGGAGGCCGCAATATCGCGCCGATCCACATTCCGAAGAGGTTCGCCATGACATATCCCCCGCTTCCCGAATTCCGTTCCGGCAAATCCACGCTGGCCGCGCTCCTGGTCTGCACCGCGCTCGGCGCGGGCGGCGTCGGCTATGCGATTTCCGCGGGATCCCTGGCCGCCGCGCCGCTCGCCGTGACGCCAGCCAATCCCCAGCCCGGGTTCGCCCAGCTGGTGTCGCGGATCAAGCCTGCCGTGGTGCAAATCGCCACGATTTCGCGGCCGGACGACAGCCAGGAGACGCAGCAGTTGCAACAGATGCCTGATCTGCCCGCGCCCTTTGGCGATTTCTTCCGACACCGTTTCGGCCCGGGCGGCCGCAATGGCGGCGGCATGCCCGAGCAGCGCGCTGCGGGATCCGGCTTCATCATCGATCCGGCGGGCTATATCGTCACCAACAATCATGTGGTGGACGGCGCCCGCGAAGTCTCCGTCACCTTGACGGACGGCAACAAATACAAGGCCAAGGTGATCGGCCGCGATGCCAAGACCGATCTGGCGCTGGTGAAGATCGATGCCGGCCACAGCCTGCCCTATGTCGCTTTCGGCGATTCCGACAACGCGGATGAAGGCGATTGGGTGATCGCGGTGGGCAATCCCTACGGGCTGGGCGGCAGCGTCACGGCGGGGATCGTCTCGGCCCATGGCCGCAACATCAATGCTGGACCCTATGACGATTTCCTGCAGATCGACGCGCCGATCAATCCAGGCAATTCGGGCGGGCCGTTGTTCGACCAGACCGGCCATGTGGTGGGTATCGACACCGCGATCTATTCGCCTTCGGGCGGCAGTGTCGGCATCGGCTTCGCCATTCCCTCCAACGTCGCCAAGGATATCGTCGCCCAGTTGCGCGATCACGGCAAAGTCACGCGCGGCTGGCTGGGCGTGGCGATGCAGCCTTTGACTCCCGCCCTGGCCAAAGCGGCGGGGCTTTCGTCCGACCAGGGCGTGCTGGTGAATTCGGTGACGGAAGGATCGCCGGCGGCGCACGGAGATCTGAGGCAAGGTGACGTCATCACCGGTTTCGACGGCAAGCCGGTGAAGAATACCCGCGATCTCGCCATGGCGGTAGCCGACACGGCCGCCGGCCACACCGTACATGTCACGGTCTGGCGGGACAATCATAGCCGCACTCTCGATGTAACGATCCGCAGCCAGGACAAGACCCAGGTCGCAAACGCGGCGGATGATGGCGGCGCCAAGCCGGTCGGCATGTCGCTGGAGCCGCTGACGCCGGACGCCCGGGAACAATACAATCTCCCGCCCGGCGCGAATGGCGTGCTGGTGGCGCAGGTGACGCCGGGCAGCAATGCCGATGACAGCGGCGTCGAGGCGGGCGATGTCATCGAACGGGTGGGAGGCCGCACCGTGAGTTCGCCCGATCAAGTTGCCGAGGCGATCCATGCCGCCCAGCGCGAGAAGAAGCCGGCGGTCGCGATGCTGGTGCGGCGGAACGGCACCCAATCCTATCTCGGGCTGGAATTGCAGGCCTGAACGGGTTCCGCGCCGGTACGTTCCCGGCTCAGGACCTGTGCGGCAAGCGAGGTTACCGAACATCACCAATGGTGCGCATGTTCGCTGTCACGGCAGTGTTTGTTTCTGACAGAATTTCGGAGTCCATTCTCTGCAGTTCAAATCGACAGGCTTGCATCTCCTTCACCGCAGCATGCTAGAACTTGCCCAAGGTTCAGCGGCAATGCGGCACCGCGCACATAGCCTGTCTTGACGCATTATTCGCCGTAGGCGATGCGCCAGAGTCTGCCTTCCTGTGAATCGGCTACATAGAGCGCGCCGTCCGGCCCAACCGCCACGCCGACCGGCCGATACTTCGCACGGCCAGCCGGATTGTCGAGAAGATTGAAGCCTGCAAATCCGCTGGCGAAAACAGTCGCAGGCCCTGCAGCGCCGCTCCGATTCCAGGGTACAAAGACCAGGTCATAGCCATTTTTATTGCCTGTGCCATGGAGAACGACGAATGCAGCGCCTCGATACGAAGCAGGAAATTTGTCGCCGGAATAAAAGACCAGGTCCACAGGCGCCGAACGCGGCGCGAAAGTCAGCACCGGGATGGAATAGATGCCGGCGGGGGCCAAAGCCTTGCCGTCGCCGCCATATTCCGGGGAGATCAAGCGAACTTTGCGCGCACCGTCGTAATAGGTATACGGCCAGCCGAAGTTGGTGCCCTTGGTGATGGCATCCATCTCGTCGGCGATGTTGGCTTCATCCTCGGCGGTGATGATATCGGGCCAATATTTGTGGGTATCGTCCCGGCCATGCATGATGCCGTAAAGATGCTGATCGGTGGGCGACCAAGCCAGCGAAGTCATGTCACGGATTCCCGTGGCAAGCTGCTCGCCGTCCGTGGGAAATTTCTGGTAAATCTTGTTCGCGCTGAAGCGCCAGACGCCGGCGCGGCTGGTCAAATCCGGACAGGGCTTCAACCCAAGGGGCGGCGGCCCAGAGGTTTGCGGTGCGGCGCCGGGAGGGGCGGCCGCTGGAGAATTACGCGCCACGCAGAGATTGGCGGAGCCGCCCACGCTTACAAAGAGGTTGCCTTTTCCATCCACGGCCAAACTGCGGTTCTCCCGGTTGAAGCCCGGGTCTCTCACCGGCATTCCCTCCACAATGATCTGGGGAATCTTCTCCGGGACCAGCTCTTTGCCGTTGTTGAAGGTAAAGCGATAAACGCCCGAGGCCGTCGTCGCATAAAGGGAGCCGTGATCGAAGTGGATTCCAGTGCCGCCCTGCACCGCGCCGAAATGCTCTATCCGATCGGCCCTGTATTTTGCATCCAAATGAAGGGCAAAAATTCCCCTATCCAGGGTGGAAACATAAATATCGCCATTGTCGCGCACCGCCAGATGCCGCACCGGGCCAAGGCCATCGGCGACGACCGTGGCGTGAAAGCCCTGCGGCAGAGTCAAATTGTCCGGTTCAGCTGCCAGAGCCTGGCAACTGAAGAAGCCAAGTGCCAGAAGGGCGCAAGACAATTTCACGTTTGACCTCGGGCTTTGGCAAGCACATCTCAGACCGAAATGGGCATAGCCCCTCAGTTTATCGATTGGCTTCATAGTAGCACCAATGAAGTCGCGTTCACACAGCGGCATCGGCCGCAAGGAAAAGCGAGAACAGCGAGAAGCTTGGCTTCCATATATATCCGCGTTGACCGTCTTGATGGCCGTCATCGTTGCCGCTCTGGTGATCATTTATAATCAAAAGCCTTGAAGCCCATAGTTGATTTCACCGAACGATTGCTCAGTTTAAGTGCTGACCTACGGCTTCCTAATTCGTGTGCAACCCAGTTTATGGCCCGCATTCTGACAAATCCGACCGGAATTAGCCGGTTAGTCCTCGATTGTTAGAATGGAAAGATCAAGCCAAGGAACGTCCGGTCCCTTTGCGCGTTTGACGCTAGTCAGGCCTTACTCGGCACTTAAGTGACCACTATGCTGTGAACTTGTCTAACGCCGCGCCGCCACGTCTATTATCTCGGCATTCGCACAAGGAGGACATCACCTCATGAGCGCAGATTTTGCCGCCCACTCAGGCCATCACCTCGCAAGCGCAAGGAATAATTACGTTCGTTACGGTACGGTCGCGATGGCCTTTCACTGGACCATCGCCGCGCTGGTGCTCACCAATATTGTTCTCGGTATATGGTTCGTGAACTTCCTGGATCGCACCGATGCCGTGCGCCCCATCGTGATCAACTGGCATGAGTCAATCGGTGCCACGGTTCTGGTCTTGAGCATCCTGCGCCTTGCCTGGCGGCTGATGAATCCCATTCCCGCCCTGCCCGCCGATTTCAGCCCCGCCAAGCGCGCCTTCGCCCACGGCACCCATTACACGCTTTATGCGCTGATGATCCTGGTGCCGCTGGCGGGTTGGAGCCTGGCCTCAGTGCCGGCGCGCCCGCTGGTGCTGTTCGGCTCGGTCCCCTGGCCCAAGATTTTCCTGTTCGCGGGCCTTGCGCCTGATGCTGCAAAGGCCACTGGCGGCACGCTTGCACTCACCCATATCATCCTGGCGGTGCTGCTGCTGTTGCTCGCCCTCGGCCATGCCTCGGCGGCGATCTTCTATCACTATATGATCCGCAAGGATCAGATCCTGCAGCGCATGGTGCCGGGCACGGAGGTTACGCAAGCAGGCGTGCAAGGTCCCGTAGCTTAGGCCGCCTGACGCGCCGCAGTTCATGATAACCTGATCTGATGAAGGTGGCTGGGCGCGGGAGGATCCTGTTTTGGGAAGGTGCAAGCCTCTGGATCATGAAGGTCCAGCTGTCCCCTGGTGCTTCAACTAATGCGACTGACTTTCACTCCCATCACGCGATCCAAATAACCTTGTCGCTGGGCGGCCAATGCGAACTTCGCACCAAAGACAAAGCCATTCTAGGTGATGTTGTCGTCGCGCCGGATGTGAGCCATATATTCGAAGCCAGCGGCCAAATTGCACTGTTGTTCGTCGAACCGGAAAGCCAATCAGGTAGAGCGATCCTTAAAAATCTGCTCGCCGAGGCTCCTTTGGCTCCAATTCCGGAAAAACTAATTCCGAATCTAATCGAACAACTCGCTACAGCGTGTTGCCTGCCCACCGTGGATGAGGAGAGCCTGGAAGCCCTCGGTCGTTCAATTGTTCGCGGCCTCGCGGGTGTTGCCGATGCCAGATTGCTGGACGAGCGCATACGTAAAATCATTGGGTTTGCGGCGTCGCACCTGGATGGTCCCATTAGCCTAGGGGCAGCAGCCAAACATGTGGGCCTCTCCACCAGCCGTGCACGTCACTTGTTTGTGGAACAGGTCGGATTGCCATTTCGCACTTATTTATTGTGGCTGCGGATCATAAAAGCCCTCAATATATATTCGACGGGTCAGAGCTTAACTTACGCTGCGCATGAGGCAGGATTCGCTGATTCCGCCCATTTCAGCCGCACTTTCCGACGAATGTTTGGGGTACGTGCGGATGCCCTGCAATTGTCATAGCCCTTTCGTTCAAGCAGGGCACTTCGGCTCCAGGTAGGAAGCGGTCATCAAACCAACCAACCCGGAGAGCCATTATGAACACCGAAACCAATAACAACGCCTGCAATTGCAACCAGACCCGCAATGACGAGACCCATTTCGCGTTATGCGAATGTGGCCAGGATTGCGCATGCGGCCAATCGTGCCACTGCAATTCCATTTCGCGTTGCTCAACTTCCTGCAACTGCGCGGAATGATTTCTATGTAGCTGGAGCCGGGCCAAGCCGGTTCCAGCCCTTCTTTCAACCTTTATCGGAGTCCAGCAATTGATAATGTTTCAAAAAAATGATCGCGAGAGTTTGCTTCCCGCTCGTCATCAATGGACCCACACGACTCGAGCACGAAACTCAGCCAAATTCGCCGGCATACTAGCATGCGCGGCACTCAGCGGTTGCAGCCACAATATTAATCTCATGAGCCGATCCACCGCTTTGCAGGGGTCCGCAATTGTCAGGGAAAATGGGACGGGCAGTGGTAAGATCACCGTCGGCCTCGGGCTCAGACAATATTCCGGACGCTGGGTCTACACCGCTGTTGGCGGAGGTATGGGGTTTGGAACAGGGGAGACCAATTCGGGAAAGCAAGTCACAACCGCTTCAGCCACGTTTGTTGATCATCCCGCTGGCGGGCATGGCACTGTCTTGGCGTCAGCAACTGATGGATCAACGTTGAGATGCGCTTTTGATTTCGGCAATTTGTCCTCAACTGGCTATGGGGTCTGCAATGACAGCCACGGAGAAGTCTTTGATTTGCAAATTGATTAGAACAACCGCATCTAGGGAGATCCACACTCGTATCAACGTGTCCATTACCGCCCAGTGGTGGATGGCTGAAGGCTGTGGCAATTGAGGCGCCGCAGAAAAAACCGCTGAGGATGCCTCATGCCTGTCCGCTTTGCGCCAAAGGCAGACCAGGAGCATATTCAGCAAATATAGCTTGAAACAAACAAAAAGCGCCCCCGGGAGGAAGGGAGCGCTTGATGTCAGATTTGCGACCTTAGGTCAGGCCAAAGATTAGGTCAGAATTTTGCCCGTGGCGTTGCAGAAGGCTTCCATCTCGGCCTTGTTGCCGATGGAGATGCGGCCGACCGTGGGCCAGCTGGGCCAGCGCGGCGAGGCGATCTGGATGCCTTGGGCCTTGTAGATAGCGCCCATGTCCTTGGCTGATTTGGTCTTCCAGTCCACCATGATCATGTTGGCTTCGCTGGTGCCGATCGGCTTGAAGCCGCGCTTGGTGAGATATTCCACCGTCATTGCGCGGTTATCCATGAGCTCCTTGCGGCGGGCGTTGATCAGTGCCGTCGCCGTCAGGCTGGCATTGGCGCAGGCCGCCGTCGGGATCGAAGGCCGGTCGGTTTCATAGATCGCGACTTTCTTGAGCACGTCGGGCTGGGCCATCAAGTAGCCTACCCGCGCGCCGGCCATGCCGAAGATCTTGGAGAATGTACGCGCGATGATGACTTCCTTGCCCGCCCGCACCAGATGGGTAGCGGTATTGTTGGGGAAGTCCTTGGTCCAGTGGATATAGGCTTCGTCAATCAGCACCACCGCACCGGCGGGTTTGTTGTCCACCAGCCATTCGATCTCCGCCATCGGCGTCATGGTGCCGGTGGGATTGTTTGGGTTCACCACATAATAGACGCCCGCATTGGGATTGGCCGCCAGCATCGCCTTGACGTCATGGCGATAGTCTGACGTTAGCGGCACGTTTGCGATCGGCGCCTTGAGGAATTTGGCGACCCGGGTGGGATTGTCATAGGTGGGATCGGCCTGCACCAGGCCCTTGGTGGGCGAGCAATAGGCGACCAGGGTGCGCGCCAGGATTCCGCCCGAGCCGGGATAGGTCGCGATATGATCCTCCGGCACATTTTCGGTCGTGGCAATGGTTTTGGTCAAGGTCGCGATTTCGCCATTGGGCGAATAGCGGTTGGCGTTGGCGAACGCCGCATTGCCGGCCGCAAGGCCCGGCGCCATCGGCCCGGCCCAGCATTCGTTGGAGCCGATGCGGACTATGCCCTTACCCGCGTCGTCCTCGTCGGCGGCGAAGACGATTTCGGGGTTGAAGCTGAGCGCTGCGGCCGCACCGCTGAACATCATCGCGGTGCGCAGCATTTGGCGTCGCGAATAGCCACGACTGAGCAGGTCGTCTTGTATGTCTTCACGGATCAAATTTGTCATTCGCCATTCTACCTAAAAGATTGTCCCAGTTTCAATGCAACGGGAAGCAAAGCCAGGATGGGCGGAACATGCCGCGCATCGAGGCAGGCATTTTCTGTGGAGAAGGCTATGCCTCTCCTGGAAGGGATTCAAGTTTGCGCTGCCCCCGGCCTTGAGCAACATTTCGAGACATTTGCGACTTAAAGCATCGCGGCAACCAACGGTTGCCCCCGTCACTTTCCTTTGCCTCAATAGCTCTTACGAACGAGCTTAGGGGGCTGCGTGGCTGAGGAAACCGAACAATATACCGGCGCAGGAGCATCAGGTGCCGGCGTTGACCCGGCAGCCCTGGCGCTGGCGGATAAATCGCAAATATCGGTGCAATCACGCCGCGCCATTCTTGCCGACGTGCCTGCGGCGCGCTGGAACGACCACCAAGCCTAACAGCAGCGTCAGGCACGACACTGAGGTCAGCGACCGATCGCTTCGCGCACCTTGTGTGCAAGCTCTTCCAGCGTGAAGGGCTTGGCGATGAAGTGGGTGTTAGGGTCCAAGACGCCGCCATGGATGATGGCGTTCTTTGTAAAGCCGGTGGTGAAGAGCACTTTGAGGCCTGGCCTGCGCCTGAGCGCTTCGTCGGCGAGTTTGCGTCCATCGACCTTGGGCATCACCACGTCCGTGAACAACAGGGCGATGTTGGAATGTTGGGACATGAGGTTGAGGGCGGCCTCGGCACCGTCGGCTTCGATCACGCTATAGCCAAGCTCTCTCAAGCCTTCCGCGGCGAGTTGGCGGACGCGGGGCTCGTCTTCGACTACGAGGATGGTCTCACGCGTACTGCCTAACGGCGTGTTTTCGCTGCGCTTGGGCCGCGAGTCGGCGGGCGGGATCGCCGACCGCGGCAGATAGAGCTTGACGGTGGTACCGTGTCCCAGTTCCGAATAAATGCGCGCATGCCCGCCCGATTGTTTGGCGAAGCCATAGACTTGGGCAAGGCCCAATCCAGTGCCACGATTGTCGGTCTTGGTGGTGAAAAAAGGTTCGAAGGCTTTGGCCGCTTGTTCCGGGCTCATGCCCGTGCCGGTGTCGGTCACGGCGATGAGCACATATTGGCCGGGCGGAACGTCGACATGTTGGGCCGCATATCGGTCGTCGAGGTGAGCATTCGCGGTCTCAATGGTGAGCTTGCCGCCTTGAGGCATTGCATCGCGCGCATTCGCCGCCAAATTCACGAGCGCGCTCTCGACCTGGCTCTGGTCGGCGTTGATGGGCCATAAGCCTCCGGCCAGCACGGTTTCCAACTCGATATCGCCGCTCAAAGTGCGCCGCAAGATCTCCGACATGTTGCGCAAGAGCACGTTGGCGTCGAGTGCGGTCGGGGCCAAAGGCTGCTGACGGGCGAAGGCCAACAGGCGTTTGATGAGGTCAGTGGCACGCTTGGCACCGTCGAGACCACTCGCAATGTATTCTTGCGCCTTGTCTTGTTCGCCGCGTCCGAGCGCGCGCTGGCACAATTGAAAGGCGCCGGTTATCACAGCGAGCATGTTGTTGAAGTCGTGCGCCATACCGCCGGTCAATTGACCGAGCGCTTCCATCTTTTGCGATTGCGCCAGCTGCTCCTGTATACGTTGCAAGCTTTGCTGAGCCTCAACGCGCTCGGTCACATCGCGCGTCACCTTGGCGAAGCCGATGAGCTTGCCCTCGGCGCTTTTCATCGCATTGATGACTACATGTGCATGAAACCGGCTGCCGTTCTTGCGCACGCGCACACCTTCGCCTTCGAACCGACCCTCGGCGCGCGCGGTTTCGAGAATGCGCTCCGGAAGCCCTGCGGCGCAATCGTCGGGGGCGAAGAAGCGGGAGAAAGGCTGGCCGACAATTTCATCGGCGCGATACCCTTTGATCCGTTCAGCGCCGGGGTTCCAACTCGTCACCGTCCCATCCGGCGCGAGCAGGTAAATCGCATAGTCAGCGACGCCTTCGACCAGCAGGCGAAACTGTTCCTCGGCGCTGGGAGCGCTTTTGGGCTGCTCCCGCTGACGACGCAACCATTTGATGCCGAAGGGCATCCCCCAGACCCCGTCTGCACGTTCCCGCAGACGTTATTGTGAACAGCCTTAGATGTCCACGCCGCGTGATGGTTGAAAAGGTGGTTCGGTTCCTTCGCAACAGCACACCTGACTACGCCAAACGCCAAGATGCTGATAACAGGAAACTCCCCATCCCTCCTCGCCGATCCGCTTTAGAAGCAGCGATTGAGTAAGGCGGCCTGTTTTGCGCCAATGAGAGAGATTACCCCTTGGCAAAAGTTCGATTGCTCTTATTCATTTGGCCGCACAGACAAAGTCCGCTTTGCGCCAAAAGCAGTCATTCAAGTTCGCTGAACGGTGGAGATTCCGGGCTTCAGAATATCCATGAAATCGTCAAGCCAGCATATCGCACATTTTCAGATGCTGCACCTACCGGTGAGGTAATTGCGGTCGCTGGAAGCCTAACACGAGTATCATTTCGTTCGCGGGCCGTTTTTCACCCTGGCAATTTCACGGCGCCATGACGGTGTTCCTCGGCATGGAGGGCCATCGCCCGTACCCTCAGCAATTCGCGCCGTGTCACCAAGCCCACTAGTACGCCGGTACCCCGTGCGATCACTGGCACGCGTGAATAGCGGCCCGCCGCCATGCGGTCGGCCAGCGCGCCCGACATCTCGTCAGGATAGGCGGCGGCGACTTCCTTGCACAATTCGCCGAGCGTCTCGTCTGGTCCGGCGCTGCCGCGCGTCCAGCGCAGCACGTCGCCGCGGCTAACCAGGCCGAGCAGCCGGCCCTCGGGCGCGATGACGGGATAGCTCTTGTGTCGTTCACCGGCTTCGTAAAAAGCGACAGCCTCGGCCACCGTCATGGCGGCGGGCAGCGTATCAGCGGGCTGGGCCATGATCTCGCCCACGCGCATCACATCGAAAGGATCGACCCGGTATTCGCGAGACAGGTGCAGACCGCGCCGCGCGATGCGTTCGGTCAGGATAGAGCGTGGCATTACCAGCACCGTAAGCGCGAAGCCGCCAACGGAAGCGCACAGAAGCGCGGGCAGAAAATGATAATTGCCGGTCAGCTCCACCGCGAACAGCGTCGCCGTCAGCGGCGCCCGCATGGTGCCGCCCAGAATCGCGGCCATGCCGATCAGGGCCCAAAAGCCTGCATCGCCGAACGGCATCCAGTGCGCCGCAACTCCTCCCAGCGCCCCGCCCATAATTAGCAGCGGTGCCAGCACGCCGCCGGATGTGCCGGACGACAGAGCCACGATCCAAATCGCCGTCTTGACGGCCAGTAGCAGCAGGAGCGCGTCCAAGGCGAGGTTTCCCGCGAGCAGGGCGCGGATATCGTCATAGCCCACGCCCAGCGCTGCGGGATCGATCAGGCCACCGATACCCACTGCCAGCCCGCCCAACGCAGGCCACCACATCCAGTGAATGGGCAGCTTGCGAAACAGGTCCTCGACCCCATAGAGGCACACCGTCATCAGTGCCGATTGCAGTCCAGCGACCACGCCAGCCAGCAGACACAGGCTTAAGCCCCACCAGGGCATTTGCGGCACGCCGGCATAGGCGAACAGCGGACCGGAACTGATCAACACCGGGCGCCAGGCCAGCGCCACCAGCGCTGCGACGGTGACGGGAATGAAGCTGCGCGGCTTCCATTCGAAAAGCAGTAGTTCGACCGCCAGCAGCACCGCCGCGATGGGCGTACCGAACACGGCGGTCATGCCCGCAACCGCGCCTGCCACCAGTAAAGTCTTGCGCTCCGCCGAAGTGAGATGGAAAATCTGCGCTACCAACGAGCCGATCGCGCCGCCAGTCATGATGATGGGGCCTTCAGCGCCAAAAGGTCCGCCCGTACCGATGGAAATGGCAGAGGAAACCGGTTTGAGCAGGGCCACCTTGAGTTGGATACGGCTTTGCCCGATCAGGATGGCCTCGATCGCCTCGGGGATGCCGTGACCGCGTATCTTTTCTGAACCATATCGCGCCATCAGCCCGATGATCAGGCTGCCGATGACTGGAATGGCGATAGTCCAGGGCTGCAACGTGGTGCCCAGGAAGCCCACCGGCGTGGCGCTGAGCGTGCCGAAATAGGCGAAATTGGTCACTAACGCGATCAGCTTCAGCAACAGCCAAGCCGCGCCCGCGCCGAAGCTGCCAATGGCGGCTGATAGCGCGGCCAGGACCAGGATGCGCGGGCTGGCGGTAAAATCGCGCAACTGGTCCACGGTTTCCGAGTGGGTATTCATGCGAGTTCAGCTCGTTGCGGGCGGGGCATTTATATCGTACTACGATATTAATCAAGGAAATCGCAGGGCCGTGCCAAAAAAGTCCTCATATGCGCCGCTGAGCAGACATGATTACGAAGTGCTGGCCCGCTTTCGTTTTCTGCTGCGCACCTTCCTGACATTCAGCCAAGTCGCCGCGCGCAAAACCGGACTGACGCCACAGCAGCATCAGGCGCTACTGGCGATCCATGGCATGCCAGATGCCGCAGGATGCAGTGTCGGCGATCTGGCGCGCTTCCTTGGCGTCCGCCCCAACAGCGCTGTCGGGTTGGCCAACCGCCTGGTGAAGGCCGGTCTGTTGCGGCGCGAGGCTGATCCGCAGGACGGCAGGCGTGTGACGCTGACGCTGACAGAGCGGGCGGCGCGGCTGCTCGCAGCGCTATCTGCCATTCACCGCGACGAACTACGGCGTCTTTCTGCCGACCTCAAGCCGTTGCTGGATCGGGTCTGTCGTTAGGCGACGGGAGCCGGATTGCAGCACCCATGTTCGCCGGGCCGGCCCCAAGCTGGGCAGTTGACGAATGTCCGCTTTGGTCATAAGCGGACAGCTACTGTAATCGAGCCATTCATTCCCTGTTCTGCCCAATTGATTTCGCTGATAGCGGGAATCAAATTCCCTGTTCCAAATCACAGTGAATTTATCCGAAAAGCGCGCAAAAGTGGCGCTTTCGGGGGCAGTTGCCGCGGCCAATCGCCAAAAAAAGTAGAAAATTCCATGTTATTTTCCTGATAAACAGGGAATTAGGCCAGAGCACGGTTTGCTCAGGACTGCGTCCACAGCCACCCATTCAGCACGCTGATAGCAATTTCCAGAGCGCCGGAAAATCTCCCGATTTCTCGTAGGTTTACGAACAATAAGTGGCGTGCGGAGCATCACGTGGCCGGAAAAGTCCTGGCAAATTTGCTTTTTGAAGGCCCCAGTCTCCGACCAAAATCTCTCAGTTTCCGCGCTAGCATTATTGGGCGGCAGAGACCCGTTTCCGCAGGACCGGCGTCTCCTTGTAGAACCCTAAAAAGGCACAAAAACGAGCTTAAAAAGCACTCGAATTTTAACCCGATAATTTATACCCCAGACCACCCTTGAGGGTTATTCAGGTATATAAAAAAGGCCAATATATAAAGGACGTCCTGCCCATTTATGCCCGACTACATACCATAATTCTTACACTGCCCCCGGGGGGTCTATAAATCCCCCAAAACCGAGGCCAGATGCGCGCTTGCTGTTGCGCTTCCCATAACCTTGCTAATGACCGGTCTAACAGCGCGGTTGCTCATGACTTCGCGCCCTTCTTTTTTGAGACCGCCCGAGCGGATCTCGCGTTTCTGGCCCCCTTGGGTCGAGCAGCTTTCTTTCCATTGGGGGCATTCTTCCGACGCTTGGGTTCCTCTCGCGTGAGCTTCTTCGACCGCAACGATTTACCTGCCAGCTCGGCCGGATCAGCGCGGATGAATCGGCTCAGGGCCTCTTCGAAAGGCATGGCATGCTCGAGTATTTTCGCAGCCCTGCGGCCCATGCCTTATTGCTCCCAAAGTTGCCGCGTCAATCCCTTTACATGGGTCCGGCGGGTTCAGAATCTGACGACTCATACATTACCATCAGGTCTGAAACAGGTGTCAGATGAAGCGGTCATCGACGAAGCATATGGGTTTTTGGAACGTTCTCAGAGCGCTGCCGCAGGAATCGCACGCAGTTGCATACTTTACAAAGGTCCGCTGGCAACATGGCGAATTTTGCCCCTACTGCAAGCATGACAGGATCTATCATTTAAATGATCGCAAGACGCATAAGTGCGCGGAGTGCAAGCGCACCTTTTCTATAACTGTAGGAACAATTTTTGAAGGAACAAAGCTTCCGCTCCAGGTTTGGATATTGGCCATTGCATATCTATGTGAGAATGGTGGTGTGGTCGGGGGCACTGAACTTACAAAGCATTTCCGGATAACCCAGAAAACGGCGTGGCATTTGTTAGAGCGCTTGCGACAGGCCGCACTCACTATCTCCTTCCAGCAGCCCCCGCCCAGCGAGAAACCCATTCGCAGCCGGAACGAACTGAGAGGCGGTTATCATGCTAGCAAAGGCGATCCGAGCTTCAGGTGGCGAAACGCAGCGGCGAAGATGAATAGCGATGCGTCAAGAAGGCGAGCAAGCACAGCTACACCCGATTACTTAGCCAGATCAGCGCGGCATTGGCTTCAATCTCGGGGTAAGCGCCCTCTCCTCCAATCCGGAGATGCTTTTGAGCATGAAGAAGTCGAAGGGGTTTTACAGAAGCTGCATAACGCTAGAGGACTCGCTGGGGGAATGGGTCACCCTAGTGATGCATCTCGCGCTGAGATGCTCATCGGGCGCCTGATTACGAGGGGGTACAGAATAGAGCCCGAAGCTTGTTATTATTGGGCACTAGCCCGCCGGTGGGAAACCACTGACGCCATGGAGCTGGCGTCGACCGTGGAAGGCTTAAACTGGGAGAAACCCTAGCCTCGAGAGTTCGCCTTTCGCAGATGATCAAAAGCGCCGAGCAAATGGTTTTCGACCAATGTCAGGTTTGCGCCATTAGAGGACATTCGCTTCTCAAATTGAGCCAAATCAAAGCTGCCAAACCGGGGACGGGCGAAGTATTGGCTGACGCGTCCTGGCCGGTGAGCACGTGGATTTCTTCTCGCATTTCACTCTGCTTCTCTCTTTCGTATTTGCGCTTGCACTTGCCCACGTCTTGTCGAGTGGCACCGACTTAGTACGAGAGCGCGAGCGGGTGCACTTTTCCTGGACACACAGCCTGTGGATGGCGACAGCGGTTATTGCGCTATTCGGCAACTGGATGGCGCTCTGGAATCATCGCAATCTAAAGCTGGACATTGCTTCCAGCGCAATCCAATTCCTATTTACTATCGTGCAGTATTTCACCTGCTCGATTGTTTCTCCACGCGTTCCTGAGGGCGGCCCGATCGATCTTTGGCAGTACCACGAGAGACACAAACGCCAATATCTGACGGCATTCCTAGTTTTGGGTCTGTTCGCGGTCGGGCAGAACACCTATTCCTGGTGGCAAATGGGAGCGCACGGACCGGGCCATTACTTGTTCAGCCAATTAAACGTCGTGCCCGTCATAATCTGCGTAGTATGCGCCATGTTTGTAAGACGAGTCTGGCTTCAATTCAGTTGCGCCGTAGCCGTGGTCTCGATGATTGCGTATTCGACGTTGATGCAAACTATCTGACCCAGTTCCAGCCAGATATTTCCGTCACCGCACGCTCCCTAGTATCCCGTCAACGATGTCCGAATATAGAGACCACAACATCAGCATAGTCAGTCCACCCTCGGTGCAGTTATTGCCTTCCGCTTTGCACCAAAAGCGGCCATTCAACCAACTGCGATAACGCAGTTACCTAAATCAAATCCAATGCGGCGTGCGATGCAGCATTGGCTAGGATCATAGAACCTCTAGGTGAGTAGGTTCCGAATGTGCAGGCAGGACGAAGCGGTTCGTTTCGCTATTCTAGATAGGGTGCGAGCACATCTTCGATCCATTTCATGTAAGCGCGGACTCGGCGCGACAGATTGCTCCGATGCGCTACGACCAGAGACACGGGGAGCGCCCGGCGGCGAAAATCGGGTAGAATTTCCACGAGTACGCCACTCTCCAAGTATCGGTCAACCCCCAAGAATGGCGCCTGAATCAAGCCGAGGCCGGCGAGGGCGGCGGCTTCATAGGTCTGCGCGCTGTTGACGTGTAGCGCACCTGGCAACTGAAGCGTCGTGTAGCTATCGCCGTCCGGGTATTCCCATCCATAGGGCTTTGCGCCCAGCATCGTCGTAAAATGAATCGTCCGATGTTCCTGACGTTGGAGATCTTCTAACGATCGAGGGACGCCATAGCGCGCCAGATAGGCAGGACTAGCGACGTTGACCGTGCGCAACTTACCCAGCGGGCGGGCAATCAGCGTCTCATCCCCTATGGATCCAAGCCGCAATACACAGTCGAACCCCTCTTGAACCAGATCGACTTGCCGATCCGTACTCGACACCTCCAGTTCCAACTCGGGATAGGCCTCCATGAAAGCTGGCAAGGCCGGCACGATTGTGGTGCGCGCCACCTCGCTCGGAAGATCGACCCGCAAACGCCCGCGAAGTGCCACGCGATCGCCTGCGAACATCGAGTGTAGGTCATCGACTTCAGCAAGCAGGTCGCGGGCGCGGGCATGAAATGCACGTCCGTCCTCCGTCAACTGTACGCTGCGCGTCGTCCGGTGCAGGAGCCTGACACCGAGATCTTCTTCCAGCTTCCGGACCGCCGTTGAGGCTCTTCCCTTCTGAATGCCCAGGCTATCGGCGGCACGGGTGAAGCTCCCCATTTCCGCGACCGTTGCGAAAATCAGGATGGGTTCGAGATTCTGCATTTGCGGGCCTCGATATTGTTCTCGCTAAAGAGAACAGTGAGTTCATTATATGGGAATTTATCACACTTACGAGGAACAATAACGTTCGAATATCGAAATGCCCATCGGAGAATGACAGATGTCCGAATCTTTGAATCTCCATCAGATGCCTGAAACTATGACCCTGCACCGCGCCGGCCTGATCATGAGCGCGTTGGTCGTTATCGCTCTGGTGGCCGACGGCGCTATCCAGCTTTTCGCGCCGGCACAGATCGCGAGCATGTTGCAGGAAACCGGGTTCGCGATGGACCTGACCCGTGTCGTGGGTCCAATCATACTCGTCTGCGCCATCCTTTACGCCATCCCGGCCACAGCCGTCCTCGGCGCAATCCTGGTGACCGGCTTTCTGGGAGGTGCCATCTGCGCCCATGTCCGCATCGGTGAGTTGGGATCGCCGCCGGAAATCATTTCCTTGGCTCTGGGCGCGATGACATGGGGCGGCCTTTACGCGCGCGATCCCCGTATCCGGGCCCTTCTTCCGCTCATCCATTGAACCAACCGGGGCAGTGCTCTGTCCCTCAACATCAGGAGATATCGCATGTTTTTAGTAATGGGAATCACGGGAAAAGTTGGCGGCGCTACGGCAGAACGTCTGTTGGCGCAAGGCAAGAAAGTACGCGCGCTCGTCCGCAATCGCGAGAAGGCGGCTAACTGGGCGAAACGGGGCGTGGAACTGGTTGACGGCGATTGGAATGATTCGGCAGCCATCGAGCAAGCACTGAAAGGCGTCGAAGGCGCGTTTGTGATGTTGCCGGCAGTCTGGGCGCCCTCGCCCGATTACAAAGAAGCCAAGGGCGTGATTGCAAACTATGTCGAGGCGCTCACCAAGGCAGCGCCGCCGCGAGTGGTTGCGCTCTCGTCGATGGGTGCGAACAGAACCAGCGGGATCGGGATGATCACGGCCTTATCGCTTCTGGAGCAAGGGTTTCGCAACTTGACATCCCCAATCGCATTTGTGCGCGCAGGTGGATTTTTTGAAAACTTTATCTACGGCTTGCATGTCGCACAGGGCGGAACGCTGCCGGTCTACTACAATCCAACAACCCGAAAATCGACCATGGTCGCGACGAACGACATCGGCGCGGAGGTCGCAACCCTTTTGACCGGGCCGGCGTGGTCAGGGCAACGCATCATCGAGCTTGGTTCGATGGTCAACGCGGATGAAGTCGCGGAGCAATTGGGTGAAGTCATGAATCTCGACGTGAAAGCCATTGCAGTTCCGCGTGCAGGGTGGGCGGAGGCGTTCGAGCAGTTCGGCATTCCGAAGGGTCACACCGGGCCTGCCGAAGAAATGTTTGAGGCCGTGAATGCAGGATGGATGGACCTCGGAGACGAGGGTGCGGAGCGCGTAGCGGGCACGACGTCCGCACGCGACGTCTTCGCGGCGGCTCAGAAGGCAGTGACGGCGTGAATCGCGACGTTCACTCCAATGAAGTGTCCTGGCGCAACCGGCGAATTGGCCAACTAATGTCCGCTTTGGGTAAGAAGCTGACGTCGGGGCCGATGCGCCACCCTATTGCTCGCCCAGATCGACCAGGTTCTGCAACTGCCAAGTCCCATTGGCATCCTTCGCGACATTGCAGCTGAAAGCTTCGACGCTCTTTCCGCCAAAACCATTTGCGGCACGGACAGTCAACAGAGAGTAGTAAGAGCCCTCGGGATTGCGCACCGCCGGTATTGAAATCGGTTCGCTGACAAATTCAGCAGAATCAGGATCGCGCAGACGTTTCTTAATGAACTCGCCGCACATAACGGACGCCGCCTCGTTGTCAGTGACGGCACTTTTTTGGTCGCTGCCAAAAAAGGCAGATATGACTATAATAAAGACTAAGAGCCCCAACACGCCGGCACAGCCTGCGGCCACCTTGTTTTTCGGTTTGGCACCACAATTGGGACAGCTTTTTGCGCCTGAGGAAATTCCCCTTCCACATTCGCGACATTCTACTAGAGCCATAGCAATTCCATGGTTTCTGAGGCGAGGCCTTGGTCTAGGGGCGAGACGACATTGGCAGGACACTTCAATATCGCGAGAGGTCCGCTTCCTGGCGCATCTGAGCCACGGCTTCGGCGTTCTGGCGCCAATAGTCGCATCGGTTTGGATTCTGGTCGACTGCTTTGGCAACTTGCAACGCGACAGATCTGAGAGATTTGATGAGATCGGGATGGTAATCCGACATGCCTGCGTTCAAATCAGCGCGCGAAATACTGTTCATGCCGCTTATAGAAATCGTGTCGACTTCAAATTTCGGGATAACATCACAGCGAGAGGCGAATTCGGCGCGAGCCACCCTTTCAATCAGCTGCGCTTTGCTTCGTTCATATTCCTGCTGGTGAAGCGCCTTCTGACCGGCAAAGTATGGATCGCCCGTTGGGGCCGTGCCTTCACTAGCGGCTCGCCTGGTCCCCGCCGCGGCTTGAGCCGCCAACTGATCAAGGGTGGCGCTTTGTGCCTCCTCGGGAGATGCTCCCGCTTCCTTGATCATTTTTTCTGCTAGGCTAACGGCGTCCTGGTTCGATTGGCCGGTTGAGGTCGCCTGGTTAACTTGCTGCGCATTACGAGCGTTTTCCCAGAGCCCACCAAATTTCAAGTAGACAATGCCGCCTAGTACTATGCAGACGAGCGCAGCAAATGCCCTCATCGAATAAAACTCTGCCCGATTTGATGGCATGCCCCTCCCCCTGATCCTGGTGATCGGGGAGTTGATAAGCCTCACAAGGAGAGCCGCATACGCCTTTAGGCTTTCGCCCTGAACATACGCATATGCCTCCTCGACCGTATGGGTTGAGGAGTGCTTTGACGGCAGCACTAAGTGCCGCCTTGTGAGAGGTTATCAAGCCCCGGGCAGAGTAAGTTCTGCCTGCCCCGACCATGGCTCACGTCCGGGCCGATCGCAAGCCGAACAGGCTCTAAAGATCGAGGTTTTCAGCCATTTTCAACGGGAATCCGCCCGCTTGTTGAGATTTCCGGTTAGTCAGGCCTAGGCCAGGTCGAGTCAGCCCCGGTGCAGGGTGTGCGACCTCAGATTTGCGCCGAACATTTACGGCCTCTGGATGCATCAGATGAATTCGGCCGCAGGTAAATAAACTCCAAAGAAAGACTCGTCCTGCCGCGCGGGAGAAGCAACACTTGATCCTTTCAGCTAGCCTGCATTGTAATAGTCAATTGCCACGCGCAAAAATGCGGAACAGTTTTGCGCCCGCCACGTAACCGGCGATGTATCGTGAAAAAGATAAAACATCTCATTGGCGCAAAGGAATTTACTGCGATCTGCTGCGTTCAACCAATTTATGGTATCGCAAAAATTCTGGACCTCGGTGCCACCAAACCGGTCCTTTGGAACGTTATATAAAAGACCCTCAAGGAAATAGGACGGCGCTAATCCGTCGGCAATCAATTTCTTTTCGACCAATACGTTTCGCAAGTTCTTATAGACGCGGGCAGTATGTTTAAACCAACTCTTTGTATCCTGGTGCTTCGTCGTACAGTTAGCGCTGTGCAAAATTGGGAAATTGTCGATACGAGTGCCATCAACCTTAAAAAAGCAGATGCCCTCCGTATAATTTTGATCTAACCAGCTCTTAAAGCGGTGATACCGCCTCAACATTGCGCAAACCAGAATATCAGCGTCGCGTCGCGTGCCATTTCCTTTAATGTAAAGCGCCTTCGCTCCTACTTTTAGGTCGTTGCCGTATTTTTTTGCCAACCATGCCGTGACCTCCATTTTAAATTGTGGAAGCGTATACGTCGCGTCGGACCGGGCCGCATTCCAAGCGATCTTATCTTCGTCCGATAACTGACCAAGGTCGGTAAAAAACACTTCGTTGAGGCGAATGCAGATATCTACGTCGCTCTCACCATATGTGTTGGTATCGTTCTTATAAGAGCCCTGAAGAAATATTGTATAGTCACGTCCGGAATACGGGGACTGACCATCAGTAAGGACGGATTTCAGAGTTTCATAAGTTGCAGTAAATTGTCCCGTTGGCCCCTGCTTGGACCAGGTTGCCAGCTGGGCTTCCGAAATTACCAATTCTACCTCCTATAGAAGTATTTTCTGTAGGGCGGTTTCTTGCTTGGCGAACGATTCGCTGCCGCGTTGACGCAAAATATTTAACTTAGTCAAATCGTGCTCAAATAAATCGGTTGCCATTTCAGGTTGCTCAAAGGTGTCGCTGATGCGGACTGTTGGCACATGCCGGAATAGAACGTGTCTGAGTTGATCCATGGATTGAGTGTTAATCTCCAGGGTCTTCTGTAAAAGTTGGACGCTTAATAGCTGCTGCGCCCACCTCGTGGTGCTGAACCAAGACTGTTTCGGTGCCGGATACACGCCAACCCCCACACTCACCACACGAATATGTTCCGGGGGTAGCTTGAGGGCCATGATTGCGTCTGCGATGGCGTACAATGTTGGATTATTTGCACAGTAGCCGCCGTCAATCAGCTCGATGATGTCGCCTTTATCCGTCTTTACAGTTTTCCTATCGAAAAAGGGAAAGGCAGAGCACGATGCCTGAACGGCGTCGGAAACAGAGACGCCAAATCCAGGCGAAAAGGTTCCCATGCGGCCGTGAGCCTGTTCTATGCTTGTCTTAAATATCATCGGGCGCTCAATAACCCATCGAGTCGCGACAATTCCGACACCTGTCTTCATGCTGTCGAAGCCGGCTTCTTTAAAAGTCTCGTCACCAAGCCTCTTGAGCGCTGCGGATTTTTTTGCCCGGCTCTTCTCCATCATGACCATCGGTACGTGCTCTTCGTATAGCTCGCTTATCTCCGAAACACTTTTACCAAGAGCAAGTAGCGCCGCAATAATCGAGCCAGTGCTCGTACCAAAGATCAGATCGAATTTCTCACAGAGAGGCGCTCTAACCATCCCTTCGATTTCACGAAGGACGCCAAGCGAGTAAAAGCCTTTGGCGCCGCCGCCATCAAGACTCAGGATACGGCACGGTCGTTCATTTGAGAACTCTGCCATCGGCAACTCCCTCGTCTAGAATTAAGTGCGCGCCGGACAAGTTCAGGACTCGATCACTCGCGCAATTATTCGTGTTGGGCTGCACTAGGTCATCTACACGCCAATCCCCCTACCGATGGCGACCATAATGGTTGCTTGTGCGAGGATTAAGGTAGTGCCCGCCACGATGCGATGAGCCAACGCCTCTAGCGTAATGTCCACCATGGCTAGCAGTGTGGCGACTCCCACCGTAGTAAACTCGGCTGGAGTAGTGCCCGCTACTTGTGTGAAAACCGCCGCGGGGGCTGGCATCAGCTGGCCCCACAGACAGGCAAATAGATAGAAAGGCTGCCACCGCAGCGCCGATGATTTGATGTTTCATTAATTTTCCCCGCCTGCATTGGGCATGCACAGTCGGGTGATACGCATCCCGGCGGCAATAGCCGCACCCCGCTGAATTATAGCTACGCTCCGCAATTATAGCTAGTTCGCCTCGCTTCCGCCGAATGAAATAGCCACTCCATCGCAGGGGTGCCGTATCGTGCACCATCAAGCGCCGCCAAAAGTCGAGTATTGCTCGACGGATTCTCCCATTGAACGCTATCTCGAAGCCTCAGCCGAGATAGTTCAGCGAACCGCCCTAGAGGTCTATCTGGCCTGACAGCTCTAGAGCGTCATCTACATCTATGCCCAGATATCGAACCGTGTTTTCGATGCTCTTGTGACCTAACAACTGTTGAACTGCTCTAAGATTTCCGGTCTTTCGATATAGAATGGTCGCTTTAGTCCGTCGCAATGTGTGCGTTCCATAAAGAGATACCTCTAACCCAGCATCTCTAACCCAGGAATCGACGATTCGAGCATATTGCCGGGTCGACAAATGATGATTTGGGTAACGCTTACTCGGAAACAAATACCCATTTCTTTGAAGCGTCAAACCGATCCAACTCTCCAGCGCGGCTCTTGCTCGGTGACCGATTTCAAAGTGCACTATGCTGGCCGTTTTCTTCTGAATTATAGACGCTCTATTACGCCAGTCCGAGTCATGATCCGGCAAAGGCTTCGGATGGTTGCGCCCAGGGAATATATTGGTGTTCCAGCGGCTACCAAACCCACAAAGGGTATTAATCAGTATGCAGCATATACCCAGAACGGTGAATAGTACGAATTAGTTCGATCTTGTAGCCTCGATCCATCTTGCTGCGCAGTCGACTCATATGAGTCTCCACGACATTGGTATACGGGTCAAAATTCAGCTTCCAAACATTCTCGAGCAGCATATTGCGCGTAACCACAAGCCCTGCATTGCGCAACATATATTCCAGTAGCTTAAATTCCTGGGTACTAAGATTAATCGTCTTACTTTCACGACGTAATGTGCGGCGGATCAAATCCATCTCCAGGTCGCCTACCTTGAGGGTAACGGGTTCAGCAGAATTACTGCGTCGCGCGAGGGCATTGACGCGTGCCAGAAGTTCCGCAACCGCGAAAGGCTTGGCGAGATAGTCGTCGCCGCCCCCGTTCAAGCCCTCAACCCGGTCGTCGATGCCGCTCATAGTGGTGAGAAAAAGAACCGGAATCTGGATGCGATCAGCACGCAGTTGCTTCACTACGCTGAGCCCGTCAAGACCCGGCAGTCTGCGATCCAAGATTAAAGCCGCGTGTTGACCGATGCGCGCCTTGGCTAGACCGTCCGATCCGAGACGACTTTTTTCGACCTCATGTCCATGGGCCTGAAGGGCATTGCCAATATAGTCCGCCGTCTCAAGATCGTCTTCGATTAGTAAAATCTTCATGCCGCTTCATTGTCCGCTATAAAAGGGGGCCGCCTAAACTTTTCGTTCAGGCGGCCCAGTCTTGCGCGTCGGCGTCGGGGAGAGCCTAGCGCACGTCGCCTTGAGGGCAACAAGTCAAAAGATGAACTAGTAAAACACTTCCCGGCTCCAACGAGCTCGACTAATGGCTGTCGTCACAAATAAATTTGAGGTTGCGGCCTACTTCGCGACTGCGCTTAAAGCATTCGCCCCGTCAAACTCCAAGGATAGTCATTAGGTACAGCGCAACGATTCCGACAATACAAAGCACGCAGAATAAAGGCGCAATAAAGCGAAGCCAGTCGACGTAATCCACTTTCGACGCAGCTAGGAAAGCCAGCAGCAAGCCGTTGGTTGGGGTAACCATGTTGGTCAAGCCCGAGCCAAGCACCAAAGCGGTGACAACTACTTGGCCACTGACTCCCGAGAGATGAGCGATAGGAACCAAGATCGGCATGCTGATGGCGGCTTTTGCAGACGTAGAATGGATGAGCACATCAAACGCCATTTCCACTCCCATGATATCGGTCGCTATCAAGGAGCGCGTGTGACCTTGGATTAAAGTGGCAAAACCGTGAACGATGCTGTCAAGAATTTGGCTCGACTGAAGAATGACATCCATAGCCCCCGCCAAACCGATCATCAGGCCAGCCAACAGCAAGCTCCGCATGCCATCGAGAAAAGCATCGGCCGCATCGCCGGGCCGAAGCCCTCCTACCAGAGCCAAGATTATGCTGAAGGCAATAAACGCGGCGGATTGTTGAGAACTGCTCCATGACCAAAGGCCCGTTCCAGTGATGAGAATTATTCCACCAAGAACCAAAGCCATCAGCACGCCGACCTGACGATCCGTGAGCCGGGCTGCTTCCGGCACATGATCACTCTTCGGAAGGCGGCGCAGGTAGAGCAGTACGTACGCCATGCCGAGCCCAAATGTGACCGCGAAAATCAAGAACCTCGGTACGAGACCACTGAAGACCGGCACGCCTGCCAAGGGTTGCGCGACCGCGAGCACGATGGGATTAGTCACTGATGCCGCGTATCCAGCCATGCTTGCAACAATAACCACTGCCGCAGCGAAGAGATTTGGCAAACGCAGCCGTTGTCCTATGCTCAAGACCACTGGGACTATCACGAGGTATTCCGAGATAAAACCCAGGAAGGTGCTTCCGCAGGCCAACAGCAGCATCAAGCCAATCGTTAGAAGATATGCGTTCCCGGACGTTAGATGGAGCAAGCGGTCAATGGCCGCGTCTATTGCGCCAGTGGCGCGCAATACCCCGAACATGCCGCCTATGAAAACGACCATGAAGATTAGGTTGGCTTGTTTGATCATGCCAGCCGGTATGTCTGCGAAGAACGCAACAAAACCGGCGGCCCGAGCAGGTACATCGGTTGTGGTTGGGGCGCTCAAGGATAACAACGCCGGTAGGCCATTTATTTTTTGAATGACCTCAAAGGTACCCGGGACAACTTGCCCGTGGTGGCGTTGAAATTTCCCGGCCGGAATCAGGTGCGTCAGTGCTATAGCGGCCAAGACCATGGCCAGCATCATCAATACCGGGTGGAGACGACCGTGGCGTTTCAACATTGGTGCCCCGTCGGTGTCAGAGAATGGCCGGGTGGTCGAGCGAGGCCAATTCACCTAGCGTAACTGGCTTCAAGGGTGGCCGAATGTGATAGAAGCCAACATCGCTTGGCCGGCGCCTTTGAACCTCACTGAGCAGGCGAGTAATCGTATAGCCGCATTGACGGCCTTGGCACGGTCCCATCCCGGCTCGGGTGGCGGCCTTAACTTGATTTGGTCCGGGCTGACCGAGTCTAGCAAACGTCCGGATCTCTCCAGCCGAAATCTCCTCGCACCGGCACACGATTGTCCGGTCGACGGGCGCAAAGACCTGTGGGCGCGGTCTGTAAAGCGCATCCAAAAAAGGACGAACAGCGAGCTCACGATCAAGCCTCCGTCGAACATGGTATGCTTCGGCCGTTGCAGCATCCGTCGTTAAGTGGCCAAGCTTCTCCGCAACTCTCAGCGCTGCTAAGGTGCCACGTAGCGAGGCCGCCCTTGCCCCTGCGATCCCTGCCCCGTCACCGGCGATGAATAGGCCAGCCTGAGTACTTTCGCCCCAGCCGTCAACACGTGGAGCAAAGCAATCCTGGTTAGCCAGCCAAGTCACTTCACAGTCCAGCGATAACGCTTCATGAAGATTCGGTACAACTCCTTCGTGGACAAGCACAGTACTGGCTTCGACGGTTGCCTGCCCGCCATCTGACTTCCAATAGCGTAAAGCTTCGACGCGTCCGTCGCCTAGCGCTTCGATGTTGACGACACCTTTTACAACCAAAGTCTTGCTATTTCTGACTGCTGCCTTCCAAACCAACCCCTTCATCAAGTCGCGCCACGCTCGAAGTGCAGCTGGCAAATGAGGCAGCGCAGCGCGCCATTGACCCACAGGCGTCGTATCGAGATATCCCGCGATTTGAACACCCGCCCGGAGAAGTTGAGAAATGTAGAGCAACGGCAACGGCCCACTTGCCGCGATCCAAACTGGCCCAACCGGGACCTCGCCGGCACTCTTGAGAAGAATCTGCGCCGCTCCAACAGTCAGTACGCCGGGTAACGTCCACCCCGGAAACGGAACAGGACGCTCCTGAGCGCCTGTAGCAAGAATAATGGCCTTTGCATCGATGACCTGTGCTTTCTGCTCGCGGCTTACGAAGGCACGAAAACCAGGTTCGATCTGCCAAAGCTGAGCGCCGGCTACATATAATGCACCGCTCGCGCGAAATGATTTGGCAATATCCCGGCCCTCGACGTAGGAGGAGCCCAAAATATGGTCCCGGCGGGTGGTCCGTTCGACGGAACGCCAAATCTGCCCTCCCGGTCCCGGCTGATCGTCGATCACTACCACTTCGAGACCGTGGTAGCGTGCAGCTACTGCAGCCGCCATTCCCGCCGGTCCTGCCCCAACAATGAGAAGGTCTACGCGCTGAATGACCCAACCCTCCGCTTACCGGTCTGACGGGAAACTTTCATCCCGTCACACACCGGCTTGAGGCAGGTTTGGACCGAGGCGACCCCATCAACCACTGCCAAGCAATCAAAGCACACTCCCATCATGCAGTAAGGCGCTCGTTTTGCACGGCTAACGGGCGTCAATCGCACCCAAGGTTCTGATTGGCGCAGCAAAGCTGCGGCAATACTTTCACCGGACTCCGCTTCAACCGGGACCCCGTCTATTTGAATAGTCAACGAGCCGTTTCCCGGCTCATGCAGCTTTCGAAACATCAAAGCGCCTTTGGTGAAAAACATCGAGTGATGACGGCAATCGACCGACCGCGAATGCATCAGCGAGACGAGTAGCGTGCACAGGAGCGAGTGTTACCCCCGAATGGCACACTGCTACGAAGGCTCCAGGATGGGTCGCTGACTCTGAATAGATAGGATGCCTATCGGGCGTCAGGATTCGCAGCCCCGACCACTGGCGCACCAACCTCACCTCGCGCAACGCCGGTATGCGGCGAATTGCCTTCGCGCTCAAGGAAGCTGCAGCGTCGGTCGTAGTGGAGGTATCGAAGCCAGCCTCGTCGTGCGTCGCACCAATCATGACCGTGCCTTCGCGTGTCTGGCGTAGGCCACTAATCGGCAAAGGGAGGAACGGCTCCAGCCTCTCCGTGACCAAGATTTGACCACGTTGAGGTCGGATTGGGATATCGAGACCGACCATTTTTGCAAGCGCCTTCGAGCCATGCCCGGCCGCGATAATGACGCGCTCGGCCAACACATGCTCGGAACCGCAGTCAATTGCGAAGCTACCCCTACCATCAGCTTGGACAGAGAGAACGTCGGAACCACCCCGCAATATTCCTCCCCTTCGCACTATCCCCGCATGAAGCGCGGCCAGCAGCCGCAACGGGTTGACGTGGCCGTCACTTCGCCCAAAACTTGCTCCGGAAACATCCGATCCCAATTCAACTTGGGGGAGGAGCTTGGCAAGGGCGTCACGATCAAGCATTTCCCAGTCAGCTGCGGGACCGCCAAGCTGGTTATGCAATCTCAACAGAGTTGCCTGGCGCTGCTCGAAGTCTGCTTCACCCAAGCAGATCTGCAATCCGCCATTGCGTTCGTAATGAAGGTCGATCCCTGTCGCTTCTGTCAGTTCAGCCGAGAATTCCGGCCATAGCGCCACGGACTCTCGCGTGTGCAGTTGATAGGCCGGCATGTTCATGCCTTTACCCTGCAACCAGATCAGCCCGAAGTTGGCATTTGCTGCGCGCAAATCACGATCGCGGCCATCAATAACCAGCACTCGGACATTACGACGTGCAAGTCCGTAGGCGATGGCTGACCCAACCACCCCGCCTCCGATGACGGCGACGTCGGTATTCATAGCAAAACCCCTTGTTTTCAAGGATGCTATGCATCTATCTTCTATTCGTCCAACTCGAAAAACTGCGTGTACCATTCCTCCAGGTTATGGAATGCCCCGGCGTCTCAATCTTCGGCAAATAGAAGCATTCAAAGCCGTCATCGAAAACGGCACCGTCAGCCGTGGCGCGCAGATACTCAACATTTCGCAGCCTGCCATGAGCAAGCTAATCGCTAACATGGAAGCAGACACCGGTCTCAGGCTGTTTGATCGGACAAAGGGCCGCCTTGCGCCTACTGAACATGCTATGCGGCTTTATGAAGAAGTGGGCAGAATCTTTGCTGGCGTGCGCCAGGTCGAAAATGCGGTAGACGCTATTCGACGCGACGAGCAGGGACGCATAGCGGTGGGAGTGATGGCGGCGCTTGCGGGCTCTTTCATCCAGCGGGCAACCACGAGCTTCCTCAAAGCTCGACCCAATGTTTTCTGCTCGGTCCATTCGCTCAATTCCCAGTGGACCGTGGATTGGTTGATCGCAAGGAAACTCGACATCGGTTTGGTCAGCGCACGGATCGATAATCCTTACGTGACTCTCGAACCACTGATGGAACTCCCGCTGGTGTGCGTCCTGCCGCTTGGACATGCGTTGGCTAAGAAGACACTGATCGAACCAAATGATCTCAATAAAATTCCCCTTGTGACCTTTCAACCCGACACATTTGTGGGCCACCTTCTTGAGAAGATGTTTGAGACGTATAAGGTGGAACCCCGAATTGTTCTATTTGCTAACATCGCTCCCACCCTGTGTGAATTTGTTGCCGCCGGCCTGGGAGTGGCATTGGTCCACCCGCTTATGGTCAGTGGGCTCGAACATAGATTAATCGTTCGCAGATTCGCGCCGGAGATAAACTTTCACTTCCAATTGTGCCGTAGCATCGACAGCAGAAACGCTCAGCTTGTTGAAGCATTCGCAAAAGAACTGCGGGCAACAGCCTCGCAAATTACAACTTCGTTACTTAAAGAGTCTTGAGGTCCGCGAGTAAGATCGGGTGGCATGGCTTGCAACCTGGGCCTAGCGGCTTCCTAATTCCAGGCGATGCATATGTTTGTTGCTCGCGGGATGACGCTCGCATCTCGGATGCGGGCTTCAATCGACTCGCTGATTGCGATTGGCTCATCAAGCTTCGAGCTCACGTTGCTCTATAACTCCTGAGAATAGACGGCGCTACCTTTCGACTTGGACGGATCGTGCTGAAGTCTCCTAGCAATGAGTACTGCGCCAGAAAGGAACCCCAATGAACGATATCGTCCGGATTATTACCAATCCACGCCGCGGCCGTGCGGTAGTTTACAACGGGATGGTGCTTCTCGGCGGCCAAACAGCCGATGACCGAAGTCTCGACATCAAAGGTCAAACGAAACAAGCTCTCGCCAAGATCGATAAAGTTCTGGCCGCAGCAGGAACTGACAAAAGTCGCCTGCTTTCCGCTCAAATTTGGATCAAAGATATCGCTAAGGACTTCGCCGGCATGAACGAAGTCTGGGACGCTTGGGTCGCGCCAGATGCACTTCCTACCAGAGCGACGGCCCAATGCCAGATGGGCTCGCCTGAGGTGCTAGTGGAGATCATAGTGACAGCGGCTGTAACAAATTAGGCTGCAAATTTGATGCTGCGGGCCCTCGACTTTGGAATCATGCCGGATGTTCCTGCTCCACTTGAGGTTTCCTGGCCGTGGACCCCGTCATTGCATCATTTGCTGCGCACTCAGACTGTTAAACTAAGCGCTTAAATCTGGCGCGACGACTTGAGCCTTGTGTGTCGGCGGCTAGATCACTGAGGCCAGGCGGAATACAAGGCCCATCATCGGGCCCGCCCACACGACCCACATCACAAAAATCGTGCGAGGACGGCGGTTAAAACCTTTCAACTACAGACATCCGAAGAGAGCATTACTGAAGCTTTGCCCCGCCTCGACTTCCGAAGCTGTCTTTTCTGGATGCTAAGGTGCTGGTTTATAGACCATTACTTGAGCCGAGCCGTCGTCACCCAAATGAGGCACCGATACGTACAGTCGATCATTCTCCCTAGAATAGAGACTTGTTTTAGCCAGGATTTCCGTTTCGACCGGTGCAAGCCGACGATAGGTGTCATTTGTCCCGATGGCATAGGTTTCAATGTATCCAGCTCCCGCCGACACGTAGACCCGCTGCCGCCTCTGGTCGATGAATATACTGTCTGCCCAGCCGGCAATTGGCAGCGTTGCGACCACGCGCCCGCTGGTCGTATCTAAGACGAAGATTGTGCCATGCAATGACGTGTCGCGGCACGCGACGTAGAGGCGGGCGTGTGCAGCGTCGAACGCGATCGGTTTGGCCCGATGCCCACCCGCGGGCAATTTCCAGGTGGCTACCGTTTGTCGTTTAGCTAGATCCACAACGGCTATCGCATTGTCCTCTTCGTCGAGTGCGACGTAGAGAAGTTGCCGATCTGAATCAATAGCAGCGCCCTCAAGACTAACGCTCGCAATGGAAATATCCGCCACCTTCTCCATTCGGACAGGATCCACCTCAGAAATGAGCGCCTGTTTCATCTTAGCCCCTTCGCCGCCATTGTTCGCATAGAGTAATTGCGAATGAGGATCGTAGACCAACCCATCGGCACCCATCGTGAGGGGGATTGATTTGACCAGAGAGTAGTCCTCACTGCTGAACACCTTCAAATCGCCGCCGGCGCCGTCCGTCACGAACAAGCGCTTCAACGCGGGGCTAAAGACGACTCCGTGCGGATTGCTGACGGGTATCATCTTAAGCACGCGCCCGTCATGTAAATCGAGGACGGCAACAGCCTTGGCGGCCTGCGGGGTCGTAAAGATTCTTCCGCCTGCCAAATCGACTGCCAATGCATCAGCATAAGGCCCAACCGGAACGCCCGGTATTTTCATCGTTTTTTCCAGGATGAAAGGAGCGTCAGTGGCTGCTGCTTGCGAAGTAGCAATCGAAACGCCCCACACCAGTAATAAGCCTGTTGCGAAAGTTAGGCGGCAGCTCCAACGAACATGCCAGGCGCACCCGGTAAGGCGGTCATTGCTAACGGCGTACATCTCAGCGATGCCTCCACGGTGAACTGTTTCTGAATACTCGACGATAACGAATAACAGGCGGTTCCATCAGCGACGAACAAGAACAATGAGGTAATTCGCGCCATTCGCTAATTTATGTTTTCGAAGCAAAAGCCTCACTGCACCATTCGTTCAGCCAAACATCGCTGTCCTTGAGACGCCAAGGCACGAACCAAGCTGACAACAGTACTGTTACTCCCAGTAACACCGCCTAAATTCGCGGACTTAGAGAGGGTAAATTGCCTCACACGATAACGACTTCCCACTGAAGCCCGCTCAAAAATCCTTGCTGATCGAAACGCCAAATGTGCGTGGTTGAATTAGCCCAGCAGCGAATGGCGGTGCAAAGCCATTCGATTGGAGGGAGTTAAGTCGGGTTATTCCGTACGAGTCGCCGACGTTCTTCACGTAAAATTCAAATGCCAACCCATCATGGCTCAACCCCGCGTGAAGATTGATGATGTTGTAGCTGGGCATCGCAGGGGGCACATACGTTGCCGGCAAGCCGCTCACAGGGTCGATGTGCCGCAGGCCTTGATATTGGAAATTCCCGCCAACGAAGCCGTCGAATCCGGGAGAAAGCGGGAAATCATAATCTGCGGCGAGATTGGCGGAGAATCTCGGGACATCTGGCAGAGAGTTTCCTGCTTTGACACCGATGCCCGGCGCAGCGGCCGTAAAATACGCGTCGGTGTACGCCGCATTCGCCGACAAATGGAGCCCATCGATTGGTATCCAGGTCCAGGTTGCCTCGAGTCCCGCACTGCGTGCTCCAGAACCATTACCAGTGACAAAAAACCCATTCACTGATGTGCGCACCTGAATATTGTCCCATTCGACATCAAAGGCGGACACATCAAGAGTCATGCGTTGATCGGGAATAGTAGCCTTGTAACCAACCTCGTAGTTGGTAAGGGAATCCGGATTGTAAGACACCGGCGCTCCGCCCAAGAGGCTTGCGGGGGGGGCATTGGTTGGGCCACCTGGGCGAAAGCCGGACGCGACCCGAATGTAGACCATGTTGTTATCGTCAATGTTGTAACTCGGTGTTACAAGATAGGTGACGCTGCTAGACAGCGAGTTGCCGACAACGGTAACCGGAGGCCCCGCCAGAACACCGGTGAACGGCGTCACCGATTTTTCGACGTCACTTGAGTACCGTAGCCCGGCCATGAGCTTGAAGTTGGGCGAAAAATGATACGTCAAATCACCGTAAGCCGCGTATTCTGTAAATGAGTCATTCAGGGGGTCATGGAAAAGGCCGCCAGGCACAGTCACGGGCAGGCCCGTTAGAGTATTAATGCCCTGAAAGTTTTCATCTTTGACGCCCCATTCGTGGGTATAAAATAGTCCACCCAACCATTCGAACTTGTCGCTATCCGGAGAAGTAAGCCGAAGTTCTTGGGTCGTTTTTTGGTGGTCCACGTTTACGTGCTCAAAGACCCCGAGGTTCGCAATACCTGTAGCGGCCGAAGCGGACGCGCCTCGCTTAGGTGTGAGATCGTAAGTCCACAAAGCATTCTGCGTCTGATAACTCGAAATTGCCGAGAGCGTGACCCAGCCCAAATCATCGCTGGCGCGGAAATTATAGAGTCTACTGCGAACGTCCCATAGCTCATTCCCGTACCGTGCCTGTTGGTATGATCCGTAAATGGGGCTCAGATCAGGGTTGAGGTCCGCGACCGACTGGCCGTTCGTGAAAGTCTCCTGGTCGATAGCGGACAGTTCGATGGAAATATCCTCTGTGGGCCGCCACAGCGCTGCGATCCGGCCGCCATAGGAGTGCGATTTATCAACGTTCGACTTGTTTCGACGAGCATCGTAGATGAAACCTGGGTCGGTACGATCAAATCCACTGATGGTTATACCCAGCTTGTCTTGGACGAGTGGACCATCGAACATTGCGCGTACTGCACCACCCTGCCCCCCGCCATCGATAGCGCTCCCATCCAGTTCGGCCCGACCGCGATAGTCGGTTAGGCTCGGTAATGCGGTGTCATATTTGATCACTCCACCAAAGGCGCCAGCTCCATACAAAGTTCCTTGAGGGCCACGCAGGACTTCGACGTTCTTAAGTGTTCCGGGATCAAGATCAAGCGTCGCAACTGCACCGTAGGCGCTGGCAGTTGCTGATCCATAAGGTACATCATCAACGTAAGTGCTAACCGTACTGGGGCTGCCAACGCTAAAACCGGTGGTGATGCCGCGGAGAATGACGACGCTCTGGCCAGATGTCATTGATATCATATTTAGCCCGGGCACAGTGGCTGCATAATCTGTAAGTTTGGTGGCCCCTTCACGCAGAAGGTCTTCAGATTGTACGACGCTTACTGCATCTGGGACCGTGATCAAACTCTCTGATCGCTTATTGGCGGTCACGACAACCGTTTCAAAGGACTGACTTTTGTTCGCTCCACTATTGGGAGACGTTACGAGTGTGCCAGAACCGACCTGATTTTGATTCTCCGCATTCTGTGCGACCAGGTTTGTATTCGTCGTATTCGGTGAATGGGCCGCAGGTGCACCCGAACTTGGCTGATTTTTGTTCGTCGCACTCTGGAGCGCGTTTGCGGACGTGTCCGAAGCTGCGGCGCATGGACCGTATGCCAGCAAGGAACTCGTGGCGGCTGTGGCAAGGAGCCGAGCCAAGCGTTTACCTTTAAACTTGCTAGTCATTCGACGCCCCCTTGAATTCATCGCGGCAAATCCGCGCCTGAAAAAGCTAGGTGGCAAAAAACATTCATACAAATATCAAGATTCGAGTACCCTATTCGCAATGGTTATGACTGGCTAAGTGTTGAGAATGCCCAATCTCGTCGCGGGCCGCGCCCTCATCGACGAATGGAAGCATCGTCCATTCATCAATGCCACCAAGGACTTGACCAGACCTCGGGCTCACGCTGGCCTCTAACGCAATCGAAGTTGGTCTGGGTCTGCGCAAGGCATGTGCGGTTCAAAACAATGGCGCATTCGCCGGTTGCAAAGCGTGCGATTTAAAATTCGACGGAAGCCGAACCGGCTAATTGCCAATTGTGTGGAAGTCCACTGCATAATCAAAATATTGCGCCGCGACATCGCAACTCGACGATAACTACGCGTGTCGCGTCGCGACAAGATTCCCAACGTCAGCATTCAAATAATCAATGTCGCACTGCGACATGCGCCGATGTCAGCTTTGAAACAAACACTGTCGCACTGCGACACGGGCCGATGTCAGCTTTGAGCTAAAAGCAGACATCGTCCGCGCAGCGAACCTATCTCGATGCCTGCTTTGAAGTATTACATGTCGCAGTGCGACATCGGTCGGCATGCCCGCTTTGATACAAAAACAGACATTGCGGACGGCAAATCGCGGTCAGCTTAGCAACGTGCCCCATTTGTCTTTGAATCGCTGACCGTTGGGCCAAGATTCTCCTGTTTCGCTACAACCTAATCTCCTGCAAATGGCCCGTTACCCCGCCCGTCATCAAGCCCATGTCGGAGACGACAACGGGAACAAACTCAATTACGATACCCGCGCATTCGCAGAGTCTGCGCTAAGCCCTTAACCCAATCGATACCAGCGGCACAGGCGTCGCAAATAATGAAGTAGCAAACCGTTGGAGGAGGCATTGATGAAGTGGTTTGTCGAAGGCGCCGCGCGAAATCTGAACCTGGCTATGCGGCTCGGCCTGGGCCTTGCGGGCCTTTTGTGGGCGGTAGCGGCTCATGCTCAGGGCGCCGCGCAGGACAAACCAGCCATCCGCGCCGTCACCGCCTTCGTCACACTCGACAAGGACAATTATACCGTGCGCATGGACGAAGCGGCCCAATTCATGGCCCAGGCCAAGACCGCGCTCAACCAGGCCGGATTCCCTGGCGCGAATGGGCGCATCACGACTCAGCCGTTCCCGCAGTACATCAAGGGCATGACGCGGGAACAGGCGCTGGTCCTCATCGGCGCCCTGAAGAAAGTGGCGGCCAACAATCATGTGGGCCTGAACATCGGGCCCGCCATGATGAACGACGATGACGACACGGCGGCCGCCGACCTGCTGCCAGTGATCTTGGCCGACAACGGCACCAATGCCAGCCTCATCGTGGCCGACGACAAGGGCCTACACTGGCGCGCCATCGGCGTGGCCGCCCACGCGATCCACGAGATCGCCGCCCAAAGTCCCAACGGCAACGGCAACTTCGGGTTCGCAGCCATCGCCATGATGAAACCCTATGGCCCTTACTATCCGGGCTCTTGGCATAATGGGCTGGGCAAGCACTTCGCCATCGCGATGGAGACGGCGAATATCGTCAATCATGTGTTCGAGAAATATCACGACCCGGTGGAAGCACAGGCGCACCTGACCGAGGAGCTGTCGCAGTACACCAAGGAGGTCGAAGCTGTGGCCATGAAGCTAGCAGCCGCCACCGGCTGGACCTATGAGGGGATCGATGCCACGCCGGCGCCGGGCCGCGCCTCGATCGCCACAGCCTTCGAATCCTTCCTGGGCGCGCCGATCGGCAGCTCTGGCTCGATGACGGCAGCGGGGATCATCACCCGCGCCGTGCAGGCAACCCCTGTCAAGCGCACCGGCTATTCGGGTCTGATGATCCCTGTGATGGAAGACAAGGTGCTGGCCCAGCGCTGGGCGGAGGGAACCTTCTCGCTGGATTCAATTCTGGCCTGGTCGGCGGTGTGCGCAGGTGGCGTCGACACCGTGCCCTTGGCGGGCTCCACCAGCGAAAAGCAAATCGCCCACATCATCGGTGACGTCTCTTGGCTGGCCTACAAGTGGAACAAGCCGTTGGGTGCGCGGCTGATGCCCTCCCCGGGTCGGTCGGCGGGAGAGATGACGGCGTTCACCGCCACGGCTCTCGTGAACACGCGGATACATTGAGGGGCCAGAATTTTGCCGATCCTAATTTCCGCTTTGGGTCAGCCTCTGTCGCACTGCGACATGCCTTGATGTCAGCTTTCAAATAGTCACTGTCGCACTGCGACATGCGCCTGATGTCAGCTTTCCACCAATGGCGGACATTGGCGTTCGCCTTTCCGTAAAGCCCCAATGCGCCAACGTCGCCGTTATTTACCCCTCTGCGGCCATACAAGGCACATGTACGCCTGGAAGTTCCCCAATCTAGCAGAGCGAAGCGCAGACATTCGCTTGGGCGTCTCTATGCCAGGGTTCTACCGCAAGCGAGGGACAGTGGATACAATGACTTCCATCTACCGTGTAGCTTTGCGGGGGCTTATGCGAGATAGCAGATTTTTTGGGGAACGCTGGCTTCGATTCGCGGATCTGGACGCACCTATCCGGCGCATCGTGTTTACGACCTTTGCGGTGTTTGTGGGCGTCGCACTCGCGATCGGCACAAGTAAGTATATCGGCGGACCTGTCCTTCCCACCTTCGCGCTCTTCCGCTTCCCCCGGAACATTTTTTTGGGTGGCGTGGTGATGGCCTCCGTCGCGATCGCCATGTTATTGGCGGGCGCAGCACACCTTAGAACGCGTTGGCGGTATCCCATGATTGCGCTGATAATGCTCGCAATCGCCGGAACCCGGTATGCCGTGCCGGGTTTTTTGCCGGATAGAGTTTATTACACGCTGATATCGCTACCGCTGCCCTTCCTGCTCCTTATCGTCGCGCTGACATGGGCCGCTCCGCGCTACAGAATTATCGTTGTTCTTTTGGGTAGCCTTGCGATCATCATAATCTTTGCGCTCTCGATTATCGCCGCGACGTTCGCCTTTGGCACGGATTATTCATCCAGCACGGCCTATGCCGTTACCGTATTCACACTTATCATGTTTGCGGCGGGCGTGGCCGTGACGCCGGCAGTTATGATGGTGGGATTCGACGCGGCCGAACTGAGCACGGAAGGCGCGACGATAGTCCTTCGCTTCCTGGCAAAATTTCGCTTCGGAGCCACCCTGCTGCGGGTGGTGCTGCCGATCGTCGGCTTGCTGCTGATGTATAAGATAATGTTTGATTTGAAGCACTTCTGGCCAACCAACAGATGGTTCATCCTGACTTTAGCGGTACTGATCGTGACCGCATTCCTAATCCTTTTGGTCCTCATGCGACGCAGCGCGGCAGTCAAATCCGCTACTCACCTCGAATTGAATTATCTTCCGGTCTTATGCGTGGCCATCTGTATTTGCGTGAGCGAGTACGCCAATATTGCTTTTTCCGAGCAGGCCCCCGGATATTTGATTTTCGGCGGGCCCCGGAATTTTTCGTTCCGTCAGCCAGATGACGTGAAGAAAACGCGTAGTCATTTGGCGACCTCGCTCAACGATTCAACGACCGCCGATTTCACATTTGGTCCTAAGTCACCCATTATCACCCTGAGCATTGTAGGTCAGCCTGTGTTCGGTTCCTCGATGGGATTCTACTCGCTTGGCCAATTAACAGCCCAGGGCCACTTACCCAAGGCGAAAGTCCCCTTGGGAAAACCCGATGACGATCATTGGCGCACAGCGGAGGTGCCATATTACCAATATATCTTTGTTGTATACGGTCGCAGGGACAGCTCTGATCTGGGAAGGAAAGCGGGCGACTGGTATGTCACCTGCGGCGGCTTGCAGAAGCAGGCGCAGAAACTCCGAAATGTTTGCGCCGACGTCAAGAACACCTTTTCGATATCGTCCTCGGGTGGCACTCGGGATTCTCGACCAGCAATGGAAGGGTGGAGCGGTCTGTTCCTGGCCGCCGCCGCGGGCCTCCATTTCTGGGCACAGCGACGCGCACGGCGAGGAGCGAGTACGGCGGCATTGGATTTTGCGTCTTTGGCGTTTCTCCTGACAGCCATGCGCTGGTGTACCGGTTACGTGTTCGGCGGCTCGGATTCTCCGTTGGACGCCCTGAACATCGCCGCCGATCTTTTCGCCGCAATGTTGGGTGTGTTGGCGATCTTCGCGATTGGGACAATGCAGGGAGCAGGCCGCAAGGTGCAACACGCAGTTAGCCATGCCTTGGCTTCGACCATTGTCGTTACAGCCCTGTTCTATCTTTATGTCTATGCCGTTCGCGGTTCTGAATCGCAGATGATCCGAGCAATCATCATCCTCATTGCCCTAAGTTGGGAATTGATAACGTCTGGAAGCAGCTTAAATCCCACCAGGGAGCGCAAGCGTTTTAACCACAGTTCACGCGTGCTTATCTTTGTTGGCTATCTCCTTTTGGTGGCGGCTTGCGTCTTTGTATTCAGCAAACAAAAGCTGGCGACCGGCATTACCGTGGGTTCCTTCGATACGGAAGAAATCGTTGCTAACGCGCTTGCCACTTTGGGCGGCGCGCTGATCCTGTACCGTCTGCTCACCGAAATATCGCATTTACGGGAGCCCAAAGAATCCGCGCAAAATTTCTGATTTGTTTTTCAAGGGCGTGGCACGCGCTGTGACATCACCAACCATATGACCCGATGACGGGATGTCACGCGAT
The DNA here is from genome assembly GCA_040389245.1 of Pseudomonadota bacterium. GTDB lineage: Bacteria > Pseudomonadota > Alphaproteobacteria > Micropepsales > Micropepsaceae > Rhizomicrobium. The sequence goes on along the minus strand of JAZKAH010000002.1, from coordinate 1,795,875 downwards.
TTTTGTAAGACCGAGTTATGTCCGCTTTGGGTCAAAGACTGCCACCATTCGGAGACGCGTTTTCCGACTGGAGACATGCCCGCCCTGGGCCAAAGACTGTCACCATTTGGAGATACGGTTGCCGTCTGGTGGCATGTCCGCTCCGGGCCATTAGTTGTCGCACTGCGACATTCCTAATGTCCGCTTTCCATTAGTCGCTGTCGCAGTGCGACATGGCCCGATGTCAGCTTTCAAACAAAAGCGGACATGAGTGGTTTTGTGGCGGCTGGGTTTAAGTCATCGAAGGCCCAGCTTTGGGCCGGGTAAGAGCGATCGCTCTTTTATGCTTTTCGAGATGCCGCCGCGGCTTTAAGTAGAAAGCTTGATATGGAACGGGGGTGGTGCGAATTTTAACCGGCGATGCTACTATCAGGTCTTGGCATCAGTGCAAAATCCCTGATCGCTCATGATTGAGTAGGCATCGCGCAAATGATGGACTGGGATGACGTTCGCCATTTCTTGGCCGTAGCGCGCGAAGGGTCGGTCCGGGCTGCAGCTGAGCGGCTTGAAGTGACTCATTCCACCGTGCTGCGACGCATCGCTCAGCTCGAGGAGCACCTCGGGGCGCAGATGTTCGAGAAGCTGCCGTCGGGCTATCGCCTGACCAATGCTGGGGAGGAAATCCTCGAATTTGCGGAACAGATGGAAGCGTCGTCCAACCGGCTGGAAACGCGTGTCTTCGGTCGCGACCAGAGCGTGCGCGGACGCCTGAAGGTGACGCTGGCGCCGACGCTCGCGACACACCTGCTCATGCCGGATTTCGCCGAATTCGCGCGTCTCCACCCCGAAGTCGAGATGGAGATCCTTCCCTCCGGCGAACTGGTGAATCTGACCAACCGAGAAGCAGATGTCGCGATCCGCGTCGTCTATGATCGCAGCACCTTGCCGCTCAACCTCCATGGCCTGAAGGGGCCGGAGCTGTTCGGTGGTGTCTACATGTCCCGCGACCTGCTCTCCGCCTGGCGCGCGGGAAAGGCTGACCGCATCCGGTGGATCGTTATAAGCCAGAATGGCGTCTTGGACTGGGCGCGGGAGGGTGAGGTTCCCGCCGCGGAAGTTCCGTTCAAAACGACAGATGGCGAGGCGCAGATCGCCGCGGTACGGCAGGGACTTGGGATGACAGTGCTTCCTTGCTTCATCGGAGATGCCGACCCATTGCTGGCAAGGGTGCCGGGCAGCGTCCTGCACAAGCACGGCACGCTCTGGCTTCTCACGCACGGCGAGACGCGCAAAACCAAGCGTGTGCGACTTTTCACAGAGTTCGTGTCCGGCAGGCTGTCCACATATGCACCGCTAATCGCGGGCCTTGCCGGTCGTAGCGACTAACCAGCGGCAACTTGATCGCAGATAAATAGGCCGCGGCCCGCGGGTGACCGGATGCGGCGGTTGGCGGCGCTATCCGCTTGGTCCAACGGGCAGTTCCCCACGCAGCGGTGCATAAACGCACAACCGATGTCGGGAATTCAGCAATACCACCCGGTCGCGCCCTCCCCCAAGTAACTTTCAGACCAGAGCCGGCCTGGAAAGTTATCGCGCCGGCGGAACAACTCCAAGGAAGGATGCACGACGTGGTCAGACTGAATGGAAAGACCGCTGTGATCACCGGTGGCGCTACCGGCATCGGCCTCGCCGCGGCGAAGCGCTTCATCGAAGAGGGCGCCTTCGTCTTCATCTTCGGCCGCCGGCAGAAAGCGCTCGACGCCGCTGTGGCCGAACTCGGGCCCAATGCCCGCGCGGTGAAGGGCTCGGTTTCCGATCTGGCAGACCTCGACCGGCTTTACGCGGCGGTGAAGGCCGAACGCGGAACCCTCGACATCGTCTTCGCCAATGCCGGGGTGGGCAGCCGGCTTAAGCTCGGCGAGATCACCGCCGAGCACATTGACGAAACCTTCGACATCAATGTGAAGGGTACGATCTTCACGGTCCAGAAGGCGCTGCCGCTGATGGGCAAGGGCGGTTCGATCATCCTGACCGGATCGAGCGCCGGCACCACGGGCGCTCCGGGATTCACAGCTTACAGCGCGAGCAAGGCGGCAGTACGCAATCTCGCGCGGACCTGGGCCGAGGACCTGAAGGGCACCGGCATTCGCGTAAACGTGCTGTCGCCCGGGGCGACGGCGACCGAACTCGCGAAGGAAGCGCTAGGCGAGGAGGGCCAGAAAGTCTTCGCCGCGATGACTCCGCTCCAGCGCATGGCCGATCCGTCGGAGATCGGAGCCGCGGCGACCTTTCTCGCGTCACCGGACAGCAGCTTCATGACCGCCAGCGAGGTCGCCGTAGACGGCGGCCTGGCGCAACTCTGAGCCGGCGCGGTCCCGGGCATAGCGCACGTAACCAAAGGAAAACGATTATGAAAAGACTTGAAGGTAAGATCGCTGTTATCACGGGCGGAAGCAGCGGGATTGGGTTGGCCACGGCCAAGCGCTTCGTTGAAGAAGGTGCGCACGTCGTGATCACTGGACGCCGAGAAAAAGAGCTTAAGGAGGCCGCGGCCCTCATAAAGAGAAACGTTACGCCGGTTGTGGGCGACGTGTCGCGCTTGGAAGATCTGGACCGGCTCTACGCCATCGTGAAAGAGAAACATGGTCACATCGACATTCTCTTCGCGAACGCGGGCGCGGGCACAATCGCACCGCTCGCGGCAGCTACCGAGGCGCATTTTGACCTGACCTTCGATGTGAACGTGAAGGGTCTGTTCTTTACGGTGCAAAAGGCCCTTCCTCTCTTCAAAGACGGCGGTTCGATTATCCTGAACTCTTCAGTGTCGAACGTCTTGGGGCTTCCAGGGTTTAGCGCCTACGCCGCCAGTAAGGCGGCTGTGCGCAACTTCGCGCGCGCTTGGACACTGGAGCTGAAGGACCGCAAAATCCGCGTGAATACGATGAGCCCCGGGGCAATCGATACACCAGCTTTAGCAACCACGACAGGCCTTACCCCTGAGCAAGCCGAGCAAGCAGTTGCCCAGTTTGCGTCACAAATTCCAATGGGTCGCAGGGGAAAGCCAGAGGAAATTGCGGCTGCCGTCACGTTCCTCGCTTCAGATGAAAGTTCTTACATCACCGGCATAGATCTGGCCGTCGACGGCGGCATGGCGCAGGTCTGACGCCCGTCGTTAAGAAAAGAACGGAGAAACGGTCATGAAAGTTGGGTTCATCGGCGCCGGTCGCATGGCTACGACGATCGGTCGTCATTTGATCGGTGCAGGCCACGAGGTCGTCCTGTCCAGTTCGCGGGGGCCGGGGGCGTTGGCGGGGCTCGTCGCCGATCTGGGGCCGGCCGCCAGCGCAGGATCCAAGCAGGAAGCTGCGGAATGCGATGTGGTGATCCTCGCCACGAATTGGGCGGATGCGCCGGAGGCGCTCAAGGGAATCGACTGGGGCGGCCGCATACTCGTCGATGGGACGAACGCCCACCAGGGAGAGAAACCGGACATCAGTGCCGCCGGCGTAGCGAGATCGGTTGCCGCGTTGGAGGGCCGCACGTCGAGCGAGATTGTCTCCGCAATGGCGCCCGGGGCCAGGCTGGTGAAGTCGATCAGCAATATGCCGATGGCTTGGATACAGGATTTCTCGTCACAGAAGCCGAAGACCGTAATCTTCGTGTCTGGAGACGATCGCGATGCCAAGGCGCTCGTCGTGGAACTAATCGATTCGACCGGTTTGGTCGCGCTCGACCTCGGCTCTCTCGCGGACGGCAGTGCGATGCAACAACTCGGCGGCCCTCTATCCGCTGTTGAATTGCACTTCGTCCGCCGGATCGTTCGCTAAGCCAAATTTGAGCGCGTGCGTCGTGGGCCCGCGAAATAGTCGTCCAGAAGGATCCAGGATGAAGACCTCCAAACCGAAGTTTGTTCGAGAAGTGGCCCGCATCGACGACCGGGTCGGGTCGGGACAGGGTTGCGGACATCGCGCGCTCCGTTTGATCGACGCACTGGACGCCGCGTTCACCGATCCCTTCGTCCTAATGGCTGAGGATTGGACGCCCCCGGGAATATTAATTTTCACCCACATCGCGAGATCGGATCGAGCGCTGATCGATCCGTGCGAAATGGAGATATCCCCTTGAGCATTGAGAAGAACATCCAGACCGTGAAGGACTTTTTCGCCGCGATCGTTCGCGGCGACAGGGAGGGTCTGTTGGCGCTGGTCGCCGAGGAAATCGAGTGGATCATTCCGGGCGAGAACTGGCCGCTGGCCGGAACGCGCCACGGACACGCCGGGCTAGCGGATCTTCTTGAGACTGCATCTAAGTCGATAGAGACGTCCACGGAACCCCGGGAGTTCGTAGCGCAAGGAGACAAGGTTCTGGTCATCGGCGTCGCGACAGGGATAATCAAAGCCACAAACAGGACATTTAAGGATGACTGGGTCTTCGCCATCACCGTTCGAAACGGCAAATTGACCAACATCCGGGAATACATCGACACTCAAGCACTGGCCCGGGCCGCGCAGATGGACGCGTCCCGGCCGGCATAGCACTGACCTCCGGCCATCGGCTCGGAGTCGACGGTAAATTACCGTGGATCGCCGCCCCGCACGCCGCGTTCTCGTAGAATGCCCAACCGTAACGGAGATCCCTATGTACGACCAATCCAAGCAATCCGAGTTGATCCGGTTCGCAGGCGTAGACGCGGGCTCCATTGTCATTGACGTCTACCCAGGCGACGGCGATTGGACACGCCTGTTTTCTGATGTCGTGGGACCCGAAGGACGGGTCTACAGCTTCGTGCCTGCCGAAGTCGCCGACTTCAAGAACGATCCAGTCGGCCGCATGCGGACGCTTGCAAAGGAGCCGGGCCGAGACAACGTCGAAGCCGTCTCAGCGGACCTCGTCGCGATGACGGAGGTCACGCAACCAGCGGATGTCGTGTGGCTGCACCTATTCTACCACGATCTCCACACCGCGCTGATGCAGAAGAAGGGCGCGACGGCTGCCGACTTCAATCGAGCTGTTTACGAGCGGCTGAAGCCCGGTGGATCCTACGTCATCGTCGACCACGCCGCTGCCGCAGGTGCGGGCACGGGCGACGCCCAGTCACTGCACCGGATCGACCCTGCGTCCGTCCGCAAGGAGGTAGAGGTGGCGGGCTTCGTGCTGGACGCGGAAAGCACCACGCTCGCTAACAAGGACGATCCGCATTCAGTCAAAGTATTCGATCCTTCGATCAAGGGTGAGACCGATCGCTTCGCATATCGGTTTGTGAGGCGCTGACGACTGCTCATGCGCCGCAAGCAAGATCGGCTCTCTCACGCGTGCGTCGTCCGTCACCGGCTCGCAGAAATCGTATAGTTCCAAATAATTGATAGCAAAACATCTGCTGGAGCACTGGCAGTTGGTCCGCCGTGGGCAATTAGTTGTCGCATTGCGAAATCGATCGAGATGTCCGCTTGGGCAGCTAAGTAGTCATTAAGCTGGAACAATTAGGCTAGTGACTTATGGCGTTAGCACAGTCCGAAAACGTGCATTTTTCATGTTTTGAAATGCCGCTTCAGCATCCTTCAACGGGCACGGCTCAACCATTACTTTCACATTCTTCAACGCGGCAAATGCCATCGCCTCTTCGCTATCCTTGGCGGTCCCACTAGCCCAACCAACGATGCCGCGTCTGCCTGAAATCAACAAGCCGGGCGAAATCTGAAGTGGCTGATGATCCATCGCAACTATAGCCATCCGCCCGTTTGGCCTCAGGCCTTGGGAGATATCGGATTGCGCTGCGGAAGAGCCAACGGTCGAAAAAATAACCGTCGCGCCGCCCATGCGCGAAATGGCTTCACCAGCGCTTCCCTCCTCGCTGTCCACATAGTCGTCGGCACCCAGTTGGTGGGCTAATTGCTCCTTGGCTCGCCCACGATTGACGGCAATGGTGCGAAAACCCATTTTGTCGGCGAATTGAATAGCCAAATGCCCTAGACCGCCAATCCCGTGAATGGCGACAGTATCGCCCGGCCGCGCACCGGAATGACGCAATGCATTGAAGCTGGTGATACCGGCACACATCATCGGACTTGCTTCTTCCATCGACATCGACCCCGGGATTCGGGCAAGTGCGTCCTGCGGCGCAATCATGTATTCGGCATAGCCACCATTGTACGACACGCCAGTTATCTTGCGATTAACACAGTTTGGGAAATCACCGCTGCGGCAATAGTCGCAACTGAAGCAGCTGCCTCCGTGCCAGCCCACGCCAACACGATCCCCCGGTTTCCAAACAGTAACACCCGGGCCGACCGAATCAATTTCGCCGGCAACTTCGTGACCAGGAACACGCGGCAATTGAGCCCCAAGCAAACCGTTGCGAGCAAAATATTCGCCGGCGCAAACGCCGCATGCGTGTACCTTTACGCGAACTTGGCCAAGGCTTGGTTCGGGTACATCGATTTCCGTGGAAACAAAAGCACCGCCGGCCTCAGCTGCGATCACGGCTTTCATGCTACGTGTGCCCATACCTGTTTTCCCGTTCGCCCGCTCGGACCGTATGCCAACCAAAACGCTGGTCTCTCACATGAATAGTTGTAGGTCAAACTTAGGATTTGCATGGCATTTGATGGCTTGGTTCGCCAAAGTTGCGCGACCGTTGGCCGAAGGGAGCGAGCAATTTTCCGGTGAGTGTAGTTCCGGAAAATAAATCTGGGTCCGTAGGAGCGCAATGCCTGCGCACCTCTTCGGACCACATCTCTCTGTGTCAGCTTTAAGACAAAAGCGAACATTGACGAACCGAGAACCGGTCAAGTAGGCAGGCCGGGAGGTGCTTCGCAATGCCCGATGCCGCGCAGTGCCTTGCTGCGGCGAATCCGGATTGTTGCAAGCCAGAAGCCCACGACAGTTCGAGTCCTGGTCGGACCACCACGCTTCGCCTTTGCGGCTTCGGTGCGCTTCTTTACCGGCTACAGCCCTTTTTCGTCTCCTCGAAACCGTCGAAAAGCCGGCCAGAATTCGCGCAGGCAAGCGTCTCCAGCCGGTGCGGCTGCGATCGCAACGGCCTCGGCCAGCCGGAGCGGCGGGTACGGGTGTCCTCGCCTCGAATAGCTATCACGGCGGCACGACAAACCATGTCACGTCCGAAGTCTCCATTGGGCAGGTCAACGTCTACACGAAAGCGACCGACGCGAGGGGAATTGCGGACGCTATCAAGCCGCAGTTCAAACGGGCGGCGATGGCGGCTCAGGCGCAGAGTGGGTTGTCGTAAGCTGTCCCACGCGGGGATTGGGCGATGACGCTGGCGCTAGTGCCGCCTGGTTACGTTGGGACGTCGCCGCTCTAACTGCTATGTCCAGAGCCTTCTGGGCCTGCCTCTTGTTGATCAACCACCCACGAGTCCAGAAACAGCGTGACCTCGTCGGTGGGAATATGCTCGATACAAAGATAGGTCTTAATCTCGCCATCCAGCTGATACGCACATGCTGGTCTCCCGCAGAAGCATTTCCGTCGCTTGCCCATACCCTAATAACGAACCGAATGGGTCGCTCCGCGGGCTGAATTAGGGCCTTTGCGGGGCTAATATTACCAGCACTTAGCTTACTAACTAACCGTCTTTAGCGGATTTTTTCGATCCGTCCCATATGGTACACACTTCCTGGGCTGAATGATTTGAGGGGCGCATATGAGCCGCTACTATTTCCATATTCGTGACGGAAGACATTTGGTGCAGGACGAAGAAGGCATCGAGTGCCACAACTTGCTAGCCGTAAAAAGAGAAGCGCAAGCCAGTGCTCGCGACTTGGCGAACGCCGCTGTGCGAATTTCCTCTGGCCAGATACCAGCAATCATCGAAATCGAAGACGACGCAGGCACATTCCTGGGAAGTATCGCGTCCAAATCTTCGATTAATTGAGGACGCCTCCGCGTATTTAATGCCGCACCATCGACCGGCCCAGCGCGTCAGATAGCTGCCCTTCCATATCGCCTGGCAGGATAAAGCTGATGTTGCCGGTCTCGCCCACGGTCAGCGTGAGAATTGTCTCGCCCCCTTCGCCCTTACCAAGCCGGAAAGACGAAGTGTTAAAGGCGCTGACGACTTGATGGCCGACCTCGTCACGGCCGTTACTTAGCTGCATTGCCGCCAATTCGATGATGTTGGGAATTTCCTTGTGCGGAAAGCCCGGCATTAAGTCGCTTCCGTCTTCGCACTTTACCCGAATTAAAAAGGTCTGGCCGTCTTCGCTGGTCATGGAGCCTTCGGCGCCCAAGAACACTTCAACTGGAATTTTCATTCAGTCCCCGACGACAGCTAAGGCTTTACTTTATTTAATATCTCGGTGGCGCTCTGACCCGTGGTCGGAACGACATTGCTCTCCTGAACGAGCTTCCATCCTCCATGCTCCTTCCGCCAGACGGTGGCGAAGCGAATTGGCACGGTATTCCCATTCAACGTGAAATCAGCATCAAAGAAAAGCGTAGCTAGTTTTCCGGATTGGGTCGAAGAAACGTGAGTCATTGGGCCGATGGACGCCTTACCGCCCCAAAGCTTCTGATCGTCAGCCATCATCAAGCGGAACGCTTTCCGCCCCTCGATAGCTTCGGCTGCATCACTCCCGTAGATGTGAAGATCACCCTTTGTCGTCATCGACATTACTTGGGCGTCGTCGCCCCGCGCATAGGCATCAAGAAACTGGCGCGCTGTCCCGTCCAAGCCACTCGGAATTTCTCCCGCCAGCGCCGCCATAACAATTAAAGAAAACATCACTCCCCCTGTGAATTATCCGTCTTGTTTCGGGCCGGTCGCTACGATCCCCACGGCATTATCGGGCGCGGGCTTCTGAAGCGCCAGCGCTTCTTCGATGGGTCCAGTCAGCCAGGTCTCGCGCGCCGCTTCGTCCAGCAGCAAGACAGGCATCGCCTTGGGGTGAACCGGCTTAACTATCTCGTTGGGCGCAGTGGTCAGAAAGGAATAAAGCAAGTGGTCGCCATTGGCGGGGTTGGCCTTCGTCCCGCGATGACCGCTCCAAGGCATCCACACACCTGCGAAAAAGAACAGCGGCCGGGTCTCATCAATCGCAAACCATGTCACGGTCGGCGGGGTGGTCCGCCAATCGTATTCCGAAAAGCTACTGGCCGGCACAAGGCAACGGTGCCCGGCTTCCATCCAGGGCAACCACTGCTTCCACTTGGGTTGACGGATGTTGGTCTGGTAGCCGGACTTTTTCTTTTCGCCCGGCTTCGGCTCAGGGATCGGAAAGCCCCAACGCATCTTTATAAGTTCGCGGCCTCCTTCTGGGCAGGAGCGAACTACGGGGGCCACGGCGTCTGGAAAGATCGCGGGCTGTGGCTCTAGGTTGCCCACATTATCTAGCCACGCGCCGCCCATCGAGTTGGCGAGGTCGCGGATCGCCTTCGGGCCTTTGGTGTGGGAGTAGAGGTTACACATGCGGGTCTATTTACTCAACGGCGCGCCATCGCGAAAACTCCAAATATCGAAACAATGGGCGTCACGATGCTCACACACGCTAGTGAGATCCAATATGATACCGGGCCGCCGCCCAAAAGTCCCGCGGCCCCATAAAAACCGAAGAGAAAAAGGGCCGTCAGGACGGCCATAGCTATTCGCTTATTGGGTGATTTCGGAAAGAGCCACTTGATGGTGTCCGGCATTATCCGGAGAAGAAAGTATGCAACAATGAATAGGAACGGGATGCCTAAAATCACCAACAGAGCCCACGCTGACGTATTCAATCCTTTTTCGACCGCAAACATATCTTGATAGAGATCAGTTCCATCCGTGAAAGTCCGGATTGGAATATAATCGACCAGATTACCGATGCTAGCTATGGTCGCCCAATAGCAAAACATCCCTAGTAGTTTGGCAGAGCGCTTCTTAGCAATGTGATAACCCCAACGGCTCAAGGGCAGTGTGATGAAAAGGTTGCCGACTAGAAGTCCGGCCCCGCTGATGATGGCCGCCTGAACACCATGCCCGCTGTTGAAGATTGGAATTTCATCGACGTTTTGGTCAATTCCAAGCTGGATGAGAACCGCCATAGAAGAAAAATGCCCGTAGTTTAGTGCGAGCGGGTTAGTCTTCCAGCCCAAAAGCCACGCAGTCAAAGAGTGGGCATACTCATGCGCAAAGAATACGACTGCATGCGCAGCCCAAATCTGCCAGGCAATATGGAACGCTAGAGGCCACGCACCGAATTCACGTTTCGGCTTGTCCGGTGCCTCCTCTGAAGCTTCTGCGCTTATCGTCACTTGAGGTACCCCCGGCGACCCAAAATCAAAGGTAGTATCGCGTTGGCGAAGGGTAAAATAAGCGGGCGAGCGGTTCCAGCGGGATTGGAGTGCCCGAATCCCCACCTACCTAATAGCGTGGACTGGGGTAACGTCTCCGGCATGCGTCCCCCACCCAGCTTAACCGCGATCCACATTCCATTGCCTAAGGCGGGAGCCTGATGCCTCCCTGATGATCGTCATAACGCGGAGCCAGAAGCAGTCGCTTTCTAGATCATCGCGCTCTACGGCATTTCCGGTCTTCATCGCGGCAAAGAAGAAGGCGTGTTCGCGATATTCTGGGATCAAGCAGCGTACGATCGCGGGCGCGGTGGGCGGCTCCACGTTGCTTTCCAGATCGCCGTCACGTCACGGCGTACTGTGCGTTCGCCCGGCAGGCGGACCCTCGCGCATCACCGGCTTGGCGAACATCGCTTCAATCTCTTCTGGGGTCGCTGGGCGCGACCGTCCAGCCGCCATCTTGGGCGGAAGTCCGTGGCGGAGGACATGGCTTCCGATTCCGCGCCCATTGAGCGAGCCGTGCTGGCCCGCCGCGTTCGGCCCCCAGCCCAGCGAACATCCCTGTTGGAGGTTCCAGGGCAAGCCTAGCCAACGCTGGATCAAGTCCGCGACGGTGCCGCGTTCGGTAAAGCCCGTGCGCCGCTTCCAATGCCGAACAGGCAGGCCGTCCATATGGGCGGGCGTATTCCAATCGGGTTCCGATTTCATAAAGCGATTCTGGGGCGGGAGCGGGGTTTGAGGCAAATCAAAGCTGGGGTCGAACTCTTCGCCCATGTTGGCAGATGGCTCAGTATCAAGTCCGCTTCTTCAACCATGGCAACCATACGATTGGGTCCGATCATTTCCACGCGGACGATGACGACACAGCGAAGCGTTACGCCTTGCGCCTATTGGCATCGCCGTTCGGTAAGGGGCATGAGATTTGGGAAGGTGAGCGTATGGTGCACCGCGAAATTTACGGGGCACGCCCTTGATCTCACCATCCATGCGGATTTTCCCCGGTATGCGCCTCCAGGCAGTTCTCGCAAAAGAATTTATTCGGCTCCTGCCACGCGCCCGTGACCGCATAGATGCGGATAAAGCCGAAGCCCTTGGAGGACGGATTGCTCAGCCCCATAAGGCCGCAGCCAGCGCACTCTGGGATGAAGGGCGGTCCAGACGGGGCGCTGTACCGCGCCTGCATGCGGCGGGTTCGCGTCGCCGCTTCCTCCTTGCGGTATTTGTTTCGAAGATCGCCCATGTTCCCGCACCCGTTCGCCAGGGTCCCAGACAGGCCCCGTCTCCCCCGTCCGAACGTTCCGGTGAGGGTGAGAACAAAATAGGAACAGATTCGGTCCGTTGGCAAGCCCCTCGAATCCTTGGGGCCGATTCCAATTCGGTTAGGCCGTTAGGCGGCCAAGGGGTAGATCAGCGACAGACGCCTAATCATTTCGTCCGCCTCGCGACTGGCGCGAAGGTCAGCTTTGAAGCAAAAGCGGACATTCCTGGACTGGCTCAATGATTGATCAAAGACCCCGCCGGAACGTCCGGCGGGGTCAAGTCGTCATCGGCGATAAGACTTATTGATTGACGTTCGCGCTGGTGGAGGCACCGCCGCTAACACCGATATTCGCGCTGGAGGCCGCGTTCGCAGCCGTGCCCAACGCGTTGTTGCCTGCCAATTCCGCACGACCGGCGACATTGTTGGCGGTATCCGTGGCGCGCGATGTGGCGTTCGAAACCGTACTCGTCGCCGTCGTGCTTTCGACGCCGCCACCCAGCGCTCCGTTACCTGTCACTCCCAGCGCGCTCGCCCCGCCGCCAAGATTTCCTGAAGCCGAAGGCGCATTGCCGACCGCGCTCTGCCCCATGGTCTCGCCCGACACGGCGGCATTGTTGACGTGGTTTTCGACAGCTCCGGTCGCGGCGGGCACGCGCGACAGGCTGGGCGTAGTGGCATTAATCGCGCCTCCGCCATGCGCCGCGCCGCTGATACCGCTGGTGCCGAAGTTGCCCATGCCGCCAAAGCCGCCGCCGCCGCCGATGGGTCCGGCCATGCCGCGGCCACCAAGCCCGATGCCGCCGCCTCCGCCCAGAAGCTGTGCCGAAGCGGGCGCGGACAAGATCATCGTTCCTGATAGCAAAGCTACCGCCATTGCAACGTGAAGATTGATTTTCATGGTAAAAATCCTCCTGAGTTCCATCGGGCCACGCGGCCCTTCCACCTCATCAACGGCACGGAGCGGAGTTTCTTCCTTGGGGAGGGTGATTTTTCGGCCTATTTCCAGCCCCGGTCGCGGGCGGCTCTTTCAGCGCCCGCATCGAAGGGCTCGCCCTCGATATTCGCGCTTACGGCAGCGCGGATGGTGTCGGGCATTTCCGAACCCACCATGCGATATGCGCCGCCGGATTCCGCCTGCGGATGCGCAACGAGCAGCGCAATCGCCCAACCTTTGTCACCACGACACGCCAATCCACTTTGCGCGTCGGCATCGAAGGTCCGGCAATAACGTCCGTCGTGACTACGGAAGCTGATGCCGATGCGCGGGCCGGAGCCCGCATAGCCGTCCGACGCCAATTTGTCGTTCAGCGCGGTGGCGAGCATGCCTTGCGCCATCATCCGACCGTCGCGGCTTGCGAAATCACTGCCAGGCTGTAGCGCGATACCGATCACCAGACCCAGCGCCAGCGCCGCGCCCGCCGGCACCCATATGCGCGGCGCCGTGAATTGCCCCAGGTGCCAGCGCCACGAGATGGGCGTGCGCTTCGCCGCCTGCACTAGACGCGCGGGCTGCGGCGCGGCCATCAGTTCGGAGAAGGCACCCTTAATGTCGGCGCGCAAGGCTTCCTGGCGGCGCACCCAGGCGCCAATGTCAGGTCGTTCGGCTAGAAGCGCAGCAATGCGCTCCATCTCCTTGGGCGGCAGTTCGCCGTCGATGAAGGCGGACAGGGTCTCACGGGTCGGTTCAGTTTCCATTCAACCCTCCGGCGCCATGGGCGCCAGCGCCTCGCGGGCGCGCGCGATGCGGCTGGTCAGCGTGCCGATCGGAATCTGAAGAAAGTCGGCGGCGTCGCGGTAGGACAGGCCTTCGATCGTCACCAGGACAAGTGCTTCACGCTGCTCCAGCGGCAGGTTCTGCAGTGCGCCTAAGGTATCGGCTAGCATTAGCCGGGCATCCGCCGCCCGCGCCCCGTCGCCGGTGACGGAAGGTGCATCCACCGGCACTTCCAACGCGATCACGCCGCTGCGCTTGTGGCTGCGCCGCGTGTCAATGAAACGGTTCTTGGCGATGCGGAACATCCAATTGTCCAGGCGCGTGCCGGGCTCCCATTGATGCAGATTCTTCAAGGCCCGTTCGACGGTATCCTGCACCAGATCGTCGCCATCGGCGACCGAACCGGTTAGCGCGGCCGCGAAGCGGCGCAGCCTTGGCAACAGCTGCACCATCTGGCCGCGGATATCTTCGGCAGACCCGTTCATGTCCGGATGCTTAACGGTGGCTGCGCCGGTTTCTTCCATGGGGGAGACAAAATTTCGTCAGAGTTGAAAGCCAAGCTTAAACGTTGACACAAGATACTAGCGCCAGAGAGACGGAAAAATGGCTCTACGCAAGCTTGTTTTGGCCCTGACGATCCTGGCGGCGACCGGGGCGGGCGCGCATGCCCAACTCCTGGGCGGCCGCGGCATCGGCGGGCTTGGTGCTGGCGGATTGAGGCCGGGCGGCATAGGCGGGCTTCCCTCCAATGTCCCCGTCACAACGGTCCCTGGGGGCGTCGCGGCGCCTTCGGTTTCCGCACCCGCGACGGGCCTCTCCAATCCGGTGGGTGCAGCCACTCAGCCGCTTTCCACTGTGGCGCCGGCTGTGACCGGCGCAGCCGGCAATGAAGCGAACGGCCTTACCCAAGATGTGCGCGCCATCGTCGCCACTGCGGGCCGCGACATGGTGGGACGACCGTTGGGCCAGTCGCTTCTTGGCCGCGACGAGCGCGGCCTTCCCATCGTGGCAGGCGAAGTGCTGGCGGTATCGCCCACGCCGGAAAGCCTTGCTGTGGCGCGGCGTCTGAATTTTCGCATCCTGCGGCAAGATCGACTGGGCGCGCTCGGGCTAACGAGCGCCGTTCTCGCCACGCCAGACGGCATGGATGCGGTGCAGGCGCTTGCGGCGCTGCGCCAGGCCGATCCGGCAGGAACGTATGATTACGCCAATATCTACAACCCGACCGGTGATCCCTCTGTCGGCGGCAGTGACGCGGGCAGCTATAAGCCTTCCGGCCCGCCAACGCCGCAAACCGCGAAGGCGCTTCGCATTGGCATGATCGATGGCGGCGTCGAAGCCCGACACAGCGCACTGACCGCCGTGCGCGTTGTCGCCTCCAATTTCGCTGGTGGCAGTGACGCGCCGGCATCGGCGCATGGCACAGCAATCGCCTCGCTGCTGGCAGGCACGGACAAGGGATTTTCCGGTTACGCGCCCGGCGCCACCCTCTATGCCGCCGATGTGTTCGGTGGCCAGTCAAGTGGCGGCAGCGCCGCGGAAATTGCACTGGCCTTGAACTGGCTTGCTGAAAACAAAATCGCAGTAGTCAATATCAGCCTGGCAGGACCACCTAACGCGCTGCTTGGCGCGGCGGTGAAGGCGTTCGTCGGGAGCGGCCGTGTTCTGGTCGCGGCGGCGGGCAACGACGGACCGGCCGCGCCTCCCAACTATCCCGCCGCTTACCCCGGCGTGATTGGCGTCACCGCTGCCGATACCACCCACCATCTGGCGCTCGACGCAAACCGGAACGCCGCGCGCTTTGCTGCCCCGGGCGTCAATGTGCGGGCGGCGGCGCTTCCCAACGGCTATGGCATGGCGACGGGCACCTCCTATGCGAGCCCGCTGGTGGCGGCGCGTTTCGCGCTTCTGGTGACGGCGCCCGGCAAGGAGAATTGCCAGGCCGCGCTCGCCACGCTGTCGCGCGAAGCCATGCCCATGGCCGATAGCGGCATCGCTTATCTTCCGCCGCCCTCCGACCTTGTCGCGACGCGATAGCGGATTAGAAGCGATAGACCAGGTTTAGCGTGCCCGAGAGCGCGCTTATACCTTCGCCGAATTGTCCGTCACCGCGCATGCCGTAAGAGAGGCCGCCGCCGCCCTGGATCTGCACTCCAAGGCCGACGAGCGCCGTATCCTTGGTGGGCGCCAGACCGCGCACCCGGAAGTTCGAGCCGGAAAGCCCCGCGAATGCCGCTTCGATTACGGATGGGCCACTCAGCTGATGTGCCCAGGCCGCGTCCGCACCTAGCGAAATGACATCGTTGCCCAGGCCGAAGCCTCGGGCCGGATGCGGGCCCGCCTCGACATGCTGGTTGTCGATGGTGTTGGACGCGTAAGCCAGCGCGAATGTCGGTGCGCCGGCTGCCGCCGTCTCGCTATAACCCGGCGTGGAGAAGGCGTCGCCGCCGAAGGCCAAAAATGCGAATACCTTCTGGATTAAACTTTGGCGACTTAGCTGGTTCGCCCCCCTTGCCGCGTTACTCCGTTTTGTCAGACACTCTCCCATCTTCATAGGAGGGACATCATGCGTAAAGCACTAGTTGCCATAGCTGTCATCGCTCTGACTTTCACATTGACGCCAGCTTTCGCCGACGGAGGTCCATACACGATGGACGCTAAGGGCAAATGTCACGATGCCTCAGGAAAGTTCGCCAGTAAGACCCTGTGCGCGACCGCTGCTCATACCTATAAATTGGACGCAAAGGGCGCGTGCCACGACGAAACCGGCAAGTTCGCCAAGAAAGACATGTGTAAGAGCTAAAGGTCGCTGGACCAACAAGGAACCGAGACTGCATGTATCGCCGTCAATTCTTATGGCGAGGATTGATCGGTACGTTGACGGCTCTCACGAGTCTCGGCCTGCGACCTGCCCGGTCGCAGGATTTTCCCTGATTGACAAAAGAACAAGCAAGCTATTTAGACCCTGCTAGCCAGCACACTTGCGCGGAATGCACCTCGTCCATTCCGCTGAAGAACTGCCAAGTTGTCCAAGGGCCAATAAGCGAAACAGGTACGTGCATCTATTTCAGCCATTAAAGCCTTATAGCGTTGGGACGTACGAAGCCTAACATAAAATCCCATGTCCGCTTTTCGTCAAAAGCTGTCATCGTGATTTTTCATCCGCCAGGCTAGCCCCAGACTAGCGGCACGCTTCTGGCGAGTTCAGTCACAGTTACCGCTGGCTCTATACCGTCGATAAACGCCCTGACCCTAATAGGAGGCACAAAAGCTAGCGGCAGCAGCAGTCGGACTTGGCGCTCACCCTTGCCTTCCCGCTTCGCGATGTCACCTAAGGCGACCCCGCCCCCTAGATCTTTTATCCAATGCCGCGCTTTACCGATGGCGGCCAGGAGTGCGTCTCTCGCCTTGTTGTCTTGATGCGCCGGCGGCAGCTCCACAGTTAACCCCTTCTCGGCGGTAAGAGGCTTACGCTGCCAGTCCAACCTCACGATCTCGATTGGTGCGCCCCGCGAATTCGTCAACGACAGTTCAATAGCGTCGTACTGAACCACGGCCCGCTCCAGATGGCTTTCGACTAGGGCTGGCGCTCCCAGACTCTGCCCAGGAGCTGATGCGAACCGCTTTCGCAAAGTTTCCTCGACCAACGCTTCTAACTCTGGCGCCGACACCCGGCCTACTCGGCCGGCCTCCCCTGGACGGCTGCCCAGGATGGCTTGGGAGACGTAGTAGCGATAGCGGACGCCCTTCTTGACGCTGTGGGACGGCGTCATGCGGTTGCCGGCGCTATCGAACAGTTTGCCTTTGAGCAAATGAAGCGTTCCCGCATGTTTCAGCTTACGGTCCACGGCCCCGGATTTGAGTTGGGCTTGCACAGCATCAAACAATTCCCGTTCGATGATTGGTTGGTGTTCGCCAGCATGGATCTGGCCCTTGTGAGCAATCTCTCCGACGTAGCCTCTGTTCCTCAGTAGATAGCCCAATGAACCTGGTCCGAACCGGCAGCCGCCAACCCCTCGCCCGTCTCCCAGCTCCCGACATTTTGACCTGATCCCCTGCTCGTCCATCTTCTGCAGCAATCGTCCTATCGACCCCACTTCCAGGTATGTCCGGAATAACCACCGCACTGTTTCGGCCTCTTGCGGCACAATAATGAGTTTCTTGTCCCGGTTGATGTAGCCAAGTGGCACCCCGCCTCCCATCCACATGCCCTTGCGCTTGGAGGCGGCCACCTTGTCCCGGACCCGTTCGGCGATGACCTCGCGTTCGAATTGGGCAAAAGACAACAGCACGTTGAGAGTCAGCCGTCCCATACTGTTGGTGGTGTTGAAAGCCTGGGTGACCGACACGAACGACACGCCATGGGCATCGAACAGTTCCACCAGCTTGGCAAAATCGGTCAGCGAGCGGGTTAGCCGGTCCACCTTGTAGACCACTACATTGTCCACTTTCTTAGCCCGGATATCCGCCAGAAGACGTTGTAGGTCAGGCCTATCCAGAGAACCTCCTGAGATCCCGCCATCGTCATAGCGGTCAGGCACCAGCCGCCAACCCTCGTGCAGCTGACTCTTGATATAGGCCTCACAGGACTCACGCTGGGCATCTAGAGAATTGAACTCCAGATCCAAATTATGCTCCGTGGATTTGCGGGTATAGACGGCGCAGCGGATGACTTTTTGTGGGGTCATCACGATGCTTTCTTTGCGAGGATCACCTTATCCCCAATGCGCAGGCCGAAGAACCTTGGTCCGTTCCACCGTGAACCGGTGATTTCCCGGGCGATGGCTGAGAGGCTGTCGTAGGATCTGCCCTGCCAGGCAAAGCCACCTTCCGTGATCGTGACGATATGGCGGACGCCCTGGTATTCCCGAACAACGGATGTCCCGGACTTCAGCCTCCGGAACAGCACCACCTTATCGGCGTCCTGCCGGCCATAGGCGTCCAACAACCGCAGCGTTGTGGCGTCATGGCCACCAAACGCTTTCTCCTGGATGTGCCAGGCCAGCTGGCGCACCAGCAAGTCGCGGGTCAGCGCGCCCGGGGGCTCCTCCTTGAAAGTGGCCCGCCATAGAGCCCGCACGCCCCCGAGATCCAGCCCGGAAATACGCTCGATCTCGTGAGTTATTTGGCCGACATTTGGCGCTGGAAGTCGGCTCCCTCCGTTCCGCATCAGTTCCCGGGTGTGGTCGTTTCGGCACCAAGGACGCTCCATTCGCCGCGGAAGTCCAGTCATCATGCTTTAAGTGATGTTGCGCTGCGACATGTCAAAACTTCTACGCATTCCCGCGTGGTGAAATCGAACTTAGTGTTTTAGCGCCCCCACGTTGTTAAGGTAACAATTATTGTTGTTTTTGTTTTGCGTTTCGCATATTCTCTCGGCTGGAAACAAGACAAAGAACGCAAATGAGGCGGATAAAAATCGACATCAACATCAAGCTAAGCGTAGCCACCTGCTTATTTGGCGTGGCGGCTATTTTGAGCGTTGTGTTGCGCTGAACCGATAAATCCGCCCCCCGGAAGTTAAACTAGATCGTTGATACTCTCATAAAGGATTGGCGTGGAGGTGACCTGCGCAAAATGCGAATTGGCGTAAAAATTACAATGAACCCAGCGGATGCCTGTTCGGCATCGCCGCGATACTTAGTGTCGTGATGCATTGAAGGAAGCGGCAGGATCCTGATGCCTCCCCATAGAATTACCGGGTTTGCCACACTTTGTTTAGAACTTTGGCTGCAAGCGCAGTTTTCTCCTCCGGAAGAAAGCGACAATAATGCCGTCTCACGACCTCTGGCGTGTCGTGCACAGCGAATCCAGCCAATTCATACGAGCCCGTGTGCTTGAGAACATGAGTAGCGAGTACGTCCCGTACATTGTGTGGGCCGTGGGGTAACAGGCCCTCAATCGCACCCCGTCCCGTATAAGGGTTATAGATTCCGTATCGTTGAATTGTCAGTCGCCAAGCCGCATAGAAAGAGGCCATGTCGTATGCCGGGGATTTCTTGTCCGACTTCACCGTCCTGACAAAGAACGTACCTGGATCACTATGACCTTGTAGCAAAACTGCTCGTTGCCGCTGCACATAGCCGTTTATGATGGCGTAAAGATCTTCGAGATCTGGTAGCAAAACGCGGAACGGGCCCTTCTGAAAAAATGAAGACCGCGAATTCTTAAATGCCAAAGCGGGGATGTAGACTTCCCAACCATTGTCCCGCTTGCTCCACCGGATTTCACCACATTCCTTAGTTTCAAGTTCAAAAGTGCTTCTAGGCTGGCCTCCGCGGACACATAGGAGCAATTCTCGAAGATTGCGTTGCCTCAGCCCGAGATGCATTGCTAACCGCAACATCAGATATGATCGGGTGACTTCTGCTGCACCCAGCGGATCTAGTGCCTCATTGGGCATATACCGGACTATTTCGTCGGTAATTTTTCGATATTCGGCAACGGGGCTATCCGACTTTAGAACCGCCATTATGGGTTCGAAGGTATCCCGGTGGTGGCGCATGACCTGCCTTATTTCTCTCGACCTCTCTTTGAAGTAATTGTAGGCCACGTCGCAGGCATTCGGCCAATTCGATCGGCTCCTTAGAATATCCTGCTGCGTTATAAATCCAGTCACAGGTCGCAGTTTCTCGACCAGTTCTGGATGTTGGCGAATCCAGCCCGTTTCCCGGCGGGTTAGAGACATCATTTCCTGCATGATGTGTCGCTCAAATATTGTCAGAAATCCACGCCGTCTCTCACGCCAACTCAGGTACCAGTCCCAAAATGTTGGAAAAATCAGCAGTGCCAGTGTGAGCCCGGATAAGGGCAAACCAAGGCCGCCCACAGATGATCGCGGTGATGCTATAAACGCGCCAAATATCAATCCGAAATGTCGGACTCTCAATGCCGCAGAGTAGTCGCTCCAAGCGTAATATCGCCGGAAACCCGGGAGCGCGATGGTTGCCGTCTTAAATTTCACCAGTTCCATAATCTCGGCGGCGAGTTTAGGCGGTGCCTCAACCAAAGATGATCCGCCGATGTCGCCCTTGATACCTTCATCGTCACCACCTGCGTTGAATTGATAACGAGCAATTAGCGGCTTGCGCGCCCGGGGGTCACATATTGCAGGAAATCGGATCGAGTACCGTTTTTGCGTGGCGGCCCCAAGGTATTTTCCATACTCTGTCGAGCCTGCAAGCACATTGCTGTGCGCCCAGGAAAGAATTTCCTGTTGTTCATCAGTTCGACGAGTGTCGAAATCGTCCGGCAAATGCCAACGAAGTACATGCTGCTGAGAGGCGTTGACGCTTTCTACAGCTCGCCTTAGCGCAGATTCGGGAAAGATTTTGTTCCTGAAATAGTTTTGTGGGAGCCCATATAAGCGCTCGATCCTGTGCAGAAGCTCGAAGCTTGTAACCCAGCGCGGTGTCGTCTTCCCGGTTGCCCAATTCCTGATCGAATCATCGGTATATTTTTCTCCTGGCCGCACGACGACTTGAAACAGCGAATATTCACAATCTCCGTGTGCCCTCATTTGGGAGGAAAGGGCGGCCGCAAATGTTTCAGTGTCCTTGACCGCCTTGTGGTACGGCTTCCCCAAGGAACTTGGCCTCACTTTTCTAGGGGATTTCTTGTCTAACCGCTGTTTTGAGGACTTGGTCCGGCGCGCCTTTTTGTTCGCGGGCATATGTGCTCCCAATTGATAAAGCTCCGATCCTACGAATACGCCGTAGCTGATCGTCCAGATCCGCCGGATGTAAAGCACCCAAGCTGATTCGATCACTCCTGGAATTTCAGGGGCCACTTATCTGCTTGGGCTCGGTCAGGATCATGGCTATCGTCCCCCTATCCGGGAGGGACCTTTGATGCAGGAAGTCGAACCAGGCTGGGATCAAGTGTCGCGTATCGCCTGGCTGCTCCTGTGGCGCGGCGCCCTTGGCGGCTTCGCCATTAGCTTTGCCTTGGGGTTGGTTATAAATCTGGGCCTGGGCATGGGTTTCGGCATCATGCTCGGCACCAACGTCAACATGGCGATGGGCGTGATCGTGGCGCTCGCCTGGTGGCCATTTGCGGTCCGTATGGCGCTCAAGAAACGCTACACGAATTTCCGTATCGCCTTGGTTCCGCACAGCCCGTAAAACCAAATATGTGTTTTTCCGCCCCCGTCAGCTTCGGCGCCGCCGCCATCCTGGGTGTTACCGGGCTGGCATCCCTGACTGAGGTGCGCAAGCTGCCCGACCTACCGCTCGCCCTGGTTCCGCTGCTGTTCGCGGCGCAACAGGGGATCGAAGGCGCACTCTGGCTGACGGTTCCGGCGGGCCGCGCGCAGAGCGCCCTACTCGCCAACCTCTTCGCCGCCATTGCACTTATTGTGTGGCCGCTAGTGATCCCAGCCGCCATCGCCCTAGTGGAGCGCGACCTGGCCCGCCGCCTGGTCATGCTGACCTTGCTGCCGGCGGGCATCGGGGTTGCCGTTTACTCCGCCGGCACCACCCTGGCACACCCCTATCTCGCTTGGCCGGTAGGCCACACACTGACCTATGTGGACAACCATCCCTACTCGCCCAGCATGATGGCAATCTACCTGGTCTGCACCTGCGTGCCGCCACTTCTGTCGTCCAGCCGCGCGCTGCGTCTCTTCGGTGTCATCGTCACCATCGGCCTGGCAGTCGCGATGCTGGCCTTCTTCGAAAGCCTAGTCTCGGTCTGGTGCTTCTTCGCGGCGCTGGCCAGCCTCACCGTGTTCGCCTTTTTCCGCGGCCGGGCGCGCATCTCCGCCGCCGCTGCAGCCTGACCGGGTACTCCTTATCTGCGTTCCTCTCCGGGCATTTTGCGCTATCATACCCGTCTGCCATCCGACCGATGGTGGAACGCGGGGGAAGTAGCGATGAGCAGCGATAAAGACGCACCCGATGTCGTCATTCACCCCCCCATCGCACTGGCCATCGCGGTAGTCGCCGCCCTCGTGCTGAACTGGCTTTATCCCCTCCCGATCTTGAGCATGGCGATGCCGGGGATCGAAGCGGGCCTTGTCTTGCTGCTGGCGGCGCTACTCATCGTGCGCTGGGCCGCGGTCACGTTCCGTAAGGCCCACACCAATATCCTCACCAGCCAGTCCGCTACCGCTATTGTCTCGGACGGCCCCTTCGCCCGCTCCCGCAACCCCATCTATGTCGCGATACTCCTGGGCCTGATCGGTTTCGCGCTCGCCTTCAACAGCCTCTGGTTCCTCGCCGCCCTTTTGCCGATGTATTTCGTGCTGCGCTATGGCGTCATCGCCCGCGAGGAAAGTTACTTGGAACGCAAATTTGACCAGCTATATCTGGACTACAAGACCCGCGTCCGCCGCTGGTTCTAGCGGCGTCGCCTAAAAGGGGGAGCGATCATGTCGGAGACAAAACCGTCCAAAACTCGCGAATGCGTGGTGCTGCAGGCGGCCCAACCCTATGTCGGCAAACAGGGCTTCACTTACGCTCCCGCGGTTTCGGCCCAGACCGTCGGCTCTGCCGGGCTTCACATGCAGCTGATCACCATGCCGCCGGGCGCCCGCGCCAAGACCCACAAGCATGCCGCCCACGAAACCGCTATCTATGTCCTCAGCGGTGAAAGCGGCACTTGGTATGGCGACAGGCTGGAACATCACGTCATCGCCCGCGCTGGAGACTTTCTTTATATGCCGCCGGGGATACCGCACCTGCCCTACAATCTCAGCCAGACCGAGCCGGTGACCGCCGTCATCGCCCGAACCGATCCCAACGATCAGGAAAGCGTGATCATGCTGCCGGAACTGGACGCCCTTCGTCCGGGATAGGAAAAGGCGCCCTCGATTCCTCCCGAAAATTCGTCCGGCCCGGTTAATTCGCGCCGCACCACTGTCACAATTCTCACGAAATCTTTCGTAAACCAGTCTGGTGCCCTTCAGATCCGCCTTGGCGCTGGCGCTTGATCCTTAACGAACTCCGTTAAGTTCCGTATACGGAACACTCGCGGAGATGTGACCAAAAACCCACCCCTGCCTAAGTTCCGCCACAATTTTCAAAGTTCCGCCACATTTCTGATGACAAAGCAGAATCAGGGGGATAGCTTCGATTCGTCGAGCTTATGGGGTTCTGGATGCGCAAAAAGCGCCGGACTTACCGGCTGGCGGATACGGTCGCGATCGTGTTCGCCTTTCTGCTACTGGCGGTCGATTTGATGGTGCGCGATCCGCAGCCCGCCATGACGCCTATCGCGCCGCAGAACGATCCCGCTCTCACAATCACTTTGATCTTCATGGCGCTGGGCCTTTGCGTGACCTTTTACGGTCTCTATCACGAGCGCCATGTGCTTCGCGCGCATCTGATGCGCCGGCTGGAAATCCGGCTGCGTTTCGTCCGCCGCGGCTTCAATTACAATCCCGGCCTGCGCCGCCTCGTCCGCCTGCAGCTCAGCCTGGGCCACGCCGCGCGGTAACTTTCGGCCGCGCCAGATCTCTGCTCTACTGGCGCGATGACGAAAGATGAAATCACCGCCTGGGCGCTGGCCAATGGCTGGCAGTTGATCGACGGCGCCCCCAGCCTGACCAAGCCGACGCCGCCACATCCCGCCATCGTGCGCCTGGTGCTGAAGGCGACGGTCGCCAGCCTGGAAATCAAGAAGCCCGCGGGCAAATGGGACAAGGTCGCCAGCGCCAGCTATTCCAAGATCAACCCAGACCCCGAAACCGGCATGCCCGACAATCTCGGCCTAGGCACCATCTCCGGCATTACCTTGCTGATGCGTGACAACAAGGACCGGATGGTCTTCGCCAAGCCGAGGACACAGTGAACCGGAGCGCGGGGCCCGCGGAAATTACCGCACGTTTCCAGGAAGCGTGGAACAGGCACGACATGGTGGCCTTCGGTCGGCTATTTCATCCCGACGCGACGTTCGTGAATCGGTTTGGGACCTACTGGCGCGGGGTCGATCAGATCGTCGCTGGCCACGCCGGCATACACGCTTCGATCTATCGCGATTCGACGCTTGCAATCGACGCGCCCGATATCGATCCGATCTCTGATGATGCGGCGATCCTGCATTTCTGGTCGCGGCTCAGCGCCGGCGCCGCCCATCCGGCTGGGCCCCATCAGGTCGACACCTTGATCCTCGCCGTGGCGACGCGCCGCGATGGCGAATGGCGCATTCAGGCCCTGGAGAATGTGACGCTGACCAATCCGATGACCGGGACACCGACCCTGCGTCCCTGAGCCGGGTTGGCTAGCAAAAAACAGCCCTAAAGAGTTCCTGCACCTATCGCATCGAAGTCGCAGTGGGAGCCGACCGGTGCCGTGGCCAGCATGCTAGGACATTCGCAGCCGAAACCATCGGCGAAACCCATTTCAAAACCTGGTCAGCTACGCCGCGAAAGCCGAATGGGCTGCCTGGAATGTCAGTCGCGACATAGAACTCGAGCGCATTCAATTCGTGCGCAGGGATGAACTGTATCTGGCCCGTTTGAACATTTAGGGCCCGCGCACTTACCCGACCTGACATTATCGCCAATATTACCTCATCGAGCGCGTTTCCCGTTGGCGCTTTTCCTGTGTGCAGATGGTTGCTTGCCAACAGAGCAATCTCCCTAATATTGCCCGGAGCAGCCATGAGCGAATTGGGATCGCGGGCCGCCACCCAGCAGACGACTTCGGGAATCGACCAGGCATCAGACAGATATGGCATTGGCTCGGCCGAAAATCATTTACTCGCCGTACGCCGCTTTGAACTGGCGTATCATGTCGGCGGTAATGTCGCGATCGTAGCAAATCGGTGAATAGCCCCCAGGGCGAACATACGCGCTGACATTTCCGCAGGACCTACCATTGCGCATACGGTTATATGGGCATGGGCAAGGCCCGGGATAGCCAGCTAAAGATTCTCGGATAATTCCTTGGCGTATATCCGCGTCCGACATCGCCGCCTGCGAAGCGGGCACCGCGAGAGCAATCAGTGAAATTGCGAGAAAAAACACTTTCATGGTCACCACCCAGGTGCGCTACGAACAATTGTATAGAATGCGGGTGTTTCCTATTAGAGCTTTTCAGCGGCGACGCTTCACTAAGCAACTTGCGGGAAAGTCCTCTTGACCCTTGCAGATCGCAGTCTAAATCCAACCGCTCCAAAGCCCAAGATTATTAAAGCCCATACGTTTGGCTCAGGCACCGCCGAAACGTTTTTTACCAGAAAATTCCCTCCAAAATTTAAAGGCGTCCCCTTATCGTCTACAGTAAAGTCGCGAAATTCCCCAAAACCATTTGAAGGATCAACGTTGAACTGAAAAATGTACTCGGTGTTGGGAATTCCAGGATAGGCATCGCCCGTATAACCAGCCAATCGATTAATAAAGCTCTCGGATTCGGTCACACCCAGAAAATTTTGTAATGTTGTTACGGCGAGGCTGTTTAGCGGTGTGTAGTCGTCAACGACCACTCCTCCGACAGAAACAAATAATGACGTAATTTCAGCGTTTGACGCGTATCGATATCCCTCGAAATCCCCTCCAGCACCGAACTGCCCTGAGACATCCGTATAACTGCGATCAAGGCTATATTTCGGTGCAAGCCATTCGATGCCAGTCGAGACGTCTAATGTGATTGCTCCAGAGCCGAATTTTGGATCATTCTCGGAAATTAGAGTTGTCGCACTCGCAGCTGTCCCCAGCCAAATCACCGAAACTGCCCCCAGCAGCGCTGACGTTACAAGCGCATTTCCTAATCTCATCTAGTCCCCCAGTTGCCGCCAACCATTCTTGATCGAAAAACAGTCCCACGCGCCGCGCGAGAAACAACTACTGCTTGATGCCCAATTCTGCGCGCAGCGATTTGGACGCAAACTCCGCATCATAGACCGTGGCCTGAAACGGTGGCTTTTCCTTGAAGCAGGTGATGGTCATGGAGGGCGTTGGGAAAGTGAAATTGTAGGTCTGACCGCCATAGGTCTCAGCGGTTCCGGAAGCTGTGTAAGGCCCCGTCCGCGTGATGTTCATCTGTGTGGTGGTCGGGGCTGTATATGACGACGAATAGGTATCATTCGCCGTGGCGACTATGACGAAATAGCGAAATCCATGTTGAAGGGTGAGATCAGCTGAACGCAGAAGCGCGAGGTTTGTCGCTTTCGGACCTGAAGTATAGCCGTTGGCTTCGACCGTTACTTTGAACACATTTTCACCCAGCTGGACGTCAGAATAGCCGCCGCCGCCGAAGTAACTGTATTGCTGATATGGCGTCGAACAGCCTGCCAGCAAGACGAGCATGGTGGCGAGCATTGCCCCGGAAATTAGACGATTCATTTCATTCCCCAGTATTGCGTACAGCGCCCCATCCGCGCTGTCTAATAAGCCCGACCATGCCGTCGACCTTTCCCATTGCCAAGAGCGCCAGAAAAGACAGTAGGTTGTATATTCTACAACTGTGCTGAATCGCCCTTCAGATATAATGCCTTGGGGGGCACGGCAGAATTTAACCGTATTTCAATTTTGCCCGCTCGGGGCTGCATACTCATAACGGAAGGGTATCAATTTGATCGCGATTGGGTGTGCGTCAGATCCGGGCCGTACTCTGCTCGTCCGTGCGTTTTTCAATGGATTTTTCGACCTTGGTTGGATCTGGTCTGCCTTGTCGGAAAAGAACGCGCTGCGCTAGATCGAATTCCCATTTTGGTGGCAGTTTTTTCCGCGTTTTGGGGAAATTGGTGCGGAGACTGGTGCGAGTGGAACTGGGTGACCAGCCAATTCCACGATACTGGCGCGTTTCCTATTCAGAATTGCGCATTGCTTCGCGCTGCTACTCCGAAATCGCACACGAACCGCGCAGACAGACAGTGCAACCACACTGCTACGCTGTTGCGCTTCGCTGACGTGCTCGCTTCGGCGGGGCCTTGAGCAGCGTACGGATCTTGTCCGCGTCTGCGGGCGTTGCGGGATTGTAAATCACCATATTGAGATCGGGCCTGCCGTCCACGGCGAATGCCGAGAATTCCATCGACAGTGACCCGGCAATGGGGTGGCGCAGGACTTTCACGCCGTCTCCATGTCCTTGCACATCGTTATCACGCCACATTGCCGCGAATTCGGGACTGGTCGCGCACAACTCATCGACGAGGGATTGGACGTTGCGCGCCGCGCCGGCGCGCGCCACATCCGCACGGAACGATGCCACCACATACCGCGCGACGCTTTGCCAGTTGGACTGCGCCGCGCGAACCCGGGAGTCGCGAAACATCATGCGCAGCACATTGCGCTGTCCGTCCGGCAGCGTGCTGTAGTCGGTCAGCACCGCCGCGGCGGCCTTGTTCCACGCGATCACATCCCAAGTCGCCGTGCGGATAAAAGCGGGACTATATTCCAGCGTGTCCAGCACGCGTTGCAAACGGGGCGTGATGCCGTCGGGCGCGTGATAGCGGATTTCGGGCGGCCGGCCCAATCCAAGCAGAAACAAATGCTCGCGTTCCACGTCGGTCAGCATCATGGCGCGGGCAATGCGGTCGAGCACATCGGCGGACGGTGCGCCGCCGCGCCCCTGCTCCAGCCAAGTATACCAGGTCGCGCTGACATTCGCGCGTTGCGCCACTTCCTCTCGCCGAAGGCCCGGCGTCCGCCTCCGCGTCAGCGGAAAGCCAAACGTCGCAGGATCGAGCTTGGCGCGGCGATCCTTCAGATAGGTCCCAAGCGGGTTTGCGTCCGTCATCCTGTTAGCTATTATACCTGTATAATGTCACTACTTTACCCGAATACGCAGAGTAGCAATATCCTGCCCGTCTGAACAGGGAGTGCTTCTCATGCGCGTATTTGTTACCGGCGCGGCCGGATTTATCGGCACGGCGACGACACAGGAATTGATCGCGAACGGACACGAGGTGCTTGGCCTTGCCCGCTCCGACGCCAATGCCGAGGCGCTTGAGAAAATGGGCGCCAAGGTCCATCGCGGTTCGCTCGAGGATCCGGACAGCCTGCGCAAAGGTGCCAGCCAAACAGACGGCACCATCCATTTGGCATTCATCCACGACTTCTCGAAATTCGCGGAGAACGGGCAGATCGACAAGCACGCCATCGATGCCATGGGCGAAGCGTTGGCCGGATCGGACAAGCCCTTCATCGTCACGTCCGGAACGCTGCTGGTAGCACCTGGGCGTCTCGCCACGGAGAAGGACCCAGTGATGCCCGGCCTGCCCCGTGTGTCCGAAACCGCCGGCCTTGCCTTTGCGGCGCGCGGCGTGCGCGCCATGGCGGTGCGCCTGCCGCAGGTGTATGGCGGCGACGGCAAGTGCGGCCTGGTCAACTGGCTTCTTAATATCGCGCGGGAGAAACGCGTTTCCGCCTATATCGGGGATGGCGGCAATCGCTGGTCAGGAGCCCACCGGTTGGATGTGGCGCGTCTTTACCGGCTGGCGCTGGAGAAGGGCCTGGCCGGTACCAGCTATCACGCCGTGGGGGACGAAGGCGTGACGGCGCGCGACATTGCCGAGATCGTAGGCCGTCATCTGAAGCTGCCGGTGGTGTCGATCTCGCCGGAAGAAGCTTCCACGCATTTCGGCGTAATGGCGATGTTTGCCGGGATGGATGGCGCTGCTTCTAGCGCGCTCACGCAGAAATGGCTGGGATGGAAACCCACCCAGATCGGCCTGATCGCCGACATTAGCCGGCCGGGCTATTTCGAAGCCTGAACCACGGGAGAAGGAGGCAGGCAACGGGCGCAGTCGGACTTCGATTATTGCGCCTTGGATGGCGCTCGTGCCTTTCAATTGGCGGAAGTTGCGGAATGGCTCTCAAAATACGCCTCGCCGATAGGGCGCGAGGAGACGGCAACCGACTTTCCGATCCCTGCGGCCGGCGCATGCCTTGCGAAATAGGCCGCTCCGATTGGCGGCAGAGATATCGCGGCCAGCTTTCTGGGGTAATGCGCCGGGCGAATCGAGTGTGCATTTGCAACGCGGACCGCAATCTTGCCGCTCCGCCGGTCGTGTTTCGTGATGATGGTTGGGGGACGGGGAAATGGCGACGCCATCTTTCGATAGACGTTGACAGGCGCAGAAGCTTGCCCGACCTGCTGGGGAAGCGTCTGGCTTACAACCTTATCCTTGTCATGGTTCGAACCGCGTTCAAAGGCCAGGCTCGGCGCCAAACTCACCTCCGGCGCGACCCTGGTGCGGACCGGCGTATCGGATAGCGCTTTGGGTCCGTCCCAAAAGCTGGATCTCAGCGTCTCCGGCACCAAAATGGCGACGACGAAGAGCATGATGCAAGCGGCCAGCGAAATCGGAAGCACGATGTCGAGCGCGCCGGCGCGTCTGAAGCCGGGCTCACAAGGGCCATCCGCTTCACCCGCCGTCGGACCAACCTGTCCAAGGGGCGGTGGATCTTCCTTATCGTTAATGGGCTCTTTGCCAAAGCAGCCGAAGATCCGCTGCGCTTCCCGTTCGCGCCAGGAGTGGTCGCCGCCGGGCGGTAAGTGCCAATTTCGGTCAATCCACTGATCGGCCAGTGCGGCAAAATCCTGCTCTGCCTCGTCTAATGGCTCCAGCGGCTTCATGGTGATCTTGCGGGTCATTGCCTGCCATCCCACCTCGCGCCCTCGCAATGCATGCAAGGGATTTGAGTAATAACTGCGCGCGCAAATCCTGGTTCCGGCCCCGCATCGTAATTTACGCGAGAAAGCTTTGCCCCATGAGCGGCAGAAAGCGGACCAGACATTTCATTGGGCGTACCAATATTGGATTTCCTTCGCCCGCGGCGCAAACGGAAGGTGGCAATCGATTACCGCTCTAAGGGGCATCGGCTCATGCGTTGCGGGCCCAAGTAACTCAACGCCGATCATCGATGAAATGTTTGGCGCTCCGCGGGGAAACGAACCCCGGTTTCAGCTTTTTTAGGGAGCGCAAACAACCCTCTGGGCCGACACATTGCGACATCGATTGCGATGTCTGCTTTGACGTAATTTCCATCAGATAGCGGACTTCAGGGCACGCCTGATTGAAACGGGGGGCTGGCCGCTAAGCCTTATTTGGGCAAAACCCGACTTTGAACTATGCTGACGTGATAAACCTGAAGGGAGAACAGGCATGTTCCGGGTACTTACCGACATTGGAAAAGACGATCTGCTCAGCCGCGGCTATTCGCGCCGGCATATGCTGAGGGCCGCCATGCTGGTGGGCGGCGGCGCCACCGCCCTGGCGATGAATCCGGAAATCGCGTTTGCCGCCGATGCGCCCGCGCGCGGCCGGATCCAGATCTCCCTCAATGAATGCTGGACCGGGCCGATGGCCCCCGGCGCCAAGGCGGCGGCGGACGTCATCGCGCAATGCAACCGCTATTCACCCAACGACGAACGCGGCCGGCTGATCAAGGCCATTTCCGCCATGGAGAAGATTCCGGAAGATCACATCGTGCCTTGGCCGGGCTCGAACGAGGCCCTGGCCCGTTCGGTGGTGGCCTTCTGTTCGCCCACCAAAGGACTGGTCACGGCCGATCCCACTTATGAGACCGCCGGTACCGCCG
Source organism: Pseudomonadota bacterium (assembly GCA_040389245.1). GTDB lineage: Bacteria > Pseudomonadota > Alphaproteobacteria > Micropepsales > Micropepsaceae > Rhizomicrobium. The sequence goes on along the minus strand of JAZKAH010000002.1, from coordinate 1,765,149 downwards.
CAAAATATATCGGCGCGCCGATCAAAGCGGTGCCGCTGACCGCCGACTATCGCCATGACGTCAAGGCGATGCTGGCCGCCAATCCCAAGGCGGGCCTTTATTATGTCTGCTCGCCCAACAACCCCACCGGCACCTTGACGCCGATGGCCGACATCGAATGGCTGGTGGCGAACAAGCCCGCCGGCGCGATCGTGGTGGTGGACGAGGCTTATATTCATTTCACCTCGGGCTATCCGGGCAACACGGCCACCCATCTGGTGGCGGCGGGCAAGGACGTGGTGATCATGCGCACCTTCTCCAAGATATTCGGTATGGCCGGCATGCGGGTGGGTTTCGCCATGGGCCGTCCGGACCTGCTGGTCAAGCTCAACATGCATGACGACGGCGCCCTCAACACCGATCTGCCGATCCCGTCCGTCGCGTGTGCCACCGCGAGCCTGACCCAAGCAGGCCTCATCGCCGATCGCCGCAAGCAGCTCGCCGAAGTCCGCGGCATGACCGTGGATTTCCTCAAGAAGCACAATCTGCGCCTGATCCTGCCGACCGAAACCAATATGCTGATGGTGGATTGGAAGACCAAGACGGCGCACGAGATGCAGACCGCCTTCCGCGCCCAGGGCGTGGAAATCTCGCGCACCTTCCCGGCCTGGCCGACCGTGTCACGCATCACCATTGGCTCCAAGGCCGACATGGAAGGATTCTTCGCCGCCCTCAACAAGGTTGTGTCGGCTTAGCGGCGAATTTTTTGATTGTAGAAATGGGGCGGCTCTAAAATGCCGCCCCATTCCATTTTAGGCACTAAGACAATCGCCCAGGGCTCATGCATCAATCCTCCAGCGCGAGCTGGACGGCACCGTCCTGATGCCGCCAGCTAGAGGCCGCCGAAGAATGCGGCAATGTCCCGCTTGGTCGCCCCGCTCGACAGCAGAATAGCCAGTGCGATGCGAGCGCGCCGCGCGTCCAGCGGACCCGCTGGAATTAATCCGCGTGCAATGAGGTCGATCTCGCCACCGGCATAGCCATAGGAGTGTATGAGTGTTTCCCCCGCGCCAGTTCGGCTTGCAAAGACCACCGGCATCGGCATCGCTTCCAGGATGGCCGGCACAGTATCCGCGACATGGCCTCCTCCGGGCAGCGCCAGCACCAATGCATCACAGCTGGGCAACATCTTCACAAACGCGGGCTCCAAGCCTGGGCCAACCTCCAGGATCGGAACAACTGTCTCACGGCCGCCCCAGGTAAGATGCGGCAGTCGTTTTTCCGGACTGAGCGTGAAGCGCACGCGGCCCTCCACGACCCAACCAAGGGGCCCGAATGGCTCGGACGAAAAGGCGTGGGTACGAAAGGCATGGCGTTTTCGGGCCAGGGGCGCCCAGTGGATTTCATCGTCGAGCACGACCAATACTCCCTTGCCACGCGCTGCTTCGCTGCCAGCCACCCGGCAGGCGGCGATTAGATTTGCGTCGCCATCGGCCGAGGGCTGGTTGGCCAGCCGCATCGCGCCCGTCACAACAATCGGCGTGTCGGTGCGGGTGAGAAGTTCCAGCGCGAAAGCCGTCTCCTCCAGCACGTCGGTGCCATGGGTGATCACCACGCCGTCATGGCTGGTGGCTGCATTCTCTGCCGCGCTGGCGATTGACGCGATGTCGGCGATGGAAAAGCCGGCGCTGGGCCGGGATAGCACCGGGATCAGCGTTACCTGAGCCTCAGGAAAGGCGCGCGCCAGCATTTCAACAAAAGGCGGTGGCGCGCTAAGGTTGGCGCCCTTGTCCGACGCCTGCATGGCGATGGTGCCGCCGGTGGTGAGAAGTGCGATCCGCATGGCACCATGCTAGCCGCATACACAGGCATCCGCCACCTCGGGGCAGCGCGGATTTCGGCATGAGCTTAACCTCTGCTCACGACCACCTTCTTTTGCTGCGCCGAATGCGTGACTCTGCTTTAATCTGAGCATGAACTCGAAAAATTGGGGATTACTGCTGTTGCTGGCGCTGCTGTGGGGCAGCAGCTTCTTCTTCTACAAGATACTGGTTACCGTGCTGCCGCCGGTGACGGTGGTGCTGGGTCGGGTGGGCATCGCCGCGATCGCGATGAATTTGTGGCTGCTGGCGCAAGGCACGCGACTGCCGCTGGGTGCCGGTCGCTGGAAGCGCTTCCTGTTGCTGGGCTTCTTGAACAATGTGATCCCTTTTATCCTGATCGCCTGGGGCGAGACTCGCATTACCTCTGGCATGGCCTCGATCCTTAACGCTACCACGCCGATTTTCATGGTTCTGGTGGCGCATGTCGGCACCAGCGATGAAAAATTGACCTGGGCCAAAATCGCCGGAATCGCCTGCGGCATAGCTGGCACTGTGGTGCTGGTGGGACCTGCCGCCTTTGCCGGCGTCAGTGCGGCGTGGGGCGAGGTCGCGGTGATCGCCGCCTCCGCATCCTACGCCTTTGGTGGTGTCTACAGCCGCCGCTTCAAAGATCTGCCGCCGCTGGTGGCCGCCACCGGTCAAATTACCGGCGGCATGGTCATCCTTCTGCCGCTGTCGCTGGTGTTCGACCAGCCTTGGACCCTTTCGATGCCGGGTATCGGGGTATGGGCGTCACTTCTGGTTATTGCGCTGGTCAACACGGCGCTGGCCTATTTCGTCTATTTCCGCATGCTGGCCGGGGTGGGTGTCACTTACATCTCGCTGGTGACGTTGTTGATCCCGGTGATCGCGGTGCTGCTAGGCACGGTCTTCCTTGACGAGGTCTTCACACTGCGCGCCTTGGCGGGCATGGCCATCATCGCCTTGGGTCTTGCAACCATCGACGGCAGGCTGCTACGGCGCCGTCCGTGACGTGAGCCCTCGAAACGGCGAAATGATCCGGTGGAATTCTCCCGCGCCGTCACCAGCTATAGTGCTGATATTAATCGGATATTTTCGAGGCGACACCGACAATTTGGCGTGCAAAATCACCCGGGTGGGTGCCAAATAGGCCAAAGCAGAGCCATAACCGCCTATATGGGGTGCGGCCTTGCAACGGTAAGTGTCAGGGGGACAGCGATGCAGGATCTTGCTGGGGTAGACGTCCAGAAGCTGAGGATCGCCAGGCCCGTAGCCTATCGGCAGATCTTCGCCTCCATCCTCCTGTTTGCCGTCCTGGCCTTCATCGTTCATGCGTTCTGGATCGGGGCGATCGAATGGCATTATGTGTCGGATTACCTCTTCTCGCCCCCCATCCTCAAAGGTGTCGGCGGGACGATTGTCATGACCATCTGCGCGATGATCGTCGGCATTCTGCTCGGAACGATAGTCGCGATAATGCGCATGTCCAGCAATGCGGTGCTGCGTTCCGCAGCAACCGGCTATATCTGGCTGTTTCGGGGAATCCCTGCCCTCCTGCAATTGCTGCTCTGGTTCAACCTGGCTCTGATCTTTCCGACCATCAGCTTTTTCGGCTTCTTTCCCGTAAACACCGTCAATGTCATGACGCCTTTTGTTGCGGCCCTTCTGGGCCTTGGAATCCAACAAGGCGCCTACACCGCCGAAGTGGTGCGCGGCGGCATTCTTTCCGTGGACAGAGGTCAGGTGGAAGCGGCGCAATCGATCGGCATGACCAAGTTGCGGGCCATGCTGACGATCGTTCTTCCCCAGGCGATGCGCGTGATCGTACCGCCAATCGGCAACGAGACCATCGGCATGGTCAAGTTGACGTCACTTGCCAGCGTTATCCAATATTCGGAGGTCCTGCGCACCGTCGGCGACGTCTATTATGCCAACTCGCGGGTGATCGAACTGCTGATCGTGGCTGGCATCTGGTACATGGTGATCGTCACGGTCCTCAGCATCGGCCAAAGCTATATCGAGAAATATTTCTCGAGGGGATGGGGCCGTACGCCGCAAACCCGCAAAGCCTTGTCGGCCGGCCCTGCCGATGCGGTTGGAGCAGCCTGATGCCTCCCATACTCCAGGCAATCCATGTTCAGAAATATTTCGGGGCTTTTCACGCACTGAACGATGTGAGTCTTTCCGTGTCCCGTGGAGAGGTGGTTTGCGTCATCGGTCCCTCAGGCTCCGGTAAAAGCACGCTGCTTCGATGCGTTTCCCAGCTGGAGAGTATCGATGGCGGCGTCATCACCATCGACGGCGAGATTGCCGGGTTTCATCTGCGAGGCGAATCCCTCTCTCCTCTAAGTGACCGCCAAATCGCCAAACAGCGCCAGCGCGTCGGCATGGTATTTCAGCGCTTCAACCTCTTTCCCCATCGGTCCGTCCTGCAAAATCTCTTGGAAGGTCCGGTCCGGGTTCAAAAGCGCCCCGTCGAAGAGTGCCGACGAGAGGCCCTGGCGCTTCTGGCACGGGTCGGACTGGCGGAAAAGGCAGACGCCTACCCCAACGAGTTGTCCGGCGGCCAGCAGCAGCGCGTCGCCATCGCCCGTGCGCTGGCAATGCATCCCCAAATCCTCCTCTTCGATGAGCCCACCTCGGCCCTTGACCCGGAGCTGGTGGGGGAAGTCCTCAGCGTCATGAAAGAATTGGCGCTGTCCGGGATGACCATGATTGTTGTTACGCATGAAATCGCCTTTTGCCGGGAAGTGGCCGACCGGGTGGTATTCATGGATGCTGGGGCCATCATTGCCGCCGGCACGCCCGACGATATGATTGTCCGCCCTCAAAATCCGCGGGTGGCGAATTTCATATCTGCGGTATTGTAGAGCTCTTACATCAAAGGACGCCCAATAATGCGATACGCGATCAGGTTTCTGGCCCCGGTCCTCGGCCTTTTGGCGGCGGGCCCCGCCTCAGCCGCGAACCTCAACTTGGTCGCTCCCGGTGAAATCCGGTTCCTCACCAACCCGATTTACCCCCCGATGGAATTCGTGAACCCCAAGACGGGCGAACTGAGCGGGTTCGATATTGATCTCGGCAAAGCCATCGCCGCCAAATTGGGACTTAAGGATCGCTGGTCTCAAGCTGCCTTCGCTCAATTGCAGAGCAGCCTTCAGACCCGACGAGGCGATGTGATCCTTTCCGGCATGAGCGATAACGCGAAGCGTCAAGCCAGCATGGATTTTATTGACTATCTTACGACCGGACCCATCCTGTTCACGCTGAATTCCAAGGCCCAGATCTATAAGAAGACCACCGATTTCTGCGGCAAGAAGATCGCAGGTAGCCGCAGCACCAGCTTCTCCGTCGATGTGCCCAAATGGAGCAATGAAAATTGCGTTGCCAAGGGACGCCCCCCTATCGCCTATGAAGGCACCGAAGACTCAAACGCTGCCCGGCTGGGTATGAAACAGGGTCGGTATGATGGCGTGGTCCAAGGTATCGAAACTATCGCCTATCAGATGCAGGTCGAACCCAACACTTACACGATGGTAGGCGACCCGCTGTTCAAGAATGACGTTTTCGGTATCGCGGTCGGCAAGAGCAATCCGCAGCTTCGCACCGCCCTGGTGAGCACACTGAACGACCTCATTAAAAGCGGCGAGTACGGCAAGCTGCTCGCCAAATGGGGCCTCGCACGCAATGCCATTCCCGTTATCGCGATCAATGGCGTCAAATAGAGAGCCCATGCCTGTTCGGACAAAGGACATGTCGGACAGACCGTCCTGGCCCGACAGACAGCAATGCGCCGTGGCGCTTGCCTTTGATCTCGACGGTCCCACCGGCGATGCCATGCTGGACGGCAGCTTGCTGCACAATCTCCGCTATTTTACCGAAGGCGCTTACGGGCCTTGGCGCGCCCTGCCCCGCCTGCTCGACCTCCTGGCCGAACACGAATTAAAAGCGACCTTCTTTGTCCCCACCTGGGTGGTCCAGCATTGGACAAGCCGTTGCGAACGCATTCTCAAGGATGGTCATGAACTCGCCTATCACGGTCATCGGCATGAGGTCTTCAAGGACTGCTCGCTAGAAGAGCAGCGCGAGATCATGGGAAAATCTCGTGAGATATTTTCCAATCGCCTTGGTGTGACGCCAATAGGCTTCCGAACGCCCTCCGGAGATTGGAGCGACGATACCGCCTCCATGCTGGCCGAATTCGGCGTCATTTACTCGAGTTCCATGCGAGGCGACGACCGGCCTTATTTCCATAAACGAGCGGATGGTTCTCGAGGGTTGATCGAGATTCCAGCTCGCTGGGACATCGATGACTACACCGCCCTGGCCTATTTCGAGGATCCGGATTTCCCGGCCGGACTGGACCGCATTTCCGACTACCGGTTGGTGGAGCAAAATTGGCGGCACGAGTTTCGCGGCTATTACCGCGACGGCCTGTGCTGGACCACGATCTTTCATCCCAAAGTGGTGGCCAAGCCGGGACGGCTCAGCATTCTCGACGGGCTGTTTCGCGATATCCGCGGCCACAAGAATGTCTGGATCGCGCATGGGTCTGAAATCGCCCATTGGTGGCTTGCGCAGAATGAGGCCGTATCGTGAGTACGCCGGACAACATCATTTGGCCGGCGGGCAAGCGTGCGGCCGCCATCATCTCGGTGATCTTTGACGATGGCATGGACGCGGTCGCCCGCGCGCCCGACCTGGCAAATCGAAACAAGAGCCATTCGGTCTGGCTTTACGGGGCCAATCGGGGAGTCGAAAGGCTATGCCGCACCTTCAAGGAGACCAATATCCGTACCAGCTGGTTCGTCCCCGGTCTGGTCGCCGAGAAGCATCGCACATTGGTCCGTGACGTTGCCACCGCAACGCATGACGTGGAGAGTCATGGCTGGGGATTTGAGCGGCATGACGAGACATCCCGCCCCTCCTCGCTGGAGCTGTTGAGACGCTCTCGTCAGGCTATCGAAGCCGTAACCGGAAAACAGGTCACAGGCTTTCGGCTTCCGATCGGCAACTGGCCGGACCAGTTTGATCTCACGCTCAGAGAAGCAGGCTTTCTCTGGTCCGCCTCCCTCAATGGCGACGACGTGCCCTATATGCACCCATCATCGTTGGTCGAGATTCCTGTCCATCTTGAACTGGAAGACCGGCCTTATTTTCAGTTCAACTTTACGCCGGCATTTCCCAAGGGGCAGAGCCGCATCGCGTCCTATGATTCCGTGCTGTCGAACTGGATCGCCGAGTTCGATGCCTATCGGAAATTCGGTGCCTGCTTTGTCCTGCAATTGCGTCCGGAAATGACGGGAACCCCCGGGCGGATATTTCTGGTCGAGGCGCTTATCAAGCATATCCAATCCTTCGATGACGTGTGGATCGCAACGGGCGCCGAGATCTGCGCCTGGCATTTGGCCAACAACCCTCACGCCATAGGCCCGGATCACCCCCTGAATGTCTTTGCTGCCTATAAGCGAGAACACCGTGTCCTCCGTTAACAGCGTCAGTGCGCAACTCGCCGAGAAACTGTGCAATGTCCGATTTTCGGACTTTCCTGTTTCGACCCTTCACAAGGCGAAGCTTCACATTCTCGATACGTTGGGGGCGGCACTGGCGGGCTCGGCTTCCGTGGAAACGCAGATCGCGTGGCGGGCTCTTGGCTTGCAGACGGATAGGGGCAACTCGGCCGCGTGGGGCATGCCGTTCAATCTCACCCCTCGTTCGGCCAGCTTCATAAACGGGGTATCGGCACATGCCCTGGAGTTGGACGATTCCGGGGGCTGCGATCATTCGGGCGCCGTTGTGGTTCCTGCCGCCCTTGCGATCTTGCCGCAACTGGAAGGACCGATATCGGGGCAGCAACTCCTGACTGCCATTCTCATGGGATATGAGGTGGGCAGGCGCGTTTTGGAGGCTGTCGGCGGTTACGAGGCCCATAACAATCTTGGCTGGCATTCCACCAGCACCTGTGGGGTGTTTGGGGCAGCAGCCGCCACTGGGTTGTTGCTGGGTCTAGATGCTCCCCGGCTTGAGCAGGCGCTTGGTATCGCTTGCTCATTTTCGGGCGGGACATGGGGCTTTATCCATGACGGCAGCCAGACCAAGAAACTCCATCCCGGCCGAGCGGCGGAAGGCGGTCTGACCGCCGCGCTCCTGGCAGCAAACGGGTTCACCGGCCCCACGAAAATCTTTGATCCCGACGCGTGGGGTAGCTTCTTCAAGACCTTCTCACCCGAACAATCCGATCTAACCCGCCTGGTCGAAGGCTTTGGCGAGAATTGGCGGCTCAATCGCTGCTCCATCAAACCTTATGCGACATGTCGGGGAACACATTCGGCCATCGACGCCATCCGTCAGTTGCGCGCGGGGCATCAATTCCGGCCCGACCAGATCGCCGCCATCGAAGTCGAGATGAGCCGCTTTCAGTTTGACATGTGCGGGGGAAAGACAATTTCGTCGCGCGCCCAGGCGCAGATGAGCTTGCCTTACGCGATCGCGGCCGAGCTGCAATTCGGGAAGGTTGGGGTGGCCGAGATTGAACCGGCCGCCTGGACTTCGCCGCGGATAGCCGAATGGTTGAGCCGGATCTCGGTTCATATTGACGAACGCATGGCCGACGAAGATGAGCCTGTGATTACCGTTGCGATATCCCACGGCCAGCGCCACACCATGACCGTTCCATTTCCGTATGGCAGTCCCGCAAACCCCTTGCCGGATGACCAGCTGATCGCAAAATTCTATGACTTGTCGAACGCAATATTGCCGTCTCAAAGACTTGATGAGATAGCTGGAGCAATTCTAGACCTCGAAAGAGCCTCCGACATTCGGACCCTCCCGGCGCTGCTAAAGGCGTCGGCCCAAAGGGCGACTTGAAGGTCGCGGATTAAAGTGCCAGGCGGCGGCATGGGAACGCCCAGCCTGTTTGATTTCGCGCAAAGCCGGCTTCTTTCTGACCGGTCATCATATTTGAATGTTACCTGTCATTACCCTGACGCCGAATCCGGCTGTGGACGTTTCCGCGGCAGCAACCAGCATAGTGCCTACCGAGAAGGTGCGATGCCATGCTGCCCGCCGCGATCCCGGCGGAGGAGGCATTAACGTAGCGCGCGTGATTACGCGGCTCGGCGGGAACGTTACAGCCATATTTCCGGCGGGCAGCTCTTGCGGCTCCGAGTTGGTCAGCCTTCTGGCCCAAGAACACGTAGCAACTCGGCCCTTGAAGATCGCCGGCCAAACCCGCGAAGATTTCGCCATATTGGATGAGACTGCTCGCCAACAATATCGGTTTGTTCTTCCCGGCCCGGCATTATCGCAACCCGAATGGCGACAATGCCTGACCGCCATTGAGGATGCGAGCCCTGGTGGGCTTTGTTGCGCTAGCGGCAGCCTTCCACCCGGTGTTCCCAGTGACTTTTACGCCCACGTCGCAGAGGCGGCGGATCGGGCTGGGCAAAAGACGTTCCTTGATACCGCGGGCGATGCCCTGCGGGAGGCCATCGGCGCACCGCTCTATCTGATCAAGCCAAATCTGAAAGAGCTCGGAGGATTGCTGGGCACCGAATTGAGTACGGAAGGCTCGCAGCTTGCCGCTTGCCGCAGCCTGCTCGAACGTTCCAGGATTCAGGCAATCGCACTCACATTGGGCGCTCAAGGCGCTATTCTTGTCACAAGACAAATGGCCCTTCGCGCCAAATCTGCGTCCATCAATCCGCTCAGCGCGGTGGGCGCGGGTGATAGTTTCATGGGCGCTTTGATATGGGCAATCGCCGGTCAAATGGATCTGCCCGAGGCGCTCAGATATGCCACTGCCAGCGGCATGGCGGCAGTTCTAACCGAAGGCACAGAACTTTGCCGGGCAGCGGATGTGCATCGGCTCTGCCACGAGGTGTCCATTACAGACCTGTCGGAATGCTGCGTGTGCTGAACCGGTCAGGATGCGATACCCGCGATGGGTGATCCGCCCTGCTCTGCTTCCCAGACAATCTTAAAGGTTTTGACCAGGCTTGACGGATTGACGCTGATGGAGTCGATGCCCAGCTGCACAAGCCGCGCGGCGATTTCCGGGTAGTTTGCGGGCGCTTCACCGCAGATACCGACATGGCGGTGATTGCGATGGGCACCCACGACCGCAAGACGCAACATCTCCGTAACGCCCGGGTCCCGCTCGTCAAAATCGAACGCGACAATCTGAGAATCGCGATCCACGCCCAGCGTAAGCTGCGTGAGATCATTGGAGCCGATGGAGAAACCGTCGAACAGGCCGGCGAACGCATCGATGCGAATGACATTATTGGGAATTTCGCACATGACGAACACTTCAAGGCCATTCTCGCCCCGCTTAAGGCCATGCTTGGACATGGTCTCGATTACCAATTTGGCTTCTTCCTCTCGCCGGCAGAATGGCACCATGACCTTGAGATTGGTGAGGCCCATGTCCTCCCGAACGCGTTTTAGCGCACGACATTCCAGCGCAAATCCCGCCGCATAAGCGGGGTGCGCATAACGCGATGCGCCGCGAAAGCCCAGCATCGGATTTTCCTCCGCCGGCTCGAACTGCGCCCCACCCAAAAGCTTGGCGTATTCGTTGGTCTTGAAGTCCGAAAGCCGCACTATGACGGGCTTGGGATAGAAGGCGGCGGCGATCATTCCCACGCCTTCCGACAGCCGTTCCACGAAATAATCCGAAGGCTTCTTGTAAGCTGCGGTCATCTTCGCAATTTTGGCGCGTACCGCCGCATTCTTCACATTCTTCAAATTGGCGAGTGCCATCGGGTGGATGCCGATATACTCGTTGATGATGAATTCCATTCGCGCCAGCCCGACCCCATCGTTTGGCAGCATGGCGGTTTGAAAGGCCAAATCCGGATCGCCGAGATTGACCAGAACTTTGACATGGGGGCGCGGCAGATCGGTCAGCTTGAGATCCGTGACGGAGTAAGCGATCGCACCCTTATAGACATGGCCGATATCGCCCTCGGCGCAGCACACGGTAACGGCCGCCTGGGGGTGGAGCTTTTTCGTGGCATCACCCGTTCCCACCACCGCCGGGATTCCCATCTCACGGGCGACGATGGCGGCATGACAGGTTCGTCCGCCGCGATTGGTGATGATGCCCCCTGCCCGTTTCATCACCGGCTCCCAATCGGGCGTCGTCGTATCAGCTACCAGGATCTCGCCGGGTTGAAACTTTTGAAGATCGCGATCGGTTTTGACAATACGCACTTTACCGCTTGCGATCCTCTCTCCGATGGCATGTCCCGAAAGCAGCGTCACACCCGGCGCCTTGAGCGCGAAGGTCTGGATTGTTCCTCCGACGCGCCTGGAAGTCACGGTCTCGGGCCGGGCCTGCACGATATAGAGTTTGCCGTCCAGCCCGTCCTTGGCCCACTCGATATCCATGGGCGTGGGATGCCCCATCACCGTCGAATAATGCTTCTCAATGAGGAGTGCATAGTCCGCGAGGGAAAGAACTTCGCTATCCGTCAAGCAATAGCGCCCGCGAAGCGCCTGTGGAACCTTGCGGTTCACTGTTGTTGCAGCGGATTTTCCCGATGCAAAAATCATTTTGATCTGCTTTTCGCCAAGGGTATGGCGGAGAACGATGCGATGGCCGGCCTGGAAGGTCGGCTTATGCACGTAGAATTCATCCGGATCGACGCGGCCTTGCACGATATTCTCGCCCAATCCGTAACTGCCCGTGATCAACACGACATCGGAAAAGCCGGATTCCGTATCCAGGGTAAAAATGACGCCACTCGTGGCGCGGTCGGCCCGAACCATCTTCATCACCGCAACGGACAGCGCGACCTTCATATGGTCGAATCCGTTTTGGCTGCGATAGACAATGGCGCGATGGGTAAAAAGAGAGGCGAAGCAGCGGCGGCAGGCTTCGAACAGCGCGACTTCACCCCGCACATTTATGAAGCTGTCATGCTGCCCCGCAAAGCTGGCGTTCGGCAAATCTTCGGAAGTGGCCGAACTGCGCACAGCTACGGCAACGTTTCGGCCGAATTCTTTTTCCAGCCCGCGATAGGCGTCGGCGACTTGCTGCCTTATTTCCTTCGTGCCCGTGGCCCGGTAGATCAAGTCGCGGGCACTGCGAGCGCGTGCGGCAAGGTCGGCGACCGAACATTTGTCTGCGCCCTCAAGCAGCCGCACAAGTCGCCCGCGGGTATCCATTTGATCGAGCGCGTCGCGATACGCTTGAGACGTGATCGCAAAGCCATTGGGAACGCGGAGCCCCTGGGGAACGAGAGCGTTATAAAGCTCACCAAGCGACGCGGTTTTGCCGCCCACCAAGGGAACGTCCCGCATTCCCAACTCTCGGAACCAGCGAATATAGCCTGAACGAACCACAGCCTGCCTTTTGATTTTTCCCATCGGGAAAATTAAGCCGAAGAGCCGAGCAAGCATTTGACTTCGATCAAAGCCTGCGCCCACCGCTGCGCTATTCTCTGAATGCTGCTAGGAGCGCTGAGCCATGAGCGATTTGACCTTAAGACAGGACATCCTTGACGAACTCAGTTTCGATCCGCAGCTGGATGCCGCTCACATCGGCGTGGTGGTTGACGCGGGAATCGTGACCTTGACCGGACACGTATCGAATTACGCGGAAAAACTTGCCGCGGAGGACGCAGTCCGCCGCGTCAAAGGCGTCAGGGCTGTAGCGGAGGAGATTGAGGTCCGCGTTCCCAATCATAGAAAAACGGCCGATGATGAAATCGCCACCCGCGCGGCGGATATCTTGACGTGGGATTCGACTATCCCACAGGACAAAATACGAATTACCGTCAACAAGGGCTGGATTTATCTGGACGGCGAGGTCGGTTGGCAATTTCAGCGAACCGCGGCCCAGGAACGCCTGTCAAAGCTATCAGGGCTTGTAGGCGTGGTCAACAATGTCACGATAAAGAACCAACCACACTTGGCCGACATCCGTCGTCATATCGATGAAGCATTCCGCCGTAACGCGCAGATTGACGCAAACGCCATCAGCATTGCTGTGCAGGAGGGCGGAAAAGTGATTTTGACGGGCGACGTTCATGGTTGGGGTGAGCGCGCCGCCGCCGAAAACGCAGTCTGGTCGGTTTGCGGCGTAACCAGGCTCGAAAGCAATCTGAGAACGGTTTGAACCTCGATCCGGCCTCGGATTGAATTGCTCAAATTCAGTGCAGCGGACTTACTCAGGCAGAGATAGGAGAACGGAATGCCATACATAATAAGAAGTGTATTTTTGTGTGCTCTTATCGCTCTTCAACCGGTCGCTGCCTTGGCTCAAGATGTCAGGAACGGTGAGCTCATCGCCAAAACTTGGTGCGTCGGCTGCCATGCTGTCGAAAGTCCCCGGCTTGGGGGAAAAGGTGTCGTTCCTTCTTTTGTGACGATAGCGGAAATGAACACCACGACCAACGCTTCGCTTATCGTCTTTCTAAGCACCCCTCACGCCAGAATGCCGAATTATAATCTCACCCGCGACGAAATCCGCGACGTTTCCGCGTATATCGTGAGCCTTCGCAAATAGAGTTCAAAACGATTTTCAAAGCGTGACCGGCCTCCGTTATTTGGAGCGGGCCCTTGCAGTATGGCCTGCAAGTCGACTTTTAGCTTTTCCTGCCCGGCCCGGCGTCCGCCTCGGATCGATATGAACGATTAAAACCTTTCCCCGCCAAACCTCTTTGGGCTTTTTGGGGGACAGCTTCATTGCCTCTTCCACTGCACCCAATTCATCCTTGCTGCCGAGATTAATTTTGCTCATGATGCGGCCTTCCGTGTCCAGGCAATGAACTTGGTACTTTGATTTTTCAACCACACTGGCCTCCTCAATCACGAATTGAGCGTGACTTACACCTGACATTCCAATTTGACATTTCGGTCAATCGCGGGACGCACGGGCACCCCGAACTGCCGATGCATCGAAGCGACGTGTTCCATGGGCGCATTGGGGTTCGACCAGACTTTCGTCAAACAGACCTGCTCCTTGGCGTCCTTCGAATCGCATTCCATTTCATATTTCCATGTCTCAACACGGCCGGGAGGGTAAGGATGGCTATCTTGCCGTACCCAGCCATTATCGGTGAGATGGAAGAATCCCTGATCAAGCCGTGGATAAGCTTCACTCAAAACTGCCTCCTCTTACCGGGCCCCTCATTTCATGATGGGCCGATTTCCTTCGGAGGTATTTGCGATAAGTCAAAACTCTCGCCCGCATTCCCTCGCGGTTACGCATGTCTAATGGCGCCAGCAAGATGGGCGGTAGCCTCCGCTGCCAGCCGCGACCTCATTTAGGACATTTCCGAGCAAGATTTTCCTGGTTGCGGCAGATCAAACTGTACGCCGCACCCGGAAGTTATATTGATGGTTTGGGGGAGGACCTCATGCCGTGGCCAAGCCTGAACTGGCGTAATGTCATCGTGTTCATAGTGCCCCTTTTGGGCATGTTCCTTTTTTGCCCAAAGGCATTTTCCCAGGACCTGCGCCACGGTGAACAAGTGGCGAAGCTCTGGTGCGCAAGCTGTCACTCGGTGAATGCTGCCGGGCCGGTATTGAGAAATGAAGCGGTACCGTCATTCTCTTCGATCGCTGGCGATTCCGCGACCAGCCAGGCATCGCTTGAGAAATTTCTCAATTCTTCTCATCCCAGGATGCCTGCCTACGGCCTCACGCGTAAAGACGTACGCGACGTCGCTGCCTATATACTAAGCCTTCGCAACGAGGTCCGCTGAACGGGCGCCCTGAATCAAGCTCGTGTGCCGCGCTCGCGGCGGATCATTGCAGCGGTTTGCGCAATGGCGGGTTCTGGGTCATGCCTTTAAATGCCAACATGCCGGCATCTCAGCCCATCCGGACTTGACCGAAGTCAAAGCGCCCTGCGGCGTGAGCCTTAATATTCATTTCATTGGGAGGTTTTCTCATGATCGCGTTTGAGGATTGCATTGCATTCTGTGGATTGACGCCGGAGGAAATTGCGGCCGTCGCCGAGCATGAGCATGTGCCCGAAGTGGCCGCCGCAGCCCTTGCAAGCTATCTCCTTCACCGCGAGCATGGGCCCGAAGAGATCCGCCGTATGATTGTCCAGGATATCCACAAGGCACTCGATGAACAGCGGATCGTCCATGCTGCCGAGCTCTTTTCCGCCTTGCGGCATTACCTCTCTACACATGCCGATGCCCGATCGGGCACGGTCGGCTATTAGCGGCAGCAGCACATCGTCATGAGGAACACGACGTGATCTGGCTCAGTGCCGCGTCCGACATAGCCACCATCTCCCTGGCGATCGTCGCGGTTGCCGCATATGGCTGGTATCAGCTCGATCTGCTGATGCGCCGCCGCCGGCTAGAGCAATTCCTCAAGAGCGAGAGAAAGGGCAAACGGCACAAGGACGATCTGGGCCGGCGCACAGTCCTGTTTCTGGCGAGCCAGCTGCGGATGACCGAGGCAGAGGTATTAGAGGCCGGATTCAAAAGCAGAAAACTCATCTGCGTCCCGGGCTTCGACAAGGAAACTCATCGCGCCGACACAATTTTTTTCGAATATGACCATGATCATGCAAAATAGATCTTGAGCGGATCCCAATAGAACGGGTCGACGTGCCGACCTATGGGCACGAAATAGGAGCGGGGCACCTTTCTTCGGCGGCCCCATCAGGGTGAAACAATGTCACGCATCAGATCCGGCCGTCACATCGGCCTGCTTATCGTAGCCTTGCTTGGCAATTTCTGTACCGGTGCTTTGGCACAGGACGCGGCCAACGGCGAAAGAATTGCGAAAACTTGGTGCTCTGGATGCCATGTTATCGATGGAAAAGTTCCGCCGGTCGGCAGAACTGATGTAATTCCATCATTTCACGCCATTGCGCGAATGAAATCGACGACCGTGACCTCGCTCAGGGTATTCCTGGGCACGCCCCACACCAGCATGCCTGATTACAATCTGACACAGAAGGAAATCAGAGACGTCTCTGAGTATATCCTTACCCTGCGCGACTGATCACGCGGCGCTTCTTTGTGACGTGGGAATACCGGCGCGGATCCTTTCGCCGATTGGATGTTGGCCGTTCAAAGCCCGAAGGGATAGGATTCCGCCATGCCTTTTGGTCGCTCCATTCCCAGCGGCGTCACCGCGCGGGTAGTCTCGAACCAGACATAGCCATCGAACTGTTCGCTGAGGACAGCACGGAAATAGTGGCTGAGAAGCTCGGTATCCGGGCGATAAACCACACCGATCGCCCGCTCAAGACGGGGTGCCGCCAGCATCTCGCGCAGGTCCCTGCGCGCAGGATCGCGCCAGTCGGTCAACGCGCGCGCATGACCAGCATGGCGAAAGAGATATTCATAGCTGTCGGCGCGGGCGGGGCGCACCATTTTCACATCCATGGGGTCGCCCCAGTCCGAAGCGGCCGCGACCGTGCCCCGGTCCGTTCCGAAGCCAATTGCCACCATCGCCTCGCCGTAAGCCGTGCGGCAAAGTTCGCCGATGTTGAACTCTCCCTCCCAGCCCATCGAAGTGGCGGCGGCGTTGCCGATATGGGAATTATGCGCCCACACGATCGTCTTGGCTTTCGGGCGGTTCTGCATCAATCGCTGCAGCGTGTCGAACATGTGGCGGTCGCGCAAATTCCAGGACTCGCGCGAGCCCTGATACATGATGCGATAATATTGCTCCGCGGCGCGTACGATGCGGGCATTCTGCGCCGCGTCGAAAAATGTTTCGCCATCCCTGGCGGCATAGGCCAGGCGCTGGTTGAGCAGATCCACCAGCTGCCCGCGGACCTGAGCCTCGCAAGTTTCCCCGCCCATTACGGCGAAATGTCCGTAAGCGGCCGGTTCGTCCTGCCAGGGGGTCAGGCAGCCATAGCGGCCTCGGGCAGTACGGGCCGCCGTGGGATCAACCCGGTCCAGATAGGCCAGCACCGCGTGAATGGAGGTGGAGAGGCTGTATATATCCAGTCCCCGAAACTCTACCCGTTCCTGCGCCGGGCGATGCTCGTTCTCGCCGCGCAGCCAATCGACGAATTCCAGCACTTCCTGATTGGCCCACATCCAACTGGGGAAACGCGCAAAAGCCTGCCGGCGGTTGGTCTCGGGCGCGCCATGACGGACGTAACGGTCGATCCGCGCGGCATCGGGCCAGTCCGCTTCCACGGCCATGATGTTGAACCCGTAATTCTGGATCAAAAACCGCGATATGGCGGCCCGCGCGCGATAGAATTCGCTGCTACCGTGGCTGGCCTCACCCAGAAGCACCACATCGGCATCGCCATACCGGGCGAAACTCTCGCCGAACGACGCCGCATGTTCGGGCGTGGGCAGATCCTCCGCCGCCTCGGCAAGCGCGCGAACCAGCGCCTGATCGGCGGGATTGAATTCGGCATGCTTGATACCCGTATCCGCCATCACATCCTCACACGATTTGCGCCATGGGGCTGCTTTTCGCCATAGCGGTTCAACAATGCGATAACCTCCTCGTCGCTGGTCTGTCGGAAGTCCTCATAGAAAGATCCCACGGAGTCAAAAGGCCCCGGAGTAGACAGGCAAAATATCTCATCCGCCTTGTCGCGAAAATTCTCCATCGTGCTTCTTGGCGCGACCGGCACCGCCATCACCAGCATCGCCGGCCCCCTGAGGCGCGCACCTTCCAGCGCCGCGCGCATGGTGTTGCCGGTGGCAAGCCCATCGTCCACGATAATCGCGATATGTCCTTTCAGATTTACCGGTTTGCGCGAACCCAGATAGAATTTTCGCCGACGTTCGATCTCATCCAGCTCGCGTTCGCAAATCGCACGAAACGCGGTCTCGCTGGTGCCGGTGATTTGCATGATCTGTTGATCGCGCACGATGATGGGTTCGCCGCCATCGATAACGGATCCCACCGCCAACTCCGGTTGGAGCGGCGCCCCGATCTTTCGTACCAGAAGCAGGTCGAGCGGAGCTTTCAGGGCCTCCGCCACCTCAGCCGCCACCGGGACGCCACCCCGCGGCAAGGCCAACACCACACAATCCTTCCCCTTGAATCCGATCAGCGCGGCAGCGAGTTTTCGGCCGGCATCCTTGCGGTCGTGAAAGATCATCTGTGCCTCACGTCGGATAGGGAGTTAGATATTTCTCGAACCAATCACACGCCAGCCGCGTCACCTGTTCCATCGCTCCGGGTTCCGGGAAGAGATGCGTGGCATTCGGGACGATTTCCAGCGTGCTCGTCCCCTTCAACTGGGAAAGCGCGTATTGGTTCAATTCGATTACGCCATGGTCGGCACCGCCCACGATCAGAAGTGTCGGCGAAACCACCCGTTTCAGCGCCTCGCCCGCAAGGTCGGGACGCCCGCCTCGCGACACGACTGCATTGACATGCGTTCCCAGCTCGGCCGCTGTCATCAACGCCGCCGCCGCGCCGGTGCTGGCCCCGAAAAGGCCGATGGCTGGAAGCGAACCGGCGGCCTTCTCCGCCCAATGCACTGCGTCGGTCAGGCGGCGGGACAGGAAGGCAATATCGAAAACTTTCGCACGGCCCTGGGCGGCCTCCTCCTCCGGATCGAGAAGGTCGAACAGCAAGGTCGCCATGCCGGTATGGTTCAGCGCCAAAGCCACTTCCCGATTGCGGCGGCTGAACCGGCTGGATCCGCTGCCATGGGCGAACAGCACCAGAGCCGAGGGATTGTGCGGAAGGCTGAGAATACCCGGCAACCGCCACCGTCCGACCACGACGTCCTGCGTGATAGTCTGGCCGGCAATCTTCGATGCGATCATCATCATAAGCCTTCTTCTTTGAAGATAGACGCACAACGCCGCTGCCTGCGGTCAACGCCCTCCCAAAAAAACATAGGAGGCCATTAGTCGCCTTGAAGATCATATTGCTGTCCAAGACGCTCCACGATCTTCTGAACCGTATGCTTACCGGCGGGCAAATCTTCATTCTGCAAATGAGTGACTGTCCAGTTCCGGCCGAAAACTGCCGGATCGCACCGCGCTATGGTCACTCCCGTCATATCCTCACAGCCCCATTCTCCGGCGGCTTCGTGCAAGACGAGCGCCTCTAACGCCTTACGCGTCATGGGCTTTTTGATGGAACTGATGCTGGTCATCTTGAGCCTCATTGAGGTTGGGAAACACCACGATCCAACATGGCCATTTTTATATTGTTCCGGCTGCTCGATCTTTGATCCTGCTCAAACCGAGGAATGACAGCAGCGCGAACATATGACTGAGTTGGCGTTGCGCGCCTTGAACGATCAGCGCATTTTCGACTTGAGTCGGATTGTCCTTCCATCCACGGCGAACTGGCCATAGCCTTGGTGGTGAATCGTTTTTGGCTTTTTTTGCGCCGGATCGATCCAGGCCTTGACCACTTCCAGAACGAATAGATCGTATTTTCGCACCATGCTGGTGTCGGTCACCCGGCACTCCAGATTGGCAAAGCACTCACCGACCAGAGGCGGCGCCACTTCGCGGGCAGGAACGGGTGTAAGGCCGAATTTCTTGAATTTGTCGATGCGGTCGCCATGGCAATTGCCGACTTTCACCACCTTGGAAGCGAGATGTGCCGCCGGAATGGCAATCACGCATTCGCCGGTGGCGCGCAAAGCGGTAAAGCTGTAATCGCCCTCGCTGACGACACAGGCGAGCTTCGGCGGCTCGAAGTCCAGCATCATGTGCCAGGACATGGTCATCACGTTGGCGCGGCCGTTCCGGGCCGTGGTCAGCAATACCACGGGCCCGGGCTCAAGCAGCTGATAGACCTTCGAGAGTGCCAGCGTCCGCATCGTCAGACAGCCACAAGGGCTGCACGCTCCGCCGGATTCAGGAAGAGGCAATCGATATAACCCTCCGGCCCGCCGCCGAAAAAAGTCTCGAAAAGATCGGGAATGTCCTTCTGATCCATAATCGTCTCATGTTCTGATCGAAGACCAGTATGCGGCAAATCGGGCTCGTGCCCGTGATCGAGATCAAACGGCTGCGCTATTCGACCGGCCGCCATTGCAACTTCAGCGTTACGCCGCCGCGATCGATGCCGCCGCTTACATTCGGCATCAATCCCGCGTCCCGCCTCGGCCTCAGCGAAAACACATTCAACTGACCATGCGCAATGCCAAGGGTTTGCGCCACTTCATCAGCATAATTCATCGCGTAAGGCGCCTGCGGCCCATCATTGGGCAAACGCGGCGAAACCATGTCGGTGCCGAATGGGCGCGGCTGGCTGGCGGCAGGCATAATGAACGCCAGGAACAATCCACCGGCGAACAATTCGACAAACCGGCCCCTTCCGAGAGCAATCATCCTGGTTCCCCAACCCCTTCATAATAACTTTATTCTCATCTGGCAGGCGCCGAATTGATCCAGATCAGCCTGTCACCAACCGCTCTCCGGCGGACAATGCGCAGGCCAGCCCGGCGGATTATGCGAACATGAACAGCACATTACCGGATCTGCCGATCGACGTGCGGCATCGCGGTACCTTCCATTGCCCTCCTCCTGCTTTGACTTGGCGCAATGTCTGCCCTCGGCATGTGCCGCACATTATCGCTATGAATATTCAGCCCACCAACCTCGGGCCAGCAGAAGCTGTGGCCTCCCGAACCGATAATGGAGGGCGGGCCCGACATTTGCTGGCATTGGCCAGGCGTCCCGCGGTCGTTATCCCGGTTGCCGCCTTCATCTTGTTGATCGCCGCCATTCTCTATTGGACGTTCCAAACAGGCGGCAGCGCCCAATATGTGACTGCGCCGGTAACGCGCGGCACGGTGGCGCGGACGGTTTCAGCCACAGGGTCGGTCAATCCGGTGCTGACGATCACGGTCGGCAGCTATGTCTCCGGCGTCATCCAGGAGATCGACTGCGATTTCAACACGGTGGTCAAGAAGGGGCAATTGTGCGCGAAGATCGATCCGCGGCCCTATCAGACCATTGTCGAACAGGACCGGGCCAGCGTGGCGACGGCGAGCGCCCAGCTGCAAAAGGATCAGGCCAACCTGACCTATGCACAGGCGTCCGCGACCCGCTATGCCAACCTGATCGCAAACAAGGCCACATCGCAGGACAGCTATGACGTTGCCGTGAATGCGCTGAACCAGGCGCGCGCGCAGGTCGCATTGGACCGGGCAGCAATCCTGCAGCGAAACGCGGAGCTGGACGCCGCCATCGTCAATCTCGGCTACACCAGCATCGCATCGCCGGTGGACGGAATCGTTGTTTCGCGCAATGTCACGATGGGCCAGACGGTGGCGGCGAGCTTCCAGACGCCGACCCTATTCCTCATCGCCACCGATCTCTCCAAAATGCAGGTCGATACCAGCGTCAGCGAAAGCGATGTCGGCAGCGTGCATGTCGGAGACAAGGCGCGTTTCACGGTCGAGGCATTCCCGAACCATGTTTTCGAAGGGATCGTAAACCAGGTCCGTCAGGCGCCGCAAACGGTGCAGAATGTCGTCACCTATGACGTGGTGATAACCGCCGCCAATGCGCAACTGCTGCTGAAGCCCGGAATGACCGCGACGGTTCAGATCATCACCGCCGCGCGCGATCATGTCCTGCGCATCCCCGACCAGGCCCTTCGCTATGTCCCTGGCGGGCTATCGTCAATCAATGCCCAGAGCGGCGCCCCTTCTCCAAAGCTGTGGGTGCTGCGAGACGGAAAGCCGGTCCGCGTCGCCGTCACGACCGGGCTGGACGATGACAGCTATACCGAGCTTTTGTCAGGCGGCGTGAAGGAACAGGACCAGGTCATCGTCTCCGAACACATCGGCGCGGCGGCCAGCGCGGCCGCGTCCCGGCCCTCGATCCGCTTCCCATGAACATGGCGGTGACCACCGCTGAACCGATGATCCTGACGCGCAACCTGTCGCGCACGTATCATGTCGGCGATATCGACGTGCAGGCGCTGCAGGGCGTCGATCTCTCCATCAGGAGAGGCGAATTCGTTGCCATCATGGGCTCATCGGGCTCGGGTAAATCGACTTTGATGGCGCTTCTCGGCTGTCTCGATCGCCCCAGCGGCGGGCAGTATTTCTTTGAAGGCGTTGATATCGCGGGATTGTCCGAGCCGGCGCTCGCCGCGATCCGCAGCGAGAGGTTGGGCTTCGTGTTCCAGAGCTTCAACCTTCTGCCCAGAACCAGCGCCATCGAGAATGTCGAGCTGCCCCTTATATACGCCAATACCCATTTCTCGGGGCCGGTGCGCGCGCGACGCGCGCGCGAATCCCTCCGGCTTATGGGCCTGGAGGACCGCATCCACAATACGCCGGGACAGCTTTCCGGTGGCCAGCAGCAGCGTGTTGCCATCGCGCGCGCCTTGATCAATGCACCCGCGATATTGCTGGCCGACGAGCCGACAGGAAACCTCGACACCCGCACCTCGCACGACATCATGGATACGCTGGTATCTCTCAACCGCGAGCGAGGCCTCACCATCGTCCTGGTCACACACGAAGCGGACATTGCCGCCTATGCCGGCCGCATCATTACCATGCGCGACGGCAAGATCCTGTCCGACGAGCCGACGGCACAGCGCCCCGCCGCGCCGCACGCGGCCAGTCCGCAACAGCCTTTGCCACCGCTCGATGCTGCCGCAAACAGCAACTTCAAGACCGGCTCGGCGGCATTTGGAACCATGATCGTTACAGCAGCGTTGCAGGCAATATTCCGCAACAAGATGCGATCGGCGTTGACCATGCTCGGCGTCTTTATCGGGGTCGCCGCGCTGATCGCGATGGTGTCGGTCGGCCAGGGCGCCAACGATGCCGTGCGCAAACAGATCGAGAGCCTCGGAACCAACCTCCTGGTCGTTCTGCCTGGCGCGACGACAGCGGGCGGGGTACGCGGCGGGTTCGGCAGCGCCTCCACCCTGACGGTGACGGATGCCCGAGCCATCCGGCGCGAGGACCCCGCCGTCGGCGAAGTGAGCTATCTCATCCGGCAATCCGGTCAGATACAATATGGCAACCAGAACTGGACGACCGGCATTCAGGGCGTGACGCCCAACTATCCGGGCATAACGAATTGGCACATTGCCTTCGGTCGGGGAATCTCCCAGACGGACGAAGACAATGCGGCGCTGGTCGTCCTTATCGGGCAAACGGTATGGCACCAGTTGTTCGGCCCCTATGCCAACCCGATCGGCGCGACTCTGATCGTGCGGAACTCTCCGCTCAAGGTTGTCGGTGTGCTCGGCTCCAAGGGACAATCAGGTTTCGGCACCGATCAGGACGATCTTGTCATGATCCCTTTCAGCACCGCCGAGCGCAAAGTGCTGGGCGTCGCCGCTCCGAGCCAGGCGAACCAGGCAAGCAGCCTTTACGGCACCATCACCAACCCCTACGGAATCCAGCCGCACCTCACCGGCTTCGTCAACCAGCTCTATGTGCAGGCGGCGGCGCCGGATCAGGTGCAGGCGGCCATGGACCAGGTGACCCGCACGCTCGCGCTCCGCCATCACATCCGCCCCGGCAATGCGAACGACTTTTCGGTGCGCAATCTCAGCCAGATCGCCAGCGCTGCCGAGGGCAGCAGCCGCACCATGGCCTACCTGCTGGCGGCGGTGGCATCGATATCGCTCCTGGTCGGCGGCATCGGCATCATGAATATCCTGCTGGTTTCGGTGACCGAGCGCACCCGCGAGATCGGACTGCGCATGGCAATCGGCGCGCGGCGGCTTCATGTCCTGCTCCAATTTCTGGCGGAAGCGGTGCTGCTGAGCGTGGTCGGCGGCATCGCCGGCATCATCGGCGGAGTGGCGGCTTCCCTGATGATTTCCCTGATCGCGGGCTGGCCGACACCGATCGCCTGGTCCGCCATCGCCGGCGGCTTTCTGTTCTCGGCGCTGGTGGGCATGTTTTTCGGCTATTATCCGGCGCGCAAGGCTGCCCATTTCGACCCTATCGAGGCGCTCCGCTTCGAATGACGTTCATCTGACGTCGGCAAATTACGGATACCAACCCGCCTCCATCAATGCGATGGCTCGGCACTGTCGCGTTCGGCGGCCAGAATACGACGAGCGAGTTTGAGATGCGGCGCATCCAACATCCTGCCCCCGACTTGCAGCACGCCGATGTCGGGATTTGCGGCAAAGGCTTCAACAACCTGCTGCGCCCAGATGATTTCGTCGTTCGAGGGCGTAAAGGCCGCGTTGATGGCGGGAATCTGCGCCGGATGGATAACCAGCATGCCGGAAAAGCCATCGCGGCGGCCGCGCGCGGCGTAGGCCTTGAGACCGATCTCGTCATCCAGGATGGGAAAGACGGTCTCGATCGCCGCGACATTCGCGGCATGCGCCGCGAACAGGGCCAAGGTCCGCACCGTCTCGTACGGCGCGGTATAGCGTCCATCCGCCTCGCGTGCGCTGGCGGCGCCGATCGCGGCAGGCAGGTCTTCCGCGCCCCAGGTCAGTCCGCAAAGGCGCGGCGTGACACCGCCATAGGAACCGAGGGCAAAGACCGCCGCCGGCGTCTCGGTGGCAATGGGAAGGATGCGCGCCTCCCTGTCGCCGAACCCGGTAAGGCGCCGGTCCAGCTCGGCAATCGACGCGCCGCCTTCCGCCTTGGGCAGCACGATGCCGTCCGGCTTTCGCGGCATGATCGCGGCAAGATCTTCGTC
This sequence comes from Pseudomonadota bacterium, assembly GCA_040389245.1. Classification (GTDB taxonomy): domain Bacteria; phylum Pseudomonadota; class Alphaproteobacteria; order Micropepsales; family Micropepsaceae; genus Rhizomicrobium. Next base: position 1,740,752 of record JAZKAH010000002.1, on the reverse strand, counting down.
GGCGAAGCTGTTCAGCGGATTGATCCGCACGAACAGGCGCGGGGCGCGGGTACGCGACCGCGCAAGAAATTCCGCGACGGCCTTGCGCGCCTCGATCTTCTTCAACGGCGCCACGGCATCTTCCAGGTCCAGGATCAGCGCATCTGCGCCCGAGCCAAAAGCCTTTTCCATCCGGTCGGGCCGGTCGCCCGGCACAAAAAGTAGGGAGCGCAGCCTCATGCCCGCCCGACCAGCGCCGTGCGCAATGCCTCGCACACCATTTCGTCGCGCTGATTGAATGCGCGATGGCGGAAGGTGACGATTCCGGCGTCGGGGCGCGACTTGGACAGGCGCAATTCCACCACCTCGGTTTCGACCCGCAAGGTGTCGCCGATAAAGACCGGCTTTGGCATGGTCACTTTGTCATAACCGAGATTGGCGACCAGGGTGCCGAGCGTGGTGTCACCCACAGACACGCCCACCATCAACGCGAAGGTGAAAAGGCCATTGACGACGATCCGGCCGAATTCGGTTCCGGCGGCATATTCGGCGTCCAGATGCAGGGGTTGGAAATTGTGCGTCAAGGTCGTGACAAGCAGATTGTCCGTTTCGGTGACGGTGCGGTGGAGGTCATGGACGATGTGATCGCCCACTTTCCATTGCTCGTAGCTGCGTCCTGCCACCCGCCTACCCCTCGATGCGCGCCAGCAAGGCGCCTTCCTCGACCTGCGATCCCATCGTCACCGCCAGTTCCGTTACGGTGCCGTCAACCGGCGCCATCAATATATATTCCATTTTCATGGCCTCCAGCACCAGCAGGCGCTGGCCGCGCTTGACCAATTGTCCCTTGACGACTTCGACCAAAATCACCGCCCCCGGCATCGGCGCCAGCACGGCACCGTCGCCGCTGCCCGTCTCGCCCGTTTTTTCCGGTTGGGGGGCCGAAAAGAGCCAGGCACTGCCGTCCAGAAACAGTACTTTGCTGGCGTCGATCGCGCGCGCCGCGCCGCCCGCAACGGGCTGAACGATATGAGTCTTGCCCGCGACCTCTACCGCAATCCGCCGGTCCGGCGCGCTCGCGCTGCGAAAGCCGGTCAGAGCTTGCCAGGGATCGCTTTGATCCCCGGACAACAGCGCCGCGGCGGCGGCGGCGATCACAATGTCATCCGGCTCCGAGGGCGGAACGACCTGCGCCGCGTGCCGTTCGATGAAGCCGGTATCGACACCGCCGCGCAAGAAATCGGGATCGGCGGCGGCACGCGCCAGGAACGCGGCATTTGTTTTCACCGGCCAGACTTCGACCGCCCGGCAGGCCTCCGCCAGTCGGACCGCCGCTTCATTGCGCGTGGCGGCATGGACGATCATTTTCGCGATCATGGGATCATAGTAAGGCGTAATCACATCGCCCTGCTCCACCGCGCTGTCCACCCGGATGGCGGCCGGCAATTGCAGATGCGTGATGGGTCCGGTGGACGGCAGGAAACCGGCGGATGGATTCTCGGCATAGAGCCGCGCCTCCATCGCCCAGCCATGGATCGCCAGCTGATCCTGCGTTTTGGGAAGTCTTTCGCCCGACGCCACCCGAAGCTGCCATTCGACCAGATCCTGGCCTGTGATGGCCTCAGTCACGGGATGCTCGACCTGCAGGCGGGTGTTCATTTCCATGAACCAGATGCGGTCGGCGCGAAGCCCCTCGGACGCATCGGCAATAAATTCGACCGTACCGGCGCCCACATAATCCACTGCCCTTGCCGCCTTCACGGCGGCGGCGGTCAGCGCGGCGCGCGTGACTTCGTCCATGCCGGGCGCGGGGGCTTCCTCGATCACTTTCTGATAGCGGCGCTGCATGGAACAGTCGCGCTCGAACAGATGCACAATATTGCCGTGACGATCGGCGAACAGCTGCACTTCGATATGGCGCGGGTTGGCGATGAACTTCTCGATCAATACCCTGTCATCACCGAAGGCGGATGCGGCCTCGCGCCGGCAGGACGCGAGCGCTTCGGCAAACGCCGCGGCGCTATCGACGCGGCGCATGCCTTTTCCGCCGCCGCCGGCCACCGCCTTGATCAGGACCGGATAGCCGATCCGGTCGGCTTCCGCTTTCAGGCGCTCCGGTGACTGATCTTCACCCAGATAGCCGGGCGTCACCGGCACGCCGGCGTCGCGCATTCGCTTCTTGGCGGCATCCTTCAGGCCCATGGCCCGGATCGCGCCGGGCGGCGCGCCCACCCAGATCAGGCCGGCGCGTTCCACGGCCTCTGCGAATTCCGCGTTCTCGGAGAGAAAGCCGTAACCGGGATGAATGGATTGCGCGTTTGCCGCACGCGCCGCCGCCAGGATTTTTTCGCCATCGAGATAGCTCTCCCGCGCCGGCGCCGAACCGATGCGTATTGCAGCATCGGCTTCCCGCACGAAAGGCATATTCCCATCCGCATCGGAATAGACCGCCACGGTGCGCACGCCGAGCCGCTTCGCGGTGCGAATGATGCGGCGGGCGATTTCGCCCCGGTTGGCGATCAGGAGGGTTTCCAGCATCGGTTCACATGCGGAACAGGCCGAAACGCGGCCCGGCCGGAATTGGCGCGTTCAAAGTCGCGGCGAAGGCAAGGCCCAGAATGTCCCGGGTCTGCGCCGGATCGATCACGCCGTCGTCCCACAATCGCGCGGTCGCGTAATAGGGATTGCCTTCATCCTCATATTTCTGCCGGATCGGCGCCTTGAATTTCTCCGCCTCTTCCGGGGTCCATTTCTCGGCGTCGCGATGCACGGTGGCGAGAACCGAGGCCGCCTGTTCGCCGCCCATCACGCTGATGCGACTGTTGGGCCAGCTGAAGAGGAAGCGGGGCGAATAAGCGCGCCCGCACATGCCATAATTGCCGGCGCCGAAGCTGCCGCCGATCAGCACCGTGATCTTGGGCACCGAGGCTGTCGCCACCGCCGTCACCAGCTTGGCCCCGTCCTTGGCGATGCCGGCGGCCTCGTATTTGCCGCCGACCATGAAGCCGGAGACATTTTGCAGAAACAGCAGGGGCACGCGCCGCTGGCAGGCCAGCTCGATAAAATGCGTTCCCTTGAGCGCGCTTTCGCTGAAGAGCACGCCATTGTTGGCCAGGATCGCCACCGGCATGCCCCAGATATGTGCGAAGCCGCAAACCAGGGTCGTGCCGTACAGCGGCTTGAATTCGTGCCATTCGGAGCCATCGACGATGCGGGCGATCACCTCGCGCACATCGTAAAGTTCGCGCACTTCGCGCGGCACGATGCCATAAAGCTCGGCGGGATCGAATTTGGGCGGGCGCGGCGGGGCCAGTGCGATATCGGCCTTGCGCGCGGCGCCCAAGGTGCCGACGATCTGGCGCAGCAGCAGCAGAGCGTGTTCGTCATTCTCGGCGACGTGATCGACCACGCCGGATTTCCGGCCATGGGTGTCGGCGCCGCCCAACTCCTCCGCCGAAATCACTTCTCCCGTCGCCGCCTTCACCAGCGGCGGGCCAGCCAGGAAGATGGTGCCCTGCCCGCGCACGATGATGCTTTCGTCCGACATCGCGGGCACATAGGCGCCCCCGGCGGTGCAGCTTCCCATCACGCAGGCGATCTGGGCGATGCCCTCGGCCGACATCTGCGCCTGGTTGAAGAAAATGCGGCCGAAATGGTCGCGGTCGGGAAACACTTCAGCTTGATGGGGAAGATTGGCGCCGCCACTATCCACCAGATAAAGACAGGGCAGCCGGTTCTGCTGCGCGATTTCCTGCGCCCGCAAATGCTTCTTCACCGTCATCGGGAAATACGCGCCGCCTTTCACGGTGGCGTCGTTGGCGACAATCATCACCTCGCGGTTCATGACCCGGCCGATGCCCGCAATGATACCGGCGCCAGGCGCCTCGCCGTCATAAAGTCCGTTCGCCGCCAGGGCACCGATTTCGAGAAATGGCGAGCCGGCGTCCAGCAGACGGTGGATCCGTTCGCGCGGCAACAGCTTGCCGCGCGCCACATGCCTCTGCCGCGCAGTCTGCGAACCGCCCAAGGTCACCGCTGCGACCTTGGTCCGCAGGGCTTCCACGAGTGCATTGTTATGCGCGGCATTTTCCCGGAACATCTCACTTGTCTTGTCGATCAGCGAGGATAGTGCGGTCATATGCCGATCAACTCCCGCCCGATCAGGAAGCGGCGGATTTCATTGGTGCCGGCGCCGATATCATAGAGTTTGGCGTCGCGCAGGAAGCGCTCAACCGGCCAGTCCTTGGTGTAGCCGGCGCCGCCCAGGGCCTGGATCGCTTCCAGTGAAGTCTTCACCGCGTTCTCGGACGCCAGCAGGATCGCGCCCGCCGCGTCGAAACGGGTGGTCTTGCCCGCGTCGCAGGCGCGCGCCACCGCATAGACATAAGCGCGGGCGGAATTGAGTGCGACATACATGTCGGCGATCTTGGCCTGCATCAGCTGGAAGCTGCCGATGGGTTGGCCGAACTGTTTGCGGTCCCGCACATAGGGCAGTACCACGTCCAGACAGGCCTGCATGATGCCGAGCGGCCCCGCCGCCAGCACCGCGCGCTCATAATCCAGACCCGACATCAGAATCTTGACGCCATTGCCTTCCCCGCCCATCACCGAGTCCGCCGGCACTTCGCAGTCCTGGAACACCAGTTCCGCGGTATCGCTGCCGCGCATGCCCATTTTGTCCAGCTTCTTGGAGACGGAGAAGCCGGCCATCCCGCGTTCGATCAGAAAGGTGGTGATACCGCGTGCGCCCGCGGTCGCATCGGTCTTGGCATAGACCACCAGCACATCGGCCTCCGGCGCGTTGGTGATCCAGAATTTTGTGCCGTTCAGCACATAGCGGTCATTGCCGCGCTTCTCGGCCTTCAGGCGCATGGAAACGACGTCGGAACCGGAACCCACTTCCGACATGGCGAGCGAACCGACATGCGCGCCGGAAATCAGCTTGGGCAGATAGCGGCGCTTCTGCTCGGGGCTCGCCCAGCGGCGGATCTGGTTGATGCAGAGATTGGAATGCGCGCCATAGCTGAGGCCGACCGAAGCCGAGCCGCGCGAAATCTCTTCCATCGCCACGGCATGTTCGAGATAGCCGAGGCCCAGGCCGCCGTACTCCTCCTCCACGGTGATCCCATGCAGCCCCAGCGCGCCCATCTCCGGCCAAAGGTGGCGGGGAAATTTGTTGTTGGCGTCGATATCGGCGGCGAAGGGCGTGATCTGTTCTGAGGTGAAACGGCGCACGGTCTCACGCAGCATGTCGGCGGTTTCGCCCAGCCCGAAATCCAGTTGCGCGTTCATCGGGCTTGTCCCTTTGCGGATTCCTCGTCGATGAAGATCAGGCCAGGATGCTCCATCAGCCGCTTGAGGCGCTGGATGAAGCTGGCGGCATCATAGCCGTCCACGATGCGGTGGTCGAACGAAGACGACAGATTCATCAGCTTGCGCCGGGCCAGGAAGGCGCCCTCGATCACGGGCCGCTCGGTCAATTTGTTGGGGCCGATGATCGCGACTTCGGGATGGTTGATGATCGGGGTGGCGGCGATGCCGCCCAGCGGACCGAGACTGGTCAGGGTGATGGTCGAGCCCGACAGATCCTCGCGCGCTGCGCTGCCGTCACGCGCCGCCGCGGTCACCCGGGCAAGCTCGCGGGCGCAGTCCCACAAATCGCGGCTCTCGGCATGGCGGATGACGGGCACCATCAGACCGTTCGGGGTCTGGGTTGCGATGCCGATATGCACGGCGGCATAGCGCTTCAGCACACCGGCCGCCTCGTCATAATGGGCGTTGATGTTGGGAAAGTCGGGCAGCAGCCTGGCCAGCGCGCGCATGAAAAAGGGAAGCAGGGTCAGTTTGGGCCGGTCGTCCCCGCGATTGGCGTTGAGGTCGAGCCGCAGCGCCTCCAACTCCGTGAGGTCGAATTCCTCTACATAAGAAAAATGGGGAATCTGGCGCTTGGACTGCGCCATCCGGTCGGCGATTTTCCGGCGCATCCCGATCAGCTTGATCTCTTCGATCTCGCCTCGCGGCGGCGCGGCTTTCGCACCGCGATGACGCTCCAGGTCTTCGGTCAGGATGCGTCCGCGCGGGCCGGTTCCCCGTACGTCTTCCAGTTTGATGCCCCATTCCATCGCGCGCCGGCGCGTGGCCGGCGAGGCGGAAGGATCGGGATTGATGATTTGATCGACCGGCCCACCTTCGCCGCTGCGGGCATCGCGCGCCACTTCTTTTTCCGTGGACGTAGTGGGCGTTTCCCCAGGCGCAGCGGGCATAGCGGCGGCCGGCACCGTGGCAGACTTTTCACCCTCGACCTCCATTTCCACCAGCACCGAACCGACCGGCGCCATGCTTCCCACTTCGCCGTGCAATGCGGTAATTGTGCCTTCGACCGGCGAGGTCATGTCCACCGTCGCCTTGTCGGTCATGACATCCAGCAGGGGCGCGTCTTCCTGGATATGGTCGCCGGGCTTTACGTGCCAGGCCGTGATCTCGGCCTCGGCGACACCTTCGCCGATATCGGGCAGACGGAACAGATACTGGCCCATCGTCAGTCCTCCATCGCCTGCTCGAGCGCTTTCACGACACGGGCCGGTCCGGGAAAGTAATCCCATTCAAAGGCGTGCGGATAGGGCGTGTCCCATCCCGTCACGCGGCGGATGGGGCTCTTGAGACGGAAGAAGCAGCGCTCCTGCACCAGCGCCGAAAGCTCGCCGCCGAACCCGGCAAAGCGCGAGGCTTCGTGCACGATCACGCAGCGGCCGGTCTTGTTCACCGATTGGGTGATGGCCTCGACATCCAGCGGCACGATGGAGCGCAGATCGATCAGTTCGGCGTCGATGCCGGATTCCGCGATCGCGCTTTGCGCCACATGCACCATGGTGCCATAGGCCAGCACGGTAACGTCCCGGCCTTCGCGCAGGGTCATGGCCTTGCCCAGCGGCACGGTATAGTGACCCTCCGGAACTTCGGACAAGGGATGATTGGCCCAGGTCTTCATCTGGCGGTCGTGATGGCCATCAAACGGGCCGTTATAGATGCGCTTGGGTTCCAGAAAGATCACCGGATCGTTGCTTTCGATCGAAGCAATGAGCAGGCCCTTGGCATCATAGGGATTGGACGGAATGACGGTGCACAGGCCGGTAACATGAGCGAACAAGGCTTCCGGACTCTGGCTGTGGGTCTGGCCGCCGAAGATGCCGCCGCCATAGGGCGCGCGCACCGTGATCGGGGCCCAGAATTCGCCATTGGAGCGATAGCGCAGCCGCGCCGCTTCCGAAACAAGCTGATCGAAGGCCGGCAGGATGTAATCCGCGAACTGGATTTCCGCCACCGGCCGAAGACCATAGGCGCCCATGCCGATGGCAGCAGCGATGATCCCACCTTCCGAAATCGGTGTGTCGAAGCAGCGCTTGGGGCCGTGTTTCTTTTGAAGGCCCTCGGTGACGCGAAAGACACCGCCGAAATAACCGACATCCTCGCCAAAGGTCAGCACGTCCGGATCGTTTGTCAGCATCACGTCGAGAGCGGAATTCAGCGCCTGGATCATCGACATGACGGCCATGGTCAGAGCCCCAATTCCTTGCGCTGCTCGCGCGCGCGCCAGTCGAGATTCTCGAACACGCCCTCGAACATTTCCGACACTGGCGGCTTGGACTGGCCGAGCGTGCCCACCGCTTCGCCTTGCTTGACGGCGCTCCGCACCGCTTCCACCAACTCCGCCTCGCATTGGACGTGGCGCGCTTCGTCCCATTCGCCGATCGCGATCAGATGCTGCTTCAGGCGGGCGATGGGATCGCCCAGCGGCCATTGCGACCCTTCGTCGGCGGGGCGATAGCGGGTGGGATCGTCGCTGGTGGAATGGCCGGCGACCCGATAGGTGAAAAGTTCGATCAGGGTCGCGCCCAGATTGGCGCGGGCCCGCGCCACCGCCCATTCCGTCGCCGCCCACACCGCCAGGAAATCATTGCCATCCACGCGCAGGCCCGGCAGGCCGTAACCGGCGGCCTTGGCGGCGAAGGTGGTTTCCTCCGCTCCGGCAATGCCCGCATAGGAGGAAATCGCCCACTGATTGTTGGATACGCAGAGAATGACCGGCGCGTGATAGACCGAAGCGAAGGTCAATGCCTCGTGGAAATCGCCTTCGGCGGTGGAGCCTTCGCCGATATAGGCCAGCGCCAGGCTGTCGTCATTCTTGTAGGCGCTGGCCATCGCCCAGCCCACAGCATGACCGAAGCGGCTGCCGAGATTGCCGGACAGGGAATAAAATCCGTATTTGCGCGCCGAATAGAGGATGGGAAGCTGGCGGCCCTTCAGCGGATCTTTCTCGTTGGAAAAAATCTGGTTGACCAGCTCGATCAGCGGGTACCCTCGCGCCATCAACCAGGACAGGACGCGATAGGTGGGAAAGCACATGTCGCGCGGGCCGAGCACCATGGACTGCGCCGCGCCGATCGCTTCCTCGCCAGTGGATTTCATGAAGAAGCTGGTTTTGCCCTGGCGGTGGGAGCGGAACATCCGGTCTTCGAACAATCGGGTCAGGAGCATGGCGCGCAATCCCTGGCGCAGCCTGTCCGGCGCGATCTCCGGCGCCCAGGGGCCGACGGCATGGCCGCCATCGTCCAGGACGCGGATCAGTCCATACGCCATCTCGCGCAGCGCCTTGGCCGGCGCGGCGCTGTCCGGGCGCAAGGCGCTGCCCGCGGCCGGAATGACCAGGTGGCTGAAATCGGGCGCATCGCCGGGACGGGCGGGCGGCGCGGGAATGTGAAGATCGAAAGGACACACGGGTGGGTCAGCTCGCTCGTTGCCTGACTAAACGAACAGTGCTGGATAGCGTGTCACACCCGGCCTGAATAAAAATTGCTATTTTTTTCGCTACATCCCGAAAATTTGGAGTATTATACTCGAATATAGCCATATATTAGGATGACATCCTATGGATGCGCTTGATCTAAAAATTCTCAGGGAGTTGCAGGAAGCGCCTGGCATTTCCATGGCGGAGCTGGCGGAAAAGGTCGGCCTCTCGCACACCCCCTGCTGGCGGCGCGTGAAGCAACTCGAGGAATGCGGCGCCATCCGCGAGCGCGCCGTCATTCTTGATCCGCATGTGATGGGGCTTGGCGTCACCGTGCTGGCGAATATCCGCCTGAAAGCCCATGACGAAGACACGCTCGTCGCCTTCGAGCAAGCTGCGCGCGACCGGCCGGAAATCGTGGAATGCTTCACGATGGGCGGAGAAAGCGATTACGCGGTGCGGATCGTGGTCGGAAGCATCGACGCCTATGAGCATCTTCTGAAAAAGGTGCTGCTGCATTTCCCCGGCGTGGCCTCGGTGAATTCGCACTTCGCTTTGAAATGCGTGAAGAACACGACACGATTGCCGATCTGACATGGCCCGTTCCCGTAAGAGGGATTAAACTCGTCGCGCGAGGTGTCTCATGCTGCTGAACCAAACCCAGCAAGCGATCCAGGATTCAGTGCGGGCCTTCGCGCAGGAGCGCATCCAACCCAGGGCGCATGAATTCGAGCGCGCGGGTGGCTATCCCCGCGACCTGTTCGAAGAATTGGCCGCTCTGGGCCTGATGGGTATGGTAGTGCCCGAGGAAATGGGCGGCACCGGCACCGATACCGTTTCTTATGCTGTGGCGTTGATCGAACTGGCGGCGGCGGACGGGCCGCTTTCCACCATTGTGAGCGTGCAGAACAGCCTGGTCGCCTCCGGCCTGGTGCGCAGCGGCAGTCCCGCGCAGCGCGAACGCTTCCTTCCGGGACTGGTGTCGGGAAAGACCATCGGCGCCTTCGCCCTGACCGAAGCGGATGCGGGCTCCGACGCTGGCGCTATCCGCACGCGCGCCACGCGGGACGGCAATGGCTATGTCTTGAACGGCGGCAAGCAGTTCATCACCTCGGGAAAGATCGCCGGCCTCACCCTCACCTTTGCGGTCACCGATCCCGGCAAGGGCAAGCGCGGCATCAGCGCCTTCCTCATCCCCACCGACAGGCCCGGCTATCACGTGGACAAGGTGGAATACAAATTGGGCCAGACCGCATCGGACACGTGCGCGCTGCGTTTCGACAATCTCAGGCTGGAAGGCGATCTCCGCCTGGGGGAAGAGGGCCAGGGCTATGGCATCGCGCTGGCCAATCTGGAGGCGGGCCGTATCGGCATCGGCGCGCAAAGCGTGGGCATGGCGCGCGCCGCGCTGGACATCGCCATTCGCTATGCCCGCGAACGCAAGAGTTTCGGCAAGGTGATCTTCGAGCACCAGGCGGTCGGTTTCCGGCTGGCGGATTTGGCGGCGCGGCTCAAAGCCGCCGAGCAATTGGTTCTGCACGCGGCGGCGCGGAAGGATGCCGGCCTGCCTTGCCTCACGGAAGCCTCGATGGCCAAGCTGGTGGCCTCGGAAACCGCCGAAGCCGTCTGTTCCGGCGCCATCCAGACGCTGGGCGGCTATGGCTATCTGGAGGAATTCGGCCTCGCAAAGATCTACCGCGATGTCCGGGTCTGCCAGATCTATGAAGGGACGTCCGATATCCAGCGCCTTGTGATCGCCCGCGCCTTGGAAAGAGATCGCTCATGAAAACCGATCCGATTGTCGTAACCGGCTACGCCCGCACCCCGATGGGCAGTTTGCAAGGCGTGTTCGCCGATCTGAAGGCATCCGATCTGGGCGCGGCCGCAGTGCGCGAAGCGGCAAGACGCGCCGGCGCGCCGGCAATCGACCAGATCATCATGGGCTGCGTGCTGACCGCCGGTCAGGGCCAGGCCCCGGCGCGGCAGGCCGGAATTGGCGCGGGCCTTGGCGAGCAGGTTCCGGCAACGACCATAAACAAGATGTGCGGTTCGGGAATGCAGGCCGCTATCCTGGCGCACGATATGCTGGCGGCAGGAAGCGCCGACTGGGTGGTCGCGGGTGGCATGGAAAGCATGACCAATGCGCCCTATCTGCTCGCCCGGCACCGGCGCGGGGCGCGGTTCGGCCATGACAGCGCGAAAGACTCGATGCTGCTGGATGGGCTGGAAGACGCCTACGAACCCGGCAAACCCATGGGCGCTTTCGCCGAGGAAACCGCGCGCAGCTATCAGATCGGCCGCGCCGCGCAGGACGAATATGCCTTGCGGTCCCTCGAGCGCGCCAGGGCGGCGCAGGCGAGCGGCGCCTTCGACGCGGAGATCGTGCCGGTTCTCGCCGGAAAGGAAACCATCCGCATCGACGAACAACCCGGCCGCGCCAAGCCGGAGAAAATCCCGACTCTCAAGCCCGCCTTCGCGGCGGACGGCACCATCACGGCGGCCAGCGCGGCGTCGATTTCGGACGGTGCGGCGGCCTTGGTGCTGACGCGCGAGCGCCTCGCCAACGACAAAGGCGTTGCGCCCGTCGCGCGCATTGTCGGGCATGCCGCACATGCCCACGCGCCCGCTTTGTTCACCACCGCGCCGGTATTCGCGATCCGCAAACTGCTGGACCGCGTGGGGTGGCGCACCACCGATGTGGATCTCTTTGAAGTCAACGAAGCCTTCGCGGTGGTGGCGCTGATCGCGATGCGCGAACTCGACATCGCCGCCGATCGGATCAATGTTCATGGCGGCGCGTGCGCCCTTGGTCATCCCATCGGCGCATCGGGCGCGCGCATCCTTGCGACCTTGATCGCGGCGCTTGAACGGCGGGGCCTCAAGCGCGGCGTCGCCAGCCTGTGCATTGGCGGCGGCGAAGCGCTGGCGATGGCGGTCGAAATCCCGCGGTGAATGAGCTGATCAGAGGTTGAGCAGCGCCGGATCGCCCCCTTGCGCCGCGATGTTCACGCTGACGGCACGCTCGACTGCGTAACGGTTAAGAGAATGAGGCCCGCCCGCCTTGGGGCCGGTGCCCGAAAGCCCCTCGCCGCCGAAAGGCTGCACGCCGACGACCGCGCCGATGATCGAGCGATTGATGTAGATATTGCCGGCCGGCACCAAGGCGCGCACTTTCGCGGCGAAACTGTCCAGCCGCGAATGAATGCCCAGGGTCAAGCCAAAGCCCTTCTGCGCCAAGGCGCGGCCGGCCTTTTCCAGCTCGCCAATCTTGTAGCGAACCACATGCAGGATGGGGCCGAACACTTCCCGGTCGGGAAGCTGCGGCAGGGCGATTTCCGCCATCACCGGCGCGAACAAAAGCGGCCCCGACACGACAGGCTTCAATTCCTTGAGAATTTTCGCGGCGGCTTTGAGATGGGTCAGGTGCTTGTCGAGCGCCGCCTTGGCGTCTCGATTGATCACCGGCCCGATATCGGTTGCGAAGTCCGATGGGTCCCCGACCTTGAGAACCTCCATCGCGCCTTTGAGGCCTTCGATCAGATCGTCCGCCGTCTCTTCCGGCAGGAACAGGATGCGCAGCGCCGAGCAGCGCTGACCGGCGGAGCCGAAAGCCGAAAGCATGACATCGTCGATCACTTGCTCGCGCTGGGCGGTAGTGTCGACGAACAGGGCGTTCAGGCCGCCGGTCTCGGCGATGAAGGGCAACAAGGCTCCATTGCGCGACGCCAGGCTTCGGTTGATCGCGCGGGCCGTGTCGGTGCCGCCGGTGAAGGCGATCCCGGCCAGCAGGGGATGCGCCGCCAATGCCGCGCCCACCGTCTCGCCGCGCCCGGGCAACAGATGCAGAATTTCAGGTGGCAGGCCGGCGGCGTGGAACAAACGCACCGCCTCCGCCGCGATCAAGGGCGTCTGCTCGGCGGGTTTCGCCACCACGCCATTGCCCGCCGCCAGCGCCGCGGCAACCTGGCCGGTAAAGATGGCGAGCGGAAAATTCCACGGCGAAATACAGGCGAAAACGCCGCGGCCATGCAGCTCCAGCGCATTGGTCTCGCCCACCGGTCCTATCAAGATCGTCGGCCCTGCGAAATCGCGCTCCGCCAGCAGCGCATAATAACGGCAGAAATCCGCGGCCTCCCGCACCTCGCTCACCGCATCGGGCCAGGTCTTGCCCGCTTCGCGCATCGCGAGCACGCAAAGGCGGTCGCGATGCTCTTCCAACGCGTCGGCCATGGCTTGCAGAATGCGGGCGCGTTCGGCGCCACCAGCAGCGTCCCACGCCGGTTGCGCCTCGCTGGCGGCGGCGAAGGCGGCGTCGATTTGTGCCGGACTGCTCTCCGCGCTCTCGCCGATTTCCGAAAAATTGAAGGGATTGAGAACTTTCTCCGGTGGCGTGACCGCTGCCGCCACGCCCTTGATGATCGGCCGTCCATCGCTATGCAGCTTTTGCGCCAGCAGGGAACGCAATTCCGCGCGCGCGCCGACGATGCTGAAATCCAGGCCGGCGCTGTTGCGGCGGTCGCCATACATGTCACGCGGCAGTGCAATGCGCGGATGCGGGCCGGGATGCGCCTGCGCCAACGCGATCGGGTCGGCCGCGACCATCTCCGGCGGCGTCTCGTCATCCTGCAGCAAATGCACGAAGCTGGTGTTGGCGCCATTCTCCAGCAGCCGCCGCACCAGATAGGGCAACAGATCTTCGTGCGCGCCGACGGGCGCATAGGTACGCACCGACAGCGACCCGAAACGCTCCGCCGCCACCTCGTACAGCACCTTGCCCATGCCGTGCAGGCGCTGATGTTCGATTTTGACCGCGCCCGCCATCGCCTGCACCGCCGCCAGCGTGTGTGCATTGTGAGTCGCGAACTGGGCATAAAGGTGCGGGCTGGCTTCGATCAACGCCTTGGCGCAGACAAGATACGACAAATCCGTCGCCGGCTTGGTGGTGAACACCGGATAGCCCGGCCGCCCCGCCACCTGGGCGCGCTTGATTTCGCTGTCCCAATAGGCGCCCTTGACCAGCCGTACCATCAATCGCCGGCCGGATTCCTGCGCCAAGGTCGCCAAGGCCGCAATCAGGTCGGGCGCGCGCTTCTGATAGGCCTGCACCGCCAAGCCAAGGCCGCGCCACGCGCCCAGTGACTTTTCGCGCGCCAGCCGGTCCAGCAGCTTGAGCGACAATACCAGACGGTCGGCTTCCTCTGCGTCGAGCGTGAGATTTATGTCAAACCGCGCCGCCAGTTCGGCCAGCCGCTTGAGGCGCGGATAGAGTTCGTCCCAGACGCGCTGTTCCTGGGTCGCTTCATAGCGCGGCGACAGGGCCGACAGCTTCACCGAAATGCCGTGCGCGTCTTCCGGTCCGGCGTTCCCGGCTTTCGCCTGGCCCACCGCCTGGATGGCGGCGGCATAGGCATGCTCATAACGCTCGGCGTCGCTTTCGGTGCGCGCGCCTTCGCCCAGCATATCGAAGGAACAGAGGATTTTCTCGCTGTCGGCCCGCGCCAGGGCCGCCGCGATGGTGCGGCCCAGCACGAATTGTTCGCCCATGATGCGCATCGCCTGGGCAACCGCGGTGCGCACAATCGGCTCACCGACGCGGGCAACCAGCCGCTTTACGACACCGGGTCCGTCGGCGGCATCGTCGACCTCCACCCACCGGCCAGTCAGCATCAGGCCCCAGGTTGAGGCATTGACGAAAAGGCTTTCGGACTGGCCGAGATGGGCTGCCCAGTCGGCGGCGCCGATCTTCTCGGCGATCAGCCGGTCGCGGGTCGCCGTGTCGGGCGTGCGCAGCAGCGCTTCCGCCAGTCCCATCAGCGCCAGACCTTCCTGCGTGCTGAGGGAGAATTCCGCCAAAAAACTTTCGACCAGACCCTGGCGGCGATTGTTTTGCCGGGCACGGCGCACTAGCCAGGCCGCCTCGCCCTGCACTGTCGCCCGCATCTGCGGCGTCAAGGGCTGCGCGGCCAGCAGCGCGGTAACGGCCTGCCGTTCGTCGCGGTATTTTCCGGCGTCCAGAAGATCCCAGCGGGCAGAAACAGGCATGGCCGTATTCATACAACAAGGAACCGCGATTGGCCTGCTCCGTTCACGTCAGAACGGCCTTGAATTGATCGGCAATCCAGTCGGCTTGCTCGTCGGTCAGGATCAGGGGCGGCGCGATCCGGATGGTGTGATCGTGCGTCTCCTTTGCCAGCAGGCCCCGCGACAATAACTCTTCGCAGATCGGTCGCGCGCCGCCCGCCTCGGGGTCAAGCTCGACAGCAAGCATCAGTCCCACCCCGCGCACTTCTTTCACCAGGTTGGAACGGATGTCTTCCAGATTGCGCTTCAGCCGCGCGCCCACCCGCGCGGCATTCTCGATCATGCCTTCCTCGACCAGCACCTTGAGCGCCATCCGCGCCACGGCGCAGGCGAGCGGGTTGCCGCCGAAGGTCGAGCCATGCTCGCCGGGATGCAGCACGCTCATCGCTTCGGAATTGGAGAGCACCGCCGAGACCGGATAGAAGCCGCCGGACAGCGCCTTGCCGATGATGGTGAGATCCGCTTCCACGCTGTCATGCTCTTCGGCCAGCAGCTTACCGGTGCGGCCGAGCCCGGTTTGAATCTCGTCCAGAATGAACAGCACATTGTTGCGGGTGCAAAGGTCGCGGGCGGTTTTCAAATAGCCCGGCGGCGGAATGATCACACCCGCCTCGCCTTGGATGGGCTCCACCAGGAACGCGACAGTGTTCGGCCCGATGGCCGCCTCCAGAGCCGCGCTGTCGCCGAACGGTATGACCTTGAATCCGGCGGCATAGGGGCCAAAGCCTTCGCGCGAGCCGGGGTCGCTGGAGAAACCGACAATGGTTATGGTGCGGCCGTGGAAATTGTTGGCGCAGACGATGATTTCGGCCGCGCCCGGCGGCACGCCCTTGACGGCATAGCCCCATTTGCGGGCCAGCTTCAGCGCGCTTTCCACAGCCTCGGCGCCCGAATTCATCGGCAGCACCTTGTGCGCCCGGGTCAGCGCGCACAATTCCTCATAAAAAGGCGCGAGCTGATCGTTGCGGAAGGCGCGCGATGTCAGGGTCAGCCGCGACGCCTGCTCGGTGAGCGCGGCAAGAATGCGCGGATGGCAATGTCCCTGGTTGACCGCCGAATAGGCCGACAGGCAATCGAGATAGCGCCGGCCGTCCACGTCCCAGACATAGACGCCCTCGCCGCGCCGCAGCACCACATCGAGGGGTTTGTAATTCATCGCACCGAATTCGGCCTCCCGCGCGATAAAATCGCCGGTGCTCTCCAGTTTCTGTGGCGCGAATTGGTTCATGGCTGCCTCATTCCGCGGCCTGCTCTGCGGCTTTGACGCCGCTGCGCCGGTCCAGCCGCAAGGTCATGCAATAAGCGCCGCCACCGGAAAGGATGAACGGCGCAAGGTCGACTTCCGCGATACTGTAGCCAAGGGCCCGCAGTCTGGCACGCAGGGAATCCGGCGCCTTTGCCATCACAATATGGCGGCCGATATTGACGGCGTTGACGCAGAAGGCGCCTGCATCCTCGTCTGTCGCCTCGATGCGATCCTCCGGCCGCACATGGCCGCGGATCGTTGCCAAGGCTTCGGCCGTGAAGGCAGGCGGATAGTAAAGTACTTTGCCGCCCGCCAGAGGGCAGAAGCAGGTGTCCAGGTGATAGAAACGGTCGGTTGCGAGCTGAAGGCCGACGACGCGCTGCCCGAACACGTCTTCGATAACGGAAAGCGAATTTTCCGTCGAACGTTGACCATAACCTGCCCAAAAGAAGGAGCGGTCCGCGTCCCAGATGCAATCGCCGGCGCCTTCCTGCAAAACACCATCCGGCAGTTCGATAACGTCTGAGAGCAACCCGCGCGACTTGAGATCCAGGAAGACGGCGCGGAACACCGCTTCCTCGCCTTGCCGTTCGGGATGACGGAACCGCGCCACCAGCGCCTGGCCATCGAGCACGATGGCGGCATTGGCCGGGAATACCAGGTCGGGCAGACGTTCCACCGCCGGGACGGTCTCGACACGTCCGCCGGCTTTTTCCAATGCCGCGCGCAGGCGCGCCGCGCTTTCGACCGCCGCCGCCGCCAGCGCCGCGGGATCGGCCTGCCAGGCGTCCGGCCGCATCCAGGGATTGATCTGATAGGTCACGCCAAAATGGCGGGTATCGGTCATCAGAAACAGAGCTTGGTCTTTCATCGCATGTCCCCGGAATCGCTATCCAATCAGATCGCGAACACCCGCTAGCGAAAAGCGGGCAACATGGTAAAATACGTCAGTATCTTGGCATTTCGCCAGCGAAAGGTGACGATACGATGGACGAGATCGACCGCAAGCTTCTGGCCCTGCTGCGGGCCAACGCCCGCGAACCCGCTTCGGCCCTGGCGAAAACACTCAAGACGTCGCGTGGCACCGTGCAGAACCGGATCGCCCGGATGCTCGCCGCGCGCACCATCCGTGGCTTCACCATCCGCACCGCGCCCGAACTGGAAAGCGGCCGCATCCGCGCGGTGATGTGCATCGCCATCGAAGGCGAAAAATCCGCCAAAGTCACACGCGCGCTGCGCGGTTTCGCGGAAGTCGAGCGCATCTACACCACGAACGGCCGGTGGGACCTCATCGCCGAAATCGGCACCGATACGTTGGCGGGATTCAGCGAAGCGCTGGACCAGGTTCGATTGATTGAAGGCATCGCTGCGACGGAAACCTCGATCCTGCTGGCGAGCGCGAAGTAACCGGCGGCCGGCCAAAAATTCATGGACGGACGCTTTTCATGGGGACCGCCTTGTCAGACCGGCCGCTTCAAAATCAGCCGTCGAAGGAGATGACCTTTCCACATCCAGAGTCCCGAAAGAACCATTGCGGGAAAGAAGACAAACCGCGTGGCGGGGGCGTAATCCGGAATGAGGTCAAACGGACTATAGATGTAGCCGATGATCGGAATGCTCAAGGTGAGGTGAACCGCACGAAGGATCGAACGCCGGGTGGTCTCTTTCATGCGGATCGGCTTTTGGCTTTGGCCGTGTTCAAGGTCACGGCGGCGCGAATGAGCGCTTTCAGCGCCTTCTCGTTTATCTTGTCGCCTTCGTGGAAATCGATGGCGCGCCTGGTGCTGCCCTCGAGACTGGAATTGAAGAGGCGCGAAGGATCCTTCAATGCCGCCCCCTTGGCGAATGTCATCTTCACGACGGCCTTGTAGGTCTCGCCGGTAAAAAGGATTCCGTCGTGATACCAGGTGGGAACCCCGCGCCATTTCCATTCCTCCACCACATCCGGATCGGCCTGTTTGACCAGGGCGCGGAGCCGGGCGAGCATTTCGCCCCGCCAATCGGCCAGCTCCTTGATCCGCGCATCTATCAGCTGGGAAGGAGACTTGCCGGTCTGCGGCCCGCTCTTCTTCATGTTCGTTCCTCCTCCTTGATCAATCCGTGCGCGCCAAAACCTGTTCCAGGCTATCAAGGAATTTCTGCCACCCGTACTTGGCGCCTCCATAGGCCTGGGTCTGCCCCGGCCTGAAGCCCGAATGTTCCATGCGCAGCTGGGTCCCCGTGCCCTTCGAGGTGAGTGTCCAGGTGACGACGCTCTCCAGCCCCATGGCTGTCCAGGTGTAAGACAGGGTTCTGTTCGGCTCGACGGTCATGACCTGACAATCGACGGCGCCCCAATCCGCGCGAAGCTGGAAGCGGTGATCCGGGACGGGCGCGAAATCGTTCTTCATCAGCCACTCCGCGATCAAATGCGGCTGGGTGAGCGCGCGCCAGATCTTTTCCGGCGGATAAGGCATCTCCCGCTCGACAATGACGGAACGCGTTTCGGACGCACTCATTGGTCCATCCTTTTCAGCAAATCTTCGAGACGGTCGAACCGGCTTTGCCAGAAGCCGGCCATCTGGCTGGTCCAGTCGATCAGCGGCGCCAGCGCGCCGAGCTGCGCGCTGTAATGCGTCTGGCGGCCGTCATGGCGGCCCAGCACCAGTCCGGCCTGCTTCAGAATCCCAAGATGTTTTGAAACCGCCGGCTGCGAGACCTTGGCCCGCGCCGTCAGGGCTCCGACCGTTTTCTCGCCTTCGCGGCACAATCGTTCGAAGATCGCCCGCCGCGTCGGATCGGCGAGCGTGCGGAAGAGCACATCGTGAGCAGTCGGCATTTATACCAATAACCTTTTGGTTATTGATCAACTTATAACTGCCGAGCTATGCGTGCGTCAAGCGACAAGCGCGCCTTGACGAAAATCAGCTGCCGGATTTGACGCCTGGCTTGATGGTCGGGCGGCGAATGCCGTTGGCCGGAGGCTCGGGATATTTGATGCCCAGTTGATCCAGATAGGTGTCGTATTTTCCGGAGTCGTAATAGTAGGGCTCCATCTGCGGGCGCAGCTTGGCCATCAGATCGTCGTTGAGATGGATGGCGGGCACGTCGCTGGCCGTCAGCATCGGATCATAGTGATCGAATTTCTGCTGGTCGGTGTCGAAATATTGCTTGGCCTGGGTCAGCAATTCCGGCGACGTCATCATGTCCAGCACGGTCATCGCCACGGCCTTGGCGCCCACCACCGCACCCTTGTGCGCGATGGGCGTCGCCATCGCCATTGCCGCGGTCACATTGTGGGCGATGGTACTGGGGATGTTGGAAGGATAGCGGATGGTGATGGTCGGCACTGTCCACATGATGTCGCCGATATCGTCGGAGCCGCCGCCCGTGGGCATGCGCTCTTCGTCCGGCGGCCACTTCTTGAGCGGCGTGACCTTGTCCTTCAAGGGCTGGATCTTGAAATGCTGGGCCTCCTGGACTTCGCGGGCGAAAGTCTGGTCGTCCGGGGTCCATTTCGGCATGCCCACGGCCTCCATATTGGCTTGGGCGGCCTCGGCCATCGGCTTGTTGCCGAAATTGGGCGCGGCGGTACCCAGCACCTTATGCTCCACCGTGGTGTCGGTCGCCATGGCGGCGGCGTCGGCGATCTTGTTGCCGATGGCCCATAATTCGCGCAGCGATTTGAAATCATGCTCGCGGAAATAATACCAGGTCGATGCGATGCCCGGCACGATGTTGGGCTGGCCGCCGCCATTGGAGATCACATTGTGCGAGCGCTGCGAGATATGCAGATGCTCGCGGCGGAACTGCCAGGCCACGTCCATGATTTCGGCGGCGTCCAGCGCGCTGTGCCCGTCCCAGGGGTCGCCGGCGGCATGCGCCGTCTTGCCGTGAAATGTATATTCCACCGACACCATGCCGTTGTCGCCCCTATCGCCATAGGCGGTGCCGAATTCGCTGGCGACATGGACGAAGATGCAGGCGTCGACGTTCCTGAACAGGCCATCGCGTACATAGAAGGCCTTGCTGCCCAGCAATTCCTCGGCAATGCCGGGCCACAGCATCAAGCGGCCTTTGATATGGTTCTTCTCCATCACCGCCTTGGTCGCCAGCGCGGCGGCGATGATCAGCGGCATGCCGGAATTGTGGCCCTCGCCATGGCCTGGGGCGCCTTCCACGATCGCTTCGATCTTGGGGTCGCCCGGTATCTGCGACACGCCGCGCAGATCATCCTCGTCGCTGCCCAGTGCGATCAGCGGACCGCCATCGCCCCAGGTCGCGGTCCAGGCGGTGGGAATGCCTGCCACGCCCTTGGTGATCTTGAAGCCGTTCTTGGCCAGGATGCCGGTGAGATATTCGCTGGTGCGGATTTCTTGAAAACCCGGCTCGGCATAGCTGAACACGGTATCGACCATCACCTGCACCAGCTTGGCATGGGCGTCGACATTGGCGATGGCGTCCCGCTTCATCTCGGGCGGCGCCGCGGCAAAACCGGGCGCCGGCGCCAGGATGGCGGCGGACAGCAGCAAGGCGGCGAGCGATTTGCAAGGAGTGGACAGCATGCTTCTCTCCGGGTTCGGGGAATCCGTCTGGCGGGAAAAAGCTGCCCGTTTCGGCAATCCGGTTCAATCGGGATTTTGGAACGGCACACAACGATCTGGATGCGCCGACGGCTCCGCGATGAATAATCAAGCGCCGCTGAACCACAAAGAGACAAGGTGATGAACAAGCAGGCGCAGCCCGCGCGGTTTTCAGGTGGCGCGAAGCCGGCGGATCAACCGGCCAGACGGAATTCTCCCTGAAGCTCCGTCAGCGCGTTGCGCGCGTCATTGTCAGCCGCAGTCGGCAGAGGCGGTTCGATTTCAATCACCACCCAGTTGCGCTGCGAGCCAGGGCGCGGCGCGATCATCACGCTTTTGATGTGCTGGCACCGGGGCAGCATCCGCAGATAAGACAGGCAAACTCTTTCGAGCTCGGCCTTGCCCATCGATTGTCGTCCCAATTGGATAGTCATGCGCAAGCCCCCTCGCCCGCGTCCTATCCATAGACCGATTCTCTTCCGGAGGTCAGACGCCCCAGCAATTCGTCCCCGGCAAAGGCGGCTCAGTTCTTGCCGTCGTAAGAAATCCGCCAGAGACGGCCTTTCTTGCTGTCCACGACATAGAGCGAGCCGTCCGGGCCCACCGCGGCGCCCGACGGGCGGTAGGCCGCCTTGGCGGGATTGCGGTCGCCGGGATTGGGGCCCGCGAAGCCTTCGGCGAATTTGTGGGGCACGCCGGGCTTGCCTGTCTTGTCGAAGGGGACGAATTCCACGTCATAGCCGCGATGGCCGTCGGCCAGTTCCGCCCCGGCGCCGCCGTGGTAAACGACAAAGGCGCCGCCGCGATAGTCCTTGGGAAACTGCCTGGCGTCATAGAAGACCAAATCCAGCGGCGACTGGTGCGCGGACAATCCGGCCAGCGGCGCCGTGTAATTGCCTTCCGCCGGGGTCTTGCCGTCGCCGCCATATTCCGGCGCCGTTAGCCGTTCCTTGAGCGCCATGTCGTAATAAGTGTAGGGCCAGCCCAGATTGGCGCCCTTGTCGATGCGATGCAGTTCCTCGGCGACCGTGTCGTTGCGGTCATTCCTGCCCTGCATGACGCCGTACAACCCGTTCAGCCGGCGCGACCAGTCGACCGCCATCATGTCGCGGACGCCAGTGGCGATCTGTTCGCCATCGGCGGGGAATTTCTGATTCAACTTGGCCGCGTCGAAGCGCCAGACGCCCGAACGCCCCTCCAGCGACGGACACGGACGCAGGCCGACCGGCTTGGCGTCTTTCGCCACGGCCGGATCCAGGCAGATATTCGAAGAGGCACCGGCCTCGATGTAGAGGCCGCCCTTGCCGTCAAACGCCAGTCCCCGGCTGGGAAAGCCCTTGGACGGCAACCCGTCGAGCACGATCTGCCCCGCCGCCGTCGGCACCAACGCATGGCCGGTGAAATCGAAGCGGTAGACGGTGGTGGGAGATGCCGCATACAGCGCATTCTTGTAGAAGCGGATGCTGGTGCCGTCGGCGACGGTGCCGAAATGCTGCGTGTCCACCAGCTTGTGGTCCCGGTCCAGGCGCAGCGCGACGATTCCCGTCGGCGCGGCGTCGCGGGCGGTTTGGGTGGAGACGAAGATGTCGCCATTTTCGCGGATGGCGAGATGGCGGGCCAAGCCCAGCCCCTCGGCGACCACGCTGGCGTGAAAGCCTTGCGGCAGGACCAGATTATCGGGCTGGGCGGCGGCGGCCGGCGATATGGCAAGCGTCAGAACAGAAAGAGCGGCGAGCGTTTTCATCAATGATCCCCTGTTGACCAGAAACGGGCATATGCCTCTTTTTATGGGCGTATATGCTCTTAATTTACGCGGTGCAAGGGGTTTTGCTGTCGCACGCCTTACCAGACATGGACCCGGGCCGCGGGCGCCAAGTATAACTTCTGTCCCGGCTTCACATCGAACGCCGTATACCAGCCATCGACATTGCGGACCTGCTGGGCGCGGAACTCGCCCGGCGCATGCACGTCCACCAGGATCTGCTGACGCTCGGCGGCTTCGCGGGTCTTGCTGGCCCATTCCTGTCCGAACGCCAGGAAGAATTGCTGCTCGCCCGTCAATCCCTGATCGAGCGGCGCCGCTTTGCCGCCAAGCGAGACATGCCAGGCGTCATAGGACGCGGCCAGACCGGCATTGTCGGCGATGTTCTCGCCCAGGGTCTGCTGGCCGTTCACCGCCAGATCGGGGAACGGCTTGTACTGGCTATATTGCGCCACCAGTGTTTTGCCCGATTGCTGGAAATGGGCGAAATCCTCTTTGGTCCACCAATTGTGCAGACGCCCCTTGGAATCGAAGGCGGCGCCCTGGTCGTCGAAAGTGTGGCTGATCTCGTGGCCGATCACCGAGCCGATCGCGCCATAGTTGAAGGCGTCGTTGGCCTTGGCGTCGAAGAAAGGACGCTCCAGGATCGCCGCCGGGAAATTCAGCGCATTCTGCAGCGGCAGATTGACGGCGTTGACGGTCTGCGGCGTCATCGACCATTCGTGACGGTCGACCGGCTTGCCGATGCGGTCGATGCTGTAATGATAGTCGAACAGGTCGGAGCGGGCCTGGTTGCCCAGAGCGTCGTTCCGGGCCACGGACAGGCCGGAATAGTCGCGCCATTTTTCGGTATAACCGATGCCGACATAAAGCCCGAACAGCTTCTCCTTGGCCTTCGCCTTGGTGGCCGGCGTCATCCAGGTGAGCGCATCGATCCGCCGTCCCCAGGCGGCGATGATGTTCTTCACCATCATCTCCGCTTTGGCCTTCGATTCGGGCGGAAAATATTTCGCGGCGTATAATTTTCCCACCGCATCACCCAATGCGTCGTTGGTGAGATTGACGCCGCGTTTCCAGCGGTCCTGCTGCTGCGGCGTGCCGGACAGCGCCTTGCCGTAAAAGGCAAAGCGCGCATCCACGAAGGCCTTGGGCAATTCCGGCGCGAAATGATTGACGCGGTGAAATGCCAACCAGGCTTTCCAGGTGTCGAGCGGCACATCCGCGGTGAGCTTGGAAAGCCCTGTGAAGGCCGAAGGCTGCCAGACGATGAAATTGCCCGGACGGGTAAGGCCCGCGCCCTCGAAGAACTGCTCCCAATCCAGCCCCGGCGCTTTTTGGGTGAAATCCGCGCGCGCCCAGACATTGTTGGCCTTCACCACATCCTGGCTGTCGACGATGCTTTCCTGCGCCTTGGCAATGCCGGTTTCCAGATCGAAGATCGCGGCAGCCTTCTTGTCGCTGTCGGCGACACCCGCCAATTTCAGGGCGGTCGCGACATAGATTTTGTACGCCGCCTGCGCCGCCTTCATCTTGGCACCGGTGCCCAGATAATAATCGCGGCTGGGAATGCCGAGACCGCCCTGCAACAGATAGGGCGTGTAATGATCGCTGTCGGTGAAGCCGGGCGCCACCCAGATGCCGAACAGATTTTCGGTCTGGAAATTGGTATTGTTGAGCGGATCGACGTCGGCCCGCAGGCTTTCACCGATGGCACGGGCCAGCGCCTTCTTGTCGGCAATCGCGGCGATGGCGGTCAGTTGCGCCTGAAGCGGCACGATGCCTCTGGCCTCGATCGCTTTTTCGTCCATGAAGCTGGCGTAAAAATCGCCCACCTTGCGCGCCTCCGACCCCGGCGCGGCGGTCTTGGCCGCATCCTCGATCAAGGTGCGGGTGCGTTTCTGGGCTTCCAGGTTGAGGATATTGAAGGAGCCCCAGCGCGACTGGTCCGCCGGAATCGCGGTGCGCTTGATCCAGCTTCCATTGGCATAGGCGTAAAAGTCGTCACCCGGCGCCACCATCTTGTCGATGGCCATGAGATCGATGCCATGCGGCGTGTCGGCTTGGGCCGCAACAGCCAAGGTGGCGATCGCCGCAACCGAAATCAAAAGACGCAAAGTCATGAGAACCTCCCGCCGGTGACGAACAAAAAGAGCGTCATAAGTCTAGCCACGGTTGGGCAAAAAAGAACCCTCCAAATCCGGCCGCGGAAGAATGGCCCGCCAAGCAAAACGGGCCGGAAGCGTGGCTTCCGGCCCGTTCTTCAATCAAAACAGGTCAGTTCTTGCCGTCGTAGGAAATGTGCCAGAGCCGGCCCTTTACGGTATCCACGACATAGAGCGAGCCATCCGGCGCCATAGCGATACCGCTGGGGCGGAACGCGGCCTTGCCGGTGTTGCGGTCAGACGGGTTGGGACCAGCAAAATTGTCGGCGAAGACTTCCGGCGTGCCCGCCTTGCCCGACTTGTCGAACGGCACGAAGGTCACGTTATAGCCGCTGCGGCCTTGCGCCAGCATCTCGGGCCCCGAACCACCCTGGAACGCGATGAAGGCGCCGCCGCGATATTTCGCGGGGAATTGCTTGCCGTCATAGAATTGCAGATCGACCGGCGACTCGTGGGACGTGAACGCCGCAACCGGCGTGTCATACTTGCCGTCCGAAGGCGGCATCTTGCCGTCGCCGCCATATTCCGGCGCCAGCACACGGGCTTGCAGCGCGGTGTCGTAATAGGTGTAGGGCCAGCCCAGATCCGCACCCTTGTCGATGCGGTGCATCTCTTCCGCCACCGTGTCGGACTCTTTCGCCATGCCCGGCACAAGATTGGCGGTGCCGTTGCGGCCCTGCATGACGCCATAAACGCCTTTGGTTTCCGGCGACCAGGCCACCGCCATCATGTCGCGCACGCCGGTGGCAAGCTGCTCGCCACCATCGGGGAATTTCTGGTTGGTCTTTTCGGCATCGAAGCGCCACATGCCGGCGCGGCCATTCAGCAGCGGACAGGGTTTGAGGCCCACAGGCTTCTGGTCCTTGGGCACATTGGGATCGGTGCAGATATTGCCCGCTCCCGCCACCACCACATAAAGGCTGCCCTTGGTGTCGAAAGCGATGCCGATATTGCTGCGGCGGGCGGGAAGATCGCTCACGATCACATCCGGCTTGGCGGAGGGCGTCAGTTCGTTGCCCTTGAATTTGTAGCGATAGAGCGCGTCGGGCCCGGCGACATAGAGCGCGCCCTTGTAGAGGCGCATGCCGGTGCCGCCCTCGGCGGCGCCGAAACGGTCGGTCTGGATCGCCTTGTGGTTTTTGTCGACCTGGATCGCCCAGACGCCCAGCAAGGGTGCATTTTCCTTCGGCCTGCGGGTGGAGACATAGATGTCGCCATTGCCGCGCACGGCGACATGGCGGGCACCGGCGCCCAGGCCGTCGGCCACGATGGTGGCGTGGAAACCCGGCGGCAGCATCAGGCCGGCGGATTCGCCCGCCAGCACGGGCGTGGCGGCGATCGTCAGAAGCAATGCAGTGGCAAGCGTTTTCATATTGGTCCTTCCCCGAATTCCAGCGTTTTGGCCCGCCGGTCGGGGTAGGATTAGCCAGAACCATCGATACGGGCAATGTCTCTGATGTCGCTGTAAAATTATCGTAATGCCCAATGTCGGCGCCTCCGTCGGATCCGCCTTATTGCATGATTTTGAACCACTTAGCGCCACCGCAGGGCCAGCCCGCCCGGACCTATTCGTGGTGCTGCAGGCCCTTGTTGATGAGCTGAAAAAATACCGGCACGAAGAAGATCGCCAGAATCGTCGCCGTCAGCATGCCGCCGATCACGCCGGTGCCGATGTCGTTCTGGCTGTGGGCACCCGCGCCGGTGGCGACGGCGAGCGGCGAAACACCGGCAATGAAGGCGATGGAGGTCATCAGGATGGGGCGAAGCCGCAGGCGCGCGGCTTCCAGCGCCGCGTCGCGCGCCTTCAGGCCCCGCTTCTCGCCATCCACCGCGAACTCCACGATCAGGATGGCGTTCTTGGCGGAGAGGCCGATGGTGGCCAGCAGGCCAACCTGGAAATAGATGTCATTGAACAATCCGCGTGCGCTCGCCGCCGCCACAGCCCCGATCACGCCAAGCGGAATGACCAGAATGACCGACATCGGGATCGCCCAGCTCTCATAGAGCGCCGACAGGCAGAGATAGATGATCAGGATCGAGAGCGCATAGAGCGCGGGGGCCTGCGCCCCGGATTGCTGTTCCTGATACGACAGGCCCGTCAGCTCGTAGCCGATGCCGGGTGGCAATTGCTTGAACAGCTTGTCCATCTCGGCCAGCGCGGTGCCGGAGCTGACGCCGGGCGCCGCCTGCCCCTGGATTTCGATCGAGGGCAGACCGTTGTAGCGGGTGAGAGAGGCCGGACCCAATGTCCAGTTGGCGCGCGCGAAGGACGAGAATGGCGCCATCGTGCCGCTGGTGCCGCGTACATACCAGCGATCAAGGTCTTCGGGTGACATGCGATACGGCGCGTCACCTTGGATATAGACACGCTTCACTCGGTCCTGGTCGATGAAATTATTCACGAAGGTGCCGCCCCAGGCCGCCGACAAGGTCGTGTTGATGTCGGCGGTCGCCACGCCTAGCGCGTTGGCCTTTTCCTGATTGACGTCGATGTGAAGCTGCTGAGCGTCGTCCAGGCTCGCCGGCCGCACCGATTGCAGCTTGGGATCGCGCGCCGCCAGCGCCAGAAGCTTGTTGCGGGCCTGGATCAGTCCGGCATGGCCGAGATTGCCGCGGTCTTCCATTTCCAGATCGAAGCCGGTGGAGACGCCCAATTCGCGCACTGCCGGCGGCACCAAGGGAAAGACCTGGGCTTCATTGATGGTACGGCGAAAAAGCAGAGCAGCGCGGCGCGCCATGGCAGGCGAGGCATTTTTATCGCCGGGGCGTTTGTCCCAGTCGCTCAATTTGACGAAAGCGATGCCGGTATTCTGGCCGACGCCGAGAAAGCTGAAGCCAGCGATGGCGAACGCGAAATCGACATTCTTGGATTCGTCCTTGAGATAATGCTGCGCCACCTTCTGGGCCACAGACAGCGTGGCCTGCTGTGTCGAACCGGACGGTAGATTGATCAGATTTATCAGGACGCCCTGGTCCTCGTCCGGCAGAAAGCCGGTCGGCAGATAGGCGAACAGCGTGCCCAAGGCGGCCAAGATCACGACATAGGCCAGCATCACGGTCTTGGTGCGGCTGAGAAATTTTTCCAGCACGTTGCGGTACCAATCCCGTGTCGCGTCAAAACTGGCGTTGAACCAATCGAAGAAGCGACCCAGCAAGCCGCCCGCATGCTGGTGGTGACCGCCCTCAATCGGCTTGAGCAGGGTGGCGCACAGGGCCGGTGTCAGCACCAGGGCGCACATGATGGATAGCGTCATCGCCGAGACGATGGTGACGGAAAATTGGCGATAGATCACGCCGGTCGAACCGCCGAAGAACGCCATCGGCAAGAACACCGCCGTCAGCACCAGACCGATTCCGATCAGCGCCCCGGTGATTTCTTGCATCGAGCGCAAGGTGGCGTCGCGCGGCGACAAGCCTTCCTCGCGCATGATGCGTTCGACATTTTCCACCACCACGATGGCGTCATCGACCAGAAGGCCGATCACCAGCACCAGTGCGAACAAGGTCAGGGTATTGATGGAATAACCCACCATCGCCAGCACGCCGAAGGTGCCCAGCAACACCACCGGCACCGCCACCGCGGGCACCAGGGTGGTGCGCCAGTTCTGCAGGAAGATGAACATCACCAGGATCACCAAGGCGATGGCTTCCGCCAGGGTCTTGGCGACATCGCGGATCGACAGGCGAATGAACTCTGTATTGTCCACCGGAAACACCAGGCGGGCGCCGGGCGGGAAGGATGGCGCCATGGATCGGGCGCGCTCCTTGATGGCATCCACCAGCTTCAGCGCGTTGGTGCCGGGCGCCGGCGTGATGGCGATACCCGCGGCGGGATGGCCATTCATCAAGCCGACAATGCCATAATTGTCGGTGCCCAGTTCGACCCGCGCCACATCCGACAGATGCACCGCCGCGCCGCTGAGCGAAGATTTGACGATAATGTCGCGGAACTGCTGCGGGGTCTGAAGCTGCGACTGGGCGGTGACGGTGGCGTTGAGCGCCTGGCCGGGAACGGCGGGCTGCGCACCGATCGAGCCGGCCGAGACCTGAACATTCTGCGCCTGAATGGCGCTACGGATATCGGACGGCTCGAGATTGTAATTGTGCAGCTTGTAGGGATCCAGCCAGACCCGGATCGCGTGGGGCGAGCCGAACACGATGGCGGTGCCCACGCCGGGCACGCGCAGCAACGTGTCCTGCATTTTCGAAATCATGAAATCCGCGACATCGCGGCTGGTCAGGCGGTCGGACTCGTCATACATGGCCACCAGCAGCAGGAAATTGGCCTGCGCCTTGGCCACCGTCACGCCCAGCTGCTGCACTTGCGCCGGCAATTGGGCGATCGCCTGCTGCACTTTGTTCTGGACCTGGACCTGGGCAATGTCGGGATCGGTACCGGGGGAGAAGGTCGCGGTGATCGCCACCGTGCCATCGGCGTTCGAGGTCGAAGCAAAATAGAGAAGGTTATCCAGCCCGGTGAGCTGCTGTTCGATCACCTGGGTGACGGAATTCTGCAAGGTGGCGGCATCGGCGCCGGGATAGACCGCGTTCACCTGCACCGCCGGCGGCGCGATGGTGGGATATTGCGCCACCGGCAGACTGAAAGCGGAAATCGCGCCCGCCAGCATGATGACGATAGCGATGACCCAGGCGAAGACCGGACGATCGATGAAGAAGCGCGACAGGAGCATATACGCTCATTATGTCATGCCGCGCCCAACGGCAACGGGGCCGATACATTCTCCACCGCCTCGGCATCACCCTAATCGCAAGTGGGATATCGGTCCGAGCCATCCTCGCCAATTGCGGGACGCGCCGCGCATTATCCGCTAACGGTTTGAAGCGGGCGCACTCTTTGCTTCACACTGCGCCTTCACTCCAGTCAGGTAACTGGGATTGCCCTTCCGGAAGAACGCATAGAGCTGGTCGTAATCGGCACCCGGACCATAGCCGGTATGAGAAATCGTGAACCGCGTCTTGCCGTCCGGGCGGGGATCGATGGAAATGACCTGCACCACATTGCGGTACAGCTGGGCATGCGGCGGTCCCGGCGGCGTCGCCTCGTTGCGCAGGACCAATAGCCGCTCCGGCAAATAGGCGATGATGCGATGGCGGATGGTGTCGTTGCCGCCCAGCCTGGCCGTGGGCGAGAAACCCTCCTCGATCACGCCGCCATTCCTCATCTCCACATGCGCCACTTTCATGCCGAACGCCTTCAGCCCCTCCTCGTCGGCCAGCGAACGCCAGATGCAGGACGGCGGCGCGGCGATATCGATGGATTGCTGCAGGACGCGATCGCCATTCGGCTCCTTGAAAGACGTATCCGCGACACCCGCCGGCAGTTGCGCACTGCCCGACATCGCCATCATGCCGATTGCGGCCGTCATCATGAGATTATTCATGGTGCCCTCCTTATGTGTTTCATGTTCGGTCCGCCTGGAGCCGGTTCAGATAGTCGCGAAGCCCCGCGACTGACGCGTCGAAGGCCTCCAGGGTGCGATGGGTGCGCGATTGCATCACGCCCCCCTCCATCACTGTCAGGATCAATTGCCCCAGGGCCCGAGTGTCGGTGCCCGGCGGAAGCCTGTCGCCGGCTGCGTCCAGGCAGCCCTTCACAGCCGCGACCCAACCGTCGAAATTGACGGCGAGCAATTCGCGCACCGCCGGGTCGGGCTCGTGCAGTTCCAGCGCCAGGCTGCCGATGGGACAGCCATAGCTGCAATCGGTCATCTCCAGCGCCCGGCGATAGGTGCCAAGCAAGGCGAAGATCCGCTCGATGGGATCGTCCACGCCGGCCCAGGCGGGCGCCAGCAGCATGGGGCCGATGCCCTGGCGGTACATGCCCAGCACCGCTAGCAGCACGTCCTGCTTGGTGGGAAAGGCATGGTAGAGGCTGCCCGCATTGGCCTTGGCCTCGCGCAAAATGTCCTGGACGCTGGTCGAGCCATAGCCCTTTTCCAGGAACAGCTTCATGGCCGCGAAGACCAGACGATCGGCGGTGGAAGGCGTGCTTTCCATTTCAACCGCGACGCAAATGCCTATGGACTCTAGTCGGACTTGGTTGAATAATCAACCAAGTAAAATTCCGGCGGAACCATTGGGATTGTATCGCCATTCTGGCCGTCGCGGGCGCATCATGGCCTACGCGGATTTCCGCCTGGAGAACGCATGACCTGGTCCGACCGCCGAATTATCGATCTGCTGGGTATCGAGCTGCCGATCGTCCAGGCGCCGATGGCGAATTTCGGCACGCCGGAGATGGCAATCGGAGCCGCAGAGGCCGGCGGTCTGGGCTCGCTGGCTTGCGCGTCGCTCAACGCGGATCAGATCCGCGGCGCGATTGCGGTCATCCGCAGAGCAACGTCGCGGCCGCTCAATGCGAATTTCTTCTGTCACATGCCGCCGCCCGCCGATGCGGGACGCGAGGCCGCGTGGCGCGCCCGGCTGGCACCCTATTACCGCGAAATGGATCTGGATCCCGACGCCAGCGTGCCCGGTGCGGCACGGCTGCCGTTCGACGAGGCGGCCTGCGCCCTGGTCGAGGAACTGAAGCCGGAAGTGGTGAGCTTTCATTTCGGGCTGCCCGACGAAACCCTGCTGGCGCGGGTCAAGGCGACCGGCGCCAAGGTGATGTCTTCCGCCACCACCGTCGCCGAAGCGCTTTGGCTGGAAGCGCGCGGCTGCGACGCCGTCATCGCCATGGGCGTCGAGGCGGGCGGCCATCGCGGCAATTTCCTCAGCCACGACATGGCGCGGCAGGTCGGCACCTTCGCGCTGGTGCCACAGGTGGCCGATGCGGTGCGCGTACCCGTAATCGCGGCGGGCGGCATTGCCGACGGACGCGGCATCGCGGCGGCACTGGCGCTGGGCGCCAGCGCGGTCCAGATCGGCACGGCTTATCTTTTCTGTCCGGAAGCCAAAGTCAGCACGCCGCATCGTGCGGCACTGGCCGCCGCCACGGATGAAGACACGGAGTTGACCAACCTCTTCACCGGCCGCCCCGCGCGCGGCATCGTCAATCGCCTGATGCATGAAATGGGACCGCTGTCCCTGGACGTGCCCGCATTTCCGCTTGCGGCGGGAGCGCTGGCGCCGCTCAAGGCCAGGACCGAAGCGGCGGGCTCCGGCGATTTCAGCAATCTCTGGTCGGGGCAGGCGGCGCGGCTGGCCAGGCCGCTGCCGGCAAAGGACCTGACTCGGCTGCTGGCGGACGAGGCGCTGGCCCGCCTCGCCTCGCTGTTGGCTTAGGACAGCGAGGCGCGCGACCGTCAGGCAGCACGGAGCGCAGTTGCCGCCTGCAATGCGCCCTGCATAGCTTTCTCGCGCTGTTCGGGTCCGACCAGCAGACCTTCGGCGACGATGATCTCCGGGTTGGTCACGCCGATGAATCCGAAAATCCCCCGCAGATAGGTTTCCAGATGTTCCAGCGCCGCGGCCGGCGAACCCGCGCCGTAAAAGCCGCCGCGCGAGATGGCGATGATGACACGCTTATTGCCCGCCAACCCTTCCGGTCCGGCGGCGCTGTAGCGGAAGGTTTTTCCTGCCACCACAATGCGGTCGATCCAGGCTTTGAGCTGGCTGGGAATGGTGAAGTTGTACATTGGCGCCCCGATCACCACGATATCCGCCGCCAGGAATTCCTCCAGCGCCGCCTGGTTGGCGGCGACTTCCTTCTGGACGCTGGGCGATTCCGGCACCGCGCCCTGGTTCGCCGCCAGATGTTCGCCCGACAAATGCGACAAGGGTTCGGCGGCAAGATCGCGATAGACGATTTTAAGCGTGGGATCGTCGCCGCGCAGTCGGTCCACCGCGGCCTGGGAGAGTTGGCGGCTGGCGGAGTTGGCGCCCAGAATGCTGGCGTCGATATGCAGTAGGGTCATGGTGTCCATCCTAGGTATAAAATTGTAACCTGGACTATATGGGATACCGCTGCTAAACCCCGCAAGAAGGCACAAAATTGATACCGGAGCACAAGGAAGTGACCGCCCTGCCCGATCACAACTCGACGGACTGCCGCGCGGTCAGCGGCGTGCTGGCGCGCGTCGGCGACAAGTGGAGCGTGCTGATCATCGTGCTGCTAGGCGATGGCCCCAAGCGGTTCAACGAGATCAAGCGCATGGTGGGCGGTATCTCGCAGCGTATGCTCACCCTCACCCTGCGGGGCCTGGAGCGCGACGGCCTGGTGACGCGCACGATCTTTCCCACTATCCCGCCGCGGGTGGATTACGAACTGACCAAGCTCGGACGTTCCTTGTGGAAGGCGGTCGAGCCGCTCGGCTCCTGGGCGCAAGGGCATTTGCGCGACATTCGGACGGCGCAGGAAAACTTCGACAAGCGGAAGCCATGATCCGGATCGCGATAACGCTCTAGACGATCGACGACGACGCCCCCGGCGGCCGCTGCAGCAGGTCCGCCAACACTTCCAGCCCATGCATCAATTCCGCGCGCGTGCGCGGTGCGCCCAGGCCGATGCGCACCGCTTCCGGCGCCTTGGCGGCCGCGAAAACATCGGCCGTCACCAATCCGACGCCTTGAAGCCGCGCGCGGCTGGCGAGCGCGCCCGCCGTCCAGCCTTTGGGCAGTTTCAGCCAGGCATGGAAGCATTCCGGATTGGTAATGGCGGCAGGCAAAAGCTTCGCCGCGATGGCCTGCCGCGCCGCCGTCTCCACCCGGATGGCCGAGAGGATTGCGGCGGCGGTGCGCTCCTCCATCCAGCGCGTGACGATGGCCGCGCTTAAGGGCGACGCCATGCCGGAAAATGCGCGGATCGCATCACCCGCCCGCGCCCGGATCCGCGCATCCGGCAGCACCAGATAGGCGATGCGCAAAGCCGGCGAGAGACATTTGGAAAGACCGGCGATGTGATAGACGCAATCGGGCGCCAGCGCGGCAAGAGGGGCCACCGGCGCGTGCGGCAGCGCACCGTAAGCGTCGTCCTCGATGATCGCGACGTCGTACCGGCGGGCGATTTCGATCAGGCGCTTGCGGCGCGCCAGGGGAATGGTCGCGGTGGTCGGATTGTGGAAGGTCGGCGTGCAGTAAAGCGCCTTGAGACGATGCGCCTTGCACGCCGCCTCGAAACTGTCCGGCTGCAGGCCGTCATCGTCCATCGCCACCGGCAACGCATGAATCCCCAGATGCGCCGCCAGCGCCAGGAAACCCGGATAGGCCAGCGCTTCCACGCCCACCGTGTCGCCCCGCTTCGCCAGCAGCGCGAGCACCGCCACCAGCGCGCCCTGGGTGCCGGGACAGATGGCGATGCGGTCCGCCGCGACGCCGGGCAATCGGGGTGCAAGCCACTGCGCCCCCGCCGCGCAATCCCAATCGGCGCCTCCCGGATCCTGATAGGCCTGGAACAGATCCAGCCCCTCGCGGGAAACCTCCGCGATGCCGGCCTGCATGCGCGCGTTCAGTGCCGCATCCTCGAAACGCGGCGGCAAGTTCATGCTGATGTCGACAGCACGACCCGGCCCCGGCGCGGCCTGTTTCTGACGCAGGCGAACATAGGTGCCGTGGCCTACCCGGCCCTCGACCAGCCCGCGCTTGCCGGCCTCGGCATAAGCGCGCGTCACGGTGGTGAAATCGATTCCCAGCGCCTCCGCCAGCGTGCGCTGCGGCGGCAATCGGGTGCCCGGCTGCAGCCGGCCGGCGGCGATATCGCCGGCGATGGCCTCGGCAATCGCCAGGTAGACCGGTCCGCTGCTGCGCCCGAGGGCGGGCATCCAGGATGTCGCATGTGACGCTTTGGGCATTGTCCGGACCAGGATATCCATATATTAGTACATTGTATGTTTCTAATGTATGGAGGCTGGCGTGGAAAGCGGAATTTTGGCGATCCCCCGGGGGCCCGCGATGCAGACGGAAATTCCCATGAGCTTGGCGCTCCGGCGCGGCGCGCTGGGCCAATGCCCCAGTTGCGGCAAGACCCGGCTTTTCGCCAGCTATTTGAAACAGATCGATACGTGCCCCAATTGCGGCGCCCATTTCGGCCGCATCCGCGCCGACGACGCCGCGCCCTGGGGTACCATCATTGTGGTCGGCCATATCTTCATGCCGCTGATCTTCTTCGTGAACCTGGAGGCCTTCATGCCCTTCTGGGCCGGCGTCTTCAGTTGGGCGGCCCTGTTTTCCGGCCTGTCGCTGGCGATATTGCCGCGCGCCAAGGGGTTCTTCATCGCCCTGCTCTGGATGACCCGCGCGCCGGGCGTCAACAACGGCTAACGTCAGCCGCCTAGCGAGAATTCGATCGGCACGACCGCGTCCAAGGTGCGGGTGGGAAAATCCGCCGGCAACGCCGGCAAGGGCTGTGCACGTTCCAGCAACACCAGCGCTTCATTGTCCAGCGCCGAACGGCCGGAGCTTTTCTGAATCTCGGCCTTGGTGACATGGCCGCATTCGTCCATCACGAAATGCAGCATCACCACGCCCTGGATATGCGCCTTGCGCGCGTCGGGCGGGTAACGCTTGAAGCGGTTGAGCTGCGCCAACAGCCGGCCCAGGAAACTCTCGCGGCCCTCGCTCTGGCCGCGTTGCGCGGCCGCCGCGGCTGCGGCGGGTGGAGTTACATCGGTCACCGGCGGCGCGGCGGCAATGGTGCGCGGCACGGTCTGTATCGTCACCTCGGGCGGCGGCGCGGTTACAATCGTCGGCCGGATCAACGCGGGCGGCGGCGTTGCCAGGTCGAGCCTGTCCGTCTTGGGCATCTCCAATTGCACCATCAGCGGCGGCGGCGGCGCCAGAATTGGCGCGGCCACCCGCCCCCCCACCAGGAAAGCGGCAACCGCGCCCACATGAATGAAAAACGTCACCAGAAAAGCGCCCGTGCGATTGCGGGTTTCATGGGACACGTCCGGCAGCGCGCGAAGCGGATGCGCCGTCTTTTCGTCGAAAACGGCACTGGAAATCGGCAAAGTCACCCTGCCCCCTCCTCAGCCAAAACCGCCGACATCGGCATGTGCCGCTTGCGCTTCCTCAGCCACATCACAACGCCGGTGACCACGAACAGCGTCGGCACCAAGCCCGTAAGGAACACCAGTGCGCGCCACACCGGACCCAAGCCCGCGCCCTGATGCAGCGGCCGCTGCCAGGCGAGAAAGCTCCCGGATGGATCGCGCACCGTCACGACCCTGGCGCGCCAGGGATCGATATAAACACTGGCGCCGACTGCGCCATGGGCAAGCATGTTGACCGCGATGGTCTGATTGCGGCGCGCCGGCATCGAAATGCTGACGGGCGTGGCGTCGGGCAATGCCGTCCGCGCCAGCGCCAATGCTTGCGCCGGACCGATAGAGACGGCGCCCTCCACCGGCGCGATGCCGGGGCCTTCGCGCAGATTGTAGGTCGGGCGCGCCGCCGTGCCGCCGCTGAGCAGGGTCATGGTATTCGGAAAAGCGATAACAATTCCGGAAAAACTCACCACCATGAACACCGCGAAAATCCAGATGCCGGTGGCGGCGTGCAGCTCGCGATGAAAGCGCAGACCCGTGGCGGTGCGGCGCACGAAGAACGCGTATTTCCATTGCCCGCGCCTCGGCCACCACAGCACCAGGCCGGTGCTGCCCAGCAGCAGCATCGCCACCCCCAGCCAGCCGACAAAGAGGCGGCCATCGCGGCCCATCAGGAAATTGCCGTGCAATTGATGCGCGAATATCAGGACCGGTGGCAGCACCGTATTGCGCGTGCCGAGCACGACGCCCGAAACCGGATCGACGAACACCTGCATTCCTGGCCGCGTTCCTTCCGCAAGGACGCGCCCGCCGCCGCGCGCTTGGCGCTGCGGCGGTACCGGGCCCATGGGCGACATCCGGCCGACGCGCACCACGATCGCTTCGCCCTCTTCGCGCGGCAACATGATCTGCAGGGGCCCGCGCCCTGCAACGCCGCGCGCCGCTTCGGCGATCTTGTCCAGCGACAGCGCCTCGCCCTTCGTGGCGGCCCGGGGCGGCGGCGACAGAAAATTGGCGATGGCATCGTCATAAACCAGAATGCTGCCGGACAGCCCCAGGAGCGCCAGCAACAGGCCGAGGATCAGTCCGATCCACATATGAACCTGGAACAGAAGCCTGCGGGTCGCGGCGAAGCACATGACATCCTCACGCGTCCGCCCAGCGGCGGACCAGATTGTGGTAAAGGCCGGTCAGGTTGACGATTTGCGCATTGTCGCCGACCTGCCCGCGCAAGCCCTGGATCGCCTTGTCCATCTCGAACAGCATCAGCCGCGCGGCCTCGTCGCGCACCATGCTTTGAATCCAGAAGAAGGAAGACCAGCGGCTGCCGCGCGTCACCGGCGTCACATGATGGCGGCTGGTGGCGGAATAAAGCACCATGTCGCCGGCCGGCAGCTTGACGCGATGTTCGCCATAGGTGTCCTCGATCACCAGTTCGCCGCCGTCGTAATCGGCGGGGTCGGTGAGAAACAAAGTCGCCGACATGTCGGTACGCACGCGGATCGGCGCGCCCGTACCGATGGACGGCTTCACGAAGCGGATCGCATTGTCGATATGGCTGCCGAAATTCATCCCGCCGTCATAGCGATTGAACAAAGGCGGAAAGACCCTGAGCGCCAGCGTGGCCGAGGTGAACAACTCGTTCCGCCCCAGCGCCGACAGGATGACCTCGCCCAAGGCGCGGGCGGCGGGCGAATTCTCCGGGATCTGGAGATTGTGCTTGGCTTGCCCCGACTGCGATCCCGCCGTCACCTTGCCGTCCACCCAGTCGGCTTTCGCCATCAAGCCGCGCATCTGCGCGACTTGATCCTGCGTCAAGAGAGCGGGAATGCGAACCATCATGGGAGGCAGGCCATCATCAGAGATTGGCCCCCACCGAAAAAATGAAAGTGCGCCCTGCCGCCGGCGTGGCGCGATTGCCGAAGGATTGCGAATAGTAAAGCCGGTCGGTCAGATTGTTGATGTTGAGCTGAAAGCGCAGGCGATCGACCTCGTAGGCTACCACCGCGTCCAATTCCACCGTCTCCGGAATCTCCACGATACGGCCCAGCGGATAGGTCGCCGGGTTCGGCGCCGTATAGCCGTTGAAAAGATGGCTCTGATAGACAACCCCGCCGCCGAACGAGAGTCCGTGCAACAGATCACGGGCTTTGTAGTCGCCCCAGATCGAAGCGGCATTCTTCGGCACGAACGTGATCTGCTTGCCGGTATTGTACGGCGTGGTGGCGTCCGAGACGATCACCGGATTGAGATAGGTGTAGGACGCGGTGAAATTGAGATGCGGCAGCACTTCGCCGCTCGCCTGGCCCGCGAAACCCTGCACGCGTTGCTTCTGGCTGGATTGCAGCAGCACTTCGCCCGACACCGGATCGACTTGCAAGGCATTGGATTTGGTCTGGCTGAACAGCGCGCCCGAAAGGCCCAGGCCGCCATCGAATAGGCTGATCTTGGCGCCCAGCTCCAGGCTTTCGCTCTTGTCGGGCTTCAGCGCCGATTGCGCGGCCGACGATATGGGCGTGGGCGAGCCAACCACCGAAGTGCCGATCGGCGAAGCCGCCTTGCCCCAGGAGAAATAATAGGTCTGGGTCTCGTCCGGCTCGAACACCAGGCTGGCGCGCGGATCGAACAGGAAGGACGGCGACTTGAACTGCGTGTAGGTTCCGTTGACGGTGACGGATTTGTAGTTCGCCCGATATTGGTCGACGCGCAAGCCCGCGATCACGGACAATTGATCGGTCACCCAGAAGCGATCGGTGGCGAACAGCGCGGGATCGGTGGCTTCGCCCGTCGAGGTCACCACCGTTGTGACCGCCGCCGACGTGCTTGCGACATTCGCCGGGGTCGGCAACACCACATCGTAGCCCGGCGGCGTGATGTGGGTGGGATTGTAAAGCGAGAAGCCGATATTCTGGCGCGTCGCGGTGTGATTGCCGAGTTGATAGGTGTATTGCGCCGTGGCCGGCAGCGTATAGGCGTAGATGGTGCGGTCGGCGCGCTGATAGGAAAAATCGATGCCGGCGATGAGCTGATTGCGGAATTCGCCGATTTTGAAATTGGCGTTGGCGCTGGCGATGTCTTGGATCCCCCAGCTATTCTGATGATAAGGACCGCCACCGCCCGTGCCGGCAAGCGCGGCGAGCGAACTGGCAGACCCCGCCGCCGCGCCGGGGGCGGCGATGCCGAACAGAACCAGATTGCAGTAATTGGTCGCCGCGCTGTTGTCGCACCGATCGGTGGGGGTATAGCGAAAATCCCGCGAATACACCGCCGCGCGGATATCGTTCTCGAATGTCAGCCAGTCCGATGCGACATGGGTGAGCTTGGCGGTGAGGAGATCGGCGGTATTCTTGTCGTGGTCGGCAGCGAAGCCCATGTAATTGCTGCGCGGCACGCCAAACTCGGTAACCGGCTTGGCATAAATCGCATTGGGCGGCGAGGCCACCACCACGCCATAATCCTGGCGCGCGGCGGTCTGCTGGTGGATGTAATTGAGACTGAACACCGTGTCGGTGCCCAGGCCAAATGCGATCGAAGGCGCGATGCCGAAACGGGTCGAGTGCGTGAGATCGCGGTCCACCACCCCGGTATCGGTGAGCATCAGGTTGAGACGCGCGGCGGCGCTGTCGCCGAACTGATAGTTGAGATCGGCGGTACCGCGCAGATGCCCGCCATTTCCGCCCTCAAGAGCGAGCGAATAGCGCGCGCCCAGGAATGGCGACTTCGACACGGTGTTGATGGCGCCGCCGGTGGTGCCGCGGCCGAACATCAGGCCGGACGGCCCCTTCAGGACTTGCACTTCCTCATAATCGAAACTGTCGCGGGTGTAGGCGGCGAAATCGCGCAAGCCGTCGAGATAGACATCGTCCTTGGCGTCGAAGCCATTGATCTTGAACTGGTCGCCCGCCAGGGTGCCGCCTTCGCCGATGGCGATGGTAATGCCCGGGACGTTGCGCAGCGCCTCACCCAGGGTGGTGGTGGCCTGCTGCTTCATGGTCTCGCCGCTCACCACACTGACCGATTGCGGCGTGTCCTGGATGCTGGTGCTGGGCATGGTGGAAATGGGGGGCGTATGCGTCAGCGCATTCTTTTCGCTGTCGCCGCTGACGGTGACGGGGCCTAAGGTGACCGGCGCCGAATTGTCCTGGGCTCGCGCCGGCATTGCCAGCAGCAATGCGCCCAGAGAGGCGCCGGCCAGCGCCCTGGCTCTGCAGAAATTTGAATTCATGAACATGCAATCCCCATAAAGGTCAGCGTTGGTTTGGATGGACCTGGCTGGCTTTCGGCCGCGAAAGGCGGCGGGGGCTGGCTTGGCATGCGCGGCAGGCGCCTGACCGCCATTCGAGGCTACTTGGTCAGGATCAGCTTGCCGTTGCTGGTAAGCCGAAGGCGGTACTCGGCGCCTTCATGCACCAGCACCGCTTCGCGTCCGCCGCCGAGAAGATCGGCAACCTGGACCCGTGGAGCGGGCTGGCTGGGAGGCCGTTTGCGTGCATCGGATTTGCTGCACCCGGCCATCAACAATCCCCTACCTGCATGCCGGAAGCTATTGCGGGACGGCACAAGTTGCAAGTGATTTTCAGAGTCATTCGCAAATATAGAGCGAAATGCCACGATTCTTGCCAACCTACTGTTTGCGAAGAGAATTATCGAATTTCGGTGTTTAGATCTGCGACACGCGCACCGGCACGACGGTCGGGGCGACAGACAATTCCATCAGAATGGGGTGATGGTCGGACGGCCCCCTGTCAAGCACCTCGGCATCCAGGCAGCGGACATCGCGCGTGATGCAGCGATCGAGCCTGAGGGAGACGATATTGCTGGCCTTGTGCGTGCGCTTGCGCGGTCCGACATCGCGAAACTCGGGCACCCGGATGGGACCGACCGCATTGAAATCGCCCATGATGACCGCCGGGCCTTCCAGCGCATAGGCGATGTGATGCAGCTGGAAGCGATTGAGGAATTGGCCGTGGGACAGATGGACATTGGCAAAGCTGATGCCCTGGAATTTCACGATCTGCGCGATCCGGGGCGGCACCCGTCCGGGAAGCACAGAGGCTGGCAGACGCATCGCCGATGTGCGCGGAAAAACATGCGGGCTCCACGCTGCCAGTCCATAAATGCGCTTCTGCATGGGATGCCGGAAGAAATGCCCGCCAACAAGAGAGGGCAGCGCCGCGATCTCTTCCGTCGCTTCCTGCAGCAATAGCAGATCGGGGCGATAGGCATGAATCAGCTTCGCCACATCCTCCGCTTCGGCGCCTACGCGCCGCAGCAGATTCCAGCTCGCCACTCGCAGGCCGTTTACCGGATCGCGCGACATCGAACGCGGAGTCATAGGAACCATAAGCAGGAAGTCCCGTCGTTATTTGGTGACGGATGCGATTTTTTCAAGGCAAACTCCCTTTCGGGGCAGGTAGATCCCCTGCAAGGTAACGGGGCGGAGTCGATATGTTTCCCATCACCATAACCTGGCCGACACAGCGAATAGAAGCGGTGATCGTCGCTATCTATGTGCTCCTGGCTTGCCTGGTGACGATCGATGTCTTGCTGAAGAAAAGCGACGTACGCGCTGCCCTGGGGTGGATCGCGGCGGCCTGGCTGTCGCCGATTTTCGGATCCCTGCTCTATTATATGTTCGGGATCAACCGGGTGACGCGGCGCGCCCTGAAATTGGGAAGGCTTGACGATTCCCAGGCCAAGCGGCCGCCGCACGGCGCCCAGCCCATCGCAAACCCCAATATTGCGATCCTGGCCGAGGTCGGCCGGCATATCACCGAAAGCGCACTGGTCGCGGGCAATGGCGTTAGCGTGCTCCAGGGCGGCGACGCAGCTTATCCCGCCATGCTCAAGGCCATCGGCGAGGCCAGGCATTGCATTGCCATGGCGTCCTACATTTATCGCGATGACGCCGCCGGTCGGGCCTTTTCCGACGCCCTGATCGCGGCGCGCGATCGCGGCGTCGAAGTTCGCGTCCTGCTCGATAGTGTCGGTATCGGGTATTTTTTCCCGACCGCCCTGTATCGGCTGAAAGCGGGCGGCGTTTTTGCGGCGCGTTTCCTGCACACCTGGGTGCCGTGGCGCATGCCGTTTCTCAACATGCGCAATCATCGCAAATTTCTGGTGGTGGACGGAACAAGGGCTTTTATCGGCGGCATGAATATCGCCGCAGAACAGTCCCGCCGTCTCGCCGGCCGCGACTATATCGAAGACGTTCATTTCCAGGTCGATGGTCCGGTGGCGCGCTCGATCATGGACGCCTTCGCGCGCGACTGGACCTTCACCACCGAAGAGCTGCTGGACCAGGATTACTGGTGGCCGGACATCCCGGAGAAAGGCCGCGTCCAGGCGCGCGGACTTCGCTCCGGACCCGATGCCGACCTCTACAAGATCGAAATGCTGGTCGGCGCGGCGCTGACGCTTGCCAGAAAACGCATCCGCATCGTTACGCCTTACTTTCTTCCCGACCAGCGCCTGCAATTCGCCATCGCCCAGGCCTGCATGCGCGGCGTGGTCGTCGACATCGTCCTGCCCCTGCAGAGCGACCATGTCTATCTGGAATGGGCGATGTCCGGACATCTGCGCTTCTTCAAGGACATCGCGGCGAACATCTATCTGAGTCCCCCGCCTTTCGACCATTCCAAGCTGGTGACCA
This sequence comes from Pseudomonadota bacterium, assembly GCA_040389245.1. Taxonomy (GTDB): domain Bacteria; phylum Pseudomonadota; class Alphaproteobacteria; order Micropepsales; family Micropepsaceae; genus Rhizomicrobium. The sequence goes on along the minus strand of JAZKAH010000002.1, from coordinate 1,698,577 downwards.
TGGATGGGGAATGGTCGCTGATCGGCAGTTCCAACTGGGACGCCCGCAGCTTCCGCCTCAACTTTGAATATGACCTGGAATGCTACGATTCCGATTTGACCGGCGAACTTGATGCCATCATCGATGCCAAGATCGCCAGTGCCGGGAAGCTCAGCTATGCGGCGCTGGCAGGCCGCCCGATCCCCATCCGTCTCAGGGACGCCGCAGCCCGGCTCCTGATGCCGTATCTCTAGAAGCCGCGGCCTTCCGCCTTTCCGACCCGTATCAACCGGCGCACAACAAAAAGGCCGCCCGAAGGCGGCCTTTTCCGAACTCGGTGTCAGAGAGAATCAGGCTGCGATGGCGAGACCGCGAGATTGGCGGCGGCGCATCATCAGGCCGATGGCGCCAAAGCCAAGGAACAGCATCGCCCAGGTGCCCGGCTCCGGAACGGCGGAAGCGAAGCTGAGATTGTCCAGCGCGAAGTCATTACCACTGGCGGCGTCGATCGCGTTGATCGCACGAAGTTGGACAGTGCCCGCCGCGCTCGCCGTGTACAGGTCGGAAAGCGATGCGATTATTCCCGCATCGCCCGGCGGGGTGGTTGTATGCGTGGCGAGGTCAATCCAGGAACCACCGTTCAGGCTGAGCTGGAAAATAATAGTGGAGGGCGAATTGGCGCCGGTGAACGAGATGTTGCAACAGACATTCATGACGTCCGCCGCGAAATTATACTTTCCGCCCGCCGTCACGCCGATAGCAGAAGACTCCCAGATGTTGAGCGTGCTGTTGGCCGCACCATTGGCGATCAGCATCGGATTGGTGCCGCCGACATTCACCCAGGAACTGTGAACCGACATTGGGTTCGCGGCGATCGTGATGTTGCCCTCCGGCACCATGCTGTTCGCCGTCGGAGCCACGACGTTGTAACCGGTCGTGAAACCCGAGAATCCGGCGCTGAAATCACCGTTGGTGATCAGGTTGGTCGCCGCTGACGCGATTGAGGGCGCTAGGGCAAAGGCCGCGACTACAGCTGATAATAGGATTTTACGCATCGGCGACATCCCTCTCACAAATTCCAAAGCCATTTCTATCGGAATGGCTGGCCCTAATCTAGTAGCGAAACCCTTGTTAACCATGAATGTTTCAAGACTTTCGGTTCCCTGCCAGCGGCTTAGGCGGCAACTGAATGCAGAAACTTGGCCTATCTGTATGAATTTTAAGTAAAATCCCGCAAACTTCCCGTGCTTTTCGTTGAGAAACTCCGGGAACTGGCGGGTCAAAAAATTTCTCGGGCTGGAAAATTTCGGTTTACAGCCGTCTCCAGTCTTTCCGCGACCCCAAAAATTGCCGCTGGAGGCGGGTTTACGCGCCCGACCAGTCCCCGCGCGCATTGGGCAATCCGGGGCGCCATGCTGGGTTCGTCGGAGCTTTGCTGGTCCCGAAATTCCGCTAACACCCAGAGCCCGATGTCCGCGATGAAATATCGGACAATAACGCTCCTCCCTCTTGCCAAGGACCGGCAATCGTCAGCCACGCAATCCGCAGGTGCAATTCTTTTACCTTGAGGCCGGTTACACCCGGGCGTCCGGACATTCCGTGTTATGACGCCGACGACAACAATCTCCGGGGGCGCAGTGGCTTTGACGTTCGATTCGATCGCGGTTTTCGATCCGGCGTCGCGCGGCGTTAAATTCGCTGGGCGGCACATCGATCCGAAGGGCGCGGAACGGTTTGTCATCTGCCAGGTTTCCAGAGACGCCCTGCAGCTGCGCCTTGGGCTGAACGATCCTTCGCCCGAACAGCTCCTGGCCGCCTATAGCCAGATCAAGGAAATTATCCATCGCGTGGCGGCGAAGCATTTTGCGTCCGGCGACCGGCGGCCCTCCGTCTCGGCGCAAGATTTGCTGTGAGCGTCCGGCGCTAGAAATCGCGTTCGATTGCCGGGCATTGCCTGTCGGGGCAAAAGTCTGAACACGGATGAATGGCGGCGCCCATTCCAGCGGCCCCCGGGATAGGGCGGCATGGATTGCAGAGACTGACCCGCCTGACTAAAACCTTGGCCTTCAACACGCTGGATTGCAGATGCGCATTTTGATTACCGGCGGAGCGGGATTTATCGGGTCTTGTCTGGTCCGTTATTGCCTGCGCCATACCGCGCACCAGATCGTCAATCTCGACAAGCTGACCTATGCGTCCGACCTGCGCAGCCTGGACGAGGCCTTGCCGAGTGACCGTTACGTATTCGAACAAGGCGACATCGCCGACCGGCAATTGCTGGACCGGATTTTCGCGCAATATCAGCCGGACGCCGTCATGCATCTGGCCGCCGAGTCGCATGTCGACAGATCGATCGACGGCCCCGCCGCTTTCATTCAGACCAACATGGTGGGAACCTATGTGCTGCTGGAAGCGGCCCGTTTCTATCACAAAGCCTTGCCTCCCGATCGCAAGGCGCGCTTCCGCTTCCATCATGTTTCGACGGACGAGGTGTTCGGATCTCTCAGCGAAACCGACCTTTTCACCGAAGTATCGCCCTATGCGCCCAATTCGCCCTATGCCGCCAGCAAGGCGTCGTCCGATCTGCTGGTCCGTGCCTGGCACCACACCTATGGCCTTCCCGTCATCACCAGCAATTGCTCGAACAATTACGGGCCCTATCAATTTCCGGAGAAACTCATTCCGGTCGTGATTCTGGCGGCGCTGAACGGCCAGCCCATTCCGGTCTATGGCGCCGGTACGAATATCCGCGACTGGTTGTTCGTCGAGGATCATGTCCGCGCGCTGATGAGAATCCTGGAGCATGGGCGCGTGGGCGAGACGTACAATGTCGGAGGCCGCAACGAATTGCGGAATATCGATCTGGTCCGGCTTCTTTGCGGCGCATTGGACGATCTGTTGCCCGAGAGCCTGCATCGCCGCCACGAAAACCTGATCGCCTTCGTCGCAGACCGGCCGGGTCATGATCTTCGCTATGCCATCGACGCTTCCAAGATCGAACGCGAACTCGGCTGGCGGCCGGAAACGACGGTGGAAAACGGCATCCGCAGCACCGTCTCCTGGTATCTGGAAAATCGCTGGTGGTGGCAGCCGATCCGGGACCGCGATTCTTCCGGAGGCCGTCTGGGGCTGGGTGAAAAAACACCTGCCCATGCGGATGGGCGCTGATCATGGTCAGCACGGAGCGCTTTCGCATTCCCGGCCCCCTGCTTGTCCAGGTGAAGCGGTTTGAAGATGCGAGGGGATTCTTTTCCGAGACCTACAATGCCCGCGCCTTCGCTGAGGCGGGGATCAAATCGGTTTTCGTGCAGGACAATCATTCCCTGTCGCGTGAAAAGGGAACCGTCCGGGGACTGCATTTTCAACGGCCGCCGCATGCGCAGGAAAAACTCGTTCGCGTCACCCGGGGCCGGATTCTGGATGTCGTGGTGGATTTGAGGCGCGGCTCGCCGAATTATGGCGAACATCTCAGCGTCGAGCTGAGCGACCGGGACGGCAGGCAGTTTTATGTTCCGGTGGGTTTTGCCCATGGCTTCTGCACTTTGGAGTCCGACACGGAAGTCATTTACAAGGTCACGGAATTCTGGACGCCCGATTGCGAAGACGGGGTGTTATGGAACGATCCCGGGTTGGCGATCGCCTGGCCGGATTTCGCCGGCGCCCAAATTGCCGCCAAGGATGCCGCCCTCGTCCCACTTCGCGCGCTTGATACGCCCTTTGCCGCGGACCCCGCGGGATGAGCCCCGACAATTCCCCCATACACCTCCTGCAATTTGGACGGAGCGGCCAGCTCGGAGGGGAACTGGCGGTGGCATTGGCGAAGGAAAAAGATTTTCATCTCACCGTCCTGGACCGCCAGGGCGCCGATTTCACAAAGCCGCAAGCGACCGAAAAAGCGATCCTGGAGGCGCCCCAATTGGATGTCGTGGTCAACACCGTGGCCTTCACGGCGGTGGACCGGGCGGAAGCCGAACAAGAACTCGCCCATCGCATCAATGCCGAAGCAGTGGAGTGGCTTGCCCGGGCGTGCCGGGCGCGCGGCGTCCCCCTCGTCCATATCTCCACCGACTATGTCTATGACGGCGCCAAATCCGATCCCTATCTGGAAAGCGACGCCACCGGTCCGATCAACATTTACGGACAAACCAAACTCGCCGGCGAGGAGCGGATCCGACAACAGCTTCCGGCCCATGTCATACTGCGGACCTCCTGGATATTCAGCGCGCGGGGCCAGAATTTCCTGAAAACAATGCTGCGTCTTGGCGCCGAACGCGAAGAGGTCCGTGTGGTCGACGACCAGCGGGGCGCGCCCACATCCGCGGCCGACCTCGCGAATGCGATTATTGCGATCGCGCGCCGGATCGCGGGCACCGATCAACCCTCCTTGTTCGGGACGTTTCATTTTGCCGACGCAGGCGAAACCAGCTGGTGCGGCTTTGCCGAAGAGATATTCCGGCAAGGCCATCTTCGCGCCAGAGCTGTGCCGATCCCCACGACAGAATATCCGACGCCGGCGCGGCGGCCGCTGAATTCCAGGCTGGATACCGGAAAAATTTCCCGGGTGTTCGGCATCCATCCGCCATCATGGCAATCATCCCTCGCCGCCGTGCTGGGCGGCACGCAGGAGAAGCACGTATGAAAGGCATCATATTGGCCGGCGGTTCGGGAACGCGCCTCTACCCGATCACCATTTCGACCTGCAAACAGCTTTTGCCGGTCTATGACAAGCCGATGATCTACTACCCGCTCTCGACTCTGATGCTGGCGGGGATTCGCGACATATTGATCATCACCACGCCGGACGACCGCGCCGCCTTCCAGCGATTGCTCGGGGACGGCGGCAAATGGGGCCTCAAATTGTCCTATGCGGTCCAACCCAAGCCGGAAGGGCTGGCGCAGGCCTATATCATCGCCGAGGAATTTGTCGGCGAAGAACCCAGCGCGCTCATCCTGGGAGACAATCTCTATTTCGGCCACGGCTTGTCCGAACAGCTCGGGCGCGCCGCGGCGCGAACCCGGGGCGCGACGGTGTTCGGCTATCGCGTCAAGGATCCGGAACGCTATGGCGTCGTGGAATTCGACGATACGGGACGCGCGATCTCGATCGAAGAAAAGCCCAAGAGTCCGAAATCGAACTATGCGGTGACCGGCCTCTATTTCTATGATGGCCGCGCCCCCGCATTCGCCCGGACCCTCAAGCCATCCCTGCGCGGGGAGCTTGAGATCACCGCACTCAACAATCTTTACCTGGAACAGAAGGATCTGGTGGTGGAGCTGCTGGGACGGGGTCATGCCTGGCTCGACACCGGAACGCACGATTCTCTCATCCAGGCCGGAGAATTCGTCCGCACCGTCGAAGCGCGTCAGGGTCTCAAAGTCGGCTGCCCTGAAGAAATTGCCTACCGGATGGGTTTTATCGATCGCAATTCCGTGCGCACGCTTGGCGCGGCGCTGGCAAAAACCGGCTATGGGCAATACCTCATCGAGATCGCCGATACCATCGAGCCTTTTACGGACTAATTGGCCGGGACGGCATCACACCCGGACTGCGGCCTTCATCCGCCTTCGCTGCGGCGTGCCACGAATGCGCCCCAATCATTAAAATCGCCGGGGGAAATCCCGCGACGCGCAGCCAAAGATATTTCCGAACTAATTTTGGCGTCGGGCGTTTGAGGATTTGGGCGTGTCGCACCCCTGTTGGGGGCGGGAAGGTGCGCGTTCTTTTATGGATCCGTCATCCTCCGAATTATGGTTAACCATATGAGAAAACCACTTCTTTTCCGACCCGATGAAGCCATGTATGGTCGGAGCGAAGCAGGCCTTGATATTGAGAATTGCGCGGCGTGCGAATCCGGTTTTAGCGGCGGTTTGCCAGTCTTTTACGCCTCTTTTGGAGTTTGAATGCCGGACGCGATTCAGCAGATCGACTGGGCAAGCCAAAATTTGGCTGAGGAATTCAGCGGCGTCAGCATTTCCTCCGCGCCGGCCTCTTTTTATGACGGCGCACTGCGGATCCGCCAATCCCGGATAAAGCGCGTGGTGGATTTCCTCGGCGCCGGCCTGGGCTTCTTGGTCCTCCTTCCCATTCTGTCGCTGATCGCGCTGGCCATCCTCCTGGAAAGCAGAGGTCCCATATTGTTCCGGCAGCGCCGCTCCGGCCGCGACGGCAAAGTCTTCATCATCTACAAATTCCGCACCATGCATGTGCTGGAAGACGGCACCGATATCGTGCAGGCGACCCGCAATGACGGCCGCACCACCGCCGTGGGCCGCTTCCTGCGCCGTTCCAGCATCGACGAACTTCCTCAGCTGTTGAACGTGCTCAAGGGCGAAATGTCGCTGGTGGGACCGCGTCCGCATGCCGTGGCGCATGATCAATATTATCTGCAGACGGTCCCGAACTATAAACTGCGCTTTTACAGCAAGCCGGGAATCACGGGGCTGGCGCAGATCAAGGGCTTTCGCGGCGAAGTGCGCGACATTCCGCATATGGAAGAAAGAATCGCGCGCGATCTCGAATATATCGAGAATTGGTCGCTGGCGACGGATATCCGCATCCTGTTCCTGACGGCGGTCAGCACGCCCTTTCACCGCACCGCTTATTGACGGTTCGCCGGCTTCGATTCGCATACCTGTGACGTAGGGAGAGCGCGACCGGAGCAAAATCGCTCCTCAGCGATTTTGCTCTGGGTCTTTATTTTGTCGCGCGATCTTTCGGAGTTGGTAGCGCCCGCGTGCCAACGCTGCACACTTTTCCGGATCGCGCTCTAGCTTCGACCGGTCTGTTCGGCTGATACGCTTTGCACCAGATCGGGATCGGACGCGATATCCAGCGTCTTGCCGTCCCCCATATGCGTGCTGAGAAGCCACAGATAGGGCGCGATACTGTCTTCCACGAAACGATAGATCACCGAATCTTCCGAAGGCATTTCGATCAGAAGATCGCTCGCCACCAATTGCGAGATCAGGTCCTCGCAGCGGCGAATGGTGTCCGAATTCGCCATCGCGGTGCGGATATCCTCTTTGCGGAAGCTTCCGCCGCCCAGCAGGGCCGTGCCTGCCAGGGCCCCGAGCGCGCGGGTCTGGCCTTCGCGCACGGTTTTCCAGAGCAGACCCTGGCAGCGATTGGACAGCCGGGCCTTGAATTCGCGCACCGCCATCTTGATGGCGGAGGCGGCATTCTCGCCCGTGACATTCGGGCGGCCCGCTTCCAGCGCATAGAGGCCGGCGTTGAGACTGATCAGGCTGGCGATATAGGGCGAACCATGGGCGGCAGTGACGATGGCCCGCGTGGCATTCTCGTCGAAGCGGATCCCGCCCAGCTCTTCGCCATTCTTTATCAACATCCGCACTTCCGAGACCGTCATCCACGGCACCTGAAGGGCGTAGATGTTGCGCTGGATCGAAGGCGTGTGCTCGATCAATTCCACCAGATTGGCGGCGACGCCGGCGATGACGATCTGAACCCGGATTAGCCGGTCGGACAGATTCTTGATCAGCTCGGCAACATCGCGCCGGAACAAGGCAGACTCGCTGCGGTCGAATTCGTCGAGCACGATGACGACGCGGGTGCCGACCACCTTGGCCAGCATGTCGCTGGCGATACGCGCGGAGATCGGCGTGTCGGGCAGAATATCGGCCAGGGTCTGGCCTTTCTCGACTTCCTGCGAGGTCGGGCCGACGGTGCTGTGGAACAGCATCGGAATGCTGGCGGCGACGGTACGGAAGACTTCGTCGAAATTGGAATCGGAGCCGCAGGAAACATAGACCACCAGATACCGCGCATCGCGCGCCGCCTGCGCCAGAACGTGAAGGACGGAGGTCTTGCCGAGGCCGCGCGCGCCGTACAGGACGGTGTGCAGGCGCTGTTCCTCGATCGCGCGAATAAGCTGGGTCAGGATTTCGGTGCGCCCGGCGAAACGCTTCCTGTCTCCGACGGGCTGCGAAGGCGTGAACGCCTCCAGCAATTTCATCCGCGCGCGCGCATGGGCATCGACGGACTGTGGGCTGACGTGATCGTTGGCATTGGCGCGAAAGCGGGGAAAGAGCGCGCCGCTCGCCCCGGGCTTGCGCGGGACCGGCGCGCCGGGCTGATTGGCAGGCCGATTTAAAGCAGGCGCGGCGCGCGGTTCGACCTTCGCATCCGACCTGTTCCAGGGGAGCAAAAGCCCCAGTTTCCGCATGAATGTCATCGCAGTGTTTTATCCATCTTGCACTGCACCATGATTATTTTGCGCTGCCGTGTCAGAAGCCCCAAGAATAGCAATCCTTCCAAGGAAAAACCTAGGACTTTCGATTCCTGGATTTTACATGTTAGCCGTAAAGTTAATGTGATCGGACCAAACAGTGTTTGGTCCGATTTTCAACCATTTCCGGAGCGGTTTGTCCTCTTTCGGGCCCGTTCGCCCATTATCTAACGCGGACAGGACCGGAAAGGTGCCCTCAATCTGGCCACTGGGAACCAGATATTTCCTCCATAAGTGCCGATCGCCATCGGGCTAGCCGCGCCGCGCACCCCTCATCAGGCGGAAGGCATCGAGCATGCGCCAGAGGCGCAGACGGTAAAGTATCGCCAGGGCGTCGATTCTTTGCCGCAGCCCGCCGATCCGCCGGGAACGAAATACTTTTCCCGAATGGACTATCGCCGACAGCGGCAAGGCCAGGGCCCGCATCGCCCATTTCCACTGGCCATACTTCTCCCGGACAACCAGCGCATAGGTCTCCGCATTGATGCGGAGCCATTTGTTCTTGAGCTCGCCCCAGTTGCGGCGGGCAGGATGGGCCACAACCGCGCCGGGAACATAGCCGATGCGAAAATTCCGTTCCGTGGCGCGGCGCGACCAGTCGACGTCTTCGGACACGCCGACACCGAACCCTCCCACCGCATCGAACAGTGGGCGTGGGCAGAACAGATTGCAGGTCGCCGCGAATCCCTTCTCGACGACATAGCTGCGGGCATCGAAAGCGAAGACCCGTTCGAACGCTTCGGTAGGGCTCATCCGCCGGTCGTCCGCGGTCAGCACATCGATGCCGCCGCCCAGGAAATCGTAGCGCGACAGGGCCGCGACTCCATTCTCGAGCCAATGCGGGTCGGGCTGACAGTCCGCGTCGGTGAAAGCCAATATGTCGCCCGTGGCGGCAGCTACGCCGCCATTGCGCGCCGGCCCCGCCCCTTTCTCCGGCACCAGGACCAGCCGCGCCCTGCCGTCGACGATTGCGGCGACCGCCGCTTCGCCTTGCGGCGAACCGTTATCCGCGACGATGATCTCGGTATCGTGCGCGGGGAAACTCTGGCGACCCAACGCCGACAGGCACAGATCGAGCGATACCAGATCGTTGTAATGGGGAATGATAACGCTGACTTTCACGGTCGGTCCGCATCTTGTCGCCGCGCCCGCGAGTGGCCATGGAACCGGGATATGCTAACCTGATCCCGGTATCGCGCAATTCCCATTCCGATTCGACCGGACTTCCCCGACTCAGGACCCAGAGACATGCAGACCATCTTCGACTGGGTCACCATGGCGATATTCGCGGGTCTGGTTGTGCTCTTCCTCAACCGCTCGATGGCGCCGGAAGAAAAACAGGACAATATCTATCACTATGCTCCTCCGGCGCTGGGCTGCGCGCTGGCCAATTATCTCGGCAATCACGACCAGCGCGTGGTGGCGATCGCCATCGTCATCGCCGTTGTCGGCTATATCCTGTTCTTCCTGCAGCCATTCGCAAAGCGCTGAACCTGCTGTCGGCCGGTCAGCCCATATCCATCAACGACGAAGCCCGCGCGGTCCCGATCAGCGCCCGGCGCTGGCCGGCGGCCACATGCATCACAAGCCTGGGAATAAACCGCTCCATGATGGCGAGCGAAGCCGCCTTGTCGGAACCCGCCACGGAAAACCGCGCCAAAAGTCCATCCGGAATATAGCGATGCATGGCCGTGCGCAGGCGCTCCAGGCGCTGCTCCGTCACATTGGTCGGAAAAGCTTCGCCCAGCCGCGTCCAGTAGAGAATTGTTTCCTGCCTCTCATTGGATTTGGCGATCAACCTGCGGCTGGGGACGATCACGGACCTCGGAAGCCGAAGCGCAAGAGGCGTATTTTCCGTGATCGCGAATCCGAATGCCGGGTAACAGACCTCCGGGCGGTGCAGCTGCAATTCATTATTTTCGACATCACCATGCGCCATCAGCATGATGACTTCGTCGCCGGTCGATCGCTGGCGGTAAATCCGTCCCACGGTTTCGCCATAAAGCCGCGCCGCAAGACTGTCCGGCGTTTCCGGTGCCACCAGATCGCTGACATCCCGCGATTCCCAATCCTCGAATGCGCGCGGCAGAATATCGTTCAGCTTCTTGCCGCCATCCATCAAAGTGGTCTGGCGCCGGGGCTTGAGCGCATAGGCGGCGCCGGAACCGAGGCAGCAGGCGGCGCCGATCACAAAATCGCGGCGGGCTATCATGTGCCAGGCCGCCCGACCGGAAAGAACAGCCTGGACAGGAGTGAATCCACGGCAAAGATCAGGACCAGCGCGGTGGCGAAGACGAAGATGCCGGCCGCCATGTGCAGGAAACCCTGCGCCACCTCATCGCCGGCGAAATACGTGAGCAGGATAAGGATCACGATCCGGATGATATTGGCCAGGATCGCGATGGGAACGGAGAGCAGACCCAGCAGCAACGAATAACGCCAGGAGCTGCCGCGCATCAGATAAATGTAGAAAAGGCTGATCGCGAGAAGACCGAAGATCGAATTCAGCCCCGAACAGGCGTCTTCCACCAAGAGCTGATACTGCGCCACATAGATCACGACGCCTTCATGCGCCACGGGAACGCCCAATGGCTGAAGCAGCGCAGTCGCGGCGGTGGAAACAAATTGCTTCAGGGGGAAGGTCAGCCTGTCGATCCACATGCGCGGGGGCGGCACGGCGAACAGCAGATACAGGAAAATGAACCAGTTGCGGGCGAGCGCGCGGCCGCCGAATTTCGAATAGAACATCGCCACGCCAACGCCGTAGAGGCCGGCGGCACTCAAGGTGATGAGGTCGAATGCCTGCCCGGCAATGTAGAAAACCAGCGCACCCGCCATCATCGCGGAGACCAGCCAGGGATTTCCGGGAACGCCCTGCTTGCGGATCGCGGGCCATTGCAGCCACAGAAGCCAGGCCGCGGTGGCCAGAACCAAGGGACCGTGCGCGCCTTCCTCGTGCGCCCAATTGCCGCCGGCAAGGATCAGGAATGTCGGGATCGCGAGCGCGCAACCGCCCAGAATCAGCGGCCAGGATGTTGCCAGAACGCCGGCGACCATCCCGCGGGAAATCGCTTCACGGCTCGGCGCTGCCGTCGTCATCGCTTCAAGCCTCGTTCAGGACCGTGCCGATGACTTCCGCATGATCGCCCCGCAACTGTTCGGTGAGAATCTTCACGTCATTGACGAGGCTTTTGTTCCGGCGGGTCACGATCAGGCTGTAGCCGACAACCGTGCTGACGCGCCTGGCGTCGGAACAGGTGTTCGCCGGAGGCGTATCGATGATCGTCGCGTCATATTCGCGAAGGCAGAAATGCATCAGGGCTTCGAACCGGTTTCCAGCAAGCAGTTCCTGGGCGTTGGCGGCGCGCTCCTGAGAAAACAGCACCGATAAGGACGGAAGTATCTCCGCTTCGATGCAGGCATCAAAATCCATCTCGGACGACAGCGCGGCGCGGATATCGGCGCCGTTCCCCTTATGACCGAACATCGCGGCAATAGAAGGATTGCGCATGTTGGCGTCGATCAGAAGCGTGTTGACGCCGATTTGCGACAGGGAAACCGCAAGATTGGCGGCGACAAAGCTGCAACCAACGCCTTCGCTGGCGGCGCAAATCGCCAGCGCGCGATGCCCCTCGCGCACATGGCGCGCCATGATATGGGTGCGAAGACCGCGGATGGCTTCCGAGGTCTCCGAAGCTTCGCTGGAAAGCGTCACCAGAGCCCTGGTGTTGAAAGCCTTCTTGACTGCGACCCGGTCATCCATGACGAGAAATTCTTCCAAGGCGCATCAGCGCGCCGCCTCGAGAACCGTCAGGAGCGGCACGCCAAGCAGGGACTGCAGATCCTCTGCGCCCCGGACCCGCCGGTTGAGCAGTTCGGTGAGCAGCGCGACCAGAAGGCCCAACATCAGACCCAGCCCGAGCGAGCCTCCAACGATCAATGGAATTTTCGGATAGGACGGCGATTGCGGCGCCGAAGCACTTCCGAGCGGCGTCAGACCCGTATCGGCGACGGCCGCCTGCTGACGGAAATCGATCTCCTTCTGTGCCGTCTTGTTATAGAGATCCCGCTGCAAATCGACTTCCGAATTGAGATTCCTGAGCTTGGAGAGCTTGTCGCGCTCGGCGATGATAAGTGCCTTCTGCTGATCGACGCGTGATCCGTGAGCCGATTGACTGCCGCGAGAAACGCCCTGCTGGGCAATAGACAACAGCGCGCTCCGCTTTGCCTTCAAGGCGATCAGATCGGGATGATTTGGGCCCAATGTCTGAGACAGGTTTTTGATTTGCGAATCGATTTCCGCAAGTTGCGCATCGGGGCCACCACCGCCACCGCCGGAATCGGCCGTTATGCTTTGCGCCGCCATAGCGGTCAGCCGCGCGCTGTCCACGTCGGTACGGTCGTCCTGCATCATGACGACATTGTTTTCCCGTTCGAAAGCGGTTTCCGCAGCCTGCGCCTCTTCCAGGGATTTTTTCGCTTTCTTGGCCTGCGAGGCATACCAATCGGCGCTCTTGATGGCTTCCGCGCGACGGAAGGACAGGCTGTTGTCCAGATAGGATTGCATCAGGGCATTCGCCACGGCCTTGGCGGATTCCGGATCCGAACCGGTATAGATGATGTTCAGGATATTGCTGTTGTCCATCACCGTGACCCGGGTGCGGTCAATGATGATCTGGGCCAGCCAGCGCCGGAAGTCGCGTGTATCGGACTGGGAGCGGTTTTGATATTGCTGGATGAAGGTGGGATCCGAAAGCCAGCCAAGCTTGTCGACGGCCTGCCCTACCACGGTATAGTCGGTGATGAGGCCCACCTGGGTGCCGATATAGGCACGGCTCGACGGACCGCCGATCATCTCGCCCGTCACCGGATCCGGTTTCAGAAGATTGAGATAGACATGGGCTTCGGCATCCCAGCGAGGGGGCGCGAGCTTGATCACCACGGCCCCACCGATCATGCAAAAAACCGTAGCGGCCGCGATCAGGACCCACCGCGCGCACAAAATTCGCCAGAACTGGATTATGGACATTGCGCTCTCCGCACGGGACCGGAATTAAAAGAAACCTTCGCCGACATCGATGACATCGTTGGGCTCGATTTTCACATTGAGGTCCTTGGGCGTGATTGTAACATTCTTTCTGACAATCTTGATGTGACTGTCACTGCCCAAATCGGTGATCCCGCCGCCCCGGGCCAAGGCCATCACCAGGGTCATATTGGTGGTGAGAGGATATCCGCCAGGCGCCTTGACCTGTCCCTTGACGTAGAAAAGCTCGGCCGTGGGACTGAAAATCTTGTCGCCGGGCTGAACGTAGGGGTCGGTGCTTTCATCGCCGGTGGCCAGATCCTTGACCTGCAATGTCCGTTCCGGGCCCTTGGTGGATCTCAAAATGACATAATCCGCGCCATTCTCGCGAACACCGCCGACGCGGGCGAGAATTTCGGAAAGCCGGTAGGGTCTCTCGACCGGAACAAGACCCGGCGAGCCTACTGCGCCCAGCACCGTGACATAACGGCTGGCAAAAGAGACGATCTCGACCTGAATGATGGGTTTGGCGAAAAATCCGCCCTTCTGAAGCGCCGCGGCGATCTGATCGCGCAATTGCACCGTGGTGCGGTCCGCGGCCGGGAACGCGCCCAGGAAAGGCAACTGCACGGTACCGTCGGCGCCGATACGGGCCTTGGTGCTGAAATCTGAGCGGCCCAGGGCATCGACCTGGATCACATCCTGCGAGCCGAGAATGTAGGTGGGGGCCGGGATATCGGCGGGAGCCGGCGCGACGACCGGGGTTCCGGGTTTCGCCGGTATGATAGCGGGGGGAGTTTGCGCGCCAACCGGCAGCGTGGTCGCGCACATGAAGACCAGCCCGAGGGCGGCAACAATATCGCGAACTTTCATCTCACTCCTTTCGTCCCGGTTAGAATGCCTGCGACAGGGTCAAGCCGACCTGGGTGGCAGCATAGCCGTATGCCGCCAGATCTGCATGTCTTTGATCGTGTCTGGCGAACAAGGCCAAGTTCATTCTCTCCGTAATGTTAAGGCCGAGCGAGGCATTAAACGACGTAATGGATTGTTTGGTCAGATCTGTGGCCAAATTCAGGTCCGAACCGACAAAATTCTGCCGTCTGTTCGAGACGCCCAGCCCCGCCTTGAGCCGGCTTGTCAGCCGATAGCTGATATCGCCCTGGAGTATCTGGTCGACCGAATAGGCGGCATTGAAATAATTGGACGGGCTGGTATGGCGGGCGTAGGAGACCTGGACTTGGAACCGGGAGTCCGGATGGTAGGCGAGTGCGGCGTCATAGGTCAGGCCGGAAAAATTCAGGCCCAGACCGTCGTAAGACAAAGAGGTCTGTGAAAGAGAAAGCGCGATGTGAAGCGCTGCATCCAGATCTTTGTCGTAATGAACGCCGCCGGAATAGACCTTGTAGCCGTCTTTCTGAAAACCAGAGGGCAGCGGGATAAAACGGTTCTGGAACTGCGTGTCCACATACGCCCCGATCAGCGAAATATTGCCCCAATTCCCCGCACCGTAGGCAAGGCTGCCTTGCGCCGAGAGGCTCTGATAGTCGGAAGCAAACAGGATGGGGGCACTATTGTTCGACCAGGTTTGCTGAACCGAAGCGGAAGGAACCAGCCGCCCAAACCCGCTGCAGACGACATCGAGGCCCGCGACGACATCCTCTGCGGTGTTTTTGGTGAAGATGATATTCAAGTCCTGAAGGTCGCTCTGGCGGCGCATATAGGAACCGCGAACGGTAAACTGGCAGGGGGACAGCAGAGTTACCGCCCCGCCCTGTACGCCAATCCGTTCCCGGTTGAGGATCGTATTGGACGCGTAGAAATCATAGCCGCCGGTACCTTGCAGATAAAAGGACTCTATTCCTAGCTGCTTGGAGTAATTGACCGCCAAGGCCGGACTGAAAATTTCGTCGGACTGGCTCAGGCCGCGCGCCGCTGCGAAAGCCGCCGAAGAGCCCGCCACGTTGCTATTGTAGGTCACGCCAATCTGGGCATTGATCGGCGGAGCATCGGCCGCCGGTATCGCCACGCCTGCCGCCAGGGCCGGCATCGCGGTAACCAATATGGCAATGGCCGCGGCCAGGAGCGTCTTTTCGCTTTGCATTACAATCCCCTGAATAGGGCCAAATCAGCCCGTTGGCTGGCTTACCTTATTCGCGACATCTGAACAAATTTATGGTGACCGGCGACAGCCGGGCCGGCCAATGAGAACGCGCCTTCGGGCCTGGGGATCCGTGTCTTAACTGCCGCTTTTTGCTGGCGCTTTGACTGCCGCCGGCGCCGCTTTGGGCGGCAGGTAGTCCTTGCTCACCTGCATCGTACCCCTGGCCCTGACGATAAGGGAGGCCATCTGCTTCTGGACCGCGGCCTGGGTGTGCTCGAGCCGCAGCACATTTATTGCGTATTTGTTGGCGGGCTCGCCAGTAAATGGCTCGGTCCGGGCATTGCGAACCTGGCTGATCAGGATCTGGTTGCCCACCGGAAATACGAAAACTTCCTGGGGCGGCAATGCCACGATGGCATTAATCAACTGGGGATTTTGACCGACCGCGTCGATGATGCCTGTGCCCCTCTGAAACGGCACATGGTTCTGCGTGAGAAAATTCGCCACTTCGTCGAGGGTTTTCAACGGTTGAAGCTTGGTCAGCACGCTCCGGTCGGAAGGCAGATCGATCCGGATCTGGTCGACGTCGAAAATCTTGCGTTCGGCAAATATGTTGGGGTTGGCGCTTTGAAACCGGGCCGCTTCTTCCGGGCTGGGCGGCGGAACACTGGCGGCGATCTTGGCCTGAAGCTGCTGAACCAGAAGCGCGTCGGTGGCGCGCTGATTGAGCAGGATAAAGTCGGGATTCTTGTCGATGCCCTCTTTGCGGGCCTCGTCCGCCAGCACAGTGCGCTCGATGACGAAATTGAGGGCTGCCCGTTGCTGTTCCTTCTGCGCGGCAGGAGAAACCGCGCGCGCGTTGCCCAATTCGGCATGGAGCTGACGGACCGTGATTTCATGGCCGCCGACCGTGGCAACCACCTGCCCAGTTGGGGGTTTGGGCTTGGATCCGAAGTTGCAGCCGCTTACCGCCAGCGCAATGACCGGTACGAGCAGATGCTGTGCCTTAAAAAATCCCAAGAGTTACCGTTAGGGTTGGTTCTGTTGCCAGAGCGGGAACTAGCATATGGCGGCGGGAAGATAAACGGCAGGAACCTGGTAACCTGGATTATTGGCTAATCGCCCGGATCCTTTACCAAGTCCGCAGATTGGGCCCGCCGTCCAATCGACATGGAATTTGGCTAGCCTTATTGCAGGTATGATTGCAGGGCATGAATATTACCCTATCAACTCCGCCGGACGATGCGGCCGCCACCGATTTGCCGCGCGAGGTCAAGAGCCAGCGCGTGTGTCTCGCCGCGTCAGGTGGCGGTCACCTGCGCCAGCTGCTGGACCTGGAGAGAGCGTGGCAGCCCTATAATTATTTCTTCGTTTCGGAAAATTCGCCGCTTTCCCAAAGCCTGGCCCAATCGCATCCTGTTTACTTCGTCGATCATTTTGCCCTGGGGCAGGCGAAGCTTGGTTCGCCGTTCAAAATGCTGACCGCAGCCTGGCGGAATTTTGTGCAATCCACCCGCATCATCTGGCGCGAACGGCCAGACATCATCATCAGCACGGGGGCGGGCGCCGTCTTCTTCACGGTCCTCTGGGCCCGATTGTTGGGCGCGAAATTCATCCTGATCGAAACGTTCGCGCGCTTCGACCAACCATCCGTCTTCGCCCGCGCCGCATCGCCCTTTGCCCAATACAAGATCGTGCAGTCTGCCGCACTCGCCAAAAAACTATCGGGCGCCGCGGCCTTCGATCCGTTCGAGATTCTCGATACGCGCAGGCCGGAGAAAAAGCCGCTGGTCTTTGCAACCGTCGGCGCCACCCTGCCATTCGACCGTATGGTCGAGATGGTCGCCACGCTGAAAGCCAGCGGCGATATTTCCGAAGATCTCGTCATTCAGACAGGCATAGGCGGGCTATCACCGCTGGGATTGCAGACATACGAAACCCTGCCGTTCGACAGCATGCTGGCCTATCTCAGGGAAGCGGACATCGTCATATGCCATGGCGGCACCGGCTCGCTGATCACGGCGCTGCGCGAAGGCTGCCGCGTCATTGTGGTTCCGCGCCTTTTCGAGAAGGGCGAGCATTACGACAATCATCAGAAGGAAATCACCCGCGCTTTCGCCGGGCGCGGTCTGGTGACGCCCGCCGGCACGTTGGAAGAACTGGCGCAGGCGCTGAAAGCCGCCCGCGCCCGCCCGCCCGTATCGGCGACGACCAATCCCTCGCGGCTGATCGGCTACCTGGCGGAAATCCTGGCCGAGAATGAAGCGGCCTGCGTTCGACGCCGCGCGTGAAGAAAATGCGCGACGATCATCGCACGCGCAGCGAAACCCTAATCATTGGCCGCAGCGGCCTCATAGACATCCTTGAGGATGCCGTATTTTCGCGTCGCGATTCCACTCTTGATGACTTTGGCAGGATTGCCTGCGCAGATCGAATTTGGCGGCACATCCTGGACCACCACCGCACCGGCGCCGATGATGCACTGATCGCCGATCGTGACCCCTGGCATAATGATCGCGTGCGCGCCAATGAAGCAGTTTTTCCCGATCCTGGTGTGCATGTGGACCAGACGGGACATATCATGAGCCAGAATAACGGCATTGAAGGCGACATACGTTCCCGCATCGAGATGCACGCCTTTGGGATTTGTCCTGTCGAAATTGGCTTTCAGCGAAAATCTGCAGCTGGGGTGAATGTCCATGCCCAGAATTTTGCGGAGATATGCACTCTTGGCTGCAATCAGTGCATGCCGCACGCCGATCATCGCGCGCCGGATCAATCCCTGCCTGCCCGACCGATTTTTTTTGAAGCGCTCAACCGCCGCCGAACTCGATGCTCCCGTTGCGTCGGGTCTCTGATTGGGCGGGGACATGTCGGAAGCCGGATCCATCCAAATATCTTTTCTCAGTATGCAGAATTTCGCCAGCGGCAAGGCTATCGCAGATCAAAAATAACTCTTATTTTACAGGTCCGTAGCGTAACTATACTATACGATTTGGTACGCTGCTTTCTAGCGCCGCGAAAGCCGTTTATAGCTGCAATATAGTCCGAGGAAGGAAAGCTTCCCGCTTTGACGATGATGGATGGAAGAGTAATCGGCGCCTATCATCAGATTCTCGGGCTTTTTACAGGGCTGCCGGGTCGCGTCTGGCCATTCGGCCAACGGAAAGAAGCTGCCAGCAAGCCGCCCGGGATTCTCAAGCCGTTCACCCAACCAAAGCGTCGCTGGTACGTGCCAGGGCGCTCCTGGCTTTTGGTTTTCCTGCTTCTTCTGTTCTGCCTGATCTACGGCTTCGCATTCGCTTTGCTGGCCCCTTTCGTTCTGGTTCCCTTTGCCGTTCCGATCGTGTTTCTCCTGCTGCTTATCATCTGGGCGATGCCGGATGCCGCCGCGCCGGTGAAAACGCTGAATTTCTTTTTCTTCGCGTTTTTTATCGGTTTATTTGCGTGGCCCAATTATATGGCGATCTCGCTGCCGGGGCTGCCTTGGATATCAATAATCCGCCTGACCGTATTCCCGATGACATTGACGCTTCTCTATTGCGTGTCGGTTTCCCAGGATTTTCGAGAAAAGCTGAGGGGCGTTTTGAACCAAACGTCCCCTCTATGGAAAACGTTGGTCGTCTTCGCCGCCATTCAGACAATATCCATCGCATTTTCCAAGAGCCCCGCAACATCCATAAATAAATATATCGTCGCGCAGACGGAATGGACGGCGATATTTTTTGTTGCCTGCTTCCTGTTCTTGAAGCCCGGGCGCGCCACCAAATGGGCGTTTTGTCTTTGGGCTATTGCCATCTTTGTCGGTGCCATCGGAATTTGGGAAAGACGGCTGGGTTATGTTCCATGGCGCAACCACATTCCAAGCATTTTCCAGATTGACGATCCCGTTGTTCAGGCATTCCTTGCTGGCGCGCAACGCAGTTTTACGGGCGTTCATCGCGTCCAAAGCGTCTTCACGACCAGCCTTGGATTGTCGGAGTTCATGGCCCTCACCCTCCCCTTTGTCGTTCACTTCCTTCGCGAAGAATTTGGCTGGAAAGTCCGAGCCGCCGCCGCAATGACGATACCATTCACTCTGTACGTCATCATCCTGACAGACTCGCGCCTCGGCATTGTGGGATCCCTGGTGACCTTGATGGCGTTCACGTTCATCTGGGCCTGGAGGCGGCGGCGCGAGGACAACAAGAATCCGTTCTGGACCGCGATCATTGCCGGCTATCCGATAATTTTCTGCGCGGCAGTGGCATCCACCTTTTTCGTCGGCCGCATACGCGCCCGCGTCTGGGGCACCGGATCGGCGCAGTTCAGCACCCAGAGCCGCTCCGAACAGTACCATATCGGTATCCCGAAAATACTTTCCCATCCTTGGGGCTACGGTATTGGACAGGGCGGTGACGCTCTGGGATTTGTGGATTCCAGCGGCTTCGGCACAATCGATACATATTATCTTATGATCGGTCTCGAATATGGCGTCATCGGATTTCTGGTCTATTACGGAATGATCCTGTTTGCGCTTTACACCGCGGGAAAAGCTGCGCTGTCGCCACAGCCCTTGAAGGGCGAGAATAGCCTGCTGATACCGATTTCCGTCACGCTGCTGAACTTCATTGTCATCAAGTCCGTCTTCAGCCAGCAGGACAATCACCCGCTCATCTTCATGCTGCTGGGGATGCTGGCGGCGCTCCTATGGCGCGTCCGAAATTCCACGCAATCCCAGCCTGGTCGGCGTCCCATGGCCAGAATCGCATAGCAAATTTCCAACCATGTCGGTCTGCCAAGGCCCGATACCACGTTTCAGCTGGCAGAAATTTCCATCCATGCGTTTTTCTCTCAAACAAAATCTCATCGCCAATTATGTGTCCCAGTTCTACGTCATGGGCGTCGGCGTCGTCATGGCGCCGGTTTATCTCTCCTATATGGGCCAGGAAGCCTACGGCCTGATCGGCTTTTTCACGGTCATGGGCGCCTGGTTTCAGTTGCTCGATATTGGATTGACGCCCACCCTGGTGCGTGAGACCGCCCGTTTCCGCGGCGGGGCCATCAGCGTGAATGCGCTGCGCTCGATGCTGAGGGCGCTGGAACTTTTCTTCGGCGTGGTTTCGGTTGCGGGAGGCGCCGCAATTGTCCTTCTGGCCAAGCCGATAGCAACGCATTGGCTGAAGGTTGAGTATCTTCCCGTCAGCGAAGTCGCCTGGGCCGTGGCGCTGATGGGCATGGCCATTCCGCTGCGCTGGATCTCTGGACTATATCGCGGCGTGGTGAACGGCTTTGAACGGCAGGTCTGGCTGGGCGGCTACAACATCACGATTGCCACCCTCCGCTTTGTTGGCGTCATCGGAATCTTCAAGACGCTGGGTGCGGCACCGGAGAATTTCTTCGCCTATCAACTCGTGGTGGCCGCCGTCGAACTGGCGGGACTGGCCGTAATGACTTACCGCCTCGTCCACCGCGGCTCCGTGGCGCGCGAGCGTTTTTCCTGGAAGCCTTTCCTGGCCAATCTGTCCTTTTCCCTGACCATTGCGTTCACCGCGACTGTCTGGCTGGCTCTGATGCAGACCGATCGGATGGTCCTGTCCAAAACCCTGACGCTCTCGGCTTATGGCGTATTTTCCATCGCCATCGTCGCGGCGGCAACCGTGAGCGCGCTGGGCGCCGCGCTTGGTCAGGCCGTGCTGCCGCGCCTGACCAAATTCGTGGCGGAAGGCGACATTGCGGGCATGACCGCGCTTTATCGCAATGCCACCCAAGTCACATGCGTGATCGCCGCGCCGGTTGTCGCCACCTTGGCATTCTTCGCCGAACCGGTCTTGAGAACCTGGACGGGAAAGCCTTTCGTCGCGCACCAGGCGGCGCCCATTCTTTGCCTGTATGTGATCGGCAATGGCTGGGTTTCGCTTTGCGCGTTCCCCTATTACCTCCAATACGCCAAGGGCAATCTGCGCCTGCACCTCATTGGCAACGTGATCCAGATTCTACTTGTCGTTCCGGTGATTTTTCTGGTTGCGAAAAAATTCGGGCCTGTCGGCACCGGCGCGGTCTGGGCGCTCTCCAACGGCCTCTATTTCCTGGCCTATGTACCGATCGTTCACAGCCGGTTCTTTCCCGGAAATCACTGGAAATGGCTTTTGCGGGATATTCTGCCCATCGTGCTGCCTGTCACTCTCGGCGGTTGGTTGCTGTTTTCCGTTTTGTCCTGGCCGTCCAGCCGCCTGATGACGCTCGCGGAAGCCGTTGGCGTGGGCATTCTCCTGCTCGCCATCGCGGGAATGGGATCGACATTGATTCGCACAAGATTGCTCGGCTTCTTTGCTTCCACGACATAAAGCGACCGGTCCGACGGCGATCCAACGCTTGGTTTTATAGTCCGATGTGAGACCAGGACGTATAATGGCTCGCCGGATTCAAAAGATATTCGACCGTCACTATCGGCAGATGTTTTACGCGCGCGTGACGGCTGACGCGCCAGACAAACTCCCAGTCTTCGCGGGGAAAAGTTGTGCGAACCCGCGGTAGGCGGCTGAAAGGTCGGCACACCGAGCGGCGCAAAGCGATCGCGTTGATGTCCACCCATGAAGGTTCGTCCGAAAAACGGCGGCGGTCGAACGGCTTCGACAGCACGTCGAATTCCGTTCCATCGGGTTTTCGCCGCCGCACGGCAGTATAAATCATGTCGGTATCGCTTCCGAGCCCGCCAACGGCCAGGGTCAGATGCTGCGGCGTCCAGATGTTGTCATCGTCCAGGAATGCGATGAATTCCGAATGGGACAACCGGATGCCGACATTGCGCACCAGCCCGGCAATACCGCAGTTGCGCGAAAGGGAGACTGCGAACAGGCGCGGGTCATGAGGCAGAGCCGGCAGGCCAGCGCCATCGTCGACCACGATGATCACAAAATCCTGCCGCTCCTGCGCCAAGATCGAATTGACGGCGGCGATCACGCCCTCCGGCCGCTTATAAGTGGGAATGATGCAGGCGATCGTGGCGGTGGGGACTGTTCCGAGCTGACGGCTCAGCCGGGCGACTTCGTCATTTTCAAAGCGGATTATCCCGGGCAGGCTCCGCGCCATGACGATACGGTTGCGCAGTTCCATTGCCGGCCAAAGCCCAATGGTGCGCCTGATCCAGCCCTTGGCCGTTTTCGTGACAAACTCCGCTAGGCCCATTGGGCGTTCCCATTTGGCTGTCCCCGATCCGGATGGCGATCATCTGTCGGGCGCGCCACCAAATTCTAGGGCGATGCTATTAGCGAAATATGGTTAACGCACACAAGATATTGAGCTGCGCCCGGCGATTCGGAAATTAACTATGGTAAAAAATTAGTTGATATTGCGGGCTCCAAATCCCCGAGAGCGTGTTAATGTCTCAGAAGACGTCGAGCTTTGCCGCGGCGTGATCGCAATGAAGTTTCAATGGGGATCTTTATGAAACGCCTTATCCAGCTTGGCCTGACTGCCGCGACGATGGCTCTCATGGCGACTTCGGCCAATGCGGCGGTCACGCTTGACGGCTCGCTGCCCGGCTATCATGTCGCGCCTCTCGGAGCGGGAAATACGACGGTCATCGGCTTCGGACTGGGGCCCCTGCCGACGGGCTACAGCTACGGGTCGGACCCCACCCCCTATATCTACCAGACCGCCGATGGCCTTCACCCCGGCATTGCCGCGGTTCCGTTCGGAGACGATTCAGGACATTACATGGCGATCCAGTCCACCCAGTCGGAGACGCTGAATACGCCCCTGCTCCGCTCGATGAGCCTGTTCATCGGTTCCCTGGACCCGTCCAACCAAATCACCTTCAACGGCATCGGCGGCTTTACCCAATCCTTCCTGGGCTCCGACCTTTTCACCCCGGCGCTGGGCGATCAGTCGAATGACGCGAACAACCGCCGCTTCTATTTCTCGTTCGATCCGTCCGACAAGGTCGATCAGATCGTCTTCTCTTCCGGCGTGAACTCCTTCGAGTTCGACACCCTTGCCGCAAGCGCCGTCCCCGAGCCCGCCACCTGGGCCATGATGTTGCTCGGCTTTGGCGGCATCGGCTTTCTGCTTCGCGCCGGCAAGCGCCAGGGCGCGGGTGTCAGAGCCACGGCCTGATCTTCGCGATCCCATCCGCAACGAAAGGCCGCCCTCTCGGGCGGCCTTTCTGTTTTCGGGACGCCAAAACGGAATTTTCACCTTAGGCCGAACCACCCCGGAAGGAGGATTGCGCCGCGCACGCGGCGAGGACATCTTCCCTGGCACCCTTCGGAGAGCCGCCTCTGTTGCCGCCGTCATCCGCCCCTGTTTCGCTTGATGTGGCGACGCGACCGGAGGTCGCTGTCATCATCATTTCCTTTCACAGCCTCGGGGATATTGGCCGCTGCCTTGCGGCCCTGGAACAATCGACCTGGGACCATTTCCGGATCGTGATCTGCGAAAATGGCGGCGAGGATGCTTATCGAAAGTTACGGGCCGGCTTGCCTTCGCAATTGAAGGGCGGCCAGGCGGTGGAGATCCTGCGGGCACCCGACAATCTGGGTTATGCCGGCGGAATCAATTTCAGCATCGATCACACTGCGCCCGCGGAATTCTATTGGATATTGAACCCCGACACCGAACCACAGCCTGGCGCGCTGGAGGCGATGATGGCGCGCCTTCAGAAAGGTGACTGCACAGCCGTCGGCCATGACCTGGTCGATCGGGACGGACGATTGGGATCAAACGGGGGCCAGTGGCGCAAATGGAGTGCGCGGGCCATTTCCATCAACAAGGGAAAATTCCGGCGGCCGCAAGCCGACGCAAGCGTGCTGGAAAGCCGTATCAATTATATTATCGGCGCGTCCATGCTGATCACTCGGGGCTTCTATCAGCGCACCGGAAAGATGCGCGAGGATTATTTCCTTTACTGCGAAGAAGTTGAATGGTGCCTGCGCGCCATCCGACAGGGAGAAAGGCTGGGCTACGCGCCGGACGCGGTGGTCGTGCACGCCCAGGGCACGGCGACCGGCGGCGGCGGCGTGTTGAAAACGCAATCAAAGACCGCCGTGTATCTGATGGAGCGCAATCGCATGCTACTCACGCGCGATCTATATCGGTATCGTCTGGCCGTGACCGTGCCGCTCTCGCTGCTCCACATCCTGGTTAAATACGGCAAGGTAGGCGCATGGCGGCAGGGCGGCTATGCGCTTAGCGGATGGCTGGCGGGCCTCCGCAACGAGCGCGGCAAGCCGAACTGGCTATAACGCGCGTATCCGGGCCGGCTTGGCCGTAACGCGACAGAAAGAGGCGGATTTAATCGCCAGACATTCGTTCCGGCAGACGGTACAGCAGCGTACTTTCTCGCTCGTACCGTGAAGACCCAGATCTTCGCCGTGCAATGCGATGCTGACGCCAGAAGCACATGCGTGTGGGCTGGTCGATTTGCAACCAACCCGCTATACGGCAGGCGCGATACCCTTCCGGATGCCCCATGACGAACGCCAACGCGGACCCGCAACCCAGAAGCTGGATCGGACGCAATCGCCAGGTCCTCCTGATCGGTGGGCCGGTCCTGGTCCTGTTGGCGGTGGCATTCTTCTATCTGACGGGCGGGCGCTATGTTTCCACCGACGACGCCTATATTCAGGCCGCCCGCGCGGATATCAGCACCGAGGTCTCGGGCCGTATCGCCGAAATTGACGTGCGCGACAACCAGCATGTCCACAAGGGCGACGTACTGTTCCGCCTGGATACGCCCCGTTTCACCATCGCGGTCGCCGATGCCAGGGCGCAGCTCGCGGCGGCCATGCTCAAGGTGCCGGCGCTGAAGGCGGTCTACCGCCAGCGGCTGGCCGACGAAGCGGCGGCGCGCAGCAATCTCGCCTATCAGCAGCGTGAATCCGGCCGGCAGGCCGAACTGCAATCGCAGGGCATTTCATCGCGCGCCCAGCTCGATCAGGCCAAGACGGGTTTCCAGTCCGGCCAGCAGCAACTCGCCGCGGCCCAGCAGCAGACCGCCAGCGCCCTGGCCGATCTGGGCGGCGATCCCAATGCCAGCGCGGAAAGCCTGCCCGTGGTGCGCCAGGCGCAGGCGATGCTCGACCGCGCCCTGCTCGATCTCTCCTTCACCGTGGTGCATGCGCCGATGGACGGCATCGTCGCCAAGGTCGACCAGATCCAGATCGGCGACCATATCAATGCCGCGACACCCCTGTTCGCTTTGATGAGCGACCGCGACATGTGGGTCGAAGCCAATTTCAAGGAAACCGACCTCACCCATATGCGGCCCGGCCAGCACGCCACCTTCTCCGTGGATGCCTATCCCGGCAAAACCTTCAAGGGCACAGTGATCTCGACCAGTCCCGGCACCGGATCGAGCTTCTCGCTGCTGCCGCCGGAAAATTCCTCGGGCAATTGGGTCAAGGTGGTGCAACGCTTGCCCGTCCGGCTGTCGATCGACGACAATGGCGGCTTGCCGCTGGCGGCGGGCATGAGCGTAAACGCCGAAGTCGATACCGAACATCATCGTTCCCTGGCTTTCTGGAACTAAAGGCCAATGCCCGACAAATCGGCAGAGGATGTGCTGGAAGAAACGGCAGAGGTCGCAGGAATCGGCGCGGCCGCCACGCCTCCGCCACCCAAAGCCGGTGGCCGCGTCCGCTTTCATGGCCTGATTACATTGTCGGTGATGGCGGCAACCATCATGCAGGCGTTGGACACCACCATCGCCAATGTCGCGCTGCCCCGCATGCAAGGCACCTTGTCGGCCACCCAGGACGAGATGGGCTGGGTGCTCACCTCCTATATCGTCGCCGCCGCCATCACCATTCCGCTCACCGGCTGGCTGGCCGGACAGTTCGGCCGCCGCAGGGTGTTCCTGATCTCGATCTTCATTTTCACTGTGGCTTCGGCCTTGTGCGGCCTGGCGGTATCGCTGCCGCAGATCGTGCTGTTCCGGTTTTTACAGGGCGTGGGCGGCGCGGCGCTGGTGCCTTTGTCCCAGGCGGTTCTGTTCGACATCAACCCGCCCAAGGATTTCGGCCGCGCCATGGCGATCTGGGGCATCGGCGTGACGATGGGGCCGATCCTGGGACCGGCGCTGGGCGGCTGGCTGACCGAGAACTATACTTGGCGCTGGGTGTTCTACATCAACCTGCCCATCGGCATTCTTGCTTTCATCGGCCTCTATTTCACCCTGCCGGAAAACCGCAATGCCAAGGGATCGCGGTTCGATTTTTTCGGTTTCATCAGCCTCAGCGTCTTCATCACCGCGCTGCAGCTGATGCTGGACCGGGGCCAGCTCCAGGATTGGTTTTCCTCGAGCGAAATCATGATCGAGGCGATCGTAGCCGGTGTCGCTTTCTATCTGTTCCTGGTTCACAGCTTTTCCTACGAAAAGCCCTTCCTCAATCCGCATCTGTTCCAGGATCGCAATTTCGTCGCCTCCAACATCTTCATCTTCGTGGTCGGCGTGGTCCTGTTCGCCACGCTGGCCCTGGTGCCGCCCATGCTGCAGAACCAGATGCAGTATCCCGTGGTGCTGACGGGCCTGGTGACGGCGCCGCGGGGCGCCGGCACCATGATCGCCATGATCGTGGTCGGCCGGCTGGTGACGCGTTTCGATCCCCGCCTGATCATCGCCTCCGGCCTGGCATTGACCGCCTTCTCGCTGTGGCAGATGACGCAATTCTCGCTGACCATGAACAGCACGCCGATCATTGTTTCAGGCATCCTGCAGGGCTTCGGCGTCGGCCTGGTTTGGGTGCCGCTTTCCGCGGTCGCCTTCACCACCCTGCCCGCGCACTTACGCAACGAAGGCACGTCTTTCTTCAACCTGCTGCGCAATGTCGGCAGCTCGATCGGCATTTCGGTGGTGATGTTCCTGCTTACCCGGAACACGCAGACCCTGCACGCCTCGATCGCCGAGCATGTCACGCCGTATAATGCCGTGGGCAACCAGGCCGCCGCCGCCGCGCATTTCAATCTGGACACGATGCAGGGGCTGATCGGACTGAACGGCGCTATCTCCAACCAGGCCGCGATGTTGGCCTATATCGACGATTTCCAACTGATGATGATTCTGACCTTGGCGACCATTCCTTTCCTGTTTCTGATCAAGAAAACGCAGCCAGCCGGCGGCGGTCATGCGGTGATGGAATGAAGCGCATCGGGTTTTCTATTTTGTCGGCGCTGCTGGTCTCGGCTTGCACCGTCGGTCCGGATTTCCAGACGCCCGCGCCGCCGGCGGTCACCACCTATGCCGCAAAAGGCGATGCCGCGGCGCCGGACGATCAGCGCATCGCGCTGGGCCAGCGCATCGCTGGCGACTGGTGGACCGGCTTCCAATCGCCGCCCCTGGACGGCGTGATCCGGCAGGCGCTTTCGGACAACCAGGATATCGAGGCTGCGCGAAACCGCATGGCCGAGGCAGAAGAGCAGGTCAATGCCGCCGAAGGCGCGCTTCTGCCGCAAGTCTCGCTGGGCGCGACCGCCGGCTATCAGAAATACGGACGCTCGCTGTTCGGCCCCTTGAATTTCACGGTGCCGCCCTTTGCCTATTACACGGCGGGGCCGACAGTCAGCTTTCCGCTGGACCTGTTCGGCGGCGAAAAACGCATGGTCGAACAGCGCCGGGCATTGCTGGAATATCAGAGCTTCGAGCTGGATGCCGCGTATCAATCGCTCACCGCCCATGTCGCCGCCGAAGCGCTGGCCCTGGCTTCGGTGCGGGCGCAGATCGAAACCTTGAACGGCATCATCGCCGATGACGAGCGCAATGTCGGGCTGGTGCAATCGGCGATGACGGCGGGATCCGGCACGCGCGTCCAGCTGGTGACCGCGCAAAGCCAGTTGGCCGTCGATCGCGCCTTGCTGCCGGACTTGAACCAGCAGCAGGCCGTGGCCCGGCACGCGCTCGCCATCCTGGCTGGCAAAGCGCCGGCGGAATGGAGTCCGCCGGAATTCACCCTCGCCGATTTCACCCTGCCCGGCGAACTGCCGGTCAGCCTGCCGTCGGAACTGGTGCATCGCCGCGCCGATATCCGCGCCGCCGAGGCCCAGCTGCACGCCGCCAGCGCCGCCATCGGCGTCGCCACCGCCAACCTCTATCCCAGCCTCAACCTCACCGCGACGGTGACGCAACAGGCCCTGGTGCCCGGCGAGCTGTTCAACAGCATCAACAATGCCTATTCCCTCGCCGCCGGCCTTACCGCGCCGATTTTCAACGGCGGGAAACTCAGCGCCGAACGCCGCGCCGCAATCGACAATTACAAGGCGTCACTGGCGGTCTATCGCCAGACCATCCTCACCGCTTTCGGCGATGTCGGCGACCGGCTGCAGGCCCTGGCGAACGACGCCGACCGCCTCCATGCCCAGGCCGCGGCCGCCGACACCGCATCCCAGTCGCTCGACCTGGCCCGGCGCAGCTACGAGGCCGGCAATTCTGGCATCCTGGACGTCATCGATGCGGAGCGGCGCAACGCCCAGGCGCAGCTTGGTCTGGCGCGCGCCAGGGCCCAGCGCCTGATGGATACCGTCGAGCTTTATCTGGCGCTGGGCGGATCGCCGGTCGCGGCACCGGCAAAGGCGCAAGACGCCCAGAGCGAATAAGATATCGGCTCAGGGTTTGGCT
Organism: Pseudomonadota bacterium; assembly: GCA_040389245.1. Classification (GTDB taxonomy): domain Bacteria; phylum Pseudomonadota; class Alphaproteobacteria; order Micropepsales; family Micropepsaceae; genus Rhizomicrobium. Next base: position 1,669,634 of record JAZKAH010000002.1, on the reverse strand, counting down.
TTCGGAGGCAAGGCGGCTATCTCCGCCGGCGACAATTCCGTCATCGCCTTGACGATACAGGGCTGGGAGGGACTGCCGATGCCCTCGCTTACCCGCAGATCCCAGTCCAGCGGCGAGCAGATCGTGTTCGAACCGCGGAAGGTCGTGATCAGGCGCGCGCTGCCACTGCGCAGCGGATAGCATTCATTGCCCAGATCCAGCCGGAAATAATGATTTCCCTGAACGCGGATATTGATGGTCCGCTTGTCCGGCGCACGCCAATTTTCGAACTGGCTGACGAAAAAACATTGATTGCGATGGGAGGGCGCCGCCGCAGGCTGTGCCAGGGCCGGCGCCGCGATCAAGCCGGATACGCAGATGCAAGCCGAAATCCAATTTCGCATCGCCATCGCGGTCTCCTGTTGCAAGAATAGCGGCCGGCATCACATCACGAAGCGATCCACGATTCAAAAGCGAGGCGGATCGCTCCAGCCGCGCCTGCTTTCCGCCGATATTGCAGTGCAGCGACAATCCCGCTGTTCATTCGCGGGACACCCAAAATTGTCGGAGTTCCGTTCGGAAAGTGTTTTTTTGGTGATATAGTTTCAGCGGTGTCGTTGTTTGGCAGGAAAGCCAGGAACAGATCTGATCACCGTCAACGGAGAAGCAGCACGAAACAAACCGCCCCAAGGCGGGCGAACCTAGGAGGCCAGAATGAGCAGTTTGGGAGAGTTTCACCATACCGAAGAAGCGCCGAGCAAAGGTTCGAGAATCGTAGCATGGGTTGTCATCGCCCTTCTGGTGGGCGCAGCCGCTCTATATGTCGTTGAGTCCGGAATGTTGAATGCCGCGCCGACCCAGACCGGACAAACCTATCCGCGCGGAATGTAGCCATTGAAACGATGCCTGTCCGGCGCATGCCGGGCGGGCCCGTTCCCTGTCGCTCCGCTTCCCCGCGGCGCCCAGATTGCTCGAACTTCCCGCCGCTGAACGGAGGTTTCGCGACAAAGCTTCATCATTTTGCGATGGACGCAGCCTGTCTCCCGCGCATGAATATGTCCAAATCATTTTGAAAGGGAGCATCATGAGCGACTTCACGACAAAAGACGGCACGCGGATTTTTTATAATGATTGGGGCCAGGGACAACCGGTGGTCTTCAGCCATGGCTGGCCGCTCAGCGCCGATGCCTTCGAGGACCAGATGTTCTTCCTGGCGAACCGGGGCTATCGCTGCATTGCCCATGACCGCCGCGGCCATGGACGGTCTTCCCAGCCATGGCAAGGCAACGACTTGGACACCTATGCCGACGATCTGGCGGCGCTGGTGGCCCATCTCGACCTCAAGGATGCGGTGCATGTCGGCCATTCCACCGGCGGCGGCGAAGTCACCCGCTATATCGGACGGCATGGCACGGCGCGGGTCGCCAAGGCCGCGCTGATCGGCGCCATTCCGCCGGTGATGGTGAAATCGGCCTCCAATCCCGGCGGCACCCCGATAGAAATATTCGACGGCCTTCGCGCCAGCGTGCAGGCGGACCGCTCCCAATTCTGGAAAGATCTGTCCATGGCCTTCTATGGCTACAACCGCCCGGGCGCGAAAATCTCCGAAGGCGTGCGCGAATCCTTCTGGCTGCAGAGCATGATGGCGGGAATGCCGGCCTCCTATTTCTGCATCAAGGCATTTTCCGAAACCGACCTGACGGAAGACTTGAAGAAGTTCGACGTGCCCACCCTGATCCTGCATGGCGATGACGACCAGATCGTGCCCTATGCGGATGCGGCGCTGCTGAGCGCCAAGCTGGTCAAGGGTGCCATCCTGAAAATCTATCCGGGCGCGCCGCACGGCATGTGCACGACCCTGAAGGATAAAGTGAACGAAGAGCTGCTGGCTTTCCTGAAAAGCTGAGCCCGCGCCCGCTAATCCGCGCAAGGCTGCGATGATTTCGCGCGCGCAGCCTTGCGCGGCGGCGGTGCATCGGCGCGCGCCAGTTTGGCGAGGTCCTTGCGCAAGCCATCGGCGGGACCCGTCTGCCGTTCCAGGATGGCGTGATGCTCCTTCCAGATCGGCAGCGCCTTCACCAGCAAGCCGCGCCCCTTGGCGGTGAGACGCAGCAGGCGGCTGCGCCTGTCGTCCGGATCGACGGAAACGCTGATAAGCCCGCGCCGCTCCAGCGGCTTCAGCGCCGCCGTCAGGGTGGTGCGGTCCATCGCCAGGAATTCCGCCAGCGGCGCAATGGTGGGCGGCTTGGGCTGGTTCAACGCCATCAGCAGCGAGAATTGCCCGTTGGTGAGATCGAGCGGACGGAAGGCGTCATCGAAACGGCGCGCCAAGGCCCGCGCCGCGCGCTGTGTCGCCAGACACAGGCAGGTGTCGCGCACCATGAAGGTCGTTTCGAGAGGAATCTCTGTCACAAAACAATTATGTTGACTTCAACTTATCAAGTCAAGTTGAGTATCGCGCGCAAAGGGAGGCCGCGATGAAGCAAGGCGAATTCTTCTGGTACGATGTGGTGACCACCGACACCAAGGCCGCCGCCAAATTCTATGGCGCGGTGGTCGGCTGGGGCAGCCAGAACGCCGGCACCGGCAGCCAGGACTACACACTTTTCACCGCCGGCGACGTGCCGGTGGCAGGTCTGATGCCCATCCCGGAACAGGCCAAGGGCATGCCGCCCGCCTGGCTGGGCTACATCTGGGCCGACGATGTCGATGCCCTGTGCGCCCGGCTGGAGAAGGAAGGCGGCAAAGTGCTTCGCCCGCCCACCGACGTGCCGGGGATCATCCGCTTCGCCGTGGTGGCCGATCCGCAAGGCGCGGGTTTTCTGCTGGCCAAGGGCCTCAGCACGCAATCCTTCCCGCCCATTCCCACCGGGACGATGGGCACTATCGGCTGGCGCGAACTCATGGCCGGTGAATGGAAATCCGCCTTCGCTTTTTATGAAAAGCTGTTCGGCTGGACCAAGGCGGACTCTTTCGAGATGGGCCCGATGGGCACATATCAATTATTCGCCACCGGAGCCGAGCCGGTGGGCGGCATGATGACCAAGCCCGACGCGGTTCCCGTGCCCAACTGGGGCTATTACTTCAATGTCGAGGCGATCGACGCCGCGGCGGAACGGGTCAAGGCCGCGGGCGGCAAGATCCTGATGGGACCGGCGGAGGTGCCCGGCCCGATGTGGATCCTCCAATGCATGGATCCGATGGGCGCCTATTTCGCGCTGGTCGCCGGCAAACGATGACCGTATAACCCCGCACCCTGATACAGCGGCCGAAACAAATCGGCCCGAAACAGATCGGATGGTTTCGTGACGCGCCGCTTTCTGCGCATGGCGATCGTGCTCGGCCTGATCACCGCGGTCGGGCCATTCGCCATCGACATGTATCTGCCGGCGCTGCCCTCGATGGGCAAGAGCCTGGGGGCCAGCCCGGGCGCGGTGCAGATGAGCCTGATGGCCTATTTCATCGTCATCGGCATCTGCCAACTCTTTTACGGTCCTCTCAGCGACATTGTGGGCCGCAAGCTGCCGATTTATGGCGGGCTGGTGATCTTCACGGCCGGCAGCATCGGCTGCGCGCTTTCCCCCAGCATCGATGCGCTGATCGGATTCCGCGTGATCCAGGCCTTCGGCGCCTGCGCAGGAATGGTGATACCGCGGGCCATCGTGCGCGACCTTTATACCGGCCATGACGCCACAAGGCTGATGTCGCTCTTGATGCTGACGGTCAGCATTTCACCCATCCTGGCGCCCCTCACCGGCAGCTTCGTGATCGGCGCCTTTGGCTGGCGCGGGGTCTTTGCCGTTCTCACCATCGCCGCCGTACTTGCCCTGATTCTGGCAGTAACCCAGCTGAAGGAGACAAGGCACGATCACCATCGCGCGCAAAGCACCTGGGCGAGCGCCTTCAGCGCCTATCTTTTTCTGCTGCGCGACGGCGAGTTCATCAGTCTGGTCCTGGTTGGCGCGTTGGGCGTCTCGTCCTTCTTCGTCTATCTGGGCAGTGCGTCCTTCGTTCTGATCAATTATTACGGCCTGAGCCCCAAGCTGTTCAGCCTGTGCTTTGCCCTCAACGCCGCCTCTTTCTTCGGCTTCAGCCAGCTCACCGGCACCCTCACCCAGCGCTTCGGCCTGCCTCCGGTGGTGCGGGTGGCGGCAAGCGGATTCGCGCTCGCCATGATCAGCCTGGCGCTGCTGTTCGCGGTCGGCGTCGACAGCCTTCTTGCCCTGATGGCGCCGCTGTTCATCGGCTATGGCTTTCTGGGTCTGGTGATTCCCACCACCGCCGTCCTGGCGCTGGAACGGCATGGCGAGATCGCCGGCACGGCATCGGCCCTGATGGGCGCGCTGCAGATGATCATCGGCTCGGCGATCATGGCGCTGGCGGGCCTCTTCGCCAACGGCACGCCCAAGCCCATGGCGTTCGGCATTGCCGCCTGCGCCGTCGCCGCCTTCCTGGTCGCCCAATTCGCTTTGCGCCGCGTCACCGGAGCGGTGGCCCCCAACCCTTCCACTCCGTAGAAAAATGCCACATCATTGCCCCTGGCAACGGACGGGCGGGCAATCATGACGGTGATACGCGGCTTTGCGATCGGCGCGCTGGCGCTGGCGGTACTGGCGGGCTGCGACAAGCCCAAAGCGCCCAAGAGCGCCGGCGTCTATAATCCGCGCCAGACCTTCGCGCCCTTCCAAATGCCCTCGCCCGTCAACAGCTATCGCGGGCCCGATGGCGCGCCGGGACCGGATTATTGGCAGAACCGGGCCGACTATAAGATCGCCGCCAGTCTCGATCCCGCTTCTGCCGGCCTTTCGGGCGAGGAGACCATCACCTACACCAACAACAGCCCCGTCGCGCTTTCCGCGCTCTGGGTCCTGCTGGACGAGAACATCTACGCCAAGGATGCGCGCGCCCATTTTGCCGCCGGCAATTCGCGCCGCGCCACGCCTCAGACGACGGACGGCTTTGTGCTGGACGCGGTGGAAATCGGCGAAGGCAGCCAGGCGGTCAAGGCCGATACCGTTGTCTCCGATACCCGCATGCAGGTACGCCTGCCCGAAGCGGTGAAGGCCAAAGGCGGTCAGATCAAACTGCATATTCGCTATCATTATACCGTGCCCAAGGGCAGCAGCGGGCGCACCGGTCATGATGCCACCAAGAATGGCGAGATTTTCGATATCGCCCAATGGTATCCGCGCATGGCGGTGTTCGACGATCTGCGCGGCTGGGATACGCTGCCCTATCTGTCGTCGGAATTTTATCTCGAATATGGCGATTTCGATTACGCCGTGACGGTGCCTTGGGACATGCTGGTGGCGGGCTCCGGCGAACTGGTCAACCCGCAAGAGGTTCTGACCGAAGCCGAGCGCCAGCGCATGGCGCAAGCACGCCAGAGCGACAAGACGGTGATGATCCGCACGGCCGCCGAGATCAGCGATCCCGCCAGCCGCCCCAAGCAGGACGGCACGCTGACCTGGCGGTTCCATATGGCCAATACCCGCGACGTCGCTTTCAGCGCCAGCAAGGCTTTCATCTGGGATGCGGCGCGGATCAACCTGCCCGGCGGCAAGACCGCGCTGGCCCAATCGGTCTATCCGGTGGAAGGCGCGGTGGACAAAGGCTGGGGCCGCTCGACCGAATATCTCAAGCATGCGGTGGAGAATTTTTCCCGCCGCTGGGCGCCCTATCCCTGGTCCGTGGCCTCCAGCCTGGGCGGCCCGATCGACGGCATGGAATATCCCGGCGCGGTCTTTGACAGCTACAAGGACCAAGGTCCCCAGCTCTTCTGGATCACCGCGCACGAGATCGGCCATAGCTGGTTTCCGATGATGGTGGGCTCCAACGAGCGGCGCGACCAATGGATGGACGAAGGCTTCAACACCTTCATCGACATCTACGAGTCTGATGACTTCAAGGAGTTCGGACCCAAGCGCGACGGTGAATATGCGCCCAAGAAGGGCAATCCGGTGGAGGAAATCCTGCCGCTGCTGGAAGACCCCAATGCGCCAACCATGCTGACCCGGGCCGATCAGGTGATGGAGAAGTACCGCCACCCCTCCAGCTACTTCAAATCGGCGCTGGGGCTGGTGTTGCTGCGCGAACAGATATTGGGGCCGGAGCGGTTCGACTGGGCCTTCCGCAAATACATCGCCGACTGGTCGTTCAAGCATCCCTCGCCGTCGGATTTCTTCCGCGCCATGGACAGCGCCGGCGGCGAAGACCTTTCCTGGTTCTGGCGCGGCTGGTATGCGCGCAACTGGACCCTGGACCTGGCCGTGGAAAGTGCGGTGCCCGCCAAGGGCGGCTGGACCAAGGGCGCGGTGGTGACCATCACCAATCTCGACCGCATGGTGATGCCGGTGACGGTGGAGGTCGCTTTCCTAGGAGGCACCAAGCAGCGTCTCCAGTTGCCGGCGGAAACCTGGATTCAGAAAACCGAAGCCCAGATCCGCCTAGACAGCACCCAGCCCGTCCTGTCGGTCACCATCGATCCCGATCATGTGGTGCCGGACAAGAACCGGTCCAACAATGTGCTGACTCTGGGCGGATAAAACGGCCTACCAGACGTCTTCCTCGCGGTCCCGGTGGATGTCGTGGGTGACGATACCGGTATTCTCGGGCGGCATTTCCAGCCAGTGCCGGTGGGTCAAGGTGCGCTTGGTGTCTCCATGGCCGCTGTCCCAATGCTCGCGCATGGAGGTGCGGGAGAACTCATAGTCCTTGGCATTCCCCTCATAGGTCTTCTGCTGATAGATCAGCTGCAGCACGGTGAGCGCGGAAAGCGTGGCGAGCTTGTCGCGCATCTTGCGTTCGTCCTCCGTCAAATCCGCCTCCGGCACCTTCAGCAGCGCGCGATAGGCGCGGGTCTTCCAGCGCTGCAGACGCTGGAACATGTCGGTGACCTGGCGGGTGCGCGAGGAATAGGCGATGTCCTTTTCGCGGCTCATCACATCCTGGATGGTGCGCGGCAGTGCGCCGGAGGCGCTGAACAGATCGACCTGAAAGACCAGCGAATTGATATCGTCATCCTGCGCCAGCAGATGCTGCAACGGCGTGTTGGAGACGATGCCCCCGTCCCAGAAATAATCGGTGCCGATTTGCACCGGCGAAAAAGCGGGCGGCAGCGCACCGGACGCCATGATGTGTTCCGGCCCGATCTCATGCTTGGCATTGTCGAAGAAGATGAAATTGCCGCTCATCACATTGACCGCGCCGACCGAGAAGCGGCAGCCCTTGCTGTTCAGCAGATTGAAATCGACCAGTTCCAGCAAGGTCTCGCGCAACGGACTGTTGTCGTAATAGCCCGTGGCGCTCTTGGCACCGGCGGGGCTGAGCCAGGGGCTGACTTTCTGAGGCTTGAAGAAGCCCGGCTGGCCCAACAGCGTGGTGTAGAAGGACGAGGTCGCGTTGCGCATCTGGCGGAAAATGTCGCCGTCCGGCGTGTGCAGCCAAACCCTGCGGTCGGTGATGCGGGTCCAGAAGGTGGTGAGCTTTTCCAGCCGGTCTTCCGGTTTGTTGCCGGCAATGATGGCGGCGTTGACGGCGCCGATGGAGACCCCCGACACCCAGTCCGGCTCGATCCCGCCTTCGTGCAGGGCCTGGTAGACGCCCGCCTGATAGGCCCCCAGCGCGCCCCCACCCTGGAGCACCAGGGCGACCCGGCCGCAGCGCTCCGGCCGCCAGCCGACCATGTTTTCAGTGCCCATATTGCCGGTTTTTGTGTCCATGGCGGCAGTTTAGCGGCCGGGTGTTAAAACTCCCATGACATTTTTGCCCTAAACGGAAAGCGTCATGGGATTGTCGGACGGACGTGCGGTTCGTCGGCATGATAGAAACCGCGAGTCGTCGCCTCACATAATAAGGATTTCTTCATGCTCAAAGGTAAGGTCGCTCTGGTTACCGGCTCGACCAGCGGCATCGGCATCGCCATCGCGCGGGCCTATGCCAAACAGGGCGCCGACATCGTGATCAACGGCTTCGGCGACAAGGACGGAATCGAAAAGGAACGGTCCGGCATTGAAAGCGAATTCGGCGTCCGGGCGCTTTATTCCGGCGCCGATATGAGCAAAGGCCCCGAGATCGCAGCCATGGTCGCGGATGCGCAGGCCAAGCTGGGCAGCGTCGATATTCTGGTCAACAATGCCGGCATCCAGTTCGTCTCGCCGATCGAGGACTTCCCGCCGGAGAAATGGGACCAGATCATCGCGATCAATCTTTCCGCCGCATTCCATGCCATCCGCGCCGCCGTGCCGGGCATGAAGGCCAGGAAATGGGGTCGCATCGTCAACACCGCCTCGGCGCATGCCCTGGTCGCCTCGCCGTTCAAATCCGCCTACGTCTCGGCCAAGCACGGCATCGCCGGACTGACCAAGACGGTGGCACTGGAAACCGCAACCTTCGGCATCACCGCCAACGCCATCTGCCCCGGCTATGTCTGGACGCCGCTGGTGGAAAAGCAGATTCCCGAAACCATGGCGGCACGGGGCATGACCAAGGAACAAGTGATCAACGACGTGCTGCTGCACGCCCAGCCCACCAAGCAATTCGTCACGGTCGAAGAGGTGGCGGATCTTGCCGTCTATCTTGCCAGCGACAGCGCCCGTTCGATCACCGGCGCGATCATTCCCATCGATGGCGGCTGGACCGCGCAATAAGACCCAAACATCGACCATTGATTACCAGGGATGGAACAAGGTCGCAGCCGCGATCACCAGTTCGGCCAGGATCAGGATCACGATCAGGAGCTCGAGCCGCGCCGAACGGGCGGTGTCCATCATGTCGGTAAAGGTCTGGGCCGCGGTGGTGATCACATGCATCTTGCCGTTCAGCAAGGTGCCACGCTCCACGATCTCATATTCGTCTTCCAGCCGGGCATAGAAGCGCTCCAGCTCCGGATGCTCCCACAGAATGTCCGGTTTTTCGGCGAAGGCGATGCGGCCCGAGACGCGGTGCTGAGTGAGAAGCGCCGAACCCACCAGTTGCAGCAACGCCTTGCGTCCGCTGGGAATACGACCGCTGGTGGCCAGCATGCTGGCAGCCGGTTCGATGGTGTCGAAGACCGAGGCGATCTCTTTTTCGTAATAGGCCAGCGCCACGCTTTTTCCCAAGATGTCGGCCAACACCAGGGCATGCGCGCTGGTCAATTCCCGAAGCTGCAAAATACCGGCCGCGGTCAGGCCCTCCTCCGCGCCGGGCGCAAATTCCAACCCGATGCGTTCTTCCTCGCGCCCGCCCGCGGGCGCGGCCCGGCCCGCCAGTTGCGCGAGGCTCTCTTCCTCTTCCTCCGGGTTGAGGCCGATCAGGACCGCCGCGCCATAGCGGAAGGCCACGACATAGCCGTCGCCCTTGTGGAAACTGAAAGGCGCGGTGGAGATCACGCGCGGTTGCGCGCTGCGATCCAGTATCAGCCGGTCGCCCAGAAGGACGGCGCGCGCTCTTGGTGTCATTGCGGTATGGGTGACATACGCGTGGTATAAACACAATCCAGGCCGCGCCATACCTCTACCAGGTCGCCCTCCTCGATCAGGCTTCTGGCGCGCCGGATCGCGGCGTGATCGCTCGCTTGCGAGCAGGCATAAATCACCGGCGATCTTTTCTGTTTCTTCACGATGCGGATTTCATAGGCGTCCAAAGGAAAACTCCCTTCGATCAACCCCCGTTGCGACCGTTCAATTCAACGCCGCCGACACAGGACTGTCCAATCAATTTGGGCGAAACATTCGTGTCGAAATCTCGCGGCCGCAACATTGCGCAAATGACAACAACCGCTCCGATCTGTCCGATTTAGGACTTGGAACTCCGGCCCCCAGCCCCATAAGATGCCGGCAAAATAGAATCTGAAAAATGAGGTGGGGAATGTCGCGGATGTTGAAACAGATTTCCTTGAGCATTGCGCTCGTCGCGTTCGCCGGCATGGCGCAGGCACAGGCCCCGCGCAGCGAGCCGCCGCTGCAGCCCGATCCCAGCACTTTGGATGAAGCCGCCCCGCCGGGCGCCAATTACGCCAAGGCGGAATTCCGTTTCTGGGCGCCGGATGGCGCGGGCAAGCTTGACGGCATCCTGGTGCTGAACCCCGGTTCGAATGGCGAAGGGCGGCAGATGGCCTCCGATCCGGTGTGGCGGCAATGGGCGGCCAGCCACAAGCTGGCTGTCATCGGCACCCACTTCACCGACAAGGTGCCCTCTTTCGTCGAAGATTATGCCGATGTCGGCAAGGGCAGCGGTCCCGCTCTGATCAAGGCGATCAACGCTTTCGCCAAACGTTCCAAGCATCCGGAATTGGCCAGCGCGCCATTGGTGCTGTGGGGCATGTCGGCGGGCGGTGAAGTCAATTACGAGCTCGCGGCCTGGAAGCCGGAGCGAATCGCCGCTTTTGTCGTGAACAAGGGCAATTTCTACTACACCGGCATAGCCTCCAAGGCGACGCGGGCCATCCCGGCGCTGCTGTTCGTCGGCAATGACGATCTGCAATATCGCGTGACGGCGGTGACCGGAATCTTCTCGATGAACCGCCGTCCCGGCGCCTTGTGGGCGCTGGTGCAGGAGCCGAACACGCCGCACGCGGTCGGCCGTTCCGATGAAATGTCCCGCATGTTCTTCGACGATGTGCTGCCGACGCGGATCGGCGCCATGTCGGGCAAAACACTGGGCGCGCTCGATCCGGCCAAAGGTTGGCAAGGCGATCTCGCCAAGCATACCGTCGCGCCGGTGGTGGCCGGCGCCAAGCTGCCCGACGAGCCCACGGTATGGCTGCCGACCGAACGCATGGCCAAGGCCTGGGTGGCGGTGGAGAACGGCACGCCATTCGAAAAATAGAGATTGGCGAAAAATAGCATCCGGGAAACATGCTCGATCTGATCCTGGCGGTTGCGCATCATGTTCTGATCTAACCTTCGCGATCATCGGCGCGCTCTCTGCGGCGCCCACCATCAGCTTTCTGCGCTGGCGGCGCGAGAAACGCTCGTCGGATGATAGCCAGATCGCAAATGTGCGCCGGCTATTATGGGCGCAGTTGCTGCTGTTTCCGTTGCTGCTGGCTTTCGCCGCGCTGATGGCGCGCGGCTTTGGCGAATTCGCCTGACGGCTACGCCTTCGCGCCGCCGATCCGGATCAGGAAAAAGGCGCTGGCCGACGCGGCCAGGGCGGCAATGGCGCAGGCGATGACGGCATGGTCGAAGCCGGCGATCAGACCGGCGCCCCGGGCGCCCAGCACCCCACCCAGCAGAGCCGTGGCGACCATGCCGGCGACGCGCGCCACCGCGCTGTTGAGTCCGGAAGCGGAGCCGGTGTGGCGCGAATCCACCGATGACAGGACCGCCGTCGTCAAAGGCGCCACCGCGCCCGACATGCCGAAGGCGATGACAAGAATGCCGGGAAAAATATCGGTCCAGTAATGCGCCGCCGCATCCAGCCGCAGCAACAGCAGAAAGCCGAAGGCCACTGCCAGCCCGCCGATCGCCAGGGGCAGGCGCGGCCCCATGCGTCCGGCGATGCCGCCCATCATCGGCGAGGTCACCGTCAGCACCACCGCAAACGGTACCAGCGCCGCGCCCGCGGCCGTACCCGAATAGCCGCCGGCCTGGATCAGTACATAAGGCACCAGCACCATCAGGGCGCCCAGCGCCCCATAGAGCAGCCAGGTGAAGATTGTGAGGCCTATGAAGCTGGCCGATCCGAACAGGGCCAGGGGCATCATCGCGCGCTCGCCTTTCGCCTTCTCGACCGCCAGGAACCCCAGCATCAGGAGGGTGCCCGCCGCCGCCAGCATGACGGCCATCCTCGTCCAGCCGCCCGGCCCCGCCCCGATGGTCAGGCCCCAGATGATCGAACCCAGTCCTGCCGTCGCCAGCAGTCCGCCGGGCACATCCAGCGCCGGGGAACCGCGTTCCGGCCGCGTATCCCGCACGAAAATCAGAGCCAGCAGGATGGCGCCGATGGCCAGCGGCAGGTTGATGAGAAAAATCGCGCGCCAACCCACCCCATCAATCAGCCAACCGCCCAGCACCGGTCCCGCCGCGCCCATCACGGCCCCCATCGCCGCCCAGATGCCGATCGACCGGCCGCGGGCCTCGCCCGAAAACGACGCGCCCAGAATGGCCAGGCTGTTGGGCATTAGCAGCGCCGCGCCAATCCCCTGAACGGCCCTTCCCGCCAGCAGCCAGGCCAGGCTGGGCGCCACGGCGCAGCCAATCGAGGCAATGCCGAACAGCAGCGTGCCCAACACCAGAAGCCGCATGCGGCCATAACGGTCGCCAGCCGCGCCGCCCAGCAGCAGCAGGGCGCCCAGGGGCAGCAGATAAGCGTTGATCACCCATGGCAGATCGGATGCCTGCGCCTTGAGGTCCTTGCCGATGGCGGCGAGACCGACATTGACCACCGATCCATCAATGAAGGCGAGACTGGAGGCCAGGATGGTGGCGGTCAGGATCCAGCGCGGATGGCGCGCCCCAGGGCCGGCCGGTTTTGCGGCCGTTGCCGCGTCGCAGGCGGCATGGATCGCTGCGTTCATCGCTTCTGTTTACATGCCGGCGAGACCGCTGTCACAGGACAGCGCACGCCCACGCTCAGAATGTGGTCGGCAAGCTGAAGACTGCGCGCATGTCAGGCGCCGCCGCAGTAACGCCAAACTCGAAATTGCCGTTCAACGACATGTTGTTTCCCAGCCGGTAGGCCATACCCAAAGTCAGGGCACCGACCTGAAGCGATGTCGTGTCCTGTCGTGTTGTGCCCAGCATGGTGGATTGCGGCATCACGTAACTGTGCTCATACCCTAGCGAGAAGGAGAAGTCCGGATTGATCGCAAAACCGAATCCCAGATTGGCATTGATGGTGTTGCTGGGATCGACGCGGCCGACAAAGACATTCCCGATGGTCTGATTGATGTCCTTGGGCAAATTGTAGACATAATTCACGCTGCCAAAGAGCACGGCCGGATCGGTGACCTTGAGGACGCTGAAGCCGCCTTCCAGGCCCATGAATCCCGAACCCAGCGCCACTTGCTGGGCAATGCCAGCGGAATCGCGCTTGATATCGAACGGGCCCATGCCGGTGTCGGATTTGAAGCGCGCATTGGCGATGAAGATCGGCCAATCTTCCAGGCCGTTATTGATCTGATAGCGCGCCCCGATCTCGACATCGCCGATGCCAGAATCCTGTAAATAAATACTCTGCGTCGCGCTGCCATTAGGTCCTTGCGACAGAATGGTCGCGCGATCGTCAGACCACACGTAAGGCACGCGCGCTTCGACCTCGAGCCGGTTGGTGATGCCGTAGCGCAAATCCAGAACGGTGGAGAGAATGTTCCGGTCGTCACTCGAGGCATCCACTTCGCCCAGATTGATACCCGGTACAATCACCACACCACGGAACACCAGCCGGTCATTGGTGGTCGTGGTATATTCGGCTGACGGCGTGAGAATAAAATGGTTGCGGGGCGTCAGAACAGCGAGACCTTCGGGCAGGCTTTGCACTACCTGCGGCGGCTGTTCGTCCTTCTGAGGGGCCTCGCCCACAGGGCCGGTCGGGGTGCTAACGGTGCGATGGGTCACTCCGGAATTCGGCTGGTTGGCCTGCGCGGTCTGGACAGGCCGCGGCGTCGGTTCTGGAATGGTCAAGGCCGCCGGCTGGACCGTGGCGGTCTGCTGCGCCGCCGCCGTCTGGGGATGCAGCTTGGCCAGTTCTGCCCGCTGATTGTCGATGACGGCTGCCTGCTTTTCGATCGCGTCCTGTTGGGCTTTCAGCAGGCGCTCCTGAACCGCCAGTCGACTTTCCTGGGCTTTCAGCTGGGCGCTGATAGCCTTCAGCTCCTTGTCCAGCGAAGGATCCTGCGCCCGTGCCGAGGCTCCCGAAAGGGCCAGCAGCACTCCGGCGGCCGCGGCCGCTAAAAGTGGCTTTTTGAGAATCACATAGGCCCCCAAATCACTTGCCAGCCATATTTACCATAAATTTTTTTACCGAATCAGTGAAAAAAGATGTGGGCCTCTGTTTTGGCTGTTTTCGTACAAATCGCGGTATTGGGCGAATCAGTGCCCGCTGAGCCCGGAAGCGGCCAGAATATCGTGCGCGAGTTGCGACGAGACTGCGTTCTGCATGAGCTGCTGTTGCCAGGCCGGGAAGTTGTAAATCGTCAGCATGACATTGGTGTTCTGGGAGATGGTCTGGTTGCTGGCGCTGTTCAGAATGATGTTCTGAAGCTGCCCGGCCGCCACGTTGGCGAAGACCTGGGTCGAGCCGCCGGTGGCGCCAGGTATCTGTATGCCAGACAGCCCGCCGACCGTCACGGGCGTGGGTTGGGTCCCGGTGGGGGGCGTGATCGACGTGACCGTTGTGGAAGGCGTCGCCGGCGCGGTGACATTGGCGGTGGCCGGCGCCGCGGCATTCGGCGCCTGAGGCGGCGTGGCGGTCAAATTCGATGCAACATTGCTGGCAGCATCGGGGGCGGCCTCCGTCGCTGCATTGGCTGCGGCTGTTCCGATATCCGCATTGGCGAGGTTGGACGCGACCTGCGCCCGAATGGAAGCGCCCAGGCCCGAGAGCTGCTGAATCGCCGGTCCCGCCGGCGTCCATTGAACATTTGTCTGAAGCGCGAGCTGGCCATTGACCATCGTCTGGACGCTGGCGCCGAAATCAAAATGCGCGCCCGCGGCGGTGAAAAAGCCGCCGCGCATGTCCGACAGCTCGTTATTATTCACCCGGCTGGCAGCGCTGAGAAGCGATGGGCGAGCGGTGTTTGCGGCCACCTTCACGGGAGCGGCGACCGTGTCTGCAACCACTGTGTCTGCGACTATAATATCGGCAACCGGCACTGTCGCGGGCGCTTGAATACCGTTCGACTCGCTGCGCCGCACCAGCGGCGCCGGATCGGGCGTGGCTTCGACAAGCGTTGCGTGGTCCGGCCTCGCGATTTGATCCGCCACCACGAAACAGGTTTCGCCGTGACGATTCAGATCGGCGCAGGCAGCTTGCGCGGTCTGCGCATCCAGGCCGCCAAACCGGGCGCGATAAAACATGCGGCCATTGTTCCAGGCGAACGGCGTTACGCGGCGTATGGCGCGGGAAATTTCGTCCGGCGCCCGTTCGGCGGCGCGCGTCAGTTGCGCTTCGGCCGCAGGTTCATCGGCGAACGCGCCGACCTGGACCGCCCATCCTGGCGCTGGTGCGGCTGGACCTGCCTCCTGCCCCGTACCAAGGAAGGTCGTATCGACTTGTTCGAGCGGCTCGCCGGATGGTGTGTTCACTGCAAACGCCAGACAGGGGGCGAGCGCCCCGAAAAAACCGAGGACGGACATATTCGTTATGGCGCGCCGCATGGTCATGGCTGGAACGGATTTGGCAGGATCTGATTGGGCTCGATCTGATACTGGACACGAAGATCGCGCAGGAACGGCGCGAGCGGTTGATTGAGGACCGCAGCTGTCAGGGGGTGCGCATCGGTCCAACGCTGCCATTCATTGGCGCTGTTGAATACCGCTTCGGTTCCGGCGGGCGCGTCGTGCACCACAAAGGCGATACCATTCCAGATCGTTTTGAAATCCTCGGCGGAGACCATTTTCAGGCCCAGGGCCGGATCGCCGATCAAGAAATGCCCGCTCGCATAACCCTTGACGACAACAAAATGCTTGTAGGACCCATTCTGAACCAGCGCGATCGATGGCGTATCCAGGCGGCCCAATTCTTCGACGCTCAAGCGATAACCGTCTGCCTCGTAACCGAGCGTCGCCAGATATTTCTTCATGTCCAGGAGCGAGAAGCCCAGCTTCTGGATGCGATCCTGATCGCCGACGGCGTACATCGCCTTGAAGACATCGGCTTCGCTGGTGGGTTTGCCATATTGGAAACGCAGCATCGTCGCCAGCGCGGCCGAGCCGCAGCTATAATCGAATTGCTGGCGGATAACGGTGCGGAACGGAATTTCCGCGAAGCTGGTGACGTGAACCGCGTAATTGCCGGTCTCCGGCGTGGCAAGGGTGATATCGCCTGCCCTCGCCGATCCGGGATGCACCGCCAGCAGCGCAAGCAGCGCGACAACATTCAGGGAGCGTCCGCCAATGGGGGCGGTTAGCCCCTTCGCGATTGCGCGGAGCCCCCAGAGCCCCATGTCAGTTGGCCGGTGTCATGATCGTGACGCTGAGCGAGCCCTGGACATTGTTGTTGTTGCCCGTGTTGAAGACGAAATTGCCTACGCCATTGAAGCCATTAAAGGCGCCGGCGCCGACGGAAATATCGCCCGTAGTGATATTGTCGGCGTTGAGGCTATTGCCGGAATTCACCGCCGTGAGCGTCTGCTTGGTGATCGCGACGCCGGACGGACTTGCGCCACCGCTGAGCGTGGCGAGATCGTCGCCAGATAAAGCCTGGGGCAGTGCAGGTTTGGCCGCATCTGCGGCGTAAGCCTGAGCGGAGATGGTAAGCCCAAGCGCCATAATCGCTGTTGAAATGATTTCCTGTTTCATCGAAGCACCCCCCAGAAAAGGGCCGGCGGGCCGAAACGGCCCGCCGGTATTCTGCTTTAGTGACCGAAAGATACGTTCGCGTTGGCGGCGATCGATGTCGCAGCCTGACTCACCGACGAGATGCCGGTGTTTATGCTGGCGGTCTGGATGCCCGCATAGCCGCTATAGGTGCTGCCGGCGATGTCGCCGGTGCGAGCGGAGTTGTGGCCGTCTTCGCCATTGGCCATTTCCGTGTGATTGCCGGTCACGGTGGCCGACAGAACGTCAGCCGAGACCGTTGCCGTCACGGCAATGTTCGTGGTCGTGTTGGTGGTCCTGTTGTGTTGGCTAGAGTCGTTGCCGCTGTTGCTATTGTTAGAGGCAATAACCTTGCCGCCATTCGACGCATTGCCCGTGCCGGAGTTGTTGCCGTGCGAGCTCGTGTCGATATTGTTCGAATCTTTGACCTCGCCGCCGTTCGTCGCATCGCCGTTGCCGGAGATATCGCCCTTGGACTTGTTGGTCGACTGGTTGTTGCCATTGTCGGCCGAAACGACGTTGTTGCTCAGCAGGTTCTTGCCGCCATTCGACGCATCACCGTTGCCGGTGTTGTTGCCGTGCGAGCTCGAGTCGGGATTCGAGCTGGAGTCAGAGCTATTGCCGACATTGCTCAGGCTGTTGTTGGAGGCGATATTCTTGCCACCGTTCGACGCATCGCCAGCGCCAGTATTGTTGCCAGCAGTGGAAGTCGAGGTGTGCGTATTGCCGTTGTCGGCGGTCAAGTTGTTCGAATTGGCGGTCGAGGCGTTGCTGCCGTCATTGGCATTGCCTTGGCCCAATTGCGTGTCGGAAGCATAAGCCCCAGCTGACAGAACCAGCCCAATCGCCAGCGTCGAAACGGACGCCAGTACCTTCATGCGTGTCATGAGAATTCTCCTTGGAGTTGAAAAGAGGAAAACGCCGATAGAGATCGTCGAGAAAACGCACCCGCGAGAGCCGAAGTGCTGCCCCAATCAAGACACAATTTGAACTAATCCGTTAGTGAATTATTTAATCTCTTATTAACCAAGTTTCTTTCAACCGGATATCGCCGCGCTCAAGGCTCCTCGCCCATCGGGTTTTGCTTGGATGAAGGCGATGGAGCGCCCTAAGCCTCTGGAATCGCAAACCAGTCTGTCATGCGTCGAAATCGATCAGATTATGTTGCGTTGCACGGGCGCGTGCCGCTCCTACCGTACAGCCATGAGCGCCACGCACGACTCGACATCTCGCGCACGCATGGGCGTCACAGGAATGCTTCGCAAACCACTCCAAATCGTCATGGAGAGGGACGCCACCACGCTTTCTTAAGGGGCCCGGTGAATGATCGTGGAATGTATCCGCAGAGCAAAATGGCGCCTCTTTTTCTCTGGATGTTCTTCTGCGCCGTGAAGCCTGGGCTTGCCAATGAGTCAGCGGCGGCGCTGTCGAATCAAGATCTGGCTGCAGCCGTTACAGGTGCTTCGATCACGATCGCACTGCCTGACGGGCTGCAAAATAATCAGGCACGCACATATGGCAATATGATCGGGCGGCGCCAGAATTTCTCCGGAATTGAGACGAGCAGCGCCAATATCGGCCAGAACTCAACCAGCCAAGCAGAAACGTCCCTGACGGTGCGGGCCACTTTGACGATGTCGGAGCGGCGCGGCCTCGGCTTTTAACTATATGCTTAGCTGAAGATTGAATCGGCCGGGCGAGTTGGAAAGATTGGGCGAGCCCGGATTCGGCTGACGATCAAAGCCGCGGGTCAGAACCGGGCGCGGTGAACCCTCTCGCGC
The DNA here is from genome assembly GCA_040389245.1 of Pseudomonadota bacterium. Classification (GTDB taxonomy): domain Bacteria; phylum Pseudomonadota; class Alphaproteobacteria; order Micropepsales; family Micropepsaceae; genus Rhizomicrobium. Next base: position 1,651,411 of record JAZKAH010000002.1, on the reverse strand, counting down.
CCGGTTCGCCTATCCCAGAACCACCAGAAGATCCTTGGCGTCGATCTGAGCCCCCGGCGTCACCAGCAACTCCGCGATCGTGCCGTCGCGCGGCGCATGCAGCGCGGTTTCCATTTTCATGGCTTCGATGGTGAGAAGGACGTCGCCGGCTTTCACCACCTCGCCCTTCTTCACCGAAACAGTGGAAACGGCGCCAGGCATGGGCGCAGCGACATGGGCGTCGTTGCCCTCTTCCGCCTTGCGCCGGACTTCCACCGTGGCCTTGGCGGAGCGGTTGGGCACCTTGACGATGCGGGGCTGGCCGTTGAGTTCGAAGAAGACGCGCACTTTGCCCTCCTCGTCGGTCTCGCCGATGGTCTGCAGGCGCAGCACCAGCGACTTGCCGCGCTCCAGTTCGATCGCGATCTCCTCGCCCAGCTTCATGCCGTAGAAGAAGACCGGCGTGGGCAGCACCGACACCGGGCCATATTTGCCCTGCATGGCGGCGTAGTCGGTGAAGACTTTGGGATACATCAGGTAGGAGAGAAGTTCGTCGCCTTCCAGTGGACGTCCGATTTTCGTTTCGGCGTCTTTCCTCGCGGCGTCCAGATCCGTGGGCGGCAACAAGGCGCCGGGCCGGGCCGTGGTCGCCTTGATGTCCTTGAGCGCCTTGTCCTGCAGCGCTTTCGGCCAGCCGCCCAATGGCTGGCCCAGATCGCCGCGCAGCATCTCCACCACCGAGGCCGGAAACGCCATGTCGTGTTTGGGATCGAGCACCTCGGCGCTGGACAGATTCTGGGACACCATCATCAGCGCCATGTCGCCCACCACTTTCGACGACGGCGTGACTTTCACGATATCGCCGAACAGGTCGTTGGCGGCGCGGTAAGCCTTGGCGACTTCGTGCCAGCGCGTCTCCAGTCCCAGCGAACGCGCCTGTTCCTTCAGGTTGGTGAACTGGCCGCCCGGCATCTCGTGGAGATAGACTTCCGAGGCGCCCGCCTTCAGGTCGCTTTCGAAGGCCGCATACTGGGTGCGCACCGCTTCCCAATAGAAGCTGATCTGGCGGATAGCCTCGGGATCGAGGCCCGGATCGCGGGGGGTATGACGCAAGGCCTCGACGATGGAGCCGAGGCAAGGCTGGGAGGTGGTGCCGGACATCGCATCCATCGCGGCGTCCACCGCATCGACCCCCGCATCCACCGCCGCCAGGATGGTGGCGCCAGCAATGCCCGACGTGTCGTGGGTATGCAGATGGATCGGCAGCCCGACCTCGTTCTTCAATGCGCCGATCAGCACCCGCGCTTGGGCGGGCTTGAGCAGTCCCGCCATGTCCTTGATCGCCAGGATATGGCAGCCGGCTTTCTCAAGCTCCTTCGCCATGCCGATGTAATAGGCCAGATCGTATTTGGAGCGCGCCGGATCAAAAATATCGCCGGTGTAGCAGACCGCCCCTTCCGCCAGCTTGCCCGCTTCGCGCACCGCATCGATGGCGACGCGCATATTCTCCACCCAGTTGAGGCAGTCGAAAATGCGAAATAGGTCCATGCCCGCGTCGGCGGTGCGGCGGACAAATTCCTTCACCACATTGTCGGGGTAATTGGTGTAGCCCACGCCGTTGGCGCCGCGCAGCAGCATCTGGGTGAGAAGATTGGGAACCCGTTCGCGCACCAGCGCCAGCCGCTCCCACGGATCCTCGCCCAGAAAGCGCATCGCCACGTCGAAGGTGGCGCCGCCCCAGCATTCCAGCGACAAAAGCTGCGGCAGGGCATTGGCATAGGCCGACGCGACGCCCGCGATGTCATAGGTGCGCATGCGGGTGGCCAGCAGCGACTGATGCCCGTCGCGCATGGTGGTGTCGGTGACCAGGACCTGGCGCTGTTCCTTCATCCAGGCGGCGAATTTCTCCGGACCCAGCTGGTCGAGACGCTGCTTGGCCCCGGATGCGGGCGCCTCGCCGAATTTGGGTGCGTCCGGGATGCGCGCATCGGCGGGCGGCTTGATGCGGCCGCGCGTTTCCGGATGACCGTTCACCGTGACGTCGGCGATATAGGTCAAGAGCTTGGTGGCGCGGTCGCGGCGCGGCGGCAGGTGAAACAGCTCCGGCGTCTCGTCGATGAACCGCGTGGTGTAGGTGTTGGAGCGGAATTTCGGATGGCTCAGCACCGCTTCCAGGAACGGCAGATTGGTCGCCACGCCGCGGATGCGGTATTCGCGCAAAGCCCGTTCCATCCGGGCGATGGTTTCGGCCGGCGTCGCCGCCCAGGCGGTGACTTTCTCCAGCAGGGGATCGTACCAGCGCGTCACCACCGCGCCGGAATAGGCGGTGCCGCCATCGATGCGGATGCCGAAGCCGGTGGCGCCGCGATAGGCGATGATGCGGCCATAATCGGGAATGAAATTGTTTTCCGGATTTTCGGTGGTGATGCGGCACTGCATGGCATGGCCGCGCGGCGAAATCTCCGCTTGGGGCGGAATGCCCGTTTCATAACCGCCATCGTCGGTGGGAACGCCGATCCGCTTGCCTTCGGCGATGCGGATCTGCGCCTTCACGATATCGAGGTCGCAGATCACTTCGGTGACCGTATGCTCGACCTGGATGCGGGGATTGACCTCGATGAAATAGAATTTTCCGGTATCGACATCGAGCAGGAATTCGACGGTGCCGGCGCCGACATAATCGGTTCCGCCGGCGATCTTGAGGGCCGCCGCGCACAATTCCTGGCGGGTGCCGGCATCGAGATAAGGTGCGGGCGCCCGTTCGATCACTTTCTGGTTGCGGCGCTGGATGGAGCAGTCGCGCTCATAAAGATGCACCAATGTGCCGTGGCTGTCGCCCAGCACCTGGACCTCGACATGGCGGGCGCGGCGCACCAGCTTTTCCAGATAGACTTCGTCCTTACCGAACGCGGCCTTGGCCTCGCGCCGGGCAGTGAAGACGGCGTCGAGCAGACCTTCTTCGCTTTCGATGGGGCGCATGCCCCGGCCGCCGCCGCCCCAGGAGGCTTTCAGCATCACCGGATAGCCGACGGCGCGCGCCAGCGCCTTCACCTGTTCCGGATCATCGGGCAAAGGCGGGCTGGCCGGCATCACTGGCACGCCCATCTTTACCGCGAGATTGCGGGCATCGACCTTGTTGCCCAAGGTGCGCAAGGTCTTGGGCGACGGGCCGACGAAGATGATTCCCGCCGCCGCGCAGGCCTCGGCGAATTCCGGGCTTTCCGACAACAGGCCGTAACCGGGATGGATGGCGTCCGCCTTGGCTTCCTTGGCCACCCGCAGGATTTCGTCGATCGAGAGATAGGCCTCGACCGGGCCCTTGCCCTTGCCGATCTGATAGGCCTCGTCCGCCTTGAAGCGGTGGAGGGACAGCTTGTCCTCTTCGGCATAGACCGCGATGGTCGAGATGCCGAGTTCGGTCGCGGCGCGGAAAACGCGGATCGCGATTTCGGAGCGATTGGCCACCAGAAGGCGACGGAAAGGCACGGGCATCTCAGGGCCTGGAAAAATGGACGAAGCTTTATGTTGCAACTGCGTAAGCAACACAACGGCCGTCCGCGGCCCGGCTAATCCGCAGTCTTTTTAGGGTTTTTTTGAGCCCCCACCCGCGTCGCAGACAGAATGCTCCGCCGGATGGGTTGCGCTTCGCTATTCGGCCGGCGCAGGCGTGGGGTGGTGTCCGCCGCCGTGAGGACCCGGCCTGCCATGAGGTTTGCCGCTGAAGGGGTGCCAATTGGCGAGCCGCTTTCCCGCCAGGTCGAGATACACATAAATCACGGGCGTGATGTAGAGCGTCAGTGCCTGGGACAGGATCAGGCCACCCACCACCGCCAGGCCCAATGGCCGGCGCGCTTCCGAGCCGGCGCCCAGACCGATCGCCACCGGCAAGGTGCCCATCAAGGCCGCCATGGTGGTCATCATGATGGGGCGGAAACGCACGATCGCCGCTTCATAGATGGCATCGCGCGGCGTCGCCTGTTCCGCGCCCCGCTCACGGTGGAGGGCAAAGTCGATCATCATGATGGCATTCTTCTTCACAATGCCGATCAGCATGATCATGCCGACAAAGGCGTAAAGGCTGAGCGGCACGCCGAACAGCCACAGGGTGATCAGCGCCCCCACCGCCGCCGAAGGCAGGCCCGATAGAATAGTGAGCGGATGGATGAAGCTCTCATAGAGGATGCCGAGAATAATATAGACCGTGATGATGGCGATGGTGAGCAGCAGACCCATATTGCCCATCGAACTCTGGAAGGCCTGGGCCTGGCCCTGGAACTGGCCCAGCACGGTCTGAGGGATTCCGGCAGCGTCGCGGGCCTGGGTGATCGCGGTGACGGCATCGGACAGGGCATAGCCCGAGGTCAGATTGAAGGAGATGGTGATCGCGGGAAGCTGGCCCAGATGATTGACCGCCAGCGGCATGGTGCCCGGGGTCAGCTTGGTGACGGCGCTGAGCGGCACCAGACTGTTCACGGTGCTGGCCGAGGCGTTGGCCGCCGAACCGGTGCCGCCATTGGGACTAATGCCGCCCGATGCGTTGGTCGAGGTGCCGCCACCCATGCTGGACGAAATATAGAGCTGGCCGATATCGTTGATGTCGTTCTGATATTGCGGCAGCAACTCCAGCATCACCCAATATTCGGCGTCGCTGGCATAGATGGTGGAAATCTGCTGGCCGCCAAAGCTGGCGCCCAGCGCGGTTTCGATCGAGGAGATCGAGACGCCATGGCTGGCGGCCTGGTCGCGGTCGATATCGACATCGACCGAGGGACTGGAGAAATCCATGTCGCTGGTGACATCCGCGAAGCCCGGCGCATGCTGGAGCGCCTTCAGCAGCTTGGTGGCGTTCTGCTGCAATTCGTCCTGGTTGGTGTCCTGCAATGTGTATTGGTACATCGACTTGGACTGCATGCCGCCGACGCGGATGGCGGGCGGGTTCTGCATGAAGGCGTTGACGCCCATCACCCGTCCCAACTTGGGCCGCAGTTCCTGGATGATTTGGTCGGCGTTCAGGTCGCGCTCGCCGGACGGCTTGAGCTTGAACAGCATGGAGCCGGTATTGGTGCCGTTGCGCGCCCCGCCGCCGCCCACCGAGGACATCACGCCTTCGATATTGGGGTCGCGGGACGCGATGTCGGCCAGCTGCTTCTGATACTTGACCATCTGGGCGAATGACGTGCGATCCGCCGCTTCGGTGTTGACGTTGATCTGACCGGTATCCTCGGACGGAATGAAGTCGGTCTGGATGGTCATGAACAGCACCACGGTCGCCACCAGGCTGAGCGCGAACAGGCTCATGATGAAGCGGCCATGGTTCATCGCCCAGGCCAGCGAACGCTCATAGCCCGATTGCACCCGGTTGAAGGCGTCTTCCGTCCATTGATAGAATTTGCCGTGCTCCGCGCTCTTGCCCGGCTTGATGAAGCGCGAGCACAGCATGGGCGTCAGGGTCACCGAGATGACGCCGGAAATCAGGATCGCCATCACGATGGTGACGGCGAATTCGTGCAGCAGCCGCCCGATGATGCCGCCCATGAAGACCACGGGAATGAACACCGCCGCCAGCGACACGGTCATGGAGAGAATGGTGAAGGCGATTTCCGCCGAACCCTTGAAGGCCGCCTCGCGGGGCGCTTCGCCCTCCTCGACATGGCGGACGATGTTTTCCAGCATGACAATGGCGTCGTCGACAATGAAGCCGACCGACAGGGTCAGCGCCATCAACGACAGATTGTCGAGGCTGTAGCCCAGCAGCGACATCGCCGCGAAGGTGCCGATCACCGCAATCGGCAGCGCCAGCGACGGGATGATCGTGGCCGACAAGGTGCGCAGGAACAGGAAGATCACCGCCACCACCAGGCCGGCGGCGATTAGGAGCGTGGTCTGAACGTCGGCGACCGAAGCGCGGATCGACTGGCTGCGATCATACAGCACCGTCAGATGCGCCGATTTCGGCATGCTCTGGATAAAGCGGGGAATGACCTTGTTGATCGCATCCACGATCTGGATGGTGTTGGAGCCGGGCTGGCGCTGCACCGACAGCACGATCGACCGCTTGCCATTGTACCAGCTGGCCGCCAGCACATTCTGATAGCCGTCTATGGCGCGCCCGACATCCTGGATGCGCACCGGCGCACCATTGCGATAGGCGATGATCTGCTTGTTCCAATGCGCCGCATCGGCCAATTGGCCATTGACATGAATCAGGGTCGCCTGGCTGGGACCGTTGAGCTGGCCGGTGGAGATATTGACATTGGCGGCCTGGACCGCGCTCGCCACCTGATCGATGCCGATATTGCGCGACGCCAGCGCGGTGGGGTCCATCTGCAATCTGACGGCATAGGCGGCGGCGCCGAAGACATTGACCTGGGCGACGCCGTTCAAGGTCGAAAGCTGGCGGGCCAGAAGATTCTCCGCCAGCTTGTCCAGCTGATAGAGCGGCATGGAGTCGGACTGCATCGCCAGGAACAGGATCGGCGCATCGGCCGGATTCACTTTGCGCAAGGTGGGCGGCGACGGCATGTTGACCGGCAATTGCCGCGCCGCCTGCTGGATCGCCGCCAGCACATCTTCCGCCGCGCCGTCGATATCGCGGTCGAGATCGAACTGGATGGTGATGGAGGTCCGGCCCGAGGAGCTGGACGATGTCATCGAGCTGACGCCGGGAATGGTGGAGAATTGATTCTCCAGCGGCGTCGCCACCGCCGAAGCGATGGTTTGCGGATCCGCGCCGGGCAGGCTGGCCGAAACCGAAATGGTGGGGAAATCCACCGCCGGCAATTCGCTGACCGGCAAATTCGAATAGCCGAACAGTCCGAAGATCACCAGCGCCGCCATGATCAGCGTGGTGAGGACCGGCCTTTCGATAAAGACTCTCGAGATATTCATGACGGCATGTCGGACGCCGGCGCCGAGGAGCGCGGCCGTCCATTGTTGCGGATCTGAACTCTGGCCCCCGGCACGATGCGAAGCTGGCCTTCCACCACCACCTGGTCGCCGGGCCTGACGCCGCCCTGCACCGCATCGACGTTGCCGTCATCGTTCAGGATCTTGACCGGCTTGGACGTCACGACATTGCCGGGGCCGACCACATAGACATAGCTCGCATCCGGCCCGACATTGACGGCGTCGCGCGGCACCACGGTCGCGCCCGCGATCTGGTTGAGGGTGACCCCGACATTGACGCTCTGGCCGGGCACCAGGCGCTGATCGGCATTCTGGAAGGTGGCGCGCAGTTCGATGGTGCCGGTGTTGGCGCCCACGGCGTTGGAGATGAAATCGACCTTGGCCTGCTCGCGGCCATCCGGTGCGCCCGGCATCGGCACCATGGCTTCGAGCTTGCCCGCCGCCATCTGGTTCTGGATCTGGGTGAGTTGGGTTTGCGGCAGGAAGAAGGACAGCTTGATGGGCTGGATCTGGGTGATGGTGACCAGCGGCGTGGCGCCCGCAACGGTGATGAGATTGCCCGGCTGAATGAGGATCGGCCCGGTCTTGCCGTCGATGGGCGACAGGATCCGGGTATAGCCGAGATTTTCGGCGGCGATGTTTACCGCCGCCTTGTCGGCTTCCACCGTCGCGGCATCGGCCTGGGCCGTCGCCACCGCCTGATCGCGCTGCTGCTGGGAGATCGCGTTCTGGGCATAGAGCGCGGTGTAGCGCTGCCGGTCGTTGAGCGCGCTCTGCATCATCGCGGTGTCCTTGGCGAGTTGCGCGCGGGCCTGGGCCAGCGCGTTCTGGAATGGCGCCGGATCGATCAGGAACAGGGGATCGCCCTTGTGAACCAGCTGGCCTTCCTGGAAATAAGCCTGCAGCAATTTGCCCTGCACCTGGGCGGTGACTTGTACCGTGGCGGGCGAAACCACTGTGGCGATGGTGGTCTGCACCACAGCGACATCCTGCTTCACGGCGCGCGCGGTCCGGACCGGCGCGGGCGGCGCCACATGCGCCTTGGTGGGAAACAAATATTGGACGCCGAACCACAGCAAGGCCGCCAGCAGCACCAGCCCCAATCCAACAAGCAGCCAGCGCACGCGCGACGATTTCGCGGCTTCGGCATTCGCGCCGCGCGTCACGGAAGGAAGAAATTCGCTGACCGACATCTGCAAGGGCCCAGAAGCTGGATGTATGAAACATCGCGCCGCGGCCCAAATCCGGAACGCGACAGGCAATCGCTTTCGGTTGGTTTGCCACCTCCAGCGATAACCGGCCGCGCGGAAAAATGTTCCCGGTTGGAAAATGTTCCTTCGCGGCGCACAATTTTCTAGCGGGAGAGTCACTCACAATTGTCGCCAAGTCCGCGCACAGATGGTCAGGACAATTACCTTTTGCCCATGTTTACGGGGCAGTTTCACGCCGCCGCCGCCCGAATGGGGCCCTGCGTTTCGCGCATGGGCAGACATGCATTGGTTTGCTATGGTTCCCGCGATTTGAAGAGGACCCTATGTTCCAGGAAATCAGCGATTTATTGAATCCGGCGGAAGTCGCGCGGCTGGTTCAACTTTCCCGCGAATTGCCCTTTGTCGAAGGCCGGCTGTCGAACCCCGCCAACGTCACCAAGGTTAATCTGCAATCCGACCAGAGCGATCCGCGCTATCCGGAAGCCGCCCAGATCGTGGTCGAGGCCTTTCAGCGATGCCGCCCCTTTCGCGAATTCGCTTTTCCCAAGCGCATCGCGCCGCCGCTCCTCAGCCGTTACGAGCCCGGCATGAAATATGGCGCCCATGCCGATGCCGCCTTCATGACCATCCAGGCCCAGTCGGGGGCCTACCAGCTGCGGTCCGATCTTTCCGCCACCGTGTTCCTGAACGATCCCGCCAGCTATGAAGGCGGCGAACTGGTGCTGCATATCGGCACCCTGCCGGTGATGATCAAAGGGCAGCCGGGTTCGACCTTCGTTTATCCCTCGACCACCCTGCATGAAGTCCGCCCGGTGCGGTCCGGCACCAGGCTGGTGTCGCTCACCTTCATCGAAAGCATGATTCCGGACGAGCGCGAACGCAACCTGGCATTCGAGCTCAAGGATGTGATGGGGCTGGAAGGCCTGAAGATGGACTGGATCAGCCGGACAAGGCTGGAAGCCGTCTACCAGAATCTCCTGCGCATGTGGACGCGGACCTAAATATTGTCGCGCGATCTTTCGGAGTTGGTAGCGTCAGCGTACCAACGCTGCACACTTTTCCGTATCGCGCTCTAGGCCGAAAGCTTCGCCAGCGCCTTCAGGATCGCGTCGGTCATCGCATCGGTACCAACCCGGTTCATGCCCGGCTGCATGATGTCGCCGGTGCGATAGCCGTCGGCCAGCACGCGCTCCACCGCCTTTTCCAGCAGCACGGCATCTTCGATCCGGCCAAAGGAATAGCGCAGACACATGGCGAAGGAGAGAATGGAGGCGATGGGATTGGCGAGGCCCTTGCCCGCAATGTCCGGCGCGCTGCCATGGATCGGCTCATATAGCGCCGCCTGCTTGCCGTCGATCTTTGCACCCAGCGATGCCGACGGCAGCATGCCGATGGAGCCGGTGAGCTGCGCGGCTTCGTCCGACAACACATCGCCGAACAGATTGTCGGTGACGATCACGTCAAATTGCTTGGGGTTGCGCACCAGCTGCATGGCGCAATTGTCCGCCAAGACGTGACTGAGCGCGATGTCGGGGAATTCGTCCTTGTGGATTTTGGTCACGACTTCGCGCCACAGCACGCCGGTCATCATCACATTGGATTTCTCCGCCGAGGTGACGCGCTTGTCGCGCAGCCGCGCCAGCTCGAAGGCGACGCGGGCGATGCGGGCGATTTCCGAAGTCGTATAGACCTGGGTGTCGACCGCGCGCTTCTGGCCGTCGGGCAAAATCGTGGTTTCCTTGGGTTCGCCGAAATAGACGCCGCCGGTCAGTTCGCGCACGATCAGGATATCGAGGCCGGACACGATTTCCGGCTTCAGGCTGGACGCATCCTTCAAGGCATCGAAGCACAAGGCCGGGCGCAAATTGGCGAACAGCTCCAAATCCTTGCGCAGGCGAAGCAGTCCGCGCTCCGGCTTCTGGGCGAAGGGCAGCCCGTCCCATTGCGGTCCGCCCACCGCCCCGAACAGCACGGCGTCCGCCTTCTTGGCTTTGGCGACTGTGTCATCGGGATCGGAACGGCCCGTTTTTTCAAACGCCGTGCCACCGATCAGGCCTTCCTCGACTGTGTAGCCGAAATTGCGATTCTGACCGTACCAGCCCAGCACGCGCTGGGTTGCATCCATTACTTCGGGGCCGATGCCGTCGCCCGGCGTCACGAGAATATTGTGCATGGTCCTCAGATCCAGGGCGCGTCTTGTTTGTGACGCTTTTCATAGGCGGAGATTTTTTCTTCATCGCGCAGGGTCAGGCCGATATCGTCCCAGCCATTCAGCAGGCACTGGCGGCGGAACTCGTCGACCTCGAACTTCACCATCCCTCCATCGGGACCGCGGATCTCCAGCGTTTCCAGATCCACCGAGATGCGGGCGTTCGAACCGCGCATCGCATCGTCCATCAGCTTGTCGACAGTCTCCTGCGGCAGCTTGATCGGCAGAATGCCGTTCTTGAAACAATTGTTGTAGAAGATGTCCGCGAAGCTGGGAGCGATGACGCAGCGGATGCCGAAATCCAGCAGCGCCCAGGGCGCATGCTCGCGGCTGGAGCCGCAGCCGAAATTCTCGCCCGCCACCAGGATCTGCGCCTTGCGATAGGCCGGCTTGTTGAGCACGAAATCCGGATTCTCGCTGCCGTCGGCGCGATAGCGCATCTCGTCGAACAAGGCCTTGCCCAGCCCGGTGCGGCGGATGGTTTTAAGGAATTGCTTGGGAATGATCATGTCGGTGTCGACATTGATCATGTTGAGGGGGGCGGCGATGCCGTCCAGCTTTTTAAAGGGTTCCATGGCGGCGGGACCATACTGGTTCGGCCCTCGTCCTGCCACCCGTTTTTCGCGCGGCAAATCCGCCTTTTACGAGGAGCAGGAGACCGAAAGGCCGGAAAATTCGGGTGCCGGCGGCTCGGCCAGGGCGTCCTCGCCCGCATGCGCGTCAAAGGGGCTCTGCACCAGTGTCAGGATGCGGTCCAGCGGTCCGCAATCGCCCCGGTCCTCCACCGCCCGGATGGCGGTCTCCGCCACCCAGTTGCGCAGGACGTATTTCGGATTGACCGCGTTCATGGCAGCCGTCCGGTCGCCCTCCCCCGCCATGCGGCTGCGATAGAGGTCGCGCCACGTCAGCGCTTCTTGGCGGCCCATGCCAAACTGGAAAAGCCAGTCCTCACCGGTCTCGGTCAGGCCCCGGAAAGTCAGCGCATAATCGGCGCGGGTCTTGGCCATCAACTGCAGCAGCGAACGGATCAGATCGTCATCGCCGTCCTCGTCGCGGGTGAAACCCACCTTGCCGCGCATCAAGGCGCGGAAGCGGGCGACGAAAAGCGATTCATAAGTGTTGAGTTTTTCCATCAAGGCGTCGCTGTCGATCAGGCTGGACAGCGCCAGAGCCAGAGCGCGCAGATTCCACAAACCGATACCGGGCTGGTAGGCGAAGGAATAGCGCCCCTGCTCGTCGGTGTGATTGCAGATGAAATCCGGATCATAGGCGTCGAGAAAGCCGAATGGCCCGTAATCCAATGTCAGGCCCAGGATGGACATATTGTCGGTGTTCATCACGCCATGGGCGAAGCCCACGGACTGCCACTGCGCCATCAGTTCGGCAGTGCGCTTGACCACGTCGCCGAACCAGCCGGCATGATCGCCGATAAATTCCGGAAAAAATTCGCCGATCACATGATCGGCCAGAAGCCGCACCTGCTCACGCTGGCCGCGATGATGGAAATGCTCGAAATGGCCGAAGCGGACATGGCTGCGCGCCAGACGGGTGAGGATGGCGCCCGGCTCCATCTTCTCGCGCACCACCGTTTCACCGGTCGAGATGATTGAGAGCGCGCGGCTGGTGGGAATGCCCAATGCCGCGATCGCTTCGCTGCCCAGATATTCGCGGATGGTGGAGCGCATCACGGCGCGGCCATCGCCGAAACGGGAATAGGGCGTCACCCCTGCGCCTTTCAGCTGCACGTCCCACAATTCGCCATTGGCGTTGCGCGCCTGCCCGATCAGCAACGCCCGGCCGTCGCCCAACTGGCCTGCCCAGGCGCCGAACTGGTGCCCGGAATAGACCATCGCCAGCGGCTGGAAATCGCCCAGCGGTTTGTGGCCGGAGAATACCGGCACGAAATCGGGATCGGTGAAGGCGGCGGGATCGAGGCCGATCAAGGTCGCAGCCTTGGGATTGGCGTGCAGCAGGGTCAGTGCCTCACCGACCCGCTCCGCCGGCATCCTGGTGTAGAATTCTCCGGGCAGCCGCGCGTAATGATTTTCCAGCTCTAAGCCGAATGTCTTGGTCGCGGCGAGGGCTTCGGACATCGCTCTAGCCTGCGCGTTTCATGGCCTGGATGCAATTTTCCAGTTCGCCAAGAAATCGCGACCGATCCTGTTTGGAAAAGCCGGAATGATAGGTCTGCCCGCCGGTGACTTCGCGCAGATGACGGTTGAGTTCCCGCATCCCCAGCGCCATGCCGACATTGTCCGACGTGAAAGGCTTGCCATTGGGGCCGAGCACGCGCGCGCCTTTCTCAAGGCAGCGCGCGGCCAGGGGAATATCGGCGGTGATTGCGATGTCGCGGGGGCCGATATGCTCGGCGATCCAGTCATCGGCGGCGTCGGCGCCGTCCTGCACCATCACATGGCAAATCAGCGGATTGGCCGAGGGGCGCAATCCGCCGTTGCTGACAATGGTAACGGGCAGTCCATGCCTTGTGGCGACCTTTTCAACCTCGGCTTTCACCGGACAGGCATCGCCATCGACAAAGATCGCCGTCATGACGGATCAGGCGGCGTCCCGCTTGCGGTTCCAATGGGCCCTCGAGCCGTTGCGCTTCTTGGCCGGGGCAGCCCCTTCGGGCTTGTAACCGCCGGACTTGTAGCCGCCCGGCTTGTGACCGCCCGGTTTGCCGCGATGACCGTGCGGACGGCGCGGCTCTTCGGCCTGGGCCTTCTGGGCTTCGGTCAGTTCGGGAAGCTCATGCGCCACGGGCGTGATCTTGCCCCGGATCAGCCTTTCGATGTCGCGCAGATATTCCCGCTCCGACGGATCGCAGAAGGAGATGGCGATGCCTTCCCCGCCCGCCCGCGCGGTGCGGCCGATGCGGTGGACATAGCTTTCCGGCTCGTTGGGAAGTTCGAAATTGACCACATGCGAGATGTCGTCGATGTCGATGCCGCGGGCGGCGATATCGGTCGCCACCAGCACCCGCACATTGCCGGTGCGGAACGATTCCAGGGCGCGCTGGCGCGCATTCTGGGACTTGTTGCCATGGATGGCGTCGGCCTTGGTGCCGCTCTTCGCCAGATGTTCGGCGACCCGGTTGGCGCCATGCTTGGTGCGGGTGAAGACGATGACCCGGTTCATCGCCTGGTCTTTCAGCAGTTCGGTCAGCAGCTGGCGCTTCTGCGGCATCGAGACATAATAAAGCTTCTGGTCGATGCGGTCGGCGGTGCGGTGCTGCGGCGATACTTCGATGCGCTCCGGCGATTTCAGCATGTCGCCCACCAGCTTGACGATATCGTCCGGCATGGTGGCGGAAAACAGCATCGACTGCCGTTCGCGCGGCAGATGCGCCACGATCTTGCGCACGTCGCGGATGAAGCCCATGTCCAGCATGCGGTCGGCTTCGTCGACGATGAAGACCTGAACCGCGTCCAGCCGGATATGCTTCTGCTGCACCAGATCGAGCAGACGGCCCGGCGTCGCCACCAGGATATCGACACCATTCTTCATGGCATTGACCTGGGAATTCTGGCTGACACCGCCCAGGATGACGGCGCGTTTGAGGTTGAGGAATTTCCCGTAGATGCGCAGGCTATCCTCGATCTGTACCGCCAGTTCGCGGGTGGGGGCCAGGATCAACGCCTTGGCCTCGCGCGGACGGGGCGGCACATGGCCGATGGAAAGCTTCTGCAGCAGCGGCAGGCCGAACGCGGCGGTCTTGCCGGTGCCGGTCTGGGCGATGCCCAAGAGGTCACGTCCCGCCAGCAGCGCCGGGATGGCGCGGGCCTGGATGGGGGTGGGATGGGTATAATTCTCGGCAGCCAGAGCGCGCAGAATCGGCTCGGCGACGCCAAGAGAGGCGAAAGTTACGTCAGTCACGGATAGTCCTTAAAAACCGGAAGTCCGCACGCAGTCGCGCACGGGGGAACGGCTGTTGCCGTCTTCCACGCACACTGGAGGGAACGGAGGTTCTAAAAAATTCCTCGCGATGACGGCCAAGGGCCTTTGTGCGGTCGCGTCGGATAGCGGCTATATCGGGGCTAACCCCCTTTAAGTCAAGTAATTTTTGCGACGCAGCATAAAAAGCCAAGGTTTTCGCGGCTACAAGGAAGCATTAACCTGCCTTGCGGGCTTCGTGTTTCTGTAGTCATCATACGGGATTGCGCCCTGCTCGCAGCCGGACGTGGGGGCGTTCTGTTATCAACCGGCTTGGGTGTGGCGTCGGTTCAAATGGCTCATTATGACAATGAAGGGTCCAAAGCCCTTTCGCAAACCTCTGCGACAGGCAAGGTAAAGTGGTTCAACGCGACCAAGGGGTATGGCTTCATAACCCTGAATGATGGCGGCGACGCCTTCTGCCACGCTTCGGCGTTGCAGGCGGTGGGGCACAGCGAAGTGCCGCAAGGCGCCACCATCGTCTGCGACCTGGCGGATTCCCAGCGCGGCTTGCAAGTGGTCAATGTCCACAGCGTGGATCTGTCCACCGCCGAGGCGCCAAGCCCTCGTCGTCGCGATTTCGGTGGCGGCGATCGTTTTGGGGGCAGTGACCGTTTCGGCGGCGGCGACAGGTTCGGCGGCGGGGATCGCTTCGGCGGCAGCGACCGTTTCGGCGGCGGTGGCCGGGGCGGCTATCGCGACAACAACGCTCCGTCCGGCCCGATGGTCGAAGGCAAAGTGAAGTTCTTCAACGACCAGAAAGGCTTCGGCTTTGTGATGCCGGATTCCGGTTCGGGCGACATCTATCTGCATGCCAGCGCGCTTCGCCGCTCGGGTGTGCAGGCGGTCGAACCGGATCAGCGGATTCGCTATTCGACCCGCCAGGGCAACAAGGGCGTGGAAGTCGACCGGGTCGAAATAATCTGATCGCACGAATCTTTTGACGCTTGGCGTTGTCGCGCGTGCTCACGTGCTATTCGCACGCTCCGCGCGACGCTCCTAGCCAATCGCCAAAATCTCTCGTGCTCGAAAGGTGCGTTAGGCCGGCACGGCCTTGGCGATACCCGGAGCCACGTCCGGATCGTTCTCGACTTCCTTCAACTTCTCGCGCGCAGCGGCGGCTTCACGCTGCTTGTTCCACATCGAAGCGTAATGGCCGTTCATCGCCAGGAGCTCAGAGTGGCGGCCGCGCTCGATGATCTGGCCATGATCCAGCACCAAAATCTCATCGGCGTCGATCACGGTGGAAAGCCGGTGCGCGATCACCAAGGTGGTGCGGCCGCGTGAGACATCGCTGAGCGCGCCCTGGATCTCGCGTTCGGTGCCGGTATCGAGCGCGCTGGTCGCCTCGTCCAGCAGCAGGATCGGCGGGTTCTTCAGGATGGTGCGGGCGATGGCGACGCGCTGCTTCTCGCCGCCGGAGAGTTTCAGGCCGCGCTCACCCACCATGGCGTCATAGCCGTGCGGCAACTCGACGATGAATTTGTCGATCTGGGCGAGGCGCGCGGCTTCGCGGATATCCGCGTCGCTGGCGCCGATCCGGCCATAGGCGATGTTATAGCGCACCGTGTCGTTGAACAGCACGGTGTCCTGGGGAACGATGCCGATGGCGGCGCGCAGGGATGTCTGGGTGATGTCGCGGATATCCTGGCCGTCGATCGTCACCTTGCCTTCGCGGATATCGTAGAAGCGGTAGAGAATGCGGCTGATGGTGGATTTGCCTGCGCCCGATGGCCCCACCACCGCCACGGTCTTGCCGGCGGGCACGATGAAGCTGATGCCTTTGAGCACCGTGCGTTCGGGATCGTAATTGAACACCACATTGTCGAAGCGGATCTCGCCGCCGCTGACCATTAAAGGTTTCGCGCCGGGCTTGTCCTGCACTTCCCGCGGCTGGTTGAGCAGGCGGAACATCGCTTCCATGTCCACCAGGCCTTGCGTGATTTCGCGGTAGACGGTGCCCAGCAGGTTCAGCGGCTGGTAGAGCTGGATGAGAATGGCGTTGCCCGCCACGAACAAGCCGATGGAAAACTGGCCGCGCGAAATGCCCAGCGCCGTCAGCGCCATCACCGCGCCCAGGCCGGCGGCCATGATCGCGGCCTGGCCGGTGTTGAGATAGGACAGTGAAATCTGCGACTGGATCGAGGCGCGGGAGAATTTCTCCATCGAGACGTCGTAGCGCGCGGTCTCGTGCGCTTCATTGTTGAAATATTTGACGGTCTCGAAATTGAGCAGACTGTCCACCGCCTTGGTGTTGGCGTCGGTGTCCGACTGGTTCATCTCGCGCCGGAATTGAATGCGCCAACGGGTGATCCAGAAGGTGAACCAGACATAGGCGATCACCATGATCACGGTGGAGATCGCCACCCAGATATTCAGATCGACCAGCAGGATGGCGCTGTAGAAGGCCAGCAAGAGGATGGTCGGGAAAATGCTGAACAGCGCAAAGGACAGAAGCGTATCGATGCCCTTGATGCCGCGCTCGATCACTCGCGACAGGCCGCCGGTTTTGCGTTCCAGGTGGAAGCGCAGCGACAGGGTATGGACATGGGCGAAGGTCTCGACCGCCACTTCGCGCATGGCGTGATACTGGACCTTGGCAAAGATGCCGTCGCGCAGCTGGGCGAAGGCCTGCATCATGATGCGCGAGATCACATAGGCCGCGATCAGCGACAATACCGACCCGATGGCGATATTGGCCGGGGTGGGACGAAGCCGGTCCACGGCCCAGCCGAAGATCAGGGGCGAGACGCTGGTGAAGCCCGTGGCCAGCACCAGGAAGACGATGGAAACGAGCACCCGTGTGCGCAGGTCCGGCCGGTTCTTGGGCCAGAGATACGGCATCAGGCGCCATAGCGGCCGGAAGGATGGCGCGCCGTCACCTTCTTCTACGGCAGTCCGAGCCATCGATTACCGCCCCATATTGGCGCCGCCGAAAGTGACGTAGCCCGCAATAAGGGCGATCAACGCAATCGTCCCCAGAATCAATAACCAGCGCGGCACGAGTATCTCCGTAACGGGAAGTGGCGCGCCGACCGGCAACGTTCACTTGGTGATGGCCCCTTGCAAACGCAATAGGACCTGAATCTATTCAATGGCCGCTCGCCCATACACTGACACTATGGGCCCCGCCGGCGCTCATTTTAATGGTCGCTCCGGCTGTCGCCGACCCATTTTTAAAGGTCGCTCCGGCTCTCGCCGACGCTCTTGGTTTAAGCACCGAACCTGTTTAGGAAGATGCCGCTCTTCGTGCAACCCCAATAGCGCTATGGACAACAAGCAAAACCCCGCGATTTGCGTTTTCTGCGGCTCCTCATACGGCGACGACCCGGCCTTCCGGGACGCAGCACGCGCGATGGGCGCGGGCATCGCCAAGGCCGGCTGGTCGCTGATTTTCGGCGGCGGCGGCAATGGCCTGATGGGCGACGTGGCGCGCGCGGCCCAGGACGGCGGAGCCAATGTCCAGGGCATAATCCCCGCCTTCCTCCAGGCGGCGGAACCGCCCGTCTCGGAAGAGGAGAAACTGATCGTCACGCCCCATATCCAGGAGCGTAAAAATCTGATGCTGAAAATGTCGGACGCCTTCGTGGTGTTGCCGGGCGGGCTTGGCACTTTCGACGAATTCTTCGAGGTCGCGGTCGAGGCGCAGCTGGGCGTCCATGAAAAGCCCATCGTGGTGGTCAATGTGAATGGCTATTACGATGCGCTGGACGCCATGCTGCACGCCACGATCAAGGCGGGGTTTGCGCGCGAGAAAACGCTCAAACTTTACTACCTGGCCGACGGAGCGCAGGCGGCGCTGCAAATCCTGGAAGGCCGCCTCAATGCCTGATCCCATCGCTTTCGACGATTTCTTGAAAGTCGATATCCGCGTCGGCACCGTCATCGCCGCCGAGCCGTTCCCGGAGGCGCGCAAGCCCGCGATCAAGCTGACCATCGATTTCGGGGCCGAGATCGGCACCCGCCGTTCCTCCGCCCAGATCACGCGCCATTACGCGCCCGAAAGCCTGATCGGAAAACAGGTGGTGGCGGTGGTGAATTTCCCGCCGCGCCAGATCGGCCCTTTCATGTCCCAAGTCCTGACCCTGGGCGTGCCCGATAAAAACGGCGAAGTGGTTCTGCTGCATCCCTCGCTGCCGGTGCCCAATGGCGGGCGGATGTTCTGAATATATGGTAGTCGCGCGGCCCCGGGCGCGGATGCGCCCAATTAAAAATGGCGCCTCCGGCGCCGCTCGGAAAACCGGTATCCACTTTTCCTGGCCGCGCTCCAACGAAAACGGCGCCCTTTGGGGCGCCGTATCCGTCATTCCTATATTCGGTCTCAGCCCGCGGGCGGTGCCTGCGGGATGTGGATGTGCGCAGCCGGTGTGCCGGCCCGCATCAGCCAGGGCGTGCCATTGGCGGTCGGCTCCGTCGGCAGGCCGGTCGCTTCGGCGGTCATGTTGGGAACCAGAACCACCCACATGCCGCGGGCGCTGGCTTCGGTCTTGCCGGACAGCGAATACATTGCGGTGCCGGTCGGCGGCGGCTTCAGCTTGCCGGACGCCATCGCGGCCTGCATGTCCGCAGCCTGGGCCTTCGCATCCTTGCCGTCGGCCTTTTCCTTGGCCTGGAAATCGCGCTGGGCGCGCAGCGCCTGGCCATAGCAATTCACCGAGAAACTGGTGGCCTGCTGGTTCGGGGTGCAAACGATGCCGTTGGTGCCCTGGCGCAGCACGATCGGATCGCCCTTGGCGTCGTAATTCACCACCGTGGCACCGGCGCGCAGCGCTTCCGGTGCGGCCTTCACGGCTTGCGCGATCTGCTCGTCCTTCGACAGGGTTTGCGCCATGGCGCCCGTGGCGCCCAGCAGCAATGCCGCCGAGATCATCAGTACGTGTTTCATTCCTGTTTCTCCTCCTGGATTCGATTTTTTGGATTCTTGACAGAGGACCATAACGCTTTCGCGTCAGGTGCGGAAGGCGTGGCCCGACAGGGACTAGACGGGAAGTATTCCTGTTCCCGCAAACGGAACGCGGCGCCTTTTGAGGGGCGCCGCATCCGCGTCCCGTATCGGGGACGATATCCTTACACGTTCTTTACATAGGCTTCGGCGGCGGCGGCGGCATTTCGTCCATCGACGCCGTTTGCGGCATCATGATGTGCGCCCCGGGCGTGCCCGAGCGCATCATCCAAGGTGACGACGCATTCATGCGCTTGGTCGGCAGGCCCAGATCTTCGCCCTTCACGTTCGGCATCAGGACGACCCACATGGAACGCGCTTCGGCTTCGGTCTTGCCGCTGCGGCCATAGATGGTGGTGCCCGCCGGAGCGCGGGTCAGCTTGCCCGAGGCATAGGCGGCATCGGTGTCGGCCGTGATCGCCTTGGCATCCTTGCCGGCGGCCTTTTCCATCGCGGTGAAGTCGCTCGCCGCGCGCAGCGCCTGGCCGCGGCAGCTCACATTGAAGCCTTCGGCCGTGGAATAGTCGGCGCAGAAGATGTTGTTGTTGCCCTGGCGCAGCACCTGCGGCAGGCCCTTGCTGTCATAGCTGATGACGGTTGCGCCATCACGCAGCGCCGCCGGCAAAGCCGAAGTGGCAGCCTTGATCTGATCGTCCTTGGACTTCATGCCCTGTGCCGTCGCGACGCTCGCGAACGACACCGTCAGCGCCGCAGCGGCGACGAATGTCATTAAACCCTTCATTTTTTTCTCCCTTGAAATCGTTTCCCCAGGGGGCCCTGGATCGGCGCGGACAATAGCTTGTTTATGTGACGGCCGGAAGCGGGGAGTTGCCCGTATTTCCCCGCGCAGAGGGGGGAGAGCGCCGAAACCTCTCAAGACTATGTCAGAAAGATTGGTGCGCGCCGTGTAACCGATCCAGGGTCGCCGCCGAAGGGCCGGTTACGGGACGATGCCCTCTTTGTACAGCTTGTAGGTGATGGAATCGGTCAGCGCCTCGAACGAGGCATCCACGATATTGGCCGAGACGCCCACCGTGGACCAGCGATTCCCCTTGCCGTCGATGCTCTCGATCATCACCCGGGTCACCGCCTCGGTGCCGGTGGTGAGAATACGCACCTTATAGTCCGCCAATCTGAGATCGCTGATCGCCGAGGAATATCTCCCCAGATCCTTGCGCAGCGCCGCATCCAGCGCATTGACCGGACCGTTGCCGGTGGCGACGCTGTGAATGGCCTGGCCCGCCACATCCAGCTTGACCACGCCTTCCGAAACGCTGACGAATTCGCCCCGCGCGTTGCGGCGGCGCTCGACGCTGACCCGGAAACTTTCCACCAGGAAATAATCCGGCACCTGACCCAGCGCCCGCCGCGCCATCAGTTCGAACGACGCCTCGGCGCCGTCATAGGCATAGCCCAGATATTCGCGCTGCTTCACTTCGTCCAGCAGGCGCGAGACCCGCGCATCCTTGGCGTCGAGATCGATGCCCACTTCGGCCAACCGCGCCAGGACATTGGAACGGCCCGACTGATCCGACACCGGAATGACGCGCTTGTTGCCCACCGCTTCCGGCGGCACATGCTCATAGGTGCGCGGATCCTTCAGCACGGCCGAGGAATGCAGGCCGCCCTTGTGCGCGAAAGCGGACAGACCGACATAGGGCGAATGCCGTCCGGGCGCACGGTTGAGGATTTCATCCAGCAGGCGCGAGACCTGGGTGATATGCGCCAATGCGGCGCGGTCAACGCCGGTCTCGAATTGCGACGCGTAAGGCTCTTTCAGAGCCAAGGTCGGGAGCAGGCTGCAGAGATTGGCGTTGCCGCAGCGCTCGCCCAGACCATTGAGCGTGCCTTGAATCTGGCGCACGCCTGCGCGCAAGGCCGCAAGGCTCACCGCCACGCCCTGCCCGGTATCGTCATGGGCATGGATGCCCAATGCCGCGCCAGGCAACTTCGCCTTCACCTCGGAAACGATGCGATAAACGTCTTCCGGCAGAGTACCGCCATTGGTGTCGCACAGCACGATCCAGCGCGCGCCTGCGTCATGCGCCGCCTGGATGCAGGCCATCGCATATTGCGGATTCGCCTTGTAGCCGTCGAAGAAATGTTCCGCATCCAGCATCGGCTCGCGCTTCTTGGCCACCACCGCGTCGATGGAACGGGCGATATTGTCGACATTTTCCTCGCGGGGAATTTCCAGCGCGACATCGACCTGATAATCCCAACTCTTGCCCACCAGGCAGACGGCATCGACATCCGCGCCCAGCACCTGGGCCAATGCCGGGTCGTTGGCGGCGCTGCGGCCCGAGCGCTTGGTCATGCCGAAAGCGGTAAAACGGGCGCGCCTCAGTGGCGGGCGATCGGCGAAGAAGGCGGTGTCGGTGGGATTGGCGCCGGGCCAGCCGCCTTCGACATAGTCGATGCCAAGGCCATCCAGCGCCAGCGCGATCTGGCGCTTGTCCTCGACCGAGAAATCCACGCCCTGGGTCTGCGCGCCGTCGCGCAGAGTCGTATCAAAGATATAAAGCCGTTCGCGGGTCATCGGCGAACCTCCCAGGTCGTGCCCTGCGGCCCGTCCTTCAGGACAATGCCCTTGGCGAGCAACGCATCGCGGATGCGGTCGCTCTCGGCGAAATTCTTGGCGGCGCGGGCCGCCTTGCGGGCGGCGATGGCGTCGGCAATGGCGACTTCATCCACTTTTGCCTTTGCCGAGATTTTCATTTGCACATTGGAAAAGCCGAGAAAGCCCAACCCGCCCGCCAGCGCCGATGGTTCGGCCTGATGCAGCGAAGCGATGGCGGCGGGGGTGTTGAGGTCGTCGCGCAGCGCCGCCAGGAATTCGGCGTCGGGCGCGGGATCGGCCAGCGGCTCGGTCGTCTCATACCAGCGTTCCAATGTCTTCCAGCTTTCGCGCAAGCCATCCAGGGTGAAGTCGATCGGCTGGCGGTAATGACTGCGCAACATGTTGAAGCGCAGCACCTCGCCCGGCCAGTCGGCCAGCAGATCGCGGATGGTGAAGAAATTGCCCGCCGATTTTGACATCTTCTCGCCTTCCACCTGCAGGAAGCCGTTATGCATCCAGACCTTCGCCAGCGGATGGTTGTGGTGCGCGCCTTCGCTCTGCGCGATTTCGTTTTCGTGATGGGGAAACATCAGATCGATGCCGCCGCCATGAATG
Organism: Pseudomonadota bacterium; assembly: GCA_040389245.1. Taxonomy (GTDB): domain Bacteria; phylum Pseudomonadota; class Alphaproteobacteria; order Micropepsales; family Micropepsaceae; genus Rhizomicrobium. The sequence goes on along the minus strand of JAZKAH010000002.1, from coordinate 1,629,056 downwards.
TCGAAGGTCTCGCCCAGATATTTTCCCGCCATCGCCGAGCATTCGATATGCCAGCCCGGCCGGCCGCGACCCCAGGGACTATCCCAGCCAGGCGTGCCGGCGTCCGAAGGCTTCCACAGCACGAAATCCATCGCGCCTTTCTTGTAGGGCGCCACCTCAACCCGCGCGCCCGCGATCATCTCATCCAGCGAACGGCGAGACAGCTTGCCGTAATCGGCCCTCGACGAGACATCGAACAGGACATGCCCCCCTCTTCCATCAGAAGAGTCGGCGACATAGGCGTGACCCGCCGCGATCAACTGCTCGATGATCGTCACCATCTCGGCGATATGTTCGGTGGCGCGGGGCGTGACGCTGGGCGGCAGGCAGCCCAGCGCCCCGATATCCTCGGCATAGATGCGCGCGGTTTCTTCGGTCAATTCGCGAATGGAGATGCCGCGCTCGGCGGCGCGGGCGTTGATCTTGTCGTCCACGTCGGTGATGTTGCGGACATACGTGACATGGGCGTCGCCGAAATCGTGACGCAGCAACCGGAACAGCAGATCGAACACGATCGCCGGACGCGCATTGCCGATATGGGCGAAGTCATAGACCGTCGGCCCGCACACATACATGCGGACATTCTTCGGGTCCAAGGGGACGAAATCCTCCTTGGTCTTGGTCAGGGTATTGAACAGGCGCAGAGTCATGGATCGACCATTGAAGCGATAGGAAAGTGGCAAATTATGGGGGCGAGCAGAAGGGTTTTTGCAGCGTCAGCTGCAAATCGAAATCCGGATAATGACGATCGAAGGCGTCACGCGGTTTTTCCTTCCAGGCGCGCCACGGTTTTGTTGCGCCCGATCAGGGGTAACAGCTTTTTGAGTTCCGGTCCATGCTCCAGCCCGGTCAGGGCCAGGCGCAAGGGATGGAAAAGCGCCCGCCCCTTGGCGCCGGTCTCGGCGGCGACCGCCTTGGTCCAGATGCCCCAACTCCCCTCGTCCCAGGGTTCGGACGGCAGCACCGCCAGGGCACGGGCCGCAAAGGCGGCATCCTCGATCACCGGCGTTACCGGACCGGTCACCAGCCGCAACAGCTCGGCGGCGTCGTTGAGACGGGTGACATTGGGTTTCACTGCCTCCCACACTGCCTGGTTGACGCCCAGCGCGGTCAGGCGCGGCGCGACGATCTCGTAAGGCATCGCATGCAAAGTCTTGGCGTTCAGCGCCGTCAGTTCGGCCATGTCGAAATGCGCCAGGGCGCGGCCCATCTTCTCGAAGGCAAACCCGTCGGCCAATGCACGCAAGTTGAGCGCAGGCTCGATGCTGTCGGAGGTGCCGATATGGGCGAGATAGGCATTGAGCGCCAGGGCCTCAATACCGTCTTCGCGCAAGGCGCGCAGCGACAATGAGCCTTCGCGCTTGGAGAGAACTTCGCCGCCCGCCGCCACAAACAACGCGAAATGGGCGAAGCGCGGCACTGCTGCGCCCAGCGCCTCGAAGATCTCGATCTGCGGCGCGCTGTTGGTGACGTGATCCTCGCCGCGCAGGATGTGACTGACGGCGAATTCCGCATCGTCCACCACCGACGGCAGGGTGTAGAGAAAACGTCCGTCCTCGCGGATCAGCACCGGATCGGAGAGCGTGGCGGTGTCGATCTCCACCGGCCCGCGGATCAGATCGTTCCAGCGCACCTTGTCGTGGCTGAGCTTGAAGCGCCAATGCGGTTTACGGCCTTCGGCTTCGAAGGCATCGCGCTGCTCGGAGGTCAGCGCCAGGGCGGCGCGGTCATAGACCGGCGGCTTGCCCGCCGCCATCTGGCGCTTGCGGCGGCGGTCCAGTTCGGCGGCGGTCTCGTAACAGGGATAAAGCCGGCCCGCGGTCTTCAGCCGTTCGGCGGCGACGCGGTAATTCTCCACCCGGTCGGACTGACGGGCGAAAATCTGATGCTCCAGGCCCAACCAGGCCAAGTCTTCCAGGATCGCGGCCTCATATTCCGGCTTGGACCGCGTGTCGTCGGTGTCGTCGATCCGCAGCATGAATTTTCCGCCCGCATGCAGCGCGAAAAGATAGTTGAGCAACGCCGCGCGGGCATTGCCGACATGCAGATAGCCGGTGGGCGATGGTGCGACGCGGACGATAATTTCCATCAGCGTGCGTCCCGGAATGCGTTGGTGATCGGATAGCGGCGGTCGCGGCCGAAATTGCGCGAGGATATCTTCACCCCCGGCGGCGCCTGGCGGCGCTTATATTCGGAAATATAAAGCAGCTGCTCCACCCGCTTGACCGTGGCGGGATCGAAGCCCTTGGCCACGGTATCGTCGAAACTCATTTCCTGTTCGACCAGGCATTTGAGAATTCCGTCCAGGATCTCGTAAGGCGGCAGGGAATCCTGATCGGTCTGGTTGGCGCGCAATTCGGCGGTGGGCGGCTTGTCGATAATCCTGTCGGGGATCACCGCGCCGCCGGGGCCCAGCGCGCCGACGGGCGACTGGCCGTTGCGCCAGTGCGACAGGGCAAAGACTTCGGTCTTGTAGACATCCTTCAGCACATTATAGCCGCCGCACATGTCGCCATAAAGCGTGGCATAGCCCACGCTCATTTCGCTCTTGTTGCCGGTGGTCAGCACCATGGGGCCGAATTTGTTGGAGATCGCCATCAGGATTAGGCCGCGGATGCGCGACTGGATATTTTCCTCGGCGACGTCGGCGGCCTTGCCTGCGAACACCGGCGCCAGGGTTTCACCGAAGGCGGCGACGGCGCGCTCGATCTCGATGGTCTCGTACGGCGTGCCCAGGCGTCGGGCGCATTCATCGGCATCGGCCAGGCTTTCGGCGCTGGTATAACGCGACGGCAGCATCACGCAGCGCACGCGGTCGGCGCCCAAGGCGTCCACCGCCACCGCTGCCGACAGCGCGGAATCGATGCCGCCGGACAGGCCCAGCACCACGCCGGAAAACCGGTTCTTGTTCACATAATCGCGCAGGCCCAGCATCATGGCGTGATAGGTGGCGCTTTCGCGGCTCTCCTCGCCCACCTTTTCACCTGGGGCGCAGATCCATTTGCCGGCTGCGTCGCGCTGCCATTCGCTGACAGCGAGGTCCTCGCGCCAGGCCGGCATCGCCAGCGCCAGCGAGCGGTCCGTGTTGAGAATGAACGATGCGCCGTCGAATACCAGTTCGTCCTGGCCGCCGATCTGGTTGAGATAGATCAGCGGCAGGCCGGTTTCGGTGACGCGGGCAGCGGCGAGTTGCAGCCGCATGTCTTCCTTGCCCGCTTCGAAAGGCGAGCCGTTGGGCACCGCCAGAATCTCCGCCCCGGTCTCGTACAGGCATTCGGTGACATCCTGGGTCCAGATGTCCTCGCACACCGGCACGCCGATGCGCACGCCGCGCACGTTCAGCGGCCCCGGCAGCGGACCCGCCGCGAAGACGCGCTTTTCGTCGAACACGCCATAGTTCGGCAGGTCATGCTTGAAGGTGCGGCCCGCGATCCTGCCGCCATCTAGCAGCAGCATGGCGTTGTAGAGCTTGCCCTCTTCCATCCAGGGCGCGCCGATCAGGATGGCGGGACCGGTTGCCGTGTCCGCCGCCAGCGCTTCGATGGCCTGCCGGGCATCGGCCTGCAGCGCGCCTTTCAGCACCAAATCTTCCGGCGGGTAGCCGGTGATGAAGAGTTCGGAAAACAGAATGACGTCGGCGTCCGGCGCGCGCGCGCGCGCGTCGCGGGCGCGCTTCAGATTGCCCGCGATGTCGCCCATCACGGGATTGAGCTGCGCCAATGCAATGCGGAAGCGGCCGGTCATGGCGGCTGTTTAGAACATTTTGCCCGGGAAAAGGAAAAGACCGTTCAGGCCGTGGCAGCCATGCGGCCGTAACGGGCGCGCGCGACGGCAGGCAAGGTGGCGTCGGCCGCTTCCTCGATCAGGAGCGCGGTTTCCACCGCCTGCGCCGCCTGTTCCGGCAGCACCAGCGGCGCGATCTCGCCCCGCGCGGCGGCGACGAAGGAGGCCACGGCGTCGCCCAGGGGATCGCCCATTTCCAGCTCTGCCAGCGGGCGCGGAGTGGTGTTGGTGATTTCGCGGGTGAGGAAGTCGATTTCCACCACGCCATCGGCATAGACGGCACGGAAACCGCGCTTGCGGCTGTCGGCGATGCGGCTGGTGTCGAGATAGGCGACGGTGCCGTTGGCGAAGGTCACTTCGGCGGCGACTTCGTCGGCATGCGGGCCATATTGGGTGGTGCCGCGCGCGGTGACTTCGGCGACCGGGCTCTGCACCAAGGTGTGCACCAGGTCGAGATCGTGGATCATCAGATCCAGCACGGCGCTGACATCGTCGCCGCGGCCGGTCCAGGGACCGCGCCGCCAGCACTGGATTTCCAAGGGCTGTACATTCTGGTCCAAAAGGCCGGTGCGGGCGAAAACGAAGCGTTCCTGATGGCCGACGGTCAAAGTCAGGCCGGTCTTGCGGGCCAGCGCAACCAGCTCCTCGGCTTCGGCGACGGTGGTGGCGATGGGTTTTTCCACCAGCACATGGGCGCCGGCCTTCAGGAAGGCGCGCACGATGGCGGCATGGGTGACGGCCGGCGAGCAGACCGAAACCAGATCGACCTTGCCCAGCAATTCGCGCCAGTCGGCCACGGCCAGCACATCATGCTGGGCGGCGGCGGCGCGGCGAATATCGGCGCTGGTATCGGCGACCGCGAACAGCTCGACGCCGGGAATGGTACGGTATTTGGCGCAATGGTGACGGCCAAAGGCGCCGACGCCGATGACGGCAGCCTTGAGCGGCCCCTTTTCCGGAATGCGGCGGCGGATGAACATTCAGAGCCCTTGGTTATCAAACCCAGGTTCCCTTAAAGCGCGTGCGGAGTCCCCAGGGCGACTCATAAGATGTTTCGGCTTGTTACCAGGCTAAAATAAGTTAACGAAATCAGTGCATTAACTATTTAGGTGGCTCAAACTTCTGGGGAACTCGCCAGAAGCGTGGCCAGGGACGCCACCACGAGATAGGCCAGCATCAGGGGCGCCAGGCCGATCAGAAGCGCCCCGGCGATGTCGGCGAAGGCACTGCAATGGAACCAGGGATAGGCCGATCCCACGAACAGGAACTGCACCCCCACCACCGCCACCAGGCCCAGGCAGAAGGCCCGGATCGAAGGATTGAGCCCCTCCGGCCTGGTGTTGCGCTCCAGGCGGATGATGCCCGCCTGCAATTTCAGCCGCGAGCAGGCCGAGGCCAGATAGACCACGGCCAGGGCCCAGGAAAAACTGGAAGAGAAGATGCGTCCGCCGTCCAGGCTGCAGGCATCCAGCGCGCTGACCAGGGCGCGCTGCCCCGGCACCGCGAAATAGACCGCATGTTCCAGCGGCGTCACCGCATTGCCGAACAGATGGAGCGGCGCGAACCAGACCTGATTGGCGAAGGACAGGCAGATAAAGAGCAGGAACGTGATTTCGTTGAAGCCGGGCACGAAATGCCCAAGTCCCAGCCGCGACCGAAAGGGCGTCCCGGGCAATCCCGCCGAGACGCCGAAGCCGCCCGCGAACAGAAGGCCCATGGCGGCAAAAAGAATGACGCAGATGCCGATGGCGAACAGCGAAGGGCCCAGCGGCACGCCGCTGGCCAGCGCGATCCGCAGCGCATGCGCGCCGGCAAAGAGGCAGAATATGATCCAGCCTTTCGCCAGCAGCCGCGCGATGCCCATGCCAGCCCCTTACGCAGAAGCCGCCAGGCCGGCGTCCTTGATACGTTCGTCGCGGATGCCTTCGGCGATCAGGAAGGCCAGCTCTAGAGCTTGGCTGGCATTGAGGCGCGGATCGCAGGCGGTCTGGTAGCGCGAAGACAGATCCAGTTCCTTGATCGCCTGGGCGCCGCCCAGGCATTCGGTGACATCCTGGCCGGTCATTTCGAAATGCACGCCGCCGGCATGGGTGCCTTCGGCGCGATGGACGGCGAAGAAGCTGCGCACTTCTTCCAGGATGCGGTCCACCGGACGGGTCTTGTAGCCGGAATTGAGCTTGATGGTGTTGCCGTGCATGGGGTCGCAGGACCACACGACCTTCGCGCCTTCGCGTTTCACCGCGCGCACCAGCGGCGGCAGTTTTTCCGCCACCTTGTCGGAGCCGAAACGCGCGATCAAAGTCAGACGTCCGGGAATGTTGGCCGGATTGAGCACCGCGACCAGGCGCAGCAGCTCCTCGGGATCCAGCGACGGTCCACATTTGAGGCCGATGGGATTCTTGATGCCCCGGCAGAATTCGACATGCGCGCCGTCGAGCTGACGGGTGCGGTCGCCGATCCAGAGCATGTGCGCCGAGGTGTCGTACCAGTCGCCGCTGGTGGAATCGATCCGCGTCATCGCCTGTTCATAGGCCAGCAGCAGCGCTTCGTGGCTGGTATAGAAATCGGTGGTGCGCAGCTGCGGCACCGAATCCGAATTGATGCCGCAGGCCGACATGAAGTTCAGGGTTTCGGAAATACGCTCTGCCAGACCTTTATATTGTTCGCCGGCCGGGCTGTCGGCGATGAAGCCCAGCATCCAGCGATGGACATTGTGCAGGTCGGCATAACCGCCCGAAGCGAAGGCGCGCAGCAGGTTGAGCGTCGCCGCCGAATGGGCGTTGGCCTGGATCAGCCGCAACGGATCGGGATTGCGCGCTTCGGCCGTGAACTCGCTGCCGTTGATATTGTCGCCGCGATAGGACGGCAGCGTAACGCCGTTCTGGGTCTCGAAATCGTCGGAACGGGGCTTGGCATACTGGCCGGCGATGCGGCCCACTTTCACCACCGGCACGCCGGCGGCAAAGGTCAGCACCACCGCCATCTGCAGCAGCACCCGGAAGGTGTCGCGGATATTGTCGGGATGGAACTCGGCGAAGCTTTCCGCACAATCGCCGCCCTGGAGCAGGAAAGCCTTGCCCTCGGAAACCTGGCCAAGCGCCGCCATCAGATTGCGCGCTTCTCCCGCGAAGACCAAGGGCGGGTGGGATTTCAGCTGCGTCAGGGCGCGGTCCAGCGCCGCCTTGTCCGGATATTCCGGCACCTGGCGGATCGGCTTGGACTGCCAGCTTTGCGGGGTCCAAGGCTGGGCCACGCGCGTCTCCCTTCAAATTGGCTTCGGGCAAAATCGGCTTCGGATATAGGCGAAGCGCCTTTCCTTTACCAGAAGGGGCTCAAAAGCTGGAAATTTTCAGGAAAAAGGCCGAATTGGCTCAGTTCTTGGCTGCCCGGGCCCGGGCCCGATTGGCGTCATCCAGCACGTCGCTCAGGCTGCCGGGGCCCGGAGACCACCGCCGCGCCTTGACCGCCGCCCGGCTCAGGTCCTGGGCGCTCAGAGCCCGGCTGACGTTATTGATCTCAGCGGCGAAGCGGCCCTTTTGGGCGGGCGTGCTGCGCTCCATAGCGGCGAACATATAATAGGCGGCCTTGTCATTGTCCTGGGTGAGCGCTTCGCCCTTGAAATAACCGTGAGAAATATTGAACAGCGCGGCGGGCAGACCCTGCTCACCCGCCTTCACGGTCCAGACCATGCCCTGATAGAGGTCGGGGCCGACACCGCGCCCGGTGAAATAGAGATAGCCGAGGCTCAATTCGGCCGGCGCTTGCCCCGCAGCGGCGGCCCTGGACAGGAGCGCAAAAGCCTTGCCGTCGTCTTCCGCCAGACCGTCGCCGTTCATATAGGCTTGGCCGAGATTGGTGAGGGCGATCGTGTCGCCGCCATCCACGGCCTTTGCCAACCAGCCGGCCGCCGCGTCCTTGTCCTGGATGCCGGTGCATTTTTCCATCAGGAGCATGCCATAAAGACGCTCGCTTTCCGGATTGCCGCTTTCCGCCAGCGGTTTGAAATTGGCGCGGGCCAGCGCGAAATTGCGGTTCTTCGCGGCGGCGGTGCCGGCTGCGGCACTGGGGGTTGCAGGCGCGGCGACCTCGGCCGGCGGCGGCACCTGGCAATCCACATTGTTGGTGGTAATCGTGACGGTTGTATCGGCCAGCGCCGGCAAACTTCCCGCAAGATTCAGCAATGCCGCAAGGACGAAAAGTTTTTCGATACGCATCCAAGACCCCCAAGCCCTAGTTCCGTAAGCAAATAAGTTTATGCAGGGCGTTGCGAAATCCAAGCGACGAGCGGATTACATCGGCGACAGGATCATTCCGGCCTGGGCAAGGGGCTTTGGCGCCCCGGCGGCGCCGCGTGCGACATGAGAGATAATAGACGCTATGATTCAGGCGGCCTGGAGAAAAGACATGACGACGGCAAGACAGTATTGCTGGGCGCTGCTGCTGGGTCTCTCCGCCGCCCTGCCCGCACAGGCGCAGACGCCCGAAACATCGGGGCCGCCGCTGCGCATCCGGCAATTCCGCGACGACATCGTGGTCGATAGCGAAGGCCGCGCCGAAAGCACCATCACCAACGCCATCCAGATGCTGAAAATGCCGCCGGGTATGCCGGTGGGCCAGCTTCCAGTGAGCTACAACGCCACCCTGGAAGAGGTGGAGATTTCCGACGCCTATACCCAGAAAACCGATGGCCGGAAAATCCCCGTCGATCCCAGCGCGATCATGAACCAGCATGCCCCGTCCCAGGGCCTGGCGCCGGTTTACACCGATGTCGAGCAGAAGGTGATCATCTTCCCAAATGTCGAAGCCGGGGACACCATGGTCTATACCGAAAAGCGCCACGACAAGCAGGCCATCATTCCCCGTCAATTCACGATGGCGAATTATCCCAATCTGGGGCTGGAAGCCGACGACACTCAGATCACGCTCAACATCCCAAAAAGCCTGACGCCGCACGTCGATTCCAAGGACATGGGCCAGAGCGTGACAACCAGCGGCGACCGGATGGTCTATCGCTGGAAATTCTCCAATCCCGCGGCGCAGGCCCGTCCCACCACGCCGGTGTCGCGTCTGGACGAGCGTCCGCATTTCCGGGTTTCGAGCCTGGCGACCTATGATGATTTCGCCCACGCCTATGCGCCGCTGGCGCTGGACAAGATCGCGGCGACGCCGGCGATCCAGAAACAGGCGGACACCATCACCGCCGGCATCAACGATCCGCGCGCCCAGGCCAAGGCGCTTTACGAATGGGTCAGCCAGCATGTCCGCTATGTCGCCATCGAGCTGGGCGCGGGCGGCCTCGTCCCGCACGATCCGGACTGGACGCTGACCAACGCCTATGGCGATTGCAAGGATCAGGCGGTGCTATTCGCGTCCCTGCTCAAGGCCAAGAATATTCCCGCCGAGCTGGTGCTGATCGGCACCGCGCCGCGCTATCAATTCGCCGCCGTGCCGGTGGTGAGCGATTTCAACCATATGATCGTGTGGCTGCCGTCGCTCGCTCTTTATTCCGACACCACCATGGGCACGGCCGCCTTCGGCACCTTGCCGCTGGCGGATTCCGCCAAGCCAGTGGTGCATGTGGTGCGCGAAGGGGCGGCGATGCACCAGACGCCCCCGATCGCGCCCGGCGACCTGACATCGACATACAAGATCAATGCCGCCATCCAGGCGGACGGCCGCATCCAGATCAAAGTGAATGTCTCCGCCACCGGGGGCTGGGCGGCGGATTTGCGCCGCCTGGGGCTGGAGGCCCAGTCGTTGGGATCGGCGCAGACCGCGGCGGCCGTCTTGAAGTTGCACAATTTTCAGCCCACCACGGGCGGCGAATTGATCGCGGCGCCCACATCGACCCTGACTCCAGACTATTCGATCAGCGGCAGCTTCACCTCCGCCCGCGCCGCGCAGCAGACTAATATCTTTTCCGGCGTTTCCAATGCACTTCGGCTGGTGGAGCGCGCCGGAGACGGACCGATGGGCCCCTTGCTCAAGGGCACGATCAAGGATGAGGACGAAACTCTCTGCTACAATGCCAAGCAGACCGAAGATTTTTCCATCGACTTCACGGGCGGCTATCGCCTGGCGCAGATTCCCGCCGACATGCATCTGAAAACCGCCAGCATCCGTTACGACACTCATTGGTCCCAGGACGGCAATATCGTCTCGGTGCACCGCGAATTCGAAAGCCATGTCAGCCAGCCGATCTGCTCGGGCCCGCTGAGAGCCGAGGCGGTGGCGGCGCTGGCGAAAATCCGCGACGATTATTCGGTGCAGACGCGCCTGGTGGCGGCGACGGGCAAGAGCGAAGACCAGCCCTAGGCTAAGGCGTTTTGGAATAGACCTTTGTCCGCATCGTCACCAGCTCTTCGGCGGCGGTGGGATGGAGCGCGATGGTGCGGTCGAAATCCTTTTTGCTCGCGCCCATTCTGAGCGCCACCGCGGCGACCTGGATGATCTCGGCGGCATGATCGCCGAAAATATGGACGCCCAGGACCCTGTCGGTCTTGGAATCCACAACCATCTTCATCGAGGTGCGCACCGGCCGGCCGCCCAATGTGTGCAGCAGGGGACGGAAGGTGGATTTGTAGACATCGACGCTGTGACCGGTGCCCAGCGCTTTTTCTTCCGACATTCCCACCACCGACAGCTCCGGCGTGGTGAAGACGGCGCTGGGAACATGCTCGTGATCGGGCTTTGTGGGTTTGTTCTTGAAGGCGGTCTCGACGAAGCACATGGCTTCGTGGATCGCCACCGGCGTCAGTTGCAGGCGGTTGGTGACATCGCCGACGGCATAGATATGCGGGGCGCTGGTGCGGGAATAGTCGTCGACAACCACTTCGCCCTTCATGCCCAGTTCGACGCCCGCCTTCTCGACATGCAGCGAATCCGTATTGGGCTGGCGGCCGATGGCGAGCAGGATCTGGTCGCATTCGATCACCGCTCCCTTGCTGGTCTCGGCATGGAGGCAATCGCCCCGCTTCTCCACCTTGGTGAATTCGCAGCCCAGCATCACATCCAGTCCGCGCGCCTTCATCGAATCGCAAAGCGCATCGCGCATGTCGTTGTCGAAGCCGCGCAGCGGCTTGTCCCCGCGATAGACCAGCGAAACATGAGCGCCGAGGCCGTGAAAGATATGGGCGAACTCCAGCGCGATATAGCCGCCGCCCGCCACCAGCACGCGCTTGGGCATTTTTTCGAGGTGGAACGCTTCGTTGGAGGTAATGCACAAATCGCCGCCCGGAACGATGTGGCTGGTTCCCATCTCCCGGGTCGGCCGGTTGCCGGTGGCGATGAGGATCTTGTCCGCCGTCACCTTGCGCTGGTCGTTGAGAAGCCGGAGCGTGTGTTCGTCCTCGAACACTGCGCGGTCGGAAAAGATGGTGACGCCAGCGGCCTTCACATTCGTGGTGTAGAGACCTTCGAGGCGGGTGATTTCTTTGTCCTTGTTGGCGATGAAGGTCGCCCAGTCGAATGTCGGCGTGCCCGGAATGGTCCAGCCATAGCCGGGCGCGTCGAGAAAATTCTCGGAAAACTGGCTGGCATAGACCATCAATTTCTTGGGGATGCAGCCGCGGATCACACAGGTGCCGCCCATGCGGTACTCTTCCGCCAGCGCAACCCTAGCACCCGCCAGCGCCGCCATCCGCGCCGCGCGCACGCCGCCGGAGCCGCCGCCGATGACGAAAAGGTCGTAGTCGAAATTCATGAGAACCCTGCCCTGCCAGAATTAAATCAAATCCTCACCCTGAGCTTGTCGAAGGGTGAAGATGAAGAACCGGAATGGGCCTCATGTTTCGACAAGCTCAACATGAGAATTCTATTTTTCAATCACTTCGACTTCGCCCGGGCCGGCGATGATCAGGGTCGCGGCGATGCCGACGAACAGGCCATGCTCGACCACGCCCGGCACGGCATTGATCGCCGAGCTCAGCTTGGCGGTGCTTTGGATCGCGCCCATATGACAGTCGTAGATCAGATTGCCGCTGTCGGTCTTGAAAATTTCGCCGTCCTTCTGGCGCAGGCTGATCTGGATCTGCTTGTAGCCGATCGCCGAGAAAACCTCGTTCAGACGCGCCGCGATCGTCTTGTGGCCGAACTCCACCACCTCCACCGGCAACGGAAATTTTCCCAGGCGCGGCACCAGCTTGGACTCGTCCGCGATCACGATCATTCTTTTGGACGAGGCAGCGACGATCTTCTCCCGTAGAAGCATGCCGCCGCCGCCCTTGATCAGATCGAGATTGCGATCGGCTTCGTCGGCGCCATCGACGGTGAGATCCAGCGGCGCCAGATCGTCGAGGGTGGAAAGCGTCAGTCCCAGCTTGCGCGCCAAAGTGGCGGTGCGCTCCGAGGTGGGAACGCAAAGCAACTTCTGCCCGCCCCGCACCCGGGGCGCCAGCAACTCCACGAACAATTCGGCGGTCGAGCCGGAGCCCAGTCCCAGCTTCATGCCGTCCATGACGAATTCGAGAGCCTTGGCGGCGGCAGTGCGTTTCAGGGCGGTGAGATCGGTCATGGCGGCGACCATACTGGCCCCACCGCTTCCCGCCAAGGACACGCCGGGAGGATTTTTCACGGCATAAAGCATGGTGCGCGGCCGCCGGCTTGCGCTCGCCGTTTACGCAGGCCCACCGGACCTGCTCACGAAACACGGCTCACTATTCCACCGTCACCGATTTGGCCAGGTTACGGGGCTGATCGACGTCGGTGCCTTTGGCGATGGCGGCGTAATAGGCCAGCAACTGCACCGGGATCGCATAGAGGATTGGCGCCAGGAAAGGATCGGCATCCGGCACCGTGATGCTGGCCCAGACCGGGCCCGCCTCGGCCACGCCGCGCGCGTCGGAGATCAGGAGTATCTTGCCGCCCCGCGCCATCACTTCCTGCATGTTGGAGATGGTTTTTTCATAGAGCGCATCGTGCGGCGCGATCACAATGATCGGCACCTTTTCGTCGATCAACGCGATGGGACCATGCTTCATCTCGCCGGCGGCATAGCCTTCGGCATGGATATAGGAGATTTCCTTCAGCTTCAGCGCGCCTTCCAGCGCCAGGGGGAAGCTCTGCCCACGCCCCATATAAAGTACGTCGGTGGCTTTGGCGATTTCGGCGCCCAGCACCGCCACCTGGTCTTCCTGCTTCAAAAATTCCGCGATATGGCGCGGCGCTTCCAAGAGCGCGGCGCAGAGGCGTTTCTCGTCGGCTTCGTTAAGCTTGCCGCGCGCCTGCCCGGCCGCGATGGCGAAGGCGGCCAGCGCCGCCAACTGGCAGGTGAAGGCCTTGGTCGAAGCGACGCCGATTTCCGGCCCCGCGTAAGTCGGCAGCACGATATCGGCTTCGCGGGCGATGGAGCTTTCCGCCACATTCACCACCGCGATGGTGATCTGGCCCTTGGCCTTGGCATCTCGCAGCGCCGCCAAGGTGTCGGCGGTCTCGCCCGACTGCGACACGAACAGCGCCGCGCCGTCCTTGGGGTACACCGGATCGCGATAGCGCAGTTCGGAGGCGACATCGGATTCCACCGCCAGCCCGGCCAGCTTCTCGAACCAGTATTTGCCGACCATGCCCGCATAATAGGCGGTGCCGCAGGCGGAGATGGTGAGACGCGAGGCGCGTGCGAGTGCGGCGCGCAGGCCGACGCCGCGATGACGCACCGTCGGGCCCGCCGGATCGAGATAATGGGCCAGGGTGTGCCCGACCACTTCGGGCTGTTCGTGGATTTCCTTGGCCATGAAATGATCGTGGCCACCCTTGTCCACCAGCGCGGCGGAGGCCGAGGTGATCTTGATTTCGCGGTTGGCGGGACGCCCTTCGGCATCGAAGATCGCCACCTCCGCGCCCTGGATCACCGCGACATCGCCGTCTTCCAGATAGGAAACGCGATTGGTGAAAGGCGCCAGCGCGAAGGCGTCGGAGCCGAGATAGGCTTCTTTTTCGGCATAGCCCACCGCCATGGGGGCGCCCTTGCGCGCGCCGATCAGAAGACCTTCGTGATCCTTGAAGATCATGGCGATGGAGTAAGCGCCGGTGAGACGTGCCACCGCCGCCTTGGCGGCCGCGTCCGGCGTCATGCCCTTGTCGAGATTGTCGGTGATCAGGTGGGCGGCGACTTCGCTGTCGGTCTGGGATTCGAATTTGTGGCTGCGCCCGATCAATTCCTCGCGCAGCTCGCGGAAATTCTCGATGATGCCGTTATGGACGATGGCGACCCGCGCCGTTGCATGCGGATGGGCGTTGGATTCGGTGGGCGCGCCATGCGTCGCCCATCGCGTGTGGCCGATGCCGGTCCTGCCGGCAAGCGGGGTTTCCCGCAGCACCGCTTCCAGCTTCGACAATTTGCCGGGCGAACGGCGGCGCTCGATCCGACCCCCCACCAGGGTGGCGATGCCGGCGGAATCATAGCCGCGATATTCCAGCCGCTTCAGCGCTTCCAGGATGACGGGCGCCGCCTCCGCGGTGCCTGCGATGCCGACGATGCCGCACATTAGGACTTCTCTTTCTTTTTCCACTCCCGGAAGGCTTTCGCCCAGCCGGGTTTTTCCACTTGCTGTCCGCGCGCCACCGCCATCGCGTCAGCCTCGACGTCCCTTGTGATCACCGAGCCCGCCGCTGTGATTGCGCCTGCGCCCACCTTCACCGGCGCCACCAGCGCGGTGTCCGAGCCGATGAAGGCGCCCGCGCCGATCTCGGTACGGTACTTGCCGAAGCCGTCGTAATTGCAGGTGATGACGCCGGCGCCGATATTGGCCTTCGCGCCGACATGGGCGTCGCCCAGATAGGTCAGGTGATTGGCCTTGGCGCCCTTGTCGATCGTGGTGTTCTTCACTTCCACGAAATTGCCGATATGGGCGCTTTCGCCGACCATAGTGCCGGGGCGCAGCCGCGCATAAGGGCCGATGATGGCGCCGGCCGCGACCGTGGCGCCTTCCAGATGGCTGTGGCTTTTGATGCGCACGCCGGACGCCACTTTCACGCCGGGGCCGAACACGACAAAAGGTTCGATTTCGACATCGGCGGCCAGCACCGTGTCGTGGGAGAGAAACACTGTTTCCGGCGCGATCATGCCCACGCCTGCCGTCAGCGCCTGCGCCCGCAGGCGTTGTTGCATCCGGCGTTCGGCCTCTGCCAATTCGGCGCGGCTGTTGACGCCTAGGGCGTCGTCCTCGGCCACCGTGGCGACGGCGCAGCGCGCGCCATCGCGCTTGGCCAAAGTGGGAATATCGGTGAGATAAAATTCGCCTTGCGCATTCTTGTTGTCGAGCCTGGCCGCCCAGGCGAAGAATTTCTTCGCATCCGCCGTCAGCACGCCGGCGTTGCAGAGATCGGTCTTGCGTTCCGCTTCGCTGGCGTCCTTGAACTCGACGATGCGGTCCAGCGCGCCCGACCCATCCAGCAGCACGCGGCCATAGGCGCCCGGATCGGCGGCACGGAACGCGACGATGGCCAGCCCCTCGCCCCGCGCCGCAAAAGACGCCTCGAAGGTCGCCGCCGTCATCAGCGGCATGTCGCCATAGGCGATCATCAATTCGCCGTCGAAATCCTTCAGCGCCTCGCTCGCCGCGGCGGCGGCATGACCGGTGCCGAGCTGCTGCTCCTGCACGGCGGTGCCGCAACCCTGGCCCTCGGCATAGTCGCGCACGGCGTCGGCGCCCGGGGCTATCACCACGACGATGCGGGAAACCCCCGCCGCCTTCAGACCGGCGATGACATGGTCCAGCATCGGCAGGCCCGCGACCTTGTGCAGGACCTTGGCAGTCTGGGATTTCATGCGGGTGCCGGCGCCCGCGGCCAATATGATTGCTGCTCTGGTCATGGTTTCCGGTAAGTCCCGGCCCGAAAAAGAGGAAGTGACGATTTGCGACACTATATTGCCCGCAATTTACACCTTATTACTGGCCCCGCATGACCCATACCCTGATCTTCGACCTGGACGGCACCCTGGTGGATACCGCTCCCGACCTGCTGGAGGCGGCCAATGCCGTCCTGGCGGCCCGGGACCGGCCGCCGATCGAGCCCAGCACCCTGCACCATATGATCGGCTTCGGCGCCCGCTCCCTGATCGCCCAGGCCTTCGCGGTCACCGGCGAGGAAGCCAAGGCCGAGGAGATGCCCGCCCTGGAGGCCATCTTCCTGGAGCATTACCGGGATCATTTGGCGGATTTCAGCCGGCCCTTTCCGGGGGTGGAAGAGACCCTGACCCGGCTGCAGGCGGGCGGGGCGCGGCTGGGCGTACTCACCAACAAACCGCACCACCTGGCGGGCCCGCTGCTGGAGCGGCTGGACCTGATGCGGTTTTTTCCCTCGGTCTATGGCGCGGGGGCGCGGTCTTACGTCAAGCCCGATCCGCGGATCTTCGACGATGTGGTGGCGGAGCTCTCGAACGGAAAAGGCCATGGCGGGCGCGGCGTGATGATCGGCGATTCCGTCACCGACCTGCAAACCGCCCGCGCCGCGAATGTGCCCTGCATATTGATGTCGTACGGTTATACCCCGGTGCCTGCGGCATCGCTGGGCGCCGATACCGTCTTGGATCATTTCGGGGAGTTGCCGGATGCGATCCGGCAACTGCCTTTTTAAATGGCTTGCCGCTTCGCCGCCTGAAGTTGCCGACTGTCACAAATCCGTTTCGGGATCAGTTCATTTAGACAAGGCGCGCTTCGAATCGTAAGTTGTGCAATCACCGGCTGGGAGACAGACATGGCAAAGAAATGGAACAAGCTTGTGGCGCGGATTGAAGCGCTGGAAGACGCTTTCGCCAAGCTTCTGTCGGGCAAGGCCGCCGCCAAAAGAACCAAGCGCAAGAAAACCAAGAAGGCCGCGCCGGCGAAACGCAAAAACCGCAAATCGCCAATGCCGGCCCCGCGCAAAGCTGCCGCCATGACCGCCCCGCGCAAGGCGGCCGCAAAGTCTGCCCGCAAGAAGAGAAAGCCCCGCGCCTTGGCAGCGGCGGCCGCCCCGATGATTCCGCAGGCACCGCTGGAGTCCCTGTAGCCCATATTGGCGAAGCCGCCGCCGCGGTGGCGAACCATCACTTTTATCGATCGTTTTCCCCGTCACGCGATCGGCTGACGGTCGCTGCAAATCGGCCTAGAGTGCCCGCGATTCGCTGGATTTCGGGGGCGTTCCATGACGCGTATTGATGGACGGGTCGATTGGCTGCGGGCCTTTGGGGCGGCGCTGATCACCGGAGCCGGATATTTTCTGCTGGGTTATGGCAGCATCCTGATTTCGGGCCGTCAGCACATGATCTCCCTGATCTGGCCCGCCACCGCTTTCACGGTCTGCATGATCGTGCGCCTGTCGCGGTCGCGCCGCCAGGACTTCCTGATGTTGGCCGCGGCCTTTCTCGCGCATGCCGCGCTCAATGTCGCGGTGAGCGCGCCGCCGATGATCATTGTGGGTTTCGGCCCGCTGGGCCTGATGGAAACGGTGGGAGCGGTGGTTGCGGTGCGCCTGTTCGAACCCAGGCGTTTCGGCGACCTGCGCGGCAATCTGCGCTTTCTTCTCGCCGCGGTCATTGCGCCGCCGCTGGTCGCCGCTTCGCTGGCGGCAATCGTCATGGCGCTTGCGGGCAATACGGCCTGGCAGACGGATGCCCAGCGCTGGTTCGCGGCCAATGCCCTGGGCCTCTGCATCCTGCTGCCGATCGGTCTTTCTGCGTCCTGGCGCAAGATCGCCAAGCTGAAATTGCGCGAACGCGCCGGGGAAGCCGCCATGGTGTTCCTCGCCCTGGCGCTGGTCAGCCTCTACACCCTCCAATGGGCGGCTCATCCCATGCCCTTCATCATCTTGCCGATCGCGCTGGCCGCAACGGTGCGGTTTCGTCTCCTGGGCGCCGGCATGACGATGCTGCTGGTGCTGGTGATCGCCCTGACCTCCAACCTCCACGCCCAGACGCCCGACCAATACGCCCTGAACATCGAAACGATGCAGATGTTCCTGGCGGTCACCAGCCTGATCTGCACCCGTTCCGCGATCGTGTTGAACGAGCGCGACCTGCATCTGGCTTATATCGAACGGCACACCCAGCGCGCGCTCCGCGCCTCGCGCTTCAAGAGCCAGCTCCTTTCCCATGTCGGCGAGGAAGCGCGCGGCCCCTTGTCGGCGATCATCGGAATTTCTGCGGTGCTGGAATCCGGCAAGCTGGCGCCCGAACGGGCCCAGGAATTTGCCCATGTCGTGGCGCATAATGGCGAATTGCTGCATCGGCTCCATGCCGATCTGGTCGATCTCGCCCGCGCCGAAGCCGGCTCGCTCACGATTCAATCGGAAAAAGTCCGCGTCGGCCAGACGCTCAAGGCCTGCATCGGGGCGATCCGCCTGGACGCGGCCCTGGGCGGCAAACCGGTGCTGATGGAAAAAATCGAGGACGATCTCAGCGTCCATGCCGATCCGCAGCGGCTGGCACAGATCATCAATACCCTGATCGCCAATTCCTACAAATATGGCGACAATGACTCGCCCATCCGCGTGCGCACCTGGCGGCTGGGCGACGGCTTCGGGCGGATCGAAATCCTCAACGCCGGGCCGGGCATTTCGCTTCGGGAGCGCGAGGCCATGTTCCAGCCCTTCGGGCCGGGCAGCGGGGGCCGGACCGTGCCGGGCGCGGGCCTGGGACTTTCCATCGCCAGGCTGCTGGCCGAGAAACAGGGCGGGCGGATCGATTTCGAAAGCATCCCCGGCCGCCAGACCCGCTTTTGGATCGACCTGCCGCTGGTGGCCTGAAGCCGGTTTAACGGCGTTTGAGGCCCTATCTTGACAGGGCGCGGGCCGCTCCTTAAGGCGATGCTCCCCTTGGATAAAGGGCGCGTAGCTCAGCGGGAGAGCACTCCCTTCACACGGGAGGGGTCACAGGTTCAATCCCTGTCGCGCCCACCACTTCTCAAATAACTTCAACGACGTCCGTCACCCTCAACACCACTTCACGTGGCATAGGGCGGCATATTTCGGCATGGGTGAAGCGGCCATTCTCAACGCAGGATGCCCGCAGAGGATTTCCACAGAACAAACGCCGCCACAAGAACAACCGCCACCGCGAAACTTTTGGAAAGCACACCGCGCTTCGCGGACAGCCGGACAGAGAGCTTCACTCCGACCAACCCTCCCACAATGCCACCCGCTACAAAAATGGCAGCCACCTTCCAGTCCACCAACCCGGCTAGGGCATAGGTTGTGGCGGTGGTCATACCGAAAGCGCCCACCGAGACAAGGGATGACCCCACGGCATTGATTGCCGTCATGCCGCTTCCCAGCATGATCGCGGGGACGATCAGAAAGCCGCCACCGATTCCAAAAAAGCCTGATAGAAAGCCGACTACCAGCCCCGTGCCTGCCAAGCGAAGACCGATGGCGCGGGATATGCGGACCAACGGGTCGCCGCCCGCGGCGCGGCCGCTGAACATGCCTCCAGCCACAGCCAGCATCACCAGTCCGAATAGGAACAGCAGTTGTTGTCCGTCAACCTGGCGGCCCAGATATGCGCCCAGCGCCGCGCCTGTAATGCCCGCCAAGGCGAAGACTATGGCACAAGGCCATTTCACGGTTCCGGCCCGCGCATGGGAGATAAGATTGGCGAATGCATTTGCCGAGACGGCAAGCGCGCTGGTTCCTATGGCGATATGGGCGTCCTTAACCCCCACGACATAAACCAGAAGCGGGACCGCCAGAATGGAACCGCCACCGCCCAGAAGACCCAGGGCAAACCCAACCAAGGAGCCCGATCCGAATGACAACAGGTCGCCTAACCCCATCAGGCAGGCAGCCGATTCCAGGGCATCAAGCCCAGGAGCCTTGCCATGCCGCACCAGCCCAAGACGCCGGCGAAGATAAGGCAAGCTCCCATCAAAGCCGACAAGCCAATGAAGATTGGCGAAACCAGCCGGGACAGCAGCAGACCCAGCACAATGAGCGCACCAGCGGTTATCTGAACCTGTCTCTGAATATGGAAAGGCTCGGGGTGTGAGACGCTGGTGGAGTAGCCCGCAGCCTTCCAGCCCAATATCCCACCCTCAAGGAGGTAGGTCTCGGATGCGCCGCAACCAAGCAACCGCTCAGCATTCTGGAAGGTGCGCCTGCCGCTCTGGCAGTAAAATATGACCGCAGGGGCATTCTGGCCGCACAGGGAAAATGAGTCGAGGGTGGAAAGCGATTGAAGCCGAGCGCCCGGGATCGCCTCGCGAGCATGCTCCTTCGGCTCGCGAATATCGACCAGGATGGCCGACCCACTATCCAATTTGCGCTTGGCTTCGGCGGGGGCGATTATCGGACGATTCATGGCTGTCTTACCTCTTACAATAAATCTCATGCAGAACAATCAGGATACGAGCCGCATCCGGATTGGAAATGCGATAAAAGATCGACACGCCCTCCCGACGCGTGGCCACCAAGCCCTCATCGCGAAGCTTGGACAGGTGCTGCGACAAAGCTGACTGACTGAGGCCGGAGCGTTCAACCAGTTCACCAGCCATACGCTCACCCCCGATCAAATCACACAGAACCCGGAGCCGCGCTTCGTTGGACAGGACCGCCATCATAGCAGCGGCCGAACCCGCATGTTTGCGCATTGCTTTCAGGTCTTTGGCCGAAATTATGTCCATCCATCTCGCCCTTTCAGCTTGATATATTAGATTATTCTAATATATATTCAAGTGACAATGAAGAGAAGACCATGAAGCCCGCAATTGCGGTCATAATTGACCCTGCGCTGGACTTCGATCGCAAAAGCGCAGCCCAACAGGGATTGAACTTTTTTTGATGGCCGCGCATTTGCGCGGCGGGCCCTGTCGCGCCCACCATCATTTTCTGAGAAATCATGGGCTTGATGTAAGCCCATTCCGATCGCGTCAGCACCGAAAAGCGCACATATGCAGAATTTGGCAAGCAGTCATCTGGAGGCGGCGGGTTGCCCATCTGCGATCCATATAGAATCACATCACCAATTGCAGGGCGCCGCCGCAAGGCCCCGCACCGTTGGTCGCTGCCGCAACCAAATCGATGCGGCGCACGTCCAACGGCGCACAAAATCCGAGCAATCCGTCGCTATCGCGGTTCCACATCCCGCCCGGTTTGGAGATTGAAGCTGAGGAAATAGGGCCGCGCCACATGGACGGCGCCGGCTTGCGGGGATTGTGCGAGCCGTTGCCAGCAGCCGGCTTTTTGAAGCTCTGGATCGGCAAAAAGCAGCAGCACCATTCTGTTCCGTGCGACGTCTTTGCGGGCATTGAATTCCGCCAACTTCGGCAGGTCGCATTCGCCGTTCGCGTACAGCGAATGAACCATACGCCCGCTGACCAACCGCAAAACATTGTCATAGTTGGAAACCAGAACAGTAGCGGGCGGCAGATCGCGAATGGCCTCTAGAAGTTGCGGATCGCGGGTGATCAAAAGATTCGTCGCCAAGCGGAACGAACCGGTCTTCATGCTCGCCAGGGCCAAAGGATCTTGTGTCCGCATCGTGGTTGCTACTTCTTCCCGGCGCATGGCCAGTTCGCGGCCGGCGAATTGAAGGCGCAGGCCCGCCAACAAAACCACGACGATCAATAGGGCGGACAGCGCCACGCGCGAGAGGCGACCCCAGCGCTCGACCAAGAATGCGGTCAAGCCCAGCAGAATCCAATCATATTGCAGCACATGTCGCGGCCCGATGAACTCGCCCCATTCGTAGCGCGAGCGGGCCGCTATCACGACCGCCGCGCCCGCGGCCACATAGGCGCATAGAAGTACGAGAATTTCCTTTGATGCGGGAGGAAGTCCGCGCCAGATTCGCGCCGTGCCGGTTCGCACCAACCATGCGGCGGCCATGGCAACGAGCGCCACCGCCAGAATGATCATATTGTTCCAGGTCACGACGTGTTGGATTTTTTGACCGGCGATGATGTCGCCAAGCGTGGCCGACACATAATACCGGATGTTGCCGCTGTAGCCGAGCGTCGATGGCGGCATCGTATAGGGCTGAAGGGCGTGGAACACGATCAGATTGCGGACAATGAGCGGGACAGCGACAAGTGCCGCGCCGATTCCCCACCAGGCAAGCTTTTGCAATGCCGTTTTCGCGCCAACAATTCGCAGCAGCGCCAACACGGCATAGGCGCCGAGGATCGCCACGAATGATGCGACACCGACATTGCGCACGCCGTAAGCCAGCCCAAATGTCAGGCCCGACAGCAGCAGGGGCAACGGTCGAACGGCGGCGCCTGCCCCCCGGAAGAGAAGGCCGAAGGACAGAACCGTGAGCAGCAGAAACGGCAGATCCGTCATCGGCAACCAGGATTCCGTGATCGCGCCGGGTGAAAACATGACCAGCCCGATCACGATATAGACGTACCAGCTACGGAGAATCGGACGCAGCGCGAACAACAGCGCGGCCGGCAGAAAAGCCCAGCAGGCCCAAACGACACGGGGCGCCATCCGGACCGGATCCATGCCGGAAAGCCAGGACAAGAACGCCACGCTCATGGGATATCCCGGCGGCCAGAAGGAAACGGGCACGGTCGCCGCTGGCAGGTCGGAGAGTTCGCCGGTCATCACCAGCCCTTTGCCGGCCAGAAAATTGCGGGCAATTTCGATGTAATAGCTGCTGTCCGGCACAACGCCGGGTCCATAAGCCAGGGGCACAATGATCGATAAATAGAAACCGACAAGGACGCAGCCGAGAAGCAACGCCACGACGTATTGCCAGCCGGTCTTCATTTCGCGGCGCATTTGGCTTTGATCCACAACCCTAGGCGTCCGAATTTATGGGCCGCGCCGATCTCGCCGATACGTTAGGCAATCCGGGACTCAATTTTGACGCCAGGACGTCCCGATAGATTGGCTCGAGCCGGTCGACAGTATTTTCCCAGGACATGTTCAGGGCCGTTTGCTGCGCCGCCATTCCCAACTGCCCGCGCAGTTCGTGATCGGCGAGCAGCCGACTCATCGCGCGGTGGAGGCCATCCACATCGCCCTGATCAACCAGCAATCCGGTACGGCCGTCCTCGACCAGCTCCGGCACACCGCCCGACCGGGCTCCGATCACGGGAATCCCGGCCGTGAAGGCTTCGAGGATGACCAATCCGAACGCTTCCTGGCATATGGAAGGCAACACGAACACGTCGGCCGCGGCATAGTAGGAGAGCATTGTCGTCGGCGAGACGATGCCGAGCACGAATGCGCGCCGCTGCGTCATTGCTTGGGCCAGAATGGTTTGGATCTGTTGGTCGGCTGTGTCGACGTCGCCATGACCCCAGAGCTCCCGTCCGCCGGCGACCGCCAGAAACGCATTGTCATGTTCCGCCGCCAATTTCGAAAAGGCGTGCGCGAGCTGGACCACGCCTTTTTCCGATCGCAGCGCGCCGGCGAACATGAAGAGCACGTCGGTATCCTTGAGCCCCAGCTCGCGCCGGCTCCGTTCGCGCGCCTCGCGGCACTGCTCGCGTGACATCATATTTGCATTGACGCCACTCTGGTTGACAAAGATGTTGGCGGGAGGCGCTGCGATGCCGGCTCGCTCATGCGATAGACGCAGGCGGTTGCCGATGAACGCGCTGACGGCAATCTGCGCATCGGCCTTACCGATCTCCCGCCAATACGAAACGGCTGCTGCGGCAAGCGCCGCATCCGGCACGCCGTCCAACGGGTTATTGTGGAAGTGCATGACTTTCGGCAACTTCTCCAAAAAGCGCGTCCTGCGATATTCATGCAGGTGAAGAAGGTCGAAGCGTCCCGACCGAACGAACATGGCCAGGCTGAGATGTTGACGAAAATCCCTGACGATGCCGCGATAGCTGACTTTCGCCCATGAATAAGGTCGAAGGTGGCGAAGGCGCACGCCTTCCCACGTTCCGGACCATGCCGTGGGCGCCACCGACGCAACCGTTACCTTGAGGCCGCGCCGCGCCTGAATTCGCGCGATCTCGAGCGCAACGCGCTCAAGCCCACCGGTCGCCTCGACCATCGGCCTTTTTGGTAGCCGCCCGATACCCAGAAAATGCAGTACCCTCGTCATGCTATCCGGGGCCAATCCGCAGTGCGCCACTCTTTATTGCTTGGTGCCGCCAAAGTCTGATCGTGGCTGCGACGCGCGATGCCATTTGCAAGTCTTTCATCCCGCCCACCTATTCGCCGTTTGCGACCGGCGGTCCATGTCCGAATTGAGAAATTGAGCCTTCCCGATCCATGCCAACCCTAGTGGACATTAGTTCATAATTTGCGGTTTTGCCCATGTGTCTAAAGTTATCATGAATCAACAATCATCTGCGGCTCATACCTCAGCGCGCTGCCGCCATTACTGAGACCCGTGACGAGGCGCAACCGCACGCCAGCCGATGGCGGCGCGATATGGTCGGATAATACGATATAATGGGATAATACTTGTGACGCTCCGTTGCTGCCCGCACAAATCGTTGCCATGGTTAAGCCTCAAGCCTTCGGCGCCTCAAAAGTAGCCATCCATGGGCGCGCCGATATTTCTGACCGGACCATTGTGCAGACATCGCCGACAGCACAGAGAATGCGAGGAATGTGCAAATAGACCCGGTAGCGCTTCACCCCGTCCACACGTAGAAACTGCGGTTCGGCGAGAAAACAGAGAAAAATCAAGCCCCCCGAGGCCCATGTCTGCTGGCCCGTGGAACTTGTGCCATTAACGCCTGATCTATTCTTGCATGGCTATACTGGCGACGGGCCTTGTCGATTTCGCCATGCTGTCAGAGTTCATCCAGTTGATTGCCACGCCTTCGCTCCGGGCTGTCGCGAGGCATTGGGACGATGTCCGGGGCACCAAGCTGATGCCGTCCTGGGAAGACCTTCAACCCAAGGCGATCGGTTCTCAATTGGCAATCGCCTGGTCTCTGAAATACGACCGCTCGAACGGATCCTTCACCGGCAGGCTGGCGGGAGACCGCATCGCCCGTCTGGTCGGAAAGAATTTCCGGGGCCTGCCGCTGGCACAATCGCAATCGCCCGCATCCTTCGCATCGATGCACCCGCTGCTCAGCCGCGTGGTTCGAGAGCCCGCGGCCTTTTGCGGTTTCGGCCTTGTCTTCAAACAGGCAGACCGATTCGTGAAAGGAGAGCGCCTCATCCTTCCTCTATCGGCCGATGGCCGGGAAGCCGACGGCCTCATCGGTGCCACGGAATATGAAAGTTCGCAGCTCATGCCGGGGGAAGCCGTGGAGCCGATCACCGACCAGGAAAGATGGTTCGCGCTGGCCTGAACCGCACGTCCCGACGCGATCAGCTTTGGCTGACAACGAATACGCCGGCCGCGATCAGTGCCACCCCGAGAGCGCGTACCAGCGTGACCTGCTCGCCGGCCACGACGCCAAGACCCACCGTGAATACGAAGCCCAAACCCACCAGCGGATAGGCTTTGCTCACATCCCATTTCGAGAGCACCGCAAGCCAGACCAAGGCGCCCAGCCCGTAAAGCAGGAAGCCGCCAAGAACGAATTTGTCGGTCAGCACGGAAAATACGACCTGGGAAGAGAAAGGCTGCCGCAACGCTTCTCTGACAGCCGCGCCCGACATCCCGGCCTTCAACGAAAATTGCGCCGCCACGGAAAGCGCGATGCTGAGAATGGCGACAATGATCGTGTTCACAGGATCGATCCCAGGAAAAGGAAATGGGCCGCCAAGGTGGAGAGGATCATGAAGCAGGTGGTGATCAGGCACCCCCTGTCCTTGAGCGCATAGATGATCGGATCGTCATGCATTTCGCCGCGGGAGGTCTTGATCCAGAGCCGCCCCAGCCAATAGATCAGGCCGATACCGGCCAGCCAGAGCAATTGCGGCGTCCCGTAGCGCGCCTGGGTTTCAGGCGCGCTGATGAACAGGCCGAAAATCACCACCGCCGACAAGGCCGCGCCCAGACCCAGCGGCCACAACACCACAAGATCGTTGACCCGATAGTCGCGCCCGCGCGTGGCGGCGATGCCGTTTTGGCCCAGCGCGACCAGTTCGGAACAGCGCTTCACCAGGGCCAGACTGAGAAAGATGAAAACGGAAAAGGCCAGCAGCCAGGAACTGGTGGAGATGCCGACCGCCACCGAACCGGCCAGAATGCGCAAGGCATACAGCAGGGACAGGACCAGAACATCGATCAGGACATAGCCTTTCAGCATCCAGCTATAGGCGCTGGTCACCACCAGATAGATCAGCAGCATCGCCAGGAAGCCTTTGGAAACGGCGAACGCCAGGATCAGCGCAATGCCGAGCGCCACCGCCGCGACCATGATCCCGTGACGGATGGGAATCGCGCCGCTGGCGAACGGGCGCAGGCGCTTGCGCGGATGTCCCCGGTCGCTTTCCAGATCCCACAGATCGTTGACCATGTAGGTGGCCGACGCCGCCAGCGAGAAGGCCAGGAAGGCGATAATGGCCGCGGCGAGTTTCTGGAAATCCAGAAACGAAAAAGCCGTCATCAGCGGCACGAACAGCAGCAGGTTCTTGAGCCATTGATGCACCCTGAGGGCGCGCAGCCAGACGGCAAGGCCAGGTTTGGTGCTGGCAAGCTCCCATTCCACCGGGGTCTCGCGCCGGACCTTTGCCGCCAGCCCGGGCGCGACACCGACCAGGATCGCGCCCCTGGCGGCTTTCCAGATGGGAACATCGGCCGTGCTGTCGCCGGCATAGACGAAATCGGCGCCCACCTGCATGCGGATCATGTCGAGCTTTATTCCGCCCTTCAGATTGCGTCCCGCTTCGGTCGCCAGCACCTGGTCGAAGAGGCCCAGATGGGCCGCCACCGCATCGGCGATGGTTTTGTGGGCGGCGGTGGCCAGGCATATTCGCCGGCCCTTCTCTTTCTCCTGACGCAAATAATCCAGCAACGTTTCGCGATACGGCAATTGCGCGACCGCAAGGCGCGCATCGCCGCAGATCGCGTCCTTGAAGCCCGCCTTGCCGCGCGCCAGCAGGACCGGCAGGCGCAACAGATTCAGCGGCGATAGCTTGACGAATTTGATGACGGATTCCACCAGCGTGTCGGTCGGGGTCAAGGTGCCGTCCAGGTCGACGACCAAGGGGTACGGTGCGCCCTGCTGCGCCGGCGTCATGTCGCTTGGGTTCATGTTATCGCGGTCCGGCATCATGGTGCGTCCAAAGACTGAAGCCCGGCAGATTGTTCTTTCGCGCGCCATCGCAGGGTGCCCGGAATTCCGCGATGCCGGACCGGTCGGATTTCAGAAATCATCTGCATTCCCCAACCGGCGGCGCGCCGCCCCCGGCGCGACTTTCCGCACCGCACCGCCAACGGACCGCCGAACGGAAAATGCCAGCCGGCAATCGCCACGATCCCCGCATCGACCTTAGGCAACAGGGCCAGTTCTGGAAAGCGCCGATAGATCGATGGCGGCCAGTATCGCCGCCCTTGGTAAACCCCAGCCCGGCGGCGGCGGCCAGCGATAAAACCATGGAAACGCCCCACATTTGCTGCTCTTGTGAGGGGCATGGGCAATCCCGATATTTCGCAACCCTCGCGCCGGCAATGGCTGGCACTGACGGCCGGTGCTGGGCTGTGCCTGGGCCTTCCCCAAAGGGCCGCCGCCCAAACGGCCGACACACGTATGCCGGTCGAACGCGACCGCGACTGGATGGCAGCGACGCGCAAATACGCGGCCGAGCGCGCCCGTCTTCTGGCCGCCGTGGACACCGGCAAAACCGATGGCCCCTTCCGCCCCGACTGGGCCTCGCTGCAAAGCCACAAGACGCCGCAATGGTATGCCGACGCCAAGTTCGGAATCTTCGTTCACTGGGGGCTTTATTCCCTGCCCGCCTTCGGCAGCGAATGGTATTCGCGCAACATGTATGTCCAGGGCAGTCCCGAATTCGCCCATCATGTCGCGACCTATGGACCGCAGGCGCGTTTCGGCTACAAGGATTTCATCCCGCAATTCAAGGCCGAGCATTTCGACCCCGCCGCCTGGGCTTTGCTGTTTCGCGATGCGGGCGCGCGCTATGTCGTGCCGGTGGCCGAACATCATGACGGCTTTTCCATGTACGACACCCACCTTTCCGATTACAGCACGGTCAAGATGGGCCCCAGGCGCGATGTCCTGAGCGAACTGAAAGCCGCCATCAAGGCAAGCGATCTGCATTTCTGCCTCTCGTCGCACCGGGCCGAACATGACTGGTTCTTCGACGAAGGGCGCAAATTTCCGTCCGATGTTTCCGATCCCGCCCATGCCGGGCTGTACGGCCCGGCGCAGTCGCGCATCGTGGGACCCAACAGCGACGATCTGTTCAGCGATTATACCTATGTCTCGCAATTCTGGCTGGACGACTGGCTGGCCCGGCAGGCCGAATTGGTGGTGCGCTACGATCCCGACCTGATCTATTTCGACTGGTGGATCGGCCAGCCTTCGTTCCGCAACACGCTGCCCTCGTTCCTGGCTTATTATTACAACCGCGCCGCGCGCGGGGGCGGCTCGGCCATCGTCAACTACAAGCTGGGCGAATTCGCCGACGGTGCCGGCACCTTGGACATCGAACGCGGCCAGGCCCCAGGCATTCGCCCCGACGTCTGGCAGACCTGCACGTCGATCAGCGACAAATCCTGGGGCTATATCGAAAACGACACCTATAAGAGCGTGGAGCAGATCGTGCATCTGCTGGCCGATGTGGTGTCCAAGAACGGCAACCTGCTGCTCAATGTCGGCCCACGCGCCGATGGCCGCATTCCCGATGCCGCCCGGGACACTTTGCTGGCGGTGGGCGCCTGGCTGAAGACCAACGGCGAAGCGATTTACGGCACGCGGCCCTGGACCGTCTTCGGCGAAGGCCCCACCGAGACCGCCGACGGCACCTTCGCGGAAAGCCGGGCCAAGCCCTATACGGCGCGGGATTTCCGCTTCACGACCAAGCCGGGACTGCTCTACGCCATTCAACTCGCGGCGCCGGAAGACGGCAGGGCGCTGATCACCGCGATCCGCCCGGACAGCCTGGTCAAGCGCGTCAGCCTGCTCGGGACGGGCGCCCCGGTGCATTTTGAACAGGGCCCGGCCGGCCTGGCGCTGACCCTGCCCGCGAATGCGCCGCGCCAGCCGGCTTACGTTTATCGCATCGAAATTTGACGCCTGGCCGGCGAAAGAATGGCCGCCCAGCCATGCTAGGGTTGGTGGAGATAACGATTCCGGGGGGACTGTCATGGCATTGAAAGTCGTAGGCTCGGGGCTTGGCCGCACGGGCACCAAGTCCATGCAGTCCGCTCTGAACATGTTGGGGGTCGGCCCCTGCCATCACATGGTCGAAGTCTTCGCCCATCCGGAAAGCCGCTTCCTGTGGATCGACGCTGCCGCCGGAAGGCCTGACTGGGACGCGATCTTCGCAGGCTATCAATCGATGGTGGATTATCCCGGCGCGCGTTACTGGCGCCAGCTCGCCGCCTATTATCCGGACGCCAAAGTGCTGCACACGGTGCGCGATCCCGATCAGTGGTTTGAATCGACCCAAGCCACCATCTTTGCGCCCGATGGTCCCACCACGAAGCCGGGACCGTTCGGCGAATTCTTCGCGACCTTCATCAACGATTTTGGCGGCCATCTGCACGACCGCGCCTTCATGACGGATTATTTCCGCCGCCACACCGAAGAGGTCGTGCGCACGATTCCGGCGGATCGTTTGCTGGTCTACACGGTGGGCGATGGCTGGGAACCGCTGTGCAAATTCCTTGGGCTGCCGGTGCCCGCTGCACCCTACCCATCGGAAAATTCCCGCGCCGAATTCATCGCCCGCGCCAAAGCCGGCCCCGGCGGCCCGCCGGCGCACTGATCGGACGGAAACGGATTCAGGCGCGGTGGGGACGGGTCCCCGGCTCCTGGCGCGGCATGACCTGGTTGGCGGGGATCGCCGGCGGCCTCAGGCCCATGGCGCGCTCCTCCGCCATGCGCAACGCATGCTCGGTTTCCGGAAGCTTGGGAATGTCAAAGCGCGGTGGGACGCCGAAGCCGAAGGCGGCGGCGAGATCGCCGCAGGTTTCGCGCCGCCATTTGCTGAGGTTGGAAATCTCGACGCCGAAGCGCGTCTCCAGCAGCCGCAGGACCGAGGTGTGATCGAACAATGTGCTGGAGACATAGCCGCCATGGCTGAAGGGTGAGATCACCATGCACGGCACCCGGAAGCCCAGGCCGATGGGAAGTCCGCCCACATACTCCTTCTCCGTGCCGGGCGGCGGCACCGGCGGCGCGACATGGTCGAACAATCCGTCATTCTCGTCATAATTGAAGATGACGGCGGTCTTGGCCCACAGCTTGGGATTGGACCACAGCGCCTGCAGGACCTGATTGGTGTGGTTCTCGCCGGCGGCGGGCAGATAATCGGGGTGCTCGGAAAGATGCGACGGCGGCACGATCCAGGTGACTTGCGGAATATTGCCTTTGCGGATGTCCCACAGCAATTCGTAGAAGGGCCGGTCGCGCATGGCGTTCTCATAAAGCGCCGAATTTCGCGGCGCCTTCTGAAACTGCGTGAAATACTTCAGCATATTGCAGCCGTAATCGTCTTCCTCGTGATAGACGCGCCAGGAGATGCCCGCCCGCTCAAGACGTTCGGGATAGGTCTCCCACGAATAGACCAGGCCGTTATTGTCCAGTGCCGGCCCGCCGCTGCGGCCTTCGGGATCGATGGTCCCGGTCATCAGATAATAGCGGTTTGGATGGGTCGGGCCGAACACCGAACAATGATAGGCATCGCAAATGGTGTAAGCGTCGGCCAGCGCGAAATAGTATGGCAGGTCCGCCCGCGCCAGATGCCCCATCGTCATGGGCCCGATCTCGCCATCGGCGATGCGATGCGCGGGAATCCAATTGTCCATCGCCCCGCCGTTCCAGGAATCATGCAGCGGGCCCCAGCCGTGATCGAGCGCATGATAACGCTGCGCATTGGTCTTGAGGGTGTTGAGGCGGAAGGGAAGAACATGGCCGCCCGGCGACAGCGGATCGGGCTGGCGGAACACCGAACTCCCGTCCGGCTTGATCGCCGAAGGATCGTCGAAACCACGCACGCCGCTCAGGGTACCGAAGTAATGATCGAAGGAGCGGTTCTCCTTCATCAGGATGATGAAATGATCGATGTCGCCCAGCTTTCCGGGCGCCTTGCCCTGAACCGCCGCCTGGGCGCCCGGCGCGCCGATCGCCGATATCGCGGACGCAGCCGCCGCCGATTGCAGAAAATCACGCCGACCGATATCCGCCATGGCCCACCCCCGCCCCGAGACGCGCAAGAATATGAGCCCAGGCTCGGCCTGTACAATGAAGATTTGACGTCCGGATTCCGCCTAGGGCTTCCGCACTGCAGCAAATCCCGTCACCATTTGATGGCGCGGAAGATATTGGAAAAATCGTCGGTCCAGGGCGCGCCGTCGCGGGCGGCGCTCAAACCCTGCCAGCGCTTTTCTGGGGCCAGAAAATCAAAATCCGCGTCCCGCGCCGCGATCGCCATCCACTCGGACGCCGAAGCGCCCATTGCGATCTCAGCGGCGGATGGAAAGAAGATCTGATGCCGGCCGGCAACGCCCAGGCTTGTCACCATCGTGTTCAGGACCGGTACCAGATTGAGATATTCGTTGCTGACATGCAGGACGATCACGCCATGCGGCGTCAATTTCCGAAGATACAGCGCGACCGCTTCCCGGGTCAGAAGGTGCACGGGAATGGAATCGGAACTAAATGCATCGATGACGATGAGGTCGAAGCTGCGATCCGGCACCACAGCCAGCGATAACCGACCGTCGCCCAGTTGAACATGCGTGCCCGCGCCGCATTGCTGGAGATAGTGGAAATAGCGGGTATCGCGCGCGATCCGTTCCACCGCGCCGTCGATCTCATAAAAGGTCCAGGCTTCGCCGGGTTTGCGGTAACAGGCTATCGCGCCGGTCCCAAGGCCGATCACTGCCACCCTGGGCCTGGTTCCGGCCAGGGCCAGCAGCTGCCCCACCGGTCCGGAGCGCGCATAATAAGCCAGCGGCACGGACCAGAAGGCGGGGTCGGAAAATTCGGTGCCGTGCATGGTGGTGCCGTGGATCAAAGTGAGTTTGCGGCCGCCCTCGATCCGCTTGACCTTGTTGATGCCGAAGAAATTCCGCTCGGTGTGCAGGACGTCCACCGAACCTTGCACGATGACGGCGGCGCCGAGCGCGGCGGCGACACCGAGCGCAAGGCGAAAGGGCCGCGCAGTGAAGCTGTAGAGCGCCACCGCCGCGGGCAGCAGGAGAGCGAAGCGCCCGATCAGGCCCAGCGGGCTGGCATCCAGCGACTGCCAGGCCATCGCGGCAATGACGAGACCCAGCAGCAGAGGATAGAGAAGATCGCGCCTGTTGAACGTCCTGGGCTCGCCTTCGGCAAAGGCGCGCAGCGCACAGGCGCCGACCAGGGTCAGATAATATTCATAGTCGGACGCAAAGATCACGGGCGCCAGCAGGGCATTGAAAATTCCGCCCAGCGCGCCGCCGATCGACATGCAGAAATAGAATGCGGTGAGGCCGTCAATCGAAGGGCGGCGGCGAGCCAGTTCGGTATGACAGATCACCGCCGTGACGAAGAAGGTCAGAAGATGGGCGGTGATGATCACCACCACGGACCCGGCCTTGCTGAAGACAAGAGCCAGCAGCACCATGATAGACACGACCAGGATGCCGATCGCCTGCGCCTTGAGTGTCCATTTCGGTTTCAGCCATTCATGCCGGCTGAAGGCGATGATGAAGGACAGCAAATATAGCGCCAGCGGAATCACCCAGAGCAGCGGCGCGGACGCGATGTCTGTGGTGATGTAGGTGGTGACGCCCAGGAGCAGGCTGGACGGTATGAAGGCCAGCAGAATCCAGGTCAGGCGCAGCCCCCAGCCGGCCGCTGCCGTGACGCTGCGCGGCGGCGGCGGCAGAGGATTTGCGCGCTCGTTTGCCCGCAGCAGGACCAGGCCGGCGGCAATCAACACCAGGAACAGCGCCGCATACCCCCATGCCCAGGCCTTGCCCTGCCCAACCAGGGTCATCGCCGGTTCCAGCAGAATGGGAAACGCCAGCAGCGCCAGCAGACTGCCGCTGTTGCTGGCGACATAGAGAAAATAGGGATCGCCGCTGTGGCGATGTCCGCTGCGGGCGAACCAGGCTTGCAGCAACGGCGCCGAAGCCGACAGCGCGAAGAAGGGCCAGCCCACCGATACCGCCAGAAGCCCGACCAACCAGAAAATCGGCGACCCGCTGGTCGGCGGCGTCAGCGCGTGGGAAACCGCGAAAGGAAGAAACAGGAGGCCGCCAACGACCACCGCGCCATGAATCAGCAATTGCCACTTCAGCGCACCGATCCGGCGCGTGAGCTGGTGCGCATAACCGTATCCCGCCAGCAGCATGATCTGGAAAAACATCATCGCCGTATTCCAGACCGATGGCGATCCGCCCAGGAACGGCAAGACCATCTTGGAAAAAAGCGGCTGCACCCAGAACAGCAGGAACGCACTCAGGAATATGGCGCTGGCGAAAATACCGACCGGCATAGGATTTCAGCCTCGAAAAGCGCCCGCGCGCCGGCTTCATTTCGCCGGCAATGATGCCCGCGATTCTTACGGACAAAATATTAATATCGGCTATCCGCGGCCCTTTTTGCCCGGGCGCCCCGGGAACAGGAACGATTGCCCCGCTCTGCCGTTTTTGCATTGGGGCAGACAGTTGCAGCGCCGCCCGGAATCCCGGTTCAGGCGCGGCGGAATGGAGAGTTTCATGCGTAAATCGTCGCTTCTCATTATGAGCGCTCTATTGAGTATGGGCGCCCTGCCCGCCGCGGCCGCGGTCCATCAGCTCGGCGCGGTCAACGTCTCGGCGGATCATTATACCCAGGTGAGCTGGACGCGATTCGACGGGCCGGTGGCGCGGCTCAGCTTCGTGCCCGACAATGACGCGGTCGATTGCGACCATATCACCATCAATTATCGCGACGGCACTTCGCACGATGTCTTTTCCGGCATCCTGCTGAAGGATCAGCGCGAGACCATCACGTTCCCGGACAGTGACAGCCGCTTGCGCAGCGTCGATTTCGCCTGCAAGGCGCAGCATGTCGACGGCGCGCGGATCGCGCTGTCGGCGGTATCGGATGGCGAACGTTCCGCCGAGCGCTATCCGGACAGCGACGCGGAGCTGGCCGTCGAGCGCCCGGCCCTTGTGCGCACCTATGAAAGCGCGGAGCTTCCCTGATCGGGCGGCGTACGATCAGATGGGGAGATTGCCGCACTGGCGCAGGTTCATCTGGATTGGAAAAAGCGGCCCCGCTACAGAGCGGGGCCGTTTTTCGCATAATGGCGGGCAGCTCTCCGGCCGCTCGCCTTAGCTCGCGGCGTTCGTCGCTTTCGTAGGTCCACTGGACCTGCTCACGCGGCTTCGCCGCGCCGCTCCTTACCCATTATCCGGAAGCGTGTAGCAGATATACTCTCCTGAATAATTGCCGCCCGATACCGCGACGATGATGTACTGCTTGCCATTGACCATATAAGTCATCGGCGAGCCGGACTGGCCCGCGGGCATCAGCACATTGCCGACTTCCTTGCCTGTCGCCTGATCATAGGCACGCAGCGGTGCGCCGCGTGGATGATCGGGCGTGGTGGTCACCTGGCCATCGCCCGCAATGACGAGGTTTTTCGTCACCAGCGTACCGATATTGTAGGTGGTTTGGCCGGTGCGCGGGATGTTGAGCCCTTTTAGCGCCGGGTTGGTGCGGATGAAATTGGGTGAGTCACCGGCGGGCACCTGCCAGACGATTTCGCCCCGATCGAGATTGATGGCACTGATGGTCGCGTAGGGCGGCTTGATCAACGGCAGTCCGCTCACGGTCAGCCCGAAATCATCGGAATCCGTGGCGGGAGCCGCTGGTGTTGCCGGCTTCCTGACGGGCGGAGCGGCGTCGGCACCCTGATCCGCACCGGCGGCATTTACCATCTCGACCTTCTGACCCGCCCGGCCTTCGACGTAACGGATGTCGGAGAAGCCCGGCGGCGGCGGCACCAATCCCATCGGTTGCAGACAGGAATTGCAGGCGAAGAGATAAGCGGTATGGTTTTCCGGATTGAAGGAGCCGCCCGGCCAGTTGGTGCCGCCATTGGCAGGCCCCAGGCTGAGTGTCGCGATCGGACCAGGCAGCTTGCTGACCACCGGTGGGGTATAGATCGGCCCTAGCTTGTAGTTCTTCACTTGGTCGATCGCCTTCTGGCGCAGCTCGGGCGTGAAATCGATCAGATCGTCGATCGAAACACCCGTGCGGGCATAAGCCTTGGGCTTGGTCGGAATGGGCTGGGTCGGCGAATACCATTCGCCCGGCGCGTCGCCCTTTTCCACTTTGCGTTCCGGGATTGGCCACACGGGCTTGCCGGTGATGCGGTCGAAGACATAGAGGAAACCCATCTTCGATGGCGCGGCGACGGCTTTGATCGGCTTGCCATCGACCGTGATGTCCATCAGCAGCGGCGCCGAGGACATGTCATAGTCCCACACTTCGTGGTGGATCAGCTGGAAATGCCATTTCACCTGGCCGGTCTTCAAATCGACCGCGACGAGGCTGTTGCCGTAAAGGCCGTTGCCGGGACGATGGCCACCATAGAAGTCCGATGTCGGTTGTTCCACCGGCAGATAGGCCAGGCCCGCATCAACGTCGGCCGTCATTTCCGTCCAGATGCCGGTATTGCCGTTGGTTTCGTTGGAGCCGTTCAGCCAGGATTCCGCGCCGGGCTGGCCCTTTTGCGGAATGGTGACGAACTGCCAGAGTCTCTTGCCGGTGCGCACATCGAAGCCGCGTGCCGAGCCCTTGTTGTTCTTGAAGGTGGTCGGCGTGAAGCCTTCGCGGAAGGCCGATCCCACCAGCACCACATCGCCCGCCACGGTCGGCGCGGACTGCCAGCCGATTTCGCCAGTGGTGAGATCCGGCAGGATCTTCTGGCTGTCGTCGGCCTTCAGATCCACCGCACCATTGGTGCCGAACGAGGGAATGCGTTGGCC
The DNA here is from genome assembly GCA_040389245.1 of Pseudomonadota bacterium. GTDB lineage: Bacteria > Pseudomonadota > Alphaproteobacteria > Micropepsales > Micropepsaceae > Rhizomicrobium. Next base: position 1,593,289 of record JAZKAH010000002.1, on the reverse strand, counting down.
GGTCTTGGCGTCGAGCGCCACGAGCTGATAGCCTGGCGTAACGTAGAGTATACGCGCGTCCTTGCCATCGCTCCAATAGGCGGGGCCCCGGCCCGACAGTTGCCGGGGTGCGGCAGCGCCACGCGCGCCTTCCTTCTCCCCATGCACCCAGAGCAATTCGCCCGTCACCGCATCGAGTGCAACCACCGCTCGACGCGAGCCGGCAGTAGCATAAACTACCCCGCCAACTTCGACGGGCGTGCCTTCCAGCTTGTATTCCGGACGATTGCCCATGTAGTCGGTCTTGAACCGCCAGGCCACTTCCAGCTTGGAGAAGTTCGATGCGTTGATCTGGTCGAGCGGCTTGTATTTGCTGCCCGTGGCATCGCCCAGATAAAGCGGCCAGTCGACATTCTGTCCGGTCTGCGCCAAAGCCGGACCTGCCAGCAGCATCATCGCCGCGCCGGCCAATAGTTTGCTTTTCATGATTTTCGCCCCTGATTATTTTTTATAGAGAAACGGCGGCCCGCTCCGAGCCGCCGCATGTCTTCGATCAACCCATTTCCTTGATCTGGGCCAAGCCCTTGCGGATCGCCGCCTTCTGCGCATCCGTCACGTCCAGATTGGGCGGACGCTGATAGAATTGCGGCACGCCCATCTGCTGGCTGAGCGCGTATTTCATCGGGCCGTAGGAATCGATCTCCCCACCCAGCTTGCGCATCAGGGTCTGCTGCGTCTGGAATTTCATGAAGGCCGCATGGCTGTCCTTGCCGGCGCGGAAGGCGGCAAACATGTCGGCGATCTGGCGGCAGAAGAGATTGCCTTCGGCCAGGATCGCGCCCATGCCTTTCGACAACGCAAACTCCAGCTTGGTGTCGGTGCCGGTGCGCATGTTGAGATCGGGGAAGTTGGCCACGAACTCCTTATACTCCGGCATGTCCTCTTCGGAATCCTTGATCCCCGCCAGATTGGGATAATGCTTAAGCGCCTTCAGCAAGTCGGTGGAGATCGGCACCGCGCTGTTGGACGGGATGTGATAGAGATTGACTGCCAGGCTCTGCGGCACCGCATCGAACAGCAGCGAATAATATTTCACCAGGCCGGCCAGCGGCGGCTTCTTGTAATAGTAAGGCGGGATCACCAGCAGGCCTTCGGCGCCGTGATCGGCGGCATGCTTGGACAGTTCGATCGTGTCGGTGAAGCTCGATGTGCCCGAACTGCAGATAATGTTCATGCCGTCCTTGTTCTTGCCGGCGACTTCCATCACCGCCTTGCGTTCGGCGATGCCGAAGGACGGATATTCGCCGGTGGTGCCTAGAACGACCACGCCATCGGCGCCGTTGTGCTTGAACCAGGCCAGGACATCCTTGAAGGCGGCGGGATCGAATTTCAAATTCTTGTCGCAGGGGGTGCAGCTCGCCACCCAGAACAGGGTCTTGGTCTTGCTGCCGAGGTTGCGCGCGCCTTGCGCCATCGCGGGGCTGCCCACCGCTGCCGCCGCGGCCGCAGCTCCCATCAAGCCCATCGCGTCCCTGCGTGTCGTTTCCATAAGCCCGTTTCTCCCTTGTATTATTTTGTCTCACACTAGCCCCAAAAAAGAAAAGGCGCCTCCCCTATTTTACCAGGGAAGGCGCCAGGACGACTGAGGGGATGTCAGCCGAATCAATACTTTACGCGAATGCCGATGCGGAAGCTGCGACCAATCGCGTCATAGATGTCGTCGCGCGTGGACTGGTCGTAGTAGTTCAGTGCAGCAGAACTGGCGGCGGGGATGGGCGGCGGCGTGTTGATCACGTTGTCGATCGCGCCATAGAGCTGGATATTGTCGTTCCATTTGTAGGATGCGCGCAGGTCCAGGTAGGCGACGGCCCCGATCGCGTTGTTGTCCACGTCCAGCGGTCCCCAGGCATTGTTGAGCTTGGCCGAGCCGATGACGCGACCCTGAACCGTGCCCTGCCACGGGCCTTCGACATAGGTCGCCGAAACCGTGGTGCGGAATTTCGGAATGCCGCGCGGCGAGGAGTCCGAACCGATTGCGCCGGCATAGTCGCTGGTAACTCCGCCTGCAACCTGACTTTGCTGGTCCATATAGTTGCCGACCGCATGCAGGTCGATCGCGCCGGTCAGGAATTCAGTGCGATAGTCCGCCTGGAAGTCCAGACCCGAGACGCTTTGGCTGTTGGCGTTGATCGGGGTGGTCGCGATCTGCGAGATCGACGCCACGCCATTTCCGCCAGCAGGCGGCGGACCGCCGAAGGTGATCTGCGAGCAATAGACCTGCACGCCGGCGGCGCACTGCTGCAGAATAACCTGGGTGCTGACGGTGGCGATCGCCTTGCGCAGTTCGATCGAATACCAGTCTGCAGACAGGCTGAGGCCTTCGACCCAATGCGGGGTAAGAACGACACCGCCCGAAATCGTGGTGGATTGTTCCGGCTTCAGAGCGGGGTTACCGCCCTGCAACGTATAGCCGTTGACGGCGACATTGTTGTTGCGGAAGTCGGCAAAGGTAGCCGCGACCGAGAAGCCCGACGCAAACAATTCCTGCAGGTCGGGGGCACGAATGTCGAAGGACCAGGTGCTGCGCAGACGGATATCGTCATTGACCTGGCTGGTCAGGCCAAGTTTCCAGGTCTCGACCATGCCGCTTGTGGAGTAGCTGGTGATGCGCCCCGCGGTGTTGAAGTCCAGGGATTGAACGAAACTGTCCTTCAGGATCGGGACGTTCACTTCCGCGAAACCTTCCTGGACGCTGTAGTGACCGGAGAAGGCAGAGAAGTTACCGACGCTGTATCCGACGGCGAGCGCCGTGGGGTCGGCCGTCACGCGGGCGCCTTCCTGGCGATATTCACCACCGAACGCCACCGAGATCGGACCGGCGCCCAGCGACCATCCTTCCGGCAACGTACCGTTGGCCGAAGCGGAAAACACGTCTTCGTTCAGGACCGACTGGGCCCAGTTGCCGCCGTTGCGGGCCTGGCCGTTGATGTAGTTGATCGCAGCAGCTGACGCATTGCCGGTGCCGAACACATTCAAGGGCTGGCAACCATTGGTCGGGTTGGTCAGGGTGGAGCGGCAAGCGATGGAGCCGACCGGCAATCCCGAGGTGCCGACATTGGCGGCCGTCACCGTCACCGCATCGACCGCGTTGTTGTAATTCGCCTTGACGACGTTGTTGGTCACGACCGTGCGTACCCGCGCCAAGCCATGCTGGGCATAGGCATTCCACGACCAATTATCGCCGATGCTGCCGTCCAGGCTGAACACGCCGCGAAACAGCTGGCGGCGGTTGGTGGAGACCGGGATGCCGAGCGAGGCATTTTCGTTGGACAAGCTGTTGTCGGTGAAGTGGGCGCCGGTGGTGCCCATGTTGTTCATATTGTTGGTGCCGAGATACAGATAGCTGTAACCCAGGGTTTGTGCCGCCGTCCTGACGGAGGCCGGCAGGAAGGGATTGTCGGCCACGTTGATCGGCACGTTGCTGTAGCGGTTGTAGACGTAGCTGTTGTTCTTGGAGAAGGACTTGCCGTAGTTCAGTTCCAGCGACGCGGAGATATCGTTGGTGATCTTGTAGCGCGTATGGCTGAACAGCGTGGTGGTGTGGAGCGGAATGGTCAGGTGATCCAGATCCGACTGCGCGGTCTCGCCGCTGCCGCCATTGGAGAAAGCGCCCGAGACATTACCGAAGTTGAACGGTGTCGGTGTGGCCGTCGAGCCAACAAATTGCGTGCCGCGAAGACTGCAAGCAATCGACGCACCGGTCGCCGAATTCGCGCAGCCGGTGATCAGACCGCCCTGGGTCGCCTGGGACTGGCCGACATTGTCGGCATGGATCAAGCGCGGCTGGCCATTGGCGCCGCCATTATAGGCGGGGTTGTTGACCAGGCGGGTGTTCTTGAACCAGGAGCGCTGGTTGATGAAGAAGGTGTCCGGGCTGCCGAGATAGGACGCGCTGAGGATCAGGTGGCCGCGGTCGCCGGCAAAGTCGGTGCCGTAGGAGACTTCGCCCTTATAGGACCGGTGATCGTCCTTCCATGAATCACCGCCTTCGATATTGGCCGCCAGACCGTCGAAATTCTTGTTCAGAATGACGTTGACCACACCGGCCACGGCGTCCGAACCCCAGGCGGCCGAGGCGCCGCCGGTCACGACGTCGACGCGTTGCACCAGGCTGGACGGCATGGTGGAAAGATCGACGCCGCCAGAAACGCTGGAGGCGACCACGCGCTGACCATCGAACAGCACCAGGGTGCGCAGCACGCCCAGCTGGCGCAGGTTGACTACGTCGATGCCCGGCGTGCTCGAGACGATGAAGTTAGCCGAGCTGGAATTGTTGGGGCCCGAGGACGTGCCGAAGGCCGGCAGCTGGCGGATCACATCGCCGATATCGGTCTGGGCGTCGCGCGCCAGCTGATCGGGGCCGACCACCGTCACCGGCGTGGGCGCCTGGTAACCGGCAATATTCAAGCGCGACGCGCTGACGATCACTTGCTCGACGGTATTGGTGGAACCGGCAGCGGCGTCTTGCGCCAAAGTAGGCGACGCGGCGGCCATCGCCAGCATGGATGTAGCGGCGAGCAGATAGGATTTACGCATAGGAACTCCCCCTGAAGCGGGCCGCCTGTGTTCGGGGCCCTAAGGGGGAGACGAGTGGGGGAGACAAAGACCTCACATTACGGCGTAAAAATTTTGTCATAAAAATGAGCGGGATGGGAATACTTATACCGCGCCGCACAATAAGTGACCGGGCTGGTGGCCGCCCTTCCTGGCAGAAAAATCAAGGGAATCTGTCGGCGATCATGGTGCCGGCCGGGATTGAAAAGGGTTCTCCGGGGGCTATGGTTCCTGCGCGGATCACGATCTCCCAAGGACAGTTTTGGCGCCCGACGTCCAGAGCCTATTTGCGCGTGCGGTCGGACACCATCAGGCGGGACGCTTGGACGAGGCCGTCACCTGTTACCGGCAAGTACTCGCCCTCAAACCGGACCTCGCCGGCGCACACCACAATCTGGGCAATGCTTTGTTCGGACAGGGAAATCTGGAGCAGGCCGAGGCCAGCTATCGCCGTGCGCTGACCCTTCAGCCCGGTTTGGCCAGCGCACGCAACAATCTCGGCATCATACTCTATGAGCGAGACCGGCTGGATGAGGCCGTGGCCTGTTATCGCGAAGCGATCGCCCTGGAGCCGGACTATGCCGAGGCACTCAACAATCTGGGTGCAGCGCTTTGCCGGCGAGGCGCGTTCGATGAGGGCGAAGCCTGCATCCGCCGGGCGCTTGCGCTGAAGCCGGGCATGGCCGGGGCGCATGACAATCTCGGCGCCCTGCTGTGGGAGCAGGGCAAGCTCGAGGAAGCAGAAGCCAGTATCCGCCGGGCGCTTGCTCTCGCGCCGGGGTTTACCCGGGCGCTGGACAATCTTGGCGCCATGCTCAGGGACCAGGGGCGCCTGAACGAGGCCATCGCCATCTATCGGCAACTCTTGCAGGTCAGGCCTGGGGACAGCGATGGGCTGAACGGCCTGGCCACTGTGCTGGCCGCCCGAGGCGATACCGCGAGAGCGCTCGAGGCGATCCTTCAATCCTTGCAGATCAAGGAGACGGCGAGTGCCAAGCGGATCTTCGTGGACATCGTCAAGCAGCTTCGCTGGGCGGCCGACAATCGCGAAGCCCGCCGCGCGATGGCGCGCGCCCTGACCGAGCCCTGGGCCCGGCCGGACGAACTTGCCCACACCAGCGCCTGCCTCATCAAGCAGAGCGCGCCTATCGGCGCCTGCGTGGCGCGGGCGGCGCAGGCATGGCCGCAACCCTTGTCGCCGTCGGAATTGTTCGGTCCGGACGGCCCGAGAATGCCGGCGGGCGACGGGTTGCTCTTGGCGCTGCTGGTTTCGGCGCAGAACACCGATGTCGAACTGGAACGTTTCCTCACCATGACGCGGCGCTTGTTGCTGGAAGCGGCAGAAGACGATGGCGCGGATGACGCAGGTCTGAAATTTTACGCCGCGCTCGCGTGCCAATGCTTCATCAATGAATATGTATTTTTCCAAAGCGAGGAGGAAATTCGCCGGGCGGGCGGGCTGCGCGATGCGCTGGTCGCGGCGCTTGAATCGGGAACGCCGATTTCTTCTTTGCGGCTGCTGGCGGTGGCGGCCTATTTTCCGCTCCATTCTCTTTCCGGAGCGGCCCGGCTGCTGGACAGAACATGGCCCGAGCCGGTATCCGCCGCTCTGGTGCAACAGGTGCGCGAGCCACAGCAGGAGGCGCAATTGCGCGCCGCCATTCCAAGACTGTCTCCCATCGAGGACGCCACCTCGCGCCTGGTCCAGAACCAATATGAAGAAAATCCCTATCCGCGCTGGGTCCGAATGCCGCCGGCCGGGAAGGCGAATACCATCACCAACTATCTGCGCCGGAAATTTCCGCTTGCCGATTTCCAGCGCGGAAGCGGCGGGGAAATGGTGGAATTTCTCAGCGCCGGCTGCGGCACGGGCCAGCTTGCTCTGGAAATCGCACAGGGCATAGCGGCGCGGGTGCTGGCGATCGATCTCAGCCTCTCCAGTCTTGGCTATGCGGGGCGCAAGGCACGGGAGCTGGGTCTGACCGGGATCGAATTTGCCCAAGCGGATTTGCTAGGGCTGCACGCGATCGGCCGCAGCTTCGATGTCGTGGAATGTTCCGGGGTGCTGCACCATATGGCCGACCCCTTCGCCGGGTGGCAGGCGCTTTTACCCTTGCTGCGTCCGGGAGGGTTCATGCTGGTGGGCCTTTACAGCGAAGCGGCGCGGCGGGGCATCGTGGAAGCGCGGCGGTTCATTGCTGAGCGGGGATATGGCGCATCCGCCGATGACATAAGGCGCTGCCGCCAGGATTTGCTGGACTTGGACCGAAGCCGGGAGCTTGGCACCGCCTTCGGCGACTTTTTCGGCTTAAGCAGTTGCCGCGATCTGTTGTTCCACGTCCAGGAGCAGCGGATGCGGATCCCCGCTATCGCCGCCTTTCTGCGGGACAACGGCCTGACGTTTCTGGGCTTTGAAACAGACAACGCCACCCTTCAAGCCTATCGGCGGCGTTTCCCCGGCGACCCTGCCGCCACCAACCTGCATCACTGGGAAGCGTTCGAGAACGACAAGCCGGACACATTCGCCCGCATGTATGTGTTCTGGGTTCAGAAGAACGGCGCGGCCTGAATTCAGATCGCCGGCGTTGTTTGGCGAGGGCAAAGAAAAACCCGCCCATCTCAATCAAGAGACAGGCGGGCTGTTCAGAACCTTCAGAGCTTAGAAGTTGAAGGTGATACGGCCGTAGTAATAGCCGCCATTCTGATTCCACGAGGTCCCCACGTAATCATTGACGACCGCGCCGCCATCAGCAGGGCCGCCATTGATCGGGTCTTGGGGAACAACGCCGGGGCGGATGTTGAAGACGTTGTTGCCGCCGATCGCGAACTGAAGCTGTTCGGTGATGTTGTACCGCGCTTCGATATCGGTGAGGCCGACACCCGCCGCACCATCCGCAAAGTAGGGCGGACTGCCGTCCTGGCTGGTGAGGTTCTTCTGCGGACCCCAATAGGTTTCGCGGAAGGTGACGCCGAACTCATCCAGCGACCAGTTGGCGGTAAGGGCGATCTTCTCGGCCGGAGCGCTGTGCACGAAGTTGAACAGGGCACCCGGGGTGAAAAAGGTCACGCCGGAGCCGCCAAATACGGGCGGCGTCGGCGCCACACTCGATACAGCCGTGGTGTTGTAGTTGCCTGCCAAGGTCCAATCGACCAGGCCCATATCGCCAAAATCGGTCGGATAATTGATGGTCGCATCCACGCCCTGGGTCAGAGTGTTCAGGCCGTTCAGGAACGAGGTTACGCCAACCTTTTGAACAGTGGGGTCAAGCGTCCTTCCGGTGGCCGCAATCGCGGTCAAAACCAGCGGCGAGTTGACCGAGCCGCCCTGACTATACACGGTCGAAGACGCGACGATGCGATTGCCTACGGTCGTGCTGTAGGCATCGATTGTCACCGACAAATCTTCCAGCGGATGCGCCACGATACCGGCGCTGTAGCTGGTCGAAGTTTCGGGCTTCAGATTGTTCAGGCCCAAGACCTTGGCGGCGGCGGAGTCGGCCGGCAGCTGGATGGTGGCGGTAAACGGCGAGACATTGGTCGCGGTATAAAATTCTTCCGCGATGGTCGGGGCACGGAAGCCGGTCGAGATGGTGCCGCGGACGGCGATTTGCGGGCTGAAGTCGTAACGCGCCGTCAGCTTGCCGATCTGGGTGTCGCCGAAGTCGGTGTAATGTTCGGCGCGGCCGGCGAGATCGAGTTGCAGGGCCTCGATCGGCGCCAGTGCCAAATCGATATACCCGGCATAGTTCTTGCGGCTATGGACGCCGGCATCCACGCTCAGGAAGCCCGGGAAGGAGTTGCCGCCTTCCTTGTACTGGGACGCCGGGTCGCCCGCGGCGATGCCATACAGGTCTTCACGCGCTTCCACGCCGAGCGCGACGGTGAGCGGCGAGGCCATGCCGACATTGAACTGATGCGTCGCATCGATCGTGCCGGTGAACTGGCTGGAGGTGAAAGTGCCGTCGTAGAAGTTGGTGGGCGAAGTATGGGTGTCGATGAACAGCGAGCGGTTCAGCGAGTTGTTGGTATAGATATTGTCGATATCCTTGCCGTAGCCGACATCAATGTTCGTATCCCAGCCCAGGAAGTTGAACTGGGTGCCGACGTTATACTGGTAATCCTCTTCCTTCAGGCCTTCGTAGGGGCGGAAACCTTCCGGCGCCGGGATCAACTCGCCAGGATCAGAATAGTTGCCGACATTGCTGGAAGTGACGATGATCTGGCCATTGGATTTCAGGCCCGCCGACGGCGTGCCGGGAGCGCCCGAACCCTTAATAGCAAAGGCACCGGTGCAAGCGGGGTTGAGGCCATCCGCAGTGCTTGAAGTCGTAAAATAGCCATTTGGATTGGCTGCCGAGCAAGGCTGGCTGGTACCCGCATTGGCTAGCACCTTGTTCGGCATGCGGACGTTTTCGTAACCCTTGCCCCAACGATGGGAGTAGGTGCCGAAGGCATAGACCTTGAAGCTGTCATTGATGTCATAGCCGGCATTCACTGCGGCCTGGGTGACTTGCGACTGCGGGGCGGCGCCGGCGATCGGGTTGATGCGAGGATAGTCCGTCATCGCCTGGGCGACCGCCAGCGGGAAGCCCAAGGTGGCCGGGTTGGTGATCAGACTGCTGTCGCCGTTGCAGACGCGGATATCGCAGCCGCCATTATGGGTGAAGTTGGAGAAGCTCTTCTGAACAGTGACGTTGACGAAACCGTGGTCAAACAGCGGCATTCCCATATTGAACGACAGGTCATAAGAATCGCCGTTCTCGCCTTTGCCGCCATTGTAATATTGGCCGGCGGTGCCGGTCAGCACGCCACCCGACGACTTCTTCTTCAGGATGATGTTCACAACGCCGGCGATGGCGTCGGTGCCGTACTGGGCGGCAGCGCCGTCCAGCAGCACTTCGACGTGATCGATCGCGGCTTCCGGGATCAGTGAGATGTCGGCGCCAGAGCTGCCCGAGGCGAAGTCACCGCTGTCGACATGCAAGTTTCCGGTGTAATGACGGCGCTTGCCGTTCACCAGAACCAATGTGTCGTTGGGCGACAGGCCGCGGAGGGCGGCGGAGAGCGTCAGGTTGGCGGTGTCACCACCGAATTGCTGCGCGGTGAAGGAAGGAACGGTCTGGCCCAAGGCCTGGCGAAGATCGGTTGTGCCGGTACCTTTGGTCAGCGCATCGCTGCCCAAAACGGTGATCGGCGCGGCGCTGTCGGCGGCCGTCATGCCCTGCACGCGGGTGCCGGTCACGATCACGGTTTCCTGACTGTTGGCGTTCTGCGCCATGGCAGGTGCGGCGGACCATGCGAAGGCGGCAGCGGACGTACCCAGCAACAAGGCATGCTTCAGGTTGAACTTGGACGATGCGAACATGTGATCCCCTTTTATGTGTTTTTTGAATTAGAGAGCGGCCCAGACGGCCAGGAACGCAATTCAGTTGAGGGAACCTAGCCCATCAGATGCCGTCAAAAAAAGATCATATGGACTTTAAGAGGGTCGGTTGCAGCTTATTGATCAGCCCTGGTGCAGTCGTGCAACACGGGCTGAAAGGCATATATATGCGGTTAACCGGGTGGCAATATTGCCGGACAGCGCAACAATATTGCCAATACTAGGTCTATCAGGCGGCAACCGCGCGCTTATGGAGCCGCGTGATGGCATCCAATGACGACAGAACTGCACCTTCCTGCCAGGCCGGGAGACGCGAACAGTGTTCGCCCGCCAGGACGATGCGATTATCGACGGCGCACATATTGTCGTAGTGCTTGGCCCGCCCCTCCTCCGTCCAGCTGCCGGCGCAGCCCAGGGTGAACGGCACCCGATGCCAGGCCACCGCAACCCCATCCAGGAATTCCTTTTTGTATTGCGGATGGATTTTCGCGCCCTGCTCGACCGCCGCGTTGATCTGATTCTCGGGCGACATCGCGGCGAAACGGAAATCGGTCAGGCTGTTGCCATAGCCATAGCCACCCAGCAGCACCGCCGGTCCGTTCTTGAAGAAGCCGGTCGAGGGATAGCTGATATTGGTGATGGGCTGGTCGGTATAGCTGATGCCGCCGTAAATTCCGTCATCCTCTTCCCAGAAGCGGCGTTTGAACTGCAAGCCCACCTTGAAGGACGATTCATAGGACAATGAATTGATCGCGTTCTTCATCGGCGCGCCCACATTCATAGGAATCTGACTGAGGACTGAAGCGGGAATGGTGCAGACGCACCAATCGGCATGGGCGGTCTGCGGCGCGCCGCCTTTCCTGGTGTCGACATAGGTCGCGGTGACACCCTTGGCGTCCTGCTGAATGCCGGTGACCTTGCAATTGTATTTGATCAATCCATTCAGCTGCGCGCCGAAAGCCTTGCCGATCATGCCCATGCCCCCGATCGGCTCGAACAACTGGGTCTGGTAATCGTAGCCGCGGCCTTCGAGAAACGTCCACATGTCCGACGTGAACAATTGCTTCATCGGCAAGGGATCGGAATCGACCGGCGCCGGGCTGAGCCCGCCGCCGGGATCGACCGCATAGCCGCGGATCTCGCTGGCGATCGGACCTTTCCTGTATTCGTAATTCTTGTCCAGCGCGCCCCAGAAGCGAAGAATCTGCAGCAGCCCGTCCTTCTCATCCTTGCCCAGGGCCTGATCCAATTTGTTCTGGGAGGTGGCCTTGGCGAGCAGTTCGGCGACATAGCCGCTGAAATCCATATCGACTTCACGGCGGCGCAAGGGTTTTCCCCCAAACGCTTTGGTCGAATGGATATAGGCATTGTAGTTGGTCATGGTGAAGGTCTCCAACGCCACGTTGAAGAGCTTGCAATAATAGAGAATGGCGTGATGGTGATGCGGCAATCGCCAGGGGCCGGGATTGAAATAAAGTCCGGGCGCGAATTTCACATTCTGGGTGACGCCGCCGATATCGGTATAGCTATCGCCGCCATAGAGCGACCAGTTCCGTCCGCCGGGGCGGGCGTTATATTCCAGCAGCTGCACTTTATAGCCGGCCTTGCGCAGCTCATACGCCGCAGTCATCCCCGCCAGGCCCGCGCCCAGGATCAGGACCGAGGCGCCCTTGGCATCGCCCGACAATTTGATCGGACCGGTAAAGTCCGACTGGCCCGTGTAGCCCATCGCCACCATGGTGTCGTACATCATGGCGCTGCCGCCCGTGGCGCCGATGAATTTCAGGAGCGAACGGCGGCTGACGGGAGGCTTGTCGTTTTTCGTCACGGATATTTCCCTTTTTATGGCGCGGTGGCACATGGCCGGCGACCGCGCGACACTCCTACAGCTTGGCGGGCTTGCGGAGAAGTCCCTCTACCGGTGCAGGCTGGCCCAGATCTCGCCCAGGATCGGCACAACCGAGCCTATCAGCAGCAGCGCCATGAAAAGATTAAACACGCGCAAAGCCAGCGGCGCGCGCAGCCACCGCCCGATCGCGGCGCCGAACGCCGCCCAAGTCAGGCTGCTGGCAAAGGCCACGGCGATACTCATCGCCGCGATGATCGCGACCTGCAGGTAAAGATGCGCACCGACGCCTGCGGTATAGGCCGAAATCGCTCCCACGGCGATCAGCCACGCCTTGGGATTGACCCATTGAAACGCCGCGGCTTGCAGAAACGTCAGCGGCTTGGCCTTGGCGGGCTTGCCGGCGACGGAGGAACTCTTGCCGATCTGGATGGCGAGCCACAGAAGGTAAAGGCAACTGACGATCTTCATGCCCAGCTGCAATGCCCCGGAAGCCAGCAGGATAGTCGCCAGTCCCAACCCGATCAAAAAGATCATCACCGGAAAGCCGATGGCAACGCCCATCAGATGCGGCCAGGTCCGTTTGACGCCATAGGTCGCCCCCGACGACGCCAGCATGACGTTGTTGGGTCCGGGCGTGAATCCCATGACCACCGAGAAGAGCAGCGCCGCAAAGAATGTGTCTAACGACATCGCGGCAGCAGACACGGGAGTTGGGTGTCCTCGCAATGGTCCGGCTTATGACTGCCGTGCGGGACTGCCCCGTGGCGAACGCTTGCCTGATCCGGCCTTTCAGGGTCAGACCAGATCCCAGAACGGCCCAGTGAGATCATGGCGGCGGAAAACGGCTTGCGCCTCTTGCCGCGACCGCTTCTTCCAGGGTTCGTCCAGATAAGCGCCATACCAGTCGCGGGCGAAATTCCAGAGCTGCGGCAGGGACAGGACTGCGCCATGCGGCAAGCCATGGCGTTCGCACCAGGCATCGACATCTTGCCGCGATCGGAAGGGCTGGAAAGACGCGCAGGCGAAAATAACATTGTCCCACCAGCGCGCCGCTGGCGTGGAAAGATGGAAGATGTCGCCGGTATCGACCAGCGCGCCGTTCCTGACATGGAACGTTACCGCTTGTGCCTCGCCGCCATAGCGCGTGTGGATATGCGCATCGCAGCGCATCGCCGCGGCGATGCCGCAGGCGCAGTAAAGGCAATTGGCCCAATAACCACCGCGCGCGGTCTCCACCCAGCAGGACCCGGCTGAAAGCGCGAAGGGATGCACCACCCAGGGCGTGGTCGTGCCCGGATGGAGCAGCAGCGCATGCGCGTCGGCAAGCCTCTGCAGGGACCGCGCGACATCGGCAGCTGGACGCGAGAGCTCGTTCGCCAACGCACCCAGCCCGGGCGCATGGCCAAGCCGCGCGATAGCACGGGTCAATGCGCCGCGAACCGCTTCGTCGTCTTTGTCGATCACGACGGACATCACGCCTTCGGCAGAACCTGCAGCAGCCGCTCGATATCGCTCATATCGTTATAGACGGACGGCGAAACCCGCATGCGATTGTCGCCCAGGGTCACCTTGATGTTCGCGGCCGTCAGCAGCGGCTCCAGTTTCTTCTGTGCATCCCGATAGGCGAAAGTGATGATCGGGCCGTCGTTCTCCGGCGCCGTCATGGGCGCAAAACCGCGCCTGGGAAGTTCTTCGCGCAGTCGCGCAATCAGTGGACGCCTGTGCGCGGCGATATTGGCGACGCCGATCCTGGTCACATAGTCGATCGACGCCACCAGCATCGCCAGGCTGACCCAGGATGGCGTGCTGACTTCGAACAGTCCCGCCGCATTGTCGCGCATGGTCCAGTCGCCCAGCGCCGGCCCCGGCGGATCGAAGGGATAGGCGTGGCTGTGATTGCTCGACAGGCTCCGCCATCCCACCGCGGTGCGTTTCAATTGCGAAATTCGGTCGGGCCGGACATAGAGAAATGCGGCGCCGAATTCGCCCATCAGCCATTTGTAGGGGCCGCTGCAAGCGAAATCGACGCCGCTGGCCTTGACGTCCAGCGGGACCGCGCCGGCAGACTGCACGATGTCGGCATAGACCAGCGCGCCTTTCTTGTGCGCGATGTCGCACAACGCTTTCAGGTCATACTGGTGGCCGGTATCGCTGGCGATGTGAGAGATGGCGACAAGCTTGGTGCGGCTGGTGATGGCGCGCTCCACATCCTCGAGCGGAATGCGATTGTCCTTTGGGGTCAGGCATGTCACCGGCACGCCCTGTTTGGCCAATTCGCCATACATCGCCAGCGATGCGTCGTAATGATAGATATCGGTCACCACGCCGGCATTGCCGTTCAGGCCCAGCGCGGCGACGACATGGTTCTCGCCTTCCATGGTGCTCGGCACCACAGCGATGTCGTCGGCGCCGGCATTGACCAGGGCGGCGAATTTCGCCACCGCGGCGTTGCGGGGATTGTCTCTCGGCCAGGCGCGCGTCACATCCTTGTCGGCGCGGGCCAGCAAAAAATCGTTGCCTGCCTGGCGCACGATGCGGTTGAGGGGATGAGCGTAGGCGGCGTTGAGAAAAGTGCCGTGAAAATCGTAGGACGATTTATCGGGAAGCGCGGTTTGCGCCGCGGCTTTACCGGCCGCCAGCGGCAAGGCGGCCGTGGCCAGCCCCAGACTTTCCAGCATCGCGCGGCGAGACAAATCCATCCTGAACCCCCTTATCAATCGGCAGCTACCAATCGACCGTCACGACCTTACCAGATTCGGCGGCGCGGCGATGCGCGGCATTGGCCACCGAAATATCCTGTGCGACATGACCGAGCGACTTGTAGAGCGTAATCTGCTCCCGGTTCGCACGCCCTGGCACCGATCCCGCCAGCACTTCCCCGATCTCGCCCTTGACATGATCTTCCTTCACCCGCCCGGCTTCGATGGCGTGACAGAGTTCGCCGGCCTGTGCCAGCGCGTGCACGCGTGAATCCGCGATGTAATAGCCCCGCGCCACCGCCTCATCATCCACTTCGCGCGCCGCACGCAGGCTGGAGCCAACAAGGTTGACATGCTGGCCGGGCTTCAGCCACTCGCCATGGACCAGCGGCTCCTGCGAAGCAGTGACGGTGCAGATGATGTCCGCCAGCCCCACCGCCTGCCGAATGTCATTGACCACGCTGATTTTCTGATTGAGGAATTTCGGCAGATTTTGGATCATGGCTTCGACATTGCCGCGATGGCGGCCCCACACAATCACCTGCTCGATGGGGCGTATCGCCGAAATCGCATCGATATGCGCCCCCGCCAGCGCGCCGTTCCCAATGATGGTGAGGATCTTGCTGTCGGGACGCGACAGGGCGCGGGTCGCCACTGCGCTGGCGGCCGCCGTGCGAAGGCGCGTCAGGGCATGACATTCCACCGCGCAAAGCGGCTGGCCGGTGGCGTCGTCGAACAGCAGCATCATGCCTTGGTGGCTGGAAAGCCCGAATTTCGGCGCCTCCGACGACAGACTGACGACCTTGAGGCCAAAGCGGCCCAGGCCCGGCATGGTGCCCGGCATCAGCCCCAGCCGCGTGACGGGATTGACCGTCATGACGGCGCGCTGCGGCGCACCCACCTGGCCGGTGGAAAATTCCCGCATCGCCATGTCGACGATGGCGATGGCGTCGGTCAAGGAAATCAGCTCGTCCAGCGCCGCCGGGTTGATCAGGATGAGTTTGCGCTTCGCCGTTTCTGTCATCGGGCAATCCTCAGCTAATGTGCCGGCGGCCGCCCGCATGGGCTTCACACCGGCCGGCGGGCCTGTAATCTGCCCCACAGCGCGCAGGCGTTTTAGCGCAGACGACAGGGGGTGCCAATGCTTCGTGAAACCAGGCGCATCGCGGCGATCGCGATCATGACCACCGCCTTTGTTCTTCCTGTCCGGGCGCAAGCCCCTGCCCCGGAAACGCCGGCCGCTTTGCAACGCATCGCGCCGCAGCTGGACCAGATCTTCACCCGGTTCATGGCCGACAATCATGTCCCCGGCCTGGTCTATGGCATCGTCGCGCACGGGCATCTGGAATATGTGAAGCCTTTCGGCGTGCAGGACATGGACGCCAGGCGGGCCGTGACACAAGACAGCCTGTTCCGCATCGCCTCCATGACCAAGGCGTTCACGGCGCTGACCCTGCTGCATCTGCGCGACCAGGGAAAAATCGCATTGCAGGCGAATGCGGAAGACTACATTCCCGAGATGCGGGGCTGGCATTATCCCACCACCGACTCCCCCAAGATCCGCGTCATCGACATTCTGGGTCACACGCCGGGCTTCGTCACCGATGATCCCTGGGGCGACCGGCAAACCCCGATCCCGGAATCCGAATTCACCGCCATGCTGCGCAAGGGCATCGCCTTCGATCACGCACCAGAGACCGCGTTCAGCTATTCCAATCTGGGCTTCGCCCTGGTGGGACGCGTCATTCAAAATGTGGAGCGGCGGACTTACAGCGCCGTGGCGGGCGACCTGCTGCTGAAGCCGCTCGGCATGACCGCCAGCGGATTCAACATCGCCAATTCGCCCCCCGAGCGCCGCGCCATCGGCTATCGCTACGAGAACGGCGCCTTCGCGCGCGAACCCGATCTGGGCGAAGGCGCCTTTACGTCCATCGGCGGCTTGCAGACCAGCGCCAATGATTATGCCAAATGGGTGGCCTATCTTCTGTCGGCCTGGCCGCCGCGCAGCGATCCCGACAACGGACCGGTGCCGCGCCAGACCATACGCGAACTGGCCAAGGGCTCGGATTTCCCCCTGGGCGTCACACGGCCCGGCGACAAGCGCCCCAATCCCTGCCGTCAGGCCGAGACTTATGGCATGGCGCTGTATGTGGTGAATGATTGCGACCTGCCCTGGGCGATCACGCACAATGGCGGCTATCCGGGCTATGGCTCTTCGGTGCTGATGTTTCCGGACGCAGGTGTCGGCCTCTTCGTCTTCACCAACCGCACCTATTCCAGTCCCAGCCCCACTTTGTGGGCGGCGGCGCTGCAATTGAAAGCGGCGGGATTGTTGAACAAGCGGCCACTTGGCGTCAGTGCCGATCTGGCGAAGGCGTATGCCGCCGCCGGGGAATCCTATCGCGGCGGGACGATTGCGCCCCTGGCGCCAATGGCGGCGGTGAATTTCTTTCTGGACCGCACGGCGGCGAACTGGAAGCTGGAACTGGCCCGGCTGAAAACCCAGGTCGGCGATTGCCAAACCGCCGCGCCCATCATGGCTCTGGGTGCACAGACGGGTAGCTTCGAATGGTCCTGCCAGCGCGGAAAAATTCGCGGCCGGCTTCTGCTGGCGCCGCCCAATGACGGCAAGGTGCAGAGCGTGATCTTCGAGGCGGCGAGCTCCTGATTACGGCGTCGGCGGCGCGGCCTCGGGCGTTGCGGCCGGTGCCGGAGCAGGTTCTGAGGACGCCGTGGCAGGCGGCGGCGGCGAAGCGGCGGACATATCCGGAGCCGCCACCGACGGTGCCGGCGGATTTGCCGACACGGTTGCGGCAGGCGCGGCGGTGCTGGATGTTGCAGCCGCGGCCGGAGCGGCCACTGCCGCGCTGGGATCGGTTTCCACCAGATAGGAATTGAACACCCATCCCTGCGCCGATTGCGTACCCGCCGGCGCCGCGATCTCCACCCGGTCCCAGCTGCCGCGTTTTTCCAGGATGGCGACGGGCGTACCGCGCTTCAGATTGGCGGCGATGGCGGCGGTAACTGAAGGTTCGGCGCGCACATTGATCGAACGCGAGGCAAACATCCGGGGGTGTTCCACCTTGGGCTGGGTGGAAGCGATCGCGGCGGGTGCCGGCGCGGACGCGGTGCCGGTGTCCGGCGGCGGGAACAAGCCGCCCACGGTTTCGATCTGCCAGCGCACCGTGTCGGGCAGCATCGCTTCCAGCTTGGGAAACAGCAGCACGGCGGCAACGACGGCCATCACCACCACGCCGGCGTCGCGCAGCAAGCGCCGGTTGGATTTTTCCCGTTCGGATGGCTCGGGCTCGCCGATCGTGGGCCGGTTCGACAAAGGCTGCCAGCTCCGGCCGGGCGCTTCCCGCACGGTGCCAAGCCGCTCATGCTCCCGCATCGCCTGGGCGCCCGCGATCACGGCTTCACGATCCACCAGGGTCGCGCGCAACGTCTTGATCTCGCGCTCCAGCGTATGGACATAGCCATCGTCTTCCACGCGCTTGGCGGCGGCCCGGCGTTCCACTTCCAATGCCGCTTCCGCCGCTTCGCAGCGCCCCACCGTGTCGGCCAGGGCGGCCGCGGCAGTCTTTTCCCACCGGACCTGCGCGGTCTTCAGGCGTTCTTCGGCCTTGATTTCAGCCTGGGCTTCGACCGCGGCCTTCACGGCGGCGAGACGTTCGATCTCGGCGCGCAGATGCTGGATCTCGGCCTCGCGTTCCGCCACCAGCTTCGTGCCATCGGTTGCGGCGGCGGCGGTTTCCGCTGCCTCGCAGCGCGCCGTCATCTCGGCGATCGCCGCGTCCGATCTCGCGCGCCATTCGGTTTCGGCGGCTTTCAACATTTGCGCCTCCCTGATTTCGGCGGCCTTTTTGACGGCCGCGATTTCCGCCTCCGACCATTTTTGAAGCGTGTCGAGTTGCCCTTGCAGCCGTTCGACTTCCGCGTCGCGGTCCGTCGCCGGAGTGGACGCCGCCAGCGCCGCCTCCGCCGCTTCGCATCGCTCCGTCATCGCGGCCAGCGCCTTGTCCGACCGTGCTTGCCATTCGGCCTGGGCGGCTTTCAAGACTTCGGCCGCCTTGGCTTCGGCGGCGGTTTTGGCGGCGGTGAGCTCCGCTTTCGATTGCTGACGCAACTTCTCCAGCGCGCCGCGCAATTCGAGCACTTCGCCGTCGCGGTCGCCCGCGCGGGCGCCGGCCAGCGCCGCTTCGGCGGATTCGCACCGCGCCGTCATCACCGCCAGCGTCTCATGCGCTTGCGTCTGCCACTCGGCCTCGGCCGCCTTCAGAGTCTCGGCCGCCTTGGTTTCAAGCGCCGCCCGGGCGGCAGCAAGCTCGGTTTCCGATTGCCGCCGCAGGCGCTCCAACTGCCCGCGCAGCGCCGCCAGCTCCGTCTCCGCGCGCGCTTTGGCGGCACCGACAGAGGCGGTCTCCGCGGCCTGCCTTGTCTTGAGTTCGGCCAGCGCCTTGTCGGCCGCTATCTGCCAGGTGGTTTCGGCGGCCTTCAGCGTCTCCGCCGCCTTGGCCTGCATCGCGGTCTTGGTGGATGCGATCTCCGCTTCCCAATCCTTGCGCAGACGCTCCATCTGTGTGCGCGCCGCTGCCAGATCGCTATCGCGCGCCGTCAGCGCATCCTTGGTGGCGGCAAATTCCTGACGCAGCAAGCGGAGCGCGGAGGCCTGTTGTTCGCGCGCGATATCCGCGATGGCCTGGGTGCGCATTTCGCGCTCCGCCAGCCGGTGCCCGAATTGTTCTTCCAACCGCAGCTTTTCCCCGTCCAGCCGCGCCGCTTCCTCGCGCTTCCAGATCGCCTGCGCGTCCGCCACCGCCGCGTCCAGCCGCTGCTGCAGCATCACGCCCATCCGTTCGGCGGATTCGCGCAGCTGGGCCAATTCGGATTCGCGCGCTTCCAAAGCGGCCTTGAGTTGGTGCAGTTCGTTGCGCACGCCGTCCGGCAGCGGCGCGTCGGCGCGCGCGGACGGGGCCGGCCTGGCAGCGTCGGCGTCGCCGCCGCGGATCTGAAAATCGATCAGGGCGATGGTAAATGCTTCGGTCTCGTCCTTCGCGATCAGCCGGATCGCCAAAGTGTGGTCGCCGCTGACGGTCTTGGGCGCGAAATAAACCAGGTCTTCCAGCTCGTCCAGCAACAGCGACCAGCTGCCATCGCCATTGTTCTGGCCGGCGGAAAAGCGAGCGAGCTGCGGCAGCTTTTCGACCCGCAGCATGAAACGGCCGCGCTTGCGATAGGCCGAGATCACGGGCCGCAGGTCGATCGGAATCGCACGCGACGCCACCGCCGCATCCGGCGAAGCGCGCATGGGCATTTCGGCGAGTTCTTCCGCCGTTTCCGGAATTCTGCGCAGCCTGGTTGCGCCCTGCTTCATTGAATAGCCCGCCATCGAGCGCCAAACATACGCGCGCCCTGGTTTCACAATGGCATTGGCGCAGGTGCAGCCGCGTTAGTGCAATCGCATCAATTTGCGTAAATTTTTCGCGTTTCCAGTGGTGATGACGGGTTTGCAGCATGGCTGGCGGAACGGCAACCGCCCGGAAAATCGCGGTCGCGGCCAAGATCATTGGTTAGCGTTTGCTTGCGGCGGAACAAACACGGTTACTGGGGAACTTGGGCGAACCGGGTATCGGCATTCATGGCGCAAGCGTAATCCACCGCGCCCTATTCCGCCGGGCCCTCGATGGCGACATGCAGTGCCTGCAGCCGCTCCAGCACCCCGCTCTGGCGCAGCAGCGGCCCGATATCAATCACCGCGATGGTCTTGCCCGGCTTGTCCAAGGCGGCATTGATCGCAGAGGTGTAATCGGCGACGTCGCGCTCGCTGATATCGGCCACCGAATGCACCGCCGCGATGACGCAATTGGCCAGGCGCGACTCGCCGTAATTGGCTTTCAGATCCTTGATGTCGCCGATGGCCCAGGCCTGGGCGGCGGGAACGGCATGGGCGATCTGCCGGTCCACATCTTCCACCGACTGCGCCAGGCAGACGCGCTGCTGTTCGGGGTTGAGCTTCAGCACGTCTTCCGCCGCGTCCAGCACCTGATAGCGCGCGATCGGCGTGGCTGGGACGCGCTTGCCGCGCGCCAGGCGATCGATGGTGTCGCGCGGCTCGTCGCGGGTGAGGTCGAGCTTGTCTTGCAGGTCCTGCTGCAGGCGCAGCGCCGCGCGCAGCGGCGTGTCGGTCCTGTAGCGGCTTTCGCTTTTGTCCAGATGCTCGCGCGTGGCGACGAAGCGTGCGCGCAGTTCCGCGGACAAGGACGGCTCCAGGCTCTGGCCGCGCGGCAGGCTGAATTTGCCGCCATTGGTGATCAGGAACCAGGCGCCTTCGAACACGCCGATGGAGGGACGCGGCGGCAACAGGATGGCGCGCGCGCCGTCCAGAAGCTCGCTGAGATAGTTCTTGTTCCAGGTCAGGCCGTCCGGCATCGAGCCGACGGTGCCCAGAATCCAGACTTCGGATTCGCCCCGCGTCAGATGCCACACCGCCGGTCCGGGGGCGGCCTGGACTTCCACGATCTCCGGCGCCGCCCAATTTTCCGCCGGCTGTGTTTGCGGCGCCTGCGCGGCGGCGGCAAAAGCCTGCGCGGCGGCGTTAAAAGACAGTGTGCCGATCATCAGCGCCAGCAGCGCCGCCGGTCCCGCGCGATAACGCATTGACTCCATGACCCTTTCCAGCGACCGCGCCACATTGCGAAGGAAATGGGAATTCGCTGCAATGCAGAATGAAGCAAAACGCGACACCCTTTTGCTCCCCCATCCTTCTGGCTAGTATCAACGCCAGTTAAGGAAGGAAGCGCACCGGATTGTTCCCCGGGCATGCGGCCTAAACAAGGAAAAAGAGCACCAGACCAACGGACATCACGGACATAAATCAATAGCGGCTTGCACCAGGCGTTGGTCTCATCAGAGGCGTGTCATTGGGGAAACGGTCAGCGATATGAGTAGTCCAACGGTGAACGAACCGTTCCGGCAACCGCCGGGCGCAGGTGCCGAGTTGTTGTCTAAAGCGGGCATGAAGCCCACCGACATCAAGAATCCGGAATACTTCCACAAAGTTGTCGATTGCCAATGGGCCTGCCCCGCCCACACGCCGGTTCCCGAATATATCCGCATGATCGCGGCCGGGCGTTATTCCGACGCCTATATGGTCAACTGGCACTCCAATGTCTTTCCCGGCGTGTTGGGCCGCACCTGCGACCGGCCCTGCGAGCCCGCCTGCCGGAGGGGCCGGGTCGAGGAAGTCACCGCCAAGCCGCAACCTGTCGCGATCTGCCGTCTGAAGCGCGTCGCCGCCGACAACAAGGATGATGTGCGGGCGCGCATGCCGCGCCCGGCGGCGCAGAAGAACGGCAAGCGCGTGGCGCTGATCGGGGCTGGGCCTGCCTCGCTCACCGTGGCGCGCGATCTGCTGCCGCTGGGTTACACCGTGGTGCTCTACGACGGCGATGCCTCGGCGGGCGGCATGATGCGGACGCAGATTCCGAAATTCCGCCTGCCGGAAACCGTGCTGAACGAGGAAGTGGATTACATCCTCGCCCTCGAGCCGGAATTGCGGCTGGGCCAGAAGATCAATTCCCTGAAAGGCCTGCTGGCGGAAGACTATGACGCCATCTTTGTCGGCTGCGGCGCGCCGCGCGGCCGGGAGCTGGAGATTCCGGGCCGCAAGGAAGCGGGCGCCAATGTCCATATCGGCATCGACTGGCTGGCATCGGTTTCCTTCGGACACACCACGCGCATCGGCAAGCGCGTCATCGTGCTGGGCGGCGGCAACACCGCGATGGATTGCTGCCGCACCTCGCGCCGGTTGGGCGGCGACGAAGTCACCGTGGTGGTGCGTTCCGGCTTCGAGGAGATGAAGGCGTCTCCCTGGGAGAAGGAAGACGCCATGCATGAAGGCATCCCGATCCACAATTTCCTGGTGCCCAAGGAATTCCTGCATGAGAACGGCAAGCTCAGCGGCGTGCGCTTCGAGAAAGTGAAAGCCGAGTTCGACGCCAAGGGCCGCCGCAACCTGGTGCCGTCGGGCGAGCCGGACACCATCCTGCAATGCGACGATGTGCTGGTGGCGGTGGGACAGGAAAACGCCTTCCCCTGGATCGAGCGCGACATCGGCCTGGAATTCGACAAATGGGAGATGCCGAAGGTCGATCCTGCCACCCTGCAATCGACCAACCCGAAAGTCTTTTTCGGCGGCGACGCGGCGTTCGGGCCCAAGAACATCATCTGGGCGGTGGCACACGGACATGACGCCGCCATCTCCATCGACCTGCTCTGCCAGGGCAAGGATGTGGCCAAGCGCCCGCCGCCAATGGTCAATCTCTCCAGCCAGAAAATGGGCATCCACGAATGGAGCTACGACAACGACATCTCCAATGACGGACGCTACAAGGTGCCGCACGCGCCGATCGAACTGACCTTGAAGAACGTCAAGCTGGAAGTCGAACTGGGCTTCGACATCAAACAGGCCTTCCTGGAAGCCGAGCGCTGCCTGAATTGCGACATCCAGACCGTATTCGATACCCCCAAATGCATCGAATGCGACGCCTGCGTCGATATCTGCCCGATGGACTGCATCACTTTTACCGCCAATGACGAGGAAGAGGAGCTGCGCCTGCACCTCACCGCGCCCGCGCTGCATCCCACCCAGGATCTCTACATCTCGTCCGCGCTGAAGACCGGCCGCATCATGGCCAAGGACGAAGACCTTTGCCTGCATTGCGGTCTCTGCGCCGAGCGTTGCCCGACCGGCGCCTGGGACATGCAGAAATTCCTGATGGAAGCGCCCAAGACGGAGTATGCATGCCAACACCGATAAATTCCGTCAACGATTTTGTCGTCAAATTCGCCAATGTGAACGGTTCGGGATCGGCATCGGCGAACGAGATGTTCGCCCGCGCCCTTCTGCGCATGGGCGTGCCGGTGGCGTCGCGCAACATCTTCCCTTCCAACATCCAGGGCCTTCCCACCTGGTACGAAGTGCGCGTCTCCGGCCACGGCTGGCTGGGACGGCGCGGCGGCGTCGATCTGATGGTGGCGATGAACCCGCAGACCTGGGACAAGGATGTCGCCTCGGTCGATCCGGGCGGCTATCTGTTCTACGATTCTTCGCGCCCCATCCCGCTGTCGAAATTCCGCGACGACATCAACATCGTCCGCATGCCGCTGACGGAAATCTGCAACGCCACCTACAGCGATCCGCGCCAGCGCCAGCTTTTCAAGAACATCATCTATATCGGCGCCCTGGCGCAGCTGCTGGGCATCGAGCCGGATGTGCTCGAAACCCTGATCGGCGAGCAATATAAGAGCAAGCAGGCCCTGATCGCACCGAACCATCAGGCTTTGCACATAGGCCATGATTATGCCCGCGATCATCTGGCGGGCCAGTGCGGCTTGAAAATCGAACGTTCCGACGCGGTCAAGGACCGCATCTTCGTCAACGGCAACGAGGCGGCGGCCCTAGGCTGCGTCTTTGGCGGCGCCACGGTGGCGGCCTGGTATCCCATCACGCCTTCCACGTCGGTGGCGGAAGCCTTCGCCAAGCATTGCAAGAAATACCGGGTCGATCCCGCCACCGGCAAAAACAAATTCGCCATCGTCCAGGCGGAAGACGAACTTTCCGCCATCGGGGCGGTAATCGGCGCGAACTGGAATGGCGCGCGCGCCTTTACCGCCACCTCCGGCCCCGGCGTCTCCCTGATGCAGGAATTCCTGGGTCTGGCCTATTTCGCGGAAATTCCCGCCGTCATCATCAATGTGCAGCGCGGGGGCCCTTCGACCGGCATGCCGACCCGCACCCAGCAGGCCGATATTCTGATCTGCGCCTATGCCAGCCATGGCGACACCAAGCATGTATTGCTGTTTCCGCAGGACCCCAAGGAATTGTTTGAATTCGCGGCGCAGGCCTTCGACCTGACAGAGCGGCTGCAGACGCCGATCTTCGTGATGGAGGATTTGGACATCGGCATGAACGAATGGCTGTGCGAGCCCCTCACCTGGGACGACAGCCGCACGTATGACCGCGGCAAGATCATGACCGCCGCCGATCTCGATGCCGGCAAGACCTTTGGCCGTTACCTGGATGTCGATGGCGATGCCATTCCCTATCGCACCCTGCCGGGCGTGCATCCCAGCAAGGGCGCCTATTTCACCCGCGGTTCCAGCCACGACAAAATGGCCAAATACACCGAGGAAGGTGACGCCTACCAGGAAGTGATGCAGCGGCTCTTACGCAAATTCGAGACCGCCAAATCGCTCGTGCCCCAGCCGGTGGTCCGGCAGGCCAAGGAGAAGACCAGCTTCGGGGTGATCTATTTCGGCTCCAGCGCGCCGGCGATGGACGAAGCGCTGGCGGCGCTGGAGAAGGACGGCCTGCATCTGGACACGATGCGGCTTCGGGCCTTTCCGTTCTCCGAGGCGGTCAACGATTTCATCAATGCCCACGACCAGGTCTTCCTGGTGGAGCAGAACCGCGATGCCCAGATGCGCATGCTGCTGGTCAATGAATGCGGCATCGATCCTGCCCGCTTCATTTCCATCCTGCATTATGACGGCACGCCGATCACGGCGCGCTACATCATTTCCGCCATCGCCGCGCGCATGACCATGACATCGAGGGAAGCCGCCGAATGACCTATATCGTCAAACCCAAGCTGCGCCATCCCGCCATCCCGGTGAACAAGCTGGGCTTTACCCACCGCGATTATGAAGGCACGGTCTCGACGCTATGCGCGGGCTGCGGCCACGACTCGATTTCGTCGGCCATCATCCAGGCCTGCTTCGAACTCGCCATC
This sequence comes from Pseudomonadota bacterium, assembly GCA_040389245.1. Lineage (GTDB taxonomy): Bacteria > Pseudomonadota > Alphaproteobacteria > Micropepsales > Micropepsaceae > Rhizomicrobium. Next base: position 1,567,969 of record JAZKAH010000002.1, on the reverse strand, counting down.
GAACCGCACCGGGTCGCCAAACTCTCCGGCATCGGCTGCTCGTCCAAGACACCCACTTATTTCCTGGGCCAGAGCCACGGCTTCAATTCGGTGCATGGCCGCATGCCATCGGTGCTGACCGGCGCCAATCTCGCCAACAAGGATCTTCTCTATTTGGGCGTGTCGGGCGACGGCGACAGCGCCTCGATCGGGCTGGGCCAGTTCGTGCATTGCGTGCGGCGCGGCGTGAACATGGTCTATATCACCGAGAATAACGGCGTGTACGGCCTGACCAAGGGCCAATTCTCCGCCACCGCCGACAAGGGCTCCAAGAGCAAGGGCGGCGCCAGCAACATGGACACCGCCCTGGACCTGGTCAGCATGGCGCTGATGGTGGGCGCCAGTTTCGTGGGCCGCAGCTTCTCCGGCGACAAGGCGCAGATGGTGCCCCTGATCATGGCGGCGATGCGCCATCCCGGCCCCGCCTTCATCGACATCATCAGCCCCTGCGTCGCCTTCAACAACCATGCCGGCTCGACCAAGGCCTATGATTTCGTCCGCGCTCACAATGAAGCGGTGAACAATCTGGACATCATGGAGCCGCGCGACCCCATCACGGTGGAATATGCCCCCGGCACCACCGAAGAGGTGGCGCTGCATGACGGTTCAAGCCTGCGGCTCGCCAAGCTCGACGCCAATTACGATCCGCATGACCGCATCATGGCGATGGCCTATCTGCAGGCCAAGGCCGCCAAGGGCGAGCTGGTCACCGGGCTGATCTATCTGGACAATCATGCCACCGACATGCACGCCAACCTCAATACGGTGGATGTGCCGCTGAACACGCTTTTGGAAAAAGATCTCTGCCCCGGCGCCAAGAGCCTGGACGGATTCAACGCATCACATCGCTAATCGGAGACCGCATCGCGCATTTTGAAAAAGGGGGTATCGCCATGGAGCCATTCCACGCCTTTCTCACCATCAAATGCACCCATTGCAGCACGCCGCTGCTGCGCCTGGGCCTGTCGGAAAACAATGACATCGTGGTCTGCCCGGTCTGCCTGAAGGCGGGCGGCTTCGACGATGTGCTGGAGGAAGGCGCGGAGCTATCGGACGGTTACGATTTCTCCGCCGATACCAGGGACATGATCCGCCGGCTCTGGGCCGAACACGCCGCCCTGTAAAGCGTCCGCCGCTTGCCTTTGCGGCTTTTTTGGGCCACCAACCCCGACAAAGGCGCGACCGCAACCCATTGCTCAAAACCCGGGGGGACCTATGAGCGAACATTCGAATATCGCCTGGCCGGTGAAGACCCGCGAAATTCGCAATCATCACATGAATTCCGCGGTCTGGAACGATTTCAAGTTCCGAGACGACGATATCGTCATCGCCACCTATGGCAAATCCGGCACCACCTGGATGCAGCAGATCGTGGCGCAGCTTTTGTTCAACGGCGCCGAGGATATTGCGCTTTCGCATTTGTCACCCTGGGTCGATCTTCGCGTCATGCCGCCGGAGGCCATTGCGGGCCTGGCGGAAATTCCGCATCGCCGCTTCGTCAAGACTCATCTGCCGGTCGATGCGCTGGTCTTCTCGCCCAAGGCAAAATACCTCTATATCGGCCGCGACGGCCGCGATGCGCTGTGGAGTCTTTACAATCACCACGCCAACGCCAATGAAAATTTCTACGAGGCGATCAACAATACGCCCGGACGGATCGGCCCGCCGCTCGATCCGCCGGCCACGCCGGTCCACGATTACTTCCGCCGCTGGCTTGCCGAGGACGGCTATCCCTTCTGGCCGTTCTGGGAAAATATCCGGTCCTGGTGGGCGGTGCGGAGCCTGCCCAATGTCAAGCTGGTGCATTTCAACGATCTGAAGACGGACCTTGCCGGTTCGATCCGCGATATCGCCGCCTTTCTGGAAATTCCGATCGAAGAAGCGAATTTTCCCGCCATCGTCGTGCATTGCGGATTCGACTACATGAAGACGCATGCCGAACAGGTCTCGCCGCTGGGCGGCGCGCTGTGGACTGGCGGAGCCGCAACCTTCATCAACAAGGGCACCAATGATCGCTGGCGCGATACGCTGACGGCGGATGACGTCGCCCGCTATGAGGCGAAGGCGGCCGCCGAACTGGGGCCCGAATGCGCGGCCTGGCTCGCCGGCGCGCGTGCGACATCCTGATACAGTTTCGGCGCATTGTGCGAAGCTGGGTGAAACATCCGCAACATTGAGATCCATTCACCGGAAATGGTTGTTCGACGCATGACATGCTGACTAGGGTCGCGCCTGCGACCCGGCATGGCAGCGTTTTTCATGAAAGCTTATTTTCTTCTGGCGATGGCGCTCAGCCTGTTGCCGCTATCGGCGGCGCAGGCGGCGATCTATGCCGGCGCCGATCTCGCCGTGGATTCCACGGATCTGAAAAACTCGACCTCCGACCTCTATCCGGAATCGACCATCGGCCCGGACGTACACCTCGGCTATCATGCGAACAGCTGGGCGGTGGAGCTGGGCTATGGCACGACGCACAAGGCGTTTCAGGAGACCGAGCTCAGGTTCAACCGGTTGACGGGCGACGGCCTGGTCTATCTGCCGTTGGGCGGCTTTCTCAATTTCCTGGTGACGGGGGGGATGAGCGAGACCAATTTCGGCGCCAGCACCTTCCAGCACAAATCCTATCAGCAGGCAGGCATCGACAAGACAACCCGGGTGGCGACCACGGTGCTGAATGGCGACGAATTCGATTGGCGAGCCGGCACCGGCCTCTCCTTCTCGTTCGGCGGCGGCTACGAGTTTCATGTCATCGGCCGCTACGAGCCGCTGACGATGAAAGGCCTGTCGAACTACGCCTTGTCGATGGATACGGGTTTCAATATCGACCTGAACTAGCCGCGCCGTTTCCGTGAGAATCTGCTAGAACGCCCCGTCTTGGTATGGAGCGCGTCATGAACAGGATATTGCTCGCCGCCGCGGCCTTGCTGATCGGCGGGCCGGCCTTCGCCCAGGTGATCACCGTGCCACCCACGATGGAGGATTTTCGCGGCCCCCGCCCGCCCCATGGCCATGGCGTGTCGCCCGAACTGGCGATCGAGGCGGCACAAGCGGCCCTGGCCGCCTGCGCCGCCCAAGGCGCCAAGGTCACGGCCCTGATGGTGGACAGCGAAGACGTGCCGATCGTGCTGATTTCCGCTGACGGCGGCGTCCTCACCGAAAGACTGGCGGCGAGCAAGGCCAGGATCGCGGTCAAGACCGGAATATCCAGCGCTGAAGCAGGCGAGCGCGCCAAGACCGATCCCGCCTTCGCGGCGCAGATCAAAGCCGATCCCTATATGTCGGCGGCGTTTTCGGGCGCATTGCCGGTGACGATGGGCGGCGAGAAGGCCGGCGCCTTCGCGGTCGGCGGCGGCTCGGCGGCGGGTCAGGATGAAGCCTGCGCCAAGGCGGGGCTGGCCAAAATCCAGGACCGGCTGCGCTAGCGGACTGGCGGCGGATGGGAGCCGGGCCTAGTGTTCGCCCTGTGGGGAATCCAGGGGAAATCATGCGGACGGGATTGATCGTTGCGGGCCTGTGTGTGGCGTTTGTCGCCTCTGCCGCCGCCGCGCCGGACTATAACGAGTCGCCCAAGAAGGTCGTCCGGCCCGAAAGCAGCTTCGATTACATCCGCCGGGTCGTGGAAATTCCCATGCGCGACGGCGTCACCCTGCACACCGTTATTCTCATTCCCCGCGGCGCGGCGCATGCGCCCATTCTCCTCACCCGCACGCCCTATAGCGCCGAAGAGCAGTCCGGCTATTCCCAGAGCGGCCATCTGGGCATGATCCTGGACGGTTACGACAACGCCAACGACACCATCACCGACGGCGGCTATATCCGCGTGATCCAGGATGTGCGGGGCAAGTACGGCTCCAAGGGCATCTATATGATGAACCCGCCGCTGGCGGGCACCGCGTTCAATCCCACCAAGACCGACGATTCGACCGACGCCTATGACACCATCGACTGGCTGGTGAAGCATGTGCCGGAATCCAACGGCAAGGTCGGCATCCTGGGCATTTCCTATGACGGCTTCCTGCCCCTGATGGCGTTGATTCACCCGCATCCGGCGCTGAAGATTTCGGTGCCGATGAATCCCATGGTGGATGGCTGGCGCGGCGACGACTGGTTCCACAATGGCGCGTTCCGCGAACAGAACATGCCCTACATCTATGAGCAGGACGGCAGCAACGACAATTCCGCCAAATGGTGGCAGTCGCAGCAGGACGATTACGACGTCTATATGCGCGCCGGTTCCGCGGGCGAGTTGGGACGCCAGCACGGGCTGGAGCAGATGGGCTTCTGGAACAAGGTCACGGCCCATCCGGCTTACGACAATTTCTGGCAGTCCCAGGCGATGGACAAGATTCTCGCCAAGGAGCCCCTGACGGTGCCGGTGCTGCTGGTCGGCAGCCTGTGGGATGCCGAAGATATCTACGGCTATATGGCGATGTGGAAAGCGTTGAAGCCCAGGGACAGCAAAGGCGACATGGTGCGCCTGTCGATCGGACCCTGGTTTCACGGCCAGGAAATCGAGGATGCCAGTTCGCTGGGCGCCGTCAAGTTCGGCATGGACACCGGCAAATGGTGGCGGCGGCATGTGCTGGCGCCGGTGCTGGCGCATTATCTGAAGGACGATGCACCCGCGCTGGATATCGCGCCGGTCACCGTGTTCGAGACGGGCACCAATGAGTGGCGCAGCATGCAGGCCTGGCCCGCCGCGAACGCCAAGGCATCTTCGCTCTATCTGAAGCCGAACGCAGCGCTGGGCTTCGAGCCCGCGGGCGGCGCCACCGCCAGCGTTGATTATATCTCCGATCCCGCCAAGCCGGTGCCCTATCGCGCCCGCCCGATCAAAACCGCCGGTTACGACACTTGCGCGCAATGGGCCTGCTGGCTGACTGACGATCAGCGCGAAGCCTCGGGCCGTACCGATGTGGTGAGCTTCACCACCGATGTCCTGACCAAGCCGGTGACAGTGCGCGGCCAGCCGGTGGTGCATCTGAACGCCGCCACCACCGGCAGCGACGCTGACTGGGTGGTGAAGCTGATCGATGTCTTTCCCGACCAGGTGGCGGGCGATCACACCATGGGCGGCTATCAGCTGGCCGTCGGCATGGACATTTTCCGGGGCCGCTATCGGGAATCGCTCTCCGATCCCAAACCGATCACGCCCAACACCAGGCTCGATTACCAGTTCGAACTGCCCAACGCCGATCACGTCTTCCTGCCCGGCCACCGCATCATGGTGCAGGTGCAGTCGAGCTGGTTTCCGCTCTACGACCGCAATCCGCAGAGTTTCGTGCCCAACATCTTCTTCGCCAAGCCCGAGGATTATAAAGCGGCGACCCAGAGCATCACGGTGGCGGGGCCGCAGGAAAGCTTCATCAGCTTGCCGCTGTCGCAATAGCGGCCCGGCGACCGATAAATCCCCGGACGCTGCAGGGCATTTGGGGCGCGCATAGCGGCCTTGCGGCGATTCGCTAAAGAATTCGACAGCGCGTGATACCGCGTCTCTGTTTGCGTCGCGCCTGCGGTGCAATCAGAGCAACACCATGCCCCATCACTTTTGCAAAGCGGAAATGCGTTCGCGGATTTGGACGAACGGTCATCCGTGCCGGTGGTTCGGTCATTCCGCTCCGGCTTCGCGGCCCATAGAAGCCGGCCTCTGCTAATGCCGAGGAAATACCCGTGAGAAAACGAACACGCATGGATTTGTGCTGCGCGCTTGGCGCTGCCTTGGTCGCGGCCTTTGTCATGACCTGGGCCACGCTGACAGGCGCGAAGGCGCAAACCGCGGAGACGCTGCAATCGCTGGACGATGCGTGGTGGACCGGACCTCTGGTCTCCTATTCCGCGCGCAGCCTGCCGCAGGGCCATATTCTCATCGAGCCCTATTTCTATGACGTGTCCGCCAATCGCACCGACAGCATCCATTCCTTCACCTATTTCCTCTACGGCGCCACCGACCGGTTGACGGTGGGGATCGCGCCGGACATTGCCTTCACCAGCGCACACGGCGGCGCCGACAGTTCGGGCGTGCATCTGGGCGATACCACCTTGCGGGCCCAGTACATGCTCACCGCGATGGATCCGGCGCGCGGCATTCCCGACCTGGCGCTTGCCGTGCTCCAGAATCTTCCGACGGGGAAATATGACCGCCTGGGCCGAACCAGCGATGGGTTCGGCGGCGGCTCTTATGCAACGACTCTGGCCATCTATTCCCAGATGGCGTGGTGGATGCCGAGCGGGCGGTTGCTGCGCACGCGCTTCAACTTGGCGGAAACAATTTCGCCGCGCGTGCCGGTTTCGGATGCCAGCGTCTATGGCACCGATGCCGGCTTTCTGGGGCACGCCCAGCCCGGCAATCGATTTTCGGTCAACACCGCCTTCGAATACAGCCTGACGCGCAATTGGGTGCTGGCGCTCGATCTGATCTACAATCACGGCAGCGCCACCACCGCGCGAGGTTTCCATGCCGCGAAATCCGTTCACATTGAGTCCGGCGACAGCGACGCATTCGGTTTCGCGCCCGCGCTGGAATACAACTGGACCGCGAATTTTGGCGCGCTTGCGGGTGTCCGCGTCTTTCCAGCCGGCCACAACACGAACGCGTCGGTGACGCCCGCGCTGGCGATCAACTATGTCCACTGACCGGAGAATGTTTCCGCGCCGCGCCATTGCGGCAGGAAAGGTCCACCGGATACCGGCACTGTCATGCAACCGAAGCCCGGCTGCCGCTTAACTGTAATCCCCACAGAACAGTAATTTCTTACATCCGCTACATGACGGTCGCGCAATTCGGCGAATAAGGCGTCGCCGGCAGGGCGCTCTTGCACCGCCTTCGACAGGATCGCGCATGACATTCGAAAAGCAGGCGCTTTTCGAAAATGCGGTCTCACGCCCTCTCGGCACCGCGCAGTCAACAGAGTGGGGATCAAGCAATGAACGGATTTGGAAAATTTCTTTTGGCGGGTGCCAGCCCGGTGGTGCTGCTGCTGGCGGCGTCTCCCGCCTTCGGCCAATCCACCGGCACACAGGAAATCGAGACCGTCACGGTCACGGCCGAGCTGACCAACCGCAACGGCCTGATGAATGCCCAGCCGATTTCCAAGGAACAGTCGGTCGTCACCAGCGAGTTCCTGCAGACCCAATCCGCCGGACAGACCGTGTTCCAGGCGCTGAATTTCATGCCCGGCATCAACTTCACCAACAACGACCCCTATGGCTCGAGCGGCGGCGATATCCGCGTGCATGGCCAGGACGGCAATCACATCTCGCTGACCTTCGACGGCATGCCGCTGAACGATACCGGCAATTATGCCGTCTACACCAATCAGATGCCCGATCCGGAGATCGTCGACCGGATCAGCGCCAACCAGGGTTCGACCGATGTCGACAGCCCCACCGCCGCGGCCACCGGCGGCGTCATCGCCATCGTGTCGGACAAGCCGCATGATGTGTTCGGCGCCGAGACCGTGATTTCCGGCGGCTCTTATAACGAAGGGCGCTATTTCGCCCGTGTCGACAGCGGCGAAATCGGGCCGTTCGGCACCACGGTGTATGGCACCCTGTCCTACGCCAGCAACGACAAGTTCAAGGGCTTGGGCTATGAGCGCAAGATCCAGGGCAATGCCAAGCTCTATCAGGACATGGGTTCGCTGGGCTGGTTCTCGCTGGCCGGCCATTGGAACAGCAACCGCAATTATTCCATCTACCCGGTCGATTATGTGCCAAGCACCAGCGGCTTCATCAGTTCGCTGGCGCAGCAGACCGACCTGATCAAGAATCCCACTGGCGACGGCTATGTCGCCAATCCCGCCTTTGCCAGCACCACTGCCACCTTCAACGGCGTCGGGTTCCAGCGCGATTACGCAAGCGGCTGCGCCTACAATCGCACCGGCTCCAACAGCAACAGCGGCGCGATCAATGCCGGACCGAAATCGGGGGTTACCGATTTTACCATGACGACCTGCAGTTTCTGGTACCGGCCGCGCATCAACCCGTCCGACACCGGCAATATCCGCTTTCAGTCCTTGTGGCGTCTGGCCGAGGACCTGACCCTGACCGCCGACGCCAATTTGCAATATGTGCTGGCGACCGGCGGATCGACCTTCTTCACCTTTCCGGAATCCGTCGCCGCTGCGGGCACCAACGCGTCGGCCGCCAATACCGCCCGCCAGCTGGTCGGCGGTTCCAAGGGTGGGTCGGGCACCACCACCAGCGCTTTGGGCTGTATTCCCGGCGTGGGCTGCGACCTGAATGGCGACGGCGATGTTCTGGACACGGTCGGCCTCTATCAGCCCAGCGTCACCAACACCCGCCGCTGGGGTTTCAACACCTCGCTGATCTATGCCTTCGACGACAACAACACCGTGCAGGCGGCCTATACGCTGGATTACGGCCTGCATCGTCAGACCGGCGCCGCTTCCTTCGTCGATCCCAATTCTGGTCCCTACACCGCTTTCGGCGCGATCACCGATCCCGCCCATGCCGTGGTGGGACCGGACGGCGCGGCGCTGCGTTTCCGCGACCGCAAATCCAAGGCCATCCTCAACCAGGCGGCGTTCGACTATGAGGGGCATTATCTGGAGGATTCGCTGCGCGCCTCGCTCGGCTTCCGCCTGCCCTTCCTGGAGCGCGACCTCAACCAGTTCTGCTACACCCAGGCGGGCAGCAGCACTGCCTATTGCACGACCGCGACTCCGACCATCACCAACACCGACGGCACATTCTCGTTCGCCGGCAACAGCAATCACTACGCCCTGCCCGGCCATGCGGTGAAACGCTACAACCGATTCCTGCCGCATCTGGGCCTGACCTATCTTCCGTTCGGCAACGAGCACCAGATCTTCGGCTCCTACACCCAGGAAATCGCGGCGCCGCGCACCGACAATCTCTATCAGAGCCAGAAGGACGCCAACGGCAATTACTCCACCTTCCTGAGCACCAGGCCGGAGACCTCCACCACCTATCAGCTCGGCTATCGTTATCTCACCGACCTGGTACAAGGCTCCATCGTGCTGTGGAATTCGCAGGTCAAGAACCGCATCGTCAGTTCCTTCGACATCGTCACCAATGCCTATTTCGACCACAATGTGCCGGGCATCAATTTCTGGGGCGTGGATTTCGAAGGCAACTACAAGGCCACCGACGAACTGACCTTGTACGGCAATGCCGGTTACGACCGGGCCCGCATCATTTCCAACATCCCGGTTGGCGGCGGTCTGGCCAACACCTACAACAAGCAGCTGTCCGAAGTGCCGAAATGGACGGTGACCGGCCGCGCCGATTACCGCATCACCGATTATCTGCGCGCGGGCGTTTCGAGCAAATATGTCGGCAGCCGCCCCCAGACCGAAGACAATAACGCCTTCGTGCCGGACTATTACACGGTCAATGCGGATATCACCTTCGCGCTGGACATGTTTGGAATGCCGGGATCGAGTCTGCGCTTCAATGCCGACAATCTGTTCAACAAGCACTACTTCAGCAGCGTCGGCACCCAGACCTGCTGGCAGCCGGTGTCGGGATTCAATGGCTGCACCAGCTATCCCAGCGCCTATCTGGGAGCGCCGCAGACCTTCCAGGTAACGCTCACCGCACGCTATTGAGGAACCGAGCCATGCATCCGCGCGCCCTGTGTCTGTCCTTGTCCTTCTGCCTCTGTCTGGGGGCCGGTGGACCGGCGCAGGCCTGGGGCGCGCTGGGGCACCGCATCATCGGCGAAGTGGCGGCGCGGAATTTTCCCAAGACCGTGCCCGCGTTCCTGCGGACCCCAGACGCGGTGGCGGCGATCGGCGAATTCGCGCGCGAGCCGGACCGTTCGCGCGATGCCGGCAATCCCCATGACGCGGACCTGGACCCCAGCCATTTCGTGGACCTTTCTGATGACGGGACGGTGCTGGGTGGGCCCCGGCTCGATGCGTTGCCCGCAAACCGCCTGGAGTTCGACACCGCGCTTCGGGCCGCGGGCGCCAACCAGGACAAGGCGGGCTGGCTGCCCTATTCCATCATCGACGGCTATCAGCAGCTGGTGAAGGATTTTTCGCTGTGGCGGGCCGATGTGGCCGGCGCGAAATTCGCCAAAAGCGCGGCCGACCGCAAATGGCTGCAGCAGGACCGCAAGCGGCGGGAGATGCTGACTCTGCGCGATCTGGGCATTTGGGCACATTTCGTGGGCGACGGCAGCCAGCCCCTGCATGTCAGCGTGCATTACAATGGCTGGGGCGATTTTCCCAATCCGCATGATTTTTCCGGCAAGAATCTGCACGCTCGTTTCGAGACGGATTTCGTCAACGCCAATATCCGGGAAAAGGACGTGGCGGGTTTGATCGGCTCCGCCCGCTCGCCCGAAAGCGCCATCCGGGATCGCACCATCCGCTACCTGCTGGGGACCGCCATGCACGTCGAAACAACTTACCGGCTCGATCAGGCCCAGGCCTTCGAGACCGCAACGCCGGAAGCCAGGCAATTCACCGCTGCCCGTCTGGCGGACGGTGCGATGATGCTGCGCGATCTGGTGGCCGACGCCTGGGCTGAGAGCGCCGACACCGCCCTGGGCTATGGCGCGCACAAATTGCCGCTTGCCGATATCGAAGCGGGCAAAGCCTCGCCCTTGTCGCAGTTGCGCGACTAGCGCCCGCTAGTCCGGCGGCGGGATCTATTCGGCCGCGTCTTCGCCTCGCATGGCTTTGAGATCGTTGCCGAAGCGCAGATTGTGCTTGGCATCCAGGCGGCGGATGGCGGCCTTGATGAGATTGCGGGTGATTTTGAATTCGGCCGGAACAGGGATCGCGAAAGCAAAACGTTCGAAATGGGTTTCGCTTTCGCTATTGGTAAAGCCGGGCATGGCACCGGTCTGATGGGCATAGATCAGGCTGAGTTGATAGATATACTCGTCGAGCCGCGCCTTGCGATCGGCGCCGTCGCGATTGGGACCGACAGCCAGGGCCACAGCCTTTTCGATGGCACGCCAGGCAGCCTCTTCATCGCGCAAGGATGCGCGGCAAGCGCGCCGCAGGGCGACTAGAATCTGTTCGCGATGCGTCCCCAAACCCATCTGCCTTGACCCATCCGGTACAACTTGTGCGAAGCTATCCCGCGCAAGTGACGCTTCAATTGAATGGCTGGGAGATGGTTAAGCGCAATCGCGGATGGACCTATGCAAAAGCCGAAATAATGCGAAAAATACCGTTAATTACGGCACAAAAAAATCGCGGCGCGCCACCTGTCCTAGAGTTGCGCAGTCCCCGGCTATCCGGATTGTCGCTTGGCGCTAGGAGGCGTGGTTGCGGATGATGCCGACGCCATTCTCGATGCTGATCCTGGTGCCATATACGGCGGACATCTTCTGGAGACCGCTGAGGATCCTGCGCGCTTCTTCCGCCGATGCGGGATGCGGCATGCCGCCGGTCGGACCGCCATCGCCTTCGATGGCGAAAGGATAAAGCCGGATCTCGTCGACCCGGCCATGCTTGTAACGCGTCACCGGAATGACGGTCTGGAAATAGCCGTCGGGAAAGCGCATCACCTGGCCGGTGGGCGTGGTGTAGCTGCGCTTGCCCCTGAAATCGAAGAACAGGCTGCCCAGGCTGTAGAAAATGGGTTTGCCTTTGTAGATTTCGATCCCGCCCAGCACATGCGGGCCGGTGCGCACCACGGCATCGGCGCCGGCATCGATAGCAGCATGGAACAATTCCGGCTCGAAATTGGCCGGACGCGGATCCTCGCCCGACGCCGCCTCATTCGCCCAATGCAGCACCATCGGTTCATAAGGTCCGCCGCCCGCATCTTGGTTGCCGGCGGTCTGGTGGGCGTGGATGGAGAAGAGCAGGAATTTGGCGCGCGCGCGTGCCGCCTTCACCGAATCCAGAATGGCGTTTTCATCGTCCGGGTTCATCTCCCACAATGTCCCGGTCCTGGCGGAGGCCCGGAAAACCTGATCGCCCAGTCGCACTTCCTTGAACTGGGGCGAGCCGCCGAAATCCAGCGGTCCCGCGATTGCGCGCAAGGCGGCAAGCTGCCGGGCCGTCACCTGCCCGACTTCGCGCACATGCAGGGCGCTGATCCCGATGCGGGGGCGCGAAGCGATATCGAACCGGGTGACCGATGGGCCCGCCACCGCCATGGGCGGAAAGGTCGAAGCGGTATCGACCAGCCCGGCCCGTCCCTTTGCCGTGTCGAGATAGACGGGGGCACGGGCCGCCTCCAGGCCTTCGCCCGCGCCGCCTTGGGTGACGCCCGCCGCCGCGAGCCAGCCCAGGGTCGCGGCCAGGCCTTCGGTGCCCCAATCGGTGGCGTGATTGTTGGCCTTGGAGACCAGCGAAATTCCCATCGCCTTGATGGTGCGCGCGAAAGCGGCGGACTGCAGCGGATAGCCGCCGCCATTCTCCGCCGCGGGAAAGCCCTTGTAGGTCTTGAGGTCGAAGATCGAGCCTTCCTGATTGGCGAAGCCCAAATCGGCGCCGCGAAACAGCGACGTGACCTTTGCGAAGCCGGGATCGGCCAGATTGAGATCGTGATAAGGCCCGATCATGTCGCCGCCGGCGGCAAAGGTGAAACCGTCGGGCACCTGCGTGGCGGCGGGCGCGGCTGTTGCGAGGTTCGCCGCCAATATCAGTCCAGCCAGCATGACGGCCCCCGCTTTATCCCCAGGATAATGCCGGGACGCTGGCCAAAAGAAAACCCGTCGCGGGTGGCGGCATTTTGCTGCGAATCCTGCATCCGGCAACGCCAAGCGCCTGTCGGCGTTTTCTTCCCGAAAGGAAACCGCCATGACATCGGGCAGTATCAAAAATCCGAACGAGGAAGCCGAACATCCGGCCTCCATGCCGAAAAATCAGCAGGGCCAGGGTCACGCGCCCAGACCTCACGATGCCGAGGGCCGCCAGGGCGGCCAGCTGGACGAAAAGCCCCGCGCCAAGATGGCGGTTCATTCGGACTCGCCGCCCGGCATCGAACTGGACGGCCAGGCGCATGTCATCCCGCTCGAACAGCGCACCGAAAGCGATCGCCGGAAAGCCTTGGAACAGAATAAGCGAAAATAAAACGAGCCGCGCTCAGCCGCGGCGCGACCGGCGCACAAAGCGGCGCATGGTCTGACCGGTCTCGGTGCGAAAATCGGTGGGCTTGGCGGTCTGCGCGTCAGCGGCGGCGACGAAGACGAAATTGTCTCCGGACAGATTGTAGATGCCCGGAAGCTGCTTGCCCTTGTCCGGGCCCATGGCATCGATCCAGGTGGCCTGGCGGGGAATGGTGGTGGCATCCAGGTGGAAAGTGCCCTTCAGCAGGATATTGCCTTCGGCGCTGACGACGGAAAATTCGTTTCCTTCAAAGGTCGCGAGCGCGCCCCCGGCGCTAGATTCATCGGAGGATTTGGTGACGCCATCGGCTTCGACACCCACCTGCTCCCATGTCCCTTGCAGCAGAGCGAGATCTTTTTCGGTCTTGGTCGGTGTCATGGTCAAAGCATTTGCCTCGCTTGCGGTCGGAAGTCTGCATATATTCAAGGCAAACGAAAGGCGCAGATTGCCGCTTCGGACCGCGTAAACGTCACAATTTGTCTCGAATCGCCCGCATGAATTCGCGGTCATATTGTCGCGGAAATGTAACGACCCGAACGGCGTCCCCGGCGATACAATAATCGCACATACAAGCAAATGGTTTCATTTACAGAGATACCGACACGATGAACAAACACAGGCTGGGGATGGTATTCGCTGTCAGCATTGCCGTGCTGGGAAACCTTCCGGCGAACGCCGATACGGTTTGTTTCGCCTCGTCCAAAAGTTACCGGATTCATCCGCTGCGGAATGGCTCCGACAGTCGCGACGGCTGGACCGTCAAGGGCGATGCCTTCAATGAATGCGTGCATCGGGCGGAGGCCGCGGACAAATCGCTGCACGCAAAATATCCCGACAGCGTTTATGCATTGTCGCTGGTGGCAACCATTGGTTGCCACCAGCCTTGCTGATCGCCTCCATCTGTCTGCCACGGCCGCAAGCGGCCTAGCAGACGTTCGACACGCTGACGCTACCGAACTCCCCCGCCAATGGCTTCGCCATGCGGGGGAAGAAAGTCACGACCAAGACGCTCTAGTGCTTTTACGACTCTGGTCGCGCGCTGTTTCTAATCTGCCGGTACCGCATCCAAAGCCGGGCCGCTGGCGCCTGCGGGGATCACCGGCAGGATGACGGCCGAAGGATGCGCGGCGTCGTGCAGGATCGTCTGGGTCGCTTTCTGCCATTTCGCGCTGCTGCCGAACGGTTCACCCGTATTCGAATTGGGCGCGAATTGCGGAAAATCGCTGGAGGAGATTTCCAGCCGGATGCGATGGCCCGGCTTGAACAGGTTCGAGGTCGGCCAGACATTGATCTTGTACTGATAGACCTGCCCCGGCACGACCGGCGTGGGATGGGACAGCGACTCGCGATAGCTGGCCTTCTGGATGCCGTTGGCAAGGTTGATCGCGGTGCCGTCGGGGAAGACATCCACCAGCTTGGCGGTGAAGTCGGTGTCGGGTGCCGTGGTCCTGGCATAAAGCGTGACCGTGATCTGGCCGGTGACTTCCATCGCCTGTTTCAAGGGCGCACTGGAATAGACCAGGATATCGGGCCGTTGTTCGACGGCCGACTGGTCGAATTGGCCTTGCGGGCCGCTGGCCCAGGAACAGCAGGAATGCCCACCCATGCTGGGCACCGGGTTGGATGGGTCATAGACGAAACTATCCGTGGCGGCAGTGGCTTTTGCAGCCGCGACGGCGCTCCCGAACTCGTTATCGGCATGCGCCTGGCCCTGGGTCTGGGTGTCGCCCTGCGGCGGCGCGTCGGAAAGAACGCCATCGCCCATGACCGAACCGGCATGGCCGCCGCTGGCCAGATACCAGTTCTGAGACTTGGTGCCAGCCAGTGGCCAGTCCTTGGAGACGTGCCACTTCTCTTCGCCCATGGTGAAGTAGGTGACGCGCGAGCCGCCGGAAATCTGGTTGTTCTTGTCCTTCAGGAAATGGTCGAACCAGGCCAGGCTGAGATCGTTGACGGGACTGTTGGCCACCGCGCCGATAGCATGCAGGCGCGGACTGACCATGCTTTCCGGGCGGCCCCAGCCCAGATGCTCCCACGGACCGATCACGATGCGCGAATTGTTGCGGGCGATTTCGGTCGCGCCCTTGTCCTTGACGCCGTTGAAATTCTTGAGCGAGCCATTGATGAAGGCGTCATACCAGCCGTCGAAGGCCAGCACCGGCACCTGCACTTTGTCGTATTTGTTCTGGATGGAAAATTTCTGCCAATAGGCGTCGTCGGTGGAATGCTTGATGGCGTCGAAGAAATAGGGCGCCACCGCCGGATTGGCTGGCTGGAAGAACGGCACCTGATCGTAAGGCTGGAACAGCGACCATTTCGCCATGTCCTTGTTGGCTTCGGCCATCTGCGCCGCCGCGTCCTTGTCGCCGCGATTGAGGGCGGCGGTATAGCCGATGGTTTCGGCCATCCACGGTTCGATGAAGGCCAGCCGGAAGGCGCCGTCTTCATACGTCCAGCCATCGTAATAATCCGAAGCGGTGTTCGAAGGCACGATCGCCTTCAGCGACGGCGGCGAACCGGTCGCGGCCAGCCATTGCGTCGCGCCGACATAGGAGGAGCCGTACATGCCGACCTTGCCGTTCGAGCCGGGCAACTTCGCCGCCCATTCCACCGTGTCGTAGCCGTCGTTCCGGTCATTGGCATATTCATAGAAGGTGCCGCCGGAAGCGCCCTGCCCGCGAATGTCCTGGATCACCACGATATAGCAATGCGAGGCGAACCATTCCGGGGTCTGGAAACGCGCCGGTTCGATCTGGGCCGCGGCCTTGCCATACTGGGTGCGCATCAAGATGACGGGCACCTTGTCTTTGGTCTTGGGGCGATAGATGTCGGCCTTCAGAGTGACGCCGTCGCGCATCCTGGCGGGAACGTCGGTGGTCTTGGTGACCATGCATTCACCGCGCCCGCCTTCGGGCGGCCAGGCGAAAGCCGGATTGGGATGAGCCAGGAGGATCGCCGCGCCCAGAAGCAGGCCGCCCGCCAGCCGCGTCGAACCGCCGATTTGATGGAATTGATCCGCAATCGCCTCAATGGTCCCGCCAGCGCGCATGCACATCTCTCCGATTGTCGCAGCTCTGTCATAACAGGCGAACCGACGGCGAAAAAGATTGAAGATTTGGACAATCGCCCACAACACTTGGACAAAGCCGCGCAGGTCCGCCTTTGGAGATTCGTGAGGGTTTTTTCACCTCCCGGCCGGCTTTCGCACACGTGAACGGCGCCAACACACGCTCTCGTTTCTTCCTGGAAGACCATCGCATCGCGCGCTTCCCGTTTCTTGCGAACAAAGCGGGGATGGCGCGCCGATAAGAATCCAAAACGCTAAAGATCCTGATAGCGGGCCATTCGCCGTATGTGATTTTCCTCTCCGGCGATGAGGATTTCAGCAATCGGGTTTCGTGGCCGAAGAAATTGCCTGCCGAATAATTGCAGCGCAAGAAGCAGAGTGTTTGCGCTCGCCGCTGCCTGTCCAATGCCTCCCATACGCAAAAGAGTGAATGGGAGATTGTTTGATGACATCGCGCCTGGGTTTTTCGCTGGTTCTGGCCAGCCTGTTTCTGGCATTCGGCGGCGAACCGTCTGTCGCTCAAACCGAACCGCCGCCGCTTCAATCGTTGGACGATGCCTGGTGGACCGGCCCCTTGATCGCGAATTCGGCTCACACATTGCCGCAAGGGCATATGCTGATGGAATCCTATCTCTACGACGCAATCAGTGGGCGCACCAACGGCGTCAATTCTCTCACCTATCTTCTGTATGGTCTGACCGACCGGCTGACCATCGGGCTGGTGCCGACGGCCGGATTCAATTCGGTCCGCGGCGGGCCCGACAGTTCCGGCGTGCAGTTGGGCGATACGCAAATCCGGGCCCAATATTCATTCACCGCACTGGATGCGGCGCGCGGCATTCCCGACATCTCCCTGGCGCTGATCGAGACCCTGCCATCCGGAAAATACGACCGGCTGGGCGGACGGCCGAGCGACGGCTTCGGCAGCGGCGTCTATACCACCGCGCTGGCCCTCTATTCCCAGATGGTGTTCTGGCTTCCCAATGGGCGATTGTTGCGCACCCGGCTTGATCTGTCGGAAGGCTTTTCCAGCCAGACCAGCGTCGACGATGTCAGCGTCTATGGAACCGGAGCGGGATTTCGCGGCCATGCACGGCCGGGCAACGCCTTCTCGGCGGACGCCGCCTTCGAATACAGCCTGACGCGCAGTTGGGTTCTGGCCCTGGATGTCCTCTACAATCACGGCAACGCCACCATCACGCGCGGCACGCAAGGACCGAAGGAGATTCTCCTGAATTCCGGCACCAGTGACGGGTGGGGCTTCGCGCCCGCGGTCGAATATAGCTGGACACCCAATCTGGGGGTTCTGCTCGGCGTTCGCGTCATCACACAGGGCCACAACACGCCCGGCTCCGTCACGCCGGCGGTGGGGATCAACTATGTGCTTTGAAGAAGCCTAGGCCCCTGAATAAAAAACCGCCCACCTCCGTCATGGAGATGGGCGGCTTTATTCCAAACAGCCGTTCAGACCGATTTAGAAGTTGAAGTTGATGCGTCCGTAATAGTAGCCGCCATTCGGGTTCCAGGATGTGCCCAGGTAAGTGTTGTTCACACTGCCATTGCCAGCCGGGAAGCCAGCACCCGAGGCCCTGTTGCCGTTAATGGACACAGGCGGCAGCGCGAATCCTTGGATGTCGGGACGGATATCGAAGACGTTATTGCCGCCAAACGCGAACTGGAGTTGCTCCGTGACATTGTAGCGAAGCTCCAGATCCGTCAGGCCAACGCCTGCCTGATTCGTGGGAATGATCTGGCCGCCATTATTCGGCGTGGTGCTGCTATGACGCGGCCCCCAATAAGTCTCGCGGAAGGTGACTCCAAACTCGTCGAGGGTCCAGTTGGCGGTGAGACCGATCTTTATCGGCGATTCGGTATGAACATAATTGTACAGCGTATCCGGGCGGAAGAAGGTTGCATTGGGATTCTGGGCAGCGATCACGGCGGGCGTTGGCGCCACGCGGGAAACAGATGTGTCGTTGTAGTTGCCCGCCAACGTCCAATCCACCAGACCATAGTCACCAAAGTCGGTGGGATAATTGACAGTGACGTCGACGCCCTGGGTCAGAGTCGAGATGCCGTTCAAGAAAGCCGTCGCGCCTTGCTGGGTGGCGGTGGGATCGAGTGAGACGTGTTGCAACGCGATTGCATCAGCCACCAGTGGAATATTGATCGCGCCGAAAGCGCTCGTCACGGTCGCCGACGTGGAGATGCGGTTGCCGATGGCGATGCTGTAGGCATCGACTGTCACGCTCATGTCTTCCAGCGGATGGGCAACGATACCCGCGCTGTAGCTGACCGAAGTCTCCGGCCTGAGATTGCCCAGGCCGAGCAGCGAAGCTCCGGCGCTGTTCGCGGGCAACTGGACGGTCGTCGTGTTCGGCGAGACGTTGACGGCGGTATAGAATTCTTCCGCCAAAGTAGGTGCACGGAAGCCGGTGGAGAGCGTGCCGCGAATGGCGATCATGGGGCTGAAATCATAGCGGGCCGTGATCTTGCCGATCTGTGCATCGCCGAAATCGGTATAATGTTCAGCGCGGCCGGCGACGTCGAGCTGCAACGCCTCGATCGGCGCCAGGGCGAGGTCGATATAACCCGCATAATTCTTGCGGCTATGAGTGCTGGCCTGGGAAGGCGAGAAGCCCGGGAAGGATTGCGCGCCTTCCTTGTAGTAGGACAGTGGCTCGCCAGCAAAAATGCCATAGAGATCTTCGCGTGCTTCCACACCGATCGCCACGGTCAGCGGCGAGGCCATGCCGACATTAAAGCCGTGGGTGGCGTCGATGGTACCGTTGAGTTGACTCGCCACGAAGCCGCCATCAAAGAAATTGGTGGGCGAAGTGTGGGTGTCGATGAACAGCGTGCGGTTGCCCGATGCCCAAGTGTAAATGTTATCAATGTCCTTGCCATAGGCGACATTGGCATTGACGTCCCAGTCCAGAACACTGAACTTGGTGCCAATGTTATATTCGTAATCGTCTTCTTTGAGCACTTCCATCGGCCGGAAGCCGCCGGGATACATCACAAGTATCGGTGTCGTGCCCAGCGTGCCGGCACCCTGCGCAGAGGGGAGCAACGCGCCGTTGTTCACGTTGATGAGCGTGCTGCTGAACAGATTGCCGGGATTGCCCGAGGCGGAACCGCCGCTACCCTCTACCAGACCATTGCTGTTATTCAGCCCATTGGTCGTGTTCGGGATGGTTCTTACACCGGCGCCGTTCGTATAGCCCGCGACACCGATAGCGCAAGCTGGCAGGCCATTGGCACCGAGAGCGGTCGCATAGCCGTTAGGATTCGCCGCCGAACAGGGCTGGTTTGATCCTATGGTCGCTGTGATCTGGCTCGGCACACGCACATTCTCGAATGATTTGGCGAATTTGTGTCCATAAGTGCCAAAGGCGTAAACCGAGAAATGGTCATTGAAATCATACTGTGAGTTCAATTCCGCCATGGAGTTCTGATATTCTGGATTGCCATTGATCGAATTGGCGCGCGGATAGCCGGGAACGAAGGGCAAGAACGTATTTGGAATGCCACTGCCCACCGTCGAGAGGTTAGCGACCCCGGTGACAGCATTGACGCTTGTGACCGTATTCTGCGGGACCGGCAGCCCCTGGGCGTTGATGAAACGCGGATCGGTGCCGCCATATTGCGTGAAGTTGCCGTATTGTTTCTCCAGTGTAAAATTGACGAACCCCTTGTCGAACAGGGGCAGGCCCATATTGTAGGATAGGTCGTAGCTCTCGCCATTATCGCCCGGCGCGCGGTTGCCGCGATTGTAGTAGTTGCCAGCAGTGGCGGAGAACTGACCGCCCGAGGACTTCTTCTTCAGAATGATATTCACGACGCCTGCGATGGCATCGGTGCCGTACTGGGCGGCGGCGCCGTCCAGCAGCACTTCGACGTGGTCGATCGCGGCTTCAGGAATGAAGGACAAATCAGCCGACGAGCTGCCCGCCGCAGTGCCGCCCGAATCGACATGCAGGTTGCCGGTATAGTGGCGGCGATGGCCGTTCACGAGCACCAATGTGTCATTGGGCGAGAGGCCGCGAAGCGCGGCGGAGAGCGTCAGGTTGGCAGTGTCGCCGCCGAACTGCTGCGCGGTGAAGGAGGGAACGGTCTGGCCGAGTGCCTGGCGCAAATCCGTCGAGCCGGTACCCTTGGTCAGCGCATCGCTGCCCAGCACGGTGATGGGCGCGGCCGAGTCGGCAGCCGTCATGCCCTGCACGCGGGTGCCGGTGACGATCACGGTTTCTTGGCTGCCGTTGGCGGCATTCTGCGCCATAGCGGGCACGGCCGCCCATGCGAAAGTGGCGATCGATGTTCCCAGAAGCAGCGAGTGTTTGAAATTGAGCATGTCTCTCCCCTAAAATTTGTGCGTTTTTTTGCGGCAAGGGTGCGCGGATCGCGCACCGAATTACGGTCGTCACGTGTATTCGTGTGGCGGCGTGGATCCCCCGTGCCGATAGCGACGGCCGGGCTTTTGAGAGCCCAGTCCCGACAAAATCCACTACATTCCTGCAGTGGTTCTTAAACTTGGCGTCAGGCTAGGGTGAGGCTGTGGTTAGTGTAATTATATTTAAGGCGCTGCTTATTAGTACCAAAGCATAGGTTTTTTGCCGATCATGATGAGATGATCATCCGAAAGACCTGGAAATATCTTCAAGGCTATAGGTTTTCAGCTTTTTTGAGCGGGCGGGTCGCGGCGACGAAGCGCGCTTCCGCCTATTTCTTGGCCAAAACTGGCACGTTTGCCACACTGTGCGCATCAAATGTGCCTGTTTTATCGCCAACAGGAGGACCAGGACGGTATTTGCTCTTCTTCGGTCGCCTAAGTCGCGTCCGAACGCGGTCAAAGAGCATGCGACAGCGATTCCACCGCCCGACTCATCGTCTTCCGAACGGGCCGGCGCAAAGATGAATTGCCATTCGAGAAGGCCGTCGACGCATGACGAACGCCATCGGCACGGGCGAATGTCGCGAGACGCAAAATGCCGGCCGGAATAGCAGATCGTTTTCGCGTTATGCGATCCGAGGGTCTTCGCCGGAATGGGCGCGGCGGATCGTCTCCTTGAGGCGCGCGTCGAGCTTGCCGGAATCCAGAATGACCTTCTCGGAATGGGCATCCATCACCGCATCCAGCGGCACCACGAAATCGCCGCCATTCTCGACATAGATCACGATCTCGTGCTTGCGAACCTGGCGCACGGCGCCGAAGGATTTTTCGCCGTCATGGGTGAAGACATCAAAGCCTTCCTGGATCTTCTCGCTCATCGTCATGGCATGTTCCTTGGGTGAAGTGGGGTCTTGAACAGTTTCAGATCAGATAGCTCAGCTTGGTCGCCAGACCGAATACCACCAGGCCGAACAGGATGGCGCCGGCAAGCCCCAGCGCCGCGCCCAACAGTATCGCAATCCCGTCATGCTCGATCAGGCCCAGCCCGATCACCATCAGCGCCAGCGCCGGCACCATATGGCCGAACGGGATCGGCAGCGCCGACAGGATCGACAATATGAGGCAGATCGCGCCGATGATCCTTTCGGCGGCAGCGCTGCTGATCGCCGGCAGGCGCGGTTTCAGCAACGGTTCGATCCGCGCCAGCATCGTCGCCAGCTTTGGCGCAAAGGATTTCAAGGTGGCGGCGCCGATGCTGCGCCTGGCGATGGAACCCGGCAGCACCAACCGCGGCCAGCCCAGCATCAGGTGCACTGCCAGGATGATCACCGGGATGCCGGTGAGGACATTGCCGAAGGGAATGGTGGCGGGGAAAATATTCGGCACCGCGAAGATCGCCATCAGCACGCCCAGCCCGCGATCGCCCAGGCCGGCAACGATGTCCTGCATGCTGACGCGTTCGCTGCCGAGATTGGCGGCGAAGGCGCGCAGCAATTGCGAAGTTTTTTCGAAAGGCGCCTGGGAAGGCGAATCCGGTGCGGAAGACAGCATCAGCCGCTCAGACCGGCAGGCCGAGATACCGCCACAGTTTTTCGATCTGGATGATGTCCAACTCGATCGCCGTTTCCAGTTCCTCGATCCGCCCCGGCGCATCGCCGCTGGCGTGCCGCGCATGGCCGTCCTTCAGCACCTCTTCCAGGGTGCCGGTGACGGGCGTGCCATCCTTGGGGTCGTGCCGCCATCCCGGCGTGGTCACCCGGCTGGTCAGTTCGTCATCGCTATATTGTTTGGCCATCGGCACTCCTTGGGGACCATCGCTCACGAGTTGGACTTATATATGGTCCCTGGTCCGGCTTTCTTAGCCAGGACCGGGCCCGCCGGTCTATCGCGCGGCCGTTTCCGCGCCATGCCGTAACTCTTTGTTTTTCCTCGGTCAGCTTGGCCGGATCGTCCATTTATGAACCAAAGACCGGGTTTTGCATTGAGTCAAAGTATCTCGAACGCAATGTGGGGAGGAGGAGATCGGATGTCGATGACCTACCACGACCGGGTATTCCTCGCCCCGTTGGTGCGGCGCAACAAATCGCCCAAAAAGCCCTATGAGGATCACGGCATCGGCCGCTCCCCGCGATTCGCGCCGGGCTGGTGGCTGATGGGCGTGGCGATTTTCTATTCCGCCGTCGCGCTTTTGTGCATTTTCATTTTGTGAGGGCTTGCGGCCTTGTAAGGGCCGCAGGGCTGCGAGCAGCTAGTCTTCGCTCGGCCTGAGCAGGCTGTTGGCGAGGCGCGCGTGAAGTTCCGCCTGCGTGCGCTCCCGCTCATGGGATTTGGCGAGCCACTTCTCCACCGTGCCCAGGCGTTCGGCCAGAAGCTGCGCGCCATTGGCTTCACTGTCGAGCTTGCGGCTCAGCTTTCCCAGGTCGCCCGATAAGGTCGCCAGGCGCTCAGTTCCCATATCCAGCTTGCGGCCGACGCCTCCCAAGGTATCGGCCAAGGCTTCGATGCGTTCCGCGGACCGCGCATTACGGTCCTTCAATTCCCCGATCGCACGCTCCGCCTGGTGCATCTGGCTCTGGTGTTCGCGCATGGCGGCGGCGGTTTCGCTCACCACCTCGCCCTTCAATCGGGTCATGTCGCGCGCCAGATCGTCGTGACGGGCATCCGTAAGCCTGAGGCGGTCTTCCAGTTGGCGCATCGCGGCGGTCGCGGCCGCGCCGACGCCGTTCAGTTCATCGCGCAAGGCGCCGGCATGGCGCACCAGATCTTCATGGCGCGAATCGCCGGATGCGATCCGTTCTTCCAGCTCGCGCACGACGGCGGCGACTTCGTTCAGGCTCGCCAGTTCGCCGCGCAGCATGCGCATATTATAGGCAAGATCGTCGTTATGGGCGTCGCCCACCTGCATACGCTCTTCCAGACGGCGAACAGCCGCCTGGGCTTCGTCAAAGCTTCGGGCATTGCCGGCTTCGCTGTTCACGACGCGGATTTCGATCGCGTCCAGTCGTTCGCGGTCGGCCTGCACCTGGCCCTGCAGCGCTTGCGCCAGGGCGGTTATTTTTTCGTCTCGTTCGCTGGCGCCGCGCTCGGCTTCCATGGCCAGACCGGAGATGGCGCCGCACATCTGGCGCATGGTCTCGCGCAGATGTTCCAGCTCTTCACTCTCTTCCAGCTTTTCCAGACGCGCATACAGCTCGCCGAATGCAGCGGCCTGGCGCTGGGTGCCGGTGTTGAATGGTGTTTGCAGGGCGCGGGGAGGAAGCTCGTCCGAGGAAGGGAAAGCCGATTCCAGTTTTTCCTGCAGCGCGCGAAAATCTTCGGCGGACGCGCCTTCGGATACTGCGGCGGCGTCCTGCTCACCGGGAGCAGATGCATCTGACAAAGCTGCACGCATCATGTTAACGCCCCGAACGTTTATGAGCACATTGTCAGCCAATAGAGTTAATTCACCCTTACCACGTAACGTTCAAAATCCAAGCGTATGATAACACACATTAAAATCGAAGCGGCCCCATTTTGTCCCGTTTAGCACACATCCTGACGCCTTGTCAGGAGGGATCCGGCCGCCACGAGGGCAAGGCCAGCGCGCGGAGGTGAATCGCGTCCAGGGATCGGCGCAGGCGCGGCGCCGCGAAATCCAGAAAGCTGCGCATCTTGTGCGGCAGCATCCCCTGGGCGGCATGGACAAGATGTACCGGCGCGGGCGCGGGCTCGAAATCCGCCAGCACGATGCGGAGCTTCTTTTGCGCCACCGCCTCGGCAACTTGATAAGACAAGACATTGGTAAGACCGGCGCCGGCGATCGCCGCATCGATGGCCGCTTCTGCCGTGTCGACGCTGAGGCGGGACGGCACCGTTACGGCCTGGACGCCGCGTTCGGCCGGGTTCGAGAAATTCCAGGCCGCGTTCGAGGCCGGGGCCGAAAAACCGACGCAGGTGTGATGCGCCAGATCCGTCGGCTTTTCCGGTATGCCGTGGCTCGCGAGATAACCGGGACTGCCGCAGACCACCCGCCGCACGAACCCGACGCGCGTGGCGATCATGCTGCTGTCGGCAAGCGCGCCGATGCGCACCGCCATGTCGACATGATCCTCCACCAAATTCATGTTCCGGTCCGAGAGCCGCATGTGCACCTGGACCT
The DNA here is from genome assembly GCA_040389245.1 of Pseudomonadota bacterium. Lineage (GTDB taxonomy): Bacteria > Pseudomonadota > Alphaproteobacteria > Micropepsales > Micropepsaceae > Rhizomicrobium. The sequence goes on along the minus strand of JAZKAH010000002.1, from coordinate 1,543,268 downwards.
GCGGAAATTCGGCCAGAAATTCAACCGCCACCGGCAGCACATGCTGCCGCCCGAACGCGATGGGCGCGGTGAGGATGAGATCTCCCCTGGGAGCGCTGTACTCGCCGGAGGCCAAGGCTTCGGCATCTTCCACCAGCTCCAGGATGCGCCGGGCGGCGGCAAGATAGGCCGCCCCCGCGTCGGTCAAGACCAGCTTGCGCGTGGTGCGGACCAATAGCCGGGTTTTCAGCAGGGCTTCCAGCTCCGACACTTTGCGGCTGACGGTGGGAAGCGGCATCCCCAGCCTGCGCCCGGCCGCGGAAAAGCTGCCGGTTTCCACGGCCGCGGCCAAGATAGACATGGCTTCCAGGCGGTCCACAATTCTCTCATATATCGAGATAATACCTCTCACAAATACATGATTATGCGCACAATTGGTAGGTCATACATCAGGCCCCGGGGCCGCTCGTCCCGCACCTTGCTCTGCGCATGGAGGATTTGATGACCTTTCTCGACATCGCCATGACGCCCAGCGTGAAAGCGGCGCAGGCCGCCAACGGCGTGGGCGATCAATGGTCGGATTTTCATGGCCGCCGCGCCTTCGACCATTTCACCGACAATGAGCGCGCCTTCATCGCCGCCCGCGACAGCTTCTACATGGCGACGGTGTCGCAAACCGGCTGGCCCTATATCCAGCATCGCGGCGGACCGCCCGGCTTCCTGAAAGTGCTGGACGAGCACACGCTGGGCTTCGCCGATTTTCGCGGCAACCGCCAATACATCAGCGTCGGCAATCTCGCCGCCGACAGCCGCGCCGCGCTGATCCTGGTGGATTATCCCCGGCGGGCGCGGATGAAACTTTATGGTCATGTCACGACGACGGAACTGAGCGACAATCCCGAACTGGTGGAGCGGCTGATGGTGCCCGGTTACCGGGCCCGGCCGGAACGCGCCATGCTGTTCAAGCTGGAAGCCTTCGACTGGAATTGTCCGCAGCATATTACGCCGCGCTTCACCGAAGCGGAGCTGATTCCAATGATGGCGCCGGTGCGGGACAGGGTTGCGGCGCTGGAGGAAGAAAACAAAATGCTGCGGGAGAAGCTCGCCGCGGGCGGATGAAACGGCCCGCAAGCGCGGACATCTTCATTTTTGCCCGCTGTTGGCGGCGCTGGCTTCGCCCTCTTTGGGAATATAGGGCCCGTAGCTGCTGGGTTTGAGCTTGCCGTCGGGGTGGTAGCCGATCATGTCCCAATGGCCGGTATGCTTGGTATCCCAGTAGGAAATGTCCCAATGCCCGTCCCGGTGATAGCTGAGAATCTGGCCGTCGGCTTTTCCGCTGCCGGTGGTGTCGAGCAACGCCACCATGGGCTGGCTTTTATCGTCCGGCAGTATGATGGCGAGATCGACACGGCCATGGCAGGTCATGTCGAAGCGGCGCACCGAGGCGGTGTTCTTGTCGTCGCGCCCTTCGAACATCAGATGCGGTTCGCATTTCGCCGCCGCGGCGGCGGTTGCAGCCGCGACGGTGACGGGCGCCGGGTTCTTGATGAAGGCCTGCACCACGTCCACGCCGACCGCGTAGCTGAGATTCTGGCCCGCGGTGTCGATGAAGGAATTGACCCCGATCAGCGCGCCCTGGCTGTTGAGCAGCGGGCCGCCGGAATTGCCGGGATTGATCGGCGTCTGGGTCTGGATCACATCGGCGGTGTGTTCCGTCCCCTCGATGGTCCATTTGTAGCCGCGCCGGATTTGGCTGACATAGCCCTTGGTGAAGGTCCAGGTTTCGCCTTCGGGATGGCCGATGGCGTTGACATCGTCGCCGACCTTGACCTTGTCGAAGTCGCCGAACGCAACGGGCGTCAGATTCGCCGGCGGCGCGGTGCGCATTTTCAGCAGCGCCAGATCCACCGACGGATCGACCTTGATGACATCGGCGGTGATGGCCTGGGCGGGCGTGATCTTGTCGCCTTCCTTGGCGGGCTTGAGGATGACATTCACCGCGTCGAAGCCGGCGATCACATGATAGTTGGTGAGGATCTGCCCGTCCTTGGAGATCAGCGACCCTGACCCCAATCCCTTGTCCGTCACCACCAGCACCACAGAAGGGGAGATCTTGCGATAGATCGCCGATTCCGCCCCGCCCCGCACGGTTTCGGTGTCGGGGCGCAATCCCGCCAGCGCGGCGCCCGCCGCCCGGGCGCTGACGCCTCTGGTCAGTCCCGAGACATCGATTTTCGGCCCGGCAAAGACCCCCGCCTTGCCGGCCTGGGGAAGGACGCTGGACGCGAGCGGTTCGGCGGCCCGCAGCGGCGAACCGGCCACGCTTGCCAGCAAGGCAATGCCGATACAGGCACTCAACAAGCGGCGCATCATCGTCTACCCCCAGCTGCAACCTCAGCGGGTGGAACTTTATCGCCCCGGATTCGAAAATCCAGCGAAAACCCCGGTTCAGTTAATGGTCTCGATCCAGGGATTGAAGCCGTCGCTGCCATAGACCGCAAAGCCGCCGGCGCCGGTTTGCACAAGCCCTTGCGCGAATTGCGGCAGGCCGTTGCCGAGAAAGTCTTTCTCCGTCAACCCGCCTTTGGCGTCGAAGCGGATGAAGACGGTTTCCGAAAGACCGTCGTCCAGAAAATCGAAATGCTTTGCGCCGGCGGCGATCTTGGCCGGATCCAGGGCGGCGGACCGGGGTGTATCCAGCGGTTCATTGATATTGGCGATCCCGGCATAGCCGTCCGGGGTGCGGGCGACCGACACGAGATGCCCGTAAAACGCGCCGCCATCCTTCCACAGAATCCGCGGTGCCAGATCGGCGCCCAGCTGCCCGAACAAGGATTTTTCGCTGTTGCCGGCACAGCCTTCCTGCTGCGATCCGGCAAAGACAAGGCCATCGCGCCCGGCCTGCAGGCTATGGATGCGCAGGCCCGCCAGATCGCTTTCCTGCACGGGTGCGAGATCGTCCACTTTCACTCTATATACGCGCGCGCCGCGCCCCTGATAGCAGACCAAGACAAAGCCGAAATCGTTGCGCACCGTCTTGAGACTGGTCGGCGAATAGCTGGCGGCGATGTAAAAGCTGTCGCCCATCAAGGCCGATGCGAAGATCGTCCGGTCGGTATGGATTTTCGCGTCCGTTTGCGCGGCGGTGACGGAGCGGCGGGACAATTCATTGCCCGTAAGATCCAGGTGCAGAATATCGAAATCGATTTTGCCCGTCGCTTCCTCCAGCGGCGCGATCAGGGCAAACAGGCCTTGCGGTCCCGAGCTCAGTGCGGCGATGACGGCGCTGTCGAAGCGCGACGCCAATTCCTTTTGCCAGATCAGCTTGCCGTCCTTCGAAATCGCCCGCAGCACCGGTGCGGCCTTTCCGCGCCAGATATAACCGGCCGCGACGCTCATATCTTTTCCGGTCACCAAGGTCCCGGCGCCGATGACTTTGTCTTCGACGGTCCAGGTCGCGGCTCCGGCAGATCGCTTGCGGATCACCGAACTGGCGCGGCCGTCTTCAACCGGACCGATCTCCGAGCTGACCAGGCCGCCGTCGCTCTGCGTCATCGCCAGGATTTCGCCGCCGCCGGGCGAAACAAGGACTTGGCTGCTGCGTCTGGGCACAGCGCCATCGTGGGTCGGAGATACCCGGACGCCGCCATCGCCCAGCACGATGAAAGGCGCCCAGAAACGGGGATTGGCGAAGGCGGGCGATGGAGCCTGGCGAATAATCTCGATCATTGCCTGCTGCAAAGCCGCCGCCACGCCGGGCGCACCGTCGCCCAGAAGTTTCTGGTAGAAGCGCACCATCAGCCGCATGCCGGTTTGATTGTTCACCGACCAGAGCGACGCCACCGTGGTGGGCGCGCCCGCCGCGGCAAAGGCGCTGGCCAGGCCCTGAAGCTGCGAGGTGAAGATGGTGGGATCGAAATTGGCGGTGTTGCAGGCCGACAGCACCACCAGCCGTGCCGCCAGATTCAGGTTCGCCACATCCGCCGTGGTCAGCAGCCCGTCGTCGGATTTGTTCGCGGCATCCCCGGGCGTGAAGACCAGCGAGGCTTGCGAAAGCCCGTCGATATCGTCGCGCATCAGCCCGTGGGTGGCGAAATGCAGAATTCGATACTGCTCCAGCGGCAGGCTGCGGAAATTCTCCTCGGTGGCCGCCGCACCCAACCTGAGATCGGCGCCGGTCTTGAACAACCGCGCGATGGCGTTCACTTCGTCGCGGGTCTCCGGCAGTTCGGGCAGATCCTTGAATGCGGAGGCGGCGGCGCCGCTCAGTTTCGGATCGCCGATCCCGGCAAAGGCCAGGGCGCCCGGCCGCTGCGCCAGCGCCAAAGACAGGCGGCGCGACGACAGGAAATCGCGGATCGAGGTCACGGTCGACACCGCATAGTCGAAGATCAGCCATTGCGCCTTGGACAAGTCGTAACCATCCGCGGTTTTCGGCGGCTCGGCGCGCAGCAGCGCCGACAGCGGAATGGCCTGGACGTCGCCGGGCGGGAAATAGATCAGGTGATGCGCCCCGCTGAGACAGGCGCCCAGATCGCCCAGCAGCACCTGATAGAGCCGCATCGCGGCGGCGACGGGATATTGGGAATCCAGCCTGTCCGAAGGCGCGTTCTGGGCCGAAAGCGCGGCCGACAGAAGCTTGACGTCCAGTCCCAGCTGACCGGCGTCGAACGACATGCGCGAATTCCAGGTCCCGCTGCTGCGCACGCAGACGCGCAGGCCCTGGACATAGCCGACAAAAGCTTCGTCGGGCGCCAGCATCGCCTGCAATTCGGCCAACCGTGGCAGGCGCGCGGGCGGCAACGTCACACCCTGGGCAAGGCGCGCCAGACTGTCCGCGAAATTCTGGGCGGCGAGCTGGGGTGTGAAATCCTGGGCGGGAAAATTCCGATGCGCCGCGATGCGCGCGGCCAGGGCCTGCAATTGCTCCGCTTCCCATTCCTGGCGGCGGTCGGTGAGCCGGAGCAAGGCATGGGCGGCATGGCGCTGCTCGTCGCTCCGCTGCGCCGCCAGCATCGCCAGGCTATCGGACACGACATAGCGGGGATTGCGGTCGATCAGTTCCAGACTGCCCAGCAGCAGATCGGCGTCGGCACCCTTGGGTTCGGGCGGCATCATGCCGGCGGCAATGGTCAGCAGAATCTTGTCCAGCAGGGACGGCAGGGGAAAAGTTTGCCCGTCGCCGCGGCCCCGCTCGAACGCGGCGAGGCTTTCGCGGGCGGCATCCTTGAACATCCGCCGCGACCCCTCCGCGTCGCTTTTGGCGCCCAGCAGGGCCAGCGCCACTTTGGCATAGATGCGGGCCTCGGATTTGAGATCGGCCCCAAGCGTCCAATCGGGTACGGTCTCAAACAGGGGTTTCCAGCTCTGATCGGGCGCCTTGCCGGACAGCGCGTCGAAGAAAATCTCCGCCGCCGCGTAATACATTTCGTTGAAGCCGGAAAACGCACCCTTGGCGATGATCTGGCCGCGGCGGGCAAAATAGGGATCTGCCGCCAGGCGTTCCAGCATCGCCTTGTGATCGCCGCGCAGGCCGTAAAGCGCAGCCTGGTTGATCGCCAGGTTGGAAAGAAAATTGTCCTTCAGCGCCGCCGCGATCTGGAGCCTGGCGAACGCCTCCGTCGCCCGGTTCAGCGCGCCGAGGGCGGGATCGCCACCGTCAAGCGTTTCGGTAATCTGCGCCGTCAGCATCAGATAGTCGGCATAGTCGAAGCTGTTGGGGGCAAGACCGGCGCGGATGATGGGATCGCCGATCAGCGCCCAGTGCAGCGCGCGGGCGGCATCGTGGTTCGCCAGGGTCGCCGAGATCAGTTCCTTGAGCAGGCTCGAACTTTCGAACGCATCCTTGCCGCTGTCGATGCGCAGGAAGCTGGCGAAGGCGCGATCGATGAAGCGATGGGCGGCGGCGAAATCGCCTGCCTGTTGCTGGACGGCGGCGTTCAGAAGAAACAGGCGGGTGGCGAGCGCCGGGTCGGCCAGGGGATTGGCGATCTTCAACGAAAAATCCAGGCCGCCATTCTGGCGGAAGAAATTCAGATTGCCGCCGAGATATTGCTGAAAGGCGATGACGAAATCCACCTTGGTTGCCGTCAGTTGCGGCGCGTTCAGGGCGGCGGCGGCATCGCCCAGGGCTTTCTGATTGGCGGCAAGGCAGGCGCCATCGAAGGAATAGCTGCAGATGTCGGTGAGAAGATTGACCAGCGCCCAGCGGTCTTTGGCGTCCGCCGTCGCCGGCAGCGCGATCTCCAGCGTATTCTCGGCGTCCAGGACGCGGCCCAGCTGATATTGTGCGGCCGCGCTTTGCAGGACCTGGGCGGTATCGGCGCGGGCGGGCGCGGCGAGCAGCCAAAGCGCCGCCATCATGCCCAGCAGAATCCGGATGATCATGCGCGCCCCTTGCCCGGCGCAAACCTAGCCGACCCGGCATAATTTTTCCCTGCTTGCCTCTTGTCAGAGATCGTTCTAGATATATCTAGACTGTGCTACAACAAAGGAGCTTAAAATCATGTGGCATACAAGAAACCATGAAGAATCAAACGGATACAAGCATTGCGGGCCCCGTGGCGGGCGCTTCCGGGGTGGGTTTGGCTTTGGCCACCATTTCGGCCGGGGCGGAGACGGCGCAGGCGGCGGCTTCCGGCGGCGGGGTCTTTATGATTCCGAAGAACTGCGCCTGGTGCTGCTGTCGCTGATCGCCGAGCAGCCGCGTCACGGCTACGACCTGATCCGCGAGATCGAGGAACGCACCGGCGGCCAATATGCGCCCAGTCCGGGCATCATCTATCCCACCCTCACCATGCTGCAGGACATGGGACTGATCGCGGAGAACGACGCGGCCGGAACGCGCAAGGTCTATGCGGCGACGCCGGAAGGCACCGCCCATCTGGCGGAGAAGAAGGACGAGGTCGCCGCCCTTCTCGCCCGCATCACCGAACTCGCCTCGGCGCAGAAGGGCGACCGCGCCCCAGTGCGCCGCGCCATGCGCAACCTGCACGCGGCGCTGGCGGAGAAAGTGGCGCGTTCGGACAATGACGAGCTGATGCACAAGATCGCCGCACTGCTCGATGAAGTGACGCAGAAGATCGAACGCAGCTAACATAACATTCACTCCTCACCCTTCGACGGGCTCAGGGTGAGGAGTGCTCTCAGCGTATCGTCAGGAATGAAATTTCCGGCGGTACGCCGAACCGCACCGGCAAGAGGCTGGTGCCGATGCCGGGACTGACGAACATCGTCTTGCCGTTCTCACGGATCAGCCCGAAGGCATAACGCTGGCCGTAGATGGAGGCGGTATCCACGGCGATGCGCCCCAGGAACGGCAGCTTGACCTGGCCGCCATGGGTATGGCCCGCCACCGTCAAAAGGCAGGCCGTTCCATAGAGCAGCGGAAAAGCGTCGGGCGAATGGGTGAAGCAGATCGCCTGCGTGCCCGAGGGGACGCCTTTCAAGGCGCGGGGCGGATGGGCGGCGCCGCTGTGATAATCGCCGATATTGACCAGGGTCAGCGGTCCGCGCGGCGATGGGATGACGATATGGGCATTTTCGAAATCGGGCATTCCTGCCTTGGTCAGTACGGCGGCGATGTGCCCTCCCCCGCCTTCCCAGCGATCATGATTGCCCAGAACGGCATAGACCCCCAGCGGCGCATGCAAAGGCTTCAGGTGGGCCGCGATCTCCTCGATCGGCATGTGATGGCCGCCCAGCACGCCGGTGATGACAAAATCGCCGGTGAGCAGGATCAGGTCGGGCCGGGCCGCGTTGGTCATCGCCACCACCCGATCGATCTTGGCGGCGTCGATGAAGGGTGCGCCGGCATGCAGATCGCTGATCACCGCGATGGTCATGCCCTTCCACTGCGGCACGTCCAGGGGGAGTTCGTAGCGCGTCAGGCGCAGGGATGACGGCTCGAGCCAGAAGCCGTCCAGCGCCAGGGCGGCGGCAACCAGAAAAAACAGGGCCAGGAGGATACGCAAAATCATGGCGGAGACTTATTATGAAAATGCCGAAGAGCAAATGAACGCGGCCCGCGAAAGGATCTGCGCCTCATGAAAGCCCCGAAATATCAGCGGATGGACGCTCTTTATGCTGCGATTCAGACGGCGGGTCATGAACTCGCCGACCCCATCCTGGGCGTGGAAATGACGGAAGACGGCATTGTCGCCTGGGACGGCAAGCGCGCGATCCTGATGTCGTATCATTGGAATCAGGGCTATGGCGCCGACCGCACGCCCCTGCCCGGCTCCGGCGATTGGTCGGCGAATTATGTCCGCGATTGCGCCATGCCCGCGCGCGGCTTCGGCAATTCCGTTCATCCGCGTCGCTGGTGGCATTTTTGGTAGGGCGCTAGTTCGGCGCGGGCACATTGCTCGAGGGCGCATCGCTTGGCGCCGCGTCGCTCGCGGACAAGGTGACCGGCTCCTGGCGGGTGCGCGGCAGCGCCCTGGGATATTTGTCGCGCACAAAGGCGATCAGATTCTCGCGCAGGTATGCGTTCAGGTCCGCCGACTTTCCCGAATCCGAAGCGCTGACAAGGACGCGCAGCTTCATGGCGTTCTCGGTCGCGTCCACCACCTGGATCTTGAGCACCTGCCCGTCCCACAGATGCGAATCCTTGACCAGCCGCTCGGTTTCGGCGCGAAACGCCTCAACATCCAGCGTGTAGTCGAAAAAGAACATCACCGAGCCGACGATGGAGGCCGATGACCGCGTCCAGTTCACGAAGGGAGTGGTGAAGAGATAGGACAGAGGCACGATCTGGCGGCGCAGGTCCCAGAGCTTGATCACGACATAGACATTGCCGATCTCTTCCACCGTGCCGAATTCATTGTTGATCACCACCGCATCGCCCAGGCGCAGGGGCTGGGTGAAGGCGAGCTGAAGTCCCGCGATCAGATTCTCGAACAGGGGCCGCGCCGCCAGCCCCGCCACGATGCCCGCCACACCCGCCGAAGCGAAAAGCGAGATGCCGAACTGGCGCACCGAATCGAAACTCATCATCGCGAAGCCGACGGTCAGGGTGCCGATCAGCACATTCAGCGCCTGGCGCAGAATGCGCATCTGCGTCACCGCCTTGCGTGCGCTCAGATTGTCGGCGACATCGAGCTTGAAGCCGAAGACGTAGCGGTCCATCGCGATATTGACGATCACGCCGATGATCCAGCCCAGCTGGACGATCGCCAGCGCCAGGAAGATCTTGCGCACTTCGTCGCGCAGATCGTGCGGCGGATGCAGCAGCGGCAGCACCACCGACAGCGCGAACAGCACCAGCATGAAGCGCACCAGGCCGCGGGTGCGGTCCCAGGCGTGTTTGAGGAAGGGATGCCAGGCTACGGGACGCTTTTTCAGAAAGCGCGTCACCATCCCCTGCAGGGCCAGGCCCGCGGCGATGATGCCGGCGAACCCCGCCAGGGCGAAGGCCCAGTCGGGGATCCAGGGAAGGAAGGCGGCGAGTTGTTCCAGGAGGGAACGAAGCGTCGATTTCATGCGATTCTAATGTCCTGCCGGGGACCCCGGCAAGCGGCTGTTATGCCTCAAGAAAAGCCAGAGAATCCCTGCGAAAAATGCCTATCCGCGGACGCCAAGGGCGCCCAGCAGATACAGCACCAGGATGATGACCAGAACAAGGCCGACCACCCCGCCCGCGCCACCCATACCATAACGGCTATATCCGAAACCGCCGCCGCCGAGCAGGACGACCAGCAGGATGATGATCAGGAGCGTGCTCATGAAATTTCTTTCTTAAATACAACTAGTGTAATGGACATACCGGGCCGAAGTTCCACGGGTGCCCGGCAAGGATCGGCATGCCGAAACAGGATTGGTTCAGCCTCGCGACGCAGATGTGGCTGACCACGCTGGAAGCCCAGCAGGTTATGGCGCTGCGCACCGTCAAGATGATGCGGGGCGGCGCCGAGGCCGGCCCCGAAATGCGCCAGATGGTGGAAGAGAAGATCGAAGCCGCGGTCAAGGCGCACCAATCGGGGCTGGAGATGATGCTGGCCGGCAATGGCGGGCAGATCCCGCGCAAGACCGTTTCGCACTATCGCCGGAAGATCCAGGCCAACCGCCGCCGGCTTCTCAAAGAGCTTTAGACCGGCGGCGCGACGCCAGGCTGAAGGAAATGCGATCATCCATCCAGCGGGCCGAGATCGCGGATGCGACCGCGACGATGGCGCCGAACAGAAGCGCAAAGGCCGTCCACAGCGCCATGATGCTGGCGGCCTTGCGGGCATTATCCGCGGCCTTGCGCATATCGGTCTGCGCCTCGGCGACCCGCATCATGGCGGCGGACATGGAGACACCCGCATCCTGCGATACCAGCCGCGCCAGGCGCGTGGTGTCGGCATCGTTGGTCGCCGCGCCATCGGCGGCGAGAATGCGGACCGCTTCCTCTTTGTCGGCCGCAACCTGATCGGTGTTGGGCGACGGACGGAACATCACATCGACCCAATAGTTCGAAGCATTTTCCCCACCCGGCGCGGCCATCGCGCCCGCGACCGCCGAACCGGCCGTCGTCACGGCTGTACCCAAGATCAGCAGGCCGGCGACCACCGCCAGCGCCCACATCACAAAGCCATGCGCGGCGGCGCGGAATTCCTCTTCGGCGCTATTCTCGGCTTCGGGGCCGATCAGCCGTCCCACCAGATAGCCGCCCACCGCAAAGCCGAAGGCCTGGGAGGCGAAAAAATAGATCGCGCCCAAGGTCAGAAAGGCGCCGGCGCTTTTGGCATGCGCGGGCGAAGCCAGCGCCAGACCGACACCCGAACCCAGGGTGAGAAGAAAGGCCGTGGTGGCGGTGGCCGCGATGGCACCCGCGATGGCGATGCCCCAGCTGAAGCGGCTGCCTTCTTCGGCAACGATGGTGGTGGCGTCTTCGGTGAGAATGGCGGTGCTGGTCATGGAGGATCCCCCGTTCGCCAAGGCTTTGGCATCCACCGGGAAACGCGAAAGCGGCATGACTGTTCCGGCGGCGATACCTATTTATGCAACGGCCAGACCGCCGCGCGCGTTAGCTGAGGGATTTTGCGGGGATCATGGCGATGCGATCTGGTTGTCTTTGGCTTTTGGGCATACCGCTGCCGATCATCATTCTGTTGTGGCTGATCACCGGCCATCCCTGACCCGGTTTTCGGGCGCCGGTTTTTCAGCGGACCGACTCGCGGGTTCCGGCCTTCCCGCGCTATAGTGGCGCAAACGGGGGATGCCATGGCGCGAATCAATTTCATCGAATTGCCGGCGGCCGATCTGGGCGCGACCAAATCTTTTTATGCCGACGTGTTCGGCTGGTCGCTGACCGATTATGGCCCGACTTATTCCTGCACCGTGACGGGCGATGTCGATCTCGGCCTGCAAGGCGACAAGGCCGCGGCGGCGGCGCACCCGCTGCCGGTGATCGCGGTCGACGATCTGGAGGCCGCGCTGGCGGCGGTGCGCAAGGCGGGCGGCACCATCACCGTGCCGATCTTCGGATTTCCCGGCGGCCGCCGTTTTCATTTCCGCGATCCGAGCGGCAACCAACTGGCGGCGTGGAAGGCGGAGTAACGATCGCGCGCCATCTGAAGGGGGAAATGTCATGGCTCAGTTGCTGGTGATGTACCCTTTTTCTAATCATTAGGCGCATTTCTAATCGTTAGGTCATGCCGCTGCCGGCGTGCTAGACCTCTTCCGTCGCCGGCAGGAACATCCAAGCGCCGGCGCGAGAGAGACTTCAGGCGCACCTGGTTGGACGGTGCTCGTGCTCCCGCTTGATGCCGGAAGGGAGAGATTATGGCCCTCTATCAGCTCTATTTTCTCAATGATTTAGACCGCGATGTCGGCCGCCAGGAACTCCGCTGCGCCAACGACAGCGAAGCCTTGCGAATGACCCGTTCACTCTGTTTCGACCGCAATATCGACATCTGGTGCGATGGCCGCCGCGTGGCGCGTGTCAGCCGGGATCAATTCGCGCTTCAATCTCTCCACGTAAACAGGGTGTTACCGTCCGCCGCGGCATAAAGACCGCTGCGACGCATTGTAATAAGAGCCTTGAACCTATAGGTTCCGCGCCACGCGCTTCTTGTGTCCCGTCGAAAGACCGGACGAACAGCGCTCCTGCACAATGTCTGGTTCGCGTCGCGTTCAAGGCAATGCGTGGAGGCAGCCGTCGCAATCGAAGCGAAGTTTTTTCAACCCGGGCGGGGGTGGTGTGGACCTAATCATGAAGCACGCAAATGCCGAGAATTTCTTCGCTCCCAGGTCCGGCAGTGATGCCGTCCCGAATGCGTTCGGCGATTCCTTCGTCCTGGACGAACTGGTGAAAGTCCTGTCGCCGCATCCCGGCGGCCTTCGGCGCTTTTCGGTGATGCGCGCCATCCGCGTCCTGCGCGACCGCAGCTCGCGCCCGATATCGCTGAAATTCGAAGCCGAGATCGAACGCGCCTTCCGCAGCGCCTGCGCCAACTGGACCGGCGGCAAGCCACCGGAAAATAGCGACGCGCTGTTCTATCGGCCGGAAGGAAAAGCCGGCGAAGTCTGGGCGGTCTATGCCGACCGCGCCAGCGCCTGGCTCGCCGGCACCACGGACGCCCGCTAGATGAGCAATCGTCCCATGTCGGAGCATGAAGGCGCGCTGTTCGATGCGGTGCTGGTGATCGCCGCCATGGTGCTGGAGATGGGCGCCGACAAAGATGTTTTCCGCGCCAAGCTGGAAAAAGCCCGGGCCGCCACCGATGCCCTGGGCAACAAGCATGGCGCCGCAACCTTGGATTTCATGATGAGCAGTCTTTTCGGACCTTTCGATCCCGCTACCGGCCCGGCCACCGATCCGGCCCCCAAGCCTTCGTTTCGCATCGTTTGAGCGGCGAAGGAGAAGTTAGAGTGCGCGACAAGCTGAGAACCGAACTGCGTGCCGCCGTGGCGCCGTTCGAAGGCCCCGAGCTGCTGCCCGGCCTTGGCCAGATCGCGACATCGCTGGGACTTTATCTGGTGACATTGGGAACGATGTACTGGCTGTTCGGGGTTCATCCCGCCCTGGCGCTGATTCTGGCCGCGCCAGCCGCCGCGCTGCTGGTGCGGGTCTTTATCGTGCAGCATGATTGCGGCCATGGTTCGTATCTGAAGTCGCGCCGCGCCAACGACAATTTGGGTCGGATCTGCGCCATGCTGACCCTGGTTCCGTACGAATTCTGGCGCAAGCATCACAATGCTCACCACGCCAACTGGAACAATCTGGACAAGCAAGGCTCGGTCGCGGACGTCTATACGGTCTGTCTTTCGATCGAAGAGTATCGCGCCTTGAGCCCCTGGCGCCGGTTTCTCTACCGCTTTCCCCGCCATCCCCTGATCGCCTATTTCGTCATTCCGCCGCTGGCGTTTCTGGTGCTCTACCGCACCCCCTTCGACACGCCCAAGACCTGGACGCGCGAACGCCGGGCGGTGTGGATGAACAACATCGCCATCGCCGTCTGCTGGGCGGCGCAGATCTGGCTGTTCGGATGGCTCGCCTTTGTGACGGTGCAGCTTTCGATCGTCATGCTGGCCTCGGTGCTGGGCTTCTGGCTGTTCTCGGTGCAGCACCGTTTCGAGAACGCCCGCTGGATGCGCGGCGGGGAATGGACCCATGTCGACGCCGCCATGGCCGGCTCGTCCTATCTGGCGCTGCCGCGCATTCTGCATTGGCTGACGGGCAATATTGGGTTCCACCATATCCATCATCTGTCGCCGCGGGTGCCGAACTACCGCCTGGCCGATTGTTACAAGAGCAGCAATCTGCTGCGCCCGGCGGAACCTTTGTCGCTGGGACGTGCGCTCGCCAGCAGCAATCTGGTGCTGTGGGATGAAGTGCAGCAGAAACTGATCCGGTTTCGGGATTTGCCTGCGGTTTGAGCCGCGATTGCGGCGGCGACTCGCCCTATCTTCGATACGTGTTCGCGAAATCCTTGTAATTCGGGCTTTTCGCACCATTTATAATATGGCAGCGGAATGTCCGCTGCGGCCTGGATTGCGCTGCGTTTGCGTGATTTGGGTGTATGGTCGCGTCGGGATGCGCGGCCGCTGCACACCCCACCAAGGAGATCGGTCATGGAAATGCGCATGACGAGCAGCCAGGTGACGTTCCACTGGCCGTTCCGGCTGAACGGATTTGACGATATCCAGGCGCCCGGCACCTATACGGTGACCGTGGAGAAGCAGCGGCTGGATACGCTCTCGGTGCAGGGTTGGCGCCAGATCTCGGCCACCTTCCGCTTGCCGCATGACGGCGTGGTCGAACATGTCGCCATCGACATGGCCGATCTCAGCGCCGCCCTGATGCACGACCGCGATCCGCAAATGGGGCCGCGCGCGGCGCCGGCCAGCAATCCGGCCCGGCCGCGCGAAGTCCTGCATCTTCGGGCCAGACACACATGACCAGCTCGGCCCGCGACATGGATTTCCGCTACAGCCGCATTTATGCGCAAGGCTGGAACGCCGCGCGTTCGCTGGTGAAAACCGGAAACGATGCGGCCGACGCGGCGGCGCTCAACCCCTACCGCCTCGAAAGCGAACGGGCGCGGTGGAATGAAGGTTTCGCAAAGGCGCTCGAATAAATGGACCTTCCCCGGATTCCCGGCACCCTGCATCTGGTCAAGACGGAGACCGCCATGCCCCCCGAAGTCAAAATAGGTCAGCATTGGTCCATCTGGGTTCCCGGACGGCGCCAATGGCTGCTCACCACCGTGATCAAGAGCAAGGCCGGCGAGGCCGTGCTCAAATACGATCCGCGCTATGGCATGGGCCTGGGATATGACGAGCAGAAGGCCGACGAAGGCACCATGCTGACCGCATCCAATCTGTTTCGCTATATCGACGCCCATTAGACCGACACGCACTTAGACCTGGCCCGCCTCATTCGCTTATTGGCGGGAGAACTGCTACCAGACGGCATCCCTCAGAGCGGCGTGGCGCAGCTGGGCCTGGAAGATCCGCGATCCCGGAGCAGCAATGAGCGCGGACGATCAACTCACCTATCTCGAATACCAGATCAGCATCACCGAAGAAGTCGGCCGGTTCAAAGCCAATGTCCGGCGCGACGGCGGCCTGATCGAACATGACGGCCGCTCCTCGGAAGTCTGGGTGACGGCAAGCTGCAACAGCCGCGACCGCGCGGTCTGGGTGGCGAAGAACGCGATCGACAGCGACCGCGTCCGCTAGCCGCAAACGGAAAGCCTGCCGAAGCGGGCTTTCTCTTTTCAGCGATTAGCGATTGTCTTCCGCGTCGCGCGCAACAGCGCGGTCATCGGCGGCGCGATCCTGCGCCGCATCGCGGTCGGCGGCGGCGCTATCAACCTTGGCCTGCGCCTTGGCCGCATCCAGCTTGTCTTTGTAATATTGCTGACGGGCCGTATCAGCGGTCGCCGTCTGGCTGTCCACATTCGGATTGGCCTGGGGCGGCACCACGGTCGTGGAATCGGTGGTTCCCGCATCGGGATATTCGGGCGCCGCGAAAACCGGCGTGGCGGCCAGCACCGCAACCGCGGCGAGCGTGAACAATTTCATTCTGATCTCCTGTCTTCGCGTCTCCTCAAGAAAACAACGGGCGGGAAACATAGTTGCGACGGTTCCTCGCGGAACTTATGATCGCCCTCTCAGGAAAGGATATGCATATGGCCGAGAAAACGGAGCGGGCGGTTCTGGCGGGTGGTTGCTTCTGGGGGATGCAGGATCTGATCCGGCGCACCCCCGGCGTGATCTCCACCCGCGTCGGCTATACCGGCGGTACTGTCGCCAACGCGACCTATCGCAATCATGAAGGCCATGCCGAAGCGATCGAGATCATTTTCGATCCCGCGAAAATCAGCTTCCGCACCTTGCTGGAATTCTTCTTCCAGATTCACGATCCCACGACCTTGAACCGTCAGGGCAATGACCGCGGCACCAGCTATCGTTCGGCGATCTTCTTCACCAGCGAAGCGCAGCGGCTGATGGCGCTGGACACCATCGCCGATGTCGAAGCCTCGGGCCTGTGGCCGGGAAAGGTCGTCACCGAAGTGACGCAAGCCGGGGATTTCTGGGAAGCCGAGCCGGAACATCAGGATTATCTGGAGCGGATTCCGGACGGCTATACCTGCCATTTCGTCCGTCCCGGCTGGGTCCTGCCCAAACGGGCCAAAAGCCAAGCCGGATAAAACAGGCAATCCTTTGCCTATTTCGGCGCGGTCTTTGCGGTGAGATTGGCGCCGGCCGGGCCCGAAGTGCCGGGAAACGCCACGGGGCTTTCATAGCCGTCGGCGGACAGCGACGAGACCCCGAACAGCCAGTCATCGATATTCACATGCTCCAGCTTGATCGATGGGGCATTGCCCGCCATCCGGCTGTGGGTCCAGAGCGGATCCAGGCTGTCGCGCCACCAGGCGCGATAGGCGCTGGCGCCCGGCATCGGCTGCCATGACAAGGTCGTGTCGTAGGTGACCGCGCCGGTGATGCCGACCACCGGCGGCGCGGGCGCCATCGCCAGCGCCGCCATGGCGACGATATTCAGCCGCGCCACCTGCGCCAGATAGGGAAAATCGACGCCTTCGATCACGTCGCCGTACGCGATGCCGTTCTCGCTGCGGACATTCTGATGCTCGCGGGTGTAATTCTCCTTGGCTTCGGTGAGGCGCAAGGCCGGAAAGCCCGCCGCCAGCACCGGCACCTGGTCGCCGCCCCGGCCATAGCGGTCGGTGCGATAGATCATGCGGGCATGGAAATCGGTGAGATAGCGTTCGCCCAGGCCGGTGACGAAGCGCGCCAGGTTGCGCGACGGGCTGTCGATCTCGCCGCCATTATAGCGGATGCCCTTGGCTTCGGCTTCGCTTTCCAGATCGCGGGTGCCTTCGGAAAAAATCCGAACATGATTGGCATCCACCGTGCCATCGCCGCCATGGCTGTTGCCGATAATGTCGTTGTTGAGATCGACCTCGACATTCCAGTGATGGTCTCGCGCATAATGCGCCAGCACGGTGCCGCCATAGAGCCCCTGCTCTTCTCCCGTCAGCACGGCATAGACCAGGGTGGCGGGGAATTTGTGCTTGGAGAGCACCCGCGCAGCTTCCAGCACCGCCGCGGTGCCGGAGCCGTCGTCATTGGCGCCGGGCGCGTCATGCACCGCGTCCATTGCATCGGTGTTGCGGCTGTCGAGATGGCCCGCGATGATGATGACCCGATCCGGATCGGTGGTGCCGCGCTGGATCGCCAGCACATCCATGAAAGCGGTGGAAGCGGGCACGCGGGTGCCGGTGAAATTCTCGGACGGTGTGTCGATGGTCAGGCAATTGCCGCAACCCGCGCTGATTTCCGTGAAGCGGCTCTTCACCCAGGCTTGCGCCGCGCCGATGCCGCGTGTCGCCGAGCTGTTGCCGGAAAGACTGTGGCGGGTGCCGAACCCGACCAGCCTTGCGATGGTGGCATGCAGGGCGTCGGCGCTGACATCGCCCGCCACTTGGTGCAGCAGCGGATGGTCGGTTTGTTCAACCTTGTCCTGGGCGCCGGCCGGCAGCGCCGCGAACAGCATCGGAACCAGCGCAAATTTCCAGAATTGTGATGTCATGATGTCCAGCCTCGCAGCAGCTCCGTGACGATAAGCGCGCCGCGCTCTTTGTGTACAGCCCGGAAAGCACCTGTCAGTCCGGGATGGCCTGCTCGGTCACCACGATCAGCACGCGGCTTTGTGCTCCCAGGCCCAGGCGTTCGAATGCGCCGGGCGTGGCGGCAAGCGCCAGCAAGCCCGCCAGCCCCGCCGCCCCGGTGGGCGTGGTCGCCAAATTTTCATCCGCCAGCAGGCCTGCCGCCTCGGCCGCGACGTCATTCTCCACCGCGACAAAGGCGGAAGCGAGCCCGCGCAACAGGGGCCAGGTGGTGCTGGATGGCGTAGGGCAATCCAGCCGGTTCATGTTGGTCGGCCCGCTGCTTTCGGTGCGGGTGAAAGCATTGTTGCGCGCGCTTTCCATCAGGCAGGGAACGGTCGCGGCTTCGACCACCGTGACGATGGGCGGCGGCGAGCAGACATTGGCGAAATAGGCGGCGACCGGCGCCGCCATTCCGCCCACGCCCGCCTGCAGGAAAAGATGCGTCGGCGGCACCAGTGATTGCTCCATCGCCTCGGCGGCCAGGACGCAATAGCCGCGCATGATGCGTTCGGGAATATCGGTGTATCCGTCGCCGGCGACATCCGACACCATGATCCATCGGTGTTTTTCGCAGGCCGTCCGGACGGCGTCGCAGGCCGCTTCATAATTGCCCGGCACGGCGACGATCTCAGCGCCCAAAGCGGCAATCGCCGCGACCTGGGATTTCGGCACATCGCCATAGACGAAGATCACGGCGCGTGCGCCCGTCAGCTTCGCGCCGAAGGCAACGGCGCGGCCGTGATTGCCGGCAGTGGCGGTGACGACCGTCAAGTCCGCCGCTTTGGGGGCGGAGCCTGCGAAAATCGCCGCCGGCGGAACCGACATAGCTTTAGCCGCGAGGGACACCACCGCATAGGCCCCGCCCAGACTTTTGAAGCTGCCCTGGCCCCAGCGGTTTCGCTCGTCCTTGGCCCAGATTTCACCCACGCCCAGCCGGTTCGCGGTTCGCTCCAGGCGCTTGAGCGGCGTGGGCGCGAAGCCCGGCGCATGCGCGAACAGCGCCCGCAACTGCTCCGTATCCGCGCGGTTAAAGTGTCTCGCGGCGGACGGCGATGGCGCGGCGGCGGGATTGAAGAAGAGCTTTGTCATCTTCCCCGCACCGTGCCGATCGTCACGCCATGGTCGGCGGATTGAACTCGAAGAATTCCGGCGCCACCACATCGGCCTGGCGCAGATAGATATCGATATTGCCGATGTGGAAAGCGCGGTGGGCATAGGCGCCCCAGAGGAATCCCATCACCGTCCAGGTGCGGCCGACCCAGACCACATGGCGATCGAGCTGCGCCGCCGACAGGCCGGCAAAGGCAGTCATGATCTTGGCCTGGGTGCGATGGGCGATCTCCTGGAAATCGCCTTTGCCGAATTCGTCCTGCAAGGCGGAATATTGCGGGATCGGCATCACAGCGCCGTCGGCGATGGTGGGAAGCGAATGGGCCCAGTGATCCTCGCCCACCACGATATGGGCGATCAGGCCCTTGATGGTGACCCGCGAAACCCGGTCGCCGAAGCGCATGGCGCTGGTCTGGATCGGCACCCAGTCCAGCTTGTCGGGCGGGGTCTTTTTGATCCAGGCATCGGTGTGATCCACCATGCGCTGAAAAAGCGTGAGAAACCGTTCATGCTCCGCATTGGCCGCCATCGTCTCTCTCCCGGTGTTTGCGGCATAATCACCAGCGCCCGGCCCCCCGGCAATGGGAATCTTGCCAAAGCGGCGATAGGCTGCGGCGATAGACTTTGGGACTTGCCGCGAAAGGACAGCGTATGGCCGACGAGACGAGCGACCTCAGCGGACCCGATCTGACCCAGGGCGTGGCGCTCTCCAGCCTGCCCGACGGCGCGATGCTGCTGGGACATGCGGGCGGCGAGCAGGTGCTGCTGGTTCGCCAGGGCGTGGAGGTCTTCGCGGTCGGTCACCAATGCACGCATTATCATGGGGCGCTGGCGGATGGGCTGGCGGAGGGCGGCACCGTGCGCTGCCCGCTGCACCATGCCTGTTTCGATCTTCGCACCGGCGAGGCGCTGCGCACGCCCGCGCTGGACCCGATCGATTGCTGGAAGGTCGAAACGCGGGGCGGCCAGATCTTCGTCGGCGAAAAGCGCGCCCCGGCGCCAAGGCTGTCGCACGGCAGGAACACCGGCAACGCGCCGGAGCGGATCGTGATCATCGGCGGCGGCGCGGCAGGCTTCGCGGCGGCGGAGCGTCTCAGGCGTGAGCATTTTCAGGGCAGCGTCATAATGCTGAGCAACGAGGATGCGTCGCCCATCGACCGGCCCAACCTCTCCAAGGATTATCTCGCCGGCAACGCGCCGGAAGAATGGATGCCGCTTCGGCCCGACAATTTCTACGCGGACAAGGGCATCGATCTCAGGTTGAACGCGAATGTCGCCGCCATCGACCGCCCGGCGCGGCAGGTGATGCTGGAGGGCGGCACCGCCATTGCCTATGACCGGCTGCTGCTGGCGACGGGAGCGGAGCCGGTGCGCCTGCCGGTGCCGGGCGCGGACCAGCCGCATGTGCGGACCCTGCGCACCCTGGCTGACTGCCGCGCCATCATCGCGAGTGCCGCGAATGCGAAGCGGGTGGCGGTGATCGGTGCCAGCTTCATCGGGCTGGAAGTCGCCGCATCGCTTCGGGCGCGCGGGATCGAGACCCATGTGATCGCGCCGGAAAAAATCCCGATGGAGAAGATATTGGGCGCCGAGATGGGCCGCTTCGTGCGCGCCCTGCACGAAGATCATGGCGTGATCTTCCATCTGGAAGACAGCGCGGTCGCGTTCGAAGGCAAGACGGTCCGGCTCAAGAGCGGCGGCGGATTGGAGGCCGATCTGGTGATCGCCGGTGTGGGCGTGCGCCCGCGCATTCAATTGGCCGAAAAAGCGGGACTTGCCATCGACCGCGGCGTGATGGTGAACGCCTATCTGGAAACCAGCGATTCCGCGATCCTGGCGGCGGGCGACATCGCGCGCTGGCCCGATCCGCACAGCGGCCAGGCCATCCGCGTCGAGCATTGGGTGCTGGCTGAGCGCCAGGGACAGGCGGCGGCGCTCACCTTGATGGGGCAGCGGGAAAAATTCACCGGCGTGCCGTTTTTCTGGAGCCAGAATTATGACGTGGCCATCAATTACACGGGCCATGCCGAAAGCTGGGATGCCATCGAGATCGAAGGCGACATTGCCGCCAGGGACTGTCTGCTGCGCTACAAGAAGAACGGACGCGTGCTGGCCGTCGCCTCGATCTCCCGCGATTTGGCAAATCTCAAAGCCGAGAAGGCGATGGAAGGCGAAACGGCTTAGGACGAGCTATTTCTGCGCCAGCAACCATCGATAGATTCGGGCCGCTTCCGGCGCCGGCCTGGCGGAAATGCCGGACATCAGATTGGCCGTCCAGGCGCAAGCGATCTTGGGATCCTTGTCGAACTGGTGCACATCCTCGCCATTCTTGGCCATCTGCGCGGCAATGGTTTTGGCCAACGCACGTCCTTCCGCGCCCGCCTGGGCGGAAAGCTCCTGCTTGACCCAGCCTCTCTGGGCGGCGGACGCCACCAGGTCGGACGAGGCGCGAAAATCCAATGCGATGAGTTCGGGCGGTATCTTCAGATCACCAAAGCCCTTGCCCGCGAGCAGGCCGGTGCAGACATCCCATCTTTCCCTGGACTGGACATATTGCAGCTCCGTGCCCAGCACGCCGGCGCTTTCAGCCAAGGCCGCATCGCCGGCCGCGGGCAGCGCCTTGTCCGTCATCGCCCCCACCATCTCGCGCATCAGTGTCAGCACGCCGTCGGTGTCATTGCGGTCCGCCCGGTCCAGGATTTTCGCGGCGAAGGATTGCGCCGTCGCCGGCGCGACATGATCGACCAGCAGGAAAAAATCCATTTCCTCTTTGAGAATTCGCGCATGCTTCAGGTCGTGCATCACCGCCCGCCACTCGCCTTCGGCGAGGGTGACCGGCTCGCCGTCATCGGTAAGCTGGGTCACCGCGCCCGCTTGCGCCATGCGGACGGCGGAAACCTGATACAGTTTCGACGGACCCAGGCTGCGCGCGCCTTTGACGAACGCCGCCGGAACGCCCCGGGATATCAGATAGCGGTCGGCGGCTTCGCCGCCCTTGGCCAATTCCTCCAGGCGATAGACGCCCTTGATCGTGGTGATGGGCGCGGTGGCGTGGAAACCGAAAACCAGATCCAGCGGCGCGATGCGCTTTTCACCGGACATGAACACGATGAGACAAGCGCTGTTGCAAGTTGTACCCGCAGCAACCGTCAGGCCGCCATGGCGTTCGATGTCACGGGCGGCGGTCAGGGCTTCGTCGACCAAACCGCCGATGCTGTCGATCTCGATGGTGTTGATGCCGGGCGTGGTCTTGAGCGCGGCGCCGAGCTGGCGGGCAAATCCCGGACCGATGATGCCGTCCATCCGGATCGTGCCGGAAGCGGCGTCAGTTTCGAGCGTAAAGTCCCGATAGCCGGCGCGCGCCACTTGGAGGCGATAGGCGAAGGGAAGGTTCGCCAGCATCACCAGCAGGATGGCCGCCACGGCAACCGAGCCCGTCACGGTCAGGACTTTCCACCAACTCCGGCTCGATCCGGCGCGCTCCGCGATTTTCGCGGCCCGCCACCACAACAGTGCGGCGCCAGTACCGGCGGCGGCGATGACCACGACGATGGCGAGCCTGATCGCCGCGAATGCCGCGGGCGTGGCGGTGTCGGTATCGATCAGGCCGGCATAACTGACGGCAAACGTCACCGCCATGACGGCAAGGCACAACCAGCGCACGAGCTTGCGGTCGGGCACTGCCGGCGCCAGCGCGTGCAAGGGATGCGGCGCGGGAGCACCCGTGGGAATGCGGAAATGCAGCGGCAAAGGCTGCCAGGCCGGCATGCCGTCTTTCCAGACCAGCGCGGAAGGCGAAATCTGCCCGCTATCCACCCGCTGCTGCAGCATTGAGGCGGTGTAGGGGCCCTTCGTCAGGCCGCGGTCGGAAACCTGCCAGAGTCCGGAGACAATTTCAGCCATAGGTCAGAGCGGCGACAGCGCAGACAATCGCGAAAAGCGCGACCCCGCCCAGAATGGTGAAAAGCGTCGGCGGCATCGAATGAACGCGAAACGACATGTCGCGATCCCATGTCGTGCGGCCGGCATTCTTCAAGGTACTGTAGGCCTTGATCAGTGTGAAAAGCGTGACGATGGGAAAGCCGATGCCCAGGCCCCGGAACCACACCAGCACTTCGCGCCAAAGGGCCGGGCCGAGGCCGATGGGCTGGCCGTCCTCCCGAGTGACGCGAATGCCGAACAGCCACTTGCCGACCGTCGCGCCCGTGAAGCCGATCATCAGGGCGTTGGGAAACATCGCCAGCACGGGCGTGAGAAACCCGGATGTGGAACGGTTTTGCGACCGGCTGAGAAAATCCGTAAAGGCCTTGGCTGTATCCTGATCGACGGCGGCAAGCACCAGGCCGATCAGAAACCACATCGCAAACCCGTTGATAACGATGTCGACCATGCGGGCGAAATAGCGCCGCCAGGGATGCGGCTCGCCGTCCGGGCCGGCGGCGCTGCGGGCGGTGGTTGCGTTCAATGCCGGCCGGGCGGGCGGAACGATGGCCGCCGAACCGGGCAACGCGGGCGGTGCATGACCGGCAATCTCGAGCGCCTGTTCCAGGGAATGCCAGTCCGTGCCGTCGGCCCGCATGACCGGCGTGGTGCGGTCGATGTCGCCGCTTTCCAGCAATTCCAGAAGCCGCTGCAGCGCCACCGGCCCTTGCGAGCCGCCGCCCTGCATATAATACCATTGAACCTCCGCATCCATGCGGATCTCCCCCGATCACCCGCAGGGGTTGTAGCATGGATTCGGGAAACCCGGATCGGCCGCCGCGCCTGTTTTTCCCTAAAGTTAATTCCGGCAAGCGCCCGTTACAGGCTGGCCAATTCCATCAGCTTCAGATTCTTCAGCGGCAGCGAACGGATGCGTTTTCCCGAGGCCGCGAAGATCGCGTTGGCGATGGCCGCCGCGATAGGCGCCGTCGAACATTCGCCCACCCCGCCCCATTTTGGCTTGCCGTCCTTGTCCTTGCCGCCTGTGAGCGCCAGAGCGGTCACCATCTCGGGCGCATCGGGCATCCGCACCATGCGGTAATCGTTGAAATTGCCCTGCGCCGCCGCGCCGTTCTTGATGGTGATCTCGCCATACATCATCGCGGTCATGCCGAAGATCGCGCCGCCTTCGATCTGGGCATCGACCAGATTGGGATTGACCACATGATAGGCGTCGGTGGCGGCATAGACTTTGTCCACCTTGACGGCGCCGCTGGCGTCCACCGTCACTTCCGCCACTTGTCCGCCCACCGCGGCATGGTTCTCGACCAGCGAGATGCCGCGCCCGCGCCCCGGCGCCATGGGTTTGCCCCAGCCGCTGATCTCGGCCAGCTTGTTCAGCACGGCAAGCGAATCCGCCCGGTCGGTGAGGCTGCGGCGGAATTCCAGCGGATCCTTGCCCGCGGCATGCGCCAGTTCGTCGATGAAGCTTTCCATATAGAAGCAATTCTGCGACCCGCCCACCGAGCGCCAATAGGCCACCGGCACATGCGTGTTCTTGAGCATCTGGCCGGTATACCAGTTGGGTATCTTGTTGTAGGGCACCGAGGGCCCGATGCCTTCCAGGGCGGTGCCGTCGATCCCATCCTTCACCGGGCGGCCGGTGGAGCGCGCGATCGAGCCGCACACGCTTTGAATATAGATCGCTTCCAGTTTGCCGTCCGGGGTCAGCGCGCCTTTCATGCGGATCGCCGATTGCGGACGATAGCGGTCGGCACGCATGTCCTGCTCGCGCGACCATAGAAGCTGGAGCGGCACGTCGATGTTGCCCGCCTTGGCCACGCGCACGGCGTGGCGCAGTTCATCGCCGAAGGTCCGCCGGCCGAAACCACCGCCCAGATACATCTGGTGGAAATAGACCTGTTCCGGCTTAAGCCCCGCTTCCTCGGCCGCCATCTTGGCGTTCTCCAGCGCCGACTGCGAGCCCATCCAGATGTCGAGACGGTCTTTCTGCAGATGCACTGTGGCGTTGCAGGGCTCCATGGTGGCATGGGCCAGGAGCGGCGTTTCATATTCCGCCGCGATCACATGGGCGGATTTGGCGATCGCGGACTTGGCGTCGCCGTCATTGCGCGCAGCCACCATCGGGCCGTCCAGCGCGTCGCGATATTCCTTGGCGAATTGCGCGCTGTCGGTATGCGCTGCCGCGCCGGCGTCCCACACCGGCTTCAGCAGTTTCAGGGCTTCGTTGGCGCGCCAGTAATTGTCGGCCACCACCGCCACCGCATTGTCGAGCTTGACCACTTGGCGGACGCCGCGCCTACCTTTGATGGCGCTGTCGTCCACCGACACAAGCTTTCCACCGAACACCGGGCAGCTCATGATCGAGGCATAGAGTTGGCCGGGCTCGCGCGTGTCGACGCCAAACTTGGCGGCGCCGTTCGACTTGACGGCGGAATCCAGGCGCGGCTGGCGCGTGCCCACCAGCTTGAACTGCTCCGGCGGCTTGATCGCTGGTTCGGCGGCGAGCTTGACCTTGGCGGCGTCCGCCACCAGGGCACCGAAGGTCAGCGCGCGGCCGCTGGAATTGTGCGTCACCTTGCCCATGCTGGCGCCGCATTCGGACGCCGGCACATTCCATTTGGTGGCCGCCGCCTGAATGAGACGGGCCCGCGCCGAAGCGCCGGCCTGCTGCACATAGGGCCAGGTGGTGCGGATGCCGCGGCTGCCCGCCGTCATCTGGTCGCCATAGACATTGTTCTCGCGGATGTTGCGATTGACCGAAGCGAATTCGACTTTCACCTTGCTCCAGTCGCATTCCAGCTCTTCGGCCAAGAGCATGGGCAGGCCGGAGCCGGTGCCCTGCCCCATCTCCGCCATCGGGCAGCGCAGGATCACGGTCTCGTCCGGTTCGATCACCACCCAGGCATTGACCTCGCGCGCATCGGCGCTGTCGGCGGCCCAGCTCTGCTTGGCGAATTCGGCGGCGTATCCCGGCAAAGTCAGGCCCACCAGCAATCCGCCGGAAGCGGTGGCGACGCTGACGACGAAGTCGCGGCGGTTTAATGTTTTGGTCATGGCGCTACACCTTTCCCGCGGCACGGCGGATGGCGCGGCGGATGCGCACATAGGTGCCGCAGCGACAGATATTGCCCGCCATCGCGGCGTCGATGTCGGACTCGTCGGGATTGGGCGTGCGGTTCAGAAGTGCGGTGGCCGACATGATCTGGCCGGACTGGCAATAGCCGCATTGCGGTACGTCTTCCGCGATCCAGGCTTGCTGCACCTTGTTCAGCGTGCCGTCCTGCGAAAGGCCTTCGATGGTGGTGATTGCGTGGCCCTGGGCGCCCGAGACCGGCAGCGAACAGGAGCGGACAGGCTTTCCATCCATCAGCACCGTGCAGGCGCCGCATTGCGCGATGCCGCAGCCATATTTGGTGCCGGTGAGTCCGATCTCGTTTCGGATCGCCCACAGCAGCGGCATCTCAGCCTCGATATCGAGGCTGTGCTGTTCGCCATTGACCTTAAGAGTGATCATGCGACCTCCGGATGCGTGCGAGGCGGAAAACATAGCATAAACAGCGCTGTCCGCGCAGGCGCATCATGAAATGGATCGTGATGTTGCGGGGAATACCGCGCCCTGTCATTTGCACAATGATCGCGGGCAGTTATCATTTTGACCGAAGGCCCCCTCCGCCCTTCGCATCGCAAGCGCTGCTACGGGCACCTCCCCCGCCAGCGCTCCGCGCGCGGGGGAGGCGGGCCTGGGCTTGGGGGCGGCATGCGGGGCTGGAAACTTTTTCTGTTGGGCTGGGCGCTGATTCTGGGCGGCGGCTTTCTGGCGCACAAGATCCAGACGGCGGGCGGCGTCCGCGTCGAGGATGTGCGGTTCACCGGCACGAACGGCACACCCATGAGTGCGCTGCTTTATATTCCGCCGGGCGCCACACATGATCACCCCGCGCCCGGCATCCTGGCCGTGCATGGCTATATCAATTCGCGCGAGACCCAGGACGGCTTCGCCATCGCCTTCGCCCGCGCGGGATATGTGGTGCTGGCGCTGGACCAGAGCGGTCACGGCTATAGCGGCGGGACGGTGGCGGCGAACGGCTTCGGCGGGCCGGATGGCCTGCGATATCTGCGCAGCCTGGATGTGGTGGACGCGAGCAATATCGGCCTTGAAGGTCACTCGATGGGCGGCTGGACAGTGCTGAAAGCCGCTGAAGCCATGCCCGATGCCTACAAGGCGATGGTGCTGGAGGGATCGGGCACCGGCGTCCTGGGCACGCGCGCGGGCACGCCGGACTTTCCCCGCAACGTCGCAGTGGTGTTCAGCCGCTATGACGAGTTCGCGACGCTGATGTGGGCGGTGCCCCGGGCATGGGACGTCGGCGAGAGCACGAAGTTGAAAACTTTGTTCGCCACCACCGACGCGATAATTCCGGGCCGCTTGCATGGCGACATCGCGTCGGGCACTGCGCGCGAACTCTATACGCCCGTCACCACCCATCCCGGCGATCACATTTCGCGCGAAGCCATAGGCGATGCGGTCGCCTGGTTCGGCAAGACGCTCAAGGGCGGCGCGGCGCATTCGGATTCGATCTGGGTGTGGAAGGAGATCGGCACCGCAATTGCGTTCGTCGGTTTCGTGCTGCTGATGCTGGGCGCGTTCGATCTTGCTCTGCGCCTGCCCGCCTTCGCGTCCCTGGCGGCCGCGCCGGAGCCGGTGCGGACGGCGCGCGATGTCCGATGGTGGCTGCTGCTGGCTGCCGCCGCGCTGATCCCGGTTGTGACATTCTATCCCTTCATGGCGGTGGGCAGCTGGGCGATGCCGCCTTCGCGCCTGTTTCCGCAATCGATCACCAACCAGATCCTGGTTTGGGCACTACTCAACGCGGCGATCACCATCATGCTGGGCTTGATCCTCAAAGGGCCGAAGCCTCGGTTCAATAACCACATCAGCGGCGCCATCGGCATCGCCCTCGTCACCGTGGCGACAGGCTATCTGTCGCTGCTGCTGAGCGATTTTTGGTTCAAGACGGATTTCCGTTTCTGGGTGGTGGCGCTGAAGCTGCTGAGCCCGGCGCAGTTCGGCTGGTTCCTGATCTATCTTGTTCCCTACACTGTCTGCTTCATCGTCATGTTCCGCGCCCTGGCCCGGCTGGCGGTCAAGGGCGACAGCCGTCGGCGGCAATACCGCACCGCGCTGGCCGCGCTGGCGGGCGGTTTCCTGCTGTTCCTGATCGCGCAATATGCGCCGCTGTTCGCGGCCGGCGCGCTCTTGGTGCCGAGCGAGGCGCTGAACGCCATCGTCTCGATCCAGTTCCTGCCCCTGATGGCGGTCGTGGCCGTGATCGCGGTCTTTACCTGGCGGCGGACGAACAGCGCCCTGCCCGGCGCTTTCGTCTGCGGCTTGTTCGTGACCTGGTATATCGTGGCGGGAACCGCCGTGCAGTTCGCCGCAAAAGGATAATCGGATATGCAAACTCACACCACCGAAGGCGCCGCGCCGGGCCAGGACGTTCCCGATCTTCGCCTGTTCGTCTTCGCGCTGTTCTTCATCTTCGGCGGCATCACCAGCTTGAACGATGTGCTGATCCCCAAGCTGAAGTCGCTGTTCACGCTGTCCTATGGCGATGTGATGCTGGTGCAGTTTGCTTTCTTCGCGGCCTATCTCATCATCTCCATTCCCGCCGCCGCCATCGTCAAGCGGGTCGGCTATATGCGCGCCGCCGTGATCGGGCTTTTGATGATGATGACGGGGTGCCTGCTGTTCATTCCCGCTTCGCTGTCGGCGATATTTGTGATGTTCCTGCTGGCGCTGTTCGTGCTGGCCTCGGGCATCACCATCATCCAGGTGGTGACCAACCCCTTGATCTCGATCCTGGGCACGCCGCAGACGGCGCATAGCCGCCTCACCTTCGCCCAGGCCTTCAACTCGCTGGGCACCACCATCTTTCCTTACGTCGGATCGATCCTGATCCTGGGCTCGCTGGCCAAGACCGATCCCGCCACCTTGAGCGGCGCGGCACTGGACGCCTTCCGCCGCGCCGAAACTCAGATGGTGATCCGCACCTATCTTGGGCTGGCGCTGGCATTGGCGCTGCTGGCGGGACTGGTGTGGTGGCGGCGCAAGCGGCTGGCGGAAACCATCTCCAGCCACGCCGACATGGGCAAGGCATTCAATCTTTTGAAGCGCGCGCGTTTTGCCTTCGGCGCGGCCTGCATCTTTCTCTATGTCGGGGCGGAAGTCTCGATCGGTTCGATCATCGTCAACTACCTGATGCAGACGAACACTTTGGGCCTGCCGGCCGAAGCGGCGGGCAAGCATGTGCCCTTTTATTGGGGCGGGGCGCTGGTCGGGCGATTCATCGGCGCCTATGTGCTGAAGTTGGTATCGCCCGGCAAGATACTGGCCTTCAATGCCGGCATGGTGGTGCTTTTGCTGCTGGTTTCGGCCAACACGGTCGGTGCAGTGTCGGGCTGGTCCCTGCTGGCGATCGGCTTGTTCAATTCGATCATGTTTCCCACCATCTTCGCCCTGGCGTCGGAAGGCCTCGGTCCGCGCACCGCCGACGGGTCAGGAGTGATTTGCATGGCAATTGTCGGCGGCGCGATCGTGCCGCTCATCACCGGCGTCGCCGCTGATGCGCTGGGTTTGAAGGGGGCGCTGATCGTGCCGGCGATCTGCTATCTCGGCATATTGCTGTTCGGCATCTATGCCCGGCGCAGCGCAGCCGCGACCGCGCTTGCTCCCGTCACGCAGTAGGGTCAATCAAGCCCGGATAGCGGCACACATCGGCTCGCGGTTTCCCTATAAGACCATGGAAGCAACGCGGTTTCTGATCCTGACGTTTGGTCAGCGCAAAACGCATGGGACATGAGCAAAAAATAATGCTTATGCCTAAATACCGGGCATCCAAATCATTCTATAGACGGGGCCCGCTCATGCGCAGGCATGAGCGTTCTTTCAAAATACCACAACGGAGAAGTGAAAAATGCGCATTTCCTTGAAAGCGGCTTCTGCCGCCATCGTGATCGCCGGCATGTCGCTGGCGGGCGCGGCGGTCGCATTTGAAGCCAGCCAGGTCTCCGTGGCTTATGCGGACGGTTATGTCGGCACCGACAATCAGTTCCATGAGTGGGAACACCGCGCCGATGCGATGGACTTCCGGGCCAAGCATGCCGACCAGTATCGCGCCTGGCGCCATGACGACCCGCGTCATAAAGACGATAAGTAACGCCTACCGATAACCCCCTCCGGCCTACGCATCGCAAGCGCTGCTACGGCCACCTCCCCCACCAACGTGCTGCGCACGTGCGGGGGAGGCGGGGCACGACCTAGCCGCGCGAACGGCACGACCAAGGTTTGAAAGTGTATTCCACGCCTCGATCCCAAATGCGGATCGGGGCGTTTGTATTTGCGGACTGGCGCGCAAACAGGCGCGATGAAATAACAGGCGCAATTGCGCCCTGTTTTTCCGCATACGGAGCATCTGCTCAAATCGCTTGCATATGGGCGAAAAGTAATTTTCCGCGCGCGATACAAGGAGCGTGAATGCGCCTATAGCGATGCCGGCTCGATCGGGCCGTTGCAAAATCAAAACAGGAGTCAGGGAAAGATGCGTTCGAAAATGACCACCATCGTCATCGCCTTTACCGGACTGGTTCTGGCCGGCGGCACCGCGTTCGCCGTGGAAGCCAGTGCCGTCTCCGCCGCGTATGCGGATGGCTATATGGGCACCGACAATCAGTTTCACACCTGGGAAAACCGCATCGACGCGCAGGAATTCCGCGCCAAGCATGCCGACCAGTATCACGCCTGGCGCCACGACGATCCGCGTCACAAGTAAGTTCTAATACGCCCTCCGACCTGCCTATTTAGGCGCCCCTTTAGGCACCCCCTCGCACCACCAAGCCTCGAGAAAATTTTTCAGTGCCTCGATCCCATTAAACCGGGCCGGGACATTTTCTTTGGGTCAGCGGCCGAGGATGCCATGCGGCCCGGTGAGGTCGCTCATGAACATGAGCTTCACCGCCAGATCGTCGGTCGCCGGCGTCAGGCCGGCACCGATGCCGGCTTCGATGGAAATGGGATCGCCGGTGTAATCGGCCACCGCCCAGAGCTGGTGGAATTGCTGGCTGCCCGGCATGAAGCGGTGCAGATCGCCAAAATCGTCATACTCTTCCACCGCGACCGTCCATGCGTTGTCGATCTTGTAGTCCAGCCGCGTCGCCGGCACGAATTCCAGCTTCGACAATCCCTTGTAGGAATTGTCGACGATGGGATTGAAGGTGATGCTGAAGCCGTCGCCGAAGCGCCAGCCGATGATCGGCCGGATCTCACCGGTGTTCACCTGGGTGTCCCACTGCTTCTCGTTCCAGCTGAATTCGAAATTCACCCCATAGTAAAAATCCTTGTCCCCGTTATCGGGCTGCACGAACAGGGCCCGGAGCTTGAAGCCGTTAAAGGTCCAGCCCTGATTGCCGGAATAGGAATAGAGCGGCACATAGAGCCCCGCTTCGAACCAGGGCGTCACGCCATAAGCCCATTCCGTGACGCTGCTGAGCGCGTGATTGTCGACCAGCCCGCCGGGAAAATCGGGCGTCTTCAAGCCGTTCACCGTGTAATTGTTGTGCCAGGTCAGGCCCAGCACGCCGACCGGCGCGATCTCGCCGGTATAGACCTGGATCTCGTCGGTGACGGCGAAGGCGGAAGATGAAGCCGCGCAGAACAGTGCGGCGACCAGGCCGGTCCGGATGGCCCTTTGGCAGACGATTGCAACCGGCATTATTTTCTCCCCGTTCGCGGCGAAACTAACATCCGGTGCGAATAAAAAAAGCCCGGAGGCTTTCGCCACCGGGCATTTAGATGCGATTGAAACTCAGCTTTAGCCGGTATGCCACTCGCCGCGGGACCAATAGCCATGATGCCAGTCATGGTCATTGTCCGCGTCATGCCAGTGGAATTTCTTATCTTCCCGATGCTGGTCGCGCCAGGCGTCGTCATGGAAAGACAAGGTCACACCGGGGAACTGCACACGGTCTGTGGTGTGCCAGCAATCGTCGCCGTCTCTGTCGCATACGATATAGGCAGAAGCCGCATTGGAAGCGGCCAGCGACAAGCCCGCGCCGAAGGCGCAGGCCAAGGCAATTTGGGTGAGCCGTTTTCTGGTGATCTGCATTCTTGCGCTCCTGTTGGTGGCCCCAACATTCGGTAAACGTGACATTCACCGCGCGGTTGCAGTTGCCGAGATTGGGAATTTTTAAAGCGAGGAAGGCCGGAACCCAGGGAACGGGAACCGGTTCGTCAATGCCCGGCGGCATTCGGCGCGACGATGCGCATCACCGAACGGCCCTGAAGATCGGCGAGCGGCAGAAAGAGGCGGTGGGTTACGGGATCGACCGCGACCGAATGCGCATGCGGTCCGATCAGGCTGTCGCCCAGCGCCACGGGCGCGCGGGGATTGGCGATATCGAAGCTGGAGAGATTTCCCGATTCCGACGCCACATAGAGACGCTTCAATCCCGGATCGATCGCCAGCACGTCCGGATCATGCCCCAACGGCAAATGGCTGAGCTCCTTGCCGTCCTTCAGATCGACCGTCACCAGGACGTCATTCTCGTCGCAGGCGACATAACCGATGGCGGCGCCGGGCGCGATCGCCAGCCCATGCGGATGCTTGCAGCCGGTCAGCGGATAGCTTGCCGTCCGCCGGCTGCGAGCGGGGTCGAAAATGCCGATCTCGTTCCTGGTCTGGATGGGTGCGTAGAGCATGGCGCTCACCGGATCATATTGCACATTTCCCACCTCGCCGCCCGCCGCGATACGCGCGGTCAGCCGGCTCGACGCCGCATCGACGACCGAGATCGCCGAGCCCATTTCGTCGGAGACGAAGATGCGATTGTCCTTGGGATCGTAAGCGATGCCGTCGGGAAACACGCCGCCCGGCAGGCGGGCGATTTCATGCAAACTGTCGGTATCGACGATGGCGACCGCGCCATGCCCGGACGACAGGCCCAGCATGCCAAGCCCGACATTCAGGGAGGGGCCCAGGCCGGCGCCCGGCACGCTGGAATAGACACGGTGCAAAGACGGCACCACCAGAACGCCGGTGGTCTTGGGAAAACCATCCAGCTGCCGCAGCGGCTTGTTGGCGTCGATATCGAAGACCAGCAATTTTCCCGCGCCCATCAGCGAGACGTAAAGGCGCCGCGCCCCCGCATCCAGGCTTTGATAGTCGATGCGGTTGGCGGCCGGGCCCAGCGGCACATCCGCGACCGGCGAGAACAGGCGGCTATCGAGCGGCTTCGCGCCGCCGGCCGCATACGCGCCGGTCGCACTCATGGCGATCAGGATTGCGGCGAAGGTGAGTTTTTTCATCGAACACCTCCGAAAGCGCGGCCAGGAATAGTTATTTGGCTGCGGGCGGCACGAACGCGATGGCCTTGGAATATTCGACGCGGCTGTCCAATTCCTTTTGCCCTTCGGGGTAGCCGTTGGCCTTGAGAATATAAGCCAGGATATCGGCATACTGGGCGCGGCTGAGCTTGCCCGGATTGTCTTGCGGCATGGTGTTGTGAATGCGGTCGGCGAGTTCGCCCAATGTCAGCCCGGCCCAGTCGGAAATGAACTCCGCCCCTACCAAAGCGGGCGCCTCGCCATTGCCACTCAAGCTGGCGCCGTGGCAGGCCGCGCAATTCTGGGCGAACTGGTCCGCGCCCCGCGCCGCCTGGGCCTGCGTATAGACGCCATCCAGCACGGAGCTGGAGGTCTGGGCCCGCACCGCACCGCCGGCCGCCGCCACGATCAGCGCCGTCGCAACTATCGCAACACTGTTACGCATCATTTCACCTTTCCAATTCGTCGTGCCGGCAATCTGGTATCACATTGCGGCTACATTGAGGATTTTCGGCAACGGGAGAGAGCGAGATCTCTGGTCACGCTTCCCGGCTGTAGCGGTCGAACAGGGCGGCGGCATTTTCCCAGCGGATCGCGGCCATAAAGGCGTCGACATAACCGGCCGCGCCGGCGCCATAATCCATGTGATAGGCGTGCTCATACATGTCGAGCGCCAGGATCGGCCGCCCGCCCGCGACATTGGTGGTGTGATCCGCCGCCCATTGGTTCACCAGCCGCTTGTCGCGGGGTGAATAGGTCAGCAGCACCCAGCCCGAGCCGCCGCCTTCGGCGCGGCCCAGGGCGGCGAATTCGGCGCGCCAGCGGTCCATGCCGCCGAAATCCCGCCCGATGGCGTCCGCCAGATTGCCCGTCGGCGCACCGCCAGTGCCCAGACTGTCGAAATACAGTTCGTGCAGGATCATGGAATTCATCGCGATCAGCTCCTCGCGCTTCAGGCCATTGACGGTGAAGACGGGCGCCTTGGCGTAGTCGATGGCCGCAAGCTCCGCACCGATGGCGTTCAGCCGCTTGACCGCGCCGGCGTAGTTGTTGTCGTGATGGCTGACGAGGATTTTCTCCGACAATCCCTTGATGCTTTTGGGATCGAAGGGCAGCGGCTTGATGGCGTAGCTCGGCGCCTTGCCCGCGGCGGCGGTCTGGGCGCCGGCAGAGGAAGCAAGACCGGCTGCAGAGGCCGTGACGGCCGCGAGGCTGGCGATCTCGACGAATTGGCGGCGACTTGGCGTGGATGTCATGCTGGCTCTCCCGGATAGGGCGCGAAGGGCGCGGCGACAAGGAACGCGGATATTAGCGCGACCGGATTGCGGATGGGCCGAAATCTGCGGGCGCCCGTCCATGTTGGTGATTTTTATAGAGCCAAACGCTGTAAATCCGTGCGGAGCGGATCGTTACCGGCGCGCCAGCCGCGCCGCGATGACAATGGGCACAAGCGCTGCGAGCTGCGCGATGACGGCGACCGCCACCAGGGCGGTGACCGAGACGTCATAGAGCCCTCCTTCGATGGCGCTGCCCGCGAACCAGGCAATGCCGAAGGCGCCGGTGAAGACGCCATAGGCGCTGGCACGGCGCGAAGCCGGGATCATGTCGGCGACGGCCGCCGACATCACCGATTCATGCACGCCCAATCCCAGGCCCCAAAGCAGCACCCCGGCGATGGCCGCCGCTTCGCCGCCAAGAAATACCAGCGGCGCAAACAAGGCCGTTGCCACGGTGGCGGGGACCAGAACGATCAAGCCGTGGCGGTCGTACAGTTTGCCGAAGCCCAGCGCGCCCGCGCCGCCCGCCAGCATGCCGAAGGCATAGACGATAGGGATTGCGGCTTGGGACACCGCATGAGATTTGGCGAAATGAAACGCGATCAAGGCGTAATCGGCGAAGCCGAACGCCACCAGCGCCGCGCCCGATGCATACCACCAGAAGATTGCGGGATAACCGGCGGTGTGCAGGGCGGTGGGATCGCGCCGGATCTTTCCGGCATAGGGGAACCGCAACCGGGCCGTGAAAACCAGCAGCAGCACCGCCGCGCCGGGAACCGCAAGCCAGGCGAAGGCCAGCTTGTAATCGTGATGCAGCGAATAGATTGCGGCCACGGCCAGGGGGCCCAGGAAGGCGCCGATCTGGTCCAGCGCCTCGTTGATGCCGAAGGCCCAGCCCCGGCCCATATGCGTGCCCGCTTCGGACAGCATCACATCGCGGGGTGGGTTGCGCGTCGCCTTGCCCGTCCGCTCCAGCACCATCAGCGCCGCGGCGACCTGCCAGCTTCCCGCCAAGGCGAGAAGCGGAATGACGCTCATCTGCAGGAGGTAGCCCAGGCCGGTGATCAGCCAGTAGCGGTGCGAACTGTCGGCCCAGCGCCCGGAAATCAGGCGCAAGGCATAGCCGAGAAACTCTCCCAGCCCGCCGACCGTGCCAACGATCAGGCCGGTCGCGCCCAGCGCGGCGAGATACGGTCCCGACACGCTGCGCGCGCCTTCATAGGAAAAATCGGCGAACAGATTGACCGCGCCGAACAGCAGCACGAAATAAAGGCCCGCCTTGGCGGTCCAGCCCGATCCGTCGATTGTAGTTTTTGTCATCGTCCCCGGACTTTGGCGGCTTCGTGATCTGGGCGAGTGCGGATCGGTGATTCGCCAAGCCAGCGGCAATGAATTGCATCAGACTTCGTATCTTCAAGAGTGTATATTCGGCTTCTGCGGATCAATCGCATTCTCACTATACAAAATTGTATTGCCGTATAGTGCGAATGGCGATCGGGCCACCTTTTTTGGAACACGGGCATCGCGCACATTCGCGATGGGCACCACAGGAGAGTTCTTTTGCAGCAAACCGAACCGCGCGGAAGCTATGGCGCCACCGCCAAGATTTTCCACTGGCTGATCTTTCTGCTCCTGGCGGCGCAATATGCGGTTGGCTCGATCATGCCGCATATCGGGCGCAAGACCCTCAACGAAGGCTGGGTCAATTGGCATCTGTCGATCGGGGCCGCGATCCTGCTGGTCATCGTGCTGCGTTTTGTCTGGCGGCTGCTGACGCCGGTCGCGCTGCCCACCACCCTGACGCCCTGGGAATATTACCTGTCGCACTTCACCCATCTGATGCTTTACCTGCTGGTGCTGGTAATGACCGTGCTGGGCTGGGCCGCTGCCAATGCCAGGGGCTGGGACGTCAAGCTGCTGGGCCTGGTCACCCTGCCCGCGATCGCGCCGAATGGTTCGCGCTGGGGACATGAGGCGGGCGACATTCACAACATTCTGGTTTATGTGCTGCTGGGATTCATCGCGTTGCATGTTGCGGGGGCGCTGTATCACTATTTCATCCGGCGCGATCAGGTGCTGCAGCGCATGCTGCCGACCGCGTCCTGACCTCCAGATCCAGAATCGGAATCGTTTTCATGCGTGTGTTGCGTGTTCTGCCCGCCGTCCTTGTTGGTTCGCTGGCCCTGACATCGGCGAGTGAAGCGGCGGCGCCCGTGCTGGTGGTCAAGCCGCTGACCTCGACAGAGAAGAATATCGAAACCTTGGGCACCGGCGTCTCCATCGCCATGCCGCTGATCGCGGGCGGCATTTCCGTCTACAAGCATGACTGGACCGGGGTGGCGCAATTGGGCACCGAAACCATCCTGACGGTGGGCACCGCCTATGCGCTCAAGCAGTTCGTCAGGGAACGCCGGCCCGACGGTTCGGATTTCCGGTCCTTCCCGTCCAACACCACCGCGCTGTCGGCCTCGGCCTCGTCCTATCTGTGGGGCCGCTATGGCTGGAGCTATGGCCTGCCTGCTTTTTTCGCCACGCAATTCGTTTCCTATTCGCGGGTTCAGGCCAAGCAGCATCACTGGTACGACACCCTGGCCAGCTCGGCGATCGCGGCGGGCTATGGCTATGCCGTAACCACGCCGTTCAAGAAGCGCTATGGCATCGATACCAATATCTCCGCCTCGCCCAGCGGCGCCTATGTCCAGCTATCTTACGAGTGGTAGCGGCCGCCGGAACGTGTTGTTCCGCCGCTGAGAATTCCTCTATGCTGCCGGTTCGAAAAAAGGCGGCCTCCTGCCGCCGGTACGCGTTGGATATCTTGTACCTCGCCAAGCTTGGGGGATTAGATGGTGGAGGACGGGAGCCAGACCGGCAGATCCAGGGAGGTCGATTACAAGCTGATCTTCAACCTGATGCCCGGCATGTGCCTGATCCTGGACACGGCATTCAACATCCTGGCGCAGAATGAAGACCATGCGAAGGCGACGCTTTCGGTCGCCAAGAATGTGGTGGGGCGAAACCTGTTCGAGGCGTTTCCGGACAATCCCTATCATTCCGGCGCGGACGGTGTCGCCTCGGTGCGCCAGTCGCTGCTGAAGGTGCTGAAGACCCGCCAGGCCGATGCGATGCCCATAATCCGCTACGATGTTCAGCCGGCGCTGGGCGGCTTCGAGGCTCGTTACTGGGCGATTACCAACACGCCCATCCTGGGGGAGGACGGCTTTGTCCGCTGGATCATCAACCGCGCCGAAGACGCCACGGAACTGGCTCTGTTGCGCCAGCAGCAAAGACGAATGAGTGGAATCTAGTTTTCGCTGCCTATCACGCCGCCCTGTTCAAAATCTCTGATCTATATTGTTCGTCGGTGATGACGCGGAAGCGGCCGAAGCCATAGGCGCAGACCTGAGCCATGATGGCGTTGCGCGCGGTTTCGTCGGTGGTGAATTCGGAGAGGAATTCGGGCTCGCCTTCCTTCACGCCGGTCATCATC
This sequence comes from Pseudomonadota bacterium, assembly GCA_040389245.1. Taxonomy (GTDB): domain Bacteria; phylum Pseudomonadota; class Alphaproteobacteria; order Micropepsales; family Micropepsaceae; genus Rhizomicrobium. The sequence goes on along the minus strand of JAZKAH010000002.1, from coordinate 1,505,468 downwards.
AGATGCATCACCCGGCAGGTGCGCGCGAAGGCATATTCGCGGCCCATCAGCGCCATGATGCGGGTAAAGGCTTCCTGCAAAGTGAGGCCCCGCGCATCGGTGAGGATGTCGGCGGGAATGGTGCGGACCGTATACATAAGTGCCTCCCTGATTGTCCCTGGATTCGGATTAGAACAAATAGAGAACGATTCATGGAAAGAGTCCAGCCCCCAAAGGCTTGTGCCCTGCCCGGCGCAAGACGCTATGGCCCGGGCCGGCGCGGTCTTCCGCCGCCGCCCCTGCCCGCGCCCGCATCCTGAGCGATGGCGGCAGCCAATCGCCCCTTCGCGCGTTATCGCGGCAGCAATCCGGAGGGTCTCATGGCGCAGGCAAATCCAGGCCAGAAAAATCAAGACGGGACGGCGGACGGCAAGCCGTTCCTCACCGACGTGAAGACGCTTCGGGCCCGGGCGCGCGAACATCTGGATGACGGGGCGCTGGGAACCAATTATGTCGGCGACCCCAAAAAGACCATCGCGATTCTGCAATCGGTGCTGGCGACCGAGATCGTCTGCGTGTTGCGCTACACGATGCATGCCATCACGGCGTCCGGCATTTCGAGCGACAGCGTCAAGGCGGAGTTCGCCGAACATGCCAAGGACGAGCAAGGTCACATGATGCTGGTGGCCGAACGCATCAGCCAGTTGGGCGGCACCCCCAACTTCGATCCCGAAGGGCTCGCCAGCCGCTCGGCCTCGCAATATGCCGCGGGGTCCAATCTGGTGGACATGATCCGCGAGAATCTGATCGCCGAGCGCATCGCGGTGGATCATTACCGCGAGCTGATCCGCTATTTCGGCAATGACGACCCGGGCACCAAATCCATGCTGCAGGAAATCCTGCGCAAGGAAGAGGAACATGCCGACGACATGCACGACCTGCTGGTCGCGCATGAAGGCAAGCCCATGCTGAAGGGCTGATCCGGCGGCTTATTTGTCGCCGTATGCGACGCGCCAGATCCGGCCCTTCTGCGATTCCGATATATAGAGTGCGCCATCGGGCCCTACCGTCACGCCCACCGGGCGATATTGGGCGCGCTTGCCGTTCTTGGCCTCGCGGGTGGCGCCGGCGAAGCCATCGGCAAAGACTTGCGGTGCGCCCGCCTTTCCGGATTTGTCGATCGGCACGAACATCACGTTATAGCCGTCGTCATGGCCGTTCGGATCGCCGCCGCCCGCGCCATGAAAGGCGATGAAGGCGCCGCCGCGATAGGGTGCGGGAAACTGCGCCGCGTCATAAAAGGCGATGTCCATCGGCGCGACATGGGCGGGAAAGGCCGCCACCGGCACGGCGTATTTGCTGTCCGTCACCTCGGTCTTGCCGTCGCCGCCATATTCCGGCTGGGCCAGCCGCACATGCTTGGCGGAATCATAATAGGTGTAGGGCCAGCCCATGTCGGTGTCCTTGACCACCTTGAACATCTCGTCGGAGACGTGGGCGCCATCTTCGGCGCTGACCAGAGCGGGCCAGACCTTCTCCGTGCCGTCGCGGCCATAATTCACGGCATAGAGGGACTTGCCGTTCTTCGACCAGGCCAGCGCGTTGGTGTCGCGGATGCCGGTGGCGAAATGCTCGCCGTCGCTGAAATTTTGTCCGGTCTTGGCGGCATCGAAACGCCAGACGCCCGCGCGCGTCGCCATGTCGGGGCACGGCATCAGGCCCTTTGCCTGGGCATTGCGCGGCGTGTCCTTGGGCACGCAGGTGTTGCCGCTGCCGCCCATCGCCAGATAGAGCCCGCCCTTGCCGTCGAAGGCGAGCGCGGCGCGGCCCGGGATGCCGTCGATCACGATTTCGGGTTTTGCTGTCGGCACCAGTTCCTTCCCCGACAGCTTGAAGCGATAGAGGGTGTTGGGCGACGAGGTGTAGAGCGCGCCCTTGTAGACCGCGATGGCGGTGCCGTTATGGATGGTGCTGAAATGCGCCAGCGTGTCGGCATGATGCTTGGCGTCCAGATGCAGCGCCATGATGCCCTGGTTGGCCGCGTCCTTGGTCTGCGGCTCGGTCGAGACATAAAGATGGCTGGCGTCGCGGAAGGCCATGTGGCGGGTGAATTCGCCCAGACCTTCGGCCACCACGGTGGCATGAAAGCCGGGCGGCAAGGTCAGGCCATCCGGCTCTGCCGCTGCGGCAGGCAAGACGGCAAGCGACAGCACACAGGCAGCGGCGCGCATTTTCATCGGTATGGATTCCCCTTATTCCCCGGTGCCGATCTAAACCCATCATTGTCGCGCTGCACAGGCCCGCCGGCGCCGGAAAGCGAAATTCTTTGCGGCATGCGACCCCGGACACGAATCCTGCTATTTTTCCCGGTGAACGGCCGAGGCACAGAATGTACGTCTTCTACGACACGATCCTTCTGGTCTATGCGGCCCTGTTCCCGATCATCAATCCCATCGGCAGCGCGCCGCTGTTCCTCGGCCTGACGCAATTTTCCACCCAGGCCCAGCGCAACATCCTGGCGCGGCGCGTCGCCTTCAACAGCTTCTTCCTGCTGCTGGGTTCGATGTTCGTGGGCTCGCATGTGCTGAGCTTTTTCGGGATCGACCTGCCGGTGGTGCGGATCGGCGGCGGCCTGGTGGTCACCGCCTTCGGATGGAAGCTGCTGAATTCCGAAACCCATCAGGGCGGCGATGCGGCGTCCAAAGCGACAGGCTTGCCGGATGCTTTCTATCCGCTCACCATGCCGCTGACGGTGGGACCGGGTTCGATGTCGGTCGCCATCGCGCTCGGCAGCCAGCGGCCCAAGACCGCAGATCTGGCGCATCTGGCCCTCCTGGGCGGCGCGGCGGTGGCGGGCATCGTCGCGATCGTGATGACCATATATCTCTGCTACCGCTTCGCCGACGTCATCGTCGCCAGGCTGGGCAGCGGCGGCACCAATGTGCTGGTGCGGCTCTCCGCTTTCATCCTGCTCTGCATCGGCATCCAGATCGTCTGGAACGGCTACAGCGAATTGATGTCGCTGCCGCACTGAACGCCACAGACCAAAAAACGCTCAGGCTGACAATGTCGTCAATGCGGCGATCAACCTGTCCACATCGGCTTCGCTGGTGAAGATCGCGGCGGTGACGCGGATGCAGGCGCCGCTGGCCACGCCCGAGCGCGCCACCGTGTAGATATTAAAGCGCCGCAGAAGTTCGCCGGCCAGGGCGTTGTTCTGGGCCTCGCTGGTCTGACCGCGCAGGCGGAACGAGGTGATGCCGCCAGTCAGGCGCGGATCGGATGGCGTGAGAATCTCGATCCGGCCGCGCAGCGCCTCCGCCCAGCGGTCGCGCAGATAGCGCAGCCGCGCCACTTTCGGCTTGGCGCCGATCTTCTCGTGAAAATCCAGCGCCTCCTCCAGCGCCAGGAACGCGGCGAAGTTGGAAGTGCCGGTGTGAATCCGGCGGCGGATATCGCCTTCGGAAAATCCTTCATTGCCGATGGCGCTGTCGATATCGCCGATGCGGTCCCGCCGGATATGCATCACGCCCGTGCCCACCGGCGCGCCGATCCATTTCTGGCAGGTGAAGGCCACGAAATCCGCCTTCAGGTCGGGAAGCTTGAAATCGAGCTGGCCCCAGGCATGGGCGGAATCGACGATGACATCGACACCGCGCGTCCGCGCCATCTCGACAATCTCGGCCACCGGCAGGACCAGCCCGGTGCGGTGGCTGACATGGGTGACCAGCATCAGGCGCACTTTGGGATTGGCCTTCAGCGCCGCGTCATAGGCGTCGATCAGATTTTGGTGCGTGGCCGGTTCGGGCAAGGCCATGGTCACGACATCGACGCCGCGATGCGCCTTCAGCCACTGGAATGCGGCCTGGGTGCTGTCGTAATCCAGATCGGCATACAGCACCGCATCGCCGGGTTTGAGGCGATTGTAGCCGTTGATCAAGGTCATCAGCGATTCCGTGGCGCCGCGGGTGAAGGCGATTTCTTCCGTCGGCACGCCCAGATCGTGAGCGGCATGGCTACGGATTTTTTCCAAATCCGCATCATATTGGCGGCGCGCATAGAAGGAATTGCGGCTGTTCACCATCTGGGTGTGGCGGCGATAGGCCTCCGACACCGGCCTGGGCATCATGCCCCACATGCCGTTCTCGAATTGCACGACTTCGCGGGTGATCTCGTATTGCGCGGCAATGCCACGCCAATAATCACTGTCGTTTGGCGATGGTGGTGAGGCGATGGCGGACGCCGCCGATGCCGTTGCCGCCCCGCCCAGCAGCATCGCGCCGCCGGCGCCGATCAGATCGCGGCGATCGAGCTTGCTCATGTCCCCCTCGAAATGCGTTCGGATTTCCCGCCAAGGCGTGGAGGATAGGCCCCCGCCGCGGGATCGCCAAGCGCGCGGCGCGTTGCCGGCCATGTGGCTGGCGGGATCAGACCTGCTAAAGTCGGCGGAACGAGCGTCAGGGAGAGCGACGGTTATGAAGCGGACGAAATGCGCAATTCTCACGGCAGCTTTTGTCGCGGCCGTTTCATCGGGCGGCCGCGCCCAGAGCAATGATTTGCAGACGGAGCTGGCGCATTGCCTCAGCTTCAGCGGAGCGGTGGAGCGGCTCTCCTGCTACGATCGTCTGGCACGCGAAGCCGGGCGCGCCATGCCGCAGGCTTCCGCTGCTCCGCCACCCGTAATGCCCTCCCGTGCAGACACCGCCGCGAACCGCGCCACGCCACCAGATTTCGGAAGAGAACAACTACGCAGCGCGCCCCTGCCGGGAGAGGAGCGCATGACGGCCCAGATCGCGAAATTCCAGGAGGATTCGGCCGGTCGCTTCACAATTGAACTGAGCAACGGCCAGGTCTGGCAGCAATCGGCTGGTGATACGGCCCGCGCGCCTTATCGTTTAAGTGGAACCAAAACCGTAGTTATCTCGCGGGGTTCTCTTGGCAGCTACGATCTGGCCTTCAATGGCAGAAATTTAACCTTTAAAGTCAAGCGGTTAAAATGATTGTCATGGAAACTTTACGTTGCAATTTTTGCGGGAACTTTTTGTTCCCAAGTTACTAAATAGATACATAGCGCAAGATTGTTGCTCAAGAGCCACCAGACCCGTTGAAGTGTCGCGAATGCCTCTCATAGGCTCCGGCCAAAGCACTGGGCTTCTGCCCAGGCAGCCACCCGAGCCGGGGGGTAAATAGTTTGTACCCCCGGCTCAGTCCGGCGCCGCGCGCCGGATCAACCATGCAGGGGATTTCTATGTTTTCTTTCATTCGTGCGACTGATCTGCGCAATTTCCTGGTAACAGGCGTTGCGGCCAGCGCCGTGCTGGCCAGCGTGCCTGCCCTCGCGCAACAACAACAAGCCGCGCCCGCGGAAACCGTGGTGGTCACCGGATCGCGCATTCCGGTCCTGAACGCCACCAGCGCCAGTCCGATCTCGACCGCCAGTGCGGCGCAGATTCAATTGACCAGCGCCTTCAATGCCGAAGACGTGCTCAGCAAGCTGGTGGGGCCGGATACCACCGGCGGCATCAGCAACGCCAGCAACAACGGCGCCAACGGTCTTTCCGAAGTTGGCCTGCGCAATCTCGGCCCGACACGCACCCTGGTCTTGATCGACGGCCAGCGACTGGTGCCGATTTTCAGCAGCTCGATTTCCGTTCCCGATCTCAATTCGATTCCGATTTCCATGATCGACCGGGTCGAAGTGCTGCGCGACGGCGCTTCCTCGATCTACGGCGCCGACGCAATCGGCGGCGTGATCAACTTCATCACCAAGAAAGATTTCGAGGGCATGCAGTTCGACGCCAATTTCGGCGCCAGCGAGCATGGCGGCGGCGATCTCTACAGCATCACCGGCACGATGGGTTACAATTTCGACAAGGGCAACATCACCATCTCCTTGCTCAACGAACATCAGAGCCCGGTCGACATGAAAGATCGCGACTGGTCGATAGACCCCCATATCGGACAGGGCTCGCTGGAGGGCGGCTCCACCTTCCGCAGCCAGCTGAATATTCTGCAGGATCTGGGGTCGCATACCGTGTGGAACGGCACGGAGACGACCTACAACAATCCCGCCCTCGGTAGCCTTCCTTGCTTGACTTATCTTCCGACGCAAGGCCGCGTGAAGCTGAATGCCGGCTGCCCTTCGGTGGTGCCCAATGCCACCCTGACCAGCGGCATCGGCCGTACCCAGGCGGCATGGAACGCCCATTACGACATCCTGCCGGACGTGACCTTCATCGCCAGCGGCTTCTTTACCCGCCGCGATTCCGAACAACGCCTGCGCCCGGAACCACTGCTGGGTGACCAGATCGCGGCGACCAATCCGATCTCGGGTGACAAGGTTTTTGGCGGCTTCTTCGTGCCAACCAGCTTCCCGGGCTATAGTGATCCCAACGGAACGGCTGCGCCGGTGGATTGCCCCAATATCACGGGCGCCAATGTCGTCGGTGCGGGCGCCCCACAATGCATCGACGCCAACCTGACGCCGAACAATTTCGGTCCGCGCGATTACAAGCAGGTGTCCAACACCTACCGTCTCCGCGCCGGGTTCGAGGGTCACCTTTTCGGCGATTACAATTGGGAAGCCGGCTATGTCCAGCAGCGCAATGACTCCACGCTGCGGGTTCTCAACTCCGGCAACTTCCTGCATCTGGCCCAGGCCACGGCGCAGCTGCCCTGCCTCGATGTGCCCGGCGGTTGCACAGCCGGGCCGACAGCGCCTTTCGGCTACAGCACGCCATTGACGCCGATCAACTTCTTCAACGGCGTGAACACCCTGACGCCGGATCAGGTCAAATATCTGACCACGACCCTGACCGAAACTCAGTACACGTATGAAAATTACATGTACGCCGACATCAACGGCCCCATCTTCGATCTGCCGGCCGGCACGATGCAGGGTTCGGTCGGATTCGAGCGCCGCTTTGAATATGCCTCAGACAACCCCGACGCATTGGTGCAGGAAGGTTACGGCGCCGGTCCGTCCGCGCCGACCGCGGGCGGCTATGGCGTAACCTCGGCTTACGGCGAGTTGCGCATTCCGATCCTGAAGGATCTGCCCTTCGCGGAATTCCTGACACTGACGCCAAGCGGCCGCTTCGATCATTATTCCACCTTCGGCGACGCGCTGACCTGGAAAGTGGGCGGCGAATGGCAAGTGATCGACGATATCCGGGTGCGCGGTTCCTATTCCACCGGCGTCCGTGCGCCTTCCACCGCCGAACTGTTCGGCGGCCATGCCATCAGCTACATCTCGGTGGACGGCGATCCCTGCGACAGCCGCGCCGCCGGATTCGGCGGGAACAGCAATGCCGGCTTGGGTTCGCTGGCACCCGGATCGGCCTGCTTTACGCAGCTGGCCGCCCGAGGCCTGACCCCGGCCCAGATCGCCACTTATCAGTCGCCGGAGAACAATCTCCAGACTGATCAGCGCGGATTGATCGTCGGCGGCAATCAGGCACTCAAGCCCGAATCGTCGCGTTCCTGGAATATGGGCGCGGTGATAACCCCGACCTTCCTGCCGGGCCTGACGATGAACGGCGATTATTACGAGATCAAGATCACCAACAGCATCCTGGACGGCGGTATCGCCAACAATGCCGGGCCCGACGTCGTGGTGCTGGGCTGCTATGTCGATCAGAATCCGTCTTACTGCAGCCAGATCACCCGCAGCGCCGGCGGTATCTTCCAGATTGGCAGCCTGAACACCAATCTCGGCGTCAACCAGGTGCGCGGCATGGATTTGGAAGCGACCTACAATACCGATGTGGCGGGCCTGGACCTTCCAATACCCGGCTCGTTCCTGATCGACCTGCAAGCCGAGCGGGAATTCCTCAACACCACGCAGAACCCGGACTTCTCGACCAACGAGTTCGTCGGCTTCTTCAACTATGGCAATGACTCGATCCAGCCGACCTGGCGGTCCAATGCCACGGTCGACTACCATCTGGACGATCTCGGCCTGCATTACGGTCTGCGCTACATAAACGGGACGAAGAATCTGCAAGGTGGCACCAACACCTATGGCAACAGAATTCCGGAAATTCTCTATCACGATATCGCCGTGTCCTATGATCTGCCGGAAATCGGACCGTCCAAGTCCACCCGCCTGGTCGTGGGCATCAACAATCTCTTCGACCAGAACCCGCCGTTCCTGAACCAAGACAGCATCGGCAAGAGCAACACCATTGCCGGGCCGTATGACGAGACTGGGCGCTTCTTCTTCGCCCGCATTTCGACCAAGTTCTAAGGGGCGCCAGCGCCGCGACGATAGCCGGAGGGCTATCTCGCGGCGCGCAGGCGAAAATTACTTCCGCTTGCCGGGCGATGTGCCCAGGCCGGTCGCAGGCCGCGCCAGCCGGATCGTGCTGTGCGGAATGTACCAGGCCCCTTTGACGTCGCGGCAGGCGATGGCGGGATAGCGCCACTGCGTCTCGGCCGTGCGCATCTCGAAGCGGCGGCAGGACCCGGGATCGCCGCCGACCAGGGCGGCTTCGCGCGGGGTCAGCGCAGGATACGTATAGATCTCGAAATGCTGATCGACGCCCGTGCTCGACCATTTCACCGGCCTGGCCGATGCCGGCACATCGAGCGCATGGGTGATCGCCCAGTCCAGGCCGGCGCGCGCCGCCGCGGGCCAGCCGGTCACGGCCGGGCGGATCGCCACCAGACCATGGGTGTCTTCCTGATCCCATTGCACCATCCGCTCGGCGGCGGCGACTTCCACCACGCCGTCGCTATAGACCAGCATGTCGCCCTGCCGCACCTCGATCGCGGCGGTCCCGGCGTTTTCGGCCTGGAGCGCGGCGCGGATTTTCTCCGCCACGGCGAATGTCAGGCGGCCATCCTGGACGAGGTCGTGATCTTTCTGAAACGCCAGGATGGCGCGGCGCGTGGCGGGACCGCCGACGCCGTCCGCCTTGCCCGCGTCATAGCCAAGCTGGCTGAGGGCCCGCTGCGCCGCCGCGATGGCGCGCTCGTCGAACACCAGTTCATGGTCGATTTTCGGCGCCGCCACGACGGGCGCGGGCGGAGGCGGTGGCGCCGCCGCGACGGGCGCAGGCATTGGCGTTGGCTTTGGTGTTTGGGTGCAGGAAGCCGCGATCAGAGCGATCAGAACCAAGCCCGCCGATGGAATTCTGGAAGAAGACAGGTTCACGCGACCTCCCGCAAACGGGCAATACGGTGCGGGGGAAAAATCATCGTCACGCGCGTGCCATCTCCCAGCGTGCTGGAAATCCGCAATTCCGCGTCGTGACTCTGGGCGACGCGCGACACGAAAGTCAGGCCCAGTCCGACGCCGTCATGCCGGCGCGTCAGCGAACTGTCGAATTGCGAAAACAGGCCCGTGATCTGGGCCTCGGCTCCAGGCGGCATGCCCACGCCATTGTCGCTGACCTCGACCGTTACCCCATCCGGGCCCGCCGCGACGGCGATTTTCGCCCAGCCGCCCGGTTCGGTGAACTTGATCGCATTGGAAACCAGATTGAGCAGCGCCTTTTGCAGCCGCTTGCCGTCTCCGGCCAGGGCGGCTACGGGATCGGCCAATGTGCATTGCAGCGACACGCCCGCTTTGTCCGCCGCGCCCTGCAACTTATCCATCACCGCATTGGTAATATCGGAAAGATAGACCGGCGCGGCGGTGCCGTTCTCCTCGGTGTCGATCAAGGTGATATCCAGAATGTCATTGATCAGGTCCAGCAGCTTGACGCCGCTGCCGTTGATCTCGCGCAGATAATCGGCGGTGCGCGCATCGAAGCTCTCCGCTTTGTCGACCAGCATGCTGGAGAAACCGATGATGGCGTTCAGCGGGGTGCGCAACTCGTGACTCATGGTGGAAAGGAAGGCGGATTTGGCGCGGTTGGCGGCTTCCGCCTTGTCCTTGGCGATGCGCAGCTGGGCTTCCGCCTGCCGCCGCTGGGCAATTTCGGCGCCGAGCGCTTCGTTGATCTGGCGCAATTCCGAAGTGCGCGCGATCACCGCGCGTTCGACCTGGCGCTTGCGCATGATGGTGGTGAGCATGCTTTGCACCAGAAGCGCCGTCAGCGCCAGGATCAGCAGCGACGACCCCAATGGCACATAGACACGGGTCAACACCTCGCCATTGCGGGCCGAGCGCATCGTCAGGAAGAAATGCTTTCCCGCCACCGTGAAGGGTTCGACCTGATGAAATTCGGCATTGCCGAACCAATGCGCCAGATTCTCGGTCTGTCCCTTGAGGCCGGCGGTATAGACGACAGGCGCCGTGGCCGGGCCATAGGCGATGGCGGCCTGGATGGGCGCGCGCGGCCCGATGGCGTCTTCGATCACGCGGTCAAGCTGCAAGACGCCCAGCGCATAACCTTCCGGCGCCCTGGGCGCGCCGGCTTTCGCCGCCGTCACCCCACTATTTTGCGGGCGGCTGAGCGGAAACACCACCAGCACGATCGGCGCGCGCGCGCCATCGACCAGGGCGCGGGGCACCGGAGCAGAGACCACCACCTTGCCCGTCCTGGTGGCGGCATCGAACAAGGGCGCGTAGATCGGATTGTCCGACAGATCGACGCCGATCAGGCTGCCGCTGGCTTCGAACGGCTCGACATAGGCGACAGGCAGATAGGCCCCGCGGGCGCCGGCATTCACCAATTCGCCTGCTTCCGTCAATTCGCGCAGGCGCAGGCCATAGAGACCGTCCCTCTCCAATCCCGCTTCGAATGCCTTGCGCTGGGGCCCGCCGATATGGGGCAGCCACAACACCGCTTTGAAGCCGGAATTCTGCGGCAGGATCTGATGCGCGAAGCTGGAGAATTCCCACCGGCTGACGTCATGCGAGGCGGAGACGAAGGCGCGGATCGCCGCCATCGAATTCACATGCCGCACCACATCGCCTTTGAAGCTGGTGCTGTAATAGGCGGTGTCGCGCTCGAATTGCTGGCTGTCGGCGCCGATGTAATAGCCGCGCACCAGAAGGAAGGCCATTACCGAGAGCACCATCGCAATCGACACGACGGCGACGATCGGCACAAAATCCGCCACCGCATATTGTATTCTGGACCGGGTACTCGACATCGCTTTATGGATCCGTCCAGCCGATGGAGCCCCATGCAAATTGGCTGTTCTGCGGCAATTAAATGAGGCGTGCGCTAAGGCAGGGTTAAAGCCCGGGCAGCCATGCCGCACTTTTCCCCGGATGGTGAAAAATGCCCGCCTTTTCAGCGATTTTGCGGGTTTTGTGGTGGGTGCGAACGCGTACAAAACGCCAAGTCCCGTAATGGTGCAGGGAACTTTGCGGCCATTGGGCAGCCCGTGGCGCATATGGCGAGGCGGCTAGTCCGGCGGCGCCCCGACATCGTTGCCGGTATTGACGATGCGGCGCGGCGGAAAATCATATTCCGACAGCAGCTTCAACTCCTGCTCCAGAATCTCCTTCACTTGCGCCCGCGAGCGGTTCGCCGCCCCGCGCATGGCGTCGGTGTTGAGCAGCAGCGACGCGCCCTGGCGGCCGCGCGGCCCGGGAATGCCCAGGGAGAGCGGCACCTGGCCGCGCACGCCGGCGGCGACGAAATCGATGAACCAGGGCTGGCGCACGATCTTCAAGGGATTGCCCACCAGCACCAGGCTCAATCCGGTCTGGCCTTCCACCGGCTCCAGCTCGACAAAAACGCCGGAGCGGTCGGGCCGCCAGCTTTCATCCAGGATCGGCAATTGCCGCCAGCCGCAATGATAGTCGCGGCACAAGGGCGGGCGCGTTTCATAGATGGTGCAGCCGCCGGCGCAGTGGCGGCAGGTCACGCCCGCTTCTTTTTGAATCTCCGGCTTGTCGATCGCCATCGCCGTGCAGCAGACCGTGCAGTCGCCGCATGTCCGTCCCGGAACCAGGCCGATGTCATAAGCCGTCATGCCGCCAAAGATGCCACGCGCCGCGCCGGAAAAGCAAAACACACAATCGAAGGCAATCGACCGGGCGCGATTGTCCGCTATGATCCGCCCGATTTGAGGAGGCCGCGATGGCGCATCGCATATTGGTGTTCTATGGCTCCTACCGCACCCATCGCATGGGCATCCGGATGGCGGACTTCGTCGTGGCGTCGCTCAGCCAGCGCGGCAACGATGTGGAGCTGATCGACGCCAAGGCGGTCGGCCTTCCCATCCTGGACCGCATGTACAAGGAGCATGCGCCGGGCACCGCGCCCGCCGCGATGGAAGCGCTGGCCGCCAAGATCAAGGCCGCGGACGCCTTCGTCTTTGTCGCCGGCGAATATAATTGGGGCCTGCAGCCCGGCCTCAAGAATCTCACCGATCATTTCCTGGAGGAGTGGTTCTGGCGGCCCGCCGCCATCGTCAGCTATTCGGCGCAGCGCACGGGCGCCGCCCGCGCCAATTATGCCTGGCACGCCACCCTGTCGGAGATGGGTATGATCGTCACCTCCAGCACCATCACCATCGGCCCCATTTCCGAAGCCCTGGATGCGGACGCAAATCCGACCGGCGAGACCGGCGCGTATCTGCAGAAAGTCTTTCCGCGATTCGCGGACGATTTGGCATGGTGGACCGAGGCCGCCAAGACGCAGCGGGAGAAGTCAAAGCCGCCCTATTGAGCGCCCGATAACCCCGCGATTGTCAGGGATGTGCAATTGCCGGTAAAATCGCAGCAATTGGCCGTTGAAGCCGCTGTCACCAAAGGGGGAAGCGCATGGCAAATCAGGAAAGTTTATTGAGACTGGCGCTTGGCGTATTCGGCGTCATATTTCTTCTGGTCTATCCGCTGGCGATCGTGTGGCCGTCCGGCTGGGCGTGGCATCAAGGGGCGCCGCAGGATTCCCAATATTTCATGATGATCGTGGGCGTCTATGCCACGCTCGGCGTGTTCCTGATTTTGGCGTCACGCGACCCCAGGGCGAATTTGAGCCTGATCTGGTTCACCATCTGGTCGAGCATCGTGCACGCCGCCATCATGGCGGTGCAGGCGATGGGCCATGGCGAATTCATGGGACACCTGATGGGAGACGTTCCCGCCCTGCTGCTGGTGGCGCTGGTTCTCGGCGTCCTGGTCTGGCCGCTCAAGAAGGCCTGACCGCGCTAAAGCAGGCGGTCGCGCTTGATCGCTTCGCGGCTGGCGGCGGTGAAGAATTCTTCGGCCTTGCGGGCCAGGGCCTGCTCGGAGAGCGAGATATTCCCCGCCGCGAAATCGTCGCGGATTTTCTCGAACGCCGGATCGGCGCCCTTGGCGGCCACCCCGGCATTGATCACGGCCTTGACATAGTCGGCGGCGGCGGGGGCGGAAAGACCCAACTCGCCCGCGGCCCAGCGGCCGAGCAGCTCGTTGCGCCGGACCTGGATCTTGAAAAGCGTTTCCTCGTCATGCGCCCATTTGGCTTCGTAGCCTCTTTCGCGCTCTTCGAATAAGCCGGTCATGCAAACCTCCTGACCACAATGCGGGCCAAAGCACGGGGACAGCCTGACGCCATCCCCGGCGTCCTGGCTTAAGCCTCGCACTTTTTGAGGGTAAGCGGAAATCGCTTCGGCGGTTTGATTTGGCTCAAAGACGAGCCCGGCGCGGTTTCCTAGGGTGACCGCATCGATCTATCCCTTCCCTGGATTTAGACGATTACCTCAAGGCCCGGCGGTTTCCATCGCCGGGCTCTTTTTTTCCCCGCTGCGCCCGGTCAATCCGCCTTGTAGGCGGTGTCATGCTTGAGGAACCATTCGCGGCCCTTCAGCATATAGTTCCAATAGAAGATCGGCAGGCCGGTCACCTTGATCCACCAGGCCGTCAAATGTTCCTTCGCCGGATCGAGCGGCAGGGTGGGCGTGACTTTGCCGCCATAGATGAACTCGGCCAGGATCACCTTGCCATAGGCCGTGGTCAGCGGGCACGAGGCATAACCGTCATAGCCGCCTTCCACCGCCTTGTCGGTGAACAGGCGCAGGATGTTGCGCACCACCACCGGGGCCTGCTTGCGCACGGCGGCGGCGGTCTTGGAGTTCGGCGTCGCGGCAACATCGCCCAGCGAAAAGACATTGTGGTAGCGCACATGCTGCATTGAATTCTGGTTGACCTCGACAAAGCCGGCGGCGTTGGCCAGCGGGCTTTTGGCGATCGCCGCATGGGGGCTTTGCGGCGGCGAGACATGCAGCATGTCGAACGGCATGGTGATGCGCGCGCCCTTGTCGGTGTCGCCCACATTCTCGAATGTCGCGGTCTTGGCCGCGCCATCGACCGAAATCAAATTCTGCTGGAAATGCACCTTGACGCCATAGCGCGCCACCACCTTCATCAGCTCGCGGGCGAAGAAGGGCACGCCGAACACCACCGGGGCGTGGACGAAATATTGCAGGTCGCTGGACTCCAGCCAGCCTTTCTTGCGCAGATAATCGGCGGTCAGATAGACGATCTTCTGCGGCGCGCCGGGGCATTTGAACGGCAGCGGCGGCTGGGTGAACAGCACGCGGGCATTGGCGCGCAGGCCCTGGATGCACTCCCAGGTATAGAGCGCGTATTTCGGGGAATAATTGCTGCAGACGCCGTTCTTGCCCAGCGCCTCGGTCAGGCCTTCGATCTTGTCGAAGTCCAGCTTGAGGCCGGTGCAGACCACCAGATAATCATAAGTTAGCGTCTCGCCGCTTTCGAGCGTGACTTTGTTATGTTCGGGATCGAAGGTTTGCGCCGCGCCCTTGACCCATTTCACGCCCGGGGGAATGAGGCTGTGCTCGGGCCGGTGGGCGCGCGACATCTCATAGGCGCCCGCCCCGACCAGGGTAAGGCAGGGCTGGTAGTAATGGGTATCCGACGGCTCGACGATGGCGATATCCAGCGGGCCCGGCGCGCGCCGCCGCAAGCTCGCCGCCACCGTGATGCCGGCCGCGCCGCCGCCGATGATCAAGACCTGATGATGTTTGGATTGCGCCATTGCCCTGCCCCCGTTTTATCGAGCGGACTTTATGTTCGAATTCGGATGTTCAAATCCGGGCGATCGCGGACCTCTCCGCGCCCCCGGCGATCAACCGATCCAGCCGCCCTGAATACAGGCTAGCCCCCCGGAGCCGGGAGCGGAAGGGGCGGAACGGGAAAGGCACTTTGCCGTTGGTATACATAATAAAAGAAAGAGCGCGCACATGACCGCCTATGCCGAATTCCTGCGCGGTCTGGTGGACGATCCACGGGGTGTCAGCGCGCCGACGCCATCGGGCCCCGCACTGTCGGCCGCCATCGCCGCCGAGGTGGACCCGGCTCGCCCCGGCCTGGTGCTGGAATTGGGGCCCGGCACCGGCGTGGTGACAGAGGCGCTGGTGGCGCGCGGCGTATCTCCGGCACGGCTGGTGCTGATCGAAAGCGGCGGATATTTCTGCGACCGCCTGCGCGCCCGCTTCCCCCGCGCCACGGTCTGCGCCGCCGATGCCTTCGCGTTCGAGCAGTGCCTGCCCGGTCCCGCCACGACGGACGGCGCGGCCATCGCGGCCGTGGTGTCTTGTGTGCCGCTGCTGAACTTTCCGCATGCGGAACGTATCTCGCTGATCGAGCGCGCCCTGGACGCCCAGGGACCGGGCGGGCGTTTCATCCAACTATCCTATGGCTGGCGCCCGGCCGTCGCGCCGGGTCCGCGCCTTGCCGTGACCGGGAAAATGGTATGGCGCAACCTGCCGCCCGCGCATGTCTGGACCTACAGGCGCCCCGTCTGAATCCCGCGCTGTCTGTCCGGCGGCGGAGGCAAAAAATAACCCCGGCCCGGAAAATCCGGACCGGGGCGTCGTGACGTTGCCGGGAATTCAGGCCCGGTAGATTTCGCGTTCCTTGCGCACCAGATCGGCGTCATAGGCCGGAGCGGCAGGGTCGTAGCCCTTCCAGCCCGTGCTGCGATAGATCTCGACGCGCTTGGTCACGTCGATGGCGGACCTGTCCATGACGGCGCCATAGCGCACGACTTCATCGTCCGGCACTTTCGCCGTCACGATGGCGCCGCCGCGGCGCAGGGCCTCGGCATACAGTTCCGCATTTTCCTTGCTGGTGCCGGATTCGACCAGCGCGCCGACAATGCCGCCGGCCGCGCCGCCGGCAACCGCGCCCGCCGCCAGGCTGGCGAGCCAGCCCAGGGCGACGACGGGACCGACGCCGGGAATGGCGAGCATGCCAAGGCCAGTGGCCACGCCGACCGCGCCGCCGGCGATGGCGCCCATGCCGCCGCCGGTAACGGCGCCTTCGCTGCGGTCGTCCTTGCCGTCGCGATCCTTGTCATGCTTGGGATCGACATCGCCGCCGTTCGGCTTGTGCCAGCCATCGGCATTGCTGGCGACCAGCCCGATATGGCTGTCGCCGAGACCGGCCTGTTTCAAATTTTCCACCGCGGCCGCGGCGGAGGCATAGTCGTTGTAAACGCGGGTGAGTGTCTGGGTCATGGGATGTCCTTTTTGAAAGAGAGGGAATGCGCGGGAGCGCCTAGTTGACGTTGCCTTGGTAATCCACGGTCACGGGGCCGGACTTGCCGTCCTTCCTGGCCATGCCGCGCCAGATGCCGTCGCGGTCCTTCTTCAGGTTGGTGACGTCGGTATAGCCCTTGTCTTCAATGTGCGACTTGGCCTGCGCCATGGTGAAGCTGTTCATGCCCGCGACGGGGGTGGTGGAGTTGTTGCTGTCCATCGCCTTGACGGCGGGATTGGCGGGACCGTTCTGCGCGGGCGCGCCTTGCGCGAAGGCGAGCGACGTCGAAAGTCCGACGGCGGCGATGCTGAGTACGATACTGCGCATTGGAGAGTCTCCGGTTGGGATCACCCGGCGCTAACTCTCCACACACCGCGATGTTCCAAAATGGATGCGCGCCGCGCCAAGATAAATCGCGCACGCGCGCGCGGACGGCAAACGCGCACGGAAGCGGAACCAAAAAGCGCGGCAAGGGTTTTCATGCGCCGCCTGCGCGGGCGGATTGAAAGCAGTCGCCGTCCTTCAAAGGCCGGGGGTCCGGGCGGGCCGCGGGCACCGGGGCGAACGGCGGCCCGGATGGAAGGATTCGGCGCGGGAATACGCGCCAGTTGCGCCGCATTGCGGCGACGGCTTTGCCCGTCCGCTTTCCTTGGCTTATTTCCCGCCATATTTTCCCGGCATGGTCCAAGCTTTGGGCAAGGAATCACGGGCATGCGCGCGCCGGCCATTCGCACTCTGTGTATTGCGGTCCTGATTTCGCCGCTGCTGGGCTGCGCCCCGGCGCGTCCCGATCCCCAGGTCATAAAGTTTTGCCACGCCAGCGCCGTCACCAGGGCGCGGGGATTTCCGGTGGACGCTTCGGATATCGGGGAATTGGTCGAGGCATGCATGCTGGACAGGGGATATATCCTGCGGGAGACCGGCCCGCGCTGCGGCCCCGATTACGGGTCGGCGGTCGATCCGAAATGCTATCACCGCAACACGGCCATCGGCCGCTTCACAACAATATTCGAGTAAAACCATGCGCGAAGACTTGAAGAACTGGCAGCCGCGGCCGCGTCCCGCACGGGTCAATCTGGAAGGGCGGTATGTACGGCTGGAGCCGCTCGGCGCCGGTCATGGCGACGGGCTGTACGAAATCTCCACCGTGTCCGATGTCGCGGAGCGCTTTGCCTGGCTTCCCGACTCCCCGCCGCAAAGCCGTGCCGAGTTCGATGCCTGGCTGGGCAAGGCGGCGGCCAGCGACGACCCGCTTTATTTCACCGTCATCGACCAGGCCACGGGCAAGGTGGTGGGACGCCAGAGCCTGCTGCGGATCGATCCGGGACACGGGTCGATCGAGATCGGCCATGTCTATTGGGGGCCGCAGATGGCGCGCACCCGCGGCGCAACCGAGGCGCAATTCCTCTTTGCCCGCCATGTCTTCGAGGATCTGGGCTATCGCCGCTATGAGTGGAAGGCCAACAGCCGCAACCTGCCCTCGATGCGCGCGGCGGAGCGGTTCGGCTTTCAGTTCGAAGGCATTTTCCGCCAGCACATGATCGTCAAGGGCGAGAGCCGCGACACCGCCTGGTACGCCATGATCGACAAGGACTGGCCCGCCCTGCGCGCGGCCTATGACGCCTGGCTCGATCCGGGTAATTTCGATGGCGAGGGTCAACAGAAGCAGCGGTTGGAGGAGTTACGGGCTAGGTTTGGGACGTGAGAGATGTCGCAATCGAAACTATTAAACAGCGACTGAATAGATAGCAGTCGATATGGACTCAATGCGAGAAAAAATACCTTCAACAAGAGAGACATTTATAGGCCATCGCTGCCCCGGATACGATGGATCAACGTCCGCTTCGTGTGCAATTTTATTTCGCCGATCTACAATTAAAACCAGCGACGATTTTATTGCGCTCGCATCCTCGCCCAATCTATTCCCCACCGCTTCCCACAATTTGACGTCAGAAAACAGCCTTACAGCATCCGATATTTTCTCCGGATGCTGAAAGGATAAAAAACTGTGTCTATTTCTAATTTCCGTCTCGAGAACAGTCATTGCAGAAGGAGTGTTTGTTAGCAAAGCAGCCGCAGAAAGTGACAGATGAAATCTACCAAATGCATCCGTTTTCTTTCGATTGCCTTTCCAAGACTCAAGCATCCCCAAACGCGTTAGTTCATGTACGAAATGATCGAGCGCGCTAACGGCCAAGACCACTTCTGCTCGCAACATATCGGACAAATCAACGACGGGCGTAACTCGAGAAGAAAAGGATTCTCTGAGCGCGTGGAGAGAACGCACTCGCCCCATGTTCATTTCAAATGACTTAAGCGCCGCCAGCATCGACAATCTGCAAGACGCGATCCGCCGCCTCAGAAAAAAGCGCCTTGAAAGCTTTTTGGGAAACTTGGGTGGTCTTGAGAACTCTACCTTGCTGCTCCAACTGAGCTGCGGTTAGTTCGAAAATTGGTACTTGATGACGCTGCGAACTAGCTATCAGCGAATTAAAATCTGGCATCTGCAATAGCGGCTCTGATGGCTCATAGCCGGCAGCCGAGTAAGCTGTTGCTGGTAACATCATTCCACAAGAATTGAGCGCGGGAATTAACGTGTCTCTGATTCCCGCCTCTAGCTGATCCACCCACTTCTGAAAAGCTTTCGAGGGTGCTCCAGTCCGCGGTCTGTATTTTTGAACTACATATCCAAGAAATTTTGGGTGAGACGCGGGAAATGGGTACTCCGCTTCATTTAGGACACCGTTACTGCTCGCAGCTTCAGCCCAAGACCGCCATTTTGGAAGGACGCTAGCTAACGAATTTATTGCCATTGAAGAAAAATAGTCCGGATGCATAGGGACGATGAAGTAGTCGCTTATTGAAACAATGTTTTGATTCACCGCACCAAGGCTTGGACTCATGTCAATCATGACGACATCTATTTTATATTTCTTAGCGGTCGCATCGATGAGAAATTTTAGTGACCCCGGAAGATTTCTGAGCGTGACGAGAGAGCCCGATAATTCTTGCGCGATACCCAACGTCACTTCATATTCTGCAATGCCAATATGACCTGGCATTAAATACAGATTCGAATTTTTTGGTATTTTTATACATTCGACAGGCGCCATTAGGCTCGGACGTGATTCAAAAGCTGGGGCTAGCCCCTCCCTGATATTTAGAGGCTTACCTTCTTTAGTACCCAAAATTGAATCTGCGGTCTCGAGATTTTCGAGACCTAATACCATTCCTGTAAGGTTGCATTGAGGATCGCAATCGACGAGCAGGACTCGTTTCCCTTTACGGGCAATCATCCAGCCAAGGTTGAAAGCTGTAGTGGTTTTGCTGACACCGCCCTTATGATTGAAGAGGCTTATTATCTTTGTCATCGTGGGTGTCCCAATTCTTAGTTCGCGCTCTTATCTCATGTTGCGCGGACCATTGCATTCTTCTTAAGCCAAATTGCCAACAATGATTTTCCCATTTGCTAAGTTGTATTGCCGCAACCGCGAACGTCAAATGGAGCAAATTAGCTGAATAGTGAGTTGCGCTTGCTCAGAAGTCTTCGAGCCGTAACGCAGGTGCGTAGCTTTCGCTAAAAATGGTAATTGCTGCATCGTGACAGAGGCTTACCACGGCCCATCCGGCACCATCACCACCTGGACCTTGGCGCGGCAGCCGCGGCAATAGAATCCGCCGACCGCCGTGTGCAACGGCATCGCGCCGGCGTGGCTGCGCAGGTGAAAGAGCTTGTAGGCCCACATGCTGCGCGAGCCGCTGCAGCGCTGGCAGGTGATGGTGAGGACGCGGTTCGCCCACATCGCCTGCTCCACCGTCTCGACCGGTCCGCGATATCTGGGCTGTCCCATATGCAACGCCACTGCCCGCCGCGACCGGCGCGTTAAGAATAAAGAACAAAAGAAGAACGATTCAGCGGCAGAGTCCAGCCACTAGGACTGGGGCGGGGTCCGGCCTCGGCCACCCGGACTGGTGGCGGGCGGGGAATTTCCGGGCTTTCCGGCGGCCAATGGCGCTTCGCTCCCCTACCTTGCCGGTTCCGGTAATAAAATGTTAACCATATATATCAACCAGTTGGCTGGAGACGGGCATGGCCCCGCGCATACGCATCGTCGAAAACGGCAAGCCGGCACCGGGTGTGCTGGCGTTCGACGACGAACAGATCCTGGGCGTCGGCCCGGACGGCACGCCCAGCGCGCTGCTTGCCCGGGAGATGCAGGTCAGCATCGACACCGCGCGGGCGTTCGAGATCAGGGGCCGCGCCATCGCCCAAACCCTGTCGGGCAAATTCGCCTGGCGCAGCATCGTCTGGTTTCTCTCGGTCCTGGCCGGCGTCGGCCTGGTGGCGTGGGCGGTGCTGGCGGGGCATCTCTCCTATTGGATATCGGTGCCGGTCGATGCGCTGTTGATCTATGGCATCTTCGCCACCCTGCATGAGGCGGTGCACGACAATATCGTGGGCCGCCACCGGGGGCTGGTCTTCATCGAAAGCCTGATCGGGCATGTCAGCGGCTTTGTCCTGCTGGCGCCCTATCCCGGTTTCCGCGCCCTGCATCTGCATCATCACCAGCACACCAACGATCCGGTGGAAGATCCGGATTACTGGGTCAAGGACGATCACTATCTGCGCGTCATCCTGCGCTGCCTGGTGATCCAGCCCATGTATATCTGGCATCTGTGGAAGATCGCCCGCAATCCGCGCATCATGCGCGCGTTCGTGTGGGAGATGGTCTATGTCTTCTCCTACATCCCCATCATCGCGGGCGCCTATTATTTCGGCTTCGGCAACCAGCTGATCATGCTGTGGATCCTGCCCGCCTATTTCGGCGTCTGCCTGTGCCCGTTGATGTTCGACTGGCCGGTGCATCATCCGCACGACAATCGCGGCCGCTATACCGGCACCGCGATCCTCTTGTTTCCCAAGCCGCTGCGCTATGTGATGGAGATCGCCTTTCTGGGCCATTCCTATCACCTGATGCATCACCTCTTCCCGCGCATCCCGTTCTATCACTACGGAAAAGCCTATTACGCGCTGGAGAAGGAATTGGGCACGGTGAACGCCAAGGTGGTGGATGTGGGCCTGTGGCCGACGCCGGGCGGTCTGACCGATCCCGCGCGCGCGCATCTTGGTCCGGCGCACGCGCACGCCAATCTTGGCTAGTCCCGCGCGGCGTTAACCGCGTGCGCTAACCAGTGCGGCGGGAATTCCTGTTCCGGCGGCCGCGGCGATTTAAAATCGCGCGTCATGAACGCTTTTCGATTTCAGATTCTGGCGGCGCTGGCTTGCCTGGCCTTGTCGGCGGTCTCGCTCGAGCCGTCGGTCGCCTATAGCGGACGCTGGCATGTGGTGGAGAATGTCTCAGCCCGGGTCTGTTACCGCGTCCCCAGCTTTTCGCCCGTTCCCGGCTGGATAGATTTCGGCCGCTTCAACACCTTCCGCATGGCGGGCGCCTGGGTTTGGCGTCATCGCGATATCTGCCGCCATTCTCCCGTATTCGGGTAGCGAGCCGTCCCGGCGGCGGCCGACAAATTCGACCACCAGCACCAGCAGATTCACGCCCAGCAGGAACGCGACCGCCAGCAGCGGGCCATAGCTCCAGTCACGGTTGAACGGCCAGACCGGCGCCATCACCGGCAGGATCGGAAGCAGAAAGGCCAGGATATAACGCGCCACGGCGCCCCCCATTCTCCCAAAGAACGCGGGAATGGGCGCCCAGTTGCGGCGGGAACCTATACAGTTTGGTTATTTGCCGGGCGGTTCGATCTCGCCGCCGCCGTCGGCCCAATCCTTGAAGCCGCCGACATTGCGGACATCCTTATAGCCCATGTCCTTCAGCATTGCGCCCGCAAGCGCGGCGCGCGAACCGGCGGCGCAATAGAGGATCACGGTCTTGTCCGGCGACAGGTTGGGGTCGCGGGAACCGGCGGTGACGTCGGCGCGGAATTCCAAGGAGCCGCGCGGAATATGCAGCGCGCCCTTGGCCTTGCCGGTCTGCTGGACCTCGGCGGTGTCGCGGACATCGACGATCACGGCATCGCCCTTTGCCACCAGGGCGCGCGCGTCGGCCACGGTGATCTTGGGCACCACCGCATTGGCGGCGTCCATCATCTGTTTCACGGTCGTCGGCATGGCTGTCTTCCTTTTCGGTGTTCTACCAGCGCAGCATCCAGCGGCCCAGGCCAGCGCCCAGCAAGGTGGTGAGCGCGATGCCCGCCGTATACCAGATGGCGATGAAGGTGGCGGTGCTTTCGGTGCAGTGAAAGGCATAGATCGTCGCCGCCGTGCTGCCCGCCAAAAGCCCCGCCGCCGCGCCCGCCTGGACCAGCCGGGTCGGCGCCAGCTGGCGCAGCGACCAGAACAGGCCCGCGAACAATGGCAGGGCCAGGCCCGCGATCAGCATGGAACAAGTGCGGGCAGAATGGCCCATCATCAAACTATGGCGGGTGGCGTCGTCGGCGGACATCATCTGCATCGCCATCATCGCCGCCAGGACCAGGACCGGAACCGCCAGCAGCGCCAAAGGCAGGCGCGCGTCGGTGCCGGGGCGGCCGATCCGCTCGACCAGTTTCAGGCCCAGCGCCGCGATCGCCAAGGTGTAAAGGAACTTCAGCCAGAAGGCGCCGCCGCCCATCGCATATATAATGTCGTGGCGGATGCCGATGGTCGCCGCCATCAACAGCGCCGAACCAGCGATGCCGGCGGCAAGGCCGAGCCCAAGCGTGCGGCTGACTTCGGTGCTGCGCACAGGCTCCAATCCGCCGGAAAGGCGGGCGATCAAATCATCCGTCTGCATGGCTGTCCCCCAATTCCTCGCCCAAGCTTTTCAAGGCGCGGTGCACGGTGACTTTCACCGCCGCTTCCGACATGCCCGTCCTGGCGGCGGCGTCGGCGATGGAATGGCCTTCCAGCTTGATCTCGCGCACCAAAGCGCGCTTGGCGGCGGGCAGCTTGGCGAGCAGCTTCTCGACATCGCGCCGGGCGATGGCGGCCTGCGCCTCGTCGGCGGTGAAGAGGTCGCCCGCCTCGTCCAGCGGCACGGCAGCGGCGCGCTTGCCCCGGCGATACTCGTCGACCAGCTTGTAGCGCGCGATGCCATAGACCCAGGCGGTGAAAGGCCGCTGCGGATCGTAAGTGGCGCGCCGCGTATGAATGGCGATCAAGGTTTCCTGCACAACATCCTCGGCCGCGGCTGGCCCCAGCCGCCTTGCGTAATACCCCCGCAGATGCCGCGTCAGCCCCGCAAGCAAGGACCGGTAGGCAGCCGCGTCGCCCGCAAGGGCCGCCAGCATCCAGTCCCGGTATTGCGCTTCCTGCGGGATCACGGGCAGCTCCAGTCATTTCGCGGCCCGGTACGGAAAGTTACGAAAATAATTCGCGTAACCAAAAGGGGCCCCGGACGGAGTGGAGGGTACCAAAACCAAGGAGTGTATGAAATGAACAAATTCCTCGCTGTTGCCTGCTTTGCCGTTCTTGCATCCCCCGCCTTCGCGCAGGGAATGGCCGCGCCCGCCGCCAATGACGGCATGGCCGGCCCGTCTCACATGGCCAATGACAGCATGAAGATGGACCACAAGAAGCCGATGAAGAAGCCCGCCATGAAGCATGACGCCATGGGCGCCGGCATGGCCGCCCCGTCCGGCGGGATGGCTTCGGGCAGCATGACCGGCCCGGGCCACTGACGCAAAAAAGCGCCGCTCCCGGATTATGGGGGCGGCGCTTTTTTCTTGCCTGAATTTTCAGTCGCGCGCCGCCGCCAGGATCGCGCCGCCCGGACCCGCCTGGACCAGGACCGCATCGCGCAACACGCCATCCCCGGCGGCCGGCAGCGAATAGGTGACGGGCTTTCCATTCCAGCCGCCCAGCTTCACCAGCTCCTTCACCACATTCCTGTGCGGCAAAGTCACGCCGCTATTCTCGCCGCGCGCGATCGGCACCTGCACGATGCGCGGATCGAAGCGCACCAGCCAGACCTCCGCCATTCCCGCTCCAGCACCAACCGTGACATCGCTTTTGCCGATCCGGATCGCGGGACCGTCGCCGGCCGCTTGCCGGCGGATCAGGGCTTCCAGTTCGTTGCGATCCTGCCCCACCACGTCGGCGCGACCATTCACCACCACTTGCGGCGTGAAGACCTGGCTGCGGTGGAAGGCATGGGCGTAATCCCATTGCCGCGCGGTGTAGCGCGGCGACGCGAACGTGTCCTTCCAGCCCAGCTGGTCCCAATAGGTGACGCCGAAGCTCAAGGTGAGTAGATCGGGACGGTCGCTCAGCGCCATCACATTGGCATTGGCGGGCGGGCAGCTGGAACAGCCCTGGCTCTGAAACAGTTCGACCACGGTGAGGCGGTCGCTCGCCGCCAGCGCGGGCGACCCGCACGCCGCCAGGATCAGGCAGGCGATGCCAAAGCGGGCGCGGATCATGGCGTCTTTCCGCTTGCCAGTTTGTCCAGCGTTTCCACCACAAGACCCACGGGCGGACGTTTCTGGAACGTGTCCTCATAGAGCTTGGCCTTGACCACGCCGTCCCGGTCCAGGACGAAGATGATCGGCTGCGGCACGCCATAGGCGCGGCTGCCTTTCTTGTATTGCGGGTCGCGCAGCTTGTAGCGGTCGATGATCTCGGATTTGGGATCGCTCAGCAGCGTGTATTTCAGGCCGCGCTCTTTGATGAAATTGGCGTCCACTGCCGGCGGTTCGTAGGAGATGCCCGCGAGATGGTAGCCGCGCTTCTCGATCGCGGCGAGTCCGCCGTTCAAATCCATCAATTGCAGCTGGCAATAGGGACACCAGGCGGCGGAGCGGAAGAAGAACAGCACCACGCCCTTCTCGCCCATCAGGGACTCCAGCGCGCGGGGCTTGCCGGTTTCGTCCTGCGGCATGCCGATGCTGGGCACCTTGGTCCCGGTGGCGGGACCCAGGTCATAAGCCGGATTGGCGAAGGCCGGCACGGCGACAGTCAAACTCAGCAAAAGAGCGGCGATGGATTTGCGCAAAACAATCTCCCGATGAAAATGCAAAATGAATTCGGGAGCGCGCCGGATCGGTTACACGCCTTTGGTCAAATGCCGCCATACCAGGTGTAGCCCTGATCTTCCCAATAACCGCCCTTGCCGCCGCCGATGCCGTCCAGCGAATCCACCAGCACGATGCGCTGGAGATATTTTGGCTGTTTGTAGCCAAGCTGGCGTTCGGCCCGAAGGCGGACCGGCGCGCCATGGGCGACATCCAGGGTCTTGCCGTTCAGGCGATGGGCGAGGATGGTCTGGGGATGCACCGCCTCGCTGAGTTCGAGGCTTTCATAATACATATGCGTGGGATCGCCTTCCGCCGTCATCGGATCGGCGCAATAGAACATGGCATAGCGAGCGTTCGCTTTGGGCGATGCCGCCGCCAATATCAGGGCCAGTTGCGGGCCGCTCCATTCGCCGATGCAGCTCCAGCCTTCGACGCAGTCATGGCGGGTGATCTGGGTGCGCTGAGGCATGGCGCGGATGCGGTCCATCGACAGCGACAGGGGATGATCGACCAGACCGCTTACCGTGACGCGCCAGTCGCGAAAGCCGCTGGCCTCATGCGCCTTGTATTCCGGCGTGCCCGGATCGAGCGTGCCGTTGGCGCGGAACACCGGCGCGATATCGGCCTTGGTGAATTCCTTGGCCAGGGTGTGCGGCCCGGCGAACAGATGCTGGGCTTCGCGCGTCAGGCCTTCGACCTGGGACAGCAGGCCCGTGAACCAGGGCTTCTCCGCCAAGTCATAGCAGCCCGCCAGCAAGGTGGTGGAAGCGCCTGCCAGCACGCGGCCGAGCAATGTACGCCGGTCAATCATGGCGCGTCCCCCGAATGACATACCAGCCGGTGATCATGGAGCGCAGATTGTTCCAGCTTCCCGACAGCATCACCATGACGATATGGACGATGAAGAATCCGAAGAAGGAAAAGGCGCAAAGGAAATGAATGGTACGCGCCGATTGGCGGCCGCCGAACAGCCAGGGCAGGATTGGAAAAGCGGAATCCATGGTCGGCGACATGGCAAGGCCGGTCATCACGATCAGCGGCCCCAGCACGAATATCACCAGGCAATAGGCTAACTTCTGTAGGACGTTGTAGCGCTTGGCGCTCTCACCATGGGGGAATTTCAGCCTTGCATGATCGGCGATCTCGCGCGGCAGATGGGCAATGTCGCGGCGCGTCGGCGCCAGATCGCGGGCGAAGTGGCGGCTCCACAATCCATAGGCGACGAACAGGGCCGCGTTGAACACCAAAAGCCAGGCGAACGCGAAATGCCACTGCCGCGCCATCGCCAGCCAATTGGGCCCCGGCAAGGTCGCCCAGCTGGGAAAGCCCCGCGCGACGAGCTGGCCGTCGATCCGCGACGCGCCCAGCACGCCGGTGGTGTCGAATTGATGGCCGCCGATGACGGTGACGCCTTGCGTCGTCATGCCGAACTCGTCGGCATAGGCGCCCAGCATCAGGGCGGGATGATCGAAATTCGAACCGCTGCCCCAATAGAGCGCGGGATGGGCGTTGAAAATGTTGAGGCCGCTCATCAACAGGATCGCCAGGCACAGCGCATTGATCCAATGCGCCGCCCGCACCCAGGCCCGGTGGCGATAGAAGAAATAATGCGGCCCGGACGGCGTCAGGCCCAAAGCCGTGCGCACGCCCTCGGGCACTGGCGGCGGGATCCTGGCAATATCGGCGGTCATCGGATACTCCGGCCTTGTCAGATTCTACCAACCATTCGCGCCTTGGCGAACCCGGTTACCTGTCTTTCGAAAATAAATTCGGCGAAATCCGGACGAATTCGCTCAGAGCGGCTTCTTAAAGGGGAAAATCATCGGCACCCGCGCCTTGTAGCGGCGATATTCGTCGCCAAAGTACGCCGTGAGGTCGCGCTCTTCGAACGCGATGCCGACAAAGATATAGGCCGTGGTCACCACCGCGAAGAGCAGATGTCCGACACTCATGACCGGCGTCGCCCAGAAGGCGATAGCGAAACCCAGATAGAGCGGATGGCGCACGAACCGGTAGAACAGCGGCGTGCGGAATTCCGGCGGCTGCGGCGCGCGGCGGGTGAGATGCCGACCCACCTGGGCCAGGCCGAACAATTCGAAATGGCTGATGAGAAATGTCGACAGCCCAACGATCAGCCAACCGATCAGGGCCAGCGCCAGGATCAGCATGGCAAAGGTGCGGTTCTCCACCCCCCACACCACCACCGGGATCGGCCGCCATTGCCAGAGCAGCAAAGCCAGCGCCGCGCTGGAAGCCACGACATAGGTGCTGCGCTCGACTGGCTCGGGCACGATTTTCATCCACCAGCGCTTGAAGCCCTGGCGCGCCATCACGCTGTGCTGGATGGCGAAGACCGCCATCAGGCCCAGATCGATGATCGCCGCCAGCAACGGCGGCGAAGCCTTGCCGGTGTCGACGGTGGTGGGGACGATGACATTGGAGACGAAGGCGACGGCATAGAGAAACGTCACCGCGAAAAAAAGATAGGCGGCGATGCCGTAGAGGAATGCGATAAATCGGCCCATGTTTTCTTCCCCCTCCGGTCTGCGCTGGGCCGAGGCCCAGCTACGACCACCTCCCCCGTCAGCGCGCTACCGCGCGCACGGGGAAGGATGGGCACGACCAAGACGCACTTTACAGAAGAAAACAAAGCCCGTCTTCAGCCCGGCAGGCCCAGGATCTGGCTGGCCCGCGCCAGGACATGGTCCGGGGCGAAGGGTTTGACGATGTAATCGGCGGCGCCCGCCTTGCGTCCCTCGGCGATCTCGCGCACCTGACCTTTCGAGGTCAGCATCATCACCGGAATATCATGGGTGACCGCATCCGCCTTCAGCATGGAGAGCACCACCAGCCCCTTCAGCTTGGGCATCTCGCTGTCCAGGATTATGATGCTGGGATCATGGGCATGGGCAAGCTTCAGCACCTCCTCGCCGTCATGGGCGAGATGGGTCTGATAGCCCTGGGTTTCGAAGCGCGCCTTGAGCAGCTCGCGCACGATGCGGTCGTCATCGCCGATCACCACCGAAAGGCGGCGTCGTTGCAGCGCGGCATTGGCGCGCGCATCCAGTTCGGCTGCCGTCACCGGCTTGAGCAACGCTTCCAATTGCGTGCCGACAATGGCGCGGGCGACGGCGGCGGATTTGCGCTGCGCCGTCAGCGCCAGGATCGGCATCTCGGCCAGGCCGGGTTTGCTGCGGAGCGCCCCCAGCATGCTGGGCAGGCTGCCGGGACTGTCCAAATCGATGATCAGCAGCGCCGCCGGATGCGGCGGCGCCACCGCTTCGGCGATGGAGGCATAAGTAATGATATGGGCGTGGCCGGCGAAGACATCGTCCAGCAGCCGCGCCACCCCGGGATCGGCATGAATGGCGATCAGGCTGGGCCCGGCGATCGGCGGCAATTCGAGCGACGCCATCGGCGGCGGTGCAGTGTCCGTCTTTATGGAGTCGCGGCAGTCCGCCAGCAGCAGGTTCGCCGCCTTGGCGATCGTTGACGCTTCGAGCGGCGTTTTGGCCAGAACCGCTTCCAGCATCGCGGCGTCCTGGCTGACCTTGGGAAATCCCAAGGTCTGGCCGCTGCCGACCAGCTTGTGCACCAGCTTGCCGGCGGCGCCGGCGACATCGGGGGTCAGCGCATCCATCTCGCAAAAGGCGATCAGCTTGGCCAGCTCCGCGGCCGCCTCTTCCAGCTTGGCGGTAAAACGCACCCGCAACTCTTGCAGGGCGCTGTCGAACGCTTCGCCGACGGTGTTCACGCTGCGGGCCTCATGCACCGTGTTTAAGCCCTTTCCATCGATTCGGGCCAGAGTCGTCCGATCGCGCGCGCCGGGTGACGAAAACACGATGCGGCCTCTATAACGCGAACCAATATCCACACTTTCCATTAAGTCGTGGTGTACGAAGCTGTCGTCTGGAGCCCGGAAAATTCCGGCATTTGCGATGGGGAAACCATGGCGGCACAGGCAAAAGCGGGAGAATTTCCGAAAGGCTCCGCCGACCGGCTGGCGGTGCTGCGGCCTGCCTATCTGCAGTGCCTGGAGACGCGCCGGGCCGCAATGGCCAAGGCCGCGCAATCCGCTACGGACTTCAGCGATGCCGAGCTTGCCGACATTCGCCGCACCGTGCACGGCATGGCCGGCAGCGCCGCGATCTATGGCTATCAAGCCTTGAGCGACGCCGCCCGCGCCGCGGAATTGATACTGGACGATGGGACCAGAACTGCCGGCGCGCTGCAAACGGGCCTTGGCCAAGTTGTCGGGGAAGCCAGGCGCGTCTTGGACAGTGCGGCACGCGAGCGCTAGATTGCCTCAGACCGGCGGGGGCCTGCGACATGTCCATCTTCGACATCACTCAGACGTTACCCGCGGCGGCAATCCTGCTGGCGATCTGGACTGTTGCCGCATTGGCGGTATTGAAATTGTCGGCGCGCGCGCTGCCCCTTGCCCGCCTCTTTATGCTCGCGCTTTGGACCTGCGGCGAAGTCCTGTTGATTCTGGCCGTGCTGGGCGTGGCATCTTTTCTGCTGCTGCATCGGCCCATCGCTTCGCCGACACTGGTTGCGGTGCTGATCGCGTTTTCCGCGGGCGCCTGGCGGCTGGACCGGCGGCTCGAGCGCAACGGGATCGCCAAACGCTTTCCCAGCACCGGCGCCCTCGCCATGCTGGCCGCGGTCGTCGTCACGGCAGCGGGGTTTGCCCTGATGCTCTGGTATTACGCCGCGCCGACGCATCAGCTTTGAACAACAAAAAGGCTTCGCCAAATGTCGGGCGTCCGGCGCGGGCTCCAGTAACCCTCTGGAGCTATTAAAATCGTGTCAAAGCTTCACTTGCGGGAAAACGCGGCGGAGGCCGCATACTGGATGGGTCCCACAAGAATGTGTGGCAGGTGTCAATCAGCTTTGCATTGAAGCCATCGGGTATTTCACGCCCTTTTCTGATCATGGCGGAATTTTGATAGAACGTCAGATACCCACAATCAAACGTGATCAAAACATTGCTGTCCGAGACCCATTCTGCCGAGACCTTGTTGAAATCGAAGCCGTGAAAAAAACATTGCTCTCCATCCGTGGGAAATTCCCTGCTTCCGCGATCGGCGACACAGACATCGACATTTATCGTTGCGGATTTCATGTATTCCCGGTAACGGATATCGATTTTGAATTTCCCATTGGGTATTTCAACAATCCGGTCCACAGGCTTCGCGCAAGCCGTCAGAACAAACGCTGAAATTCCCAATATACTGATCAGGATCTTTTTCATTTTGCGCCATATCCCTTTGGCATCTGGAGTCTTGCGCTGCGGTCCATCCCGTAAGGCCAACCCCAATCTTTCGCGGGATGATTTATCAGAGAGTATAATCCAGCCGGAACCTCGGCGGCGCCAAGCGGTATCCCAAGTCGGGCGGCAACTGCTCCGTATGCAAAATTCCCAGCCTGGCCCAAAAGCTCAGGATCGACGTTTGGGCCAGCGAACATCTTTTTAAAATTGGTCCCATTATAGACGTCGGTAACAACCGAGACTGGATCTGATCGGTCGCCGAATTGCATAACCGGTCCATAGGGTGTATCAATGGTTTGTCCCCGACTGTTGATGTCATCCGCAAGCGCTTTGACCCGGCTGCCGACCGTCGATCCGTCGGGAAGAACTGTATCTAGAGTGATGTCATAAGCTGGCACGCTCCCCTTTGCGACAGGTCTCGATGTATCGGGTGCAGGCACGCCTTGAAGGTGCACCGGTTGAGATGGCAAGATGGGATACAGCCCCGCCGCGCTCTGTGGCCCGGGCTGTCCTAAAGGCGGGATGTCCCGCGAACCGCCGGTGCTGCCGGATCCGTCACCACCCAAACGAAAGCTGACATCCCGGACCCGGCTATCACCGGGACTGTATTGCAGAGCCTGACTGGAATCGCTCAAATCCTGGGAGGGCCATCCCGGATTGCCGGTCGGTAAATCGGTCCCGTATTGCTGGCCTTCTCCACCGGAAAAAGCCGCGAGTCCCGGCTCGGCATTCTCGGCGCCGTTACCGGCATTCGCGCCAAGCGCGTCGTCCTCCGCTTGCATCCGTGCGATCGCCGCGTGCGCGCCGCCGCTCTGGATCGCCGCAATGGCATTATCGAAATAATCGTTGACGGGTTGGATGAAATCCTCCCAGTCGCCGCCAAACAATCCCGTTTTCACTTTCGTTTCCTCATTTTGCGAGACTTGTTGCCGCTTGGAATAAGGCCCCGCCGGCATATCACCGGCGGGGCCCCGTCGCGCCCAGGCAACCGCGACGGGTGGGCATGGCGGTCAGGCCATGCGAACGCGGTCGCGGGCAGCGAACTTTTTTTCCTGGCCCCGGCACGGTTGAAAAAAAGCCGGAGTGTCTTGGCGGGGGCCCGCCTGCCCTCTGCGCCCAGCGCATGCGAAGGAAGTGGCCGTAACAACCTCCCAAGGTTGCGCAGGCCGGGGAGGCCTCTAAAACGTCTTGAGATCGAAGCCATGCGCGCGGCAGACGCGCTGCGCCATTCTGCGGAAGGCGGCGGTGTGATGGCCGCGGTCGCCGGTGAATTCCTGCCTCAGGTGACACATCTCGTGCGCCATGGTGGCGAGCAGAGTGGCGGTGTGGCCATTCTTGGCCTCGCTCACCCGGATCACGGGAATGCCATTCTCGATTCCGAAATCGGCGTACATGTTCGGATCCTGCATCCCCTGGAAAATGATCACCCCGTCGCCGGGCGTCTGGATCTCCCGCTCGAACACCTTGAACAGATGCCCCACATTCAGATCCGCGATCTTGGCTTCCAGCAATCGCTTGGAGGATTGCATCAGGCTCTTCTGCACCTCGCGGATGCAGACCGCGAGCAGGCCCGGCGCCTCCAGGCAATCCTCCACCAGCTTCTCGGCGAAGAAATGCGACTTGCCCGACCCCCGCCCGCCATACGCGCCCTTGTAGCGCGATGGCGTCAGCAGCGGCTTGAACACCCGCGGTGTCTCAATCTTTAGGATCGACAATGATGCGCTCGATACGCCGGATCACGGCTTTTTCTGTTTCGGACGGCGGCACCCGGCTTTCCTTGCCATAGCCGCGGTCCAGGATTTCCTTGCACGCCGCGATGCGGGCATTGTCGCTGTCGGCGGTCGACGCGATGCCCCACAGAATGGCCATCACCCGCTTGCCATAGCCTTGCGCCGCCTTGCGGATCTCGCCCGCCGCCTTGTCGGCTTTGGACTTCGCCTTGCGCGCCGTTTTCCGCTTGCGGACCTTGCGCTGCACGATCCGCCTCTCTCCCGCCGCTTTACTTGTAGCGGTAGTGATGCGGCTTGCCGGGCACCCGGTGCGGCATTTCCAGCGCCTCGGTGTTCATCTCGGCCTTGGCTTTCAGGGTTTTCGGTTTGACGGACTTGACCGGCCTGGCGGCTTTCGCCGTCACGGCCTTGGCCATCTTCACGGATTGCGCGGCAACTTTCTTCATGATGAGTCTCCTTAAGGTTGAACCGGCACGCGGGGTGCGGGCCGGAAGGGATATTCGCTGGTCATGCAGTCGGGCTCCGCCGAGGCCGCGCTGAAGACATGCCCGCGCTGGGCCAGACGGATCAGTTCGGAAATTTCGCTTCGAACATCGTCAAAGCGTTTGTCCACGCCGGCGGGACACCGGCGCGCGGGAATGCGCAAGATGAAAGGGTCTTTCGGGTTTTGGAGAACCGCACACAAGGCGGGAGAGTGGCAAAGCAATGCCACATTCCGTCCCGATGCCAAAACGGTTTTAGGCGCGGCTAGCGCGGCCCGCCATCCGCCGCCAGCGCCTTGCGCACCAAATCCGCTACGGTGCGCGCCTGCATCTTGTCCATGACATGCTCGCGGTGCACTTCGACCGTGCGCGGGGAAATGCCCAGCCTGTCGGCGATGATCTTGTTGGGATGTCCCTCGACCAGGAGATCCAGAACCGCGCGCTCCCGCGGCGTCAGCGATTCGATCGCCAGCCGCGCCGCCCGGGTCCGGTTGCCCTGCTCGGCGCTGACCGCTCCAACCTCCAGTGCCCGCTTGATGCAATCCAGCAGCAGCTCGTCCTCGAACGGCTTTTCCAGGAAATCGATCGCCCCGGCCCGCATCGCCTTGACCGCCAACGGCACATCGCCATGCCCCGTCATCACGATCACCGGCAACCCCTTCATCTGCGCCACCACCTGCGTCTGCAGCTCGAGCCCGTCCATGTCCGGCATCCGGATATCGGTCAGCAGGCAGGCGCCCGCGATCTGCGGATCGCTGTCCAGGAATTGCCGCGCCGAGGAATAACGCCGCACCGCGTAATCCGCCGACAGCAGCAGGAACCCCAACGCATCGCGCACGCTTTCATCGTCGTCGACGATATGGATGAGCGCGCCCGTCATGCCGCCTCCGTTTCCAGGGGCAGCCGGAAGCGGAAGATCGTGCCGCCGCCCGCATTTTCCTCCGCCCAGATCCGCCCGCCATGGGCTTCGATGATGGTTCGCGAAATGCTCAGTCCGATGCCCATGCCTTCATCCTTGGTGCTGGCGAAAGCCTCGAACAGGCGCGGCACCACATCCGGCGAAATTCCCGTGCCGGTATCGGCCACCGAGATCACGGCAAAATCCCCCTCGCGCGCCGCCGTCACTTTCAGGCGCCGTTCCCCCGCATCGTGCATCGCCTCGACCGCATTGCGGATCAGATTGACCAGAACCTGCTGAATCTGAACCTTGTCCAGGAACAGCGCCGGCATGTCCGGATCGACCTGGACTTCCACCTTGACCCCCTCCGCGGCAAGCCCCAGCGCGCCCAGCGATACCGCGTCCATGATCATGGCCGTGAGCGGCTCGCGGGTCCGGCGAGGTTCGCGCTTTTCGACAAAGGCGCGCAGCCGGCGGATGATCTGTCCGGCGCGGGCGGCCTCCTTGGCGGTCTTCGCCAGCCCGGCGCGAATCTCGGCCAGCGCCGGAACCTCCTTGTCGATCAGCCGCTGCATCGCCCCGGCATAGGACAGAATGGCGGTGAGCGGCTGGTTGAGTTCGTGGGCAATGGCGGACGACATCTGCCCCATCGCAGTGACGCGGGTGGCATGCAGCAGATCGTTCTGCAGCGACTGAATCTGCTTTTCCTGCTCCTGCTCGTCGCTGATGTCGTGCACGATGCCGACGAATATCCGCCGCCCGCCCAGCTTGCCTTCGCCCACCGACAGATACATCGGGAAGGTGGTGCCGTCCTTGCGCCGCCCCGTCACTTCGCGCCCGATGCCGATGATGTGCTTTTCGCTGGTGGCTTTGTAATGCGCGATATAGCCGTCATGCTCGGCGTGATAGGGCTCCGGCATCAGGATCTTCACATTCCGGCCGATCACTTCTCCCGGGGTATAGCCGAACAGGCGCATGCAGGCCTGGCTGTAAACCAGCACCGTCCCGGCCTCGTCGATCACCATGATTCCATCGACGCTGGTGGCGATCAGGGCGCGGAACAGCGCATCGCCGTCTATACCGTTTTGGACGGCCGAATGGCTGGTATCCATGCTGCTAACCCCTTGACCCGGCGAATATAGGCGGCGCCCCCGCGCGCCGCAAAGCCCATTACGTAGTTTTGCGTACGCAGACTTGCGAATACCGCCGCGCGCCGCCTTCGCCACAATGGTCTGCGAATTGAACCAAGGATGCAGCAATGACCACAATGGAAATGGGATACCTCGCCTTGATCGTGGGCGCGCTCACCTTGTTTGCCGGCGCCCTCGCCTGGGCCAGCTGGATGGAATCCCGCAATGCCTCCGGCGCCGGGGAAAAAAACCGGTCATGAAAGCCCTGGTATGGACCGAGATTGGCAAGATCGCGCTGATGAACCGCCCGATCCCCAAGCTCCAGTCTCCCGGCGACGCCATCGTGCGGGTGACCAAGACCACCATCTGCGGCACCGATCTGCATATCCTCAAAGGCGACGTCGCCTCGGTCGTGCCCGGCCGCGTCCTGGGCCATGAAGGCATTGGCGTGGTGGATTCGGTGGGCGCCGGCGTCACCGCGTTCAAGCCCGGTCAACGGGTTCTTATTTCCTGCATCTCGGCCTGCGGCATCTGCGAAAATTGCCGCAAGGGGATGTTCTCGCACTGCCTGACCGGCGGCTGGATTCTGGGCAACACCATCGATGGCACCCAGGCCGAATATGTCCGCATCCCCCATGCCGATACCAGCCTCTATCCCTTGCCCGACGGGGTCGACGAGGAAGCGCTGGTGATGCTGAGCGACATTCTTCCCACCGGCTTTGAATGCGGCGTCCTGAACGGCAAGGTCAAGCCGGGCGACACGATGGCGATCGTCGGCGCCGGCCCGATCGGCCTCGCCGCTTTGCTGACGGCCCAGCTCTACACGCCTTCGGAAATCTTCATGATCGATTCCGATGCCAACCGGCTGGAGATTGCCGAGCGCTTCGGGGCGACGACAATCCTGAATTCCGCCGAAGGCTTCGTCGCCGAAAGGCTGCTCAACGCCACCGGCGGACGCGGCGTCGATGTCGCCATCGAGGCGGTCGGCAAGCCGGAGACATTCGCGCTCTGCACCCAGCTGGTGGCGGCCGGCGGCACCGTCGCCAATATCGGCGTGCATGGCGCGCCCGCGACCTTGCATCTGGAAAATCTCTGGGACCGCAACATCACCATCACCACGCGCCTGGTGGACACCGTGTCCACGCCGATGCTGCTGAAGACCCTGAAGTCGGGCCGCATCGATGCGCACACCCTCATCACCCACCGTTTTTCCCTGGACAATATCCTGGAAGCCTATGACACGTTCGGCCATGCGGCACAGACCCATGCGCTGAAAGTGATCATCTCGGCATAGGCATCCATCATGACCTATTCCGCAGACGGCTATGAGAAACGGGCGCTGGAATGCGTGACCCTGGCGAACCAGGCGACCGACCCCCTGGTCCAGGGAGAGTTGCTCAAGCTGCGCCAGACCTATCTGAAGATCGCCAGGCTGCTGCGCGAACAGATGCCGCCTCACCACCGCCCATAGCGCCAATGCCATCGCTCCGGCTTTTCCGAAGGCGCGCGCTTCTGCCGGCCGCGCTTTTGCTCTTTTCGCTATCGGCGGCCGCACCGGCCCTGGCCGCCGAGAAGGGCAGCTATTCGCTGGTGTTCGAGAACGACCTCTTCTACCGGACCGACCGCGACTACACCAACGGCATCGAACTGAGCTGGAGCCCGCCGCGCGACGCCGAAGCCGCCCATCCCTCCTTCCTGACGGGCATGCTTCCCGCGATCTTTCCGCAGAACGATCTGCGCGCCAGCTACAGCCTGGGCCAGATGATGTTCACGCCGGAAGACACCAAGACACCCAATCCGCCGCTCACCCAACGGCCCTATGCCGGCTATCTCTATGGCGCGGTGGCGCTGACCGGAACGGGCGATAGCACCGAGGATCAGCTGCGCCTCCAGCTTGGCATGGTCGGTCCCGCTTCGCTGGCTGAGGACAGCCAGGATCTGGTGCACCGCATTCGCGGCTTCGCTTTGCCGCAAGGCTGGCGCACGCAATTGCGCGACGAACCGGGCCTGGTGCTGTCCTACCGGCATACGCGCGAACTCGCCGCCTTCGCCCCGCAAGAAGAAAAGATTTTCGACGTCGCCGCGAATTATGGCGGCGCGGTCGGCAATGTCTTCGACTATGCCGAAGCGGGCGCAATCGCGCGGCTCGGCTTCAACCTGCCCGCCGACAGCGGCCCGCCCCAGATCGATCCGGCGCGGCCGGGCTCGCGCATCTATCAGCCCCAGGCGGATTTCGGCGCCTACGTCTTTTCGGGCATCCAGGGCCGGGCCATCGCCCGCAATCTTTTTCTGGACGGCAACTCCTTCCAGTCCAGCCGCAGCGTTGCGAAGGAGAATTTCGTGGGCGAAGTCTCGGTCGGCGGCGCGCTGGCGTTCCGGGATTTCCGCCTTTCCTTTGTCCATGTCTTCCGCTCGCGGGAATACCGGACGCAGCAAGGCTTCGATCAGTTCGGCACGCTTTGCCTCTCGGTCAATATGTGACTGCGGCGATCGCCATGCTTTTCACGCATTAACGCAAAGCCCGCATCAAAATTTGTCTTGGGCATGCCGGGCAACAAGACTTAATCTGTCGGCGGAATGGTGAGCGTCCCTGCCGTCATGACGGAAACGAACGCGCTGGCATTGTTGCCCGCGATGCGCCGCTTCGCGCTCGCGGCGATGGCGGTTCTGCCGCTCGCGGCGTGCGTCACCGCTCCGGCATCGAAGGACGGTTGCGCCGCAAATTTCCTGTGCGCCGCCCGCGCCGCCGAACCAAAGCTGATTTCAGCCTCGCGCGGCCTGGCGGAGCGAGAGGGCGACATTCTCATCCTGCATCCTACCGGCGCACCCATTATCGGTTTCGCCGACCACAGAACGGCTTGCGACACCGGCGATGCCGACAAGTGCGACGGCTATGCCCTTATGGGTACTTTCCCCAAGGCGCGCGCGATCGTCGTGCAGCAATTCCTCTACGAGGGCAGCAGCTTTTTGCTCATCGACAACAACACGGGGCGGCAAACGCGGTTAAATGCGATGCCCGCCTTCTCGCCCGACGGCAACCATTTCCTGGTCGCGCCTTACGATCAAGAGAATGATACCGGCCCCAACCATCTGGAAATCTGGCGCCGCGAGGGTGACGGCGCGGCGCTGGAATGGGCACACAGCCTGGAGCAGGAACATGCCGAGGATCCGGCCCTCCCTGCACCCTATCAGACCCGCCTGCTGCGCTGGCGGGACGACCGTCTTGCTCTGGAGTTCTTCACCGATGACGGCAAGCGCTGGCGCGGCAGCCTGACGCGCGCACAGGATGGCTGGCGTCTCGACGCGCAATCACCGCCTGGCCTTTTCGCCGGACCCTGAATTCATCATTCCGTGTACGACATCGGTCACCGGCATGGTCCCCGGCACGCAACCCGTTTCGTCCTCGATCTCGCGCATCATCACGGCCCGCCGCGCTTCAGGTTTCCGATACGAGGTCGCGCACGCGCTGCCTCTAAAGAAAACAGCGTTCTATTTCGGACATAGAATTGAAGCCGGCACAAACACTTATTCCGCGCAATGCGCTTTTCCGCCCGCTTCAAATCCGATTCCGCCACAGGAACAACGGCTTCCATAAAGCAAATAAGGCATGCCGCAATTCGGAACTATGTCCGATTTCAGAGTCCAGAAACGGACATATAATTCCGTTGTGTTCCGGCCCGCGAAGCCTAGCTTCGGCCCCGGCGGTCCTTTCAGATCGCGACTGGGGAAGTTTGACATTGAGCGCCGGCCGCAAAAATAAGAACAAGATTCTGGCTGGCCTGTCGAAAACCGACACCGCGCTGCTGCAGCCATTGCTGACGCCGGTCGATCTTCCCGTGCGCAAATTGCTGGAAGCGCGGGGCCGCCGCATCGAACAGGTCTATTTTCTGGACAGCGGCCTGGCTTCCATCGTCGCCAGCGGCGGCACCAATCACAGCATCGAGATCGCCATCGTCGGCCGCGAAGGCATGAGCGGCCTTCCCATTCTCATGTCCACCGATCGCTCGCCGCACGAAACCTTCATGCAGAGCGCGGGCCTGGGCTGGCGCATCGCCGCCGCGGATCTGAGCGCGGCAATGAGCCACAGCGCGACATTGCGCGAGCGTCTTCTGCAATACGCCCATACCGTGGCGGTGCAGATGGGTTTCACCGCCCTGTCCAACGGCCGTTACAAGCTGGAAGAACGTCTGGCCCGCTGGCTGCTGATGGCGCTGGACCGTTCCGACGACAACGCCGTCGCCCTGACCCATGAATTCCTGGCCGTCATGCTGGGCACGCGCCGTCCCGGCATCACCACCGCCCTGAACGTGCTGGAAAAATCCGGCCTCATCGAATCCCGGCGCGGCCTGGTGAGAATTCTGAACCGCGGCGCGCTGGAAGAAACCGCCAACGGCTCCTACGGCGCCGCCGAAGCCGAATATGCCCGCCTGTTCGGCGCGGCCTGAACCGGGCCCGGTCCCCAGATTCGCACGCCCGGTTCCCGCGCCGCGAAAGCGCACTATATAAGGCGTGCGGCTCTGCGGATCTCTGCCCATGCCAAACGCCAACTCCTTGCCCAGCCTCTTTATTCCCCATGGTGGCGGGCCGTGTTTTTTCATGCCCGATCCCGGCGGCGCCTGGACCGGAATGGCGGCATTCCTGCGCAGCCTGCCTTCCCGGCTGACCTCTTCTGCCGCCACGCCGCCCAAGGCGATCCTGCTGGTTTCAGGCCATTGGCAGACCGACGGCTTCGCCTTCACCGGCGCGGCAAAGCCGCCTTTGATCTACGACTATTACGGCTTTCCGCCTGAGACCTATGCGATCCGGTACGACGCGCCCGGCGATCCGGCGCTTGCGCAGCGGGCCGCCAGTCTTCTCGCCCAATCCGGCCTCACCGCCACCGTCGATGAAGCGCGCGGACTGGATCACGGCGTCTTCGTGCCGCTGAAAGTCGCCTTCCCCGATGCATCGATTCCGGTGGTGGAGATGTCGGTCGATGCCCGGCTCGATCCCGCGCTGCATCTGGCGGCCGGCAAGGCGCTGGCCCCATTGCGCAACGAAGGCGTGGCGATCATCGCTTCGGGCATGAGCTTCCACAATATGCGCGGCTATAACGATCCGCGCTTCACCGCGCCATCGGACGCATTCGACGCCTGGCTCAGCGAAAGCGCCGCGATGGATGGTCCCGCCCGCGCCAAGCGCCTGACGCAATGGGAAAGCGCCCCGGCTGCCCGCCTTTCCCATCCGACCGCCGAACATCTGTTGCCGCTGATGGTGGCCGCCGGCGCATCCGCAAATCCCGGCCGGAAGATCTACAGCGAACAGATCCTCAAAACCGCCATCGCCGGATTCGCATTCGCCTGAGCATTAGCTCCTCACCTCTGAGCGCGCCACATGGTGGAATCGGGCCCGGCAACAAATACCGCTCGCTCGAACCCTGTCCGGAAGCGCCCGCCACAGGCGAACGCTTCCGGTTCAGGTGTCAGTTCGCAGGCGCCAGGGTGCTGGGCGTCGGCGCCCCACCGGCGGCAGCTGGCGTCGTCGTAGATGCCGGCGTCACGGTCGGGGTGCCCAGCGGCACGGTCAGCGGATTGTCGTAATAATAATTGGCGCCGCTGGCCGCATCGATGCCCACGCCGATGACGCCGCCCGCAAGGATGTTGCCGAACGTGGCGCCGCCGAACTTGGACGTCGCCACCTGCTTGCCGGGCTGATAGCCGTCCTTGGTGCAGGTGACCTCCAGATCATTCTTGGTCTTGTGCACTTCGACGCTGCCCGGTGACGTCAAATACCAGGTGCCCTCGGAATTGTGCAGCGTGCAGGCCGCGCCCTGAACCGGCGAGGTCGAGACCGACACGGACTGCTTGGAGCCATCCACGATGGTGGCGCAACCAGACAAAGCGAAGCCGATCGCGGCAATGGCCGCGACAGTTTGTAATTTCATTTGAAAAACCCCAACCCAATGATGCAGGGCGTCACTGTCGATGCCGATACGCAGCCCGGCGGGATTCACCCCGCGCCCCTGCGCGCAACCTATGGAACAAGCGCTGCTCTGGAAAGAGGCAATGCAACGCCCGCGGGCATGAAATGCACGCGCTGGTTAATGCCAGGGGTTTACAAGGGCCACACCAGATGACGAGATTGACGCACGCGGCAACAACCACCGCCCGCGCTCGGCGCGGGACAAATCCGCAGCGTCATTCGCTCCCCTCACCGGAGCAGGATGCAACCCTGGCGACCAGTGGCGGTGGCGATGGCGGCATCTGTTTCAACCGGCGCACGATCGCACCCAGCCGCCCTGGCGGCTCGCGCATGGCCGTGACGGTCTGCGCGATATTGTTTTCTAATTTGGGTGTTTCTGGCTCAATGGTCATAGGCGAAATTTGCAGGGCGCCATTGTTTAGCCCAACTTCGCGCCCGTTGCTTCAGGAAAAATTGGTTACCTCGAATTAGCTGCAACAATGCCGCAGCCCATGCGTTTGGTTACGAATGGAGCAAGGAATGAAATTGCCGTGCGTGCTTCTTTTTTCCGCATTTCTTCTTTCCGCGCTCGGCGTCCCTGCCGCGTTGTCGCAAACGCGAACCGGCAACGACACCCAGCGTACACAAGTCCCAGTTGTGACCAGTCCGTTCCAGGCCCTGGGCAATGTGCTGCAAAATCCCGATGCGGTGCGCGCTGACGGGGAAAATCGCGCGCTCGCCGTTCTCGGCTCACGCAGAGGGGGAAAATCGCGCACGCGCCGCACACCGCACGGCGCGCCGACTCACGTCGTCTTCTTCACCGTCTTGGTTTTCTTCTTGGACGCGGGCTTGGGATTGGCGGCGGCCTGGGCCGCTTCCTCCGCTTCGCGCGCCAGGCGCAAGGCCTTCAGCCGCGCCGTCTTGGCGTCGGTGGCGGCGCGTTCTTTTTCGATTTCCGCGCGCACCGATTTGTCGCGCTGCTCCGAGGCCGTAAATACGGCCTGGGCGCGGCTTTGCGTGTCATTTCTGTCTGAAGGTCCTGCCATGGAGCGACACTAACATATAAGTGTTCGCACATGACAGGCGAACCGCAGCCCGTCCCATGACGGCGGACCGGCCTGGCCTGGCGGATAACAAGCGACCCGGGCCCATGCTATAGACTGTCCCCATGACGGATCGCCGCCGCCGCCCCGGATTTGCCTTCCCGCTTTTCGGGGGTGTCCTGGGCTTCCTGACCGGCCTGATATTCCTGGTTTTTTCGCAAAATCCGGCGCTTTCGCATGGGGGCCTGATCCTGATGGTGGCGAGCCCGGTCATCGCCTTCTGGCGGCTGATGAAGCCGCATCTCGCGCCGCATTGCCCGCGCCCTCCCGAACCCGGAAGTCCCCAATGAACCGACCCTTCCGCCCGCTCATGGCCTTGTCCTGTCTGCTGCTGGCGGGCTGCTGGCAATCGAACGGTTCGCTCTATGGCAAGGTCGATACCGTGACGCCGTTCCGCGCCGGCGCCATCACTGAGACCGGCGGCAAGCAGGCGGCGCAGAATTTCGATCTCACGCTGGCTGCCGACGGCAGCTATCGCATGATCGGCAGCGACAAGGGCACCGACGATTTCGGCGAAGGCTTCATTCTGCGCTTCATCGCCCTCTCCGGACTGCCGGCCAATGTCTACGAATATGAAGCCGTCTCGCTCAGCCATTGCGGCCAGAAATCCGGCTGCGATCCGGTCAAGCCGGACGACCCGCGCTATTACGGCTTGATCCGCACCACCCTGGACGGCGCCGACGAGATCCGCCCCGACTGCAAGGAGGACGCCGCCATCACCACGCCGGCCGGCATCAAGGAAGACGATGGCGTCTGCACCTTCCAGAGCCGCCTCGTCCTGGAAAAATCCCTCCTCGCCCTCGCCGCCAGCGGCAAGAAGGCGGAGCATCTTTACCGCTTCCACTGATGACCCGCGCCTTGATCTTCGATTTCGACGGCGTCATCGCCGACAGCGAGATGCTGGTGAACGGCGCGATGGCGGATGGCCTCACCCGCCTCGGCCTTCCCACCACCCGCGCGCAATCGCTCGCAACCTTCCTGGGCAAGCGTTGGCCCGAAGTCGTGGCGCTGGTCGAGACGCGACTGGCGGCGGAGGGCAAAGGCGGCGCCTTGCCGGCAAGCTTCGCCGATGATCTCAAATCCGCCATTCATGCGCGTTTCCAGGACGAACTGCGCGAAGTCTCCGGCGCCCGCGCCTTCATCCGCGCCCATGCCCATCTGCCGCGCGCCATCGCATCCTCCTCGTCGGCGGACCGCCTGGCTCTGTGTCTGGATGTGCT
Source organism: Pseudomonadota bacterium (assembly GCA_040389245.1). GTDB lineage: Bacteria > Pseudomonadota > Alphaproteobacteria > Micropepsales > Micropepsaceae > Rhizomicrobium. The sequence continues at coordinate 1,462,303 of JAZKAH010000002.1, read as the reverse complement.
GGGCCTCGCCCAAGATTTCGGCCCCCATGTCTACAGCGCCGATCTGGTGAGGCGCGGCAAGCCCCATCCCGACATCTTCCTGCTCGCCGCCGAAAGACTGAAAGCGCATCCCGCCGATTGCATCATGATCGAGGACAGTCCCGGCGGCATCCGCGCCGCCCGCGCCGCCGGCATGACCGCCATCGGCCTTTACGCCGCCGCGCATTTGCCGCCGAACCATGCCGAAGCGCTTAGAACCGCCGGTGCGCACCACATCGCCGCCAACTGGGACGAAGTGCAGGCGATCGTGAAGCCCCTGCTCTAGGGCTTCTCGATCAGCATCACCGCGCCCGTCTCCAGCAGCGATTTGAGGTTGGACAGCAGGAGCGGCCAGCCGCCCGACACCGCCTCGATGAATTTGGACTGATCCTGCTCGATCGAATGGCTGACGGTGAGCTTCACCGCCTCGCCCATCTGTTCCAGTTCGAAGACGCAGCGCGAAAAGCCTTCCGCCTTCAGTTCGGGACGGAATTCGTTGCGCCACTTGATCACCATGCGGCGGGGCCGGTCGATCTCCACGATCTCGCCCGTGTCGCCGACCCGGCCGTCCTTGAAGACCATCTTCCAGGGCGAGCCCGGCTTCCAGTCGGATTCATGGCGCACGCCGAACCAGTATTTCTGGGTGAATTCCGGTTCGGTCAGCGCCGTCCACAATTGCTCCGGCGTGGTCTTGATGAAAGTCACATACACAAAGCTGCTTTTCGCCATCTCCGTCTCCTTTCGAGGACCCCCGTCCCCCACTTCAACTCCGGCCCTTCTTCTCCAGGGCCCTCTTCAAATCACTCAGCGCCCGCAATCGCGGCTGCTCGAATTTTCCGATCCAACGCTCCGCGATCCCGTTGATCGGCACCGGATTGATGAAATGCAGCTTCTCGCGCCCGGCCCATTGCACCGCCACCAGATTGGCTTCCTCCAGAACGCCCAGATGCTTGGCCACCGCCTGGCGCGACATCTCCAGCCCCTCACAAAGATCGGCCAACGACTGCCCGTTCTTCCGGTGCAGCCGGTCCAGCAGCAGCCGCCGCGAACCATCCGCCAGCGCCCGGAACACCGCATCGTCATCCATGTCGCTTTATATGCAACCATTTGGTTGCCTGTCAACCCCTCCCTGTCATCCCCGGCGAGGCGCGCCAGCGCCGAGGGAAGGGAACCCAGGCGGCGAACACGGTCGCGCTTTTCGAAACCTTTACACTCCGCTTTCAAACACATAACACCGCCCGCGCCCCGAAAGGCCTATCCTTCCCTGGTCGCACACGGGAGACGGCCCATGTCTTTCTCCGCCACGCTCAACGCTTCCTATTTCCTGGCTCCGGCGCAATCCCGCCGCTACGTCCCCCGCCGCGGCGCGCCGCCGCCATCGCGCGCACGCGTGCCGGCAGATCACCCGGTTCTCTTCATGGGCGGACTTCTTCTCACCATCAGCGCCGGCGTGATCGCACTCTGGCCCGCGATGGGATGGCTTTTGCCGCTGTAGACTCAGAACCTCCCCGAGCAGTGGCAACGGGCGCGGCGGCGAGTGATGACGCCGCCGCGCTCACTTTTTCATCGGCGCCTAATGCACCCGCAACAGCGCCAGGATGCCGCGTTCGAGAAACACCACCGGGCGGCCGATCATCCAGCCGAACACGTCGATCCCGGCCAGCGGCGCCAGGATAAAGATTGCCACCAGGAACATCATGCCGTAGCGCGACGCTCGCCACAGCGGCAGCGCCAGCACCGGCGGCAGCAACCCCACCGCGATCTTGCTGCCGTCGAGCGGCGGGATCGGCCACAGATTGAGCACTGCCAGCACCAGATTGATCTCGACCGAACTCCACAGCAGAGCGGGCAGCCATTCCGGCAGGGTGCGCCCGGCGGCCATCAACCCCGCCAGGCCCAACGCCGAAATCGCCGCCAGCACCACATTCATGCCGGGGCCCGCCGCCGCCACCCAGATCATGTCGCGCTTGGGATGGCGCAAGGCGGAAAAATTCACCGGCACCGGCTTGGCCCAGCCGAACAGGAATCCCGACTTGGTCAAAAGCAGAAACGCCGGCAGCAGAATGGTGCCGAACAAATCGATATGCTTGAGAGGATTGAGGGTGACGCGCCCCGCCTTCTCCGCGGTATCGTCGCCGAAATGGCGCGCGACATAGCCATGCGCCGCTTCATGCAGGGTGATCGCGATGATCACCGGCACGGCATAAATCGAAATCTTCGTCCACTGGTCCATGCCACCCGCCGTTCCGCTTGAGCGCCAGCTTACGGGCGGTACGGTACCCAAGGCAAACCCGCCACGCGACGGCGCGATATGCTAAAGCGGTGCAACATGAGTCCGAACGCCCATCCCCACCACCCACTTCATCCCAACCGATCGATCTGGTTCGCCGCGGCGGCCATTCTGCTGCTCGTCCTGCACGTGGCGGTGCTGCACAGCTTCGGCCAACCCTTCTTCGCGGCCAGTGGACGGGTTCTGTTATGGGTGAACGATCCCTTCAGTCCGGAGATGTCGCAGCAACTGGCCGACTGGTACAGTTTTTCGCACATCATCCATGGCTGCATTTTCTTCTGGCTTCTGCGCCTCGTCGCACCGCGCCTGCCGCTGGGTGCGCGCTTCCTCATCGCGCTGGGGATCGAGATCGGCTGGGAAATAACCGAGAATACGCCCGCGGTCATCCAGCATTATCGACAGCAGGCGCTGGCGGCGGGTTATACCGGCGACAGCATCCTCAATTCCCTGTCGGACGCGCTTACGATGTCGGCGGGTTTCATGATCGCTTCACGGGTGCGCGCCCGCGCCGTCATCGCGATGGCCATCGCCTTCGAGATTTTCACCGCCATCATGATCCGCGATAATTTGACGCTCAACATCCTCAACCTGATCGCGCCCAATGATTGGCATGTTATACAGGCCATTCACGACTGGCAGGCCGGCGCCAAACATTGAGAGCGTCAGCGGACCGTTCGCTACCGCGCCCGCCTGCCGCTCGCCCAAGCTCGCGGCGTTCGTCACTCAAAATGGTCCACAGGACCATTTTGTTCGCTAACGCGAACCGTTCCTCACGGCGTAAACCTCTTCCACATCGCCATCGCGGTCGGCGACGACGCGGACGGAAATGCCGTGCTGGCCGATCAGGTCGGCGGAGAACATGGCGCTGGTCACCGCCTTGGCCTCGTCGGCGGCCACGCCCATCAACCCGCCTTCATCGTCGCGAACTTCATAGCTCGCCGGGCCGGCCTGGCATATACGCAAGGTGCGCGTCACCGCTTCGATTCCCCGATGCATGAATAAGCACCCCACCAATCCGCGGACGCAATGGTAGGTGCCGGCCTCCGCCCCGCGCGACACATTCCTCGCGCGCTGGTTAAAACCGGCCCGGCGCGGTAGATTCCGGCGACGAAATTAACAGAAGCGTGCCGGCATGAAACAGATCCTGGCGATGCTGCCGCTGGCCCTCGGCCTGATCGCCGCCCCCGCGCGCGCCGAGATCATCAATCTCTCCTGCGACGATGGCGGCATGCTGCTCCTGATCGACACCGCCCAGGCGACGGTCAGCGACAAGAACCCGTTCCAGAAATCCGAAATCACCGTGCCCCTCACGGTCACCGCCACGGCCTATACCTGGCGCGAAGCCACCGGCGGCGTGGCGGTGGATTACGCCCTCGACAAGACCACCCGCAAGGTCACCGCCACCGCCCATGGCGAAGCGGTCAACTTCTCCAACCCGCAATGCGGAAAGAGTGCGCGCCTGCTGCCGAAGAAATAGAGCCCGCGCCTACTGTTCTCTCAGATTCCCCATGCGCCCCCGCATATCCTTCGGCGACGCGTCGAGGAACAGCGAGGCGAAGACGTCCGCGCGTTCCTCCACGCTCATGTTCAAATCCCAGCCCGGCTTGGCGGCGCGCTGCTCCGGCGGCAGGATCTCCACAGCGGCTTGCGCTTGGCCGGTCATGCGGCGCAGCAGACCTGCGACAAAGCCGATGGGCGATTTCATGGCGGGCGGACCTAAAGGACGGCGCATCCTAGCCAGGCGACGGTTACCGAATGGTCACTCACCCCAAATCCAGCACTTTCTCGATCCGCCGGTCCGGGATCAGCCAGACCGCCGCCACCGCCGCATATAGCGCCAGAGAGACAAAGGGCGCGAAGGGCGCGGCCGCGATGGCCGCAAAATAGGCCACGACCGAGCCTATGCTCTTGGTGTCGCGGCCCAGCGCCCGGGCCAGCACCGAATCCGGTCCCTCATGCCGCACCAGCAGACGCGCCAGGATCCAATAGGCCACGCCGCACATCAGAAGGACGCAGCCGTAAAGTCCCACCGGCAGGCTCTCGCGAATATGCTCGCCCATCCAGCCCGACACGAACGGCACCAGGGACAGCCAGAACAGAAGATGCAGATTGGCCCACAGCACGGCGCCGGTCACGCTCCTGGCCGCGTGGAACATGTGATGGTGATTGTTCCAGTAGATCCCGACATAGACGAAGCTGAGGGCATAGATCAGCACATGCGGCAGAAGCGGCATCAGCGCCGCCAGCGACACCGCGTCCGGCCTGCGGAATTCCAGCACCATGATGGTGATGATGATGGCGATGACGCCGTCGCTGAAGGCTTCCAGCCGCTCCTTGCCCATCATCCCCCCAATCAATCCGGCGCGCCCCGGCGCAATCGGCTGGCATCCCGGGCCCTGATCTGCATCAATGCCGGGCTGCCCGGGGCGCGATACTATGTCGGGTCGCCGGGAAGAACCAGTTCCGGGACGGTTGGAAAGGGCCAGATCTTGCGCAGTCTGCATCATCACCGCGAACATCATCTGGTCGAACGCATCGGATGGCTCCGGGCCGCCGTGCTGGGCGCCAATGACGGCATCGTCTCGACCGCCAGCCTTATCCTGGGCGTCGCCGCCGCATCCGCCGCCAAGGGCGATATCCTGCTGGCGGGCACCGCCGGCCTTGTCGCCGGCGCGATGTCGATGGCGGCGGGCGAATATGTCTCGGTCAGTTCGCAGTCCGACACCGAACATGCCGATCTCGCCCGCGAGCGCAAGGAGCTGCACGCCGATCCCGAAGCCGAGCACGAAGAGCTGGCGAACATCTACGTCAAGCGCGGCCTGGACCACGCGCTGGCACGGCAAGTGGCGCGCGAACTCATGGCGAAGGACGCGCTGGGCGCGCATGCCCATGACGAGCTGGGCATTTCCCGGATCAGCACGGCCCGGCCGATCCAGGCGGCGCTCACCTCCGCCGCGACCTTCTCCACCGGCGCGGCAATGCCGCTCCTGGCAGTGCTGCTCAGTCCGCCGCAATGGCTGATCTGGGTGGTGTCGCTTTCGTCGCTGGTTTTCCTGGCGATGCTGGGCGGGCTCGGCGCCAAAGCGGGCGGCGCGGGTTATACCAAGGCGATATTCCGCGTGACGCTCTGGGGCGCATTGGCGATGGCCGTCACCGCCGGCATCGGCCTTCTGATCGGCAAGACCGTCTAGAGCTTATGTCCGCTCTGCGATCCAGCCTGCCGTCTTCTTCCACAGCGCGGCCGGAATGTCTTTTTCCAAGGTCCTGGCCAAGTCGGACAGCGTGACTTCGCGCAAGGCCTTGCGCCAGGCCTGGTCCGCCGCCCACATCACCCGCGCGATGGCACAGGGCTTGTCGTCGCACAAGCCGGATGGACGGCAAGGATTATTCTTGCGGATCTCGGTGCAGACGAAACGCGACGCCCCGCCTTCGACTGCCTCGACGATATCCAGGAAGGAAATCCGCGCCGGCGTCCGCGCCAGGCGATAGCCGCCCGACGGCCCCAGGCTGCCTTCGACGATTTGCGCCTGCGACAGCGCCTGCAAAGCCTTGGAAAGATACTCCTTCGGCACGCCATGCAATTCCGCCAGGTCCTTGGTCGAAAGACGCTTGCCGTCCGGCAATCCCGCCAGGATGGCGCAGCAATGCAGCGCCCACTCCACCTGGTTCTTCAGTTGCATGCCGCCCCCGCCGCCCGACCTATGGTGGGCCCATTGCCTGTCAGCTCAGACCCGACTTGGTCAGGCCATATGGCCCATCCATCGATCCCGGCACGCTCTGGAATCCGATGCTGAGGCGGTTCCAGCCATTGATCCCCATCACCGCGAAGCTCAGATCCGAAAGCGCCTTGTCGCCGAGGACGCCGCGCACCTTGTCATAGATCTCGTCCGGCACGCCATGGGGACCCAGCCGGGTCACCGCCTCGGTCCATTCCAGCGCGGCGCGCTCGCGTTCGTCGAACAAGGGCGATTCCCGCCAGATCGCGACATGGTGCAGCCGCAGCTCCCGCTCGCCCGCGATCTTGGCTTCCTTGACATGCATGTCGACGCAGAAGGCGCAGCCATTGATCTGCGAGGCGCGCAGATCCACCAGATGCTTGATCGTGGGTTCGACGGCGCTCTTCACCGCCATGCTGAACTCGTAATATTTCCGCAGCAGCTCAGGCGAAAGCTTCGAGAAATCCAGGCGTTGCGTCATGGCGGGCTCCTTGGCTTGCTATTACGGATATTATATATCCTTAATAACAAGCCCCGTCAACCGCGCATCGGCCCGCCCAGGCAAAACCAGCAGCGGCGCTCACTCCCGGCGAAGCGTGCCCTGCCAGCGAAGGTGGAACGCCTCCGCCAGTGCGCCAAGGTCATAGGCCAGCCCATGAGACTGCTTGAACGCATCCTCCTTGTCCAAACGCAGAGAGGCGATCAGCAGGCGCAGGAACGAGCCCGGCGCGCTGCGCAAACGCGACCAGGGAAAGGCAAAGCGAACCTGCCCGCTCTGCATGTCCGGCCTGACATGCATCAGGAAGAACAGCGTATGGCCGTGCCGGAAAAGACGCTTGTGGATCCAGCCCCAGCTGGTCTGCCGTTTGTGAATGATATGGCGGACGCGGGCGTTCGGCGTGAAGCAGGCCTTGTACCGGCTGCTCGCCAGCCGCCGGACGAATTCGGTGTCTTCTCCCATCAGGCCGTTGGTCCCGCGCAGGAAATTTTCCGCCAGCTGATGGCCCTCGTCATAGACTTTTTTGCGAATGGCGAAATTGCCGCCTGAAATCTCGAACAGCCCGTTCTCGCGCGACGGCGCCAACTCGCCCTCGTCATAATTGGGGCTCAAACCATAGAGCACGCCAAAACAGTCGCGCGGAACATAGAAAGGCGGCGCGGCCTCTTCGAATTCCGGAACGATCGCGCCGCCGAAGATCGAACATTGGGGGAAGGCGTCGGCGACGCGGCGCCATTCCGTCAGCCAGTTCCGGTCGGGCAGGACATCGTCATCCGTCATGATGATGAAATCGCCCCTGGCGTGGCGCAGCGCCTTGTTCATCGCGATCGATTTTCCCAGCCGCTCTTCCTCGAGATATAAGAGCGGCAGGCGGCCGCGCCATGCCTTGATCCGGGCTTCGGTGCCGTCGGTGCTGGCATTGTTGACGATGATGAGCTGCCAGCCTTCGGGCGGCAATTCCAGCGCGCTCATCGCGGCCAGAGTCCGATCGATGGTGTCCTCGCCATTATGGGTCGCGATCAGGACGGATAGCATGGACGTTTCTCTCGGCCGGTCCGGAAAATCGCTGATCAAATTGCGAATCACGGGCCGGTTATAGCGAGAAGCGTCATACCATTGTCATACTTCCATCGGGTTAATCGATTGCGGATTTGGTAAAAAATTTCGGAAGTTACGCGCGCGTCAAGATCGGTGATCGGCCTCGTACCGCCGCACGAATTCCGCCGCCACTTCGGGACGAATGCCCTTCGAGAAAGCGACATTGACGATCCGGCCCGCTTCCTGAAAAAGCGCCACGCGCGCCCGGTCGACCGTGCGGCCCGTCAATGCCTCGTAACGCGGAATGATCCGGTCCGCGAGATCGGGCGAGATCCAGCAGGTCGCCTGAATCTCCTTGTGATAATCCGCGATGCCGGCATCGGCAAAATCGAACAGGCCGTTGAGCCGGCCGGCCCCGGCATCGAACGCCATGTTCTCGCCATGGACGTCGAAATGACCGACCACCTCTTCCACGATCTCGGCATTGGCGGCGTCGAAGCGTTCCATCGTCCGGCGGATATAGGGATGAATGTGCGCGGGCAGCAGCTCTTCGACATCCGCGACGATCTCGCGCGCTGGCTTCCACGGCATCCGTCTTTCAAGATCGAGCGCGGCGGCATCGGCCAACGGTGTCGCATGCATCTGCGCGAAGAACAGGGCAAGGCTTTCCGCCAGGGCTTCACGCTGGTCCGGCGTCAGGCTGTCATAGCCCTCGGTTGTCAGGATCTCGCCCGGTATTTTCGCGTGACGGGAACGGAAATAACCTTTGGGGTTGATCGTCATCCGGGGCATCGCCAGGCTGACACGCTTGCCGAAATAGGCCAGCACGCGCGCCTCTTTCTCAAGCTGCGCCGCGCAATAGTCCCGCCGGGGAAATTTGAAGATCCAGGAATCGTTGACGTCGGCGACGACGCTGTCGGTGGCATGCAGGATAAGCTTGATCGAACGCACCGGTTCGGGCGCCATGTCCCGCCGCACGATCCGCTCGATCTGCGTTTCGGGCTCTTCCAGGATGCGGTATTTCGGCGGCCGGACGATCCCTTTGATGCGGCGCTTCAGGGCGCTAAGAACGTCCAAGGCCTGTCAATCCCTTCCGCCATGCATCCGCTCTCGCATTCCCGCCCCGCGAAGCGCGGCCGCAGAATGACCGAGGGTCACCGCAGTGGCAAGGGATCACGCTCACGGCGCCGGTTCGCCCGTCGCGCCGCCCCCTGATCTCCTCATGGTGAGCTTGTCGAACCATGAGGACACACCGATCTTCTCACGGCGCCGGTTCGCCGGTGGCCGCGACCAGCAGCTTCACGAAGTCCTTCATCTTGCCGCCGTCGATCCAGCGCACCACCGCCACGATGTCGTGCTGGTAATCGACGAAGATGATGTTCGCGCCATCGCCGATGAAGGCGACGCTGTCCTCCCGCGCATCGGGATACATTTTCTTGGCCGTGTTGAGATACCAGTTGCAATAGCCGTAACCGGGATTGGGACCCGTGGGCGTCCTCGCCATCGCCACCCATTTGTCCGACAATACCTGCGTGGTCCCCCACTTGCCCTTGTTCAATCCCAGCAGACCCAGCCGCGCCTGGTCGCGGGCCGAGATGAACATGCCGCCGCCCCAATGGCCGCCGCCGCTCACCACATGGATGCGCTTGCCGTCCAGATCGATCCAGCTGTTGTCGTAGCCTTCCCAGTGCCAGCTATCCGACATGCCGATGGGATCGGCGACATATTGCTTGAGCACCTCGGGCAGCGGCCGCTTCCATAGATGCGTCAGCGCCAGTGCCAGGGCGTTGACCCGCACGTCATTGTATTTCCATTCCGTGCCGACCGGCGGCGGGCCTTTGGCCAGTTCGCTCCAGGAATCCGCGCCGGGACGATCCGCCCACCAGGGCTTGCCCCACATCGTCCCGATCCAGCCGGAATCCTGGCGCAGCATGTTGTCCCAGGTGATCGGCTGGTTGTGCGGCAGCATGAAGTCCGGGGTCGGCTGGACATAGTCGATTACGCGGTCGTTCACATTCTTGATCATTCCCTTGTCGAAGGCGACGCCGGCGACCGACGACAGAAAGGTCTTGCTCACCGAAAAGGTCATGTCCACGTCATGGGTCTGACCCCATTCGGCGACGACATAGCCGTGGCGGATGATGATGCCGTTGGCGGGCGCGTGCGCCTTCAAGGGACCAATGGGCGAGTTGAAGGCCTCATGGGCGTATTTCAGCGGGACCGATACGCGCAGGTCGCGGATGTCCGCCACCTTGGCCAGCGCTGGGGGATAGGTCAGCTCCGCCGAGACCGCGAAATCCACCGCCGCCTTCAGCTTGGCGGGATCGAGCTTTTCCTGCTGCGGCGTATGGGTGGCCCAGGCATCGCCCTTGGGCGGCAGATAATCGGCGGCCGAAGCCGGCATGACGGGCAGCAGGCCAAGGCCCAACAAAAACCCGATAAGCGTCCCGCGCATCGCCCCGATCCCCATTGCAGCCCCGCCACTGACTTTGCCTCAAATATCGCAGATGCGAAAGCGATTGCTGCACTGTCCATCCGCACAGCCCTGCCCTCCGCTTGCGCTCCGGGCGTTCGTCGCTCGAAACGGTCCACTGGACCGTTTCGCCCTTCGGGCCGCTCCTTACTGTATCTGCAGCCGATGTGGACCACTATCGGCCTCGCCACCGCCATCGCGGGCGCGGCGCTGATCTGGCTGTCGCGCAGATAGCACCACTATCCGAGCGGGTCCTTGTAAGCGATTGCATAACCAGCCCCCGCATCGATGGCGCGGCAGGAATGGCCGCCGATCGGCGTCTTGCCGATCCGGGCAAGCGAATCCCCGACGATCACCGGGCGGGTGTCGCCGCACCGGAACGTGCCCGAGACCTTGACGGTATTCTTGTTCATGTAGCGGATCGAAAGCGTCTCGTGCCCCAACTCGTCCACGATTTCCAGGCTGCTTGCGTCCGGGCGCCGTTCCTGGAGAAACCCCCGCAAAACCTGCTCGAAAACATTCTGCCGGATGCGATAGATGACATTATTGTCCGAGTCATAGCCGAAGGAATCGACCAACAGGCCCCCATTCCTGCGCTGGAATGTCAGCGCGGGACAGCTTCCCGCGCTGATGGGCGTAAAAGGACCATCGCCCCGGCCGACGACGCCATCGCTGCCGAAAATCATCAGAAGGTGGTTCGCGGATAAACCTCCGCTCTGCCCGTCGCAACCATTCGCCGGCGTCCCTTCATTCGCCGCGATCAGAAGGCCGCGCCCCTCAATTGGCGCGGGATCGAAATATCGCAGGAGGAAATAGGTCAGAAGGCAGAACGTCGCGATCGTCAGCACCGATAGCGCCGACCACGTCTCCGGCTTGTCCCGGACGGATAATTCGTAAAGCGCCGCCATGGAGAGGACGGACGCTGTAGCCAACAAGGTCAAGGCGCGGGTCCCGGGTGCAAACCCGTGCCTCACCAGCGCCAGGAAGATCAAGCAGACGGCAATCAGCCTCGCGATCCGGAAGAACGCCTCGCGGTCTCTTGGAATGTCCCATTTCAATTCTCCACCCCCATCCTTGGCGTCGCGCGTGATTAGTCATACATGGTATGCATTGAGGGGAAAAGCGATAAGATTGCGGACAACCGCCCGTTTCGCGATTGACGCGGACGCGCGCAATGCATACCATGTATATCAAATGCCCGCCCCGATTTCCCTCGGCCAGTTCGAGCAAATCGTCCTGACCGCCATTCTTTCGCTCGGCGATGACGCCTATGGAGTCACGATCCATGCGCGGGTCGAGGAATTGAGCCGCCCCAAGAAAGTCACGCGCGGCGCGGTATACGCCACGCTCGACCGCATGGAAGACAAGGGGCTCATCTCCTCCCGGTTGTCCGATCCCATCAAGGAAAGAGGCGGACGCTCCCGCCGCTACTATCGCCTGGAAAAATCGGGGGAAAAGGCGCTGCGCGAATCCGCTCTGGCGGCCAGGCGGATCTACGACGTCATTGCGGAAAACTGGAAAGGGGCCGCATGGAAGCCGGGAAGCTGACAGGCCCGCCGGCGATGACGGAACGGGTGGTCCAATTTCTCATCCCGCCCCAGTCGCGGGAAACCGTCGTAGGCGATCTCAGGGAGATCTACCGCACGCCTTCCCAATATATGATCGAAGCGGCTCGCACCGTGCCGCTGGTGATCCTCAGTTGCGCTCTGCGTGCGACAAACCTGCCCCTGCTTATTCTCCAAGGTGGGCTGGTCTTCTACTGCCTGGAAGGGCTGTCTGGTCATCTTTTACCGCTGGATCAACTGCGCATCTGGCTGGCCACGGCGCTTGCGCTGCTCGCAGTGATCATGCGCGACACCTATCGGCAGGCGGGCCGCCCCAGCGCAAATCGCGCGATCCTGGAAGCGATCACGATCGCGTCCTTCATGATCGTATTTTGCTCCGAGGCCTTTGGCCTGAAGCAGGCGCGGTTGGGCACGCCCGATTTCCTGTTGGAGCTGCAATTCGCCACCATGCTGCCGCTGGCGATTCCCGCCCTCGGCGTTCTGCGGACATTCCTGATCGTCGGCGGCGATCGCGACCTGGATTTCTTCGGCGACAATACGGACGTGGGGATGATCGCGCGCATCTACCGGCGCTTCGTTCTTCGCTTGCGCTTTTATTGTCTGGCCGAAGCGGCCGCGCTCATCATTTTCGCGGTCGCGATGCGGATCGCGCTGCACATGAATCTGTTGCTTGTCGGTCTTTGCGCCCTTGCCGCCTTGTTCCTGCTCTTTCAAAGCCGCTCGCGGCCGATCGAAAGCGAAGATCCGCTGGCGCTCAGGGCCGAATACCGGCGCCAATTGCTCCAGCAGCAGCAATTGCGCCGTTTTTTGTGGTGGTTGTGGGCGACCCCGATCCTGATCATGATCTATCAGCAGCTTATCCAGGCCGGGATTTCCGCCAACCGCGCCGTTCTGGTCACGCTGGGAAGCGCGACCATGATCCTGATCTGTTTCCTGATCGGCGCCGTCAACCGGGAATGCGCCGGCCGCGTGCAGGAGAAGATCGAGCTTCTGGAGCGCACGCCTTTGTGGCAATGAACCGCGCTCCGCTTCGGCGAACCGCGCCTTATCCTGGCCCTGTATAAGTATAGGTGTAAGCCCATCTCTTGGTCGCACCGGGCGCCAGGTCGATGCCGACGAACGGCTCGACCGCCGTCACCGTGCGGATCGACCAGGTATAAAGCCGCACCAGCCGGTCGTCGCCCGTCACCCGTACCGCCACGCCGGTTTTCACATTGCGCACCGTGACATCATAGTCGCGCGCACTGGGACCGAAGCCGGAAATCAGGAACGCCACCCGCTCGCCGCCCGCCAGCGGCCGCACAAAGGCAAAACCGTTGCCCGTAACGCGCGCCAGGCGCGGATCGGGCGTCAGGTCTGGTGTGATGGCAAAGGGAAATGTCACCGCCACATCGCCATTGCCCTGGCCCAGATTCAGAAAATTATGGTCATAAACATTGGTGTTGATCGGCACGGTACCGGTGTTGGTCAACACATGCTCGATCCGAAGCTGCGGCTTGCCCGGCACCAGCCGCAAGGTCTTCACATAGCGATAGCCGCCCGCAACATCCTGGGTGAAGCTGATGCTGGACGCGGTCGTCATCGTGTCGCGCTTGCCGCCATCGACCAATTCATAATCGCGGGCGTGATCGTAATCCTTGGTGTCCGGCCGCCGCAGACGCCCCACCCCGATCTTGAGAAAGCTCCCGCCCGGCGCCGCCGCGTCGAACCCAGCGGGCGCGAATTCCTCCACCGGCCCGCTGATGGCGCTGTTGGCCCCGACCACCAGACCCTCAGGCCGGTCGGGATTGTCCAGATCCACCGACGACACAAGATCGAACCAGGGGCCATAGAAATGCTGATTGCCCAGCGACAGAACCCCCACCACGCCCGCCTGGTCGAAACGCTGACCGCGGTAGAACCCTCGGGCGGGATCGATCCGATAGATTTTCGCCGTGATCAACCCATTGCCGATGGTCACCGACGGCGCATCCAGCGGCACCGGCATGATCCGGACTGGCTCAATTTGAGTGGGCCCGGCAAAGGCGGGCAGCGCCGTTGCCAGCATCAGGCCCATTACCGCGAACAACGATGTCATCGCCCTGTTACCCCCGTGGGTCTCAGCCTATCGCAGAATCCGGGCCGCGCCACAGCCGCATTTTTTCCGCAAAATGGCCGCTGTTCTTACCCGCCCCGATGCGGTAATTCAGGCGCCGCATCGCGCCAAAGGGCGCAGCATCAAGGGAGAGAAAACATGGTCAAGCTGGGATATGCCACGGTCGGGTCGAACCGCCTGGACGACGCCAAAAAATTCTATGACACGCTGTTCGCGGACAGTGGCGTCGCCGGGGTCTTCGAGCATCCCTCGGGCGGGCGGGTCTATGGCAAGGACGGCGCCCTGTTCTTCGGCGTGCTCGGCCCCTACGACAAGAAGCCCGCCACCGTCGGCAATGGCAGCATGGTGGCACTCAATTTCGACAGCCGCGCCGAAGTTGACGCCTTCCACGCCAAGGCGCTGGCCCTGGGCGGCACGGACGAAGGCGCGCCCGGCGAACGCGGTCCCAATTTCTACTTCTCCTATTTCCGCGATCTCGACGGCAACAAGCTCTGCGCTTACCACGTCGGATAATGGACAATAAAAAGTCAGACAACGCACTCCGCCAGACCCAGCCCGGAACCTATCTGTTCCGGGTTGGGTTTCTGGTCATGGCGGCCATCCTGCTGCTCTGGCTGGCGGCCAGCTTCGCGATGCGATTGTTTTTCCCGCCGCAATGGGTGCTGACGGTGAACGAGCCGGTGGAGAAGACCGGCTTTCGCCGCCAATACCGCACCGAAGCGGAATGCAACACTGTGCTGGTGCACTGGCGGGCCGAAGCCGCGCGCCTCAAGGCAGAAGGCAAACCGGCCGACGCGCCCACCGCCGATTGCCGTCACCTCTGAAACCGCGTCCGCCTCTCGCGCGCTACAACCAAGAAATCAGCGACGCGTCGGGTTCGGGACTGTCCAGTTCGAAACAAAACACGGCAAACCGAAAGTAAACGCCGGTGTCCGCGCGCGCGGCGATCGCGAAATCCGGCATTAAGCTCTGTCCGCTAGGATCGCGTTCGAGCACCCAGCGATTTTGCCATGACCCTCACCGTCAGTCCTTATCTTACCGCGCCGCCAAGCGGGCGTTCGCCGCAATCCGCACCGGACAGAACAAACGCGCCGCAAAAATCCGGCGAAGCTCCCGGCGATTCCGCCAAGGATTCCATAAGCCTATCGCCCGGCGCACAGCGGGCGCTCGCGGCGGCGCCGCCGGACGCGAACAAGACGCCGTTGCAATCGACACTGGAAACAATCCTGGCGGTCGTCAAAACCGCCACCGGCCCCAGCCTGTTCTTCCGTTCCGCACCGGACACCGGCAAGAATCTCGATCAAAGCTGCTGAACGCGGCGGCGCCAAACCGGGACGCTCACCAACCGCTCCAAATCCCGTCTAGGGCGCACCCAGCGGCAACGCATACAGGGCAGACGCCATTTCGCCCAGCGCCTGCCCCGCCATCTGCGAGATGCTGCTGTCGTCGGGCAATTCGGCATTGTTGATGTAAAAGGCGAAGGCCAGCCGCCGCCCGTCCACCGTGGTGGTGTAACCCGCCAAACCCTTGCCGGTCAGGATCGTGTGCCCGCTATTGAGAAGATCGTGATCGCTGAAGGTGCCGGTCTTGGCAAAGACATGGCCCGCGCCGGGTGACGTTTTCTGGATGTCGACCAATGTGCCGTCCTTGCCCAGCACCGGCAGGCTGGCGCGGAACATCTCCGCTGTCGGCTGCCTCGACATATAGTCCAGGTAATGCACCACAAAGTCGGGCGTGTAGAATGCCGCCACCGCGCCGCCCGCGCCATCGGCCTGCGACGCGCCCGACATGTCCAGCCCCGCCTTGGCCAGGAAATCATGTTCCAGCGCAAAGCCCTTGTGGTCGGCTTTCTCGCTGGTCTTGCCAAGCACCGCGCCCAGCACATACGGCATGGTGCTGGCGTGCAGGTTCTGGCTCATCTTCAGGGTGATCCGCACATCCTCCGACAGCGGCGGCGAGACATGCTCGGCCACGCGCATCGCGTCGGTATAGAATTTGCGCATCCGGTCCGCGCCGATGCTGGTCTCGGTCGCTTCCGCCGTGATGATACCGGGCTTGCCCGACACCGTCACGCCCGCATCCTTCAGCGCCATGCCCAGCAACGTGCCCGCGAAGCGCGATGGGCTGGAAAGCGCATAGCCATAGATCACCGGCCCGCTCGCCACACCCACCGTGCCGATCAACGTCACCGTCTGCGTGCCGTCCTTGTGCTCGGTGGTGACATCGTCGACCTTGGTCTTGTCGCCGTCCACGGTGACGATCTTGTTGACGAAATGGATGTAGGGGACACTCGGCGCGACGATCCAGCTTGCCGCGTCGCCCACCTTCGCGCCGGGCCGGTAGATGATATCGATGGCATTGTCGTTGACGATGATGGGCGAAATCACTTCCCCCGTACCCAACTCGCGCGTGCCTTCGGCGAACAGGCTGACATCGATCAGCACCCGGCCGGTGACGCGCCTGATGCCGGCATCGGCCACCGCCTTGGCGAACTGGCGCAGCACAATGATGGGATCGCCGGGGATCAGGCGCGAATCCGCCCCGCCATAGGTGTGATCCTCGTCGACAAAGGCGAATGTGCCGTCCGGTTGTATGCGGTTGGAGATATTGGGATCGCCGCTGGCGACCAGCACCAAATCGCCATGCAGCACGCCCTTCTCGATCTTGCCGGTGCGATAAAGCGGGGTCTGAAAGCGATAATCGGGACCCAGCAAGGTGAGCGTCGCGCCCTCGGTGAACAGCTTGGTGGTCGAGCCCGGCGTGAACAGCTTGTCGCCGTCAACCGCGAAGACCGCCTTGCCCGCATCCAGCGACCAGACCTCAAGCCCGATGCGCGAATGCCGATAGACGGGCCGCGCCATCACCTGGCTGACGGTTTCGGCGAAAGTCTTGGGTTGCGGCGGCGGCGCGGCGCTTTGCGCAAATGCCGGCGCGGCCGACAGCAGCGCAACACCCAACCCCAACCCGACGCAAAATCCCCGCATAATCACGGTCCCCGACAGCCCAAACAAACCTTAGAGCAAGGCGCAATCACCGCAAGCGGATTTTGGCTGGGATATTACCCCGATATTGATCTCCTCATCCTGAGCCTGTCGAAGGATGAGGATTGCACAGACCTTTATCGCGTCCTCATGCTTCGACAGGCTCAGGATGAGGAGATGCGGGACGCGGCCTCGCTCAGCGCGAATTCCGCATCACTTTCACGAACGCGATCTTGTTCACGCCGCTGCAGGCGAGCCACAGATTGCCGTCCGGCGTATGCACCATGTTGCGCACCACCCCGCCGCCAGACGGGATCGCCCAGGTCTGGAATTTCTGCGTTTTGATATCGAAGCGGACCAGGGTGTTGGGGCTGGTGTTGGATTCGCTGTACCAGATGACGTCGCCCACCGCGGTGATGCCATAGGGCCGCGAATTCGGCCCGCCCGGCGACGGCCACTCCATCACCTTGCCGGTCTTGGGATCCAGCCGCCCCAGAAATCCGCGCGCATAATCGGAATACCAGATCATGTCGTCAGGAGTGATGGCGACGCGGCGAGGTCGCGCATCGGCATTGGGCAGCACATATTCGCGGATCGCCAAACTGTCGGGATCGATGCGCCCGACCTTGTTGCTGCCGAATTCCACGAAGAAAGGCACGCCATGGCTGTCGATCACCATGCCATAGGGATTGGAGCGCGGCGTCGGCGAAGTGGCCAGCTTGATCTCGCCGCTCTTGGGATCGAGCCGCCCCACCATGTTGCCGCCCTGCACCGTGAAATAGATGTTGCCGTTCGGCGCCAGCAGCAAAGTGTGCGGATCGCGCGCCGCCGGATCGGGCATGGGATACTCTTTGACCTCGCCGGTCTTCGGATCCAGCTTGCCGATATAGGCTTTGAAATTGGCGGTGAACCAGACATTGCCGTCATGGTCCGCGATCAACCCATGCGGACCGGAGCCGTCGGTCTTGAGATGATATTCCTTGAAGCTCTGCGTCTTGGGATCGAAGCGGCCGAGAAGGTTTGCCATATGGCCGCTGAACCAGGCCGCACCGTCCGGTGCGATCATCGGATCGTGCGGGCGCGAACCCGGCGTCGGCACATCCCACTCCTTTATCGCGACGTCGATCCTGCCCGGCACGATGACGGCGGGCGGCAAAGGCTTGGCCGGAAAATTCTTCGCCAGATAGTCCGCGACGGTCTGGAACTGATCGGCCGGAACCGCCGCGCCGACATTGACCATCATGTGCAGCACCGTGTCCCACTCGGCTTTGCTGTGGCCCGCATTGGTGACCTGGCTCAGCGCATGGCAGGCGGTGCAGGCATTGGCGACGATGTCTTTCCCCGCCCCGTCCGGCAGGCGCGACGCGGCATTCTGCGCCCGCGCGGGAAATGCGGCGAACAACAGGGCTATGACGAGGAAGAGTGATTTTTTCCGCATGGCCAGCGACCTTGCATCAAGGCGGCGGCACCGGGCCGCGCGGCCGCAAAAATAGGCGCGTCACTTTGATCGGTCAACGGGCGCCAGCGCCATCCGCGGCGGCGAATTGACGGCGCATGGGCTGGTCGGGACGCAGCCGGGTCCGCGTCCCGCAAGCATCTCAGCCGGCACCGGGCTGGAGAAGGCTTCGCGGCCGGGGTCGCCCGTTCCCGCGGTCGCCATGGCGGGCGGAAACAAATGGCCGTCCGGCACCGGATCCGGAAGGATGGGATCGATATTGGGATCGGCGGTTGCGGTCTGCGCCCGCGCCGCGCTGCCGACCATCAGCACGGCCAGCATCACCGCCAGGCAAATCCCATATCGGACGTAAATCGATCGGCGCATGCCGCAGTCTCCGCGCGCAACGAAAGATTTTTCCGCGCGCCGGACAATTCTACCGCATGGCGCACAGCGCCCGACACTTACAGCTTGTTCAATACGAACTGTTCATCCTGCCAGATTTTGTCGCCGCCGCGCTCACCGGCGATTAACCGGTACATGGCAGGATGATTTCGCAACGGGCACGAGGGGCTTGTCCATGAACACAGACGTCAAAGCCTATGCCACGGCCTTCGCCGCCGGCGCGGCGCTCTGGACCATGGCCTCCATCGCAGCAGGTGGAGGCGAGCCATGGGACGCCAGCCTTTACTGGACCATCGCCTATCCCGCCGCGCTCATGGTATGCGGCGGCCTCGGTATTCTCTTTCCCCATCGCGCCTGGCGCTGGCCACTGGTGGTGATGCTCGCGCAGATGCCGGTCATGATCGCATTCGGATCCGGCTTGGGGCTTTTTCCGTTGGGCCTGATTCTGCTCGCGGCTCTGTCATTGCCCGGAATGGCGGTGGCGTCACTGGCCGGATGGCTCTGGCCGCGGCCAGACAAGCTCGCCTGACAAGCCGGTCTGACAAGCCCATCTGACGCCGCGCGTCAGATCACGCGCCCATGCCAGATCAGCGACAGGAACACCGACATCATCGCCACCAGCGCAGCGGCGGCAACGAAAAACGCGCTGACTTCCTCCAGCTGGGTTTCATCCTGCAGCTTGGTGTTGAGCTGCTTGTAGATCTTCGCCAGTTCGTCCTCGGTCTTGGCGTGGAAATATTGCGCATGAGTGATGGTGGCCATGGTCTTCAACGTGTCTTCGTCCAGCTGCACCCGCATCATGCGGTCGCCGAACAGCCGGATCTGGCCGTTGGCGGTGCCGAAGCCGATGGTGAAGACCCGCACGCCGTAATTGGCCGCGATCCGGGCCGCCTCGACCGGGTCGGGACCCAGGGTGCTCTTGCCATCGGTCATCAGGATGATCGCGGCCGAGCGATAGCTGCCCGGCGCGACCGGGATGGCGCTTTTGGGCTTGGGCGGCTTGGCCCGCCTGCCATTCTCCAAGGGCGTGCCGAGATAGAATTCGCTGCCGCCGAACCCGGGCAGCATCTGGTCGAAGCGCACATCCGGAAAGATCGTCTGCAGCGACGTCAGCACCGCAGAGCCGATCGCCGTCATCCGTTCGGGCTGCAGATTGTCGATGGCGGTGTTGAGATCGGCGCTGTTGTCGGTCGGCGCCTGCACCAGGAACGCGCCGCCGGAAAAAGCCACCAGCCCGATCTTCACCTGGCGCGGCCGGGCCTTGACGAAATCCTTGGCGGCCAGCTGCGCCGCCGTGATGCGGGTGGGATGCACATCGTCGGCGCGCATGCTGCCCGACACGTCCATCGCCATGATCAAGGTGCCGCGCTGGCTGGCCAGGGTGATCACCGCGGCCGGCCGCGCCAGCGCCACGATCAGCAAGCTCAGCGACGCCAGAAACAAAAGCGGCGGCGCATGACGCCGCACCGTGCCCCATATTCCGCGCGGCTGGCTGGCGCGCAGCAAGGCAGGAAAGCGGGCGAGAAGATTGCCGCGCCGCCGCCCGTTCCACCAATAGCCGAACACCAGCAGCGGCAGCGCCAGCAGCAGCCAGAAGGCGGTGGGCCAGATGAATGTCACGGCGTCAGGTGCCTTTCCTTGCAGGAAAAAGGCGTGGGACCGGCGGCAATGACGCCAGATTAGCGCGGAAGCCGGACGGCCGCCACCATCGCAGTTTCATGACGGAACAGTCACATAAGGCACGGGTTGCGGCGGCGGTGCCCGAGCCCGGGCGCTTGTGAGGCCGCCCCACGCCGCCTAGATTTGCGCGCGCCACGTCCCGCAACCGGACAATCGGCGCCTCGCAACGGTCGGCCACAGATGAATATGTCCCGGGCAAGAACGCTCGTCCCCGCGCTATTCGCGGTCACGTCCCTGGCGTTCGGCTTGCCCGCGGCGCTGGCGCAGAACGATGTCCCCGCCGTGACCGGCAATGTCCGTGTCGACAAGCTGCTGGCTCAAATGACGCTGGCGGAAAAAATGTCCCTGATCCATGACGGGCGCGAAGACCCGCGCGACTATCAAGGCCAGGCGGGCTATGTCGGCGGCGTGTCGCGCCTGGGCATTCCCGGGCTGCGTCTCGCCGACGGCCCCCCCGGCGTG
This sequence comes from Pseudomonadota bacterium, assembly GCA_040389245.1. Lineage (GTDB taxonomy): Bacteria > Pseudomonadota > Alphaproteobacteria > Micropepsales > Micropepsaceae > Rhizomicrobium. The sequence goes on along the minus strand of JAZKAH010000002.1, from coordinate 1,441,646 downwards.
CTCACCCGCCATCCCTCGCAGGCCGAGACCGCGACCATGGGCGTGGCCGCCACTTTCGATCTGGATCTGGCGCGGCGCAATGGCGAGGTCATCGGCCGCGAGGCGCGCGCGCTGGGCATCGATGTCTCGCTGCAGCCTTTCATCAATCTGGACCGCGATCTGGCGATGCGCCGTCTGTACAATACTTATGGCGAAGACCCGCTGCTGACGGGCGCGATGGCGGCCGCGACCATCGAAGGCATCCAGTCGCAGCATGTCATGGCGGTGGCCAAGCATTTCATCGGCTACGACACCACCGCCACCGATGTATGGATCGACGAGCAGACCTTGCACGAAGTCTATCTGCCGCCCTTCGAAGCCGCGGTGAAGGCGGGCGTGGCGTCGGTGATGTGCTCCTACAATCATATCAACGGCGCCCATGCCTGCGGCAACCCCGCGCTGCTCACCGGAATTTTGCGGGACGAACTGGGCTTCAAGGGCTTTCTGGTTTCGGACTGGGGCGCGGTTCATTCGGCTCAGTTCCTCAATCACGGCCTCGACATGGAAATGATCGACGGTCCCGATAGCACCGGCTATCAGGAGCCCGCCTTTCTGGGCGCGGTCGCCGCCGCTTTGCCGCCGCCGCGCGATCCCGGCGCCGAGGATATGGGCGACATCTATGGGGGCAACATTCCCGAAGAGTTGGCCGTCCCGCCCCTAAGCAGCGCCGATGTCGGCGCCAAAGTGACGCCCCAGACCATCGCCGAAGGGCTGGCGGACGGCACCATCACCGAGGCTGCCGTGACCCGCGCCGCCGGCCATGTACTGTTCGAGATGGATCGCTTCGGCTTTCTGGACGGCCAGTCCAAGCATGAGGTGACCGCGCAGGCTGTCGAGGACAACGCGAAGATCATTGAGCGGACCGGCGAAGAGGCGGCGGTGCTGCTGAAGAATGCGGGCGGCGCGCTACCCCTGAAACAGGCCGATCTGGACTCCGTCGTGCTGATCGGTCCCACCGCCGGGCAGGTGGACGCGATCGGCATCAATGGCGAGCGGTCGATGGGATTGATCGCGCGCCAGACCGGACCGCTCGAGGCGCTCCGGAAAATTTCCGGCAATGCGAATATCCGCTACGCCGTGAATGACGACATGACCGGAACGCCGGTGCCCGCCGAGGCCCTCAGCCATGACGGACAGCCCGGCCTTGCCTATTCCGGTCCAGACGGCGCGCGCAGCGATGCGGCGGTGAATTTCACGCTCAAGGGCGGCAACGCGCTGTCGCCCGATCTCAAGGCCAGCTGGACCGGCACATTGACGATTGCGAAAGCCGGCGACTATTGGCTTTACCTGCAGGCGCTGGGCACCGACGCCAGTCTTTATATCGACGGCAAGCGCGTGGGCGTCACCGGCACCTTCCAGGGCGACGTGCATGGCGACATCCTGCAGGCGAACCAGGACAATGTGATCCCCACCACCGACGGGCTGGACAATGTGCGCCACGCGGCCCAGCTGTCGGCGGGCGCCCATGCCATCAAGATTCTGGTCAGTCCCGATACCTCGGGCGCGCCCGTGCAGATCCGCCTCAACTGGTACACGCCCGATCAGCGCGAAGCCGATCACAAGGCGGCCATCGATGCAGCCAGGCACGCCAAAGTCGCGGTGGTCTTTGTCTGGGCGCGGCGCACGCCCATCTTCGTGCTGCCCGGCGAACAGACCGCGCTGGTCGAGGAAATTTCCAAGATCAACCGCAACACCATCGTGGTGCTGAACACCAGCCAGCCGGTCCCCATGCCCTGGGCGGGCCGCGTCAGGGCGATCCTGCAGATGTGGTGGCCGGGCGACGAAGGCGGATGGGCCACGGCCAACATTCTTTTGGGCAAGGCCAATCCGGCAGGCCGCCTGCCGATGACATGGGGACGGCGGCTGGAAGATTACCCCGCCACCGATCCGCGCCATCCCGAACGTTCGGATGTGAACGGCAAGGCGATTTACAGCGAAGGCGTGAATGTCGGCTATCGCTGGTTCGACCACCAGAAGATCGCGCCGCTCTATCCGTTCGGCCATGGCCTCAGCTACACGCGCTTCGCCTATTCCGCACTCAAGGCGGAAAGGAGCGCCGATGGCGGCCTGGACGTCCGTCTCCAGATCAAGAACACCGGCCCGGTGGATGGTGACGAGGTGCCCCAAGTCTATCTCGGCGCGCCCGCCAATCCGCCGGCCGGCGTGCAGTTCGCGCCGAAAATCCTTGCCGCCTTCGACCGCGTTCACCTGTCCGCCGGAGAGACCAGGACGGTGTCGCTGCATGTGGCGCCGCGCCAGCTGCAATATTGGTCGGTCGCCGCGCACCGCTGGATGACGCCGCCCGGCAAGCGCCTGCTCAGCGTCGGCGCCTCATCCCGCGATCTCCGCCTGCGCCAAAGCATCGGCTGAGATCCTCACCGATGAACGCTTGCCTTGGCGCGCGGCGTCACCCTCGATCGGGCGCGAGCAGGCGGCGCTCGATTTCTTCCAGGGGAAACTTCACATAATCGTGCGCCAATTCGCCCGCCACGACCTCGCGGGTCGCATCCGACAGCTGCTTGCGCAGGATGCCCAGGGCGCGCGGCGGCGCGATCAGATGCAAGGCCGGGATCTGCTTGCTGCGCACATGCGCGTCCAAGCTCGCGGCGAACTTGTGCAGGAACGCTTCCTCGGCCTGAAGATGATAGTCGCTGCCCTCCATCGCGGCGCGGCGTCCGCCATGCGCGGAATTGGTCCGGCCGGGCGGCGAGGTGCCCTGCTCATGGGTGAGCGGATTGTCCTGCTTGAAAATTTCGCGCGTCACAAGATGGATCGCGCCATGGTCGCCCCTGTTTTCCAGCAACAGGGCGGTGGCGCCGTCGCACACCGCAATCCAGTCTCCATGATCCGGGACATGATGGGACATCGGCACTTCCTCCTTTATCGCGCGGTATAACCGCCATCGATCACCAGCTCGGCCCCGGTGACGAATTTGGCTTCGTCCGAGGCCAGATAGACCGCACCCCAGGCGATATCGTCCGCCTCGCCCATATGGCCGAGCGGGTGCAGCGCGTCGGTGGCCTTGCGCGCCGCGTCCAGATCGCCGCCCGCCCCCAGATGCTTTTCCACCATCGGCGTCCAGATGAAGCCGGGATGGATGGAATTCACTCTTATATGGTCGGGCGCATAGGTCATCGCGTCGTTCTTGCTCATCAGCCGCACCGCCCCCTTCGAAGCGTGATAGGGCGGCACGTCCCCCGCGCCGACCAGGCCATAGATCGAGGACAAATTGATGATGCTGCCGCCGCCCGCCGCGCGCAGATGGGCGATGGCATGCTTGGTGGCGAAGAATACGCCCTTGACGTTGATGGACTGCACAAAATCCCATTCCGCTTCGGTGATCTCATGCGTCGGCTTGTCGGCGCCCGCAACGCCGGCATTGTTGACCAGGATGTCGAGGCGGCCGAAATGCGCCACCACTTCGGAAAAGACGGCCGCGATCTCGGTCTCCCGCGCCACGTCGCAATGCCAAAAATGCGCCTTGTGGCCCTGGCCCCGCAGCGCCATCTCCAGCGCCGCGCCCTGGGGATCCAGCACGTCCAGGATGGCGACCGACGCGCCTTCCTCCGCCATGCGCTGCGCGGTCGCCCGCCCCAGCCCCAGCGCCGCGCCCGTGATAATGGCGACTTTTCCCGAAAGACGGTTCATGCCCAAACTCCGATCCTGACAAGTCAGATTGGGCCCCCGGGGTTCCGGGCGGGTTGATCCTGCGCAAAAAACCCACGTTTTCCCGTGACAAATGGATGAATGCCGAATGAACGATATCCCCAGATTGGGTACAGCCCCGGCGGCGCAATCTCCTCTCCACGGATGCATTGGCATCCCAAGAGAAGGAAGAAGACCATGAAACGTCTGATCAGTGCTGCACTGGCTCTGTCGTTGCTCGGCGCCACCGCCGCCTCGGCCGCGCCGGTCTACCACGCCACCCAGGTCCAGTATCGCGAGCGCCACCGCGGCAACGACAACGGCGCGGCCATCGCCGCCGGCATCGGCTTTGTCGCACTGGCGGCGATCCTGGCTTCTCAGAACAACCACCGCGATTACGACCGCGATGACTGGGGCCGCCGCGACCGCGACGATGACCGCGGCTATGGCTACGGCAATTACGGCTACGGCAATTCCTACCAGGGCTATAACCGCGGCTACGGCAATGGCTATTACAACAACGGCTATGGCAACCGCGGCTGGTAACAGCTTTCGGTGAGAGCGCCAGGCGGCTCCGGCCTGAAAATGGCCGGGGCCGTTTGTGTACGGACGATTTTTGCCGCGCCGTACCCAAACGTACCATTTCGACTCTTCACATCGCCGCCGCACGGGCCCATGATTCGCGCATGGCAAATCAGGTGGCCCCCGCCGTCCTCTTGCTGACCGCAGGCCTGGCCTGTTCGGGCTGCGTCGCGCTCTGGCAGGACGATCATAAGGTCGAGGCCAATACCGGCTGGGCCGTCACCATCGAATATGACCCGCTTCTTTCGGCCCCCGAACGCCTGGCCGGCACCGCCCAATCGGAATGCGGCAAATTCCAGCGGGTGGCGGTCCTGGATCATGTCCGCAAGGGCCTGACCTGGACCCGGATCGCCGATTTCCGCTGCGAAAACGCACCCGCCACTCTGAAGGGTTCGATCGCCAGCCTGCCGCCAGAAGCGCCCGACGCCGAACCGTCATACCGAGGCCTGCCGTCCCCGCTTCCAGCCGTGACGCCTCGGATCGCAAGTGCGCCCGCCGTGCCGCAAGTCGCCGCGTCCCCAGCCGCCGCGGCCGACGTCGCAAGCGTGCGCATCATCAATGCATCTGGCGTCACCAGGAGACAGATCGCCAAGCGGCAGATTGCCCAGCCGCAATTTGCCAAGGCACAGACCGTCAGCCACAAGGCGCGCAACCAGCCGGTCGCCAGCTTGAAAAGGTCGATCCTCAGCTGACGCCTCTTCGAGCACAGCGAGGGAGGCGCCTAGCTTTACTTGGCGAGGTCCGTAGCGACAGCGTACGGACGCGAGCTTAGAGAACTGGCGCAACTTCGAGCGCAGCGAGGGAGGACGCCCCGCCTTTCGCGCCGCCGGTCCTGCCGGTAGGCTGTGCGGGAAAATGGGGAAGACACGATGCAACATATGGGCATGCGGCGCATCTCACGCACACTGACATTGGCGGCGGTCTTGATGGCGTCCAGCGCATACGCCGCGCCCGCTCCCCATCCCAAGGCCGAAACCGAAGCGCTGGACCTTGCCAGGAAAGCCATCGCCATGCGCTCGGTGGTGGGGCCAAGCAACAAGACACAAGAGGTCGCCAGACTCTATCGCGACGCATTGGTGGCGGGCGGCTTCGACGCCGGGAACGTCACCATCACCCCGGTCGACGACACCGCCTATCTCATCGCCCGCTGGCCCGGCAACGATCCAAAACTCAAGCCGCTGGTGATCAGCGGCCATATGGATGTGGTGGAAGCCAAGCCCTCCGACTGGAAACGCGATCCCTTCACCCCCATCGTCGAGGGCGGCTATCTCTTCGGGCGCGGCGCCACCGACATGAAGCTGGCGGGCACCATCGCCATCGCCGCGCTCGGCGAACTGCGCCGCCAGGGCTATCGCCCGCGCCGCGACATCATCGTGGAATTTTCCGGCGACGAGGAAACGTCGATGAAGACGGGCGCCATCATCGCCGAAAAACTGTCGAACGCGGATCTGGTGCTCAATCTCGACGCCGGCGGCGGTGTGCTGGACGAGAAGACCGGAAAGCCGGAATATTTCACCTGGCAAGGCGCGGAAAAAACCTATGCCGATTACAAGCTCTCGGTCACCAATCCGGGCGGCCATTCCTCCGAGCCGCGCAAGGACAATGCCATCACCCAATTGGCGGCGGCCCTGGTGCGCATCGGCAATTACCGCTTCAAGCCGGAATTGAGTCCGCTCACCCAGGCTTACTTTACGCAAGCGGCGAAATACGAAGCGGATTCGAAAATCGCCGCCGCGATGCGCGCCTTCGCCGCCAATCCCGCCGACAAATCCGCCATCGACACCCTGGCCGCCGATCCCGCCATGGTGGGCAAGATCGGCACCACCTGCGTCGCCACCCTGCTCTCCGGCGGCCATGCGCTGAACGCCTTGCCTCAGCGCGCCGAAGCCAACATCAATTGCCGCATCTTCCCCGGTCACAGCCGACCCGACATCATGGCGGAACTGAAAAAGATTGCCGCCGAACCGGCGCTGACCATCAGCGACGTCACGCAAGGTTCGGTCGCCAGCGGCGCCTCGCCCAGCCGTCCCGATTTCGTGGCCGCGGTGAACAAGGCGATGGCGGAGGTCTATCCCGGCGTGCCGGTCTTCCCATCAATGGCGTCAGGCGCCAGCGACAGCATGTGGTTCCGTTTCCACAAGGTGCCCAGCTATGGCGCCAATCCGATCTTCACCAAACAGTCGGAAGATTTCAGCCACGGCCTCGACGAGCGCACGCCCATTTTCAACATCGCGCCCGCCATCACCTATGAACTCTCGCTGTTCAAGGATTTGTCGAACTAGCGGCCGGCTCATCCGCGAAGCGCAGGATAATGCGCCCCTGCCCGCTGGCCGGCACAAACGCCGCCGAACTCGCGGACTGTTCGCCAAACCGGGCCTCGACCTCGTAGCGCCCGGGCGGCAGGCGGAACATCATCCAGGGGCCCTTGCAACCGGCGGTCAGCAAGGTCTTGCCGCCTTGGCGGATCGCGAGGGTTTCTTCCGCCAGATACCGTCCGCCCGCCCCGGCGATTTCGACTTTCAATCCATAGGCCGTCCAGCGGGGATCTTCGCGCGCATCCAGGCCGACCCCGGTACAGACCGCTTCGATCCCGCCGATCTGGGTCGGCGTATCCATCGCCAATTCCTGGGCCGCTTCCTGCGCCGGCGCCGGGCGCGCCAGCAGGATCATCGGCAGCAAGACCAGAAATTTCCGGGAAATGTGCATCGGACCACCCCATCGCAATATTTGAAAAGTTTAGCGCCAAACAACCGCGCCGTTGTTTGATCCGGCGCAAACGGCATGGCGGGCGTGCGGTCTTCGCCATCGCCGTGCTAAAAAACCCACCGCGTTTGCGAACGCCCAGCCCAAGGAGAACAGCATGACCCCGCGTCCCGACATCATCGCCCATTGGACCGCGATCGAGCGGGCGGATGACAGTCATTATGACGGCGACGACGAACTGATGTGCATCGGCGCGCCTTTCGGCCGCCATTTCGGCCTGACCCGGCTGGGCATCCATCACGAGCGCCTGTTGCCCGGACGCCGCACCTCCTATCCCCACGCCGAAAGCGCCGAGGAGGAATTCGTCTATGTGATCGAAGGCACGCCCGATGTCTGGCTGGACGGCGAACTGCACCGCCTTAGCCCCGGCGACGCGGTGGGATTTCCCGCCGGCACCGGCATCGCCCACACTTTTCTCAACAACACCGAAGAAGAAGTGCGCCTGCTGGTGGTGGGCGAGAAATCCAAGCCCGAGAATCGTATCGATTACCCGCGCAATCCCGAACAGAAGGCCCGGCGCAAGGATTGGTGGGACAACCCGCCCCCGCGCCAGCGCGGCGACCATGACGGACTGACTGACAAGGTCCGCGCCGACAAAGCGCGCAAGCGGCCGGCCTGAAGCGCCGCGCTACTGCTTGACCAGCTCCCAGAATTCGGCGCGGTCGTTGGTTCGTGGAAACGCTTCGGCCGGCATCGGCTTGCCCAGGAATTCGCACAAGGGTCCCCACCCCTCCTTGACCTGATAGATCAGGAGTTGACTGGGCGGGATTGCCGCCTTGACCGCCTCATTGTGTGCGGTGAAAGCCTTGACCAGACCGTCCCGGTCCATGCCCTCATGAATTCCCGACTTGGCGAGCACGCCCGCCGCCATCGTCAGCCACGCCTGCATGTGCGGCGGCGCGTGATCTTTTCCCGCCAGCAATTTGTAGATCGTCTCCCCGAAACTGTCGGCCCAGGTTTGCGGATCGCGATGGGTCAGCACGAATTTGGCCGACGGATAGGCCACGATCAGTTCGCGGAAGAAAGCCGCCGTGGGCCAGTCCACCGCGCTGTTGAAGCCGTCATAGATCGCGCGCCAGTCGGCACGCCCCTGCAACGCCGCCGACCATAGCGGCACCTGCACCGGCATGGCGTGGATCACCGCTTCCATATGGTGACAGGGTCCGAACCCAAGCTGGTTGATGGCAAGCTTGAGGGAATATGTACCGGTGCGTCCAACACCCGCGCCAATGACTTGAATCGACATCCGGACCCCCGCCCTATTTTCGCCGACGATAGACGCTCGTTCCAGGCGTTACAATCTTGGGTGCATTCAATCTCGGCCCTCCGGCCGGAGAATCTCGCCCAAGCTCGCGGCGTTGGGCGCTTTCGCAGGTTCGCTGAACCTGCTCGCCCCGCTTTGCGGCGCCTCTTCTCACTTGGCAAAGCCCCGTCCCTGGTGCACCGTCACAGAAAACGGGGGATGGTCATGGGAAGGCATTATCTAGGCGCGCTCGGCATCGCCGCAATTCTAGCTCTTTCGAGCTTGGCCGCATCGGCGGCATCGCTGGCGGACTTCCACAAGACCTTCGACCAGACCATGACCCGCCACGGCATTGTCGGCGGCGCCTTCGGTTTCGAGCATGCCGGCGACAAGCCCACCGAATTCTTCTTCGGCGAGGCGCGAAACGACACGCACCAAAAGATCGACGCGGCCACCGCCTATAATTGGGCCTCGATCACCAAGACCTTCACCGCCATCGCCATCCTGCAACTGCGCGACCGCGGACTGCTCTCGCTCGACGATCCGGCCGTCAAATATGTGCCGGAGCTGCGCCAGGTGCATGACGCTTTCGGCCCGATCGAGGCGATCACCATCCGCCAGCTTCTGTCGCACAGCGCGGGCTTCCGCAATCCGACCTGGCCCTGGGATTGCGACAGCGCGCCCGACTGCCAATGGGTGCCGTTCGAGCCCACCCATTGGGCACAAGTGAACGCGATGCTGCCCTTCACCAACATCGCCTTCAAGCCGGGTTCGCGCTGGAGCTATTCCAATGTCGGCTATGTCTTTCTCGGCCAGATCATCGAGCGGCTGACCGGCGACGATTACGAAGTCTATATCACCAAGAACATCCTGATGCCGCTGGGCATGAGCCAGAGCTATTTCGACCGTGCGCCCTACTTCCTGGAGAGCCAAGTCTCCGGCAGCTATCTGCGCGCGGGTCCGGGCGGCGCGCTGTCGCCCCAGCCTTTGAATTTCGACAGCGGCATCACCGTTTCCAACAGCGGTTTGAAAGCGCCGCTGGGAGATTTGCGCAAATATCTGCGTTTCCTGATCGGCGATGCCAAGAACCCCATCTACGACATCGTGCTGAGGCGCAGTTCGCTGGACGAGGCCTGGACCGGCATCGTCCCCGCCACCCTGCCGGGCGAAGCCGCCACCTCCTATACCGGCGGCCCGGGCGGCACCGTGCCGATGATGGGCCTGGGCTTTTTCGTGCTGACGGTGGACGGGCATAAATATGTCTTCCATGACGGCGACCAGGGCGGCTTCACCGCCGAACTAATGATCGACCCCGCCCGCCAGAGCGGTAGCATCGTGATGTCCAACACCACCGACACGGGAGCGCCCGTCGACGCCACCCACGCCCAATCCAACACCGAGCCCGACGCCAAGACGGACCTGCGGATGCAGCTGCGCGATGTGCTGGTGAGGGATGTGTATCCAAGCGTGGGGAAATAAGTCGAAGCCGAACCGTCTCCCGATCTCCTCATCCTGAGCTTGTCGAAGGATGAGGACGCGAGGAGAGATGGTGCAATCCTCATGCTTCGACGGGATCAGCATGAGGAATTAGAGAACCGCCGCTCTTACCGCGGCGCCTTGTTCGGAAAAAACTGATACTCCAATTTCCCGTCCGGCCCAGGCGCCATCGCATAGACGCCGCCGATATCGCCACGCGACGGCGCGCGCGCGGCTTGTCTGGAATCCGGCTCCGGCGTGGACGGGAAAAACTGACGCCGCATCACGCCGTCCGGCCCGGGCGCCATCGCGTAGAAGCCGCCAGCATCGCGTTCGTCCGGCACGGCCGCGCGCCTGCCCGTGCGGGAAGCCGCCGCCGAACCGTTCTCATACTTCACCGTTCCATCCGGACTGATCACCATCGCGCCGCGATCCGCGGAGGCGCGCATATCCGGACGGGGGCTTGGCACCACCTCCGGCGTCACGCTCGCGGCCGCCGCCGCGGGCGGCACCTCCTGCGCATTCGCAGCCGGCTCCGCATTCGGCGGGCTGTTCGCGGGCGGCTGCGCGCTCACAGCCGGGCCATTGTCCGGAGCGGGCGGCGGCGGCGCAGGCAGGATCGCAGGCCGCACGTCAGGCGGGGGCGCAGGGATATTCGCCATGCGCTGCTCCGGCACGGCCGCCGGTTTCGCCGCGACCGCTGCCCACTGCGCCCGCCAGAAATCGGGCGTCAGAATATCGGGAACCGCCAGCGCCACGGTGACCAGGCCGACCACCGAGACCAGAAGCAACATGACCCCGCCCGCCCCGCGCCGGGCGGTTTGGAATTCCGGGATCGTCTCGCGGACCGGCACATAGGATTCGGGATTCGGTTCGGGTATCGGGTCCGCGGCCAGATCCGAAACCGGGTCCACCACCGGATCGGGGGCGGCCAGTTCGGCTATCTGGTCGTCCACCTCTGCGGCGTTGCCGGTGTCATCGGCATGGGTGCCGGTTTCGGAAGCTTCGTCCGGCGTGGAAGGGTGCAAAGCCTCCTGCTCGCGCCAGGATTGATTGTCCCTGGGCGGCAAATGCCCGATCCGGTCGTAAGTGCCGATGCGCAGGGCTTCCATTTCGCGCCACGACTGGTCGTCGTCGGACGGCAGATAGCCGCTGTCCTCCCAGCTCGACCCGTCAAGCGGCGCAAAGCGCGGCTGCTCCACCGCCTCTTGGCTCCGCTTCTTATCTCTGCGGCCCTGGACCATGCGATCCCGTGCCCGCCCGCCCTGATTCTAATTCCTGGAACGCAATGCGCCCCTTTGGGTGAAACCCCGAGCCAGCGTGATGGTTCCGGGGACTGAGTCAATTTGCGCGGACAAAATGGCGAGACTTGGGCGCGCAACGGACTGGCTGTGGAGCAACATCGAAACCGCCGATCTCCTCATCCTGAGCCCGTCGAAGGATGAGGAGCGGCGCGCAGCGAGGCGCGGTCCCGCTCACGCCAACTTTGCGCGGATCGCCTTCAATTCGCGGCGGCGCGCGGCGCTCACTTTCGGATAGCGCATGCCCAGATCCTGCATCGCGTCCAGAACGATATGGGAAACGATCAGCCGCGCATTGGCCTTGTCGTCGGCGGGAACAATGTGCCAGGGCGCGTGGCCGGTGCTGGTCGCACCGATGCATTTTTCATAGGCCGACATATAGCTGTTCCAATGGCGCCGCTCCTGGACGTCGTCCAGGCTGAATTTCCAGTTCTTCTCGGGCTCGTCGATCCGCGCCAGAAAGCGCTTGCGCTGCTCCTCCTTCGACAGATGCAGGAAGAATTTGACGATGCGGGTGCCGTTGCGGTGAAGATGCTTTTCCAGATCGACGATGGAGTGATAGCGGCCGCGCCAGAATTTCTCCTTGTCGCGCAATTCGGGAATGCCCTCGCCGCGAACGATATCGGGATGGACGCGGGTGATCAGCACTTCTTCGTAATAGGACCGGTTGAAGATTCCGATGCGTCCCCGCTCCGGCAGATCGCGCGTGGTGCGCCAGAGAAAATCATGCTGCAGTTCCGCCACGCTGGGATGCTTGAAGCTGAAGACCTGGCAGCCCTGCGGATTGACTCCCGACATCACATGCTTGATGACGCCGTCCTTTCCCGCCGCATCCATCGCCTGAAAGATCAGCAGCAGCGCATGATCGTCGGAGGCGTAAAGAAGCTCCTGCTGCCCCGCCAGCCGCGCGACATGTTCCGCCAGCATCAGCTCGTAATCTTCCTTGGATTCGTACACCGGCCGGATCCGCGTCGGCCATTGGCCAAGATCGATCGCTTTGCCTTCTTCGGCGCGGAATTTCTTCGAATGAATTTTCATCTTCGGCCCGTTTCCCGCCTGACGGCGTTGTCACCGGCCCGACTATAGACCGATACGCCCCGCACCCGCCAAATCAGGCCTTCCGCGGATCGTCATGGTCGTCGACATAATCCAGCCCCAGCGGGCCGATGGCGCTGACCTGGGTGATATAGTCGCCGGACTTGGCCCAATGAAAATGCGCCGTATCCCCCGGCAGCACCACCACGCTTCCCGGCCCAAACGCTTCCAGCTTTCCTTCGTCGAAGGTCTCGCCCCGCCCGATATAGAAGACCCCTTCCATCACCGTATAGATGCGGTCCTCCGGATGCTTGTGCGGCATCAATTTGGTGCCGGCGGGCAGACGCACGCGCACGACATAGGGCGCGGCCAGGGCCGGATCGCCGACCAGAATGGCCAGCCGGGCGGCGGGCGGGAATGCCGGAAAGGATCTCCACTGAATCTCTTCCGGGCGGATGGCATGAAACACGCCCTCGTCGGGCAGATGAGTCCGAGACATCGCAATCTCCTGCAGTTCGGGGAGGGCCGAATTCGCGCGAAGGCCGCTCCCATTTTACACCCCTTTGCGGCCGGCGGCGCAAGCGGCCTGCATTGCTTGCACAGCCGAAATGAACGACCATCGCGTCAATTAGAACATTCTTGGGGGGACATCGTGAAACGCAGACATTTCCTGGCCGGCATCGCCGCCACCACCGTCGCCGCCGCGGCATCGCCCGTTCTGGCACAGCCGGCCCGCCTCCAATCCAATCGCAAAGGCTTCGACTTCATCCAGGTCGATGTCTTTACCCACACGCCGCTGGAAGGAAATCCGCTGGCGGTGTTTCCGGGCGCCGACGGCATGACCGAGGCGCAGATGCAGAACATCGCTCGGGAGCTGAACCATTCCGAGACCACTTTCGTCCTTCACCCAACCGCGGGGGGCGACGCGCATGTGCGCATCTTCGGGCAGAATGCCGAACTGCCCTTTGCGGGGCACCCGACCTTGGGCACGGCTTACGTGATGGGACTGACGCGGCCGGGCAAGACGTCCCTGGTGCTGGAAGAAAAAGTCGGGCCGATCCCCGTCACCTTGGAACGGCGCAGCGATGGCGTGTTCGTGGAGATGACGCAGAACGAGCCGGTGTTCGGGCCAAAGGCCGAGCCGAAGATGCTGGCCGACCTGATGGGCTTCAACGTGGACGAGATCGACAGCCGCTATGCGCCGCAAATGGTCTCGACCGGATCGAACTTCCTCATCGTGCCGCTGAAAAGCGTTGCGACCCTGGCGAAGCTGACCTTGGGACATCAGTTGCCGCCGGAGCAGCGCGCCATCTACGGAGCGGGCGCTTATTATGTCGTGACCGGAGAAGATCAAGTCGAAAGCCGCATGATGGGCGCGACCAGCGAAGACCCCGCCACCGGCAGCGCGGTGGGATGCGCGGCGGCCTTCCTGGTGCAGAATGGCATTCGCAAACCGGAAGAACAGGTCGCCATCCGCCAGGGCCGCTTCGTCAACCGCCCCAGCACACTTTATGTCCGCGCGGGCATGAAGGACGGCAAGGCGACCAGGGTCCGTGTCGGCGGCTATGTGGTGGAAGCGATGCGGGGCACGTTTGCGGTTTGAGGCTGGCTTATGGGTTTGTCGCCTAAGGTGGTGAGGGCTGCGTGCTCCGCGCTCGGCGCCGTGATTGCTTTCTGTTCCGCTTCCGCCTCGGCCGCCGTCTGCCGTAGTGAGAACCTTATGCCGGAATTCTTCAGGTTCGAGGCGCGCACGGAAAATCTTGCGCCCGCCATGCGCGCCGACCGCTTCGTGACGGAATTTGCCGCCAAGCATCCCGACTTCTACGAAGACAAAGGCCTTGATTGGCCCGCGCAGCTTCACGACAACGCACTCGGGCTGCTCGATCCCGCGAAGCTAGAGGCGATACCCGGCTTTCCGGCTTTCTCGGAAGCCCGCTTCCATATGGTGGCGGACATGATTGATAAAGGCTTCGCCGCTGCTCAGACTGGGTTTCTGGCAACCTTTCCCGATTTCCGTTGCGAGGCGGTCATTGCGTTCGGTCCATCCTTTCTGCGCTTCGATGGGCACGGCAAGACCGACACCCAAGGCCAATGGCATATGCTGTTCGGCGTCGATGCAATCTCACTGGAACATGGGCCTGAAGATATGCCGGTGATGTTCGGGCATGAGCTGTTCCACATCTACCATCGCCAATTGATGGGAGCGGCTGCGCGCGAACTCGATAATGTCACCTGGTGGACAATGTGGGAGGAAGGACTGGCGACCTATACGAGCCAGCGCTTGAATCCCAGCTTCGGCGCGCGGCAGGTTTTATATTTTCCGCAAGATATCGTCCAAAAAATGCAAGCCAAGGGCGCTGTCGCGCATGCCGCAAAGTTGATGCTGGCCGACTTCGACAAATCGGATGGCCTCTGGTTCGACACGGGCCGTTCGGCACCAGGCTTGCCACCTCGGGCGGGCTACTACATGGGCTACCTCCTGGCGAGCGATTTGGGGCGGGACCACAACCTCAACTGGCTGGCACGATTGTCGCCAGATCAGGTCAAGCGCCGCGTGCATGCATTTCTCGAAGCGCAATCGAAGGCGGGATAGTGGATAAGGTCCTGGTGAATTAACGTGTGAAATTGTGACGGTTTCACCGCTGTTGCCTGCGCGACACGCAAGGCCGCCAACCGGCACGACAGGCTATCGGTTGCGGGCAAAAAATGACATAGAGCGCCATGGCAAAAGCAGCGACCAAACACGTCTTCTCGCGGTACCAGGTCTTCGTGATCGCGATGCTGGCGTTCCTGCAATTCACCATCATCCTGGATTTCATGATCGTCTCCCCGCTGGGCGCGATGGTGATGCCCAGGCTGCACATCAACCCGGAGCAATTCGCCTGGGTGGTGTCGTCCTATGCCTTCAGCGCCGGGCTGTCGGGATTGCTCGCTGCCGGATTTGCCGACCGTTTCGATCGCAAGCGCCTGCTGCTCTTCTTCTATGCCGGCTTCACCTTGGGCACGCTGCTGTGCGGCCTCGCCACCACCTATCCCCTGCTGCTGGCGGCGCGCATCGTCACCGGCCTGTTCGGCGGCGTGATCGGCTCGGTGGTGCTGGCCATCGCCACCGACCTCTTTGCCCTGGAAGTGCGCGGCCGGGTCATGGGCTTTATCCAGACCGCCTTTGCCGCCAGCCAGGTGCTGGGCCTGCCCACGGCACTTTATTTCGCCAACCATTGGGACTGGCACGCGCCGTTTCTCGCCATCATCGCCGTGATCGTTCCGGTGGGTGTCCTGATCATGCTGGGCCTGAAGCCCGTCACCGCCCATCTCGCGCTCCGGCAGGAACGCAGTCCTTTCGCGCATCTGGCGCACACCGTGACCGAGCCGCGTTATCGCCTGCCCTTCCTTCTGGTCATGCTGCTGCCGACCGGCGGCTATATGCTGATGCCGTTCGGCACCGCCTATATGGTCAACAATGTCGGCATTCCCTTCACCGCGCTGCCCACCATCTATCTCATCACCGGACTGTTCACCGTCTTTGTCGGGCCGGTGGTCGGCCGGATCAGCGACAGCTTCGGCAAATTCAACACCTTCTGCATCGGCAGCGCCGTCTCCTTCGTCATGGTGGCGATCTGGACCAATATCGGCCACACACCCCTGTTTGAAGTGATCATCATCAATGTCCTGATGTTCATCGGTATCTTCTCGCGCATCATTCCCTTCCAGGCCCTGATCTCGGCGGTGCCCGAACCCAGCAAGCGCGGCGCCTTCAACGCCATCAACGCCTCGCTGCAGCAATTCGCGGGCGCGCTCTCCGCTGCCATCGCGGGCTGGGTGATCGTCGAGCAGCCGAACGGCACGCTCAGCCACTTCAACTGGCTGGGCTATATCGTGATGGCGATTTTGCTGGTCTCGGCGACCTTGATGTATTTCCTGTACAAGGCGGTTCCCGAACGCGGAGCAGCTTCCGCCGCCCCAGGCCCGGCCGCCGAAACGGCGTGATATTGAAAACTGGCGCGCGGCACATTCACGGTGTGACGGCGACGCATCGGACGCGGCGGGCGGAGCCTTCTGTCAGACCCGCCAAGGAGGGAGGGATACACCTTTTTTGCGCGCAGCCTCACGCTTTGCCGCCGGTCGCGCCAACCTAGGCCAGTGGCCGGGCGTAAACCACGAACCCCGATTTGGCGGCGAGCTTGTCGTACAACGCCATCGCCGTGGCGTTGGTCTGGTGGGTGTGCCAATAGACCCGCGCCGCTCCGGCGCGCATCGCCTCCGCATAAACTGCCTCGATCAGCGCCCGGCCCGCGCCCTTGCCCCGCGCCGCTTCGGCGGTGAACAGGTCCTGCAGGTAACAGCTGGGCGCGATCGCGGTGGTGCTGCGATGAAACAGATAATGCGCCAGGCCGATCAGCCGCCCATCCGCTTCGGCGACCAGGGCATGCACCGGCTCGGCGGGATCGAAGAAACGCGACCAGGTCGTGGCGGTAATGCCCTCGGCCAATGCGGTGCTGCCGCTGCGGCCGTAAAAGGCATTGTAGCCGGCCCATAACGGCACCCACGCCACATGGTCGCCGCGTTCCACCGGCCGGACGACGAGGTTGGGCAATGCGCTCATGACGAACTCATCCTGTCTGACGGACCAAAATGCCTAAACACGCCGCACGGTGAAATGCAGAATGATTTGTTCCACCGGTGGACGCCGCGCAGCCAACCTCATGCCTCGCTCTGGGCGCGCTCAACCGGGCACGCCGAAATCGACATCGCCGGTCTTAATCGTCCCGGCGTGCCGCCCCGGCGCGCGGTGGTTGGTCCAGTAGAGATTGGTGTGCGCGATCACCAGCTCCGGCGGCGGCGCGCCCCAGGCGGTCTGGTCTTCCGTGGTATGGGC
Organism: Pseudomonadota bacterium; assembly: GCA_040389245.1. GTDB lineage: Bacteria > Pseudomonadota > Alphaproteobacteria > Micropepsales > Micropepsaceae > Rhizomicrobium. Next base: position 1,424,686 of record JAZKAH010000002.1, on the reverse strand, counting down.
ATCGCTTACCAGGATCGCGTCATAGCCCCGCGCGATGGCGCCGTGCAGGGTGGCGCGGATGCACTCGTCGGTTTGCGCCCCGGCGACGATCAGCCGCCCGACACCGAGACCCGCCAGCACGCTTTCCAGGACAGTATCCTCGAAGGCGTCGGCATAGCTCTTTTCGACCAGCTTTTCGGCATCGCCCGGCGTCAGTTCAGGCAGGAGCCGCCACGCTTCGCTGCCCCGCGCAATATGCGTGTCGGAATGCTGCACCCAGACGATAGGAACGTCTTGCAGCCGCGCCTTTTCGACCAGCCGGACGATGTTCGCCACCACCGGCTCGCGGCGATAGCCGCCCGCGACCACGCCTTTCTGCATGTCGACGACCAGAAGCGCCGTGTTGGGTCGGTTCGCGAATGTGGTCATGGTCTTTCCGTGGCATGCGCGTAGAGTGTAAAATATACCGTCTAAAGATCGTGCTGTCGTGGGGGGCCATGGTCCAGGGTCGAATAGAGCCGACTCCGGCCGAACAGCTGAAAGAGCTGCGCAAGGCGCGCGACCGCTATGCCGCGCTTGCCGAGCGCCTGCATGACGGCGCCGACCCCGGGCTGGATCCGGAAGAGGCACTGGCGAAAGAGCGGGACGCCCGCCGCATTCTCCACGCCTACGAGAAAAGCATCGCCAACAGCGAGGTGCGGATGTCCAGCATGGGCCGCACGCACCGGTTCGCGCGGCGCTCCCTCAGCTTGCGGATATGGCTCACGATCTTCCTGGTGTTGTCCGCCGTGGAAGGCGGCATGCTTCTGGCCTATTTCCGCCCGGCGTTTTTTCCAACGATTTTCCAGACCGTTTTCCCGCAACGCGGCGCGGGCAAATCCCGCCGTGCCACGCCGATCCCCGTGCCGGTCGCCGCTCTTGCCAACCCCATCGCGCCGCCGCAAACAGCCGCGCCGATCGTCCAGCCGGATACGCCGCCGCCCAAAGCCGCGCCCGCCGCCCGGCCCGAACCGCCGCCGCCGGTTGCCGCCACACCAAAGCCCGTCGCGCCACCGGCCGCCGCACCAAAGCCCATCGCGCCGCCGGCCGCCGCGCCAAAACCCGTCGCGCAAACGCCGCCACCGCCCGCCGCCGCACCAAGGTCCATCGCGCCGCCGCCACCGCCCGCCGCCGCCCCCCAGCCCGTTGCGCAAACCCCGCCGCCGGTTGCCGCGCCCCAGCCCATTGTGCAACCGCAAACCCCGCCGCCCGTAACCGCCACGCCAGCCGCGCCAACGCCGCCGCCCATCGCCACCGTCGCCGCGCCGCCCGTGCCGCCGCAGCCGGCCCTGCCCGCTCCTGCACTCTCATCAAGACCAGCCGTCGCCGCCGCGCTTGCGCCGATCCGTCTCGAGCCCATCGCGGGAACCCATTCCTTGCCGCCCTATCCCGACACCGCCAAGCGCCTGGGTGAAGCAGGCGCCACCCGAATACGGATCACCGTTTCGGCCGAAGGCACGGTGGCCGCATGCCATGTCGTGGCAAGCTCCGGCTCGGAGCGCCTCGATGCGGTGGCCTGCAGCCATGTGCAGGATCACTGGCGCTGGAAGCCGCCCCTGCGCGACGGCCAGCCGGCCACCGCCGAGACCAACATCACGGTGGTGTGGAATCTCCGGAACGCACGCTAGCTTCGCAGTCAGGTGTGCGAGATCCGTTCAGGCGGCCATCGGCGGTCCCAGGATCGCGATGCGGTTCGCGGCCGCGATACGGGCAAGCGTATCAATGGCGTCCGGCGAGGGCACAGACGGTGACGGCAGGCTCCGCGCCGTGGCAGGCCGCCCGATCTCGCGCACGAAGCTCTCGAATTGGCCGCCCACCACCAGGGTGAGAAAACGCGCGCCTTCGGGCGACAGCACGCGGAAGCAATGCGCCACGGTGCGGGGCGCCACCACCGTCTCGCCCGGGCCGATCCGGCGGCGCCGGCCCCCGAGCTCGAATTCGACCTCGCCCTCCAGCAGATGAAAGACCTCGTCCTCGTCGTGATGCATGTGGGTGGGCGGGGTGTCGCCGAAAGGCGCACGGTGCTCCAGGATGCTGACGCCATCGGGGCCTTCGGCATGGGCGCGGCGCACTGTGACCCAGCTATTGAGAAACCAGATATCCTCGCTATCATGATTTTGCCGCATGGCCTGTTCTCCGTTTGGGGGTTCGTGTTTCGTGTGCGCCGGGGTCTACGGAATTTGCCGCCGCCGTTCCAATCGAATTCCGGTATGGGCTGAATTCGTCCGATGAATATCGCGGCATTCGACCTCAACCTTCTGCGCGTCTTCGACGCGATCATGCGCGAGCGCAGCGTCACGCGGGCGGGCGAGCAGATCGGGCTGAGCCAGCCAGCCGTGAGCGCGGCGCTGAACCGGCTGCGCTTTTTGCTCGACGACCAACTCTTCGTGCGGCGCGGCCACGAATTGGCGCCCACGCCGCGGGCCGAGGATCTTGCCCTGCCGGTGCGCGAGGCCTTGGCCGGCCTCGAGCGCGCGCTCCTAGGCGACCGCAAATTCGAACCTGCATCTTTCGAGCGCAACTTCACCCTGCAGGGCGCGGATTTTTTCACGTCCCTGCTGATGCCGCTCTTGTGGGACCAGCTGGCGGCGGAAGCGCCGGGCGTGCGGCTGCGCTTTCTCGACAGCGGCGCGGCGGGGATGGACCAGGCGCTGCAGGACGATGCGGTGGACATCGTCATGGAGCCTTATCTGCGGCCGCCACCCGAATTCGTCTCCAGCCAGCTTCTGTTCCACGCGCCTTTCGTCGTGGTGGCGGCCAAGGACATGCCCGCCATCGCCAACCTGAAACCGGGATCGGCGTTTCCGCTCGATCTCTTCTGCGCGCTGCCGCACGCGCTTCGGGCCAAGGACGGCGCGCTGGAAGGCCCGATGGATACGGCGCTTGCCGTGGCGGGCCGCTCGCGCCGCGTCGTGCTCAGCCTGCCGCATTTCTATTCCGTCGCGCTGACGGTGGCGCGCGGCCGCCTCATCGCGGCCCTGCCCGGACTCTACGCCAACGCCTTCGCCGCGCGGATGGGCCTGGTGCAGTTCGAGCCGCCGCTGCCGGTCGACGTTCCGGAAATCCACATGTTCTGGCACCGCCGCCATGACGCCAACCCGGCGCACAAATGGCTGCGCGAACGCATCGTCCAAGTCCTGCGCGAGGCGGACATGCCGGGCGAGGAGAGCGCCTAGCCGCGATCCACCCCCGCGTGATTGCACTTTTGTCCAGTTTTCCAGGTATTTTCGTGCATGGCGGGCGGACATGGCGGTGCTAGGCTGGCGCTTCTGGAATCTGGCCAGGCACCTCGCTCAGAACCTGGCATTCATCAGGAAATAAGGGAGGCTTTCATGGAACAAAATCTCATCACCGGACAGGACCGCCGGTCGTTTCTCACGCGCGCCGGAGTCTTGGCGCTTGCACCGTTGGCGGCGCAAGTGGCGGCCAGCGCTCCAGCCGCCGCCGCGCCCGCCGCCGGCAAATTTGACTTCGACACCCCGCTGAACCGCCTGGGCACCGACAGCGTGCATTGGGACATGCCGGTGCGCGACGAGAAGATGTCCAAGATCGTCGCGGGCATGGGCGTCGCCGACATGGATTTCCGCTGCGCCCCCGCCATCACCGAAGCGCTGCAGAAGCGCGTCGCCTTCCCCAACTGGGGCTACAACATGATCGACGGCGACCTCTTCATGGGCACCGCCGGCAACACCCCCTTCGTCAAGGGCATCATCGACTGGAACAAGCGCCGCTACGGGATCAATATCGATCCCCAGATGGTCGGCATTTCCGCCGGCGTCATCCCCGGCATCATCAGCGCGCTGCAGGCCTTCGCGCCCAAGGGCAGCAAGGTGCTGATGGTGACGCCCAGCTATGTCGGCTTCTATGCCGCCATCGGCATCACCAAGACGGTGGCCGAGGAAAGCCCGATGAAGCTGGTCAATGGCCGCTATGAGATCGACTGGGCCGATTTCGAGCGCCGCATGACCCCGGACGTGAAAGTCTCGATCCTGTGCAACCCGCACAATCCGGGCGGCCGCACCTGGACGCGCGACGAACTGGTCCGCTATGGCCAGCTCTGCAAGAAGCATAACATCATCGTCCTGTCGGACGAGATCCATTGCGACTTCATCTCCAAGGGCCACAAATACACGCCCTTCGCCACGCTCGACAAGGACATCGCCGACAATTCCATCACCTTCAAGTCGGGCTCCAAGAGCTTCTCGCTGGCGGCGATGAAATGCGCCTGGTTCTTCTCCAGCAATCCCAAGCTGTTCCAGGCCACCAATGCCCAATCGCTCCCCTCGATCTCCAATCCGGCGATCGTGGCGGAACAGGCGGCCTATGCGGGCGGCGAAGCCTGGCTCAACCAATGCGTCGATTATATCGACGGCAATCTGGATTACGCCCATGACTACGTCACCAAGAACATTCCCCTGGTGAAAACCGGCGTGAAGCCGGAAGGCACCTATCTGATGTGGCTGGACGTCAGCGGCGTCGCCGACAAAATCGGCGCCAAGAAGATGATGGACGAGGCCAACGCCAAGCGGCCCCTGCCGATCAATCCGCTCACCCAGCAGCCGGTGATGACGACGCAAGGCGACATTGTCAGCCACTGGCTGGCCAAGAACGCCTATGTCTTCATGGAATCCGGCTCCGGCTTCGGCAAGGTCGGCGCGAATTATGTGCGTATGAATGTGGCCACCCCGCGCGTCACCTTGAAGGCGGGCCTGGACAGCGTCGCGGCGGCGCTGAAGAACCTGGCTTAGCCTCTCAACACGGCAACAAAGGGCCCGGGTCGCACCACGATCCGGGCCTTTTCGTATCCGCCGGTCGCATTCGGAAAATACGAGACAGCTTTCCAGAATTCAGATTAAATCCGTGAGGATTGGGGGAGCCGCATGCAAACAGACATCACCGAAATCGCGCCGGGCATCCATCGTCTTTCCACCTGGATTCCTGAAATCGCCCCGCCCCTGGGCTTCACCTTCAATCAATTCCTGATCGATGCCGACCAGCCGTTCCTGTTTCATTGCGGCCCGCGCGCCATGTTTCCGCTCGTCTCGGCCGCGGTGGAAACAATTATGCCGGCTTCACGGCTGCGCTGGATCGGCTTCGGCCATGTGGAATCCGACGAATGCGGCGCGATGAATCAATGGCTCGCCGCAGCGCCCCAGGCCCAGGTGGTGCACGGACAAACCGCCTGCATGGTTTCGCTCAACGATCTGGCCGACCGGCCGCCGCGCGCCCTCGCGCATGGGGAGACGCTCGATCTGGGCGGACGGCGCGTGCGCTACCTGGATACGCCGCATGTGCCCCATGCTTGGGAATCCGGGCTGATATATGAGGAAACCACCGGGACACTGTTCTGCGGCGACCTTTTCACCCATCTGGGCAATGGACCGGCCTTGACCGAAGACAGCATCCTCGAGCCCGCCATCGCGGCCGAGGAGGCGTTTCAGGCCACCGCGCTGACGCCCGCGACCGCGCCCACCATCCGCATGCTGGCGAAGCTTTCGCCCACGCGGCTGGCGGTGATGCATGGCTCAAGCTTTAAAGGCGACTGCGCCGGCCAACTCTCCCGCCTTGCCGATTATTACGAGAAGGCTCACGCGGCAAAGAGCACAGCTTAAATCACACGCGGGCAGCCATGATCGCCGCCAGGCCATCCTAGCGAAACGCTTCTCCGGGACGCAGGCCAAGGCGGCGAAACACCATGGCGGCCGGGCAGAATCCCGTGAAAGCCGCCTGGAACATGTTGAGCCCGGCAAAGGCGCTGAGCAGCAGCCACCAGGGGCTGACAAACCAGCCCAGCAACAGTCCCGCCAGCACGACAAGGCCCGCAAAGGCCAGGACGGCGCGATCGATATTCATGGATTCATCTTTCTATGTGAGCCCGTCAGCCGGTGTATTCCCAAGGTCTCCATGATCCATCGCTCGTAAAAAGGCTCGCTTTCGCCGCGGCGGATCTTGTGGAGGAAGAATTTCTCGAACGCGATCTTGGCGTAATGGACCCAGGCGCCCTGCGACGACCAGTTCACGTTGCGGGGCGGAATCTGGGGCTCGGCGACAAAGGCAATGCCGTCGTCTCCGAAATCGGCCAGGCAGACGGCATTCCAGGTTGCCTCGGCGGTTGGCTCGACGCCTTTCAGCAGCGCGCCGATATTCTGCGCCGTGGCGGTGACCATGGATTCGATCATGAAGCCGGTCTTGGGCACGCCGACCGGGACCGGGGTGGGTCCCACCGGCGCGATGGCGACGCAGACGCCGACACTGAAGATGTTGGGAAAGTTCGGATTGCGCTGGTTCTTGCCCGCCAGAATAAAGCCGCGCGGATTGGCGAGGCGCTCGACCCCGCGCACGGCGGCCACGCCCCGGAACGCCGGCAGGATCATCGCATAGGAGAATGCGAGTTCGCTCGCCTTCCTGACGCTGCCATCTTCCGCCACTTCCTCGACCGAGATTTTTCCCGCCTCGACATTCTTGATGCGCGCATTGGTAATCCACTTGATATGGCGGTTGCGCATCTCGCTTTCCAAGAGACCCTTGGTATCGCCGACGCCGTCCAGGCCGAGATGGCCGATATAAGGTTCGGGGGTGACGAACGTCATCGGCACCTTGTCGCGTATCCGGCGCTTGCGCAGCTCGGTGTCGAGGATGAGGGCGAATTCATAGGCCGGCCCGAAGCAGGACGCGCCTTGCGCCGCCCCCACCACGATGGGGCCGGGATTTTTCGCGAAAGCCTCGAAAGCTTCATACGCTTTCTCGGCGTGATCGATATGGCAAATCGACTGGGTATGGCCGTCGGGGCCAAGGCCGGGAATTTCGTCGAAGGCCAGATCGGGTCCGGTGGCGATGACGAGATAGTCGTAGGCGATATTGGCGCCGTCGCTGAGTTCGATGCGATTCTCGGCCGGATGCACCCGCGCCGCGCCCTGGGTGATGAATGTGATGCGCTTCTTCTTCATCACGGCGTCCAGATCGACTTCGATCTCCTCGCGGTCGCGCCAGCCGACGGCGACCCAGGGATTGGAGGGCACGAAATGAAAGCGTGAACCCTGCCCGATCACCGAGAGCGTGTCCGACGCGCCCAGCATCGGAACCAATTCATAGGCCATCAGCGTGCCGCCAAGACCCGCGCCGAGAACCACGATATGCGCCATGACCGATCTCCTTTGCATTTTTCTACGCCACGACCGGTCCGGTTCAATTGATCCGCCTCAAGGCCGCGCCGGCGATTTGCGCTTACTCGAAAAGCGGGGAGCAACGCGGCTTCCCGGCGATTTACCGGACTTTTCCGGCGGCGGTGCGGCAATGCATGTCCTTTTTGCGATATTGGCCTGGCTGGGCCTGACCCAGGCGTCCGCGCCGCACGCCGCGCCGCCGGTGCCGGCGCCGGCGCCGCACACCTATATGGTCGCCCTGTCCCAGATTCCCGACGAAAAATCGGTTTTCGCGACGGTGCAATCGGCCTATGTCGTGCCGGCGCGCTCGCGCCTCGGCGGCACGATCCTGGAATTGAAGGTCCGCCAGGGCGACCATGTCGAACAGGGCCAGGTCGTCGCCACGGTCGGCGACCCCAAGCTGGCCCTGCAGATCGGTTCCTATGGCGCGCAGGTGCGGGCGGCGCAAGCCCAGGCCGCCCAGGCCAAGGTGGAACGCGACCGCGCCCAGAATCTGGTGACGCAGGGCGCCATTTCCCGCAACAATTTCGACCAGTCCCGCACGGCCTATGACGTGGCGCTGAGCAACTTGAATTCGATCCGGTCGCAGCGCGCCGTCATCCAGCAGCAAGTCGTGGAAGGAAACATTCTCGCCCCGACCTCCGGCCGCGTCATCACCGTTCCGGTCACGGCGGGCACCGTGGTGATGAACGGCGATGCCGTGGCCACGGTGGCGAAGCAGGATTTCGTGCTGAGGCTGGAAGTGCCCGAGCGGCATGCGCGGTATCTGAAGGCCGGCGATCCCGTGCGCCTGGACAATGCCATAACCGGCCCGAACGGCGATGCGCGGACCGGCAGGATCACGCTGGTCTATCCGCAGATCGACAATGGCCATGTCGTGGCCGATGCCACCGTCGCCGGTCTTACCGACTATTTTGTCGGCGAGCGGATTGCGGTCTGGGTTGGCGCCGGCACGCGCCAGGCCATCATCGTTCCGGCGCATCTTCTGACCACGCGCTCCGGCATCGATTACGCGCGGCTGTGGCGCAAGAACGGCCCCGCCCTGGATGTGCCGGTTCAGCGCGGCCAGAGCCATTCGACGAAGGACATCGCGGACGGGATTGAAGTGCTATCCGGCCTCAAGCCGGGCGACAGGTTGCTCGCTCCATGAATCTCGGTCTTTCCGGCCGGCTGACGCGGGCGACGATCCACTCGCCCTTGACGCCGCTGTTCCTGCTGGCGGCCATCGTCTTCGGCCTGATCGCGCTCGCCATCATCCCCCGCGAGGAAGAGCCCCAGATCAGCGTGCCGATGGTCGATATCTTCGTCCAGGCGAACGGACTGAAGGCGCCCGACGCCGCCGAACTCGTCACCAAGCCGCTGGAAGCGATCGTCAAGGGCATCAACGGCGTCGAGCATGTCTACAGCCAGACCCAGGACGACCGCGTCATGGTCACGGCGCGCTTTCTCACCGGCACCAGCGAGGACGACGCCATTCTCAGGGTGCAGGCAAAACTGCGCGCCAATTACGACCGGATTCCGCTGGGCATTCCCGAGCCTCTGATCGTGGGGCGCGGCATCAACGATGTCGCGATCATGACCCTGACGCTGTCGCCGCGCCCCGCCGCGGCGGCGCGCTGGACCGAGAGCGACCTCCATGCCGTGGCCATCAAGCTGCAGGCCGAATTGCTGAAGGTGGACGATGTCGGGCTGACATATATATCCGGCGGAACGGCGCAGGAGATCAGCGTCGAGCCGGATCCCGAAAAACTCGCTCTCTTCGGGGTCACGCTGCAGCAGCTGGAGGCCAAGGTCCAGGGCGCCAACCGCTCGTTCCTGGCCGGCCAGATCCGGCAAGAGGGCCGCATGGCACAGGTCGTCGCCGGCCGCACCCTGGACGGCATTCCCGACATCGGCCTGCTGCTCATCACCACCCGCGACGGGCGGCCGGTCTATGTCCGCGACCTGGCGAAAACCATCATCGAGCCCGGCCCCGAAGAGCATCATGCTTGGTCGATGGTCAGAAGCGGCGCGCAGGCCTGGAGCACGGTGCCTGCCGTGACCCTGGCATTCGCCAAACGTGCGGGCGCCAATGCCGTGACGGTGTCCGATTCCATGGTCCGGCGCGTCGATACGCTGAAAGGCCGGCTCATTCCGGCGGACGTCAATGTCGAAATCACCCGCGACTATGGCAAGACCGCCGACGACAAGGCCAACGAATTGCTGTTCCACCTGGCGCTCGCCACGGTCTCGATCGTTCTTCTGATCGGCTTCGTCATCGGCTGGCGCGAAGCCGGCGTGACCCTGATCGTCATTCCCACCACCATCCTGCTCACGCTCTTCGCCGCCAACCTGATGGGCTACACCATCAATCGCGTCAGCCTGTTCGCGCTGATCTTCTCCATCGGCATCCTGGTCGATGACGCGATCGTGGTGGTGGAAAATATCGCCCGGCACTGGGCCATGCCGGACGACCGCGACCGCATGACCGCCGCCATCGAGGCGGTCGCGGAAGTCGGCAACCCCACCGTCGTGGCGACCCTGACCGTCGTGGCGGCGCTTCTGCCCATGCTGTTCGTCTCCGGCATGATGGGGCCCTATATGGCGCCCATTCCCGCCAACGCCTCGGCCGCGATGCTGCTTTCCTTCTTTGTCGCGATGGTCATCGCGCCCTGGGCGATGCTCAAGCTCTCGCGCAAGCCGCGCAAGCGCGACCGCGGGGCGCATCATGGCGAGGGAAAACTGGGCGCGCTCTACCGGCGGCTGGCCGCGCCGGTGGTGGCGTCGCGCCGGAATGCCAAACGCTTCCTGGGCGGCGTCGCCGCCGCTACCATCCTGGCCTGCCTGCTCTTCGTCACCAAGGACGTGACGGTCAAGCTGCTGCCCTTCGACAACAAGTCCGAACTCGAAGTGCTGGTCGATCTGCCCGAGGGCGCGACGATCGAGGATACGGCGCGCACGCTTTTCGCGGCGGCCGCGGTCGCGCAGGGCCTGCCGGAAGTCCGCTCGATCCAGGCCTATGCCGGAGCGCCCGCGCCCTTCAATTTCAACGGGCTGGTCCGGCATTATTATCTGCGCACCCAGCCCGAGCTGGGCGAATTGCAAGTCAACTTAGTCGCCAAGGACCAACGTTCCCGCGCCAGCCATGCCATCGCGCTGGATTTGCGCCGGCGCCTCGCCGCTCTGGCCCCGCCTGAAGGCAGCGTCGTCAAGGTCGTGGAGGTGCCGCCCGGTCCGCCGGTGCTGTCCACGCTTCTGGCGGAGATCTATGGCCCCGATGCCGCGACGCGCCGCGCCGTCGCGAACCAAACCAAGGCCCTGTTCCGGTCCGTGCCGTATATCGTCGATATCGACGACAGTTACGGCCAGCCCCGCCCACGGCTGCGCATCACCATCGACCAGGACAAGCTGGAATATTTCGGCGTCGAGCAGAGCGACGTCTACGACACGCTGACCGCGCTTCTGGGCGGGGTGCCGGTCGGCTATTCGCATCGCGGGCCCGAGCGCGATCCACTGGAGATCGTGGTGCGTCTGCCGAAATCCGATCTCGCCTGGAGCCAGAAGCTGGCCTCGACACCCATTCCCGCCAACGCGCAGCCGGGCAACAAGGCCGTGGTCGAGCTGGGCGATGTCGTCAGCGTCCGCGAAGAAGCGGGCTCGCCCATGATCTTCCGGCGCGACGGTCATTATGCCGACATGGTCACCGCCGAGATGGCGGGAGATTTCGAGGCGCCGATCTACGGCATGCTGGCGGTGGACAAGCTGGTCGCCCGCCACGATTGGGGCGCGCTGCCGCGGCCCGCGATCCTGCTGCACGGCCAACCGGCGCAGGAAGCCGCGCCGTCGCTGCTGTGGGACGGGGAATGGGAAGTGACCTATGTGACCTTCGGCGACATGGGAGCCGCCTTCGGCATCGCCATCCTGGGCATCTATGTCCTGGTGGTGGCGCAGTTCAAAAGCTTCAAGCTGCCGCTGGTGATCCTGACGCCAATTCCGCTCACCCTGATCGGAATTCTTCTGGGCCACTGGCTGTTCGGCGCGCCTTTCACCGCCACCTCGATGATCGGCTTCATCGCCCTGGCAGGAATCATCGTGCGCAATTCCATCCTGCTGGTGGATTTCATCCGCCACGGCGCCACCCCCGGAAAGCCGCTGCGCGAAACGCTTCTGGAGGCAGGGGCGACGCGCTTCAGGCCGATCCTGCTGACGGCGTTGGCGGCCATGATCGGCGCGGCGACCATCCTGACCGATCCGATATTCCAGGGCCTGGCGATCTCGCTTCTGTTCGGGCTGGCTTCGTCCACCTTACTGACGGTGCTGGTGATCCCGGCAATCTATGTCTGGCTGCGCGGCGGCGAGGAAAAACCGGACGCGATCGTGTGAAAGCGGCGCCGGTGGGGCGGCCGTGGAACTCGGTAAACTTTTCCGAAAATGCCGCTCCGTCCGTTGCGACTATCGCAATCCGGCCCTGCGCATCTTGCCGTCATGGCTGACGCAATGACGATTGCCGCTTCGGGACTACAGGCCGCCGGACAGGCAATGTCCGCGCTGGCGGCCGATGTCGTGAACGCCAACAGGCTGGGGCCGCAGATCGCGGCGCCGGCAACGCCCGTCGCCGCTGGGCAGGGCGTGATCGCGGCGCCCAATCTCGACATGGCGACCTTGATCGTCAGCCAGATGGAAGCGGGCAACGCGTTCCGCGCGAATTTGGCGGTCTATCGCACCGCGTCGCGGATGTACCGGTCGCTGCTGCGCCTGTAATATCATCGCACTTGAGCGTGCATCGGCAGGCTCCTACAGTCCCGACCGCCCCGCCCATGTGGGAGATGCCGCATGATGAACCGCCGCCGCTTTGCTGCTTTGCTTGCCGCAAGCGCCATCGCCGCGCCCGCTCGTGCCCAGAATTTGCCCCCTGCCCGCAATGTCGTATTGGTGCATGGGCTGTTCGCAGACGGCTCCTGCTGGAGCGAAGTGATCGCGCGGCTGCAACCCCTGGGCCTGAACGTAACCTCGGTGCAGAACCCGCTTACCACACTCGACGAAGCGGTGGCGGAGACCCGGCGTGTGCTGGCACGGCAGGACGGGCCGACCGTGCTGGCGGGTCATTCCTTTTCCGGCATGATCGTCACCGAAGCGGGCATCGATCCCAAAGTCACGGCGCTGGTCTATGTTGCGGCGCGCGCGCCCGATGCAGGCGAGGATTACACGGCGCTGGCGGCGAAATATCCCACCCCGCCCGCTTCCGCCGGCATCGTGTTCGACGGCGACGAGGGACGGCTGAGCGAAGAGGCGTTCCTGCGCGATTTCGCGGGCGATCTGCCGAAGGACAAAGCGCGCCTTCTCTTCGCCGTGCAGGAACCGTTTCACAAAGCGCTTCTCACCGGCAAGACGAGCCACGCCGCCTGGCGAACCAAGCCCAGCTTCTATGCGGTTTCGACCGAGGATCGCACCATCAATCCCGACCTGGAGCGCTTCATGGCCAAACGCATGGGCGCCACCACTATCGAAGTGAAGGCCAGCCATCTGGCGCTGATCTCGCACCCGAAAGAAATTGCCGGTCTGATCCGCAAAGCCGCCGGTCGCGGCTGACCGCGCCCGAAGACGGCGGGCGACAAAATTTATCGCCGCGCTATACTGCCGAGATTGAGGAGATGCTTCCGGCCGGCATCTGACGCGTCGCATTCACGAGCCATCGGGTTTGCATGAACAAGACGCGCGACCGGCTTACCAGCGTCACCATTGCAGTCCTGCTGCAAATGGGCTTCGTCACCATATTCCTCTATTCCCTGCCGCGGATGACGCCGCCGAAAAAGCTTGCGCACGAAATCACATTTTACCTTCCGCGCTTGCGAGAAGCGCCCAAAGCTGGTCCGGCACCACGGAGGGTCAGGCCTTCGACGTCCTTACCGATACCGAATGTGCAGCGCCTGGCGTTGCCGCCGATTGCCACGCCGCCGCCCACGGCGGACCTTCAGGCATTCGGCAACGCGCTGTTCGGCTGCGCCCCGGAAAATTTCGACAAATTGACGCCGGAGCAACGAACGCATTGCAGTGGATTTGCCCCCGCGCCGCACGGCTCGACTGCCGCGACGGAACTGCCGTCGCTGGTGAAAGACCTTCCCCGGCGAGAGGCGGAACTTGCGGCCCGCAACACGCCGGCGCGTGTCCCTTGCGCAAGCCTCAGAACGCAAGTTCTCGGATATTCCGGCCAGCAAACCACCGCCATTGTCGATCCGCTTTGCGTGCTCAATGGCTGGCTCAACGGTTTCGGCGGATTGCCGCCATAAAAGCCCGGCCGTCCCTAGCGGACCGGCTTGGCTTCCGGTCCGGTCCCGGTCCAGCTGGCAATCTTCCAGCCCGCCGCCTGCTTGTCGAGCGTGAGGGTCATTTGTGCGGTCTCGCGCATCGTCATGCCCTTCTGCTTGAAGGTGTAGGTGGTGGGCGCGATGGCATAGGCGTGATCGCCCGATACCACCTCACGCGTGGGCGCGCCGATCGTCACCTGGCCGCCGCTCCTTCCTTCCGCCGCTTCCGACTTGGCGAGAGCGGCGCCCCAGCTGTCGAAGGCATTCGGCCCGCTCCACAGATGCGGCGCCACTTCGTCGATGATGGTGGGCGAAGCGACATGCAGCGCCTTGGCCGCCTTCATATCGCCCTTGTTGAAGGCGGTGGCGAACTGGCTGATCGTCGCATCGACAGCGGCGTCATTGGCGGATGCCTCCGAAATGCAGGCCACAAACAACGCGCCGCAAAGCGCAATACGGATTTTCATGGTGCCTCCCTTTGCCAAAGGCCGCGGGTCCGGCGGAAAGGCCGGGCCGCGCGCCGTTGCATGAGCCCGGATGCGTTACTTCTTGTTGATCGCGAAACTGCCCGGACCGGTCGCGGCCAGCAGCAGGAAGATCATGCAGAAACAGACCGCCTCGCCGCCGCCATTGAGCAGCGGGAACGGGCTTCTGGGAAAATGGGCCATGAAATAGGCGAACGCCATTTCGCCCGAGGCGATGAAGGCGGCATAGCGGCTGAACAGGCCCAGCACGATCAAAATGCCGGCGACCACTTCGATGACGCCCGCCGGTCCGGCCGGAAATGACATGAGATTAAAAACATGCGGCGAGGCGCCCGCCGCCAGGGGAAAGCTGAATATCTTGGCCGTGCCATGTTCCAGGAACAGCAGGCCGACAACGATGCGCACGATGCCCTGAATCTGCGGGGCATACTTGTTCAGAAAATCCATGACAGCACTCCCAGCTTGGTTTTATGGGGGAACCATAGCTGGGCCCGGGCCGGCGGCATAGGGCGGGCGCGCTTGCCGGATCGCTGCAGGCAGGACGCTGCTGGCAGGCCTGGCCGCCCGGGGCCATATTCGTCCGGCCGAAAAATAATCGCACCCCTGTCGGAATGGGCGCACCCCGCCCGTCCTGGGGTCGAACAGATACGGGAGAAACATCATGAGAAGGATCATCGCTTCCACTTTCATGACGCTGGATGGCGTGATGCAGGCCCCGGGCGGGCCAGAGGAGGACCCCACCGGCGGCTTCACCGAAGGCGGCTGGTCCTTTTCCTATTGGGACGACACCATGAACAAGGCGATGGGCGAGACCATGTCGGTGCCCTTCGACCTGCTCCTGGGCCGCAAGACCTATGAGATCTTCGCGGCGCACTGGCCGTATGCGGGCGACAATCCCATCACGGCGCTGTTCAACAAGGCGACCAAACATGTCGCGTCGCGCACCCTCTCCAAGCTGGACTGGGCCAATTCCAAACTCCTCCAAGGCGATGTCGCCGGCGAAGTGGCACGGCTCAAGCAAGGCGACGGACCCGAGCTGCAGGTGCATGGCAGCAGCAGCCTGCTGCAAACCCTGACCGGCGCGGGCCTGGTCGACGAATATCGCGTCTGGGTTTTCCCGCTGGTCCTGGGCCACGGCAAGCGCCTGTTCGAGAAAAGCACGCCGCCGCGGGCGCTTGCCCTGACCGACAGCAAAATGTCGACCACCGGCGTGTTGATCAACACCTACCGGCCCGCCGGCGCGGTCAAGCCGGGATCCTTCGGCCACCAGACGCCGTCGGAAGCCGAACTGGCGCGGCGCGCGAAGATGGCGCGCGAGGGTTAGACCCGGCCGCCGAATGGAAAAGGAGAAAGTGATGACGACGAATGAAAAGAGTCCCGGATGGACGATCGCGGCCGTGCTGGCGGCACGTCTGATCTTCGCCGCCATCTTCATCATGGCGGTGAGCTTCAAGCTGATGGGAATCGGCAGCACCGCCGCCTATATCGCGGCCGCCGGATTTCCCATGGCCACCCTGCTGGCCTGGCTGGCGGCGCTGCTGGAATTGGCGCTGATCGCCGGATTTCTCACCGGTGCCTATTTCTCGGAAACCGCGCTTGTGGCGGCGGCCTATGTGCTGTTTCTCGGCTTTGCGTTCCACGGTCCGTCGCACTGGGCCAAGAACCAGGACGAGTTCGGCTTCTTCACCGATCACATCACCTTTATCGCGGGCCTTCTCTTCGCCGCCGCCCATGGACCCGGGCGCGCCCTGGCGATGGATCGCGGCTTTCTCAAGCGGTAATGCGCAGGCCCCTTACCGCTGCGCGAAATTCATCGTGTCGAATTTCGCGCCGGTCTTGGGCGCGGGCTTCGCCCAATGCACGCTGCCTTTCAGGCCTTCGGCCGGCGACGACAATGCAAGCGTGAAGGTGCGCGCCTCGTCGGGAGCGATGCGGGCCAGCTGCCACTGCGCGTGTTCGACCTTGGTCGCGGGATCGGACTGCACGCCCTTGTATCCGTCGCCGGTGGCGTGAACCACGGTGACACCGGCCGGCAGCGCGATGTCGATGGTGACATCCTGCGCCGCGGGTCCTCTCTTCTTCAGCCCGCTATTTTCCAGCTTCAATGTGTAGGTCGCCGCCGCCTCGCCCGCCGTCAACCGCGCTTCCAGGAAGGGACGGAAGCCCAGATCGTTCCTGGCCCAGTCATAGATCACCTTCAATTGCGATTCCGGAATCCGCAAGGGATCGTAATTTCCCATATGCAGCCGCTCACCCGGCGTATTGCCTTCTGCGATCCCCAGCTTGGGCATCGCCACGGTGTGATTGTAGACAAGGTCCTTGAACTGGGCGAAGCCGACATCGCGTCCGCCCAGAATCCCGCGCGCCACGTCGAAGGTCGCGCCATGGCATTGGGCGCAGCCCAGCGAGATCGCAACTCTCTGTCCCGGCCGGCCCTCTTCGGGAACGGGAAAGCGCCACGGGCCGGGTTCGGCTGCTTTGGGAAGCCCCCCGAGATAGGCCGCGAAATTCGCCAGGTCGGAATCGCTCACTTGATCCCCGGTGAATGCAGGCATGATGCCCCAGGGCTTTCGCGCCGCCTGTTTGAATTCCGCCGCCGACAGGCCGCGTCCCGCCAGGGGCGGACCGAAAGCGCCTTCGCCCATCTTGCCGTGGCAAGTCCTGCACTGGGTGTTCGAGCCCTCCCACAGCGCCTTGCCTGAGGCCACGTCGGCGCGCGGCTCCTGGGCGAACGCACTGGACGACACAAGCCCAGCGACGACAATCCCAAGCGCGAAATATTTCATGCGGCCCCCCGGCTTGCCCCGCCCCCCGGCTTATCCGGATGACTCTCCACGGGCGAATTGCCGCCGACGATAGAGGCAAGCCGCGACCTTTACCACTAGCCCGCAGGATCGCCAGGAAAGGCCTTAGCCCATCGCTCGGGCTCGGTCAGCAGCTCGAAAAGCTGGTCCTTGGCGATGGCGATCGCGGCGTCCTCGTCCGGTCCGGCGACAAGCCCGGCGTCTTTCAGCGCCTGCACGATGTTGATGGCAGCCCAAAGGCTCCATCCCCGGTGGCGTTCTTCCTCGTCCTGCATAACCAAGGTCCCTGTCCCCAAATCGAGAATATTGTACCCTTTGTCGAAATCCGTCCCGGCCGCGCGTCATCGGGATGGCTGATCCCGGCCGAACAAGGAGAGCGACGATGGAATATATGCTTGTGCTGTTTTCAGACCCCAAGG
The DNA here is from genome assembly GCA_040389245.1 of Pseudomonadota bacterium. Taxonomy (GTDB): domain Bacteria; phylum Pseudomonadota; class Alphaproteobacteria; order Micropepsales; family Micropepsaceae; genus Rhizomicrobium. The sequence goes on along the minus strand of JAZKAH010000002.1, from coordinate 1,407,513 downwards.
GCTTTGCCGCCATGACGCCGGCGCAGATGGAAGAGACGGCGGGCGCCTATTACGCCTACACCCAGGCGCTGCAGAAGGAGAAGGCCCTGGTGGATTCCCGCCGCCTCAAGCCCGCTAGCGACGCCACCACCGTGCATGTCGAGCAGGGCAAATCCAAGGTCCTGAACGGCCCCTATATCGAAACCAAGGAAGAGCTGGCCGGCTATTACCTGATCGACGTTCCGGACCTGGACGCGGCGCTCAAATGGGCGGCCCGCTGCCCCTCGGCGCATCACGGCCATGTCGAGGTGCGCCCGATCTGGCCGATGCCCGGCTGACGGCCCGTGGCGGCCCTGTGATGGCATGACGGAAAGCGGCGAAGACGCCCATCGGACTGCGCAGGCTGTGGCGCGCAGAAGCTATGGCAAGCTCGTCGCTTTCCTGGCCGCCCGCACGCGCGACGTGGCGGCGGCGGAAGATGCCTTGTCGGAAGCCTTTGCAGCGGCGCTGGCGCATTGGCCGGCGACAGGCGTTCCGGACAATCCCGAGGCCTGGCTGATCGCGGCGGCAAAACGCAAGGCCATCGACGCGCATCGCGCCCGCAGGCGGAGCGAAGGCGCCTCCCCCCACCTCGCCCTGCTGGCGGAAGAATTGTCCATCGCGCCCGGCACGACCCAGGAAATTCCCGACGAGCGGCTGGCCCTGCTGTTTGCCTGCGCCCATCCGGCGATCGACGAGGCCGTGCGCGCGCCCTTGATGCTGCAGACCGTTCTGGGCTTCGACGCGGCCACCATCGCTTCGGCCTTTCTGGTCTCGCCCGCCGCCATGAGCCAAAGACTGGTGCGGGCAAAGACCAAGATCCGCGAAAGCGGCATCCCCTTCCGCGTTCCGCAGCGCGAGGATCTGGACGAGCGGCTGCCTTACGTCCTGGATGCGATCTATGCCGCCTATGCCGAAGGCTGGTCCGATCCCGCCGGCACCGATACGTCCCAGCGCGAACTGGCATCCGAGGCGATCTGGCTTGGCCGGCTGGCCGCGATGCTGCTTCCCGGCGAACCCGAAGCGCTGGGCCTCTTGGCGCTGATGCTGCACGGCGAGGCCCGCTGCGCCGCGCGCCGCAGCGATGCGGGCGACTTCGTGCCCCTCTCCGAACAGGACACGGCGCAATGGAACGGCGCGATGATCGACGAGGCCGAAGCCCTGCTTCGCCGCGCGGCGCAGCTCCACGCCATCGGCCGCTTCCAATTGGAGGCGGCGGTGCAGTCCGCCCACGCCCGGCGCCGCGTTGCCGGCGCGCCGGACTGGAACGCGGTGGTCGCGCTCTATGACGCCTTGTGGGAGAAGACGGCATCGCCCGTGATCGCCATCAACCGCGCCGTCGCCCTCGCGGAAACCAAAGGCCCGCGCGCAGGCCTTGCCGCATTGGACGCCGTGAATGCATCAGCCCTTTCGCAATACCAGCCCTATTGGTCGGCGCGCGCGCATCTGCTGGCGCGTGCCGGCGATCACGACGCCGCCCGCCCGGCCTATGACCGCGCCATCGGACTGGAAATCGATCCGGCAATCCGCCGCTTCCTGCAAAAGCGCAAGGCCGCGCTTGGCGGCGGCCAATGACTGCAACAAGTACCTGCAGCCAGGGAAAGAAAAAACCCTCGCCCAATAATATGCTTTTTTTCTGACAAATCTCCGTCCCGATTCTAGGCGAATTTGGCCCTGGCGCGTTTTGACCTGGTCGGCATGGCTTGTGCAACCCTTCCTGGGACAGGCCATTTCTGTCTGCGGGTGGAACAGATGCACCGCAATGAAACAATATCACCGCCGGACCGGGTCCTTTTCGCTGCCCTGGCAATTGTTCTGGCAACCGCCAGTGCCGTTCTCGGCTCCGCCATGACCAATCATCCGAACCTGATTTCTATGGGCCATGTCGAAGCGATGAAGCCCGCGCCGACACCGCAAAGCGTGTCGGACATGGCGCTGACCGAGTTGATGGCCGAGCATCGCTGTCTGACCGAAGCACTTTATTATGAGGCGCGCGGCGAAGGCGGCAGTGGGCAGCGTGCGGTCGCCGAAGTGGTGTTTCACCGCCTCAGCACCGGCAATCACGGTCATTCCATCTGCGCGGTCGTCTATGAAGGCTCCAGCCGTCCCGGTTGCCAATTCTCATTCGCCTGCAACGGCGATCTGCGCCGCCCCCGCGAGACCGCCGCCTGGACAGAGTCCGAAGAGCTCGCGGCGCAGATCCTCACGGGCGAAGTGATGCTGCGCAACGCCACCGGCGGCGCCACCAACTATCATGCGGTCTGGGTGAGTCCGGCCTGGGCGCCGACCTTGGAAAAGACCACCCAGATCGGCAACCACATCTTCTATCGCGGCCTGCACGGGCTCAAAATTTCCGCGCGCGCGCCGTAAGCCTGAAAGTCAGGCTCAGGAAGAGGAGGAAGAGATGCCGTTCGGCAGGGGTTCGGCAAGCTGCCCGATCTCCTCATGCTGAGCCCGTCGAAGCATGAGGACGCAAGGCTGGCCCGAACAGCACGGCATCCTCCCCCTTCGACAAGCTCAGGGTGAGGAGGAGAAATCCTGCTTCAACAACTAATACCCGATGGCAGAACCCGCGGTGGCGCGGCGGTCATTGGCGCCATAGACGACGCGTTTGCCATCCTTGGTGCCGACCAGAATCGCCTCGTCGAATCCGAACAGGATGTTGTCCTCCTCGGCGATCTTGTAGCCGTTCGCTTCCAGCTCTTTGCGCACAGCGGGCGCAATCGCGCCCGGCTCGGCGGTGATCACGTCGGGCAGCCATTGATGGTGCAGGCGCGGCGAATCCACCGCCGCCTTCACATTCATCTTGTGGTCCACCACGTTCAAGATCGACTCCAGAACAGTGGTGATGATGAAGGAGCCGCCGGGGCTGCCGGTGACCATGAACAATTTTCCGTTCCGGGTGACGATACTGGGGCTCATGGAGGAGAGCGGGCGTTTGCCGGGCTGGATCGAATTGGCCGCGCCCTGGATCAGCCCGTAAAGGTTCGGCGCTCCCACCTTGGAGGTAAAGTCGTCCATCTCGTTGTTGAGGAAGAAGCCGGTATTGCCCGCGATCACTTGCGCGCCGAAGCCCGACGCGATCCCGTTGATCGTATAGGTGATCGAAACCGCGTTGCCGTTCTTGTCGACCACGGAAAAATGCGTGGTCTGCGCGTCTTCGTGCGGCGCGGTTCCCGGCTTCACCTCGCTCGACGGCGTCGCCTTGACGGGATCGATCTTGGCCCGGATGGCAGCGGCGTGCGCCGGGGACAGGAACTTATCCAGCGGATTCTTCACGAAGGCCGGATCGCCCATCCCATAATTGCGGTCGACAAAGGCATGGCGCATGGCTTCGGCCATGAAGTGAATGCTCCTGGCCGAATGGTGGGGCATCTTGTCCATCGGATAGGCGGAGAGAATATTGGCGATCTCGCAGATGATCGCGCCGCCCGAAGACGGCGGCGGCGACGAGATGATGCGATAGCCGCGATAGTCGCACGCCAGCGGCGCGGTTTCCTCGGCGGTAAAATCCGCAAAGTCCTTCATGGTAAGAAGGCCGCCCCGCGCCTGGGAGGCCGCCACCACGCGCGCGGCGATGTCGCCCTTGTAGAAAACATCCGAGCCCTTCGCCGATATTTCCTTCAAACTCGCGGCAAGATCTTTTTGCACCAGCCGGTCGCCGGCCGCATAGGGCTTGCCGTTCTTGAGGAAGATGGCGGCGACATTCGGCTCTTTTTTGAAATAGTCCGCATTCGCCTGGAAGAACGCCGCATCGCCGGGCATCAAGATATAGCCCTGTTCGGCAAGCCGGATCGCGGGCGCCATCACCCGCTCCCGCTTCATGGTGCCGTATTCGTCCAGCATTTTCTGGAAGCCCATCACGGTGCCCGGCACGGCGACCGCCTTGTAGCCGTAAAGGCTCGCCATCGGGATCAAATTGCCCTTGGCATCCAGATACATATTGGCGCTGGCGGCGAGCGGCGCTTTTTCACGGAAATTGATGAAGGTGTCCTTGCCATTGGCGAGATGAATCGTGGCCAGGCCGCCGCCGCCGATATTGCCCGCCGACGGATAGGTCACCGCCAGCGCATAGCCGATTGCGACCGCCGCATCGACAGCGTTGCCGCCTTCCTTCAGGATCTGCGCCCCGACTTCGCTGGCATAATGCTGGGCACTGACCGCCATGCCGTTCTGGGCCTGGACCGGCGGCTCGTCCTTCATCGGCGGCGGCGTGAAATGCGCCCATTGCTGCGCGAAGGCCAGCGACGGCACGAGAAGAAAACCGCCGAGTATCGAACGGAAAAACGGCATCGCGCGCGCCCGTGTTTTCATTTCGGCGTGACCTTGAACATGCCGCCGGCCTTGTCGTCTTCCAGCATCCACAAGGCGCCGTCTGGGCCCACTTCCACGTCGCGGATGCGATGGCCGACATTCCAGCGTTCGGCGGGCTTGGCGCCGCCCTTGCCGTCGAAGGTGATGCGGAAGAGCGACTGGCTATCCATGCCGCCCATCAGCGCGGAGCCATTCCACTGCGGAAACATCGCGCCCTTGTAGAAGATCAGATTGCCCGGCGCGATGATCGGCGTCCAATAGATCACCGGCTTGGTAAGGTCGGGCCGCGAATCCGGACTGGCGATCGGCACGCCATTATAGTTGGTGGCATACGACACCAGCGGCCAGCCGTAATTCTTGCCGGGCTCGATCAGATTGAGTTCGTCGCCGCCGCGCGGCCCGTGCTCGGCTTCCCACAAGCGGCCGTCGGGCGCGAAGGCCAGCCCGTACGGGGTGCGGTGCCCGCTGCTCCAGGTTTCCGACGGCGCCAGATTGGGACCCGTCATCGTGTAGGTGCTGACGACCGGCGCGGTCTTGGCGGCTTCGGTGTCGCGAGGCGGATCGATCAATACCCGCGTCGATGCGCCCAGCTTGCCCGCCATCGGATTGCCCGGCGCGGGCTTTCCGTCGAGCGTCAGGCGCAAAATCTTTCCCAGCTCGGTGTTGGGATCCTGCGCCGGCGTCATGCGCTGGCGCTCGCCCACCGTCAGGAACAGATACTGGCCGTCCGGCGAGAAGGCGATCTGTGCCCCGAACTGTCCGCCCTTGCCCGTCGGCACGTCGCGCCACAACACTTGCAGCCCGTCCAGGCTCGCGCCCTTGTCCGTCAGGGACAGCTTGGCCCGCGCCAGCGCCAGGCCCGAGCCGTATTCGCCCGGCTCCGAATAGGTGAGATAGACATTGTGATCGCTGGCATAATGCGGCGACAGGAAGATGCCCAGCATGCCGCCCTGCCCGCCATAAGCGACCGCAGGCACATTGGCCACCGGCAGCTTGGCGCCCTGCTGCGTCACCAGCCAGACAGGCCCGACCTTTTCGGTGACCAGCATCCGCCCATCGGGAAGAAACGCCAACCGCCAGGGCAGGTTGAAAGTGGTGATCTGGGTCAATTTGAACGGCACGCTCGCCTCGGGCGCCTGGTTGCCCGCATTCACTTGTGCGAGGGCTCCGGTCGATGCCAGTGCCAAAAGCGAAGCCGCGATAACGAATTTCATGATCACCCCTTTGGTCCGCACTCGGATGAGGCGGCATTTGAATCTATCAGATTTTAGCTAGGACGATAGCGCGCTCGCTTCGCCCTCTGCTCTGCCACGCGTTCTCGCATCTTCAATTCGGTTCACAGCGGTACCGAATTCGCAGTCACCACCGCGCAACCCCTCGCCGGTGCTCGGGGCGTTGGCTTAGGCTTTCTTGGCGAGCGCAACGAGCCTAGAAAGCCTTGCCCCTCTTCGAGCGAAGCGAGGGAGGCGCACTAAACCGAATACCCCAGCTTCCGGAACGGCATGGTCCGCACGCGTTCGCCGGTGGCGGCGAAGATGGCGTTGGCCAGCGCGGGAGCCATCGCGGGCAGCGCCGGTTCGCCCATGCCGGTGGGCGGAAAGTCCGACTGGATGAAATAGGCTTCCACCATGGTCGGCGCGAAGGGAATCCGCAGCATCGGATAGTCGTTGAAATTCTTCTGCTGGATGCGGCCCTTCTCGATGGTGATCCGAAGCCCCATCGCGGTGGAAAAGCCGTCGACCGAGGCGCCTTGCGCCTGGGCTTCGGCGCCCGCCATGTCGATCACCGGGCCGATATCGGCGGCCACCACCACGCGGTGGATCTTGATCCGCTTTTTCTCATCGACGCTGATCTCCACCGCCTGCGCCACATGACCGGCATGGGAATAGCACCAGGCGATGCCCAGCCCGCTGCCCTTGGGCAGCTTCTTGCCCCATCCCGCCTTCTCGGCGCAGAGCTTGATCACCGCGCTGGCCCGCGCCGGACTGAAATTGATCTTTGCAGGATCCTTCGGCGCCAGCTCCGGCACCTTGCGGTTCACCGCGTCGATCAGGAAGGCGACATGGTCGCGCCCCGACGCCAGCGACATTTCATGCAAGAAGCTTTGCTGCGCGAAGACCTGGGCATTGTCCGCCGGCGCCCGCCAGGGACCCGTGGGGACCAGCAGCGGCATCATGGTGGTGGCGCGGCGCAGATTGGGCGCGATGGTGGAATAGGTCAGATTGTCGGAATAGGCGCCGCCCGACACTTCCTTCTTGCCGTCGGTGGTGAAGGTGATGAAGTGCTCCTGCCACGCATCCAGATGGCCGTCCTTGTCGATGGCGCCCTTGAACTGGTGGTAGCCGGCGGGACGGAAGAAATCGTGGGCGAAATCGTCCTCCCGCGTCCATTGCATCTTGACCGGTCCCTTGACCTTGAGCGCGATGGCGGCGGCCTCCACCATGTAATCGTTCATCAGCCGCCGGCCGAAGCCGCCGCCGGCGCGGGTCTGGTGGATCACCACCTTGTCGTCGGCCACGCCCAGCATCTTTGACACCAGCGGCTGGCCGCGATTGGGCTGCTGCGTCGGGCACCAGACTTCCATGATGCCGTCATGCCAGTGCGCCGTGGTGTTCATCGGCTCCAGGGTGGTGTGGGAGACGAAGTCGTAATCGTAATAGGCATCCACCGTCTTGGCGGCCTGACCGAAGGCATGATCGACATCGCCGACATTGGCATCGGTCTTCTTCGGGAAAGCGCCGGCGGCGAATTGCTTGGCCCGCGCCGAAAACGCCGTGGTGGAATCTTTCGACGCCTCGCTCTCGTCCCAATCGACCTTGAGCTTGTCCTTGGCCTGGAATGCGGCCCAAGTGTTCTTGGCGATGATGGCGACGCCGGGCATGCATTCGGTCGGCTTGCCGGTGCCTTCCACCACAAAGGCGTCGATCACGCCCGGCAGCGCCTTGATCTCGTCCAAATTGGCGGACTTCACCTTGCCGCCCACGGCGGGACACTTGGTGAAGCTGGCATAGGACATGCCGGGCAGCTGCACATCGATGCCGAACAAGGGCTTGCCGGTGACGATCTTGGGATCGTCGACGCCGTGATGGCGGCGGCCCAGCAATTTATATTCCTTGCGCGTCTTCAAGGTCAGCGTGGCGGGATCGGGCACCGGCATTTTCGCCGCCGCGATTGCCAGCGAACCATAGGTGGCGGTCTTGCCGCTGGCGGCATGGGTCAGCACCGAATTCTGCGCCGTGATCTCCGACGGCTTCACATTCCATTGCTTGGCGGCGGCGGCGATCAGCATCGCCTTGGCGCCCGCGCCGGCCTGGCGCAGCTGGTCCCAGGCGCGCGGGATCGAGGTCGAACCGCCCGCGCCCTGATAGCCATAGACTTTCGGATTGAAGTCCGCCTGCTCGACCACGACATGGTTCCAGTCGGCATCCAGCTCCTCGGCGATGATCAGGCCGAAAGCGGTCTTGATGCCCTGGCCGATTTCCGGCGCCTTGGAATAGACGGTGACGGTATTGTCGGGCGCGATGCGGATGAAGGCGTTGACGCTTTGGGCCTTGCTGGCCTCGGCGGCGGTCTGCGGCGTCTCGGTTGCGGCGAAGGCCTGGTCCGGCAGATGGAAGCCCAGCATCAATCCGGCCCCGCCGGCGCCTGCCAGCTTGAAGAAGGTCCGCCGCTTCATCGCCAGCGGCCCCGAACGCGGCGCAGGGATCGCCTTGGCCTCGCGCATCATCTCGGCGACATAGGCGTCGGACTCTACGAATCTGGCCTGGGCAAATTCGGTTTGAGCAAGTGTCGAGATGGCTTCAGCCGTCATGGCGGGCCTCCGTGCGGGGCGGGTCTTGAATCGCGCAATATGCGCGCGTCGCGATAGATTGAACCCGCCCGGCATCCGGTTCAAGACGGTCCCATTTGCGCCCCCGAACCAGCCCCTAACCGCTTGATGAAGGATGGGAATCCCGCGCCCTGCTCGCGGGACCGGAGCGAGCATTTGTCCCCGATCCGTCCCTGTCTTATCGGCCGGCTCGCCGCCCCCGCCAAAGCCTGCTGGTTAACATCCCTACGATCTCGTAATGTTAGCATGGTCGTTGGCGCAGGGTCGGGGCGATGCCGGGGCGAATTTTGGTCACCGCTTTCCTGAAGCGCACGCCCGTGCAGGGCCCGTCATGGGCCGGCAAATTGGGCGCGGTGCTTCTGGGCGTGGGATTTGCCGCCCTGCTTCGCACACTCGCGAACCAGGTGGCGCCGGGCGTTTCGCCCTATGCCTTCATCTACCCGGCGTCGTTGTTGACGACATTGCTGGCTGGCTGGGTGGCGGGGACAGGCACCTTGGCCGTGACGGGCTTGCTGGCTTGGTTCCTTGTCGTCCCCCTGGCCGCCCAGTCCGGCGTGCAAATGCATTATCAGGCGGCCGCCGCCGTCATCGCGGCGTTCACCGGCGCAGCCGTCATCGCCGTCGGCGAAGGCTTTCGCGTGGCGGCGCGGTTGGTCCTGGCGGAGCGCAATGCGAAACTGGAAGAACGGGAGCTGCTGTTTGAGGAACTGCAACACCGCGTCGGCAATGATTTTATGATCGTCAGCAGTCTGCTCGATCTGCAGCGCCAGCGAAGCAACGATCCGGAAACGCGCAATGCCCTCGAACAAGCGATGAGCCGCATCCGCTCCATCGCGCAAGTGCACCGCCATATCTATGCGCTCCCGGAAGCACGGCTTACCGATCTGCGCAAATATCTTCGCGATCTCTGCAACGGATTGACCGAGGCGACACTTCCGCCCGCCGGCATCCATTTGTCCTGCGAATGCGAGGCGGCCTTCATGGAGCGGGACAAGGCGCTCGCCATAGGGCTTCTCACCAACGAATTGATCACCAACGCGGTAAAGCACGCGTTCCCGGCCGGACGCGACGGGAATATCGAGGTTCGGTTTTGCCGAACCGACACGGGCTGGCGGCTGACCGTCGCGGACGATGGCATCGGAATGCCGGAAACCAAACGCAAAGTCGGTTTGGGCACCGGCCTGATAAAGCAATTCGTGCACCAGGCCGGAGGAACGCTGACCTTCGGCGCCGAGGCTGGAACCAGAGCCTATCTCGACCTGCCCGCCTCGGCGGTTTCATCGGTACCGGAAACCGCCAACGCTACCCTTGGATAGCTGGGACGAAAGAGATTTCCACAGCCGCGCGCTAGAGGCAGTCGAGGGCGAACCGGCCCGACTTCCTCATCCTGAGCCCGTCGAAGGATGAGGATTGCACAGCCTTTCCTCGCGTCCTCATGCTTCGACAGTCGCTAGCGGCAGCGTAGTGCGACCAGCATGAGGAGTTAGGGGCATCACTCGGCCGCGACGCCCTTCGCTCGTGCCGTTCGCACGCTGTCGCTACGAACCCTTCGTCGCTCAAAACGGTCCACTGGACCGTTTTGCCCCTTCGGGTCGCGCCTCAATACTCGTCGTTGCGCTTCCACCACAGCCCCTGCTCGTTGCGGCCCAGCGGCGCGCGGTCGAACCATTGATACATGCCCCACAGCCCGTCCAGTCCGCGCGCATAGGTGGAATAGGTGTGATAGATCTCGCCATCCTGCACCGCGAAGGCGCTCATGCCCGGCCGGTCGCGCACAAAGGTGGGCGCGTCGGTGCCGCAAGCCGCCGCGAACTGCTTGACCGGTTCCGGCAGATCCGCCTGCTGGATCGCATGGCCGCTGCGCCGGTAATTATATTCTGTGCCGCCGGCGCGCTGCTGCTCTTCGGTCAGCGAGACATTGAAGTCGAAATTGAAATCCCCGCCAAAGGACGACGCCCAGGGGAAACTCCAGCCCAGCCGCTTCTTGTAGGCCACCAGCTTGGGATAAGGCGCGCGCGACACCGCCGAGAACGCGACATCGTGATTTTCCAGATGCACGACAAAACCGTTGAAGCCGTCCGCGATCGACGAGCAGGAGGGACAGCCCGCCTTATAGTCGGGCCCGAACATGAAGTGATAGACCAGAAGCTGCGAGCGGCCCTTGAACAGATCCGCCAGCCGGACGTCGCCATCCTCGCTCTCGAAATGATAATCCTTGTCCACCCGCACCCAGGGCAATTGCTGCCGCTGCTGCGCCAGCGCGTCGCTCTGCCGCGTCAGTTCCTTCTCCGCCTTCAGCAGGTCGAGCCGCGCCGCCAGCCATTGTTCCCGCGTTCCCGTGATGTGCTTGCTCATTGCTCTTCGCTCCTTTGAATAAGGTTGTGCGTTGAATTTGAACGGCCGCGCAGCAGCGCCAGCCAGGGCGCCGCATGAAAGACGCTCATCAGAACATACATCGCGGCCATTCCGTTCAGCGGCGCCATGCCCGGCATGCCGCCGCCGCTGGTCGCCAGCGCCATGATCGCGAACACCGGCGCCGCCGCGAATGACAGCCAGTCCGATGCCGTGCGTTTTTGTGATCCACATTCGTCTCGCATGAGGTCTTTCATCGCTCTCTTCCTTGTCGCACAGGTCCCGGATTGTCTCAGTCGCGCTTGCGGAAAGCCGCTTCTCCGGCGTCGGACACCTTGACCCATTTCGGATCGGGCGCGGCCTTGGCGTCGTAATTGTCGTGCCAGTTCCACCATTTGTAGGGTGGGGTCTGGGGATACCCTTCCGGCGAATCCTCCCAAGTCTCCTGACGGCCGAGCGGCGTGGCGTCGAGATAGCTCCAGACTGTCCCCATCGCCTCGTCGCCGCGGCTGTTGATGAGATAGGTGCGGAACACCCGCTCGCCGTCGCGGATAAACACATTGTGGCCGTGCCATTCGCCGACGCCGAAATCCTTATCGAAGCTGTCGGTGATGGTGTACCAGGGCATCTCCCAGCCCATCCGCGTCTTCAGCCGCGCGATGTCCGCCTGCGGCGCCCGCGAAGCGTAAGCAAGAGTAGTGTCGCGCGCATGCAGATGGGCCAGGTGGGAAACCTGATCGGCGCCCAGGGAACAGCCGCGGCAGGCATGCTCGGGCCAGCCCAGCACTCCCGGCTCGAAGAAAGCGCGATAGACGATCAACTGACGGCGGCCCTCGAACAGATCGAGCAGGCTGGCCTTTCCCTGGGGCCCCTCGAATTCATAGGCCTTCGGCACGGCCATCCACGGCATCCGCCGGCGTTCGGCGGCCAGGGCGTCGCGGGCCCGCGTCTGGGCTTTTTCCTTCACCAGCATCTCTTGGCGCGCGGCCTCCCAGGCCTGCGGCGACACGATCGCAGATGCGGTCGTTGCGAAATCTCCTTTGTTCGGCATGTCTCTCTCCAAGAAATTTCCCGTCGGCCTTCTGACCGGCAAGGTGGTTTGTCATCGCGAGGAGATTTAACCTCCGGCCCGGAATGGCGGGAGTGACAAGTGTGGCGGGATTTCGATGGACTCATTGATCACCGCCGCCGGACGCGCTCTTGCAGCCGGCGATCCCCTCGGCGCACTGAAACGGATCGCGCTCAGGGAGGATGCACCGGCCCTGGCGCTACGCGGCATCGCCATGGCGCAGCTGGGCGACCTGGTTCGGGCGCGCAGTCTCCTTCGGCGCGCGGCGGCCGCCTTCGGTTCGAAAGAAATCGTGCCCCGGGCAAGATGCGTCGTCGCCGAGGCCGAGATCGCCTTCGCCTCCCGCGACCTGGGCCGGCCGGTGAAGGCGCTCAAGGCCGCGCGGATCGCACTCGAAAACCATGGCGACCATGCGAACGCCGCGCATGCGCGCTATCTCGAAATCCGGCGTCTCCTTCTGATCGGGCGTTTGCAAGAGGCGGAAGACATTCTCTCCGGGCTCGATCTCTCGACGCTTACGCCTGCGCTGCGCACCATTCACGAGCTGGCGGTTGCCGGGATCGCCATGCGGCGCGTTCGCGCCGGGGCGGCAGGCGCCGCGCTCGCCCGCGCCGAGGAAGCCGCGCGCTGGGCCCGCATTCCGGCGCTGGCGGCCGAGGTCGAACAGGCGCTGATGGTCCTCGAAGCGCCGGCGGCACGCCTGATTGCCCAGGGTCAGGTGCGTCCCCTGTTGCTGGAGGATGTCGAAACGCTGTTCGCGTCGGAGGCGCTCATCATCGACGCGTGCCGCCATGCGGTGCGCCAGGCCGGAAAAGTGGTCGCGCTCGCCAAGCGGCCGGTCCTGTTCACGCTGGCACGCGCGCTGGGCGAGGCCTGGCCGCGGGACGTATCACGGGAGGCGCTGGTCGCCCGGGCGTTTCGGGGCAAGTCCGCCGATGAATCGCATCGCGCCCGGCTCAGGGTCGAGATCGGCCGCCTTCGCACGGCGCTGCGCACCCTGGCCAGCGTGAGCGCGACCAAGCAGGGATTTATGCTGGTGCCGCGCCCTTCCCGCGAGGTCGTGGTCCTCGCCGCGCCGGTGGAAGAGCAGAATGCGGATGTGCTCGCCTTTCTCGCCGACGGCGAATCCTGGTCGAGCTCGGCCCTGGCCCTTGCCCTCGGCGCCAGCCAGCGCACCGTGCAGCGGGCGCTGGATGCGCTGGCGGCAACGGGCAAGGTGCAGTGGCTCGGCAAGGGCCGTGCCCGTCGCTGGATGACCCCGCCTTTGCCGGGATTCGCGACGATGTTGTTACTCCCCGTTTCCGTGGCCGGCGATTAGGATGACGCTGCATTCAGCCCGATCTCCTCATGCTGAGCCCCTCATCCCGAGCTTGTCGAGGGACGAAGCATCAGGACCGCTCAGACAGCTTGACATCCTCACCCTTCGACAGTCGCTAGCGCCAGCGTAGCGCGACCAGGGTGAGGAGGAGAGATGCAGCCCTTGCCTCAGGATGACGCCATGAAAAAATCACCCGCCGAAATCGTGCGCGAGTATGGGCCCTTTGCGGGCGTCAAGAATGTGGGTGGCGTCACCTATGACGGCGCCCAAGTCTGGTTCGCATCCGGGGACAAGTTGAACGCGTTCGATCCCGCCAGCGGCAAGACGGTGCGCACGATCGACGTCGCCGCCCATGCCGGCACCGCCTTCGACGGCACGCACTTGTTCCAGATTGCCGAGAGTCGCATCCAGAAGATCGATCCCAAGACCCGCAAGGTGCTCTCCACCATTCCCGCGCCCGGCGGCGGCGGCGACAGCGGCCTGGCCTGGGCCGAAGGCACCTTGTGGGTGGGACAGCACCGGGAGCGCAAGATCCATCAGATCGATCCGCAGACCGGAAAAATTCTTCGCACCATCGAATCCAACCGCTTCGTCACCGGCGTCACCTGGACCGACGGCGCGCTCTGGCACGGCACCTGGGAAAACGACCAGAGCGAGATCCGGCGCATCGATCCGAAAACCGGAGAGGTGCTGGAAAAGATCGAAATGCCGCCCGACACGATCGTGTCGGGATTGGAATCCAACGGCGGCGATCTTTTTTTCTGCGGCGGCGGCAACAGCGGCAAAGTCAGAGCGGTCCGCCGCAAATGAAATCCGCGCGCGGTCGTCCATCATTTTGTGTCAAATAAAAACAGACGCGATTCGAACGACGCGCATTCCTGCGCCGAAATAAAACAAATTAGCCGGTTCCATCCGCGCAACCTTAAATAATCGCAATTCCCGAACGGATCGCGGAACGGCCCTTTGCCATGGCCGTTGAAAGCGTCAGGGCAAGTGCAGCGAGCAGGGAAAGGAACTTCGGATGAAATCGGTTGCATTGGCCGCGGTGGCGGCAATCGCGTTGACGGTCCCCGCCCAGGCGGCGAACATCATGACCAACCTCGACACGGTCACGGCAGACGGTTCCAACTTCAAATTCAGCTATTCCGGTTCCTTGACCCCGGACCTCGGCGCGGTTTCCGGCGACCAGTTGGTGATCGTCGATTTCGCGGGCTATGTGCCCGGTTCGATTTCCTCGACCATACCCGATGTCACCGCATCGATTTCCAACACGCTGCCGTCGGGCCTGATCCTGCAATCCGGCTTCACCGACAATGCGGCGATTCCGGATCTGGTCTTCACCTATACCGGCGCGGATTTCCACGCCAGCGGCGGCCCCTTCCCGCCGCTGCAGAATTTCAGCGGCCTGTCGGCGGATTCGACCTTTGGCTTCACCACGACCGGATCCTTCAGCGCTTCCGCCGTCAGGAATGTCGGGGCCGATGCCGGCGATGCGGATCTGGAAGCCGGCCGAGTCGGCGTGCCCTCCGCCATACCGGAACCGGCAAGCTGGGCGATGATGCTGATCGGCTTCTTCGGCCTCGGCGCGATGCTCCGGCGGCGCGGGACCAAAGCACTCGCCATCGCCTGATGCCCGTCATCGGCGCGTCATTGCGTGCGTCCCGCTAGCGGATGCACCAGGCGCGAACGCCTTCGCTTTTGAGAAAGGCTTCCGCGCGGCGGCCATGCAGCATCGCCAAGGTGGCGGTCATGCCCGCCGCAATGCAGGTCGCGGCCGCCACCGTCACCGAGCGCGGCGCATCCCTCACGGGACGCGCCGTTTTCGGATCCAGGATATGGCCGAAACGCACGCCGTCCTTGAGCAGATAGCGCCGCATGTCGCCGCTGGTGGCCAGGGCGCCGTTGCTCAGTTCCAGCATGCCCGCCATCTCGCCGCTTCGTTCGACATGTTCGATGGCGACGTTCCAGGCCTTGCCGCCCCGGCGCGGTCCCGTGACGGCAAGGTCGCCGCCGAAATTGACAAGCGCGGGCTCGGCGGTGATGGCGCGCAGCGCGGCCATCGCCCGGTCGACGGCATATTCCTTGGCGAGACCGCCCAGATCGATTTCCATTCCCGCCGGCAGGATGATGGCGGGCGGCTTCCAGACCACGCGATGCCATCCGACCAGGGCGCGCAGCGGCTTGATCTGGTCGGGAGTCGGAACCGATGCGGAGCCGTCGAACCGCCAGATCCGCCGCAACACGCCGGAGGTGATGTCGAACAGCCCGCCGCTCACCGCATGGCACTGCGCCGCGAAGTCCAGCAGGTGCGCGGTCTCGGCGTCGACGGCAAGCTCCGCGCCTCCCGCCTTGTTGATCTTGCTGACGACGCTGTCGGGGCGATAGCGACTGTATTTGGCTTCGATGCGGCGCGCTTCGGCCTCCACGGCCGCACCCGCGCGGCGCGCCAGCTCGAGATCGCCGGTTTCCAGCCGCATTTCGCAGGGCGTCGCCATGGCGTGGAAAACATGCAGAAAATCCGCGCCGGCCCGCACCGTATCCGGCAGCGTCTGCGAACCTCCGGCAGGATCAGCTTTCAAGCCTTCGTCCTAGTGAAAATCCCATTGGTAGCCGACCATGAAAAACGTGGCCTTGGTGCCGGCAAACAAATTCTGCTGCTTGAGCTGGCCGATAGCATCGGACGGGTGGGCATTGCCGGACTGCACATAATAATCCGCCTGCAAATAGATTTCCGACCGTCCGTTCCACTTGTATCCGATTTTCGCGCCGTAAGTGAGGGCGTGAAACTTGCCCAGCCGCAAGTCCGACGAGGCATAGGCCGGCAGGGGCTGGTTGCCCAGCAGAAAATCGTGAAAGAAATTCGCCGCCGATTGCTGGTACCAGCGGGCGCTGGGTTGGATATAAAAAGAGCGGGAGAAATTTATCCGCTCCGAGACATCGGCGGTCTGGGAGGCGATGCCCCAGCTGTCCTTGAAATAGCGATAGCCGATCTCGGTGACGGCGGGGCCCAGATCGATCTTGTTGTTCCAGTAGATGCTCTGGCTTTGCCGCTTGCCGGGACGGCTTTCATAGAGGCTGGAAGTGGGTTCGCCCGAGACGGGATCGACGACGGAGATGATCCGGTAGGGATCATTCAGATAGCCGGTTTGCGCGTCATAGGAGTAATTCAGCTGCATCAGCCAATTGCGGCTTATCACTTCGGTAAGTCCGACGACCAATCCCAGCTGGGTCTTGTCGCGGCTGGTGGAGGGCTTCCATTGTGCGCTCATCGCCGCCAAGGGCGTGGGAATCCCGCCATAGGGAAACGAGGAATCCAATTCGGTGTTGAACGCGAGGCTTACGGTGCTGTTGTCGCTGTTGAAATTCTGCGACAGGTTCACGTTTCCGGTGATCGACTGGTAATCCGACTCCCGGGAATAGCCGCCGCCGAACCCGGCCTGGGTAATGACGCCCAAGGGCTGGGACCAGCCGAAGGTGACCGCGCCGCGATGGTCCCGGAATCCCTTGTCGACCGGCAATGTGTTGGGCGCGACGGTATATTGCCGGCCCAGCGCGGCCTGCGCCAGCTGGCCCGGCGTCGGCGGCAACTGAATGATCGTGCTGCCGCCCGACGCGCTGGTGACGCTGGCGCTCGATCCCCGGGCCTTGATCGGGGTGACGAAGGTTTGGCTCTTGTCGGACGGCACCGCGCCGTTGGGCGTGGCGCCGGAGATCGCATCGGCGACGGCGCCCAAACTCAGCGCCCGGCCATCGGCGCCATGAATGGTGAGACTGGTGGTGGGCTCCGTCGCTTCGACCCGTCCGCCGGCTTCCTGATAGACCAGGATGGCGCTGTTGAATTCCGAATAGGCGACCCCGGGACCAAAATTGTCGTCCCTGGCGTCTTGCGGTTGGTATGTGGCCTGCGCCGCCGCACTGTCGGCGTGCCCCGCCACGGTGGCGGCGAGCAGGCTGGCCGACATGCTCGCCAATGTCCCGCGAAGTGTTCCGCGAAGCTTTCGGGCACGCCGCTTCTTTAATTGCACCCGCAACCGCCGCCCGCGAAGCCGCGCCCGCCGCTCGAAGCCTCCCTGCTGAAATAGATATGGTCTTCGGCCGCCGATTGCAGGGGATAGGGATCGACCTTCATTTCGGCGCGGGCCATGAGATCTTTTTCCCAGGGCCTCGGCCCGATCGAACTGCAGGACGCGCAGAGCAGCGCCAGCACCGCGCAGATCGCCGCCGTCTTGAATTTTGAACCGATGGAGAATTGCGATCTCACCGCGTCACCGTGCCTTTTCATCGAGCAAGGCCTTGACGTCCGCGGCATAGGACGACTCGCGTTCGGCGAGAAATCCAGGATGGACGGCCCGCACCTTGCCGTCGCGGCCGATCAGAAAGGATGTGGGCATGCCCTTGACGTCATACTTGCTCGCCAGCGCGCCGTGGGGATCGTAGACCACCTGGAAATTGCCGCCATTGGCCGCGAGAAATTCATCCGCCGGCGCGCGGTCGTGATCGACATTGACGCCGATCACCACCAATCCGTCGCGCCCATACAGGGACTGGAGCTGGCTCATCCAGGGAAAGGACAGGCGGCACGGCGTGCACCACGACGCCCAGAAATCGAGATAGACGACTTTTCCCTTATAGGCGCTGAGATCCAGGCCGTCGGCGTGCGCGGGGAGAATCGGGACAAGTGATGTCATCAGCAACGACAGCAGCGCCGCCTTGAACCGCAACTTCATGATGTGCATGGCCGTCCATTGATCGATCTGGCGCCCCCCTGGCCGGGAACCTAGGTGGCGCCGCCGCCCGCGTCATTGCCGCAATTCGACTTTTTGGTCGGAATCGCTTTTGTCGGGCGGACTGCAAATCGGTCGCAGGAAATTGCGCGATAGCGCGCGTCGCGCAACGATTTCTCCGACTAGTGATAATCATTAGCAGGGCATCGCGGCGCAACTATACAAAACCACAACATTGGCTTTACGCGACCTTGTTTCTCTCGGGATTAGCGTCGCGCCTGCTGTATACAGAGGAGAATAACGCAATGACTGTCACAGCTCTGTCGCCGCAGGCGCACGCGATCCAATTGTCGCGCACGCCGGAAGCAGCGGAAGGTTCGAAACCGGATCGTGACGGCGATGCCGACGACAGCAATGTCGGCGCCACCGCAAGCTCCGGTGTTTCGGCATCGGCGCCCAAAGGAATGGGCGCCCTGGTCGACACAAGAGCCTGACGTTACGGCGGGCGCATTATTTCGGTGCGCCCGCCGGACGGCGATGCTGTGCGAAACGCGGGAGCGCGCATGGCAATTCTCTTGGTCGAAGACGAAGCGGCATTGGCGAATTACGTCGTCAAGGGCCTCAATCAGCATAATTTCAAGGTGGAGCATGTCGGGCGCGGCGATCTGGGCCTGGCGGCCGCGCGGCGCAGCAGCTACGAGCTTGCCATTATCGACCGGATGTTGCCGGGCCTGGACGGATTGTCTCTGGTCAAATCCCTGCGGCAGGACAGTTCGCACACGCCGGTCCTCATCCTCAGCAATCTGGGCGGCCTCGACGACCGGGTGGAGGGGCTGAATGCCGGCGCCGACGATTATCTCGCCAAGCCCTTTGCCTTTTCCGAACTCCTGGCGCGGGTCAATGCCCTGCTGCGGCGGCCCGCCATCGCCCAGCACGAACCGCAGATCCTCAAAGCGGGCGAGCTGGAGATTGACCGCATCAAACGAAAAGTGACCCGCGGCGGCCAGCCGATCGCGCTGCAGCCCCGCGAATTCTCGCTGCTGGAATATCTGATGAAGCGCAGCGACCAGATCGTCACCCGCACCATGCTCCTGGAAGGGGTGTGGAATTACCATTTCGATCCGAAAACCCACATCGTGGAGACGCATATGAGCCGACTCCGCGGAAAAATCGGTTCGGATCTCATTCAGACAATTCGCGGCTCCGGATACATGATACGTGCGACTAAGACAGACGCTTAAATCGGCCGGTTTCAAGCTCACCGCCGCCTATGCGGGACTTTTCGCGGTCTCGGTCGGCATCCTGGCGCTGATCACCTATCTGTCGGTGACGGCGGAGCTTGCCCGCGAATTCCATGCGCGCATCGTTTCGGATTCCAAGGCCCTGGAAGCGGGGTACAAATCCGGCGGCACCAAGCAATTGCTGCAAGCCATTGCCGAACGGCAGCGGGGACATCTGGTCGACGGCCTGGATTATTCCCTTTCCGATGCGCATGGCCGCCATCTCTTCGGAAACATACCGATGCCGTCCTGCGTGCGCGGCTGGACGATCCTGACCGGGCCGCCCGACGGCGACGAGGAGCCGGGCGAAATGGAAAAACTCGCCGTCTATTCCGCGCCGCTCTCCGGCGGCTTGTGCCTGACGGTGGGCAATGATTGGGGCCAGGTGCAGAAATTCGGTGCCCTGATCCTGAAATCATTCGGCTGGATATTCCTTCTGTCCTCCACCATGGCGATCGCCGGCGGCCTTTTCCTGAGCTCGCGATATCTCAAGCGGATCGAGATCATCAACCGGACCGCCGAGGCCATCATCGAAGGCGATATCGCAAGGCGCGTGCCCAGGCGCGGCGCGCCGGATGAACTCGACCGGCTGGCCGCGACCTTGAACCGGATGCTGGACCGGACCACCGACTTGATGGAAAGCCTGAAACATTTGTCCAACAATATTGCGCACGATCTGAGGACGCCGCTGGGCCGCCTGCGCAACATTCTGGACACGGCGCGCAGCCCGGAAGTATCGCCCGCGGAGTATCGCGCCCTGATCGATCGCGGCGTCCGGGACCTTGACGGCATCCTGGACATGTTCGGCGCGATCCTGCGGATTGCCCAGATCGAAAGCGGCAACCGGCGGGCGGGATTCCAGCGCTTCTGCCTCAGCCAGCTGGTCGGCGAAGTTTGCGAGACCTTCGCGCCCGCGCTGGAAGAGGATGGCAGAAGCATCATGCAGGATATCGAACCCGATCTCTGGATCTGGGGCGATCCCGAGCTCCTGACTTTGTCGCTGGCCAATCTTCTGGAGAACGCCAATCTCCACACCCCGCAAAACGCCCAGATCTGCGTTTCTCTTGGCAGGACGCAAGACGGAATTACTTTGTCGGTCGCCGACGATGGGGTGGGCGTGCCGAGCTCGGAAACCAAGCGGATCTTCCAGCGCTTCTACCGGCTGGAAGCAAGCCGCACCACGGCCGGAAACGGACTGGGCCTGAGCCTGGTGGCGGCGGTGGCGGACCTGCACACCGCCGATCTCTTCGCCGCCGACAATCATCCGGGCCTGCGGATCGGCATGACCTTCCTGGCGGCGGCTTAGACCGGCAAGGCGGCAATCCCGCGTCCGGCACGCGCATCGATTTTCCAGCAGGCGGCATTGAAGCGCACCTCGTCGCCCTGCACAAAAATATCGAAGGCGGCGCGCACGGTATCGACGACCTTGGCGCGGCTGGGTGCGTCCGCGTTCTGCAGGATGCGGCCGATGGGGCCCATCCAGGTCAGATAATGCACCAGCGCGCTTTCGGGAAAGCTGCAATCGACATCCAATGGCCGGATGTCAATGTCAGTCCAGCCGCTTTTCTCCAGAATGGCGCGCACCCGGTCCGGCTCCGCAAAGGCGAACGGCCCCGGCGCATCCAGGGCGCGGCGCGAAACGGCGCGGGGCAACAGCGGCGCCGCGGCCTGTTCCGCCGCCGTCATGAACGGATTCTCCACCGGATCGCGCCAGGCGAAGACCAGAAGCCGCGCGCCACCCTGTGCGGCGCGGCGAAGATTGGCAAAGGCGCGGACGGGATCGCCGAAGAACATCACCCCGAAGCGCGACATCAAAAGATCGAAGTTGGCGGGCGCGAACGCATAAGTCTCGGCATCCGCGCAGACGAAGCTTGCCGGCGCGCCTTCCTGTTCGGCGCGCGCCTGGGCCGCCGCAATCATCGGTGCGGAAATATCGACGCCAAGGCAATGCCCCGCCGCGCCGCGCGCCGCCGCGCGCGTGGTGCCGCCCGTGCCGCAGCCGATGTCGAGCACGCGGCCGCCCGCAATTTCCGCCGCCGCTGCCGCCAGAAAATCCTCGAACGGCTGGTACATTTGGTCCAGCGCGCCCTGCGCCGCGATCCAGCTGCGCGCCGCCGGCCCGTTCCACAGCGCGTGCTGCTCGTCATCCATCGTCATGATCGTCTCCTTCCGCTTGCCCTGCGCGGGCCCGGGCCATAACCTGCCACTTCAAGTCCAGTTGAGGTCAAGGGCATGAAGGATCTGGATATCGCCGAAGTTGCCGGGCGCTCCGGCGTTCCCGCCTCGACCTTGCGCTTCTATGAGGAGAAAGGCCTGATCGCGTCCATCGGCAGGCGCGGCCTGCGCCGCCTGTTCGATCCGGGCGTGCTCGAACGGTTGACCTTGATCGCGCTGGGACGCACCGCCGGTTTCACGCTGGAAGAGATCGCGGCCATGTTCGCGCCGGATGGGCGCCCGCGCATCGATCGCAAAAAGCTGGCGACCAGGGCCGAGGCGCTGGACAAGACCATTCGCGACATGAGCGCGCTACGCGACGGACTACGCCACGCCGCCGCCTGCCCCGCGCCCAGCCATCTGGAATGTCCATCTTTCCGCCGCCTGCTTCGCGCGGCCGCGGTCGGCATCATCCGCGCGCCCAGGAAAATGCCTACTCGGCAGCGGTTACGTATTCATCCCGCCGCTTCACGAAGCTGAGCGAGGCGGTTTCGTTCCTGCCCTTGGGCGCGCGGTCCAGCAGCAACAAGGTGCCCGCCAGGCTCTCCAGCCCGCGCGCATAGGTGGAATAGGTGTGAAACACCTGGTCCGCCTCGTCCTTGAAGAAGGCGCTGAAGCCGGACAGCTCGTCGCGGTTCATCGGCCGCTTGGCGTAATTATAGTCGATCGCGCCCGACGCCCGCTCTTCCTCGGTGAAGGAGACATGAAAGTCGTAATTGAAATCGCTGCCGTTCGACGAGGCCCAGGGGAAATTCCATACCATCCGCGTCTTGTAGGCCTGGATCTTGTCCAGCGGCGCGCGCGACACGGCGGTCCAGGTGACATCGTGATTGTTCAGGTGCGGCAAAGTCTGGCCGATGTGATCGGCGATGAAGGAGCAGCGCGGGCATCCTTCCGTCCAGTCCGGCCCCAACATAAAGTGATAGACCAGAAGCTGGCTGCGCCCCGCGAACAGGTCCGCCAATGTCTTGGTCCCACCCGGCGTCTCGAACAGGTAATCCTTCTCGACCTTCACCCAGGGCAGCGCCATCCGCGCCGCATTCACTTCGTCGCGAATGCGAAGTTCGTCCTTCTCCTTCGCGAGCAACGCCTTGCGCGCCGCCAGCCATTCTTCCTGCGAGACGATGGGATGCGAAGTGGGGGGATGGGTCATGGGCTCCTCCGAAGACAAAGGAGTATATGCTCCCATATCCCATGGAGCAAGGGCGGCGATCTTGACAGCCGCAGCGGCCGCTCCTTTGCTGCCCGTTCCGATCTTTCTCTCGCCGCGTCCCATCCAAAAACCAAATCCCCGGAGGAACACCCATGTGCGATGAATTCATCCATCCCGGCCTTGTGACCGACTCCCGGCTTTCGCGCCGCAGCTTTGGCGCCCTGGCGCTGGGCGCCGCCGGCGTCGCCGCCAGCCCGGCGCTGGCGCAGTCCACGGCCATCGAACAGGACGTCACGGTGAAAACCATCGACGGCAATTGCGATGCGGTGCTGTTCCGACCCAAGGCGGAGGGACAGCATCCCGCCGTGCTGATCTGGCCCGACATCATGGGCCTGCGTCCCGCCTTCCGCGACATCGGACGGCGACTGTCGGAAATGGGCTATGTCGTCCTGGTGCCCAATCCCTTCTACCGCTCGGCCAAGGCGCCGGTGATCGGCGACAATACCAACTTCTCCGACCCCGATACGCGCGCCAAGCTCACCGGCTATCGCGCCGCGATGAAGAATGAAGGCATCGACCGCGACGCCCAGGCCTATCTCGCCTTCCTCGACGCCCAGACTCAGACCGACAAGAACAAAAAGGCGGGCGTGCAAGGCTATTGCATGGGCGGGGCGCTGTCGTTCCGCACGGCGGCGGCGGTGCCGGACCGTATCGCGGCGGTGGGCAGCTTCCATGGCGGCAACGGCCTGGTCACCAAGGACCCGGACAGTCCGCATCTGCTGATCGCCAAATCCAACGCCACCTATCTGGTCTGCCAGGCACAGAATGACGACGCGACGGCGCCCACGGTGAAGGACGATCTGAAAGCCGCCTTCGCCGCCGCCAAGCGCCCGGCGACGGTGGAAGTCTACAAGGCCGATCACGGCTGGTGCGTCCGCGGCAGCGCCGTCTACAACGAGGCCGAAGCCGAGCGCGCCTGGTCCAACCTGAGCGCGCTGTACAAGGCAAAGCTGGCCTAAGGGTGACACACCGCTACCCGATCTCCTCATCCTGAGCTTGTCGAAGGATGAGGATTGGATGATCTCTCCGCATGCTCCTCACCCTTCGACGGGCTCAGGGTGAGGATCGAGGGTGTGCCATGCGTCAATTCAAGGTCATTATCGCCGCCCTCTCATTCCTGTCACTGGCCGCACCCGCGCGCGCAGCCGGCGCGATCGACGAAGAATCTTTCGTCCGCATCGGCGGCATCGACCAGTGGATCACCATCAAGGGCCGCGACCGCGCCAATCCGGTGCTGCTGCTTCTGCATGGCGGCCCGGCGGTGACCTTCACGCCCCAGGCCGATGCGATGTTCAAGGGCTGGGACAAGGATTTCACCCTGGTCGAGTGGGACCAGCGCGGCGCGGGCCGCACCTTTACCCGCAATGGCGGCGCGGCCATCGCGCCCAGCATGACCATGGCGCGGATGATCCAGGACGGCATCGACGTCGCGCGCTATGCGGCGCGGCATCTGGGAAAGAAGAAGGTGATCGTGATGGGCGCGTCCTGGGGTTCCATCCTGGGCATCCAGATGATCCGGACGCAGCCGGACTTGTTCGCCGCCTATGTCGGCCCGGCGCAGATCGTGGACATGCGGAAGAACACCGCGATGGTCTATGCGCGCCTAGTCGCGATGGCGAAGGCGGCGAAGGACAGCAAGGCGGCGGACGCGCTTGCCGCCATCGGGCCGCCGCCCTGGCACCGCCCTGCCGACTGGCAGGCCTATCAGAATGTGGAGCAGGTCTATCAGCACAGGTTGGCGCCCGCGCCGCCGGATTTTCCAGTCAGCCCGGCTTACGCCTCCGCCAAGGAGCAGGCCGATGACAAAGCCGCGATTGAATTCAGCGGCCGCCATTTTCTGGGCGAGACATTGGACGGCCCGCTGATGGCCGACCTTCCCGCCTTGGGGATGGATTTTTCCGTGCCGGTGTTCGTTATCCAGGGCGAACACGACATGACCGCCCTGCCCGAACTGGCGCGGGCCTATGTCGAGACCATCAAGGCGCCGGCGAAGAAATTCGTGGCTCTGCCCGGCGCGGGCCATGCGCCATCGGCGGCGCTCTGGGCGCTGACACATAAGGTGCTGATGCAAGAGGCAAGGCCGCTGGCGCGCGAGAACTGACGTCGGGTGATCTGGAGAAGACGTTGCAGCCTTCTCCAATCTCCGGCAGCGTTTATTTCTGTCTTTCGCTGTCCTGCCGCATCGCGCGGTCACCGGACTGGGCGAAGCGCATGGCGAACCGCTCGTGGCGCGCCCTGTGTTCGCTGACGTTGAATTGCGCGCTGGCGGGCACTTCCATCGCCGAGGTGAAGGATCCTGCGGGCGCGGCCGCATCTTCTTCATTGCCGCCGAGCGTGCTGGCATTGGCGGGAATTCCGCCGGCCACGGCCAAAGTGAAAACCAAAGACGACACCTGGATGATTTTCTTCAACATGCGATTGCTCCTCATTGGGGACCGCGTCATCGCGGGCAGGATGAATGTAGAGGCGCATGCCGCAGTTGCGAGCCAAGTGATCGAAAGCATTGCGTAAGAAATACGAAAAGCGCCAATGGCGGTACCAACCGAGGCGAAGTCGGGCGCGGTGCGCGATCATCCACTGACAGGAGATCGCTATCCCGCGGCCGAAGACACGCCCGGACTTTCCGCTCCATCAAGCCAGGCTTGAAGAATATCCGATGTCGCAAGGTGCGCGGCTTTCAACTGCCCCGCCAGGGCGTTTGCGGCGCGGCGGTCGCCGTTGCGGCAGGCATGGTTCAATTCGCCCGCCAATGCGCTGACCCGCACAGCGCCGACATTGCCCGCGGTGCTCACCAGGATATGCGATTCCTGCGAAATTCCGTCCAGATCGCCGCGTTGCGCAAACTCCTCGATCTGCGCCAGGCGGCCCGCCGCATCGACCTGGTAGAGCACGACAAATTCTCGCGCCGCCGAGCCGGAAAGAACGGTTTGCAGCGTCGACAATTTCTCGGCGTCCAGAAGCGGACGTTCTGCGCGTGACACGCGCGAAGGCTCTTGCGGCTCCGGCGCGTCTGCGGCGCCCGGAGCGGTAATGGCCTGCGGCGTCCCCGATTCAAGGCTCTTGGCGATCTGCGCCAGTTTGGCCAGCAGCAGCCCCGCCTCGATGGGTTTGGGGACATAGTCATCCATCCCGGCGCCGAGATATTCGGCCTTCGCGCCGGGCATGGCGTTCGCCGTCATCGCAATGATGGGAACCGCGCATTTCGGCCGCTTCATTGCGCGAATTTCGCGCATCGCGCCGACGCCGTCGAGTTCGGGCATCTGCACGTCCATCAGTACGACATCATAGTCGGCGCGGCGCATGGCATCGACGGCTTGATGGCCATTTTCCGCGACGGTGACGACATGGCCGGCCTTTTCGAGCAGGGCCATGGCGAATTTCTGATTGATCTTGTTGTCCTCGGCGAGAAGGATCCTGAGCGACCGCGCCTTCGCGGCATGCAGATACTCCGGTGCGCCCGGCTTGACCCGCGCCGCCATGACGCCGGACCCCTGACCGCTATACACCCGCACGATGCAGTCCAGGAGTTCGTGCTGGCGGACCGGCTTGTCCACGCGGGCATCCAAGACTTCGGCGGCGGCAATCTCGATTCCGTAGAAGCCGGCCGACGAGACCAGCACCAGCTTGGTGTCGCGCAAAGCCGGATTGGCGCGAATGCGGGCGGCCAGGTCCACGCCGGCGATGCCCGGCATCATCTGATCCAGAAAGGCGATATCGTACGGCTTGCCCCGGTGCCAGGCGCGCTCGAGTTCGCCCATCGCCGCGAACCCGTCTTCGACGGAAGACGCCTTGATGCCGAGAACGCCGAGCTGGCGTCCAAGTATCTCCAGATTCATCGGCACATCGTCGACCAGCAGAACCTTGAGGTCCTTCAAATGCAAAGGCAGGCTCCCCAGGTCCGGCACACTGTTGTTCGACCGGGGCAGCGACACCTGAAACCAGAAGGTCGAACCGAACCCGACCCGGCTGGCGACGCCGATTTCTCCGCTCATCAATTGAACAAGCTGCTTGCAGATCGCCAGGCCCAGACCCGTTCCGCCGAACCGGCGGGTCACCGAACTGTCCGCCTGGGTGAATTTCTGGAACAGCCGCTCGCACACTTTCTCCGGGATGCCGGGGCCGGTATCCTTCACTTCGAAGCGCAGATGGGACTGGCCGGTTTGCGGATCCTCGATCCGGTGAACGGCGACCTGCACCGAAACCCCGCCCTTCTCCGTGAACTTGACCGCATTGCTGAGGAGATTGAGCAGAACCTGGCGCAGCCGCGCCGCGTCGCCGCGATACACGCCCCGCGCCGCCGGATCGACGAAGACGCCCAGATCGATGCCCTTTTCGCGGGCCCGGCCGGCCATCAGCGAGATCGCGCTTTCGACGGTGTTGACCATGTCGAAATCGATCTGTTCGAGTTCGAGCTTTCCGGCCTCCAGTTTCGAGACGTCGAGAATATCGTTGACGATGGCGAGCAGAGCCTCTCCGGAATCGCGCACCACTTCGGCAAAATTGCGCTGTTCGGCGTCGAGATCGGTATCCAGCAGAAGCCCGGTCATGCCCAGAACACCGTTCATGGGCGTGCGGATTTCATGGCTCATATTGGCGAGAAAGTCGGACTTGGCCCTGCTGGCTGCCTCGGCGGATTCCTTGGCCGCACGCAGCGCGTCTTCCATCGTCTCGCGCCGCCGCAGATGACGGATCAGAAGAAGGGCGATCGCGGCGGCGGCCAAGGTGAGGAGGCCGCCAGCGCTTCCTTCGGTGACCGCACGTTCGCGCCATTCCCCCAGGGCCTGATCCTGGCTCATGGTGGCGACCGCGATCAGGCCCGCGCGCGGCCGTTCCACGGTGGCGGATATGATGCCGTGTTCGTCGGTGTAATCGGGACTTGGGTCCGGCGCACTGCTTTGAGGCAGACCGGAACTGGGCATGGCAACTCTGCGCAAGCTCAGGTTGATGCCGGGAATATTCAGCGCCTCGCGAAATTCGCGCAGCGCGGTCTCGCCGGGACCGGTGGCCTCCCCTTTTGCCAGGCGGCCTTCGTCGCCCGGCAGGTCCAGGCCGATTTGCAGCAAGGTGCCGGCATGTTCGCCATAGGCCGAAGCGATCGCGGCCAATGTCTGCTGCCCGCGTTCTATCGCTTCGCTGCGTTCGCCGACGATGATCCAGCCATAGATGCCCCAGATCACACCCAGGGCGGACAGAATGGAAAATCCCACCAGCGTGCTCAGATGCGGACTGCGCCGCAGCGCGTCTTTTCTCACGCCCATCATCTTGGTTCTTTCCGGCGGACGGCTCGGCCCTCAACGAGAAAACCAGAACTATCCGGACCTCCTGTCTAGCGGCACGTGAATAACAGGGCGTTAAGTCCCAATTTACTGCCGTTTCCGCCACGTCCGAAGTTCCATCGAACGGGCGGAACTTTCGCGCCGCCGATCTTCATTCTTTCCATATGTGAAGCCGCGCAGACTTCGCGACCCAATCGAGAGGCGGCCTTCCTGCATGGCGAGAAAGCGAACCGTCATCCTGTCCGCGGCAGCATTTCTGCACTTCATGCCGTTCGCCACGCCGCTTCGGGCGCAAGGCGTTCAAGCGTTGCAGGAACTCTTTCAATCCGAGGTGGTCTTTCCGCAAGGCGCCGGAGAGACGCAGGTCACGCTGGCCCCGCGATTCATGGCGGGCCGCGGCTTCACGCGGCAGGAAGCAGATCTGGGAGTCGAATATGGGTTGACGGACGCGTGGCAGATCGGTGCCGGCTGGATGGGTTATGTGCGCGACGCGCCGTCGGTGGGACAGGCGGCGCAGACCGTGGGAGACCTGGACTTCGCCACCAAATATAGCTGGATGGACATTGCGGACTCCCGCCTGCATGCCGCGCTGGCATTGGCGGTGGCGGTACCGGTCGCAAGCAGATCGAACGATCTGGGCGACGGCCAGTTCGCGCTCATGCCGTCGGCGGTCCTGGCGGCGGATATTCCGAACTGGCCGGGGGCACAGGTCTTTCTCAATCTGGGCACTGCGCTCAACGACGGCACGGCGCATGGCGGTCGGCATCCTTCGACTTTGAATGTGGGGGCCTATGCGCCGGTCGGCCGGATCACATTCACCAGCGAATGGAATTTGTCCGACGAAGAAGGAAGCTTCTACACCCCCGGCATTGTCTGGCGCACCCCCGCGGACTTCGAACTGGGCATCGGCGTTCCGGTGGGCCTGAACGCGAGGGCTGACCGCTACCGTGTGGTGCTGAGCGTGGTGCGCGAATTCGAGTGAGGCGCCCGGTGTTCGTTGACGTTGAATTGCGAGCTGGCGAGTATTTCCATCGCCGAGGTGAAGGACCCTGCCGGCGCGGCCGCATCTTCCTCATTGCCGCCGAGCGTACTGGCATTGGCGGAAATGCCGCTCGCCACCGCCAGGGTGAAAACCAAGGACGACACCTGGATGATTGCCTTCAACATGCGCTTGCTCCTCATTGGGTCCGCATCATCGCAGGCAGGATGAATGTAGAGATGCATGCTGCAGTTGCGAGCCAGGTGATCGAAAGCATTGTGTGAGAGTTCTGAAAACAGGCCCCACCAGCCCCCTATAAACGCGCTAGTCTGCGCAGGTCGCCACGAAAGACGATGCCCATGCTCGATCGAATCCTGCCCTCACGGTTTGACAACGCGTATCCGGGCTTGCGCGCGGCGATCTGGCTGTTCGTTCCGCTGGTGCTGCTGCGGCTGGTCATGGGCACGAACATGATGTGGCATCCGCAAGACATCGCAACCACCGCCGATGCCATCCCGCTGTCCGGCTATTCCGGCGGAGGAGCGCAAGCGGTCGTCTCCCTCTTCGCGCAGATCGGACTGTACCGACTCCTGATTGCGCTGCTGACCGCGCTCGCGCTGATCCGTTACCGCGCCATGATTCCTCTGCTCTATCTGCTGCTGCTGCTCGAATTGCTGGGAAGCAAGCTGCTTGATCATTTCTATCCGATCGCCAAGCCCGCTGCGGCGTCAGGGGGCACCGGTTCGGCGCTCATCCTGGGCATTCTGGCCCTGAGTTTGATCGGTTTTGTTCTGTCCTTGATGCCGCGCCGGGGCCGCTAGCGCGCCTCGCAAATGGTACGCCTGATGCATGACCTCAAAGGGCAGACCCGATCTGTCCTGAGGTGAAACACATGCACCGCAACAGCATCCCCGACGTTTTCGAGATTCCCCGCCCCAAGCTTGGCAATACCCTGCCCTGGCTCACCGCATTTTCCATGGCGGCGATCATCATCGGCGCGACCCTGATGCTGGTCTTCGCCGACGGGTTCTACTGAGCGCCCGCCGGCCCGCCCGGAGCGCTCGGCAACGCCTCGGTCCGCAGCCCTTCGCGGAATTGCTCCAGCCGGGTGCGATAGCCGTCGGCATCGCCATATTCAAGAAATTCGTAATAGCGCAAGTGCGGATCGCGGACTTTGAGGGCATGCTTGATCGGGCACCAATATTGCTCGGTGCGGGCGCCGATTTCCCGCACATAGGCGAGCACGCCATTGGCATAGCCGCAATAGACGCAGTTGAACGCTTCGATCCAGTTCAGATAGGCCAGATGCTGGCGGTCGAAGACGATATAGCGCGAACGGCGGACCCGCGGAATGCGGTAGATCCCAAAGCAGATCGCCTGGAACAGGCTCGCCCAGATATCGAGCAGCAGAAGCGGGACGATCACCGAATAGATCACCGGCGCCGCGAGAATGACGCCGAGCGAAGACCGCGCCAGAAATTTGGCGACGCTCATCCGAAGGCGGCGATGTTCGGTGGTGATGCCTTGCTCGAACTCGACCATGCCTTCCTTCAGGCGCCAGCCCAGCACCTTGCGCCGCGCCTGGATTTCGCGGTCCAGCTCGCTCTGCAGCCGGACGATCTGGTTTGCCAGATCCTGCATCCGCTCGGTCATGGCTGTTCCAGCTCCCGGTGCCGGCTGCGCTGACCGGGGCGAAACGGCGCCGTCATTCAGGCCGCAGGCTCCAGGGCGCGCGAGACGATGATGTAGCCGAGGCCGCTGCTGAGGAAATTCACGCCCAGCAGAATGCCCAGCAGGATCACCGAGATCGCCGGCCAGCCCGCCATGATAAGGGCGGCCATCGCGATGCTGATGATCCCCGAAAGCAGCATGACGGACCAGCCGTCATGGGGGCGCATTTCAAAAGCGAACGAGATTTCGACCGCGCCCTGGACGATGAAAATCCCGCCGGCCAACAAGGTCAGGGCGACGGCGCCGGCCAGCGGGCTGAACAGCAGGAAGATGCCCGCCGCGGTGCAAAGCAGGCCGAGCAGGAGCGCACCGAAGAAGGGCCCGGTCCCGTGAATCGAGAAGGAGCCGGTGACCTGGAAGATGCCGGCCAGCAGCAACACCCAGCCGACCAGAAGCGTGGCCACCATGGTCGAGATCATGGGGAAGATGATGGCCGCGGCGCCCAGCAGAACCATCGCCAGGCCGACCCAGAACAGTCTTTTGGAAGAGGCGCGCAGCCGCTCGTGAAACAGTCCGCCGAATAAAGACGCATGGGCCATCGCTTACCTCCCGAAATGAAGCTCCCGCCAAACCAAGACCGGCCTTGACCGAAACTGAGCGTATTTGACCACTCTCATTGGTCTTGGACGCTCGTACATTGATTCAAGTCATGGTGGGCTTCCAGAGCGTGCGATGCAACTCAACCCTGCCTTGCGCGTTTCAGGTCGGGGCAGATGCCAAATCAACCTGCGGTGCGCGATTTCGACATTTCAAGACAGCACCATTAGCGAGGAGAAACAGATGAATAGCATTTTAAGCAAGAGCCTATTTCCATTGGCGATCGGCGCGACATTGCTGCTCGGCGGCTGCGTGACCAAAGACGATCTCGCGAAGGTGCAAGCCTCGGCCGACAGGGCGCAATCCACCGCCGACAGGGCGCAGTCCAGTGCGGATCAGGCCAATTCGGCCGCCCAGCGGGCACAGCAGACGGCAGACAAGGCGCAGTCCGGCGCGGATCAGGCGAACGCGGCGGCCCAGAAGGCCGACAGCGACGCCAAGGCCGTCAGCGACAAGCTCGACGAGATGAACGCCAAGCGCGGCAAGCGCGTCAGAGGCGAACGGGGCTGACCGCCGTCTGGCGCAGCCTTTGATTTGATCATGATGGCGGCCTCGATATCGTCCGGTAGGGACCCAGCGATATCCGGGCCTCCACCATTTTAGACGCGGACCGAGCTTGAAACCGCATCGCGCGATTGCCGTCTTTTTCTGCGCGCTCAGCCTGTCGGCCTGCGCGAGCGTCCCTGACCGCGTGGCGGACGCTGAGCCCGCGGCGCGCATCGTCCATGACGCCGACCATTCGCAAGAATCGGCCATTGGCGACATTCTGGCGAAGCAAAGCCCGTCCGCCGATCCCGTCGCCGCCTTCTATCGGGCGCGCGAATTCCAGCCCGCCTGGATCGGCGAACCGAAACAACAAGACAGCGCAGGCGCGGCACGCGACCTTCTCGCCCGCGCCGGCGAGCAGGGCCTGCGCGCCGAAGACTATGCCCTGGATGATGACTGCGACGCGCGCAATTCGGCGCAATGCGATATCGCGCTGACCGGGGCGGTGCTGCGTTATGCCCATGACGTGCGGGTGGGCCGCGAAACGCCGGACAAGATCTATAGCGACATCGCGCTTTCCGCCTCCCCCTTCGACGCCGCTGCGGCGCTGAACCAGGCGATGGCGTCGGGCACGGTGACGGACTGGCTTGCCGCGCTCCCGCCCGCGCATCCCGAATATGGCCGGCTGGTCCAGGCGCTGGCGCTCTATCGCGGTATCGTCGAGCAAGGCGGATGGCCGGCGCTTCCCGGCAAGGATGAAATCAATCCGGCCGGCGGCGATCTCCGGTCCAAGCTGCTGGCCCGCCGCCTGGCGTTCGAAGACACCCTGCTCGCCGCCATTGCAAATCCTTCCCCGGCGCAGATCCGCGAGGCCGTCAAACACTTTCAATTGCGCAACGGGCTTGGCGATGACGGGCGCGTCCGGGGCAAGACCTTGGCCGCGCTCAACGTCCCGGCCTCGACACGCGTCGCCGAGATCGCAGCCAATATGGAGCGCTGGCGCTGGATGCCGGCGCAACTGGAAGACCGTTTCATCGCCGTCAATGTGCCGGACCAGCAGCTGGCCTTCATCCAGGATGG
Source organism: Pseudomonadota bacterium (assembly GCA_040389245.1). Lineage (GTDB taxonomy): Bacteria > Pseudomonadota > Alphaproteobacteria > Micropepsales > Micropepsaceae > Rhizomicrobium. Next base: position 1,375,033 of record JAZKAH010000002.1, on the reverse strand, counting down.
AACCGAAGTGCTGCATTCCAAAGTCGTGGTAGGCATGAAGCAAAGCCCGACGCCCATTCTGCGGACAGACATCGTGGCGGCCGTGGTCAATCCGCCCTGGAATATTCCCGGCGACATCGCCGCCCGGGCCCTGCTGCCGCATCTGCGCCGCGATCCGGGATATCTGGCGGCGCGCCACATGGTGGTGATGAACGGGCCGCCGGGCGATCCGGCCGGACGCAGCATCGCCTGGCGAAAAATCGCGCCCGCCGATTTTCCTTACGCCATCCGCCAGCTTCCCGGACCGGCCACCGCGCTGGGCGCGCTGATGCTGGATTCGCCGAACGATTTCGATGTCTATCTTCATGATACGCCGAACAAGACGCTTTTCGATCTTGACCGGCGGGAGATCAGCAATGGCTGCGTTCGCGTGCAGCAGATATTCCCGCTGGCATCGCTGGCGATGGGCGACGACCCATCGGCCGCAAGCGCCCTGGCCGACGCCCGCAAGACGCATGACACGCAGCGGCTGGCCCTGAACCGTCCGCTGCCGGTTTATTTCCTCTATTGGACGGCGTTCGCCGATGCCGACGGCGTCCTGCAATTCCGGCCCGATCTTTACGGCCGGGACGCGCCCCTGATCGCGGCCCTGGAAAAATCCGGCGGCAGCGGCGGGGCCGCGGACGGCGCCCACGCAAAGACCACCGCAAGTAATTTGACGGATGGGGTTGGTCCGGGTCGGTCCGGCTCACGGCAGGCGGCGGACTAGCCGTTCAATCCGCCGAGAAAATCCGGAACCGGACGCCCGATCGAGGCCAGATAGGCCGCCATCGCCCCTGCCACCTTTCGCACCGCCGGGCGCGCGGTCATCCGGGCGCGCCAGGCCAGCAGGTTCGGCGTCTCGCCCGTCATCGGCGCGCCTTTGCGGGCTCCGAAAAGCTGCGCCATGTAGAATGCGATATCCGCAAAGGAATAGTCTCCCGCCAGATATTCGCGTGCGCCTAGGGCCCGTTCCATGTCGCGGTAATAGCCCGCCGCTGCAGCGCGGGCAGCCTGCACCGCCGGGTCGTCCGGCGTGTCCTCCAACCCCATTAGTCGGATGATGTGGGGAAAATAGACTTCGTCGGAGCGGTGCTCGAGCTGCCGCGCCCGGGCCCGCGCCGCCGGCTCCTTTGGCCAAAGCGCCGGAACGGGCTTCAAGTCTTCAAGATATTCGAAAATCTGCGTGGAATCGAACAGCTCCAGATCGCCATCGATCAACACCGGCACCTGCCGCTTGGGATTGATGCGCAACACCTCTGGCTGCTTGGGGTCGTAGCCTCGCACCGGGTCGAACGGAACCATCACAAGTTCAAAGTCGATGGCTTTCTCGCGTGACGCGATCTCGACCTTGGCGCCGAACATGCTAAGAGGTCCGGAAAAAATCTTCATCTTCGTCATCCACCGCGCTATTCGATCTTCAGGCGCGTGAACAGCATAGTGGATACCGGGCTTGCGCCGTAAGCGGGCGTCAGCGTTCCCGGCAGCGCATCGATGGTTCCCATCGCGCCCAGCCCCAGGCCGAGATGTTCGGCGACGGGGATGTCATAGACATAGCCCAGCGAAAATGCGGAAACCCGGAATATCTGTCCGGCCAGCGGGCTTGGCGGCTGGAACAGTTCGTCCTTGGCGGCATTTTCGCCGCGGAAGAACAGCGTGTGCCGGTACCAGCTGGCGGACGATTCCAGCAGGAACGCATCCAGCGCATGGCCCGGCTGGTTGTTGTTGCGGCCCCAGGCGAAACTGGTCTGCCAGTTGCCGTGATCGAGCGGGACATTGTAGCTGGCCGACGCGGTCAGGCGATGCTGATCGACATCGGGCTCGAGCTGCTCCGGACTTTTGATGAAGCCGTAGCTGACCTGGAGCGCCCAGTCCGGGGTGGGATTCCAGCTCAGCCGCGCCGATGCCGAATCCAGCGAGACCGGATCGAAATTCCAGCGGAACTGGTCCGGCTCGCGGCCGCGAAACGCCGAGCCTTCGATCTTCCAATCGCCGTCGACGAAGCCTGCGGTCACCACGCCATAAGTAATGTGCGTGGAATCCAGCCAATGATGGCTGATCGGCGCCGCCGGATCGTCCATGCCGGAAAAACGATGCATGAAGGTCGGCGGCCCCAGCGCGGGCTCGCCGGGATAGCCGACATAGCCGAACACCGACATGTCCGCGCCGACCGGCACGCTGTAGATCCCCGCCAGCTCCATGAAGAGATCGTGCGGATGCTGCCGGTCCACCAGAGGCGTGACGCCGTTGGCGGTTTCGCCGGTCTGCAGCAGCAGCGGATAACCGCTTTTGCCCATCAGGGGATCGAGCGACAGCATGCTGCGCAAGGTCAAGGTTCCGATGCCCAGCTGTTTCTGGCCCATCGCCATGAACATGCTTTCGCTGAAGCTCTTGTCGTCGCCGCGCGGACCGCCCTGGTGGTCGTAAACCCCCGAAATGAATCCATGCAGCATCGTCGACCAGCCCGCCCATTCGCCCATCAAGCCTTGCATCGGGGTGGAGTCGGGCTCCCAGGAGGTGCCCGAGGCATCGCGCATCATCGAATAGCCTCCGGCCTGGCCCGCCATCATGCCGTTCATTTTCATGCCGTCCATTTTCATTCCCGGCATGTCGGCCATCGCGTCACTCCCGGCCCCAGGCGGAGAAGCCGGGGGCATGGTCATGCCGGGCATGTCAGGCTTCGGCGTCGCGGGCGCGACCGGAATCTCCATTCCAGGCATGTTCATGCCGGGCATGGACATCGGATGGTCTTGCGCCAGCGCGGCGGACGGCAGCGCCAGCGCAGCCAGCGCCGACGACCACAGCAAGGCCGACGAAAAATATCGGAAAATCATATCGCGATGTCTCTCTGCGGACTTTCGACAAGCACCTTGCCGTGTTCTCCGCCGCTTTGCGCCAGCAATAGCCCGGCGGCCCAGCCATTGCACATGAAAATTCGGCTCGGGTGAAATCATGGCGGAATCGCGGTTCCGGCACAGGGCCGGCATAATTTGATCCGGGTCAAAGCGATCCTCGAAACAGGGCATCATTCTTTAAAAGAAGTACCGTGGCCGAAATTCATGATCGCCGCTCTGTTTTACACCTACCCGTCGCGCGCCCTCGCAATCGCCTTTGGCGCGATGACGGCGCACGATCCCTGGCTCGCCGCCTTCGCAATCCTTTCCGCCACCCTGGTCAACGAAGACCTTGCGACCATCGCAGCCGGGATCGCCGTGACGGACGGCATGGTCGGCGCCGGCGTGGCATTGCCGTCGCTTTATGTCGGCATCCTGATCGGCGATCTGGCCTGGTACGGCATCGGCCGCCTGATTGCCCTGCACCATCTTCCATACAAGTTCCTGAACGCCAGGCGTCTGGCCGCATTCAAGGCCTGGCTCCATGGCCGGCTGATGCTGGGCGTGTTCGTGGTGCGATTCCTGCCGGGCCTGCGTCTGTCCGCCTATGTCGTTTTCGGCTTCTTCGCCATGCCGCTCCGGCGCTTTGTCGCGTCCGACGCCCTTGCCACGATCATCTGGACGACCGGGCTTTTTTCGCTCTCCTACGAATTCGGAAGCCTGACCGCGCAATGGCTGGGCTTTTGGAGATGGCCCGCGATCCTGTTGGCCCTGGGCGTGCCGATCCTGTTGATCCGCCATCTTACCCGCCCCGAAGCCTTGCCCGCGGCGGCCGTCCAGGCGCGCTTCGATCAACCTGTCTGATGTCCGTTTACCGGCACCGCATCGGCCCGGTCCGGAAATCGTCGGGACTCAATTTTTTGCGGATGAAAACTTTGGTGACATTGCCGTGCGATGTCAGGAACCAGATCGCGCCATAGACCATCGGCCCGTCGTCATTGCCGCTTTCGCACAGCGGCGGTCCCAGAGCTGCGCGGATCGCCGTCGCAGCGCTGCCGACGCCCAATCCCTCCGCCGTACGATAGACCGGCGACGCCGTGGAGATTTCAAACGGCTCGTCCTTGGCGAGATCGAAATTCACCACCAGCTCGTCCGGCTCCGGTGCGCCATACATATAATAGGCCCGGTCGCCGCGCTGCTCGGTCCGGTTCGGCTCGCCCAGGGCGCGAACCAAGGCGCCCTGATCGGCCGGCTCCAGCTCGGCCGCCCCGATCCGCACGCCGGGCACGATGCGATGGTCTCCCGGCAGCAGCTGGGCCATCGCGCCGGTCGGCGCCAGGCCGATTACGGCGGCGACAAGGATTGCGACAATTGCCCTGCGCGGCATTCTTCTCTCCAAAATCACGGTACGTCTCACAGCGGCTTATTGTCAGCCGTTACCGCCTGTGCCTCAATGCCGAACAGGATGTCCCGGGGCAAGAAGGGGGAGACGTCATGCAGAGGCGCATGCTTTTGGCCGCCGCTATCGGCGCGACCGCTTTGATACAGCCCGCAACGGCGCAACCTGCTCCTTTGCCGCCGCCCAGCTTTCATCATCTGATGCTGAACAGCGTCGATCCCGACGCCGCCATCGCCTTCTACACAAAGGCGTTTCCCGACACCAAGCGCACGGCGTGGGGCGGCTATCCCGCGATCTCCTCGCCCACCCATGTGCTGGTGCTGTTCAACAAAGTGGCGACACCGCCCATCGCCGATCCGCTGGCCACCGCCTATTGGCATTTCGGCTGGAATCCGCCGGACCAGCGCAAAAAGGTCGAAGCGCTCCAGGCGCAAGGATTCCCATTCGCGCCGCTCTGGACCGGCATCGGCGATGGCTCGGTGGTGATCAGCAGCGACACCTTTCCCGGCGCGGGCGGCGTCTATGGCTTGGGCGAAACCAAGGAACAGATGGCGGAGAACCAGGCCAAAGGCGTCAAGCCCACAGGCGGTCCCGGCTTTGCCTATCTGATGGGGCCCGACAACGCCCTGATCGAAGAAGCAGGCGCCAGCAACCCGGAACGCTTCAATCATGTTCACATGTGGCAGGACGAGCCCTTCTGCGCCCAGCTCTGGTATCAGAAACACTTGAACGCTCCGGTGCCCGCGCCCCGCCCCGGCGCGCCGGTTTATACCGAAGCCAATTGTCATGTGCCGCGCGGCGTCCCCACCTGGCCGTCACTGACCAGGAACGGCATGTATCGCTATCCCACCGCGGGCGTGCAATTCAGCGACGTCTCGATGATGTGGTACATGGATCAGACCGACAAGCCGCTGGTGGCGACACAGGGCCATCTGATGGACAGCGTCGGGCTCGGCGTCAGCGACCTCGACGCCTGGGTGGCCAAGCTGAAAGCCGAGCATGTCACCTTCCTCAAACAACCCTTCAAGATCGGCAACACCCGCGCCGTGATGATCGAAGGCCCGAGCCACGAAGCGATCGAGCTGGTGGAGGAGAAGTAGACGCCCATTGCCAACGCGATATTCCTCTCGCAATTCTTCTTGCACTTATCTATTACATTGTAGTAGTATCCATTACAACGTAACTGAAGGACCACCATGACACTGCCCAGGCTGAGCAATCTGGAAATGCGGATCATGGAAGCGTTATGGTCCGGCGGCGAGCTTTCTATCCGCGAAATTCAGGAAACTTTTCCAGCAAAGAAACGGCCAGCCTATTCGACGGTGCTGACAATGGTGCACCGGTTGGAGACGAAGAAGGCGCTCCGGCAGGTCAAGAAGATCGGCACGGCTTTTATCTATGAAGCCGTAATTCCGCGCGATGCCGCCCGCCGCCGCCTGATCGACGATTTTCTTGCGGTGTTCGGTGGGGAAACCCAGCCGATCATGACCCATCTGATCGAGGCGGGAAAATTCACGCTGGAAGATGTGCGGGAAGCCGAAAAACACCTACGCGAAATTTCCAGGAAGGGCAGGAAACCATGATTGCTCTGCTGCTGAACCATCTGTGGCAATCCTCACTGTTCGTTGGTGGAGCCGGCTTGATGGCGCTGGCGCTGCACCGGAACGGTGCGGGTGTCCGCTTTTGGCTGTGGTTCGCGGCGTCAATCAAATTCCTCATTCCGTTTGCCGCCCTGACGGCGCTGGGCGCCTATTTCCTGACACCGATGCTTCCGGCGGTTTCTGCCCCATCCGTCATGCGTGTCGAACCGTTCGCCAAACCGTTTTCCGCACCGGCAATCGTTCCGGTCACAGCGAGACTGGCCGCCGAACCTTCCGTACGGCCCGTACCCGCCGCATTGCCCGTACAATCCACGCCGCCCGTACGCTCCGCGCAACCCACGCCCACCACGATCCATCTCGACCTGGGATCCGCCCTGCTGGCGCTTTGGCTTGCCGGTTTCCTGATGCTGGTCTTTCGCTGGCTGGTCCGCTGGTCGCGGGTACGCGTGCTGCTGCGCGAAGCCATAGAGCTGCAAATCGATGCGCCTATTGCCGTGAAATTCTCGGCGTCGCGGCTGGAGCCCGGTTTGGTGGGCATTCTCAGCCCCGTCATATTGCTGCCCCAGGGCATCGAGCAGCAACTCTCGCCGGCGGAACTCAAGGCCGTGCTGGCGCACGAACTCTGCCATTGGCGCCGCCGTGACAATCTTCTGGCGGCCGTCCACATGCTGGTGGAGGCGCTGTTCTGGTTCTTTCCCCTGGTGTGGTGGCTGGGCGCGCGTCTCAATGCCGAACGCGAGCGCGCTTGCGACGAAAGCGTCCTGGCAGACGGCAACGATCCGCAGATATACGCCGAGGGTATTCTGAAAGTTTGCCGCGCCTATCTGCAGTCGCCGCTCGCCTGCGTCGCCGGCGTTTCGGGTGGCCTGAAAAAACGCATCCAGACGATTGCGGAAAACAGGCTGGTCCTGCGGTTAAACACCGCGCGCAAATTCGTGCTCAGCGCATCCGCCGCCGCCGCGCTCGCTTTGCCCCTGGCGCTGGGCCTGCTGGCCTCGCCTGTCGCGCGGATGCAGGCCAAGGCGGCGCAGATTCTTTCGCCGGTCAAAACCGCAGAGGAAAACGCCGCGTTGCCATCCGAAACGTCCGTCGCCGCCTTGCCGGCGCTCCCGGAAAATCCAGCCGCGACCCAGACGCTTCCCACACCGCAAGCGCCAGCAACAGATGCCAACGCCGCCGCGCCGCCAACTTTGCCCGATGCGACGCCTGCCCCTGAACCGGCAACAGCATCAAACGATCCGCCCCAGCCGCAATCGAGCGGCGCGCCCGCTACCGTGATGGCGCGCAACGATCCGCCGCCAACGCCGCAAGCGGCCGCGCAGAATTCCGTCGCGCAAGCCCTGGCAGCGCGCAATGATGTCGCGGTCATACCGGTGAGCGTGGCGCCGGATGGCCGGCTGCAGATGCAGGTGACCCTTCAGGGGCATGTCATCGATGCGGAGCTGGATACAAGCTCCGCGCGCACCGTCATGCGCCGCGACATCGCGGAGCGTTCTATCGGGCTCAAGCCGGACACGCCCGACATGACGCCCGTCGCCGGCCTCGAGGATGGACGGCATATGCAGGTCTATGTTCACACCTTCCCGCAACTCACCTTCGCCGGCGGCGGCGTAACGGCGGTGAATGTGCCGGTTCTGATCCAGGATTACAGCATGACCCCGGCCATCGGCCGCCATACGGCTTTGGGGACACGCGGGGATTTCGAACGCATCCCCGACCTCATCATCGGCATGGACGTGCTGGGGCAGCTTCACATGGATGTCGCGCTTGAACAGGGGCGGGCCTATGTGATGCCGGCCCAGCCTCAACCGGATACCGCTGCGGCGATGGCGTCCGCCGCACAGGCTGGCGTGCCCGATGCAGCGCAGCCGATAGCGGCGAAACTGACGACCGACCAGTTGAGATTTCAGCAGACCGTGGAAGCCAGGACCGCCTGCACGAACAAGGATCAAGGCCCAGACAGCCCGGACTATTTGGGATGCGTGAACGGCTACCTCCAGGATCACTATGGCTGGCGGATCGTGGCCCGTCGCGATGGATCGCTCCGCGCGGCTGGCGCAGCCTATCCGGGCGGCGGCTCGGCGGGCAGTATCGGCGGCCACGACTTCAACCCGTCACCTCCAGCCTATGTCCCCAACACCGGCGGCATTCAGCCACGGTAATGAATCGACCATCGCGTGAGGCAGCAATGTTCAGAAAAATATTTTTTGCCGTCATCGCATTGTCCGGACTGACCACCGCCGCAGCGGCGCAAGCGGCAGCCACGAACACGCCCGGATGCGTGCCGCCAGGACTCATCAACAGTCTTCCCACGGAACAACTGCCGGGCAGCGATCTGGTGACCGTCACGACAAGCATCGACGGCAATCCCGAAAAGCTGCTGATCGGCATCGGAGATTTGTCCACCCAGTTATGGAACACACCGGCCGCGAAACTCGATCTGGCCGTGCTGAACCGGGGCCGCTTCATGGATGCGGGCGGCCGTTTCTCCGAGGGCGTCGCCCGGGTCGGGCATTTCACCCAGGGCAACATGGAAACCGGAAATTTCGAGATAGCGGTGAGGCCCGATCCCGATATCCCGAACGCGGGCTTTGACGGCGTTCTGGGCACCAACATGATGCAACGCTATGACATCGATCTGGATTTCGCGCACCGGCGGCTGAATTTTTTCTCGCCCGAGCAATGCCAGGGTGGGGGTGTCTATTGGACGCCGAACGCAATTTCATCCGTCGGTTTTGTGACTTATTCCGGCGTGGTGTATGTGCCGGTGACGCTGGATGGTCACACCATTATTGCGCTGCTGGATACGACCGTTGACCGGACATTCCTCAATCCGCAGGTTGCGGAGAGATTGTTTGGACTGAAGGCCGATGCCCTGGACGCCGGCAATGTGATCGCCGGCGGCGCACGCATCAAGGCGGGAACGCACAGATTTGGCAGCCTGAGCTTGGGCGGATTGACCTTCAACAACCCGCAGATCGCCGTCCCCTTCAACGTCACGACGCAAGACACCGGCGAATTTCATGCTTCCAGGGTCTTGCGGAACAAATACCCGCTGTCCGAACTTCTTCCACCCATGATCATTGGCATGGATGTGTTGAAGCAAAGCCATCTTTACATCTCGTTCCGCAATCAGCGGATATATGTCTCGGCGGCCGGGGATGGTCAGGCTTTGAAGCAGCAGGCGCCGGCGGGCACGCGCTGGTTCAATGTGTGGAAATTCGGCTACGACGCCTATCTTCCTTATATTCACAAGTTCTTCGCCCTTTGAGCCACGGGACCGAATCCATCGAGCGGGGATGCCATGTTTAAACACATGTCTGCCGCAAGCATTGCCTTGTTGACCTTGCACTGCGCCGCGGCGGCACAGGACGCGACACCCGCAACAACATCGCCATCCACGAACATGCAGACCGACCCGGCATCATCAACGGCCGCGCCAGCACCAGCACAGCCGGCAACGCCACCTACGACAGAGGCGCAGGCAGCGGCGACACGGGAGGCGGTGGCGAAGGCACTGGCGGAACGCACCTGCCCCCTGCCCGCCATCGCCAACACCGCACCGCTCGAACAGGTGGCCGGCTCCAGCCTGGTGACCGTGCCCATGGCGATCAACGGCGACAAGAAGGAATTCCTGCTCGATATCGGCTTCAAGCGGCCGCCGGAAGTCTCGCCGGCGCTGCGCGCCGAACTCGGTCTTCCCCAGGTCTATATACCGGGCCAGAATATTGGCGGGCCGCCCGGCATGCAGTTCGGCGGCGGCGGGCTGACCAACGTCATCGTCCATGACGCGCGCAACGGCGTCGGCCCCAGGGAAGAGAACATCGTCGGGGCAAGCTCGCTGGAGATCGGACGGGCCAAGGGCGAACACCTGAAATTCCTGGCCGGGGAAAAATGGAAGTTCGAGCAGAACGCTTTTGAAGGCTCCCTGACCGGCGATTTCTTCCGTCACTATGACGTCGAACTGGATTTCGCGGACAAGCAGATCAACTGGCTTACCCCCACCAAATGCACCGACGCCCATCAGGTGGTGTTCTGGGCGCATACCAATGTCGCCATCCTGCCGGTGACCATCGCGCCCGACGGCCGCTATCAAATGCAGGCCACCGTCAAGGGACACACCATCAATGTCGAACTCGACACCAGCTCCGAACACTCCATCATGCGCCGCGACATCGCCGATCTGGATGTCGGCCTCAAATCCGCGCCGCCCGACATGATCCCCGACGGCGACCGCGTCGATGGCCGCCATATGCCGATCTATGTCCACAATTTCCCCGAACTGATCTTCGCGGGTGGTGCCATCCTGGCGTTGAACGTGCCGGTGCGAATCCAGGATTACAGCCTGCGCCCCGCCGACGTCCGGGAAGCGGCCCTGGGAAGCCGCGCCGACATGGAACGCATTCCCGACTTCACGATGGGCATGGACCTGCTGAAATTTCTCCACCTCTACATCGTGCCGGGACAAGGCAAGGTCTATGTCACGGCCGCCCACGAAGAGCTTTCACCCGACGACTGATCGAAAACGCCACAAGGGGGACGTCATGCACAAACACCTATTTGCCGCCTTCTCGACCCTGCTGGGACTGAACACCGCCGCGGCGGCGCAGGACGCGGCGCAACCGACCGCGCCCCAAGTGAAGTGCGCCACACCGGCCCTGGCCGACAAGGCGGATCTGGAGCCGGTTTCCGGCAGCAATCTGATGACGGTGCCGGTGGAAATAAACGGCACGCCCAGGCTTTTCCTGCTCGAAATCGGCAGGACGCCCGACCAGGTCTCGGAAGCCACGATGGGCGAACTGCATCTGCCGCAAACCACCCAGACAACCGGTTCCAGCGGGTTGGCCGACCTGAACACGCCGACCCGGTTTCAGCCCGCCATGTACGATGTCAAAAGCGGCGTCACCGCCTCGGACCTTCAGTCGCGCGTCCGCGTCGCTTCCTTCACCATCGGAACCGCCACGGTGCACGACGTGGTGTTCATGGTCGCCAACGACCGGGACCTGGGAAAGTCGAAACCCTATGACGGGCTCCTGACCACGGGCCTGTTTTCCCAGTATGACATCGATGCCGATTTCGGTGGAAAGAAGCTCAGCTTCCTCACCGCAACCAGCTGCGCCGATCCCAACCAGGTCGCCTATTGGCCGCATGAAGTGGTGGCGGTCATTCCCATGTCGGTGGCGCAAGGCAAAATCACGGTGCCGGTGACGATCGATGGCCATGCCATCGACGCCGTGATCGACACCAGCTCGGATCACACCGTGATGCGGCGCGGCATCGCGGAGCGGACATTCGGCCTCAAGGCCGATACGCCGGAGATGACGCCTGCCGGCGATCTCCGCGATGGGACGGGCGAGCGGGTCTATCAGCACACCTTCCCCCAGATCGCCTTCGGGGGCGTCATCGCCAACAATGTTCCCGCGCTGGTCCAGACCAACAGCATGATCCACAAAGTGGACAGGGTCCCGACCCTGGGAAGCCGCGCAACCTTCAGCGCCGCGCCCGGTGAGCGCGTCCCCGACCTGGCGCTGGGCATGGATGTGCTGCACCAGCTTCACCTCTATGTCGCTTTCGGCCAGAAGAATCTGTACGTCACCGCCGCCAAATAGCGTCAAAATACGACGTCCTTCGTTGACGCTACGAACTTCTTCGTAGCATAGTCCGGGGCATGAAGCGGCTGCCACCGAAACCCACGGCATCGGAACTCGAAATCCTCCACGTTCTTTGGAACAGGGGGCCATCGACGGTCCGGGAGGTCCTCGATTCCCTGAACGAAAAGAAAAGCATGGGCTATACGGGGGTCCTGAAGCTTCTGCAGATCATGACGGTCAAGGGCACCGTGCGCCGCGACGAAACCAGCCGGGCGCATGTCTATGCTGCCTGCCGTCCCGCCGATCAGACCAAGCGGCAGCTCGCTACCGACGTGCTGCAGCGCGTTTTCGAAGGCTCCGCCAGCCAGCTGATGATGCATGCCCTGGCGGGGCACCGCGCCTCACCCGAAGAAATCGAAGAAATCCGCCGCATCCTGGATGCGTACAAGGAAGACAAGGATGCCAAGGCTGGATAGCTGGCTTTCCGCGGACGTCATGCACGCGCTGGGCTGGGCCCTGATCCATTCGCTATGGCAATGCCTCGGCTTGGCGGCGTTGGCCGCGATCCTGATGGCTTTTTCCCGCCGCCCGCCCTTCCGATACCTTGTCGCCACAGCCGCGCTGGTTGCGATGCTGGCGGCGCCCGTCCTGACATTCATCGTTTTGCTGAGGCCCGCCGCGCCGGTCCATGCCCTGCTTCCGCCAAGTTCCGGCCCCCGGTTTTTGCCTGCTCCTGCAACGGCGAATCCGCCCGGCGGCCCGTCGATGACGCTTGGCGAAGCGCCAAAGGCGGTGAGCCACGGCGCGGCATTCGCCTCCGATACTCCGAAGCGTTTTCTTCCCTCACGCTTTCTCCCGCCGGATTTTCTCACCCCGAACATCCTGCCCTGGCTGGTGGGCGCATGGCTTTGCGGTGTCGCGCTTTTCAGTTTGCGCCTAGCCGGCGGCTTTCTGCTTCTGGAACATAAGCGCGGCGGACAGTTCGGCGCGCCGAGCCCTCGCATACTCGAAATATGCCAGGACCTGCAGCGCCAACTCGGATTGAACCGCGCCATCCGCTATCTGGAATGCGGCTGGCTTCAAGCGCCTGCAGTGATCGGCTGGATTCGTCCCATCGTACTGCTGCCGGTCTTCGCCCTGACCGGCCTGTCGGAGGCGCAGCTGCGGGCGGTGATCGCGCACGAACTGGCCCATATCCGGCGTCTCGATTCTTTCGTGAATCTTTTGCAGATCCTGATCGAGACGCTGCTTTTCTATCACCCCGCCATATGGTGGCTGAACAAGCGCATCCGCGCCGAACGCGAGTTGTGCTGCGACGAGATCGCGGTTTCGCTGACGGGCAACCGGCTGGAATATGCCAAGGCGCTCACGCTGATGGCGGATTGGGAGAAAGCGCCCGCGCTGGCGATGGCCGCCAATCGCGGCCCGCTGTCCGAGCGCATCTTCCATATTCTGGGCAAGAAGCCGTTCGGCGGGCGGCGCGTGCTGGGACTTGCAGGCAGCATTCTGTTCCTGGCGGCCGCCCTGGGCGCGGCCAATGCCCTGTTCGCGATTGCCTCTCCCATCCCCGCGCTCCACGCCAAGCCAAGTCTCAAAGCCGCCCCGCCATCGCGCCAGGCCGCCATCGATCGCATGGTGCCGCCGATCCTGGAAACAGGCGCGCCGTCGGCGAACGACGCCAACGGCCAGCGAATGGCGGCGCCAGATCGCAAAGACGTCACAGCCCAGGCCAAAAAACTGCTGGTGCCGTCGCCTGATGTGTCGCGGCTGCTCGCGGAAAGCCTGGTAACGCCCACCTTGGTTGCGTCGAACGATGCGCCGGCCCAGCCTGCACCGAATATGTCGCCCGCCGCGGCGACACGGACGCGGCCCAATCCGCCGACTTGCGCCCTGCCTTCTGTGGTGGACTCGGTCGGCCTGAAGGACATTCCTGGCAGCGATCTCAAGACCGTGCCGGTGGCCATCAACGGCAAGCCGAAACAATTCCTGCTCGATATCGGCACACACCCGACCGAAGTCTCACAAGCCGCCGTGAGGGATTTGGCCCTCCCCGACGCCGACAGCTCTACCGCTTCCATATTTGCAAATGGCCAATCGAGCATGGACATCACTTACGTTCAGTCGGTGGCGCTTGTTGACGTCAAAGGCAGCCGCAATGCCGAGGACCTTCGCTCGCGAGCCCGCATCGCATCCTTCGCCATCGGCGACGCCACCAGCCATAATCTGGCATTCGTGGTCGCAAAAGACCCGGAGATGGGAAGAACGAAACCCTATGACGGCCTCATGACGGGCGATTTTTTCAGGCAGTATGACGTTGCGCTGGATTTCGTTCAAAACAGGCTCGACTATCTCACGCCGACCGGCTGCACCGATCCGGATCAGGTGGCGTATTGGCCGCACGCGGCGGCGGCGGCCATCCCGATGACGAACGCGGATGGCAAAATCCAGATAGAAGTCTCGATCCAGGGGCAAGCCATTCCCGCCGTGATCGACACATCGTCTCCCCGCACCGTGATGCGCCGCGACGTTGCGGAATTGTTGCTCGGCCTCAAAGCCGATACGCCGGACATGGTGCCCGACGGCGACGCCAGGGATGGAGCGGGCCTGCAAGTCTATCGTCACACATTCCCGCAGATCTCGTTTCCGGGAGGCGTCACGGCCTACAATGTTCCCGCATTGATCCGGGCCAACAGCATGCTGCGCACTCTGGGCAGAAGCCCGATCCTGGGCAGCCGCGCCCAGTTCGCCGCCGATCCGCGCCAGCGCATACCAAGCCTCACGCTCGGCATGGACGTGCTGCATCAGCTGCATCTCACCATCGCCTATGGCCAGCAAAAGCTCTATGTGACCTCGGCTGAGTGACCGCGAAGCGGACGAGCTTGGCCGAGCTGCCGAGCGCCCCCTCGCTCCCGTACATTTTTTATTCCTCACAAAGTACGAAGTCTTTCGTTGACTCTACGAATTTCTTCGTAGAACATTCGGTGGGATAAGCCGTCGCGGCGTCGCATTCGCGCCGACAATGAGGGGAGCCATGATCAAACTGACAATTGCCGCGTTCGTCGCTTTAATCGGCTTGAATGAGGCCGCGGCGGCGCAGACCGCACCTGCGCAGACTTGCGCCTTGCCTGCGGTCGCCGACAGCGTGGCGCTGAATCCGGTTCCCGGCAGCGACCTGGTGACGGTGCCGGTGGAGATCAATGGCACGCCGAAGCAGTTCCTGCTCAACATCGGCACCAATGCCTCGGAAGTCTCGCAGGCGACGGTCAATGAATTGCATCTGACGGAGGGCCTCAAACGCACCGAAACCTTCCAGTCAGGCCCCGCAACGCAATCAGACACGACCTCAAACAGGAACGTCCTTGTCGGTGCCACCGTGCAGGCCACCCTTGTGGATGTGAAAGGCACCCACAATGTCGACGATGGCCGCGCGCGCGTGAACATCCCCTCCTTCACCATTGGCAACGCCACCGGCAAAAATCTGCAGTTTGTCGTCGCCAACGACAGGGAGATCCCGAAGTCGGCGCCGTATGACGGGCTTATGACCGGCTCGTTCTTCAAGAATTATGATATCGAATTGGATTTTTACGGCAACAAGCTCAACTATCTGACGCCGACCAGCTGCGCCGATCCGCATCAGGTGGTGTTTTGGCCGCATACCGAAGTGGCGATCATTCCAACGAACACGGCGGATGGAAAGATCGAGGTGCAGGTCAATGTGAATGGGCAATTGATCAACGCCGTGCTCGACACCAGCTCCCCGCAGACCGTCATGCGCCGCGACATCGCGGAGCTGAAGCTGGGCCTGAAGGCCAATACCCCAACGATGATGCCCGATGGCGACCTCGAGGATGGACGAGGCTTGCAGGTCTATAAGGCGTTCTTCAAGCAGATTTCCTTCGCGGGCGGCGTGACGGCGATCAATGTCCCGGTGCAGGTCCGCTCAAACAGCATGATTCACAATGTGGGCCGGGAGCCGACCTTAGGCAGCCGCGCACAGTTCAATGCCGAGCCGCGCATACCCGAACTTACGCTCGGCATGGACGTGCTGCATCAGCTGCATCTGTATGTCGTCCCCGCTCAGGGCAACATGTACGTGACCGCCGCCCAATAGATCGCCTGCGATCAGGCCTTGCTCCAGCGGCCGGTCTTGATGTCGAACTTCGTCTTTCCCGCGGTCCGCATGCGCATCAGCAGGTCCTGCAGCCCGTCGGTGCTTTTGTTGCTGGGATCGACAAGCTGCTGGATCGCATAAAGGGCGCGCGGCTTGTCCAGCGCAGCCAGCACATCTTCTTCTCTCGTCACGCTTGGTGTCTCCCTGATGGCGCGGACCAAGGCGCTTACTTAGCGTGTGACGGCAAGCGAAGAAAGCCGGCGCGACGTCCCGATCCTAGAAAGGCCGCTCGCCCCGGTAATTGCCGGCTTCGGCATAGCGGCAGACCAGGATGTCTTCGCGCGTGCTGCTGGCTTCGGCGCAGCCCACTTCGGTGGTGGCGCGCCAGACCAGCTGGGTATAGTGGCCGACATCTTCCACCCGGCCGGTGGTGCTGTTGTTGGGAAACACGCCCGGGCGGAAGAATTGCTTTTCGCGGACCCAGGCGCCCACCATCGCTTCGGGCTGGAAATAGTTTTTCGTGCCCGCCCAGAGATTCTCGCCTTCGGGGGCCTGGCGATTTTCCGGGGCATGCGCGAACTGGCCGCTGGATGCCAGATAGTCAGCCCAGCGCTGCGCCGACTGGGCCAGCGCCGGATCCCAGCTGAGGGGTTCGAGGCCAAGCTGCAAACGCTCCTGATTGTGCGCGACCAGAAGGCGCTCGTCAAAACTCGTCCGCATGTCGATTGCGCCCATGACAAGAGGAGCGGCGAGCACAACCGCGCACGCCAATATCCGCGATGTCCACCGGCTGGGCGTCATGGGACCAGGAACTCCTGCATTTCAGCAGCAGTTTCCCCATCCCGGGGTTTCCATCGCGTGGAGAGATCTGGTTAACGCTCAGGCAAGGGCAATGTTAGAATTGTGTCCAAGCCAATGAAAACAGGGCTTTTCAGGCCTTTCCGGCACCCGGCGGAACCGGAAGGATGACCACCCGGTCGCCCTTCTTCGCCGCGGCGAACAGCAGGCGCGCAAAGTCGGGCGGAACCCCGATGCAGCCATGGGTGGCATAGCCTTGGCGGACATTGCTGCCATGGATCGCCACGCCGTCATTGGTCAGGCGCAGCATGTAGGGCATCGGCGCGTCATAGCTGTGCGAATAATGATGCGCATCCTTCTCCAAAATGGAAAAGCTTCCGGTCGGCGTCGGCTTGCCGTCGGTGCCGTAGAGAATGACGGCGGTACCGATCTCATGCCCGGCGCGGAAGACCGACATCAGTTGCCGCGTCAGGTCGATCCGCACCCACACGGGCCCCTCGGGAATGCGATCCTCGTTCCAGACAAAGCTGCCGAATTGCATCGGCCCGGTGATGTTGAGCACGCTGCGCACGATTTCCTGGCGTCCATCGGGCAGCGAGAGAAGCGGCATGTTCTTCGCCGCGTACCAGATCCGTGCGCCCGAAATCGGTGCGGGGACGATCGCTGCAGCATGCGGCGCCGGGCCCGGAAGGTGCGCCTTCGGCGCCGGCCACAGCAGAACCCCGGCCAGGCATCCCGCCGCGATCAACACCAGTATTTTTGCAGTGCCCCCCAAATGACGCCCCTTTATCGGACGCGAGCCGGATCGGCCCGCCCGCGCCGACGCGCCGCCGCGCCGACGGCAAAGAATCCCAGGATCATCACCGCCCATGTCGCCGGCTCTGGAACGGCCGAGGTGACGGGCGGGATTCCTACCCCGCCTGGCGGGTCCGTGCCCGGCGGGCCCGAACCCGGCGGATCTGAACCTGGCGGACCGCTGCCTGGCGGACCGCCGCCACCCGGAATGAATTGGGGGCTGAACGGTCCCGCAAAAGGCCCGCCGCCGCCGCCGGGAAAGCCGCCGCCACCGGGACCGCCTCCGCCGCCGCCGGGAAAACCGCCGCCACCAGGAAGACCGTCAACGCCGGGGTCCGGTGCGAAGGCGGGATCGTCCAATCCCGGCAAGGCCGGCAGGCCGCCAAAATCCGGATCGCGGTCGCGCACTTGGGAGAGCACGCGCTCCTCCGGCCCGGGATCCTCAAGAGCGGCTTGCTTGCCCGGCTTGGTCGAAAGCAGCGCGCCCGCGCCGCGCCCGCCGGGCGAACGTTCGGCAAAAAGGGAAAGAGGATCTTTCAGCGCGGCGAGGATCGCGGCGGCCTTGGTCGCTTTGCCGGTGGCGGGATCGCCGCTTCCGGCCACGGCGACAAAAAACAGGCCGGCCAGCAGCGGCGCCAGCAAAAGCGTGCGCTTCCATCGCCTGCGGAATTCAGGCGGCTTCACGCGTGCAGAAAGGCGGCCGAAAATGTCCTTAACTCCATGCAAAGCATATGCAATGCGTCATGATGCAAAAATCATGCGCATTCTGTAGCGCCAGCGTGTTG
Organism: Pseudomonadota bacterium; assembly: GCA_040389245.1. GTDB lineage: Bacteria > Pseudomonadota > Alphaproteobacteria > Micropepsales > Micropepsaceae > Rhizomicrobium. Next base: position 1,357,101 of record JAZKAH010000002.1, on the reverse strand, counting down.
CATGGTTAAAACCCCCGCAACCATCCGCAATCTGGCGAATCCGCCAGACCCGGTCAACGGCCCGCGTCCCGGAATGGGATGGCATCGGGAAGCTGTGGACAAACCGGAGGGAAGCGCTCAGGCGCTCGCGGCATTGGCCGCGGCGCGGATTCAGCCGGCCGCTTTGGCCGGAAGCAAAAGATCCGGGCCGTTCAGGATCCGGTCCGGCGGCAGAAGGATCGAAACCACGGTGCCCTGGCTCACTTCGCTCTCAAGCGACAGGGTTCCCCCGTGCAGCTCCACCAAGCGCTTGGCCAAGGGCAGTCCCAGCCCGGTTCCCTGGTAGTGGCGGTTGGCGCCCGCTTCGACCTGGCTGAACGGTTCCATGGCCATCTCGATCTTGTCGGCCGGGATTCCAATTCCCGTGTCGCTGATCTGGATCAGCAGTCCCTTGCCGGTCCGGCGCACCACCAGACCGACCTGCCCGCCCGGCGGCGTGAATTTCACCGCATTGGCCAGGATGTTGATGAGGATCTGGCGCATCCGCCGTTCGTCCGCGCGGATGAGAGAGACCGCCGGCTCGATGGAATGGGACAGGCCGACACGCCCCTTTTGCGCCTGCGGCTCGACAAAGCGCGTGCTGCTTTCGACCAGGTCGGCCAAATTCACATGCTGCTCGACCAGCTCGAACTGCCCGGCTTCCAATTTGGACAGGTCCAGCACTTCATTGATCAGACTGAGAAGGTGCGTGCCGCTGCTGTGGATGTCCCCGGCATACTCCCGGTAATTGCTGCCGATGGGCCCGAACGCCGCGCTCTTGATGATTTCCGAAAAGCCCAGGATCGCGTTGAGGGGCGTGCGCAATTCGTGACTCATATTGGCGAGAAAATTGGCCTTGGCCATGTTCGAGCCTTCCGCCGCGATTCTGGCCTTTGCGAGATCCGAAAGCGTATTCTCCCGCCAGCGCAGCTGCAGGAACAGAAACAGCCCCACGGCGACGGCGATCACGCTGCGCACGGCCAGACCGAGGGCTTCCAGCGACACGGTCTGCCGCCAATGTACGAGAATGGTATCGTCGTCCTGGGACGCGATGGCGGCGATACCCGCGGCGGGAAAATCCGCCTTGGCGCTGATCGCGCCGTTCGCATGCGCGAAGGTCAAGCCCGGGCGCTGCGGCCCGGGGCGGCTTTGCATCTGTTGAATGGTGAGGCGTATCCCGGACAGCGCGGTTGCGCGGCGCAATTCGGCCGGTTCCGGTTTGTCGCGAACGGACGCCCCTTCGCCATAGGCAATCGCCAGGATGCCGAGATTGTGCCTGGCATCGTCCAGGCGCTGATCCCGCCCCGCGAGTATCACTCCGCCGAACACGAACCAGGGAAGGATCACGGCTCCGCCGAAAAGGACGATGATCCAGGAACTCAGGCGGAAGTTCGATATCTTGTTGGCCCAGCCTGGTAGCATGTCGAAATCCATTAACGCCGCCACCGATGGGCCGCCGTGAACCGCCTGCATCCCGCGGAACAGGGCAAATACTAAGAGCCGAAATGCCAATGGCGTCTTAACGATGCGGCCCCCGCGGTAGTTCGGGACGTAACCTGTTACCGGCCGGTTTACCCTGTTTCTCACAGGTCCCGGCGCGGCATGGCGTCGCCGCGCCCGCAGCATCGCAAAAGAGCGATTTAGGATGAATACGGCGCGTTAAATTGTTGACCGTAAACTGGGGCTATGAGCACGCGGACTGATTGGCTCGGCAAGGTCTATCCCGGAGGCAAGAGCGCCTTTGCAGGCAGCTCGGCCATACTGGCGCTTACCATACCGATCGCCGCCATTCTCTGCGCCAGCTTTTACGTCTGCTATCTGATCCTCCGCTCGTCGGCGCATCAAGTCGACACCACCCAGCTTGAGGCCGAACAGCGGATCGCCAGGGCCGCGATTCTTTTCACCACCGCGCCGGTCATCAAGAGCAATGGCGACTACGCCTATTGGGATGAATTGTTTCTCCGTTCCAAGAAGCCCCTGGACCCCGTATGGGCCGATGCGCATCTGGGTTCGTATCAGCAAAACCTGACCGGCATTACCGGCTCGGCCGTGCTGACCAAGACCGGCGCACTTCAATATCTGTATCTCTCGGCCCGCTCGGGCCTCGGCAATCTGACGCCACAGGAACTGGGCTTTCTCACCGCGCTGACGCAAGAAGTCCTCGCCGAAGACGGGACAAGTCATCGCGGCCCCCGCAGCGGGTTCGTCATGCTGCGCAACCGGCCGATTTTTCTCAGCGTCGCGCCCATCAGGGCCACCGGTTTGGAAGGCGGCCCCAAGGGGGCAAAGCCTTTCGCGTCGCTGATCTATTTCCTGAATTTCGATTCCAGGCTTCTCGCCGGCCTCACCCGGGACTTCAACCTGACCGGCGCACGCATCGTTCCCGCGGGATCCGCCGGCATCACGCTTCCGGGCCTTCCCGGGCTGCCGGTCAATCTGGGATTGCAATGGAAAAGGAGAATTGCCTCCCAGGACATTATCGGCGAGAGGCTTCCGCTGCTGAAGGCGTTGGCGGTCATTTCGCTGCTGCTGATCGCGGCGGTGGCGGGCGGCTGGGCCTGGATCCTGGTCCGGATTCGCAAAGTGGAAACCGCGGCCTTGACCGAGAGAACATTGGTCGCCGAACAGGCGGCCCAGGCCAAGTCCCTGTTCATCGCCAGCATGAGCCATGAACTTCGCACCCCGCTGAATGCGATCATCGGCTTTTCCGAAATGCTGACGCATCAGTTTTTCGGGCCTCTGGGGCATCCCAAATACACCGAATACACCGGGGACATTCTGGCCAGCGGGCGGCATCTGCTGAACGTCGTCAACGACATATTGCAGATGTCCAAGCTCGACGCCAAAAAGCAGGAATATGAGATCGGGGCCGTGGCGATCGCGCCGGTGATCCGCGAAGCCATCACCCTGGTGTCCGGCGACGCCGAGAAAAGAGGCGTTGTCATCGACTTCAAGAATGCGGAGGGAGGGATCACGGGTTTCGCCGATCGTCAGGCGCTCAAGCAGGTGGTGATCAACCTGCTCAGCAATGCCGTCAAATTCTCATCCGCCGGTGGCCATGTCGACATCGCTATGCGGCAAATCGGCGATGCGGACACGACCGAACTCAGCGTTTCGGATTCCGGCTGCGGGATGCCGCCGGAGCTTCTGCAAAAACTGGGGCAGCCTTTCACCCAGGCCACCCATGCCTATATCCGGAACAATCAAGGCACCGGCCTGGGGCTGTCGATCTGTTTTGCGCTGGCCGCGGGATTTGGCGGCACCTTGGCGTTCCAGAGCAAGGAGAATGCGGGCACGACCGCAACCCTGCGCCTGCGCTCGGCGCACTTGAAAGAGATCGTCGCGCAGCCGGAAGCCCACGCCGCCTGAATTTCACATGCCGCGCGTTGACACCCGGCCGTCGCAGCGCCCTCCCATCCAGGGAACAATTGGGAGCTAGCACTGCATCATCAATGGGTTGCATCGCTCTGTACGGTCTCGAACCAAAGCCGCGTTGCCCGTCAGCGGTATTGAGTGCTACGATTTATTTTCGCTAATGTTCCTGCGGGCCTGTCGGTCCAGTTCCGTCTTAAGGCGGCCAGGTTTCCACGGCCCTTATGTCGGATGTTTCGTCGGAACCTATAGCAATGGCTGATATTTCTCATACCGCATCCCTGCACGCGACCATCCTGGGGCGGCCCGAAACCTCGCCGCTGGGCGAGGATCGCACCTATCGCGACGTTCTCGACAGCCTGCCGGCCGCGATTTACACGACGGACGCGTTGGGCCGCATCACCTATTACAACGAAGCCGCCGCAAAACTCTGGGGCCACCGGCCCGAGATCGGCAAAAGCGAATGGTGCGGCTCCTGGAAACTGTTCTGGCCGGATGGGCGCGTTCTTCCGCACGGCGAATGCCCGATGGCCCTGGCGATAAAAGAAAAGAAACCCAATCGCGGGATGGAAGCGGTCGCCGAACGTCCGGATGGCACGCGCGTTCCCTTCATCCCCTATCCGACGCCGCTTTTCGATTCCGACGGCGTCCTCATCGGCGCGGTGAATATGCTGGTCGATGTCAGCGGGCGAAACCACAGCGAGGAAATTGCCCAGCGGCTGGCGGCGATTGTCGAGTCGTCCGACGACGCCATCATGTCGAAAGATCTCAATGGCATCATCTCGACCTGGAACAAGGGCGCGGAGCGGGTGTTCGGCTATACCGCCGAGGAGATCATCGGAAAACCGGTATTGGTTCTCATCCCCGAAGACCTGCAGCATGAGGAGCCGTCGATCCTGTCGCGCATTCGCAGCGGCCAGCGCATCGACCATTACGAAACCGTCCGCCGCCACAAGAACGGAACCTCGCTGGATATTTCGCTGACGGTGTCGCCCGTCAGGGGCCCGGACGGGAAAATCGTCGGGGCCTCCAAAGTGGCGCGCGACATCACCGACATCAAGCGGGCGCGGCGTCAGCAGGAATTGCTGCTGCGGGAAATGGACCATCGCATCAAGAATCTGTTCGCGCTCGCCAATGGCGTCGTGTCGCTCAGCGCGCGCTCGGCCGCCACGCCCAAGGAGCTGGCGCAGACCGTGAGCGCGCGCCTGGGGGCCCTGGCCAAGGCCCAGGCTCTGACGCTCTCGACGCCGTCATCGGAGAGCAACCACCAATCCGCGATGCTGCATGCGCTGCTGGGCACGATCCTGTCTCCCTATGACGGCGAGACGGATGACGGCAGGCCCCGGATTTCCATTGCGGGCGCCGATCTGCCGATCAACGGAACGGCGGTGACGAGCTTCGCGCTGCTGCTGCACGAATTCGCCACCAACGCCGCCAAATATGGCGCCTTGTCCGTCCCCAACGGCACCATAGAAATCACCAGCTCCGAGGCCGATGGCAAGGTTCTGCTGGCGTGGAATGAACGCGGCGGCCCGCGCATCGCCGCACAAGTCGATCATGAAGGGTTCGGCAGCGTCCTGGCGCGCATGACGGTGACGGGCCAGCTCGGCGGCCATATCGAACGCGACTGGCAGCCGGATGGGCTGTGCATCACGCTCTCCGTCGATCGCGCCCGGCTGGTGGAAGCGCCCGCGGCCAGCTAGCGAAAGCTAGAACGCGATCTTGCCGGTCAAGATCTGCCAGAACATCACCCAGTCGCCCATCAAGCTGTACAGCGGATGACGGAAGGTGGCCGGCCGGTTCTTCTCGACCACCAGATGGGCAAGCCACGCAAAGCCATAACCGGCGACCAGCGCTGCCGCGAGCCACCAGGGATCGGCGGTGAACACCAGCGCGATCAGACACAACAGCGCCAGGCTGGAGCCCAAAAAATGCAGCCGCCGCGTGGCGCGCTTGGCATGCTCGCCCAGATAGAAGGGATAGAATTCCGCGAAGCTGGAAAATTCCCGCACGAGGTCACCCCTTCTCTGTGCCAGCGGCCATGAGAGGAGCGAGGGTGATGCGCCACCGCTTTTCACCCTTAAGCCCCTGACTCCCCGGCATTATTGATCTTTACACGAAAATTACGGTGCCGCCCATTGCAATAGGCGCATATACTCCCATTTAGGGGCATATGCACGTAATGACATGTGCCTATGAACCGAGAGTGGGAAAATCGCCATGAGCAAGCAATCTGGAATTTCGTCTTTGTTGGCCGCTATCGCATCGACCTTGGTGGTGGGTTTGGTCGCTGTCGGCTCCCCCGCCCAAGCCGCAAACGAAGAAGACCTGGCCGCGCCGCGCGGGGCCTTCGTTTCGACCATGGCGGCGCCTGCCCAGCACGGCAACATCGTCTATGTCGCGCAGAGCGAACGCCCGGCGATCGCCAGCGAAGAGGATGCTGCGGTTCCGAACGGCGCCTTCAAATCCGCCATGACCGCGCCCGACATCGAGGGCGAGGAAAGCGCCACGCCGCAGAAAGTCGCCGCGGGTGCCTGGACGACAAGCCTGTCGGAAATCGTCGCGCAGGGCCTGGAATAAGCCTGATGATTTTTGGCGCGATGATTGGGCGAGATTGGGGCGGCCATGCGAGCCGCCCCGATTTCGGCATCGCTACGCCGTCACCAATTCCTTCTCCACCGTCTCGGCGAATGTGTCCACGTCGCGCAGGGTCGAATAGATGTGCGGCGTGACGCGCAGCCCGTCATATTGGCCCGGCATCTCCACCCGCGCGGTGACGATGTTGTGCTTGGTGTAGAGCGTCTCATACATCTTGCCCGCATCCACGCCCTTGAAGCCGATAAAGCCGATGCCGCAGGACAGTTCCGGGCTTTCGCTGTGGAGGATCTGGACCTTGGCATTGTCCCTGAGCCGATGCGCCCAGCGGTCGCGCAGATAGCGCAGCCGCGCCGCCTTGCGCGCGATGCCGATATTCTCATTGAACACCAGGGCTTCGCTGATCGCATTGGGGTTGGCGGCGGGATGGGTGCCGATCTCCTCGAATTTGCGGATATCGCCCGCCTGCTTGGCGTCCGACGCCATCAAGGACCAGGTCTGGGCGATGCGCGACTTCCTCACATACAGAAATCCCGTGCCGATCGGGGCGCAGGTCCATTTGTGCAAGCTGACGCCGTAATAGTCGCAATTGAGATCCGACAGCTTGAACGGGAAATGGTTGAAGGCGTGCGCTCCATCCACCATCAACGGAATGCCCCTGGCATGGGCCATGTCGGCGATGCGGCGCACCGGGAAGATCACGCCGGTGCGGTTGGTGATGTGGCAGATCAGGATCAGCTTGGTCTTGGGCGTCACCGCGCGTTCGATGCGGTTGTAGAGATCGTCGCTGCTCATCACCGGCACCGGAAAGGACACCGTTACCAGCTTGATGCCGTCGCGCCGCTCGCGCTGGCGGAAGGTCATCAGCATGCGCGGATAATCCTGGTCGGTGGTGAGGACCTCGTCGCCAGGTTTCAGATCGATGCCGTATTGCACGATCTCGTTGGCCTCGCTGGCGTTGCGCACGATTGCCATTTCTTCCGGATCGCAGCCGGCGACCTTGGCCAGATTCTCGCGCACCCGCTCGATCTGGGGATAGAGCACATTGACCATGGTCTGGATCGGACCCATGTCGGAATAGGCGAGATAGCGGCGCATCGCGTCCTGCACCGGGATCGGCGCCGGGCTGGCATAGCCATTGTTGAAATTGATGACGTTGCGGTCGATGGTGAAGGCGTTGCGGATCTCGGTCCAGTAATCCTCGTCGCGCGCCACCTCTTCCGGGGAACGCCCCGCGACCACGGTGGATGCGGCGGCGGCGCGTTCGGCGGCGTTGGCCTGGAAAGTTACGAGCGACATCGCGCCCGTGGCGATCTGCATCACTTGTCTGCGGTCCATGAAAACCCCCAGTTTGAAATTGTTCAGATCGGCAATTCGCCCCGCTGTATAAGAAGCGAAGCGGTGTCGAAGAAGGCCTGGTGCTCGATGATCTTGCCGTCTTTCAGCCGCCAGCGGATGGCGATATCCAGCTTGACCGGCTTGGGACGGGACTTGCCTTTGCGATATTCGGAATCCGCTTCCACATCGAACAGGCCCCAGACCACATCGCCCTTGGCGATGATCTCGCGCGGCTTGAAGCTGCGAAAGGCGTAATCCATCGCGATCTGGGCGGTGACGTCCATCACGCCTTCGCGCTTCTGGTGCACGCCGCCGAAGCGGAACAGATTGGTGTGGGGCGAGGCCGCCTTCCACACAATGTCCTTGTGCACGGCGGCGAGCAGCGGGCGCAGGTCGCCCGCTCCGAAGGCGGCCGTCACGATCCGCATCAATTTTTCCGGATCGGTCGGCAAGGCCAGAAGATCGTCCACGAAATCCCCCGCGATTCCGGTTCCGTTCGGGGAAGCTAACCACGGCCCGGGTGGCAGCGCCAGCGACCGGCGGCTTGCTCTAGCGCGGGCTCATCCAGGCATAGAAAACCCAGATGGCGAAGAGGCCCAGAAACCCGGTGGTGAAATTGCCGGTCGGTCCATTGAAGTAATAAATCCCGGCCTCGATCACCGCGAAGCCCAGCAGATAGGGATACTTCTCGCGCAGGAACGACACCGCGCCGCCGAGCAGACCCCGGGAATTGTCCGCGCCCGCGCCGCTCATTCGGCGGGCACCGACGACAGGCCGTCCTTCTTCCGGTCGAAGAGGCGCTCAAGCCGGGGGAAGGCCCGGGTGGCGAACAATATCTTCAGGTAATTGGGCTCGTCGGGAAAACCCTCGGGATGACCCAGATGCGCGGGCGAGAGCACGGCGCCGTTTTCAGCCTTGGGCAGATAGAAAGTCCCGAACAGAATATCCCAGAAGCTCACCCCCACGCCGTAATTGCAGCCATAGCGGAATTTGGGGTCGTCGGGAAACTCGGTCGAATGGTGCCAGCGATGCACTTCGGGGGTGTTGAAGACATAGTTCAGCCAGCCGCCTTTCAGATCGCCGCCGCAATGGGAAAAGTCTCCATAGATGTTGAGGCCGCCCGCGATGACGATGGCGATGGGATTGAAGCCGACAATGCCCAGGACAAGGCTGCCCAGCACATTGCGCATCGCCCATTCCAGCGGATTGGACACCAGCACATTGGAGATCTGCAAGGAGGTCACGCTGTGATGGTAGCCGTGCAGCTTCCACCAGAATTCGGATGTGTGCTGCCAGCGATGCACCCAGTAGGAGAAGAAGCTGATCAACAGAAGCACCGCCAGGACTTGCAGCCACAAAGGGCCCAGCTGATCGGAAAGCCCGAACAGATAGCGGCGGCCCAGGAAGGTATCGGGAAAATAATGCAAGACCGGCAGCACGATCGCGGCCATCACGGCGCCCGCGACAAAGGTCTCGACCGCGGTGGAGATCAAATCCCGCCAGATCATGTGGCGCTGGGAGACCGCGCGGCTGTAAGTGAAGACGCGCTCGAGCACGATCAACGCGCCATACAGCAGGACCGTGTGATAAAGGGGAAAGGCGTGGGCGACGGCGCCGCCGCGCATCCAGAGCGACACGGCCACAAGCACGATCAGAAGAACCGGTAAAATCGCGTAACGCGTAAGCTCTGCAAATCTGCTGGCACCCATTTCGCGTTGCCCCCTTGCATGGCCGGGTCGGTCCCGATCCTCCAAGCTTAAAGAGTCTTCGCGGCGCTTGAAATACCCGGAAATCCCGCCCGCCTTATTCTGCAGTGCAGCATTTTCGCAGGCCAGGCGCGGCATCCGCCCGCTTCTCTGGTCCCGAAATGTCCGGGCTTATGAGTCAGCGGTCGTCGCGGTCGTAATCGCCACGGCCGTATCGATAGTCGCGCCCTGAATCACGATAGCGGTAGCGATAGCCGTCGTTCCTGCCGCCATAATAACGGTCCCCGTAAGAGCCGCCGCCATAATAGCGGTCGCCATAGGGATAGGGCCGGTACACGCAGCCGGCCAGCGACACCGACGCCAGGACGGCACACATCAAGATCACTTTCTTCATGCCACGCGCCTCCATCGATCCGGAACGCGGATCGCGCCGGTTGTCGCTTTATGAAACGGATGACGCGCCGTGGCCGTTCCGTGAAAACAATGGGAACCCGGCTTTCCCGGCGCACATGCCAAGGGCCGGACATCGCTGCCCGGCCCTTTTTTCCTCATTATCCTGCCGGAAGCGGTCGGTCCTACTTCCCCGCGATGGTGGGATTGACCCAGCCATTCTTCATCACGCCATGCGACGGACGGAAGCTGAGATAGTCCACGTGATCGGGAATGTCGGCCCAGCCATGCACGACGCCGGGCGGAACGATCAGCACGTCGCCGACCTTCAGTTCCACTTTTTTCGAGTCATAGGCCGTGCCGCCGCAGGTCGGTCCGTTCGGTCCGCCGTCGGGGTTCGCGGTGCTGTGCTTGCCATTGACGATATAGCCGTCGATGAACGCCGTGCCGCCGCCGGAGGTGATGTAATAGCCTTCCGTCTGGGTGTCATGCGTCAGGCCGCCCGGAATTCCGCCCGCCGGAAGCGTGGCCATGGTGCGCCCGCAAGGTCCGCGTTCCTCGGCCGGGCCTGCGCCGGCAGGGCGCGGCGGCACAGGAGCCCTGGTGGAGCCGCGATGAATGACCCCCAGCTCCATGCTGTAGCCGTCGCCGATATCGACAACCTTGGCGTTCTCGTCGCGGGTGCGCTGCGGTTGTTCGGTGGCGCTGATCTTGGCGATTTCTTCCTGGGTGATGACGGTCGCGGTGGTCGGCGCGGCGGCTTGCGCGAGTGCGGCAGCCGGACTCAAAACCGATGCAAGTATCAGAACTTTCAATGCTGTGCTGTTCATAATATCCCTCCCGGATGAAGTCGGCTGGTTGAAATTTCTTAGCCGGCGCGCGGTGAGACTATTGCAAGTCGGCCGCCTGGGCCACATCCGGCAAAATCGTCCGGCGGGAAAATGGGTATCGCCGTGGTCTTGGGACCCCAAAAGGCACCGCCAAGCCCCAGCCGTGGCGGCGCCCGAACGGGCCGGGCGCCTATGATGGCCGGTGGTGAGCCGATCCGGCGATGTACCAACCCATCCCGCATGAGCCCGCCAAAAAATTGGTCTTGCTTGAGCCGCGTCCATCCCCAGCGACGACCGGCAAGTCGAGCGAAGCGAGGGAGGCGCCGCTCTCGAGCCCATGCGCTGACGCCATGGACCCTGCTCACACGCTACGTGCCGTTCATGCTGGCGAAGATCATGCCCAGAAAGATCAGATTGTCTTTCGAATAAGGCATCTGCTGCGCCGTGACGGGATCGGCCATCGCATCCTTGGTCATGTTGCGCAGCTTGGTGGTGAGAATTTCGTCGCCCTTGGTGAAGCTCTCGGTCTGGGCCAGCCAGCGCCGTCCCAGATCGCGCGAAGCGGGCGATGCGGGATCGTCCAGGTCGGTCAGCACCTTCAGTTCTGCGATCAGGCCTTCCCACGCCGCATAGTCGGCTTCCTGGTCGTAGCCCTCTTGGGAAGCCAGCGCCTCAAGCTCTTCGGGCAGGAAATATTTGTGCTGATGCGGCACGAAGGCGGGATGAAACAAGGTCGGGCGAGTCAGTTTGGATGTCATCGAAGTCTCCTTGGACAAGGTTGCGAGATCGTCGATGGAAAGAGCCTGACCGGATTTGAGCTTGGCCCGCGCCGCCCGCACCAGCGCCAGCCCCTTGGCGACGCGCTTGCTTTCCTGGACCAGTGCCTGGTCCTGGAGCGCCAGCACAGCATCCAACGTATCCGCCGACGCCATCAGCTGACCGATGGACGCCAGGGACAGACCGAGCCGCTTGAGCGCCAGGATCTGGTGCAGCCGCGCGATCTGGTCCGGGCCGTAGGTGCGCCAGCCCGATTGAGACCGAAGCGGCGTCAGCAACCCGCGGCTCTCATAGAGACGCAGCGCCTTGACGGTGACGCCGAAGCGGCGGGCGATTTCAGTGGGGCTAAGATTCAAACTCATGCCGGCTCATTCTATCGACTTGACGGCTTTTGGGGGCGTCCCCAAGGGACGGGTCAAGCTGAAATTGGCACCAGCGATTTAAGCAAAAGCCTCGGCCCAGCGGCGGATGCGCCGCTTGTTGGCCAGGAAGGTAAAGAGATTGCCGCCCAGGATGGCGACTTCGGGCGTGAAATAATAACTGCCGATATGGGTGAAGGGCGAAAACAGCAGCCCGACCAGCGCGCCGTAAACGATCTGCCGCCAGCGGCCGAGCGGCGCGGTGCGCGGCTCGGTCAGCATCACCAGGCCGAAGAAACAGAACATCGAATGGATGGCCATCATCGAGATGGCGTGCCCCACACCGGCAATGCTCGAGAGATCGCCATGAGCGATGGAGATGCCCAACACCACCAGCGCAAAACCCGCCAGCATCTCGGTATAGCGCAACCGGGTGAGTATGATGGCACCGCCCAGCACGATCAGCGGCAACAGCACCGCATTGTCGCCCACCCACCAGCTTACGGTGCGGTGAAAAGCGATGCCCGCCAGCGCGGCGCCGAACGCGGCGGGGTTGAAGAGATGGCGCTTGCCGCTGGCGATGATGTATTTCGAGGCCATCGCCCAGGCCGACACCAGAACCAGAAAACCCGTGGCGGCAAAATCGCCGGGTGCCGATGGCGTTACGATCAGGGCAATAATAAGCGCCGTGATGCAGACGGACTCCCAATTGCTCTTCGCGCCAAAGACCCGCGCGAACGCTCCGTTGACGACAAGGCATGCGAGCAGCGCGACGGCCGTGGAGAAAGCAAGGTTGATCCAGGACTGGTGCACGATGCCCACGACCGACAAGGCGAGCGCCGCCAGCAGGATCGCCGCCAGATAATAAAGCGCCAGCCGGTAGGTGAGAACGCGGCGGAACAGATTCATTCGCGCGTCGCTTTTGCAATCGCGTCGGCGACGGCGTCCTGGAAGGTGTAGCTGGTGTCGGTGGCGGAGGAGACCACGTCAACCTGGGCCTTCTGGCTCTTGATCACTTCGCTTTCCAGGATCGGAAGCGCCAACTGGCTCAGATAGGCCGACTGGGCGCGGTGATCGGGAAATTCCAGGGTCTCCACCGCAGTGATCTGTCCGCCATGGATGGAGACCTTGACCCGGACGTTGCCCCACATCAGCCCGTGCCTGTCGCTGATAAAATCGCCATCCGCCAGATGCAGACCGGCGGGGACCGAGGCGGCAGGCTCAGCGGCGGCCACTGGCGGCGGGGCAACGCTTTCCGCCGCCTGTTGCGGGACCGGCGCGGAAGGAGGCGAAAGAGTTTCCGCATTTTGCCGCGGCTCGGGCGCCGCTTGTGCCGCGGAGGGTGCAATTGTTTGCGGCCCGGCGGGAGGTTTTGGCGGAGCAGCGTGGCTTCCAACGTCCTTCGCGCCGGCGCCGGCATCTTCTGTCACGGACGGCGTCGCCACCGCACTCTGGGGGACAGGCACAATTTTGTTCGGCGCCGGCGGCAGGGGCATCGGCGCCATTGCCATTGCCGGTCCATGCGCGACGGGCGTTTGCCACCAGCCATAGGCCAGCGACACCGCCACAAGCGCCGAGGACAAGAGCAGCTTGCCGGCAAGGCTTTCCGTCTTGTTCCTGGAACTCAACATGGCAAGTGTTTCTTCAACCCGGTGGTCATGCGCGCCGTGCCGGAGCTGCCAGCCTATTTGGACGCGCTGTGCTTCACCGCCATGCCCATCACTTCGAAATGCGCGTTGCCCAAGAGGCTGCCTGCGCCGATGAAGGCGCGGGCGGGCAGCGGACCCTTGAAATAGGTGCGGTAGACGACGTTGAAGTCGGCATAGTCCTTCAGGTCGGTGGCGAAGATCTGCACCCACACCAGATCGTCCATGGTGTAACCGGCCTTCTCCAAGATCTTCTTGACGCTGTTGAGCACCACCTTGGCGCCGGTGGTGGCGTCCACCGGGCGCTTGCCCGTGTCCGGATCCGTGCCGTCGGCCGTGCCTGAAACATAGAAGGTGCTGCCGGTCTCGACGGCGGCGGAGTAGGCGGGCGTCGGGCCGCTCACCGCACTGCCCCCGGACGGGAAGTGCTTGGACGGAGCGGCGACGGCCGGCACGGCGCAAATCCCGATGGCGGCGGCGAGAAGGGACGTGACGAGGACAGGTTTCATGTGATTCCCCAGGAAAGATGGATGGCCCAGAACGACAAGAATAAGAGCGGCGGCAGGCGCCCCCACGCCGCGAACAAAGCCCAAGGGCGCATTACGCCATGCAACGGGATGCCAGGCAACCGGGAAAACGCCTCGGCATCACCCCGAACCCAACCTGTTGGCCTTCGCCAGATCGCGGATGGCTTTCGGGCCCTTGGTGTGGCTGTAGAGGTTACACATGAGGCTTCGATGCGAGGGCAACCGGCAGAACTGGTGTCAAGACCAACGACTTGACCATTCCTTCAACAATCGCCTTGTACCTCAGAAAATGCTCTGCCTTTAAATGGCTTTGGTAAGCTGACTGGTCCTTGTAAATCTCGAACACGGTGATGCGCGTTGGATCATCCCTGTTCGCCACCGCGTTCAGCGAAAGCACCCCAGGTTCCTTTTCGATTGCGGTTTTGGCGTGTTCTGCGACCGCAATTCGATATGCTGCAACCTGAGCAGGGTAGATTTCCAGTGAAGCAATTTGCGCGTAGAGATCACTCATGAAGTGTTCCGTTCGAAATAAATCGCCCCATCATTGAACAGCCGGTTCACATCGCGATCCCGCAGCATCTCATCAAACGTCGCGGATCGTTCCGCCGCAGCGGCGCGGACCCGGTGAAGCAGCATGATGTCCTTGGGCGACGTGATCTTGCCTTCATCAATAACAAGCCAACGTGCTGCCGCAATGCGCGGCGCTCTCGCAACCTGCTCTGCTTCTTTTGCTTCGGACATTGAGATAATCATTTTGGGTCCCCACCCTTGGGCCGGCATTCCTCACAATAGGTCTGCCCATCCTCGACATAAAGCGCCTCCCACAGGCACTCACCTTTCGCCGGTTCCAACCATGAAAGCGCCCCGGCCAAAATGCCCGCTTTGGCGATCCAGGTCCCTCACCCGCGCCGGGCGGCCTTGATCTTGGCGACGTCGATTTTCTTCATTTCCATCATCGCTTCAAACGCGCGTTTGGCTTCGTCGCCGCCCGCCGCCATCGCCTCGGTCAGCACGCGCGGCGTGATCTGCCAGGAGAGGCCCCATTTGTCCTTGCACCAGCCGCAGGCGCTTTCCTGGCCGCCATTGCCGACGATCGCGTTCCAGTAGCGGTCGGTCTCTTCCTGATCTTCGGTGGCGATCTGAAACGAGAAAGCTTCGCTCTGCCTGAAGGCGGGCCCGCCATTGAGGCCCAGGCAAGGGATGCCGGCGACCTTGAACTCCACCGTCAGCACATCGCCCTTCTTGCCGGACGGAAAGTCGCCGGGAGCACGGTGTATGGCGCCGACCGCACTGTCCGGAAAGGTGGCGGCATAGAAGCGGGCGGCAGCCTCGGCGTCCTTTTCGAACCACAGGCAGATCGTGTTCTTGGCAATCGTCATCGCTGGTCCTTTCGCGTCTGAAATCCAAGCCCCGCGACTTGAGAATGCGCGCGGCGCCCAGGGCGTTCCCCGGGCGCCCTTATTCCGGGGCCTTCAAGAGCAGGCCTAGATCCACGGCGGATGCCATCGCGGCATAGCCGGCGTCGTTGGGATGCAGATGGTCGCCGCAATCATAGGCGCTGCGCATATGGCCGGGGAGCGCCGGATCCTCCATCAGCCTGTCGAAATCGATCACGCCGTCGAAACGGCCGCTGGTGCGGATCCACTGGTTCACCGCCTGCCGGATCTTCTCCTTCTCGGGCGTGTAATAGCCTTCGGTCGGGGCGCCTTTGCTGGTGTCGGTGAAGGGCGTCAAGGTCGCGCCCACTATCCGCAGGCCCGCGGCATGAACGCGGTCGATGATCTGCTGGTAGCCGACCAGAATGTCGTCCGCCGTCGGCTCCTTGTCGCCGGGCGTGATGGATTTTTTGCCGGGCCAGCCGATGTCGTTGATACCCATCATCAGCACCACGGTCGAGGCGCCCGGCTGGCTGAGCACGTCGGCGTTGAGCCGCGCCAGCGCATTGATGCCCATGCCGTTCGAAAGCACGCGGTCGCCCGAATAGGCCTCGTTGACCACGGCGATGTTGGAATATCCGCCGGCCTGCAGGCGCTCTGCAATATGGTCGGGCCAGCGGCCATTGGTATCCGCCGTCGAGCAGGCCCCGTCGGTGATGGAGTCGCCAAAGAAGACGATGGCGTGGCTCCCCGGCTTGGCGTCGACCTGGATGCCGCTCAGGAACAGGCGTTGCTTCAGCGTGCTGGCCGCCGGAAACGCCGCCGACGCCGTGAAATCACCGGGTGCGGAAATATACGCGGTCTGCGCGCCGTCCCAGTGAACCGATGTCAGCGCGGCCTTCTGGGGCAGATAAAGGCTGACGGCGAGGCTGGCGAGCGGTGCGACGGTGAGATCGACCGGATCGCTGACGATGGGGGCGCCCGGCGGCACCACCACTGAACTTCTGCCGCCCCAGGTCAGCCGCGCGGCCCCTGCCCCGGCCAGCGCGCCATTCTTGCCGGCAAGCGCCACGCTTCCCGCGCCGATGGTGAGGGGCTCAGCACCGAATTCATTGGACAGCACGATGCGGACCTTTGATCCGCCGACACTGACGCGCGCCACTTGGCGGATGGTTACGCCGTCCAAACTTTCCGGAACGCCGAACGGCGCGGGCATTTCGCTGCCCCAACGCGGCGCGGGCGTCGCCGCCCAGCTGGTGATCCAATTGGCTTGGGCCGCGGCGGCGGCGTCCGCATCCCGCTCCCCCGGGACGGCGAGCGCCAGAAGGGCGGCGGCACAAAAGGCCATTACGGTCTGTCGTTTCATTTCCGCCCCCCATCGGTCTGTTTCGACAGGCTTGAACATGATAGCTTTCGAGCATGAAATCCACTGCGGGCGTGAAAACCACTCTTCGATTCTTCGCGGTCCTGGCGGTGACGCTGCTGGGGGCCATTCCGGCGCGCGCGGAAAGCTATTCCGCGGCGGGCGCGAACGCCTATGTCCGGTCGAAGGATTACCAGGGACTTCTGCATTACGCGACGGCATGGACCAACGCCAATCCCGACAACGCGGATGCATGGTCGTATCTTGGCGTGACGTACGGCATTTATCTGAAGCAGCCGGACAAGGCGGTGGCGCCGATGCAGCGGTCGCTGAAGCTCAATCCCAACCAGGCGCCGGGATGGCATGCGCTGGGCGTCACCTATTTCCAGCTCAGCAAATACCCGGACGCGGTCGGCGCGATTTCCAAGGCGATCAAGCTCAACCCCAATCAGCCGACCTACTACAACAATCTCGCCGCCGCCTATGCGGGGATGGCGCGCTGGCAGGACGCCTTCAATACGCTGAACGACGAGAGGGACCTGGCGGAAAAACTGGATGCCCCGATGGTCTGGTACAATCTCGGCAACGGCTATGCCCGGCTGGAGCAAGCCGCACCCGCCGTCGCAGCCTATCAGCGCGCCGTCAAACTCAATCCCGGTTGGGCGCAGGCATGGACCAATCTGGGCACCATGTTGCAGTGGGGCGGCAACATCCAAGGAGCGGAGCAGGCTTACGCACGCGGGGCGCAGCTCGGCGATCCGCTGGCGGCGCAGGACAACGCGCGCTTGCAACAGACACTGGCGCAGCAGGCCGCCGCGGCGAAATCCGCCGGCGGCTGGGATAGTATCAATCGCATCATCAACCGGCAGGCCAAGGAACAGCTCGAAATTCAGCTTCACAACGAAGGCACCCTCAACATCAACGACCATTTGCCCTAATTCGCCCAAGCAGATTCATCAGGGAGATTCGCCATGAAGGCTTGTTTCGCCGCCATCCTCGCCATGATGATCTCGACGTCGGGTGCTGAGGCGCAGGTGCAATCGAATGGGTCCGCCGACAGGGCCGCGGCGCAAAATGTTTCCGAGGCGCTGGTCAAAGCGGGAATCGATCCCAGGACGACATCGGTGCGCGTGATCACCACCGCCGATCACACCGTCTATCTCTCCGGCCTGATCAGCAATGCGCAGACCATCAAGCTGGCCGCAAGCGCGGCGGCGAAGGCGGCCCCTTCCTACCGGATCGTCAACAATATTCATTCGGGCTTTTTTGACGATCCCAGCCATGTCACCGGCGACAAGACGAAATAATAAGGCCGGCATTTCGGTCCGGCTTGACGGCAATCGGATCCGGGGTTAAATGTTATCTTACCCCGTGGTAAGATAATAAATGACCGCGCCCCAAGTCATCCGCAGCATTGAAATTCGCGCCACCCCCAGCAAGGTCTGGCGCTACATCGCTTCGCAGGACGCCCTGCGCCGCTGGATCAGCCCCAATCTGGAAATCGATCTGACGGTCGGCGGCAAATATCGCTTCGTGGGTCCGGACCAGAAGACCTGGATTTCGGGCACCGTTCTGGAACTGGTGCCGGAGGGGTGGCTGATCCTGTCCTGGCTGGAAGAAGGCCAGGGATGGGAGCATCCCGCGCGTTTCGTCATCGCGCTGGAAGCCTCAAGCGCGGGAACGAAAGTCACCATCATCCATGACGGTTTCGAGAAAACCGGCAGCCCGAATTGGGCGGACATGGTGCTCGACTATGAGCAGGGCGCCAGCGCGCACAAGATTCTGGAAAAACTGGCGGCCTTGGTGGGCGAGAATGCGACCTGACGCGACCGATGCCCTCTTCAAGATCCTGGCCGACCCCACCCGGCGGCGCATCCTGGATCATCTGGCCGAACAGTCCCCGCTGAACGTCACGCAATTGGCGGCAAAATTTCCCGACCTGGTAACGTCGGGCATATCCAAACATCTGATGGGGCTGAGATCCGCAGGCCTCGTCCATGCCACCCGCGACGGCCGGCAACAGATCTATTCCCTGGACGCGGCCGCCATGGCCAGCCGCCTGGCGCCGTGGCTGAAGAAATACGACCGCTTCTGGGGCACGGCGCTGGAGCGGCTGCGCCAGCTGGCCGAGGACGAAGAGAAAGAATAAAGCGCAAGACAAAGGAGACAGGCATGAAGGCGTTCGGCTGTGTTTTCGCTTTGGTCTTTTTGAGTTCGCTGGGCAGCGCGCAAGCCGCGAAACCCGCCTATCCCGGCATGGCCCCGCTTGCGCAATATCTGATACCGCGCGATGCGGAGATCGCTCTGGCGCGGAGCGCCGCGCCAGATTCGATCGCCAAGGATGCGGAGATCCAGGTCTTTACAACTACCGGCTTTCAGAAAGCAGTGGCGGGAACGAACGGCTTTGTCTGCATGGTCGCCCGCGCCTGGTCCGCCGGCTTTGGCGATCCGAACTTCTGGAATCCCCGGGTGCGCGCGCCGATCTGCTACAACGCCGCCGCGGCGCAATCCCAGGTGCCGGAGACCATCAAGCGGACTGAGGTTGCGCTGGCGGGGGGTTCGGAATCCCAAATCCGCGAAGCGCTCAAAGCCGCCATCAAAAGCGGCGCGCTGCCGGTCGCGAAAGCCGGATCGCTATCCTACATGTTGTCCAAAGGAACTTATTTCAATTCCAGCGAGGGGCATTGGCTTCCCCACATTATGTTCTACATGCCGCAAACCGACCCCAAATCCTGGGGCGCCGGGCTGCCGAAATCACCCATTATCGGAAACAATTTTCCCGACGAGCAATTGACGATATTCCTGATTCCCATCGGCCGATGGTCGGACGGCTCTCTTTCCGCAGGAAGCGCGGACTGAGGATGGCGGTCATCCGAATGGCCATCAGAGGCCAGGAAAACGGACGCGTTTACGCGACAGCCACTCTGTGTGCGCGACCGAGAGAAGGCCCGGACAGCACCGGACCTTCTCCCTGAGGACGCTCGCACCAATTGGTGCGAGTTGGATCAGCGCGGGGGCGTCGAGGCCGCGCCGGCGACAGCGCCCGTTCCGCCACCCACGGCCGCGCCAACCGCGGCGCCGGGCGCGCACCCGATCGGAAGCGTCACGACACACCCGATTGCCGCGCCGATGCCGGCGCCCGCCATTCCACCTTGCACGGCGCGAGCGCCGGGATCCGCGTGCCAGTGTCTATCGTGATCGTAATATCCACGGTCATCGGCCGGGTCGGCGACCCAGTGAACATGCTCATCATTCTGGTGGGCGGCGTACCAGTCGGAGTTGTAGTAGGTGATCGGTTTGTCTTCCCCGTAGGCATAGAGCCGATGCACCCGCCAGCAATCGCCGTCGTGATTGCATGCGACATAGGAACTTTCCGTTTGGGCGCTGGATACCGTGGGGGCCATCAACGCTGCGCCCGCAATAGCCAGAAACGAACTCAGTCCAAGTGCTGTGTGAAACCTTCTCATGTGTCACCTTTCTTTGCAGCAAGCCACATTCGACAGATTTCCCGTGGGGAATAAACGAGGCGAGAAGAGGATCGTTCCGGCCATGGATATGCCGGCGGGAGTCCGGTGACTGGCCTTTGCTCAGCGGAGATCGAACAAAGGCGTTCCTGCGTGATCAGTGGCGCTTGCCGTCATACCGCGACCGATATCAGGCCAAGGTTCAAGTGGGTATTTTCCCCGCGGCGTTGCAGCAGACTTCCCTCCCGGCCTTGTTGCCGATGAGGTGACCCCGCGCCGTTTTGGAACTTTGTGGGCCGGCCTTCGTTGCGTCTACGAGTTGAAAAGGATCATCGCCATGGCAGTCATCATCAATAAGGACGGCGGCGGAAGCGGCGGGGCCGGTTATACCCTTCTCGGCCTTATCCTGGGAGCCGTGTTGCTGGCCGTCGCCGTGGTCGGCTTTCTGATGTGGGATAACTACAAGAGCGGCGGCGCGCCCAAGGCGATCATCGTCACCGGACAAGCCAAATAGCGTACCGCGTTGGCCGCGCTTGGAATTCACCACAGGAGACGAACATGGGCGACACAGTCATTATTACCGAAGACGAAAAGCAGCCGCCGAAACCCGATGTGGTCGTTGTGGTTCCCCCGGCTCCCAAGCCGGAAAAAACCGTGACGGAAAAAACCACGATCGTGGAAACCAAGGTCGAATAGATCGGGTTGCAGGTTCGCGGCTTTCTACATGCCGCAAACCGACCCCAAATCCTGGGGCGCCGGGCTGCCGAAATCACTCATTATCGGAAACAATTTCCCCGACGAGCATTTGACGATTTTCCTGATTCCCGTCGGCCGATGGTCGGATGGCTCTCTTTCCGCAGGCAGCGCGGACTGAGGATGGCCGTCATCCGAGCGGCGGCCAAACTTACCGCGACAGATCGACGATCCAGTTCACGGCCCAACTCTTGCCGCCATCGGGCGAGAAGGACTGCTCCATTCGCGCCGACTTTGGCGTGAGATCGGACCAGACATAGCGAACCTGAACCATGCGGCCGTTGCGCAACTCGGAATCGAAGAATTCGCCGCGCTTGCCCGTAAATTGACCAATAAGCGGTGGAAGACCCAATTCGCCCTTATCAAGGTCGATCCCATAAATGCTCCATTGGCGCGATGCCGGATTGTACATTCGAAGCGCCTGCCCCCGGAACCGCAGATGCGTTCCGGATGCCTGGACATCGAATTGTTCAAGATTCGCGTTGGTGTCCAGAACCTTCCTGTCGTTGCAAATGCCGTCATATTCGACCCAGGTGCCCGTGCGCGGATCGCTTGTGGTGACGCCGGTCTTTCGATCGATCATCCGGTGCAGATGAGCCTTCCAGTCGCCGATAAGAAAATCGAAATCATGTGCGCCATCATGTTGCGGCCCGAGTTGGGCCGGCGTGGCCGCCGATGGCAGTGCGAATAGTGCCGCCATTAAAACCAATGTCGGAAAACGAAGATGCATGGGACCTGTTTTCATTTTGACCTCCATGGCGCTCAGGGCATCATGCGGCATGTGATTGGTCGGAAAAAGGACCAATTTCGACCGAATTTCTTCGACCAAGCTCATCTGACCAATTCCGGTTACCGACGCCTGGATTCTCGCCCAAAATCCATTTTTGGGATGAGCCGAAGAAGAGCCTTAAAGATTGCGCTCGCTTGAACACTATGTTGATATCAATCCATCCTTTGTCATCAGTGGAGGGTTGGACATGAGGAGAATGGCTCTTGGATTATTTGCCGGTGCAGGCTTGGTCGCGGTCGCGGGGCCAGGGCGTGCCGAAGCTGAGCCATCGCAATACGCGAAGATGGCTCCGGTCGCGCAATACATGATGACGAGCCCGGAAAAAGAAATCGCCCTTGCCAAAAGCGCCGCCCCGCCTTCGATTTCGGAAAATGCGGAAATCCTGGTTCTCCGCGCACATGGCTACGAGACGGCCGTGAAGGGCAAGAACGGCTTTGTTTGCCTGGTGGAGCGATCTTGGGACGCGGACTTCAACGATCCCGTATTCTGGAATCCAAAAATTCGTGGTGCGGATTGTCTCAACCCCGAAGCGGCCCGCACTGTGCTCCCGCATTTCCGTGAACGGGCGAATTGGGCGTTGGCGGGACTTTCGAAACCGGAAATGATGGCGCGAACCAAAGCGGAGATTTCCGCAAACACCTACCTGCTGCCGGGAACGGGCGCGATGGCATTCATGACATCAAGTGAACAGCGCCTGGTAGATGGAAACACCCACTGGCACCCGCACCTCATGTTTTTCGTTGCAAGAGCGAATGATGCGACGTGGGGCGCAAACTTTGTCGGCTCACAAGTCATGTCGACGATCCACCAGACCGACCCCATCACAACATTCATCGTTCCTGTCAGGAAATGGTCCGACGGAAAGCCCGACGGCGCAGACTAGGGCTTCAGAATTACAGGGCCGCCCCCCGCGACTGGCTCGCGGCTTGTCAGATTCCGGCAATCCGTCTGGAATCCCGGGCATCGGCGCGGCGTCTTATCGCCTCCATCTCGCGCGCGATCATTTCCTCGAGCATGCAGCGCCGTGCGGGATCGCGCGTGTTCATCATGAGCGTGCGGTAACGCGCCGCCATGCCTTCATACACCAATGCTTTTTGGGCGCTGCGCTCAGCCATGGGCAGCCTCCGCTTGCTGACGCCCCGACATGGCCGCGGCAAGTCCGGCGATTTCATCGCGGATGTGAAGCTTGCGCCTTTTAAGCCGGGCGATGATCAGATCGTCGCACGTGTTTGCCTGGATCAGCGCATCGATCGCCGCATCCAGATCGTCATGCTCGACGCCGAGAATGGAAATCCGCGCACGCAGAATGGCGTGCATGACGGGGCCTGG
The DNA here is from genome assembly GCA_040389245.1 of Pseudomonadota bacterium. Taxonomy (GTDB): domain Bacteria; phylum Pseudomonadota; class Alphaproteobacteria; order Micropepsales; family Micropepsaceae; genus Rhizomicrobium. The sequence continues at coordinate 1,334,468 of JAZKAH010000002.1, read as the reverse complement.
CTCCCCATTGGGGCTATTGTCTGTCGGATGAGAAAGCATAAACGCATCCTTTCGGATTGGGTCTCTGCTTCCTTGTCGGCGCCCCACCAGCGCTGCTTCCGCCGCCGTTTTCCGGCTCAATTGGCTGAAAGCAATGGTTAATAAAGTCTTAATTATTGTCTTAAAAGGTTAATGTCAAGGTTCGGCGACCGCTGCGCCGCAACGATGGTTCATCGCTCACGCGCCATGCGCCGGTCCATAGGCGCGAACAAAGAAGGCGATCGTGATCAGTACGCTGGACGGACTTCCGTTTTCGGCGCGCCTGTTTGCGGCGCGCCGCGCGGTGCGCCATCGACACGCTTGAGCCCGCGCGGGCCGAGCTTGTAGGCGCGCCATTGCAGATCGACGACATAGGCGTGGAGCGCCTCCGCCTCCGCCGGCGTCATGAAGGTCTTGATCAGGGGCTGGCCGATGGGGACGCTGAATTTCGGCATGCCCTGCTCGCGGTGCGTTCCGCCCAGCACGATCTCGCCGAATTGCTTGTGAACGCTGCGCGGCATGTAGCGAAGGTCGGGCACCTCGCCGCCCAGCGCCCAGGCGCCGCTGCCGTCCGCTTCCGGCGAGTGGCACTTCTGGCAGAAGAATTTGTTGTAGACCTTGGCGCCCGTCGCGATCTGGCGGGCGGTGCCGGTCTGCTGCGGCGGCTGCGGTATGGCGGGAACATAGGGCTCGATCGCCGGCATGATCGCCTTGCCGCCCAGCTTGAAGGCGAACAGCCGTGCCGGGCCGCGCTTGTCTTCCAGGGTCGACATGCTGGTGGGGCTTCCGAACAAGCGGTAGCCGCCGCCCAGACCGACCGGCATCAGGATATACTGCTCGCCATTGACGGCATAGGTCACGGGCGTCGCCTGGATCGCGGAGCCCGTCTTGACGGACCAGAGCATGCGTCCCGTGTCCGCCGCATAGGCGGTGAAATAGCCGCTGGCATCGCCCTGGAAAACAAGATTGCCCGCCGTGGAAACGGGCGAGCCGTTCAGCTCCAGCGGAAGGGTCGCGATCCAGCGCGGCTTTTGCGCAATCGGATCGTAAGCGACCAGCTTGCCGTGCGGCAGCGGCGCATAGGGGCGAAACTTGCCGCCCGGCGCACTGCCGCCGATATTCTGGCGCGCCAGCTCCGCCGCCAATCCATCGGCTTCGAGCCCGGCGCCATTGGCGCCCTCGCTGCCGCCACCCGGCGCGCGTTTGACCTCATAGGCTGAGATGTAAACCAGCCCCGTCTGCGCGTTGTACGACAAGGGGAACCAGCCGCCGCCAAACCCGGTCTCCGGCAGTTTCTTCGGCGGCCCGGCGTCATGATAGCCGGTAGATTCCAACGTGCCGAGACTGACCTGCTTCAGGCTCGGATACGGCGTTCCGCCGATGCCGCGCGGGGCCAGGGCTTCCTTACCCGTGCGGGCATCGAGGGTGTAGAAGACCCCGTTGCGCGGCTTGGTCATGATCACGCGGCGCTGGCTCCCGCCGATCTTCATGTCCGCCACCAGGACGTGAAAATCCTCGGCGCCGTCGGGCGGATACGCCGTCTGGTAGTGCCAGACATAGTCGCCCGTGGTGGCGTTCACCGCGACGATGCTGTTGGCGAACAGCAAATTTCCGCTCGGCTTGATGTTTGAAAAGTCGCCGGCCGCTTCGCCCGCGGTCGAGGTCGAAATGAACAGCAGATTGGTGACCGGATCATAGGTCAGCGCGGTCCAGGCATTCGCGCCGGCGAGCTGCCAGGATTGGCCCTTCCAGGTCTTGGCGATGGCGGCGTTGGTTTTGGTTTCATAAGGCTTGCTGGGATCGCCCGGCGCGGTCCAGAAGGTCCAGGCTTTCTTGCCCGTCTCCGCATCGAGCGCGACGACGCCGCCGCGCACGTCATATTCCATGCCGGCCCAGCCGGTATAGATCAGGCCATTGCCGACACGCGGCGCTTCGGTAATTCCGGTCTGCTCGGCATCGCAGACCGTGGTGTCCCACACCTTGGTCCCCGTCGCCGCGTTGATCGCCACAATGCGGCAGTCGCCGGTTCCGACATAGACCTTGCCGTTCCACACCGCGACGCCCCGGTTCTTGCGCCCCTCATAGGAGTTGCGCCAGGCGCCATTGATCCGGATGCGGGGGTCGAAACGCCAAAGCATCTTGCCCGTCACGCCGTCAAAGGCTTCGACCACATCGAGGGGCAGCCCCAGATAGATCACGCCATCGACCACGATCGGTTCCAGCGCCAGGCCCATGGGACTGTCCACGTCGGTGGACCAGGCGAGCCCCAGGCTGCCGACATTCTTGTCGGAGATATTGTCCAGGGGGCTGAAATGCTGGGACTCGAAATTCCCGCCATACACCAGCCAGTTGTTCTTGGCGTCGGATGCCGACAGCACGCGGGCTTGGGTAACATTGGCCCGGACACCACTGACGGCCGGTTGGGCGGCCGGTTGGGTGGCAGGCTGCGATGAAGCTGGCGTTTCCGTCACAAGTGTCGTGGCTGCCAGCAAGGCCATCGCACCAATTCCAACAAACCAAGCTCTCATCGCTGTCTCCCCTCAGACTGCTCCTGCCGAATGGTCCATGGGCGATATTAGCTTGGGGCCACGGTTTGCGCCATCGCGGCGGCGCTCGGGCGATGACCGGGATATTGGGCGCTTAACCCGGCAAATATTTCTGCAGTCCGCTGGTCATGCGCGCGATGCCCCGATCGTCTATCTCATAACCTTCCAGACCGGGGGTGCGCTCGATGAAATGGATGCCCTGGCGCCCCATCGCGAAGGCACCGGTGGCATAACGGTCGGCCTCGAGCACGTCCGGCCCGATGACCGTGAGGCTTACGATATCGTCCGATCCGTAGCGGCCGGTATGCGGATTATAAATATGGTCGCCGCGGATGTAATTTCCGGATGTGGCGACGCCATGGCCTTTGGGCGTGAGCACTTTGACGATTTCATCGCCCGAGAAGGGATTGACGATTCCCACCGTCCACTCTTCGCCTTTCTCATTGACGCCATGGCACTGAAGATCGCCGCCAGCCGACACGCAGAAATTTGAATGGCCCATTTCAACCAGCTGCCGGGCCGCGTTTTTAATCGCCCAACCCTTGACCATGCCGCACGGATCGATCGCGCCATCGGGCCGAACGATGTCGAAGTAGCCATTGGTTTGCTGCTTGGTGGTTTCGCACAGGGCGATGATCTCCCGCATGCGCGGCGTGAACATTTCTTCGGTAATCTCGCCGCGATTGAACCGGGAAATCTCGCTATCCGTCTTGAAAGGGCTGAACTGCGCATCGACAGCGGTAAATTCCGCGAATACCGCTTCCAAATCCTGTTGGCGGACAGCTTCGTCCAACACAATCAGGCTGATCGACATGCCCATGATGGTGCGCGTTTCGCGCATGAACCGGATGCCTCCCAAATCGCGCGTCTCTATTTGGACTGGTCTTTCGTGAACAGGATCTTGGCCTGCTCTCTCGCATCGGTGGAAAGCGGTGTCTTGCCGGCGGGCACCCCGTTCTGGTTCAGGATGAAGGCGGCGAGCACCACGGCGGTGGGGGCGTCCATATCGCCGGGTTTGTCGGCGAGCCCGGTATGAATGTGGCGCACCAGGTCGGCCATGGTCTGGCCGTCCCATTCCACCATGAAGCCCGGGGCCGCCAGCGCCGGGAAGCCCTGGTCCAGGTCGCCCTCCAGCCGCTCGCCATGGCACCGCGAACAGGCGGCGGTATAGAATTTCGCGCCTCGAACCGCTTGCTCTTGGGTATAGATGCCGGCCCAGATATTGACGGCGGCGGGGATGCCGGCGCGGACGGCATTATCTTGTGCCGACGCAGGCGCGGCGACCAACGCCATGGCCGCCAGAAGCAACGCATATCTGGACATGCCTGACGCCTCCTCCGCCGCAAATCTTTAAGGCGCGGCACTTTTCTGGACAAGGCCGGGCGTTTCGATAAAATTCGCCGCCGTGAGCTGGCAATGGCAAATCGCACCCAAACCCGACAAATATTGATTTCCGCCGCGTTCGCGTTCTTTTTGACCGCCGCACGGGCCGATGCCCAATCTGCGCATTATAAGGACGGCGCATTCACCGGCGATCCGGTCGAAGTGCTATGGGGTATCGTCCAGGTCAAGGCCGTGATCCAGAACGGCCAGATCGCCGATGTGCAATTCCTGCAGATGCCCTTCGACCGCACCCGGTCGGTGGAGATTACCGAGCTGGCCGAGCCGCTGCTCAAGAGCGAAGCCATCAAGGCGCAAAGCGCCCAGGTCGATCTGGTATCGTCCGCCACCATCACCAGCGTCGGCTTCCGCCAGTCTCTGGCTTCGGCCCTGGCCAAGGCAAAAGAATAGAGTTGGCTTTTGCACCCAAATTTGAATCCGACAGCCACTCTGTGGGCGCGACCGAGAGGAGGCCCGGACAACTCCAGACCTCCTCTCCGAGGACGTTCGCTAAAGCATACAGAATCGCCCGCGCCAATCGGCGCGAGTTGGATTAGCGCTCGGGCGTCGAGGCTGCGCCGGCGACAGCGCCAGTCCCGCCACCCACGGCCGCGCCAACCGCAGCACCGGGCGCGCACCCGATCGGAAGCGTCACGATACACCCGATTGCCGCGCCGATGCCGGCGCCAGCCATTCCGCCTTGCACGGCGCGAGCGGCGGGATCGGAATGCCAATGTCTCTCTTGATCGTAATAACCCCGGTCATCGGCGGGATCGGAGACCCAGTGAACATGCTCATCATTCTGGTGAGCGCTGTACCAATCGGAATTGTAATAGGTGATTGGCCTGTCAGCCCCATAGGCATAGAGCCGATGCACCCGCCAGCATGCGCCGTCCTGATTGCATGCGACATAGCTGCTATCGACAGTTTGGGCGCTGGATATCGTGGGGACCATCAAGAGTGCGCCCCCAATCGCGAGAAACGAGCTCAATCCAAGAGCAGTGTGAAAACTTCTCATGTGTCATCTTTCTTTTGAAGTCAGGCACATTCGACAGATTTCCCGCCCTGACTAAACGACGCGAGAGGAGGATGGTTCCGGTGAAGCAAGGGTTGCGTCACAATCGCTAGGCAAGCCAGCAAACCCGCCGCCACAATTCCAACCAGAATAGAGTTTGCTTTTACGCCGACCGCGACGGTCCGGTCATGGGTGCCAGCCGCCCGGGAAAGGCGAAACCTTGAAAATCCAGAAATGGCCGAACAACATGATTGCGAAGAGAGCAAGAGCCAGCGCCATGCGCCAATCCAGTATTCCCCGCCAGTCGAGCCGCGTGCGCCCGGAAAAGGCGGCGGCGAAAGGAAGATTGGAGGTGCGCGCCGCAAAGCTATCCCAGCGGGCGCCCATCTTGCGCCTGCGTTTGGCATCTATGGAAAAGGTGCCGAACAGCGCCAGCAGCAGGAAGCTGCCGAACAGAATGACCGAAGCTTGGTCGCCATTCGCGGCCAGATGAAAGGCCGACCACAGCACGACACTCCACAGGAACGGGTGGCGGGTGATGGTGAGCACGCCCTTGACCGGCAAATCAGCCGCCTTCTCTCCGCGCACGGCGGTGGGATTGGGCATCAGCAGCCCCGGCACGCCCAGCAGGAACGCGACAAGCACGACCAGGATGCCAAGGTCCCGGACGTGCCCGAAATCGTAGAGGACCGGATCGTTGCCGCTCGCCTGCGCGGCATTATAGGACCAGCAAAGCCAGACGATTGCGGCGACGGACGCCAGCGAGAAAAGGCCCATGTAAGGCCCCTCGCCGATCACGCCGACGATGACATCGCGCAGGCGCGTGCCGGATACGAAAAAATGGATGGCCAGAAACACAATGGCGGCGGCGATAAGCATGCCTACGCTCCCTCCCAGCTGGTCCGCACCGGATCGACGCGACCTTTCGGGGAGAATACCGGCCCAAGCCGGATAGGTCCAAAACATAATGACGGCTTTGGGTCAGAAGCGGACACATGCGAATGACCGCAAGCCAGAAGCCTGCAACAGGTCAGGTCCTGGCCGGTCCACCACGCTTCACTTTCACTCCTTGGTGCAGCCCTTTTTCGTCTCCTCAAAGCCGTCGAAAAGACGGCTGGCATTGGCGCCGGCGAGCGTGTCCAGCCGGTGAGGCTGCCCTTTCTCGACGGTGTAGTGCGCGACTGTTCCCTTCGCACGCAGGAACTCCGCCTCACGCTGCATTTCAGGGTGCCAGCGGTACTCGTCGTTTTCGCCGACATACATGAAGACGCACAACTTCGAGATCGCCTGAAGTTTGGCCGGCGTCGGCTCCCACATGTATCCGGGAAAGGCAGTGACCGAGAGGAAATATTGCGGGTTAGCGGCCGCGACGTGAAATGCGGCGATGCCGCCGTTGGATGGGCCCGCGATGTGAAACTTCCCGTCCTGAATCTTGTAGTCCGCGAGGATCATCTTCAGGAATTCCGGAAAGATCCGCTCGCCGCCCTCGAAAAACAACTCACCATCGGGCGCGGCCGGGGCCACGACGATATACCCGCGTTTCTCGGCCTCAGCTTGAAAGTTGCGGGCGAGCGTTCCGTCCACTGTGTTCATCGTCTGGGGCCCGCCGCCAAACACGATGACACCCGGATAACTCTTGGTCGCGTCGTAGCCGTCAGGCAGCACGACCTTGAAGTGAACCGTGACGCCGTCGACCTTCCTGGTTTGTTCGCGTATGTCGGCTCTGGTCGGCCCGCCGCCGAACATTATCGACGAGGCCATGGCCATTCCCAACAGCATCCGCGTGAAACCGATTGCCTTTATCATCGGCGATGCTTCTCTTCGCACGTCCGGTGCCAACATTTTTTCCATTTCACGACCCCATAGTTATCCCAATCATGCGTGGTTCGACCGGGTAATCGTCAGCGCCTGCCTTCGGCATCGGCCAAACAAAAAGCGCCCCTCCATGACGAAGGGGCGCTTGATGCAATGCGCAAAAATCAGATTCCGGTCAGGATCTTGTTCGAGGCGTTGAAGAAGCCTTCCATTTCCTGCCGGCTGCCGATGGAGATGCGGCCGACCGTGGGCCAGACCGGCCAGCGCGGCCCGGCGATCTGCACGCCCCGCGCCTTGTAGATCTCGGCCATTTCCTTGGCGCTTTTGGTCTTCCAATCCACCATCACCATGTTGCCATGGCTGGGGCCGATCACTTTCAGCCCGCGCTTGGTGAGATAATCCACCGTCATGGCGCGGTTGGCGATCAGCTCCTTGCGGCGGGCATCGATCAGCGCCGTCGCCGTCAGGCTGGCATTGGCGCAGGCCGCCGTCGCCATCGAAGGCCGGTCGGCTTCGAACAACGCCACGCGCTTGATCACATCGGGATGCGCCATCATATAGCCGGCGCGCGCGCCCGCCATGCCGAAGATCTTGGAGAAGGTGCGCGCGATGATGACTTCCTTGCCCGCCCGCACCAGATGGTTGGCGGTGTTGTTGGGATAGTCGGTGGTCCAGTGGATATAGGCTTCGTCGATCAGCACGATCGCGCCGGCGGGCTTGTTGTCCACCAGCCATTCGATCTCGGCCATCGGCGTCATGGTGCCGGTGGGGTTGTTGGGGTTGACCACGTAATAGAAGCCCGCATTGGGATTGGCCGCCAGCATCGCCTTGACGTCATGGCGATAGTCGGAGGTCAGCGGCACCAGGGCGACCGGCGCCTTGATGAACTGCGCCGCGCGCACGACATTGTTGTAGGACGGATCGGCCATCACCATGCCCTTGGTGGGCGAGCAATGGGCGACGATGGCGCGCGACAGGATTCCGCCCGAGCCGGGATAGATCGAAATGTGATCTTCCGGAATATTCTCGATGGCCGAAATGGTCTTGGTCAGGGTCTCGATTTCGCCATTGGGCGAATAGCGGTTGGACTTGGCCAGCGCGGCGGTGCCCGCCGCCAAACCCGGCGCCATCGGCCCGGCCCAGCATTCGTTGAGCCCGATGCGGACCATGTTGCCGCCCGCGGCGTCATCGTCGGCGGCCGAGGCGCTTTCGCCGCTGATGCTGAGCGCCGCCGCGCCGCCCGCGAACATCATGGCGGTGCGGAACATCTGGCGGCGCGAATAGCCGCGCGAAAGCAAATCGTCTTTCAGTTCTTCTTTGATCTGGAATGTCATTCGGTGGTCTCCCCTGGGATGGCGGTGGCGTTCAACGCAACGTGTCGTGGCTGGGCGATCGTGCCGCGCAGCGATGGCCCTGCAAATCTGCGCCAAAGGCTATGCCTCCCCCGTGCCGGGTTCAAGCAGGCGGCGGGGCCCGCGCACGTGATTTCGAGAGGTTTAAGGGCCTTTTGCTGGACTATTTGGGGCGCGCCGCGACCCAGGCGGTGATTTGCGGAACGGCTTTTTCCCGGATGTGCTGGTTCTGCCGGATGGCCGCGATGGCGCCAAGAAAGGGACGGCGCGCGGCTTCGGGCACGCTCTTTTCATAGTCGCCGACCGCGGCGATGCGGGCGGGCAGCGCCGAGCCGCTGGCAAGGCCGACCGCGATATCCCAGCGCAAAGTCTGCTCCATGGGGTTCTTGGGATCCTTCAGCCGCGCGACGGCGCCGTCCCAGGCGAGATCGGGATGATTCTCGCCCAGCGCATAGAGCAGCGACGGCGTGGTGCCGGCGGGCGGGTCGTTGCCGAAAGCGATCTCGACCATGCGCTTGGCCAGCGCCGGATCCTGCACCCCGGCCAAAGCTTCGAACATATGCTGCTTGGCCAGCGGATCTTTTTCCGCGCGCGCTTTGGCCAGCAAGGCATCGAAGGCGGCCGCATCCGCGCTGGCGGCGGCGACATCGAGCGCGGCGCGCCGGTCCACCGGATTGGCGGCGGCATCGTCCATGGTCTTCTTGGCCCAGGCGATCACGGCGGCATCGCCGAAGCGCCCCTGGAGGCGAACAAGCGCCATGCGCAGGATCTGGATATTGCCGTCCTCGCCGGGCTTGGCTGAAAGCCCCAGCCGCGCGGCAAGCGGATGCAGCAGTTTCAGTGCAAAAGCGCGGAAGGCGGCTTTGGGCGCGCCATCGGCATAATGGCCGTCGATATCGCCCAGAAGAGTCAGAGCCCGCTGCCACACAATGGGATCGGCGCTTTGCGGCAAGGACGCCATCAACGCCAGCATGTCGCCGGCGGATTGATAGCCCGCAAAGCCCAGCGCCGCGGTGTCGTTCAGAAGGCCATACTGGTCGGCCGCCTTCAGCCCGGGCAAGGCGGCGGAAAGGGCCGCGGCCGAACCGGCGGGATAAAGCACCCGGCCATAGGTCTGCTGCCCGGCATTGACCAGCGCGGGCGGCGCCACGGCGAAGCGGGCGGGCGCCTTCAGCAATGCGGTCTGGGCCTTGCCGCCGGAAAGCGGTTGCACCGCGATGGGCAAGAGCCAGCTTTGCGGCGCCAGTCCCGCGATGGTGGCGGGATCGGCGGCGAAACGACCTTCGCTCAACTGCACCGCGCCTTTGTCGAACGTCGCCTTGATCAGCGGCACGCCCGCCTGGCGCGTCACGTCATGCTCGATCTGAAGGATCGGCTTGCCGGCGGCCTTCTCAACCTCGCTCCACAGATCGCCGTCTTGCGTGTTGCTGTACGCATGGGCGCGCATATAGGCCTGCACGCCTTTCTGGAATGCGTCGCGCCCCACATACGCATTGATCATGGTGATGACGGCGGCGCCCTTGTCATACGTGATCTGGTCGAAGGCCTGGGACGCCTGGTCGGCGGTGAGGATGGTTTGGATCACTGGATGGGTGGAGGGAATGGCGTCGGCCTCCTTGCCGCCTTCGAAAATCGACAGCGCGCGCAGCCCGGTCTTCCATTCCGGGTGCAAATCGTCGGCGGAATAGGTCTGCATCCAGCGGGCAAAACCTTCGTTCAGCCACAGATTGTCCCACCAGGCCATGGTGACCAGATCGCCGAACCATTGATGCGCCATCTCATGGGCCACCACCATGAACACCAGCTGGCGGTCGCTTTCGGTGGAGGTCTTGGGATCGAACAACAGATGCTGCTGCGAATAGAAGATCGCGCCCCAATTCTCCATCGAACCGCCGCTGATCTCGCCGGGCGCCGCAATCAGATCGAGCTTGGGCAGGGGAAATTTCACCCCGAAATAGGAATTGTAATAATGCAGGACCTTGCCCGCCTGCTCGAGCGCATAGGCCGCCTTGCCGGTGTCGCCCCGCTTGACCACCACGCCGATCTCGACGCCATCGACGGTCTGCTTCACCCGCTCGTAATCGCCGATGCCCAGAAACAGCAGATAGGTGGACATAAGCGGCGAGGTCTTGAAGCGCACGCGCTGGAGATTGCCCGCGAGCGGCGTCACCTGGTCCACCGGCATGTTGGAGACCGCCATCTGATCTTTCGGCGCATCGACGCTGATGGTGAAGGTGGCCTTGCGCGCGGGTTCGTCCCAGCTGGGCAACAGCTTGCGCGCGCCGGTCGGCTCGAAATTGGTCGCCAGGGTGCGGCGCGGTCCATTCGCGCTCTGATAATCCATGGCGAAGAAGCCCAAGGTATTGCGGGTGATCGGGCCGCTGTAAGCGATGGTGAGAACATGGCGGCCCGCCGTCACCGGCCCCGGCGCATGCAAGGTCTCGCGCCCCAGCTTTGTGTCGGGCGCGGACAAGACAAGCGCGGTCTGGTCCAGGCTGGCCTTGGCGAATGTCAGGCCGTCGGCATTGATGGTGATGTCGCGGACCGGCTTGTTCACCTGCACCGTGATCGCGACCGTGCCGCGGAAGGAAAGCTTGGCGGCATCCGGCATAAGCTGAAGGTCGTAATGCAGCGGCACCACCGTATCGGGCAGGACTTCGCGCGCACCGCTTTGGGCCAGCGCCGCCGCAGGACCTGCCAGCAATACCAACAGTCCAAGGCTTAGACCGCGAACATGTTGCATGAGCGTTTCCCCCAAATGCGCGGCGGCAAGAGTATAAGAGTCCCGGGGATTTTCAACGATCCGGGCACCCCGGCTGCCCTTCTCTCCACGCTCAAGGTCCTATTTTATTCTTCGCGCCCGCCACGCACCGGCCCCGAGGCGGAGAAATTTTTCGTGCGGGCTGTAACCTTTTGCCGACACGGCTTGGTGCATTTGGCTGTAGACGCACGGTGGCGTGCGCCATAGTTTCCGCGGCGCGAATGAACATATCCATGCGGAGACTACACGTGACCAAGACATTTTCGAATTTCGTCCGGCCCGGCCTGATGGCTGCTGCGCTGATTTGCGCCACAGCTTTCGCCGCGCCCGCCTATGCCCAAACGGCGCCGATCACCGGCGTGCCGTCGGCGAAGGATTTTCCCGGCGCCAACGAAATGCCCGACCCCAGCCTGGACTATAAGATCGCGTTCGACATGAACACCATGGAATCGCCGGATCAGGTGAATTCGGGCCTCAAGATGATCGGCGCGCTGATCAACACCTATGAAAGCCACGGCGTCTCGCCCAGCCATATGCATCTGCAGGCGGTGTTTCACGGCCCGACCATCGTTCTGGTCACCGATGACGCGACCTATAAGGGCCGCACCGGCGTCGAGCACAATCCCAATGTCGACCTGCTGAACCAGCTTCGCAAAGCCGGACTGAAGACGGTGGTGTGCGGCCAGTCCGCGATGGCGCAGCATTACGACTTCAATACGATCAAATATGCGCAGATGAACCTGTCGGCCTCAGTGACCTTCATCAACCTGATGACGCGCGGCTATATCAAGATCAACGAGTAATCGAACGCGCTTGCCTTGCCCTCCGCGCTTCCGGCGTGGAGGGCTTTCTTTCGCCGCTCGCTGCGCCGGCATTTCCGCGCCGGGGTCTTGCCGCAAGTCTCCTCCGTGCGCTACATGCCTTCTATGGCCGGTGCCGAACACCGCCTGCGATTGCCCTGCATCTGAAGCGTTCCCCTGGACATGGCGAACCGGCGTGAATTTCTCAAACGAGCGGCTGCGACCGGCATCGCGGCCGCGCTGTTGCGGCCCGCCGCCGCAAAGGCCGCGAGTGGGCTGCGCGCCGGCATCGCGCAAACGGTTCTAGGACCGCTCGATCCCGCCAAGCTCGGTACCACGCTGCCTCACGAACATATTGCCGATGGGCCTTATTTTTTGAACAAATGGCCGACGGGCGGCAGAGCGGAATTCACCGCTGCGGCCGCCCTACAACTCAAGCAGGTGCGCGCGGCTGGCATCGACACCATCATCGACCTCACGCCCTATGATGTCGGGCGTGACATTCGCTTTCTGCAAGAGGTTTCGCGGAAATCCGGACTTCATATGATCGCCTGCACCGGCCAGCGATTTTTTCCGCCGCAATATCCCGGCGTGACCATGCCGTCGCGCACGATTGCGGGCCTTGCCGATTTCTTCGTCAAGGAAATCGAACAGGGCATCGACGGCACGGGCATCAAGGCCGGCGTGATCAAGATCGGGATCGTTGGCAACGCGCCGACGGCGCTGGAAGAGACCGGCTTGCGGGCAGCGGTTCGCGCCAGCAAGGCAACCGGCCTGCCGATCCGCATTCATACCGATGCCGCCAAACGCGCCGGCGAAAGCGATGCCGTCATCCTCGAAGACGAGGGCATGGATCCTTCAAGAGTGTCTTTCGACCATAGCGACGGCATTGACGATATGGATTACTTTTTGGGCCTGGTCAGGCGGGGTTATTGCCTGGGAATGGACCATGTTCACCGCGGAATCATCCCCGATGCCCAGCCGTCATTCGAAAGACGCGCGCAATGCATCAAGCTGCTGATCGATGCCGGCTTCGCCGATAAGATCTTTCTCTCGCAAGATGCGGAGTTTGGAGGCTCGCTGCTTGCGGAGGATGCGAAGGATTTCCGGAGCAAACTTGATCCCGCAGAGGGAATGCTGTTCACCACGCGCAAATTGATCCCCTATCTCAAACAGATCGGCGTTTCCGATCGCGACGTTCACACCATCACCGTGGAAAATCCGCGATCCTTTTTCGCCGTGTCGTGAGCCCGGCGTCGTCCTGACCCGCCTGGCGGACGGTGCCGCCAACCAGATGTCAACCTTTCGGCGTCCAGGATAGCCGTGCCGCTTTCGCACATGCGGCAAGGCCGGACCCGGGCCCGCCACTTTCCTGCCGCGAGTCCGTGATTCTGTTCCGGCCGATGGAGTCGCGATGAGCGGAAAAACCAGGCCGCCGCCCAAAAATGATGTCCGGAGGCCCGTGCTTCCGGGCGGTCCCCGGCGCTTGGGCGTTGGCTTGACGCGGGCGCAGCGCCGCAACCGCTGGCTGGTCGGCGCGGCCACTATCGGCGCGCATGTCGCGGTCTTCGCCGCCTTGTTCTGGCACTACGCCGTGCCGGCGCGCCCGCCCGAGCCTGCGCCTCTCGAACTCAGCCTGATCGATACGCCCAAGCCCACGCCGCCCGCGCCGCCCGATCCCCGCGAGATCGATACCGGCGCCACCGTGGTCGCGCCCGATCCCAAGCCGCCCACCATCTCCATGCCGTCGCAGTCGCGCATCCAGGCCGCGGTGCATGACGACATGTCGGACGTGATGAGCGATTCCGCGCTGGCGGGCGCCGCCACCATCGGCGAAGGCGGCGATCCCGGCGGCGCCTGCAACATGGGGCGGATGGTGCAGCAGGCGCTCAGGCGCGATTCGTTGGTGCGCGGCGCGGTGGAAAATGCGCACCGCACCGGCAAGGCGATCATGGTGTGGAACGGCGATTGGGTGCGCACCGGCGCCGAGGAAGGCAAGGGCCTCTCCGCGGTGCGCGAAGCCATTCTGTGGGAAGTGGGCTTTGCCCCGGAAAATTGCCGCAACACGCGGATGCACGGGATGGTGCTGTTGTCCCTGGCGGATGGCGGCACCCGCTTTGCGGTCGGTACCGGCGAATGGCGCTGGGCGGATCTGCTGGGCGTGCGCCGATAGGATCGCTGACGGCGTGGCCCAAAAAGCTTTAGGGGCCGGCCCGGAAAACCGGACCGGCCCCTATCGCGTCTCAGGACTTTAAGATCAGGACATTACGATCAAGACGACGCGGCGATTCTGCGCCCGGCCGGCCTTGGTCTTGTTGTCGGCCACCGAGTCGGCTTTGCCGTACGAGATGGTCGAGAGGCGGTTGAGCGGCACGCCATGCTGATTCATGAACAGGCGAACGGCTTCGGCACGCGCCTCGCCCAGCCGCATATTGGCCGCATCCGATCCGCGCCCGTCGGTGTGGCCCTGGATTTCCACATAGACGTTGCGATTGTCGGTCTTCAGCTTTTCCGCGAAGTCAGTCAGGCGCTGCTGCGCTTCCGGTGAGAGCTTGGAGCTGTCGACCGGAAACTTCACCGAATCGTCCGACAAGACCATGGAATAAAGGAATTTGCCTTCGGCCAATTTGCCGGCGGCGGTGGCGCGATCCAGCGCGTCCTTGGTCGCCTGGTCGAGCTGGGTCAAATGCGTCTCGTGTCTATCGACTTGACCTTGGGTGGCCGTCACGCGGGCGTCCACCGTGGCCACATGCTCGTTCACATAATCCTTGGTCGCGCAGCCCGCGAGAGCGATTGCGCCTAATGCGATGGCCGTCGTGTTCAGAACAGCCCTTTTGAAATTCATCATTGATGTTCTCCGTTATCCCCTACAGCGAAATACAGGTTGCGCGGACAAAGTGGCGGAAATTGCATAGAGTGTGGCGGAAATGGGGCGTTTTCACGGGTAATTGCGGTCAACCATGAACCGCGGATTTGGCGGCTGGGCGCTCAGGAAAGCAGGATGGAAATCCGTGCGCCCTGGTCGCCCTCGTCGCGGGCGAAGTGCAATTTGCCGCCGATCTTCCGCGCGAAGGATTGGACGATCTTCATGCCCAACCCCTTGCTGGAGGCCGGATCATATCCCGGCGGCATGGTGGGGCCCCGGTTGGAGACCGACAGCACATGGCCGCCGCCCGGTTCGTGGTCCAGCCGCACCCGGACATTGCCCGTGCCGTATTTGACCGCATTGGTGACAAGCTCGTTGACGATGAAGCCCAGGGGAATCGCGACGGCGGCCGGCAACAGAACCTCGGCGCCTTCGACCCGGATGGGCGGCTGGCCGTCCTCGGAAATCATGATGCCGGAAAAATCGCGGCAGAACTCCTCCAGATATTTGTGGAACGCCACCGTTTGCGCGCCGTCATTGTTGTGCAGGCGGCGGTGAATGCGTTCGATGGTCGCCACCCGATTGGCGGCGACGGACAATTGCGCGGCCATCTCGCGGCTTGGCGCCGCCCGGCTCTGCAGCGACAGCAGACTGACGACCATCTGCAGCCCATTGAGCAGCCGGTGATCGGATTCCCGGCGCAAGGTCTGCTGTTCCAGGATCAGGGCATCTTTTTCCCGCAGCAGGATTTCCTCCCGCGCCAACGCCTCGCGCAGCGCGCTGATCTGGCAATCGGCAGCGATCGGATCGCAGGGATGGGGAACGGGCGCAGAAAGCCGGGGCTGGAAGGAAAAAAGCGGATCCAATTCCCGCGGCGATTCTTGGGTGTTCATTGCCTTAACCTCCAGACCCGCCCGCGAAGCGCGAAGATCCCTTTCAAATGTGTCGGCCAATACGCCGGAAACTGAAAATCGAATGCTCAAATCGTGATGCGCGAGAGAAGTCCGTTACGGTCGCTCAAGAACCTCCCAACAATTTGTCGATCAGTGCCTTGGCTTCTTTCATCACAATGTGACGATCGGGCCCGTCTGGAACCTCGACTTCATGCAGGGGCGAACTGGGGCCATAAACCAAGGCCTTCCAGCCGGCCCCTTTGTGCAGCACTTCGACCCGCCATCCCTTGTAATGGAACTCATCGCCCGACATGCCAAATCGCCCTGTTCAATGCTTTGCAAAAGAAATGGCGCGGCGGCCACCGCGCCGCATTGAGGCGGATCAATTATGTCCGGTTTCAGACATCGCGGTTGACTTCCCTCCGGCGATAGCTCCAGCATAGCTTTATCGGTCGCATGACCGGCTGAGAGACATGCGAACTCGCTAGACGAGTCGGGCGCTCCCGTCCCATCACAGATTATGGAGACGAACATGGGGCAACGGATTTACGATCAATGGGTTACGCAGGAAAACATCGTCAGGTTTGAACGGCAATTGAATTCCGAGACCGACACCTGCCAGCGCAAATTGCTGGAGGGCCTGCTGGTCTTGGAACGCCAGAAGCTCAAATCCGCATACGCATCCGAGCCCAACTCTTTTGACTGAGCGACCAGGCAAGCGTGCGGGCATTGCCCGGAAGAGTGGCAAAGCGAGAGCGGACGATGCGCCCGTCAACCGGTTGCTCGCCCTCTTGCCGCCCGAGGATTACGCGCGGCTGCGCCCCCATCTCGAACCCATCGCGCTCACTTACCGTCAATCGCTCTATCCGGCGAACCGGCCGATCAAATTCGTTTACTTCATCGAGACCGGTGTCGGTTCACTGGTGAACACCATGGCCAATGGCGATGCGGCCGAAGTGGGCACCATCGGCAATGAAGGCCTGGTCGGCCTGCCGCTGGTGCTGGACGATGAAGGAGCGCCCACCGCCGTCTATGTCCAGGTGCCCGGCACCGGCCTCCGGATCGCGGCGTCGCAGTTCCGCAAGGAATTGGCGCAGAGCGCATCGATGCGCACCGTCATGCATCACTATGTCCACGCCTTCTTCAATCAGGTGGCGCAATCGGCCGCCTGCAATCAGTTTCACTCGCTCGAGCAGCGCTGCGCGCGCTGGCTGCTGATGACCCATGACCGCATGGACTCCGATGCGTTCACGCTGACCCAGGAATTTCTCGCCATGATGCTGGGCGTGCAGCGCACCGGCGTCACGGCGGCGGCGGGCGCGCTGCAACGCGCCGGTCTGATCGGCTATGTGCGCGGCCATGTCACGATCAAGGATCGCCGCGGTTTGGAGCGCCGGTCCTGCGAATGCTACGGGATTTCCCAGCGCGAATTCGATCGGCTGCTCGACGGCAAGACGCAGCACGCATCGCGATTGTGAAGCAGTTTCATCCGGTTGGATGTCAACCGGCACACTATGTCCGCTGCGCGACATAGTTGAGGCAAATCAACCCCGTCCGCAGGTCGCCGTGTCATCCTGAATTGCGCCGACAACCCGTAGGAGGCTGCGGGCAAGGCACAGGAGACGTGCAATGAAAAAGATTCTCACAATCGCGGTAGCGCTTGCCGGCATGACGCTGGTGTCCGGATGCATGACGCACAGAGATGAGGGCTACAACCGTTCCGACCGCCGCATGGATGATCGGGGCGCAGTGTCCCTCAGCTTCGGCAGTGTCGCGTTCGGCTATAATGATGGGTACTGGGACAACGAGCGTCACTGGCATCAATGGAATGGTGATCGGGAGCGCCAGAGCTATCGCGACTATCAAGGCAATCGTTACTACGATTGGAAACACGACCGCGATGGCGATGACGGCTGGCGCGATCGCCAGGATCGCTGAATTCCGCCTGATTGATCCGCAGCCACGAAACGCAGCCGGGGAACACTCCAGCCCCGGCTCGCGGATGTACCGGAGAGCCTGCCCCAACAAAGGAGATCGCAATGAATCGTGAAAAGCTGCAAGGCGCCGTCGACCAGGCGAAGGGCGCCATCAAGGAAGCTGTCGGCAAGGCCACCGGCGACACCAAACTGCAAGCCGAGGGCACCGTGGACAAGCTCACGGGCAAGGTCGAATGCGCTGTCGGCGACGCAAAAGCCGCTGTCGGCGAGATGTTGGGCAAGATCGTCAAATAGAATGGTCCATGCCTGATGATGGATAGCCCGGCCCCCCGCCGGGCTATTCGCCGATCCGGCACAATGCGAATGGATACGACCCAGAAACTGAACCTTGTGCCGGGAATTGCGTTTATTGGTGACGCTGGGAGAATTCCATGAATACGTCTTCGATAAATCCGGTCTTTGACGCGGTTTATGCGCACGCGGCGCCCTACTCCCATCGCTTGAATCGCAGGCAAGACGTCCAGCGCGGGCGGATCTATCTGGCTTGGCCCGAAAAAGCCGGCCTGGTGACCGCGTTGGTCATTGCCGTGCTGTCCGCACTTGCCTGCGCGACCGTGCTTTTCGCCGCCGGCACCTTGAGCTTCAGCAAGCTGAATTACGCCCTGGCGATGTGGTCGGGCGCGGCGGAGCTGACAATTGCCGTTCCGATTTGGCTCCTCATGCGCGCGATCGACTTTGCGGCCAATGGGCCTGCGCGTCGGCGCGCCGATCGGAAATCTCTCGCCGCGTGATGCGCGGAAATTCTCCATCCGGCGGCCCAGTTCATCCCTATGTCTGTTATCGGACAGAGTTGAGGCGGATCAATTCCGCGTGCCGATTCCCGTGCCATCGTTTCACGCTGACAGTCCATCCGAGGCTGGACCGCAGGCATAGGAGATGCGCAATGAAAAAGATTTTTACGGCCGCGTTGGCGCTGTCACTCTTGAGCGGCACCGCCGTCATGGCCCAGCCGAATTTTCAGGGCCGCCACGACCAGAATCAGAGGGGGCCGGACCGCTATGACGAGTTTCGCAACAATCCCGGCGTGCGGATGAGTGCACCGCGTTTTTCGCGCGGCGACCGGGTTCCGGAACAATATCGCCGGGATCGCCGTTATGTTGTCGATGACTGGCAATCGCGCCACCTGAGGCGGCCGCCGCGCGGCTATCACTGGGTGCGGGACGACAACGACAATTACTTCCTGGCCGCGGTCACAACCGGCCTGATTCTAGACTTGATGCTCAACAGCCGATAGCGCATCCGCCGTTCCTCCGGCTTCGGCCGGAGGCGGCGGCATCCGTCACGCGGCTCATTTCTCACACGATTTATTTTCGCAAGAAGGAATTGGCTGATGGCAAACACACGGCACATGTTTCGCGCTTTGAGCCGCGCCGCGGCCATCGCCCTTCCCGCACTGCTGGCGAGCGCCGCCATCGTCCCGGCGCAGGCGCAGATCAGCCTCAGCATCGGTATCGGCTTCGACAATTTTCACAGCCGGCTGGCGCGCTATGGCAGCTGGAGCGACCATCCGCGCTGGGGCCAAGTCTGGCATCCCCGGGCCGGGCGCGATTTTCGTCCCTATTACAACGGCCATTGGGTGAACACGCGCGAATATGGCTGGATGTGGGTTTCCGACGAAGGCTGGGGCGACATCACTTATCATTATGGCCGCTGGGTTTATGACCCGCGCGAAGGCTGGCTGTGGGTTCCCGGCTATGTCTGGGGACCGTCCTGGGTGGTGTGGCGTTCGGGCGGCGGCAATATCGGCTGGTTTCCGATGCCGCCCGGCGACGATTATTATGGCGACGGCGCCTATCGCGGCAATTACGACGACCAGTATGGCTATCGCGACTGGTACGGACCGAGTTTCGGCAACACCCAGTTCCTCGCGCTCTGGGTCTTTGTCGGCGAAAATCATTTCGGCGACCGCAACTTCCGCAACTATGCGGTGCCGCAGCGCGATTATGGCCGCTTCATCGGGCAGACCAGGGATTCGACCAATTACACCACCGTCAACAATTACGTGGTCAACCGCAGCATCGATGCCAACCGTTTGCCGCAGGCCACCCGGGAGCGTTTGGCGCCCGTCGCCGCGCGCAGCGTGGTCCGCGACGCCGCGCTGATAGCGCCGGTGCCGGCAGGACGCCAGATCGAGCAGCGCGAGCGTCAGCAGCATCCGATTCCCGCCGCCCAGGCCGCTCCGGGACGTGCCGCGCCGGTGACTGCTCCGACCGCCATCGCGCCGAACGCCAATCAGCCGGGCGGGCGCGACAATCAGCGAAACGGTAGGGCTGCACCGCAAGCGCCGCGCATCGAACCGGCGGCTCCCATGGCGCAACCGGCGCCTGCGACTCCGCCACAGGAGAGAGGCGGGCGCGGAAATCCGCAGATTGAACGGGCCGCACCGCAAACACCGCGCGCCGCACCAACGGCTCCGGCAATCCAAGCAACCCCGCCAACGCCTGCGACTCCGCCACAGGACAGAGGCGGACGCGGAAATCCGCAGAACGACCGGGCCGCGCCGCAAGCGCCACGCGCCGAGCCGGCCGCTCCGGCCGCGCAACCGATGCCCGCGAACCCGCCGCAGGACAGAGGTGGGCGCGGAAATCCGCAGATCGAACGGGCCGCACCGCAAGCGCCCCGCGTCGAGCCGGCCGCTCCCGCCGCGCAGCCGCCGACCCATGCGACTCCGCCACAGGACAGAGGCGGACGCGGAAACCAGCAGATCGAACGCGCCGCGCCGCAAGCACCACGCGCTGCTCCGGCCGCGCAGCCCACGCCGCCGACGCCTGCCACTCCGCCACAGGACAGAGGCGGACGGGGAAATCAGCAGATCGAACGGGCCGCGCCGCAAGCGCCGCGCGCCGCACCGGCGGCTCCCGCCGCGCAGCCAACGCCGGCAGCACCCGCGAACCCGCCACAGGACAGAGGCGGGCGCGGCAACAGGCAAAACGATAATGCCGGCAAGGCAGCCGACGACAAGAAGGATTCGGGCGGCCGCGGGCCGAACTGATCGCAGGATGGATGAAACCTGTTCAACCCAAATAAGGAATAGAGAATGACCAACACGAGGAAGCTGTTTCTGGCCCTGGGTCTGGCGGCGGCAGGCGCCCTGCCGCTGATGGCCATCGCGGCAGACCGCGCCAATGCCGCGCCGACCGCCAATCCCAGGCCCAGCGCCAGCGAGCGCGCCGCCGCCAAGACGGGAAACGAGATCGACAAGGCGGTCGGACCGGACCGGCCGGTGACGGAAAATGAACTGAAATCCGGCATCAGCCTGGACGGGATCGAAAACCCGGCGCGGGCGCTGGCCACGGCGCAGATCAAGAACCGGCAAGGCCAGGCGATCGGCACGGTCTCTTCCGTCGATGTCGCGCCCAACGGCAAGGCCGAGGCCATTCACGTCGATGTCGGCGGCTTTCTGGGCATGGGAACGCACCGCGTGGCGATCCGGGCCGGAAATTTCGTCTATCTGAAAAGCCGCGACCTGCTGGTCACCACGATGAGCAAGGACCAGATCAAGGCGCTTAATGCCGAGCTTCCGCCGCACGGCTGAACCGGCAACGAAGGAGAATGGCTATGGACGGGTTTGTGCAGGACATCGCGGATATCGCCGTCAAGAATGGCGACTTCCGCCGCGTCCTGTACACGGCCCAGCACTGCCAGCTGGTCGTCATGACCCTGACGCCCAAAGAATCCATCGGCGCGGAAGTGCACAAACTGGATCAATTCTTCCGCGTCGAGGAAGGCGAAGGCGAGGCGATCCTGAGCGGACTTCGCACGCCTATCCGCGCCGGCTTTGCGGTCATCGTCCCGGCAGGCGTCATGCACAACATCGTCAATACCGGCGACGGGCCGATGAAACTCCTGACGGTCTATGCGCCGCCGAACCATCGCGACGGCGTCGTGCATCATACGCGCGCGGAAGCGGACGCCGATAAGGAACATTTCGACGGCAAGACAACCGAATAGGGGGCACACGCATGGAACGCATGAATGGATTGGTGGCGATCGGGGCCATCATGGTTTTCGCCGGTATCGTGGGATTTGCGATCCCGGTCTTCACCACGCAATCGACCGAGACCGTGGCCAAGATCGGCGATCTGAAGCTGCAGAGCACCGAGGATACCTCGCACCGCATTCCGCAATTGCTGAGCGGGGGCGTTTTGGTGCTGGGCCTGGTGCTGATGGGAACCGGCATCGCCCGGAAGCGTTAATAGTCCAGATTCCGGCGGAAATCCGCCAATTTTCAAGGGGAGATATTGCATGTCACTTGGCACCATCCTGCTCGTCATCCTGATCATCGCACTGCTGGGCGGCTTCAGCGGCATCGGAGGCGGCCCATTCTACGGCATGGGCTATTATGGCGGCGGCGGGCTGGGCCTGGTCCTCGTCATCGTGCTGGTCCTGGTCTTGATGGGAAGAATTTGAGCCGTTAGCTGACGCGGGTCCAGATCAACGTATGACCGAACAGCGGCAGCAGGATGTAGGCGCGTATGCGCAAGCTGCCGTCATCCTGGATCGACATCCGCGCCATATAATTCTCGCCATCGTCGGGATTGTAGATCCTGCCGTCCGTCCAGACATTCTCGCCGGTCCGGCGTAGACCCTCAAGAACGGTGAGCCCCAGCAGCGGGCGGCCGCGCAGGGCGGGATCCTTGTTCTTCAGATCGACCAGCGGCAGGCCGCCGGCATCGTTGGGCCATTGGAACCAGACGATCTTGGCGCACAGGCGGTCGTCGCAAGGCGCAATCTCGATCTGAATGCGCTTGTTCGCATGCAGCCAGACCCCGGTCGGCGTCGGACTTTGCGCCGCTGCCGGCGCGGCAAAGAGCAAGGCCGCAACCAGCCATGCGCCAAGCAGAATGTTTGTCGCGCGCGACTTTGCCCAGGGCATCTCAGAATTCATGACGATTCAATGGCCTGGAATGCCAGCGCAAGGCAAGGCAGCCGCATTCTTCCGCTTGCGCGCCTTGATCAGATGCGCCTGGCATCGCGAATGCTGCGCACAAAGGCACGGGTCCGCTCGCGGGCGGGCGCATCGAAGATCTGCCCGGGAGGGCCTTCTTCATAGATGGCGCCGTCGCACAGAAAGCACACTTTGCTGGAGACCTCGCGGGCGAAGCCCATCTCGTGCGTTGCCAGCAGCATGGTCATGCCTTCCTCCGCCAGGTTGCGCACGATGTTCAGGACCTCCGACACCAATTCCGGATCCAGCGCAGAAGTAATCTCGTCCAGCAGAAGCACCATGGGATCCATCGCCAGCGCGCGCACGATGGCGACGCGCTGCTGCTGGCCGCCCGACATGCGGTCGGGATACTCCCGTGCCTTGTCGGCCAGGCCGAAGCGCGTGAGCAGCGCCATGGCGCGCTCCTCGGCCGCCGCCTTGGACAGTTTCAGAACCTTGACGGGCGCCAGGGTCACGTTTCCCAGCACGGTCATGTGCGGGAACAGATTGTAGCCTTGAAACACGATGCCGATGTCCCGGCGCAGCGCGTTGATATCGACCCCCGCTCCGGTGATGCGGTCGCCGTGAACCAGGATCTCGCCATCGTCGATTGCTTCAAGGCCGGTGATGCAACGCAGCAGGGTCGATTTCCCGGAGCCCGACGGCCCGATGAGCGAAACGACGTCATGCTCTTCCACCGTCATCGATAGGCGCTCGATGACCGGCAGATCGCCATAGGATTTGGAGATGTCGCGGATCTCGATAAACGCCATGCTATGCGCCGCCGCCCTGCAGGCGGGCACGATCCCGCTGCATCATTTTCGCCACAAAGCGCGATTGCGGAATCGTTATCACGATGAACAGGACCGCCACGCTGGTGACCGCCGAGAGATTGTAGTGGTTGGTGGCGATCAGCATGGACTGGTTGAAGGAATCCACCACCCCGACGACGCTGACCAGGGCGGTGTCCTTTTGCAAGGCGATGAAGGCGTTCAGCAAGGGCGGGATGATCTGGCGGATGCCCTGCGGCAGGATCACGAAGCGCAGGCTCTGCATGTAGGAAAGGCCCAGCGAGCGCGCCGCCGCAGTTTGGCTCCAATGGACGCTCTGGATGCCGGCGCGATAAATCTCGGCCACATAGGCGCCGACGGTGAGGGTCAGCGCGACGACCACGAACGCCGTCAGCGACAAGTCCTTGAGGATCGGCACGCCCGTCAAGGGAACGCCGAAGCCCACCAGATAGATCACCAGCACCGCGGGGATGGCGCGAAAGACATCGACATAGGCCGCCGCGATGATGCGCAAGGGCTTGCCCGCCGCCCCGGGCGCCAGCATCGCCAACGCCACCACCAACCCCCAGATCAAAACCAGGATTTCGGTCACGGTGAAGATCTCGACGTTGATCCAGAATGCCTTCAGCACCAGGGGAAAAGTCTCGGCCATCAACGGCACGAAGAAGAAGGTCTTGGTGACGGCCTGGTTGTTCGCCAGCAGGAACTGGCCCGCCAGCACCGCGAGGACTTGCGCAAAGCCATAGCCGATAACGATCCAGCCCTGACCCCGCGCGCCGGACCCGGTCACCCGCGCGGCGACGACATCGCCCCGCGCGACGGCGCGGCGGACATCGCGCCAGCCAAGGAAAGCGCGGATCAACGGCAGCGCGATCAGGACCGATATCAGGGCCAGTAGCACAGACGCCGCGGACACAAATCCGCTTGAAAATCCGCCCTGGAGCAACGCCGCCCGCATAACGGCGATGGTGTAGAGGCTGGCGGCTTCGACCAGGATCGCCAGCGCCAGCGCGGTGAGAAGCAGCATCGTGGGCGCGGACGGCATGCCGCCGATGTTCAGGCGGCGCGCGGACCCGGACGCATCGGCAACTTCACTCGACGCGCGATTGGCGCCCATGGCGGCTCCCTCAGGGCGTGAAAACCGGCAACTTGGCGGGATCCATGCCCAGACCTGGGGTCAGATAGCTATCGGTCAGCCTCTGCAAGGTGCCATCATTCTTGAAATCGTCAATCAGCTTGTTGAACACAGGCAGATTCGGGGAATCCTTGTTGACCAGGCCGCCCCATTTCTCGCCCATGTCATAGCGCCCGGCCACCCGGAACGCGCCATGAGATTGTTTCGCCTGGGCGAGGACGGTCGGCGTATCGAACAGCACGGCATCCACTTGCCCCGCCGCCAAGGCCGCGAACATGGGCGCGGTTTGGGGGAAGACGCTGGGGGGCCGGACCGGTTTGATGTGGTCCATCACATATTGCAAGGTGGTGGTGCCCTGCTCGACGGCAAGACGCATCTTCTTGATCGTGTCCTTGTCGATTTTGGTGCCAGTACGGACCAGCACGCCCTGGTCGGAGCTGTAATAAGGCTCGGTGAAATTCACCACCTGCTTGCGCCCATCGGTGATCGTGATCTCGCTGAGGGCGATGTCGAAGCCTTTGGCTTGGCCGGTGAGGATTTGCGCGAAAGAACGGTTCACCACGATCACCCGGTCCAATCCGGCGCGGTAGGCCATGTTGGCGGCCATGCAATATTCAAAGCCGTCCTTGATGGTGTCGGGCGACTCGCCGTTCCACCATCCCGGCGCAGGCAGATCCGGCCTGACCGAAAGCGCGCCCGGCACCACGGTCACCAGCTTGACCGACCCGCGCTGGCCGGTGACTTTGCAATTTCCATAATCCGGCGCGGCCGCGGCGGCGCCCGCGACATGGCACAGCAAGATCGAAGCCAGGAACACGCCGCGAACGCGCCTCATCGGGCCACCGCCGGCTGGGCGATGCCGCCATGCGGCTTGCCCGCCCCGACATCGCCCCACAGGACGGCATGATCGTCCGGCAAGGCGCGCGAATTGGGCACCGACAGCCAAAGCCGCATCAGCATGCGGTCCTGGCCCTGGCTTTGGTCATCCTTGAAGGCGGTGCGGCCATGATAGATGACGTGATTGTTCAGCAGTTGAATGTCGCCCGGCTCGAAGCGCATCTCGAAACACAATTCCTCCGCCACATCCATCAGCATCTGGATGGCTTCATGCTCGGCATCGCTCAGCTTGCGGGCATGGGGCAGCATCTGGCCGTTCTCGATATAGGTGAGCGAGAAGTGGCTGGTGAGCTTGCCGTCGCGCACGCCGAACACCGGCAGATCGTATGTCACATGCTCGCCGCCCGCCTCTTCGCCGAACCGGCTGCGCGGGATGGGCTGGCAGAGCAGCGCATGCAGGTCCGGGCGGCGCTTGCGGATCTCGTTATAGACCGTGGCGCTGCTGGCCAGCTTGCTGACGCCGCCTTCGCAGGCCTGGCGCACGCAGAGCAGACCCACGACATCGCAGCGGTCGGTGTGAAAGCGCAGCTGCCCCGACGACAAGGTGCGGGCCCCCGACGAGAGAAACGGCTTGCCGGAGGCGTCGACGGTTTCGCCATAAAGCTTGGCGCCGACGCCCATGCCCTCGTCCCTGATGTCGCGCATCATTTCGCCGGAGCGGTTCTGGTACATGGGCGTGCCGAGGTGGCAGCCGATCGCGTACCAGATGCGGCGCAGCTGCTCTTCGCTGTAGCGGCCCACATCCAGCCCCCGCATCTTCACCATGCCCGATCCGTTCTCCAGCTCTTCGCGAACCTCGTCGAAGAAGGCGCCGGGCAGCGGAAAATTCTGGCGATTGACCTGGCGCCAATCCAGGCCGCCGGTCTTTTCGACGGCGGCATCGATCTCTTGCAGAACGGCGGCGGGGAACTGCTTGATCCACCTTCGGTCCAGGCGCATTTGCGCACCCGTCCAGACGCAGGCGCCCTCAAGATCGGTCGAATGAACCACGCGCTTTCCCCGGCAAGTCCGCCAAATTGTCTGGTCTTGCCGGGAAAGTACAGCCTGCGGCGCGCGAACCTCAAAGGCTTTTGGACAGCCCCACAAAGACGCCGCGGCGCGCGCCGAATTGCGGCGCTCCCACGCCCACGCCGGTGCCGTCGCGGATTTCATAGCGCTCGTCAAAAGCGTTGATGAGATCCAGCCGCGCCGTCAGGCCCTTGAAGCCGCCGACATCGAAGCTGTGGCTGACCCCGAAATTGACGATGGTATAGGCGGGAACGTGATCGCCGTTCGGCGTCGCCCCGTCGCGGCGCAGTCCGGTGCCATAGAGCAGGTCGGTGGAAAACAGCACGTCCTCCCATTTATAGGACGCGCCCGCCGAGACGGTGCCGATCTGCTGATGATCCAGCGGGATATAATGGCTGGCGATATAGGCCAGGTCATCGGGACTGAACTGGAACTGGCTGGAAACAATGTTGCGGCCGTCGGCCCGCTCATAGGCCGCGTTGACATAGCCGGTGAAATCGCCCGCCCGGTAATTGAAGGTGAGTTCGCCGCCATATTGCCGCCCGGCCTGATAGTTGAAAGGCGTCAGGATGATCGGCGCGCCGAACTGGCCCTCGTCGACCAGATTGTGCGAGGCCTTGAAGAATCCATCCAGCCCGGCCTGCGCGCCTTCGAACAGGGTCTGCACCACACCGGCATCGTAATAATCCGCCCGTTCGGCCTTGGGCACATCGTCGGTATGATCGCCCGCCGCCGTGGTGTTGTCGAAGAGCGCGATATCGGTACTCGCCACCAACTCGATAGGAGGCGGTGAGAAATAACGCGCGAAGCCCGCATGCACCGTGGTGCTGTCGGTCGGTGTCCACACCAGATTGGCGCGGGGGCTGAGCTGGTTCTCCTTATCGAACGCTCCATACGCGTCGTACCGCAGACCGTAATTCAGGGTCAGACGGGGAAAGATTTTCCATTCGTCCTGAACATAGAGGCCATACGCCCAGGCATGTTTGGTGCCGTTGTCGGGAATGGTCAGCGGCGTATCGGAGATCTGGCAGGTCTGGGTTGGATCCGTGCAAAGCGGATTGGGATTGGAGATTCCAACGCCCCCGGCGGCGGTGGGCAACACCAAGGACGAGGTCGTGCTCAATATGTCGTCGGCCTGGTAAAGCAGGCCGAACCGCATTGTATGCGTGTCGCCCAGATGCCAGGCGCCTTCCGCCTGCACGCCGTAAGCAACGTCGCGCTTGTAAGCGGTCTGCGCCAGGCCGTTATAAAGAATGTCTCCCACATTCGCGCCCGGCGTGAAGTAGAGGCTGGAGAACCGGCCGAACAGCGAAACCTGGGTGTCCAGATCTCCGTCCGAGCGCAGATAGGAAAGGATGCCGTAATCGGTGGCTTCGCGCTGGCGTTCGTCCAGCGCCGCCGACGGGAACGCCGTCTGGCCGTTTGCCTGGAGCACAAAATTGCCGCTGGCGGGATCCTGCGGCCCCAGGCCGACAATCCCGTCGATGCCCGAAGGCTGCAGCCCGACGCTGTTGGGAATCTGAAACATGGCATTGGACACGCCGACCACGGCAGTCAGACTGCTGTTCTGGTCGAGAATTTCCTGGGCGAAGCCGAACAGATGATATTGCTTGGTGCGGTCGTGCCGGGGATCGCTGCTGCCGTCCGGGCTTTCGATGCCCAAGGTGCTGGTGCTGTAGTCGCCGGAGACGAAATAGTTGAACGATCCGTTCGAGCCGCCATAGCTGGCGGACGGATTCAAGGTGCCGTGGCTGCCGCCATACATCCCGATCTCGCCGCCATTGGCGAACAGGCCGGTCTTGGTCTGGATGTCGATGACGCCGGCGGTGCGGTTGCCGTATTCGGCGGGCAGCGCGCCGTCGATCAAGCGCACCGATTCCGCCAGGCGCGGGTCCAGGGTCTGGCCGAACACCGAAATGCCTTCGGGCAGGATGATGCCGTTGATGCGGTATTGCAGGCCGTTATGCTCGCCGCGAATATGCAGCTGGCCGAAGGAATCCTGCGCCACGCCGGGGGCCTGCAGGATCACCTGGTTGAGCGCGGTGTTCTGGCCGCCCGGCTGATTGTCGATATCCTTGGAGGTGATGGTGTAGGTGGAGGCGCCGGTCTGGGTCTGGATGCCGTTGCGCGCCGCCGCCAGCCGTTCCGCCGTCACGGTGACGGTCTCGGTCTGCTGCGCGAAGGACGGGGTGGCTATCAAAGCGGCGCCGGCCGCGCCGATCAAAAGAGTCGAAGTCAAACGGCCACGCGAAATGGCCAAGGCATAACGATGAAACATGGATTGCTCCGAAAGGAAATCGCCGCCGCAAAGACGGCAAGGCGCGGCCGCGCATCGGCGACCGCTGCGAAAATGGAGATGGATTTAGCGGCGCGGTGGCGCGCGGCTTTGCCAGCTATGCTGCCGCTCGGTTGCGGCATGCGGCAGAAGGATGAAGGCGGGCGCGAAGGCGACCGCATTCAGGATGACGACGAAGTCCGCCACCACCGGCACGACAGCGACGCCGGCATGCAGCATTTCCTGGCAGAGCGGGCAGTTGGCGGGATCGTAGGGATCCTGCGGCGCCGGCCCGGCGGGCGCGGAGACGTGGCTGACATGCGCAAGCGCCGGCACGCCGTGGATATGAGTCTGGACGGCGAAGCTCTGGACCGCAAAGACCAAGGCCAGCAGCAGCATCGTCAGCCGCGCGAAAAGCGGCCTTTGTGCTGTTATGCGCTGGTCCGGTAACGCCATGCGTGCGGTTGCTCGAAGATGGTCGCGGAAATTAGCCGAATTCAATCGGGAACTGCAACAACGTCAGCCCGCGGACCGTTCGGGATGAATCGCCTGTAATACTGGTGCAGCAGCCGCCGCGTGCCGGGACGGCGCCCTCAGCGGAACGGATATTCCGTGAAGATATAGTCCTTGGCCGCCACCTTGGTGTGGCAGGCATAGCCGCATTTGGCGTCGGTGCCCTGCGGCGTGAAGGTTTTGGACGCGGCGCTATAGTTGAAATTGCCATAGGCCCATCCATGCGTGTCCGGAAATCGCTTGCTGTCTTTTTCGATGGTCGCGACCGCCTGCAGATTGTCCGGCACTTCCACAAAGTAAGGCGCCACGGTGCTGGTTTTCTTGCCCCACTCGATCTTCACGATCTTGGAGCCTTCGGGAAACAGCTTGCCGTCGGCGGGAAGGCCCTGGCGATAGGCGGCCAGCATCACGTCATTGGCGACGATGACTTTCATCTGATCCTTGGTCTCGCTGACCGCGACGACGTGCCAGTTTTCGTATCCCTTGAAATCGGCAAAAGCGAGATTGCCCAATTTGAGCGCATATCTGTCCTGCTGCGCGGCGGCGCCGCCGACCGCAACCAGGAGCGCGGAACTGAGCAAAGCAATCGTGATGAAGCGCATGGCAAACCTCCACTTTGGTTGAGTTTGGATGACGCGAGCGATGACAAGCCGCCGAGGAGCGGCGCATATTCCATAAATAAATGCGTGTGATTGCTCTAGGTTCGGCTATCGAACCGCATTCATCTTCCGTGGGCAAGAGGTCCCACTATAAAAATTCGCGGCCGCCGCCCCGCGCGCCGGGGCGGCCCGGGAACATTCTTGACCGTCCTTGCAAACTGCCGTTAGCAAAGAGCGCCATGGGTAATAAAATCGTCATCGTTCGCGACAAGATGCAGCGGAACTACCGCTATGAACTTGTCGCGCCGGTGGGCCGCGATTTCGATCCGCAGTTCGCCCCGGATTTGACGCCCCGGCAAATGCTGGCCCTTGGCGTATTCGGCGGCAAATACATGACCGATTGCGCCAAGGAATTTCCCAAGAGCTGGTTCGCCAAGGCAAAGCTTTCTCCCAAAGGACGCGACCCCAGGCTCAATTACTTTGGCGTCGACGCCAGCCAACCGCTCGCGGAGTGGAAGAAGAAAGGCTGGATACATCCCCAGGACCCGCGCGGCTGGTTTCAATGGTATTGCCGCTACCATATGGGCCGGCGCACGGACGACGACGCGCGCCAGATCAAACGCTGGAAGGCGATCCGCCGCCATATCGCGCAAGTGAAAAAGCATTGCGAACCGGGCGATCCCCATTGCCGCCCGCGCCAGCGCCAGGCTCTTCTGCATTGGGCTTATGACAGCCGGAAGATCTAGCGCGGTTAAGAGGGCGTCGGCGCTTGCTGGGGTGTCGGATCGGGAATAGCGTGCCGCAAAGGGAGGACGACATAATGGGCAACAAACTCACAATTGCAGTCTTCGGGTTGGCGATCCTTTGCACGTCGCAGGCATGGGCCGGTACGGCGGGCCCCGGTTGGGCGTCGCGCCAAGGCACGCCCGCGCAACAGACAGAAGCCGGCCGCAACCAGGACCTCGCGACCGCGAAGAATTGCCAGGCCAACGAACAGTTCATGCAAAAAGGCATGTGCAAGAACCTGAAGCTCCGGCACCCGGAAATGTTCGCCGGTTCGGCGGGCGGAACGCACTAAGCACCCCGCACGCAATAGACCCGCACTTTATATCTCAGGCGCTTTTGCAGTGGGCCTGCGGCAGATGATTCAAATCAAAGGGCGCTGCATCAGCAGCCCCGGACCGAAGCGCGTTTGCATCGTGCCGTAGATCGCGAAACCGCACGAAAGATAGAACCCTTCCGCGTGCGGGTTGCCCGTGACGCAGAGTCTTTTTGCGCCCAGCAATTTCGCCCGGCTGGCGCACACGCCTACCAGCCTTCTGCCCACGCCCGTCTTCCACTGCGCCGGCTCCACGAACAGCCCGTCCAGTTCGATGTCGCCATCGTCCCGGGGCAGGATCGCGGCAAAGCCGGATATCGCCCCATCCCGTTCGGCCACGAAAACTTGCCCATTCTCGATTTGCGATTGGGGGATCTGGATGGCGTCGGGATTGGCGAGAATGGCGTCGCGATCCCCGGAGTTCGCCAGGGAAGCGCGGGTCTGCAATTCTTCCAGCGCCCGCCGTTCGGAAGGCTTCGCCAATCTCACATTCATGCTGGACGCTCTTTCGGACCGCCGGCGAACCTAGCACAAAGGCGCGCTAGTCCTTGGCCCGGCGCAGATCGGCCTTGAGTTCTTCGCGCTCGGCATCCCAGCGCTCGTTTTCGAGGGCGGCGCGGCGGTCCAGCTTGTCGCGCTCATTTTCGATGGCGGCCATCGCGTCGTCATGGCGCTGTTTGGCGCGGGCCAGGGCGGCTTCGGCCTTTTGCGCGTCACGCTGGCGCTGCGCGCGTTCGCGTTCCTGTTTGGCTTCTTCCCGCGCCTCCTGCTGCTGCCGCGCGCGGTCGCGGCGGGCCTTCGCCTTTTCGAACGAGAGGATGGCGACGCGGTCGGCCTTCTCGTCCTTTTTGGACTTGGGTGCTTTGGTCTTTTGCGCTTTCGGCGCTTTGGGTTTGGCTTTGGCTTTTGGTTTGGCCTTCGCCGGTTCGGATTTCGTCGCCGCCCAAAGCTGTTTGGGCAGCGCCGCATTCTGGGCAAAAGCGCCCTTGGTGCCGACGGGCCGCCGCAGAACCACGCCGGGCTGGGCCATGGCCGCCGCGACGATCTTGGGGTCGTGCGTCTCCTTGGCAAAGCCCTGGTGGAAGGCATTGTGCCCCAGGCCCCAGGCCTCGAGCGCCGCCTTCATCGACGGCGCCGCTAGCGCCAGTTCGAAAAAGCCCAGATTGGTGATGTAGGTTTTAAGTCTACGCGCCATGATCGCGCGGCCTCTCCCGCGCCGATAGGGCAATGCGGGAGGGTGGGGATTGGTTGCGAGGGGGGTGTCTGCGTCCGAATCGGCTAACTTAGCGACGCCAGCTTCCTCTACAGCAACCGGCCGCCATAGCTGAATGTGCTGCGACCCAGAACATTGCGAAACGCGTCGATCAGCACTCTCCCAAAGTTAGCGTGAGCGCTAAACCACGACCGCATTCATTGCGACAATTGCCGCAGATACCTCCGCGTACAATTCGGCCTGCAATTCCTCCGCATCGATTTCCACTACAAGCGAGAACCGCGCAACACGGCCTTTCGGATCGACTGACTTTTGAGTCTTCCACCACCCCGTAACCGGAAATACAGCCAGCGTGTTTCGTCGTGCCAGATCTGAAGCGCGGCAGGTTAATTGATCGACATGAAGAGAACCAACGTCCCTACGGTTCTTGCCGAAGTCCCAGCCGTCGTCTTCCGCCGCTAGAATTTCTTCGTTTTCCGACTGTTGCGCCGCTTTACTGATGCGCGCCAGAAATTGCGCTTCGGTTTCGTTGGCCTGCTTCATTTTGAAACGCAGGTTATGTGACGCATAGCCGAACTTGGAGCCTCTAGATACTTCGGAAGGGTTAGGCTCAATCAACGTACTCAGCGCTACGCGAAGGGTCACCATCGCATGACCGAGTTGTCTCAACCCGTCCACAGGCCATGGGAGAGTGAAAACCTTCATTTCGTTATGTATATGGGGAGAGTGCTTTTTATCAGACTTGCGGTAGGGGATAATTGTATCTTCGACAATCAGGCTGAGCGCGTTGGAAGCACTCCGCCGCGCCCGCTGCAGGTCCGGCACGCCATAGCCATAACGTTGGAAAATTAGTGTGTAGTCACCCTTGGCGGGATGCACCGGAAGATGGGAGCGCATGGCCGCTGTCCATCGGGCCGACGATACAAAAAGTGCCCGAATCGTCTCGGGCCGGAGTTGCGGATAATCCGCCCATACTTCGGACAAAGAGCGCGCCGCCAACGCTGTGGCGCCGCTGGTATCCCCACATGTGGTGAACGCATGTAGCGGAAAATCGCGGGTAGTGGTCAGCATCGATAAGGCTTGATGCCCCATTGGCGGGGGAGGACCGGAAACAATCCAGTTTCCGCCTTCCAGAACAACGTCGGGCTTGATAGGCCAGTGCGAGGACCAACTCGCCGTTCTGGAGGTGGGCGACAAATCACCCACTGGCGCCAAGGCCGCTCCGGGTTCGCCGAAGGGGAGTTGGACTTTCTCAGTATAAGCTCCAACACAAATCGCATTCCATGCCTGGGCGGGGGACTCAATTTCATTCTCCGTCGAGTCACATGTTTCCAGGTATTCGTGATTGCCGAATAAATTCTGATCGGTGTTACCCGCCGAAATAACAAAGAGCCGAGCATGCTTCTTGTCGCCAGCCACGCCAGCGCATAGTTGATCGATCGCGCTCGACCAAGATGTCGGTGCTCCATCGTGTGGATTGTCAGCATCGGTCGTGGTGGCCAAAGCGAAAGTACGCCGACGGTCGCCATTCGACTCCGCTGCGTTGACGGCCCGGCGCGTCATTGCGCCGTACAAGTGGTATGGATTTGCGCCGACGTTGGGAAGAATTTTAACTGATTCAAGCTTGTGCGCGACTATCACCGGCATACCGGACTGCAGTGGAATCTGTAGGTCTCCGAAAAGAGCAAGGCCGGCAAGTTGGGTGCCATGACCATGATTATCTTCCGGGCCCCACGCTGGCTCTGCGGCATGTCGGTCGGCACCCGACAGAGCTGGATGAATGAGTGGATGACCAAGGCTAACGCCCGTATCCAATAAAGTCACATAATTGGCGTCTAGCGCATTTGTGTAAGTCGTCCGGCCCAACAGATCGTTCACCCAGTCGACTTGCTCTTCCACATCCAAGCCATCGAAGAAGTCGGGAGTTGTCGTTGGAGCGGCTAGAGCGCGAATGCCTTCCAGCGTTCTAATAGCTTGAACGAGCGCCGCCGGTGTGGCCGTAACTAAGACGACGACATCCTCTGGAAATTCGAGTTTGTCGACATGAACAACTATACCGAGTTGCGGGACACCAGCTTGAAACTGCTCAAGCTCTGCAGGGTCGAGCCAAACTTCCCAAACTGCCTGGCCTTGACCATTGGGATAGTGGTCCTGGGGACTCCGCCAAAGTTGACGTAGTCCGGCTTCTATAACCAGTGCAATGCCTTGCGCTAGATCGGCGTTTCTGGGCCGCCCATCGCTGCCGTCTTTCTTCTTTGAATTTTTGGTAGCGAAGTCTTCGATTTTTTTTCGAAGATTGGCTAGCCCTTTTGGAGAGGCGAGAATCGTCGCATGGGGGCTTTCTTCGGAGCCGGAAGCAACTTGGTGGATATTAAGAAGTTCCAGTCCGCTAGCATTGAGCCCAGAGCCGACGATAACCTCCCCAGGTCGGCCCTGAACGTCAAGGTAAAGGCTTTGGTTTGGCGGAAATGCTGGCAACGCATCAAGAATCTGCAGTAGCGCTTGCGCGTGCGCTGCGCGATTAGGAACGTCGCTCGGCCTTTTTTTCGACCCGCCGCCCTTGGCTGCGAACCTTTTTGAATTTCCCACTCCGTTTAGCACGAAGTGCTCTCTGTCTCTTGGCATCCCTCAAAGCCCCTATCTCTTGTAACGAGCGGCGATGAACCAGGGAGGCAATCAACACAGGAGTTTCAACAAATCCAGAATTCCCCAATACCGCTTTTCGTGCTGCGTCTTCTGCAGCGGCGACCACATCGGCCGTCGACAGTCCGCCTGCATTATACGCAACAGAGTCCCAATCGACCTTGGAAACATCAAATTGAATGAGCCGACGACGCATCGCCTTCTCAATCGCGGATCCCTCAGGCAGCGTGTACGGCAGCACAAGGTCAAAACGGCGGAGAATGGCGCGGTCCAAAATCTCTGGAAGGTTCGTGGTCGCGACGATGATCGACGGACCGATATTCTCATCCAAAAACTGGAGGAAGGAATTTAGAATGCGCCGCGCTTCGCCCACGTCGTTCGAACTGCTCCGCGCTGCGGCTAGCGCGTCGATTTCGTCGAAAAGATAAACACCACGGGTGTTGCGGACGGCGTCGAATATCAGACGTAGTTTTTGAGCGGTTTCGCCCATGAACTTAGTTATCAGGCCGTGGAGCAGGACAGTGAAAAGTGGAAATTTCAGTTCTCCAGCCAAGGCCGCAGCGCTTAGAGTCTTTCCTGTTCCAGGCGGTCCGGCCAAAAGAATGCGCCTACGTGGCTTCAGCCCCTTTTCCTCAAGCCGCTCAATCATGCGACTTTCAAAAACGATCTGCGTCAATTCATGCTTCAGATCAGAACTTAGGATGACGTCATTGAGGCGCGCAGTTGGATAACTCGCGCTGAGAATATCTGTAAGACTCCCGCGCGGCGTGGAGATCGGCGTTGGCTCAGCGCGTGTTTGCAATGGCGGCGACTGACCGGCATCGGCCCAATCACGAAGCTGTTGAGCAAGACGCTTATGGCCCTTTTGGTCCTCGGTCGCCGCAAGTTGAAGCGCCAGATCGTAAAAACGATCCTTGTCGCCTTCGGCGTGGCTCTTGATGAGCCCAATCAACTGTTGTGCGGATGCCATTTTCCCGGGCCTTTGGGCCACCGACGCAGGCCCGAATCATTGTGCACCATAGGTTGCAGTCAGTAAAGATTCTGAATGATCCCGTTGTCGATTTTTCAACAGGATGAGAGCAGTTTTCGTGGCATTTGGACAATACATTGCCCCGTCGCTGTCATACGCGTACTTGCGGGTCGTGCTGATCATACGGGATATCCACTTGGCCTAAGCGGACACTTAGAGAGGAACTACAGATTTTTTGAGGCTGACGCGGTACTTGGCATTTGCCTCTCTGTTGCACACGTGGCAGTTGCGCTGGCCCTTGCGCCAGGGGCCGCGTCCACATTTACAGAGATGGGGCGGCTCGACGGGATTCGATCCCGCCTCACCGCCTTGATCCGCGCGGGGTTCTTCGCTCCGGCCTCTCAAGTCACATACCCATAATGTCTAGCTAAGAGGCTCAGCGCGATCCTGACTCCATACGCCGCGGCCCGCCGGTCCTCCTTCACGATGGCGGCGACGCGCTCCAGGCTGAAGGGGTGGTCTTCCGGCATCAGGAACAGTTCGGTGAGCTGGCGTAGTTCGCGCGGCAGGACCGCCAGCGCCCGGGCGACGCGCTTGCCGGCGTCCAGCGCCGCGTCGCTCACCAGGCCGGGGCTGCCGCCGCCCGCGCCGAACTGCATGCGGGGGCTGGCCTCGATCTTGGAGATTTGCCAGTCCTGTTGCAGCCGCCGCCCGGCGAACAATTGATGATCGTCGATGCTGCCGTGATCCTTCAGCCATTGCAGCCGGTCGATGCGGCGAAAGCCGCGCGGGGCGCCCGCCGCCACCGACAGCGCGCGGTCGCAGGCATGCATCGGGGTGATCTTGGCCGGTGTCTCCACCCGGTTGTCGTCAAAGTCGTCGGCAGTCTTTCTCATTTTCCAACCTCGATTTTTATGTCGCCGTAGAGCCGCCTCAGATCGCCGGCGTAATGGCCGCGTATCCACTCCGCCGCGAAGGCTTTGGCGACGCGCAGCACCGT
This sequence comes from Pseudomonadota bacterium, assembly GCA_040389245.1. Classification (GTDB taxonomy): domain Bacteria; phylum Pseudomonadota; class Alphaproteobacteria; order Micropepsales; family Micropepsaceae; genus Rhizomicrobium. The sequence continues at coordinate 1,297,955 of JAZKAH010000002.1, read as the reverse complement.
GGGCGGGCCGGGCTCGAACGTGGCGCCGGAAAACCAGGCGGCGAATTTCGCGGGGCCGATGGCATCGACCAGCGCCGCCGCCTTGCCGTCCCACTCGGCCCGCAGCGCCGCGCCCGGGACATCTGATCGGTGCGCGAACTGATGTTCGTGCTGATCGCCACCCGCCCCGAATTCCAAAGCGCCAAGAGCTGCCGCAGGAAACTGGTGGGCCCGATGCGCCGGTATCTGGTGCGCCATGACGGCAAGGAGATTGCGGCGCTGCCATCCTTGCCGCCCCAGGCCGCCGAGTTGATCGGCCAGCGGCTGGCGGCGGCAGGCGCGCTGGCGGAATTCTGCGCCCGCTGCGGCCGCTGCGACGAGGAGAAGATCTTGAAGTGATGCATGGTGCCCGCCCCGGGCCGTTTTGCGCCCGTTCGGGGCGGCCCATGGCGTGTGAGTACAATTTTTGTTGTTTCCGGTCAACAACTATTATTGTCAACAATATCCACAACGTATGTTGTATAGTTATCCCCATGGAGAGGTAGCGTAGGTATCCCATGGAAACTCTGGCCAAGCGCCTGTCCGACGCCATGAAATCCGCCGGCCTCAATCAGCCGGGGCTGGCGCGGGCGGCATCCAAAGCAAACGCGCCTGTGTCGCAGCAGGTGGTGCATCACCTGCTTTCGGCCCGCAACACGTCGAGCAAGCATCTGCCCGCGATCGCCGAAGCCTTGGGCGTGAGCCTGGACTGGCTGGCGCGCGGCGGCGAACAGACCGCCACCTTGCGCCGCTCGCCCGCGAAATCGAACGGCGGGCCGCAAGCCGCGCCCGACCGCTTGCCGGTCTTGGGCATGGCCGAATGCGGCCCCGACGGCTGGACGATGTGGAACGGCGACGTCATCGACACCATTCCGCGCCCGTCCAATCTGTTCGGCGCGCCGAAAGCCTATGCCGTCTATATCGTGGGCGACTCGATGGAGCCGCGCTATTACGCCGGCGAGCTGGCCCACATCCATCCCGGCAAGCCCATCACCATCGGCGCGTTTGTGCTGGTGCAGATCCGCCCCGAACATGACGGCGACACGCCCAAAGCGGTGCTGAAACGCCTGGTCAAACGCTCCGCCACCAAGATCGTGCTGGAGCAATACAACCCGCCCAAGAAATTCGAGATCAAAGCCGACGATATCGTCTCGCTCCACCGGGTGGTGGGGAGCGGGGAGAGTTAGTCCGACGCTGCATTAGCAGCGCGGCGTCCACATGGTTCGTCCCTCGACAAGCTCGGGATGAGGGGCTCACCATGAGGATGGAGGGATAGAACTACGCATCGCCGATTATCGATGCCAGGCGCCGAATTTAAATTCCTCATCCTGAGCTTGTCGAAGGATGAGGACGCGCTAATCTCCGCGCGGGGCTCCGCACGATCTAACGCACGTGAAAATCTTCGTTTATATGCTCCGCTGCCGCGACGGGTCTTATTATGTCGGCCTGAGCCGAGACGGATTGGACAAAAGACTGGCAGAACACCGGTCCGGGCGATTTCCCGGCTACACCCATTCACGCCGTCCCGTGCATTTGATCTGGAGCGCGGAATTTCAATGGCTCAAGGATGCCATCGCCTGCGAGCGGCGCATCAAGGGCTGGCGACGGGAAAAGAAAGAAGCCTTGGCGCGCGGAGATTATCATATGCTCCCGGAATTGGCACGAACGGCGCGGCGTCCTCATGGTTCGACAAGCTCACCATGAGGAGATTGAGCTCGGTGCCTGGCACCAACATCTCGGCGAAACGAGGGCTATCTATCCATCCTAATCCTGAGCTTGTCGAAGGACGAGGAAGCACAGCTGCCTGCAACAAGACCTTCCCCTGCACCGCAATACCCTCACTTCACTCCGCCATTCCCAGGTCCACCTGTCGGCTCCAGCTTCGGCAATCGTTCCTCCACCGGCGGCAATGCGGGCAGCGGGGCGTGGGGCTCCAGCTGGTACCAATAGGCGACGGAATAATAATTGTCGGAGCGGTGATTGGCGTTGCCATGTTCGATGGTGGCCTTGAAGCTTTTTTGGAACGGGATCGGCGCTTCCAAGTGAAAGCGATAGACGCTGGAGCGGCCGCCCGCCTTCTCCTCGCCCACCACCGGCGCGCCGTACAATCCATATGAAAATGGCACGCCGCCGAAATCATGCGCCCCCAGGAAATAATCCTCCGCGCCGGTGCCCTTGATCGAGGGCAGCTTCTCGCCATCGACAAAGAACATGTCGTCGCCCTCGCCCCACCATTCGTCCTGGTTCTGCAGCACCGACATGGTGACGCCGACGAAACTGCCGCGCCCCTTGATGTCGGCAAAGACGTAATTGTCCGCGCCGTCCAGATTGGTCTTGTTGTTCACTTTGGCGTCACCGTCGCGCAGCCAGTCATTGGTCCAGCCGCGCCCCGGCTGCGACTGGTGATATTGCGCGTGGAAATAATAAGTGTCCTTGGGCAGCGGGCGAGGCGCGCTGCGATAATCGATATCGTAATAGAGATCGCCCATCGGCTCGCGCCCCTCATTGGTGAGCGTAATGCGGGCATGGCGCGCATAGGGCATCGGAAAGAAACTGTTCATGCTGCGCACGCTGCCCACCGACAAGACTTCGGACTGCCAGTTGACATACTCGCCCAGCCCCAGCCCGAAGAAATCGCCCACCGGGGCTTCGACGGATGGCGCGGTCTCGCCGTCCCAGTACATCCGAAGCACGATGCGCTTGAGGTGATAGGCCTCGCGGTCGCCGAAGGTGAACCAGATATGCGCCACCTCGCCCGGACCATCGACATCCAGCACCGTCACCGTCGCGCCCGGCGCAACTTTCAGCGAATCCGCATTGGCCCCGGTGGGATCGGCGCTGGAAGCGCGGTGCAGCACATAGTCCTGCGGCCGGGTCAGATCGGGCCGCGCCGAAAATTCCTCGGCCTGGGCGAATCCCGAAAATCCCAACACGGCAAAAGCCGTCACCAGCGCAAAACGCATCTCCGTCCCCCCTATATTGCGGCAAGGCTATCGTGCGGGGGGCCCTGCGGCAACGCGATGTTCCGCCGACGCCAACCGGATGGATAGAGGGCAAGCCCGTCACATTTATACGCCCGGACCAGAAATTTGGCGCGGGTGTCAAAGCGTCATTTGCGTCCGAGGCCGTCGCGAAAGGCAATTGCTTCGCGCTCGACGCGGACAGCGTCATCGATTGGAATGACGGGCCGTGCCTCGAACACAAAAGCGGGAAGCATCGAGCAGAATTTGTGAACAAGCGACGGATCATCGCAGTCCAGCAACATGTACCCGCCCCAGTCACCCACGCGTATCACGAACATCTCGATCTTGAAATTGCCGGGTGCCTTCCACTGCGTGAAGACCTCCAGGATTCGCTTCTGCGCATTCTCGTACTCGATAGGCGAACCCTGCGGACGTTCCGTCCATGTGAGCATGTACTTCAAAGCCATCCTCCCCGTCTGAGTTGAAATCCTCGAAAATTCTCCACCGCCGCAGCCGCCGCATTTTAAGCCGCCGGCATTGCTGCTTCTTCCAATACTCCCGGCGGCTCGCTCGTGCCGTCCGCACGCTGTCGCTACGGACCCCTCTTCGCTCGCAATGATCCACCGGATCACTGCGTTCGTTGACGCGAACCACTCATTGCCCCAGATAAGCCTTCGACGCGGCCTCGTCCTTCAGCGGCGTGATCTTGTCCGGGTCGATCCGGATCATGATGTAGTCGATGTGATCGTCGATATGGGTGAAGAGATGGCCGGTGCCCGCCGGAATGAACACGACATCGCCCGCTTTCAGGTTATAGCTGACGCCGTCCTTGATATCGTCGGCATTGTTGCCGGGACCATTATAAAGCCGGACCGTTTCCTCGTCGGCGGGACGGCGCTGCTTGTTCACAAGGTTCGGACCCAGCTTCAAGGTCGCCGTGCCATCAATAATGTGATAGGCTTCGCTAACCAGATCATGCTCGGCAACCGCATGCGCTCCGGGCTTGTCCAGCTTGCCACGATGCTCCACGCCCAGCGCGATATGGGCCTTGCCGATGTCGATATCCCGCACCTGCTGGTCGACCCGGTGTTCGGCCTCAGCCTTCTTCGTATAGGCCTGAATTTCCTCAGCCGGGACATAGGTGCCCTCGCACATCTTGCAGCTCGGCTCGGGATCGGGGTTCGGCGACTGTGCCAGAGCCGCTGTCGTCATCAAGCCAAGCACAGCCAGTCCCGGAATGATTATTCGCATGGCCTTCTCCCATTTTTGAACAGATCCGGCACGACCGCTGCGATCACGAACGCAAGACGCATCGCCCGTTTCCCCTACGTCCCGGCTTGGCCCCGGGTTGGCGCGATACTGGCATCTTTCGGGCATCCCATGAAGCCGCGGGACAGCCCGGCGATGGGCTTTCCTGCAAGTCCAAATATGGTGCTGGCGGGGCAAGGCAGATTGACGTGCGCGCCCCCCGGTGAAAATATCGCCGCAGGGCTCATCCAAGGGGAAACGATCCATGAATATGCGTAAAACCGCGACCATGCTCGCGATATTGCTGGCCGGCACCATCGCGGGCCAGGCACAGATCAACGGCACCCCGGAATTCCGGGCCCAGCAGGAAGCGCTGGAAAAAACCTATCCGCAGCTGAGCGTCGTCTCCGACACCTATATGCACCTGCAGATCCCCGGCTACAGCATGGGCGAGACCATGGGGGTGGCGACCAATTCCAAGGGCCATCTGTTCGTCTATTCGCGCAGCAATCCGCAAGGCATCGCGCGCGGCGGCGCGGCGGCGATGCTGTGGGAATTCGACCAGAACGGCAAATACGTCAAGGAATGGGGGCCCCACAGCTATGGCGCGTCCTTCGCTCATGCCGTGCGCGTCGATGCCCATGACAATGTCTGGCCGATCGATGAAGGCTCGGGCATGGTGATCCGCTACAACCCCAAGGGCGAGCAGGATTTCTGGCTGGGCCGCACGCCAGAAGCGATCGATTATCTGGAAGCCAATCTGGAAATCCTGAAATACGCGCATCCCACCGCGGCCTTCAACCGGCGCCCGGTGGGCCGCAAAGGCGAGTTCGGCCGCGAGACCGACATCGCCTGGGATTCGGAAGGCAACAGCTTCATCTCCGACGGCTACGAAAACTCGCGGGTGGTGAAGATTTCGCCCGACGGCCATTGGCTGAAGATGCTGGGCACCTTCGGCAGCGGCCCGGACCAGTTCAACACCCCGCACACCATCGCGGTGGACAACAAGAACAATGTCTATGTCGGCGACCGGGGCAATTTCCGCATCCAGGTCTATGACAACAATCTGAACTTCTTGCGCACCATAACCGGCATCGGCGCGCCCTGGGCCCTGTGCATCACGCAAGGCCCGACGCAGTACATGTTCAGCGGCGACGGCAACGGCAAGCTCTACAAGATGGACATGACCGGCAAGGTGCTGGGCATGACCGTCACCGGCCAGGACCATGGCTCCGAAGACACCGGCGATCTGATCCACTCGCTCGATTGCCGCAGCCCGAACCTGGTCTATATCGGCTCCGCCTCGATGTATGATGTGCAGAAGCTGACTCTGAAATAAGTTGGCGTCATAGCGTTCGCATACAGACGGGTGCCCGGGCCAATCGCTCGGGCGCCCGTCGCCTTTTTCGGCGAGACATGGAGCAAAGCCAATGCTCGAAGGATCCTGTCATTGCGGCCAGGTCACCTGGCGTTTCGATGGCGTGCCGACAAGCGCCACCGCCTGCAACTGCACCGTCTGCCGCCGCTATGGCGTGCTCTGGGCCTATGATTTCGAAGGCGAGCGCATTCACGTCGCCGGTCCCACCCGCGCTTACACCTGGGGCGAGCGCGGCATCGGTTTTCATTTCTGCGAACAGTGCGGCTGCATCGCCTATTGGCGGGGAACCCTGCCGCGCGAAGATGGCCGCCGCCGCATCGCCGTCAATCTGCGGCTGGCGGAGCCGGACCAGGTGGCCGATATCGCAATGCGCCATTTCAACGGACTGGAATGGAAGGAAACACTCCCCGACGGCCGCCGCGTCGCGGACATGTGGTTCTAGGGTCGCCCCCGGTCACACGCCTGATACCGGGGCACAGGAAGGTACCCGCTTCCGCGTAGCCGGCGTCTGCCCCTATGCTGCGGCTTCGCTATCAAAGGGGCACCGCATGAACTTCCTGGATTCCTTCTCGCCGCAGACCAAATCGATCCTGCGCATCGTCACCGGCCTTTTGTTCTTCAGCGCCGGGCTGGCCAAGATCCTGCATTTTCCGTCCATACCGGGGCTGGCCAATGTCCATCCCACCGACTGGCCCGAAGGCTATGCCGGGATGATCGAACTGGTCGGCGGGGCGCTGGTGACCATCGGCTTCTTCAGCCGCTATGCCGCCTTCATCTGTTCGGGCGAAATGGCGTTCGCCTATTTCATCGGGCATTTCCCCCATGGCCCGCTGCCCGTCGTCAATGGCGGCATGACCGCGATCCTGTTCTGCTTCAATTTTCTCTATCTGGCGGTGGCCGGTCCGGGACCCTGGGCGATCAACCAGAAATAGGAGCGCGGTCAAGGCCCGCGGATGATCCGATCATACCTTCGTGTGGGATAGGTCCGCCCCGGGCGGTGGCCTACACTCACCTCAAACAGGGAGAGCTTGGCACCAGACGAAAAGCATAAATTTGCACTCAATCGCCAGGCCGCAGGAGGGGATTGCCATGCAGGAACATCCGACGATGCAAATCGATCGACGCGCTTTCATCGCCAGCCTGGGCGGTGCGACCGCGGTGGCGGCGATGAGTTCGGAAGCCAAGGCCGACGCGGTGGAAGATGCGCAGAACAAGGCGCTCAACAAGGCGGCGGCGAAGAAATTCCCCACCATGGCCGAAGTGGACGCGGAAGTTACCCAGGAGCCGTTTCGGCGCGGCGTGGGCAATCTCTTCATCGCGCACAAGGGCGTGAACGTGGCGCGGCTGGAGCCGATGCCGGCCAAGCCAACCTTCATGGATTTCTTCCGGCTGCGCTTCCAGGATGTTTCAAACCATGTGCTGCAGAGCGCCAATCATGCCATGCAGACCGGGATGGAAGAGGAAGTCATCTTCGCCTGCCTGCTGCACGACACGGTGCATTCGCTGATCAAGGTGGATCACGGCTGGTGGGGGGCGCAGATGTATGCGCCCTATGTGTCGGAAAAAGTCGACTTCGCCATCCGCTATCACCAGGCGCTGCGCTTCTTCGACGATCCGGCGCATGGCTATAAATATCCGGATCTCTACAAGAGGCTGTTCGGCGAGGATTACAAGCCCGAGCCGTATATCAACGCCACCTACAAAATGGTGCGCGCCCACAAATGGTATGAATATCCCCGGCTGGTGACGGTGAACGACCTTTACGCCTTCGAGCCCGGCGTCAATCCCAAGCTGGAGCAATTCGCCGACATTGTCGGCCGCCACTTCAAGCAGCCCGCGGAAGGCCTCGGCTTCGACAACAGCCCCACGGCCCATATGTGGCGGAGCATGGCGATGCCGGATCATCCGCTCTGAGGATCCCGGTTTTGAAAGTGCCAGCTTAAAAAAAGTGAGGATTTTTCAACGGACTGAAACCTGAAGGGGGAAATGATGAATAAGCTCTCCGCCGTGGGAAGACTGCTCGCCGTTATTCTGGCAATCGCGTCCGCCTTTTTTTCCAATGCCCTGATCGTTCCCCTGCTGCTGATCTTTGGCGGCATTGCGGCGATCGGAAACACGCCGGAGAGAAACTCCAAGAACTACCTGATTACGGTTGTTCTGCTGCTTGGCGCCAACACGCTTGAGGCGATGCCCTATGTGGGGTCCGACCTGACGACGATCTTTATGTCTTTGGGCGCGGCCTTTGTCGGCGCATCGATCATCGCCATCACCATCACCTTGGAACAACGCATCGTGCGGGACTGGAGAAAATAGCGCTTCAATCCGGCGACACTTTCAGGCTATGGCGCCGAGGCGAAGGTAATTGCGTGGATCTTACCGTCCGCAACAGCCCCACGTCCCATATATGGCGGAGCATGGCCATACCGGATCATCCGCTCTGAGTAATAGGGTTGGCTTCGCCTGATTTTCTATTTGGCTTGCGTGTTCGCGCGAGCCCAAACAGCGCGGATCAGATCGCGCAGATATTCCGGCGAATGGAAATGCGATGGCGTGGCCCAAATATCGGAAAGCCATATCGCATGCATTTTCGAGGAGATGCGAGTCGCGGTGTAGCCGGGAACGCCTTCCCGCAGCGAGAGGACAAGGCGCTTGCTCAAACCCTTGCGATCCCCTTTTCGAACCAGAACATCCGTTATATCGGTCCACTTCCATTCGCGGCTGCTTCCCAAGCTTTCCAACAGAATCCCGCTTTCCGAAATTGTAAGGCGGTCGGGCCGGAAAAAGGGATAGCCGAAAATGTACAGCAGCTTCGCCGTGAACCACAAAAGCAGCGGGCCGCCCAGTGCGCCCAGGACGATCAGCCCAGGACGCCATTTCTCTGCACCGACCGCCGTCGAGAGCGCAGCCCAGAGCAGCAACTCGGTGCATGGCACGAAAATAAGAATGGCGACGGCCAGGAACATGCCGACCTTTATCCGGCTGGTCTTGAACGAAACCGGCAACTGCCAGGCGACCGAAGCGGGATTGGCCGCGCCCGGCGCGGGTGGAGGCGCAATCCTGACGCCAATCAACATGTTGACCAGGAACGCCAGCGCCCCCAGCGTCGCCACGACGGTCCATATCAGGGGTAACACATGCCATATTCCCGTCTCGGGCGGCGGTGGCGGCGTGTAGCCATCCGAGCAGTCGTCGATAAAAGCGGAACAGGTCTTTCCCCCCGCGGAACGGCAATCGCTGATCGCGGCGGCGCGGGCTTGCGTGATATTCCAGCTGCTGGCCGTGACGAGAATATTGTCGTGCTTGCTTCCGGCGACCGCGATGCAGGTGCGCGCGGCCTGTTGGACGATCCTGCAATTCGGCGTCTTGTTCTCGCTGCAGCTCCCGAGCGCAGCCGCGTCGGCATCAGCCAGTGAGTTTCCCCATCCGAGTGCGTGAATATTGCTGCTCGAAATCGCGAGGCTGATATAGCTATTGCTCACGCCATCCGAGCAGCCCGCGAGGGTCGCTTTGCACGCCGTGCCGCCAGCCCTGCGGCAACTGTCGACGGCGCGATCTCCCGAGTTTTCCTCGGGGTTAAATTGTGCTTCCCACACCCGGATGCCTTGCGGCTGGCTCTCCGCCAGGGCCAGGCAGGTTCCCTGCCTGACATCGACGGTCCGGCAGCTTGTGCCCCCAGACTCGCGGCAATATTTCATCGCGGTGGCTTGGGCCTGATCCCTGAAGACGTTCCATCCAATTCCGGCCGCATCCTTGTCGGCAAGCGCCAACGCGACAAAGCCTTTGGTGACCACCGGGCCCCTCAGAGGCGATTCTTGATCGCAACTGAACGCGAAATCGTCGGCCTGGGATCCGGGAATCAGCTTGCAATGCGTTACCGCATTTTGCGCCGGGGATGCGGCATGCGCTGGAAGGCAGAGGAAAGCGGCGATAGCCGCGGCGACCGGAAAAAGACAATTGTAGCGCATGCTGAGGCCCACCTACCTCAGCCATCTTCGCTGTCAATTATTTCCCAATAGTTGCAGTTTTACCAACCATCGCGCGCATCTCTCCCCGCAACCGCTCTCGCAACGCACCAGTCGGGTCTATGTCTGCGCGGTGTGAGAAAGCGCCATGGCGGCCGAAGCCCTCTTGCGCACCGACAGCCACCAGAAGCCTCCGGCGATGGCGAGGTTCATGGCGGCGCGCGCCACGCCTTCCGCGAAATGCGGGAAAGGTGGAATAAACGCCGACTGGACCAGCAGATGGCCGCAGCCCCTGCAGCCCGTATCGTAGAAGATCAGATTCTGGAACCCGCCCAGGATGCAGACCAGCGCGACGCCGGTGACGATCCAGGCCGGGCGCATCCTTTGCCTTGAACCCACCAAGTACAGAAGCGCTGCAAAGGCAAGCGGCGCAAAATAAACCGCGAACGTGTTCCAAACCAGCAGGACGCGCGTGAACCATCTGGCGGCATCCGGACCGGGCTTCAAGCCTATCGCCGACCCATACGCCGTGGCGAGTTCGATGATTCCGATCTCGGCGGCAAGCGCCGCCGCAAATCCCAGCGCCAGCAGCGCAATCGGGCCCAGCCCAAATACTGCCCAGGGAAAGCGCGCCGCGAGCGAGCGTAACTCGGGACGCGACAGCATGGCCTCGGCCAGATCGTCGTCATTGCCCAGACGATAAAGCGCCCGCGTCTCGGCGAGTTCGCGGGCGGCGCCGCCTGCCGTTTCCTCGCGCACCAGATCGTCGAAATGATCGCCAAGCTCGCGCACATATCGCCGGACATGGCGGGGCGCGATGCCGGACTTCAGCAGGCGTTCGGAGAGGCGTTCAAAGCGCGGTTGCGGCATGGGCTGTTCCTCCTATCGCAAGACCTATGGCGTCGGTGATGTGCTGCCAGTGCCGGACAAGGCCGGCCAGATGCTTTTCGCCCTTGCGCGTCACGGCGTAATAGACGCGGGTGCGCCCGTTCACCAGCTTGCGGCGGGAGCGCAGCATGCCGTCGCTTTCCAGCGCATGCAGCGCGGGATAGACCACGCCCTCCCCCACCTTGATCGCCTGGTTGGTCCGGGCGCGGATGGCCTGCACCAGCTCATAGCCATACATCTCGCCGGTCGAGAGGGTGCGCAGGATCAACAGCTCCGGCACGCCGTTCATGAAACTGGGATTGGCCATGCTGGCATGCATCTCCGCGAGAGGCATGCATACCTTGTCGCAAGAGGTATATGGCTGTCAAGGGTGCCGTCGGCGACAGGCCGGCGCGGGCGCCTCAAACCCTGTGAAGGTCCGGGTTGTTCGCGAGCTGGACGATCTCGGCTTGACCAAGGATGGGAAGGCCGCACGCCGAATGGCCTGTCCGCCCGCCCAATCTTATCTGGGTCGCGGCCCTGTGATGTTCGGGGAGCCTCACCCATCTTCGAACGCACTGTGCCAACGAGCCGGCGGTGAAGACGTGCGTTTCGCAGGAGAGAGACGCTTCGGCGTACCAATTTGTGTTTGTCATATGGGAAGCTAGCAACGCCGGACAGCGACTGCACGCATAAAAATCCAGCGAGTTCCAACTGTTGCAATGCCCCAACATCTGTGTCCCCGGCGCACGGATTTGCGCCACCGAATGTTCCGCTGCAGCAGGAAACCGCGCAATCGCGCCCGCTTGCAAAATAGGATGGACGCGCGTCTGGTGACGGAAAAGAGGGACCCGGGCATGTTGGTCGAGCAAATATTGCCGCGCGCATGTGAACGGCTTGCGGTCATCGATGCGGCTGCCTCCATCAAGGATGCGGCGGAGATGATGGCGCAGCCTCATACCAATCTGATCGTTGTCTGCCGTGATGGCGCCGCGATCGGCGTGGTCACGAAAAAGGACATTGTGGTCGAGATCAGCCGCGGCGCGGGATTCGATCTGGGCGCGCCGGTGCAGACCGTCATGACGCGCGATGTCGCCTATTGCCGCAAATCCGATCCCCTGACCGACATTTGGCAAACCATGAAGGCGCGGGAGATTCAGAGCATTCCGGTTGTCGATGACAAGCACAGGCCGATCGGCATCCTCTATGCGCGCGATGCGCTGCAATGCCTGCTGCAGGAAGTCGAAACCGACGACGAGCTGCTTCGGGACTTCATCTCCGGCGTCGGATACCGGTAACGGCGGCTTGTCCAGGCGGTCCCGGATGATACAGTCGGGGGCGGGTTAGGGGACGCCACGACATGCTCCGCAGATTGACGCCACTCGCGGCAATGCTCCTGCTTGGCGCGGCGGCACGGGTCGACATGCCCGCGCTTGTCGATATGAACACGCGCATCCTGCCGCAAGCCGCCGCACCCGGAGACGCCGTCAAACCGTTCGTCAAACTGGCGGCCGGCAAACTCGCGCTCACGCATGTGCGGATCATCGACGGCACCGGCGCGCCGCCGCAGCCCGACCGGACCTTGTTGATCGAGGGTGGCCGCATCGCCGCGATACGGCCAGGTGCCGACGCCGTTCCGGACGGATACCGGACCATCGATGCGACGGGAAGAAGCGTGATGCCGGGCATGGTGGGCATGCACGACCATATCTATTACATCGCCCGGCCCAATCTGGATTCCGCCGGTCATGGCGACGAACCGCTGATCGTGCCGCAAATGACCTTTTCCGCGCCCAGGCTCTATCTTGCCGCCGGCGTCACCACGCTTCGCACCACCGGCAGCGTCGAGCCCTATACCGATCTCAATCTCAAGCAGCAGATCGATGCGGGTCATATTCCCGGCCCGCACATGGATGCGACGGCGCCCTATCTCGAAGGCCCGGGCAGCCCCTTCATTCAGATGCACCAGCTCACCGATGCGGCGGACGCGCGCGCCACCGTCGGTTTCTGGGCGGCGCAAGGCGCGACCTCGTTCAAGGCCTACATGAACATCACCCGCGCCGAACTTGGCGCCGCCATCGCAGAAGCGCACCGCCACGGCCTCAAAGTCACCGGCCATCTCTGCTCGGTGAGCTATCCCGAAGCGGTCGCGCTCGGCATCGACAATCTCGAGCACGGCTTCTGGGTCAACACCCAGCTCGATCCGGGCAAGACGGCCGACCGCTGCCCCGACAGCAGCGGCGATCCCACCATCGCGGCGATGACGCCGGGCGGCGATGCGGCGCGGGCGCTGATCGCGCTGCTGGTATCGCACCATGTCGCGGTCACCTCGACCTTGCCGGTGTTCGAGAATGCGTCGCCGACCTATCGCACCCTGCCCCCGCGCCAGCTGGAGATGATGAGCCCGCAGGCGCGCACGGACTATTTCTATCTGCGCGGCCTTAACCTGACCCGCAAACCTGAGCGTGTGGCGGAACAGGCCAAGGCGTGGGCCAACGAACTGGGGCTTGAGCGCGAATTCGTCGCCGCGGGCGGATTGCTGCTGGCGGGGCCCGATCCCACCGGCGGCGGCCAGGTGCTGCCCGGTTTCGGCGACCAGCGCGAGATTGAGCTTCTGGTGCAGGCGGGCTTCTCGCCCGTCGAAGCGATTCGCATCGGCACGCTCAACGGCGCGACCTATCTGGGCCTGGCGAAGCGCATCGGCTCCATCGAAGTGGGCAAGGACGCCGATCTGGTGCTGATGCGGGGCGACCCGTCGCGCAATATCGCCGACATGGAGAATGTCGAAACCGTGTTCAAGGACGGTGCCGGTTATGATCCGAACCTGCTCCTCGACACGGTGCGCGGCCATTACGGGCAGTATTAGAGCGCGAACGCCGGTTTAGCCCCTTTCAAAGCTGCTGTTGGCGCATTTGCGGGAACTTCCCAAAGCCCGTCCGCGTGGGACTTTCTTAAAGATTAACAAATATGTTGGCAGAGACATCATGCGCTCGCCAACCACATATCGATCGCGGTACACTCGACTGGTCGCCGCCTTCGCCGTCGCAGCCGCCGCGATCCTCGGCGTCAGTATTCTTTTTATTCTGTGGGTGCTCGGCACATCCTCGTCGGCAATGGACCGCGCACAAAATGCGGGTCAAACCCAGCTGGTCCGCGCCATCGTCAAGTCTCAGCAAAACCGCGTGCTCACGGCACTTGCGGACGACGCGACCTGGACCGAACTCTACAATTATCTCAAAGGGCCCCGCGATCCGCATTGGGAAGCCGAATATCTCGGACCTTATCTCCACCACACATTCGGCCTGGACGATGTCTTCATCGTCTCCAGGTCCGGCCGGCTGGTCTACGGTTATCGCGCGGGCAGCGGCGCCGTGGAAACTGTCCCGCCCGGCTCCCAGGCATTGCTGCAATTGGCGCAGAGCGCGTTCGCCGCGGAAGATGCCGGCCGGCCGGACGCGATATCCGGGATGATATCCCTGGGCGGCGTGCCGGCGATGGCGGCCGCATCGGCCATCCGGCCATCCTCCGTCAAGACGCCGTCCCAATTCGCCCTGCTTGAGGCGGATGAAGTGGACCCCGCAGCCGTCGCCGCGCTGGGAAAAGAATATGGGATAGCGGGACTGAAATTGGACCGTTCTCGCGGGCCGGGCATCGAACTGATGAACCCGCAAGGCCTTCCGTCCGGCTTCACGGTAAACTGGATGGGATCGGCAAGCGGCCGCCAGCTCTTCCGTCAGGTTCTTCCGGCGATCCTGCTGATAAGCGGTATCGCTGCCGTTGCCTTTTCCGGCGTCGTGCTCGCCTGGTGGCGCTTTCTGAACGACCTGAAGCAAGGCGAGCGCCGTCTTCTGGCGGCGGAGATGGAGACAATTCGGGCGCAGGTCCGCGCCGCTGAGGAAACCAGCAGGAGCAAAAGCGCCTTCATCGCAAACATGAGTCACGAACTCAGAACCCCGCTTAATGCCATCCTGGGTTTCTCGGAGGCTTTGCATTCCGAAACCTTCGGTCCGCTGCCGAACGGCAAGTTTCGCGAATATATCGGCGACATTCACACAAGCGGCGAGCGCCTACTCAGGCTTGTCAACGACCTCCTCCAGCTGTCGAAAATAGAAGCCGACAAGATGGAGACGAAAATCGAATCCGTCTCCGCACATGAAGCAATCGCGAGCTGTGTGCGTGTCGTCGGCATCCTCGCCGCCAAGCGCAACATCCGCATCGAAATCCATCAGGATTCCACCTCGCCGCAAATTGTCGCGGACGGGGATTTGTTGCAGCAGATCCTGCTCAATGTGCTTTCGAATGCCGTCAAGTTTTCCAATGATGGCGGTCTTGTGGAGATTCATTGCGAGCGCGCCGGGGACCATTGCGTCATCAAGGTCACCGACCGGGGATGCGGAATTCCCGCCGAGACCCTGGCCCAATTGGGAAAACCCTTCGTTCAGGCGGAGGGTGTCTTTGCCCGCAAATATCAGGGTACCGGCCTGGGGCTGGCGATAAGTTTCCGCCTTGCGCAACTGATCGGCGCAACGGTGGCGATCGACAGTATCGAGGGGGCCGGCACGATAGCGACCCTGACCTTGCGGATAGCACGCCCTGAGGCTGCGCTAATCAGCGCCGCGTGAACGCCCGCGGCCATAACGGACAATATTGAGCCGTCTCGAGGTCTGGCAAATGCCGCGTTCGGCTAATTGGCGGGAAACGCCTTGGTCAAATATCTGGCGATGGCGGCAAAGTCGTCGTCCGTGCCGTCGGACATTTTGGCCATCTCGTCCACCGTCTGCTTCCAGCCTTCCGCGTCCAAAGCCTGGTTCGCAAGCACGCCGGCGTCATGGCATTTGCCGCAGACCCGGATCGTGGCATCGCGCCCCTCGCCTAGCGGCAATCTGGCGGCGCCTGCCATGCCCGGCGGCGCGGCAGGCGGCACCGTCTGCGCCGCCGCCGCCAAAGCGGCAAGACAGAACCCGGCAGCGGCGAAGAAGATGCGATGCATGCGTGCGCCTTGCTATTTCTTGGGGAGAGCCCAGACGATCAATGCATCGCCATTGGCTTCGGTGGTGACGGTGCCGATGCCGCCGCCCGTGGCCACCGCCGCGATGAATTGCCGTCCGTCGGCGGCCTTGTAAGTGATCGGGGAATCCTCGATCGAGGACTCAAGCTTGGTCTCCCACACCTGCTCGCCCGTCGCGGTGTTGAAGGCGCGCAAGCGATTGTCGTCGGTGGCGCCCACGAAGGTCAGGCCCGACGCGGTGGTGAAGGCACCGCTGCCGCCCGGACGGCCGGTGTTCTGGTATTTCGGCGCCAGCATTTCGGAAACCCCGAGCGACTTGTCATAGACGACGTCGCCGGTATCCATGTTGACCGCGACCAGCTCGCCCCAGGGCGTGGGACCGCAGAGCAGATGATGTTCCACATCACCGAAGCGGCGCAGCCCCGCCAAGGGGCCCTGGTTTCTCCAGCCGCCATCCGGCCCCTGCACCAGCCGCATCGGCTGGAACACATTGCTGACATTGGTGACGAAGAGATTGCGCTTGGGATCGAAGGTGCCGCCCCAGAAATTCACCCCGCCCGCCGGTCCCGGGGGCGAGACCGAATATTGATTGTTGGCGATGGGCAGGAACGGCCCGCCCAGCTTCATATGATTGTCGTCCACCATATGCTCGCAATAGGCCTGCAGCGTGGGGTCGCCCTTGTAGAGATTGTCGCGGCTGATGGTGTGCTGGCCGAGCGGCCGGGGCTTTAGCGGGAAAGGCTGGGTCGGCGACATCTTCTCGCCGGGCACATCGGAAGCCGGCACGGGACGCTCTTCCACAGGGAAAATCGGCTTGCCGGTGACGCGGTCGAGCGTAAAGAGCAGCGACGCCTTGTTCATCGCCAGCACCGCGGGAATGGTCTTGCCGCCATGGCGGATGTCGACCAGGAGCGGCGCTTCCGGCGCGTCATAGTCCCAGGCGTCGTGATGCACCAGCTGGAAATGCCACATATACGCGCCGGTGTCGGCGTTCACTGCCACCACCGATGAGCCGAACAGCCCGTTGCCCGGCCGGTCGATGCCCACCCGGTCATTATTGGGCGCACCCAGCGGCATGAAGAGAATGTGGCGCGCTTCATCGACCGAGAAATAGCCCCAGGTGTTGACGCCGGAGCGCATAATGGTGGATTCCGGCTCCTCCCAGCTGTCGTAACCCACATCGCCGGGACGTGGCACGGTGTGGAAGGTCCAGACCAGCTTGCCGGATCGCGCGTCGAAGGCGCGGGTATCGCCCGCCGGTCCCGCGCCGCCTTCCCGGCCGCCGGGACCCTCGCCGGTGCCGCCGCCGACGACGAGCAGGTTCTTGTAGACGGCAGGCGCCTGCAAAATGCTGTACCCCCGAAAGCCCTTCATCACGTCAGGCGTCTTGACGTCCAGCACGCCGCTCTCGCCGAACTGGGTGTTGATGGTGCCGTCCGCCGCGTTCAATTCATAAAGCAGGCCGCTGCCGGTGCCGAACACGATCTGCGGCTTGATCGTTCCGTCGCCGGGCCAATAGGAGATGCCGCGCTTGGCCGGGATATCGTTATTGGGAAGCTTGAATTTCCACTTCACATCGCCGGTGGTGGCATTGAGCGCGATCACTTCGCCATACGGCGAACCCAGAAACATGGTGTTGCCGATGACGATGGGAATGGATTCGTCATAGCGCAGGCCGCCCGTGAAATCGTTGGGCCTCAGATGATAGATCCAGACCTGGCGCAGATTCTTGACATTGCCGGGATTGACCTCCGTCAGCGGCGAATAGCGCACCGCGCTGTTGTCGTGATTGACCGCAGGCCAATCGGTGCGGGCCGCGCCCGTCGCCGCTCGTGTCGCCGCATGCGCCGCCCCACCGATCACCAATGTCAGCGCCAGAATGGATACGGAAAAGCCAAGCAGATGTCTGATCTTCGGCATGCTTCGTCCCCCCAACCGGCCGCCAGCGGGCGGCGCTGACGGCAAGGTGATAATAAAGCGCGCGGGCTGTCCAGCTTGGGGCGAGCCGGGACCTCAACGCGTGGCGGAATATGAAAGACGGCCTGCTTCCCGGCACGGTGCGCGGCCGGGCCAACAAATAGTATGGATCATCGGTTCGGATCCCCACCGATTGTGTTGCGTCCCGCTCTTGGGAAATAGCGGACAGCAGCGGCTATCCGAATAAATTCCGGTCTGCGCCTTGACCCTTAAAAAAGCGGGTATCAGGCTAAGCGGCCGTTTGGTTGCAGGCAGCACAAGCAAAGGGGGAACGCCATGAAAGCCAGGATCCTATTGATTGCTGCGGCTCTTGCGGCTGTGTCGGGCGGTACCGCGAATGCCGCAGGGCATAACAATCCGCCGCCCGCGGGCGCAATTTTCGACTTGAACGGCCAGCCGATAACAAACATCCAGCAGCTCTACACCGTGGATTTCTCGGCCGCCGTTTCCAATACCGCGATCACCTTCGCCTTCCGCCAGGATCCTTCCTTTTCAAGCTTTTCCGCCGTCTCGGTCACCGATCTGACGACGTCGAGCGGGAATTTGCTGACCAACGGCGACTTCAGCGGCGGCGTCTATACCAGTGCCGGCAATTCCGGCACGCCCAATGGCTGGATCTACGCCAACATTTATGGCGCGACCGACGGCGGCACGATCGAAACCGGGTGCGGCTTCGGCGGCGGCAATTGCTGGTCCGACGGGGCCGTTCAAGCCTACGACGCCCTCAGTCAATCGATTGCCACCACCATAGGCGACAATTACCGGATCAGCTTTCATTTCAACGGCGGTGGCTGCGATGACGCGGCGTGCCTCTATTCGGATCTCAGTACGAATGGTGACGTAACCGGCACCGGCGGCAACGGCATCGACATGCTTGTCTATGCCGAAGCGGGACTGCCGATAGCGGGCGGCGTACCCGAGCCCGCCACCTGGATCATGTTCCTGCTGGGCTTCGGGGCTGTCGGCTGGACCTTGCGCAGCCGCGGCAGCCGGATGACCAGCACGGCTTGAACTTTCTCTCGCGCGCGCGCAGAACCGGCGCGTTCCGGTCCATACCGGATGCGGCGCGCCCGCTGATCGTTCGCGTGGCTATACGCCGCCGGCCGCCCGCGGCTGGAAGAGAAGGATAAAGACGACCACCCAAACCAGTCCCCACACGATCCAGGTGATGGTCGGATGGTCCGCCTGCCATTGGAGAATTTTCTGGTGGATTTTCATACGTAACAAGCTCCTGCATCGATCTCGGAGCAAACTGTCCGCCACTGATCATTTGCGCGCTCCGGCACCGGGCGTATTGCGCCAGATCAATTTTGCCGGGATTTCCCGTATTGCGACCGTCGCAGAAGCCTGTTTCAGGCCGCAATCGTGAGGCGGCGCGGCATCGGCGCGCGCGCCAGATGCGAGTTGCGATAGCGCGGATTGAAGGTGACGTCGTCGCCGACCCACGGAGGAAGCCTGATCTCCTGGTCCGGATGGTCGAGTTCGACCTCGGCAAGGACCAGCCCGATATTGGAACCCTCGAACCAGTCCACCGACCAGTCCAGGCCTTCATAAGGGACATGATAACGTGTCTTCTGAATGATCTGCGGCAGCGGCAAGCTGTTCAGGGCGCGGCGTGCCCGGCTGAGCGTCAGAGGATATTCAAACTCAAGCCGGCATAGTCCTCGCCGAGGGCCCTTGAAGCTCAGCACGCCCCTGCATCTGTTGTGCTCGTCGGCGAGAATGCGGACGCGGACGCGCATCCTGTCGATGCAGCCGAAATAGCCCTGACTTATGAACGATGCCGCTTCCTGCATTCTCATCGCGGCGGCGGCGTCACGAACCAGAAAGCGCCTCTCGATTTCTACGGCCATTCCCCTGTCTTCCCTCTAACCCGATGATCGGCGCGGCCATCCAAGCGGGTGGCCGCCTAAGACTGCAAAGCATGCCGGATCGCGGCCTCGGCCTGTTCCACACAGGTGGCGCCCTCGGCGATCGCTTCCTTGGCGCGATGAAAATCAAGCCAGCTGATTTGGGACAGGCGTGGACGCAAAAGAATGTCCGGCGGATCGCCGGCAAGCCGGGTGCGGGTGATCCGGTCCTGCATGATGTTGAGGCTGTTGGCCAGGACTTCAAAATAGCTGGGAAAAGCGGGACCGGGCTGCATCACCCGGGCAAGCACGGGATCGAGCGCATCCTTCAGCCATTGCGGCGCCTGGGCCCCCAGGCCCGCTTTGGTGGAAAGATCCGGCTCCGCGTCGTCACCGGACTCGAAAGAACGGCGCCCCAGCAGATCCGCATTCAAATCCACCGCGATCACGATGTCGGCGCCCAGTGCGCGCGCAAGCGACACCGGCACGGGATTGACCAGGCCGCCATCGACCAGCCAGCCATGCGCCTCGTGCCGCATGGGGCTGAATATTCCCGGCATGCCGATGGAGGCGCGAACCGCGCGCCCCACCGGACCGTTTTGCAGCCAGATCTCCCGTCCAGACGCCAGATGGGTCGCGACCGCGCCGTAACGGGGTGCAAGAGTCTCAATTGCCCCGCGGAT
Source organism: Pseudomonadota bacterium (assembly GCA_040389245.1). Classification (GTDB taxonomy): domain Bacteria; phylum Pseudomonadota; class Alphaproteobacteria; order Micropepsales; family Micropepsaceae; genus Rhizomicrobium. The sequence continues at coordinate 1,278,001 of JAZKAH010000002.1, read as the reverse complement.
TTCCAGGCCATCGAGAAAATTTTCTATGCGCCGGCCTTCCATCAGGCCCCCGGTCGCAAGGCGAAGATCCAGCATGCCGGCAAAATCCGCCTTGCCGAAATTCTCCATCCGGGCCTTAAGCGCAGGCAGCCTGCCGCTCACAAAGGCCGCGCCCACCAAGGCTCCGATGGAAGTGCCGGTCACGATATCGGGAACGATTTTCAGTTTTTCCAGGGCTTCCAGCACGCCGATATGGGCCCAGCCGCGCGCCGCGCCGCTGCCCAGCGCCACACCGATCTTCTGCCGCATCAGCCAGGCCTTTGAAGAATAATCTTGTCACCCGGCGCGGGCATCGACGAACTCCATTCGCAAGTTGAAATCATAGTCCCTCAGCGAAGGCCTTATTTGATCTGAATCAAGTCCATTTCGCAGGGCGCGGCCCAGACTGCCGCCTGTTGAAGAAGGAGACAAAAATGGACGCCAAAAGCCATCCGCTTTATTTTTCCAATTGGGCGAGCGAACGATTCGACGAGATCGAATCGACTCTGCGGACGATTGAGACGCACGCCGAGGATTTTCATGCCGAACGAAAGCAGAAGGCTGAGAAGGCGATTTCGGAAATTCGCGCGCAGGGTGAGGCTTTCCAGCAGGCGCTCCGCCAGCAATTAAAAGACGGCGAGGCCGCCTGGGCGGTCGCGAAGAATGATTTGGTTCCCGTCTGGGCCTCCTTCGAGGCCACCGTGCAGAAATACCTCGCCGAAGCCGGCGTACATGCCAAAGAACAGGGCGCGACGTTCAAGGCCCGCGCGGAAGCCCAGGCCAATGCCTGGAAACAAATGTTCGACACGCTGCAGGTCAATTCCGCGCGCGTGGCAACGGTCCAAAAACAGGAACTCAACAAGGCGCTCGATCATCTCAAGGCCGAAGCGGAAACTGCGAAATCGAAGCTCGAAAAGCAGCAAAAGGCCGGGGAACAATCCTGGGCGGCATTCAGAAATGCGCTTGAGGAAAGCCGCTCGGCTTTCGACAAGGCCGGCCAAAAGGCATTCGAGGCATTCAAGAAGGCGAGCTAGGTCTATTCAGGACGTGCGGTTCAATTTGAATGCGGCACATGCAGGGACACCAGCAGTTTCTGCATCGCCGGATTGATCAAGGCATAGCCCTTGTCGTTGAAATGCTCTCCGTCCAGGAAAAGGTTGGGCTGCACCTTGCCATTGGCATCCAGCACCGGCGCATCCATGTCGAAATATTTGAAGCCGGAGTCCTTTTTGGCCTCAGCCTTGGCCAGCTCGTTGTAGCGGTCGATGGCCTTGGGCTCGCCCAGATCCGCGAAGGCGGAGTTGGGCGCATGCTTCATGCTGAGGAATACAAACGGCACCTTGGGAAAGTCCGACCGCACCTGGCGATAGACCGCCATGGCCAGATCGAAGGCGTGATCGGGATCGCCGCCGCCCGTCACGTCATTGTCGCAATAGAACAGGACGGCGGAGGGATGATATTTCCCGATCACGTCCTTGTAATAATACTGCACATCCTCGGTGACGCTGCCGCCGAAGCCGCGGTTGATCACGGAAAAGCCGGGAAAGGCGTCCGCGGTCTTCCACTTCATGATGGTCGAACTGCCCACAAATAGAGCCGGATCTTTCGGAACTGCGTTCTTGGAATCGAATTCCTTGAACAGCTCGATGTCCTTCCTGTAGCGCTCCGGGTCCGGCACCTGAAAGGGGCGCTGATAAAGCGCCTGGTCCGCCCGGTACAGCGCCATCACATCCGCGTAATTTTCCGGATGAAGCGAATAGTCCAGCCAGTGCACGCGCCAATAGGCGCCGGCGGTTTTGTAGAAGGCCGCCACCTTGTCCTTGTCGCTGCTGGCGCCGCTTTTGGCCTGCACCAGGAAATCATGGAACGCTTGTTTGTCGCTGGCATCGTCGGCAATGGCCGCGCCAACACAAGCCAGCAGCAAAAATGGCGCAAGCGCCAGGCTCACAAATTTCCGCATCCCTGTCTCCCCTAACGATGATCCGAGCCTACATTAGCGCCGTGCGAACGCCAACCGGCGAACAGTCCCGGCCGCCGTGCGCGCCGTCCCGGCATCCGTGTTAGCGTGGCGGGCCGCCCTCCACGACAGGGCCCTCAAACGGAGAAACGCACCATCGGAATGGGAGACGATCATGAGCGAAGTACAAGCCGGGCAGAAAAACTATCAGATGCCGCCGCGGGACGGTTTCACCATCGCGCATTTTCTCACCGTCGCCGACATTGAACGATCCGCCCGCTTTTACGAGAACGTTTTTGACGGCCGCGTTCTGAGCCGGGGCGACAGTCTGGGCGCGCCGGGCTACATCCAGATCGCCAACACCTGGCTCATCGTCAATGTCGGCGGCGGCCCGACGCCCGACAAACCGACGGTCACGCTCCGCGTCCCGCCCGATCCCGATGCCGTCAGCAGCTTCATGAACATCCGCGTCGCGGATATCAAAGCCTGTTATGAATTGTGGCGCAGCCGGGGCGCCACCTTCATCACCGAGCCGAAGGAAAAATACGGCGAGACGCGCTGCTACATCCGCGATCCCGACGGCTATATTATTGAAGTCGGGCAGAGCAAGCCGGACTTCACTTATGGCTAGGCGGGGTGGCTAGGCGGGGCAGCTAGGCGGCGTCGCGGCGGGCGCAGTAGCAGGACACCGACACCGGCTCGTCGGCGCGGGCCGCGGCGATTTCCGCGCGCTGCCGGATCGGGGCGGCTTCGGCATGCGCGCCGCGCCGCTCCAGGCAATCCACCAGCCCGCGCAGGGCCCACACATTGTCGGGATGGATCTGGGCGCGGGGCAACGCACCGCCCAGGCCGAGATCTTCGCGATAGACCGCCTCGGCTTCCGCCGTCCGACCCTGTTCCAGCAGCAGCGCGCCCAGCGCATGGCGCACCGGCTGCATCCAGCCCCAGGGCTCGTCGTAAGGCAGATCGTCCTCCAGCAGGGCGGCGGCGCGCAGATGCGCGAAGGCGGCGTCATGCTCGCCCCGCCGATAGGCGATCTCGCCTTCCAGCATCTCTTCGGCCACCGCCAGAATCTGGATGCAGGGAATGACATGCAGGTTGCGCGACTTGGGCACGCGCAGGGCGGCGGCGCGGAACAAGGCCTGTTCCGCTTCCGCGGCGGCCACCTCGCCCAACGCGGCGTGGGCGACACCCCTGGCGTAATGCATCATCGCGGTGGTGTTGCAATACAGCGCCGGATCCGACGGCAGGGGCTGCGCCAGGATCTCGCGCCATTTGCCGAAACGGATGAGGACATGCTGGCGGATGGAGAGATAGCTCTCGAAGAAATCGGCCATCGGCGGCGAGGCAACGCGCAGCAACGCTTCCGGGATGGTGGCGATCAGCTCGTCGGCGGCGGCGATGGCCGGGGCGTACTGGCCCAGGAACATCGCGGCATAGGCGGTGAAATGATAATTGTGGGCGCGATAGGCGGAATAGAAATTCATCGGCCCGGCGCGGTCGTAATATTTGCGGTCCGCCACCGTCGCGCGCTGATTCCAGTACATGGCGTCGCGGTAATAGCCGCACAGAATGTCGATATGGGTGGGCATGTGCGTCAGATGGCCCATGTCCTTGGTCAGGTCACGCAATATGTCGCCGCAGGCCAGCGCCGCTTCCGGATGCGGCGACATCTCCATCAGATGAACATACAGATGCAGCAGGCCCGGATGTGCCTTGGCGCCCGGAAGGTCGCGGAAGGCGGTTTCCAGCACCGCGCGCGCTTCCAACGTGCCGGCGCCGGGCTCGGGTTCGCCGGTTTTGGGATTCCACATGCGCCACGGCGTGCGGTTCATGATCGCTTCCACGAAAATGACGCGCAGATCCAGATCGTTCGGATGCGCCAGATGAACGGGGCGCATGGCGTCGGCGAATGCGTCGTTCCAGGGCCGCTGGTCTTCGATGGCTTCGCGCTGGGGGTAGCGGGCGGACAGCGCCTCGATCAGGGCGCGTTCCGGCGCGGTGACGGACTCCTTGCGCGCCAGCGCGGCATGCGCGGCGTCATAGGCGATGCCGAGGAAATGGCCCCTAGCGGCGGGATCGAGAAATTCCCAGGGCATGTTGTAATTGGGCCCGGAGGCGTAGGCGATGCCCCAATGCGCCATGGCGCAGTCGGGATCGAATTCCAGCGCCTTGGCGAAGCAAGCGCCCGCTTCCTGATGGTGATAGCCGAAACACCAGTTCAGGCCGCGGTCGAACCAAAGCTGCGCGTCCGCCGATTTGGTGGTGACCTTCCGCGTGTAGGAGCCAAGATCGTAAGGATAGTCCATGTCATCCCCCCTGCCCGGCGGCAGACCAAGCCTGACTCCACCGGCAAAGGGAGTCCAGACCGGCGACAATCGCGCGACCGTTCAATTGCTTAGCCGGGATCGGCGGGCCCGCCCTAGAGTTTCCCCAGCTTGATCTGCTGTTCGCGCAAGGTCTTTTCGATCTCGGCCTTGCGCGCGTCGGACAGATCGACGAAGGGCGGGCGCGTATAGCTGACGGGTTTTCCCATCTCCGCCGTCATCGCATATTGCATGATGGCGTATTGATCCAGGCCGTCCTTGGCGCCGTAAAGCTTGGCGATCTTGGCCTGCAAGGCGGCGTAAGCCGGATGAATGTCCTTGCCCGAATGCGCCACCGCGAAGAGGTCGGCCAGCTCGCGGCAATAGGGCCCCGCTTCCTGGATGATGCCGCCCATGCCGTGAGTGAGCGCGATCTCCAGATTCTCATAGGTGCCGGTGATGATGCTGAGGTCCGGGAAACTGGTGACGAAATTGGTATAGCCCTTGGCGTCGGTGGTGGAATCCTTGATGCCCGCGATATTGCCGTAGCGGCGCAGCTGCTTGACCACCTCCACCGGGATCGGCGCCATGGTCCAGTGCGGCACATGATAGAGATAGAAGGGCAGATTCTTGGGCAGCCCGTCCAGCACCAAGGTGTAGTAGCGCAGCATGCCTTCGTTGGAGATGCCCTTGACGTAATAGGGCGGCGACACGATCACGCCATCGGCGCCATGATCGGCGGCGTGTTTGCAAAGCTCGATCGTGTCGGGAACATTGGCGGTCGAGGCCGTGACGAGCACATTCAATTTGCCCTTGGCCTTGCCCACCGTTTCCATCAGCGCCTTGTGCTCGGCAACGGTGAAGGCGGTCATCTGGCCGGTCGAGCCCAGGAAGGTCATGCCGTCGGCGCCGTGGCTCTTGTACCATTCGACCTGATCGCGCATCGCGCCCAGATCGACTTTCAAATTCTTGTCGCAGGGCGTGGTGGCGGCGGCCCACAATTTCATCTTGGAGGATGACGGATTGGATGACGGCGCGGCGTTGGCTGCGTTGATGGCCGCCGTGGCGCCTGCGATGGCGCCGCCGATCATGCCAATGGTTTGTCTGCGTGTTGTTTCCATCTGTTCCTCCCAATATTTTTGGCCGATTTTTTTGAACTCTACCGCTTCCTCGGCAAGCGGTCACTTACCCTGAAGCGCTTTCCTGTGAGCCTCCGCAAGCTCCGCCATGGAGTTGAATTTAAAGTCGATTTCGGGCCTTTGGCCGGGATCCATGGTGGCGCCGAACCCCTCTTGGGCATGGCGGCGATAGATCCAGCAATTGGCAAGCCCGTGCCGGCGCGCCGGCACGTGATCGTGAAACAGGCTTTCGGCGGTGTGCAGGATGTCGGTCTTTGCCAGGCCCAGATCGCCCGCATGCTCCAGCATGTAGACGAAATTGCGGTCGTCGGGTTTGTAGGAGCCGATGTCCTCGGCCGTGTAGATCGCGTCGAATTGGACACCGAGCGCGGCATTGCTGAAGCTGAAGCTTCGATTGTCGACGTTGGACAAGATGATGAGTTTGTAGAATTTCTTCAGATACTGCAGCGCGTCCGGCGAGTCCGCGAAAGCCGGCCAGTGGCGGATCGAGTGTCCATAGTCCTCGCATTCGTCGATGCTCGCCGGTACGCCCCACTCCTCGGCCAGTCGCTTGTAGACGATGGCCAGAAGATCGCTGTAGCGCTTGGTCGGCGTCTGGCGCTGCTGCGCGGATTCGTGCCGGGCATGCGCCTCCAGAATCGAATCCCGGCTGAGGGTGCGCCTGCTTTTGACGATCAATCCGCCCAGCGCCTGCATCATGCCGGTTTCCCAGTCGATCAGGGTGCCATAGCAATCGAATGTCAGCGCCTTGAAATCCGTCAAGCGCATCGCGAACCTCTTTCCGCTTCAGGAGGCCCAGCTTAGCAATTTGCGCCCCCAAATCCACATAGGCCTGCGCGGCGTCTGTGCTAAGTTCGCGCCAAAGCATGGGGAGACAGGGATGGGCTTCGGCAAATTCGCGGCCTGGGGCTTGCGGGATTCCACGTTAGGATGCGAGCCATAGGGGGAGGCGCAAATGCGCAAAAGCACGATGCTCATTCGGCAAGCGCGCCTCACGGCTCTGGCCGTTGTTGCCGGACTTTTTATGCGCGGCGGTTCCGGTTTCGCTCAGGCGCCAAGTCCAGACTTTGCACACTTCACCTACGACAGAAGCGCACCCCTCAATGTGAAGCAGGTCTCAGTCAGGGTTCAAGACGGCGTGACGATTGAGGACATCACCTATACGGGCGCCAATGGCGATACCGTTCCGGCCTATCTTGTGATCCCGAAAGGCGCGGGGAAGTTCGCGGGCATCCTTTGGGGTCACTGGCTGATGGACGGCGCCGCCAATTCCAACCGCACGGAGTTTCTGGACGAAGCGATCGCGCTTGCGCCATCAGGAATTGTCTCTCTGCTGATCGATGACGCGCATGTTCGCCCCAACTTCAAGCCGGTGCCGGGCATGGGCCCAGGCCTTATGGCGCAACAGGTCACGGACCTCCGCCGAGGCTTCGATCTTCTCCTTTCGCGTCCCGATATAGACGCGACCAGATTGGCTTATGTCGGCCACAGTTATGACTCCGTCGCCGGAGCCATACTCGACGCCACGGACAAAAGAATTTCCGCCTTCGTCTTTATGGGCGGCCCGCAATTCGCCTTTTCCTACACCGAACCCTATGCGGGCAAACTCGGTCCTGCCCCGGCGCTGTTTCAGTACGGCCTGCATGATGATGAATTTGTACCCCTCGCTGCCGCAAAGGATTATGTCGCCAAGGCGTCAGGACCGAAGACGGTCAAATTCTACGATGCGGGCCACGCGCTGAATGCCAAGGCGCGCACGGACCGCGACCGCTTCCTGCGCAAAACACTAAAACTGAAACCCTGAACCGATTTTGACCCGTCTCTGCCCCAGGAGACATCGAACATGCCGCTTCGCACCATCGTCGCCGCGCTCATCCTGGCCGCGCTGATCTTTCCGAAAGCCGCATCGGCCCAAGAAGGCTGGCCGGACGACTGCAAGCTGGAGCGCCTGGCAGAGCTGCCCATGACGATGAAATCCGGTCATGTCACCATACCGGCCGCTATAAACGGCAAAGAGGTGACCTTGGGTATCGACACCGGCGGTCCATTTTCCAGCCTCACGCTGACCGCCGCCCACCGGCTCGGGAATGTGGGGCATCGGGACGATTTGCGGATCGGCGATCATGATTTGAACCGGGTGTACATGGCATGGATGGAGTCCTTCTCCGGCGTGGACGGCCTGATCGCACCGGACGTCTTGGACAGATATGACGCGGAGTTCGATTTCGGCGACAATACATTCCGGCTGTTCAAGCCCCATCCCTGCGCCGGCCGCGCGGTGTATTGGACCGGCACCTATACCGTCATTCCGTTCACGCTCACCGCTGATGGGCATGTGCGCGTGCCTGTGACGCTCGATGGCCGGAATGCCTACGCCATCCTTGATACCGGCGCTCCCATATCGGTGCTCAGCATGCAAGATGCGGGCAGGATGTTTGGCCTTGACCCGGACAGCGCAAATATCAAAGCGGCAAGGACCGTGTCGGGACTTTGGAGCAACCTGCACTTGGCACCCTATACGTCCGGCGTTTGGAACGCGCCGTCCAGGGCCGTCAGTGCCTATAGCTATCCCTTCAAGACGATAAATATGGGCGGAATGTCGGTCGCCGATCCCCCTATCGAGGTGACCCAGGGGCGCAATTTTCTAGGGCCCGATTCCGCCGCCCTGTTGCTGGGCAATGACGTGCTTTCGCACTTCCATCTCATCATCGCCTATCGCGAGCAGAAGCTCTACATCACCGACGCCGCGGCCCATTGAGCAGCAGCCCGCCCAACAGGGGCGGTTGCAGGCCGGGATAATCCACGGAAAACCGCGCATTTAGATTTTGTTTGCAAATGCCGCATCATCATGGCCGCGATGCAGTGGGGGCACGGCATGCGATCATGGAAGGCCATATTCGGCGTCGCCGGGGCGTTGGTGCCCATCCTCTATTTCGGCTATCTGCTCTATTATTTCCTGGACGTCAGCGGATCGGTGAAGGAAGCCTGGAACATCGGCCTGGGCCCCACCGTGCTGGGCTTGACCGTGGTCGTCCTGCTGTTCTGCATTCCGCTGCTCTGGAAACTCATGAAGACGTTCAGCGGCCCGCGTTGGCCCGGCTCGGCCAGCCGCCCGAACGCCCCGCCAGGTCATGGCGGCGATGATGACGATGACGAGGACGGCGCCCGTGCCGATGCGATCGTCGCCCGCTATTTGGCACAGCGGTCGGCGGAAGCCGCGTCCACCGCGCGCCCACCGCAAGGCGGCGGCGGCCCCGCCAGACGCCCCAGCTTCGGACGCAAGAACGGGTGATAGCGCTGGCGGGTGACGAAGGAGCGCCCGCGGTCTTGCATCCTTCCGCGCCTCACGCGTCCGGCTTGGCGTTCAAGAACGCGATCTCTTCCGGCGTCGAGTCCCGCTTCAGCGCCTTGTTGCGGGTGGGAAAGCGGCCGAAGCGGTCGATCACCGCCTTATGCCGCTGCGCAAAAGGCAGAAGGTCGGGCATGCCGATGCGGGTGAACAGCTCCAGCGATTTTTCCTGCAGCGCCCGGTCCTCGGCATGCATGAAGGGCATGTAGAGGAAATGCTGCTCGTGCGGATGCAGCGCCAAATCGAGATTGTTGTCGATGGCGTGCTGGGCAAGCGCAAGCGCGATGGGATCGGTGGCGAAGGCTTCCGGCGAGCGGCGGAACATGTTGCGGGAAAACTGGTCGAACACGATCACGGCGGCGACATGGCCGAGGCCGTCGAGCGTTTCGGGATCGGGCGGCGCCGCCTTCATGTCCTGGCGCAGATCGCCGAAGCGGTCCCAGATCAGATCGTCAAGCTCCGGCCGCCCGGCGAACCAGTCAGTGGGCGTCAGCTCCGCGAACCAGAAATGGATCACCTGGCCGATCCAGTCCGTTTGCCTTGAATCTGTCATGGTCCGCGCCGGGCCAGTTTGTCGCTTCGGCCATTTATCGCTTCGCCAGGGGAAATATGCTAGCTCTGCTACAGCCCTGGGGGAAACATGGGGCGCGTGAGGGAGCCGTGAAACCAGCATCATTATCCGCACGCGTCCTTTTGGCCGCGGTCCTGGCGCTTATCGCCGCCGGGTCCGCGCAGGCGCAGCGCGCCGGCGAGAATGCCGTCGCCCAGGCCAAGGACGCTTTCGGCATCAGCGTGGGCCATGAGCGCATCGGCATCTATTCGCCGTTCAATGTGCGCGGCTTCTCGCCCATACTGGCGGGCAATGCGCGCATCGACGGGCTTTATTTCGACCAGGTGACGCAAGTGAACGCCCGGCTGCAGGCGTCGTCCCAGATCCGGGTCGGCATCGCGGCGCAGGGCTATGCCTTTCCGGCCCCCACCGGCGTGATGGACTATTCGCTGCGGTTTCCCGACGGCGCGGACCATCTCAGCTCGCTTGCCGAAATCGATACCCGCGGCGAAGGCAGCGTGGAATTCGACGGCGCCGTGCGGCTTGCCGATAGCTTCAGCCTGAGCGGCGGCGTCGGCGGCTTTCGCCCGGTGGATGCCAACGGCTTTTCCGCCTATGTGATGAGCGAAGGCATGCTGGCGCGATGGACGCCCCTGCCCGGCCTGGAATTGATGCCCTTTTGGTCGCGCTCGGATTTCTACGACGCGCATGACAACCAGAATTACGTGCCCGCGGGCCCGTTCCTGCCGACGCCCAATCCGGGCCGCCATTTCTTCGGGCCCGGCTGGGCCATCAACCGCGAGTTCGGCAGCAATTACGGCACCCTGGCGCGCTACCGGCTGGCGGAGGGATGGGAGTTCCGGGGCGGGCTGTTCCGTTCGGCCAAGAAAGCGCCCCACAATTATTATGTGGAGCTGGACGGTCTCACGCTTCAGGGCGACGGCGAACTGAACGTCACCGCCGATCCGCCAGTGGAATATGGCTCGACCAGCGGCGAAATCAGGCTTGAGCATGGCATCACGCAGGGCGCGCTGGCGCATCGCTTCATCCTGTCGATGCGGATGCGCGACTATAACGCCATCTATGGCGGATCGGACACGCGCGACCTGGGCGCGTCCCGGCTGGGCCAATTTGCGGGCGTGGCCAAACCCGATTTCGTTTTTTCGCCGCAGACCCACGACCATATCGACGACCTTCGCCCCGGCCTTTCCTATCAGATCACCTGGACCAACTGGGGCACCTTGAATTTCGGGGTGCAGCAGCCGCACTACAAGAAGCGCACCGAAATTCCCGGCGCGCCGACCGCGCTGATCACCGCCGATCCGATCCTGCTCAGCGCCGGGCTGATGGCCGAGCTGTCCGAACGGGCGGAGTTCTATGCCGACTTCACCCAGGGCCTGGAAGACAATGGCGTCGCCCCGCAGGGCGCCACCAACCGCAACCAGGCGCTGCCCGCCGTCGCCACCAAACAGAAGGAAGTGGGCATCCGTGTCGCGCTGAGCCCAGAGGTCAATCTGGTGGCGGGCTATTTCGACATCCAGAAGCCCTATTTCAATCTGGATTCCGCGGACCTCTTTACCGAGCTGGGCCAGATCGACAATCAGGGCGTCGAATTGTCGGTGGACGGCGAAGTGCTGCCGCGTCTGGATATCGTGGCCGGCGCGCTTCTGTCCGAGCCGAAAGTGGTGGGAAGGGGCGTGGCGCTGGGGCTGGTCGGCCACCGCCCGGTGGGCATGGCGTCGCAGCGCTACAACGTCAACGCCAACTGGCATCCGCCCGGCTATGACGATGTCACCCTGGGCATGGAAATCAGCCATTCGAGCAATGCGGCGTCGGTGCTGGACGACCGCGTGACGGTACCGGAAAAAACTTTCGTCAATATCGACACGCGCTACAGCTTCGCGCTGGACGGGCGCGCCGCCTCGCTCAGGCTGTGGGTGCAGAACATCTTCGGCCGCCGCACCTGGGATGTCAGCGATGCGGGTACCTACGACATTCACGGCTTCAGCGGCCGCCACATCGCGTTGAGACTCATTTTGGATATGTAAGTAGCGGTTCGCGCTTTACGGCGGCATCACCGGCGGCTTTGGAATATACACACCGCAGAGTTCGTTCAGCGCCAAGGTCGTGACGGCGGCGGGCATGTAGGAGGCGGTGTCGGGATGCCGCTCCATATAGGCATCGACCACGTCCAGCAGCGAGCGGTCGGTGCGTCCCGCCAGGCATTCGGCATACCCGGCCCGAAGTGCCGCCGCGTCGGGCCCGCCATCGCCAAGCTCCAGCAGGTACGACGCAATGCCCGCGACAAAGCCCTGGCGGAACTCGTCGCTCTGGATCACACGCCAGGCGCCCGCATTCTCCGCCGCCGAAGCGGGCGCGGAAAATATCAGCGGCGCGATCAGCAATGCGGCTGTCCGTCCGGCGCGCGACGGCATCGTCACCCTCGCCTCGCCGCCAGCAATCCCACGCCCAAGGACGCCATCATCAGCCCCGATCCCTGGCGCACCCGCCGGAACAGGCCGGGCCGGTGCAGCAAGCGCTCATGCAGTTTCGCCGCGCCCAGCACCGCCACCAGGTCCGCACCCGTGTTCAGCAATACCGAGACCACGCCCAGCGCCAGGAATTGCAGCGCCACATGGCCCGCGCCGATGACGATGAATTGCGGAATGAAGGCCAGGAAGAACGCCGCCGTCTTGGGATTGGTCGCTTCCACCACCACGCCCTGGCGGAAGGCGCGCACCCAGCCGGTTGCGGTCTCTTCCGGCATCGTCATTTCCTCGCGCGAGGCGGCGCGGAAGGTCTGGATGCCGAGATAAACCAGATAGACCCCGCCCACCAGCTTCAGCACCGTGAAGGCCGACGCGCTCGCCATCACCAGCGCCGAGACCCCGACGACACAGGCGGTGACATGCACCAAGCCGCCCAGCATGGTGCCGAGCGACGACGCCAAACCGTCGCGCCGGCCCGCGGCCCAGGTGCGGCCCACGACATAAAACATCCCCGGCCCCGGCGTGATGGCCAGCGCAAACGCGGCGGCGAGAAACAAAAACAGATGCGGCATGATCGCGATGCCCCCGATGGTGCGCCAAAAGCCTAGGCCCGCGCCGCGCCCGCGCCAAGCCTGGGGATGGTGCATGGTTCGTGCATCGGCGCGTCCTCATCCTTCGACAGTCGCCAGCGGCAGCGTAGCGCGACCAGGATGAGGATGGAGGGATAGCGCCTGGCAACGCTGGCTTCGGGTGCCAAGCACCGAACGCAATCTCCTCATGGTGAGCCCCCTCATCCCGAGCCTGTCGAGGGACGAACCATGAGGACGCGCTGTCACCCCCCCCCATTTTACTCTACCGCCAACAACAACGTTGTTGACTTCAACAACTATTGTTGTATTCTCCCTCCATCGCCTCCTCTGGCGAGGCCTGCCGGGCGGGACCGGGTCGAGGTCCCCCTAACTCCCCGGAACGTCCGGCAGGCTCATCAGCGGGGCATCAATGACGGGAGCGGAGATGGACGCCAGGATCGGAGCAAGACGGGATTACGAGCGCCAGGTTCTGTCCACCTTCGCGCGCCTGGCGGGCCGCCCGGGCCTGTCGGACGCCGACCGGGACGGCGAACACCGCGCCCAGCAGATCTTTTACGGCGCGCTGGCCAGCTTCCGCACGGCGGTGACGGACGCCGCCCCCCTGACCGATCTGCGCAAGGACGCGCTCGCCGATCTTCTCGCCGGCCTGGACGACACCACCCCCGACCGCCGCGCCTGGGACGAAGCAATTGCGGAGGCGATACAAAATGGCTGATCTCCATGTCCTGCATCCGAAAGGAAAATCCCGCCGCGCGGCGCCGCTAACCGGCACGCATGCCGACTATCGCCGCAGCGACTATCGCTACCCGCGCGACCAGCGCGAAGCCGGCATCGACGACCTGGAATGGGAAGAGCGCCTGCCGCCACTCCGGCCCTGGATGTTCTGGCTGGCGGTGGCGGGAAGCTGGGCGATTTTCGCGGCGGCGTTTTGGGGACTGGCCGCGATCCTGTGACGGGCACCTGAGTCTGGCATACTGTAACCGCGCAAGGGGATGCGGGCCGCCGATGACGGACGAATTGGAATCCATTGAGCCGGCCGAGCCGAAGGCCCCGGCAAGCAGCGAAGACAAAGGGGACGTCATGCTGGAAGTGCACCCGCCCACGGCCGCGATTCACGGCTGGAGAGATTTCTTCATCCACATAGCGACGATCACGATTGGTCTTCTGATCGCAATCGGACTCGAGCAGACCGTCGAATATGTTCACCATCTCGATCAATTGCAGACGGTGCGACAGGAACTGGCGGCGGAGCTGGATGAAAACCGCCGGATCGCAACCATGAATGAGGCGGAATTTGTCAGGGTATCGGCCGAGCTCGACAAGGACATGCGCATCCTCAGGACTGGCCGGAATGAAGACCATCCGGAATTGAGCCGTCTGGATTATGGCTGGAAATTTTATCGCACACCGGACGGGGCCTGGCAGGCCGCCAAGCAGAATGGCGCGCTCATTCTGGTCCCGCACGATGAACTGCACAAATACGTGTACGACTATGCGGTCTTTGCGGCTTTCATGGACGCCCTCACATCGGCCAATGTCGCGATGGAGGTCGCCAATGCCATTGCGCATCGCGCGCCGAACGACAGCCTTTCGCAGCGCGACATCGAAGAGCTCATCAGCGCGACATCCGATTCCCAGGGCAAGCTTGCCTTCGCCGCGAAGCTGCTGGGATTCGAGAAGATCGGATTGGGAATGCCCGCCAGGACATTTTAAGGCGCACCTCGTGCCCGACCGGCCGCCGGCGCATCGCCGCCCCGACGGCGGCCGCCAGCGCCAAAGCCGACGCGAACAGCGCCGCCTGAATATGGAATTCTGTGGGAGTCCTAAGTCAATGAGCAACGTTCACAGGCGCACGAGGTTCCATCAGGGCGTGTCGTTCCACACGTCACCATTGCATCCGGCGGCTCGCAAAGACGGGCTGCAATGGACCTTTCCCGCCTGACGAGCATCGGCGCACGTGGATCGAAATGGCCCACAAAGCTATCACGCGCGTTACCATATTATGACAGCCAGCCCCTATCTCTCGGAATCGGAATGGGCGTCCCTCGCGGAAGTGGGGACGGGATTTTGCCATGCCGCGATACCGGCCGACCATGCCAAGCGTTTGCTGGAACTGAGGCTGATCTACAGCCTGCTCGGCAACTACCGCATCATGAGTTCAGGCCGCGAAATGCTCCGGGGCGTTCACTAGAGGCTGGCGCCGAAGCGCCCGCAGTCTATTTCTTGCCTTTGGACGCCTGGTAGGCCGTGGCGGGAGCGGCGGGTTTCGAACCCCTGTCCTGCCTGGGCTTTAATTTTTGCGGCCTCTTTTCTGTTCTTTGCTCATTTTTCGATATTCCTGAAATCAGAAGCCGGACGAGCTACCCTGGGGCAATGGGAGAGGTCATGCGCATGTGCAACCTCACCGCCCGCGTCAAAGGCCTGAAGTCGAAGCGAAGGACAACACAATGAACGTCTTGACGCTTCTTTTCATTGGGTTCGGCATCGCGATCGCCATCGTCGGGGCGTGCGTTGTTGCGCTCAACTGGGCGCGCGAGGAGAGCGACCGGACGCGGCAAGCGGGATGGATATTTTTCGTTGCCGGGCTGGCGATGGCCGTGCTGACGGCACTCGCCACAAGAGTGCCGCCGCATTCCTATTAGGACGCCGGCCTATGGGCTATTTCTTGCCTTTGGACGCCTGGTAGGCCGTGGCGGGCGCGGCGGGTTTCGAGCCCTTGTCCTTCTTGGGCTTCTTTTTCTCGCGGTTGCTTTTCTGTTCTTTGCTCATTTTTCGTTTTTCCTGAAATCAGAAGACTGACAAGCTACCCCAGAGCGATGGGAGAGGCCATGCGCAATCTCATCCGCCAGGTCGGGGGCCCGCAAACATGAACGACGATCAACAATCGGAATCCTGGTTCGCCGAGCAGCTGGCCGAGCTGCACACGCGGCTCAGGCGGCTCGAGCAGCTGGAGGCCGACAAGGAAAAACTCACCGGACAGCGCGCCGGCTTCGGGCCCGAACGGACGGCATTGCTGGAAGTGATCGAGAAATTGACCAGGCAGCTGGAGCGCATGCGCGCCCATAACGTGCCCAAATAGCGGATCAGTGGACCAGTTGCGCGGGTTGAACGGCGGACCGGGAAAGGTGGCCGCCTATGACCGTGGCGATATGGGCCCATCGTTCAAAGCCCGGCATGTCGTCCCGCTTCAGCGCCTTTTCGCAGCGGCGTCTGGCTTCGCATTGGGCTTCGTTGCCGTAGATCTCGATCATCTTTCGAGCGGTGCCCCAGCCGTTGAGATCGGTCATTGGTTCCCTGACAGGTAATCCTCGATGGTCTAACGCGCGATGGGTGGTTTGGTGCCACAACGGGACAGCCGCTGCCTTGAGCGCATTCCGCCTGCGATGTACAAGAAAATTGGCGGTTCGCACGCAAGCGGGGGTCCCATGAAGCGGCAAATTTTGAGCCTGGCGCTGGCCGGCACATGCGCCGCCTTGTCCGCGAACGCCGTGGCGGCCCCGGGCGCGCCGGCGGCCGATGCACGGCAACAAGTGATGACACTGATGCGCGACTGGGTGACCGCGGAGGATCGGCACGACGCGGCCGCGCTGACACGCATCCTCGATGACAAATTCCTGGCCACCTCGGGCGCGGGCCAGCCGGTGAACAAGGAAACTTTCATCAAAAAGCTGACCGCTGGCGCTCCCGATCCCAAGCAATCGCAGACCCTGACCGACGAAACCGTGATCGTCGACGGGGATACGGCGGTCGTCATCGGCACCGACGCGTTCCACCGGACCGACGGCGCCAAGCCGGACGGGCTCACCTTGCGATATACGATAACCTTCATCCGGCGGAATGCGCGCTGGGCCGCGCTGGCCGAGCACATCGCGGCGATGCCGCGCTGACGCGCCTGTTCTATTCTGCGCTCTCGATCGATGTTTGCCGTTCCAGCGCGGAAGCCGCGTCGTAGCTGGTTCGCGGACGGGAATAGTGCGGTTCGGGGCCGGGAACCGGACCCTTGCCCGAACGCTTGGCCAACCCGATCAGCCTGCCGAACACAAAAATACCGCCCATCAGGGCCATGCCGGTCATGACGAAAAGCGTCAGGATTAATTGCCCGGGCAGGGCGCGAATTCCGCCAATTATGCGGCTGACCCGGACCCGAATACCACTCCACATCGGCTTGTCCTCTTGCGCGTAGAACGCCGCAGGAGGCTTTTCGTTGCACGGAGGCTGCCCGGTCAAGGGCCCAATTGCCCGGGCAAGCCGCATCTATTGCGCGGCGGTGACATACAGCTTGTTCTGGCCGAAACCGATGAAGAGGTGCAGCTGATGCAGCACATCCATGCCCAATGTCAGTTCGGGGACGGGATCGCCGGGATCGTCGGCGGCTTGCAGGCGGCTTCCCGTGGTCGCCGCCCGGCGCGCTTTTCGCACCATGCTGTTCACTTGGATCAGCGCCGGTACATTGCTGGCGACGACGCCTTCGAAGGCGATCTGCGGGAATGTGTGCCGATAGACCCGCTCGCCCGCCCCGTCGCGGACATCGCCGTCCTCCGTCATGTCCGCGGCTTTGAGGCCGAACACACGCTCCGCGACGCTGCGGCGCATGACGGTATGCTCCGAACCCGTGTCGATCACGGCCTCGATCGCATGGCCGTCGATCGTCACCGGCACGCGCATCTGGCCGCCAGCCATCGTCATGGGAATGACCGCCACACCCGTATGCGGCCAACGCACGATCTGGTTCGGATCGGTGCAGCCGGTGGCGGTGAGAAAGCTGAGCTTCTTGTTCCCAAAATCCAGATCGATATCGTATTTGCGGAAGCCAGCGGCGGTCAGCAGCCCGTCATAGGGTTTTGATTTTCCCATGTCCCTGTCGCCCGAAACCAGGAAGCCCAAATTCGGCACCGTGGCTCCCCCAATGGTGAACGCCTGGGCCAGGACGCGCGCTTGATAATTCCGCACGGTGCTGGTGCCCCTGACGTCGAAGACCGGGGCGTCGAACTGAAACGTGGAATTCTGTTCGGACATCGCGTTCAGGGCTTTTCTCTGATCGATCTGCGGCAATGCCAGTTCGCTCACTGTGGCTGCCGAGATTTCGTCGGGATTGGCGCTGAGGGCGAGCAGGAATTGCTTGGGCTTGCCGTTGATCGCCACCGGCACCGTCACCAGATCGCTTCCCGGCAGCGGCTTCAGCTCCACCGTGTCGGCGACCGCCGGCAAGGGGCAGGTCTGCGCCGCCGCCGCCGCGTGAAATCCCAGCAGCATGACGAACGCGGCAAATATCGTCTTGCACATGGCTTCCCCCGCTCGCGTCTGAGGTCATCCGGCAATTGCGCAACGCGCCGCGTCTTACAGACGGCGAATATATCCCCTATTGCCTGGCGCAACCAGTTGGCTCCCGCGCCGGGCCCGCCTAACATCGCCCGGCATTTTCCCGTTCGACATTTCCAAGAGGCACCCATGAAGCGGCTCGTCCTCCTGCTCGCTGTCCTGCCCTGCGCATTGGCCCAGGCGGCGGAGCCGCCCAGATCCGTGCGCGATCATGCAGAGGTCGAGCGCTATATCCGCGCCTGCGAGTCCGACTGGGCCGCGGCGGGCATAACCGACAAATCCAAATCGCTGGCGGCGTGCCTGGCGGACGACTATCAGGGCGTCAGCAGCAAAGGCAAAGTGGTCGACAAGGCCTACCATTTGACGCCGCCCGGGCCGAGCGATGTGGTTTCCGACACCGTCGATTATGTGCATCTGCGCTATGCCTCGCCCGATGTCATCATCGCGCAAGGCGGCGAAACCGCGCTCACCAAAAGCGGCCAGCGTCATGCGCTGATCTGGACGGACGTCTGGATGCTGCGCCAAGGCAAATGGCAGATCGTGACGTCGCAGGATTCCCCGACCTAGCTTTTCTTATGAGCGCAGCGAATTAGAAAAGCTGGTCCCTCCCCGAACGCAGTGAGGGAGGAGTGCCCGACTACTAGGGAGATCGCGCGGGCGTCGCGCGGTGGGTCAGATCAGGCGCATGACCGCCATCACGAATGCTGTCCAGAACACGGCCAGCGCAACAACAACAGCTAGAACACCGACATTTGGTCTTCCCAGCCCTCTCGGGCCAGACGCAACGCGATCCATGATACGCCCCCAACACCTGGGTCTAAGCCCAGCAACCGTGGGGGAACTGTATCATTTCGAACCAAGCGCGCAATAAGGGGCACACGGATCATCCACCGCATGGAGCAAATTTACGGGCTGGGCACTGCTGCAACGCAACAGAAGTGAAAGAGCAATTTGTGCGGCGCGGCGCGGTAACGTTACGGAAACTTGCGGGCCCTGCCGGCAGATTTTCGCCGGCAGGGCCTGCAACGCAATACGCGACGGCCGGTCAGACTCTCTGGAATTTCAGCATGAACTGATCGGTGTGGCTCTTGATCGCCGGATCCGATGACCCCTTGGTGTGATCGTCGGTGGTCCGGTGCAGGGCATTGCCGTCACCCACCAGCTTGAAGCCGGCGGCGGTCACTTCCTTGATGACCTGCGATTTTTCGATGCGATGCACCTTGGCGATCCCGGCATCGTCGGTGCCCGGATTGGCCTGATGGTCCAGGATGAAATAGATGCCGCCCGGCTTCAGCGCGTCATGAACGCGTTTGTTGAAATCGGCGACGTCGACAGGTCCATATTCCGCCACATGCAGATCGTGATAATTCTGCGTGGTCCAGACCACATCAACTTTTTGCGGCAGGCTGAACTCTCCGAACTTTACGAGCTGTATCGAAACGTTGGAGTGGCCCGGTTCGGCCGCCATCTTGGCGTCCTCGCCCTTGTCCCATTTGAGATTATCAATGCCATAAACTTTGCCTTTCGGGCCTACGACATCGCTGATCATCCGCGTGTAATATCCGCCTGACGGAAAAAATTCGGCGACGGTCATGCCTGGCTTGACGCCCACAAAGGCGAGGGTTTCGCCCGGCAAGCGCAGCGCATCGCGGGAGGAATCCGTCGCCGGGCGCGAGGGATCGGCAACCGCCTTGGCAACATAAGAGGGAACACCCGCGGCGAGCGCCGCGCTGGAGAGTGCAAGCGTGCATAACGCAGCGCCGAAGAAAATTGCTTTCATAGGATGTCCTTTCGGGTTCCGAAGGTTAGCACGCATTGGCGGCTCCTTCGACGGGATTCATCGGGCGGCAAAGCGACGGATGGGCATTTTTTCGATCAACGGGCGATAATTTTCGACGTGCGGCCTGAGCGGCCGCCGGCCTACCGCGCCGCTGTCACGTAAATCTGCTTCTGGCCGAAGACGATGTAGAGATGCATCTGGTGCAGCACATCCATGCCGAGCGTGAGGCCCGGGATGCGCGCGTCGGCCGATTGCGCGCGGCTTCCCAGCACCGTTTCGGTGCGCGGATCGTGGATCATGCTGTTGGTCTGGATCAGCACGGGAACGTTTGCCGCCGCGACGCCGCCCGCGAAGGAAATCTGCGAGAAGGTGTGGCCATAGACCTGCTCGCCCGACGCATCCTTCAAGTCGGCGGCGGGCATCATCTCCGCCGTGCCCGCCTTGTAACCCAAAATCACTTCGGCGATGTCGCGGCGCATGACGCTGCGCGCGGAGCTGGTGTCGATCACGGCATCGACGACATGCCCCTGGACCGACACCTGGGTATGGATCTTGCCGTCCGGCAAACTCATGGGAATGACCGCCACCGCCGAATGGGTCCAGAACACCACCTTGTCCGGATCGGTGCATTTTGTGGGCGTGAGGTAATTGATCTGCCTTCCGGCGAAATCCAGCTCGACATCATATTGCTTGAAGAAATCGCCGGTCAGCAGGCCGTCATAGGGTTTGGATTTTCCCATTTCCTTGTCGTCGGCGATGAGAAACTGCATGCGGCGGGCCGTGGCGCCGCCGATCGTGAAACTGTCGATGCCGACCCGCGGCCGCGTGGCGTTGCGGCCCGAATTGTGCCTGGCATCCACCACGGGGACCGATATCCCGCTCCCGGTCGCCGCCATGATGTCGCCGCCGCCATATTGCAGGGGCGTCACCGCCTTGGCGTTTTCGGGCAGAGCCAGCTCCGCCGCCGCCGCTTCCGAGATTTCGGTGGGATTGGTGCCGATATCGAGCAGGAATTGCTTGGGCCTGCCATTGACCTCCACCGGCACGGTCATCAGATCGCTTCCGGGAAGCGGCTTCAGCTCGACCGTGTCGGCGAGCGATGGCAGCGAACAACTCTCAGCCGCCGCCGCCGCGCCACCCGGCGCCAACACGGCGATAAAGGCGGCAAGTATGGCCTTGCGCATGCAAACCCCCTTGTTGCGTTTTTCAGCAATCGCGCAACGCGCCGCATCTATGGTCGAGTATAGGCCCTAAACCAGCGCGCTCCTATCGCCGCGCTCAATTCGTCATCGATGGCGGCGTCTTGAACTGCGGTTGCGGCGCAAAGGGCGAACCGGCCGACGGCGCGGCCTGCCCGGCGCGCTGGGCGATCAAGGTTTGCATTGCAGCAGAATAAGCCTGCTTGGCGTCGCGGTCGCGGATATTGGCCTGGCCATAGCTGATCCGGCCAGCCAGGAGATCGACCAGCATTGCCTGCCGCGTGGCAGTGGCTTTTTCCTCGACGGGAAGGCTTTCGGGCACATATCGGATCGCCAGGCTTTTGAAGCCGGCCTGGCAGGTCTCCATCGAGGCCGCGAAATCCTGGATGACGGGAATCTCCGCCGCCGACGGGCGGGCGGGATCGGCCATCATCGCCGCGGTCGGCAGGGCCATCAGCGACAGCTTTCCCGCCAAAGGGCCGTGCTGGTATTTCGCCGCCTCGCTCTGGCAGCGCGCCATCGCGGCATTGGTGTCGGCTTCCTCCCCCGCCCGGACCGCGTTCGCACCCAAAAGCGCCGTCGCCGCCGCCGCGACGAGCAATTTCCATCCGCGCATGTTCTTCCCCTTGCCCACCGGCTTTATATCACGCCGCAGCGCCGTCCGCTCAATTGCCGGGCCCGCGATTTCGCCTTAACATGCCCCCATATTTCCAGCACCGCATTTTCCGCCAAGCGCATTTTTCCAGGGACGTTCATCCCATGGTTCAAAAGCATAAGCGGCCCTGGTATCGGCCCACGCCCCGGCTGCTGCTGAATTTTCTCATCGTCACGGCGGTGATGCTGGGGGTCTCCAAGCTGACGGAAAGGCTGACCGACAAGAAGACCTTCATCAATCTGGCGACGGAGCAGAATCTGGCGTTCAACGCCGTCGCCGCCATCAATCCACTGGACATTTCGCGGCGCTATTTCTGCGCGCTGGGGCTTTCGGTGGAGGAGATCAACCGCCAGTCTCAGGGGCTCACTTACAAGGGTCAGGCTGTCGGCGGCCATCTGCCCGTCGCCGGCGATTGCCGCTATACCCTGTCGCGCGTGAAGCCCGCGCCAGGAGCCGAACTGCCGCCGCCGGTGGTGGGGCATTGGGGCGACGGATTGAACGGCATTGTCCGGCCCTTCGTGGCGCTGCTGGACCTGGCCTGGCATCTGATCGTCCAGCCTTCGGTGTTCGCGTCGATCTTCGCCATCTTTACCTTCGCGGCGGGCGGCGTGGCGGCGGGCCTGCTGATGGCGCTGCCGTCTTTCACCTGGCATCCCTATGTCGGCCCGGCCGTGTTCGCCGTCGGCACCATCGCGCTGGCCTGCGTCGTGGGTTTCTGCCTGAAGGAGATCATGGAGGCCGGGCTTTATCTGTTTAGCGGCATCACTCGCCTGGGCGGATTCTGCTGCGGCGCCTCCAGCGTGGTGGTCCTGGCCTATCAGTATGTCGTCAAGCTGATCGAGAATGGAATTCATCTCGGGGTCGAGCATGTCATCCCGCACTAAAACCATGCTCAAGGCCTGCGCCGTGCTGGTCCTTGCGGTGCTGGCGCTGAGCGTGTGGCGCGACATCGCCGCCTACCGCGAACAGCGCGCCCGCACCATGATGCGGATGCATGCGCTGCGCGACTATGAACAGTCGCTGCGCGGTGGCGGCTTCGTCCGCGCGCAAACCCCCGCCCGCATCGGCGGCTAGACCTTGGCCGTCCGGCGGCGCGCACCGGTGACTGCCGGTGACAGGGCGCGCGCGATCGCCGCGCGCACCGGTTCGTCGTAATAATGATGAAGGCCATTAGCCAGCGCGGCGACGAATCCGAGGAAGAAGACTTCCGCAAAATAGCCGGGCGCGATCCCAAGCTTGCCCAGCGCGCGGCCCGCCAGAATGACCAGCGGATAGTGAATGACGTAAACGGCATAGGATGTATCGCCCAGCATGGCGCCGATCCGGGGATTTCGCTCCATCGCTCCGGCGCCCCAGAAGATCAGAGCGGGAAACAGCAGAAAGACGCAGACCGCTTCATAGACCAGCGCCCCCACGCCTTCGATCGTCGGCAAAAAGACCAGGACCAGTGCGGCCAGCAGCAGCCAGGATGGAATGCGCAGCCGGTGCGGCCGGACGCGGTGCAGGCGCTGAAGCAGCACGCCCGCGAAGAACGAGAAAATCACTCGGGGAAAACCGCCGCTGAAGTCGCTCCAATGGGCGCCGCCGCCGATGGACTGATAATAGGGAATGGTTGCGATGAGGATCGCGGCCGAACCCGCGACCAGCAAGACGGCGATTTTCGTCGATGCCCGCCCCCGGATCGCGGCGAAGAGAATATTGGCCACATAGAATTCCAGAAACAGCGACCAGGCCGGGATCAGGAGCGGAAATGGGTCGGGGCGCGAATGCCATGTCGGCGACGGCAAAATAACCAGCCCGGTCAGCGACTGAACCAGGAATGCCCCCATCCCCGTCGCACCGATGCGGTGCCGGATGGTATCGCTCAGCCCGATGGCGATCCCCAAGGCAATCCCAAGAAAATAGAGCGGGTATAGACGGATGATCCGCTTCATCAGAAAAGCGCCCGGCGACATTCCCGCCGCGATACGTTCGTCATAGCTGAACGACAGCACGAAGCCGCTGAGCAGGAAGAACAGATCGACCGCCAGGAAGCTGAATTGCGGATCGGCGGCGCCGCGCAGGCCGCTGAAGTGCCGGGCCACGACAAAAAGAGCGGCGATGCCCCGCATCGCGTCCAGGGTAATATAACGGTTCCGCGAATGCGCGGTCATGGCTTGCTCCCGCTGAACAACCCAGCCCGCGGCGAATTCCTTTATAAGGACTCAGCAAGCCGCCGCAAACGCCCACGGCGGAACCCGCCGGCGAAATAGCGGTCCGGCCTAACGCTGTTCCGATTGCACCGCGTGACGAAACCCTGCCGGGTTGTCGATCAGGCTGAAGGGTTCCTTGGTGCCGCCGGTGCCGACCACGACCATGGTGCCGTAGTTGAGCATGCGGCCGAACAGATCCTGCTCCACCTGCACGGATTCGATGCGCGAGAGATTGATCTCGATGGTCTTGCGCGAGATGAATCCGGTCTTGACGATGACACGGTTGCTGGTGACGGCGAATTCGCTGCTGGTCTGGCGGATCCAGGCCGCAAGACCCGCAAGCGCGCCGAGCCCCGCCACCATCGGACCGACATATCCGCCCGTCCCCGTCCAGGCGATCCCGAAGCCCAGCATCGCCACCGGCGCCAGATAGATGATCCAATGCACCGCGCCGCGGTAGATCACCCGCTCGCCCGGCATCAGATTGCTGTCGACGTAAGAGGTCATGTCAGCGCGGCTGCGGCCCGTGCGGCGTCGGATCGGGGAAGGACGGCTTTTTCTTTTCCGACGACTGGATCACGGCGTCGATTGCGAACAACACGCCCGCCACCAGCATGAAGAGACAGGCCGACGCCGCCAGCGCAATCAGCGGCACCGATGGCGACTGCCCCTTGGCCCAATCCATCCCCGCCTCGATGGCGAAAGCGCCGATGAAGACGAGCAGGAACGCCTTCAGCAGCTTGAAGGCCTCGCGCCTGAACCGGTATCCGCGCATCAGCTTCACGGTCGCTCTCCATCGTCCGGCGGATCTGGGGACCGCCGCCCGGATTTTCCCAGAAGACCCTTAAGGAATCTTCACATCCGAAAAGCCCGCCGGGCGCGGGATTTCCCCAGGCCGGGGCGGTCCGCTATGGTTCGTTCCATGAGAAACCCCATGATCGCGCGCCTGTCCCTGATGGTCGTGTTGGCGGCATTGGCGCCCCTGTCCGCCGCGCGGGCCGACGACCGGGTCCAATGCCGGCAGGGCGACAGCATCGCCAGCCGCCTGGTCCGCGCCGATCCGCATTTTCCCGTGCGCGTGTCGGTGACGCCGCCGGGCGCGCCCGCCGCCATGATCACGGCCGCCGCGCAATTGCCGCCGGGGGTGAAATGCGCCGCCGGCGGGGCGGTGACCTTCCTGGCCGACGCTTCGAGCGACAATGGCAAAAGCTATCACCGGGTGATGAGCCGCACCCGCGCCCTGGCCGACGGCACCTGGCTGGTGGAGGTGGCGCCGGATTCCTTCAACGGCAATTTCGCCTATACCGCCCAGTTCGGCATCATGGTGATCCCGGCGCGGTGAGAGGCGCGGCGTCCTCATGCTTCGACGGGCTCAGCATGAGGAGTTCAAGCAGCGAGCTTGCGTCCGCGATCTTTGTCTACGGACGATCTCTCCATCCTCATCCTGAGCTCGTCGAAGGATGGGGAGTGCGCAGTGTTCGACAGAAGCTCTTCACGCAGCAGCGCTAGCCCGTTTCGCCCATCATCTTCGTCCCCGGCTTCTCGATCTCATAGGTGACATGCGGCGCCAGCGGATGGCCCGCGGGGAAATTGGGGTGGTCGAAATCCAGATCCTCGCGCCGCCGCATTCCCAGCCGCTGCATCAGGCGCCAGCTCGGCGCGTTGCTCGTCACCGTGATGGCGTAGATGCGGTCGCAATTCACATTCGCCCAGGCCCAGTCCAGGCAGGCGCTCGCCGCCTCGCGGGCATAGCCCTGGCCCCAGGCATCCTCGCGGAATCGCCAACCGATCTCCATCTCGCCCAGGATGGGGTCCACTGTGCCGCGCTTGAACCCGCAAATGCCCAGCAGCGCGCCATCGTCGCGCCGCTGCACGATCCAGAAACTGAAACCCAGCTCCCGCTGGCTGAACATGATCCGCTCCACCATCGCCGCGAACACATCGGGCGCGGCGACGCCGCCCATATGCACCATCACCGGTGCGGTGTTGGTGACGCGCCAGATCTCCGCCACATCGTCATGCGTCCAGGGCCTTAAGATCAGGCGTGGGGTTTGGATGGTCGCGCCGGTCATGGCCGGACCTGATCCGCGCGGGCGAAACGCACCATGATGAATCCGTCCGTCAACGCGCCATAGGTGATGGCGGTGACCGGACCGCCCCAGGACGCATATTCGGAATAGCCATGCGGATTGCTGGCGGTGCTGAAGCCGCCGGGATCGCGGCCATATTGGCGCGACAGCGCTGCCTTGATCTTGTCGTTACAGGCCTTGAGATGCGCCGTGCCGATACTGTCGAGCGTCACCCGACCCAGGCGGCCGCGCGCGAATTCCAGCGTCGCGGTGAAGCGGCATCCGGCGACGGCGTAATTCTGCAGCGACAGAGCGGCGGTGATCTGGTCCGAACCCGTCGGCGCACCCTCCAGCAGCGGATAGCGGCTGCGGGCGTCGCGCATGGTCATGCCCCAATGCAATTTCTCCAGCCCGAACGCCAGATCGGAAGGCGGCAAGGGCTGCGCCGCGACCACCGCGCCGCGCGCGAGCCCCGCCAGCAGCATCAGGGCCGCCAGCATCACTCCGGCCGCACGAGGCGCGTGATCACCAGCTCGTCCACTTCCAGCCGCCCGATCCGCGCCCGTTTGATCGCCAGGCGTCCAATTGTCTGGCGGCCGATCGCCAGGCGCCCGATCGCCAATGTGCCGATCGCCATGGCGCCCACCGCCAGCGCGCCCACCGCAACCGCCCCCACGGCCAGGGCGCCAATCCTTAACGCCCCCGCCGCCGGAACCCGGAGCGATCTGTTTTTCTCAAGCCCCCGCCCGATATTCATGGTTAACACCTGGATAATGCGCGGCCAGAGGACCCCCGGCCGGCGGCGGGGAGTTTAAAGCAATTGGCGGGCCCGGCCATGCCTTGTCCCGCACCGGCCCGAAATTCTTGGCCTTCCTGCGCCATTTCATTGGCCGGCCTGGATCTTTGTCCCTACGATTCGCGTACACACAGTGTGATTCGCGACAAGGGATACCCATGACAGCCACAAAATTCCTGGCGGCGGCGGCGATTGCCGCTTTGGCCGGCTTTGCAAGCGTTCCCGCCAATGCGGCCGTGAACCTGATCGCGGACGGCAATTTCGACACCCCCCTGTCGGCGGGCAACTTCACCACCTACAGCGCCACCCAATCCTTCGGCGCGGGCAATGTCTGGTCGGTCGCGAGCGGCAGCGTCGATGAGATCGGCGGCTACTGGCAGGCCCCGCCCGCCGGCGGCGGCAGCGTCGATCTGTCGGGCAACGGTGCGGGCGCGATCCAGCAAAGCTTCAACGCGGCGACCGGCAACTACAATCTGCAATTCTATCTGTCGGGCAATCCGGACGGCGGCCTTGCCACCACCAAGCAGATCACGGTCAGCATCGGCGGCGTCACCCAGGACTTTTTCTATACCCTGGGCGGCAGCAATTCCCGCAGCAACATGAACTACGTCCTGGAAACGCTGGCCTTCACCAGCCTGGGCGGATCCAATCTTGTTTCCTTCACCAGCGATACCGACAGCGCCTTCGGCGGCGTGATCGGCGGCGTCACCGTCTCGGCGATCCCCGAACCGGCGACCTGGACGATGCTGCTGCTGGGCTTTGGTACGATCGGCTGGACCTTGCGCCGCCGGCAGAGCGCGGTCCCGGTCCGCGCCTAGCCGTACAGACTTTCCTCTGCGAAAGCGGGCGCGCGGCCTTCGGGCTTCGCGCCCGTTTTCGTATTCCGCGCGCGGGTTCGCGGCTTTCAGGACCCGATCAAGGTATCGCGCAGCTTGATCTGGATTTCGCGGCGCGGCTTGGCCGGCTTGTGGGCGTAACGGTCGACCAGAAGACTGTCCTTCAGCAGATCCGTGAAAGTCTGCTCGCGGACGAAGGCGTCGAGGCTGGACGCCTGCGGCACCAGCCCGTGCGAGATCGACAGGCGCTCGATCTCCCAGAATGTCTTGTGCACGCGCCGCGCCAGTTCCACCACGTCCATTGCCTCACCGGCCGGGATCAGCAGGCTCTCGAAACTCGCGGGCAGGACCGGAAACTGCCGCGTCTCGCCGAACATGGCGGCGCGGGTGCTGAAAGGCCGCGCGTTCAGCAGCGAAAGCGCGACGCAGAATTTTTCCACCGCCTGCCAGTAGAGATACGGCACCGGCGCGGCATTGCCGCCTTCGACCGCCGTGAGCAGCCGGGCGGCCGCGTCCTGGATTTCGGGCCAGAACTCGCCCAGCGCCTGCATGCAATCCAGCGGCGAATTGTTGTACGGCACTGCGTTCAATTCGCGGACAAAGGCATCGTTGATCAGCGGGAGGAGCACGGTGCGCGCCGCAAAGGGCCAGGCGGGATGGACTTTCGTCTTGGTGCGGTCGAGGAATTCCTGCCGCGTCAGGAACGCGATATCGACCACGATGCCGTCATGAACGAACCGCGCCGCCGAACGCGGCCCCGCCGGTTTGCCGACAAAGCCGATCAATTCCAGATCCGAATAGGCGGTGTCGGCGCCGCGCGCGAAGGAGCCGCCGACGCCCAGCGCCACAAGCTGATGGCCCATATGGCGGATGATCGGCGGCACCAGCGCGTCGATCATGCCTTCGCGCTCAAGACGGGTGTGACGCTTCAAGCCTTCGCCCATCGGTTCCGCCTAACCGATCCCGCGCGGCGCGGAGAAAAACCCGAAAATGGAATCTGCGGAAAACAAAGCGAATCTTTCCATGAACGGCGCAGCTGATCCGCCTATGGAGCGGGACAAATAAGGCAGTGTTAAGTCCATCGCCGCGCCGCGCGATGATGAATCTTTCTTGACCAAGAATTTCGCAGAATGTCGTGCAGCCGCGCGCCGGTTCCACATGCGGTTCCGGAGGCGGTTTCGACTTACGGTTCCGGCTGCCAGAGCTCGATCGGATTGCCTTCGGGATCGTGCAGACGCGCGAAGCGTCCGTTGGGGTAGCGCGCGGGATCGATCGTCACCGCGATGCCGGCGGCCTTCAGCTCGCTGGCGATGGCGTCCAGATCGCGGACCTGAAAATTGATCATCCAGGATTTTCCGGGATCCCCGAAATAATCGCTGTCCTGGGCAAAGGGCGCGAAGGCCGTGGGGCCGGCCTCCTGTTTCCAGGGCGCCGTGTTGTAATCGGATGGCACCAGCGCAACACCAAGGTGATCGCGATACCACAGCGCCAGACCGGCCGGATCACGGGCCCGGAAAAACAGGCCGCCAATGCCCAGCACTTTTTCCAACCGCGCCTCCCGGCAGAAATCGCGGAGCAGATTAGGGCCTGGGCGCAAAACCCGATAGGGCGGCCGCGCCAGTCACCGCACCAGTCACCGCGCCTTCAGCGCCTCGCTGGCGTGCCGCCTGCTCTGCAGCATCTTGGCCAAAAGCACCGCGAAGCCCAGCGACGCCAGCCATGCCACCCGGCCCTGGTAGCGGTCGAAGACGCCGGCGATGGCGCCCGACACCACCGCATTGGCCGCGATGCCGGTCAGCAGCAGAAGCACGAAGCGGACATCCGGGTCGTCCCGCCCCGGCCCGCGCGGACGCCGCCACAGCAAGGTTCCGATCCCCACCAGCGCGGCGAAATAGACCCCGCGCATCAGGATGCTGATCTCCATCAGGGGCATCCAGCCTTCGGCGATGGCGCTGGCACGATATTGATTCAGCGCCCAGCGCAGCATCGGGACCGGCGCCACCGGATCGCTGGGCACCAGGCCAAATTCGCCGACGCCGACATCGCCCAATTGCACCAGCACATTGCGCGCCGCCGCCGCCGCTTCCTCCAGCGGATAGGCCGCCAGGGTGCCCAGGACAATGGCGCCGGCTTCATCGGCGATGGCGGCGCGGGTCTGGCGGTCGGCATCGCCCATCACCGATTTGTCCGCCTCGCGCGACCAGAGAAAATCATTCTCGCTCATCGGCATCTTGGCGAGATAATCGCAGGTGGTGAAATGCCGCGTGGGGCAGACGTCGCGCAAATAACGCTCCGCCGTGCCGTCGCCCACCAGCCGGGCCAGCGCGAAAGGCGTCGCAATCGGGAATTTTCCGGTGAGCTGACGCACCGTCAGATCGACGGCGCAATGTCCCGCCAGCGCCACCGCGCCGGCGCCCGCCAGCAGCAGAAGATCGCGGCCGTGCCGCCGCCAGATGCCGGGCAGCACCACCGCGCCCGCCAGCAAGGACAGGGCCAGGATCGCCAGATGCGCCTTGTGGAAGAGACCGGCGACGACGACCAGGGCCATCCAGAAGGCATATTCCCAGCGCGGCAGTGCCGGGCCATAGGCCAGGATCATGGCCATGCCCAACAGCATCAGGCCCGCGAACAGATCGGGCATCGCCGTCACCGCGAAAAAATTGAGCCCGGTCAAAAGCACGATGGCGCCCAGCGCCGCGAACCAGGGGAGCAGATCCAGCCGCACCGCGCGGCGCGCCGCCAGCATCAGACAGAACAGGGTCAGCAACACTTGCCCCCCCGCCAGCCCCCACGCCCCGGCCAGCACATAGCTCACGACATAAGTGAGGCCGTAATAAACCGAGCGCGCGGTGGTGATGCCGTCGGCCTGTTGGCGCGTCAACACGGAGCCGGCGGGGCGAGCCTCGGCATGGTCCACGCGATGCGCATCCAGGCTGGCCTTCGCCTGCTTGATCGCGGCATAGCCGGAATGGAAGTAGCCGACGCTGTCGGGATACATGACGGGCTGGCGGTTGACCAAAGCCGGCAGGAACAGGCCGATCAGCAAAAGGAAAACACCGGCAACCCAGATCGCCCCATGGCCGGCTCCGCCCGATTGCGCGTTCATGCCAGCACCATCAGCAGCATATGATTCCCGAAAACCGCCCCGATGATGACCACGGAACCCCAAGGCTTTACAAGCCCGGAACTTGATGACCGACTTGTGTGCCTATTGCTCCGCAACCCGTTGACGGTTTGAGAAGAATAGGCGCTTCCTCGAAATCGCTATAGCGGTCAACCTGGTCACTCCGTCAAATGCTGCAAACACCAAGAGAGTGGATACAAGATAGCGATAACGCAAAGTCGGTTGCACCATTATATAAGGTAAGGAACAAGCAAAGACCGCCACCAGAATATACCCGTAACGGGCGTCACGGACAGAAAGCAGAGCCAAAGTGGTCAGTCCGCAGAACGAGACGAGCCATTCCAGAAATTGCCGGAAGGTAATTTTCCTTTCGGTGACCTGGTACGTTCCCCAAAACCATTTTGGCGGGAAATAAAACTCTACAAAGTGCCGAGCGGAAATTTCCACGAATTGGCCGGGGTGGCTGCGAATCCAGCGCCTCGCATCCTGGCCGAGCTTTTTATAGTAGCCAACTTCGCCCGCCGCGCGCATTCTATCGATGACAGCGGCGCTCGTCCCATAGGGATGGATCTGGTTATACCGTGCCCAATAAGTTGCATATTCGTCGGATGGATTAACGGCTCCCTGATGGTTCGACAAATCCAGCTCAAGGCCGAAATTATCCCTCAAGGCAATGGGGCTCCCGAGCTGTTCGGCATTGCGAAGGGCCCAGAATCCGCCCAGGCAACCAACCACTGCAAGAAAAGCGACAGATGCTACCCACCAATGGCGCGGGCGAACGCGCTGTATATGAAACAACGACAATGCAGCGAGAGCGCCCATTCCGGCCGGCGGACTGATCATGAAGAGGCCGCCGCTGATTGCACCAGTTTTTGCGGTATCCCATTTGGCGGCCTTTGATTTCACAAGGCGAAGCAGCACCCATGCCAAGATGACCACGGCCAAATTGACCTCCCAGTTTCGGCCTTCCAGAGTCTCCAACCCGAACTGACGGGGGCTTAGAGACACGAATGAGACCGCCGCGAGCCTGGCAAGAAGCGGAGCGTCCAATTCGCGCGCCAGCCGCCAGCACAGCCAGACGCCTGCTGCGATAACGGCGATGGCCCACAGGGTCAGCACGGCTTCAGCCAGCGGGGTATCCACGCCGAAGAGTCTGTAGACAACCATGGAGGGCAGCGGGGTCAGCATTCCAACGTGGGCCGTTGGTCCGCCACCGCGCGCAAAGGGATCAGCGAATCTGCCGGTGCGCGCCAGGGAAATGGCGATGTTGTGACTTTCGCTTGCCCATGGTTTGAGATGATGACCCAGCACAACCCAAATAATCCGTGCCAAGCCGCCCAGCGCCAGAATAGCGGCGACTATTCGGGCTTCATGTTGCCTTACAACATCGGCCGCACGGTGCTCGTTGAGCGCCACTGGAATTTCCGCATTGAATGTGTGCGGCGGATGTTGGGACAAATTCTAGAGCAAGGCAATCAAAACCGCCCGGGATTTCCTGCGAGCTCGAGTCTCGAGTGGTTAAGGTGAGTTCCCGTTTTACCTTAGCGAATCTGCAGTTGCTTCGCGGGCTTCACGCTTACTCGGCGCCATCTCATTTCCAATATACCTTGTCCAGTTCCCGTGATTTTGTTCTTTGCAACGAATGCAATCGTGAATGCGATACATGAAATGATTGGAACCGAAATCAGCCCGAACGGCGTTTGTACCTCCCGGGTTCATTCCGTTTATATCAACAAGGCAGTCTGGCGGTTGAACCAATTCCCCGCCACTGTATGGTGCACGCTAGGCTATGACCGGTTGATAACGCTCTGCCGCCGTAAGCGATCCAAAGGCACAATTTTGACGGCAGGCTGCGGCTTTCGAATGGTAAAAGGTCAATGAAAAGCGGCGTCACTCCCGCAAGGTTTGGGCTGCCCGCAGATGGCAAATCAATCAACGGAGTTCAAACAAGCGTGCGGTTAGAGCAGTCTTTCTCGCAATATCTTGATTTCTTCCGCATCGCAGCCGCCCTGATTGTTGTCGCGGACCACGCCTTCCTGCCCGGCATGACCGGCACCGCCATCAAATTCCCGTTTGGCGCAGATTCCGTAATCGCCTTTTTCATCCTATCGGGCTTTGTGATTTCGTATGTGGCTGACCGCAAGGAACGGGATCCCGTTACATTTTCGGTCGCACGACTATCGCGGCTTTGGTCGGTACTGATTCCGGCACTTCTGATCGCCCCATGCTTTGATTTCATCGGGTTGCATTTTGATCCTGCACTCTATGAAGCCTGGGCACCACAGGGCGTTTCGGGCCATTGGCTGCCACAAGCGGGAGCTTCGGCTTTCTTTGTCAATGAAATCTGGTTTACCTCGCTGTCCCCGCAATTCAACACGCCCGTGTGGTCGATTGGATTCGAATTCTGGTACTATGTGCTCTTTGCCGTGTTCGTATTCTGCAGGGGTCGATTTCGTTGGCCGATATTAGCGCTCATTGCATGCGGCATAGGGCCGAAAATCCTGCTGCTGATGCCGCCCTGGCTGCTTGGCGTCGCGCTATATCGCTGGCGCGCAAGAATAACCCTGCCAACCGCAGTCGGGCTGATTCTGGTTCTTGCCGGGCCCTCGATGATCGTCCTTGGCCATTATGTGCACGGACTTGATCGTTTGAGAGCCTTGTATATCCCCCTACTCGGGCGTGACTTTGTCTACTCCGACCTCAATGAGGCCCGCGATTTTCTGTGGCTGAATCTTGTCGGCATTGCCCTGACCCTGCACTTGGCCGGTGTTTTCGCTGTGGTACGAAATTGGCAACCAGCATTGCCAACGCTGACGTCCTTCATTCAAGGCGCCGCAGGATTGACCT
The DNA here is from genome assembly GCA_040389245.1 of Pseudomonadota bacterium. Lineage (GTDB taxonomy): Bacteria > Pseudomonadota > Alphaproteobacteria > Micropepsales > Micropepsaceae > Rhizomicrobium. Next base: position 1,244,786 of record JAZKAH010000002.1, on the reverse strand, counting down.
ACTCAATCTATCTTCTGCATTTTCCTGCCCAAATGATGATTGCAGCATTGCTTCACGATCAACCGCCCGGATTGCCGAAGATTGGAGTGGTGTTGGCCGGGTCACTCATGATTTCCGCTGGCCTCGGATATTTTCTGGAAAAGATCAAATCACCGCTGCGTCAATGGATGATGCAAGGTATCCGAAATATACTGCCCACTATCCGCAACCGCGACGACGAATTGCCGAGTTCCTAATGGACCGCAGCGCAACCCTGCTGCTAAACTCCCGTTCGGCGATGCAGTAACGATCCGTGTCGACGGTCGAATTTGGTGAAATGACCAATGAAGCAATTTTCCCATGCCCTGGCCCTGCTTCTCATAAGTTGGCCCGCCCAATCTTGGGCGGCGGCGGCGGCGCACGACTTTTTTCCCGTCTGTACGGTGCCACCGGTGAGCGCTGCACGAACGTTGATCGTGGATCCTAGCGGAGGAAAACCCGGCGCCCAGCCCAACATCGCGGCGGCGTTGAAGATGGCGAGGCCCGGCGACACAATCGATCTGATGACCGGCAATTATGGCGAACTCGCGATAGCGGGAATAAATCAAAATGGCTTCATCACGATCGAGGCGGCTCCCGGGCAGACGCCCAAATTTACCAAGCTGGCTATCGGTTCGGGCGGCCCGGCATCGCACTGGCGCTTTTCGGGATTGACCATATCCGGTTACAGCAGCGGCAAATGGGCCAACGGCTCCTTCGCACACCAAGGATTGGTGGGCGTGGCCAATAGCGACAACATCATATTCGAAAAGAATAACGTGCAATCTCAAAGTGGCGACATCGCCTGGAAGTCGGAAGCCGATGCGGGCGCCGCGAACGAGACCCTGTCCGGCGGAATTAGCGTTGGCCAATCCTCTTGCATCTCCATCGTTAAGAATAATTTCTCAAATGTCTTCAACGCCATCATGATCGGTGGCGACCAAGAGGGAAATCACGGAAAATTCAACCTCGTCAGCGAGAACGCAATTGACAATTTTGCGGGCGATGGCGTCGACCACTTCGGAAGTCACATTCGCATCGAAAATAATCGCATCACGAATGGCCATGATATCTGTGAAAACAGATGCATCCACACCGACGGCATTCAGGGCTGGAGCTGGCAAAACAGGCCCCTAACCAATACCGACGTCGTCATCGACGGTAATGTGATTATCGCACAGACAAAGCCCGGGCTTACGCTACCGGCTGATGACCTGCACGGTATCACAATCTTTGATGGGCGATGGGACGGTGTTCAGATTTTCAACAATCTGATTGTGACCGATACGTGGCACGGTATCACGATTGGCAGAGCAATAAACCTATCGATTGTTAACAATACCGTTGCCGCCACCAACCCCACCCGCGCGACCTGGATCAAATTCGCCGCCGACAAAAGCGATACGGCCGACATGAAATATAACGTGGTTATCCGGAATAATGTCACGTGTGCCATGGCAACGGACCGGCGCGAACTTTCATTCCCCGGAGTGACTATCGATCACAATCTCAAATTTGGCGACGCCAGCGATTTCGCAGATAATTTCGTCAAATTCGATCCTGAGCATTTCGCCTATGACTTGCATCCATCCAAGAGATCGGACGCAAAGGGCGAGGGATCGCCGGAAGGCGCGCCTGCGACCGACATCGAAGGCGCATCTCGAGGCGTTAAGATCGATATCGGCGCCTACGCCTTCAGGCCGGGCTGAATTATTACGCACTCGCCAGTCTACATCTTCGCTTTAAGCAGCGCGAAATGCGGTGTTTGGGCAATCAGGGACGCGTTCGAGGGAAAAGGCTGCGTCAGCAGATGCGCGTTGCAGACCAATAGATAGTCGAAGCCCGAAGCGATCGCGTCCGACATGTAACGCGTATATTCGCCTTCATGGCCGGGCTTATATCTGAGGTGCAGGGCATTGAGAGACGTTTTTAACCGGCCGGTCAGTAACAGCGGCTGCTGGTCTTTTTCGGCGAACAGCCAGCTAATCTGATCATAATTCGCCACCAGCATGGGAGCGTACATCTCGCAGCGCGGCACATCGGTCTCATGATTTCCAGAACCATAATTTACCGGCATGACAAGGGATCCGCGCGGGATCGCCGCGGCGACGGAACGGAATTCACGATAGCTCTCATCATAGGTATGCCATGTGGTAGCTACAGCGGCCAGTCGCACCAAGACGGTCGCGATGAGGACACCACAGGCGATGCGGCTTCCCCGATCCCATCGTCCTGGACGAACGGCGAGAACACCCAACAGCACCAGCGCCGCGAAGAGCGGCATCCTGTCGGTGATGAAGCCGACGCCGAATAGCTTCGGCACGCCGATCCCCACCGTCATCAGGGCGGCCACGATTACCGGCCAGCCGGGACGGGAAATTTTGACACGCCCGAACCAGAACAAAACCGCGATAGCGCCGGCCTGGATCAGAAATGTCGCGATGTCGAACCAATAGGCCGGCCCCTCTTCCACGCGGAAAATCGGGATCAAGCGTTTGAGAATGCGTGGAACAAGCTTGACGAGCCGGACATCGGCATGGACCTGCGGCGAGAAGGCCGCGAGATCGGTGTCGACCACGCCATGCCCGCGAAACCCCATCCACCAGACGAAGAAGGCCAACGGAATGATGGCCTGAACTGCTACCAGACACAGTGACCGAACGAGATCGAGCGGCCGGTGGACAGGCGCGCTGATAAACAAGCCGATTTCGGCGAAAGCGACCAGGATGCCATACAGCCCGAATGCAAGGCCGTGGCAAAGAAAAATAAGAACTGCGAATACGCACGACACCGGCACCGCCAGAAGCGGGCGTTCCCGGTGCGCAATCCACCACCCCGCCGCCCAGAAGGCCAGTCCGAGACCAAGAAGGAAATTGGCGAACCCCCAATTCAGGATATAACTGTAGGAAAGCGGCAGAAGCAGCAGCGCGATCAACAGCGAATGCCGCCCGGTCAGCGCGTAGTTGAAGTACAGCACGCCGCTGAAAATGATCGCCAGAATGCCGGCGGCGATGATATGCCCGGCGATCATCGGCGGCACGAAGGCCAAAATGGGCGTGCCGACAATGTCGACGCCGATGTCCGGCAGCAAAGTCCAATTGGCCTGATAGTAATGCCGTAGCAGATCGCTCGCCCCGATATGTGACAACACGTAGAAGCGCGAAAGATGATTGTAGAAATCGATCAGCGGCAGGACAGGAGTAGAGAACAAAGGAACAAGACCCACGATGAACAGACCCGCCATGAGAAAGCGCGGATCGACCCAGTTGCCATAAGGCTTCGCGTCGGGTGCATCTGGCTCAACGTTCATCAGTAAAATATCCGTTTCAGCTGATTTTCCAGCAAATCATGAACATATTTTGGGCCGGTTCGACAAGCCTTGGGGTTACAACGCCCTGTCTTCCAATTAGATGCGTTTTGCGCGCAACAGGACGAAATGGGGCGTGCGCGCGATTGGGTTCCAGTCCGAAGGAACGGGATCGCTCAAAAGATGCGCGTTGCAAACCAAAAGATAATCGAAGCCCGCGGAAGCTGCGGCCGTCATGTAAATACTATAGTCCTGAATTCTTTCCTTGAACTCCGTGGGGTGATGCCGCAGCGTGCTCGACGCATCCTTCAGACGGCCCGCCATGACAAGTGGATGTTCTCCGGTGTAGTCAAACAGCGGCACGATCGCACCGCGTTCTGAAATCAGCAGAGGCTCATACATCTCGCAGCGGGGAACATCGGTTTCGTGATAGCCCGCGCCGACTGAAACACCCTTGGTCACAGCACCACGCGGGAGCTGCGCCGCGATGGCTTGAAACTCCCGATAGGTCGGGGCATAGCCATGCCACTGCGTTGCAATTGCGCCGATCCTTAGAATTGCGGTCAATCCCAGGACCGCACATACAAGGTTGCTCGCGAGCGTCCATGAACCCGAACGCGTGGAAATGGCGCTCACGCCAATCAATGCCACAAAAAGAGGCAGCCGGTCGGCAATATAATGGACGCCAAACATTTGACTGGGCGTGATCGCAATCAGCAGCGTCGCAACACCCAGAAGCAGCCAAGCGGGCCGCGCGACCGAAATCCGGCGGCACCAGAGCAGAAAACCGATGCCCACGAACTGAATGGCGAAGGTCGCGATATCGAACCAATAAGCTGGTCCCTCCTCGACTCGCAAAATGGTGCTGAGCCGCCGGTATCCGGTGTGACCGGGCCGCGGCGTCAAATTCTCCAGCAATGCCTGGCGGGTAATGCCCGCATGCTGGACAATCGTGCCGTCGAAACTGAGGCTGCGCTGCCAGGCCAGAAACATTACGATAGGAATCGCAGCCTGTATTGCCACCAAAACAAGGGCACGGGCAAGATCGCGAAATTTCCGCGCGGGCGTGTTGATGAAGAACCCCACTTCGAGCAGCGCGACCAGGATGCCATAAAGGGCGAATGCGACGCCGTGGCTGAGGTAGATCAGCACTGAGAATACGCAAGAAATCGGCACCGCGATGAGCGGCCGCGCACGCGTCTCAAGCCAGACCCCGGCGCCCCAAAAGGCAAAACCCAAGCTGAGAAGAAAATTCGCGAACCCCCAGTTGAGAATATAACTGTAGAGCAGCGGCAGAAGCAGCACCGCGACAAGCGACGATGTGCGTCCCGTCAATGCGCGATTGAAATACAGAACGCCGCTAAACAATACCGCAAGGATGATAGCTGCTATGACATGGCCCGCGATTGCCGGCGGCATCAAATGCAACAGAGGCGTTGAGACGATGTCCAACCCCATGTCTGGCATCAGGAACCAATGCGCCTGGTAAAAAGGCTGCAGCGCCGGGTCCGATCCCACATGCGCGAGCACATAAAAGCGCATCACATGGTCGTAATAGTCGATCAGGGGAAGGACTGGCGTGACCAGCAAAGGGATCATCGCTGCCGCGAACAGGCCCGCGGGGATCCCATTGGGTCGCGCGGAAACGGCACGGCCCCAAGCCGACCGCCGATCCAGATCTCCGCTCACTAACGCCCCCGCTTCGCGGTTACCCCGGCATCGCCTTTAGCTTGAGGGTGCCCGGCAGGCAAGTTGACGCGGCCGCTGATCTCACAAATCTATGAATCTACGCTTGCGCCAGCGGGTCGCCGGCGCGGTTTCAACGCCAGCATCGGGCGCTCGATCACGTACCAGCTGACCACCGCGGCCAGGGTCGCAAGCATGATGGTGACAGCGGTCAAGACAAGCGGCGACAGGGTCACGCCGGACCGGATCGCAGCCAGTATCGTCAGGGATGCGATCGGCCAGGCATAGAGGTACGCGCCATAGGAAAAGTCGTAGCGGTTGTTCATCCGCTGGAGGAATTTTGATTTCAGGCCGGTGGCCGCCCATAACAGGAAATAGGTCCCGAACAGGCCGATGGCCAATTCTCCAAAGGGCGATATCCATGCCGCGGCGATACAGACAAGAACGGACAATGCCAGAGCGAATGGCCGGAACGCGATGCGGTCCCGGTAAAGGCGGAAACACACGCCGCTCATGAAAATCGCGCCCAGCGGAAATATCCGGGCTGGATCGCCGATCCCGCCAAAGATCAGCTGATGCATGCGCCCCGGCGAAACCGGCGGCGCTCCGGCGAACTGGGTATATAAAGCCGCGGCATAGAAGGCGGCGGTTATTGCCAGCACCAGCCTCCGCCGGTCGAGAAGCCCCAGCATTCCCAAAAGCCCGACCAGCAGGTAACAGCGGAATTCGTACCGTATGGTCCACATCGATCCGTTCAGCGCCGCAATCGGCAAGGCGTGAAACGCGTGCGGAACGTCCGGCGGAAAAAGCAGGAACATCCGCCCCACGCTCACCAGCCACCCCCTGAGGCTAATCGCATCCAGCGCGCCGCCGCCGATCGGCGCGGCCACAAGAACGCAGAGCAGATAGGCAATAATGAATGCCGGATAGATCCGCAGTATCCGGCTGGTCAGGAAGGTCAGGATCGAGCGGCTGGACAGAAAGCTGCCGGCGATCAGATATCCGCTGATGATGAAAAAGCCGTCGACCGCCAGGCCACCGAACGTCACATGCGATCCCAGCGCAACCAGCGGTTCGCGCAGATCGTTGCCGTCCAGCATCTCGGGCGAATGCGAAACGATGACGAGATAGGCCAGTATCAGGCGAAGGGCGCCGAAATTGTTGTGATGCGCCTTTTGCGGCTCGGCGGTCTTCATTTCCGGCATGTCGCGACAATCAAACTACCAGGCCTTATAGCAAGATTCCCGGCCTGGCGGGGGCCAGTCGCGGTTCGTTTGGCGGCTCCGCCCCTCCCACGGGCGGGCCGCCAAAGCTAGACTATTACCTCGAACCCGTACCACCAGGACACCATCGTGACCGACATTATCAGCGCCGACAAAATCAACCTCGCCGAAAAATTCTCCCGCTTCTCCGAGCATTGGCGGCCCAAGACCATCGCCGCCCTCAACGGCCAGGAGGTCAAGCTGATCAAGGTCCAGGGCGAATTCCCCTGGCATGTCCATGAACGGGAGGACGAGTTCTTCCTGGTCTGGAAAGGCCGTTTCCGGGTCGAATTCCGCGACTGCGTCGTGGTGCTGGAGCCGGGCGAATGCGTGACGGTGCCGCGCGGCACCCTCCACCGCACCTGCGCCGATGCGGAAGCCGAGATCCTCTGCTTCGAACCGGCGGGCGTGCTCAACACCGGCAATGTCACCGACGCGATATTCACCGCGCCAAAGGACGCCATCATTTAAGCCCCACAACGCCGCTTCAATTTTCGCAAAAATGAAGCGAAAACCGCCCCGTGACGGCGCCTCGCGCTTGCGGTTAAACTCGCGCCGTCGAAAGGGAACCCCATCATGCGCACCGCCTTGCTGGCTGTCACGTTTTTGTCTTTGTCCGGCGCCGCCGTTCTTCTGTCCGGCGCTGCCTGGGCCGCAGACGCGCCGCCCGGCGCGCCGCTGATCGCGCGCCCGGTCCAGACGCCAGCCGCGGTGATCGTCGATCCGCGCCCCGACAAGGCGCATCCGCCCGGGCTGGCCGATGTGCGCATCGACAGTCACGGCTCGGCGATGAACGCGGTGCTCTATACCGCCGCCGGCGCGATGCCTCATCCTGCCGTGATACTGTTCCACGGCTTTCCCGGCAACGAGCAGAATCTCGATCTCGCCCAGGCGATCCGCCGCGCCGGCTTCACCGTTCTCACCCTGCATTATCGCGGCGCCTGGGGCAGCCCCGGCGTGTTCTCCTTCACCCACGCGCTGGAGGATTCCGATGCCGCGGTCGCCTTCATGCGCGATCCCGCCACCGTGGCGAAATATCATCTCGATCCGCGCCGCATCTTCGTCGCCGGCCACAGCATGGGCGGCATGATGGCGGCCAGCGCGGCCGCGCACGATCCCAGGATCGCGGGCCTGGTGATGATCTCGGCCTGGGACATCGGCGCGGAGGGTCCGCACTTCGCCGAACCCGAGCACCGCAAGAAGCAAATGGATGCCGGCTTCGGCGATGAAGTCATTCCGCTGGCCGGCGCCACGCCCGACGGGTTGATGGACGAAGCCGCCGCCAACGCCGCCAAATGGGATTTCGTGGATTACGCGGGCGTTCTGAAATCGCGCCCCGCCCTGATCCTCACCGCCGACGACGGACTGACACAAGACAATCAGCGCCTCGCCGCCGCGCTCAAAAGCGCGGGCGACAGCGACGTGACCGAAGAACATATGGCCACCGACCATTCCTATTCCGACCACCGCATCGCGCTGGAATCCACCATCGTGCGATGGCTGGAGAGACATCAAGCGGCGGTGGGTGAGGCGCGACGCTGAAAGCGGCAAAACGGTCCAGCGGACCGTTTTGAGCGACGAACGGTTCGTAGCGACAGCGTACGAACGGCACGAGCGAGCGGCCGGATGGCGCAGTAGCCGTTTCTAATCCGGCAACCGCGGATGCGCCTCGCCGCTCTTGACCGTCAGCGCGGTGCCCATCGAGGCCAGGATCACGATGACGATCGCCGTCCATTGCAGAAAGCTGAGCTGTTCGCCCAGCAGCAGAAGTCCCATCAGCGCGCCCGCCGCGGGCTCCAGGCTCATCAAGGTGCCGAAGGCCTGGGTCGGCAGCCGGGTCAGGGCGAACATCTCCAAGGTATAGGGAAAGGCGCTGGACAAGATCGCCACGCCGATGCCCAGCGGCAGCACATCGGGCCGGAACAGCGCCATGCCGGCATGCACAAAGCCGATGGGAAATATCACGCAGGCCGCCACCGCGATGCCCAGGCCCGTCGCATACTGGCCAAGGCTCGCCCCCGCCTTCTGCCCGAAGACGATGTAAAGCGCCCAGCACACCGCTGCCCCCAGCGCAAACGCCACGCCCGTCCAGTCGAGCGCCGCCGCCCCCGCATGGATCGGCAGCAGCAGCGCCAACCCGGTCACCGCCAACGCCACCCAGAGAAAATCCACCACCCGGCGCGAATGGATCAGCGCCACCGCCAGCGGCCCGGAAAATTCCAGCGCCACCGCGATGCCCAGCGGAATGGTGCGCAGCGCCATATAGAAGAGGAAATTCATCGTCCCCAGCGAGACGCCGTAAACGAGCAGCGCGCGCCAGTTCGCGCCGCGCCATGGCGCGCGCCAGGGCCGCCCGATCGCCAGCATCATCACCGCCGACAGTCCCACCCGCAGCGCCACCGTGCCCTCGGCCCCGACCAGGGGAAACAGTTGCTTGGCGATGGAGGCGCCGATCTGGAAACAGAAGATCGAGACCAGCAAGGCAGCGACGGCGATCCAGGTGCCGCCCTTGATGGATTTCTGTGACATGCCGCCCCGTTCGCCGCCGTGCCGGGCGCCGCTTTTGGCCATTATGCGGGCGATCCTTGCGCGCCATCAACCCGCCCCGAACGCGGGGCCACCATGCCGACTTCCTCATGGTGAGCTAGTCGAACCATGAGGATTGCATCATTTTTCCGCGCATCCTCATCCTTCGACGGGCTCAGGATGAGGATTTTTGGCGTCCGCGGTCATTTGACGGATGGCGGCTAAACCCCCAACATGACCGCAAAACAGGGGCTTAAGACCCCGCCGCCAGGGCAATAATTCAGGGCTGATAGTCAAAGGGGTTTCAGGGATGAAGCGCGCATTCGTGATGTTCGTGGTCGCCGCCATGATCGGCGGCTTTTTTGCAGGCCTGATCGTCCACAGCACGCTGAGCCACGACGGCGCCGTCCAGGCGGCGGGCTATTTCAACCAGGTCACCAACATCTTCCTGCGCCTGATCAAGATGATCATCGCGCCTTTGGTCCTCACCACCCTCACCGCCGGCATCGGCCATATCGAAAGCGCCGCCACGGTGGGCCGCATCGGCACCAAGGCGATGATCTGGTTTCTCTCCGCCTCGTTCGTGGCGCTCTTGATCGGCCTGGTCATGGTCAACCTGCTGGAGCCCGGTGTCGGCGCGGGCGTGGCCCAGGTCGCGGCCGGTTCGGCGGCAGACGTCGGCGTCGCCCCGCCCCAAGGCCTTTCCGGATTCCTCGAGCATCTGATCCCCGCCTCGATCTTCGACGCGATGGCGAAGAACGAGATCCTGCAGGTGGTGGTGTTCTCGCTGTTCGCGGGCATCGCCATCTCGTCGGTGGGTGAAAAGGCCAAGGCGCTGCTGCACATCATCGAACAGGGCGCCACCGTGATCCTCAAGATCACCACCTATGTGATGATGTTCGCGCCCTTCGCCATTTTCGCCGCCATCGCGGGCACGATCTCGACCCAAGGCATCGGCATCCTGGTCACCTATGCCAAGCTGGTGGGCAGCTTCTATATCTCGATCTCGATCCTGATCGCGCTGATGGTGTTCGTCGCCTGGCTGGTGGTGGGGCGCCAGATGCGGCCGCTGCTGAAAGCCATCCGTTCGCCCGCGCTGATCGCCTTCTCGACCTCGACGTCCGAAGCGGCGTTTCCGCTGCTGCTGGAATCCTTGGAGGCGATGGGCTTCTCGCCGAAGATCGTCAGCTTCGTGCTGCCGCTGGGCTACAGTTTCAATCTGGTCGGATCGACCATGTACTGCACCTTCGCGGCGATGTTCATTGCCCAGGCCTACAACATCCATATCTCCATCGGCCAGCAGGTGCTGATGCTGCTGATGCTGATGGTGACATCGAAAGGCATCGCCGGCGTGCCGCGCGCGTCCCTGGTGGTGGTGGCCGCGACCCTGCCGTACTTCGGGTTGCCGGAGCAGGGCCTGTTCCTGATCCTGGCGGTCGATCACATGATGGACATGGGCCGCAGCGCCACCAACGTGATCGGCAACGGTTTGGCGTCAGCCGTGGTGGCGAAGTGGGAAAATGCCCGCCCCATGCCGGTGGGCGCGCGTCCGGAAGCGATTGTATAACAACCTCGTGATGGCCCGGCCTGTCCGCGCCATCCATGCCGATAACAGGCGCCATATCCGATGGTTGGAAAGAATAAAGACCTCGGCCTCAACCGCCCCATCGCCCGGCGCGATTTTCCCTCCCCTTTTTGTCATGGCCCACCGGAGTGTGGGCCATCCAGTTGAACCGCGCGCCACTGTGGCAAAAGAGGTTGGATCACCTGGATGGCCCGCATTTGCGGGCCATGACAATGTAAAGTAATTCACTGGCAATCGAGTCCGGAACGCCATGTCTGATAATGACCAAGGCTCCTCCCGTCCCATCGCCCGGCGCGATTTCCTGCAAGGCGCGGCGATCACCACCTTGGCGACCGGTCTCGCCCCCGAACTGGCGCGGGCGGCGGAAGCGGAGAAGCTGGCGCAAGCCGCGCCGGGCTATTATCCGCCGACGCGCCTCAACCTGCGCGGCAGCCATCCCGGTTCGTTCGAGGCGGCGCATGAATTGCGCGACGGTGATTTCTGGAACGGCGCCACGGCGCTGCACGACACCGGCGAGGAATTCGATCTGGTCGTGGTGGGCGGCGGCATCAGCGGCCTCTCCGCCGCCTATTTCTACCGCCAGGCCAAACCCAGCGCCAAGATCCTGATCCTGGACAATCACGACGATTTCGGCGGCCATGCCAAGCGCAACGAATTTCATGTGGGCGGCCACACCTTGCTGATGAATGGCGGCACCTTGGAGATCGACAGCCCCTATCCCTATTCCAAGATCGCCGACGGGCTGATGAAGACTCTCGGCGTCGATCCCGAAGCGCTGGAGAAAGCCTGCAGCAAGCCGGACGTCTATAAGGGCCTGACCCGCGCCACCTTCTTCGACAAGGAGACCTTCGGCGCGGATAAGCTCGTCACCGGCGCGCCCAAGGATGCGGCGGCGTGGAAGGTCTATCTCGCCCAGACGCCGCTCAGCGAAGCCGCCCGCGCCGGTATCCTGAAGATCGAAACCGGCAAAGACGCCCCCCTGCCCGGGCTTTCCAGCGACGCCAAGCGCGACCGGCTCTCGCGCCTCTCCTATGCCGACTATCTCACCACCATCCTGAAAGCCGACAAGGGCGTCTTGCCCTATTATCAGCACCGCACCGACGATCTGTGGGGCTGCGGCATCGACGCGATCTCGGCGCTGGATTGCTGGGGCGTCGGCTTGCCGGGCTTCGCGGGGCTGAATCTCAAGAAAGGCGGCGCGACCGCGCGGATGGGTTACACGCCCGCAGGCTATTCCGAAAGCGGCGGCTCCTATTCCTTCCATTTTCCCGACGGCAACGCTTCGATCGTGCGGCTGCTGGTGCGCAAGCTCATTCCCGGCAGCATCGAAGGCCATGACGCGCAGGACGTCGTCACCGCCAAGGCTGACTATTCCAAACTCGATGTCGCGGGCGCGCCCGTGCGCATCCGCTTGAATCAGGTGGTGGTGCGCGCCCGCAATGCGGGCAAAGGCGTGGAAGTCGCCTACACCGAGGCCAAGGGCGGCAAGCCGGTGATGCGGGTGCGGGCGAAAGACTGCGTGCTGGCAAGCTGGAATATGATGATCCCCTATCTGGTGCCGGAATTGCCCGCGGCGCAGAAGGCGGCGCTGCACAAGCTGATCAAGACGCCGCTAGTTTATACCAGCGTGGCACTGAACAACTGGCGGGCGTTCCAGAAACTCGGCATCAGCCGCATCAGCGTGCCCGGCGGTTATCACACCTCCATCTCGCTCAACCAGCCCATCGATATCGGGCAATACAAAACCGCGCGCGATCCTGCCGCCCCGATGCTGCTGCACATGATCCGCACCCCCGCCAAGCCCGGCCTGCCCGAGCGCGAGCAGCACAAGGCGGGCCGCGCCGAACTTCTGTCGACGCCGTTCGAGACGTTTGAAAAAAACATCCGCGACCAGCTTGGCCGGATATTGGGCCCCGGCGGCTTCGATCCGGGGCGCGACATCGCGGGCATCGCCGTCAACCGCTGGCCGCACGGCTATGCCCCCGAATATAATGCGCTCAGCGATGGCGGCACCAACGCGGACACGCCCAACATCGCGGGCCGCCAGCGCTTCGGCCGCATTGCCATCGCCAATTCCGATGCCGGCATGGCCGCCTATACCGACATCGCCATCGACCAGGCCCACCGCGCGGTGGGCGAGTTGCTGGCTTGAAAACCTCCGCGTCCTTCGCCGTGCTGCTGCTGAGCGCCGCGCCCGCCATGGCCGCCGATCTCTGCCAGGTGGTGACCGCCAGCCACAGCCAGCCTTTCCTGCTGGACGGCAAATCGGGCGGCATCGTCCAGATCATCCAACCGTCGAGCTTTCCAGATGACGCACGCGCCTTTGTCGTCAAATCCGATCCCACCTTCGAAGGCCAGAAATTCGAGATCTTTCCCATGGGCACGGACGGCGCGGGCTTCGCCGTGCATTATGAAGGCAGCGAGGCCGAGCAATATGCGGCGATGTTCGACCGCGTGAAGGGCAAATTGCGCGTGGTGGAGATTCCGAACCTCAACCCCGAAGCGCAGAGTTACCTGAGCATGACCGCCGCCACCATCGGCGGCGTGCCCGCCCTATTCCTGAACCAGGAAAAGAGCGGCGAAACCGTCACCCGCATCGTCCCCTGGCAGGATCACAAATGGGGGGCGGTCTGCGAATTGAAGTCGGTGGCGGCGAAGTAGCGCCGCGCGGTACCGCCCAATTCGTCATTGCCCGCCGCACAACGCTGCCGCTAGCGGCTGCGGGCAATCCATGAAGACTCTCAAGCATTGAGCCCCTCCGCCAGATCGCGCCAATCCGGATTCCGTTCCAGGATCAGATTAATCTTCCAGGCGCGCGGATATTTCTTGATTCGCTTCTCGCGATGGATGGCGTCGGCGGCAGTGGGAAACTGCTCGAAATAGACGAGACGCTTGACGCCGTATTTCTTGGTAAAGCCCTCCACCAACCCTTCGCGATGTTCATAGACCCGGCGGCTGAGATCGTTGGTCATGCCGGTGTAAAGCGTGCCATTCGGTCCGCTGGCGAGAATGTAGACGCAATAGGTCCGCTCGTTTCGCATGCCGGATTTTGGCGGGTGTTATCGCCATTGTTCAAGTGCCGACCGTGTCGCCATGGATCACCCGGACAAGCCGGGTGATGACGAAGGAGTGTAGGAGCGATGACCGAGATACCTACGGAATGGCCTGATGATCTACTTCGCGGATGTGATACCAGTCCACCAGCTTGTCCTTCGCCGGCAGCTTGAACGCCAGCGGTGAGGCTTCTTCCGCATACCAATAGGCGGTGGAGGAGAATTTGAATTCGCTGGTGCGCTCCGGCGGGCGGGGCGTCTGGAAATGCATGCGGATGTTTTTGCGGAAGCATACCGCGTCATTGGCGTGGAAGCGGTACATGCTGATCATGGATTTGAGCGGGTCCTTCAGCGGCACGCCATGCTGCGGCCCGGCGAATTCGCCTTCGCGGAAATACCAGCCGCCGTTGAAGTAATCCTCGAGCCCCGTGCCGGTAAAAGTTGGCGGCGCGCCGTCCTCCGTGTCGATATGGAAATATTCCGGCGCTTCCAGGAAGCCCAGGTAATTGGGTTGGCGGCCCTGGATCGACAGGGCGCAGCCGACGAAATGCCCGCGCCCCTTGGCCTGCAAGATCTCGATCGGCTTGGAGCCCGGATTGGTGCCCGCATTATAAAGACAATGAAACCGCCCCGCCCCCGGCGGCAATGCATCCAGCGCCTGGTAATTGGCGTTGAGGAACATGGCGGGCACCAGCCGGTCGTGCAAATTCTGCACCTCGATGCGCACTTTCTGGAACGGCATCGGGAAGTAGCAATAGAAGCCGCCGCTCGACAGGCCGATGAAATCCGACAGATAGGGCCGGTATTCGCACTGGCCCATGCCGAAGAAATCCCCGATCGGCGCTTCGACCGAAGGGAACGGATTGCCGTCCCAATAGATCCGCAGGATCACTTTCTTGAGAATGGTGGCGTCGGGCCAGCGGCTCTCGTCATCGCCGTCCCAGTTTTCCCAGAACCAGCCGGACAGAGTGAACCACATCCGGGTGATGATGCCGGGCGTCAGATGCTCGGCCAGCACCTTGGTCTCGCCGGGTTTGAGATTGTATTCCTTCTGCTTGGTGGCGTTATCGAAGGTGGTAAACTGCCCCGAGCGTCCGTCGCGCAGGGTGTAGAGCTGGGGCGGCAAGACATTCGCGCCGCTGCCGCTCACCGATGCCGATGCCGTCTGGGCCGAAGATTGCAGCAGCATCTCCGCCCCCGCCAGGGTGGCGGCGCCGCGCAATGCCTGACGGCGCGAAAGGCGGTTCACGCGATCAGCGATGCCAGCACCAGCAGGCCGCCGACGATCGACGGCAGGATGTACCATCCCGGCAGGAAGCGCGGATCGCGGCCGATCTCGCTGAACTCCAGGTCCATCAGCGCGTCATGGTCGAAGGCGTCGGCGAAGGTGCGCGGCGCAACCGGCCGCTCCGGCCCGAAGTCAGCAATGCTGTCGAAATAATTGGCGACGGCCATGAACGGCTCCCCCAACGTCACACACAGCTGTATACGATGATTCTGTGACGGCGCGATTCGACATTCGACGCTGCACTGCGGCAAATAAAAAGCGAGCGCAAAGCCTGCCTT
Organism: Pseudomonadota bacterium; assembly: GCA_040389245.1. GTDB lineage: Bacteria > Pseudomonadota > Alphaproteobacteria > Micropepsales > Micropepsaceae > Rhizomicrobium. The sequence continues at coordinate 1,229,783 of JAZKAH010000002.1, read as the reverse complement.
TCCACCGTACCATTGTGCACGCACGTGAACATTTTCCGCGCTCCCGCCGGCGCGTCGGCACCAGCAGGCGGCGCGAGGGATTTTGTGGCTTGGGCGGTCGCGTCAGCACAAATACAGGCGCGCAGGATTTTGTGGCCTGGCTAGGAGCGTCCCCCGGAGCGTGCGTGAGCACGTGAGGAGGCGCGACGCCTGCCACTCGCCTTAGCTCGCGGCGTTCGCCACTCTCGCAGGTCCACTGGACCTGCTCACACGCTTCGCGTGCCGTGGCTCACGGACGCAAAAGACCAGCGCCCTTATTGCACTCTTAAGCGGCGCGGAATTTGCGGTGGACGACGGGAGCCGGCTTCGCCTTGGGCTTGGCCGCGGTTTCTTCGCCGCGCGGCATGCTCATCAGCGCGATGGCCTTGCCGATCAGGCACCACTCGTCATGCGCGGCGGCATCGCCGGCCTGCATCGCCTGGTCGATATGATCGGCCACCATGAATTTGGCGTTCTCGCCAAACGTCTCCAGCATGCTGGAGGCGGTCGTCAGGATATTCTGAGGGTCCATGTTCTTCTGAATGCCCTATAATCTGCGTGTCGCAGCAAGCCCGTCCCGCACCTTGCTTAGCCTGAAATGGGGACACACCGCACTTACGAAAAGAGCCAAAGCCGGGCGAAGGCGCCAGTATCGCGGGAGATGGTTTGCGAATCCTTACTTCGATACAACCGCGCGCGTTCCACGACGCGCGCCGCCGCCGGTTCCCACCCGAAACACCGCGCAACGCAAAGAAAAAGGCGGACCACAAAGCCCGCCTTTTTCATTTCAGATTCTTACAACCCGGCGCGACTGATGCACGCCAAGCCAAGCGCGAGGGATTTTCGTTCCTGGCTAGGAGCGTCCCCCGGAGCGTGCGTGAGCACGTGAGGAGGCGCGACAACGCCAGGGACGAAAAGAACCGCGCTTAGTTCTTCTTGGCCGCGATGAATTCGATTTCGAGTTGCGCGCCAGGAGCCGCCAACCCATGCACGAAGAAGGCGGCGCGGGCGGGCCTGTTGGGCTGTGCTGCCGTGCCGAACTCGGTCAGCCAGACCTTGTTCATGTCCGCGAAGCTCAGCTCCGGGCCCATATAGACGGTGGCCTTGACGACGTCGCCCAGGGTGAGGCCGGCGGTCGCCATGGACTTTTTCAGGTTCGCGAACACCGATTGAGTCTGCTGAGTGGTGTCGCCCCAGTTGATAGGCTGGCCGGCGACCGGCGGGGTGACGGGGGTCGGCAGGGCGCCGGAGACGAAATACATCGTCATGCCGCCACCCATGGGCACGCCGGTGATCGCCACAAAGGGGCCGCCCGGCTGTCCGCCGATGCGGCTGATTTCCTGAGCGTTCGCCGCGCCGGCGAGGCTGCACAACGCCATAGCGGTGGCGATCGCGATTGTCTTGAGCTTCATGAATGGTCTCCTTGAATAAAGCGTGCCGGACCATCCGGCGCGCGGTTCTCGTATTTCCCTGAGGTCGTTGGACTTGTCTCTTCCCCTTTGGGGGTTATTCCCCCTTGGACGGCCCCTCGTTGCGCGGCCGCCGGAACGGCAATAGCCTCGAGGATAAATGGCGCCAGCGCCAGAGCCAAACGGCCCCGGGGTGGGGATATTTCGATGGAAAAGCTCAGTCATCGCCTGGCCAGCCAGGGCGACATGCCGGCCCTGACCGCGCTGATGAACGCGGCCATCGCCGATCTGCTGCCGCAATTCCTGGCCCCGGCCGAAGTCGAGGCGTCCTTCTCGATCATGGGCCTGGACACTCAGCTGATCGACGACGGCACCTATTTCATCGTCGAGCTGGATGGCGCGTTGGCCGGCTGCGGCGGCTGGAGCCGGCGGGCCACCCTGTTCGGCGGCAACCACACCGCCGGACGCGACGCCCGCTTCCTGGATCCGAAGACCGAACCGGCCCGGGTGCGGGCGATGTACACCGCGCCCGCCTTCACCCGCCGCGGCGTCGGCCGCAAGGTCTTGGAGCTGTGCGAAGCGGCGGCGCGGGGCGAAGGATTCACAAGCGTCGAACTTGCCGCCACCATGGGCGGGCAGCCGCTCTACGAATCCTGCGGCTACAAACCGATCGAATTGATGATGGTGCCGACGCCGAATGGGATTAAAGTTCCGATCCTGCGCATGGGAAAACCGATTTAGCCGATTGCTCGCGCAGGTTGTATGTCTGCTACCATTTGTTAATGTAGGATCATTAGCGTTGCATTGGTCGCCAGCAGGTGGGCGGCGTGTTCCGTTAGCGTTGCGTCCTTGATATATCAGCCACCAAGGGATGCCCGAATGGTTCACGCCCTCAATTCACTAGAACAAGTGCAAACCTCGAAAGCCGAAGTCGCGGGCTATGCCGCCGACATGCTGGCGTCGCTGCGCCGGTTGTCCGAGGCGAACGGCATGCCGTTGCTGGCGCATCTGGCCGATCTGGCGCGGATCGAAGCGCTGCGCAATGCCAGGACCGGCTAAGCGCCGGACACCGGAGAAAAGATCGCGCCGGTCAGCGCTTTTTCGCCATCCGCGGCTTGGGCGGGGCGACGTCTTCGGTCTTGGGCTTGGCCTTGGTCGCGGCGGAAATCACTTCGCGCTTCTTGATGGCGGCCTGGGACATGTCGTCGGGCAGTTTGGGCATGGGGGGCTCCGTTAAGGCCCTCCTATAGGCCCCCACTCCGGATTCCACAAGTTTTGGCCCCGATTTGCCGGCTATATGCCTGATCCGCCAAGGAAAAGGTTCGTCCGTCCACGCCCTAACCGGCCTGGGTCCGGGGTCAGCCCGCGTCCCCCAGCGGCCGGAGCCGCGCCAGGGGCAGGGTGAGTTCGAACACCACGCCCGACGGGGGAAACGACAACAGCCCCGTACCTCCCAACTGGCGCGGGATGCCGTTTTCGATGAGCCGCGTGCCGAAGCTCTTGAGGCGCGGCGGCACCACCGGCGGCCCGCCGCTTTCCACCCAGCGCAGAGCCAGGTTGGCGGCATCCCTGGTCCAGGAGATCGTCACCGCGCCGTCGTCCTTCGACAGCGCGCCATATTTGGTGGCGTTGGTGCAAAGCTCGTTGAACAGGAGCGACAAGGGCAGGATCGCGGCGGAAGCAATCTGCAACGCCTCGCCCTGCATGACGATACGGCCCGACGGGTTGCAATGCTGTTCGATGGCGGCGCGAACGACGGTCGCCAGATCGGCGGCCTGCCAGTCGGACTTCAAGAGCACGTCATGCGCCTTGGCCATGGCGACCAACCGCGCGCCGATGGCCGCCTCGGCCTGCGCCAGGTCGCTCGCCGAGCGCAGGCTCTGGCGGACGATCGCCGTCACCATGGTCAGCATGTTCTTCATGCGGTGATGCAGTTCATTGGTGAGGACAGTCTGGACGCGCGCGGCGATGTCGCGCTGCTTGGAATCCAGTCCCGCCTGCTCCAGCAACTTCAGGAGGGTGGCGTTCTGCTCTTTAAGGTTCGTACCGGGCAAAACGCCTCTCAGCCTATGACCGCCTTGGCGAATTCCCCAGAGGCGGCCGGATCCTACCACAAAGGCGGGTCAATCCTTCCAGGGCGGCACGGCTTTTGTTTCGCCCGGTTTCAGGCCGCCGATATGGTGCAGAACCTCCTCATACTGAGGATTGCCGCGTTTGTAAGTGAGGTTCCCTTCGCCCACCATGCCGCCTGCCCCTTCGGCGCGCAGCCGCAAGATGATGGTGCCATCATTCGTCATGGCGGCGACGCCGATGCTGGCAGGGAGCGGGGCCTGTGCCATCAGCAGCATCACCGCCAACAAATACCCCGACATATTCACTGCCCGCATGCGCGCACCCGGTCGTTACAAGCGGCCGTTTCGTCCGTAGGCCCGAATGAAGAAAAACAAACCGACAAGAACGATGACGGCAATGACAATTTCTCCAAAAAGCGGAATCGAACCCGAAATGATAATCGGTTGCATGCTCCGCCGGGGCTCCCGGCATCCCTCACGCATTATCGGTGGCAGCCCGGCTTCCGCAAGCCGTGCCCGCACACGAAATCCGGCATTTGTGGGAAAAAATTCGCGCTTCGGCGACGGAGCATGGCTCCCATGCTTCGACAGGCTCAGCATGAGGAAGTAAGGTTCTGCTCCGTCACCGATCTCCTCATCCTGAGCTCGTCGAAGGATGAGGACGCACCGAAACCGCGTTTTGGAGATGCCTCCTTGTTCACCCGCGAAGAAATGGAACAAGCCCGCCGCCAGGTGCATGCGGTGTTCCACGGCACGCCGCAATATCGCTGGCCGCTCTTGGCCGAGCGCATCGGCACCGAGGTCTGGGTCAAGCATGAGAACCACACCCCAACTGGCGCCTTCAAAGTGCGCGGCGGGCTGATCCATCTGGAACGGCTGGCGCGCGAAAAGCTGGCGCCCAATGGCATCATTTCGGCGACGCGCGGCAATCACGGCCAGTCCCTGGCCTTTGCCGGGCAGCGTTTCGGCATTCCCGTCACCATCGTGGTGCCGCATGGCAACAGCACCGAGAAGAACGCGGCGATGCGCGCCTTTGGCGCCCGGCTGGTCGAGCATGGCGCCGATTTCGACGCGGCCCGGATCGAGGCGATGCGGCTGGCCGAGCAGGACAACCTCACCTTCGCGCCGTCCTTCCACCGCGACCTGGTGCTGGGGGTTTCCACCTGGGCGCTGGAATTGTTCGAGGCCGCGCCGGGGCTCGATGTCCTTTATGTCCCCATCGGGCTGGGCTCTGGCATCTGCGGCGCGATCATGGCGCGCGATCTTTTGGGTCTTCAAACCGAGATCATCGGCGTGCAGAGCGAGAACGCGCCGTCCTATGCCCTGTCGTTCAAGGCGGGCTATGTGGTGGAAACCAATTCCGCCGACACCAATGCCGACGGGCTGGCGACGCGGGTGCCCGATGCCGCGGCCTTGGCGCTGATCCGCAAGGGCGCGTCGCGTATCGTCACGGTGAGCGACGACGATATCGCGGGCGCGATCCGCGCCTATTGGACCGACACCCACAATCTTGCCGAAGGCGCGGGCGCTTCCGCTTTGGCGGCGCTGATCCAGGAGCAGGGCCTGATGAAGGGCCGCACCGTGGGCGTGCCGCTCAACGGCGGCAATATCGATCTCAAGCTGTTCCAGAGTTGGGTGATGGGATGATGAGTTGGAAGATGAGTTCCCAGCTTCTGGCAATGGCCGCCGCATTTCCAATGCTGTTCTCCGTACCGGCCACGGCGTCTGCGGAGATTTGGCATTGCCAACTTTCAGTAGAACAGGAATTACCGGCTACGGCATTCGATTTTGAAATTATTGGATCGGAACTGGTTCGCTCTCCCGATGACATGAGCGGCGAGCGTTTGAGATTCAAAATTACACATAACTCAGGGCATCGGATTTCAGCCGTTCTGACGGAAGCACAAAGCAATCGCCGGATCGTCGTTCAAATCGACAAAATGAAGAGAGCCGGTTCCATGACGGGCGGTAATTGGAAGGGGGGCGGGTACCGGGACAAATGGCAGGGACCGTGTCGTTCTGATTAATGGCGATATCAGCCGCAATAGACGCCGTCCCCACCGCGCCCTAAGCTCCGTCCATGTTCGACACCGCCTATGCCGCCTTCATCGAAGATTGCCGCGATCAGCGTGCCGCCCTCACCGGCCTGATCGAGGCCCTGCAAGGGCTCCGAATGAATCCCGGCGCGCCGATCGCCATTCCGCCGGCGCTTGATGCCGCCACCGATGCCACCCTGCAGGCCTTTCAGGATGCGCGCCTGGCGCTCAACCGGCTGATCGACGCCTATGACGCCCTGCCGGACACCCAAAAAGCCGGGGCCTGAATTCCTGCCGGCCGTGCTAGGCTGCCGTCATGAAAGATCTGATCCGCGCCGCCTGGTGGCTGTCCTCGGCGCTGGGCTTTGTCAGCCTCGCCGTAACCTTGCTGGGCGTGGCCGTCGCCGGCGCCGCCATTGTCCGTTATCTGATGATCCATAAAAACCCGGCGGGATCGGCCGCGCCGATGTGGCGGGACCGCTGGGTGCGGTTCGGGCTGACCGGATTTTTCACCGGCGCGGCTTTGCAGGTGATCGTCTTCGTGCTGCGGCTCACCCTGCCGGGCGACAATTAGCTTTCTTATCCGCCATGCGTCGGGGCGCGGAACCGCGTCACCAAGGCATCGATCTGCGCAGCCGTAAGGCCGGCGATCTCCAGCGCGTCCGCCTGCTCGGGCTGCACGATCACCGGCGTGCCGACCACGCGCCCGTCGATCAGGATGGCTTCGGCCTGGAGCAGATGCGCGCGGGTGAAGGCGAGATAGCGCCCGTGCGCCGCCGCGCTCATCGCCACCACCAGCTTGTCGTTGCCCCGCCCGTAGCGCAGATGCCCGATGCCGGTGAAATCCGCGCCTTTGACGATCGCGGCCGGCGCCATGCAGCCGCCGCTTTGGGCGGGAGGTAGCGGGATGCTGCCCGAAGCCGCGCAATCGACCACGGCGCGGATCTCGATCACGGGCTTCTGCGCCGCCGCCTGCGCCTGCGCCGTCAAGCCCGCAAACGCCAGCGCGCATCCCAGCATCAGACAAATTCGCATCGCCACTGCCGCCTCTCCCGGCCCACAAGCCGGGCCGGTTAACCCTTACGCCATGCTGGCATCCCGGTTGCAAGGCTGTTCCGTGTGACCCCCAGCAAGAGGGCAAAATGAAACAGATTCCCTGGAATATGCCTGCCATTCTGGTGCCGCCCGGCAACCGGCCCAACTATACCGGGACTTTGGCGACCTGCCTGCGCCACTGGCGCGACGAGTTGAACCCGGTGGACCAGGTGACGGCCATGATCGCGATGGGCGGCGGCAAATGGTTCGAGCCCGAAGAGCTTCTGCGCCTGTCGGTGGACATGCCCGAGCGGCAGTAACGTTCAGGCGCGGCGGCGGCCTTCGCTCTAGTGCCGCCCGCCCGCGGCGTAATAACGGTCTGCGACCTGATCGGCCTCGCGGTCCGACAGATAGCCGCCGGTGATCCCCAGCCAGTTGGATTGCACCGGACCACCCACCTCCCATACCCGCGTTGGACGACCGTCCACCAGAAGCGCCATCGGCCGGAAACGGTGATGCAGGGTGAAATCGTAAAAGCGCAGATGCGCCGCCTCCGTCAGTTTGCCGCGCAGAAAGGTGCCGCCGCCCGGCCTCAATCTTTCCAGCCGCACGAAATCCTTCTCGGTCACCACGGCGGGCGCCAGGCAATGGGCCTGCGGCGAATAGATCGCCAGATGCTCGGCGCCGGGATGGGTGGCGCAATCCACCACCGGACGAAATTCCACATCCGCCGCAAAAGCGGGCGCGGCGGAAAAAACCATGAGGAATGCAGCGGTGACAACGCTTCGCATGGGATAAATCCCGAAAGCAGCGCGCGAGCTTACACCCGCCCGGGGTTGCCGTCACCGCACCGCCTTCACCGCTTCCGGCTTGACCATATCCTTGTAGCTGTTGCCGAAATGGCTGCGGATGTAATTGGTGACGTCCGCCACTTGGCTGTCGCTCAGCATCCTGCCCAGAGGCGGCATCGCCTTCTGGCCATGCACGATCACCGACACCGGATAGCCCGCCACCTCCAGCTTGGGATTGTGCGCCAGCGCCGGATAGGTGCCCGCGCCCGTCGCGCCCTTGGCGTCGGGCATGTGGCAGCCCTGGCAGACACCGGTGAAGATCGCCTGCCCGCCCTGGAACGGAAAGGGCTGGTTGCGCCCGCCGCCGGGTGGGGCGGTGTCCTGCGCCAAGGCCGGACCGCACAACATCAGGCAGGCGCCCAGAGCGGCTCCCGCGAATTTCATCGACATAGGAAATTTCCCTCGGTGTGAATTGTTATCAGGCGTTGCTCATCACGCGTTGATGGAGGCGCGTAATGGCATCGGTGGCCGAAGTCACAGCGCCCTCCTGCCAGGCCGGCAGGCGCGAAGCATGTTCGCCCGCCAGCATGATGCGCCCGTCCATGGCGCAGAGATCGTTGTAATGCGCCTGCCGCCCTTCTTCCGTCCATTGCCCGGCGCAGCCAAGCGTCCAGGGCACCCGATGCCAAGCCACCGCGACGCCGCAATCGAATTCCTTCTTGTATTGCGGATGAATCTTGGAGCCGTATTCCAGCGCGTCCTTGATGCGGTCTTCCGGCGATTTGGCGGCGGCGACGAAGGCGGCCTCGCCGAAAGTGTAAGCGCCCAGCAGCACGCCCTTGCCTTTGGAGAAATAGTCCCACATCGGATAGCCGATGGTGGAATTGGGCTGGTTGGTATAGGTGATGCCGCCATAGATGCGCTCATCCTGTTCCCAGAAGCGCCGCTTCATCTGCAGGCCGACCTTCAGCGCCGCCTGATAGGGCAGCTGGTTGATCGCCGCCTTCATCTTGGCCCCGACATTCATCGGGATCTGCGACAGGACCGAAGCCGGGATGGTGCAGATGCACCATTGCGCGCTGGCTTTCTGCGGCGCGCCGCCTTTTTGCGAATCGACATAGGTGGCGGTGACGCCTTTGGCATCCTGATGAATGTCGATCACCTTGGCATTGTATTTGATCAGTTTGCCAAGCTCCTTGCCGAAGGCCTTGCCGACCTGGCCCATGCCGCCCTTGGGCTGGAAGATCGAACTCTGCATCTCGTAATTGTGCCCGGCCGCGACCGAACTCCAGAGATGGGATTTCAAGAGATCGCCCAGCGCCTGCGGCTCCGACGCTTCCGGCACCGAATTCAGCCCGCCGCCCGGATCGCTGACGAAGCCGCGCCGGTTCGCGCTGATCAGATTCTTTTTGTATTCATAATTGGCGTCCAGCGCGCCCCATTGCTTCAACGCCATCATCAGGATCTCGCGATCCTCCTTGGTGACGCTCTTGTCGAGCGCATTCTGCTGGGTCGATTTCGCCAGAAGCTCGGCGATATGGCCGTGGAAATCCGCCTGGACCTCGCGGTAGCGCTTGGGCTTGCCGCCATTGGCTTCGGTGCTGTGGACCAAGGCGTTGTAATTGACCTGGGTGAAAGGCTCGACCGCCACGCGCAGCCGGTTTGTGTAATGCAGGATGCCGGTATGATGATAGGGCAGCCGCCAGGGGCCCGGATTGATGTACTGGCCCGGATCGAACTTCACATGCTGAACCGCGCCGCCCAGTTCGGTGTAGGTGTCGCCGCCATAGAGCGACCAGTTCCGGCCGCCGGCGCGGCCGTTATATTCCAGCAGCTGCACTTTATATCCGGCGTCGCGCAGCTCGATCGCCGCGACCATGCCCGCAATGCCCGCGCCCAGCACCAGCACCGAGGAACCCGGCGGCGGCGCGCCCAGCTTGGGCGGTCCGGCGTAACCGGACTCTCCGGCATAACCCAGCTCGGTCATGGCATGATACATCGCGGCGCTGCCCGCCACCGTGCCGATCATGGACAGAAGCGAACGGCGGCTCATCCGTCCGCTGGATGGGGTGTCGGTCATCAGAAATCTCCTCGCGCAATCGGGCCCGCATCGCGCGGGCGTTAAAGACGCCGTTCCGGAAATTTCCTGTCCCCTGCGCCCTGTGCCCGGCGCTATAGGACGATGCTAGCGCACGGCCACGCGGCCTTCTGTGTCCGATCCGCCGCCGCCTGTGGATTTCGTGGCTTCCGGCGCGGCGAAATCGCACGGAAGGACGGGGTCTCTGTGCAGGACGCGCGCGTTTGCCGCCAAATCGCGCAAGCCGCCGCGCAGGAGGCAGAGCGTCACGAAGCCTGGATCTCGCGGGCGCGGTCGGAATCGCAGGCGCTGGTGTCTTGACGGAGAAGCTGTTTGATTTTGCCGCGATCTTGGGCGAAGGCGACCAGACTGCCGACCCAGATTTCCGGCGGTGAAAAGAGCCGATGCAGCCAATACTCTGCCAACCGCGCCGCCGCCCGGCGCCATAACCATAGGGGTACGTCAAAAAGCCGATTGCCGATCGGCACGCCTCCAACCACGATTTCGGTTGCGCCCGAGCTCTCAAAGTAATCCGAAATGTACCGGACCGTCTGCCGCTCGCGGCCGATGATGTGCTCCACGCCGCATCCGGGAATCCAGATTCCCCGGAAACCATTTGCCAGCATCGACTTGATGACTTGCGTCTCTTCGCCGAGCAATCGCCGTCCGGGCGCAACGCCCAGACGCGGGTCATACGGAAACCGCCTTTGGTCCACGGTGCGGATCGCGAAATTTGCGCCGTAAGGCAGCAAATCCCCTTCGACCGCCAAAGAAACGGGAAGCGGCCCCAAATCGCATGCGGCAACCAGGTGCCCCAACAACGGCAATGCGGAAGCAAACCAGACGGGGCTTGGCGCGACGAGCGTGGGTATGATTTTTCCGCCGAAAATGGAAATTTCCGGCCATTGCTGGAAGGCTTCCCTATAGGCCGTCAACCAAGTCCGTTCCACGACGACATCGTCGTCGGTCCAGACAATATAGTCTCCCCGGGCGCGCGCGATTGCCTTGTTGCGTGCATGGGATAGCCCCGGACGGTCTTCGGTTTCGTATATGATTGGCAGCCGGCCGGTGAATTCCGCCACGATTTTCCCTGTGCCGTCCGCGCTCCCGTTATCGACGATGAGCACTTCCCATTCGCAGTCCGGCTTTAGGGCGTCTTCCAGGGAGCATAGAGCGCGCCTCAGCGAACTTTCCCTGTTGCGGGTGCATATGGCGACCGTGAAAAGCGTCATCGATTTTCCCGGCTAACAATAGCGTTTGGAAATTGACCCTATTCGTGGGCGATATTGAGGGGCCAATCACACGCCTCTCCGGCACATTTCGTATAGAAACCATATTGGGTCCGTATTTGTACAATCCCAACCGGCATTGCGGTTAATAACGGCTCCAGAAGACAAAAAGGTAAAGCCCCTCACCGGCAAATGCCTGTTCGGGGGGCGTTCGATAAAGTCGAAGATCTTGTTTCGCAGGTAAGCCGGACACCCCAGGAATGTCCGCTTGCGGCGCGGCGATGGCGCCGGGCATTTTTCACAGACCCTGGATCTCGCGGATGCGCTTTATGATGGCCGAGGCCTTGGCCGCTTCCTCGCAGACATGCAGCGGCACGTTGAGATAAGCGGGCGCGGTGACGCCTTCGCGAGCCCGGCAATAGCTTTCGCCCAGCTCGGCGAACAGCCGCCCGATCTCGGCATCACGGTCCTGTTGTGGCACGGCCATCGCGGGCGATCCTTGTCCGGAGCGCCATCATAGCCCAGCCGGTCCCGCGATGGTTGTCGTCATAAAAATTTCTCCGCCCAGCGGAAATGCCGCCCCGAGCGGCGCTAACCCTTTCCAGGCGGGAGTGGCAGGATCATGGAGACCCGCGCCTGATAGTTGCGGTAGGTCTGGCCGAAGCTTGCCACCATGTCGCGTTCTTCCAGCAGCAGCCCGATGAAGATGTATCCCGTCGTGGCCACGGCAAACAGAAGATGGCCCATCGTCATCACCGGCGCCGACCAAAAGGCGATGATGAAGCCGAGATAGAGCGGATGGCGGACGAATTTGTAGAGCAGCGGCGTGCGGAATTGCGGATCCTCGATCCGCTGCTGGCGCAGATTGTGCCAGACCTGCTGCAGGCCGAAGAGATCGAAATGATTGATCAGGAAGGTGCTGAGAAACACGATCCCCCATCCCACCAGCGAAATCCCGATCAGCGCCCCAGCCAGCAGGGGATCGCTCACCGTCCACACCGGCACCGCGATCGGCCGCCACTGCCACAGCAGCAAAATCAGCGCCAGATTTGCAAACAGGACATAGGTGCTGCGTTCGATGGCGGGCGGGACAAACTGCGTCCACCATGCTTTGAATTCCTTGCGCGCCATCACGCTGTGTTGCACCGCAAAGATCCCCAGCAGGATCAGATTCATCGCAACACTCGCGGCAACCGGTCCCGGCACGCCGGAATCGATGGTCTTGGGGAGGACAGGCAGATTCTCGACAAAGCCGATCGCATACAGAATCGCGCCCAGGAACATGACGTATGCCAGAACGCCGTAAAGAAACGCCGCTGCCCTGCTCATGATTTCCTCCCATGCGGCAGTGCGTTCGGTAGGGAATTGGCAGGAAAACGCGGCGTTTTCCCGTCGCCGTCCGCTGCGCAGGTGAAAGCCACAACGCCGAATCCGAGCACGCGGATCGATGGGGGCGGTGCAAACACGTCACGGATGACCATTTTATGCATAAAGCATCCTCTCGACGATTGAAGAGCCGCGCTTTTAGAGCCATGAACACCCGGCCCAAATGACAGAGCCCCCGGACTATTTGACCGATCGTCCATTTCTTCGCGCAGCGTGATTGCAGACTGACATTTCAATTCTTGCAGGAGCGAAAATGCCGGCCGATGCCCTATCCGATGTTCTGCGCACCATCCGCCTGAACGGGGCGGCGTTCTTCGACGTCACCGTGCGCGCGCCCTGGGTTCTTGCCGCACCGTCGTCAGACAAATGCGCGCCCTATGTGATGCCGCAGGCCAAGCGTGTGATCGAATATCATGTCGTCACCAAGGGATCGTGCTGGGGCGCGCTGGTGGGCGGCGAGCCGGTTCATCTGAAGACGGGGGACATCATGATTCTGGCGCAGGGCGACGCCCATGTGCTGTCCAGCGATCCGGGCATGCACACCGAGCCCGACATGTCGATCTACCAGGCGCCCGACAATATGCAGCTGCCCATGCCGCTGGTGGCGGGCAGCGGCGATGGCGAGGAAGCGCACATCGTCTGCGGCTTTCTGGGTTACGACGCGGCGGCGCGCCATCCCTTGCTCGACGTCTTGCCGCGCATCATCCACGCACCTGCTGCTGCGCGCCAGGCAGGCAACTGGCTGGATGTGTTCATTCCGGCGGCGGTGGCCGAATGCGAGAACAAGCGCCCCGGCGGCGAAAGCATCCTGGGCCGGATGAGCGAACTCATGTTCGTGGAAGTGGTGCGCCAGTATGTCGAAAGCCTGCCCCTTGCCGAACGCGGCTGGCTGGCGGGATTGCGCGACAAATCGGTGGGCCGCGCGCTCAATCTGATGCACGGCCGCCCGGCGCATTGCTGGACCCTGGAAGAGATGGCGGAAGAGATCGGCCTGTCGCGTTCCTCGCTGGCGGAACGGTTTTCGGAATTTGTCGGCTGTCCGCCGATGCAATATCTCACCAACTGGCGCATGCAGCTGGCGACGGGTTTGCTGAGCAGCGGCAACACCAACATCGCCGAGATCGCCGAGCAGGTGGGCTATGAATCCGAAGCCGCCTTCAGCCGCGCTTTCAAGCGCAGCCTGGGCCTGGCGCCCGCCACCTGGCGCAAGGCGCAAGCCCGGCGCCTGTCCATCGCGGCGGAATAATTATTTCGCGCGTTGGAGTGTGCCCGTGGCGATGGGGCGGAATTCGCTTTGTCCCGGCGGGGTCATGCCGAAGGTGATCGCCAGCACATCCGGCGACTGCGATTCATACGTCAGGTGGAACACCGGCCCCTGCCCCGCCGCGCTGGTGAAGGTGACCGACTTGCCCGGCGTCACCGTCGCCGAAATGTAGTGGATGGCATGGCCCTCGCCATCGACATAATCGGCCTTCAGCCCGCCATCGTCGGGATAGATCAGCATGGTCTGGTGAAAGCTGCCCGCGGGCTTGCCCGTCCGGTCGAAGGTCTCGGTGTGATCGCGCCTCAGAATGGCGGAGCCGTCCGACTCCACCGTCATCATCGAGCCGCCCTTGGACTTGCCGCCGGTGTCCGCCACCTTGCCCTCGCCGCTCACCCAGGTCCCGACCAGGAACGCCACCGGCGCCAGCGCCGGCTTGAGCGCCGGCGCCGCCAGCGCGGGGGTGGCGAAAAGAAGAATGGCTGTTGCCGTGATCAGACGCATGATGCATCTCCCTTCTGTCGATACGCTCAAACTCTTGGGCCTTCTTGATCCTTCGCCCTCCGCTCGATCAGAGAGGGCAATTGTATGTCGTCACCATATAGATCCTGGCTGCCATGCGCTCTGTCGCAACAATCGGGCAATTCAGACGCATGCGCTTTCTCCATTGCTCCGCGGCGGCGACCGTTCGACTGCCATCCGAAACATCGGACACGAGATAGGCGTCGTTGCCGGACCCTCCCATTCCCCAGCTGTCCCAGGCCGTGATGACGCCATCCTGCCTTGTCACGCGGTCCAGGTCGCGGGCATGCACCGCGGACCAGAGGATAAAGCGAACATTGTCATGCAGGCGGAATGAGGCGAATGCGAAAACCGGCGTCGCCAAAAGGATCAGAAGCCCGATCTTCACACCACGGCTTCGCCAATCCCTGTAGGCGGCGATGCCGATGCACAAGAGCGAAAGAAGCAAAAGTGCCGGCACGATCGCCAGCGAATAGACAAAATCGCCGAAGTCCCGGCTCGCGCTGAAATATATCGCGGCAATCAGAAAAGCCGCAGACGAAACAATCGGGGCTCGGGTCACTTGCGTGCGGTGTTTGGATCCCGTGCCGACAATATATTCAGTGCCCTGGGATTAACAGAGGCGCTCAATCATACCTTTTCACCGGATGTGGCCGGTCGTCCAAATAGAATCCGTCCTTGTTCGGCATCTGCACCTTGGCCAGGGACTTGGCGTCCATCACCGCGCTCTTGGACACGATATTGCCTTCGGCGAGAATGAATGCCGTCAGGGCATAGACCTCATCGGGCTTCAGGGAGCCAGGCGCGGTGTAGGGCATGGCGCGGGTGATGTAGTCGAACAGGGTGCTGGCATAGGGCCAGTAGCTTTCTACCGTCTGCTTGAATTTCGGCGTGTTGAGGGTACCGCGCCCGCCGATCAGGGCCGGGCCGCCGCCTTGCGGCAGGTTGGGATCGCGCACGCCTTCGAGTTTCGCGCCATGGCAGGAGGCGCATTGCTCGCCATAAAGCTGCGCGCCCACTTTATAGGTGCCGCTGCCCGCGGGCAGGCCCATGCCGTCGGGCCGCACATCCTTGTCCCAGGCGTCGATGTCGGCCTTGCTGGCCGGGGTGCCGAAGGAAAAAGATTCGCCGCCGGGATAGCCGGTCTGCTGCGCCATCACCGTCAGCGGAACACATACCGCCGCCGCCATCGCCGCGCCGCAGAGAAGACGCTTAACCGTTGAGGACATTGCTGACGCTCCCGTCGGCGGCGACTTTCCAGCTCTGGATGCCGTTATAGTGATAGGTGGGCCCGACGCCTTCGGTGCGGGTCAGGAAGGATTTGGTCGGCTGGGTATAGCCGGTCTGGTCGGTGGCGCGGCTTTCGATGATCGCTTCGCTGCCGTCCCAAGCCCAAGGATAGCGGAAGCGCACATGCGCCTTGGGCAGCACCGGCTCCTGCAGCGACGCCAGGCTCCAGGTCTTGCCGCCATCGGTGGTGATTTCCACCCGCTCGATCGGGGCGCGGCCCGACCAGGCGATGCCGGAGACTTCGTAAAAGCCCTTGCCCGGCAGGCGCATGTCCCCCGACGGGAACGTGATCAGCGACTTGGCCTCCATCACCCAGGAAAATTGCCGTGCCTTGCCGGTCAAGGTGATGAGGTCGGTGTATTTCGAGGTCTCTTCCCGCGTCATGAAGGGCTTGTCGCCGATCTTCAGGCGCCTCAGCCATTTGATGTTGATGTTGCCTTCCCAGCCGGGAAGGATCAGCCGCATCGGATAGCCATTCTCCGGCCGTATTGCTTCGCCGTTCTGGGCATAGGCGACCATGGCATCGTCCAGCATCTTGTCGATCGGCACGCTGCGCGACAGCATCGCGCCGTCGGCGCCTTCGGCCAGAACCCAGGCCGCGCCATCCTTGACCCCGACTTGCGCCAGCAAAGTCGAAAGCCGCACGCCGGTCCATTCCGAAGTCGAGGTCAGGCCATGGGCTTCCTGCGCCGTCTTCTGGCTGGCGCTGCGCGAAGCGGCATTGGAATTGCCGGAGCATTCCACGAACAGGATGCGCGAGACGGAGGGAAAACGCTTCAGGTCTTCCACCGAATATTTCATCGGCTTGTCCACCATGCCGTGGATGATGAGGCGATGCTGCGCCGGATCGATGGTGGGAATGCCGTTGTGATGGCGCTCGAAATGCAGGCCCGAGGGCGTGATGATGCCGACCCCCGCCTGCAGCGGCGTCAGCGCGGAAGTGCCACCCGAGCTCGACAGCCGCAGCACTTTTTCAAACGCGGCCCGCTCACCGTAATCGCTTTTGGCGATGCGGCCCGGCACGCTCCAGGGTGGATCCAGCGGCGCATCGGCTGCCATCGCCCGCACAGGCATTATCGCGGCGGCGGCGGTGAGCAATCCGCCCCCGCGCAGGATCTGGCGGCGGCTGGAGGTGCCGATACGGCCTTGCGGGAACATGCCGTCTTTGCATTCGCACGCCGCGTCCAGCGCGCGTTCCGCTTCACTCTCCGTCACCGCTTCGCCGATGAGGTCGTTCATGCCGTCTCTCCCTGGTCCCGGCATCGTAAGGTGCGCCGCTGCGCGCGGAGCTTAGACGATGATCGCGCGGCCTTCACCTGTGTAATGCATCAGGGCCCGACATGCATTTGAACCCGACAATGAAGGCATCCCCCTCACAGGCGTGATATACAACGGGGCATATCGAAAGCGCGGCGCCGGACGATATCGGTCGCACCGCCGGCTTCCTATCTCTGACTCGGCGCCGCAGGTCCGAATTCGCGCCGCTTTGCCGCCAGATCGCGCTTCTGGACCATGTTCATCTCTGCAACGACTGCGCTCGGCGCGTCGCCGCAGGCCTTGGCGAAATCGGGCTGGTCAATGTTCGGGTGCTGCTTCAGCGACAGCGCCATGTCTTCGATGTCTTTCTCGATCTGCGCCGGACCAAGACCCATCTGCGTCAACCGGCCCAGATAGAATGTGTATACGGCCGGCGCCGCTGAGCGCACTTTCGGATCCGTCGATTGATTGAGAATATTCGTAGATGCCAGGCATTCCAGATCGTGGGTGGCGGCATCGTCGGCGACCGCCCGCCCCGCGAAGCAGATCGTCGCGACCGAAGCCAGGATCGCGGCGCTGGCGATTCTGTTTCCATTTTCCATGCCTTCACCATATCCGATTGTCTCGCCAGCTCCACATCACATCCGCCGCAGCGCCGCACAGGCAAAATCCTGCACCGCGCCCCAGGGCGTGACATGTTTCTCGGCCGCCTCGTCATAAAGCGCGAAGGCCTGGCCCAGCCGCTGCGCCAGATCGGCGGGACTGTAACGCCGCACGGGCAAACCGCTGCACCGTTCCGGCCCGCTGGGCGCGAAGGTGGCGATGATCACTGCCGACCCGGGGTGTGTGGCCGCCGTCAGCGCGGCGATATAGGCATCCTGCGCAGGCTCTTCCGTCAGGAAATGAAACACGGCGCGGTCGTGCCAGATGTCCCATTGGCGGTCCGGCTTCCATTGCGTGATATCGGCGCAAATCCAACGAACAAGCGCCGCCTTGTCGCCCAGCCGCGTTCTGGCGCGGTCGAGTGCGGCTTCGGAAATGTCGAGTACGGTGATGTCCCGGTCGCCTGCCTGAAGTAGCGCGTCCACAAGCCGCGAAGCGCCGCCGCCGACATCGATCACCGATCCGGTGGGATGCGCCGCGTTGATCATCGCCAGCGAGCGGGCGGGCACTTCCTGAAACCAGCTGACCTGGGTTTCCGATTTCGCCGTGTAAGCGGCATTCCAATGTGCCTGGCGATCCATCACGCCCTCGTCAACGAGCAGCTTTCACATCCGCGGCGCTGACCTTGTCTTTATACTTGTTGCCGTAGCTGGTGCGGACATAATTGACCACATCGGCGATCTGCTGGTCGTTGAGCAGCGCGCCGAAAGGTGGCATCGCCTTCTGGCCGTGCGTCACCACCGCCACGGGATAGCCCGCCGTCTCCAGCTTGGCGTTGCTGGCCAGCGCCGGATACATCCCAGCGCCCACGGCGCCCTTGGCATCGGGCATGTGGCAGCCCTGGCAGACATTGGTGTAGATCGCCCTGCCGCCCTGGAAGTCATAAGGCCCGCCGCGATTCATCGC
The DNA here is from genome assembly GCA_040389245.1 of Pseudomonadota bacterium. GTDB lineage: Bacteria > Pseudomonadota > Alphaproteobacteria > Micropepsales > Micropepsaceae > Rhizomicrobium. The sequence continues at coordinate 1,211,831 of JAZKAH010000002.1, read as the reverse complement.
TCCCGCGCCCATGTCCTGCGCGCCATCTGCGAACACCGGCACGGCCATCACACTCAACACCGCCGCCAGCGCGGCCAAACCAATCTTCATTGTCCTGTTCCCTTTTCCATTTCGGTGCGGTCCTCACCCTTCGACAGGCTCAGGGTGAGGAGTACGAGCATTCATGCGCAGTCCCGAAATCCTCATGCTGAGCTTGTCGAAGCATGAGGACCGCGCGGTCCCCAGTTAAGCGCTCATCACCCGTTGATGCAGGCGCGTGATCGCATCCGTCGCCGATGTGACCGCCCCCTCCTGCCACGCCGGCAGACGCGAAATATGTTCACCCGCCAGCACGATGCGGCCGTCGAGAGCGCAGGCATCGTTGTAATGCGCGGCGCGGCCCTCCTCGGTCCATTGGCCGGAACAGCCGAGCGTCCAGGGCACCCGGTGCCAGGCCACCGCCACGCCGCATTCGTAATTGGCCTTGTACTGGCCGGGATGGATCTTCTCGCCATAGTCCAGCGCGTCCTTGATGCGGTCCTCCGGCGATTTGGCGGCGGCGACAAAGGCGCCCGCGCCCATCAGATATGTGCCCAGAAGCACGCCCTTGCCCTTGGAGAAATAATCCCACATCGGATAGCCGATCATGGCGTTGGGCTGGTTGGTATAGGTGAGCCCGCCATAGATGCGGTCGTCCTGTTCCCAGAAGCGGCGCTTCATCTGCAGGCCGATCTTCAGCCCCGCGCCATAGGGGATCTGGTTGATCGCCGCCTTCATCTTTCCCGACACATTCATCGGGATCTGAGAAAGGATCGAGGCCGGAATGGTGCAGACGCACCAATCGGCACTCGCCTTTTGCGGCGCGCCGCCCGTGCGGCTGTCGATATAGGTGGCGGTGACGCCCTTATCGTCCTGATGAATGTCGATGACCTTGGAATTATACTTGATCAGCGGGCCCAGCTCGATGCCGAAGGCCTTGCCGATCTGGCCCATGCCGCCCTTGGGCTGGAAGATCGAGGTCTGGTATTCATAGTCGTGGCCCCAGCCGATGGCGCGCCACATATAAGAGTGCAGCAGGTCCGGCAGCTTGCCTGGCTCGGAATAGATCGGCAGCGAATTCAGCCCGCCACCGTCATCGACATCGGGCCCGCGCCGGTTCGAGCTGGCACGGCCTTTCACATATTGCATGTTGGCGTCCAGTGCGCCCCAGCCGCGCAAGGCTTCCAGCAGGATCTCCTGGTCTTCCTTGGTCACCATCTGGTCGAGGGCGTTCTGCTTGGTCGTCTTCGCCAGAAGTTCGGCGACATGGCCGTGGAAATCCGCCTGCACTTCGCGATAGCGCTTGGGCTTGCCGCCATACGCATTGGTGTTGTGGACATAGGCGTTGTAGTTGACCTGCTGGAACGGCTCGAGCCCGACATTCAGCCGGTTGGCGTAATGCAGAATGCCGTAATGATGATGCGGCAGGCGCCAGGGACCGGGATTGATGTACTGGCCCGGATCGAACTGGACATGCTGGGTGAAGCCGCCGAGCTCGGTGTAGGTATCGCCGCCATAGAGCGACCAGTTCCGCCCGCCGGAACGTCCGTTATATTCCAGCACCTGCACTTTATATCCGGCGTCGCGCAGCTCCATCGCCGCCACCATGCCCGCGATGCCCGCGCCCAGGATGAGAACCGACGCGCCCGGCTTGACCGGGCCCAGCTTGGGCGGGCCCGCATAGCCCGATTCCTGCGCATACCCCATTTCGGTCATGGCGTTGTACATGGCGGTCGAGCCCGCCACCGTACCGATCATGTGCAGAAGAGACCGCCGGCTCATCGAGCCGGTTTTTGCGTCGCTCATAAATCCTCCCCTAGAGGTTTTGTATTTTCTTTAAGTCTATACTGATTTCGCAGCCCGCGTGAACTGCGCCATCATCGCAAAGTGTCGCGGCTTTCGGCGCGCGATTGTGCAACTGCGGCACGTCCGGTCATGGCACAGATAATCGGTGCATGGCGCGCGAAAGCCCGTTCCGGCGCATTGTCAAACCCTGCCATCTGACGCACCATCTTGCGCCCGCGGCAATATACTTGCGCGCCGCGCCGATCGCATTCAGGTCAAAAACCACAAATGGGAGGGACTGACATGACGGATATTTCCAGGCGTCTTCTGATTCAGACGGCGGCCGGTCTGGCCGCAGCGGCGGCTACGGTTGGTCCCGTGGCGGCGCAACCGATGAAGAGCGGCGCCATTCGCGCCCGCTTCGCGCTGGACCCCAAGCTTCTCTACGTCAATGCCGCCAATCTCTGCCCCACCTTCCAGACCGCCATCGCGGCGGAAAAGGCGGAATCCGCGGCATTGCAGGCCAACCCGTCGCAAGAGTATCGCCGTAAATATAACGACATGGTGGCGACGGTGCATGCCCGCATCGCCCGCAACATCAACACCGTGCCCGACGCCATCGCGCTGACCCGCAATTGCAGCGAATCGAGCGGCAACATCACCCGCGGCGTGCGGCTGAAGGCGGGCGACGAAGTCATCATCGGCCATGAGAACCATCCCTCGAACACCAATTGGTGGAAGCGCCGCGAACAGACCGAAGGCATCGTGGTCAAGATCGCGACGCCGGCCGACGAACCGAAAAGCGCCCAGGACGTGATGGACGCCTATATCTCGCTGGCGACCCCACGCACCAAGGTGCTGGCGCTGTCGCACCAGACCAACCTGGGCGGCATCATCGCCCCGGTGGCGGAGATCGGGCGTTTCACCAAGTCCAAGAATATCTGGTTCCATGTCGATGCGGCACAGACCCTGGGCTGGATGAAGCTGGATGTCGCCGCGATGGGCTGCGACTCGCTGGCGGGCAGCACCCACAAATGGATGATGTGCCCGATCGGTGGCGGCGTGCTCTATGTGAAGCCGGAGCGGATTGCCGAACTCGATCCCTTGATGCTGAGCGTGGATTATTACCACTCCGGCGCCAACGACGCAGTGAACGGCCAGGCGTTCGAATATCTGGGCCAGCGCCCGGATGCGATGCTGCCGGGCCTTCTCGCCGCGCTCGATGAACGCGACGCGCTGGGCGGCGATGCCGGGATCGAGAAGATCGCCCGCGCCAATGCCGCCCTGATGCGCCAGAAGCTGTCGGCAAAAGGCATCAAGGTGATCGGCTCCGGCGATCCGGCCCTGTGGGGCACGGTGCTGGCCGCCGACATCCCCGGCCTGCCCGACCGCGCCAAGGATCTCTACGCCAGCAAGAAACTCGCGGGCTCGATAACCCGCATCGGCGGCAAGACCCTGCTGCGCATCTCGCCGCACGTCTACAACACGCCGGAAGAGCTGGACCAGGTGGCAAACCTGGTAACGATGAGCTGAGTTCTTTGCAGGCTTAAAACGAAACGGGCCGCCCCATCACGGGCGGCCCTTTTGTTTTGGGGCAGCCCCCCCACCCGTCATGGCCCGGTTTATCCGGGCCATCCATGACGACTTATGACGGCATCGCAGTGTCGGGACTCTTTATGGATCACCCGGACGAGCCGGGTGATGACGGAATGGGGTGAATGTTTGAACGGGCGGCCCGCTTGTTTTGGGAGATCGCGACACTCACGCTCCGTGTCATTCCCGGCGAGGCGCGACCAGCGCCGAGGAAAGGGAACCCAGCCGTCAAGACCTGGGCGGTCCCACGACCTGGGTCGCCTTCCCTCGCGCTCGCTATTCGCTCTCGCTCGCCGGGGATGACACGTGGGGATGCGTCCGCGCGCTCCTCATGCTTCGACAAGCTCAGCATGAGGATATCCTCACCCTGAGCGGGTCGAAGGGTGAGGACGCTCCACCGCCCGCGCGAGCTTGGCGCGAGATTTGAGTCCCTGAGCAAAGACCCAACTAGAGCCCGCAAATAGCTAGATAGGTGCTACCGCTGCATCATGTTGAAAATGATAACAAGAACAACTGCTACGGCAATCCAAAAGACCAAACTCCAGTGAAACGCTTTTTTATTCAGTGGAGCAGCCATTCGCTGTTGACGTAGCGCCCACCGCGCTTTGACCGCTTCGGTACCGCCGCGCTGCCACGTGAAGGCCCAGAAGCCCAAAACAATGGCCCCACACAGCACGAAAAATACAAAAAGAAGCTGATCCAAAGCCCAACTCCAGGGTACGGAAAAGGCCGAGACTGTTGTTTTGGCAAACTGCCACGCCAGAAGCACGTAAGCCAGCCAGTACCATTTTCTCGACATGCCCCTATCCCCAAAAACCCATATCGCGTCTGCCATTAGCGATTGTCGAGATGTGAAAGCGTATTCGCTTCCGCCGCTCGCTCGGGTCTGCGGCGCTCGAAAGTTTTCAACAAATCGGTACTGTCTACACGTTCATAACCTTCTGGTGCAGCCGCGTGATCGCATCCGTCGCCGACGTCACCGATCCCTCCTGCCATTCCGGCAGGCGCGAGGCATGTTCGCCCGCCAGCACGATGCGGCCGTCGATGTTGCAGAGATCGTTGTAATGCTTCAGGCGGCCTTCCTCGGTCCAGCGGCCGCCGCAGCCAAGTGTCCAGGGCACGCGATGCCAGGCCACCGCCACGCCGCATTCGAAATTCTTCTTGTAATTGCCGGGATGGATTTTCTCGCCATACTCCACGGTGTCGGCGATGCGCTGCTCCGGCGATTTCGACGCGTAGTGAAAGGCCTCCTTGTCGAAGGTATAGGCGGCCAGCAGCACGCCCTTGCCCTTTGAGAAATAATCCCATTGCGGATAGCCGATCTGGGCATTGGGCTGGTCGGTATAGCTCATGCCGCCGAAGATGCGGTCGTCCTGTTCCCAGAAGCGGCGCTTCATCTGCAGGCCCACCTTGATCGAGGCGCTGTAGGGAAGCTGGTTGATCGCCGTGCGCATCTTGGCCCCGACCGTCATCGGGATCTGCGACAGGATCGAAGCGGGAATGGTGCAGACGCACCAATCGGCGGACGCCTTCCTCGGCGCGCCGCCCTTCTGCGCGTCGATATAGGTGGCGGTGACGCCCTTGTCGTCCTGATGGATGTCGATGACCTTGGCGTTGTACTGGATGATGTTGCCCAGTTCCTTGCCGAAGGCCTTGCCGATCTGGCCCATGCCGCCCTTGGGCTGGAAGATGGGGGTCTGGGATTCGTAATTCAGGCCGCGCCCGATCGCGGTCCACATCTGCGAATTGAGGAGCTGGGAAAGCGAGTCCGGCTCGCTATAAACCGGCTCGGAATGAATCCCGCCGCCTTCATCCAGCACTGCGCCGCGCATGCGGGCGGACATTTCGCCCTTCACATATTTCATATCCTTGTCCAGCGCGCCCCAGCGGCGGAGCGATTCCGCCAGCATCTCGCGGTCTTCCTTGGACACGGTCTGGTCGAGCGCGCCCTGCTGGGTGCATTTGCCGAGCAGTTCGGCGACATGGCCCTGGTAATCCGCCATCACTTCGCGATAGCGCCGGGGCTTGCCGCCATAGGCCTTGGTGTTGTGGACATAGGCGTTGAAGTTCACCTGCGTGAACGGCTCCAGCTGCACATTCAGCCGGTTGATGTAATGCAGGATGCCGTAATGGTGATGCGGCACCCGCCACGGGCCGGGATTGAAATATTGGCCGGGATCGAACTGCACATGCTGAACCGCGCCGCCCAGCTCGGTATAGGTGTCGCCGCCATAGAGCGACCAGTTTCGCCCGCCGGGACGGTTGTTGTATTCCAAGATCTGCACTTTATAGCCGGCATCGCGCAGCTCCAGCGCCGCCACCATGCCCGCGATGCCCGCGCCCAGCACCAGCACCGAGGTGCCCGGCTTGACCGCGCCCAGCTTGGGCGGCCCGGAATAACCGGATTCCTGCGCAAAGCCGAGTTCGGTCATCGCGCCATACATGGCGGTCGATCCCGCTACGGTGCCGATCATGCGAAGCAACGAACGCCGGCTTACCGCGCCGGTTTCCTGATCGCTCATAAGCTCTCCCCTACTGTTCTGTGTTTTCTTTAAGTCTATACGAAATCCGCGGGCCGCGCGAACAATGTCGTCATCGCAAAGTGTCGCCGGCGCGGACGTATAAACTTTCCGTGTCATCGATGACCGCGCCGCGATTCGCGCGCTTGATGACGCGCCCGGAAAGATGCGCCGCCCGCGGATCCGCTCGCATTTTGCGCAAGACCGATCGCAAAGAGCCCGGCGCCCGGTTTTATCCTGCTCACAAAGCGTCCAGAGGCTGCTATGTTGCAGTGCAATAAAAATTCTTGACGACGTAATACGACTGAAGCAAACATATGTTGCGCTGCAATAGGCCGCCGGAAGTCCGGAACGTGCCGCAAGGAATTCAGGGTGAGACGCCTTAACCGCCAGAGTTAAAGGAGATCACCATGCTTCGCGCCTTCGCCGCCGCCGCCCTTCTCGCGCTTATCATCACGCCAATCCAGGCCGTCACCTCTGCCCAGGCCGATGCCTGGTCGGACGCTTCGGTGCCGGTCGTATACGGAGACCTGAACCTCGCCAAACCCGCCGATGCCAAGATCCTGGCCGACCGCCTTCAGGCCGCCGCCAGCCGGGCCTGCATCGGCGCCAACCGCGGCCTGACCGGCAGCGAACATATCCCGCTCGACGCCGTCAAAACGGAGATGCGGGCCTGCATCAACGAGGCAATCGACGTCGCCATGCTGCGGATCGAAAAAAACGTGACCAGGAACGTGCGCGCCAACTTGATCAGCGACAAGCAGGCGTCGCTGAATTGACGCCAGTTTTTGTTGGCGAGCAAAGCGAGCCTACAAAAACTGAGCGCCACCGAGGGTCCCGCAGCGGCCCGAGTGGGCGTCCAGCTTTTTGTTGGCGAGCAAAGCGAGCCTACAAAAACTGAGCGCCACCGAGGGTCCCGCAGCGGCCCGAGTGGATGTGCCTCGGCGCGCGCCGGACCCTGCGCCATGGCTTGACCGCAGGCGCGTCGCCCCCTTCACTCCGCCGGAACCGAATAGAGTGGGCGGCATGGGTGGGCGGCGCGTTTCGTGGGATCGGACCTTGACCCTGAGCTCGGTGCTGTTCTGCGCCCTGGCCTTCAACCTGACCTTCTTCTTCCAGGAACTATTCCTGGCGATTCCGAAGGCTCTGCTGCCGGGCGTGCACGCCACGCTCTATCACAACAATCACGACTGGACCGGCGCCGACCCGCGCGTGGAATTGCTGCAGGGCACCGGCGCGATTGCCGACCTCGTCATCGGGTTGTTGTTCGCGGGCCTGCTGGCGGGTGCGGGCCGGCGATCCACCACGACAAAACTGTTCCTGTTCTGGATGGCGTTCCAGGGCCTCTATCAATGCCTCAGCCAAGTCGTGATCGGCGCGCTGGTGCCGGGCAATGATGTCGGCAGGGCGCTGAAATATCTGGCGTTCGGCAGCGGCACGAAAATCGCCATCGGCGTGCTGGCCCTGGTCGCGACAATCGCCGCTGGGGTCTGGCTGATGCGCATGATCCTGCGCCTTGTCGCCACCGCCGCCGAATCCGCCAGCGGCGGCGCGCGGCTGGGCTTCATCTTCCGCACCGTGAGTTTGCCTGCGCTGGTCTCGGTGCTGCTGCTGATTCCGTTCCGCGAGCCGCGCAACATCGTGGAAGTCGCGATCCTGCCTCTGATCGTGATGCTCTCTGGCGTGATCTGGATTGAGGCTAGCGCCGGTTTCGGCCCGGTGTCGTCGCAGCCCGCGCGCCCCGCGCCATCCCTCGCTATCCCGGCCGGCGCGCTGCTGCTGGTGCTGGCGTTCTTTCAGCTTGTCCTCAGACCGGGCATCGCGTTTTCGTAATACCCCAACCGTCATGGCCCGGTTCATCCGGGCCATCCATGATGACTTGCGACGGCATTGCAGTGTTGCGAGTCATTATGGATCACCCGGACAAGCCGGGTGATGACGAATTGGACTAATACTCCGTCTTCTCCTCGACATGCTTCACGACATCCGCGCGCTTGACCCAGAGCGTGCGCAGCTTGCGTTCCGCGACGAATTTCAGCTGGTCGTTGTTGTGCTTCGAGCCCGGCTGGCTCGAGTCGCCGTAAGACATCACGCCCATCGCCTTGACCGGCTTGGAGAACTCCACCATCGAGACCCAGGTTTCACCCGCCAAGGGGATGCGCTGGCCGTCCTTCATCGGGCCCCAGGTTATGGTGCGGAAGATGCCCAGATTGCCCATGCCGCCATTGGCCGGAAGGTTCACGTCGCCGATATGGAAACGGGAGACCTCGCCATACGGCCGGTCCACCGCGCCATAGGTCTTGATCGTCTCGGCCACCGCCGCCTTGAGCGTCGACATCGCCACGGCCGGATCCTTGATGCCGCGCGGGGTCTCGATCGGATTGTCCGCGTGCCACTTCTCCGCGAAATTCTGTTCGTTCGACATGCCCGGCCCGGCGAAGGCCTTCACCCAGGTCTCGAACAACAGCGCGCCCTTGCTGTCAGCATTGTACTGGTGATCCCAGCCCTTGAGCACCGCCACCGCCTTCTGGATGTCGGGATCGGACGCGGTTCCCACCATGTTGATCAGCTCGGGCACCATGCGGTCGGCCAGCAGCGCGCGGGTGGTGTGTTTCAGCCGGACGAAATCGTCATAGGAAATCTTGCCGCTGTCGGCCATCAGATGCAGCGACTGTTCGTTACGCATCGAAAGCGGGCCTTCGACGGCGATATAGGGCGGATAATCCTTGTAATGGATCGCCTGCGGCATGGTCGAGGTCCAGGGCGGATCGTTGGTGTTCTGGACGAAGCCCGATGGCGGATTGGCGACATGGGGGATTTCGTCGAACGTCATCACGTCGGAATCCTGCCACAGGGTCTCAGACGTATCGCCCGGCACCAACCCTTTCCAATAAGCGAAGTCGCCCTGCTTGCGCTTGGGCTCGATGCCGTTATCGACATAGAGGATGTTCCCCTCGCGGTCGGCATAGACGATGTTGAAGGTCGGCACCTGCACCTTTTTGAACGCGGCCAGCGCCTGGTCGTAAGTCTTGGCCATGCCAAGATCCCAATATTCCTTCAGCGCTTCGGGACGCTCCAGCCCCGCGACGCGCAGCGCCACGGTGGCGCCGGCCTTGGTGGTGAACACGGGGCCCTGCACCGTCGAGCGGATGGTGAAGTCTTCCGTCTTCATCGAACCGTCGGCCTGGCGGATCTTGAAGCTGGCCTGCCGGGTGGCGAACGGCATGACTTTGCCGTCGAACATATAGCCGTTTTGGAAGCCGCCTTCGGCCGGGGTCAGCTTGTAGATGGTCGCGCCCAGGATCGTGTTCACCGTGTTGGTGAAGCCGTGGCGGTCGTCGAAATCGAAGCGCAGCATCGGCAGCCCGATCTGGGTGGCGCCATACATGTGGATGCCGGGGCCTTCGAGGCCCGCTTCATAATAGGTGAAGAAACTCGGCGCCCAGGGCAGATGCGGATTGGCCAGCAGCATGGTGTTGCCGCTCTTGGACTTGGCGGGCGCCACCGCCCAGGCGTTGGAGCCGCCCACGTCGTGGCTGTCCTTGATGTTCTGCAACTGCTCCAGCGAGGTGACATAGATATAGTTGAACAGCCGGTGGGCGTGGGCGATCACATCGACACCGGTCAGCGGCAGCACCTTCAGCACTTCGGGATCGATGTTCGCGGCGTTCTTGCGCGCGCTGTCGGTCATGCCGGCGGCGAAGGCGTCCAGGTCCTTGCGGAATTGCGGGGTCTGCTGGCCGTACCATTGCTTGGCCCGGTCATAGATACCGTTGCTGACCACCCAGCGGTCGGATTCGGCGTAATCCTGGCCCCAATATTCGGCGGCGCGTCCCTGCGCCTGGCCGTAGAGACGCAAGACCAGATTGGCGTGGCTTTTTACCTGCGCCCAGCCGAAGCCATAGAACACACCGGCCTCGTCCTTGCCGAAGACATGCGGCACGCCGAACGTGTCCCAGAGAATTTCGCCATGCGGTCCGCTCGCGGCAGGCGCGGGCGCGGAACCCGCCGGCACTGCCAACAGGCCAAGCGCGGCCGCGCCCAGCAATAGACTTTTCCAACGTCCCGGCATGTGAACCCCCCTGCTATTCCCGTCCGAGTATGTCGCGAAGGACTCCGGTCCGCCACGCCCCCGCTTCGTCCGGATGTGGGCATTTTGGATTGGGGAAAATTTATCCCGTAATCTCTCATAATTGTCGCAAAGTGTCCCAGACGTTGCTACTTTGTCTGATACCGGACGTCGGGGGAACGGCAGGAGAACAGGTTGGGGGACGGCGAAGAGCATGACTTGGCGCGCGCCATGATCCGACTGTATGGCGCGGACGCGGAAAGCGTTGCCGTCGGTCATGCCGAGACCCATGCCGAGATGGGCGCGCCCGCGAAAAGCGACAAATGGCGCCGCATCGCCGCCGCCATCCTCGAGCTCAGGGCTCAGATCCGGGCGCCGCATTAGCCGGGTATTTTCCGGCCCGCGACCAATGCGCCGGCCGGTTAACCGGGAATCGGTTTTTCGACAAAATGTTGCAAATAGAGACTACAGTGCGGACATGCAGTACCGGATCGAAGTTCCCGCCGCCCAGCAGCTCGAAGGTTTGCGCAAGGCGCGCGATTACTACAACGCCCTGGCCGACGAGATTCACAATGCCCCGCTGGCGTCTTCGGAGACGAAAACCCAGCACGCAAGGCGCGAGCAGGACGCCCGCCGCGTCGCCGCCGCTTACGAAAACAGTTTCAATATCCAGAACGAATTGCTGGGCGGCGGACGCAAACAGGCCTGATCGCCTGGCGCCCGCGCCTGTGTCTCATTTTCCGCGCGCCGCTGGCGCGACCCATTTTTCCGCAATTCCGCCAGACACTTGCGTGATGAACGCGGCCTCGCGAAAGCGCGATCCGGGATGCCGAAGTTCCGCCCGATTGTAATAACAGGGGCAAAAGTGTATGCTGGCAGCAACGTGGTTCTTGCGTCCCTGTCAGACGAAGCGCTTCTGTCTTTCTGACTCGCATTCGCGTGCCGGACGAACCGAAAAACTTCCTAAAGACCAGATGTCATTGTTTCCACGGCCGTCCACGCATAGGCGCGGACGTAACCCGATGTTGTAAAGGAATTAAAATGACCATCGGCACCGTGAAGTTTTTCAACACCTCCAAGGGTTTCGGTTTCATCTCGCCAGAAGACGGCGGCAAGGACGTGTTCGTCCATGCCTCGGCTCTCGAAGCGGCTGGTATCCGCAGCCTGAACGAAGGCCAGAAGGTCCAGTTCGACATTCAGCCGGATGCGCGCGGCTCCAAAGCCGCCAACATCAAGCTCGCCTAAGGTAATCAGGGGCGGCGGCCGCAAAGCCGCCGCCCCATTACTCAGGAGGTCGCCATCGACAATTCGTCCCAAAAAGAATCCGCCCGCCGCAACGCCAACAGTCATTTCGCGGCCTGGGAACAGCGCACCGCGCTGGTCAAACAGCAGGCCGCCACTGAATCCGCGCACAACGACGCCAAGACCGTCCGTTTGCGCGCCCTTCGCCTGGCGAAGGAAGAAGAAGACAAGAAGGCCGAGGCGCTTGCGCCCAAGCCGGCCAAGACGCCCAAGCCCGCGCCCAAGAAGCGAAGCTGACCCGGCCGTCTTCGGCAACGCCGTCCATTTCCAAATCGCCGCCGACGAAATGAAGCCGGTCAGCCGAGATAGCCGGCTGTCTGCGCCAAACTCACCACACCCAGCACGGCATAGATCGCCGCCGAGATGTACCGCATCACCGGCAGCGACACGGCCTTGGTGAGTGCATGGCCGAAATAAGCCGCCGGAACATTGGCCAGCAGCATGCCGGTGGTGGTGCCCGCGGTGACGATCCAGACGCTGGCGAAACGCGCCGCCAAGGCCGCCGTGGCGATCTGGGTCTTGTCGCCCATCTCGACGATGAAGAACGTGATCACGGTGGTGAGGAAGACGCCACGGTGCGAGATCGCTTCGCCTTCCGCCGATTGCTTGTCTGGAATCAGCACCCAGCCCGCCATGGCGATGAAGGACGCCCCGATCAGGTAATGGAACCAGGGCGCGTCGAGAAAGCTGGAGACATAGAATCCCGCCAGCGCCGCCAGCGCGTGATTGGCGATGGTGGCGACCAGCACGCCCGCGATTATGGTCAGGGGCCGGCGATAGCGCGTCGCCAGGAGAATGGTGAGAAGCTGGGTGCGGTCGCCCATCTCCGCCACCGCCACCAGCAGGGCCGAAATCCCGAAATTCTCGAAGCCATGCATTCCGGTTGCCGCACTTTGACGCCGCACAAACCTATCCCAGATCCGCGCCCGCGCCCGCAATGCGTGTATAGTCGCAGGCCAAGGCAAACGGATTCGGGGGAGAGGAAGATGTTTCGCAAAGCCGCTTTGATCCTGTCTTTATCGTTCTGCGCCGCGAATTTGTCGTATGCGGCGCCGCCGCCCGCCCAAGCGCCCGTAAAGCCGCCAGCACCAACAATGGTCAAGCCAAGCTTCGATTGCGCCGCCGCCAAATCGAAATGGAAGCTTCTGATCTGCGGCAATGACGATCTCGCCGCCCTGGACATGCAGGAAGACACGCTGCTGCGCCGGGCCCGCGCCAAGGCGGTGGCGCCCGACGCGGTCAATGCCGAACAGGATCTGTGGGTCAGCGAGCGCGATGCCTGCACCAGCGTGGGCTGCCTCACGGTCGCCTACCGGCGGCGGATCCGCGAATTGCACAACTGGACCAACTGAAGCGGGCATAGCGTTGCATGTGCGGCAAGTTCACGGCGATGTTTTCCTATGCGGAGGTTCACGCCTTCGAGAGCTTCTTCATCAAGAGCCAGGAGCAGCGCGACGCCGAGAACGACCAGGAAACTACCTTCCGCGTCATGAGCACGATCCCGGTTCATATTTGGGATCGGGAAAAACAAGAGCGACGCGTCGTTCCTATGCGCTGGGGCTTTCCGCACCGGAGCGACTGGCGCAGACCCGATGTCATTCACGCACGATCGGAAACGATCGAAGAGAAAAAGACTTTCCGGGACGCATTCATCGGCGGTCAGCGCGGAATCGTGCTGGTCAAGACCTTCAACGAAGCGCCGGACATTCCCGGTCCAACCATCCAGCACACGATAACGCCTAATACGGGCATGAGCGGCATTGCGATGGTCTGGCGCAATTTCGATGTCGGCGCGGCGGTACCGCTTCTGGCTTGCGTGATGGTCACGGTTCCCGCCAACAAGCGGATCGCAGCACTTCCTACCGACCGCATGCCCGCCATCCTCGATCCCGCCGACTGGAAGAAATGGACCGGCGAGGAACCTGCATCCATGGACGAACTAAAAGCCATGCTCAAGACGGTCGAGGGGATCAGGTGGCGGATGCAAAAGGAAGAAAAAGACGCAAAGCCGCGCCGCGCGCCCACTGTGTCCGATCCGGGCGGCTTGTTCTGAACGCGGGACCCGGCTGGTTCAATATTCGTCGTGGCGGCGTACCCAGCCCTGCCGCTCACCCTTTTCGTTGCGGCCCTCCGGCGTCAGGTCCAGATAATTGTAGGTTCCGATCAACAGATCGCCGCCGCGAGCGTAGGCCGAATAGGTGTGGAAGATCTCGCCATTGGCGTCCTTGAAGAACACGCTGATGCCCGGCGCCTCGCCGGGATGGGTCTTCTCGCCGGCCCGGTAATTGTACGTCGTGCGGCCTTGGTCGATATCCTCTTGCGTGAAGGACACGTGATAATCGCGGCTGAAATCGCTGCCGCCCGACGACACCCATGTGAAATGCCAGCCCATCCGTTCGCGGTAAGGCTCGAACGTCTCCCACGGCGCCAGGGACACGACCACCAGCGACACGTCATGGTGTTCCAAATGCGGCAGGGTGGGATCGATGTGATCCGAGAGGAACGAACACATCGGGCATCCTGCCGTCGGCCAGCCGGGAACATCCGGCGCGAACATGAAATGGTAGACGATCAATTGGCTTCGCCCCGCAAACAGCTCAGCCAGCGTCCGTTTCCCATTGGGTCCGTCGAAGACATACTGCTTTTCGACCTTCGTCCAGGGCAACGCGCGCCGCGCCTCGACCAATCGGTCACGGTCCTGCGTGAATGCTTTCTCCTTGGCCAGCAATATCTTGCGCGCAGTGAGCCATTCCTGCTCGGAGACGATATTGTGCGGCTGCATCGGGTTTCCTCTCTCTTCGCATCTCCCTGAGGACGAACAGCGCCGGCGCGTTCCGACATCGGGGACGAACTATTTCGCGTTGGAGCGCGGGAAGTTGGCTTTTCGCAAAGACTGGCGCCTCGCGGCAGGCGTGCGCTGGACGTCACGCCGGAGCAGCGCGCATCGCCTCCGATCCAGGCGGCTTGTTCTGAACGCGACTAGTTTTGAGCGGCCAATCTATTTCTTGACGGTCAGGTGGATCGACGACGCCGGCGCGGATGGCGCGCCCTGATGGCTCTTGAAATTGTCCCACATGAAAAAGCCGACCACCGCGACCGCGACCAGAACGCCTCCGAGAAGGAAGGCGAGAAAGGTGTTGGAACCGCTGTTTCCGGGATTGATTTCGACTGCCATGATTTTTGCTCCAGGAGAACTCCTGGCAAGAACGCCTGGGAACTGCTTTGCGTTTCAAAGTGGAACTTTCCCGCCTGTCCGCCCGGCACGGATTGGCTTAGGCTGGCGCGCATGAATCTGCGTCTGTTCGAGATTATCGCCGCCCTGATCGCGGGCGCGGTGGCGCTGCTGGTCCTGAAAGTGATCGGGCTGGTGATCAAGTTCGCGCTGATCATCGCGCTGCTGCTCACATTCGCCGCCTGGCTGGGTTTTCGCGCCATCTCGCGCAAATTCGGCGGACGCGCGCCCTAGAGGCGGGTCAGGGGCAGCGCATCTCTCTCTAGCGAAGCCACAAAAGCCCAAAACCGACATTGGGCTCCCTGATCGCCGGAACCACGTCTGCGCAATTGATGGCGCTCGCGCCTTGCGTGACACGGACGACATTCCACAGCGAACGCATCCCATCGTTCAAAACTATGTCGTCGATCAGCACGAAACGCGGCTTCAGCAACAAGATATACAGGCCCAGATTGACCAAGGTCGGTACGAAATCGTGGGCGGCATCGACATAGAGAAGATCGATTGGCGCATCGCCCATTGTCGCGACCGCCATCTTGATGACGCCTTCGCTATTGGCGTCGCCGATGACTTTGACGATGCCCGCTGTTTGATGCAGCGTTGGATTTAGGTCCGTAACATCGACCGTGACAATTCGCGCTTCCGATGGATCCGCAACGCCCCGCAACATGGCGTTGGTCGAGCCGCCGAAATGCGTGCCGATTTCAAATATCCGCTTGCAATTTTGCGCGCGCACAAAGCCCGCCATAAAGAAATAATAGGGAAATGGCGTGTCGTAGAATTTCTTGCCGTCATTCCAATGGGCGGGACCGTATCCGACAGTGGATAAGTCGATGGCCTGCCCCTGCATCCACGCCTGCTCGACGATAGCCGTTAGCGATGGATTGGACGTGCTGGCCGCGCCTTTGTCGGCAAGATCTCCGTCAAGCTGCAATATCTTTTCCGTGGCCGGGGTGTGGAGGCGGTTCGCCACACGCCTGAGCAGCCTCGACACCGAGTTCATCAGCCCCGGCGAATCGGAGAAATCCGCGATCATGGATGGAACCTTCTTGACCAAATTGCTGCATGGGCCGCCCCAGATCGGATATCGCACAACTTTTACAGTGCGCGATATCAGCCTTTGGCTGCGCTATTCTCATTCCGTTTTACGGTGTCGTTTATTCCTACATCCTTAGTTCAAGGCTGGCTGCCATTGCAGGGGAGATATGCGAATGGAAGAATTGGCCTAAGCGAACCATACCAAACGGCATAAAGGCCAACCAGCGTCTTGCCCCGTAAAGGTAAACCGATTGGCGCTGGTTTGATCGCTTCTCGACATAGCCGGTCGAAACGAGGGCGCACGAAGGCCGGCCCGACACATGACGCCTGCCGATGCCTGGGGCGTCGCGGAAGCCACTGAAAAGTCCCGTGATAATTGTGTTTTTGGGCCGCGGGTTCGCCCTGACCTGTGCCGCGGCGGCAACGCTCCCGCCCCATCTTCCGTACGCCGGGAGCGTTTTGAAATCTGGCGCATTATGGGATGGGGGCAGGTTTTGAGCGCCGGACATGCTGGAATCACTGCAGACCGCGGACGACATGGTGAATGCCGCATTGGGCGTTCTGGAAAGCCGCGACGACCGTCTGTTGTCGGCGCTGGATCGGCTTCCCGCGCCCCTCTATGTCACCGACGCGTCCGGCTTCATCACCTATTTCAATCCATCCTGCATCGGTTTCGCCGGACGCACGCCGGCCGTGGGCAAGGATCGCTGGTGCGTCACCTGGAAGCTCTTCACCGATGCCGGCGAATTTCTGCCGCACGACCAATGTCCCATGGCGGACGCGATCCATCGCAGGCGCAAAATCCGCGGCGTCAGCGCCGTCGCCGAACGTCCCGACGGCACGCGGGTCCATTTCATGCCCTATCCCACACCGCTTCTGTCGGAAGACGGCGCGTTGCTGGGCGCGGTCAATATCCTGATCGACATCACCGAGCAGCGCCAGGCGGGCGAACTTCGCGCCGAGGCGGTGCGGTGCCGCCGGCTGGCCGCAGCGATCGGCGACGAACGGGCCCGCGACACGCTGGAACGCATGGCGAAGGAATATGATGGCAAAGCCGCCACGCTGGGCGTCAAATCCTTTGCCTGACCTCGGGGCATCCGCGTCGTGTTCGGCTTTGTGGCCAAAGCGAGGCGCGTTTCATTCATGCCGCGTTCAGCCGGAGCCTGTCAGCCTGACCCTGCATTGATGAACGAGGTCGTGCCATGCGTGACTTCCATTTCCAGCTCCGGACGCCGGCGGGACTGCAATCCGCCGCCATCACCATCTGCTGCGAAGGACCGGAAATCGCCTTCATGGAGGCCTGCCGGATCATTCCGGGCATCGCAGGCGAGATGCTGCGCGACGGCCAGGACCCGATGTCCTGCGAGTTCGTCATCCGCAATGCCAAGGGCGAGGAGATGTTCACCGTGCCCTTCTCGGAACTGATTCGCCCCGCCCGCGCCCGGCATTGAAGCGGCGCGCATCGTCCAGCCGTGCTAATCTGATCGCGGCAACAGGGGGGCGGTGCGATGACGAACGCGGAATGGATGCTGTTTGCGGCGGTGTTGCTCTATCTGCTGACCCTGGCGCCGGTGAAGGTGTTGGGCCCCAAGCGGTTCGACAATTCCAATCCCCGCGATCCGGCTTTCTACACCCCCGGCATTGCCACTCGCGCGCTGGGCGCGCACCTCAACGGCATCGAGACTTTTCCCTTCTTCGCAGCCGCTGTGCTGCTGGCGGAATTCCGCCATGCGCCGCAGCATGAGATAGACCTTCTGGCCGCGAGCTTCGTTGCGATCCGGCTAGCCTTCGTGCTGGCCTATATCGGCAATTGGCCGACGAGCCGGAGCCTGCTCTGGAATCTCGGCTTTGCCGTCAATGTCGCGATCTTCCTGATGCCCTGGTGGGCGGCCGCGAACTAGGCGCCGCTTTTCTGTTCCCGCAAAGCCGGTCACACTCGCCCGGCACCAGGACCATCGAGGGACCATGAACCCGGCACCGGCCATGACCTATGCGCGCTATCTCGCGCTCGACACTTTGCTCGACTGCCAGAAGCCGCAATCGGCGCTGGATGACGAGATGCTGTTCATCGTCATTCACCAGACCAAGGAATTGTGGCTGAAGCAGATCATCCGCGAACTCTATCTGGCCAAGAGCCAGATCGCGGCGGGCGCGCTGGTGCCCGCCTACAAGGCGCTGGCGCGAGTCAGCCGGATCCAGGCAGTGATGACCTTGAGTTGGGATGTTCTTTCCACCATGACGCCCAGCGATTATTCGCGTTTCCGCCATGTGCTGGGATCAAGCTCCGGCTTTCAGTCGGACCAGTTCCGCACCGTCGAATATCTGCTCGGCCTCAAGGATGGCGGCTTTCTCAAATATCAGGAAGACCGGCCGCAGGCGCTTGCCGCGATGCGCGCGGCGCTGGAAAGCCCCAGCCTGTGGGACGACGCCATCGCCGCCCTGGCGCGCGCGGGATTCGCCTTGCCGCCGGCCCTGCTGGCGCGCGACTGGAGCAAGCCGCATGAAGCCAGTCCCGAAGTCGAAGCCGCCTTCCTCACGGTCTACCGCGAACCCGAACGCTATTGGGAATTGTACCAGCTTGCCGAAAAGCTGGTCGATCTGGACGACGCGATGGCGACCTGGCGGCACAAGCACGCCCTGACCGTCGAACGCATCATCGGCGCCAAGCGCGGCACCGGGGGAACCGCGGGGGTCTCCTATCTGCAGGCAACCACCGCCAAACGGGCCTTTCCCGAGCTCTGGTCTTTGCGCACCGCCCTCTAGAACCCCGCAAAGGCCGCCCTGCAACCAGAAATTGGCGCAGAATTCTGGCCTTTACGCGTTGTTTACGGGCAAATTCTATCCTCCTGGGGCTTTTCTGGGGCGGCCGCGCCTATGTTACATGTTGTCGGGTCCCTGCCCGGCCATCACGATCCAAAACTCGTTCTGGTTGCACTCTTCCTGTGCCTGGTCGGAAGCTGGACGGCGGTCACCTTGGCCTCCCGCGCCCGCAGCGCGCTCCAGCAATGGGAGATGCTGTGGACCTGCGCCGCCGCTTTCGTGTTCGGCGCCTCGGTCTGGAGCATGCATTTCGTCGCCATGCTGGCGCTGCACGCTGGCCTTCCGATTTTCTACGATTTTTCCTGGACCGCGCTTTCGATCGCCGTCGCCATCGCTTTCTCCTTCGTCGGATTTGAAACCGCTATCCGCTCCGGGCGGCGCTGGCTGGGCGGCGCCGTCGTCGGCTGCGGCGTGGGCGCGATGCATTATGTGGGCATGCAGGCGCTGGAAGGCTCCTTTCGCCTGGTCTGGGACGGCCCCATCGTGGCGGTATCCCTGGCCGTGGGCATCGCGCTCTCCGCGCTCGCCATGCAAAGCGAGAAATGGCTGCCGCCCATCTTCGGCAGGGTTTCGGCGACGATCCTGTTTGCCGCCAGTGTCGGCGGACTGCATTTCATCGGCATGCGCGCGCTCGCCATGCTCCCCGATCCCACAGCGCCCAGGATGGTGCACAGCTTCCCGCCGGAAGCGCTGGCGACGATGGTGGTGGCGGTGTCGCTTCTGATCGTCTTTGTCGGTCTTTCCAGCGCCTATCTCGATCTTTATCTGGAGCACCGCCGTTCGGACGAAAGCACGCGCCTTCGAACCCATATCGCCGAGCTGGAAGCCACCAAGCTCGAACTCGGATTGGCGCTGGAGACCGCCTTCGCCGCCAGCAAAAGCAAATCGGCCTTCCTGGCCGCCATGAGCCACGAACTGCGGACGCCCCTCAATGCCATTATCGGCTTCTCCGAGCTGATGACCACCGAAGCCTTCGGGCCGCTGGGAAGCCTGCGCTACAAGAGCTACAGCGAAGACATTCGCAACAGCGGCAACCATCTGCTGCATCTGATCAACGACATTCTCGACATCTCCCGGCTCGAAGCCCGCAAGGCGGAGCTGATCGAAATCGCGATCGCCCTGCCCGACCTTATGCTGGAAGCCAAGGCGATGGTCGAAAACCAGGCGCGCATTGCCGGCGTGGCGCTGACATTCGAGTTGCAAGCGGGCCTGCCGCTGCTGAAAGCGGACGCCCGCCGCGTCAAGCAGATCGTCCTCAATCTTCTGTCCAACGCCATCAAATTCACGCCCGCGGGCGGGCGGGTGAGCGTGTCGGCCAGACTCCAAAACGGCGCCATCGAGATCGCGGTGGCGGACACCGGCATCGGCATCGAAAAAGCCGACCTTCCCAAGGCCTTTGAAAGTTTCGGACAGATCGATAGCCGCCTGTCCCGCCGCTATGAAGGCAGCGGTCTCGGCCTGCCGCTTGCCCGCCATCTTGCAGAGCTTCATGGCGCCACGCTCATCATCGAGAGCGAAGTCGATTGCGGCACGGTCGGAACCGTGTATTTCCCGGCCAGCCGCTCGATCGTTCAATCCCAAATCAAAGTGGCATAGGACGCCGGCATTCCCGCGCCAGGACGCCCATCCCGTGTCCCTGATCGAGACGCGCCGGGCCAATAAAGGCAGTCCGCCATTCTCAATAACGCCGTGCCGGCGGGCCGGGGCGAAACCGCGCCGCCGATCAAACGTTTTTAAGAGATGGAAACTCTCTGGAAATCGCAAAGCGCGGCGAATCTGCGGAAAATGGCCCGGCAGTTCCGCCAATCCGCGTCGCAGACCACCGACGAAAATTATACGGGAATGTTCTTGGCGGCCGCCAAGGCGCTGGAAGACCGCGCTTGCGCCGTGCGAATCGTCCGCATCTGAACGCCCGGGGGCGCCTTCCTCAACATGCCTTGCAAAAGCCTCCTGTCTTGCAAAAATCGGCTGGGACGCCTATCTGGAACATGTTGAGCCTTCTTCCGACAGATCGAGCCGTCCCGTTCCCGCAAGGGGAAATGCGCGGCCGCCTGAAGGCCCTCCACCAAGCTGACGATTTTTCGCGCAGGTCCAGGCATGGCTTGCGCCCAACCCAATTTCAGGAACATTCATGGCCACTGGCACGGTAAAATACTTCAATACGACAAAAGGCTTCGGCTTCATCACGCCGGAAGGCGGCGGAGCCGATGTGTTTGTCCATGCCACGGCGGTCGAACTGGCCGGCATGTCGGCGCTGGCGGAAGGCCAGCGCGTCTCCTTTGAAGTGGAGACGGACCAGAAGGGCTCGAAAGCCGTGAAGCTGCGGCGCGCTTCGGCCGACGGCGAAACGGCGAATGTCTCCGACACCGCGGCGCCGTCTTCTTCCGCTACGCCCAGCACGCTGGATCTCACGATCTATCACAATCCCGATTGCGAAACCTCGCGCAACACGCTCACCGCCCTGCGCATGGCGGGCCACGAGCCGCGCATCATCGAATATCTCAAAACGCCGCCCACCAAGACCGAGCTGAAGACCTTGGCCCAGAACATGAAGCTGTCCGTCCGCGACGTGGTGCGGAAATTGGAGCCGCTCTATGTCGAGCTTGGACTGGACGGAGACGGCGTCGATGACGACACGCTGCTGGAAGCCATGGTGAAGAATCCGGTCCTGATCAACCGGCCCATCGTGGCGTCGAGCAATTTTGCCCGCATGTGCCGGCCCAGCAGCGCGGTGAAAAGCTTCCTTTCCGAAGTCTCGGCGCAATGAGCGGCGAACCGAGCGCTGTCCGCTGATGCGTGGCGATAATAGACGCAGGTCCGGCTCGGGCCCGAACCGGTCCAGGCCGGAAAATGGCGGCGACGGCAAGACCGGCCAAGCCGACTGGCAGCGCCAATATGACCGCTACTGCCAGCTTGCCCAGAATGCCTTCGAGGTCGATGCGGTCACTCGCGAGCAATATTGGCAGCATGCCGAGCATTATCGCCGCCTGCTGAACGGCTCGACCGTCTGAGGCCGGCGCGATCGGCGCTTCCCTCTGCGGGCAAAACGCGCGAATATCGCGTCAGCCGGAGGACGCCCCATGAAAGCCATGCTGGTCTTTGCCGCCGCCTTTGCCGCACTCATCGCCATGCCCGCTTTGGCCCAGCCCGCGCCGATGCCGACTCGGGCCAATGCGCTGGCGGAATTTCCGCCCCGGAACGGCGCCCATCTCACCGTCTCCTCGCCCGCCTTCGGGGATGGCGGCGATATTCCGTTCGAGAACACGCAATATCGCGGCAACAATTTTCCCGGCCTCGCCTGGACCGCGGGCCCGGCCGAAACCAAGTCCTATGTCGTCATCATGCAGGACACCGACGCGATGCGCGGCGGCGCGCCGATCCTGCATTGGACGATGTATAATGTGCCGGCGGGCGTGACCAAGCTCGATCCCGGCATGCCGCCCGCGGGCAAGCCGGCGGGATCGGAATATGGTCCCAATGCGCGCGGCGACGCCCAGCCCTATATGGGTCCGCGCCCGCCGCCCGGCCCCAAACATCATTATCACCTGCAGGTCTTCGCACTGGACACGGTGCTGAACCCCGATCCCGCCATGACCTACGACACGCTGACGGGTCAGATGCGCGATCACATCCTGGCGTCGGGCGAAGTGGTGGGCCTTGCCATGGCGGATCCCGAAGCATCCTTGCGCCCGCCGCCGCCGCCGGCGCGCTGATCCCGGACTTGATCCGGATCAATTCGGCGATGAAAACGCCGCTACGGCGGCCCTTCTGCCTGCTCCGTCGACGCGGTGCGCCTTTCGCGCACCCGCTTGATGAAGATCAATGTCCGCGCTCCGCGGATCGATAGGCTGGCGCTTGGTTCGCACGGCCTTTGCCCGGTGCGTTGCGTGATCCGGGGCGGTTCATTCTCGAAATACGGTTGCGCGCAGATTTGCGCGAGATCGCGGCAATTGACGATGGGACTTGTCACCGGATTCGGCGCCGCGCCCGCATCCGGAGATCACGCAAAAGGGATTGTCATGGATTACTATGAACTGCCTCCCGCTTTGTCGATCGCCTATGGCGATATCGACAAGGAGCATGGCGAGCTGATCGACAACCTGAACGGGGCCCTGCGGCTGTTTCAGTGCGTCGAGAATCCTTCCGCGAACAATTTCCGCCCTTTTCTGCAGAGAATGCGGGACGACATGAAACGGCATTTCCTGCATGAGGAAGCGGAAATGGCCAGGCTCGACTATCCCCTTCTGGAGGAGCTTCGGCGCCATCACGCCCGCTGCGCCAGACGCCTGGACGAAATCTGCGGCACCGTCTTCACCGGACGCAGAATCATCGACCGGGATCTGCTGGACGATCTCTTCGACATCATCATGGACGATGTCATCCGGGCAAATGCCGACCTGAAATCCTTCCTCTCCGCCAGGAACCTTTGCTTCGACGCGCTGGTATAGCGCGCGCTTGCAGGAGCTCGGGCAGTTGATGCAGATCAACCGGTGCCGATACCGGCAGGTTATCCTTGGCCGATGATCGGCCAGCAGGAGCCTTTGACGATGCGCGCTTTCAGCAGATCTCCGGCCATCTGCGCCGCCCTGTCATTCCTGGTCCTGTCGGCTTGCGTCAGCCGGGCGCCGCCCTTGCGCGGCGGCCAGATCGGCTTGATTTCCGGGCGCGAGACGGTTGGCCTGAGCAGCGACGCGGCCCGAAACAAAGTTCTTGCCGAAGCGGCGCGCCTGACGGTCGATCATGGTCTGCGATATTTCATTCTCCTGCCCGCGCCGCAAATGGCGGCTTCCCCGGCGCGGCCGCAGCGCGCCGGCGCGGATACGGCCATACGTCCGGGCACCGATGTGACGTTCCGGGCATTGCGCAAGGATCCGGCCGGCGGCAGCGCATGGGACGCCTACCGCCTCCTGGGCGCGCGCAAAGCGGGCAATCATGGGGCCGGCGATCCGGCTGCGGGCCGGGACTGAAGCACGCCTCTTTTATTCGTTGGCCAGCCAGGAGACGACGGATTCGATTTCGCGATCGGTCATGTCCTTGGTGTTGGTGTGCATGATGTCGTTGGTGCGCACCAGCGCGCGAAAATCCTCCAGCTGCTTCTTCAGATAATCGGCGTGCTGGCCGGCCAGCCGCGGAAATTCACCCATTCCTTCGCCATGGTCGCCATGGCAGGCCGCGCAGGGCGGCACATTGTGTGCTTCCACGCCGTTCATGTAGATCGCCTTGCCTTCCGCCGCGAGCGTACCGCCGGTCTGCGGCTGGGTCGGTTTCTGGGCCGCCAGATAATCGGCGATACCGGTGATGCCGTTGTCGTCCAGCTGGGACGCCATGCCCCACATATAGGCCATGGCATGCGGATCGTTGCGGCTGTGGTCGCGGAATTTCTTCAGCTGGGCCGCGATATAGCCGGCCTGCTGTCCGTTGAGGCGGGGAAACGTCGCCGAGGTGCTGTCGCCATTGGGCCCATGACAATTCTGGCAGACCTTGGCCACCTTGTCCGCGGCGGCAGCCAGATCGGCCGGCGCCGCATAGGCGCCGGTCGCGGCCAGACAAAGACCCAGTGCGGCCGAGATCGACAGTATCTTCTTCATCCTATCCGCTCCGTTCCATGGTGAACCGTCTTCAATAGGCAAACCAGACATACCCGAAGATCATGTTGTTGTCGGATGCGTTGCGGCCATTGCCGTCGTAATTGTTCGAGGCGCCGTTGAATTTCGTGTAAGCGGTATATTGCAGCCCCAGCTTGACGTTCAGCCAGGGCAAATAATCCACTTCGACATTGCCCCAGCTGCTGTTCGGTTTGCCGTTCGGCGAGCCGAAATAGGTCACGTCGGTCGAGCCGTCCACGTTGAACAGCCCAATGGTCGCGCCCAGTTTGCGGCGCCAGAAATAGCTCAAGGTGGCATTCATCGTGTCGATACGGTTGCTGGGATTGTCCGACAAGGTCTGCGCGAAGCTGGCGTCGAGCCGCTGGTTTTCGCGGATCGCCCGCGCCGTGGCAGTGACCTGATTGTCGTCGTCGATATACTGATACTGGGTATCGATCCCGATATCGGTGAACCGATCGGTGGGTCCCGACTGCAGGGACTGGGCGAAGGAACCGCCGGCGATGGTGGTGGGATTGTGCAGCGCGGCCTGAAGCCCGAATGTTCCCAGCTCCAGCGACTGCTGGCCCCAGTCATATTCATAGGCAAAGCGCCAATAGGGCGCGACGCCGGTGATGACATCGGTGGGAGGGGTGCCGCCGCCTATATTCGAAACCGACGCGCCCTGGAGCGCGGAACGATAGACGCCGACTTCGCCATAGAGCGACTGATCGACGAAGGCATAAGCCGAGACGCCCGCCACCGCCTGCGCCATCGCGCCTTCGATGCGCGCAGCCGCCGCCGGACCCGCCATGGTGGGCGAGCCCAGGAAAGGCTGGCCCCAGGCGGGCGTGCTGTTCCACAAATCTTGCACCGTGGGATTGTTGTTCAGGCTGATCCCGTAGATGACGCTGTGATTATAGAGGGTCGCGACATCGGCGAAGCGGATGTCGGCATTGTCCATCCCGAAGCCGCCGCTCTGTCCTTCATAGGTCACCTGAAGGAAGCCGCCGACATTGTCGGCTATCGCGCCCGCATAGAAGATGCTGAGCTGCTGGGGGAAATCCGTGGAGGTCTTGCTGGAATTCGCGTCCGACGCCTTGTTCGCGGAACTGGTGGAGGCGACACCCATCACCGAAATCGGCGGCACGTCGCTCAACGTCATCAGATAATGCTTCATGCGATCCACATCCTGCACCTTGCTGGTGTTGGATAGCGTATAGCCGCTGGCTTTGAAGACGCGGCCGAATGGCGTCAGTTGCGGAAAGACGGTGTGGCAGGCTTCGCAGGCGAGGCCGGTCTGACGCGCAAAGCTGGGCACGGCCTGCGCCCTGTCCGCCGATCCCGCCAACATCGCCAAGCCAAACAGGCCCGCGCATAGTATCGAGAAGGCATCTCGTCTTCCGGGACGTAGGAACATGGCGGCCCCCTATTCAATTCGCCTGCCACGCTAAGGAACTTCGCAATCGCGCCGGTTGATCTCGATCAACCAGAGGGTGCATCGAACATGAACAATTCCCAATCTTGATCGCAATCAACCGGGCGCGGGGATAAAGGCCTAGCCTGCTTGGCGAACAATTTGGTGGAGACTGTCCCATGCGCTTTTCCGATCTCGATAAGAACGACAATGCGACGCTTTCCCGGCGTGGGCTGTTCCGCAATGTCGCCGCGCTGATCGGCGGCGCGGCCGCGCTTGCCGTCACCGGCACGCAGGCGATCGCCAAGATGGCGCAGAAGGCCGCCGGCTATCAGCTCACCGCGAAAGGCGACCAGAGCTGCGCGACATGTGCCCTGTTCAAGGCGCCTTCGTCCTGCACCCTGGTCGACGGTGATATTACCGCGACGGGATGGTGCCGCTTCTGGGCCAAGAAGACCTGATCCATCGATTTCGCGCGCCAAAGGCCGACACGTCGCAACCCTGAACAGGGAATAAAATGGAACCTCGGATCGAGGCCTTTTTCGATACGCAGACCTTCACCGTCAGCTATCTGGTGAGCGATCCGGGAACGCGCCGGGCCGTGGTGATCGATTCCGTCCTGGATTTCGATCCGAAATCCGCCCGCACCGCCACCCGGTCCGCCGACCGGATCCTGGCGGCCGTGAAAGCGGAGAACCTGACCGTCGAATGGATCCTGGAAACCCATGCCCATGCCGATCACCTGTCGGCGGCGGCCTATCTGAAACCACTCCTGGGCGCGAAAGTCGCCATCGGCGAACATATCGCCCAGGTGCAGAAAGCTTTCGCCCCCCTGTTCGGCGCATCGGATGTGACGGGCGACGGCGCGCCGTTCGACCGGCTTCTGAAGGATGGCGAGACGCTCTCGCTCGGCGGCATGACCATCGCGGTGATGGCGACCCCCGGCCATACGCCCGCCTGTGTCAGTTACCGCATCGGCGGCAATGTCTTTGTCGGCGATACGCTTTTCATGCCCGATTACGGCACTGCGCGGACCGATTTCCCGGGCGGAGACGCCAAGCAATTGTACCGCTCGATCCGGCGCATCCTGGCGCTCGATCCGCAAACCGTCCTGTGGATGTGCCACGACTACAAGGCGCCCGGCCGCGACGATTATGCCTGGCGCACCACAGTAGGCGAGGAGCGGACCCGCAACGTCCATGTCCATGACGGCATCGGCGAAGCCGAATTCGTGGCGACGCGCACCGCGCGCGACAAGACGCTGGCGGTGCCCGCCCTCATCCTGCCGTCGGTGCAGGTCAATATCCGGGCCGGCGCGATGCCGCCCCCCGAGGCGGACGGGCAGGTCTATCTGAAATTGCCGGTGAACAGGCTCTGATTTCCGAATCGCCATTCCGTTGCCGAAAAGGACATTCGGCGGACGCCGCGCTCACGAATGCGGTGGCCAGATTCAGCGGTCACGCATGTCCCTGCCGTCCCTCCGGTCGCGATCGTCATTGCGGCCATGGTGGTCGTCAAAGCCGCGATGATCGTCATGCCGATCCAGCGACATCGCGATGTCCAGGTGCTTCTGCAGGGTTGGAATCTGGCGACGGGCCAGATCGCTCACCGGCCCATGGCGCTCGCGCGCCTCGTCGTTAAATTCGGAGAGGTCCTTGCGATGATCGTCCGTCATATAGCGGATGAATTCGCGGTCGAACTCGCGCCCGCGCATCTGCGACAGGCGCTCCCGCTCGTCCCGCGCTTCGGGCGAAACTTCGCGCTGCGGGCGAATGCCCATTCGGCGGCCCACGCGCAACACATCGTCGCGCGCATCGGAATGATCGCGCGCCAGGGTTCTGCCGAATTCCCGCACGCCCGGATCTCGCGCCCGGTCGGACGCCATGCGCCCCAGCATGATCTCGGAATTATCGCCTTCCAGGGCCTTTTGAAGGAAATCGCGCGGACCGTCGGCGAAGGCCGCCGACGAGGTCAGCGCCATCGCGCCCAGCAACAGGCAGGGAAAAAGCAGTTTGGATTTGGACATGCATTGCTCCACTACGCATTACCAAACGGCAACGCTTAGGAGCCCGGCCTGTTCCCCTGGGAACGTTCCGGCCGGTCCGTGCCAGCGGGGCTGGGCTATGGGGAGCGGGGTCTAGCGGCCGCCGGCGGTCGTGCGCCGGGGCGTCGTCGCGCCATAGGGCGTGTTCGCCGCGGTGGCTTCGCGTTCAAGCTTGCGCGTGTTGGCGTGGCGACGGCGCTTGCTCTTCTTCTTGGCGTTTTTTCCGCGTGCGGCCATTTTATGTTCCTGTTCTTGTTGGCCCAGGCTCGGCTGGGCGGCAGACGGAACACCGGATGTTCCCGCCGCGTGACCCTGCGCAGGTATCGGCCGCAATAGATAGTCCTGTGGACGCATCGTGTCCCGAGTTCCAGATTGGCGCAGGATTAAGAGGCGTAAGCGGCGGCAAAACACTCTAGGGTCGGCGGCCGATCCTAAGAGTCGGCTTAAAAGGAGCATCCGATGTCCAAAGGAAATCGCGAGAAGAAAAAGCCCAAAGCCGACAAAAGCAAGATGAAGCCCGCCGCATCGGCGTCGCCCTTCGGCGCCGCCTCCAATGCCGGCAAACCGGCCGGCAAGCGGAAATAATGCTGCCATCGGGTTAAGGCTCGTGCGAAAGCACGGGCTTTGACCCATCATTGTCTTGGGGCCCCGATAGGAATATTCTAGGGCGTTTTAGGAAGAATGGAATCCATGCAAGAACGCCCAAGTGTTGTGGAACGCGCCTTTGAAATCGCCAAAAGCGGCAAGGTGGCGAACATTCCCGATCTGCGCAAACAATTGACGGCGGAAGGCTATTCCAACAACGCCCAGTTCCTGGCCGGCCGCTCGCTATCCAATCAATTGACGCGCATGATCGCCGAAGCGCGCATGAACAAAGCCAACAACGCGCGCCCCTAAGGCCGGCAGCGTTTTCGAGCGCAGCTCCATATAAGATCAAATTCCAGAGTGATGCCGCATGGCCTATCGCGTGAATGCGCAATTCAAGGACGGCTCGACCAATGGTTCGCCGGCCGACGTGATCGCGGCCGCCCCGCCGCGCTGTGGGGAAACCATTTCGGTCAGCCGTGGCGACCGCGACGTGACCATGAAAGTCACCGCCGTCTGGACGCCGTCCGCCAAGATGCCGGGCAAGCATGCCGAAGGCCTGATCATGGTCGAGGCGCGCGAAGTCTGACGCGCTCCGGCTTACAGCCGCGCGACGATCTTGCCGGAAGGCGTGGGCATCAGCCCGCCCATGGCGTTCTGGATCAGGCCCAGATCGATCAGGCGGGTGCGGCTCTCCCGGCTCATCTGATGCACGGGAATGAAGCTGTTGGCGACGACCGAGCGCAGGGAGCGCAGTTCCTCGCCGGTCAATTCCCGCGCCGATGGAATACGTGTGGGTGTCATCAGGGCCGCTCTATTCGTCATAGGGCGGAAGCAGACGCCCCGCCTTGAAAAGCACCACGGGCTGGTCGTCGAATTCGCCCAGCTCGGCATCGCCGGAGGCGGAGAAGGCCACCACACCCGCCTTGTCCGGCGCCAGGCGCTCGGCCATGCGGCGCGCCGCGTCGGCCGACTTGCACGCCACCGGTTTGTCCGGCTTCAGCGTCTTGCCGCCTTTCAGGTCGTAAGCCTGAACGATAAAGGCCGTTTCTCGTGCCAATAAGGGACTCCCGCGGTGCGAAAGCCTCGCACATGCTTCAATGGGCGCTCGAAAAGGGCAAATAGCAACCGCCCCCTTTGGTCATGAATAACGAGCCTGCCGGACGTGAACAACCCGCAACGAATAATTGGGTCGCAAATGCGTTCCACGCGTTTTCACTGTGCGCCTAAGGTTTGCGGCCTCCCGCCGCCTCCATCACAGGGCGTTTCACCCGAGCCATCATAAAATCCCCAAGACAGGGCGTGGCTGCGGGAGAGGAATAACAAATGTACGCATCCCTCAAAGCCTCGGTCGCCGCGGCCGCGCTGATCGGCCTCGCCTTCACGGCCGTGCCGGCAAGCGCCCAGCGCGACAGTGCCCATGTCGTAATCCAGACCGGCGATCTCGGCTTCTCGATCGGCAATGGCCATTATTACGACCGTCATCACCGCCGCCAGGAATACACCTATCCGTCCGACTGGAGAACTTATCACCATCCCCGTTCCTGGTATCGCGGCCATGCGCAATGGAATGACCGCAACCATGGCGACTGGTATCGCAATTAAGTCCGACATCGACACTCAGCCCCGCTTCATGCGTCTGCATGGAGCGGGGTTGCATTCTGCCCGGCCTGCTGCAGCGTTTCGTGCGCGGTCCGTCCACCTCCCCTCGCAATTGCTCCCGCGCCATGCCGGCCAAAGCGGCGCTGGCTGATGGCACGCATTGCCAGCCGGTCCCAGGCTGGTGCTAGTGTGCGCGCTCTCACGCACAGGGAGATTTCCATGCCTCACAGTTCAGCGGAAAATCAGATCATCGGCGCCGGCCGGCATGGCGCGGCGGCCGCCCTGGCAGGCGGCATGATCGCGGCGACCTGCAGGCCCTGGTCGGTGGCCGAGGCGCTGAGCCTTTTCACCGACGTCAATTTCGCCATGCATCCCGCACCGGGCGAAGGCCATTACGAAGCCTGGAAGGCGACCCGCGACGCACGCCTGAACAAGCTCCACGAATAGCCGGGTCCGGTTCGGGCTAGCGCGCGCCTGTGAGCAGGTCGGCGGAATAATAGGCCAGGCCCGCCAGCACCGCGCCCGCTGCCGCCCACGGCCAATAGGCCGCGGGATAGTGGAGATAGACCACCAGCATCGCCCATGTATTGTCGCCCTGGGCGCGCGAAAAGGGCGACACCAGCCAGCCGAAAATCACCCCGGCCGCGCCGCCCAGGACGATGAGCGCGGCCCAGATCACCAGATGCTCTTTTTTCCAGTTCAGGGGATTCAAACGGCGCGTCCCAGAGCCGTCATGCCTACGTCCTGATCCACCAGGACCGGGACGAAATGATGCGCGATGCAAACGGAGGTGCCCGGATTTGCCGAAGTGACGGTGATCTGTGCGCCCATCTGCGTGGCCAGCGCCTGCACGATGCTGGTGCCCAGGCCCGGCTTGGCGCTCTCAGGATCGGCGGGCATGCCGACGCCGTCATCGCTCACCGACAAGCTCCAATTGGGTCCGCGCCCGCGATAATCGACCAGGATCTTGCCGTTGCGGTTGCCGGGAAAGGCATGCTTGAGGGCATTAATCACCAATTCGGTGACGATAAGTCCCAGACAGACCGACGCATCGGCGGTGTTGATGCTTTCGTCGCTCCGCGCTTCCAGGCCCACCTGCTCGCGGTCCCGGATCATCGAAGCGCTGATGCTCTCGCACAGCGCAGCCAGATAGGGCCGCATCTCGACATCGCCCAGTCGCGAAACCGCCAGCTGATGCTGCAGGGCCGCGACCGACATCACCCGCTGATGGGCGTCGTAGAGATGGCTGCGGGTCTCTTCCGACACCACCTTGCGCGCGCTTTGCATCAGCACGCTGGCGATGATCTGGAGGCTGTTGGCGACCCGGTGATGCAGTTCCTGCAGCAGCACGTCTTTTTCCCGCAGCAGATTTTCCTGCAGCCGCTCGGCGGCGCGAGCCTGGGTGATATCGGTGATGGACAGGACCAGGCGGATATCGCCGCCGCCGGCGTAATCCAGTTTTCTGGCGTTCAGGACCAGGCGCCGCGTCTCCTTGCCGTCGCGCTTGAGGTCCATCTCATAGCCGTCGATTTCGGCGAAGCCCGAGCCCGTTGCCTTCAGCAGCGCTGCGAGCTGCGGCAGATTCCATTCGCCCCCGCCAAGCGCGCCCAGGCGGCTGCCCGGCGCCGTGGCCGGATCGATGTGAAAGAGGCTGCAGAAGGAAGCACTGGCCGCGATCACGATCAGATCATCGTCGAGCAGCAGCAAAGGCGCGGCGGACGCCGCCACCAGGGCGAGGGCCAGATTGTGCACGTTTTCGGGCGGCGATCGGGAGGCCATGGCTTCCCTTTCTGGAGACCGGAGGCTCGCGGAGCGAAAGCCCTACCCGGCACACATCACGGCAATGCATCAGCCCCTTGAGAGATCGCCGAATGCCGCATTGCAGTGTAACACGCGCGGTTTCGCAAAAGGGGTTTAATTGTCGGATTCCAGACATATCCGAAAATACACGCTAAGCACTCGTTATCGTTCACGATAGACGCGATAAACACAGAAGATGCTCGTCACCCGGTTCCCGTTCTGGCACCAATTCGGGCCTAACGGCGCGATCCGTGTTCGAATTGCTTTTCGAAACTGCTTTTATTCCCCGCCAGCAGAATCGCCTTTTTCGGCAAACCCGACGCGTCCGCGATTTCAAACTCCGGAAACGCGTCGGCCAGATGCGCTTCCGGCAGCCAAATCCAAAGCGTCGAGTTGAGTGGCTTGTGCACTTCCTCGATCAACATCATCCGCGCCGGACCGCCCAGCGCCATGAACACCTGGACGAAATCGTCCAGCACGCTGGTCGCCGCCCAGGTGGTGGGGAAATGTTTCTTGTACCAGGCCATTCCTATTGGCGCGGCGGCGGCGCGGCCGCGCCGATGTCGCTCTCGACGAAATCGCCGGAATTGACCGGCCCGCGCGCCACCGCAAGGGAGGCGCTGCCCATCAGCCGGTGAAAATGCGTGAAATAGGCCGGGATGCCCCAATCCTTCTCGTCCACCGGCCCCCCGATCAGAGAATAATGCAGATGCGGGAACAGCGAATCGCCGGCAAAGCCGATCTGCCCGATCTGCTGGCCTTGCGCGACATGATCGCCCGGCTTCACCGTCACGCTGCCCGACTTCATGTGTATCAGCAGGCTGAATTCGCCATTGCCGTGATCGATCAGTACGTAATTGCCGATATCCTTGGGGTCCTTGCCGGCGGGCAAGACCGGATGGCCGATCGACGTCGCCTTGGCGTCCTTGAACCAATTGTCGGGAATGTCGTTGGCGGCCTCACGCACGATGCCCGCGCCCGGCGCAAAGATCGGCTTGCCATAGCTGTACCAATTCTCCGCCTTGCGCGGATCGCCTTTGTATTCGCCGCCCTCCGCGTCCGTATAAATAAAGTCGCTGGCGAACTCGTTGCTATTGGCGGTGATGCCGATCGCCTTGACCTTGGCGTTGCTCATCGGCACGCGGAAATGATGGGCATAGAAATCATGGCCTTCCCAGACAAAGACCTTGCCGCGCACCGGCAGCGCCAGCGCGGTCTTGCCGGCATAGGCGCGGGGCGCGACCGAAAATTCCTTGATGAAATCGCAATCGTCCGGCAGGCGATGACGATTGGCATTCTGCTCGGCGGGCGTGCTCTCGCGCTGCAGGCAGAAGGAGAATTGCAGGCGGTCCACCGGCATCGCGGCGTCGAATTGCGAAAAGGGATTGAAGACATCCAGGCTTGCTCCCGGCGCCAGCATCTGGTTGCCGATCACCGCGATGGACGGCGCGAAGGCATCGGTGTTGAGCGCCTTGCGCAAGGCCAGATGGTGCCCCGCGTCATAGGCACTGATCTCGATCTTGGCGATCCGCAGGGTAAGAGTGCTGGCATTGTGCACGATCATGTCGAAATTGACCGATTTGGAAGCGTCCCGCATCTCGATGATGGGATGCTCCGGCGCCGCCTGGATCGTCACATCGGGCTCCGCCGCCGCGAAAGCCGCAATGCCCGACAGGCAAAGCGCCGCAAGCGCCGACCAACCTAGCCGAATGGACATGGATCCCTCCCCGGATCGCGACTTTCGTGTTTTGCCTTATCACAACCGTTCGGCCGGAATCGATTTAATTCGCCGCGCCAGTGACTCAAGATCCGCGCCGCACGGGCCCGCAGGAAACTGAAACGCCGCGCGCGAGATTACACAAATAAAATGCCCTTCACGGCTCGATCGGTTAAAACCCGGGTATGAGTTCCACCACCTTGCGGCGTCACCGCCTGCTGCTTCTGTCGCGCCGCCATTGGAAGATGCGCCTGGTGCTGTGGGGCGGCGCCATCGCGGTCGGCATCGTCAGCGTCGCCTTCGCCTGGGCGGCGAACCGGGCACAGGATCTGTTCGGACGCATCTTGTTCAATCCCTGGTTCGCGCTGCTGCTGACGCCGCTGGGCTTCATGCTGTGCGCCTGGGCTGCGAAAACGATCTTCGCGGGATCGCAAGGCAGCGGCATCCCGCAAGCCATCGCCGCGCGGCATCTGAAAGGCGATGCGGCCCGCTCGCGGCTTTTGTCGCTGCGCCTGACGGCGGGAAAGATTCTGCTCACCTTGCTGGGATTGGCGTGCGGCGCATCGATCGGGCGCGAGGGACCGACGGTCCAGGTCGGCGCCTCCATCATGCTGGGTGCGGCGAGACTTGGCGGCTTGGGCAGCGAGCGCGGCCTGATCCTGGCGGGATCGGCCGCCGGGGTCGCGGCCGCGTTCAACACCCCTTTGGCAGGCATCGTCTTCGCCATTGAGGAGATGAGCCGCGCGTTTGAAAGCCGCACCAGCGGCCTGGTGCTGATCGCGGTGATCCTGGCCGGCATGGCGTCGCTGGGCTTGGTGGGCAATTACAGTTATTTCGGCCATTCCGCATCGATGCTGAAAGTCACCATCGACTGGATCGCGGTGCCGGTGTGCGGCGTATTGGGCGGATTGCTGGGCGTGCTATTCGCCTGGATCGTCGTGCGCGGCACCACGCGCATCCGCGATTGGACCAGGGTTCAAACCTTGCGCCGCGCGCTGCTGCTGGCGGGCGCCTGCGGATTGATCGTGGCGCTGTGCGGGCTGCTCAGCGGCGGGGCGACCTATGGCACCGGTTATGACGCGGCACGCGGCGCCATCGAGGGCCACACGCTGGCATCGAGCTATGCGCCGCTGAAATTCCTCGCCACGCTCGCCTCCAGCCTGTCGGGCATTCCCGGCGGGTTGTTCGCGCCGTCGCTCTCGGTCGGCGCGGGGCTTGGCGAAATCGTCGCGCGGCTGCTGGGCGTGCATGCGGTGGGCGCCATCGTGCTTTTGGGCATGGCCGCCTATTTCTCCGGCGTGGTGCAGGCGCCGATCACGTCCTTCGTCATTATCGGCGAGATGAGCGGCGCGGACGGCATGGTGATCCCGCTGATGCTGACCGCCGTCATCGCCTATGGCGTCTCGAAAAGCTTCCAGCGGGAATCCCTTTATCACGCGCTGGCACGGAATTTTCTCACCGACCTGAAAAGCTGACGCCTATAGGCGGGCTTATCTCTGCGATACCAGCTGCATGAACGCCAGACCGCTCTTGCTGAGATAGCGTTCGCGGTGGCGCAGCGCATGGAAGGCCCGCTCGGGCAGCGCGAATTTCACCGGCGCCAGCGCGCCGAACTTGATGCCCGCTTCCGCCACCAGCTCCGACAAGGCCGAGACGCCCGCGCCTTCGCGCACCGCCAGCCGCACCGCTTCGTTCGAGGGCAGCTCCAGGCTGACCTGGAGCTTGGCTGCATCGACGCCCTTTTCCGCGATCGCCGCTTCGAAGGCGGAGCGCGTGCCCGATCCCTTCTCGCGCAGCACCCATTGTTCCTTGATGAGATCGGCGGGACGGGGCGGCTTCTTGGTCCAGGGATGCCCGGAAGGCGCCACGATCACCAGCCGGTCGCGGCCGACCAAAGTCTGCTCGAACAAAGGATCATGCACCGCGCCTTCCACCAGGCCGATCTCGACCTTGCCGGCGGCCACCGCCTCGGCCACTTCCGCGGTGTTGCCGGCCAGCACCTTGACGCTCACTTGCGGATGGCGGGCATGGAACGCCACCAGCCGGGGCGGCAGCCAATAGCTGGCGATGGTCTGGCTGGCCATCACCGAAAGACTGCCGCGCTTCATGCCGGCCAGGTCGGCCAGGGCGCGTTCGGCGGCATCGGTCTGGGCCAGAACGGCGCGGGCCTCGACCAGAAACTGGCGGCCCTCCTCGGTCAGCACCACACGGCGGCCGACGCGATGAAACAGCGTGACGCCGGATTGCTGCTCCAACCCCGCGACGGCGGCGGAGACGGCCGATTGGGTGCGGTGAATGGCGGCGGCGGCACGCGTGACATGCTCGCGCTCGGCAACCGCCACGAACGCACGAAGCTGCTCCAGGGTCATCGCCGCAACATTAGGCGAACAGCTTGACGAGGGCGAGGCTGAATCCGGCGATGAAGATCCAGGCGCAGGCCGCCAGCATCAGCGGCTTCAGGCCTTCCTGTTTCAATTTGGCGAAATCGGTCTCCAGCCCCATCGCCGCCAATGCCATCGAGAGCAGGAAGTTGGTCAACGTGACGATTTGCGCCTTTTCGTGCGGCGCCACGGTGATGGCGCTGTTCAGCAGCATCACGGCGACGAAGCCCAGCACGAACCAGGGCATCGGAGGCGCCTTGCGTTCCTTCGCACCCTCCCCGCGCGCCTTGCGCGCCGCGATCATGCCAAGCCCGATCACCAGCGGCGCCAGCATCATCACCCGCGTCAGCTTGGCGACGGTGCCGAACTGGCCCGCCGCGGGGCCGTCCTGGAACGAGGCGGCCACCACCTGCGCGATTTCGTGGATCGAGGCGCCGCTCCACAGGCCGAAATCGCGGGGCGAGAGATGCAGCAAGGCGGGCAGCAGGGGATAAATCAGCATCGCCAGCGAGCCGAACACGGTGACGCAGGCCACCGCATAGGCGACATCGGCGTCGCTGCCTTCGGTGACGGTGTTGGTGGCGATCACCGCCGAGGCGCCGCAGATCGAGGTGCCCGCGCCGATCAACTCCGCCAGCTTGGGATCGACGCCCATCACCCGGCCCAATGTCTTGGTGAAGACGAAGGTGGCCGCGAGCGTGACCAGAATGATGCCGACGCCGACCACGCCCACCGCGGCGACCTGGGACAGCATCAACTGAAAACCCAGCAGGATGATGCCCAGGCGCAGGATCTTCTTCAGGCTGAAGACCACGCCGGGGCGGCAGATCGCGGGCGTACCGACCAGATTGTGGAAGAGCATGCCGATGACGGTGGCCAGGATCATGGGGCTGAACATGCCGATGCCGGGGATCTGGCGCAGCGCGAAGGCCAGGAGCGCGATGCCGCCCGTCAGCGTGAGACCCGGAAGTGCGGCGATCACCGCCTCGGCAAAGGCGGGGCCACGGGCCGGGGAGCGGGGAAGCGCGGGATCGGACATCGGAACCTCTTGCGGGTGATTCCACACCAATCCAACTGATAAATCCAACAGATTATACCGCTATTAATGATCCGTTTTTCCGATCAACGGCGCCGCTTGCCACCACAGAGGCTCATGTTAGAACCCGACCCGCCAATGGATGAGCTGGAAACCCGCAAAACCGCCGCCCGCGCCTGGTTCGAAGAGCTGGCGGTGCGAATCATTGCGGCCTTCGAGACGCTGGAGCGCGAGACCGCCCCCACGCTCTACCCCGGCGAGCCCGGGGAGTTCGTGCGTACCCCCTGGCGCCGCGCGCTGTCGCCGGACGGCCAGGACCAGGGCGGCGGGGTGATGGGGATGATGCGGGGCCGCCTGTTCGAGAAGGTGGGCGTGCATGTCTCCACCGTGCATGGGGCGTTTCCCGCCGACTTCGCCCGCCAAGTGAAGGGCGCCGCCGCCGATCCCCGTTTCTGGGCCACAGGCATCAGCCTGATCGCCCATATGAAGAATCCGAACATTCCCGCCGTGCACATGAACACCCGCATGATCGTGACCACCGAAAGCTGGTTCGGCGGCGGCGCGGACCTCAATCCCACCCTCGACATCCAGCGCAGCGAAGCCCATCCCGACGCGCGCGATTTTCATGCCCGCCTGAAAACCGCCTGCGACGGCTTCGACGCGGACTGGTACGCCAAATACAAGAAATGGGCCGACGAATATTTCTTCCTGCCCCATCGCGGCGAGCATCGCGGCGTCGGCGGCATCTTCTACGACCATCACGACAGCGGCGACTGGAGCCGCGATTTCGCCTTCACCAAAGACGTCGGCCTTGCCTTCCTCGACATCTATCCGCAAATCGTGCGCCGCCACTGGAACACGCAATGGACCGAGGCGCAGCGCCGCGAGCAGGCGAAATGGCGCGGCCGCTATGTCGAATTCAATCTCCTCTATGACCGCGGCACCACCTTCGGGCTGAAGACCGGCGGCAATGTCGAAAGCATCCTGTCGTCGATGCCCCCGATCGCGGAGTGGCCATGAGACTGCAACTCGGTTCCCGTGGGTCACCCTTGGCGATGACCCAGTCGCACATGGTGGCGGCGCAATTGGCGAAGGCGACGGGCGAGCCGGAATCGCCGATCCAGTCCTTCGTCACCAGCGGCGACCGCATTGCCGACCGCCGCTTGCAGGATGCCGGCGGCAAAGGCCTGTTCACCAAGGAGCTGGACGAGGCCCTGCTCGACAAACGCATCGACGCCGCCATTCATTCGCTGAAGGACCTGCCCACCCTGATGCCGGACGGCATCGTGCTGGCGGCGATCCCCTCGCGCGAAGATCCCCGCGATGCCTTCATCAGCCGCGCCGCGCCCGATCTGATGGCGCTGCCGCAGGGCGCGGTGATCGGCACCGCCAGCCTGCGCCGCCAGGCCCAGACCCTGCATCTGCGCCCGGATCTTAAAGTCGTGACCTTGCGCGGCAGCGTCGAGACGCGGCTGAGGCGGATGACCGAGGGCATGATG
This sequence comes from Pseudomonadota bacterium, assembly GCA_040389245.1. Taxonomy (GTDB): domain Bacteria; phylum Pseudomonadota; class Alphaproteobacteria; order Micropepsales; family Micropepsaceae; genus Rhizomicrobium. Next base: position 1,173,792 of record JAZKAH010000002.1, on the reverse strand, counting down.
GACGCCACCTATCTGGCGCTGGCGGGCCTGACCCGGATGGGATTGCAGCATCACGCCACCTGCCTGATCGATGTCGAGGACATGCCGCCCGCGCCGGGCCAGGGCGCACTCGCCATCACTTGCCGCGCCGACGATGCCCGGACCCGCGAAATCCTGGCGCGCATTTCCGTGCCCAGCCTGGAGATCGCGGTGGCGGCGGAGCGCGGCTTCCTGCACGCGCTGGACGGTTCCTGCCGCACGCCCATCGGCGCGCTGGCGCGGATCAACGATGGCCATTTGCGCTTTCTGGGCGAAATGCTGACGCCGGACGGCGCCAAGCGCTGGCGGCGCGAAGACCGCATTATTTTGACCGACAAGGCGCTGGCCGAGGCCGACGCATTGGGCCGCAAGCTGGGCGGCGAGATCCGCGAGCAGGCGGGCGAGACCTTCATTCAAAGCCTGGAGCAACGCGGATGGTGAAGAAGCTGCTTCAGGTGCTGAAGGGTGAAGCGGTGTCGCCGCCTCCCGTCTGGCTGATGCGCCAGGCGGGACGCTATCTGCCGGAATATCGGGCGCTGCGCGCCAACGCGCGGGACTTCGTCGCCTTCTGCCTCAATCCCGAACTGGCGGTGGAAGTGACAATGCAGCCCGTGCGACGCTACGCGCTCGACGCTGCCATCCTGTTTGCCGACATATTATTGGTGCCGCACGCGCTGGGCCAGAAATTGTGGTTCGCGGAAGGCGAAGGCCCGCGCCTCGATCCCATCCAGGACGCGGCCGGTATCGATGCCTTGACGTATGACGGCGCGAAACTTGCCCCGGTGATGCAGACCATCAAGGGCGTGCGGGCCCAGCTCGGCGACGACACCGCCCTGATCGGTTTCGCGGGCGCGCCCTGGACCGTCGCCACCTACATGATCGAAGGCAAGGGCGGCACCGATCACGAAACCATCCGTGCGTTGGCGTGGCGCGAACCGAAAACCTTTGCCCGGCTGATGGATGTGCTGGTGGACGCCACCAGCCAGTATCTGATCGCCCAGGCCGATGCCGGCGCCGAGGCGCTGCAGCTGTTCGAAAGCTGGGCATCGACGGTGCCCGCCGGATTGTTTCAGCAGGCAGTGCTGGATCCCACCGCCCGCATCGTCGCCAATGTCAAAGCCAAGCATCCCAATATTCCCATCATCGGCTTCCCGCGCGGCGCCGGCGGCTGGCTGAGGCGTTATGCGCAGGCCACCGGCGTCGACGGCATCGGCGTCGATCAGATGACGGACATCGCGGCGGTGGATGTTCCCGCCAGAATCGCGCGCCAGGGCAATCTCGATCCCATCCTGCTGCTGCAAGGCGGCGAAGCGATGCGGGCCGAAGCCAAGAGACTGGTCGAAGCCATGCGCGGCAAGCCGTTTATTTTCAATCTCGGCCATGGCGTGATGCAGCCCACGCCGCCCGAGCATGTCGCCGAACTGGTCGCAACTATCCGAGGGTCCGTCTAGCGTCGATCGGGCAGCAAAAAGCCCCGGCCAAATGTTTGACCGGGGCTTTGCTGTTTCAGATGTCAGCGGTCAATCGAAACGCCAATTGCCGTCCTGCGCGCGGCAGGCCGTACCGTTACGTGTCAATTCCCGGCCGTCGCGATAAGTGGTTTCCATGAAGTCGCGGCAGACCACGCCGCCGCGGCGATATTCGCGCGTCGGCTGGAAATAGCCGCGCGCCTGTCCGTGGTTCCAGTCATAGCGACGGCCGACATCGCCATTGAGGCCGTCGGAATAGACCCGGAAGGCATAGGGCTGATCGTCGCAATCGATATCCTTGGAAATTGTGTTGCCGAGCAAGCCGCCCAGCACCGCGCCGCCGACGACCGCGCCGCCATTTCCGTGGCTGACCGCCGAGCCGAGCAAGCCGCCCGCGACCGCGCCGAAGATCGTACCCGCCGCCGCATTGCCGCGATGGCAGTTCTGCTCATAGTCGCCCTGGCGGTAATAGACGCCTTGCTCGCGGGGCCCGTCGCCATTGCCGAAACCCGGACCGTCGCCGCGCCGGTAATCCTGCTCCCGCATGCGGCGGTAGCGGCCATTATGGTCGTAATAGCCGCGCGGATCCGACTGGCTGTAATAGCCGTTGGGATCCTGATCGCGCGGCGGGCCGTAATTCTGTGCCGATGCGGCGGAAGTCATGACGCAAAGTGCGCCAGCCGCGGCCATTAACAGGGTGTGTGTTTTCACTTGGGTAATCTCCATTCGCGCATGAATGCAAACGGGGATTCCCGCTGCACAGGCGCGACAATTTCTTTGAGCCGCGGAATACCGCGTTGATGAAACGAAATTTAGAGAAATAGGTTCCCCAATCGCAGCAAAGATGTCGTCAGATAGCGCAATAGGCGGCTTTCGAGATCATTCCTGGCACGATTAAAATCGTCTCTAATTTCGAGTCTCGCGGGACGGTGCCAATCTTGAAGCATGAAACGCGCGAACATGCCCGCGGCGGAAGGCATCTATCTCGCCCTCACCAGCATTTATAAGTGCGGCGCGCCCAACAATTACTAGCGCCAACCTTTCCGGTTGCAATCACCAGCGCGGCGGCAGCGATAAGTGAAACCGCTCATTGCGAGCCGCGAGGGTGCGCGCATCCGCCCGCTCAGTCGGGCTTGCCGTTATAGCTGATCCGCCACAGCCGGCCTTTGCTGCCGTCCAGCACATAGAGCGATCCATCCGGCGCCACTGCCAGGCCTATCGGACGATACATTGCCTTGCCGGCATTCTTGTAGGAGGGATCGGGACCGGCGAAACCTTCGATGAAATCCTGCGGCGCGCCCGCCTTGCCCGATTTGTCGAAGGGCACGAACTTTACCTCATAACCGTGGCGTCCGCCCGGAAGGTCCGGGCCCAGGGCGCCGTGCAGCGCCACGAAAGTGCCGCCGCGATAGGCTTTCGGAAACTGCTTGCCGTCATAGAAAGTCAGGTCCAGCGGCGAGGCATGGGCGGGGAACGCCGCCACCGGCGTCGAATATTTCCCTTCCGCCGGTGTCTTGCCGTCGCCGCCATATTCCGGCGCCGCCACCCGCATTTTCAAATTGAAATCGTAATAGGTGTAGGGCCAGCCGAAATCGGTGCCCTTGTCGACGCGGTGCATTTCCTCGGCGACATAATCGTCATCCGCGGTGTTGGGCAGCGCGTTGTTCAGCGCCCGCGCGGCGGCGTTGCGGCCCTGCATCGCGGCATAGAGCCCATTTTGGTCGCGTGACCATTCCATCGCTTCCATGTCCCGGACGCCAGTGGCGATCTGCTCGCCATCGGCGGGGAATTTCTGCTCATGCTTTTCGGCATCGAACCGCCAGATCCCGGCACGGGTGGCGAGTTCGGGACACGGCTTCAGCCCCACCGGATGGGCGCTGCCCTTGGACGCGGCCTCATCGACGCAATTGTTGCTGCTCCCCGCCACCGAAAGGAACAAATGACCCTTGCCGTCAATGGCGATGCCATGGCTGGGCGAACCGCCGGTGGGCATGCCATCGACAATTCGTTCTGGCGCAGTGGTGGGGATGATTTCGCGTCCGGCGAAACCGTAGCGCCAGATCGCGGTGGGCGAAGCGGCGTAGAGCGCGCCGCGATAAAAGGCGATGCCGGTGCCGTTTTCGATGCCGCCAAAATGATCGACCACAACCGCCTTGCCGTCCTTGCCCACATGCAAGGCGATGATCCCGGTATGCGGCGCGTCGGGATGGGCGAAGGCCGCCAAATTCATCGTCGAGACATAGATATCGCCATCGGCGCGCACCGCCAGATGACGCGCAGCGCCGAGCCCGTCGTTGACCACTTGGGCATGAAAGCCGGGTGGCAGAACCAGACCATCGGGCTCGGCGGCCTGGGAAGCCTGTGTGGTTGCCCCAAAAACGAGGAAAAGCGTCGCTACTGTCATGGTTTTCATGGATGTCGCCATTACTAGATTGATCGCTCTATTTAACAGGACACGCTTCCCGGCTGTCAAGCTTTGATAGATCAAACATTCTAGTTTAAAGAATATGTCATGCGCCGAGTCGATCCCATCAAGCATGCGGAAAAAAAGCAGGAGATCCTGACGGCGGCCCGGCGCTGCTTTGTGCGCGATGGCTTTGCCGGCGCCTCCATCGCGGATATCTGCGCCGAGGCTGGTATCAGTCCTGGTCACCTCTATCATTACTTTCCCAGCAAGGAAGCGATCGTCGGCGCCATGGGCGCGGCGGCGCTGAGCACGGGCGCGGCGCAGTTCGGCGAATTGATGGAAGGCTCGCACGCCCTGGCGGCGCTGGCCTCGGTGATCGAGAACGCCAAGAACCGCAATCTGCGCGACGATTTCATCCTGATCCTGGAGATTCTGATGGAAGCAGGGCGCAATCCCAAACTAGCCAAGATCCTGCAGGAACAGAGCCGCAATGTGCGCCGAATTCTGGCGGAGTTTCTGCGCAAGAGCCAAGCCGACGGCTTGATCGATCCGGGACTGGATCCCGAGGCCGCGTCCGCAATCCTGTTCGGCCTTCTCGACGGGGCGCGGATGATGACGATTCGCGACCCGAAAATCGACATGACGAAGGTACTCGATCATCTCAAGATTCTGGTCGGCCGTTTCCTGCTGCCGCCACGGCCCGCGTCCTGATTGGCCTTGGTTCCCCGCAACGTCTCACCGCCGCGGCGCCTCGCAATCAACGCACCGATTGATATCCGCTGCGCAGGCCGTGCGGCGACAGCACGAACTGTCCCACGCTGATATGCCGGCAGCGGAACGCCCCGGCGCTCTGCATCAGATAATATTCCCACATCCGGCAGAAACGCTCGCCGTGCTTCCTGGCCATTTCCGGCCGGTGGGATTGAAACTTCTCATTCCAGGCCATCAGGGTGCGGTCGTAATAGACCCCGAAATTGTGGACATCCTCTACCACGAACAGGCCTTCCGCGGCGGTGGCGATCTCGCCCACCGAAGGCAGGTCGCCATTGGGGAAGATGTATTTGTTCTGCCAGGTGTCGATGGTGGGATAGCGCTCATTCTCCCAGATCGTGTGCAGGAGAAAGAGGCCGTCATCCTTCATGGCGCGGCGGGCGCATTCGAAATAGGTCCGGTAGTTCTTGGCGCCGACATGCTCGAACATCCCCATCGACACCAGATGATCGGCCTTGGGGCCGGCATAGTTGCGATAGTCCTGCAGCATGGGCTTCACCGCCAGTCCGGCATAGCGCTTCTTGGCGTATTCGCATTGCACCGGCGACACCGTGACCCCCAGGCACTCCGCGCCATAGCGCTCGGCGGCATAGCCCAGGAACGATCCCCAGCCGCAGCCGATATCCAGAACGACATCGCCGCGCCGAAGGCCGATCTTGCGGCAGATCAGGTCGAGCTTGGCGTCCTGTGCCTCGTCCAAGGTCGCCGCGTCCTTCCAATAGCCGCAGCTCCCGGTCAGGCGCGTGTCGAAGGTCGCTTCGAAGATATCCACCGGCAGGTCGTAGTGAACATCGGCGGCCTGTTTTGCCCGCTTCATGGTCTGGCGGTTCTGGAAGCGCGAAACCGCGACCAGCAGCGCCAGCGGCAAGGTGAAGCCCAGCTTGTCGCTGAGCCGGTGCCCGATCACGCGGTCGAAAAACTGGTCCAGCGCATCGCATTCCCAGTCGCCGTCCATATAGCCTTCGCCCAGACCCAGCGAGCCTTGCGCCATCACCCGCTGATAGAAGCGATCCTTGTGAATCCGGATGTCCCACGGCCTGCTGCCGCCGATCTCGATATCGGCAAGCCGGAACAGATCCACGATGCGCTGCATGCGGCCGAACCGGCCCAGCCCCCTGCCCGGAGGCATTTTAACCGTCAGATTCTCTTGCGGTATTGCGTCGGCTTGGCCGCCCGGCGTGAGTGTCATCGCGAGTGTTTCCAAATCATCCAGATCTATGGAGAACCAACGCGGCAATTCCCCTTTGGTGCCTTTGTGCCATGTTTTTGGGGGGCATGGGGCGGCAAAATCTTCGCCCGTCCCCAGGGACGTGTTCCCCATGAACATGTCCTAAAGCCGTTCGCATCGGCGAAAGGGTGTCCGGCTTGGGACCGGTCCGGGTTCAGCCTATAAGAGCCCCGTCGGGGGAAAATCATCATGGCCGGGAAAATGGGCAAGCTTCAGCGCCTGGCGCTGGCCGTCACTGGCATCGTGCTGGCCGGTTTGGCGCTGGCCGCGCTTTTTGCGCCCTATGTCCGGTTCGAGCTGGCGCCCTGGCTCGGCCATTACGACATCATCGACCCCGCGCCCGCGAAAATCGCCAAGGGCCATATGGTCGATGACTATTTCGCGGTCGAGGATCTGGGCGGCGGCGTCTTCGCCATCGGCGAGCCGCGCTATTACCAGCAGAATTACGCCTATCTGATCTTGGGCGAGAAACGCGCGCTACTGTTCGACGCCAGTTCGGGCACCCGCGATGTCAGCCCGGTGGTCGCCTCGCTCACCCATCTGCCATTGACGGTGATGGTCTCGCATCTGCATTTCGATCATCTGGGCGGCATCGCGCCGTTCAAGCATATCGCCATGATCGATCTGCCGCAGACGCGGGCGGATGTCACGGACGGCCTCTTCACCCCGGGCCGCTACGAATTTTCCGGCATCGCCGACAAGCGGGTGCGGCCGACTTTCCCGGTGACGGAATGGATCAAGCCCGGCAGCATCATCGATCTGGGCGGACGCAAGCTGACGGTGCTGTCCACGCCCGGCCACACGCCGACCTCGGTGTCGCTGTATGACCCGGCGGGCCATCGCCTCTTTACCGGCGACTATATCTATCCCACCACGCTCTATGCTTTCGGGCCGGGCGCCAGCCGCGGGGTCTATCACGACACGGCGCAGCGCCTGCTGGCGACGATCCCCGCCGATACGATCCTGTGGACCGCGCATTGCTGCCGGGTGGGCGAAGGCGTCGCCGCGCCCTGGCTGACCATGACGGATCTGCGGGAAATGGATGAAGCGCTGCTGCGGATCCAAAACGGCGAGGAAACCAGCACGGGATTTTATCCGCGCCGTTATCCCGTCAACAAGCAAATGACCCTCGCCACCGGCTTTCCCTGGACCAATCGCTAGCAGGCGATTGGGAACGAACGCCTCTGCCGCCGGTTGAATGACACCGGCACGAGGCAAAACATGCCCGACAGCACCGCATCGGCGGCAGCCCTGATCCTGATGTTCGCCGTGCTTCCCCTCTGGGTGGCGGCGGGACTGGCGGATTATTTCTGCCACCGGGCCTCCTCGATCGAGACCACATCCGGCCCGGCGGAATCGGCGCTGCATCTGCTGCAGCTTTCGCTGGTGGGATTGCCGGTGCTGCTGGCGCTGTTTCTTGAGATCGATGCCGCGCTGCTGGCGCTAATGATCGCCTGCCTCCTGCTGCATCATGCCGTGGCCTATCTCGACATTCGCTACGCCAACACCACGCGGCACGTGACGCCCTTCGAGCAGATGGTTCACAGCTTCCTGGAACTCATGCCGCTCACGGCCTTTGCCTTGGTGTGCGTCCTGCACTGGAACCAGGCAGTTTCATTGTTCGGTTTCGCACCGAGTCCGGCTGATTTCAGTCTGAGGCTGAAATCCCAGCCGCTCCCGCCTGCCTATGTCATCGGGCTTCTCTTGGCGACGTTTCTTCTCAACGCCGTGCCTTACGCGGAAGAAATGATCCGGACATTGCAGGCAGGCCGCAGAATAGCCGCTTAGAACCGCGCTTTTCTCGCAGGAGTCGCGACCGCAATCGGGTTGCATGCGGCGCGGCGATTTCTTTGCGGAACAGAGCGCGGCGCCGTCTGTTTCCTCAACACCCCAACCCCTTTCAAAGGAGACCCACAGATGGACAAGGACCGTATTAATGGCGCGGCCGATCAGGCCAAGGGCGCCATCAAGGAAACCGCCGGAAAAGTCACCGGCGACACCAAGCTGAAAGTGGAAGGCGCCATCGACAAGGCGACCGGCAAAGTCGAGAGCGCCATGGGCAAGGCCCGCGACGATATCCGCGACGAAGCTTCCAAGCCGTAACAGCGTTTAAGTTCCTACGCGCCCGCCGACGAAAGCCGGCGGGTTTTGCGCGACATGGCGATCAAACAGAGGGAAGGCGGATCTGAAGATCCGCCTTCCCTTCATCACAAGATAGGATTGCGATCAGCGATCGCGGTCGCGATATTCGTGACCGCAGCGGCGGGCATAGCCGTCGCGTCCGTCATGATCGCGCCAGAAGGGATCGCCCAGATTGAGATCGCAGGGATCGGTCGCTGCGCCCACCACCGCGCCGCCAACCGCGCCGATGGCGGCACCGGCACCGGCATTGCCGGTTGCGCCGCCGATAATCGCACCGCCCGCCGCGCCGAGCAGCGCGCCGCTTGCGGCTCTATCGCCTTGGTTCGTTCCACAGCCGGCGGCCAGCAAGGCGGCCGCGAATCCCAACACCAGAAATGGCGCGCGCATGAAACTCTCCGATTAAACTCCATACATAAAACGCACGTCGCCTCGCTATCGTTCCAGCCCCGTCGATCGCCGGTCCGGCTCAGGAATTGTCGCGGGGATAGACGAAAATCTGCTCCACCCAGAACCAGTGACCGCCCATCGCGGTAACATGCACCCGATGGCTCGGTGTCACCGGCTGCAGGATGGAATGGAAATGCGGACGGCCTATGGCCCGTGCGCGCCAGGCGGGCGACCGGTTTTGCGGCGGCTCGGCGATCTCGCTGCTTTCGTCATAGACCAGGGTTTCGATGATGTAGTCGGCGTTGTTGTAGATCCGAAACTGGAAAATGCTGGCGCCGACGACCTGCCAGCCGCGATCGTCCATGTGAAAGGCGATCAACCGTGGCTCGCCATGCACCAGCGGCAGGGCCTGAACCCTCGACTGGAATTTGATACGCGCCAGATTGAATTCCACCCAGTTGAGCGCACCGCTGCGCTGCAAGGGCAGCACGAGGACAAGAACCGCCAATGGCGCCGCCAGAAGCAGGAACGCCGGCTTCGGATGTCCCTGCACGGCATTGATCGCAAACGCGACGGCGCAGAGCGTGATGGCGAAGAACAGGGCGGGAATCCCGATCAGCTGCTGGAAAAACAAAAGCGCGCCGACCACCAGCCACAATGCGAAATGAAAGATCTCGAACCAGTATTTGCGGATCAAGCCGCCGCCCCCGATTTTGCGGGCATGGGTGTGAACCGGATTTGCGGATCGCGCCAGTGAAATTCTGCGGAAAACCCGCGAATTCGCACGATTGTCGCGCGCCGGCCTGCATCGCATCGGGCGCTTCAAGGGTTTAAAAGCAGCCATGTCATCCAACGCCTTCACCACCGACATTCCCGCCAGGCTGGACCGCCTTGCCTGGTCGGGCTTTCACTGGCTGATCCTGGCGGCGCTGGGCATCACCTGGATTCTGGACGGCTTGGAAGTCACCATCGTCGGATCGCTGTCCGGCGCGCTGCAGAGCCGCGCGGGCCTCAGCCTCAGCAGCACCCAGATCGGGCTTTCGGCCAGCCTCTACATCGCCGGCGCGGTGGCGGGTGCATTGTTGTTCGGACAGCTCGCCGATCAGTATGGCCGCAGGAAGCTCTTTGTCGTCACGGTCGGCGTCTATCTCCTCGCCACCATCGCCACGGGTCTATCGTGGAATTTTACCTCCTTTGCTGTCTTCCGCATTCTCACGGGCGCGGGCATCGGCGGAGAATATTCCGCGATCAATTCCGCCATCCAGGAATTCACCCCGGCGCGGCTGCGCGGCCGCGTCGATCTGCTGGTCAATGGCAGCTACTGGATCGGCGCGGCGCTGGGGGCATTGGGCTCGCTGGTGGTGCTGGACCCCGCGCTGGTGCCTGCGGCGCTGGGCTGGCGCCTGGCTTTCATCATCGGCGGCGTGCTGGCGATGGCAGTGATGCTGCTGCGGCGCTTCGTGCCGGAGTCCCCGCGCTGGCTGCTGACCCATGGCCGGGTGGCGGAAGCCGAAGCGGTGATGTTGCAGATCGAGGCCCGCGTCGCGCAAGGCACATTTTCCGGTGCGGCGTCGGTGATCCGCCTGCGGCCGCGGGGCGGCGCGCGCCTGGGCGATCTGCTGCGGAGCCTGTTGACGGATTATCCCCAGCGCACTGTTCTGGGCCTGACGCTGATGGCGACCCAGGCCTTCTGCTACAACGCAATCTTCTTCACCTACGCTTTGGTGCTGACCACTTTCTACAAAATCCCGGCGGAGAAGATCGGCTGGTTCCTGCTGCCTTTCGCGGCGGGCAATTTCCTGGGACCGCTTTTGCTGGGCACCTGGTTCGACACTTTGGGCCGCCGGGTGATGATCGCTGCCAGCTATGGCCTGTCGGGATTGCTGATGGCGGCCACCGCGCTGCTGTTCGCGCGCGGCGTGCTCAGCGCTTCCTGGCAGACGGCGCTGTGGAGCCTGAATTTCTTCTTCGCCTCGGCGGGCGCCAGCGCCGCCTATCTCACCGTCGGCGAATCTTTTCCCCTGGAGGTGCGGGCCCGCGCCATTGCCGTCTTCTATGCCTTCGGCACGGCGCTGGGCGGGATCGCAGGTCCGGTGCTGTTCGGCGCCCTGATCCAGACCGGGGCGCGGATCAATATTGTGTGGGGCTATCTGCTGGGCGCGGCGCTGATGCTGGTGGGCGCTGCCGTCGAAGCGCGCATCGGCGTCGCCGCCGAAGGCCGCAGTCTGGAAGACGTCGCCGCGCCGCTATCGAAGATCTAACGCCTCAATAAAGGAACATCGGCTTGGCCGCGATCTGGGCGATGCGCGGGCGATAGGCTTCGGTGTCGTAGAAGGCCGGAACATCGACCCGCCGTACGCCCTGGACGCAGCTGTCGACCGGCACTGTGGTATAGCGGCCGCCCTGGATCGCGGTCATCAGTCCGCGCTTTCCCTCGGCTAGAAGCTGCACCACCATCGTGCCGTAATTCCTCGCCACCATCTGATCGAGCGCGTCAGGCGGTCCGCCGCGCATCAGATATCCCAGCTTCTGGTTGAGAACGCCGATGCCGGTCAGGCGGGTGATTTCGGCGCCCACCATCTCACCGATGCCGCCTAGCTTGCGATGGCCAAAGGCATCCTCCTGCCCCTGCTCCACGATCTGGCCCTCCCGCATCTGCGCCCCTTCGGAAAGAACCAGCACAGCGTAGCGCGATGGATTGGCGGCGCGGTCCTTTGCCAGCAACTCCGCCACCCGGCCGATATCGAACGGCACTTCCGAGATCAGGGTGCGGTCGGCATCGGTGAGATAACCGGACAGCAGCGCGGTCTCGCCGCAATTGCGCCCGAACAGCTCAATCACCGCAATGCGCTCATGGCTGCCGGCAGGGGTGCGCAAGGCGTTGATGGAGTCCACCGAACGCGATACCGCCGTGGAAAAGCCCATGCAGTAATCGGTGCCGAAGACGTCATTGTCCATGGTCTTGGGCGCCGCCATCACGGCGAAGCCTTCGCGGTGCAGGCGCGCGGCATAAGAGAGCGTGTCGTCGCCGCCAATGGCGACCAGGGCGTCGATCTTCAGCGCCTCCAGAACTTTCAGAATATGCGGCGTCGCATCGACGCGATCGCCGCTTGGGGTCAGTGTTCCCTTCAGGAAATCCGGCAGGTCGGACGGCTTGACCTTGGCCGGGTTGGTGCGCGAGCTGTGCAGCATGGTGCCGCCGGTGCGGTCGATGGTGCGCACGCTGTCCGGGGTCAGCCGCACTATTTGCGTTTCGCTGGCGTCGGGATTCGCAGGATCATATTCCAGCGGACCGGCCCAGCCGCGCCGGAACCCGATCACATCCCAACCCTGCTGGACCGCGCCCAGGGTGATCGCCTTGATGCAGGGATTGAGCCCGGGAACATCGCCGCCGCCGGTGAGAATCGCGATCCGCATGGCCAGGCTCCGTCGTTGTGGCGGCGATACTCGCGCTCGGGCGGCGTCACATCAAGCAGCAAATCGCGACCCCGCGTAAGGCGGGATCGCGAAAGCAGGCTGGCTTAGAAAGTCCTAATAGCCGTCGTCGCTGCGATCATAAGACCGGCGGGCGCGATAATCCCGGTAGCGGTCATAATTCTCGCGGTCGCGGATATAATCCTGATCGAAATACTGGTAGCGCGAACCCTCGCTCAGGAAGCTGCCGCTATGGATGGTGTTGTAGCTCATCGACGGAAGGTCCGTCATCTGGGCTCCGCTGACTGGCGCCTCGGTATAATAGGCGGAACCGCGATCATAATAGCCCTGCGCCATGGCGGGCACCGCCAGCACGCTGAGCGCCAGCGCCGAAGAAAGAAGAAGGGTCTTGGTCATGGGATGATCCTCCGTTACCAGGAGAAAACGCGCCAGGAGGCGAGATGTTGCGGCCCCGTTTCCGCCACAGTTCCCTTCGGCATGTCACGCCGCGAAAATCCGCTGGTTATAGGAATCCGCGGAAGATCTCGTTCAGCTGCTTGCCCGGCGCCGCCGCGGCCAGGCCGTCGAACGACCCGGCTTTGATTTGCGCGGCGGCGGCCATCACCGCGCCCCATCCCACCCGCGCCAACCCGCCGCCGACGCTGATCCGCCGCACGCCCAGATCGGCCAGTTCGGCGACGCTAAGACCCGGACCCATCATCAGCACATTGAGCGGCCGGGGTGCGACGGCGCGGACCATTGCCGCGATGTCGGATTTTTCCCGCACGCCGGGTGCGAAAAGGCAGTCCGCGCCGGCGTCCGCAAACGCGACCAGCCGGTCGATGGCGGGATTGAGCGCGGCCGGATCGGCAAGCATGCCTTCGGTGCGCCCCACAAGGATGACATCGTGACCAGTGCGGTCGATCGCGGCGCGGGCGGCGGCAATCCGCGCCACCGCCAGGGCCTTGTCGTAGAGACCGGCAGCCTTGACGTCGCGATCCTCGATCGAAAGGCCGGCAATGCCGGTCTGCACCGCGCGGGTAACATTGGCGGCGACGCCTTCCGGTTCGGACGCGAAGCCGGATTCAAAATCGGCGTTGAGGGGCAGATCGACCGCGTCGCACAGAGACTTTAGGTGCTGCAGCACGTCTTCCAACGTCACCGCATAATCGGGACGACCCGTCGTCCAGGCGAACGCTGAACTGGTCGAAGCCAGGGCGGAAAATCCCAGATGCTGAAACATCCGGGCGCTGCCCGCATCCCAGGGATTGGGAATCACGAAACAGCCCTGTTGATGCAGAGCGCGGAAGGCTGCGCGTTTGGCGGTTGCGGTCACGAGATCCTCCTTTTGGGGGGCGTGGGATTGGATCATGTTCCGGCCACAAGCAGCATTGTCATTCCCGCAATCCGGCCCTGCCGGCCGGGCTCACCGCCCGGGCGACAGCGTGACGGTCTGCTCCGCCACGCTTTCCACTTTCGCCCGCGAATAGAAGATCGGGAAATATTTTCCTCGCGACCATAATTCATAGAGATCGCGGTAATGCGGGCTGGCGATGTCACCTGACTGGCCGGGATTGTTCAGGCCCACCGAATTGTCCCAATTCTCGGTATCCATCACGATCTTGAAGGAGCCGCCCGCGGGCTGGTTATCGGTGCCGCCGGTGGCGTTGATGGTGTAGCTGTCGCCGCCGCGCGGGGCATGGCCGACATCATATTGCGCTTCCAGATCGGGCCGCAGCGCGCCGGTAAAAGGACTGAGAACGCGCGAATAGTGATAAGCGCCCAGATTCCATTGCTGCATGTCGGGGCCCAGCCGCCGGGTGAGATCGGCGACCGCGTCACCAAGGCTTTTGATCAGAAGCGCGTTGCGCCCGGCAATCGGATCGGCGCCGAAGCGGCCGTCCGGCGCGTACATCCAGGCGATCACCCGCGACAGCACCGGATTGCCGACGAAAGACCGCGCCTCCTTCGGCACCGTGATGTCGCGCGCATTCGCCAGCAGATGGCGCTGGAACATTTCATAGATCCCGGCCTCCACCGAATCCTTGTCCAGCACATGATCCCAATGCAGCAGCCGGTCCGCCGCCTTTTTCACCACCGGATCGGCAATCTCCAGATCGCGGAACAAAGGCGTCAGGCTGCGCGCCGGGATCGACAGCTCGTTGTTCTGCAGCCGCACCATGTCGGCAACCGCGAATTTGCGCCCCGAGCCCAGCACCTCGGCCACACTCTGGGCGCGATAGGGATCGGTCCAGACATAATGCAGAGCCTGGGTGAAGGGCCAGCCGCGCGGAATCTGAAATTCGTTGGAGGTATTGTAATAGCCCTTGTCCGGATTCTCGACATGCGGCAGCTGCTTGATCGGCAAAAAGCCGTTCCATTCATAGCGGCCATCGCCCGGCACCGGCACCAGCCCGCTCCAGTTCGGCCGGTTGGGCGCGATCCCCACCGCCTGATAGCCGATGTTTCCCCCGCGGTCGGCCCACACCATGTTCTCCGCCGGAATGCGGCTATAGCTGCAGGCCTCAACAAACTCCTCCCAGCTTTTTGATTGGTCCATCCTGAGACTGGCGAGATAGGGCGCACTGCCGGTTTCCAGCCAGGCCGCGCGGAGGGCATAGGCCTTGTGATGCACGGTATCTTCGAACACCACCGGGCCGTGGCGGGTGTATTTCAGAGCCACGTCCTGCGCCGCCTCGCCTTTCACAGCGATGGTTTCGTGGATCACCTTCATCGTCTCCCAGCCGCTCTTGTATTTGTATTGCAGCGGATTGGCGGGATTGGTGTCGTAGACATAAATATCTTCGCCATCGGTGCCGAAAATGGTGAGGCCCCAGGAGCCGACCGCATTGTGCCCGATGGAAATGCCGGGCAAGGACGGCTCGCCCCCGCCGATCACGTCCCAGCCCGGCGCATTCAGCTGCACCCAATAGCGCAAGGACGGCGCTTCCTGCACCCGGTGGGGATCGTTCATCAGGAGCGGATAGCCGCTCATGGTCAGCTTGCCCGACACCACCCAATTGTTGCTGCCGATATCCTCGCGCCGCGCGCTCTGGTCCAGGGCCGACGGGACGGAAGATTCCAGCCGCGCCACGGATTTGGGATTGCGGTATTCGGGGGCAAGTTCGTCGGCGGTGAATTTCAGCGGCGTGCGGAAGGCGTGGAAGACGCCCAGAATATCCTTCGACAGCAGCGAGGCGTCGATGGCGGGATCGATCCGCAGATTCGGATTGCCGGGCTGGAAATATTCCAAATCCTTGACCTTGTCGGCGCCAAGCGCCTTCACCGCCAGCGCCATGTTGATCTCGCTGTCGGCATTGCCCAGAAGGCCGTTGAACCGCGAGATCACCACGGCCGGTGTCCATTTGCCGGGTGAGATCCCCAGCATCTTGAATTCCGGCGTCAGCAATTTGGGATCGCGCGCGGTCTGGTCGATATAGGCGTTGATGCCGTCCACAAAGGCGCCCACGATCACGGCGCCCCGTGGGTGATACCAGTTCAGCTCTTTGGTCAGATCGCCGCGATAGCGGAACAGGCGGTTGCCGATATCGCGCTGCAATTCCTTCGGCCCAAGAATTTCCGCCACCGTGCCGGTGGCCTGTCGCCGCCAGATCTCGAGCTGGAACAGCCGGTCGGACGCGACATTGTAGCCTTGCGCGAAGAACAGGTCGTGCTCGTCCTTGGCGTAGATATGGGCGATGCCGAAATGATCGCGGATGATCTCCACCGGCTGATGCAGCCCGGGAAGGGTCAAATTCTGTGTCGCGGGCTGGGCGGCGGCGGGCAGGATCGCGGCCAGCAGAAGTGCTGCGGCAGGGGCCCATGTCCGGTGAATGATCGTCATGGCGTCGCCCTCGTTTCGCAGCGGCGGAATTGAGCACCGGTTGCTTGCATCGCGCAATGGCATGCGGTGTGCCGTTCGGTTAATTTGGATCGAAACAATGCAAGGAATCCCATGATGGGCGCGCGCCTGCCGAGATCGCTGCTTGCCAGCTTCGCCGCGCTCTGTTGCCTGGCCAACGCTGCCGAGGCCGCGCCGCCGGGCCCTTGCGCGCGCAACGATGTGGCGGTGCAGGTCTTGGGTTCGGGCGGTCCCATGCATGGCGATGGCCGGGGAAATTCCGCCTATCTGCTCTGGATGCACCACAAGCCCGTAGCGGTGGTGGACATGGGCGGGGACACGGCGGCCAAACTTGCGGCCGCCGGTGTCCCAGCGGGAACGGTAGGAACGCTGCTGATTTCCCATCTGCATCCCGATCATGTTTCCGGGCTGCCGGATTTTCTGTGGGGCGAGATCACTGCCCAACGGACCTTGCCCCTGGCATTGGCCGGACCAAGCGGCGGCGGCGCCGGCTTTCCCGACATCCAGACATTCCTGCAACGGCAGTTCGGGGCCGGCGGTCTTTATCCGCGCATGCAGGGCCTGTTCGACGGCACGGCATTTCCCCTGGCGATACAGACCGTGCCGGCAGACCAGCCCGCGATCATCGACATCGCCAACAATGCAGGCCTGAAGATCACCGCCTATCCGGTCAAGCATGGCCCCGCTCCGGCGCTGGCGTTCCGGCTCGAGGGTGAAAACTTCGCGGTCGTGTTCGGCGGCGACCAGACGTACGACGATCCGGGATTTTCGCGCTTCGCCGCCAACGCCGATCTGCTGGTGATGCATGCGATGGTGGTCGATGGGGCACAGGGCAACGCCTTGGCCCAGACCGTGGGGGTACCGCGCAATCTGGGCCTGCGTGCGCGCGAGGCGGATGCCCGGCATGTCGTGCTCAGCCATCTCATGAAAGCACCCGCCGCCAGCGCCAATGCGCCGCTCTGGTCGCTGACGGATATCGCGTCGGTACAGGCGACCATGTCGCAGTCCTATCGCGGCAAGATCGACCTGGCCAAGGACATGAGCTGCTTTCCCATCAGGAAATGAGTCTCAAGCGATGAGTCCGCGCACGGCATCCTCTGCCGCCAGCAGCGCGCCTTCCAGATAGCCGGGATGTTCGGATGCGGTCTCGCTGCCCGCCATGACGGCGCGCGCCGCCCAGGCCGAATCGAACCACGCCATGCCGCCGGCGCTGGGATGGCCGGAGGCGGCATCGCGATCCTCGGCCGTCGCGGTCAAGGGATCAGCCGACCAATCCTTGAAATGGGTCGCGGCCGGATAACCGGCCTCGGGACCGAACAGCTTGACCAGTTGCCGTACGCAATGTCCGGCCAGCGCATCGCCGATCTGCTGCCGCGCGGCGGCGGGCACGCCGACAAAACCGAACAGCGCCGCACCGCCCGCGATTGCCGAGGCGTCGTGAATTTCCACCAGCGGTCCCGCCATGCTCTGCGCCATGCCGGACAATCCCTTTTCGCGCCAGAAAGGGCGGTCATAGATCGCCAGGAATTTGGCGTGCGGCGCCATCCAGGTCGGCGTCGCTCGCCAGCGCGCGCGCATTTGCGGCGACAGCGGCGGCGTGAAAGAGACGATGCTTTCCAGCAGGCGCGGCGGCAGCGCGAAGATCACACGTTCCGCCATGATCGAAATATCCCCGCCGTCGCCGCTCCGCGCCCGCAGCGCCACACCACTTTCCTGCAATTGCGCGTGGGTGACCTGCACGCCCAACCGGATTGAATCCGTGGGCAAGCCCACCGCCAGCGCCGATACCAGCGCGGCGGTGCCGCCCGCGAGGCGGAAAGACGGCGCCGTCTCCCAGGGACTGCGAAATCGCTGTGCCGGTTCGGAGACCGAGCGCTCGACCATGACATCGCCATCGGCATGTTGCGCGAACGCCGTCAGGCCCAATTCTTCGACCAGCTTCACCATCATCGGCTGCATGTCGGGCCAGAACCAGGAGGGGCCGAGATCGAAGCCGCCCCGCTCCGCCGCGGCCGACAGGATGCGCCCGCCCAGCCGGTCGCGCGCTTCGAGCAGAAGAAAATCGCGGCCGGCGGCGGCCAGCAATCGCGCGGCGTAAAGCCCGCTCAATCCACCGCCGACAACCACTATCGCTCTTTTCATTTCAGACCGGATTCGCTTTCTCAGTTCTGCGCCAGGATAGAAGCCCATTCCCGTATTATGGAATTCGCTTTTTACGCCGCGCCCATGTGGCCCCTGCGGTAGCGGCAAGCGCCGCCTCCGTCTAGTCTCGCGCCCACAAAACATAATCGGGAGACGCGCGCATGTTGCTTCAAGGAAAAAAAGCTCTCATCACCGGCGGGTCGAGCGGCATCGGTCTCACCACCGCCAAGCTGTTTCGCGAAAATGGCGCTAGGGTCGCGATCACCGGTACCGACCCCGCCAAGCTGGAACGCGCCCGCGCGGAGATCGGCGGCGACACGGTCACGATTCGCGCCGATGTGAAGTCACTGGCCGATCTCACCCGCATGGCGGACGAAACCAAGGCCGCGTTCGGCACCCTCGACATCTTCTTCGCCAATGCCGGCACGGCGGCGGCATCGCCGCTGGGCGCCACGGAGGAAGCGATCTACACGCGGCTGATGGACGTGAATGTGAAGGGCGTCTTCTTTTCGGTGCAGGCGGTGGTCCCCCTGATGGGCAAGGGCGGATCGATCATCCTCAACTCCTCCTGGCTCGATCTGCGCGGCGTCGCCGGACGGGGAATTCTTTCTGCCAGCAAGGCGGCGGTGCGCTCCTTCGCCCGCACCTTCGCCGCCGAGCTTGCGCCCAAGGGCATTCGCGTCAACGCGGTGAGCCCGGGCTCCATCGTCACGCCGCTGCATCGCGGCGGACGCAGCGACGCCGATTTCGACGCTTATGCCGAAGCGACATCCAAGATCATTCCGGCCGGACGCATGGGCCAGCCGGAAGACATCGCCAACGCGGTGCTGTTCCTGGCCTCCGACAAGTCCAGCTACATACTGGGCGCGGAGATCATCGTCGATGGCGGGCGCGCGGAACTCTGAACTTTCGTGCGGAAGCGTTAAATTATTTGCGCCGCTTGAATCCGGCATGCGAGGAAATCGCTATTTTATATGGTTAACTTTGCCAATGGAGCTTTCCCAATAGGGTAGAATTGCTTGTGGGAATTGGAGGCTTTCCGGTAACTTATTGTTAAGAATTTAGGCTTGATCGGGGACTCCCATGCGCAAGATTTTCGGTGCCGCCATAGCGGCATTGTTCGGAGCCATCGCCTTCACGGGATCAGCCAACGCTGCGACCGTCATCGCCACGGGCTGCACATCCGTCACCGCCAGCAATGGCTGCCTCTTCAGCGGCAACATCAACAGCAGCAATAGCGGCCCCAACAGCTATCTTGCGACGCAAGCGGCATACAACCTCTTCAACAATACCCATCCCAGCGCCAATCCCGACATCAGCCTCAAGGTTATTGCCGCGTCCGACGATTCCGGTTTCAGCGGCTTCGGCAGCATCACCGGCGGCAGCGGCGCTTCCGGCACCTGGTCGCTGACCAACTATCTGGTGGACTTCATTGCCGTGAAGGCCTCGGAAGCTTTCGTTCTCTATCAAATTACACCGGCATCGGGCGGCAACTGGAACACCTTCGACATTCCCTACCAGCAAAACCCGCACGACCTGTCGCATATCGTCTTCTTCGGCGACCCGGTTTCCGGCGTTCCGGAGCCCGGCACCTGGGCCCTCTTCATCCTGGGCTTTGGCGGCATCGGCCTGATGCTGCGTTCCAGCCGCCGCCGTTCGGCGATCCTGGCCCGTGTTCGCGCCTGACATTGAGGCGATTAACGGCTGACAAGCCGGGCTGAAGTCTGCTCAACTGCGCCGATGCTTCTGAACGACGATTTTTCGGTCCGCGCCATGGTCCATGCCGCGGCGATGCCCTGGGTGCAAAGCCCGACACAAGGCGTGGAGCGGCGCATGCTGTTCCGCATCGGCGAGGAGAAGGCCCGCGCCACCTCCATCGTGCGTTATGCGCCTGGCAGCGTCTTTCCCCATCACGGCCACCCCGGCGGCGAGGAAATCCTGGTGCTGGATGGCGTCTTCCAGGACGAGAGCGGCGATTATCCGGCGGGCAGCTATATGCGCAATCCGCCCGGCACGCATCACACCCCCGCCTCCGCACAAGGCTGTGTGATCTTCGTCAAGCTCTGGCAGTTCCGCAAAGATGACGACACGCTGGTCGCATTGCGTGTCAACGATACACCCGCCGCCGCCTGGCCCGGCGTCGCCGCCTCGCGCAAGCTGTTCGACAATGGCCATGAAGAGGTGCGCCTCGAGGAATGGCAGCCGGACAGCGATGTCGAAATCGCCAATCCCCGCGGCCTGGAACTGCTGGTGCTGGGCGGCGAATTTTCCGACGGCGTGGAAAGAGCGGATCGCCTGTCCTGGCTGCGTCTGCCGCCGGGCAGGCATCTGAAGGCCCGTACCGGCCCCGGCGGCGCGCGCGTCTGGATCAAAGCGGGCGCGCTGCTGCAGGACAATATCTGCGAATTCTAGATCGGGCTAACCGCCGGCGTCCGGGTTATTGCGGCGCTTTGGCCATCTGCGCCTGCTGCTCATTGAGCTGCCTGGTGGTCTCGGCCTCGCTGGCATTCATCGCGGCTTCGTTCTTGGCCATGCGGTGATGGGCCTTGGGCTTGGCCGCGGCGATATCGGCATCGGTGCTGGTGTTCGCATTGGCCGAGCTATCGGCCGGCGCCTGCGCCTTGGGGGCCGTCATGCCTTTGGTCATTGTGCTGCCCGCTGGCGGGGCGCTGCTGGCCTGGGCGAAGGCGGACGTCGCGGTCAACAGGATCGCGGCGGCGGCGATGGCAAGTGTGTGTTTCATGGGACTTCCCTCTCACTGGGATTTCTCCTCGCCATAACGTCCGAGGCGGGAAATTGAGCCGGGAACCATCGCAGCACTGGGGATTTTTGGTATATCATTGCGGCCCGCGAGATTTTCAGGAAGGGATTTATGTCCAAAGCCAAAACCCCGCCCAAGACGCCGATCGGCAAGACAGCAGCCAAGAAACCCGCCGCCAAAGCCGCGCCCGCCGCGCCGAAAGAGGCCAAGGCCGCCGCCGTGAAGCCGGCCGATCCGGTGGCCCCTGCCGCCGCTGCGGCGAAGCCGGCCGCCGCCAAGGCGCCGCCGCACCCCAAACCCGAACAGCCAATGTGGGCGCGGATGAACCAGGGCCATTCGCAGAAGATGAGCAAAGGCCGCCCGTTCCGCCACCAGGGACGCTGACCGGCACCGGGCCCGGACGTGGCGCTTGACTCCTCGTCTATTATTTCCATAATTCTGGAAATGTAGAACATAGGAGCGCACATGAAACGCCTGCATCTGCATGTTGCCGTCCAGGACCTGAATCGCTCGATCGGCTTTTATTCCACCCTGTTCGGCGCCGCGCCGACGGTGGCCAAGCCGGACTATGCCAAATGGATGCTGGACGATCCGAAAGTGAATTTCGCGATTTCCGCCCGGGGCGCCGATGCCGGCCTGGACCATGTCGGCATCCAGGTCGAGACCGAAGACGAATTGCACGAACTGGCCGGCCGCCTGAAACAAGCCGGTGAAACCACCCGCGACCAGGAAGACGCCAGCTGCTGCTATGCCCGTTCGCACAAATCCTGGACCGCCGATCCGTCCGGCCTGCGCTGGGAAACTTTCTTCACCTTCGGCGACGCCACGACCTATGGCGAAGACGATGTCCCGGAGGTCGCGCCCCAAGGCGAATCCCAGAGCGAACCCCAGAGCGAACCGAAGGCAGCTTGCTGCGCACCCCGCGCCGACGCGAAAGCCTGTTGCTGATGGCGTCCGCCAAACTTGTGAAATCGGTGGAGGCGCTGTCGGCGCTGGCGCATGAGGGACGGCTGTCGGTCTTCCGGCTGCTGGTGCGCGCGGGAAAAAGCGGCCTGGCCGCCGGCGAGATCGGACGCAAGCTCGATGTCCTGCCCAACACGCTGTCCGCCAGCCTGAATGTTTTGGCGAATGCGGGACTGGTCGTTTCGCGCCGCGACGGCCGCTCCATCATCTACACCGCCGATTACGAACGGATGAGCAATCTCTTGGGCTTTCTGATGGAAGATTGCTGCAACGGCGACGCCGCGATCTGTGCGCCGCTGGCCGCCATCGCCGCCAGGGCTGCCTGCTGCTAGGGGAAAAACATGACCGAGCACAAATATAATATCCTGTTCCTCTGCACCGGCAATTCCGCCCGCTCGATCATCGCCGAGGCGATCATGAACCGCGTCGGCCGGCAACGCTTCACCGCCCATTCCGCCGGCTCCCATCCCAAAGGCGCGGTCAACCCGCACGCCATCGCGCTTCTGCAAAAGCTCGATTACGACACCGGCAAGCTGCGCTCGAAATCCTGGGACGAATTCGCAACGCCGGATGCGCCCAGGCTCGATTTCGTCATCACGGTTTGCGACGATGCCGCCGGCGAAGCCTGTCCGGCATGGCCCGGCCAGCCCATGACGGCGCATTGGGGGATGGCCGATCCGGCGGCGGTCCAGGGTTCGGACGTCGAGATCGCGCTCGCCTTCGCGGACACTTACCGCATGCTGAACAACCGGATCAGCGCCTTCGCCAATCTGAAACTGTCCGGTCTGGACCGGTTGTCCTTGCAGACCAAGGTGCGGGAGATCGGCAAACTCGCCATCACCATTTATCACAATCCGGACTGCGGCACTTCGCGCAATGTGCTGGCCATGATCCGCAATTCGGACGTTGAGCCGCAGATCGTCGAATATCTGAAGACCCCGCCCAGCCGCGAAACCCTGGCCGACCTGGTCCGGCGGATGAAGATTCCCGTCCGCGCCCTGCTGCGCGAAAAGGGCACGCCCTATGCCGAGTTGGGGTTGTCCGATCCCAAGCTTTCCGACGATCAATTGCTGGACGCCATGATCGCCCATCCGGCTCTCATAAACCGCCCCATCGTGGTGACGCCCCTGGGCGTGAAGCTCTGCCGCCCCTCAGAGACCGTGCTCGATATTCTTCCCTCTCCGCAGCAGGGCGCCTTCACCAAGGAAGACGGCGAGAAGGTCGTGGACGAATATGGCCGCTGGGTCGGGCCCCGATGACGCAATACCCACTCGGCCGCAGGATGTCGCCGCCACATCCTCCAGCCTGGCGCCGGAGATGGTGGAGAGGATGCCTCCGATCCCGGCTTTGCGGGCAGCCCGTGCGGTGCCGCGTTCGCCGTCCTTGTGCATCAGCGCGCTGTAGCCGATCGGGGCGGCGAGCGCAGGCCAGTCCAGCCTCTGCCCCATCACGGTGACGGACAGATCGAGATTTTTGATCTCCACGCCGTGCTGCGGACGAAATCCCCAGCGGCGGAAGGCACGGACATTGTCGCGTAGCGTATGTTCCTGGCCGGCGGCGCCGTCCAGATAATCGAACACCACGGCCGGCAGGCGCGCCCGCCCCATGCGGCGCAGATCGGCGATGTTGACGGCCCGTTCCAGTTTCCCCATGCCTGGATTATGGCGCACGGCAACAGGCGAGGAAAGCAGCATCCCTGCCGCTTTCCCCGCGCCGTCCGGTGAAGGACGGGCTTAGCTCCTCATGTCTGAGCCACTTTCCAATCAGCTGCCCTTGACGTCGTCGCCTTCCGGCACGCGGCCGTCGGGGCCGGGCTTGACCAGCTGCGGGCCGTCATCGGTGGAAACATTGGGATTGTCGGCGCCGCCGGCCATGCGCGAATTGGTGTTGGTGATGGTGGCCTTGGGAATGCCGTCACGCATGTCATGCTTTTTGGGGTCGGTCATCTCTCACTCCGCAATCGATTCAAAGTGATAACGCCGGAACCCGGGATGGTTTCCGCTCGGCTTGCGGGTCGGCCGCCGAGCACGAAATCCGCGACATCGCCCTGCACCTTGGCGCCTTCCAGGTCGCGCAGCAGCATGTGATAGCCGTTCGGATATTCGCGCACATCCGCCCGCGTACCCAGATCCCGGATCGTGGCTTGCGCGGGCGCGGGCGGAATGACCTGATCCTTCTCGCCATGCAGGTAAAGGATCGGCGGCACCGGCCGGGTGAGATGCGATGGCGCAAGGCGCGCCTCGCCCATCAGATTGACCAGGCCGTAGAGCGCATCGGCGCGGGTCTTCTTCTGGAACAGGGGATCCTTGCCCAGCGCGATCAACATGGGAACATTGTCCGACGGCACGATCTTGACCACCCGGCTGGCGGCATTGTTGCTCAGGATGATGCCCGGCGTGATGTGCGCCACCATGAACAGCGCGATGCGATAGAGTGCCGGCATGTCGGCTCTCGACCACACCGCCGGCGAAATCAGGATCGCGCCGTCGATCGCGGGCGGCTCGGATGTTGCCAGCGCCGACAGCAGCACCGCCCCGCCCATGCTTTCGCCGGCGGCGAATATCCTGACGCCGGGAAACTTTGCATGCGCCGCGGCGGCGAAATCGTCGAGGTCGTTCCGCATCACCGCGCCGCCAGCCCACAGGCCGGGATTGGCGGAGCGCCCGAAGCCGCGCTGGTCGATGGCCAGGGTGGTGATGCCGCGCTTGGCCCAGGACTTTGCCGGCGTGTCGAAGGCGCCCGAATAATCGCTCATCCCATGCAGGGCGATGATCACCGCTTTGGGCGCGCCGCCTTCCGCATCCCATTGCCGCAGCGGCAGCCGCGCGCCGTCGCGGGCCACCAGCACACCGTCCTCGGCATGCGGCGTCACCGTCTCATTCCCGGGAGGCGCGGTAGTCGCGGCGCAACCCGCCAGCGCCAGGCACAGCAATATCGCGCGAAACCGCATGGACCGTCCCAAACAAGCGATCAGTTGAGAAGACCGATCATGGACGCCGACAATCCGCTCGCCAAGGTGCCCGAGACCAGGGCGCGCAGGGCCAGGGGCACGATCTCGGCCCGCCGATCCGGCATCAGGGCGCTCATCCCCGCGATCAGGATGCCGACGCTGCCGAAATTGGCGAAGCCGCACAGGGCATAGACCATGATCAGACCGGAACGGGGATCGAGCGTTCCCGCCGGTAGCGCGGCATAATGCAGATACGCCACCAGTTCGTTGAGGATGGTCTTGGTGCCGAGCAGGCTGCCCGCCACCCCCGCCTCGCGCCAGGGCACGCCGTAAAGCCAGGCCATCGGCGCGAACAGCCAGCCCAGCACCCGCTCCAGGGTGATCGGCGCGCCCGCGATGGCCGGCAGCGCCAAGAGGATCTGGTCGGCCAGCGAGATCAGCGCCACCATCACGATGAGCAGCGCCATGATCTGCAGGTAGATTTTCAGGCCGTCTTCGGTGCCCTTGGCCACTGCATCCATGCTGGAACGATATTCGAGCTTGGCGGGCACTTCCTCCGTCGCCGCATCGCCCGGCACCATGATGCGGGCGATCATCACCGCGCCCGGCAGCGCCATCATCGAGGCCACCAGCACATGCCCCAGCGCGCCCGGCAGCACATTGCGCAGCACCGTGGCGTAGAGCACGAACATGGTGCCCGCCACCGAAGCCAGCCCGACGCTGAACATGATAAAGAGTTCGGTGCGGGTCATCTTCTCCAGGCAGGGGCGGATCAGCAGCGGCGCCTCGATCATGCCCATGAACACGGTCGCGCCTGACGCCAGGGCGGTGGCGCCACCCAGACCCAAAGTCCGCCGCAGCACGAAAGCGATCCCGCCCACGATGATGGGCAATACCCGCCAGTACCAGAGCAATGCCGACAAGGCCGAGATCACGATCACCAGCGGCAGTACGCCAAAGGCAAAGCTGGTCATGGCGGCGGGATTGGTGACGGCGAAAGGCGGCGCCGCGCCGCCGACATAGCCGAAAACGAATCCCGCCCCCGCCGTGGTGGCGGAAGCCAGCACGTTGACGACATTGTTGAGGCCCAGCAGCAAGGCCCGGGCGGGCGGGAATCTCAGCAGCACCAGGGCAATCGCCGCCTGCAACAGCAGCGCCGTCACCACGATGCGCCAGCGGAACGCGCGGCGGTCTTCGGAAAAACCCCAGGCCAGCGCGATGATGACGCAGATGCCCAGGACCGATTGAATATGCGCCAGAAGATTCTCAGACATATGCGCCCCGGACCGTCATGCTTCGACAGGCTCAGCATGAGGACTTAACCCTCGATCCTCACCCTGAGCTTGTCGAAGGGTGAGAGCCAAGGACTACGCTAACCGATTCGCGCGCGACAGCACGCACGGAGCGGGCTAAACTTGAAACGCGGGGTAACCATGATCAGACCAATCCATCCATTGTGCGTCCTGTTGTTTGCGGTGCTGGCGCTGAACACGATTCCAGCCGCCGCCGCGACCGTGCCGATGGTGCGATGCCCGACCGACGGGCAGATGGGACCCGAACCCGCGCCGAAAAATGGAACGAAGCATGCGGCGCTCGATGCACGCATGGCGTCTGGACTGGCCTATTATCAGAGTGCGGACATCGGCGTTCTGGGGCCGCGGGGCTGGCATTGCCTTGTCCTGGCGGGTTCGAATGGAACTTCCATCTACGTCTCGCCTGAAGCGATGGATGCAAAGACGGTGTTCGCGGGAAAATTTAAGGGTTTTTCCGGTGATGCCATCCAAATCAACGTGAACCTGGGCGAAACATCCGGGCGGTTCGACGCCGCCAAATTCATCGCCCGGCTTTTTCCGCAGGACCGCGTTTTCGTGGACAAAGTGATCGCGGAAAAGCTGGTGCCCGCGTCGCAATTCGTCTTTGGCCCCTATCCCACCGACCGCCTCGTCCGGAAAAGCGAGGCCATGGTCGAGTATGAAACCCCAGCGGGCAAAAAAGGCCTGGGCACCGATTCCTGGCTTCTCCCCAACGCATCGCCGATCTCCGGCATGGTCTTCCTGGGAGAAGATGACAGTGTCCTGAGTCTTTCAGTCCGCTTGCCGGAGAAAGATGTGACACAGGCCATCATCGGCCGCACGGAAACCGACCGGGGCCAACCTTGACAGCCACGCCCGGACCTAAGGCCGTCGAGATCCGCGCCCTGGCGGGCGTGCGCGCCTTTCCGCCGCTGGTGCTGGTGATGTTTCATTTCAGCGAGGGCCATGGCTATCGCCATTTCTGGCCGATGGATTATGTCGCAGCGCGCGGCTATCTGTGGGTGGAGTTCTTCTTCTGCCTGTCGGGGTTCATCCTTACCCATGTCTATGGCGCGCGGCTTGGCCAGCTATTCACGGCGCGCGGCTATGGCGCGTTCCTGAAGGCGCGGCTGATCCGGCTCTATCCGCTGCATGTCTTTATGCTTTTGATGATCCTGCTCACCGCCATCGTCACGCGGGCCCTGGCGCATGCCGGGCATTACACCTCGATTTTCGATCTCACCTATCACACGGTGATCACGCCCTGGAGCCTGTTGCTCAATCTGCTCCTGGTGCAGGCCTGGAATGTCTTGCCGTCGCTGACCTGGAACGGCGTCGCCTGGTTTGTCAGCGTGGAATGGGCGCTGTGCCTGCTGTTTCCCCTGTTCCTGTTTCTGTCAAACGGACGGCTGTGGCGCGGCTTTGTCCTGATCGCGGCGGGGGTGGCGGGGCTGACGGCGCTAGACCTGACATCGGGCGCGCATGTCGGGCTGGACATCACCTATCACAATGGCGTGCTGCGGGGATTGTCGGATTTTTCCGTCGGCGTGGGACTGGCGATGCTCTACCGCGCCTGGAAGCCGCGCGACAGCTTGCACGATTGGGCGCATTCGCTGATCCAGCTCGCGGTGGTGTTCGCCCTCTTCTACGCCATCTACAATACCGGCTGGTCGCACACGGTGATGGATATCTGGACCGTGCTGCCGATGATGGCGCTGGTGCTGGCGCTGTCGTTCGACCGCGGCATCGTCGCCGAGGCCTTGAAGACGCGCATTCCGCAACTGTTGGGCGGCTGGTCCTACGCCATCTATATCGGCCAGACCTTCATGCTCTTGATCATCCGGGTGCTGGAGCAGCGCGCCTATCCGCCGCCGATGACGCCGATGCTGGGCACGACATTCCTAAGCCTCTCCTGGTGGCTGGAGCCGCTACTGCTGGTGATCGCCTGCATTGGTTGGGGCGCGCTGATCGCGACATTTATCGAGCAACCGGCGGCGGTGTATTTTAGACGCGTTCTCAGCCACACCAACCGATCCGAGTCCGCATAATGGATTCGCTCATAAATCTCGCCTTGGCCATTGTGACCAGCTTTATTTTCTATTTTCTTTTGCCGATTTGGCGTCCGGCGGCCATGCGCAAAATGAACGGGTGGGAGAAATTATTTCTCCTGAGC
Organism: Pseudomonadota bacterium; assembly: GCA_040389245.1. Taxonomy (GTDB): domain Bacteria; phylum Pseudomonadota; class Alphaproteobacteria; order Micropepsales; family Micropepsaceae; genus Rhizomicrobium. The sequence goes on along the minus strand of JAZKAH010000002.1, from coordinate 1,145,813 downwards.
CTTATGATTTTCGGTTTTTATGTGTTCTTCTGGTTCATCTTGATTGTCATTATATTAGTGACGTCAGGGCCTTTGGGTTCGATTAACTGAGGCCAGTCCACTCATCGCGCCAGTTTATCCACCAGCTCCGGCAGCTCTTTCAAAAACTCATCGCGTGCCCGCACGCCGCCCGAGCCGGGCACTTTGCCATCGTCCTGGATCAGCCGCGCGAAGGTGAGCGTGCGCCCATCCTTCGTCACCCAGCCGACAAACCAGCCCCAGCCATGATCCTCGTCGTTGCTGCCGTCCGCCAGTTTCGGAAAAGCGGAGCCGGTCTTGCCGTTCAGCGTCCAGCCATTCGCCAGCGGATCGAGCCTGGTGATCTCTTCCGTCACATCGATGGCGCGCCCGCTGACCGGCAGTTTGCGGTCGACCAGCTTCGCCAGAAAGCCCACCTGCTCCAGCGGTGAAATCTTGAGCGACGATCCAATCCAGGACCGCAGCAATCCGTTATTCTTGCCGGGATCGCCGGAAAGATCGCGGTTGCCGTAATCCAGCGCATCGGCATATTTCTGGAACCCCGCCGCGCCCAGATGCTGGGTCACCTGCTGCGAGAACCAGACCACGGAATATTTGATCCAGCGCGCCGGATCGGTCGGCTTCTTCCATTCCGCCCCGCCCCAATCCACATAACCCTCCTGGAACGGCAAGGTGGGCGTATGCGCGTCCTTCAGGAATCCGGAATCGAATCCCATCAGGCTGATCGCGATCTTGAAGGTGGACGCAGGCGTGACGCGCGTGGCGCAATCGCCCTGCTGCAGCAAAATCTTTCCCGTTCCGGCATCGGCCACCGCCGTGCAGACGGTGTGGGCCTGGGCGGCCGAGGCCCCAAGCACCGCCATCGCAATTCCCAACGCCGCATGTCGCAAAATCATCACTCTTTCCGCCTCGTTTTGCCCGCCTTGACCCGGCTTGCATGCCCGCGCCATCGTAGCCTGCTTTTCCCGGAGAATTCCCATGCCCCACATTCCGATTTCCTTCAAGGACAAGGTCGCCATCATCACCGGCGCGGGCGGCGGACTGGGCCGGGCGCATGCGCTGGAATTTGCAAAGCGCGGCGCGAAAGTCGTGATCAACGATCTGGGCGGGGCGCTGGACGGCACGGGCGGCAACTCCGCCGCCGCCGAAGCGGTGGTGAAGGAGATCAAGGATGCGGGCGGGCAAGCCATCGCCAACGGCGCCTCGGTCACCGATGACGCGGGCGTGGCGCATCTGGTCAAGCAGACCATGGACACTTGGGGCCGCATCGACATCCTGATCGCCAATGCCGGCATCCTGCGCGACAAGAGCTTCACCAAGATGGAGATGCGCGATTTCGAAGCCGTGCTGAACGTGCATCTGATGGGCACGGTGAAACCGGCGCATGCGATCTGGCCGATCATGAAGGCGCAGAAATATGGGCGCATCGTGGTGACGACGTCATCCACTGGCCTCTACGGCAATTTCGGCCAGACCAATTACGGCGCGGCGAAACTGTCGCTGGTGGGCTTCATGAATTCACTGAAGCTGGAAGGCGACAAGGACAATATCAAGGTCAACGCCATCTGCCCCGTCGCCGCCACCCGCATGACGGAAAATCTGATGCCGCCCGCGGTGCTGGAAATGCTGAAGCCCGAATTCGTCAGCCCCGCCGTCGCCTTCCTGGCCAGCGACGAAGCCCCCACCGGCATTATCATGACGGCGGCCGCCGGCGTCTTCGCCGCCGCGCAACTGGTGGAAACCGACGGCGTCAATCTGGGCCACAAGGCCACCGCCGACGATGTCGCGGACAATTTCGCAAAGATCGCCGATTTCTCAACGGCCAAGCATTACACGCAAGGCGGTGAGCAGAACGGGAAGTTCTTTGCGCGGATACAGGATACGCCATTAATAGGATGACCCCCTCCGGCCTTCGCATCGCAAGCGCTGCTACGGCCACCTCCCCCTCTCTGCGCTTCGCGCGAGGGGGAGGATGGGCACGACCAAGACGCACCAAAGCTGATCGAGCCTTCAATCCTCGCCCTGAGCCTGCCGAAGGGTGAGAAGTACGCCGGGAGCCAGCAATGAAGCCAAGGATTACGTTCTGTCTAACCCCGGCCGGCACGTTGGAAATGTTCTTCAACGAGGAGGGGCGGCAATTATTCGTTCATGAGTTGTTGCGCCTGACCGAACAGAACGATCATTTTCATTTTGCGCCTGCGACGCTGGACAGCGAAGTGACCGTTTCGTCTCGCGCCTACAATCCAGAAGATCGCGTACTTGATTACGGCAAAGTTCTGTTTCGCCCCGATGCGTGGGATAAGCAGTACTATCCGCACGTTATTGACGAGGCGAACTAGAAAAAGGATTCCCTAATTGTCATTCCCGGCCGAGCGGCGAAAGCCGCGAGGGGAAGGGAACCCAGGCGTCAAAGACCTTGCGTTATCTATGACCTGGGTCGTTCGCACGCTGCCGCTACGAACTCCCTCACACGCGCTATCGCGCGTGCTCGCCGGGGATGACAGATAAGTGCGTTTGGCGAAACGCTCTGCCGCTCGCCCAAGCTCGCGGCGTTCGTTGCTCGAAATGGTCCACTGGACCATTTCGTTCGCCTGCGGCGAACCGCGCCTCACTCAAAAAACATATTCACCGCGATCTGGGGGATCACCTGTGACGGCGTGTTGCGGCCGGCCATCGAGATTTCCACACCGGCGACGATGCCGACATGCTCGGTGGGATTATATTCGATCCCCGGCGCCACCCAGAATTCCGAACCCTCGATGTCCGCCATTGCGCCCGTCACGCCCAGGCCACGCAGATGCGGGCCCTTGGCGAAATTCTGCAACAGATCCAGCGCCAGCGCCCATTGCTGGTCGATCCCCACCTCGTCGCCAATGCCCAGTTCCGCCGACGACCCCGGCACGGCCGTCCCCAGAAAACCTTGCGCCGTGCCGTAGGAGGTGACGCCATGCAGATCCACTGTGTTCAGCGGCTGGGACACCCGGGCCCACATGCGCAGGCGATGGGGATGCAACCAGGTGGTGAAGCGCTGCTGCAGTTCAACTTCCTCCATCGCCATATAGGCGCCGGTGCCGAAGCCGTCGGCGGAATTGCGCAGATGCTCGAACTTGCCCAGCGGCAGGGTGATGCCGAAGGTCGTGGTCAGGGACGGATGCCAGAAATCCAGCGCCCCCGGAAACGGGCGGTAATGCAGCCTGATCGGCAGGTCGGCGAGGCCCGTCTGGGTATCGCCATCATGGGAAACATGCGCCACCGCCGGGATCAGCTGAAGCGAGAAAGCGTCGGTGAAGCCGTAATTGAACGAGGTGTAGGAGCGGACCTGTTCGTTGGCCGCGGGCGTGGAATGGAAAATGCCGTTGGCGTCGAACACGCCCATGCCGCGCTTGTCGATGAGATAAGGCTCGATCCCCAGCACGCCTTGATGCGGCACGCCCGGTGACGGCGACAACAGGGTCCCGGTGAACCATTGCGACCGGATGGCCGCCTCGCTATCGGATTGCTGCGCCGCAGCCGACCCGGCGGATGCCAGGATGACGGCCGCACACGCTGCGCGCAAGAAAAGCATTTCCCCCGAAACCTTTTCTTCTGTTTAGCGCGGCTCGCGCCGCCGCGCTGCGCGCAAAACTGCATTCCGGGGCTGCGTCCATGGCGACTGGACGACCCTCCGGTCTTCGCTGGCTCGAGAGCCAGCTACGACGTTCCGCTGGCTGGTCGCCAGCGTCACCCCGCTGCCAGCGCGCCAAGGCGCGCGCAGGGGGTGAGCCTGACGGACAAGTCAGGCGAACGGTCAATGCTTGTGAGGAAAGATTTAATCCTTGAAGCGCCCCTTTTCTTGCGTCACGCTTATGTCATGAGTGACCTCGCGCTGAGTCTGAGACAGGCGCGGCCCGGCGATGCCGCACCGCTCGCGCGCGTGTATGTCGATGCCTGGCAGGACACTTACGCCGCCATCCTTCCCCACAGTCTGCTCGGCGCCATGTCGGTGGACGTTCACGCCGCCCGCATCCTGCGCGCCATCAAAAAAGGCGCGGTATTGGTGGCGGAAGACGCCGCCCACGGCCCCATCGGCCTGGCCGGGTTCGGCGCGGCGCGCGACCGGGGCCTGGGGTTCGACGGCGAGGTCTACACACTTTATGTCACCCCGGCCTTCCTGGGCCGCGGCGCGGGCCGCGCCCTGCTGCACGGGGCGTTCGCGGCGTTGAAGACGCGGGCCTTTCAGTCCTGCCTGATCTGGAGCCACGCCCAGAACCATGCCTGTTTCTTCTACGAAGCGATGGGCGGGACCCGGGTCGCCAACCGCCAGGTGATGCTGGGCGGCCAGGAAGTGGGCGAAGTCGCTTTCGGCTGGAAGCGCCTGGCGCTCAGCCCAAGGAAGATGCGGATTTAAAAAATCCTCACCCTGAGCCCGTCGAAGGGTGAGGCAAGATCGGCCTCATGCTTCGACGCGCTCAGCATGAGGACTTCTTTTTTCACAAATCCTTCGGTCCCGGCTCGCGCCGCTGCTACGCTGCCGCTCGCGGCGCTGCGCCCCAAAAGATTTATAGCCCAAAGCTATAGATCTTTTGGCCTGACAAAATCGACCAGCTTGCCTTCGCCGGGCTGGATGTCGCGCCAGCGGGCGATGTCGAAATCCAGCACCGCCAGCGCGCCGGTGGGGAATTTTTCCTCCAGCACGTCGCGGCGTTCGCGTTCCTTGCGCCGCACCGGCTCGCGCGCCAAGAGCGTCGCCAGTTCTTCCAGTCCCGGATTGTGACCGATCACCAGCAGCGCTTCGGCGCGGGCGGGCGCCGATTGCAGCATCGCCAATATCTTTCCCGCCCCGGCAAGATAGAGCGTGTCGCGGTAATCGGCGCGCGGCGGCGTTTCCAGTTCGCGCAGCACCAGATCGGCGGTCTGCACCGTGCGCGCCGAGGTGGAGACCAGCACCCGGTCGATCCGCGCCCCGTTCTTGCGCAGATAATGCGCCATCGCTTCGGCATCGGCGATGCCGCGCAAGGTGAGCGCGCGGGCATGATCGTCCTGGCCGGGCTCGCCCGGCGCCGCCTTGGCGTGACGCAGGATATAGAGGCGTTTCATGCCCGGATGACCTTCACGATTCCGATGCAAACCAGCCGCGACTCTAATGATCTTGACCGGGCCCCCGCAACCGCGTCACAAAACTGCCTTAACGAAGGGCGAAGGCCGCGCGATGGCAACGAATAAAACACCAAAGAAATGGCGCAAACGCACGCTCGGTGTGCGCGGCGGCACCATGCGCTCGCCTTTTCAGGAGACCTCGGAGGCGCTGTTTCTCACCTCCGGCTATGCCTATGAGAATTCCGAGGAAGCCGAGGCCCGCTTCAAGGGCGAGATCGGCGGCTACCAATATTCGCGCTACGCCAATCCCACCGTCACCATGTTCGAAGAGCGCATGGCGATGCTGGAAGGCGCGCCCGTGGCGCAGGCCACCGCCACCGGCATGGCGGCGGTGTCGGCGGCGCTGCTGTCAGCGCTGAGCGCGGGCGATCATGTCGTGGCGGCGCGCGCCATGTTCGGATCGTGCCTGCATGTGGTGACCGACATCCTGCCCCGCTTCGGCGTCAGCCATACCCTGGTGGATGGCGGCGACATCACCCAGTGGCAGGCGGCGATGAAGCCCAATACCCGCATGCTGTTCCTGGAGACGCCGTCCAATCCCACGCTCTCGATCGTCGACATGAAAGCGGTGGCGAAAGTGGCCGACGCGGCGGGCGCCTATGTGCTGGTCGACAATGCCTTCGCCAGCCCCGCCTTGCAGCGGCCGATGGAATTCGGCGCCCATATCGTGGTGCATTCCTCGACCAAATATATCGACGGCCAGGGCCGCGCCCTGGGCGGCGTGGTCTGCTGCAAGGAAGATTTCTACACCAAGCATCTGCAGCCCTGGATCCGCAACACCGGACCGTCCATCAGCCCCTTCACCGCCTGGCTGCATCTGAAAAGCCTGGAGACGCTCGACCTTCGGATGAAGCAGCATTGCGAGAATGCCGCCAAGGTGGCGGACTTCCTAGCCGGGCAGCGCAAGGTGACGCGCGTGCTCTATCCCTTCCGCGCCGATCATCCGCAGCACAATCTGGCCCGCGCCCAGATGGAAGCGGGCGGCGGCATCGTCGCGTTCGAGATCGAGGGCGGCAAGAAAGCCGCGTTCAAGCTGTCGAACGCGCTCGGCATCATCGACATCTCCAACAATCTGGGCGACGCCAAGAGCATCATCACCCATCCCGAAACCACCACCCATTCCAAGCTGACGCCGCAGGCGCGCGCGGAACTGGGTGTGACATCGGGATTGCTGCGCTTGTCGGTCGGCCTCGAAGACGCCGACGATCTTTGCGAAGACCTGGAGCAGGCGATCAAGGCGGCCTAACCCCCTTCACCCTCCTGGGCGATCAAGGCGAGCGGGTTCGGTACGGGCGCCGCGATCCGCCGCAAGGTGTTGGTGTCGCTGTGGTCGAAGGCAGGCGTCTTGCCCCGCACCGCCAGATCCGTGCGCGTGACATAGGTCCAGCTATCGTCATCGTTGAAGGTGATGTCGATGCGGTAATAGTCGGTGCGAAACGCCTCCTCCAGGAAACCCGTCGAGCAAATTCCGAAACGCGTATCGCCGCGCCGCGCTTCCACCGAAATGCGCGTATCGTCCGGCTTGGCCGTTCCGCCCGCCAGTACCACCTGCCCGCGCGGGATGGCGATGGTTTGCATGATCAGCCCGGTGGCCGGTTCCCACAGCCAATAGCCGACCTGGTCATGGAAGGTAATGGCCTCTTCGGGCGTATTGATATGGATGTGGTAGCGCAGCCCGTAGAGAAGCTGAGGCCCGTTGGCTTGGGAGTCGATGGGCTCCATCACGATATGCTCCCGGAAGACGCGCCGCTCGGGTCCATCTTCCTTGGGATTGATGTCCACCCCCTGGTCGGACTGCCAGGTGCCCGCCAGGCGGCGCAGCGGACCCAGATTGGCCAGGGTGTCCGGCGAGGATTCGGGCTCGGTAAAAATGTCGTCGGGAATATTCGGCATGGTCCCCTCAGGGCGAAATATGCGCGAAACTTGCATGGCGGCTGTTGCAATAACAAGCGGGCAACGGCGTTCGAAATGTTCGACGCCTCGCCGGGCATCGCCTACCATGACGCCATGCCCTCCGACCCCTTCGCCATAAATCCCGTGCGTTCGCCCCAAGACCTCGCCGCGACCATGGCGCTGTTCGAGGCTTACGCCGCTTCGCTGGGGATCAACCTTTCGTATCAGAATTTTGCCCTCGAAATGGCGGCAATGCCGGGCAAATATGCGCCGCCAAAAGGCGAGCTGCTGCTGGCGCGCGACAGGCAGGGCGCGGCGATCGGCTGCGTCGGCCTGCGGCCGCTGGCCGATGACGGCGTCTGCGAAATGAAACGGCTGTATGTTGCGCCGGAAGGACGCGGCCTCGGTCTGGGCAAGGCGCTGGCTGAGGCCATCGTCCGCGAGGCCCGCCGGATCGGCTATCGCGAAATGCGGCTCGACACATTGCCGTCCCTGGTCGCGGCGATTGCCCTGTACGAGCGCATGGGATTTGCGGCGATCCCGGCCTATTACGACACGCCCATCGCCGGCACGCTCTTCATGGCCCTGGCACTCTAGCGTCCAGTACATGCCTGACATTCCCATCACGCCGCGTTATTGACGGGAAACGTCTCTCTTTGCCGTGGTATATAGAGGCAAGCGAGCGCGAGGGATTTTGTCACCTGAGCAGGAGCGTCGCGCGGAGCGTGCGTATAGCACGTGAGCACGCGCGACGAACTCAGGGGGCAAAAGACCCGCGCGATGAAGGATGAAGACCACAATGGCCGAGCACAAGATCACGCTGCAATGGATCAAGGGTGATGTCCCGTTCACCTACGACGCCTATCCCCGCAATCACCAGATCACTTTCAAGGATGGCGTGCCCAAGACCTTTTCCGCCGCGCCCGCCTATCGCGGCGATGGCTCCAAAGGCGATCCGGAGGACATGTTCGTGGCGGCGCTCAGCTCCTGTCATATGCTGAGTTTCCTGGCCATCGCCGCCAAGAAGAAATTCGTGATGACGTCCTATGACGACGACGCCGTCGGCACTCTGGAGAATGAAGGCGGAAAGTTGTGGATGACGCGGGTGATATTGCGTCCCCGGATCGTCTTCGAGAACGCGCCCGATGCCGCGACATTGGAACAGATGCACCATCTGGCGCACGAAGCCTGTTTTATCGCCAATTCGGTTAAGACCGATGTCCGCGTGGAACCTCGGTAAACCCTGGTGAACCAGCCGAGGCCCGCCTCCCCTGCGCGCATGAGCGCTGGCAGGGGAGTTGGCCGTAGCAGCGCTTGCGATGCGAAGGCCGGAGGGGTTCCATAATTAACTGTGACATCGATGCGACTTGCGCGGGGGGCTATGCGCTCCGATACTCGGGTCATGCTTGAGAAACAGACTCAGACCAAAACGATCGCGGCGGCGCTGGCACCTTATGAGTGCGAAACGCGCGCCATCCGTGTCGCGGTGAAACCCGCCTATCTCGACGATCAGTCCGATCCGTCGGAGGAGCGCTATGTCTGGTCTTACACCGTCACCATTGCCAATAAGGGGCCGGAATCGGTGCAGCTGATCTCGCGCTACTGGAACATCATGGACGCGGCGGGCCGGGTGCAGGAAGTGCGCGGTCCCGGCGTGGTGGGCGCCCAACCGGTGATCGCGCCCGGCGAAAGCTTCGAATATACCAGCGGTTGTCCTCTGGAGACCGCATCGGGCGTGATGAGCGGCCGCTACCAGATGAAGGCCGCCTCGGGCGAAGCCTTTGAGGCGGAAATACCCGCCTTTCTGCTGGAAAGCCCCTACGAGCGGCGGCAGGTCCACTAAGCCCCTCCCGGCCTTGCGGTTGCAACTATTCCGTCATCCCGCGTTTAATCGGGAACATCGGCCAGGAAAAGTGGGAGCCGCGGGAGCGGCGAACCGGTTTTCCGTACGGCGCCGGAAGCGCCCATGATAAATGGGCGCGTCCGCGCCCGGCCGTGCGACCAGACGAAAGCCACGGAACTTCCATGACCAACGCCAAGATCCGCCCCACCCGCGCGGAAGCCGAGCACGCCATCCATACGCTGTTGCGCTGGGCGGGCGACGATCCCGACCGCGAGGGCCTCACCGACACGCCGGCCCGGGTGGCGCGAGCCTTCGAGGACTGGTTCTCCGGCTATGCCCAGGACCCGGAAGCCTATCTCGCCCGCACCTTCGAGGAAGTGTCCGGTTACGACGACATGGTGATCCTCAAGGACATCCGGTTCGAATCCCATTGCGAGCATCATCTCGCCCCCATCATCGGCCGCGTCCATGTCGGCTATCTCCCCAGCAACAAGGTGGTGGGCATTTCCAAGCTGGCCCGGGTGGTCGATGCCTTCGCCCGCCGCCTGCAGGTGCAGGAAAAGATGAACGCCCAGATCGCCCAATGCATCCAGAAGGTGCTGGAGCCCAAGGGCGTGGCGGTGGTGATCGAGGCGGCGCATCAATGCATGACCACGCGCGGGGTGCACAAGACCGGCGTCACCATGGTGACCTCGACCATGCTGGGCGATTTTCGCACCAATGACGTGACGCGGCGCGAATTCCTCAACATCATCGGCAATCCGGCGTCGCGAGAAGATCGCTGAATCATGGCGGCGCTGGATCTGATCAAGACCCTGATCGGCTTCGACACCACCAGCCGCGGCTCGAACCTGGCCCTGATCGATTACGCGGAAGAGCTGCTGGCGAAATCCGGCGCCCGCTGCCGCCGCAGCTATGACGAAACCCGCTCCAAGGCCAATCTCTTCGCCAGCTTCGGACCGGAGCAGGAGGGCGGCTATGTCTTGTCGGGCCATACCGATGTGGTGCCGGTGGACGGACAGGCCTGGTCGTCCGATCCTTTCCGGCCGGAAGTGCGGGACGGCAAACTTTATGGCCGCGGCGCCTGCGACATGAAAGGCTTTCTCGGCGTCGCCCTGTCTCTGGCGCCGGAGATCGCCAAAGCCAGGCTGAAACGTCCGCTGCATCTGGCCTTGTCGTTCGACGAGGAAGTGGGCTGTTCCGGCGTCATCGCGCTGCTGAAAGACCTGAAAGAAGCGAACATCAAGCCGGAACTGGCGATCATCGGCGAACCCACCCTGATGTCGGTGGTGGGCGCGCACAAGAGCGGCGCGGTGCTGCACACGCTTTGCCGTGGCCATGAGCATCATTCCAGCGCGCCGGAGAAAGGCGCCAACGCGGTGATGATGGCGGGCGAGTTCGTCAAGCTTTTGGACGATGTCTGGACGGATCTGCGCCAAGACGCCGATCCGCGCTTCGATCCGCCCCATTCCACGGTGCAGGCCAACATGATTTCCGGCGGCACCGCGACCAACATTCTGGCGCGCGAGGCGCTGGTGACCTGGGAATACCGCGCCTTGCCCGACCGCGATGCGCAGGCCATCGTCGACACCGTGAAGCGCCGCACGCGGGACGAGCTGCTGCCGAAATATGCCCGCCGCGCCGCGCAGGCCGGCTTCGACACGCAATTGTTCGCCGCCTATCCCGGGCTGACGATGGACGAAGACTCGCCCGCCATCGCGCTGGCCCGCGAAGTCACCGGCGCCAACCGCATACAGGCGGTGGCCTATGGCACCGAGGCCGGCCATTTCCAGCGCGCCGGAATCCCCGCCGTGATCTGCGGCCCCGGCTCCATCGACCAGGCCCACAAGCCGGACGAATATTGCGATCTCAGCGAATACGAGGCCTGCGAAGCGTTCCTGCGCAAAGTGATCGCGCGGGCGAGTGCTTAACTCTTCCTTGTCATGGCCCGCCGGAGTGCGGGCCATCCAGGGGATCACAAACGCATTTTCTGGCCGCGCGGACGCGCGACCATTGGATGGCCCGGATAAACCGGGCCATGACACATTGTCGATTTAGGCCAATGCCTCCGGCCCAATCTCATGCGTGGTGCCGCAGAACTCACAGCGGGCGCGGATGATGCCGTCGGCATCGGCCAGTCCCGCGCGTTCGGCGGGGGCGTAGCTTTTCAGCACGCCGGTGATGCGGCTGGCGTCGCAGTCGCAGCGGAACGCGACCGGCTCGGCCGGCTGCACGCGCACTTCGTCTTCGTGGAACAGCCGCCACAGCACCGTCTCCGGCGGCAGCCCGGTATCCACCAGTTCCAGATCCTCGACCGTGCGGGCCAGGATCGACAGGCGCTCCCAATCGTCTTCATTGCGGCCGGGCGCCTTGCTGGCTTCCGGCGTCATCTGCAGCATCAGTCCGGCGGCGCGCCAATGCGGCGTCTTGCTGCCCGCGACATAGAGCGGCGCGGCCGCCAGCCGGATCACTGTGGGCAATTGCTCGGACTGGGCGAAATAGGTTTCCGCCGAAGCCGCCAACCCGTCCGCGGAAAGCTCGACGATGCCTTGATAGGTCTGGCCGCCGCGCTGCGGTTCGATGGTGATGGCGAGCACGCCCTCGCCCGCCAGCTGCGGGAAGGCCGTGTGCTGCAGCACTGCAAACCGTTCGGCATCCAGCCGGGCATAGCCGCGCACACCGCGCGTCGACCGCGCCCCATCGTCTTCGCCGGGCGAAGACCCATAATAATCCGCGGTGACGAGATCGAGCGGACCGCTGCCCTTGGTCTGCACCGTCAGCCGCCCGTCCAGCTTCAGCGCCGAACCCAGCAGCGACGCCAGCGCCAGCGCCTCGCCCGCCACCCGCGCCGCGGCTTCCGGCAATGCGTGGGCGGCCAACGCCTCGGCCGAGGCCGCGTCCAGGCGCACAAAGCGGCCGCGCACGCCCGCCTTGGCGATATCGAAGGGCAAAACGAAGTCGCCCGCGGGGGCGGAAAGGGCCTGGGACTGTTCGGACATGGGCTTCTATATGGCGGCGAACGGCTTTGTGTTCAACCGTACCAACATTTGCCACCGGAAACCCGCCGCTTCTGCTAGAATGTGTGCGTTGCTGGGGTTTTCATGACCGTCGCACCGCACATGCCGGATGACGACCGCGCGCGCCGTCCGCGCCGCTTCGTTTATGCCGCCACCCTGATCGCGGTGCTGCTGCTGATCCTGCTGGGCATGGGCCTGGTGAAATCGATCAATGCGCATAGGGCGCTCTGCCCGCCATCCAATCCCGATTGCGATTTTTTGCCGCCAATCGCACCGCCCGCGACACCGCCGCCCGCGACGCCGCCGCGCTAATTCAACCCAGCGCCCAGGCCAATATGGCCTTCTGCGCATGGAGTCTATTTTCGGCTTCGTCGAACACCACCGATTGCGGGCCGTCGATCACATCGTCGGTGACTTCCTCGCCGCGATGCGCGGGCAGGCAGTGCATGAAGATGGCGTCTTTCTTGGCCAGGCCCATCAGATGCGCGTTGACCTGATAAGGCTTGAGCAGATTGTGCCGCTTGGTGGCGTTGTCGTCGCCCATCGAGACCCAGGCATCCGAGACGATGCAGTCGGCGTCTTTCGCCGCCGCTTCGGGATCGTCGCCGAACTCGACTTTGGCGCCCTTGGCCCAGTGCCGCACTTCGGGATCGACGGAGAGCTCGCGCGGGCTCGCCACGCGCAAGGTGAAATCGAACTTTTTCGCCGCATGCACCCAGGAGGTCAGCACATTGTTGCCGTCGCCGCTCCAGGCCACGGTGGCGCCCTTGATCGTGCCGCGATGCTCTTCGAAGGTCATCACATCCGCCATCACTTGCGCCGGATGGCTCCACTTGGTGAGGCCGTTGATGACGGGAATGGTGGCGTTGGCGGCCAGCTCCTCCACCATTTCATGGTCGAGCAGGCGGATCATCACCGCATCGACATAGCGCGAGATCACCCGCGCCGTGTCGGCGATGGTTTCCTCGCGGGCCAGCTGCATCTCGTTGCCGGTGAGCATCAAGGTGGTGCCGCCCAGCTGGCGCATCGCCACGTCGAAGGAGATGCGGGTGCGGGTGGACTGCTTGTCGAAGATCATCGCCAGGACGCGGCCGGTCAGCGGCGCGTCCTTGTCCGCCACGCCCTTGGGCAGGCCCGCGCGCGCAGATTTGCGCGCCTTGGCGTCGTCGATGATGGCGCGCAGGGTGGCGCTGTCGTGATCCGACAGGTCGAGGAAATGTTTCGGCGCGTGTTTGATTGGGGCATTCATTGTGCTGCTACCTTCGACTCCAGCGCGGCTGCCGCCTTGCCCATCAATTCCACGCCTTCGCGCGCTTCGGCTTCGGTCAGGATCAGCGGCGGCAACAGGCGCACCACATTGTCGCCGGCGGGCAGGACGATCAGCCCCGCCTCGCGCGCGGCGGCGATGAAATCGCCGCTGGGGACCTTCATCTTCAATCCCAGCATCATCCCCTGCCCGCGCACGCTTTCGAAGATGCCCGGATGCCCCGCCACCAGCGAGCCCAATTGCTGGTTCAGGTAATTGGCGACCTTGTTGACGTGATCCAGAAAGCCCGGCGCGGTCGCCAGGTCGATCGCGGCATTGCCCACCGCCATCGCCAGCGGATTGCCGCCATAGGTGGTGCCGTGGGTGCCGACCGTCATCCCCTTGGCCGCGTCCGCCGTCGCCAGGGTGGCGCCCAGCGGAAAGCCGCCGCCGATGCCTTTGGCGATGCACATGATGTCGGGTTCGACGCCGGCCCATTCATGGGCAAACAATTTTCCGGTGCGGCCCATGCCGGTCTGGATCTCGTCGAAGATCAGGATCAGGCCCTTCTCGTCGCAGAGCTTGCGCAAGGCGCGCAGGAAATCCGCCGGGACGGGGCGCACGCCGCCTTCGCCCTGGATCGGCTCGATGATCAGGGCGGCGGTCTTTTCGCCGACGATGGCTTTGACAGCTTCCAGATCGCGCGGCACATCGCCGGTAAAAACGGCCTGGTCGAAGCCCGCAAGCTTGGGGCCGAAGCCTTCGAGATATTTCTCGTTCCCGGTGGCGGCGATGCCCGCCAGGGTGCGGCCGTGAAAGGCGCCTTCGAAGCTGACGATGTGAAAGCGTTCGGGATTGCCGTTCACGAAGTGGTAGCGGCGCGCCATCTTGAAGGCGAGCTCGCAGGCTTCCGCGCCGGAATTGGTGAAGAACACGGTGTCGGCGAAAGTGTTGGCGACCAGCTTGGCGGCGAGGCTTTCCTGCCCCGGCACCCGGTAGAGGTTGGAAGTGTGCCAGAGCTTGCCCGCCTGCTCGGTCAGCGCCGCCACCAGCTTGGGGTTGTTGTAGCCGAACGCATTGACCGCGATGCCCGCCCCGAAATCGAGATATCGCCGCCCATCCTCGGCGAAAAGGTAGGACCCTTCGCCACGGACGAATGCGACATCCGCCCGGTTGTAGGTGGGGAGCACGGCGGGAAACACGGGAACCTCCATTCTGGCCAGACCATGAAAGGCGGGGTTTATCTGCTTATTGCTGCTTTTTTACTACCCAGTTCTTTTAAGGGGCCCCCTCCGGCCTACGCATGCCCGAGGGCCTGCTACGGCCACCTCCCCCGTCAACGGGCTTCGCCCGTACGGGGGAGGCGGGCCTGGACCAAGACGCTCTGGGGGTTTCGGAGACTGGTCGGCCCCCCGGGCAGGCTCTCAGGGTCGGCGCGGGGGGAGACAGTTAAAAAACGACTTCAACGTCAAAAACCGGACAGACATTGCGCTGGACAGGGCGGGGGCGGCGGCGTTGGAATTGACCCGCAATTTCTTGCTGGGGATTGCCAATGCATTCCTACGAAACCTGCCTGATCAGCCTGTCCGGCAAAGTGTCCTTGTACGTTTCGGCCAGCTATTTCAGCGATTCCGCCGCCGTTCATGCGGCGCACGGCATGTGCCGCCACGGCGAATTGGCCCAGGTCTGGCGCGACGATGTCTGCATCCATAACGACACGATCGTGCACAAGACGCGGCGGGCTTTTAAGGGCTCTGGTCTCCCCATGAGCTCTTGAAGAGAGGGGCCGCTCCCCCGTTGCCTATGCGGCGCCCCGAATAGCCCAGCAGACCCGAAAGGGGTTGTTGGGCATTTTTTCGCCGGACCGGGTCCGACTCATGTTGTGGACAAGCGCTTGGGGTATCTAGCCAAGGATGGTAAGTTGCGGTTCCCTAGACACGATATCTTGTAGGCCCGGGCTGGGCCTTGAAAGAGGGAGCCTTGCCATGAACGCGTTGAGCCCAATGAATTGGTCCGATGACCGGGTTGAGCAGCTCAAGTCCCTGTGGACCGAGGGCCTGTCCGCCAGCCAGATCGCCCGCGCCCTGGGCGGGGTCACCCGCAACGCCGTAATCGGCAAGGTTCACCGCCTGGGCCTGGCCGGCCGCGCCAGCCCCAGCCGGGCCGAGCGCCCCCGGGTCTCGATGTCACCCAAGGTGCCGTCCTTGCGCAGCCACACGCCCCCCGCCCCGGTGGTGGAGGAAGATCCGCTGACCCTGGCCGACGGCAATTTCGCCACCGTGCTGACAATCTCGGACCGCATGTGCCGCTGGCCGATCGGCGATCCCTCGGCGAGCGAATTTCATTTCTGCGGCCGCAATCCGAAATCGGGCTCGCCCTATTGCGAAGCCCATGCCCGCAAGGCCTATCAGCCGCAGCAGCAGCATCGCCATAAGGGCCGCATGACGGGTTAAAGCGCCCGGTTCTTTTGCGCCCTGAGTTCGTCGCGCGTGCTCACGTGCTAGCGCACGCTCCGCGCGACGCTCCTGCTCAGGTCGCAAAATCCCTCGGGCTTGTGTGCTCTGTACGAATTCCCCATGCTGGTCGGTAGCAACAGCGTCCCGACGTCGAAGCATGAGGTCCGTCCATGTCCGTCTATGACTTCACCGCCGCGCGGCTGGATGGCGCCGAAGAGAAACTCTCCGACTATCGCGGCCAGGTTCTTTTGATCGTCAACACCGCCAGCCAATGCGGCTTCACCCCGCAATATGCCGGGCTGGAAGCGCTCTACGAAAAGCTGCACGGCGAAGGCCTCACCATCCTGGGCTTTCCCTGCAACCAGTTCGGGGCGCAGGAGCCGGGCAGCGAATCCGAGATCGGCGCCTTCTGCCAGAAAAATTACGGCGTCACCTTCCCGATGTTTTCCAAGATCGAAGTCAATGGCGCGCGCGCCCATCCGCTTTATCAATATCTGAAGGACGCCAAGCCGGGCGTGCTGGGCACCGAAGCGATCAAATGGAATTTCACCAAATTCCTCATCGGCAAGGACGGCGAGCCGGTGGCCCGCTACGCGCCCAACACCAAGCCGGAAGAACTGGAAGCGCCGATCCGGAAATTGCTCTGACGGATACGGGCAGCTCCGGCGTGGCCGCGGGAGATTTTGCGGCTTGAGAAGGAGCGTCGCGCGGAGCGTGCGTCAGCACGCGAGCAAGCGCGACGTACTCAAGACGCAAAAGATCAGCGGTCGTTCAGACCGCCGCGACGGGCTCGCCTTGGCGGAGTTTGTGACCGGTAAAGCTGCGGGTCTTGGGCGTGGGCAGTCCATTGGCCTTGAAATCCGCCAGCAATTCTTCCTTGCGTGCGGCCATGCGCTCGGCCAGCGCGTCCATATCGAGGCCCGCCGCCCGCGCCTGGGCGAACATGCCGTCGGAGCGATGCTCCTCTTCCTTCACATGATGTTTGATCTCTTCCGACAGGACCTTGAGCTTGGCGTCGTAGAAATCCTCGCCCGGATTGGAGGCGAGAAGCTCGGCGATCATCACCTTGGCGCCGTCATGCTCGACATAGGCCTCTTTCAGCAGGTCTTCCTCGATCTTGGCGGTGCAGGCGGGATAGAAAATCTCCTCCTCGATCAGGGTGTGGGCGCTGAGCTCGGCGCAGATTTCCTCCACCAGTGATTTCTTCGCCGCGGAACCCTTGGCCTTCTCGAATTTCTCGAACAAATCCTCGACCTTGCGGTGATCGGCTTTCAGCATGGCAATGGCGTCGGGCTTGTCGGTCATGGCAGTCCTCGCGGAAAATGGGATGAAGCTGGCTTGTTAAGCCTGCCGACGCGGAATCGTTCCGCGCGGACGCGGCCGCGCCGCGATCGGTGCCGTATCGTACCGGAAGCGTTTAAGACGCTGCTTTGACCGCGCTATTTTCGTCCAGCGAATAGCCGGCCGACCGCACGGTGCGGATCGGGTCGCTGACGCCTTCGATGTTCAGCGCCTTGCGCAACCGGCCGACATGGACATCGACGGTGCGGGCTTCGACATAGACGTCGCTGCCCCAGACCGCGTCCAGCAACTGCTCGCGGCTGAAGACCCGGCCGGGATGCTGGATCAGATGATCCAGCAGCTTGTATTCCGTCGGGCCCAGATGCACTTCGATGCCGGCGCGGCGGACCCGGTGGGCGCCGCGATCCATCTCGATATCGCCGACCGCGACCACGTCCTCGGCCAGGCTGGGGCGGATGCGGCGCAGGACGGCGCGCAGGCGGGCCAGCAATTCCGTCATCGAGAAAGGCTTGGTGAGATAATCGTCGGCGCCGGTGTCCAGGCCGCGGATGCGATCGGTCTCCTCGCCCCGCGCCGTCAGCATGATGATCGGCACGTTGCGGGTTTCCTGGCGGCCGCGCAGGCGGCGGCAGACTTCGATGCCCGACAGTTGCGGCAGCATCCAGTCCAGCAATACCAGGTCGGGCTTTTCCTCGGCAGCGACCAGAAGGGCTTCCTCGCCATCCTGGGCTTCCAGCACCCGGTAGCCTTCGCGTTCCAGATTGTAGCGCAGAAGCGTGATCAACGCGCCTTCGTCTTCGGCGACAAGGATGGAGGGCTTGCTCATCAGTGCTTGGCCTCGAATTGCACCGAAGTCTCGCTGGTGGTGTCGGCCTTGGGCCGGTTGTTGGCGAGATGATCGGCGCGAACCATGTGATAGACGACTTCGGCGATGTTGGTGGCGTGATCGCCGCAGCGCTCGATATTCTTGGCAATGAACAGAAGATGGGTGGAGAGCCCGATGGTGCGCGGGTCTTCCATCATGTAGGTGAGAAGTTCGCGGAACAGGCTGTTGTAGATCTCGTCGATCTCGCCGTCCTGGTTCCACACCGCTTCGGCCAGTTCGGCGTTGCGGCTGGAATAGGCGTCCAGCACCTGCTTGAGCTGCGACAGCGCGGCGCGGCCCATGCGGCCCAGGCTCTGGGTCAGGCGGATCGGCGGCTCGCGGTTCAAGACCAGCGCACGCTTGGCGATGTTCTTGGCCAGATCGCCGATGCGCTCCAGTTCGGCGGCGGTCTTGATCGCCGCCAAGGTCTCGCGCAGATCGACCGCCATGGGCTGGCGCAGCGCCAGCAATTTCAAGGCGCGGTCCTCGATCTCTTGTTGAATGGCGTCGATGCGGGCGTCGCCGCCCACCGCGCTTTCGGCGGCATTGCTGTCGCGCCGGGAAATCGCTTCGATGGCGGCGGCGAATTGCGCCTCGGCCAGGCCGCCCATCTGGGCAACCAGGGCGGTGAGGCCTTCAAGTTGTTCGGTAAAAGCCTTGACGGTGTGATCGGTCATTTCGACTCGGTCTGTGATAGGTCGCCCCCCCGGATAGGGGGTTTCCGCCAATCCTATGCGACGATTTTATAACACTTCCGTGACAGGCGCGGGGGCCAGGCTTTTTTGGCTGTTTTCCTCGGTCGGCACGGGCAGGATGACAGTAAAAGTTGACCCTTCCCCCGGTTTGCTGTCGATGGCCAGACGACCGCCATGGCGGCTGACGATGTGTTTGACGATGGCGAGCCCCAGGCCGGTGCCGCCTTTTTCGCGCGAGCGCTTCACATCCACCCGGTAGAAACGCTCGGTCAGGCGCGGCACCGCGATGGCGGGGATGCCTTCGCCATCGTCCTTCACCGCCACCGACACATGCTCGCCATCGGCGGAGCGGTCGAGCGTGATCCAGACATGACCGCCTTCGCGGCCATATTTGATGGCGTTGTGAATCAGATTCTGGAACAGCTGCGCCAGCTCGTCGCGGTCGCCGATGATGGCGGGCATTCCGGATCTGGCGGTGATCGCGATGGTGATGCGGTCGGCGCGGGTGAGCGGTTCCAGCGCCGCGGCGGCTTCGCGCACCACATTCTCCAAAAGGACGCGGCCATGCGGCGGCACATGCTCGTTCAGCTCGATGCGGGTGAGCGACAGCAGATCCTCGATCAGCCGGCTCATCCGCGCGGTCTGGGTGCCCATGATTTCCAGGAACTGGTCGCGCGCCACCTCGTCATCCTTGGCATGGCCGCGCAAGGTGTCGATGAAGCCCGACACCGCCGCCAGGGGCGTGCGCAGTTCGTGGCTGGCGTTGGCGACGAAGTCCGCGCGCATCTGTTCGCTGCGGCGGATGGCGGTGAGATCGTGCAGCAGGAGGACGGTTACCGGCGGAATGATGCTGACGCGGGCGGAATAGGCTTCGTAGTGACGCTCGATCGGCACCGGCAAGGTGAATTGCGCGATGGCGGGCTCGCCGTCGGACGCGGTCTGGGCGATGGCGTTCAGCACTTCGGGATTGCGCAGCACCGCGCTGATGGGTTTTTTCTCGACCGCCGGGCCCACCACGCCGCGCATCGGCGCGTTGACGAACAAGACGCGGGAGGCGCCGTCCAGCAGCATCAGCGGCACCGGCATCTGACCCAGCACGCGACGCACCAGGGGCGAGAGAATGCCTTCGTCGCCGGCGGGCACTGGCACGCTTTGCAATTGCCGCGGCGCGGGCACGAAGAGGCGGAAGATCACGGCCGCGGCCAGGATCAGCAGCAGCAGCGCCCACACCCCCTCGGGGCCCAGCAGCAGCAGCAAAGCGCCCGCCAGACCCGCGCCGAAGGCGATGGTCCATAATCTCTGTCGCAAAAAGTCCAACAAACCCGTCATGATTCTCCCGCTCCGGGGGCATCAATATAGCGCCGTTTGCGAATTATTTTACCGCGCGCGCCGCGGCGCTGGTTAATCCGCGCCGCAAGCCAGGCGATGTCGATCGAAGATCCTTAATCGAAAGAGGGCCGCGACCGCTCTTTCTTGATCTGTCCGCGGCGCTGTTTGGCCTCGGCCCGGCGCTTTTTGCTGGCATAGGTCGGCCGGGTGGCGCGGCGCGGCTTGGGCGGCGTCGACGCCACCCGGATCAGTTCCGCCAGCCGGGCGCGCGCATCGGCGCGATTGCGTGTCTGTTCGCGAAAGCGCCGCGCCGTGATGGTGAGGGTGCCGTCCTTGTCCAGCCGCGCATCCGACAGCGCCAGGATCGCCATGCGCACCGCTTGCGGCAGGCTGGGACTTCGGGCGACGTCGAATTTGAGCTGTACCGCGCTTGCCACCTTGTTGACATTCTGGCCGCCGGGGCCGGACGACTGGATGAAATTTTCGTCGAGCTCGGCGTCGGGAATGATCAGCCCGTGACGGATGAATAGTCCATGACGGACAGGAAGATTGGGCATGATCCACGGCTTTAGCCAAAGGCCCCGAGCCTGTATAGCTTGGCCAGATAGGTTAGTCAGTTAGCTTGGTCAGCCCAAGGACGGATAGATGAACAAGCACGCCCAGACCCTGCAAGGTTTCGACCCCCGCCGCCTCCAGCGCATGGATGAGGCGATCGCCCGCAATTATGTGGAGACCGGGGCCATTCCCGGCGCGCTCACCATGGTCTGGCGCAAGGGCGAACTGGTCTGGCGCAGCACCAGCGGCATGATCGATCTGGGGCGCGGGCTGCCGGTGCGCGAAGATTCCATCTTCCGGCTTTATTCCATGACCAAGCCCATCACCGCCGTGGCGCTGCTGATGCTGATGGAGGAAGGCCAGATCGGGCTGGACGATCCGGTGTCGCGCTATATTCCCGGTTTCGCCAATCTGGGCCTTTATGCGGGCGGTGTTTTGGGCGCCTTTCTCAGCGCCCCCAACATCAAGCCGATGAAGGTGGTGGACCTGCTGCGCCACACATCGGGCCTGACCTACGGCTTCCTCAACCGCACCAACTTGGATGCCGCCTATCGCAAGCTCAAAATCTCGGAAGCCGATGAAGAGGGCGGGTTGGCCGGGATGATCGCGGCGCTGGAAAAACTGCCGCTGGAATTCGTGCCGGGCGAGACGTGGAACTATTCCGTCGGCCTGGATGTGGCGGGCTGGCTGGTGGAAAAGATTTCCGGCCAGCGCTTCGGCGATTTCCTGCGCACCCGCATTCTCACCCCGCTGCAGATGCACGATACCGATTTCCAGGTCCCCGCCTCGAAGCGCGACCGCTTCGCCACCTGTTATTATGTGCGGGACGGCAAGCTTCTGGTGTTCGACGATGCCCAGAATTCGACCTATGCCCAGCCGCCGCAACTGGAATCCGGCGGCGGCGGCCTGGCCGGCACGGCCAAGGATTATATGCGCTTCAGCCGCATGCTGCTGAATGGCGGGGAGCTGGAAGGGGCAAGGTTGCTCAGCCCCAAGACCGTGGCGCTGATGACCATGAACCATCTGCCGGGCGGGCGGACCATGACCGAGATGATGCCGGTGACCGGCGCCTTCAACGAAAGCGGCTATGCCGGGGTCGGCTATGGGTTGGGCGTGGCGGTGACGGAGAATGTGGCGGCGACCGGCCTTCCCGGAACGGCGGGCGAATATTCCTGGGGCGGGGCGGCCGGCACCTATTTCTTCAACGACCCGAAGGAAGACCTGGCGGTGGTGTTCATGACCCAGGTGCTGTTCGCGCCCGACCGGATCAAGATCCGCCGCGACCTGCGCACGCTGGTCTATGGCGCGATGACGGAATCTTATATGCGAGCGGGTGCCGGAGCGAGCGCATGATCCGCGAGGAGTTCGACATCACGCAGTGGCATGGCCCGTTCGAGGCCCAGATGCGGGCCCGCGCGCAGGCCGCCCTGGAGCATGGCAAGCTGCTCTATTTCCCCAAAATGCCCTTTGTGCTTTCCAACAGCGAGACGGAATTTCTCGATGGCCGCCTGACCGACGGCAAGGCCAAGAATATCAGCCTGGACCACACCAGCGGCCGGTTGCAGGGCACTTCGGCGACCGGCGAGCGGGCGGCGCGGTTGGCGGCGATGATCGAGCGCTTCGGCGCGGACGCGACGCGCTTCGTCAAGGACCTGCTGCCCAATTATGCGAGCGCCGAGCGGGCGCGCACATCCTATCGTCCGGTCGAAGTCGAAGGCCGGCCCTATTCGGTGATCCAGGACGACCGGCTGCTGCATGTCGATGCCTTTCCGTCGCGGCCGATGATGAATGGCCGCCGCATTCTGCGCTTCTTCGCCAATGTGGCACCCTCCGGCGGGGCGGGCGCGCGCCATTGGGAAGTGGGCGAACCTTTCGCGGAATTCGCCGCGAAATTCGCGCCCGGCCTCAAACCGCATTTTCCCGGCAAAAGCTGGGCCTACGAAAAACTCGGGGTGACGCGCGGCAAGCGCTCGGCCTATGACGAAATGATGCTGTCCCTGCATGACGCCGCCAAGCGCGACGCGCGCTATCAGAAAACTTCCCCGCACACCGCGCTGGATTTCCCGCCCGGCACTTGCTGGCTGGTCTATACCGACCAGGTGCTGCACGCCGCGCTGAAAGGCGAATTCGCCCTGGAGCAGACTTTCCATTTCGACGTGGCTGAGATGGGCGAACCGGAGACCGCACCGATCAAGGTGCTGGAAAGAATAACGGGCAGAGCGCTGGCTTAGACCGCGGCGCTCAGGCGCGTCACTTGCGCCTTGGTCTTTGCATAGATCCCGCTGCCGCCGGGAAGCTCCTGATAGAGCGACGTGAACGGATGCACGCTTTCGGCTTCGCCCAGGAGCAGCATGCCGTCCGGCGAGAGTGTCTCGGCCAGGCGTTCCAGCACCGACAGCCGGGCGGCGCGGTCGAAATGAATCAGGACATTGCGGCACAGCACCAGATCCAGATCGTCCAGCCAGCCGAAAGAATCCAGCAGATTGAATTTGCGGAATGTCACCATCCGCTTCAGCCGCTCGGAAATCGTGAAGCCGCTTTCCTGGGCGCGGAAATGGCGCGCCACGTCTTCCAGGGAAAGTCCCCGCACCATATCGGCCTGCGAATAATGTCCCGCTTCGGCGCGCGCGATGGCGTCGCCGGACATATCGCTGGCGATCAGATCGATGGTCCAGCCGGACAGCGCCATCCCGTCCAGCATGATCGCCAGCGACCAGACCTCCTGTCCCCCGGCGCAGGCGGCAGACCAGATGCGCAGGCGTTTTTCCCCGGCGCGCGCCGCCAGCAAATGCGGCAGCACCTGGTGCCGCAGGCGGGCGAATTGGTGTGGATCGCGGAAGAAGGAGGTTTCGTTCACCGTCACCGCTTCGGTGACCGCGGCGGACAGCGTCTCGTGGCCGAGCCTGAGATCCTGGATCATCGCGCCCAGATCGCGAAAGCCGAAGCGGCGCATCACCGGCGCCAGGCGGCGCTCCAGCGCCGGGCCCTTGCCGTCGGTCAGGACCAGGCCGCCGCGCCGGCGGACCAGCCGGGCGAGAAACAGGAAATCCTCGGACGTCATCGGTCCCGTGCCTAGACGGGCTGCCCGAGTTCGACCAGCTTGGTGCGCAGCGACATGCGGTCGTAGGGCTTCATCACATAATCGTCGGCGCCGGTGGCAATCGCGGAGGCGATTTCGTCCGGATCGTTTTCGGTGATGGCGAACAGGATCACCGGATGGGCGCCGTTCGGCTGGCCCCGCACGCTTTTGAGGAATTCCAGGCCCGGCATCGAGGGCAGGTTCCAGTCCAGGAAGATCACGTCGGGCATCTTGTCGTGGCAGGCCCTGAGGCCGGCCATGCCGTCCTCGGCCTCGCCGATGTCGAACTGCAATTCCTCGAAGATGCGCCGCGCGACGGTGCGCATGACGCGGCTGTCTTCCACCACCAGGCAATTCTTCATCGGCGTCCCCTCTCCGGCCGCTTCTCTCCGCTCCATGGGGGCGGCAGCCGAATCCGGCGCAGCCTACGCCGGGAAGGTAAACGGGGCGTTGCAGACGCCCATGGAGCACCGGCCCGGAAAAGTGCGGCGGCGGCGTGGAAACACAATGACGCCGCGGTTTTCAGGAGGCCGTGCGACCATCAAAAAAGCTAACCGGCGGTAATTTCTACCGTGCCTTCAGCCGCCGTGACCGTCAGCCCGGCATTCACCGAGCGCGCCAGCCGGTAGGTAAGCTGGGGCTGGATGCCTCGCGCATCCACCGGACCGTCCAGTTCTTCGCCCCGCAAGGTGCGTCCGACATCCTCGGTGATCCGGGCTCCCTGTCCCGAGGCCACGATCCGGAAATTGGGCGTGTTGGCGTCTTCGCCCGCCACCACCGTGACCAGGCCGCCCCGCGGCAGGCTGTCGGCGCCCAGAAGGGTCGCGTTCATCAGCAGCTTGGCCCAATCCTTGCCCCAATAGGCATGGGGAACCTTCCATTCCAGCTTGATCTTGCCGCCTTCCAGCAGGCCCGCGATCAGGCGGCCGATCTCGCCCAGATCGAGCTCGGCGCCCGCCGACCCGGCGGCGCCGAAAGCGATGCGCATGAACTGGATGCGCGCGAGCGCCTGGTTGGCGCTGGAGGTCACCAGCTTGATGGCGTCGTCGCGCATGGCGGCGTCATGCTCGTCTTCCAGCACCTCCAGACCATTGACCACCGCGCCCAGCGGCCCGACCAGATCGTGACAGACCCGGCTGACCATCAGGGCGGAAAACTCGATCTCGTTCATTTCTTCCCCCATCTGTCCCCCACGCGGGCAAGCCCGCTAGTGGACATCTTCCCCCACCAATGGCTTCGCCATGTGGGGGAAGAAAGCCTGTGTGTTCGTGGGCCCGCTGCTCGCATCGAGCATGGTATCCAAATGGTAAAGACGCACGCCGTTTCTTAAGGAATTCTTAATAGGCGGGGAACCGGGTTTATTTAGGCCCAGCGCGCCTTCTGACCGCTTTCGTCGCGCGTTCCGTCTTCGAAGCCGCGATCGACCATGCATTGCCATTGACGGCGCCAGCGTTCCTCTCGCCCGAGGAACGGCAGGAACACGGGATAGACCGCCATTTTCAGATTGTTCTTCCGGGCAAGAATGTCGGGCGGGCAATGCGAGGAAAACCCCATACGCGCCTGTCCCCGGCCCCAGCGATAGGCCCGCCGAAGAATCCATTTGGGGTCGAGATGCTCGGGCGGCACGATGTGCTCGACGATCGCCCCGGAAGCGAACCAGCATTTCAGCCCCTGCCGCTCCAGCCGCCGTGCCAGTTCGGTGTCGCTGCCCATGGCATAATTCGCCGATCCATCGGGACCGATCGTGGTGCTGAAGCGCACACCCGCCTGGAAGACCGAAGCGCGGACGGCCATGTTGGTGCCAAACATGTACACGACATTGCTGGGCCCTTCCTTCATGTCGGAACTGTGCGCCGCGAAAACGACGCCGGCGTCGATTCCCTGCAGCAGCCAGGGCGGCGGTTGATGGGGAAAACGCGGACGCGTCAGGCCGGCAAACATCTCAAAGGAAGGCTGGGCATCGGCAACCTCCCGCCACCGGACGAGCCAATCCTCCTGAACCAGGACATCGTCATCGGTGAAAACATAGAGATCGCCCCGGGCGACATCGATGGCGCGGTTGAGCGCCCTGTTCTTGCCCTTCCCGGATTCGGTCAGGACGTTTATCGGCAGCCGATCCGCGTAAGAGCGCAGCACATCGCCGGAGCGGTCGGTGCTGGCATTGTCGACCGCAAGCAGCTCCCATCCGCCGGGCGGCGGACGAAGCCGGGTGAGGCCGTCCAGCATTTTCGATAAATCGGCGCCGCCATTATAAGTCGAGAAAATGACGCTGATCATGGCCTTTCCGCCAAATGACGTTTGCGTTGCCCATGCGTGCCGCCAATGACGATTGGCCGGCCCGAGGGCGCGAGACGGCGGCTCCATTTTCGCCGAGATGAAGAAGCGGACAGGGCCCGCCGGAGCACTACTTCACCCCCAGCATCCGACGATGGGCGGTGCGCTGTCTTTCATATTCCATGGCCAGACCTTTGACGCGGTGATCGACGTAACGCCGCAGAAGCCAACCCGCCGCCTTGGTCAATTTCCAGCTTCGCCGCACGACCGGCATTTTCCGGATCAGCGGCTTTATGAAGCCCTCATATTGCCGCATGCGCATATAGGTGGGATCGCGAACATAGGCGATCTCGCCGCCATCCGTCAGCCCCCACTTCTCTTGCAGGTAATCGAGGTCCCGCAACTGCCATTGCGGCGACCAGCGCAGCAGGAAATAGGGCAGATCGTCCCGGGTCATGGGATTTGCAGACGACGGAAAAACATAGGTGACGACGGATTTCGGCTCGAATATGAGCTTGCCGCCCAGCTTCAGCACCGACATGCAGAAATCGATATGTTCCTTGGTCGCGTGCAAATCCTCGTCGAACGGTCCGGTCTTGTCGAGGAGGGAGCGCCGCACCATTACGCAGTGGAATTCGCAGGTATCGGTTTCCTGGCGGTGCAGCTGATCGCGGACCTGATCGAGCTGGGTTTTGTGATGCGTCATCACATCGAGCAGCTCCCGCTGACCTTTCGGCGCGGCGAAGAAAGCGGCCTTGTCGTTGGTGAAGGTGCCGGTGGCCTGATGGATACGCGAATGCAGGGGGACCCCTTCGCAGACCAGCGGCGCCACCACGTCGGCGCCGGTTTCATCGGCGGCCTTGACCAGCGCGCTGAGCCAGCCATCGGCGCATATCACGTCATTGTCGATGAAGACGATAAATTCCGTCTTGGCCGCAGCCGCGCCCATATTGCGCGCTTCGTTCGGCGTGACGAACCGGTCCAGATGGATGACTTTGAATCCCTGGGCGGGCGCGGTGACCTTCAGCCAATCGGAAAGATGTTTGGGCGAGCGGCCATCGATATAGACAAGCTCGAAGGGAATATCGGAAGCGGTATAGATGCTCTCCAGCGACCGCCGGGCCATGCCAAATCGTTCGCGCGGGCTGACGACAATCGTCACGCGCGGTTTGGGCGGGGATTCCACTTCAGCATGATCGCTCATGCACACAATCCTCTCACAGCGGCGGCCTGACACGCCGGAACCGTAGCAATAATCGGTCTGTTAGGCCTTTGCCCCTGCGCCTAAGTTTATTGAGACAATTCACCGGCTCACAAGACGTCTTGAGCGGTATCTTTAAAATATAAGTGTGACGGAAACCTTGCCGTGCGGCGCCGCGGCAGGCCCTTCCCGGGTGCGCAAACCGGCGAATACGGCCATAAATCGCCGGCGCCAGGAGTCGCCTCAGGGAGGCCGTCACCGCCAAACTTGGAGTGATTGCCGCCGGACGCTACTTCACCCCCAGCATCCGATGATGCGCGGTGCGCTGTCTTTCATATTCCCTGGCCAGGCCCCTGACCTTGCGATCGACATAGTGTCTGAGAATCCAGCCCGCTGCCTTGCGCAGTTTATAGCTGCGTCGCACCAGCGGCAGTTTCCGTATCCACGGTTTGATATAGCCTTCGAATTGCCGCCTGCGCATATATTCGATATCCCGGACTTCGGCGAGTTCGCCGTCATCGGTAAGACCCCACTTCCTCTGCATATGAGCCAGATCCTGGGTCTGCCAGAGCGGCGACCAGCGCAGTAGAAAATAGGACATTTCCTCCCGCGTTATGGGACTGGCGGAAGTCGGATAAACATAGGTAACGAGCGCGCCTGGTTCGAAGATCAGCTTACCGCCCGCTTTCAATACGCACATGGAAAAGTCGATATATTCCTTGGTGGCGCGAATATTTTCGTCGAAGGGTCCGGTCTTCTCCAGAATCGAACGCCGCACCAGGATGCAGTGAAATTCGCACGCGTCGGTTTCCTCGCGGCGCAGCTCATGGCGGACTTTTTCCAGCGGCATCTTAAAATGAGTCATGACGTCGATCAGCAACCGCTCGCCGTGCGGCGCGGCGAAGAATTCCGCCCTGTTGCGCGTGAAGGTGCCAGTGGTGCGATGCACGCAGGTATGGAGCGGCATGCCCTCGCAAATGATCGGCGAAACCACATCCGCCCCGGTTTCGTCGGCGGCTTTGACAAGGGCGCTCAGCCAGCCTTCCGCGCATATGACGTCATTATCGATAAAAACGATGTATTCCGAGTTGGATGCCGCCACCGCCAGATTGCGAGCCTCGTTGGAGCTGACAAATCGGTCCTGCTGTATCAGCTTGAACCCTTTGACCGGCGCGATGGCCTTCAACCAATCGGAAAAATAGCGCGGCGAGCCACCTTCGACATAGATCAGATCGAACGGAAGATCGGCGGTCTCGTAGATGCTCTCCAGCGACTTTTGGGCCATGCCGAACCGCTCGCGCGGGGTCACGACAATCGTCACGCGCGGTTTGGATGGGGATTCCACTTCAGCATGATCGCTCATGCACACAACCCTTTCACAGCGGCAGCCTGACACGCCGGAACCGTACCGATAACCATGTCTGTTAGGCTCTTGCCCCTACGCCTAAGTTTATTGAGACATTTCAGCGGCTCACAAGACGTCTTGAGCGGTATCCATAAAATATAAGTGTGACGGAAACCTTGCCGTGCGGCGCCGCGACGGGCCTTTCCCGGGTGCGCAAACCTGCGAATACGGCCATAAATCGCTGGCATCAGGAGCCACCCCATGGACGCCGCCACCACCAAACTTGCCGGGATTGCCGCCGAAGCGGGCGCCATCGTGATGCGGCACTACCGGGCCGGGGCCGAGGCGCGGCTGAAAGACGACCGCTCGCCCGTCACCGATGCGGATGAGGAAGCCGAAACCTTTATCCTGGCGGCCCTGGCCCGCGCCTTTCCGGACATGCCGGTGGCGGCGGAGGAAGCGGCGGCGGCGGGGCGGGGCTGCGATCCCTGCGCGCATTTCTTCCTGGTCGATCCCCTGGACGGCACGCGCGAATTCCTCAAGCGCAATGGCGAATTCACCGTGAACATCGCCGAAGTGAAGGACGGCATCGCGGTGGCGGGCGTGGTCTATGCCCCCGCCAAGGGGCGGCTGTTCCTGGGCGGCGCGGACGGCGCCTTCGAGGTCGAGCAGGATCCCGATGCACCTTTGGCCTTGCAGGCCGCACGGCGCATCCGGGCGCGGGCGCCCATGGCGGACGGATGGGTGGCGGTGGGAAGCCGCAGCCACCAGGACGCGGCGACGGAAGATTTTCTCAAGCGCTTCGCCATCCGCCAATTCGTCAGCGCGGGATCGTCGCTGAAATTCTGCCTGCTGGCCGCGGGCGAAGCGGACATCTATGTCCGCGCCGGACGCACCATGGAATGGGATACCGCGGCTGGACACGCCGTGCTGAACGCGGCCGGCGGTCGTGTCACGCGCTTTGACGGCGAGCCCTTCCTCTACGGCAAACCCGGCTTCGAGAACGGCCCGTTTGTGGCTAGAGGCCTGGTTCCAGGTGAGTAGCGAGCCCGATGCCAGCGCGAGGGATTTTCGTTCGTGGCTAGGAGCGTCGCGCGGAGCGTGCGGACGCACGTGAGCACGCGCGACAACGTCACGGACGAAAAGACCCGCGCGATTTAGGAATCGAAGACGCGGCGGGATTCGTAGCGATGATTTTTCCACCACAGCGCCAGCAGCACCGCCAGCGAAAAACCCAGCACCGCGATCAGGGCCGTGCGGGCCGTGGGATGCTCATAGCGGTAGGGCAGGATCATCAGCAGACTCAGAAAATTCAGCGCCGACCAGCGCAACAATTTCTGCGCCTTGCCGGGCCGGAACGTTTGAAAGCGTCGGTGATTTCGCATCGCTTTTTAAACAATTTTCGTCTTGCTATCAGCGATCCATATCATGGCGAGATGAGTAAAATACTAACGCCATCAGGCCGGCGCCCACCAGAAAGGTGACCCCAACGCCCAGGCCCATGAACAGCCAGCCCAAGGGCGAGATCGCCACCCCGCGCATCGCATTCCAGGCATGGGCCGCGTACCAGGCCGCCCAGCCCAGCAGTCCCACCAGGATCGCGATGGCGACCGCGCCAAAGGCGGAAAGCCCGGTTTCGCGCTTGTCTTGGTTCATATCGGCCTGCCTTTCTGTCCCGGAATTATACGCCGTAACGGGGGAACCGCTGTAAAATTGCCTGAATTTTGGCAAAACTTAAGGCAACTGATTCGTGAAAGGGCGCGTCCCATGAACCGCAAGGAATTCCTCGCCGGCCTGGCGTCGTTGGTGCCCGGCGCACTTTGGCTCCCCGGCACGGCCCAGGCCGATGTCGGCGACGACGCCAAATATACCGCCAACGAGGTCACCCAGGCGGGCGCGGATTTCTTCGGCATCACCACCGAGGCGATGGCCAAGGCGGTCGAGCATATCTTCGCCGACCTGGGCGAGCCGGACGCCTATATCAAGGGCGATGAAGGCTCGGGCGCCTTCGTGGTCGGGCTGCGCTACGGCTCGGGCTATCTGGTGCGCAAGACCCGCGAGCCCCGGATGGTCTATTGGCGGGGCCCTTCGATCGGCTTCGATGTCGGGGGCAATGCCTCCAAATGCTTCACCCTTTGCTACAATCTGCGCGACGACAAACGCCTGTTCCAGCGTTTCCCCGGCGTGGAGGGCAGCTTCTATTTCGTGGCGGGCCTGGGCGTGAACTATCAACGGTCGGGCGGCGTCACCCTGGCGCCAATCCGCACCGGCGTCGGCTTCCGCGCGGGCGCGAACGTGCATTACCAAGCCTATTCCGACCGCCGCGACTGGTTCCCGCTCTAAGATTCACCGCTTTGCCGCGCTGGATTTTGTTTCCCGGCCAAGGGTGCCGCTACGCTGTCGCTAAGCAACCGCCCAGAGCGTGCGCAAGCATGTGAGGACGCGCGATAGTTGATAGCAACAGCGTACCGGCGGGCGCAAAAGACAAGCGGTCTTACTTCTTCGGGTCGTACACACCGACTCCGCAGACGTCATCCCCGGTTTTTGCCAGATAGGCCATCTTCGGCTCGATCAGATGCGTGGCGGGATTGAAAAAGGAATAATGCAGTTCGCCGGGACTGACGGCGGCGTTCAGCATTGCCTGGCCCAGCATCTTGCCGGAGGAATCCTTGATCAGGTCGGCGGACTGGCCAATATATTCACGGTACTCGCCATCGGCGACCAGCTTTTTGTCCGGGCCGATGCAGAAGACATAGAGGGTGCGGTCGGAAAAGGGCGGCATCCTTTTGTTGAAAGCCTCCAGCGCGTCCTTGCGGCCATGTTCCTGGTAATAGGCGACGGCCTTGTCCAGCATCGCCTTGGCTTCCGCCGGCGTGGGCGCATTGGAGGGCGCGGCCGCCAAAGCCGGACCGACCAGAAGCGCGAAGGAAAGAAGCAGGGAAAACCGTGTTTTCATGACAGGCCCCAGGAATGCTGCACCTGCAGCATAGCGCGATCGACCCTCGCAGCCAATCCGACCCGAACCAACCTAGGAAACGCCGCGCGGGATTTTGATTCCTGAGCAGGAGCGTCGCCCGGAGCGTGCGTGAGCACATCAGGACGCGCGACGAACTCAGGGATCAAAAGACAAGCGGTACAATTACGCTGAGGCTTCGGCGGGTCCTTCGACGGTCCCCGCGGGCGCCGGCAGATACAGCAGCAACGCCGCCGCGACATAGATCGACGAGAAGGTGCCCACCACGATGCCGAACATGATCGGGGCGGAGAAGTCGAACAGCGCCGGGCCGCCGAAAATCAAAAGCGGCAACAATGAAATCGCCGTCGCCACCGAAGTCAGGATCGTTCGCGTCACCATCTGATTGGTGGAGAGATTGATCATGTCGGCCAGGTTCATGCGCTTATATTTGCGCCGGTTCTCGCGGATACGGTCGAACACCACCACCGTGTCGTTGATCGAATAGCCCGCCAGGGTCAGCAGCGCCGCCACCGCGGTGAGGCCGAAATCGAGCTGGAAGATCGAGAACAATCCCGCCGTCACCAGCACGTCATGGCCGGTGGCGATGGCGGCCCCGATGCCATACTGCCATTCGAACCGGACCGCGACATAGATCGCGATCATGCCGATGGCGAGCAGGGTGGCGATGACGCCGTCATGAAACAATTCCTGGCTGACTTTGGGACCGATCACCGAGGTGCTACGGACGGAGAAATCCGAACCGAGCTTGGTCTTGATCGCCGTCGCCACCGCCTGGTCGGCGACATTCTGGTCCTGGCCGGCCTTGACCTGCTTGGGCTGGACGCGAATCATCACGCAGCTGTTGGCGGGCTTGTCGCATTCGCCGCCGCCGTAGAATTGCAGCTGGGATTCGCCGAAGCCCAAAGTGTTGATCTCTTCGCGCAGGGGCCCGATGTCCACCGTATGCGCGGACTTCACTTCCATCAGGACGCCGCCGGTGAAATCGATGCCCAGATTGAAGCCGTGCCAGACGATGGAGACGATGGAGACCAGCAGCAGCAGCCCGTCGATGGCGAAGGCGACATAGCGCGCGCCCACGAAATTGATGTTCGTGGCCTCGGGGATGAAACGCAGCAGTGGCATGGCGGACTTTCGGGTGGGACGAGCGCCGGAAACTTATAGACCCGGGCCGCCCCGAACAAGGCCGCCAAGGGCGCGGATTCCCTGGCTTTTCGGGCCGCCCGCAAGGGCGGCGCCTGTCGCGCGGGCCGCCTTCGGCCTATACCCGCATCCCGGACGGCATGGAGAGAGCGGACGATGCGCAGATTTCTGGTGGCGGCGGTGCTGGCGGCCATGCCGGCGGCTCTTGTTGGCGAGGCACTTGTTGCTGACGCCTGGGCAGTGCCGGTCCTGGCCAGCAAGGCGATCGACAACGACCAGGTCACGGTCTGGGACATTACATTGAAACAGGGTCAGCAAGGCCCGGCTACCCCCGCCGACCAGGACGCGGTGATCCTCTATCTGGAAGGCGGCACCATCAAAAACGACCAAACCGCGGGCAGCAGCACCGCCGCGCATGTTTTCGGCGACGCGGTGTTCGTGCCCAAAGGCAGCAATCTGCGCGAAACCCTGGTCAAGGGCGGCCCGGCGCATGAGGTGATGGTCTGGCTGAGAAACGCCAAAACCAAAACCATCGCCAATCCCACCAAATATCCTCCGGCCTGGCCCCGTCCCGGCGCGGTGAAGGTGCTGGAGAATGACCGGGTGATCGCCTGGAATTACAGCTGGATCCAGGGCCGCCCCGCGCCGACACATTTTCATGTCCATCAGCAAGTGGTGGCCTATCGCACCGACGGCGCGATCAAAACCATCGCGCCGGACGGCAAGGCGACGACGGACGAACACAAGGCAGGCGAAATCCGCTTCACCGAGCCCAACCGCCTTCACTCCGAGCAATGGGACAGCGGCCGCATGAGCGCGGTGGTTCTGGAGCTCAAGTAAGAGCCGCAAGCCTAAGCGGGCGGCTAATGATCGCGGTGGCGGCGGGGAAGCGAGAACGCTGACTTAAAGCTGCAACCATCCCAGTTTACATTCGTTCTAAGGACGTATTTCCCCAAAATTCGATTGAGGTTGCCCCATGGCCAAAGACAGCAAATCCGCCAAATCCAAAGCCGCCCCGCGCTTGGAAACGCCCACCGATCTTTCCAACAACGCCATTCCCGAAATCGCCGAGGCCCTGAACGGGCTGGTTGCGGATGCCTTTGCGCTCTATCTCAAGACCAAGAATTTCCACTGGCATGTCTCGGGTCCGCATTTCCGCGACTATCACCTTCTGTTCGACGAGCATGCCGACCAGATCTTCGCCTCGACCGACGAACTGGCGGAACGGGTGCGCAAGATCGGCGGCCGCACGATCCGCTCGATCGGCGAAATCGCCAAGCTGCAGACTCTGTCCGACAACAACCAGGATTTCGTTGGTCCCGCCGACATGATCCGCGAGCTGATGGCCGACAACAAGAAGATGATGAAGGCGATGCGCAAGGCGCATGAGATCGCCGACAAGCATGACGATGTCGCCACAGCCTCGATCCTGGAGAATTTCATCGACCAGACCGAACGGCGCAACTGGTTCCTGTTTGAAGCCAGCCGCACCGGTGACGGGTCGGGACATTAGGTTTACCCCAAGGTTCAAAAAAGTACGGATTCGCGCCGAGCCTTTTGTTTCGGGCCAGACTGTTTGCGTGCGACCGGCGTCTTCCGCTGTCCGGCTTTGCCGGTTGAGCGTCTGCGCCGCCAGATAAGCGCTTGCACAAGGCTCTGGTGCGAAACACTTATCCGGAAATGTCCCGGATTCTTGGCAAAATGTATCGTCCTGTCACGGCACGGAACTTCGCGCTCCGCATTACATCTATGTCCGGGGCAAAACAGGAGAGTTCCTTGCAATTGAAGAAAACATTTTTGGCCGCTTCTGCCGCCGTGATTGTCGGCGCGGCGGGCCTGATGGCAGTCGCGCAGCCCGCATCCGCGCGCGTGGTCTGCAATTCCTACGGCGATTGCTGGCATACGGATGCGCGGTATGACTACAACCGCTATGATCGCGATCAGCGTCCAGTCTATCACAATGACGATTGGTATTTTCACCAGCATTGGGACAACGACAAGGATCATCACTTTCGCGAGTCCCATGACGGGCGCGGCTATTATAAGAACGGCATCTGGCTGAGCTTCTGAAGCAAGCGCATACGATAAAAACGAAAAAGGCCCGGCAAAACACCGGGCCTTTTTGCTTTTAGAACTCAACTCTCGCGGCCAAAAGGCCAGCGCATTCACATCGGTTTGGCGCCGCGGGCCGGAGTAATTTGAGTAAACTTGCCCAAAGTGCAGACTTCACCCGACCGCAGAACCCGAAGCGTCTGCTCATTCTCGCACACCATTTCGCCCGGATTTCGAAGCGTCCAGGCAAAGCCGTTGAACTTCAGATCGGGACAGCGGCCGTTCAGGTCGTTGCGCCACGTCGCGCCGTCCCGCATCTTGAACAGGATCGCCGCGCCGTTCTGCTGTGGCGTGCTGCTCACGATATTGCGGGTCGAGATGCAGATTTTGCCCGCGGCGGCGGCAGGAGACGCGATCGCGGCCATTGTGGCGAGGGCCGCCACGGTCATGAATATTTTCATCGATACCTCCATGCTCTGCTAGCGCTGAGCGTGTTGTTCCATGTGAGCCGGCGCAACCTGGGTGAACTTGCCCAGGCCGCAGATCTCGCCCGAACGAAACACCTCGATCGTTTGATCGTTCTCGCAGACCCGTTCCATCGGATTGGCCGTGGTCCAGGAGAACCCATTATATTTCAGGTCGGGGCAACGGCCTCTGAGATCGTTGCGCCAGATCGATCCGTCACGCATCTTGAACGTGATCGCCGTGCCATCCTTTTGCGGCGTGGTGTCCTGAATGTCGCGGGTGGAAAGGCAGATGCTGCCCGCCTCCGCCGGCGCCACCGCCGCGCCCGTCAGCAATGTGGCGAGCATCGCCACACCGGATATGACCTTCTTCATCGGTACCTCCGTGCACATGCCCTCACCCTGTTATTCTCGCGCAAGGGGGGCATGGGCTCAAGGCCCGCGCGGCCGGCGCATGGCAGGAAAACGCCGTAAACCCGCCGGATTGCTTGACGTACGGCGTCTCCTAGGTCCAATGACGCCAGCCAGTCCGTTTTCAGGAGAAATTCCCGTGTCCGCAGCCCCCGCCCAAGTGACCATCACCTTGCCCGACGGCAAGACGATGACGTTCGCCCGCGGCGTCACCGGGGCGGAAATCGCCGCTGCGATCGGACCTGGCCTGGCCAAGGCGGCGCTGATCCTGGAAGTGGACGGCAAGGAATGGGATATGTTTCGCCCCATCGAGTCCGACGCCCATATCCGCATCATCACCAAGAAGGACGACAAAGCGCTGGAGCTGATCCGCCACGACGCGGCGCATCTGTTGGCCATGGCGGTGCAGGAATTATTCCCGGGCACCCAGGTCACCATTGGTCCGGCGATTGACGACGGCTTCTATTACGATTTCGCCCGCGCCGAGCCCTTCACGCCCGAAGACCTGCCCCGCATCGAAGCCAAGATGCATGAGATCGTCAAAGAGGCGCGGCCCACCCGCCGTGAAGTCTGGCCGCGCGACAAGGCGATCCAGCATTTCAAGGAGATCGGCGAGACCTACAAGGCCGAGCTGATCGAAAGCATTCCGGCCGGCGAAGACGTTTCGATCTATTGGCATGGCGACTGGCACGATCTGTGCCGCGGCCCGCATTTTCGCACCACCGCCGAGATCGGCGACGCTTTCAAGCTGACCAAGATCGCGGGCGCCTATTGGCGCGGCGACGCCAAGAACGCGCAGCTGCAACGCATCTATGGCACCGCCTGGCGCGACAAGAAGGAACTCGATGCGTATATCGAGCGGCTGGCGGAAGCCGAGAAACGCGACCATCGCAAGCTGGGCAAGGAGCTGGAGCTTTTCACCTTCTCACCGGATGTCGGCGCGGGCCTGCCGCTGTGGATGCCCAACGGCATGGTGATCCGCCAGGAGCTGGAGTTCCTGGCGCTGCAGGAAGAACGCAAGGACGGCTATCGCCGCGTCGCCACCCCGCACATCACCAAGGAGGCGCTCTATTACCGTTCGCGCCATCTGCCCTATTACGCCGAGGGCATGTATGCGCCGCTCGATATCGATGGCGAGAATTACTATCTCAGGCCCATGAACTGCCCGCACCATCACATCATCTATGGCGCGACACGGCATTCCTATCGCGAACTGCCCTTGCGCATCGCTGAATACGGCCAGGACTATCGCTACGAAGCCTCGGGCGGCTTGTCGGGTCTGATGCGGGTGCGCGGCTTCTGCATGAACGACGCGCACATCTATTGCCGCTTCGACCAGGCGAAGGAAGAGTTCATCAAGGTGATGCGCCTGCACGCGCGCTATTACGACCTGATGAACATCAAGGAATACTACATGCGCCTCAGCCTGCCCGACCTGGACAAGCTCGACAAATACGTCGACCAGCCGGACAAGTGGATCGCCGCACTCGACATCATCAAGGAAGCGATGAAGGAATCCGGCTACCCCTATGTCGAGGGCAAGGGCGAAGCCGCCTTCTACGGCCCCAAGATCGATTTCATGATCAAGTCGGCGATCGGCACCGAATACACCATCTCCACCAACCAGCTCGATTTCCTGGCGACTCAGACCTTCGACCTCACCTATATCGGCGAGGATGGGGCAGACCATCCGGTTTATGTCATCCACCGCGCGCCGCTGGGCACGCATGAGCGCTTCACCGCCTTTTTGATCGAGCATTATGCCGGTGCCTTCCCCACCTGGCTGGCCCCGGTCCAGGTCCGCGTCATCCCGATCAGCGAAAAGGCGGCCGACTACGCCCAGAGTGTGGTGAACCGGCTGTTCGAGACCCCGGTGGTCAACGGCACCGCCGGCCTGCGCGTGGATATCGACACCTCCAACGAGCGGATGCAGAAGAAGATCCGCGACGCCCAGTTGCAGAAAATCCCCTATATGCTGGTGGTTGGCGAGCGCGAGGCGGCGGATGGAAAAGTCGCGGTGCGCCTCAGGTCCGGCAAGGATCTGGGCGCCATGCCCCTGGAACAATTCATCGCCCGTATCAAAATGGAAGCGGAATCCCGCCAGGATGTGGCCGAATAGCCCTTTTCCAAACGGGTTTCAGGCCTTATCTTGTCGCCAACTCCAGCCGGACATCCGGCTGGACCGCGCCACCCGGCGCGCCATGCGAAAGGCCCCCGTTTGCGTCCATGATCGAACCTCGTTTCGCTTGGGTCCAACGGAACCCGGCGAGACGTCGATGGCGCACGGTTCACTGTAGGAGAGAGTCATAGTACCCAGACGTTTTCAGCAAAATGCGGCCGCGCCCGCCAAGGATGGGCCGCGCATCAATGAAGAGATCACCGCCCGCACCGTGTTTCTGATCGGAGATGACGGGCACAAATATGGTGAGATCGGCACCGACGAAGCCCGCGCCGTCGCGGAAGAAAAAGGCTTCGATCTGGTCGAGGTCTCCCCCGACAACAAGCCGCCGGTCTGCAAGCTGCTCGATTACGGCAAGTTCAAATACGAGCAGCAGAAAAAAGCCAACGAAGCCCGCAAGAAGCAGAAGGTCATCGAGATCAAGGAGATCAAGATGCGCCCGACCATCGACGATCACGATTACGACGTGAAGATGCGGGCGATGAAGCGCTTCTTCGACGAAGGCGACAAGGTCAAGGTGACGTTGCGCTTCCGCGGCCGCGAAATGGCGCACCAGCATCTGGGCATGGAACTGCTCACCCGGGTCCAGAAGGACACCGAAGTGATCGCCAAGCTGGAGCAGTATCCCAAGATGGAAGGCAGACAGATGATGATGGTTCTCGCGCCGCGCTAACGCGGCGCTAAAAGCCCGCGGCAGCCAAGCCGCGGGCCGCAGCGAGCGCCTCGCGCCCTCCTCCCTCGCTGCGCTCGGTGAGGGACAAGCTTTTCTAAGCTCGCTAATGCTCGCTAAGAAAAGCTAAGTCAGCGGCCGACGGCGCGAGAAGCCCAGACCCTACGGGTCTGGGCCGGCCTAAGCGGCCTCCTCCCTCGCTACGCTCGGCGAGGGGCAAGCTTTTCTAAGCTCGCTGGCGCTCACTAAGAAAAGCTAAGCCAACGGCCGCTTCAGAACACGATCTAACCTAGACTGCATTCCCTGCTCGCCCCAGGCGCGCACGCCCCGCCAAACCGTGCTATACTCCCACCATGGACGACCTACCCGCCGACACCGCGCGGGCTCGCCAGGAACGGCGGCTCGACGAAGCGCTGAAGGAAACATTTCCCGCCAGCGATCCGGTTTCGATCCAGCATATCGGCGGGACCGCCGCGGCGTCATCGCCGGTCCAGGCGCGCCAGCGGTTGGCCCGCCGTCACCTTCGC
Source organism: Pseudomonadota bacterium (assembly GCA_040389245.1). Classification (GTDB taxonomy): domain Bacteria; phylum Pseudomonadota; class Alphaproteobacteria; order Micropepsales; family Micropepsaceae; genus Rhizomicrobium. Next base: position 1,107,139 of record JAZKAH010000002.1, on the reverse strand, counting down.
GGCCTCGTCGATCAGCACAGGAATCTCGCGCAGTCATAAGACCCGCGTGTTTCAGCCGGCCTCGACCTTCAAATCTTGACAACCCGCAGCCGCAGCGCGTTGGCGATGACCGACACCGAGCTGAGGGACATCGCGGCGGCGGCGAAGATCGGCGACAGGAACAGGCCGAACGCCGGATAGAGAATTCCCGCCGCGATCGGCACCCCGGCGGCGTTATAGACAAAGGCGAAGAACAGATTCTGCCGGATGTTGCGCATCGTCGCCTGCGACAAGTGCAGCGCCCGGACGATGCCGCCCAGATCGCCGCGCAGCAAGGTGACGGACGCGCTCTCGATGGCGATATCGGTGCCGGTGCCCATCGCGATCCCGACATCGGCGGCGGCCAGCGCCGGCGCATCGTTGACGCCGTCCCCCGCCATCGCCACCACCCGGCCCTCGGCGCGCAGCTTGGCGATGACGGCGCTTTTGCGGTCGGGCAGCACCTCCGCCTCGACATCGGTGATTCCCAGCCGCCGGGCCACCGCCAGGGCGGTGACGCGATTGTCGCCGGTCAGCATGACCACCCGGATACCCTTGGCCCGCAAGGCGTTCAGCGCCGGCATGGTGGTGTCCTTGACCGGATCGGCGATGGCGATGACACATGCGAGCTTGCCGTCGATGGCGGCAAAGATCGCGGTGGCCCCGTCCTGGCGCAAACGGTTCGCCTCGCTCTCAAGCGCCGCAGTGGCGATGTTCCGCTCCGCCAGAAACGCCGCATGGCCCAAGACGATCAACCGATCCCCGACCTTGCCCACAACGCCCTTGCCCGTGGGCGAGTCGAATTCCGCGACCGGTGCAAGCGCGAGCTTGCGCGCGGCGGCCGCCGCCACGATGGCGCGGGCGATGGGATGCTCGCTGGAATTCTCCACGCTGGCGGCGATCCCAAGCACATCGTCTTCGCGCCATCCCGCCGCCGCGACGATGGCGACGACCTTGGGCTTGCCTTCCGTCAAGGTGCCGGTCTTGTCGACCACCAAAGTGTCGATCTTTTCCAGGCGCTCCAGCGCCTCGGCGTCCTTGATCAGCACGCCCAGCCGAGCGCCGCGTCCGACCCCCACCATGATCGCCATCGGCGTCGCCAGACCCAGGGCGCAGGGACAGGCGATGATCAGAACGGTGACGGCGGCGATGAAGCCATAGGCCAGGCGCGACTCCGCGCCGAACACCGCCCAGGCGGCGAAGGCGGCAAGCGCAATCGCGATCACCAGGGGAACGAACCAGCCCGCGACCTGATCGGCCAGGCGCTGGATCGGCGCGCGCGAGCGCTGGGCCCTGGCGACCATCTCCACAATCTGGGCCAAAAGCGTGTCGCCGCCGACCTTGGCCGCGCGCATGACGAAGCTGCCGGTCTGGTTGACCGTTCCGGCGATCAGCCTGTCGCCTGCTTCCTTGGTTACCGGCATGGATTCGCCCGTCACCAGGGATTCATCCAGGGTCGAGCGGCCTTCCAGGAGTTCGCCATCGACCGGGACTTTTTCGCCCGGTCGCACCCGCAGCCGGTCGCCGACGGCGATGGCGTCGATGGCAACCTCGTCCTCGCCATTGTCGGGTCTGAGCCGGCTCGCGGTCTTGGGCGCCAGGTTCAGAAGCGCGCGGATGGCCCCTGACGTGTGCGCGCGGGCGCGCAGCTCCAGCACCTGCCCCAGCAGCACCAGCACGGTGATGACGGCGGCGGCTTCGAAATAGACCGCGACCGTGCCGTCCATGCGGAACGCCGCCGGGAAAATGTCCGGCGCCGCGGTCGCGACCACGCTGTAGAGCCACGCCGCGCCCATTCCCATCGCGATCAAAGTGAACATGTTGAGGCTGCGGTTGCGCAGCGACTGCCAGCCGCGCTGGAAAAACGGCCAGCCGGCCCACAGCACCACCGGCGTGGCCAAAGCGAACTGGATCCAGTTGGACAGCATCGCGCTCAAGGGCAGACGCATGAGATGGCCGCCCATCTCCAGCACCACCACCGGCGCCGACAGGACGACCGCGATCCAGAACCGGCGCGTCATGTCCGCCAGTTCGGCGTTCGGCGCGGGTTCGGCGCTGGGCTTTTCCGGCTCCAAAGTCATGCCGCAGATCGGGCAATGGCCCGGCCCGTTTTGCCGTATCTGCGGATGCATCGGGCAGGTGTAGATCACGGCTTGCATCCTATCAGATATCTGCCGGCAATCCTCACGCTTCGAACATCAACAGCACAAACGCCCCGAACAGCACGGCATGCACCGCGCCCTGCAGGATGTTGGTGCGGCCGCTGGAGAAGGTGACGATGCTGACCGCCAGGGTCAGGAGCAGCAGCACCTCATTGGCGCCGGAAAGTCCCAGAAAGACTTCGTGTCCCGTGAAATAGCTGATCGCCAGCATCACCGGCACGGTCAGCCCGATGGTGGACAGCACCGAACCCAGGAAGATGTTGACCGACATCTGCAACTGGTTGGCGATAGCGGCCCGCATGGCGCCAATCGCTTCCGGCGTCGCCACGATGACCGCGATGATGACACCGCCCAGCGCATCGGGCACATGCAGGGTCTCGATCAGATAGTCGATCGGGTGGGCCATCTCCTCCGCCAGAAGCGCGATCGGCAGCATATAGGCCAGCAGCAGCACCGCGTGCCGCCACAGCGGATGGCCGTCATGCGGCGGGGCGATCTCGTTTTCGCGGTGACCGATGGCGGTGAAAAAGCCCCGGTGCCGCCCGGTCTGGACCGCCAGGAAGGCGCAATAGAGTCCCGCGCACATCAAGGTGACGAAAACCTGCTGCGCCTTGGAGAGCGTGGGTCCCGCCGTTGTCACGGTGAAGTTCGGCAGCACCAGGCTGAGCACGACCAGGGGAATGATCACGCCCAGATAGGAATTGGCGCCCTGCAGATTGTAGGTCTGTTCCTTGTGCCGCCAGCCGCCGACCAGAAGGCATACCCCCGCCATGCCGCCAAGGATGACCATGACGACGGAAAACAGAGTGTCGCGCACCAGAGTGGGATTGTTCGCGCCATGCAGCATCACTGCCGAAATGCTGAGGACTTCGATGGTGGTCACCGACAGAGTCAGGACCAAGGTGCCATAGGGTTCGCCGATGATTTCGGCGACGCCGTCCGCGTGGCGCACGACACAGAGACACGATCCCAGCACCACGCCGAACAGCCAGATGAAAATCAGCGTCAGGCCGACCGGGTCCGGCAAATCATCGAACAGGGCTTTTCCGTTGAGGGAAAAGATCAGGATGGTCGCCAGGCTGATGCCCAGGAACCATTCTTCCTTCAAGAAGCGAGCAAGCTCTTTGTTCATTTCGTCCCCTCAGTCCGGCGCGCTCGTAGCGACAGTCTGACGGTCTCGCCGGGAAAGAAAAGCCCGGTTTCCGGCGTATTTTTGGGCAATGCTGCACTGCATCTGGCTTTTCCGGCCAATAAGACTAAAGAGTGCGCGCAAATTCCACCCGAAGAGTTCCCTTGACGTTTCAGACCACGCCGCCCGCCCTCGCCCGCGCCCTCGCCGAACGCGACTATAAAGACGCCACACCGGTACAGGCCGCCGTGCTCGAGGAAGAAGCGGAAGGCCGCGATCTTCTGGTGTCAGCCCAGACCGGTTCGGGAAAGACCATCGCGTACGGATTGGCGATTGCCGACACCTTGCTGGACGGCGCCGAGACCATGGGTCCGGCGGGCGCGCCGCTGGCGCTGGTGGTGGCGCCGACCCGCGAGCTGGCCTTGCAGGTCGAGCGCGAACTGACCTGGCTCTACCATTATGCCGGCGCGCGCGTGGTTTCCTGTGTCGGCGGGATGGATCCGGGCCGCGAGCGACGCGAACTGGCGGCGGGCGCCCATATCGTGGTCGGCACGCCGGGACGGCTGCGCGATCATCTGGAACGCCGTGCGTTGAAAGTGTCCTCGCTCAAGGTCGCCGTGCTGGACGAAGCCGACGAAATGCTCGACATGGGTTTCCGCGAGGATCTGCAATTCATCCTGGAAACCACGCCGGCCGAACGGCGCACCCTGCTGTTCTCGGCCACCTTGCCCAAAGCCATCGTCAATCTGGCGACGCATTACCAGCGCGACGCGCTTCGCATCGCCACGGCGGGGACAAGCCGGGGCCATGCCGACATCGAATACCGCGCCATCCGCATCGCCCACTCCAAGATCGTAAGCGCGGTGGTCAACTTGCTGCGCGCCAGCGATTCACCCAGCGCGCTGGTGTTCTGCAACACCCGCAATGCCGTCCGCCACATGGAATCGATGCTGCTGGAACGCGGCTTCTCCGCCGTTTCGCTGTCCGGCGAACTCAGCCAGAGCGAACGCAATCATGCGCTGCAGGCCTTGCGCGACGGCCGCGCCCGCGTCTGCGTCGCCACCGATGTGGCGGCGCGCGGCATCGACCTGCCCAATCTGGATCTGGTCATTCATGCCGAACTGCCCAACGACGCCGAAGTGCTGCAGCATCGCAGCGGCCGCACCGGCCGCGCCGGGCGCAAGGGCATCAGCGTTCTTCTGGTGCCGCCCGCCCGCCGCCGCCGCGCCGAAGAGATGCTGGACCGCGCCCGCATCAATGCCGCGTGGGGCAATCCGCCTTCCGCCGAGGAAATCCGCAAGCTGGACCAGGAAAGGCTGCTGCACAGTCCGCTCCTGACCGAACCGGCCGGCGACGAGGATCTGGTTCTGGCCGATGCGCTGCTGGCGCAATCCGACCCCCGCACCGTGGCGGCGGCGTTTGTGAAAATGTGCCGCGCCAAGCTGCCCGCGCCCGAGGATATCGACGACGAATTCGCACCGCGCGGCCGGGACCGGCGCGAACATGCGCCGCGGGACAAAAATCCGCGCGATCACGCGCCCCGCGAACAACGCGAACACGCACCTCGCGAACATGCGCCCCGTGATAATGCTCCGCGTGACAATGCTCCGCGCGACCACGTCTCACGCGATCAGCAGCGCCGCTCCAATCCGCCGCGCGAGCGCGGCCCCGCGCCCGGCGGGATGACGAACGGCGTCTGGTTCCGGCTGAATGTCGGGCGCGAACGCAAGGCCGATCCCAAATGGCTGCTGCCGGAAATCTGCCGCCAGGGCGAAATCACCAAGAAGGAAGTGGGCGCCATTCGCGTCTTCGATACCGAGACCCTGTTCCAGGTCGATGCCCAGGCGGCGGACAAATTCGCCGCCCTGGTAGCCGAGCGCAAGAAGGGCGGCGTGCGCATCCTGCCCGCTCCGGACCAGACCGGCGAATCCCGGGGCCAAACCAGCGCCCCCCGCCCCCCGCGCGAAGAAACCGACGGCGCGCCGAAGCCCACGCACGGCAAGCCCGGCTTCCATCAGCGCAAATTCGGCGGCGAAAAACCCGGCCCGGGAAAATTCGGCGAGAAAAAATTCGGCCCCGGAAAATTCAAGAACAAGAAAAAAGCCGGACGGCCCACGCACAAGGACTGAATTGCCCGTCGCGCCCGGCTGCTCGCCTGTGCTCGCAGCGTTCGTCGCTTTCGCAGGTCCGCCGGACCTGCTCATCCGCGTTCCGCGGACCGCTTCTCGCCGTAGGCCCGCTGCATCTCCACGAACGTCTCGTCCAGCCGCCGCCCTTCGCGATAGGCGGAAAGGTTGTCCGGCCGCGCCATGCCTGGCAGCAATCGCGGGCACGGCTCGTCCGCGCCGATGATCTGGGCGACGGGGATCACGCCGGCCCATAGCGGCGATGCATAATCCGCCTCGTCGTCCACCACATTCGCAGCGCGGACCTTGGCCGAGGCTTCCTCGATCTTCATCTTGATGACGCTGGTGGCCTTGAATTCTTGGCGATCGATCGGGCGCAATGTTTTTGTGCGGCCGGGATAGAAACGGTCGACCACGCCCTCCAGCGCCTTCAATTTCTCGTCCGAATCTTCGACGAACTGCGCGGTGCCGAAGCACATCGCCGAACGGTAATTGGCGGAGTGATGAAATCCCGAGCGCGCCAGCACCAGCCCATCCAGATGCGACACCGTCAGGCAGGCCGGCGTTCCGGCCTTCAGATGCTTCAGCATCCGGCTGGCCGACGAGCCGTGCCAGTAAAGAACGTCATCCTCGCGCCAGAACAAGGTCGGCGTGCAAAAAGGCTGGCCGCCCTCCAGCACATAGGCGATATGGCAAAGCAGCCCCGCATCCAGGATCGCGAACACCGCCGCCTTGTCGTAGGAGCCGCGGTCATGATTGCGCTTGACCTTGTTGCGGGCGCTGACCGGGAAGGCATCGGCGGGAAGGGTGATGGTGGCATCGCTCACGGCACTTGAATCCTTCTGGGGAAGGTGCAGCATGCGCCATGCGATTGGCCCGAAAAAGAACCAATTCCAGGCATGATTTGTCGACCAATTCGCCGGACTGGTCGGCCCTGGTGCCGGTTCTGCCGGGCGGCGGTCCCCGGTCGAAAGCCTTGTATTCCGCCATCCGGAGCCTGATCGAGCGCGGCGCGGTGCCGGCGGGCGCCAAGCTGCCCACCACCCGCGACCTTGCCCGGCGATTCCGGCTGTCGCGGGCCGCCGCCATCGCCGCCTTTGAAACCCTGGTGTCCGAAGGCTTCGCCGAGGCCAGGGTCGGGGCGGGCACTTTTGTGGCGGGCCAGGTGCCGCGCCTGCCCCAGGAAAAAGCCGCGGGCCGGGCTCCCGATCCGACGGCGTCGCCCGCACTGCCTTTGACCGTGGGGGTCACGGCTTCCGACCCGCGCACCGCGCGCATCTTCCGCCGGTTGTTGTCGCGCCATCTCGCCCGTCCCTCGCCGGAATTTTTCCGCTATGGCGATCCGCGCGGCGGCATCGAACTTCGCGAAGCCATCGCCGCCTATCTGCGCATGGCGCGTGGCGTGCGCTGCCAGGCGCATCAGATCGTCGTCACCAGCGGGGCACAGCAGGGCCTGGACCTTCTGATCCGCGCCGCGATCCGGCCGGGCGATGCGGTGTGGACCGAGGACCCCTGCTATCCGATGGCGCATACCGCGCTGAAAGGCGGCGGCGCGCGCGTGATCGGCGTGCCCGTCGATGACGAAGGCCTCGATCCGGCGCGGGGGGAGCGGCTCTGCCCCAAAGCCAAGGCGGTCTATGTCACGCCCTCACATCAATTTCCTCTGGGCGTGACCATGACCATGCGCCGCCGCCTGGCGCTGCTCGACTGGGCCCGGCGCAACCAGGCCTGGATCATCGAGGACGATTACGACAGCGAGTTCCGCTATGGCGGGCCTCCGCTTACCGCTCTGCAAGGCATGGATGGCGCCGGCCGCGTCGCCTATGTCGGCACCTTCTCCAAGGTCCTGTTTCCGGGATTGCGCACCGGCTATCTGGTGGCGCCGGAGCCGTTGCTGGATGCCGTGCTGGCGGTGCGAGCGCGCACCGACCGTTTTCCGCCGACCTTGACCGAAGCCCCGCTGGCCGAACTTCTCAACCAGGGACATTTCGCGGCCCATCTGCGCCGGGTGCGCCGCCGCGTGCAGGCCGCGCGCGATATTCTGGTCGAGACGCTTCAGGCGCATGGGCACGGCCGTCTCGCCTTCGCCGCGCCGGAACAGGGTTTGCATCTGGTCGCAAAAATTTTGTCCGGCAGGCCGGATATCGACATCGCGGCGGCCGCGAAGGCGGCGGGCGTCGGCGCGCGCGCCTTGTCGCCCATGTTCGTCGATGCGCCGCCGGAGCAAGGTCTGGTGCTGGGCTTTTCCAGCTTCGGTCCCGACGCCATTCAGAGTGCGGCGATCCGGCTTTGTGCGCTCTTGTGAGAGCTGGGCGCCTACCCCGCAAAGACAATTTGCGACAGAGATTTCGGGAACATTGAACACCTCTGCCACGTTTTCTTTAAACCCGTGAAGGGCCCGATAGGGGACTCGGAACCGGAGAAAACGAGGACCAATCATGAAAATCAAAATTGCCGCCGCCGTGATCGCCATTGCCGGCGCCACCTTGGGAATATCCGGCACGGCCAGCGCCGCTCCGCGCGTCACTTTCGATTTCGGCAATGTCACTCTGGGTTATTCCGACGGCTATTACGATCGCGACCATCGCTGGCACCGCTGGGCGCATCGCGCCGACATGCGGCGTTGGCAACACGATCATGGCGACATGTATCATGGCTGGCGTCACAACGACCGTCGCCATCGCGACGACCACTAATCGGCGGCCAGTCGCGTCTGCCTCAGATCAATCCCGGGATCTCGTCCATCCCGGGATGATCATGGGCGTGTGCGCCGCATAGTCGGCATAGTTGGGAAAAATCTGGAGCAGAATATCTTCCTCATAGCGCATGCGCGGAAATTGCAATCCGAGGCCGGCCAGCACGATCAGAAATCCCCAGGGCTGGAGATAGGGAATGCAGACGCCGAACAGCGATATCTGTTCGCAGAGATAAAGCGGGTGGCGAACCAGACGATAAGGTCCCCGGGTTGCCAGCAATCTGGCTTGCGGAAAGATCGCGAAGCCTCGTCCCAGCCACATCAACACGACAACCGAGCCCAGCGCCCCGCAACAGATCAGGCAAGCCGACAGCAAGGCGAGAACCGCGCCGGGATTTTCTTTCGGCAAGAGCAGCACGAGATAGGACGAATTGGCTCCGGCAAGCGCCCAAAGCCGGGGAGCAAGTCCCGGCGATTTGGCCAGCGGCAGACGCCTGAGAGCGGTGAAAATCAATTGCATGCACAGAAACAGGCCGCCGCTGATTTCGGACAGGATCAACGCAACGCTCGCCACGCTTCCCGCGCCTGGCCATTGCCGATGCACTTGTATGAAAATGCCGGCGATGCCAAAGGCGCACAGAAGCATCAAGGGAAGACCGGCCAGGAAATCCCACAGCCGGGAATCCTGCCGCGCGCGCGTTCCAGCTTCCGTCCCGGTCATGGAATGCTCGCTGATGGCTCCATAATCTAGAAGATCGCGCGCCGGGGATGAAGGCCGCGCGCCAACACATTTTCCCAACATTGCGGGTTTCATCGCCGCTTCGGCGAAAGAATCCCCGCCTGCGGCTCAATCCTGCGCGGGCGCCTGGATCGGCGTCGCGGCCGAGGTTCGCACTTCGCCGGTGAGGCTCTTGTAGGCGACGCGGCCAGCTTGGATCACCACCACGGCCCGCAGGCCCGGCCGTCCCGCCAGCGCAAAGACATAGCCCGCGCAGCGGTCGCGTGTCTGGAGGCAATCCTGCACCGCCGGATCGAGTGCGTCGAAGCCGGAGCTGTTGTCCGGCATGAACTGCTCGACCATCGCCAGATAGGAAAGCCGCACGCCTTGCGCGAGGTCGAATCCCAGGTCCGGCAATTGCGCGGCAGGCGTCACGCCCGCCTGCAACCGGTCATAGGCGCGCGCCGTCACCAGATAGGGACGCTGGGGTGCTTCGCTGGCGCCGGAACGGGCCAGAAGACCCAGGGCCGAGCCCAGTACGATAACCAGTGCGGCGATGAATCCATAAAGTCGCATTCCGCCTCGGTAGGCGCGAAAGCGCCAACCTTGAAGCGGACACGGCCGTAAAGCTTACCGGTTAAGCGTGGGAATGCTGGGCCACCGCTTCGGCGACGCTGGCGAAATCGGCATTGCCGCCGGAAATGACCAGGGCGAGGTTGCGGCCCGCAAGCTTGCCTGCCAGCAGCGCCGCCAGCGCAGCGCTGCCGCCGGGCTCGACCAGCAATTTGAGCTTAAGGGCAGCGAAGGCGACGGCGCGGGAGAGTTCTTCGTCGCTGACGGAGATGCCCGGCGCCAGCAAACCCTCCGCCAGCGCAAAGACGTGGTGCCCCGGCACCGGCGCCATCAACGCGTCGGCAATCGACAGCTTTGCGCCTTCCGATGTTCCGGGGGCGGAAGTGCGCGCATGCGCTGCCAGGGAGCGCTTCATGCCGTCGAAATTTTCCGGCTCGACGCTATGGACCGGCGCGGTGACACCCGCGCCTTTCAAGGCCAGCGCGACGCCGGAAACCAGGCCGCCGCCGGAACAGGGCGTCGCCACCGCGTCCAGGATTACTCCGAAACGGGCCGCGTCTTCGGCGATCTCCAGACCGATGGTGCCCTGCCCCGCCATGATTCCGGGGTCGTCATAGGGCCTGACCAGGGTGGCGCCGCGCTCGGCGCAGAACCGGGCGGCAATGGCCTCGCGGTCGTCACGCACCCGGTCATAGGTCGTAATCTGCGCGCCATAGGCGCGGGTGCCTTCGACCTTGGCGCGCGGCGCGTCGGCGGGCATCACGATCAGAGCGGGAATGCCGAACAATTGCGCCGCCGCAGCTACGCCCTGGGCATGATTGCCGGAAGAGAACGCCACCACGCCTTTGGCGCGTTCGGCCTCAGGTATCATCAGAATGCGGTTGCAGGCGCCGCGAAACTTGAACGAGCCGGTACGCTGCAGGCTTTCCAGTTTCAGGAACACACGCCCGCCGGTCAGGTCGTTCAGCGGGGGACTTTCCACCAGCGGCGTGCGCACCGCGTACGGGGCGATGCGCCGGGCGGCGGCCTGCACATCCTCGAAGCTGGGAACGTCAATCATGACCGGCCTTCAATTCCTCGAGCTCGGCGATCAGGCCGGGCCCAAAATAATAGCGAAGCTCGTCGCGCGCGCCGTCATAGAGGCTGGGCCCCTCACCGCTGCACACCAGGCTGCCATCCGCCGCCTCGCCGGAAGCGGTCAGCACGCCCTGCTCGAAGGTCACGGGAAACAGCACGCTCACCATCGGCTTGAGCAGATGGTAGTCCAGCCCCTGTTCCAGGCAATAGGCATGGATGGTGCAGCCGCGCCCGGCGGGATTGCGGAAAACGCAGGCCCCATCGCGCACCGACGTGCGAACATGCGCGCCGCCTGCGAATTCCACATCCGGCACGATTTCGCCGGTGAACCATGCGTCCGGCGGCGCGCCGATCCGGTCGTGAAAATCCTTCGGCAGATCGCGCAGCCGCGCGGCATTGCCCAGATCGATATCGACGCCATGACCGCAGCAAGCGTCATGGCAAAAGCCGCAGGACATGCAATGCGTGAAATAGCGCAAGGTGAAGATGGCGGGATCCACCGCCCGCAGCACCGGCCCGCCCATGACGCAGGGATATTCCTGGTCCAGGATCAATATCACGGCGCGGCCTGCACGATCTTCTCGATCAGCGTGCCGTAACTCATGCCCGCTTCTTCCGCCGCCGCCGCGAAGCCGGCATCGGGCGAGATGCAGGGATTGGTGTTGATCTCCAGGATCAGCGGTTCGCCGTCTGCCGCGACGCGGAAATCCACCCGCGCGAAGCCGGACAAAGCGAACAATTTCCACACCCGCTCGCAGGCGGATTTGAGCTTCGATGCCAGTTCGGGTTCGCTGCGTTCGACGCCGAAGGCGCGCACTGTCCCGCGCCAGCCGCTGGAATCCTCTTCCCATTTGGCGTCGTAGCCGACGATGCGGGGCTTTCCCTTGGGCCATTGCTCGAAGCGCATTTCCGCCATCGGAAGCACCTGCCCGTCCAGAACCGCGATATTGAATTCCCGGCCTTCGACATAGCGTTCCGCGAACCAGGAACCGCCGAAGCGTGTCGCACAATCGGCCGCGCGCGGCAGGACATGCGGGCCATCGACGACACAGCCATCGTCCAATCCCAGCGAGGCATCTTCGAGTGCGGCCTTGACGATCCACTGGCCGCCGTCCAGCCCGGCCCAGTCCGGCGGCACCGCCCAGCCCGGGGTGGCAAGCCCGGCTTCGCGCAGCATTCGCTTGGTCAGGGGCTTGTCGTTGGTGACGGCCATCGCCTTGGCGGAAACGCCGGTGAAGCGCACGCCCAGATCCGCCAGCATTTGCGGCGCCAGCGGCGCCAGGCGGCCCTGTCCGTCAACGCCTTCGACCAGATTGAAGACGATGTCCGGCCGCGTGGCACGGAGAATATCCGTCAGCATCTCCTGCCGGAACGGCGCCTGTTCCACGGCGTATCCGCGCGACGCCAGGGCCTCGGCAACCGCATTCGCGGCGATCAGCGTGTCCAAATCCTCCGGCGGCGCGTCCGCCGCGATATCGGAATGCAGGACCAGAATTTTCATGCCGATTGCGCGTGCCGCGCCAGAAAGGAATCCAGGAATTTGCCGATCAGCTGCTGGTACGAGACTTTCTGGAAATCGGCGATGAAGCACAAGTCCGAATAGCCGGGACGGATGCCGGCCAGCGGATTGACTTCGATGAAACGGGGTTTGCCGTCGCCGCCAAGACGGATATCGGCGCGCCCGCCATCGCGGCAGCGCAGCACGCGCCACGCCGCCAGCGCCACCGCGCCCGCGGCCTGCGCATCCGCGTCATCGGCGGGCACCACCGCCAGCTTGTCCTCCCAGTCGGATTTGTTGGCATAGCCATAGCCATGACCGACATATTTTTCCGTGGGCACGATCTCGATAATGCCCAGCACGGAGGCGCCGTCGCCGGTGCCGGTGATGCCCACGGTGAATTCGCGGCCCGGCAGGAATTCTTCGACCAGCACCGGTTGGCGAAACCGCGCCAGCAGATCGCGCGCCACGCTGCCCAGGTCCGCAGCGTTTGTGACCCGCGAGCGGGCGTCGACGCCTTTGCCCGAACCTTCGGAGACCGGCTTGAGGAACAGAGGGAAATCCATCGCCACCTTGGCGATATCGGCTTCGCTTTCGATCACGGCGAAACCCGCGGTGGGCACGCCGGCATCGCGCAGCACGCGCTTGGTCAGCGCCTTGTCCAGGCAGAGCGCCAAGGTCAGCGGATCGGAAAAGACGTAAGGAATGTCATAGGCTTCCAGCAATGCGGGCACCTGGGCCTCGCGCGCCACGCCTTTGAGGCCTTCGCAGATATTGAACACGGCGTCCCAGTGCGCGCCCGCCGCCAGCTTCTCGGTCAGAGGCCGGATGCCGCCAATGCGTTCGGGCGCATGGCCCAGGCCCGACAAGGCCTCGCAGATGGCGGCGATGGTTTCCTCGGCGTCGAATTCGGCGGTCTCTTCCTCGCCATAGCCCAGAGCGCGGTAATCGCTGCGCAGGTCATACGTGACCCCGATACGCATCAGCGCCCGAGCGAGCCGTTCGGGTCCGGGTAGCGATAGACGTCGCCTTCGAAATTCTTCAGCAGCAGGTCGTCGCCGTCGCGGCCCACCACCGGATCGGGAGCCAGCTGGATCTTGCCGCCGCCGCCCGGCGCGTCGATCACGAAGATAGGCGTGGCATAGCCGGTGGTATGGCCGCGCAGGGCGCGGATGATCTCAAGGCCTTTGTCGACCCCGGTGCGGAAATGCGCCGACCCGCGGATGGGGTCGCATTGATAAAGATAATAGGGCTTCACCCGGTTCTTCAGCAGGCCGTGCATCAGCTGGGTCATCACCGCGGCATCGTCATTGACGCCCCTCAGCAGCACCGTCTGGCTGCCCAGCGGCACCCCGGCATCGGCCAGCCGCGCCGTGGCTTCCAGCACTTCGCGCGTCAGTTCGGCGGGATGGGTGAAATGCAAGCTCATCCACAGCGGATGATGCTTCTTGAGCACCCGGACCAGGCCGCGCGTCACCCGCTGCGGCGTCACCACCGGCATCTTGGTGCCGATGCGCAGGAATTCGATATGCGGGATCGCGCGCAAGCGGGTCAGCAGCCAGTCCAGCTTGTCGTCCGACAGGGTCAGGGGATCGCCGCCCGACAAGAGCACGTCGCGCACTTCGCTGTGCGCTTCCAGATAGGCGATCGCCTCGCCCCATTGGCGGGTGGAGAAATGATATTCGCCGCCGGGATTGCCCACCAGCCGCGAGCGGGTGCAATAGCGGCAATAGGTCGAGCAGGTGCCGGTGGTGAGAAACAGCACCCGGTCGGGATAGCGGTGCACCAGCCCCGGCGCCACCGTGTCATGGTCTTCGCTGAGCGGATCGTCTTCCTCGCCCGGGCCGCGCAGATATTCGTCGCCGGTCATGATGTGGGTCCGGCGCAGCGGCTCCGCCGCGTCAGTCAGCCCCATCAGGCTGGCATAATAAGGCGTGATCCCCACCGGCAGCGCGCCCTGGTGGCGGGAGACGGCGGCATATTCGTCCTCCGACAGGCGGAAGATCCGGGCGAGTTCGTCCAGGGTGCGGATGCGGGCGCGCATCTGCCAGCGCCAGTCATTCCATTCGGCCGGACCGGTGCCCGGCCAGAAGCGGCGGTAGAAAGCGCGGCTGGCCTGCCCGACGGGAAAGCGCAGCTCCGCCTTCGGCCCCGGCAAATTGAGTTTGGCAATGGGAGCACGCGCGGCGTCGTCCGGACTTTTGCGCAACGTGCGCGTGGCCGTTCTGATTGCGCGGCCGCGCGCTATCTCAAGACCCATCTGGCGTCTCATGTCGCGCGCGTGGGCGGCGATCCCCGCGTTCCTTTCCGGTGGCGCCCCCATTGGTCAGCCATGATCGGACAGAACGACCCCGCCGATATTTAAGCAGTGAGCGGCGTTGTCAAGAGCGGCGCGCGGTTAACAAATTATGGAAAGCTCGTCGTCACATGCGCGGGCGGCTGGTCGTAGGTCAGTTTGCGCATCCGGTAGATCGTGACATGAACGGGCTTGCCGCGCGAATAATTGAAGCCGGAAATGTCGTTCAGCGCCACCGCGTCGGATTGCAGTTCGGCAAGATGCGCGAGGAATGCGGGCCGCTGGAAATCATCCACCAGCGCCAGCCCGCCGAGATTGGCGCCTTGCCGGGCGGCGCCCGCGCCGTCGGTGAGATTGACGTCGGCGCCCAGCGCGAAGACCAGGCTGGGCTCTTCGAACCCGGCCAGCGCCGGCGGGGGATCGCCGGAATTGCTGTCCTTGGCGACCAGCGCCGCCAGCCGCTCGCTCATCCACAGCTGGGTCAGGCGGGGCCCGACGCCAAGCGTCAAGGTGGGCACGAAGACCACCAGCGCCAGCAACGCCAGGCCCAGCGCGATCAGCCGCGCGCCCGTCGCCGCCATATACAAGGCGCCCAATCCGATCAGCCCGCCCACGATCACATAGATGAGCAAATCCGTCGCCGCGCCGCCGCCATAGAGCCGGGGCAGCAGAATCGGGGCTATCCCCAAGGCCGCCAGCCCCGCCGCAAATTGCAGCGAGGAAATATAGGGCAGCACCCGCCGCCACAGCGGCACGGCGTCCTCGCGTGGCGCGAGCAGCCAGAGCGCGGTCAGAATCGCCAATGCCGGATAGGCCGGCAGAATATATTGCGGCAGCTTGGTCGGCACCGCTTCACAGATCAGCCACCAGCCTGCCGCCCAGGCGAGCAGGAAGCGGATGGCCGGCTCCTTGGCGCGCGCCACCGCCAGGCCGATGGCAGGCAGCACGAACAAAATTCCCGGCCAGAAGGCGATCGCGGACAGCACGAGATTGTAGCCCGGCGGCTGGCCGTGGCTCTCCTGGCCGCCCGCCAGCTTGCCGGCGAAATCATGCCCCAGCGATTGCTGGAAGAAAGAGCCGTGGCTTTCCACCCAGATCGCGATCATCCAGGGCGCCGCAATCGCAACCGTCAGCGGCACGCCCAGAAGGGGCCTTGTCAATTTGAACCAGCGAAGATTGTCCAGGACCATGTGGCCGAACAGGGCGACCTTCCGCCGGATGACAGGCTTGCCTGCCGCTTCGACAGGCGCGGCCGTCGTTTCGGTTTGTACGGAAGATGCCGCCGCAACCGGACTATCGGCGGCGACGGAAGCCGATCTGGCTTTCCATTGCTCCCATACATCCCACCCCAGCAACGCGACGATGGAAGCGGCCGCGACGCCGGCCACTACCGGTCCCTTCACCAGAATCGCGATGGCGAAACTCGCCCAGCCCCACAGCGCCAACCGGGTTGGGAGGACGGCGCCTTCATTGGCGGCGCGATAGGCCCGCATCAGGACACCCATCGCGCCCAGGGTGGCGGCCAGCAGCACCGCATCGGTGGTGGCGATGGTGGCTTCGGCCGTCATGAGTACCGTGAAGCCCAGCAGCAGCGCCGCCAGAAAACCGGTCTCGGCGCCGAACGCCGATCCCAGCCAGAAGGTGAGCCAGATCGCGGCAACACCGCCCAGCAGCGAAGGCAGGCGATAGGTCCAGATGTGATCGTGATCGCCTTCGATATTCTGGATATGGCCCGCCACCGCGGTGGCGGCGGCCTGGGCCCAATAGATCCCCACCGGCTTTTTGTAGCGGGGCTCATTGCCGAACCGGATGTCGACAAAGTTTCCGCTGTCCAGCATCTGGCGCGAAGACTGGGCGAACCGGCTTTCATCGCGGTCCAGCGCCGGCAGGCTGAGGACCCCCGGCAGCCATAGCGCCACGCACAAAATCGCCAGCAAGGGATAGGAAAAACGCACCAGCCAGCGCCCGATTCGCGCCCCCCGGAGGGCGGATCGCGGCGGGACGGGCGCGGACGCGACGTCACTCATTGGCTGGTTTGCCCTGTTCTTGGGCCCGCCGGGGCCTGTATAAGGCGCGCCACGTCGGGACCGCCCGGCTCTCTATTTAGCGAAACCCCGGGATTTTGGGAAATTCGCCTGCAATGGGTTTGAGTATGACGGTTTCAGTGGTGGTGCCGGTCAAGGACGAAGCAGGCAATGTCGCGGCGCTGGCCCGCGAGATCGCCGCCGCGCTGAAGGCGGAGCCGGGGCATGAGATCATCTTTGTCGATGACGGCTCGACCGACGGCACCGCCGAACGGCTCGTCGCGCTCAAGAGCGAGATCCCCAATTTCCGGCCCCTGCGCCATGACCGCAACCTGGGACAGAGCCGGGGCATCCATACCGGCATCCGTGCGGCCAGGGGCGAGATCATCGTCACCTTGGACGGCGACGGCCAGAACGATCCCGCCGACATTCCCGCTCTTCTGGCGAAACTTCGCGCCGATCGGGGGTTGGGCATGGTCTCGGGCGTGCGCGTCAATCGCCAGGACACTGCCAGCCGCCGCATCGCCTCCCGGCTGGGCAACCGGTTTCGCAACGCCATGCTGGGCGATGGCGCCACCGACACCGGCTGCGGCATCAAGGCTTTTTACCGCGAGGCGTTTTTGGACATTCCCTATTTCGATCACATGCATCGCTATCTGATCGCGCTGGTGCAGCGTCATGGTTGGAAGGTCGCCTTCGTCCCCGTCAATCACCGACCAAGGCTGACGGGACGTTCCAAATACACCAATCTGGGCCGCACCTTGGTCAGCATCCAGGACATGCTGGGCGTGCGCTGGCTGCAGCGGCGCCATGGCGGCGCGACCCAAATCGAGGAGCTGTAAATGAGTTTCGGATTCATGGCGCATTGGTACGCCATGGCGGTCAGCCATCCTTATGATGTGATCTGGAACCTGATCGGGTTCGGCGGCCAGGCGATATTCGGCGTGCGCATGCTGATCCAGTGGCTGAAGAGCGAACAGCAAGGCCACAGCGTGATCCCGATCTCGTTCTGGTATTGCAGCCTGATCGGCGGACTTTTCAGCTTCTCCTATGTCATCCATCAACAAGCCTGGGCCCTGGTGTTCGGCCAGGGGCTGCCGCTGCCGATCTATGCCCGCAACATCTGGATGATCTATCGCGACCGTTTGCGCACGGCGGCCTGAGGCTTCGATTTCTTCTTGGCGGGTTTTTTCAGGGGCTTCCTTGCCGGCTTTTTCTTGAGCACCGGTTTCTTCACCGGATCTTTGCCGCCCGCACGGCTCCTTTTTGTACCTCGGCGCAGGAAATCCGCCAGCACCAAAGCGTGATTGTTGACGCGGTCATGCGCGCCATAGAGCAATGTCACCTTGGGCCGTTTGAGTTCGGCGCGGAACGCCGTCACCGCCGGGTTCTTGGACAATTCGCTGAGATAGTGACGGGTGAATTCGGCAAAACGTTCCGGCCGGTGATTGAACGCCTTGCGCAGGTCCGGACTGGGCGCCACATCCTTGGCCCAGAGATCCAGCGCCGCCGCCTGTTTGGTCACGCCGCGCGGCCAGAGCCGGTCCACCAGCACGCGAAAGCCGTCATCCCGCGACGGCGGATCGTAAACCCTTTTGGTGGCGATGCTGGTCATGGAATGCCCTCGTCCGTGCCGTTCGCGGCCATCCTAATCCCCCGGAGGCATGGCCCGGCAAGCCCCGGAAACCGGGACATTTCCGGGCGGCTTGCAGCGGGGGCCGGGGCAGTATATCTCGCGGGCAAGGACAGGTGGCCGAGTGGTTGAAGGCGCACGCCTGGAAAGTGTGTAACGGTGAAAGCCGTTCGAGGGTTCGAATCCCTCTCTGTCCGCCATTAAACAAGGCCCCCTTGCGGGGCCTTTTTTAATGGCGGAAAGGGAGCGGTGGACGGACCCGTGAGCCTGCGTTCCGCTATTGGCGGACGAAATGGTCCAGTGGACCATTTCGAGCAGCGAACGCCGCGAGCCAAAGCGAGCGGCCGTTCGACGCTTAGCTTTTGTTGGCGAGCAAAGCGAGCTTACAAAAGCTGGCGCTCTGCGAGCGTAGCTCGCAGTGATCCCTCTCTGTCCGCCAAACCCACATCATAGGTGACGCCGATACTGCCGCTTTGCTCGCGAAACCGACGGCGGCTCGCCGCTATTTTTTCGGCGGGTTGGTGCTGGTGTCCATCAGAAGGCGCGTGAAGAGATAGATACGCGGCTCCAGCGTGTTGAGATCGATCCATTCATGATCGGTGTGGAAATCGCCGCCCACCGCGCCCAGCCCGTCCAGCGCGGGCGTGCCCACCGATTGCGCCACCGCCGATTCCGAAGCCCCGCCATTGCCGCCATGGCCGATCTTTTTGCCCAACTCGGCATAGATCGCATCGGCACGCACGGCCAGCGCGTGGGTCTGCGCGTTCTCCATCAATGGCGGGAAGCTGCCACTGGACGTCACTGTCACCTTTGTGTCGGGGACCATGGGTTTGGCCGCGTTCGCCCTCACCTTGACAAGGACCTGCTCCAGCTCCTGGGGCTTTCTGAAGCGCACATCCAGCGTTGCTTCGGCGCTGTCAGGAATGATGTTGGATCTGGAGCCCGCCTTCATCAAAGTGAGGTTGGCCGTCACGCTATCGCCGGAGGCGGGGAAGCTGCTGCCCAGCGCATTGATCTGATTCACCAGCTCCATCGCGGCATTGCGCCCGTTCTGCGGCACCATGCCGGCATGGGCGGCGCGCCCCTCGACATGGATGACGATATCAGCCGCTCCCTTGCGCCACACCGTCAGCACATCGGGCGCATCGCCGGGCTCCATGTTGAATTCCACATCGCTCTCAGCCGAAAGCGTCTTGATCAGCTGGGCGCAGCTGGGTGAGCCGCGCTCCTCGCTCGCGTCCAGCAGCACGGTGATGCTCGCGTAATTCTTGAAGTTCAGGTCATGCAGGGTCTTGAGCGCGGTCATGGCCACGACATCGCCCGCCTTCTCGTCGCCCACGCCGGGGCCGTGCGCCCGGTTGTTGCTGTCGATGCTGAAAGACCGCCCCTTGACCGTGCCGGGACCGAACACCGTGTCGAAATGCGAGATGACCAGGATTTTGCCCTTGCCCGTACCCTTGAACACCGCCACGACATTGTCGGGAAGATCGGGCGCTTCGCTTTTCTCAAGCCGCACCGCCGCGCCCAGCGCCTTCAGCCGCTCGGCCAGGATGCCCGCCACCTTGGTGCCGCCCGCTACGTCGCCGGTGCCGGAATCGACATTGACGATCTGTTTGAGGAGATCGATGGCGCCCGCCTTGTTCGCCACAACCGCCGCATAGACTTTATCGTCCCGCTGCGCCGCGGCGTGCGCGCCCGCCATCGTCACCGTCAGCGCGGCACACGCCATGAGTGCTGTTTTTTTCATGATATCGTCCCCTGATCTCGCAACCAGCCTATCGGCTCTTCGAGGCTTGTGCGAGTACGGTTCGCGGGCAACGCAGGACCCGCATACGCCCTGAGTGCAAAATCCACTCAGCCGCTTTGGCTGGGTAGCCAAGTTCGATATAAACTATTGATGGCTATAGCGATGACTTTTCGAGGTTAGCCACGCTAACGCCTTGATATCCCTTAAACGGGGTATTCTCTCTCTGTCCGCCAATAAAACAGCCCGGCCTTGCGCCGGGCTTTTTTATTGGCGGACAGAGCGCGATGGACGGCCCCGTGAGCCTGCGTTCCGCTATTGGCGGACGAAATGGTCCAGTGGACCATTTCGAGCAGCGAACGCCGCGAGCTTGGGCGAACGGCCGTTCGACGCCTGGCTTTTGTTGCCAAGCGATAGCGTGCTTGCAAAAGCCGGCGCTCTGCGATCGGTGGAATGGGGCGCCAAGTCCCTGTAGCGTAAGGGTTCGAATTCGAGGCGGTCGGGGGCCGGCAATGTTCCAGAGAATTCTTGCACTCATTTTCCTGCTGACCGCGGCCCTTCCGCTGCGGGCGGCCGAGCCGCTCAAACCCTACCGCGTGCTGATCGTAATCTCCGATCAATGGAAGGATCCGCGCAGCTTCCTTGTCAGCGGCGGCGGAGAATTCCAGACCCTGGTGACCATGTTCAAGTCCTGGGGCATCCCGTTCGACATTCTGCGGCTGGATCAGACCTTGATGGATCCCAGTCATTTCGCGGATTTCGCAGGGCGTGCGCGCTATGGCGCGATCCTGTGGGATGTTCCGGGCGAAGTCTCGCAAGCCGACCAGGCCCTGGTGAGCGATGCGGTGCAGAAGCTTCACATCTCGCTGATCGCGATCGGCGA
Source organism: Pseudomonadota bacterium (assembly GCA_040389245.1). Taxonomy (GTDB): domain Bacteria; phylum Pseudomonadota; class Alphaproteobacteria; order Micropepsales; family Micropepsaceae; genus Rhizomicrobium. The sequence goes on along the minus strand of JAZKAH010000002.1, from coordinate 1,086,563 downwards.
CCGCGTGCGCCAGCCCGCTATCCAGAATTTGCTGGGCATCCGGTTCAAGAACGCGCACATGAACAGCGCCCATCCGATGGTCAAGAGCGAGTCCTTCGTGCTGCGCGGGCTCGGGCCGGACCTCAGGCAGCAGGGCCCGGATGTGATCGCCATGACGCGCCCGCAGGTGGATGTCGCCGACGCCAGGATTCTGGCAGATGCGGGCGGCGCCGCGCAGATCACCGAGCGGGAGATCAACCCCGACACGCGCGCGATCTGGATCGGCGGCGACAGCGACCAGATGCTGCTGTACCAGCCGATGCGCACGGCGTTGCGCCGGGCGGTCACCGAGGCGATCGGTTATGCGCTGACCAAGTCGTGGACGAAAACCATCATCCTGACCATGGACGACATGGGAAATGCGCAGAATGTCTGGCTGGAACATTGGCACTATCCGGCGCTCAGCGCCGAACAGATCCGCCATTCGATGATCGAGCCTTTGCAGGCGCATCACGCGATCCTGTCCCTGAATATCGTTCCGGGCTTTGTCGATGACGCCCAGCACAAGATCGTTCCCACCTGGCACCAGCAATTCACCGACGGCTTCGGCACCAGACAGGATTACGTCTCGACCAAGAAAGGTCTGGATGAAGGCGTCGCGCTGGGAGTGCTGGAAATCGAGAGCCATGGCTGGACCCATATGCAGCCCGATCTGACCTCGCCGCCGGGTCCCTGGTGGGGAGCGCCGCTGATGGAGGAGCGCGCGGAAATGGGATGGTACCGGGAATTCTATGACGTGCGTCGGAATCGCGAGATTCCCGCTGCCGAGCAGAAATTCCACATGCAGCAATCCGCCGACTGGATTCGGAACGAATTCGGCCTGGTGCCGCTGGAATTTTCGACCGGGGGCAACGGCATTTCCCGCAGTCCCGACAACAACACCTGGCGGATCGCCGCCGAGCAGGGCTATGGCTATTATGGCGGCTATCTGGGGCGCGATTTGGCGGTCGAGGGCCGCGCCGACTCCAACGCCGATTTCGGCGGCAGCGATGACGTTCCGCTGTTGCTTCCAGCGCTGCCCGACGGGCACGACCGGGGGATCGCGCATGATCCGGAAGGCTTCGCGAAAGTCTTCGACAAATATCCCGGCTATCTGTTCACCGGGCTGGACGAATATATCGGCTACCAGCATACGGACATCAGCCTGAGCCCCGGAGATGCCAAGCTTACAGTGTCCTACGATCCGCATTATGGCCGGGCTTTGGTGGCAAAGCCTTCCACATGGGATTTGCATGTCGCCGATTGGCTGCGTCCGCGCCTGCAGGGTTTGCAGATTTCGGTGGACGGGAAAAGCCTGGGGCCCGTGACGCGCGAGACCCAGACCATCGCGTTTTCCGCCGGCGCCACAACGCATACGATCGCGTTCGGCAGCCGCAAGTGAAGTCGCGGGACGCCTATTGAATGGACGCCAGTTCCTTGGGTGCGTTGGTGCCCTCCACCCGGATCCAGGCCGGTTTGCCGGCGCTATCCGCACGGTCGAAATTGCCGCGCACCGAAACAGTCTCGCCGGGGAACACGGTGACGTAGTTATTGTCGTAGGTCACCGGCAATATTTCGTTTCCATCCTTCCCGCCCGTTATCTCGACCCGCACAAAGAAGGCGAGATGGCTTGAAGGATTGTGGAGGGAAACAATCGCCTCGTTTTTCGCCGCGGACCGCCGAACCGTCCCCTTCACATCCAGATGCACCTTGGCCATCGACTGCAGGGACGTGAAATCGGCCCAATGCTCCTCAGTCAAATTCAGCGCCTTGTCGTTGACGCGAGGCCCGACGCGATCCGGCGCGACCGACTGCCAATACACATTGTCTGCAATCCTGGTTCCACCGGCGTCGAACAGTTCGCAGCGGACGAAATATACCGGCGTGACGTTCTTGAGCACGGGCAAGGCAAGCGCCTGCGCCACACTCTGCGCACGGACATCGACGGCTTTGCGTTGGTCAAGGACCGGCTTTCCATCCAGATCATAGACCCGCACCCGCACTTGAAGGCCGCTTCGGTCTTGCAAAGCCTGGTTGACGACGCGGATATTTCCCTGCCGCGCGTCTTTCGCATAATAGTCGAACACCACCGAAAGCGGCCTCAGTCCCATCTTGGCGCCGAAATAGGCGCCGCCCGGCTTGAGGTAATAGTCGAAGATATGGCCGAAAAACGACGGCCAATGATTGTTCAGCATCCAGTAAATGGTCATCTTGTGGTCGGCCCAACCATTTGCTGCGAAATCTTCGAATTGGGCCCGCAAATTTTCGTAAGCGGCCAGCTGCGCCTTACCGGCGAACTCCTCGGCGCTATGTGCGGGACCATATCGCCGATCGATGACATGCTGGATATTTCGCAGCGAATTGTTGCCGTCGCTGGAACCGGCATGGAAATACCAGGTGTCGTTTATCGGCCACAGCTTGTCGGGCGGAATGAATTTCTTCAAGCTTTCATAGGGCGGGATGATCTCATTGTCGCCCTGCTCCGCGCTCGAACCGCGGGTTGGGGGATAAAGCCCGCTGAACCAATAAGATGGCGGCCGCCAACTATACGGCCCTTCCATGATGATGCCGCTCCACAGCCGCCCCCCCGCGCCGTCCTTGGCGAATGAAGAGACCGTGTCCACGACCGCGTTCTGCCAGTGCAGGTCTTTGAGAATGCGATGATAGTCTTGCAGCACGGGACCCGGAGGAAGACCGTCGCTGCCATTGGCCCAGATGAAGACGGCGGGATGTGACCGCAGCATCGAAATCTGCGAGCGAAGGCTGCTGCGCGCCACCGACTGGTCTTCGGCGTCCCACTGGTCCCACTTTTCCCATTGATTGCAGCACATCCAGCCGAACATCACCGGTATCCCGGCCTCGTCCGCCAGATCCACGATATGCTCGCTGGAGATCTTCGATTCCCAGCGCAGCATGTTCAGCCCCATATCCTTGACGTAGCCCAGGATCGCCGCTTCACGTTTCGGATCGTCGGCAAAGAGCAGGTCCGGCGTATACACCGCGCCCCGCACCAGAAAATCCTTTCCATTCACCTGCAGGTAAAAGTTGCCGCCTTTGCCGATCTCCGGAAATTTCTCGTCCTTGTCGCGGTGCTGGGTAACAACCCGAATGCCGAACCGGATGGATTGCCGGTCGGAAACCTCCCGGCCGTCCTCCTCCTGAAATTTGAGTTCCAGATTATAAAGATTTGGCTGGCCCATGGTGTAAGGCCACCAGAGATCGGGATTGCTTATCGCGAGCTGCGCGAAACGTTCCGGCGTGAACGCGACTTCGCGGCTTTCGTGCGCCTGAAGGGTCACCGGCCGCTCGAACCGAACCACCGGCTTGCCCGGCCGCGAAATTTGTCCCAGCAGGCGTCCCCGCACCGGACGGGACGAACCATTCTCGAGCATTCCGAATACCGTGAGAGTGGCGGAATCCGTCTTTGGGAGCGGAAGCGCCGTCGTGACCGTTGGATGGGAAATCCGAACCGGCCCGGCGACGCGCAGGATAACCGGCTTCCAGATTCCCGCATTGCGGTCGGAGACGAAAGACGTTGGAATGCCGTTCTGACTGGGAGGCAGTCTGGATCCAAGATATTTCCCATTCAGCCAGTCGAACCAGCTGTCGCCAAGCTCCACGCCATTGACGTCTTGGATAGCGCGCTCCGGCGTGACCTTGACCGCCAGGGTGTTGCTTTGTCCGGGCAATATCGCATCGGTGACATTCAGCTCAGTCGCCACATACATGCCAACAACGTGCCGGCTATCGGCAATCCGCTTGCCGTTCAGCCAGATCTCCGCCCGGTAATTGATGCCGGGAAATTCCAGCCAATAGGTCTTGCCCTGGCCCGGAGCCTTGAAGCTGGTCCGGTACCACCAATCCTGCTTGTAGAGATCCGGCGGCACGGTGCTCAGAAGATTCTTCCCATAATAGAGATTGGGATAGACGCCATCTTCCTGGAGGATTTGCAGAACCGTGGCCGGGACCTGCCGGATCGGATACCAGCCCTTGGTGGAATAGCGGGCTTGCGAAATTATTTCGCCTGAGTCCTTGGCTTGATTGGCCGAAGCGAGAGCCCAGCCCGCCTTCAGTTGAACAGTCTCTGGAGATGCCGATACGGCGGCGCAATCCCACAGCAGAAAGACAAAAGCCAGCGCCGCGAAAAGCCCATGGGCTATCGGTTTTGCGCGAAACATCGCAAGGCTCCTTGTCTGAAGTCCGATCCGGGAAATGGGCGCTATGGGCAACGCGGGCGAATGACGGCGGCGGGAGAAAGCTAGCCCCGCCCCGCGTCCACATCAACGCCGCGCCCGCCTCATGGCAGGCGGGTCGCGCTGGCAAAGCGCAGGCGCCCGAGATCCTGGGGAGAGATATAGTTGCCGGTCCGGTAGCGGATGACTTCGCCCTGCCCGCGGTGACGGGCGCCCTTTGCCAGGGCGATCACGAATTCAATGTCCGGGACATGCGCCGACCAGTCGGGCCGCTCGCCCCCTTCGGAATATTGCTCGACATACCAGGGCCCGTCGCACGCCATGGGCTTCCAATCGGCGCCCAGCGCCGCGCGATTGATGGCAAATCGCTCCTGGCTGGGAATTTCGATCAATTCGCCATAGCGCCCGTCTTCGTCGAGCGTATTGGTGACGATGCAGGCGCGAAACCCCGCTTCGCTTCCGGCGCAGAACATCTCGCCTAAGACAAAACGGACAGGGGATTGCACTTTGAACTCCTTTGATCGAGGGGGCGCCGCGAAGGGCGGCAAAGCCGCGGTGGCGCACAATGGCCCGACACAGCACCGAGTCGCGGCTTTTGACCAGCGGAAACATACAATATCGCAGGCTGGTGCCGTCAATTCGCCCTGGTGAAATGCAGATCCTGATAGTCGGAACTGAAATCCGCGATCGGCGAAATCACCGCCATCGTCGCGCCTGCGATCCTGCCGTTCTTTACGGCAAAATCGACAGTGGCATCCTCGATGCTTTTGTCGGTCCAGCGGGTGCGGAACTTGTCGCCGGAGACCGGTTCCAGCGCGCCTTCCATCCCCGGCGTGCGGTCGAAGGTGATCCAGAGTTTTCCCTGCCCCTTGTCCCGGATCGTCATGCCGCCATACCAGGGGTCCTGGTATTTTCCGGCATAGGCGCCAAGCGCCAGCGACGGCTTACCACCCCTCGCGGCCTCGGCCTTGGGCATCGCCGCCATCGCGGCCGCGGTTTTTTGCGCCGTCTGGATCTGGGATTCGTTCAAGACCGTGATCCAGTCGGTGGGCGGCACGCCGAGATAGGCATCGATCAGGTGGAACAGCACCGCCACCATCGCCATGCCGTCTTCCGAATTGATCGTGACCGCGATGCCGAGATTCTTTTCCGGAATGAGATAGAGCGAGGCCAGCGCGCCGCCCACCGCGCCGGTGTGCCGCACGATCCTGTGGCCGTGATACTGCTCCACGTACCAGCCCAGCGCATAATCCTGCATGTCCGGTTTCAATTGCGGGACATGGCGAGGCCCTTCCGGCGGCACGACCACCACCGGCTCCCACATCGCATTGGCCTGTTCCAGGCTGAAGAGTGCCTTGCCGTCAGGCAGCTTGCCGCGCGCCAGCTGCACATTCATCCAGCGCGCCAGATCCTCGGCGCTGGCGTTGATGCCGCCGGCGGGCGCCAAAGGCTGCGCCGTGCTGCGGCCCAGAACCGCCTGATGCCCGGCGCCGAGAAAGGCGCCGTCGGTGCGCGCATGCAGCGCGACTTCATTCGCGGCGGTCTTGTCGTAATTGATGTGGGCATCGCGCATGCCCACAGGCTGCAGGATATTCTGGGTGACGAAATCCTCCCAGCTTTGTCCCGACACCGCTTCGACCAGCGCGCCAGCGACAATATAAAGGACATTGTCATAGGCATAGAATTCACGGAATCCCGTGGCCGGTTTCAGATAGCGCAGCGCATGCACGATGTCGGCGCGGCTGCGGTTGGTGTCCGGAAACAGCATCAGGTCGCCTTCGCCCAGGCTGAGGCCGCTGCGATGGGTGAGGAGATCGCGCACCGTCATATGGTCGGTGACATAAGGATCATACATCTGAAAGCCGGGCAGCTTGTCCTTGACCAGGTCGCTCCATTTCAACTTCTTGCGGTCCACCAGGATGGCCAGCGCCGCAGAGGTGAAGGCCTTGGTTTCCGACCCGATGGGAAAGGCGGAATGCGCGTCGACCGGCTGGGGCTTGCCCACTTGGCGCACGCCATAGCCCTTGGCCAACACGATCTTGCCGTCCTGCACGATAGCGAGGGAAAGGCCGGGGACTCCGAAGGTCTGCAAGGCGCGGGCGACGGTGGCGTCCGTATCCGCTGGTGCCGCCGCCGCCATCGCGGGCGAGACGCAGCCCGCAATCAAGATGCTTGCGATCGCTGCCCAGCTTTTTCTCATGGTCATTCCCTTCGAAACATCGCTACGGCAAGACCTCGCCCCGGGTCTCGGTGGCAAAGGGTATGACCGCCAGTCCCAGGATAAAGGGAATTGCGGTCAGCGCGATCACATATCCCAGCGATCCGGTCGACTGGATCAAGGCGGCGATGGCGAAATTCGCGCCGGCGCCGAGGAAGCGTCCGAACGAGGTGCAGAAAGCGAAGGCCGTGGCGCGCATCGCGGTGTTGTATTGCTCCGGCAGCCACAGGCTGAAGATGGCGAAATTGCCGCCCGCCAATCCCAGAAAGAACAGAACCGCGATGAAGGCGGTCAGCCCGTCCTGTAAGTAGAAGGCCCATCCGAAGGCCAGGAGGATGGCCGCCGCCATGCCGACGAAATACATCGCCAAGGTTTTCTTGCGGCCGAACCGCTCTGCCAGGACCGGAGCCAGCAGGCACCCCAATATGGTGCCGACGGACAGCACGGCGGTGCCCAGCGATGCCAGCCGGGTGCCTTGCGCGGGGGTGAAGCCTGCCGCCTTCGCCAAGGTCAGGATCGCGGTGGGTTCGTAGACCGTCCCGGCCCACAGGCCGACGATCGCGATCGACACCAGCGCGGTGTTCACAATCGTGCGCCGCAGATAGACGCCGGAAAAAATCATCGCCAGCGGATGGCTGCGCGGACCGGCATGCGCCCGCTCCCAGCGCACCGGCTCCTTCACCCGCGACAAGGTGAACAGCGCGACCAATATCGGCGCCGCGCCGCAGAGGAACATGGCGCGCCAGCCGAACGCCGCTCCGACGGTGAAGTTGAGCGCCGCCGCCAGGAAGAAGCCGGCGTAATAACCGGTCTGCAGATAGCCCGCGCCCTTCTTGCGGCGATCCTCCGGCCAGGCTTCGGCAACGAAAGTGCCCGCCATTGCCCATTCGCCGCCGATGCCGATGCCCGCCAGAAAGCGGAAGAAACCCAGCTCCCAGACATTATGGGCGAAGGCCGCCGCGCCGGTGAAAACCGAAAAGATCAGGATGGTCGCGGCCAGGCATTTGGCGCGGCCGAAACGGTCGGCGATGGGCCCCCAGATGAAGGAGAGGCCCCAGCCCACCAGAAAAAGCGCGAACAGGATCGAACCGGCAAAGGCGACATCGGCGGGACTGTTGGCCAGGCCCGATTTCGGCAGCAGCTCCTTCATCGCCGGGCTCAGCACCAGGGCATAGATCACCGAATCCATGCCATCCAGCATCCAGCCGAACCAAGCGGCCCAGAAGCCGAGTATCTGCTGGCGATTGAGCGGCGTTGCAGCGGATGCCGTCATGAACCCGTCCCCCATTCCTGCCCGACATGCTAGGCTAGCGCGCGGGGCGGCTCCAAAGCGAGCCCGTCCCGGATTGGGGGCAATCATGACGCAAGCATCTTCTCCGGACCGGCGCACGGTGCTGGAAATGGGCGCGGCGGCGATGGTGGCCTCCGCCTCGCCCGCGGCGGCGGTTTCGGCGGGAATGTCCGACATCGTCCGGATGGATGCCCGCAGCCTTGGGCGCGCGATCGCGTCGCGCAAGCTTTCTTGCGCCGAAACGATGACGGCTTATCTGGATCACATCGCGGCGCTCAATCCCAAGGTCAACGCCATCGTTGCGCTGCAGGACCGCGATGGCCTCATGGTCCAGGCGCGGGAACGCGACACCCAGCTGGCGCGGGGCCAGATCATGGGGCCGCTGCACGGCTTTCCCCATGCGGTGAAGGATTTGCAATCGGTAAAGGGCATCCGTTCGACGTCCGGCTCGCCGATCCTGAAGGATTTCGTGCCCACCCAGGATTCGCTGGTGGTGGAGCGCATGCGGGCGGCGGGCGCAATCTTCATCGGCAAGACCAACACGCCGGAGTTCGGGCTGGGCTCGCACACCTACAATCCCGTCTATGGCGCCACCCACAACGCCTATGACCAAAGCAAATCCGCCGGCGGCAGCAGCGGCGGCGCGGCGGTGTCGCTGGCGCTGCGCATGTTGCCCGTGGCCGATGGCAGCGATTATGGCGGCAGCCTGCGCAACCCGGCGGGCTGGAACAATGTGTTCGGCTTTCGCACCAGCTTCGGAATCGTGCCGGTGGCCGGCAGCGAAGTGTGGCTGCCGTCGATGGGCGTCGCCGGACCGATGGCCCGCAGCGTCAGCGACCTTGCGATGCTGCTGTCGGTGCAGGCCGGATACGATCCGCGCGCGCCGCTGTCGGTGACGGGCGAAGGCCGCCGCTTCCTGGCGCCGCTCGCCGCCAACGTCAAAGGCAAGCGCATCGCCTGGCTGAACGATCTGAACGGCTTCGCACCCTATGAGCCGGGTGTATTGGAGATGTGCCGCGCGGCGCTCAAGACCTTCGAATCCCTGGGCTGCGTCGTCGAACAGGCCGTTCCGGACGCGCCGCCGGAACCGGCATGGCAAGCCTTTGTGCGCCTTCGCCAGTGGCAGCAGGGCGGGGCGCTGACCGGCTATTACGCCGACCCCGCCAAACGCGCGCTGCTGAAACCGGAAGCGATCTGGGAGATCGAGGGCGGGCTGAAGCTTTCGGCCAACGATGTCACCGCCGCCTCGGTTGCACGCACCACATGGTCGGCATCGATCCGCCGGTTGTTCGAGCGTTACGATTATCTGATCATGCCGACCGCGCAGGTCTTTGCGTTCGACATCGGCGAAACCTGGCCGCATGCCATCGCCGGCCAACAGATGCAGACCTATCACGAGTGGATGAAGGCGGTTTGCATGATCACCTTGGCGGGCTGCCCGTCGCTGGCGGTTCCGGCGGGCTTCGGATCGCAAGGCTTGCCCATGGGCCTGCAGATTATCGCGCCGGTGGACCGCGAGACGGACTGCCTGAAGCTTGGCTTTGCCTATGAAACGGCGACGGATTGGACGGCCAAGCATCTGCCGTCCCTGCTGCAATCGGCTTAAGGCCCGGATTTCCGGGATGATCTCCACCGCGCATACCTGCTTTCCGCGCTGCAGGGTTGCCGGGAGGAATGACCCGCTTTAGGAAGTCGGACTGCAATTCGCACCTTGAGATGCGAACAGGGATGGACTTGAACAATGCTTGCCAGGACTGACGATGCCGACTCGGTCAAACGCGTGGCGCGGACCAACATCATCCGCTTTGCGGTAGCGCAAGCCTTTGGCAGCGCCAATTCCGTCATCGTCTATGCCACCGGCGCCATCGTCGGCGACATGCTGGCGCCCGACAAGGCGCTGGCGACATTCCCGATCTCGGTCTTCGTGGTGGGCATGGCGGCCTGCACCTTGCCGATGGGCGCCATCGCGCGGCGTTACGGGCGGCAGGCCGCGTTCCGCACCGGCACCGCAGCCGGCATGCTGTCGGGCCTGATCTCGGCCCTGGCGGTACTCTTGGGAAATTTCTGGCTGTTCTCGGCGGCGACCTTCCTGGGCGGCGCCTATGCGGCGGCGGTTCTATCCTTTCGCTTTGCCGCGGCGGATTGCGTGCCCACGGAGCAGCGCGCCCGCGCCTTGTCCTTCGTGATGGTGGGGGGCGTGTTCGCCGGCGTCCTGGGACCGCAGATCGTCACCCACACGATGAAGCTTCTGCCGCCATATCTTTTCCTCGCCAGTTATCTGGCGCAGGCCGGGCTGGCCGTGTTGTGCGGACTGATCCTGGCGGGCATTCGAATGCCGCGCCTGGCAGCGGAGCTCCATGGCGGACGCCCCCTTCTGGAAATCGTGCGGCAGCGCAAATTCATCGCCGCGATCATCTGCGGCGTGATCAGCTATCTCTTGATGAATTTCATCATGACCGCCGCGCCGCTGGCGATGAAGATGTGCGGCTTGTCGCTGGCGTCGTCGGACCTGGGGCTGCAATGGCATGTCATCGCCATGTATGCCCCCAGCCTCTTCACCGGCAGCCTGATCGCCCGCTTCGGCGCCGCCCGCATGGTGCTGGTGGGGCTGCTGCTGACGGTCGGCGCCATCGCCATCGGCTTGTCGGGCATTTCCGAACTGCATTTCTGGAGCCTGCTGGTGTTGCTCGGTCTGGGCTGGAATTTCGCCTTCCTGGGCGCCTCGTCGCTGGTGCTGGAATGTTATCGCCCGGAAGAACGCACGCGGGTGCAGGCCTTCAACGATTTCGTGGTGTTCGGCTTCGTCGCCATCGGCTCGTTCATTTCCGGCGGCCTGCTGGAAACCTATGGCTGGGCGATGGTCTGCTGGGTGGCACTGCCGCCGCTGTTCCTGGCGGCGATCTCGCTGGCGGCGACGGGAGCCTTCCGCAGCAAGATCAAGGATCATCTGGACGCACTCGATCCGTTGATGGCGGACGCCGACTAGGGCGAATTGCTGCCTGCAACGAAGATCGCGGCGAGCCGTTCAAGTCCGGCCTGATCGATGGCGTTGAAGCGCGACGGGATCGGGCTGTCGATATCCAACACGCCAATCACCGCGCCGCCTCGAATCAACGGCACCACCAGCTCCGAGCGTGAAGCGGAATCGCAGGCGATGTGTCCGGGAAAGGCATCCACGTCTTCCACCCGCAAGCTCCGCCGCTCTGCCGCGGCCGTACCGCAGACCCCCTTGCCCACCCCGATGCGCACGCAGGCCGGCTTGCCCTGGAACGGCCCCAGCACCAAGGTGTCCCCGCGCAGGAAATAAAATCCCGCCCAGTTCAGGTCGGGAAGTGACGTGAAGATCAGGGCCGACGTGTTGGCGGCGTTGGCGACGGCATCGCGCTCGCCCGCCAGCAATCCTTCCAGCTGCTGCGCCAAATCCCTGTAAAATTCGCGCGGATCGGCACTCGAAATGGCGGCGGCGGTGAACATGAGGCAAGCCTAGCAGAAATTATTCCCGAAATCCGTCAGCGCGTACCGATGCGCAAGCCGAACAGGCGCGGGATAGCAGCCACCGCCCTGGCGACAAGCGGCGCGGGCCGGCCGCGCTCCTCGGCATCCTCGCAAGCGAGAATGGCCCGCCGCACCGCGCGGCCGCCATAATAGCGGAACGGCTCCGGCGGCAGGCTGGGCACCTTGCGCCGGCACAGCGGCAGGTTCGACCACATGTCGTTTTCACCCAGCACCAGCGAGGCCAGGCACTGGCCGCCGACATAGGTCGGATTGACGCCATGGCCGGAATAGCCGCAGCCATAATGGACGCGGGTGCCGGGGATGGTTTTGAAAAACGGCAGTCGGTCGGCGGAAATGTCGATCGCCCCGCCCCAGGCCTTGGCGACGGGCACATCCGCCAGACCCGGCAGCAGGCGCCGGAGGCCGCGTTCGGCGCGCAAGGCGCTGGCGGCATCCTGGCGCAGCCGATTGTCTGTCAGACTGCCATTGTAGCTGATCGGCCCCGAGCCGGAGCCCATCAGCACGCGCCCGTCCACGGTCTTGCGGAAATAATGCACAAACATGCGCATGTCCGAGATGCCTTCCTCGCCGAGCCACCCCATCCGCGCCAGTTTCTCGGGCGCAGGCTCGGTCATCAGGGCATAACTGGAAAACACCGTGACATGCGCCCTCACCTGCGGCTCGCGGGCAAGATCGCAATTGGTGGCCAGAACGACATCGCGGGCGACGATCTGGCCCTTTGGCGTGCGAACCCGGTTGGGCGCGCCTTTGTCGAGCCCGGTCATCGGCGTGTTCTCATACAGCATCACGCCCGCCTCGATCGCGGCGGTGCGCAGCGCCCGCGCCAGGCGAGCGGGATGGACATTGGCCCCTTCCTGGAGAAAAACGCCGCCGCGGAATGCCGGCGAGTTGCAGCGCGAAGCGACTTCGGCCGGCGTCATTTCCCGCGCCGCATCGGGCACGCCCAGCCGCCGCGCGGTATCGACATAACCCGCGATCTTCGCGTCCTGCGCCGGCGCGGCGGAGACGCGGATATTGCCCGCTTCGCGCCACCAGACGTCGCGGCCCGGAGCGGTAGCGAAAGCGCGGATGGCGTCCTGCGCCATCGTGCCGGCGCGCGCCACGGCCAGCGCGCCGTCATCGCCGATAGAGTTGGACATGCCTTGCAGCGCCGCCCAATAGCCATGCACCTTGCCGCCATTCTTGCCGCTGGCGGCACCGCCGCACAGGCCAGCCTCGATCAAAGCAATGGAAAGGCCGGGGCGGCGCGCCTTCAAGGCCAGCGCGGTCCATAGTCCCGTATAGCCGCCGCCGACGATGGCGACATCGACCGTGACTTCGCCGTTCAGAGATGGCGAAGCCGGCCGTCCGCCTTCCTGTTTCAGGGCATCGGCGAACCACCAGGACGGATCGGCGGGCGGCACGCTGGGCTGGGACAAGGAGGTGGTCACGGCGTTCTCGATTCTGCGGCAGGCGCGGCGTTCAGGATGCGGGCCAGAAATGCCTTGGTGCGGGGATGGCTGGGGGCGGAGAATAATTGCGCCGGCGGACCGTCTTCGATCACCTGCCCGTCCGCCATCATGATGACGCGGTCGGCGACTTCGCGGGCAAAACCCATTTCATGGGTGACCACCACCATGGTCATGCCATCGGCCGCAAGGCGGCGCATGGTTTCCAGCACCTCACCCACCAGTTCGGGGTCGAGCGCGGAGGTCGGCTCGTCGAACAGCATCAGGCGCGGCTCCATCGCCAGGGCCCGGGCGATGGCGACCCGCTGCTGCTGGCCGCCGGAAAGTTCATGCGGATAATGGCTGGCCTTGTCCTTGAGCCCCACACTGGCAAGCAGATCCAGCGCCCGTTTGCGCGCCGCCTCCGGCAAAAGCCGCAGCACCTGGACCGGCGCTTCCGTCACATTCTCCAGCACCGTCAGATGGGCGAAGAGGTTGAAACGCTGGAACACCATGCCGATGCGGGCGCGCTTGGCCGAGGTGATCTTGTCTTTCTCCTCGCGCAGCTTGCCGTTCTTGTCCCGCGCATAGCCGACCAGGTCGCCGGCCACCCTTATCTCGCCATCGTCGATGGTCTCCAGGTGATTGATACAGCGCAGCAGGGTGGTCTTGCCGCTGCCGCTGGCGCCCAGCAGGCAGACCACTTCGCCGGCATCGACATTGAGCGAAACGCCTTTCAGCACTTCCAGGTCGCCGAAACGCTTGCGGACGTTTTTGATCTCGACCAGCGCCATCAGCCATGCTCCACGGCCAAGCCGCCGTCAGCGGGAGGCCGCCTCGATTTGCGCGGACCGACGCCAAAACGGCGTTCGATCATTTTCTGAAGCCCGGTCAGCAGCGCCGTCAGTCCCAGATACCAGATGCTGACCACGGCCAGCACTTCGAAATATTTGAAATCCTGGCTGTAGATATTGGTGCCGGTGGAGAAGATTTCCGGCACCGCGATGGCGAAGAGCAGCGATGTGGTCTTCAGCATGGCGATGAACTGGTTGCCGGTGGGCGGAATGATCACCTTGAGCGCCTGCGGCAGCACGATGCGGCGCAGGGCCCTGGGCTTGGTCATCCCCAGCGCCCGGGCGGCCTCGCGCTGTCCGGGATCGACCGAGAGCAATCCGGACCGGATGATCTCGGTCATGTAGGCGCCTTCGTTCAGCGCCAGCGCGATGGTGCCCGCGACAAGAGCTGGAAGATTGATCGCATTGTTGGTCAAGACCGGCAGCGCATTGTACCAGAACACGATCTGCACCAGCACCGGAACGCCGCGAAAGAATCCGAGATAGCCCTGCACCAGCCAGCGCAGCGCCCGGTAGCGCGACAGGGCCGCCAGCGCGCCGCCGAAACCCAGCAGCATCGCCAGCGCCATCGCCACCAGGGTGATCCCCAATGTGGTGAGCGCCGGCACGATGAAGATGCTGGAAAACAGCGTGTCGAAAAACGCCTTGCTGTCGAACACCATTTGGGATCACCGGGCCTGAACGTCAGATGGGCTTGCGAATATCGCCGCCCTTGAGATGCCATTTGTCGAGAATCTTGTCGTATTCGCCGGTTTTCTCCAGCTGCAGCAGGGCGGCGTTGACGGCATCGGTCATGGGCTTGTCGCCCTTGCGGAACGCCATGCCCAGCTTGTTGCGCGGCACTTCCGGACGGCCCGAAATGATCGGACTGCCGATGGCGAGTTCGGGCATCAGGTTGGTGACATAGGCGGCAAAGGACCAGTCGACGAAAGCGACATCGGCCGATTTCTTGCGCAGCTGGATCACCGCATCGTTGAAACTGGGAAAATATTTCAAGTCGATCTTCTGTCCCGGCTTGCACAGTTTCTCATTGACCCGTTCGATGGCGCGCGCCTGGGTGGTGCCGGAAATGGTTGCGACGCTGTGGCCGCAAAGCCCGTTCTCGTCCTTGAAATGCAGGCCGCTGTCCTTGCGCACCACCAGCTGGATGCCGCCCGCCAGATAGGGCACGAAATCGAAGACCTGCTGGCGCTGCGGCGTGATGCCGAGACCCGAAGTGATGTAATCGAATTTTTTGGCGACCAGGCCGGGGAACAATCCCCCGAACGCGATGTTCACGAATTGCGGCTTGAGGCACATGGTCCCGGCAATCGCCCGCGCCAGATCGATCTCGAACCCCGCCGGCTGGCCGGCATCGATGAACATCTGCGGCGGCGTCGCCATGTTGGAGCCGACGGTGAGCATGCCGGGCGCGACGAGGTCCGGCGGCGGCTTGACGGCGCAGCCGGCGGCGAAGGCGGACGTCGTGCCCAGACACGCCGTCAGACACAGAAGAATGGCTGCCACCCATCGCGTCATGCCGCCGGTCCCCGCACGTTTTTACCTGTACGAAGCCTAGGCGGTTTCGTGCCGGCACTCAAACCGGGATGATCAGGACTTGCGATCGGGTTCCTGCAGATAATGCCCGAACCAGTCGATCACCCGGCCCCGCAGATCTTCCAGGTCGGTGAGCTTGTGGAAATGGTGACCTTCGCCAGCATAGACCACCAGCTTGACCGGCGTGCCGATGGTGTGGAGGGCGTGCCAATATTCCATCGATTGCGGCGCCGGGCATTCGACGTCGCGCTCGCCGACATAGACCAGGGTGGGGGTCTTGGCCTGTTTGATGAAACTGATGGGCGAGGCGGCGCGATAGACCGCCGGATCGTCATAGACCGAAGCGCCGAAGAAGGGGATCATCCATTTGTCGATGCCGTTCTGGCCGTAATAGCTGGTCCAGTTGGCGATGCCCGCGCCCGAGACGATCGCCTTGAAGCGCCGCGTCTGGGTGTTGGCCCACATGCTCATCCAGCCGCCATAGGAATGGCCGTACAATCCCAGCCGGGCATCGTCGACCGGCGCGCTGCGCTCCACCGCGTCGATCCCCGCCAGGATGTCGCGCAGGTCGCCGCCGCCGAAATCGCGGATATTGGCGCGGGTAAAGGCTTCACCCTGGCCATAGGAACCGCGCGGATTTGGGTAGAAGACGTAATAGCCCTTGGCGATGAAGGGTGCGACGAAATCAAAGCCGGTGCCGTGCTGGCCACCCGCCGCGATATAGCGCGGCCGCGACGCCGCCGAAGGTCCGCCATGCACGATGGTGATCATCGGATGTTTGCCGGGCGTGCCTTTGGTCGGGCTGAGCAGCCAGCCCTGCACGTCGTATTTCTCGCTTTTCCAATGCACGCTTGCAGCCGACACGGTGGCGGGCCATGCCGCATTGGCGTGCGTCACTTGCGCCAGCGCAGGCAGTCTGCCCAGCGCGATTTCCGGCGCGTGGGTGAAATCCTGCATCACGGTGGCGGCGACCGCGCCATCGGCGGCAAAGGCCAGCGGGCCGCCAAAATCCTGGCCGCTCACCGACACCGGCCCGGACCAGGACACCGTGACATTCTTCAAAGCCGGGTCGATGGTCGCGGCGGCGGCGCGGTCGCCGATCTGCGCCGTCGCCATCAACTTGCTGCCGCGCCAGTCCAGGCCCTCGAACGTGCCCTTGTAGTTCGGCGTGACATCGGTGGGGGTGCCGCCCGCCAGCGGCACGATATAGACATCGCCGCCGACCGAACCCCAGTCGCTCATCAGCCCGCCGATAAAGGCGACGCTTTTGCCGTCGGGCGAGACCCGCGGCATGTCCATTTGCATCTTGGGACTGGCGATCACCCGCATCGAACCGGTGGCGTCGATGTAGTTGAGGGTCGCGATCCACCAATTGTTGTCGCCATTCCCCTTGGCGGCGGTCGCGGCAAAGCCCTTGCCGTCAGGCGTCCAGGAATATTCGTAGATATAAGTATCGGCGGGCGAGGCGAGCTTGAGATCGCCCCCGGATGCGGGCAACACCGCGATGCGCTGTTCGTCCTCGTTCTGGCCGATCTCGCCGACCTGCGGCGCGGCGGCCTGGATGGCGCCGGTCTTTTTGTGCGCGCCCAAGGTCACCAGCAGCGCTACGCGCGCGCCGTCGGATGAAAAGCGCGGCGTGTTGGCGACGCCGGTCATCACCGTCAGGGACTGTGGATTGCCCGAAGCAGCACGGTATAAAGTGGTCTTGCCCGCCTTCTCATCGGCGGCGAGGAACAACAACGCATCGCCCTTGGGCGACCACACGGGATCGCTGTAGCGGCAGGCGGCGCAGGGATCGTAATGGGCGATGATCTTGCCGCCCGCATCGCGGACCACCACCGTGCCGTGCGGTTCCTCTGTCAGATTACCCGGATCGTCGCTCTCCACCGCCGCGACCTTGTCGCCCGCGGGCGCCAGAGCCAGATCATCGAATTGATGGATCGGCGCCGCGATTGCGGGCGTTGCCAGCAAAAAGATCGCTGCAAAGCTGATGGCTTTCATGGAAATCCCCTTTCGACGAACCCCGTGAACCAAAGACCTTAATAGCCTCTGGTCAAATCGACTACATTTTCCAGCGCCTGTCCGCTTTCGCAGCGCGCCACGCAATCGCCGATATAGGCCAGCGCCGCGGTGGGATCGGTAAGGGCGGCGATGTGAGGCGTGGCGGTGATCTTGGGATGCTTCCATATGGCACTGTCCGGCGGCAGGGGCTCGGCCGGAAAGACATCCAGCACCGCGCCGCCCAGATGTCCGCTGTCCAGTGCCGCGATCAGGTCTTCCACCACCAGATGCCCGCCCCGCGCGACATTGATCACCCAGGCGCCCTTGGGCAGCTGGGCGAAGAGCGCGGCGTTCATGATGCCCTTGGTCTCGTCGGTCAGCGGCAGCACGCAGACGCAATAATCGCACTGCGCGAGAAATTGCGGCAGCTCGCTTTCACCGGCGAAGCTTTTGACTCCGGGGATATTCTTGCGCGAGCGGCTCCAGCCCGATAACTGGAAATCAAACGGCAGCAGGCTGGTGGCGATGGCGCCGCCGATATCGCCCAGCCCCAGCATCCCGATCCTTGTGTCGCGCGAAGCCCGTATCAGCATGCGCTGCCGCCACTGGCTTTCCTGCTGCGCGGCATCGAAGAAGCGCTGGCCGCGATGGACCATCAGCACATGCATGACCACATATTGCGCCATCTCATGGATCAAGGTGGGATCGACAAAGCGCACCAGCGGCACGTGCCGCGGCAGATCGGGATCGCGCAGGAAGCCGTCCACCCCCGCCCCAAGCGAGAAGATCGCTTTCAGGTTGGGCAACGTCTTCATGAAACCGGGCGGGGGACGGAAGCCGGAGAAATAGATCATCTCTTCGGGGTTGTAGGTGTCGCGGTCCGCCAGCACGGCTTCAAAGCCATGCGCGGCGAAACGCTCCGGGCTGATGGCGCTCCAGCCCGGCGGCAGCATGCCTTTGAAGAGAACTTTTGGACTAGCCAGCTTGCGCTCTTGTTCTTTTGTCGAGCTGCTCCCCGCAGCCGCGGCGACGCTAATCCGTCTTCGCGGGCGCTGCAATGCACGGCCGATACGGGGGCCATCTGGACTTTCCACGCGACGCAAGAGAATGTCGCGGCCATGAGCGCGCCATCCGGCAGAGAAAATCGCGTCGCCTTGCTTTGCGCGGGCGTGCTGGTGCTGGAAGGATTCGACCTGGGGGCGATGGCCTTCACCTTGCCCGCGCTGTCGGAATCCTGGCACTTGAAGCCCGTCGCCTTCACCGCCGCGCTGACCGCAGGCAGTGTCGGCCTGTTCCTGGGTTCGCTGCTATGCGGCTGGCTGGGTGACCGGCTGGGGCGCAAGCCGGTGCTGATGGGCTGTGTCGCCATATTCGGCATCATGTCGCTGTTGACCGCGCTGGTGACAACGACCGGCATGTTGACCTTGGCGCGTTTCTGCACCGGCCTGGGCATCGGCGGCGGTATTCCCGCCTCGATCGCGCTGCTTTCGGATTTCGCGCCCAAAAAGCGGCAGGGCGGCCTGGTGATGGCGATGACCTGCGGGGTGCAGACCGGCAATGTGCTGGGCGGCATCGTGGTGGCCCGCCTGCTCGCGCCGTTCGGCTGGCCTGCGGTTTTTGTCGTGGGAGGGATCATTCCCCTGATCCTGCTGCCGGTGCTGGCACTGTGGCTTCCCGAATCCCCGGCCTTCCTCGCTATACGTCAAAGCCCGGCGGCGGCATTGCCCGCGCCGGACAAAAACCTCATCGCACAATTGTTCGCGCCCGGTTTCGCGCGCATCACCCTGCTGCTTTGGCTGATCAATTTCCTCAGCCTGCTCACCATCTATTTCATCAACTCCTGGCTGCCTTCGATGCTGCACAGCCTGGGTATCGCCACCGCCACCGCCATCCTGGCCGCCACCTTGTTTCAAGTCGGCGGCATTGTCGGCGGGTTGGGGAGCGGGCCGCTGGTCAACAAATACGGCACCGAAAAGATCACCGCCGCCATGCTGGCGATGGGCGCCTGCTGGCTGGTGCTGCTCAGCCTCACCAACGTCTCCACACTGGTGCTGGGTTGTTTTATTTTCGGCACCGGGCTTGGCATTTCGGCGGGGCAACTGGGCATCAACGCGCTGCCCGGCGCGATCTATCCGCCCGCCATCCGCAACACCGGCAGCGGCTGGGCGCTGGGCATCGGCCGTCTTGGCAATATCGCCGGGCCGCTCACCGGCGGCACTTTGCTGGCATTGGGCTGGGCGCCCAAGAACATGCTGCTGGCGATTTCGGTGCCGGCGTTCCTGCTCGCCGTCATGCTGCTGGTGCTGGTCAAGGTGCGGGCATCGGCACGGACCTGACCGCTCTCACGTCAGATTGAAAATCCGCTCGGCGTTGGTCTGGTAGAATTTCTTCTTGTCCGCGTCGCTGATCGCCATGTCGTCCGTCACCGTCACTTCGGCGGCGTCGAACTGATAGGGATAGTCCATCGCGTACATCACCCGGTCCATGCCCAGCACCTGCTGGCAGAACTGGATCACCGGCGCCCAGGCCATGCCGCTGGAAGTGATGGGAATATTCTGCTGGATATATTCGCTCACCTTGCGCTGCAGCTTGGGCATATGCGGGAAGCGATTGTTGACCGCATAATTGCGCTGGAACAGGTCGAAGCGGCACAGCCAGAAGGGCAGCCCCTCGCCGCCATGCCCGGCAATGATTTGCAGCTTGGGGAAACGGTCGAACACGCCGCTCATGATGATGCGCAGCAGATGCACGCTGGTCTCCACCGCGAAGCCGTAAAAGGCGCCTTCCAAACCCTTCTCGATCATCGGCCCGATCATCCGCCTGGGCGCGGTGGCCGGATGCAGATAGATCGGCACGTTCAGCGATTCCGCCGCCGCCAGGATGTCATAGAATTTCGGGTCGTCGAGATATTCGCCATGGGTGTTGGAATTGATGATCGCGCCTTTCAGGCCCAGTTGTGAGACGCCGCGCTGCAATTCCTTGGCCGCTGCCGCCGGATTCTGCGGCGCGATCGCCGCCAGGCCGGAAAAGCGGTCGGGATGCTTGCGGCAGGCTTCCGCCAGCTGATCGTTGAACGACGTCGCCAGCGCCGTGCCGGTGGGCGCGTCGAAAATCTGCACGCCGGGGCTGGTAAGCGACACGATCTGCCGCGAGATCCCCGTCATGTCCATGTCGCGGATGCGGCCCGCGTCCAGATTGTGAAAGCGCTCGGCCAGCACCTTCATCCGGTCGGCCTGGCCCAGAAAATATCCCCATTGGGAAAGAAAGCCCGGATCGTCGGTGCCCTTCTCGTCGAGCAGCTTGCGGTAGAGCCGCAGCATTTCCGCGGGGGCATAGGCTTCTTCCGTCGCGATACGCTGATAGGCCGCGTTCTTCTGAATCAATGGTTTTACAACGTCCGCTGAAGCCGCGCTCATGTCATTCCGCCCTGTTTTACGCGCTTTGTTTTTTTGGCAGCGCGTTTCGCGCGGAACATTAGCATGGCGGACCGTTTCGTCCACCGGCCGCGCTTTCGGCGCTATCGAGATGGCGTGGCCGGGAAACTTTGTTCCTTGAGCGAGCCGTCCGGCTGCAACACCTTGACCACAAAGCTGCCGCCTCCGGCATCTTTGACGGCCGCTTTCACGGGTTGTGATTTTTGCCGAATTTTCTCCGCCTTGCGCGCAGGCGGCGTTGCGTGAACGACGGGTTGCGCTATCGCCGCGGGTTGGACAGCGGGCGGGGCGGGCGGCGCCGTCGACACCTGCGGAGCAGCCATTTGCGCCTTGCCAGCGCTGTTCTGGATTTTGGCCTGCGGCGCGGCCGCATCGCCGCCGATGATGCGTGCGATCATCGCCCGGGGAATGGCCGGGCGGGTGACGGCCAGAACCGTCCCACCGGCGGCAACGACAAAGAATGCCACCAATGCAACTCTCACCGCCACGCTGCCGGATTCCGACGCATCCGTATCGATCCGGCGGATGCGGCAGCTGGTGATCATGTTCTGGATGCTTTTTTCATAGGCATGCGCGATGCGGCGCGCGTCCCGTTCGCGCGCCAATTTCGCTTCGGGCTGCTGCAGAAGATCGACGTCATCCCGGACTTGGTCGGCCAGCGCCCGATAGCGATCGCGCGCCTTGCGCAGCCCCAATAGCTGCTCGCCCGGCGGGATTTCTTTTCGGCCTCTGATCATTTGGCGATAATCATGTGTGGGGCGCCCTCTTGGTCGCGCGCTGGCCGGCATTACCGGATTTTTTTCCCCCAGACTCAACGGGCAAACAGCTCAGCACGTTCCATTTGCTGGACCGGTCTGCAGCCCATCCACAAGATATTGAGCACCGGATGGATTTAATGTTGGAACACGCATTTGGCGTCCGAGGCGCCGGCATTCTCCTGGTCGGCCTGGCGCTTGGAACCGCTGATTGACTTACCTCTTCATTGTCGCATCATCGGCTTGTTTTCCATTGCGCAACGGGGGCTGCCGCCATGCCGAAATCGACCAGGGATGGTTCGTCCTCCCCTGCCCACTCCGCCAATTTCAATCGCCGCGAACTGCTGGCGGGCGCTGGAATCGGCTCTGCGGCGCTTCTTCTGGATCAGGGCGGCGTCCAGGCACAGGCCGCACAGGCACGGCCCATCGTCTTCACCCATACAAGCGTGGCCAACGCCGCCGCCGTGCATGAAGACGTCGCGCTGGTCGTGGCGGGCGACAAGATCGCCGCCATCGGACCCACCGATACGATCCTGCGGCAATATCCGAATGCGCAGATCTATGATGGACGCGGCAAGGCCATCCTGCCTGGTTTGATCAATTGCCACGCCCATCTACGCGAGACCATCGGCCGCGGCTTCAACGAGGATTTCGGCTTCCCCAATTCGGCAAAACTTGCCGTCCGGCCGGAGAGCCTTCTTCAGGGTGACGAAAAAACCCTGATGGTCACGGTGGGGGCGCTGGAGTGCATCAAGAGCGGCACCACTTCGGTGGTCGAATTCGCCAGCGGCATCGCACCGTCCGCGGGCATGCTGGCGGGATCGGGCCTGCGCTGCATCCTGGCGGAGTCCGTCGCCGACAGCGAGAATGTTCCCGGGCCCTTGTCGCCGGAAGGCCTCGCCACAGGCCAGACGCCGAAATTCTCCGCCGCCCGGCGCGACGAAGGCATGAAGCGGATCACCGATCTCTATTCCGCCTGGCACGGCAAGGCGGACGGCAGGATCAGCGTATTTCCCACCGCCGCGCTGTCGGAGACGTCGTCGCCGGAATTGCTGAAAGCAGTGCGTGCTTTCGCCGAGAAATACGATCTGGGCTATTCGATCCATCTGTCGCAAAGCCGCGCCGAAGTGGCGTTCATGGTCAAGCATCACGGCCTCACGCCGCCGGCTTTTCTGGCCAAGGCCGGGTATCTCGGTCCCCGCCTGTTCGCGGCGCATTGCCGGTACGTGGACGACGCCGACATCGCGCTGCTCGCCCGTTCGCGCACCGTCATTTCGCACCAGGCGGCGATGGCGGCGAACCGGGGCGTCATTCCACCGATTCCCGCCTTGCGCGCGGCGGGGTGTCCCATCGCCTATGGCACCGACAACAACACCAACGACATGTTTGAAGTGATGCGGGTGGCCATGCTGACCGAACGGATCCGGCGCGACGATGCCTTTCCCGGCCTTCGGCCCCAACCGGAAGACGCACTGGAAGACGCCACCCAGGGCGGCGCGCATGCCCTGGGCATGGACAAGATGATCGGTTCGCTGGAAGTGGGAAAGAAAGCCGACCTCATCGTGCTGGACACGATGCGCGCGCATCTGGTTCCGGCGGGGCGGATCGTCTCGGCCTGGATACACAATGGCCAGCCGTCCGACATCGAGGCGGTCATGGTGGATGGCCGCTTTGTCATGCGGGACCGCAAGGTCCTGACCATGGACGAAAGCGCCATCATCGCAGAAGCCGACAAGGTGGGACGGCGGATCTGGTCGCAAGTGAAAGCCGCGGGCCCGGTTGCGATTCCGGGCCGCGCCAATATTTGAAGTGATCCATTCGCATCAGGAGAATGCCATGCCGATCAACCGTCGCGCGATCCTGTTCGGAGGCGCCGCATCCTTGATGCTTGGCGGCATCCCTGCCCTGGCCGCACCCACATTGTCTTCCCGCAATTTCGGATTGCGCCCTGCCAAGGTACCGCGCAGCAACGCCTGGTTCGAGATCGACGCCGCTGCGTTCGAACACAATATCGCGGAAGTCCGCGCCCTTCTGGGCGCCGGCGGCGCGGAGCTTTGCGCCATCATGAAGGCCGACGCTTACGGAAACGGCCTGGACCTGCTGATGCCGTCGGTGCTGAAGACCAAGATCGCGGCCGTCGGCTTCACCAGCAATGACGAGGCCCGGGTGGCGCGCGAGATGGGTTTCCAGGGCCGCCTGATCCGGGTGCGCACGGGCACTCTGGACGAAATCGAAGACGCCTTCCCGCTGAAGGTGGAGGAACTGGTGGGAAATCCCGTTGCCGCGCAGCGTATTGCGCAGAGCTGGAGCCGCGCGCATGCCGGGCGGGCGCTTGCCATTCATCTCTGCCTCAACGCCGACGGCATGAGCCGCAACGGCGTCGAACTGAAGACTGACTATGGCAAGAAGGATGCCGTAGCGATCCTCCAAGCCACGCCGCTCAGGATCGTGGGCGTGATGACGCACTATCCCACGGAAGACAAGGACGACATCCTGCGCCAGCTCGCGCGCTTCAACCAGGATATCGATTGGCTGAAAGCCAATGGCCTCCCATCCGGCGTCCTCACCCGCCACACCGCCAACACTTTCGCCACCCTGCATCATCCGCAGACAAGGCTGGACATGGTGCGGGTGGGCGGCGCGCTTTATGGCGACACCAGTGCCGATTTCCTGGCCCGCTTCCGGCCCACCATCACTCTGAAATCGCGGGTGGCGGCGGTCAATCATTTCCCTGCGGACGAAACCGTGGATTATGACCGGACGTACAAACTGGGCCGCGAATCCTGGCTCGCCAATATTCCCATCGGCTATTCCGACGGCTATCGCCGCAGCCTCTCGCATGCCAACCAGCCCGCCTTCGCCGACGAAGGAAAGAACAAGACCGAGATCCTGATCGGCGGCCGGCGCTATCCAGTGGTGGGACGGGTAACGATGAACACTTTGATGGTGGACGTCACCGGCGACCAGGACCGGATCAAACTCGACGATGAAGTCGTCTTGTTCGGGCGCCAGGGCGATGCCTTTATTTCCCAGAAGGAGCTGGAAGACAATTCTGCCTCCTATGGCCCCGACCTGCTGGCAGTGATGGGCAACTCGCTGCCGAAAATGCTGAAGCCGGTCTGATCGGGCCCAAAGAAGGGACGGCCAGCCCCTACACCTTGTCCAGAGCCTGGGCCAGATCGCTGATCAGATCCTCGACATTCTCGATCCCCACCGAAATGCGGATCAGGGCATCGGTCAGGCCGATCTCTTCGCGCAGTTCGCGGGCCACGCCCGAATGGGTCATGGCGGCGGGATGGGAGATCAAAGTCTCCGTGCCGCCCAGGCTGACCGCCAGCTTCATGATCTGCAGATTGTCGAGCAGCCGGAAGGCTTCGGCCTCGCCGCCCTTGATGTCGAAGGAGAAGGTCGAGCCGGGCGCGGTGCATTGACGGTCGAACACCGGCTTGCGGGGATCGCCGGGTTTGAGATTTCCAAGATAATGCACCTTCGCCACCTTGGGATGGGCGCCGAGATAGTCCGCCACGATCCGGGCATTCTCGTTGGCGCGTTTCATGCGGATGTCCAAGGTCTCCAGCGAGCGCATCAGCATCCAGCAGGAATTGGGATCGAGCTGCGTGCCCATCGCGCCGCGCCATTTCTTGATCAGGGTCACCAATTCCGTGGCGCCGCTGATCGAGCCGCCGACCAGGTCGCTGTGGCCGCCGACATATTTGGTCAGCGACAGCAGCGAGATATCGGCGCCCTGCTTGAGCGGTATCTGGAAGATCGGGCCCAGCATGGTGTTGTCCACCACCACCGGCGGGCGATGTCCCTGGGATTTTCCCAGCTCGTCGGCAATGGCGGCGCAGGCGGCCAGATCGACCAGCCCGTTGGTGGGATTGGCGGGCGTCTCCACCATGATCATGGCGACGCGGCCATGCGCTGCGGCGGCTTTCGCGGCGGCGCGCATCTGCGCCACATCGACGCCATTGGTGAAGCCGAAAGCAGTGACCCCGAACGCACCCATCTGGTTCTTCAGCAAGGTTTCGGTGCCGCCATAAAGCGGGCGGCTGTGCAGCACCGTGTCGCCGGGGCGCAGCAGCGCGAAGCAGGTGGTGGCGATGGCGGCCATGCCGCTGGCGAACACCGCCGAGCGTTCCGCCTCGTCCCAGATCGCCAGCCGGTCTTCCAGGATTTCCATGTTGGGATGGTTGAAGCGCGAATAGACCAGGCCCGCATTCTCGCCGGGGCGAAGCTGGCGGCGGCCCGATGTCAGGTCGAAGAATTCCTTGCCCTGCTGCGCGGTCTCAAAGACGTATGTGGAGGTCTGGAAGATCGGCGGCTTCAAGGCGCCCTGCGACCAGGCTGGGGCATAGCCATAGCCCATCATCAGGGTCTCAGGATGCAGGGTGCGATTGGAGATCCGGTCCTTGTGATAATTGTCGTTGGCCATGCTGGCGTCTCCACCTGTTCCGCGAGGCAGAGGCTAGGCCCGTTCGGTCGGGATTAAATGGCGTATTGCAGTGGATTGATGGGCATAATTGGCACTATAATCTCCCATATGACGTCAAAAGAGCATATTGTGCTGGACCGGCTGGACCGCCAGATCCTCGCCCTGCTGCAGGACGATGGCCGGATGACCAATCTGGAATTGTCCGAGAAGATCGGCCTGTCGCCGACACCGTGCCTGCGCCGGGTCAAGCGCCTGGAAGAGGAAGGCGTCATTCTCGGCTATGCGGCGATCATCGACCAGAAAGCCTATGGCCTGCCGCTCAGCGTCTTTGTTTCCATCCGCCTCAACCAGCAGACCCAGGAGCAGATCGACGAGTTCGAAAAGGCGGTGGCCGGCTGGACCGAAGTCACCGAATGCTACCTGATGACCGGCTCGCGCGACTATCTGCTGCATGTCTATGTCGACGGCATCGAAGGCTATGAGCGCTTCCTCAAGCAGAAAATGACGCGGCTGAAATGCATCCAGTCAGTCGAAACCAATTTCGCCATGAGCACGATCAAGAAGCGGATCGGCCTGCCGCCAATATAGGCGGCCGCGCTAGATCCGCAGCCCGCACAGGGCGCAAATAATCGCCGTCGATATCGCCGCGCCGACGATCAGTCCGGCAACCCAGACGCGATTGGCAATCGTGCTGCCGACGCCATGCGCCATCAGCACGATCCGCAATCCCGATGCGAGATGTCCCAGGACAAAGAAAACCCCCAGCGCGTAATGCGGCAACAGGCGAATATTCCAGGCGTCGTGGATAAGACCCGCCGGCGCGCCCGACGCCCAGGCCCAGTTGGTATCGATCTTGTGCACGGTCCGCGCCGAAACCAGTGCCGAATTGAGATGCGCGAAGATGAAAGCCGCCAGATAGGCGCCCGAGCCCACCTGGAAAACGCGATAAGCGTCGAGGCGAAGGGCGCTCCACCGCCAGGCCAGCCGCACGCCACTGAATAGCTGGAACAGCAACAGGGTCACCAGCACAGGCTCGACAAAGGCAGAGCGATACACTTTGCGCCCCGCCTTCATGATCGCTGCATGGGTCTCAGGCCCGGCCAGCCCGAACAGATGGTTGGTGAGATGAAAAAGCACAAAGCAGGCGATCACTGCGGCGGCCACGCCGTGCGCCACCCGCCAACCGGCGATCGATTGCGGCGTGCGCGCCGGCGCGGCCGCATCGCCGCCAAGCCAGACGGACAGGCCGGCCGCCAGCCATATCGCGGTCCAGACGGTCACTTCCGGTATATGCAGCCCCAGCACCCCCGGCGCGACTCCGATGAAAACAAAAAGCGGCGGCGCCGCGATGCTGGCAAAGGCCAGCCGCCGCGCCCGCAGATCGAACTCCGATGGCTGCGGCACGCCGCTCAATCGGTACGCGAATGCCAGCCCCGCCAGCGGCATCGCGAAGACCAGAAACAGAAGGACCGCGGCGGCTGATGACGCCGCGCCCGGCGGCGAAACCGCGCGATGAAATGCCTGCAGCAGGAACGGATAGGCAATCGCCGCCGCGGCCGGAGACAAGCCGATCAGTTTTCGCCGGAGTGTGTTGGACGATTCGCTGCTGATGGGAATTGCGCTCACGTCTCGCGCCTATTTGTCCGGCGTCGACAAGGGCGCGTCGCCGGTATCGAGCACAAAGATGGCCAGCATTTTCGCCGGCTCGGTCTTGCTGGCATTTTCACTGACCCGATGGTGCGCGCCGGGATTCTCGGTGAAATATTCGCCGGCATGATAGACCTTCACCGGCCCGTCATCGACCTGGCTGCGCACCGCGCCTTGCAGCACATAGGCTGTCACGAAAGCCGAGCGGGCGTGATGATGCGGCGGATTGCTGACGCCGGGGGGGTAATCCACCACCACGCCAAGAATGCTTTTGCCCGGAATATTGGGAATGGTATTGTTGAAGGCCGGAGGTTTGGGCGGCGCATTCTGTGCCAGCGCAGCACCGGAGGCCAGACAGAGGACACAAAGCAACGCAAGAGCCCTGGCCATGTCATCGTCCCTTTCTGTTGCCGCCCTTGTGAGCAGGTTCGCCAGCATGCAATGATATGGCCCATAAGATAGAGCCATTTTCTTGCGAACGTAATAGGCCATGCCGAAACCTGCCGGGAGCCATCCGGTCCGCATCGACCGCCGCTCGCCTGTCGCCATTCATCAGCAACTGTATGACCGCATCCGGATCGCGATCGATGAAGGCCGCATGACGCCGGGCGAGCGTCTGCCATCGACGCGAAGCCTGGCCGTCCAGCTCGGCGTCGCGCGCGGCACGGTCGACGCCGCATACGCCCGGCTGGCGGGCGAAGGCTACATAATGGGCCGCGGACAGGGCGGAACCATCGTTTCGCTTGCGCTGCGCAGGAATATCCGTCCGGCGCGGCCGAACGGATCCCCACCCGCCATCCCTGGCGCATCGGCGGAAACGCTGTTGCCGCTCCGGATGGGGCTTCCGGCGCTGGATCTCTTCCCCCGCAAGCTCTGGGCGCGCCTGGCCGCGCGCGAGGCGCGCACGCGGCCGGAGGCAAGTCAGGGATATCCAGACCCGATGGGGCTGCCCGTCTTGCGGGACGCGATTGCGAGCTATCTGGCGATCTCTCGCGGCATCGCCTGCCGGCCCGAGCAGATCGTCATCACCAACGGCTATCAAGCCGCCTTGAATCTCGCGGCGGGCATTGTGCTCGCGCCGGGCGACACGGTCTGGTTCGAGGATCCCGGATACGGTTTTGCGCGCGACGCGCTCCAGTCCTTGTCCATGCGCATCGCGCCGGTGCCGGTCGATGACGAAGGACTCTGCGTCGCCTATGGACAAAGATATTTCTCCCGCGCGCGATTGGCCGTCGTCACTCCGGCACACCAGTCACCCTTGGGCGTTTGCCTGTCGCTGCCGCGCCGTCAGGCCCTGCAGGCATGGGCGGCCGAGGCGGATTCCTGGATATTGGAAGACGATTATGACTGCGAATTCCATTACAGCGGGCACAAGCCGCCGGCCTTGAAAAGCATCGACGGAAGCGATCGCGTTTTCTACGCCGGAAGCTTCAGCAAGACCTTATTTCCGGGCCTGCGGCTCGGCTATCTCGTCCTGCCGCACCATTTTGTCCCGGCGGCGGCAAAGCTGTGCCGCGAGCTCCATCGCGGAGAGGCAGCCTTCGAACAAGGCGTGGTTGCAACATTCATAACCAATGGGCATTTCGCGCGGCATCTGCGGCGGATGCGGATGCATTACAAAGCCCGGCGCCAAGCGCTCGCGGACGCGCTGATCGCGCAATTCGGCGAAGGCATCCGGCTTTCGCTGCAACCGGGCGGTCTTCATATCCTTGCGCGATTTCCCGGCCATGGCGGCGATGTCGCGTTGGCCGCGCGCGCCTTGCGGCATGGCCTGAGGCCGTCCCCGCTCTCGGCCCAATCGATCAAACATGACGCGGGAGAAGGCCTGCTGATGAGCTTTACCAATATTCCGGAGAAGGCGGCCCCCGATATCGCCGCCAGGCTGCGCAGCGCGCTCGGCTAGCGTGATCGGGGCGTTGCCGATTCAAACCATACCGCGGCCGCAATATCGCCCAACTTGGCGCAAAGCCTGTACCGTGGCTTTCGCGACTGGCGGGAGCAGGAATTGGTAAACAGGGATCGCGGGGGCGAACAGTGCGTTGCGTAAGACAAGGAACCTCGCCATGGCACAGACGGTACGCATCGAACAATCGCCGGCCGAGCAGTTGGAAGCACTCTGCAACGCCCGCGATTATTACAACGAGCTGGCGGAAGCGATCCGCAACAAGTCGGTGACTGCGCATGGAGCGGCAAAACTGGACGAACGTCACGAGAATAAAGCCCGCCGCTTCGCCGCCGCCTATGATCGCAGCGTCAAGATCCAGCGCGCCATGATCGAGCATGGCCGCGCCGGGTAGGAACGCTGGGTCCACGATGTTCCTAAAGCCTGACGCCGAACCGTGCCGCAACGAGAATAGTCAGAAAGTAGAGGGCCATAGTCAGAACGCATGCCGCCGCGATCGCCCACCAAAAGGCGGTGCCATGCCGCAGCATATAGGGAAAGACAAGAAACATCGGCAGAGACGGAATGACATACCAGAATGTCGCTTCCGCGTGATTGGCGATGCGGACCGTGTCTCCCGTATCCCGCCAAAGCCAGATGATCGCGAGCAGCGACACCAGCGGCAATGAGGCGACCAGCGCGCCGAATGTCGGGCTGCGCCGCGCGATCTCCGAAACCGCCATGACGATCACGCCGGATAGCAGCGCCTTGAAAATCAGATAGAACATGACCGCCCCTTCCGCAGCGGGAGAGTACAGCATCGAACCGCCCGCCGCCCGAATTTCCATCGCCCGCGGCTGGGTTATCCCCGGGCGCGCTTCGCGGCCGGCTTCTCGCCGCCCTTGGCCTTGAGGCTTTTCTTCAGCGCCGCCATCAGGTCGATGACATTGTCTTCCTCCACCGGCTCGGCGGTGACCAGCTTCTCGCCCTTCTGCTTGCGGCGGATCAGGTCGCGCAGCGCATTCTCGTAGCGATCCTCGAATTTGTCGGGCTCGAAATCGCCCTCCCGCTGTTCGATGATCTTGCGGGCGATCTCGATCATCTGCTTGTCGGGCCGCGTCGCGGGAATATCCGCGAAGGCTTGCTTGGACGGGATGACCTCGTCGCCCATGCGCAGGGTATAGACGATGATGCCCTTGTCCCGCGGCTCCAGCGCCACCAGGCGTTCGCGGGTGTGCATCACCACCCGGCCCAGCGCGATGCGTCCGGCTTCCGACAGGGCCTCGCGGATCACGGTATAGGCTTCCACGCTGCTGTCTTCATTGGGCACCAGATAATAGGGATCGTTCCAATAGAGCCGGTCGATCTCCTTCTCGTCGACGAAGCGTTCGATCTCGATGGTGCGGGTGGTCTCCAGCTTGACCGCCTTCAACTCGTCATTGCTCAGCACGACATACTTGTTCTTGGAAATCTCATAGCCCTTGACCAGATCGGCCCGTTCCACCGGTCCGGTATCCGGATCGGTGGGGATCATGCGGATGCGGTTGTTGGTCTCCGGATTGAGCAGATGAAAGGAGATGTCGCTGGCCCGGGTGGTCGCGCCGTACAGCGCCACCGGACAGGACACCAGGGAGAGGCGCAGCTGGCCCTGCCAGACCGGGCGGGCGGACAAATGCGGTTCGTTGGTATTGGCGGGCCTGTGGTGACCGGGGGCTTTATGGGCCTTGGCTTTGGATCGGGCGGCTTTCTTTTTGGCGGCCATGCGCATTTCCTCCGGGGACCGGAACGGAAACGCCGGGACGGAACTATGTTTCCAAGGGAGAAGGACCGCCATGGCCGCAAGGAATAAAACCGCCCGGAAAGCATTGGCCAAATACCAGTCCATGCGCGATTTCGCCGTCACCGCGGAGCCCAGCGGCAAGACCACCCAGACGGCCGCCTCCAAGCGCCTGCGCTATGTCATCCAGAAACATGACGCCACCCGGCTGCATTATGATTTCCGGCTGGAGTTGCACGGCACTTTCCGCTCCTGGGCGGTGACGCGGGGGCCGTCGCTGGATCCGGCCGACAAGCGGCTGGCGGTGGAGGTCGAGGACCATCCCCTGGATTACGGCGACTTCGAAGGCACCATTCCCAAGGGCCAGTATGGCGGCGGCACCGTGATGCTATGGGATCGCGGCTATTGGGCGCCGGACGGCGACCCCGACGAGATGCTGGCCAAAGGCGACCTCAAATTCGTGCTGGAGGGCGAGAAGCTGCATGGCGGGTGGGTGCTGGTGCGCATGCGGAGCGACAAAACCAAGAGCAAGCGCAACAACTGGCTGCTGATCAAACATCGCGACAAATATGCCCGGGACGGCAAAGGCGAAGCGATCCTGGAGAAAGATCACTCCGTGGCGTCGGGGCGGGCGATGAAGGCGATCGCGGCGGGGACCGGCAAGACGCCGAAACCCTTCATGCGCGCAAAGACCTTCAAGGCTGATGCCGTGTGGAATTCGAAAGCAAACAAGGACGACAAAGACGAAGAACCGGAGCCGGCAAGGACAAGGCGCATAAAATCGCTGCCGAAATTCGTCGCGCCGCAGCTTTGCCGCCTGGTGGACCAGCCGCCCTCCGGCGCGAACTGGGTGCATGAAGTCAAATTCGACGGCTATCGCCTGCAGCTGCGGGTGGAGGACGGCAAGGCCAGGCTGCTCACCCGCAAAGGCCTGGACTGGACCGGCAAGTTTGCCGCCATCGCCAAGGTGGCGGGCAAGCTGCCGGACTGCATCATCGATGGCGAAGTGTGCGCCCTGGATCACAACGGCGCACCCGACTTCGCCGCACTTCAGGCCGCGCTGTCGGACGGCAAGACCGAACCGCTGGTCTTTTTTGCCTTCGATCTTTTGTTCGCCGGGGGCGAGGATCTGCGCCGCCTCCCCTTGCTGGCCCGCAAGGAACGGCTGCAAAAACTGCTCGCCAGCCATGACCCGCATCTGCGCTTTGTCGAACATTTTACCAGCGGCGGCGATGCGGTGCTGCAGTCGGCCTGCCGGATGAATCTGGAAGGCATCGTCTCCAAGCGCGCCGATGCGCCCTACATTTCGGGGCGCGGCGACAATTGGACAAAGGCCAAGTGCCGCGCCGGGCATGAAGTGGTGATCGGCGGCTGGTCAAGCTCGGCTAGCGGCAGCGTACCGAGCGCGGGGAAGTTCCGTTCCCTGCTGGTGGGCGTTCATCGCGGCGATCATCTGATCTATGTCGGGCGGGTGGGCACCGGCTATTCCGCTCCCAAGGTCAAACAGCTGATGCCCCGGTTGAAGGAGATGGCGGCAAAGACCTCGCCCTTCAGCGGCAAGGGCGTGCCGAAGCACGAGCCCGGCGTCACCTGGCTGAAGCCGAAGCTGGTGGCGGAGATCGAATTCGCGGGCTGGACCGGCGATGGCCTGGTGCGGCAGGCTGCCTTCAAGGGACTGCGCGCCGACAAGGATGCGGACGACGTGAAAGCCGAAACACCGAAAAAATCGAAAAAGCTGGCCACACCAAAGCTCGGCAGGACATCGCGCGCCGAAAAGAGCGATGCGGTGGTGATGAATATTCCCATCTCACACCCCGACAAGGCGCTGTGGCCGGATGCAGGCGACGGCAAACCCGTCACCAAGCTGGAACTGGCGCGCTATTACGAGGCCGTGGGCGACTGGATGATGCCGCACATCAAGGGCCGCCCCTGCTCCATCGTGCGCGCGCCGGACGGCATCGAAGGCGAGCAGCGCTTTTTCCAGCGCCACGCCATGGCCGGACAATCCAACCTGTTCAGCGAGGTCAAGGTCTCCGGCGACCGCAAAGCCTATCTGCAGATCGACCGGGTCGAAGCCTTGGCCGCGGTGGCGCAGGCCGGCGGTCTGGAGCTGCATCCCTGGAATTGCGCGCCGGGCCATCCCGACCGGCCCGGCCGTTTTGTCTTCGATCTCGATCCCGCGCCGGATCTGGATTTCGACGATGTCGTGGCGGCGGCAAAAGAGTTGAAAACCCGGCTGGAAGAACTTGGCCTGGTGCCGTTCGCCAAGACCACCGGCGGCAAGGGCTTGCATGTGGTGACGCCCTTCGATGCCGGAAAATCCATCGGCTGGAAGGAAGCCAAGGCTGTCGCGCGCGAAATCTGCATCCGCATGGCGGCGGACAATCCGGACAAATATCTGGTCAACATGTCGAAAGAGAAAAGGCGCGGCAAAATCTTCCTCGACTATCTGCGCAACGACCGCATGGCGACAGCTGTGGCGCCGCTCAGTCCCCGCGCCAGACCAGGCGCCACCGTGTCCATGCCGCTGGAATGGAATGCGGTGAAGAAAGGCCTGGACCCCGCGCGGTTCACCGTCCGCACCGCGCCCGCCTTGATCGCAAGGAGCGCGGCATGGAAGGACTACGCCAAATCGGAAAAGCCGCTGCTGCCGGTGCTGAAGAAACTGGCGTTGAAAAACGGCTGAGATTTGTCGCCGGAGATCAGGCGGCGGCCCGGGCTTTGCAAAATCCCGTCAGGACGCGCTTCAGGCCCGTCTCCGCGACTTTGGCGGCCGCCCGCTCGGCCGGCAGCCAGAGCAGTTGGCGCGAACCCTTTTCCGGCCAGACATCCTGTTGCCCGGTCACGAACAGGGCAAAGATTTCCACGGCGCAGGGGAGCGCCTGGCCATTCTTGTCTTTCAGATAATGATAGCGGCCGATCGGATCTGCCGCGACGGTGCCGGTGACGCCGGCTTCCTCCAGCGCTTCATTGGCGGCGGATTGCGCCAGGCTCAGGCCGGTATGCGGCCAGCCTTTGGGCAGGATCCAGCGCCGCGTCCGGAGCGAAGTGACCAGCAGGATTTCCAGCCTCGGCGAAGAACGCCAGCACAAGGCGGCCACTTGCAGTCTGCTGCCGCGAACGGGCGCAAGACCGCGTGGCCGCGTCGTCACGTCATCCCCGCCGCGTTGGCGATCAGATAGAAACCCGCCCCCAGCAGCGCCGCCGCCGGCATGGTCACCAGCCAGGCCACGACGATGTCCTTGGCCACGTTCCAGCGCACCGCCGAAACGCGCCGCGCCGCGCCCACGCCGACAATCGCGCCCGTGATCGTGTGGGTGGTGGAAACCGGAATGCCCATATACGTGGCAAGAAATAGCGTCATCGCTCCCGCCGTCTCCGCGCAGACGCCCTGCACGGGCGTCAGATGGGTGATTCGCGAACCCATAGTACGCACAATACGCCAGCCGCCAAACAATGTTCCCAGCGCCATCGCGGTCTGGCAGGCCAGCACCACCCAGAAGGGGACGTTGAAATGATCACCCGACAGCCCATGCGCGAACAGCAAAGCGGCGATGATGCCCATGGTCTTCTGGGCATCGTTGCCGCCATGGCCCAGCGAATAGGCGGAGGCCGAAATGAACTGCACCTTGCGGAAGATACTGTCGGCCTTGAAGGGCGTAACCTTCAGGAACGCCCAGGAGACCAGCAGCACCAGCATCAGCGCCAGGAAGAAACCCATGGCCGGCGACAGCACGATCGCCGCCGCCGTCTTGCCGAGGCCGGACCAGACCACCGCGTTGAGGCCGCCCCTGGTGATGCCCGCGCCCACCAGCCCGCCGATCAGGGCATGGCTGGAAGAGGATGGAATACCCGCCAGCCAGGTGACGATGTTCCAGATGATGGCGCCCATCAGGGCTGCGAACACCACCTGGTCGTTGATGATGCCCGACGCAACGATACCGGTGCCGATGGTGGCGGCGACATGCAGGCCGAACACCAGGAAGGCGATGAAATTGAAGAAGGCGGCCCAGGCCACCGCATAGCGCGGCGCCAGCACGCGGGTCGAAACGATGGTGGCGATGGAATTGGCAGCATCGTGCAGGCCGTTGAGAAAATCGAAGGCCAGCGCCACCGCGATCAGGAAGATGATCAGAAGGCTCACGCCTAGACCTGCTCGATCACGATGCCGCTGATGCGGTTCGCGACATCCTCGAAGCGGTCCACCACCTTTTCCAGGTGATCATAAATCTCGTTGCCGACGATGAAGGCCATGGCATTGCCGTCGCGATGCTTGAGGAACAAGGCCTTGATCCCCGCATCGTTGAGTTCGTCCGCCTGCTCTTCCAGGCGGGTGATCTCTTCGTTGATGGCGTTGATGCGGGAGGCCTTCTGGCGCATGTCGCCCAGGAGGCTCACCGCTTCCACCGTCAAGACGGCGCAACGCAGGATGATGTCCGCCATCTCGCGCATATGCGGCTCGAAGCTGGAAACTTCGAACAAGGTGATTGCCTTGGCGGTCTTCTGCATCTGGTCGATGGCGTCGTCCAGAAGTCCGATCAGGTCCTTGATGTCGCCCCGGTCGAACGGGGTGATAAAGGAGCGCCGCACCAGCATCAGCACTTCGCGGGCAACGGCGTCGGCTTCGTTTTCATGGATGACGATGCGGCGGCAGGCTTCGGGAACCACCGCGCCGCCTTCCAGCAATTCGCGCAAGGCCGCGGCGCCGGTGACGAGGGTGGCGGCGTGGCGGTCGAACAGCGCGAAGAATTTCTCCTCACGCGGCATCAAGGCCTGGAAAAATCGGTGCATGGACCCCTCGGTCGTCACAATTCTGTCGCGGGGACTACAGCATGAGTCGCGGCTTTGCCAGCCCGCCCCCCCCGCCGCCCGTCCACACGCTTCAGCCCTGCTCGAACGCGGCGATGATGGGACACGGTCCCGTCGAATGGGCGCATTCCCGCGCCAAGCGTTTCAGCGCGTCGCGGGCGGTTTGCAGTTCCGCGATCTTGGCGTCCAGGGCGACGATGCGCGCGCGGGCAAGGGTGCGGGCCTTGGCCCGGTCCTCGGTGGCATCCAGCGCCAGCAACTCGCCCACCTGCTCCAAGGTAAACCCGGCGGCCTGGGCGGTGCGGATGAAGCGAAGGCGCCGCAAATCTTCGCTGCCATAGCGCCGGATGCCGTCGCCGCGGCGGGGCTGTGCCAGCAAACCCCGGCGCTGATAGTAGCGGACGGTTTCAACCCCCACCCCGCCCTCCCGGGCCAGAGTCCCGATTGTCAGGCCTGTATTCGCCATTCCTTGACTCCGTACCATGGTACGGGGGGTATATGGAGCGGGCGCCAGGCAATTTGCAAGGCAAGGAGACAGTCATGACCGCCGCCGCCCGACAGGCCGACCTCTATCGCATGGTGATGGAGAAGCACATGTGCCCCTTCGGCCTGAAAGCGAAGGCGCTTCTGCAGCGCGAAGGTTACAAGGTCGACGACCATTGGCTCAGGACGCGGGCGGAGACCGACGCTTTCAAGGCCGAACAGGACGTCAAAACCACGCCGCAGATCTTCATCGATGGCGCGCGCATCGGCGGCTATGACGATCTTCGGCGGTTTCTCGGCAAGACGGTGCGCGATCCCAAGGCGCTCACCTACAAGCCCGTGATCGCGGTGTTCGCGGTGACGGCGCTGATGGCGCTGGCCGCCAGCTACGCCGTATTCCAGAACCCCTTCACGATCCGCGCGGCGGAATGGTTCATCGCCTTCAGCATGTGCGTGCTGGCGATCCTGAAGCTGCGCGACGTCGAAAGCTTTTCCGGCATGTTCCTGGGCTATGACCTCCTGGCGCAACGCTGGGTGCCTTACGCTTATGTCTATCCCTTCGCGGAAGCCCTAGCCGGCATTCTCATGATCACCCACGCGGCGCGATTCGTCTCGGTGCCGCTGGCGCTGTTCATCGGCACCATCGGGGCGGTGTCGGTGATCAAGGCGGTCTATATCGACAAGCGCGAACTGAAATGCGCCTGTGTCGGCGGCGACACCAATGTGCCGCTGGGCTTTGTCTCGCTCACCGAGAATGTGATGATGGTGGCGATGGCACTGTGGATGCTGATGGCGTAAGGCCGCCTCAGCGGTAGGTGGCGGCGACCTGCTGCAGATGCGCGGTCAGGGCTTTGACGTCGCCGTGATTTTGCGCCAGCACGGAGTTGAACTGGTCGCGCTGGGACAGGGCCAGCCAGATTCCGGCGACGCTGAAATCCGTCAATTCGGGCTTGCCGCTGTCGGTGCGAACGCGAAAATCCACTTCCAGGGGCTGCTGCTGCCCGCCGCGATTGCCCGGATCGACCATCACCGTGGAGACGATGAAATCGTCCGGCGCGCGCTGGCTTGATCCGGTGACCTTCAAGGCCTGGCCGGCATAAAGGCCCAGATAGGACCGATAGACCGCGACCGAATAATTCTGAAACGCTGCCGCGAAATCATCCAATTCCGCCGGCGGCGCGTTGCGCGCATATTGCCCCAGGGTGAAAATGGCGATGCGCTTCATGTTGGTCAGGGTAATGAGCAATTGCTGGAACTGCTCGCCGCGCTGGCCTGCGGAAAGCTGCGGATCGTTGAGGATGCCGAGACCCTTTTGAATATTGTCGGAAATGAAGGCCTCCGCCGGCGTGGCGGCAACGGCAGCGGATACACGGAGCAGAGGAAGCGCGAGGGTCATCGCCAGGACCGCACGTCGCGGCATTGCTTGAATTGATAACGCCATGCTGTACCGCCTTGCCGTGTCTGATGCCGGTGTCTGTCACCCTATAGATACGCGCAGCGTCGTAAATAAGGCAGCACCTTACTGGAACTTCATGTTAAGCTTTGACTCCGTGCAGCAAATGGGAGGGATGGAAAATGGGGAACGGCAAATTTTATGCGATTGTGGCGGCGGTGGCCGCGCTTGCGGCGTCGTCGGCGCAGGCCGAAATGGTGGGAAAATACACGCTCGTCTCCGCATTGCCGCGCCCGGGTGCGACGCAAATTCTCGACAATAATCGCGGCACCGTGTGGGACGTGATCTATCCGCCCGGCATGTCCACCGGCATGCATCGCCATCCGACGGATTTTGTCGGCATCGAGCTGGTCGAAACCATGCTGAAGGTCACCACGCCCGACGGGCAGGAACACATCAATCCCATCCATCGCGGCCAGATCTACATGCTGCCGAAGGGCCTCACCCATATCGAGGAAAATGTCATCGGCAATCCGCAGCGCAACTCCATCCTGATCGAACTCAAGGATGGCGGGACGCATGAGTATCCCAATAGCGGCCAGGCCCCATCCGGTTTCACGGCGGATGGCGCCAAGAAGGTGGCCGACAATAATCGCGTCAATTTGTGGGACTGGACCAGCGGACCGACCAAGAATTTCTTCCAGGCGCACGACATGTTCCTGGTGCCGATGGATCCCGGGACCTTGACCATCGCCGGGGACGAACCTTCACGGTCGCTGCCGGTGGCGGGCGGACAGGTGATATTCCTGCCCGGCGGGCATACCCGTACGATTCAATCAACCGGCGGCGCGGTGCGCGTGGCAGTGGTGGAGTTGAAATAAGCGGCGGCGAGATATATTCGCCGCCGAAGATGGCGCTAATTGTTTACCGGCAGATGCCGCGAGACCACTGACCGCGCCTTGTTGCTCAGGTCATTCCATCCGCTATCGGAGAAGTAAGACGAATACAGCATGCCAAGGGTGATGCCCAGCAACAGCCCCATGATGAATTTCGCCATGCCCGATCCCCGGCTTACGCAACTGCGATATTCTGCGAAAAAATTTCCCTTCGGTCACATTAACTTACAGTACGCTTGAAGTGGTTCATTTGCCCCTAGCGAGATCTACTTGCCTGCGGCGGGACCTACTTGCCTGCGGCGGCTGGCATCTCCACCGGCAGCCCGCGCCTGGACCAATCCTGGAACGAGCCGTCATAAAGCTGCGCATCGATGCCCATTGTCCGGGCGGCGAAGATCACGGCGGTGGCCTGGATGCCGATATGGCAATAGGCGATGACATGATCGCCGGGCTTGACGCCGGCCGCTGTGAACAGCGCCTTCAATTCCTCCGGCGATTTCAGCTTGCCGTCGGCATCGCTGACGCTGGTGAAGGGAATATTGTGGGCGCCGGGGACATGGCCCAGCACCGCGCCTTCGCTGCCCGGCTTCTCGCCATTGTAGAATTCCGGCGCCCGTGCATCGACCACGGTAAAGCCGGGCGTTTTCAAATGCGACTGCACATAATCCGCCGTGACGATGCGCGACTGCATCTTGAGCGGCGACAGGACCACGGTGGTGGCCGGCGGCGCTTCCGCCGTGGCGGCGTGGCTGCTCGCTTCCCATCCCTTGAGCCCGCCATCCAGCAGCGAGGTCCGGTTGCCGAAGCCGGCCGCATCCAGGGTGAGGACGATGCGCGTCGCCCGCGCAATGCCGTCGGTCTCGCTATAGACCACGATGCGCGAACGGTCCGAAATGCCCAGCGCCTGCATCTGGGCGCGCAGATCTTCCGGCGGCGGCAATTCCGTCATCAGGCCGTCCGGACTTTTGACCGTCAGGCCGTTCGGTTCGACCAGGCGCGCACCAGGGATATGTTTGGCCTGATAGCCCGCTGGGGTGCCGATATGGAGAATGACAAGGTCCTTGTCCGCCGCATGCTCCGCCAGCCAAGCCGGCGTCACCAGCAATTGATCGCGCGGGCCGGCGGCGTTCGCGCCGGTAACCGCGGCGGCGGCGATGGCGGCGGCAAGCAAAAGCGACTTCCACATGAAAACCTCCCAGCCGGATTTCAACATCCGTTCCACCGACAATTAGCATGCGAAAGGCGCCGGGGGCAGGCCGTCAGCCCCCTGGCAGCGGAAATTTAGAACGCCCGTCGAACCG
Organism: Pseudomonadota bacterium; assembly: GCA_040389245.1. GTDB lineage: Bacteria > Pseudomonadota > Alphaproteobacteria > Micropepsales > Micropepsaceae > Rhizomicrobium. The sequence goes on along the minus strand of JAZKAH010000002.1, from coordinate 1,046,697 downwards.
CACGGCGCCGCCCAGCCAGCAGCCCGAGATCGCGCCGTCCAAGCCGGTGCGCAAACGCACCGCAATCCGCGAGGGCCGGCCCATCGCCCTGCCCTGCCGTATCTGAATCGGCCCGCCATCGGCCGCGATCTGGCCGGCTTCCAGCAGTCCGAACGCCAGGGCCGCGGCGGCGATGCCGGTCGCCGCATCCTCGGGATAGCCGGATGATTTGGGAAACTGGCGGGCGTCGAAGGTCCGGGCCTGGGACTCGCAGACCGCGAACGGATAAAGGCCTGTCGATCCGATTTTTTCGCAGAATTGTTCGATGCGCCCGAAATCCGGATTCAACCCATCCAGAATGGCGGCGCTTTTCAGGGGGATCAGCGTCTTCACCCGGCTGGTGCGGGCGTTGCGGACGGGCAGAGGGGCAAGGTCCTTCTGGCCAATGCCCAAAATGGAGAGGAGTTCAGCGATGGCGTCCTCTTCGTCCGGCAAGGCGGCGACCTGACCCTTGGGTTGGCTGATCTCGACCTCGGCCTCCGGCGTACCCGCGTGCTCCACCCGCGCTTCCACGTCCCCGCTCAGAGTCGCGATGGTGACGGCGCTGCGCGGCAGGCGGCCAAGCCGGTCCAGCATCCAGACTGCGCCGACCGTGGCGTGCCCGCACATTTCCATCTCATGGTTCGGCACCCAGAAGCGCAAGGCGAAATCGCAGGCCGCGCCGGAAGGCGGCGGCAGCACGAAGGCGCTTTCATGGCCGTGCGCGGCCGCAACGGCGCGCATCTCGGCGTCGGACAGGCCGCCGGCATCGGCAACGATGGGCGCAGGATTTCCGCCACCCGGGCCGTCCGCGAAAACGCTGACGAGATCGATGTCGGTGAAACGCGTCACTTGCCCGGCGCGTTTGACGTCTCGACCGGCAGCTTGCGCTTGGACCAGTCCTGGAAGGAGCCGTCATAAAGCTGCGGCTGAATTCCCACCGTGCGGGCGGCAAAGACCACCGCGCTGGACTGTCCGCCGACCTGGCAATAGGCGACGACATGATCGCCGGGCTTGACGCCCGCGGCGGTGAACAGGGCTTTCAATTCGGCCGGCGATTTCAGTTTGCCGTCGGAATTGTACACGCTGGTATAGGGAAGGCTCTTGGCGCCCGGGATGTGGCCGTCGCCGGTCATCTTGGCCACCAGCCCGCCATAGAAAACCGCCGCCCGCGCATCGATCAGGTCATAGCCGGGGGCCTTGGCGTGCGACTGCACGAACTCGGCATCCACCACGCGAGGCTGCATCTGCAGCGGCGCCAGATGTCCAGACGCGGCCGGGGCGGCCTCGGTGCTGGTGGCGTGGCCGGTCTTCTTCCATTCCGCCAAGCCGCCATCGAGCAGCGAGGAATGATCGCCGAACCCCGCGACATCGAGCGTGAACAACACCCGCGTCGCCCGTTGGAATTCGTCGGCTTCGTTATAAACCACGACATGCGAATTGTCGGAGATGCCCAGCGCTTCCATCTGCTGATGCAGGACATCCGCCGGCGGCACTTCGACCGAGAGATCGGGGCTGGAGACTTGCAGGATCTTGGGATCGACCAGATGCGCGCCGGGAATATGGCCGGCATTGTAGCCCGCCTCGGTGCCGACATGGAGGATGACGACATCCTTGTCGGCGGCATGGGACGCGAGCCAGGCCGGCGTCACCACCAGTTGATCGCGCGAAGGAGCGGCTTGGGCACCGGTGGCGGCTGCGAGGATGGCGGCGAACAGAAGCGGCTTCCACATGATCGTTTCCCGTGCCGGTGACGCCTCTTCCCTAGCACCGGGGGACCGCAAGCGACAAGTTCCGCCAAGTTTCAGACCGAATTCAAGCGGCTTTCCCACGCCAGGGCGCTTGTCACGATTTCGTCGAGCGAGTCATGCTCAGGCTTCCAGCCCAGGGCGGCTTTCAGCTTGGCGGGATTGGAGACGATCGCGGGCGGATCGCCGGCACGGCGCGGCAGTTCCTTGACCGTCAGCCGCACGCCCGCCGCGCGTTCCACCGCCTGGGCGACCTGGCGCACGGAAAAGCCGTGACCATAGCCGCAGTTGAAAATGCCGCTGTCGCCGCCGCTCCGCAGATGCGCCAGCGCCAGGCCATGCGCCCCGATCAGGTCGGAGACATGGATATAATCGCGGATTCCCGTGCCGTCGGGCGTGGGATAGTCGGTGCCGAAAATTCCCAGATACGGCGCCCGTCCCAGGGCCACCTGGCAGGCCCGCTTGATCAGATGCGTGGCGCGCGGCGTCGATTGCCCGCTGCGGCCTTGGGGATCGGCGCCCGCGACATTGAAATAGCGCAAGGCGACATAACGAAAATCGTGCGCCCGCGCGGTGTCTTCCAGCATCCATTCCGTCATCAGTTTGGAGCGCCCATACGGACTGGCCGGGTCTGTGACAGTGTCCTCGGCGATTGCGGGCTGGTCGGTGACGCCATAGACCGCGGCAGTGGAGGAGAAGATGAATTTCTTCACGCCGCTGGCGACACAGGATTCGATCAGGTCGCGCGAGGCGGCGGTATTGTTGGAATAATACAGAAGCGGATTTTCCACCGATTCCGGCACCACGATCGAGCCGGCGAAATGGATCACCGCCTCGACGTCATGTTTCTTGAGGACCTCGCGGACCAGCGCGCTGTCGCGGATATCGCCCTGGACAAAAGTCGCGGCTTCCGCGACCTGCGCCCGCACGCCGGTGGACAGATTGTCCAGCACCACGATCTTGTCGCCGCGGTCGGCGAGTTCCAGCGTCATATGACTGCCGATATAGCCGGCGCCGCCAGTAACAAGCACGGACATGATTCAACCTCGGTGCGATTTCGACGCCCTAGCGGGGCCGCAAATCCATTGCGGTGCCCGGCATCTTGGCGAGGGCACGCATATCCTGTTCGGATGATCTGCGCCAGATCGGCAAGGGCCTGCCCAAGGCGTCCTGGGTGAGCGGCTTCTTGACCGTCAGCAGCAGCGAGCCGGTCAGAGCCACGATAATCAGGAATCCATCATAATAAGCCATCGACAGCAACGCACCGCCGACCACGAAGCCGACAATGCTCACCTGCATCATGCGCGCGAGCTTGGAGGCCCAGTCCAGATCCGGCCGGTCGCGGGCGAAAGAGAGGGTTGCGCTGGTGTTGTACCAGGCCGCCGCCAGCAGCAGGAGATAGAGCAGCAGTCCCAGGAAACCGTGGTCGCCCAGGACCTCGAAATAGATGCTGTGCGCCGCTTTGCCGGCCGGGAGGCTGCCGGGAGATTGAAAAGCATGCGCCACCCAGTCGAGATTGACCGAGGAGAAGCCGCCGCCGGTGATCCGCTCCTTGGCGATGTTGAAGCTGGTTCTCCAGGCCATGACGCGGCCTTCGAACGAGGAATCGGAATTATAGGAATTGATGGTCGACATGCGGCTGAACCAGTCGCTCGGCACCAGGCTGGGCAGCGCCAGGACAACAAGCCCGCCCAGGACCAGGGGGATGACGCCCGACCGCGACTTGATCGCATAGACGGCGCCGGCGATGCCCAGAGCCAACAGGGCGCCGCGCGAGTAGGTGCCGATGATCGCGACAATGGTGAGACCCATTGCCGCCAGCAGCCCGGTCCGGACCCAGGCAGTCTGGGTGGTCACCCGGAGATAATTGATCAGGGGCAAGATCATCACCAGGGCCAGGCCCAGCGCGTTATTGTCCTCGATCATGGTATTTTCCGGACCATAGACATGATGACGGCCGCCGGTCAGAAGCACAAAGCCGCCGCCCTTGACGCCGAAATAGGCCAGCGAGAGCACCGTCACCCACACGACCCCCTGGATGCGCGCCTTGTTGTTGGCGATCGTGATTATCGCCAGCGCCAGGATCAGCGTCTTGATGGTGCGGTTCCACAATCCAAAGGAGAAACTATATTGGAGCGCGTTGTAGGTCGTGACCGAAATCCAGAGGCCGAACAGCACCAGCAGCGCCGTGACCAGATTCATCGGCGCGATTTTTCTTTCCCGGGAAATGGTCCAGGCGATTGCGGTGAGCACCGCCACATAGAAATTGAGTTCGAAATTGCCCAGGAAGCCGTAGACCTCCCGCTGCGGATTCATCAGGGTGACCCAGATCCAGGTCAGGACACCGATGGCCGGCGCGCGCAGGATGAGCGGGAACACGGCCAACAGTGCGCCCAGCAAAATAATATCACGCACGCCGATTGGCTCCCCAAAACGAGACTTTCCCGACGAGCGTTGCAGAATCCATGCCCGCGCGAAAGAGCATCGCAGTAAGAGGTTAACTAATGCGTCAATCTCGGTCTTGTACAGTGGCGGCGGGCATGAGAGCTTCCGCCCAGGAGTGAAAAATGTCCGGTCTATTGTTCCTTTTTGCAGTCGCGGGATTCGTTCTGATCGCCTATTGGGCGTACCGGAACGATGCCATGGGACTGCAGGAATGCGGTTCCGGATTGCTGGCGATGAGCGCGGTGGCCGCCAAAGCCAAGCCCCTTCCCAAATGGAAAAAGGCCGGCCCGGCCGTGATCGAGGCCCCGCGCCGGTTGAAGGCCGCCGGGAACGCCAAGCCCGGGTGGAAGCGGACCTTGCTGTACGGAAGCGTACGCTAGCCGGGTAACCGTCCGGTTCGCCTTTTCCCGAATTGAGACACTTAGATAACGGGATAGATCGGCAGCGCAGCGAAAGCGGCCAGGCAGAATATCGCCACCGACGCCAGCGCCACATAGCCGCTGACCGGATCCCGGATCGCGAACAGGATGGGGTCCTCGGGAACCCGGCCGCGGCGCGCATAAACCCATACCCGCCCGATCCAATAAAGCAGCACCGGGCACAGGATCCAGAGCGCTTGCGGCGAGCGGAACGCGGCATGGGCCTCGGCGCTCAGGGCATACAGCGCCAGGACCAGCACCGACATGTATCCGCCGGCAAGGCCGAAACTGGCCAGAATGTCGAGATCGCCCGGCCGATAGGCGCTGGCCCGGCTCGCCAGCCGGGACCCTGAAAGCCGGCTGGCCTTGAGTTCGCCATAGCGGGTCAGCATGGCCAAGCCAAAGAAGAGAAAACCGGTGAACAGCAGGAGCCAGAAGGTCGGCGCGCTCCCCGCGATGATGAAACCCGCCAAAACCCGATGCATCGTCAGCGCGGTAAGCACGAAGGTGTCGACGATCAATGTCTTTTTGATCCACAACGAATAGCTGAGCGAGAGCGCCAGATAGACTGCCAGCCACCCGGCCAGGAGCGGCGACAGAAAAAGACCCAGCCCCGTTCCCGCCAATGACAGGCCGAAGAACAACAGGATGCCGCGCGGAATGGAAATCCGTCCCGATGCGAAAACCCTGCGGTGCTTCACGATATGCTTGCGGTCGGCCCTTAGATCGATGAGATCGTTGGCGACATAGGCCGCCGAAGCGACCAGGCAATAGGCGCAAAACGCCAGATAGGCGCTCACCACGAAATGCGCGCTGTTGCGGTTGGCGACATCGAACAGCGGAATGAAGATCAGAAGATTTTTGATCCAGCGGCCCGGATGCAGGGCATCGACATAACGCCCGGAGACGCGATCGTCGGGACACAGCACGTCCGCGGTCTGGCTGTTCCAGATATTATTCTCCAGAAGACGCGGCGACGGTGCGACGATGATCGAGCGGCGCGCGGTCCGCCAGACGGGAAGATCGATATGCCCGTTGCCGGCATAATCGAAATCGCCCGAACCGAAGCGGGCGCAAAGCGCCTTGGCGATGGTCTCGCCCCTGGGCATCTCGTCATGCTCGATCTCGATGATGTCCGAGAACAAGCCAAGATGATTGGCGATGGCGCGCGCCACGTCCGCCTTGGCGCGCGTGACAAGCAGGATAGTGCGGCCCAACGCCGCTTCCCGGCGCAGGAATGCCAGAAACAGCCGGCGATAGGGCAGCGCGGCAGGATCGAACGCGGCTTGCTCGGCCACCCGGCTGCGGAATTCCGCCGCGCCCAGGAAAAGCCAGCCCAGCAGAGCGAACACCATGAAAGGGCGCCGCCGCACCAGCGCCAGCGCCAGTTCCGCCGTGGTTCCGGTCCGCAGAATGGCGCCTTCCAGCTTTACGCAAAGCGGAATCCGGGGATCGTCCCGCACATGCTCGAGACGCCGCCCGAATGCCTTGGCGCTCAGATCATGCAAGGAAAGGGAATGGATCGTTGCCACGTCGGTTTCCGCCGGCCCATGCCATTGTCGCGGCAATATTATCATCGGACCACGCCGCCGGCATTACCCAGCCCAGGTCCGGGCAAATCGGGCCGGAACATCATGTCAGGGGCACCATCTGCGCGGCCGGCGCGGATCCACGCGTAAGCTTCTTGGCCAATCGCATCATGGGTTTTTCGATCAGCGCGTAGGTAACCGCCGACATCAGACAAGTCACAACGGTCACGACCAGAATAGAGCAGATGAACGCGACGATCGCCGACCACCCCGTGTCGTGAATGTGAAATAATTCCGCATGATCGGTTATCACCAGTTTGATCACGGCGAAATGCAGCAGATAAGCACTGAAACTGACCTTGCCGATGCCGGCGATGACGCGATTGATCAGGAACCTGTTGCTGGACTGGGACATCGCCAGAATAAAAAGGAAAAAGCCGGATGACGCGGCCAGGAACTGGGGAAACGCAAATTTCCACATCAACTGGTGACCGAAAGGCAAAGGCGCAACTGCTATCAACAGCAACAGCAACAAGCTGAGAACAAGAACCGCCCCGCCCTTTTCCCGCAGCATTCTCGTCAGTCGCAAATCCGGACGGGATTCGATTGCGCGGATGGTGAAAAACGCCACGGCGCCCAGCGCGAACACCGATGCCTGATTGAAAAACCAATAGTACAAGAAATTGTCGGCGGCGACGGCGCCGTATTTGGCGGTGAGCGGCGCCATCGCATAGCTGTCGACAAGGGCGCCGACAATTACGGCAAGAAACAGGGCCAGCGCTGCGCGCCGGAAGGTCGTGACGAAGGAGATAAAAAGAGGGAACAGGAAGTAGAAAGTGAATTCGACGCCGATGCTCCAGCCACCCGGCACCACCTGCCAGTCCCCCGTCGTGGTCGTCGTCACCGGATGCCAGGCATTGACGAATGACAGCGACGCCAGCAGCTTGATCAGGTTTGCTTGCGCATTGGGGAACATCACCCAGTAGAGGAGCGCCGCGAGATAATACATCGGCGCGATTCGAAGAAACCGGCGGACGAAGAAATTCCCCGCGCTCATCCGTCCGGTGCGATCGCGCTCATAGCTGGACGACATCAACAGCGTGATGCAACTCGCCAGAAAGAAAAGCTGGACACCATGCCATCCGAAGGCGCCGAGCTGGTGCGCCCGGTAAGGAAGCTGCGGTATGGCATAGGTCACATGATTGATGATCACCATTAGAACGGCATAGCCGCGCAAGCAATCGACATAGGCGAATTTCGGTTTTCCGGCGGCGGCCGGCCGCACGACGTTCGGCGCCAAGACCTCGCTGCCCGCCAAGCGGTGGTCGATTGTCTGAATGTCGGCCATGGAGTCCTTCGCCCATCCGGTCCCGGAAAGCGCCGGGATTTTCAGGTTAACATGCACGAATGAGGGCGAAACCAACTATCGCCGAAAAAGGCTAATTTGGCCGCCGCCGCCCCAGCGCGCCGACAATGGCTTTGGCCGGATTCACCATGGGGCCAAAATTGCGGCGACATCGCCGGTCCGCATCATAATGTTAAGGTGAATTGGCCAATCTGCCCGATCTTCTCACAACCATGCCGGGCGCAAGGGCGCTGGAGTTTTTGATGCACAAAGCTGGAACCGGCGATATGTCGAAAATACCTTCGCAAAAGCCCCATCTTATTTCCCGCCGCAAAGCTCTATCCGGCGTCGCGCTTGCCGTGGCCGCGGCGGGCCTGACGCGGGGCGGGAACCCGATGATCGCGCCCGCGAATGCGGCGGCGGCAAAGCCGCCCTCCGCACCGGCCCGGCCGCTTGATCGGGCGTACGAAATTCTCGAGGTGGGGCCCGGAAAAAAATTCCCGTCGCTGACCTTGGCCGGTTGTTACATGAACGGAACGTCCCGCTGGAACAATGGGTATGCGGCGCCCGCCGACATCGCCAAAATGGGCTTTCGCCTGATCGTCAGTCCGGGCCCGCCCGGCTATTACGTCAACGACAGCGGCTCGCATTCCCGTCGCTGGCCTGATCTGGTCGGCTGGCCGCCTTATGAAGGCAATCTGCTGGGGCCGGTCGTCATCGAAGGCGAACCGGGCAAGCCCGCGCCGGTGCTGGAGACCGACGGCTCGGGCGACGGCGTTCTTTATTATCAGACCGGGTTGTTCTCGACCGGCAGTTGCGACGCCACCTTCCGCCACCTTATTTTTCGCGGCTTCCGGCGCCATGACGGCATCGGCAATTATGCCGCGATCCGGCTGGGGCAGGACTTCGCCAATATTCCCATGAACAGCCATGTGCTGGTCGAGGATTGTGAAATCAGCAATTGCGACAATGGCATCATGGGCGGCGTGCCCGGACAGTCCCTCACCTTGCGTCGCTGTTTCATTCACGACAATGGCAACGGGTCCGGGCGCGTCCATAATGTCTATTTCGGCACGGGCGATCTGCTGTCGGTGGAAGACACGCTGTCGATCAAATGCACGATCGGACATTTGCTGAAAAGCCGTGCGGCCAGAACTGTCATCCGCAATACGCGGCTGCTCGGCAATGGCGGCACCGAAAGCGCGTGCCTGGATATGCCGGATGGGGGCGTGCTCGATATCGACGGGCTGGTCTGCGAGAAGTCGCCCGGCGCGGATGCCTCCTGGATCATTCATTATTCCGGAGAGAACCAGGATCAGGCCGGCATGCCGTTCCATGCGCAATCGAGCATCCGGATCCGCAACCTGGTCATGATCGCGCCGCCCGGGATGACAAGACATCCAAACTGGGGCCCGATCCAGGGCTTCGCCAACCAGAGCGGCCAGGGCGCGGATGCATCCGGCAAAGGCTCGTTTCTGGTCCATCCCGATGCCCAGGATGTGAAGGTATTCGGTCTGGCCGCCGACGGCGTCGGGCTGCCCCACACGATGCTTTCAGCCAGGCCCGTTCTGGATTTGAATTCCCCCATTCGCAGCCAGGCCTGACGGAACGCCGCCTAATCGCGGAACTCGGCTTCGCGCCGCTGCGCAGTCCTGCGGTGATTATTGGGCTGCGGGTGCGGCCTGCGGCAGGATGGCGAAGGTCGGGTCGCCCCTGGAAGGACGATAGGTGACCTGACCTGTGCGTGCCCGCGCCACTTCATAGGCTTGCTGCACGCGCGGCGCGTGGGTGATGGAAAAGGCCCCGCCCAGCGCGGCCTGCATGATCCGGCCGTAATCCTGCCAAGTCTCGATCTGCTCTTGCCCCTTCACATTCGCCAGTCCGCTTTTCTTGAAGGCTTCGGCCCAGTTGCTAAACGGTTTACCGCTCTCCGGCTCGAAGGCCATCAGATTATAGGCCGCGCCCGCCATCGGATCGAAACCCTGGTCGCCGCTGGTGAAAAGTCCGGCAAGAAAATTGGACATCCAACTCACCATCCGTCCGGCATCGGGATAGCCCATGTCATTGACCCAGGTCAGGACCACGGCAAGGAACCCTTGCTGCCAGGGCGCGATCATGCCGGGCGTGCCATAATCGCCCGTGACCCAGCCCTCCAGCGGGCCTGCAGCTTTCATTTTGCGGTCCTGGACGAAAATCTGCACCAGCTTGGCCAGATTGCCTTTGAGCTTGGCGTCGAAATAGCCGCGCAGCGGATAGCTGGCGGGCAGGACATAAGCGGCGTTGGCGATGGTGCGAAGCGACCAGGCCAGACCGCGAACTTGCTCCCAGGATTCGCCATTCTCTCCGATGATGTAGCCGTGACTGCCGCCGCGATAACCCTGGTCGTAGGACATCAGGACAAAGGCCGCCTGCGTCGCCAGTTCGTCGCGATAATATTGCGAGCCGGTCAGGAGATAAGGGAGATAGGACAGTGCCGGTTGATGCGCATCGTCGATCGTCCAGCCGTGACTTTCCTCCTGGAACGCTTCGGGCAGCACGCCTTCTTTGACTGTGCCCTCGCCGCGCTGATCCAGCCAGGTCTGGGGATGCGCATCGATGGTCAGCGGAAGCCCGGTCTTGCGGTCACGCAGATGCCAGGGGACCGCCCCGCCGGCATCGCCATTCGCCAGAACCAGTTTGCGGGTCGCCTCGTTCCCGTCCAGCAAGTCGGCCACATCCCAGGTCGGCATCGGCCCGAGGTCCCAGCGCCCGCCGGAGTCCGGCATGTGATGGTCCACGATGCCGGACGACAGAGGCTTGTCGCCAAGCTTGTTCGCGGCCCCTTCGAGATCGCCGCGCAGATCGCCGCCGATGGGAAATTTCGCGTCATAGCGGGGAACCGCGCCGGCGGCTTCCAAGCTCGCCAGGTCCGGCGTGATCCGCACCGACCCCTTGCCATCCGTCCATAGCAAACGATGCCACGTGGAGAATGTGTAGTGGTGCACGGCTCGCGCCTGGTACACCGGCGCCCCGCCCAGACTCATGTCGACGTCATAGTCGAGATTGTCGCCGTGATGGATTCCCGTCCAGTCATTGTGGAAGATCACGTCGATCCTGGCCGGGCCCGTCCTGGGCACGAAAACGTCGAACAGGATCTGCACATGATCGTTGACGTCGGCCATGTACCGGCGCTCCTGCGCCAGCGGGCCGTTCAACCAGAAGCCCGGCGCGGCATTTTTCGGATTCTGCGCCACCGTCTGCAGATTGATGTCGATCTTCTGGACGGCGCCCTTGGCATCCTTCAGCCCCACCACGACATCCAGCGGCGGCACCGCGATGTCGCCGGCTGGCGCGACGGCCGGCGCACCAGCCTGTTTGACGATGGTTGCGCTTAAGGTCTGGCCGGAACGCAGCTTGGGCAATTCGACCGTCAGGACGGCGTGGCGAACCGAGCCGTCGGCATTGAAGGCCTTGGCATCGAGTTGGGTGGGGGCGGCATGGCCGTCCAGCATCACCTGCAGCAGATCGCCGCTTCGCACGGTTCCGGGCAGGAAGATCTGGCCGAAGCTGACGGTTCTGGCCGGCAGCGATTCATCGGCGTGCATCTCAAATTTGACGATCCCATCAGGCGGCGCATCGCCCGCCGCATAGGAAGCGGGAAAACTGCCCGCCAGCAGCAGAAGCGTCACAAATAGCGCCCTACCCCAGGCCATGGTCTGCAGATCTTTCCAGGAAGCCGGCGGTATCGCCCGTTACCAATGTCTTCGACAATCCCCCATCGCGGGCACGCGGCGCAATCATGGATATGAATAGTTGGTTAAATCCCGCGCCAGCACCGGCCATGCCTTAAGCATGGCAGGCGGCAAAAATGGACGGTATAAATCCATTTCTTCAGAATAGCTTAGCCGAATTCGGTCCATGATTATCGTCACGATTTTGGCATGATCGGCGGCAGACATCCGGGCCTGTGTCCGGATCGTCATGCCGCGTCATGGCGAACGCGTTCGATGGATGGTTTCACAAAAAGGCATTTGCGGCTTCATGGCGCGCGTTCTTCTCATCTCCAGCAATTTTCCTCCCGTCACGGGGGGATCGGCGGTCGTGTATGAGAATCTCTGCCGCAGCGCGAACGGCGCGATCGCCGGTCTTGCCGCCTCTCACGATTATGCCACCGGCCGGCCCCTTGCCGGAACCGAAGAGCATGACCGGCGTGCCGGTTATCCGCTGCATCGCATGAAATTTCTGCGCCCCCCGCAGGCCCCTGCCGGCGGCCGGCTTGGCGCACGCCTTGCCGATCTGCTGCTGATGGCAAAAGTGCTGGCCCGCACCGTGGCGGTGGCGCGCAAGGAGGGCGCCGACATCATCTGTATCGGGGATCTGGTCTATGGCGGCTGGCTGGTGTTCCCGCTCCGCTACCTCTTCGGCTACAAAATCCTCCTCTATGTCCATGGCGAGGAGATCACCACCCGTGACGGCGGCGGCCTGTTCGATCGCTGGCGCGCCAAATTCCTGGCGCATGCCCATGCCGTGATCGCCGTCAGCAGCTTCACGCGGGACGCGATGATCCGCCTCATGCGCACGGATCCGGGCAAGATCACCTTGATCCCCAACGGCGTCGACATCCAGAAATTTCAAGTGCGCGATCCCAGGCCGGAATTGGCGGAACGCTATGGCGTCCGGGGGCGGCGCGTCATCCTGAGCGTCGGCCGGCTGGTTCCGCGCAAAGGCGCCGATCATCTGATCCAGGCGATGCCGGCGATATTGCGGGCCTGTCCGGACGCGCATCTCCTGATCGCGGGAGAAGGCCCGCTCCGCAAATCCTTGGAGACACTGATCGAGCAGCGGAAACTCGGGGCGCAGGTCTCCTTGCTGGGCGAAGTCACCGACCAGGCTCTGGCGGATCTTTATGCCCAAGCCGATCTCTTCGCCCTGCCCAACCGGGAGATGCCGGACGGCGACACCGAAGGTTTCGGCCTTGTCTTTCTGGAAGCCAATGCCTGCGGAAAGCCGGTCGTTTCCGGGCGCGCGGGCGGCGTGGTGGATGCGGTGATCGATGGCGTCAACGGCCTTGCCGTGGATGGCGGGGATGTCGACGCGATCGCAGCCGCGGTCACAAGGCTTCTCGAAGACAAACAGCTTTACCGCAAACTGGCTGCGGGCGGTCTGGATGCCGCTCGGCGCGGCGACTGGCGCAGCCGTTCAGCCGAATTCCTGGCGCTGTGCGATCGCGTGCGCGGAGCCGGCACCCCTGCCGGACAGCGGAATTCGACCGTGGCGCACACGCCATGAACGTTCTCTTCGTGCATTATGGCGACGACTGGATCGCCGGAAGCGAGGTCGCGCTGCTGGAAACGATGCGCGGTTTGATCGGGCGCGGCATCAAACCGTTTCTGTGGTGCAACGCGCCCGCGATGGAAAGAGCCGCCCGGGCAAGCGGAATACCGGTGCGCCGGGACGATTTCGCCCATTATTTCGATTATTCCTCCCCGCCTTTCTCCCCCGCCGGCTATCTGCGGCTGGTGCGCAAGGCAATGGCGCTGATTTCCGAAACCGGCGCAGAGCTCGTGCATTGCAACAGCGCCGCCCCGGCGCAATGGATGTCGGTGGCCTGCTGGCGCAAACGCGTACCCTGGCTCATCAACATGCACAGCCCCTATCTCAGGCGCAGCCGCTATGTGCTGGGCATGCATCTGGCCGATGAAGTGGTGGCGGTGGCCTCGGCGATCGCCAGGCCGCTGATCGCCGACGGCATGGACCCGGGCAGGATCCGGGTGATCTATAACGGCTTCGACGAAACCGTGCTGATGCAGGGCGAGGCTAAGGCCCTGCGCAGCGACTTGCAGATCCCCGCCGATGCCGTCGTAGGGGCCATCGCGGGTTCGCTGATCCGTCGCAAAGGCCATGACATTCTGTTTGCGGCGATGAAACTGCTGCCGCCCGCGCCATTCCACCTGCTGGTCATCGGCGACGGCCCCGAGCGTGGCGCTTTCGAAGCCGCCGCCGGCGGATTGCCGGTTCATTTTCTGGGCCGCCGCAACGATCTGGGCGCGGTCTTGCGCGACGCGGCGGATTTCCTCATCGCCCCTTCGCGGCAGGAAGCCTTCGGCCGGGTCATCATCGAAGCGGCTTTTGCCGGGATTCCCGCCATCGGCGCGAACGTTGATGGCATTCCCGAAGCCATCCTGGACGAAGCGACCGGAATCCTGGTGCCGCCGGAATCGCCGGCCGCGCTTGCCCACGCCTTGTCCCGCCTGATCGCGGACCGGCCCTTGCGCGCTCGCCTGGGTGAGGCGGCGCAAAAGCGGGCGCGTGAGCAGTTTTCCATCGAAATCGCCACCGATGCGATGGCGAGGGCATTCCACGAGATCCGGGACCGCAAAGGCCTGCCGGGACAGCGCCCTCGGGGCCGGTTGCGGCCCTATCGCAATCTGCTGCGCAGAGCCAGCAGCGCTTTACCATGACCGGGTGTCCAATATTGTTGAAATGAGCTCGCAATGTTAGCGTTTCGAATATTGGGGATTCCCAATCTTATCGGTTTGACCAACAAGCTCCTGCTCCAGGACGAGCACCGTTGGCACGAACCGGCAGGGGCAGATCAAAAGAAACACACCGGGTCCATGGTGTGGGCTGGGCCGGGGATTACCATTTTGCGGATTCTTTTCGTCACCGATCATATCCATTTTCCGCAAGGCGGCGGCGGCGCCGAGCGCAATACGCACGAATTGAGCGTGGCATTGCAGGATCGCGGCTTTCACCCCGCCGTAATTTCAAGCCTCACGCCGGACAATTCCTGGCTGAGCTGGACCAACCGCCTGCGCCGCGCCTTGCCGCCACGCCAGGAATTTCCCCGCGATTCCATGTGCGGGTATCCGGTGTATCGCGGCTGGAACATGGGCTGCAGCGGGGAAGTGGTTGATCGCGTCAAACCGGATGTGATCGTCGTGCAATCGACTCATCCGGATCCCTTTTTGCGCGCCCTGAAGCCGCATGGCATCCCCATGGCCGTTTATCTCCATGAAGTCAGTGATATCGATCATCTGGCGTCGCTGGCCGGCGCGAATGTGAGCCTGCTGGCGAATTCGAATTTCACCGCCAGGCGGCTGCTCGAACAATGCGGGCTGCACAGCCAGGTCGTCGTGCCGCTTATCGATCCGCGATATTATGTAACTGAGGTACGTCCCGAGCGCGTGCTGTTCGTCAATACCGTGCCGCGCAAGGGCCTCGAGATCGCATTCGCCATCGCCGAGCGGCGTCCGGATGTCCAATTCGACTTCGTGCTGAGCTGGATCTTGAAACCGGACCGTATCGCGGAGCTGGCGGCGCGCGCCGGCAAGGCGGGCAATATCGTTCTTCACCGCCCAACAGACGATATGCGGTCCCTGTACGCCAAGACGCGCCTTCTCCTCGTGCCCTCGCAATGGGAGGAAACATGGGGGCGGATCGTCACCGAGGCGCATATCAACGGCATTCCCGTATTGGGCAGCAGCACTGGCGAGCTGCCGCAGGTGATCGGCCCCGGCGGCCTGACGGTGGCCGCGAACGCGCCGATCGAGGACTGGCTGGCCGCCTTTGGCAGGCTTTGGGACAATCCCGAATCCTATGCGGAATTTGCGCGGGCCGCGCGCGAATACAGCAAGCGGGACGAGATCCAGCCGGCAACCATCGTCGCCCGGCTGGTCGAGATACTCCAAGACACGATCGCCTCCGGCAATCGCACCGGGAAAGCGGTCGGCTCGCCAAGCGACCGGGACCGGCGATGATCTCGGTGGTTCTGGCAACGCATAACGGCGCCGATACGATCGAGCGCACGCTGGCGGCCATGAGCGAGCTGGACGTGCCCGAAGGCGGCTGGAAACTCATCGTCGTCAACAATGCCAGCACGGACGACACCGAAGCGCGCATACGCAAGTGGCAGAACCGCCTGCCGCTGCAATATCTCGTCGAACCCCGGCTCGGAAAATCGAAAGCCATCAACACCGGGCTTGGCAGTGCCGAAGGCGATCTGCTGGTCATGACCGATGACGATGTCCTGCCCGACCGGAACTGGCTGACCGAATGGCGCCGCGTCGCCGATGCCTTTCCGCAATGTTCGATTTTCGGCGGCACGATCGTTCCGGAATTCGGCGCCTTCCCGCCGGCCGACGATATTCCCGAATGGTGCTATGGCGTGCTGTATGGCGCCAGTCCCCGCTTCGCCGAAGGCGAGCTCCGGCCGATGCCGGGAACGACGCTATACGACATATCGGGCGCCAACATGGCGATCCGCAGAGCGGTCTACGACCAGGGCGGCCGGTTCGACGAGAATTTTCTCGTCGGATCGAACGGCCTGATGGGCGAAGACACCGAATTCGTCCGCCAAAGAGCGGCCCAAGGCTACAAAGTGGGTTTCGCGCCGGGCGCCCGCATTCGCCACATCATCCACAAGCATCAGACCAGCCGGCGCTGGATCCGCCATCGCTTCTTCCGCCACGGCCGCACCATGTTTCTGATGCAGAATTTGCAAGACGGCACCCCGTCCAGGCCGGCGCCGCGCTTTCCCTGGCATAAACTGTTCGACGCGGCGGGATCTGCCGTCCGCCTGCTCGTGACGCTCGCCAGAAGCGACAAGCCCGGCGCTTTCAAACAGTCTCGCGCCCTGGCTTACGATCTGGGCGCGATCCGCCAGGCGCTGGCATCGTTCGGCCGTCCGCGATGATCACGGTCATCCTGGCAACTCATAACGGGGCGGACACGATAGACCGCACGCTTGCGGCCATGTGCGAGCTGGACGCGCCGGCCGGCGGCTGGAAACTCATCGTGGTCAACAATGCCAGTACCGACGACACCGAATCGCGCGTGCTGGCGTGGCAGGCCCGCTTGCCGCTGGAATATCTCGTCGAACCCAGGCTGGGAAAATCGAAGGCCATCAACACCGCGTTTCGCCATGCCGAAGGCGATTTCATCGTCATGACGGACGACGATGTCCTGCCCGACCGCAATTGGCTGACCGAGTGGCGCCGCGTCGCAGACGCTTACCCCGATTATTCCATCTTTGGCGGCGCGGTGGTTCCCGAATTCGGCACTTCGCCCCCGCCTGCCTATGTTCCCGACCATTGCTATGGAACGCTTTATGGCGCGACCCACCGCTTCGCCGAAGGTCCGCTTCAGCCTTCGCCGGACACGGGCCTTTTCGACGTGGCGGGCGCCAATATCGCGATCCGCAAATCCGTCTACGACAAGGGTCATCGCTTCGACGAAGGCCTGTCGGTGGGGACCGACGGGCTGATGGGCGAAGACACCGAATTCGTCCGGCGGCTTGGCGCGGCCGGTCACAGGATCGGCTTCGCGCCCGGCGCCCGGGTCCGTCACATCATTCACAAGCATCAGACCGGCTGGGGCTGGATCCATCGCCGCTTCGTCCGCAACGGGCGCGCCGCCTTCATGCTGCTGCACGTCCGCCGGGACGAAGCGTCCGGACGCCCGATCTTCCGCTTTCCCCACCACCGCATCGGCACCGCGGCGGGATCATTTCTGCGGCTGCTGCTGGCCTCGGCCGGCCTGAACTGGAACGGCGCATTCAAGCAGTCGCGTGCATTGGCGTTCGACCTCGGCACGATACGCCAGGCGCTCGCTTTGTCCTGGCGCCGCGGGACCGAACCGCGCCACAACGGGCGCGCGACATGAGCTCGGCGCGCATGATTTCCGTATTGATGGCAACCCATAATGGTGCCGACACGATAGGCCGCACCTTGGCGGCCATGAGCGAGCTGGAGACGCCGGCCGATGGCTGGAAGCTCGTGATCGTCAACAATGGCAGCACGGACGACACCGAAGCCCATATCCTGAAATGGCGCGAGCGCCTGCCGCTGGAATATGTCACCGAACCCAGGCTGGGAAAATCGACCGCCATGAATACGGCGCTCGAACACGCGGAAGGCGATTTCATCATCATGACCGATGACGATGTCCTGCCCGACCGCAACTGGCTGACCGAATGGCGCCGCGTGGCGGACGCCCTGCCGCAATGCTCCGTCTTTGGCGGCGCGATCGTTCCGGAGTTCGATGACAGGCCCCCGGCATTCGATATGCCCACAACATGGCTTACCGTGCTCTACGCCAAGACTCCCGATCTTGCGGAAGGCGAGATCGATCCTTTCGACGTGTCGGGCCCCAACATGGCGATCCGAAAATCCGTCTATGCGGGCGGCGAGCGTTTCGACAAGGGCTTCCTGGTGGGAAAATACGGCCTGATGGGCGAGGATTCCGAATTCGTCCGGCGGGCATGGGCGCATGGCCACAAGGTGGGGTTCGCGCCGCATGCTCGTGTCCGGCATATCGTGCACAAGGAACAAATGTCGTGGCGCTGGATGCAGCATCGCTTCTTCCGCCACGGCCACACCATGTTCATGCTCGAGGATGTGCGCGAGAACAAGGACACCAAGCGCCTTGAGTTCGTCTTCCCGCGCTGGCGCATCCGGCGCGTGGCGGCATCGCTATTGAAATTGCTCCTGGCGGCGGCAAGCTTGAACAGACAGGGCATGTTCAGTCATAGCCGGTCGATAGCCTATGATCTGGGCGCGTTGCAGCAGG
This sequence comes from Pseudomonadota bacterium, assembly GCA_040389245.1. GTDB lineage: Bacteria > Pseudomonadota > Alphaproteobacteria > Micropepsales > Micropepsaceae > Rhizomicrobium. The sequence continues at coordinate 1,028,645 of JAZKAH010000002.1, read as the reverse complement.
CGCAAATCTTGTCCCGGCAGGAACGCCCGTCCGCCGGAAAATAGCGCGCAAGAGGCTTCGCGCTTCAGGCCAGTTCTTCCCACACGCCCAGTTCGCGCATGGCGCGCCAGGCATGCTTGCGCCAGACCGCGCCGGTGAACGCCCCCATATTGTAGCAGAAATCGCTAGGGTATGGCGGCGCGGAAAAATGATAACGCGGAGCAAGGCGATATGTCTCTTGCGTCCCGTCGAACTTTTCAAAGACCGCGCGCTGGGTGACGTAGCAATCGAACATCCGGCGCTTGAGATCCTGTTCGGCAGGCGAAAGTTTGAAAACGGCAACCGGCCCTGCGTCGGCATGGGGCACGAATATGCTGTGCTGGAACGATCGCTCAGGGGCGTTGTAGAGCGGCGCTTCGACGATGACAGGCGGCGTGCCGCCCGCTTTCGCGATCAAGGCGCATGCGGCATGTACGCAAAAAGCGGCGGAGTCGTGATCCGGATGGCCGCCTTCATAGGCATGGGTGATGACGTGGCTGAAGCCGGAACCGATCGTGCCTGCCAGGTGGCGTGCCGCCGGCACAAGATTGAGGGCGGCTTCCATGTCGGCGATGCCCAGATTGCGCATGGGCTCGATCTTTCGCCCCAGAAGGGCAAGCGCCGCTTCCGCTTCGCCGCGGCGTGCGTCGGCATAGTCCATCCAATTGTCGAACCCCGCATTGCGGACGAAATTGCCCCTGCGGGGAGCGCCGTCCGTTATGCAGATCACGCCCGCCCGAGGAAAGCGTGCCAGCAGCGCGCCGGCCGCGATGGCCTCATCGTCGGGGTGGGCCATGACCACAAGCGCGGTGTGGGACGAAAGATCGTCGAGCGGGGCGACAGGCCGTGGCGGGCGCGGCCGGGATTGCAGTCTCTTGCGAAGGTCGATATCCGTGATCGCCCGCGCGCGCTTCTTGCCGTACCGAAATATTCGCCGGAGAAGCATCATGGATTCGGTCCGAGTTGATGCCGTCCGGCCTTGACGGTTTCGTCAGGGGCCATTTTCACCAGCACCGCCGCGCCCGAAGGCTTGGCGCTTCCCAGAACCTTCCGGTGAATGAATGAAAGCCACGACCCGATTGCCCTGCCGAAATTCGCTGTCCGGCGGATTTTGCGACCTATCTGCATGCGGCGCCGAAGTCTCCTCCCGGCCGACAGCGGCGAGACAAACGCATCCAGGCTTTCCGCGTTCGGCTGCGCCCCGTGCGCATAAAGAAGCTCCTCCACCTCCCCGAACGCGGCAAGCGCCCGTCCGGCGAGCTCCGAAGGTTTCTGCATGCCCTCGGCCGGAGCGATGAGGCGGTCGAAGCTTTTCGGCAGAATCTTGAATGTTCGTGCCTCGTCAAAAATCGCCGCGCGCGTCGTATACGGACGCCCATTCAGCAGCGACAAGGCAACGCATATTTTTTCGACCATCTGCCAATAAAGAAAGGGCACCGGACCCGAATCCTCGCGTGAAGCGGCGGTCAGCAGCTTGCCGGCCGCTTCCTGCACCAGAGGCCAGAATTCCCGCAACGCCCTGAAGCGATCCTCGCGCGACAAGGCCCATGGAACTTCGATCAGCTCCCGCACGAAAGGCTCGTTGATCAGCGGGACAAGCGTATTCATGGCCGCATAGGACCACTCGGCCCCCACTCTTTGCTTGTGATGATAAAGGTAATCCTGGCGCGTCAGGAACCACAGGTGAATCAGCATTCCATCGTGAATGAGATTCACGACTTCCCGGTCGTGCTGCTGCCGCTTGACGAATCCGATCAGCTCGATATCCGAATAGGCGCCATCCGTATTGCGCGCAAACGACCCCGTCACCGCCAATGCGATCAGATCGCGCCCCATATGGCGCTGGACGAGCGGCACCAGCGCTTTGACCACCCGCGCGCGCTCCTGATGGGTGTGCTGCTTAAGACCGCCAGCCATACTCTAATACCTCGGCCGCTTTCATACCTTGCGACCATTTTTGCCGATCTCGCGGGATCCGCGGCGCTTCGCGATATCCTGCCGAACAATGCAGTCGCCCGCCCAGGCGCGACATGGATACCTCCTGCAGAATTTACGCCACTTCCGTATCCGCAAAGACGCTCACGGCCTTCCAGCGCGAGCCCGCCACGCAAGTCCCCTTGCGCGCGCCCCAGCCGTCCCGGAAGGTATCGGCATTCGTTACGGTGAACATGATGGCGGGCGGGGTCTCTTCGAGAATCTCGCCGGCATGCCACAGCGCCAGCCGTACGAAATATTCGCCCGGCGGCAGCGGCAATTGTTCGATAACGCAGGAGATTTCGCTCATTCCGAACAAGCCCGGGATCGCGCGCTCCGATTTCGGAGAGGCGATGCTCATGACCTGCTGGCCAGACGAATTATCGATATTCGCCATGAATACCGGATAATCGAACTGGTCCGGAAACTCCGCCCGGATCTGGATCCGCAGCGCGGTGCCCATGGGAATGATGCGCGTCGACTCTCCCGTATCGTCGACAACGTCCATGGTCCTGAAATGCTTGCGGTTGGCGATCTGCACGGGCTGGACCGGACCGTCGGAGAAGCGCTTCAAGGATTTGTGATACTCGGCAAGCGTTTCGGCGATGGGGCCGGAATGCGCCAGGCGCCCGCCCCGGAAGAAAAGCCCCTTGCGGCAGAGCGTTTCGATCGCCGCAATATTGTGGCTGACGAAGATAACGGTGCGGCCGGAATTCGCCACATCGTCCATCTTGCCCAGGGATTTTTTCTGGAATTCGGCGTCACCTACCGACAGGACTTCGTCGACCAGAAGAATGTCGGTGTCCAGATGCGCCGCCACGGCGAAGGCCAGGCGCACATACATGCCGCTGCTGTAATGCTTCACCGGCGTGTCGAGAAATTTTTCCACGCCCGAAAAATCGACGATCTCGTCGAAGCGTTTGGCGATCTCGCGCCGGCGCATGCCCAGAATGGCGCCATTGAGGAAAATATTCTCGCGGCCCGTGAGTTCGGGCTGAAAGCCGGTTCCCACCTCGATCAGGCTTCCGATGCGCCCGGACAGCCGGGCCATGCCGGTGGTGGGCTCGGTAATGCGGCTGAGGATTTTCAGCAAGGTGCTCTTGCCGGCGCCATTGCGTCCCAGCAGACCGACAATGTCGCCCTGCTCGACCTCGAAGCTGACATCGTTCAGCGCCCACATTTCTTCCAGATTCGGACGCTCGAACGGATGGCGCAAGCGATGGACAAGCGCTTCGGCCATCGTCGCATGCTGCTGCTTGTGCGCGATATGATAGGACTTTCCCAGCCCCTGCGCGGAAATCGCAATATGGTCAGATGACATCGGCAAACTCTCGTTCACAGCTTCTGAAGACGATGAGGCCCAGCCACATGATCACCAGGGACGCCACGAAGGCATAACCGAGATACAGGTAATCCGGCTGTCCCACGCCCAGAATCGACCAGCGGATGGTATCGATCGGCTCGGCGAGCGGATTGAGCAGATAATATGGCCTGATCCATGCCGGAACGGCCGCGACCGAATAGCCCACCGGACTCGCATACATCATCAGCTGCGTGACGAAAGGCACGATATGCTGGATGTCGCGATATTTGACGGAGAGGCTGGCGCCGATCAGGCCCAGGCCGAGCGACAGCATGAGAATGGTCAATACGCAAAACGGAAACAGCAACAATCCCCAGTTCGGCATCACCCGGTAAACGATCAGCAGAACCACCATGACGCCCAGGCTGACGAGAAAATCGAGCAATACGCTGGGGACCACGGCCAGCGGCGCCAGCAGACGGGGGAAATAAATCTTCCGGATCAGCGGGCCATTGGCGATCAGGGACGGCGTGACGCGGGTGAGATTGCCGTTGAACAGCGTCCATCCCATCATGCCGGCGAAGGCAATGAGGAAATAGGGCACGCCCTGGCTCGGCATCTTGGCGATGAAGCCGAACACCACCGCGAAGATCAGCGCGCTCATCAGCGGCTGCAGGATCACCCAGATGCCGCCCAGCAAAGTCTGGCGGTAACGCAGGCGGATGTCGCGTTCGGCAAAGGCGAAGAGAAGATCGCGGAACAACCACATCGCCTTGAAGTCGATATCGATCAAGCCCTTGCTGGGCTTGATGATCACGACTTCGGCTGTATGCCCCGCCACGTTTTGCGATGTCATGATTGAACTCGCGACGCGCGAGGCTTTCCTCGTTGAAACGGCGGGGAAACTAGTCTTGGGGACATGGGACTGACAACCTCTCTTGTCCGGCTTAGTAAATGGAATTCCAAGGATAACGCCGCCGGCCCGATTTGGACCCGCGCCCCCTCTTTTATCCGCCGATTGCCATCAAAATCATTAAGCAATGGTCTTCAGCCCCCTGTTTCCGGTGCCGGCCGAACGGCGGAAAAGCGCTTCATAGGCCGCGATCATGTCTTTGGCCTGATAGTCCTGGCGCAAGCGCCGCCGATTGGCCGCCCCGACCTCTTTGCGGGTGGCGGCATCCCTCACCAGCACCCGCAGGGCCGCGCCCAGCTCGTGGTCCGATCCGTTAACAATATAGGGCTGATTTTCCCGGGAAACCATGTGGCGGACATCGCCCACATCCGTTGAAGCGACGGGCAGGCCGGCATCCATGGCCTCCAGCACCGCCAGGGGCATTTGTTCGGTATCGCTCGAAAGCGCCACGAGATCGCATTGCATGAAGATGTCGCGGACGTCCTGGCGCCGGCCCAGAAAACGGATGGCGGGGCCCAGGGACAGGCTTTCACTTTCCCGCAGCGCGCTGTCCAGTTCCGGACCATCGCCAATGACAAGCAGGACGGCTTCATCCTTGAGCGGTGCGAAAGCCCGCAAAAGCCGAATGAGATTCTTTTCACGCCGGACCGCGCCTGCCCAGGCGATGCGCGGCCGGTCCGGCGGCAGGCCAAGGCCCAGCTCGGCAATGCTGGTCGAGAATTCGTCGCATGGCGCGATGCCGTTGGGAATATAGTGCACGCGCGCGCTGTCGAGACGCCAGACCTGCAGCGCCAGATTCCGAAGCGTGAGGGACGGAACGATTACCTGGCTGCGCCGGAGCGCCAGCCTGCGGGTCCAGACGCGGCGGAGAAACTGCCGCTGCGCTTCCTCGGGACCGAAGCCATCCTCGATGTGAATATGCGGCGTGCCCATCGTCAGATTGGCGAGCGCCCACTCGATCGAGCCCCAATTATAAGTCACCAGCAGATCGGGCGCATGCGCCGCGATGTCCCGGCGATAGCGCGACAGGCGCTCCATCAACGATCCGCCAGTGGCCGGAAGACCGCCAAGCGTTATGCCGGCGCCCGGCGGCAGAAATTGCGCGGCCGCGTACTGGCCATCCATGGCGATGACGGTGTGCGAGAAACGGTCGCCGAATCCCTTGGCAAGCTCCGCGAAGCGGACTTGCGCTCCGCCGATCTTGAAGGTCGGAAAGACATGAAGAATGGAAGGGCTATTGTTCATCCGCGGTGGCCGCTAGCTGCCGTCGCCCGCATGGCGATTGTCGGTATGGACCATGATGCCGCGCGCGATAAATGTCTCGCGATCCGCAACCGGTGCCCAGTCCAGCGCGGCCTTGACGTCGGCACAATCGAGCGTGGCAACCATCGTGCGGGAATGCAGGTCGCGCTTGCTGGGATGCGCGGCGTCATGGCCGCCGGCGCGCTTGATGCCCCATTTCGCCAACTCGGAATAATACAACATGGCGGGCGATCGCGGCTGGAAGACCAGCGGCCGGCCGAGCGACTTGCCCAACGCTTCGACATATTCGCGGGCGGAAAGGCGCACATCGCCGGCCAGATTGTAGCAATGACCCAGCACGCCGTCCCTTTCGGTCGCCGCCACCACCGCGGAGGCAACATCCTCGCCCAGCACGAAAGGCAGCGGATGACGGCCGTCGTCCCGGCCGATGCAACGATGCGCCTCGCTGAAAAGGCCGACGCCGGCGTGATAGGGCGTGGCGCCTTCGCCAACCAGGATACCGGGACGCAGGATCGAAACCGGCAATGCAGTTTCCTCGAATTGAGTCAGAAGCGCGATTTCCTCCACGCCCCTGGCGCGGGAATAGTTGGAGCGTTGCCAGCCATAGGGATCGACCGGCGCGCGGCCGGTGACGACGTCGCCCTTATCGCCCAGATAAAGCGCCGCAATGGAGCTGATATGCACCAGCCGCTTGATGCCGGCGCGCTTGCAGGCGCTGCTCAACGCGCCGATCGACTCTTGGACTTGGCGTTCGCAGTCGTCCCAGTCTTCGGTGATTTTCGGCCTTGCCGCATTGACAAGAGAGGGGGCGTCTCCGATCAGCCGCGCCAGCGCATCGCTGTCGCACACATCGCCCTGGAGAAAGTGGACATTCGCGCTGGCGTTGCGCGTCGCAGGGGCTTGCGACACCGCGGCGACCTGCATGCCCTTGCCGGCGAACGCCTTGACGATGTGGTGACCGATGGCGCCGTCGGCGCCCAGTATAACGACGTCAGGCTTGAATCCTGTGCGCGCCAGTGCGTCCGCCTGCCGATTCATACGCATCCATCCGGTTATTGCGCGCCATGCGCGAACACAATCACCCGCACCGTTTGAACGAGAATTGTCAGATCGAGGAAAAAATCATTGTTCTTCACGTAATAGAGATCAAAGGCGAGCTTCTGCCGCGCGTCCTCGATCGATTCGCCATAGCGGTAGTTCACCTGTGCCCAGCCCGTAATGCCCGGTTTGACGCGATGACGAAGGTCATAATAGGGCATCTCGCGGCGCAATTGCTGGACGAAATAGGGCCGTTCGGGCCGGGGCCCAATAAAGCTCATATCCCCTTCCAGCACGTTAATGATTTGCGGAATCTCGTCGATCCGGGTGGCGCGGATGAAGCGGCCGATCCGGGTGACGCGGCTGTCCTTGGCGGACGCCCAGCGCGGCACGCCGTCCTTTTCGGCATCGGTGCGCATGCTGCGGAATTTCCAGACCCGGAAGATCCGCCCGTTCAGACCGACGCGCTCCTGACGATAAAAGACCGGCCCCTTGCTTTCGAGCTTGATCGCGGCCGCGACCAAAAGCGTGATCGGCAGCACCGCGGCCAGGAACAGCAGGCTGACGGTGAAATCCGCCACCCGCTTGAGGACACGGCGGCGGCGATTGAACTGGAATCCGCCCGTAAAGGCGAGCGTGCCCGGTCCCACATTGGAAACGTCGATCTGGGCGAATTCGCGTTCCCAGAAATTCAGATAGTCGATCACGTCGATGCCGTTGAGCCGGCATTCCAGAAGATCCCAAACCGCCAGCCCGCGCTTGTTGTCGACAGCGACGATGATCTCATCGACCCTGAGCGCCAGGGCGATCTGGAGCAGCGGCGTCGCTTCGGCGACCGCCGGCTCGCCCAGTGCCAAATTGCCTTCCACGCTCCAGGACGCACGATTTTCCACCACCCGGCCATTGGCGATGGTGCGTACATGCTTGAGATGATTGCTGCCCGGGCCGTTCACATAGGCGACGGTGGCATCGGCGGTTGAACCCTGGCCCAGCACCAGGACCCGTTTCTTCAGGAAGGGGCTGCGATAAAACAGATGAAAGAAGAACCGCAGCGCCAGCAAAAGCATCATGAACAGGCTGATGGCGATGGAAAAGATGCCGACGAACCAGCCGAACGGCACGCCCAGCGCGATCTTGCTGATGGCGAAGAAGCCGATGGCGAGAATGAAGATCAGCTGCCAGGCAAAGGCAAAACGCTTGGCGAAGGTGCGAAAGCTGCGCAGCGCATCGGCATTGTAGATTCCGACCGAAGCGCACAGCAAAACGAAGATGCAGGCCAAGGTTGCCGCCTTGGCCAGGTTCAGCGACACTAAGCTATTGAAGTAGCAGAACGAACAATGCCGCTCGAGGCTAAGAAGACGAAGGCCAGCCAGGAACAGGCCTCCGTCCAAGCTTGCCAGCACCACCGAGGGCGCCGCTACATAGTGACCGAAAAATCTCACTTGTCCCCAAGCCCGTGCGTTTCATGTTTCACTGGCCACCGGGGTAAAAATCCCGGATTGACCTCACGAAAGCGCTGCAACTCATATGCCAATGAAGAGGTGCTCGGATATGAGCCGATTCGGCACATTAACGATCGATTTCTAAGGAAAAATAGCGGTCCAGCAGCGGAATTATAACGCCGATTGGTTCCCGGAGTTCCCTGCCAGATTGAGGGGCCCTTAGCAATTTCGCTGCCAGACTGCCGGCAGCCCACCCGAGGAGAGGTTTTTGCTGCGCGTCCTGGTTTTTTCCACCCTCTATCCCAATCAGGCACAGCCCAATCACGGGGTTTTTGTCGAAAACCGGCTGCGTCACACTTTGGCACAGGGGGGTATCGAGGCGACCGTGCTGGCCCCCGTGCCCTGGTTTCCCTTCCGCCACCCCCGCTTCGGCCGTTACGCCACCTATGCGGCGGTCCCGCGTCTGGAAACCCGGCACGGCCTGGAAATTCACCATCCCCGTTACCCCGTTATCCCCAAGATCGGCAGCCGCTTCACCCCCGTCTTTCTCTACCGCGCGGCCAAGCGCGTCCTGGACCGCATGGCCAAGCAGGGGGCGCCGAAATTCGACCTGATCGATGCGCATTATTTCTATCCCGACGGCGTGGCGGCGGCGCGGCTGGCCCGGGAATTGGATATCCCGCTCCTGATCACCGGACGGGGCACCGATCTGACGCTGATTCCGCAATCGCCACCCGAGCGGGCGCAGATCCAATGGGCCGGCAAGCAGGCCAGCGCCCTGATCACCGTCTGCGAGGATCTGAGGCACAGGCTGGTGGAGCTGGGCGAGGCGCCTTCGCGCGTGGTGACCTTGCGCAACGGCGTGGATCTGGCGCGCTTCTCGCCCGGCGACCGCAATGCGGCCCGCAAGCGGCTGGGGCTCGACGGTTTCACCTTGCTGTCGGTGGGAAGCCTTATCCCGCGCAAAGGCCATGAATTGATCATCGCCGCGCTCGCCGATCTGCCGGATGCCCGATTGCTGATTGCGGGCTCGGGGCCGATGCGCGCCGAACTCGAACGGGTGGCGGAGGAAAAAGGCGTCGCGTCGCGCGTGCGCTTCCTGGGCGAGATCGCACATGACGCGCTGACCGATGCCTATCGCGCCGCCGATATTTTCGTTCTGGCGTCTTCGCGCGAAGGCTGGGCGAACGTGCTGCTGGAAGCGATGGCGTGCGGCACGCCGGTGGTGGCGACGAATGTGAACGGCACGCCGGAAGTGGTGCAGGATCCCAAGCTGGGAGCGCTGGTGCAGGAACGCTCTGCGCCCGCTCTCGCACAGGCGATCAAGCAGCTTCGCGCCCTGTCGCCCGATCGCCGCGCCGTCAGGACGTATGCGGAGCAATTCAGCTGGGACGATACGGCGCGTGCAAACAAGGCATTGTTCCTTGCTGCAGCGCACTATGGATTCCAGGATCGCTTCAATCCCGCAATTGTGACAGCGGCTTGCGATATTCTCGGCCACACGGAACGCTTGCCAGCATTCGGGCAATAAGCAATTGTTAACTACGGGCGCGCTACACGATCCTGGTAGACCTGCGTGTTACGGGTCTCACGACAAAGGCGGACGTGACGTGCGACAGAGCGCGGCAGAAAGCAAAATTGTCCAATTCCCGACAGCACGGTCTGCGGGCCGCTACGCAATTGCCCAAGAAGAAATGATGGATCAAGGCCACAGAATGCCGTTCGGCGTTTGCCTGATTATCTGGGCGACGATTGCGATGGCCGGCTGGGGCATGCTCGACGTCGCGGTCAGACTGATCTGACGTTCGCGCGCAGGTTTCAGCTTGCCTGTGCCGCGTGCTCGAGAAAACTTCCGAACACCCACAAGAGCCAGAGCGGCTTGGAAAAATCGCGGCTGCCTCCGATATGGGCTTCCGCCATTTTTTCAATCGCGGCGGTATCGAAGAACCCGCTGTCCTTGAGGTGCGCGCCATGCGCCAGCGCCCGGACATTCTCGCGGAGCGGGCCGCGAAACCATTGGGCGACCGGAACGGTGAAGCCCTTTTTCGAGCGGTAGAGAAGATCGTGCGGCAGGAATTCCTCCATCGCCTTCTTCAGGACCGCCTTGCCGCCCGCGCCGCGTCGCAGCTTGAGTTCGTCGGGCAGCGAAAAGGCCCAGTCCGATAACTCCTGATCCAGGAACGGCGCCCGCAATTCCAGCGAATTGGCCATGCTGGCGCGATCCACCTTGGTGAGAATGTCGCCCGGCAGATAAGTCATGATGTCGGTATATTGCGCCCGCTGCAGCATATCGAGCCGCGCATCGACATTGAAATGCTGGCGCACGACATCGCCCGAATCGTAGCCGCCGAGGCCGCTGCGAAAATCGCGGGACAGGAATTGGGCGCGGATTTCTTCCGGCAGCGCCGACACCATGCGCAGATAGGCGTCGGCGGGGCTGAGCGACAATTCCCGGAACGTGGTCTTGGCGCGCAGCATCCGCGGCAGCCGGGCGCCATGCGGATAGATATCCGCCAAAAGCGAGAATAACGGACCGCGTAATTTATCCGGCAACCAGCGCCGCGCCTGCATCTGGGAGGCGAAGAAGGCATAGCGCCGGTAGCCCCCCAGAATTTCGTCCCCGCCATCGCCGGTCAATGCGGCCTTCACCGACTGCCGCGCCAATTTGCAGACCGCGAAAGTGGGAAGCGCCGAGATATCGCCGAAAGGCTCGTCGTAAATCCCCGGCAAACGCGGCAACAGGCTGAAATCGCCCGGATCGACGATGCGGGTGTGATGATGGGTGTGGTAGCGGTCGGAAACCGCCTTGGCATAGGCGCTTTCGTCATAGTCGCGCTCGGCGAACCCGATCGAGAATGTGCTGACCGGAGCTTCCTGCAAGCCCGCCATCAGCGAGACCACGGCACTGGAATCCACGCCGCCCGACAACAGCGCCCCCACTTCGACATCGGAGATCAATCGCAGCTTCACCGCATGCCGCAGGGCGGCGACCATCTCCGCATTGGGCTGGGCGGGCGTGACTCGTTCATGCAGATTGTCGAGCAGATTCCAGTAGCGCATCAACTCGAACGGACGGCCCCGGCGCACGATCAGGGCATGGGCCGCCGGCAATTTGCGGATGGCGGCATAAATGGTCTTGGGATCGGGCACATAGCCATAGGTGAAAAAATCTTCCACCGCGAGAGGATCGAGGGCGCGGTCCAGACCGGGAGCCTTGAGCAGCGACTTGATTTCCGAACCGAACACCAGGCGTCCGTCGGGCAGCGCCGCATAATGCATCGGCTTTTTGCCGAAACGGTCGCGCACCAGAACCAGGGTCTGCTCAGGCGCATCCCACAAGGCGAAAGCGAACATGCCGCGCAGCCGGGAAAACAGGCCGGTGCCCCAATGGCGCCAGCCATGCAGCAGCACCTCGGTATCGCTGCGGGTCTGGAATTGCGCCCCTTGCGCTTTCAGCTCCGCCATCAGGTCGGGAAAATTGTAGATCTCGCCGTTGAAGACGATGGTGAGATCTCCGTCCGCGGTCTGCATCGGCTGGATGCCGCCCGCCAGATCGATGAAAGCCAGGCGCCGGTGGCCCAGCGCCACGCCGGGCGCATGATAGATGCCCTCGCCATCGGGCCCGCGATGCGCCACCGCATCGGTCATCGCCTGGATCAGGGACGGATCGAAATCCCGGGCCGTCTTGAAGTCGAAAAGTCCGGTCAGGCCGCACATGGCTTAGGTCTTTTCCTTGATCCGGACGGCGCCCGCTTCATGCTGCAGGATAGCTTGCGCCACCGCAACCACGCGCTCGGCGCTGCCCATCCATGTCAAGGATTTGCGGACGATCGTCTCCCTTGCCGCGGCGCCCAGGCGCGCGCGAAGCCCATCGTCGGCGCAGAGCTTGAGCAGCGAGGCTTCGAGCGATTGGGCCGCGTCCGGCGCGAACAGGAGGGCATCATGGCCGTCGGTCAATATCTCCCGGATATTCTCCATGTCCGGTCCCACGATGGCCGAGCCCAGCTGCATATACTCGAACAATTTCAGGGGCGAGGAATAGGGCGTGACGTCCGGCAGCACCGCGATGTCGAAGGATGCGACATATTTCGTCACCTCGTCGCGGCCCACGATGCCGGTGATGATGACCTGGTTCGCGATGCCGCATTGCCGCGCATGTTCTTCCAGGAAGGGGCGCGCCGGGCCATCGCCCACCACCAGGACCTTGATGTCGTACCGGTCCCGATGCGCGGCGGCGAAATCGATCAGGCGGTGCACGGCGTTCCAGTCGCGAATGAAGCCGGTGAAGCCCAGCACGATTTGCGGCCGCCCTGCCGCATCGCTTCGCGGGATCGCGGTATCGTGAACGGCGTGAAAGCGCGCCGGATCGACGCCATTGGGAATAACCGTGATGCGCGATTGCGCAACGCCATAGGCCGCGATGGTCTTGGCCAGCACGCCGGTTACGGGGAACAAATGATCGACATTGCGCCAGATATATTTCTGCGCCCATTGACCGATGCGATGCAGGCGAAGCCCGTCATTCCTGGCGCGTTCCTCGAACAGGGGCGAATTCACTTCCAGCAGCAGCGGCAGCCCGGTCCGCCGCCGTACCCAGACGCCCGCGAAAAGATAAAGGCTGAACCGCTCATAAATGATGTCGGGCTTGTGCTTTCGTACCGCGGCGCGAAGACGGGAATAGGCTTTGACGTTGTAGGCGATTTCCAGCGGCTCATAGAGCCAGGCGGGAATCAATTTCTTGATCCGGTCCACCGCCGAATTCGAGCCGCCAAAATCGGTCTGCGTGAACGCCGCCGGACCGACCAGGATGATCTCGTGCCCCAATCGCTTGAGCGCGGCCATCAGCTCTTCCAGGTGAACCGACTGGCCGTCGCGTGAAGCAATCCTGTGGTGGAAGAGAATCCGCATGAATTAGTGGACCTCCCTTCCCTGCCGAACCGGCCGACAAGCCATGAAAACCTCCCCGCCGCGAGCGCGCCTTCATAGCACCGGGGCGTTTTTCCGTTCGTTAAGAATGGTGTCGAATCTTTCAAGCTGTTGGGGCCAGGCAAAGTCCTGTACCACGCGCCGGCGGGCGGCATCGCCGATGGCGGCAGCGCCCGGTTCCGCACAGGCCAGGCAGGCTTTCGCGAAATCGGCGGCGCCATCGGCCAGGAGCAGGTCGGCGCCAGGCACCGCTTTGATCCCTTCCAGGGCATCGGCGGTCACCACGGTCGGACGCCCCATGGCCATCGCCTCCAACACCTTGTTCTGAATGCCGCGGGCAATGCGCATCGGCGCCACGCAGGCGGTCGCGTGCGCGACATAGGGTCTGACGTCCGGAACCCGCCCCGACACGAACACGCCCTTGATCGATTCCAGCGCCTTAACCTGCGGCGCCGGATTGGCGCCGACAATGTGAAATTGCGCGCCGGGTATCGAAGCCCGGATGACGGGCAGGATATCCCTGGCGAACCAGATCACCGCATCGACATTCGGCGGATAATCCATGGTGCCGGTGAACACGTAATTTGCGCTGTCCGTCGCATAAGGCGCCTCGAAGCGGCGGGCGGGATCGAAATAGTCCAGATCGACGCCATTGCTGACGGCGCGGATCTTGTCCGCGAATTGCGGCTGGAGCTTGCGGAACAGGGCGGCTTCCGCGTCCGAAACGAAAACGCTCCAGTCGCATTCGCGGGCGATACGGGCTTCGAGATCGGCGACGCGGTGCCATTCGCGCCGGTAGACCCAGTTCATCGGGAAGCTGCCCACTTCGGCATAGCTCCGCCATTTCTCGGAATCCACATCGATGAGATCGACCATGCAGCGCATCGCGTCCGTCCGCAGATCCAGAATGTAAGGCGTCATGTTGGACGAACTGACGAAGATGATCTGGGGCTTGATGTCCTTGATGACATGCCGGACCCAATTGGCCAGACCCCGGTCGCGATAGAAGACCACGCTGAGCGGCTCTCCCGTCAAAAGCCCCGTCAGACAGCTGATCTTGGCACGGCTGCGGTCGATCTGCGCGAAATGGGACGATTTACAGAGCTTCTCGACGGTCTCGATGTACTGCACGTCATGCGGATCGTCCACCAGGCAGCCCAGATGGATATTATGGGTCTCGCGCAGATGCCGCAGGATCTGCAGCGGCCGGATCTTCTCGCCCTTGATTGGCGGATAGGGAATGCGCTGGGTCAGGAACAGAAGATCGGCCATGACTCAGGCCAGGCTCCGGCTGATGAAGGGGGAAATCGCGTTGGCGACAGGCACCGGCAAACGCTGCCAGGCCGCGATCAGCTTGGCATAGCGCGGATTGGTGGGATTGAGGTTGGGCAAACTGTCCCGGCCCAACAGGAGATATTGGTGGGTGATGGGGCGCGGCGTGAAGCCCCAATTGCTTTTGAAGCTATAGGGGCCCGTGCCCACCTTGCTGCGGCCGAAATCGAAGATGGTCGCACCGCGCTCCACCGCCCGGCGCATCAACGCCCAATACATCATGTCGTTGGCGCCGCTGCGGCGCGCTTCCACAAGGCTGCCGGTATAATAGGGAAGCACCTGGTCGCGATAGAAGAAGCTCAGCACGCTCGAAGTCGGCACGCCGTCCTTGCTGACGGTGAGGATTTCGCAGGCATCGCCAAACACCGTCAGCAGATTCTCGTAAAAGCGCCGCGGCAGGATCGGCGTGCCGTGATCGCGCAATGTGCGGGCATAAAGGTCGAAAAAGGGCTGGATCTTGCGTTCGATGGAAATCGTGAAGCCCTGCTCCAGGGCCTTGCGCACCACAGCGCGCTGCTTGCGGGGAATCTGTTTCAGATTGTCGGCCTCATCCTGCGCGATCGGCCCTGCAAAACCGGCATAGAGATCGCCGCGCGCCTGCCAGTCCGGCCCCGCCATGGCGCAGTCCCGCAATTCGATATAGCCAACCTTGCGCGCGCGCCCCAGTTGTCCCGCTTCGTCCAGCACGGCGGCCAGCGCGGCGTCATTCGCGGCCAAGGGACCACCGCCCACGCAAAAGCCGTTTCCGATCAGAGAATGGCCGAACAGGCGGCTGTCGATTTCCGTCAACGGCATGACGGCGCTGAGCGCGCCGCCGTCCCGCGCCACCAGATAGGGACAGGCATGCCCGAAGCTGCGCTTTATGACTTCGCGCCAGCCGGACAAGTGGAAGAAGGTGGAATCCGGCCGCGATGCGACGAAGCCATCCCACTCGGCCGCAGCCTCGTTCGTGTCAGGCAGCAGCATTGCGGGTCAGGGTCGGCGCCCGCTCCGAAGTTCCGAGGAATATGGAATCCATCCGGCCCCAGCGAAAATCGCGGGTCAGCCGCCCGAGGCGTCCGCCCGTCTTGGCCAGGTTGGTATAATGGCGGAAGCGCGATTTCGCCGACACGCCGCTGGCCCGCGGCTGATCGGGATCCACTTCCCAGGGATGAATATAGAACACCGCGGGCAGATGATCGCGCCGGTTGATGCGCCGGAGCGCCGCCCGCGACAGGCTGTAGGGCAATAGGCGGAAATAGCCGCCGCCGCCGCAGGGATAATTCTTCGAGCCCAGCCGCACGGTGGCGATGGGGATTTCGATCAGGTCCTTGACGCCCGCCGGCTTGTAGACCGAGCGCGGCGCGTCGGGATTGGAATAATTGTCGCGCGCCACCGGATAGACGCTGGAGGAATAGCGATAACCTTCCTCTTCCAGCACCGTCCAGGCCCAGGGCGTGTGCGGCCCCACGCTGAAGGTCGCCGCCCGATAGCCGCGCACCGGCACGCCGCCGATATCTTCCAGGATCGATTTGGCGCGCTTTACATCGGCGCGAAATTCGTCGGGCGATTGGGAATCGACGCGATAATGGCAATAGCCATGGCTCGCCAATTCATGTCCCGCGGCCACGATTTCGCGCACCAGCACGGGATGACGTTCGGCGATCCAGCCCAGGGTGAAGAAGGTGCCCTTCACCTTCGAAGCGTCGAAGATCTCCAGAAGCGCGCGCGTATTCTGTTCGACACGCGAGGGATAGCTGTCCCAGTTGGACCTTGTATAGGCCTTCTCGAGCGACTGGACCTGATAGTAATCCTCTACGTCCACGGACAGGCCGTTGACGATGGAAGATGTATCGAGTCCCGGCTCCATGATCGCGGCCTTATCAGAACTGCTTGGCTATCGCGGCAAAGAGGACGTTTTCGGTGATGCTCTGACCGTTGGTGAAGAGTTGAACCTGGCGTTCATAGGCATAGCCGCCAACCGCGCGCATGCTCGAATTGATGTCGTATTGCAGGCCGACATTGCCGCTATACGATTCGCTGGCGCCGAAGAACGGGTTGGAGAAGGTGCGATAATAATTGATCCCCGTCGAAAATCCCAGATCGGGCGCGATAGTGCGGTCGTAATTGATGCCGCTGGTCAGAGTACGGTCATGCGTGTTCGAGCCCAACAGAAAACGATCGTTCCAGCCGCCTTGCAGGCTGATCGACTGATCCTCCCACTCATAGACCAGATCGATGTTGGCTTGCTTGGTCAACGCAGTCTGGTTGTCGAGATTGCCGTTGAACGCGAAGCCGTTGCTGGTCAGCTGAAGCGGAAGCTGCGCGGTCGGCGAGATAAATGACACGAAGGCAGAATTGAGCTGCAACTGGTTGGGTTGAATCGCCTCGAAATACCGTCCCACCGCATAGAGGTGATCGAAAAGTTGCAAGCGCAGATCCGCGGCCCAGGCCGAATGATTGTAGCGCTCGCCCGTCTCGACCGAGATTTTGGACAGCTGATTGATGGTGAATTCCACGCCACCGCTCCACATCGGCGCGCTGATGTTCACAATCCCGGGCTGGGTGACGTTGTCATAGCCGCCGCGTGCGATCAGGCGGACCTGCGGAAAAATTCCCACAAAGAAGGACTGCTGGCCGTTATAGGCCTGAAAGCCATGGTCGTCCCGCTCGACCTGCGCGTTGGTGATGGCTTCATAGCCAAGATAGCGCGTGCCGGTATCGATCGACGCCGAGCCTTGCAGGATGGTGGAATCGAACGGCACGGCGGCGGTGGTGGCGCTGGTATTGCCGAAGAAGACCTGGGCAAAGCGTCCCATGACGTTCAAATCCGCAAAGTCATCCAGCGTGGTCGTCAGACGCGGACCGATATCGTAGGTGGCGAACTGAACCTGATTGGCGGGGCCAACGCGGTTGATCGCGGGTGTTCCGAATGTCGAGACGCTGGTATTCATCAGCATGCCGTTGGCGTCAATCGACAGGAAGCTGGGGATCAGCGTGTAGCTGCCGGTGCCTTGCGCGTCGCCGGATACGCCGCTGAGCTGCCCGTTATTGACATAGGCATCGTAATAGACATGACCCGTCACCGTCGCCGTGAGGGGGCCGTGAAAATTCACGTCGGCGCCCAGCATCGGGCGGGTGATGAAATCATACTTCTGGTTGGTGGAGGTCAGCAGGGCATTGTCGGTGAAAGTTTCCTGCAGCCCGGCCATCGGGGTGACGGAGAAATCCCGCATGTCGATCAGAGGCTCGGCTGCCAGGCCCGAATTGCCCCGGCCGAGGGAGCCCTGCCCGAATATCCCGGAATAAACGCCTTGCGCGGAGGCGCTCGAAGAGGCCCCGACCGCGAATAATAGGATGCAGCCCCCCGCGAAACTACCAGCGCGGCTGGCCCGACGTACCCAAGACTGCATATCCCCTCGCCACTAAAAAGTGACGCCGATTCACGAATTTCTAGAATAACGGACCGGCGACCTGGAATGATCCGTCTTATTGAAGACCATAGCAACCCGGGATTCGTCAATCGGCCCCGCCTGGCGATGGAGGATGCCCAGCCCTTCGTCGATGTCTTTTCGGCGGGTCTGTCCCTTGGCGGCCACAAAAATCAGCTGGCCGGCATAACCGGCGAGCGAGATGGTCTCGCTGCAGGCCAGGACGGAGCCGGAATCGATGATGACGATCCGCTTCTGAGACCCGTCATGGAAGGTCTTCAGCAGCAGGGTCATCCGCTCGCTGGTGATCAGTTCGGGCGCGGTGATCCGGGGCAGCCCGGCCGGAACCGCGTAAACGCCCTTGACGCTGGTCGGATAGACGATGTCCTCGATCCCGATCTCTTCGTTTTCAAGGAAATCCAGCAGGCCCAGTTCGCCAGAAAGCCCCATGCGGCGGGACAATTCGGGAGAACGCATATCGGCATCGATCAGAATCACGCTGTAATCCCGTTCGAAAATGAAGCTCATCGCCAGGCCCAAGGTGACCGTGGTCTTGCCTTCCTTGGGGCTGGCGCTGGTGATCAGGATGGTGCGCGGATCCTTGCCTTTTTCGGTCGGCGTACCGTCGATGCGGGAAAGAATGTGGCGCTTGACCACGCGAAAATCCTCGCGTGTGCGGGACTCGTCGAAATGCGGCGTGACGACCGAGCCGACGCGTTTGACCACGCCTCCCCGTTCTTCGACCTTTTCCAGAGCGGAAACGTCGTCGGTGGGAATCAGAACCTCGGCATCTTCCGAGACTATGTCGGCGGGAAATACTTTCCCCGCAAAAGGAACCTTACTCATCTCACCCATCGCCAATCGCCGCCTTTTATCTCACAAATCCCTGCAACAGGGGTGCCGAATAATTGTGGTAAACCGCCTGGAGCCAAGGCGACGTTGAAATCGACACCAATACCGCGGCCACCAAAAGAATAACGCCGAAGGTCACCAAAACGGTGACGTTGCGGGAACTTTCCACGACTTCGCCCGTGTGCCAGGTCTTCTCCCAGGAAATCGTTCCTATCACCGGAAGCTGGAACGCCTCCTCAAGTTCCCGGGGCGCGACAAACACCCCCGTGATGGCGCCGCGCAGATAAGCCGCGCCGATACCGCCGGCAACCGCGGCAAGAAAGGCCAGGCCCAGATACAGGGTGCGATTGGGCCCGGACGGGAAAGACGGAATCGTGGGCTGGTTGGTGACCTGGAATTTTCCCGCATCATTGGCGCCATAGACGGCCAGGGACATCTTGGCGGCCTCACGGCGGGCCAAAAGCTCCTGATAGGAGTTGCGCAGCATGTCGTCGGTGCGTTTCAGATCCGCTTCCTGAGCGGCCACCTGCGGCGGCTGGCCGGGACGGAACCGTGCCTTGCGCAGCCGGCTCTGGGCCGCCATGAGTTGCCCGCGCGCGGACACGACCGCCGGATTTTCGCCCACCTTGCCGGGCTGAGCGACGCGCTGCTGCAGCTGCGCCAATTGCTGGCGAGCGGCGACCACGTCGGGATATTGATCGGTATATTGCAGACGCAGAGCGGCGATCCGGTCTTCCAATGCCGCGATCTGGGATTGCTGCGGCGACGACGAGCCGCCATCGCGGGCCAGGGCGGCGTTATAGACGGCGCGCGCATTCTCGACATCGGCCGCGGCACTGGCTTCCTCTTCGGAGTCGGTGGCGCTGGCGGCGTTGCCATAGCGCTGACGGAATTCCGCAATCTTCTGCTGGGATTCCGCCAATTTGCGCTGATAAACCGCGATCTGCGCATCGAGAAAGACATCGGCCTGGCCAAGGTCCTTCTGCGCGCGATCCTGGTTGGCCGACACGAACTGATTCAGGACCAGCTGCACCACCCGGTAGGCGCGCACCGGATCGGTGGCCTTGTAGTGAAATTCGGTAAAACCGTCGCCATTGTCGGGGACGATCTCGATCTTGTTCCGCAAGCTCATGATCGATGCTTGCCGGGCGGCCGGGGTCAGCCCGGAAAAGTTGGGGTTCAGCTGTTCCGCCACCTTGCTCAGGCTCGCGTCGTTCAGCAGCGTCTTCTGGACCACGTAGGTGCTGCCGTAACCATCGCCCACCAGCGACACATTCTGCGCGGCGGCCGTCAGCGGCGTCTGTTTGCTGACATAGATCTGCGCCCAGCTGTCATAGACATCGGGCATCCGCACGATATACGCCGCGCCCGCGATGAAAAGAATGATCGCTGTGAACAGGGCCGTCCAGCGATAGCACCAGATGCGAACCACTTCGTCATAGAGAAGACTGAGTACGGTACCGACCATGTTTTTATTCGTTCATTTTAGAGCGCCCATCGACGGCCGGGCTGGGTACGGAATTAGACGAGCCCGCCGGCCCCGCCGCGGAATGGCAGGGCCGAAGGGTGTATCAGAACCAGCGTTCGGGGATGCTGACGACATCGCCCGGCATGAGCTGGACATTGGCTTTGAGGTCGCCCGACTTCATCAGATCCTTCAGATGCACGGGGATATTGCGGCTCGTGCCGTTCTGGGTGCGGATGATCTGGGCGTCGTTGCCGGCCGCATAGGTATTCAGGCCGCCCACTTCGATGAGAACGTCCAGAACCGTCAGGCCCGCCCGATATGGCACGGATTTGGGGGTCGCGGCCGCGCCGATGACCCGAATTGAAGCGGCACTGCCGGGAGCCGCGACCTGCTTGACCAGCACGGTCACCACCGGATCCTGGACATATTGGCCAAGCGCGGCGCGCAAATTGCCAGCCAGCTCGGTCGGCGTCTTGCCCTGGGCCTGCATATCCGCGACCAGCGGGGTGGAGATCCGGCCGTCCGGACGAACCGGCAAGGTCACGGACAAGTCCGGGTTTTTCCAGACAAAAATTTCCAGTTCATCGCCCGGGCCAATCAAATAATTGGCTGCGGTCGATGCGCCCGCCGTTCCGCCGGCGGCAGCATTCTGAGCCTGTGCCGCCACAGGTGCCAGCAGCAGGAATACCGCTGCGATTTTCGTAAGCTTGAAGAAATTCATTTGATGCCCCTCGTTTGAAGCTCTACTTCCCAATCCAAAGCAAAGCCCGTACCAAGCCGTTACGTGCCAAAAGCAGACGCTCTTTGCATTCGCCCAACCCAGCGCGGGCCGCCCGGCCCGACGCGAACTCCAACTGCGACCGGCAAGCGGTCACGGTCCGGAATTACAACCTGGATGGTATAATATTTCCTGAAGGCTGTCGCAGATCTTGGCGAAGCATAGTTAGCGGAAAAATGACAGTTAATAGTCAGCCGCCTGATGGCAGCCGCCCTTTATACGCTTCGAGAAGTATAGAGTTGCAGGTATGGCCCTGAAAATTCGGCAAATTACGGCCCATGCTCCCGCCGGCCGCCCCTTTCCCGTTTCAGGGCAAAAAGGCGTCGCTTAACGGAGGCCGGTCCGGGAACCGCCCCGCACCACCGCGGAGGTTTCCGAATATTCTTCATGGGTCTCCAGGCAGACCTCGGCCCGATAGGAGAAGAACATATCGGCCGTGCCGTATTTGCGCAGATTGGTGCGTTCGGTGCAGTCCACGACCGGCACGGCGGGGGCGCACTTCAGCAGCCCGTCCTTGTAATGACGCAGCGCCTCGTGCGCGCCGCATGTGAGGACCTCTCCGCTGGACGCGCCGGCCGCCAGGCCTTCGCTGGACTGGATCACTTTGCCGATATTGACCTTCAGATGCGATCCGGGAATGCAGCGGGCGACTTCGCCTTCATAACTGCCGCTGATCCAGGTATCGCCCAGCATGTGCGAAGCGGGAAATTCATGGCCGTCCGCGGACAGGCAGACCGCATGGATGGCCTTTACAATGGTGGCTTCCTGGATGGTGCATTGCTGGCGCACCGGTCCGGTCTCCACCGTGAGATTGCCGATATCGCCGCCCACAAACGCCGCCGGCGCTTCCGGCGCCCAGCCTCCGCCGCCGATCACGATCGCGCCGGCACCGGCGCCGGCATTTGCGAAACTCGCCGCGTTTGCGGAGGCGCTCGCACTGGCCTCCGCCATCACCGAGATATTGTCGCCGCCCTTGTTGATGACGATGCTCTTGTTGATCGAGATGTTCTTCGAATTGTCGATGTTTTTGGTGATGTCGATGTTCTTGGAATTGTCGATATTGTTGGTGATCGAAACCGGCTTGTTGATGGTGATGTTTTTCGAATTGTCGATGTTGTTGGTGACGTCGATATTCTTGGTCACCGTCACGGGCTTATAGACGTGAATATTGTTGGTCACCGTGGTCGGACGGCTGGGATGGCCGACGGGGCCGCAGGTCGACGGCGCCGGCATGTGCGCAATGCCGCCGCCATATGTCCCCATATGGGACATTCCACCGGCTTCGGACGCCAGCGGCGTGCCGATGATGGCTGCGCTGACCAGCGCGGATGTCAGGAAGTGTGCGGTCCGGTTCGGCATTGCATGCTCCTCGCGCCCGGGCGGGCGTAAATTCTCAAGGGGAGCATTTTCACTAAACATGCCATCGGATGGCGCGGGTTTTCGGCCCGGATGCGTCCCGATCTGGCACGCAAATCCGTGGCGCCTAATGTCCGGCTTCGTGCGCCAGGAGCCAGCGCTTGCGGGCGATGCCGCCGCCATAGCCGGTCAGCGTGCCGTTGGCGCCGATGACGCGATGGCAGGGGACGACAATGGCGATGGGGTTGGCGCCGTTGGCCAGGCCCACCGCCCGCGCGGCGCGGGGCAGACCCAGTCGGGCGGCAAGCGCGCCATAGGTGACGGTGCTGCGCGCCGGAATGGACCGCAAGGCGGCCCAGACCTTGCGCTGGAATTGCGTGCCGCCATGGGCGGTTTTCAGCCGGTCGATCGCCTTCAGGTCTCCCTCGAAATAAGCGCCGAGGACGGACGCGGCCCGGGAAGGCTTGACCGCGTCCGCCAGCGAAAACCCTTTCGCTCCATATTGCCGCTGCAACAGGCGCCGCATGCGCGCTTCATAGTCCGCGAAATCCAGCACACGCAGCACGCCCCTGTCGTCCGTGCCGATGATCACCTCGCCCACCGGGCTGGACATGCGTTCCAGGAACAATTGCAGCATCTGTTTCACTCCCGTTGCGAAGTTTAAACCGCCTGCCAATGGGCGCGAAGCTCCCGGTTGAACTCTTCCCAGCGTTCTTCGGGGAAAAAGATGCGGGCGCCTGTCAATTCCACCATTCGCTTTGTGCCCGGAATGGTCCTTGCCAGCCAGCGGGCCCATTCGACGGGGAAATAGACATCGTCGGTTCCCCACACGATCAAGGTCGGCGCCTCCAGTTTCTTCAACCGGTCTTCGATCGCCAAAGTGTGTTTGTTGTCGAACGCCGCCAGGAATCGCCGGAAATCGTCCAGCCGCTGTTCGGTCTTCAGCAGCGGGCGCAGATAGGTTTCGATGTCGGCGTCGCTGACCTTGCCTGCATCTTCATAGGCGGGGCCCAGAGCCTGGGGCGAACGGTAGATATTCTTGTCCGCCAGCATCGCGCCCAAGGTATCGCGCAAGCCGCCGGCCGCCGCCATTGCCAGGAAAGGCTTGAACGCCTCCGGCGGCCAATTGTCATGGGTGTCGCAATCGGTGAGCGTCAGGCTGCGCACCCGCTCGGGATAAAGGGCCGCGAAAATCTGCGCGATGCCGCCGCCGCTGTCGTTGCCGACCAGATCGACCTGGTCGATCTTCAGGGCGTCGAGAAATTGCGCCAGCATCTGGGCATTGGCCGTGACCGAGAGATCGCCGCCTTGCGCCGCTTCGGTGCCGCCATGCGCCAGCAGGTCGGGCGCGATGCAGCGCCTGATGTCGGAAAGATGCGCCAGTTGATGCCGCCACAGATGCTTGTTCAGCAGAACGCCATGGACGAAGAGCGCAACCGGGCCCTGTCCTTGTTCGGTGTAGGAAATGGTGCCTGAAGGCGTGCGAATATTTTTCTCGGTTGTCATTGGCTTTTCCATCGAATCAGCCCTCCGTCTGCGTCGCGGAAGCCTTGGCTTCCTTCAGGGTCTGCGCGCATTCCTCGCAGCAGACTTCGACGACCTGACCGCCGATCGTGACTTTGATCGCGTCCGCGTCCAAAGCGCAGTCGCAAGCCGCGCAACTTTTCTCAACCATGATATTTTCTCCTCGATCATCGGAAATTCGATGGGAGAAAAGACCATTTGACGGAGAGGAGCCGCTATCAGGATCTTTAGCGATCTCGCGTTGATGCGGACTTTAGTGCGGCAGCGCCGACTGGCGGAATTCCGAAGGCGAGCGGCCATAGGCCTCGCGGAACGCGGCGCTGAAATGGCTGTGGCTGGAGAAACCCAGATCCAGGCTCAGCGCCGTGAGATCGTCATATTGCGGCAAGAGACTCAGCGCCCGCGCCAGTCTCAGCCGCATGTGATAGCGATACAGCGGCATGCCTTCCACCCGCCGGAAAACCTGGGTGAGATAGACCGGCGAGCCGCCCACTTCGGCGGCGATCTCGCCCAAGGTCCAGCGGCGGGACAGATCGCCGGCCAGCACCAGCTTGACCCGGTCCGCCAGCCGCTGCGGCGCGATGCCCGCATCCACGGTGTGGCTGGTGCGCGGACCCAGCGCGCGCTGCACCAAAGTCAGGGCCAGGCTTTCCGCTTCCAGCGGCTGTGCCGTGCCCTGGCGCAAGCCATGCCGAAGCAAGGCCACCAGCGCCTGGCTGCGCGGATCGATGCGCGAGCGCTGATGCCGGAACGCCAGCGACCCGCCATCGCGCAGCAAGGCCTTGGGCGCCAGTTCGCGCAGCAGCGCTTGGTCGATGTTCAGCGTGAGCGACGCGTCGCCGCCCGCCACCGGATGGCTGACGCGATAAGCTTCGGCCGCATTGAAGAACAGGACCTGGTTGGCTTCCGCCACGGCCTGATCGCGGCCCAGATGCCGGGCATAGACGCCGCGATAGGGAAACACCAATTCGGTGGCGCTGGCGCATTCCTCCGCGCTCTGGTGCCGGCATCCCCCGGCACAGCAGATGTCGCGAACGGTGACGCTGGGCGTCTGCAACAGGGTTTGAACGGCAAAGTCGGACACGCGGGCACTTTCTATCCGGTGTTTCTAGCTGGCAGCGATCTCTTCAATCGCATCAACCCTGTCGGGATAAAAGGCCAGATGGTCGCGGATTTCGGCCACCGCCGCATAGGGCTGTTCATAGCTCCACACCGCGTTGCGGGATCTTTCGCCGCCGATGGGAAGGCTGAAATAGCTGGCATCGCCTTTATAGGGGCAATAGGTGGCATGATCGGTGCGCTCCAGGAGCGACATGTCCACATCCTGGCGGGGGATATATGTCACGCCGGGATAGCTCGCCTCGCGCAAAATCAGCGCCCGCTTGGTATCGGCGACCACCTTGCCGCCGAGCCTGACGACGATGCGGCCGGGGGCGGGCGCAATGGTGATGGGGTGGTCGGGTCCGGGAATTCTGATGGGCTTGTCGGTCACCCTTGGCCTCCGCTTTGGAATTCAACACCTGGAATCGACATGGATATTGCGCGGCGCCTGATCAAGGTCCGACTGGCAAGGCCCGACTGGCAAGGTCCGACTGGCAAAGTCCAAGCCGGGCCGCCGATTTCGTTTTGTTCCCGGCTGCGTTAGCTTGGGCTCGCCATGACATTGCAGACATTGCTCAATCAGGCCGTTTCCTTGCACCGCGATGGCCGGCTGGCCGAAGCCGAAGGCTTTTACCGCCAGGTGCTGGCGCAGGCACCGCTGAATTACCCGCTGCAATATCGTCTGGCGCTGCTGCAATTCCAGCAGCAACGGACCGCCGATGCCTTGACGTCCGTCACCGCGGCCCTGGCGATCGATCCGCAGGCGGTGGAAGCGCTGACCCTGAAGGGCGGATTGCTGGCGGCCATCGGCCGGCGCGACGAAGCGCTGGTCCATTTCGATCGCGCCCTGGTCTTGAAGCCGGGCTTTGTGGACGCGCTCAGCAACCGCGCCCTGGTCCTGATCCAGTTGGACCGGCTGGAAGAAGCGATCGCCGATTTCGACCGGATAGTGGCGCAGGCGCCCAATTCGGCCGAAGCCTGGGGCGATCGGGGCGTGGTGCTGCAGCGGCTGGGCCGTCTCCCGGACGCGATCGAAAGTTATGACCGGGCGCTCGCGCTCCTGCCCGGCCATGGGCAAACCTGGTTCAACCGCGGTACGGCACTGCATGCCGGGGGGCAATTCGCTTCGGCATTGGAAAGCTTCGACAAGGCGCTCGTACTGATGCCCCGCCATGCCAAAGCCTGGCAAGGGCGCGGCAGCGCGCTGATGGGTCTGCAGCGTTTCGAGGAGGCGGTCGAAAATCTCGACCGGGCGCTGGAGTTCGCACCGGCCGATCCGCAGGCGCTGGAGCAACGCGCGACGGCCCTGCAAGCAGCAAAGACGCTGAAAGATATTCCGTCGGGCGAGAATGCCGCGAAAACCTGGCACGAGCGTTCCGCCCTTTTCCACGTCGGACAACGCTTCCCCGAAGCCCTGACAGCGGTGGAGAAGGCGCTGGCGCTCGCACCGGACGATTCCGAGATGCTGGTGCGCAAGGCGGCGGTGTTGTGCGAGATGCAGCGCACGGCGGAAGGCATGGAGATTTATCGTCACCATGCCGACGTCACCTTGGGCAGCAAGCCGGTGACATTGGAGACCGATCCGCCGCACAAGCTGCGCCATGATAGCGAACAGCGCGCCTGGCTGGCGGCGCACGGCATCAACGACACCGGCTTCCACCTGGAACCGGGGGCGCGGATCGCGGGGCCGGCGATCAACCCCGCCAATGCCAGGGACGTCGCTCTGCGCTGGGGCCAAAGCGATCCGCCGATCGTGGTGATCGATAATCTTCTGACCGCGGAGGCCTTGGAGGGCCTGCGGCGTTTCTGCTGGGGTTCGACCATCTGGCGGCGGCCTTACAAGAGCGGCTATCTGGGGGCGATGCCGGAAACCGGTTTCGCCTGCCCGCTGCTGGCGCAGATCGCCGACGAATTGCGCGATGTCTTTCCCAGCGTGATCGGGAGCCATGGCCTGCGCCGCACCTGGGGCTTTAAATATGACAGCAGCCTGTTGGGTATTCCCATGCATGCCGACCAGGCGGCGGTGAATGTCAATTTCTGGGTTTCACCGCAAGACGCCAACCGCGACCCCGATAGCGGCGGGTTGGTGGTGTGGGATGTGAAAGCGCCGCTGGATTGGGACTTCGCCCGCTACAATGCCGACGAAGCGGCGATCCGCGCCTTTCTGGCAAGCAAGCGCGCCAAGCCTGTCGTGGTGCCGCATCGCGAGAACCGGGCGGTGATTTTCGACTCCGACCTTTTCCACGAAACCGACAAGATTGTTTTCAAGGACGGCTATGAGAACCGTCGCCTCAACGTCACCATGCTGTATGGCCGCCGCGCCTTTTACGGCGGCTAAGCGGATCCCAAATGACAATTCCCGATTCCACCGGACTGAATGCCGACGATCTCAAGGCCGTCGCCGCGACCACCTTGAAATATTATGCCGGGCGCGCCCAGGATTTTCGCGACCGTACTCAGGACCATGACGTCAGTCAGAATATCGCCGCCCTGCTGGACCGGATCGAGGGCGCGAAGCCTTTCACCATTCTGGACGCCGGCTGCGGCCCGGGCCGCGACCTCAAGCGATTTGCGGCGCTCGGCCACACCGCCATCGGCCTGGAAGGCTGCGCCGATTTCGCGGCCATGGCGCGCGCGGACGGCTTCGAAGTCTGGCAGCAGAATTTCCTGGCGCTCGATCTTCCGGCCAGCCGCTTCGACGGCATTTTCGCCAACGCCACCTTGTTTCATATTCCAAGCCAGGAACTGCCGCGGGTGCTGAAACAATTCCATGCCGCCCTGAAGCCGCGCGGCGTGTTCTTCAGCTCCAATCCCCGCGGCGCCAACCAGGAAGGCTGGTTCAATGGGCGCTATTGCAATTATCACGATTGGGACGGCTGGCGCGGCTTCGTGAGCGAAGCCGGGTTCGCCGAGCTCGATCATTACTATCGCCCCGCGGGCCTGCCGCGCGAAGAGCAGCCCTGGCTCGCCAGCGTCTGGCGCAAAAAATAAGCCCTCCCGGTGAGGGGAGGGCTTATCCGTACTTGGGGTAAATCGTGCCTAGGCCGACACCACCTTGTTGAAGGCGGCGAAGAAGCCTTCCATGTCGGCCTTGGAACCGATCGAGATGCGCGACACCGTCGGCCAGGTGGGGAAGACGCGAGCGATTTCTACACCTTGGGCCTTGAAGGCGGCCTGCATTTCCTTGGACGATTTGGTCTTCCAGTCGATCATCAGCATGTTGGCTTCGCTGGGACCGATCAGCTTCAGGCCGCGCTTGGTGAGGAAATCCACCGTCATGGCGCGATTGTCCATCAGCATCTTGCGGCGCGCCGCGATGGACGCGGTATCGGTGAGGCTGGCGACGGCGCAGGCCGCGGACGGGATCGGCAGCTGACCCGACAAGGCGCCGCCGTCATGGAGCCTGAGCTTGGCGAGCAGTTCCGGACGGCCCATCGTATAACCGATGCGCATGCCGGCCATGCCGAAGATCTTGGAGAAGGTGCGCATGATCAGCACATCCTTGCCCGCGGCCACCAGATGCGACGTGGTGTTGTTGGGATAGTCCTTGGTCCAGTGGATATAGGCTTCGTCGATCACCACGATGGAACCGGAGGGCTTGTTGTCCACCAGCCATTCGATCTCCGAATTCGCCGTCATGGTGCCGGTGGGGTTGTTGGGATTGCAGACATAGATCACGCCCGCGCTGGCGTCGGTGGACGACATGGCGCGGATGTCGTGACTGTAGTCGGCCTTCAGCGGCACGCTCTTGATCGGCACATTGAGAAACTTGGCGGCGCGGCCCGAAGTCTCATACGTCGGATCGGCTTGCACCAGACTCTTGGTCGGCGAACAGAAGGCCACCACGGAGCGGGCCAAGGCTTCGTTGGAGCCCGGCCAGGTCATGATGTGATCTTCCGGCACGTTCTCGATCCTGGCGATGGCCCGAATCAGTTGGCCGTGCTCGTCATTGGGCGAGTAGCGGTTCGACACTGCGATCGCCGCCGCTGCCGCCTTGGCGCCCGGCGCCATGGGACCGGTCCAGCATTCATTCTGGCCGATGCGCACCTTGGCGCTCGCTTCGCTTCTCTCCTGGGCGAAAGCCATCTCGGGACTGAGGGTCAGCGCGGTTGCCCCGCCGCTGAATATCATGGCGGCGCGCATCATCTGCCGGCGCGAAAAACCGCGGCTGAGCAGATCGTCCTTCACTTCTTCGCGAATGGTGTTTTTCATTCTTGGTTCTCCCTAGGAATTGTTGCTTGGACGCGTGCGCAAAAAGCAAACAGGGAAGCCGGGGCGAATGCCTGCTCCCCCGAGCGGGCATTATCTGGGCGCGAGGCTATAGGGGGTTGGTTCAAGGTTCAAGCTTCCCAAGGCCGCCAGAGCCCGTTTTGCAGCCGGAATTGTCGCGGAAACGCTCTGTTTTCTGCCCCTTTTCGAGCCAGCCATTCGCGGTGCGCAGTGCGATCTCCCGCATGCGACTTTGCCGATGGCGCAAGACGCGCATCGCCGAGTCGGGATTTCGCCGCGCGGCCTATGCGCCAGGTTCCGAACGCGCGCGGTAGGGTTAACCGCAAAACCAAATGGACTTTCGCGCCGCATCGCGCTGACCTCCCGCCATCTCATCAGCGGACGTCGCATGTATCAGAAATTCCTTCTTCTCCTCGCCGTCATACTGGTCGCGGTCGCGCCGGTCTGGAGCTACAACAACAACTGGTCCTTCGGACCCTTCCTTGCCGTGCTGTTCCTGCTGGGCGTGAATTTGGTCAATTTTCTGTTGCAGGATCCGCTCACCTTGACCGGCGCGGATCACCAGCGGCGCTGAACCGGCGCCTGCGGCGTCAGCCTTTGCGCGACATATAGACGTTCAGAAATTCGCCGAACCAGTTTTCGAATGATTGCTGCTGTGCGATTTCTTCTGCCGGTGTTGGCGCACGGCGCAGGCGCTTGCCCAGAATGGCGTCGCCGAAGGCGGCGAAGGTGGTCAAGTGAACGATCGCCCTCGTGTCGGCGATATCGACTTGCACGCCCGGTCCCGCCAGCCTTTCGCGCAGTGCATGCAAGGCCAGCACCATTTCGTCCAGCATGGGCAAACCGGCGGGACCCATGACGAGGCTGCCGCTTTGCATCAGCCACACCATGCGCTGCGCCAAACCGTTGCGATAGGCAGCGAAGATCGGCGTGATCGCGTTTTCGCTGCTTTGGGGAGATGATCCCAGCACATCGATCAGGACCGTTCTGAGTTGTTCGACGGTGCGAAGATTCAGGGCTTGGATCAATCCTTCGCGGCTGCCGAAATGATGCAGGATGGTGGGGTGCGAGACCCCGGCTGCCTTCGCCACTGTTTCCAGCCGCAGGCCCGCCGGTCCGCCCGCCGCCATGCCGGTTTCCGCCGCTTCCAATATCAGGCGCCGCGCCTCCTCCGGGGTCCGGCGGATGCGTTTGTTTTTGCTCGCTAAATCCTTGATGGCCAATTCGGCCGCTCCTCATTATTGACAATATTGTATATAATAGGCATTTTCCTGCCAAGGAAACAAGGACTCTGCCAATGTTTGCTCAATCCACTCTCGATACTCGGCTCCGCCCGATTGAGGCCGTCAAGGCTGTCCGCCGCCTGATGGCAGATCCGGAAGCGACGCGGGAGGTCTTTGTCATCCTGCGGGCCCTGCGCGGCCGTTCCGGCATCACCCTGTTCAATCGCTTCCAGCAAAGCGCCATGGGCGCCCGCATTCTGGCAGAGAAGCGCAGCCTGTTTGCCACCCTGTCCGACAACGCCAGGCTTGCGGCGCTGCCCTTGGGCAGCTTGGGCGGCGAATATCACCGCTTCATGGCGTCGGAAAATCTGTCGCCCGAAGGCCTGATCGCGCCGTCACAAGCGTATCGCGACGGCGACCTTGTATCGGACGATGTGGCCCTCTTCCGCGACCGCATGCGCGACATGCACGATCTCACGCACACCCTCACTGGCTATGGCCGCGATCCCTTGGGCGAGCTGTGTCTTCTTGCTTTCATGTATGCGCATACCGGCAATCTGGGCATGGCGCTGATTGTCCTGATGGGCTTGTCGCGGCTGGAAAGCCGTGCCGCGCGCCGGGCCGTCATCGAAGCCTGGCGTCACGGCCGCAAGGCGCGCTGGTTTGTCGACATCGACTGGGAAGCGGTCCTGCCGGAGCAGGTGGATGCGTTGCGCCGGCGTTTCAACATCGCCCCACCCACAAGCTATCGCGCGGTGACGGCATGAGGTCGCTATTGTCCGCGGCCCGCACGTTGCTGATGGATTTGGCCTCCACCATCCTGTTCTTCTGCCTTTACGCACTTACCGGTGACATCACCCTGGCGGTGACGCTTGGTCTCATGCTGGCGATTGCCCAGATCGGCTGGCAGCTTCTGCGGCGCAAGCCCGTGGATGCGCTGCAATGGGTCAGCCTGGCGGTGGTGATTGCTTCGGGCAGCGCCACTCTCATCACCCGCAATCCGGTATTCGTGATGGTCAAGCCCAGTCTGATCTATCTCATGGTGGGCGCGGCGATGCTGAAGCGCGGCTGGATGAACCGCTATCTGCCGCCCCGCGCGCTCGAGACGGTGCCGGACCTGGCCATCGGCTTCGGCTATGCCTGGGCGGGTCTCATGTTTTTCTCCGCCGCGCTCAATCTGGCGCTGGCCCTGAGTCTGAACGTAACGGCCTGGGGCACGGCGATGTCGCTCTGGGGCATCGCCAGCAAATTCGCGCTATTCTTCATCCAGTATGGCGTGATGAAAACCACCGGCCGCCGCCGCCGCTATCACGCACAGGCTGCGGCCGCCTGAAATGCCTATCCCGTGTTCACCGGTCTGGCTCGGCGGCGGACATCCGGAGGATCATTTGCGCGCGCCTCAATTCGTCCGCTCCAGAACCTCGCCAATAAATGAGACATAGCGGACCACGAACTCCGCGCAGGCGTGCGGGCGGCCCTGCACGACAAGGGACTTGCCGTCGGAGAAATTCATCACCCGATAGACCCCATTCTCGCGCTCGATGCCCCAGCCGCCCACCGCGCGCTGATCCCGGCAACGTTTCAGCCACAAATCGATCAGGTCCGGCTCTCGTTTCAACACGTCCTCGACTTCCTCGACGGTGACGGATCTTCGCCGTTCCGGGAAACCGGCATCCTTGAGCAGAGAGGCGGTGGATTTATCTCCTGCCTCATACAGTTTCGGGATTTTGCCGATTTGCTCAGCCAGTGCGCTGGTCATGGTCCGCCGCTTCGATTCTCATCGGGAACGCATGCACGGGCATGGCGTTGCGCGGCCAGGCGCGACAAGAGACCGCGCCCCGGAGGGCGCTGGACGCGCCGGCGACGCCCGCGCATCATAGGATTTTTGCGAGGCGCGCGCTGGTGGTTCCCTTATCGGTTCTCGATCTTTCTCCCATCATCCAGGGCGGCGACGCGG
The DNA here is from genome assembly GCA_040389245.1 of Pseudomonadota bacterium. GTDB lineage: Bacteria > Pseudomonadota > Alphaproteobacteria > Micropepsales > Micropepsaceae > Rhizomicrobium. Next base: position 996,537 of record JAZKAH010000002.1, on the reverse strand, counting down.
CGCTGGCGCTCAAGAACAGCCTGGACTTGGCTCGGCACGCGGAGGCCTGGGGCTATCGCCGCTATTGGGTGGCGGAACATCACAACATGCCTGGGATCGCCAGCGCCGCCACGGCGGTGGTGATCGGCCATATCGCGGGCGGCACCTCCACCATCCGCGTCGGCGCGGGCGGCATCATGCTGCCCAATCATGCGCCGCTGGTGATCGCCGAACAATTCGGCACCCTGGCGGCGCTGTTTCCCGGCCGCATCGATCTGGGCGTGGGCCGCGCGCCGGGCACGGACCAGCGCACCGCGCTGGCGCTGCGCCGGACTTTGCAGGGCGACATCGAGAATTTTCCCCAGGATGTGCTGGAGCTGATCGCCTATCTGGACGATCCGCGGCCCGGCCAGGCCGTGCGCGCCGTTCCGGGGATGGGCAGCAAGGTGCCGGTGTGGATGCTGGGATCGAGCCTTTATGGCGCGCAGCTCGCCGCCGCGCTGGGCTTGCCGTACGCTTTTGCCTCGCATTTCGCGCCGGAACAATTGGTGCAGGCGCTGGAACTCTATCGCGCCCAGTTCCGCCCCTCCGTCTTTCTCGCCAAGCCGCATGTGATGCTGGGCCTGAATGTGGTGGCGGCGGAGACCGACGCCGAAGCCAGGCATCTGTTCACCTCGCTGCAGCAGGCTTTCGTGAATTTGCGCACCGGCAATCCCGGTCCATTGCCGCCGCCGATCGACGACATGGCAGGTTACCACTCCGACCCGCGCATCGAAGCGATGCTGGCGAGCGTGCTTGGGATGGCCCAGGTGGGCTCGCCAGAAACCGTGAAGGCAGGAGTCGAAGCCTTCATCGCCAGGCATCGGCCGGACGAACTGATGGTGACGGGCCAGATCTACGACCACGCTGCGCGCTTGCGTTCCTACGAGATTCTCAGCGCGCTTTAGCCGCCGCCTTCACCACAAATGCACGCCCCCGGAGCGCGAGCGAGCCAGGGCCCGCTCTTTCGGGATGCACACAGCCCCGCGGCGAAGATCGCGCGACAAAAAATAAAACAACGCGTTCACCAAAGGTGAACGCGTTGGTCGGGCGCGAGATAATATTTATCGCCCGGTTTCACCGCGAAGGCGCCGTACCATTCGCTCTGGTTGCGGGTGGGGCCGATGACGCGGAATTCGGCCGGGCTGTGCTCGTTCGACAGGGTCTGGGTGCGCAGGGATGAATCGCGCTGCTTGGTGCGCCACACCTGGCCGAAGGAAAGATAAAAGCGCTGGTCGCCGGTCAGCCCGCCGATCACGGGCGCGGGCTTGCCCTTCAGCGAGATGTGATAGGCCTTGAGCGCGATGGCGATGCCGGCATTGTCGGCGATGTTCTCGCCCAAGGTATTGGCGCCGATGACATGCAGGCCCGGCAATGGCTCGAAGGCGTCATACTGCTTCACCAGCTCCGCGGTCTTGGCGTCGAAATTGGCGCGGTCTTCCTTGGTCCACCAATCCTGGAAGACGCCCTTGCCGTCATACTTGCTGCCTTGATCGTCAAAGCCGTGGCTGATCTCATGGCCGATCACCGCGCCGATGCCGCCATAATTCACCGCATCGTCGGCGTTGGGATCGAAGAAAGGCGGCTGCAGGATCGCGGCCGGGAAGACGATCTCGTTGAAGGAAGGATTGTAATAGGCGTTGATGGTGGGCGGCGACATGCCCCATTCGGTCTTGTCGACCGGCTGGTTGATGCGGTTCACCTCACGATTCCATTCGAACAAGTTGGAGCGCTGGATATCGCCGATCAGATCGTCGCGGCGCACGACGTAAGCCGAATAATCGCGCCAGTGGCTGGGATAGCCGATCTTGGGGGTGAATTGCCGGATCTTGTCCAGCGCCTTGGCGCGCGTCGCCGGGCTCATCCAGTCGAGCGTCTGGATATCGGCCTCATAGGCCTTGAGCAGGTTGGAGACCAATTGGTCCGCCTTGGCTTTGGCCTCGGGCGGGAAGTAGCGCGCGACATAAAGCTTGCCCAGCACCTCGCCCATCGTCCGGTCCAGCAGATGGATGCCGCGGGTGGGACGGTCGAGCTGCTGCGTGTTGCCGCCCAGCACCGTTCCGTAAAACGCGAAATTGCGATCGTCGAAGCGCTTGGGCAGATAGGCCGCGAAATGCTGCAGGTAATGCACGGTAAGATAATCGCGCCAGGTCGAGACCGGCGTTGCCGCAAAAATCTTCGCCAAGGGTTCGAAGGCGGTTTTTTCCGCCACGATGGCATAGCGCTGGCTGCCATCTGGCCGTGTCAGCGGGATATGGGATTCCGCCAGAAAGGCATCCCAGGCGAAATCCGGCGCCAGCGCCTTCAGATCCGAGATCGTCATCGGATTATAGACCTTGTCCTCATCGCGGCGGTCGGCGCGGCTCCACTGCACCTTCGCGATTTCGGTTTCCAGTGCGAGAATGCGGTCGGCGCGCGCCTCGGTGTCGCTCATCCCCGCCAGGCCCATCATGTCGGAGAGATACTGGCGATAGGCGGTGCGGGTATCGGCCAGCGCCTTGTCGTCTTTCAGATAATAATCGCGGTCGGGCAGGCCCAGCCCCGCCTGATTGAGATTGAGCGAGTAATTGTCGGGATTCTTGTCGTCGACGCCGATGCCGATGTCGTAGATGCTGGACGTCGCCAGCGGCACCGACGCCATGGCGCGCGCCACGTCCGCCGGCGTCTGCAGGCCGGCGAAATAATCCAGGTCCTTCTGGATCGGTTTGAGGCCATTGGCCTCGATCGCGGCGGCGTCTTCGAAAGCGTCATAGAGATCGCGCAGCTTCTTCTCTTCGTCGCTGAGCTGGTCGTAGGGCTTCTTCTCCAGCTCACCCACGATGGTCCGCATGCGCTGTTCGCTGAGGATCTGCAGATCCTGGAAGGACCCGGTCTGCGAACGGTCCGGCGGGATGGTCGCGGTCTTCAGCCATTTGCCGTTGACATAGAGAAAGAAATTCTCGCCCGGCTTGACGCTTTTATCCATCGAAGAGAGATCGACGCCGAAGCTGCCGAATTGCGGCTTGTGGGGCGCGTCGGCGGCGAGAGCGGGCGCCCCCAGCAGGCTGGCGGTGAGAAGAGCAGGCAACAGACGCATGGGCAGCTCCAGATCGGGACAGGGATGTCACTTGGCCGGTTTGGCCTGAGGTGGTTGCGTTTGGGGCGGTTTGGCGGGCGCCACATCCAGAACCTCGCCGCCGGTTTCATTTTCGACGGTGAGGCCGGGCGTGACCAGATGTCCATTCGGACCCGCGACCACCGAAACGGCCACCACCTTACCGGGCACCAGGATGGATTTGTCACCCTGCTTGATCGCCACCACCGGCGTCTTGGCACCCAGTATGAAACTCACTTCGCCTTTGCAGCCGCCCTGGCGCGGCGCGCGGCCGGTGCAGGTGGCGCCGTCGCTGCCGACGCTGCCGCGAAATTCCACGGAAATGTTTTTGCCGTCGCTCTTGCCGACCGCGCCGGTGGCAATCCTCTGCTCGGGCGCGGACGGCAAGGGATAAAGCCCTTCGCCCGCGCCTTGCAGCGCCTGCGGCAAAAGATGGATTTCCCTGGCTTCCCAGGCCCCGCCATTTTTGGCCAGGGTTGCGCCCAGATAATCGCCCGGCTTGAGGGCGGCGGGATCGAGCTTTTCCTCGTACATCAGGCGCGTGGAGGGAATCAGGCCGATAGCGAGACTTTGGCCCGCCGTTCCCGAAGTAACGCTCAACGTCTTGCCGTCGAACGACAGGATGCGCGCCTTGATGCGGGGAATGTCCTGCGCCGACGCGCCCGATGCCATGAACGCACAGGCCACCGCCGCCAGGAAACCGACTTTCATCCGCATGAGGGTTTTATCGCCATGGGCTTCTTCTCCGGAAACAGTACAGGATTTCTGGGCTGGGTCAGCCCCCGTATGTGACACGGACAAAATACTGGAATTGAAATGAAATTATCGACAGACGGCACAAAATCTGGGCGCGAGGAATTTTGGTTCCTGAGCAGGAGCGTCGCGCGGAGCGTGCGTAAGCACGTGAGCACGCGCGACGCACTCAGGGGCCAAAAGGCCCGCGCCCTTAACCCGGCACCACAATCGGCACGCCGGGTTCGATCTTGGACGGGTGAATCACCAGAGAACTTTTCACGCTTGCCACATTGCGTTCCGCCGTCACGGTCTCGGTCACGAAGCTTTGAAACGCCGACAGGTCGGCGGCGACGCATTTGAGGATGAAATCCACTTCACCCGAGAGCATGTGGCACTCGCGGACTTCCGGCCAGCCGCGCACGCGCTCCTCGAAATGCTTGAGATCGGCGTCTTTCTGGCTGGCCAGACCGACAAAGATGAAGCCGGTGACGGAAAAGCCCAGCGCCTTGCCGTTCAGGACGGCGTGGTAACCTTCGATATAGCCGGCCTTTTCCAAGGCCCGCATGCGGCGCAGACAGGGCGGCGCCGTAATCTTGGCGCGGCGGGACAATTCCACATTGGTAATGCGGCCATCCGCCTGCAACTCCGCCAGGATGCGCAGGTCTATGGCGTCGAGCTTTCGGTTTTCCAAAAGGGGGTCCTGAATTTAAGACCCGCGCTTGTACGCGCCCCCGCCCGTTGACGCAATAATATTTCTGTAAACCTCGATTTTCGGACAGGGTTCCACAAGGAGGCGACTCAACCCGCTAACATCGTGCACTATTTCGTGTTTGCGGCACGCTTGATCTTTTTGGCCCCTGCCCTGATATCAGGCGCCTTCAAAGTTTCGCCTGGAAGCCGCCCGGAAGCCCTCATGAGCAATCATTCCAAAGTCATCATCCTGGGCAGCGGTCCTGCCGGCTGCACCGCGGCGATCTATGCCGCCAGGGCCATGCTGGAGCCCACCCTGATCTCCGGCATCCAGCCCGGCGGCCAGCTCACCATCACCACCGAGGTGGAAAATTATCCCGGCTTCGCCGACGCCATCCAAGGTCCCTGGCTGATGGACCAGATGCAGAAGCAGGCCGAGCATCTGGGCACGAAATTCGTTTCCGACACCATCGCCTCGGTCGATCTTTCGCGCCGGCCCTTCACGCTCAAAGGCGATTCCGGCGAGATCTACACCACCGATGCGCTGATCATCGCCACCGGCGCCAGCGCCAACTGGCTGGGCCTGGAAAGCGAAAGCAAATTTCAGGGCTTTGGCGTTTCGGCCTGCGCCACCTGCGACGGCTTCTTCTTCCGCGGCAAACAGGTAGCCGTGGTGGGCGGCGGCAATACCGCAGCCGAGGAAGCTTTGTTCCTCACCAATTTCGCCGACAAGGTGACCTTGATCCATCGCCGCGACTCCCTGCGGGCCGACAAGACCAACCAGGCCCGGCTGACCGCCAACAGGAAAGTCGAGATCGTCTACGACACCGAAGTGGCGGAAGTGCTGGGCACAGCGCAGCCCAAGGGCGTCACCGGCATCAAACTGCGCAATACCGTCACCGGCTCGGGCCATGAGATCGGCATTGACGGGCTGTTTGTCGCCATCGGCCATTCGCCCGCCACCGAATTGTTCAAAGGCAAGCTCGACATGGACGAGAGCGGCTATATCAAGACCGCTCCCGATTCCACGCATACCAGTGTTGCCGGTGTCTTCGCTGCCGGAGACGTCAAGGATAAGATATTCCGTCAGGCGGTCACCGCGGCGGGCATGGGCTGCATGGCGGCGCTGGAAGCGGAGCGGTTTCTGGCGGCGTCGCACGGTGGAGACTTGCCGCTATCGACATAGTGGCTCGGGGGGAAATCATGGACTGGGACAAGCTTCGCATCTTCCACGCCGTCGCCAGCGCCGGAAGCTTCACCCATGCCGGTCAGATGCTCACCCTCAGCCAGTCGGCGGTGAGCCGTCAGATCAGTGCGCTGGAAGAGGAAATCTCCACGCCCTTGTTCCAGCGCCACGCCCGCGGCCTCACCCTCACCGACGAAGGCGAGCTGCTTTACAGCGCGGTGAGCGACGTGCTGGCGCGCCTGGCGGCGGCCGAAGAAGCGCTCAAGAATATCCATGACAGTCCGCGCGGCTCGCTGAAAATCACCGCCAGTCATGGCATCGGCGCCTATTGGCTGCTGCCGCGGCTGCAGGAATTCCTCAAGGAGTTTCCGGAAGTCGAAATCCATCTGGTGATGGACGACCGCGAATTGGACCTGTCGCAGCGGGCCGCCGACCTGGCCATCCGCATGCGCGCGCCGGTACAGGCCGACCTGATCCAGCGCAAGCTCTTCACCGTCCATTATCACATGTACGGATCGAAGGCGTATCTCGCCACCAATCCGGCGCCGCCCACCCTCGAGGATATCTGCAACCACACCATCATCGTCTATGGCGAGACGGCCGCCCCGGAAATCCGCGACATCAACTGGCTGCTGGAGCTCTACCAGAAGAATTTCCGTCCCGGCTGCACCGGCAGCGTCGTGCGCATCAACAACATCACCGGCATTCTGCAGGCGGTGGAAGCGGGCCTGGGAATCGGCGTGGTGCCCGACTTCGTGGCGGCCCAGCACAGCAATCTGGTGCCCGTGCTGCCGGAAGTTCCCGCCCCCGGCTTCGACGTCCATCTGGTCTATGCGGACGCGCTGCGCCAGTCCAAGCGGGTGGCGGCGTTCCGGGACTTCCTGGTGAAGGGTTCCAAGGACTGGCAATACTGAAGGCCGGGCAATATTGATTTTCCGCCATTTTTCGGATGGCTTGAAACTCTAAGCCGCCATTCCCATTTCCTGTCTGTCGCGCTTTCTCCCCCCGGGCGCGGCAAACGCGCTCTCTCCCCCCTGAGCGCGAATTTGGGCCGCTGAAGCTTTCAAGCTTCAGCGGCCTTTATTTTTTAGACCCCGGTTTTCCCCGTATCCGGGGCGGCGTCCCGCGCAATTAGCGTTCCGGCACAAGGATATCGCGCGCGTCGCCCTCGCAGGAGCGCTGCCAGGCTTCATCAAAGCCGCGTTCCAGTTGCCGGACGAACGCCTCGGTGCGGAAGAGCGGCGCTGAGCTCCGGGCCATCGCCAGTTTCGCGCGGAGCTGGGCGAGGGTTTGCGGATCGGCCGCGAGGGCATGGGCCAGTCGCTCATAGTGCTCCGGGGACTCGGTGACCAGCTCGGCAAGGCCGCATGCCCGGAGCAGGCTGGCCGCCACCCTGGACGCAAAGCCCTTGCCGGCCATAGTGACGAGCGGCAGCCCGGCCCAGAGCGCATCGCTCGCCGTGGTGTGCGCATTGTACACAAAAGTGTCCAGGAACAGGTCGGCGTGGCAATGCCGCGCCAGATGCAAGGCCTGCGGCGCGCGTTCGGCAAAGACCAGCCGGTCCGGATCGATGTGGCGCCGCGCCGCTTCCTTGCGCAGATTCTGTTCCGCCAATGGGCTGGATTTGAGCAGCCACAACACGCTGCCCTGGGTGCTCCCAAGCAAGCGCATCCAGACATCGAACTCGGCCGCCGTGATCTTGTAGCTGTTGTTGAAGCAGCAGAAGACGAAAGCATCCTGCGGCAATCCCAGTTCGCGCCGGGTCGGCGCCGACTGCGCAATCTCCCGCGTGTCGTCGTTGGCCTGATAGCAGTGAGGCAGATAGATCATCTTTTCGGAATAGTGATGCCGCTGCATCTCCGGAACGATGGTCTGGTCCGCGACCAGATAATCCATGAAGGGCGCGCCCATCGTTCCGGGATAGCCCAGATAGCTGATCTGCACCGGCGCCGCGCGGTAGGCGAACAATCCGACACGCGAATCCTTGGTATGCCCTTTGAGATCGACCGCGATATCGATGCCCTCCCCGCGCGCCAGATTTGCGATCTCCTCATCGCCCAGGGCGCGCACATCGTGGAAGACATCGAACGCCTGCTTCACGCGGGCGCGCATGGCGTCGCCGGTCTCGGGTCCGTAGGAATAGGCATGAAGGCGGAACTGGTCGCGGTCATGCAGTTCGAAGAGGCGTGCCATCAAATGCATGGTGGCATGCTCGTGAAAATCGGCGGAGAAATAACCGATCCGCAGGCGCGCCGGCCTCGCTGCCGAACCAAAGCCAGGCGGCGGCCGCGTCGCTGGAAGATATTGCTCGGCAAAACGCCGGGCGCGGACCAAATGGCGCGCGGGATCGTCTTCCAGAGACAGCATGAAAAAGGGCGGTACTGCCTCGCCGGTGATTCCGAGACCGGCGATGGCGGCGGCATCGGCCGCGAATCCATCCCAGTCGCAGATGGCGCGCAATTCATGGAGTTTCCAGGCACGCGCCCGCGCATAGGACGGTTTGAGGCGCAGCGCCCTGTCGAAACACGCTATGGCCTGATCGTGATGTCCGAGATTGCCCAGCAGGCTTCCGGCATTGTAGTGGGCTTCGGCATAGGCCGGGTTGATCTTGAGCGCCGTCCGGAAATGGACGATGGCCTGGTCGTGGCGGCCGAGATTGCCCAGCGCGACACCCAGATTGTTATGCGCTTCCGTGAAATCGGGCTTGAGCGCGAGCGCCCGGGATAGGACCGCGGCGGCTTCCTCGTTGCGCCCCAGGCCGCACAGCAGATGGCCCAGATTGTTGTATGCGGCGGCATAATCCTGCCGGCAGGCAATCGCCTTGCGAAAGGCTGCGACCGCCTCATCCATGCGGCCGCAATCCCTGAGGAGATTGCCGAGGTTGAAATGCATCACGGCATGCATGGGCCTGATCCCCAAGGCCCGCTCTGTCGCGGCGATAGCCTCTTCGTAGCGGCCTTTCTTGCCGAGAAGAATGCCCAGATTGTTGTGCGCATCGGCGTTATCGGGGGCGATAGCGATCACTTTGCCAAAACAGGCGATCGCATCCTCGTCGCGGCCCAGATTGCCGAAAAGAACGCCCAGATTGAAATAGGCTTCGGCATTGTCCGGCGCGATCTCCAGCGCTTTGGTGAAGCAGGCGATGGCGGGCTCGGAGCGGCCCATGCCCGCATGGGCCGATCCCAAAAGCAGATGCAGACGGCTGGAACGGGGATGGCGCCTGGACAAAGCTTCGCCCTGTTCCAGAACCGCGGCCAGCTGCCCCTGCCGAAAGAGCGCCATCAGCGCGCCGAACTGCGCCGGATCCGGTTCGGCCGAAACGTCCATGCCAGATTCCTTCGCAGCTCCAGGTGCACGGCACGACCGCGTGCGCCCGCCGGATTTCTTGAGGCTTGCCGCGTTTTGCCAGCGAACGGCATGGCTCTTCAAGACCCGGGCAATTGTCTGCGGTAAGTGCTCCTTTATTCTGGTCGCGCGGCCGGACGCAAAACCGCTACGGGCCTTCGGCCCTGCGCACTTTTGCTGGCCGTCGCTCCTAGGCCGCCCGCTGCGTCGCCACCACCTGGTCCGCCAGTTTGCCGTTCAGCTCCGCGAAATGGTCGAATTCCATTTCGAAGGTGCCGACGCCCTGGGTGAGCGAGCGCAGATCCACGATCAGGTCGGAGACTTCCGACAGCGGCATCTCGGCCCGCACCGTATCCCAGCCGCGCCAGCCATCGCGCCCGTCGAAGCCCAGCGGCGCGCCCCGCCGCGTTCCGATCAGCCCGTTGACCTTGGCGGTGGCGTCCTTGGGAACATGGATGGCGATCTTCATCACCGGTTCCAGCAGCACCGGGCCGCAGCCCGGCATGCCTTCGCTCATCGCCAGCCGGCCCGCGGTCTGAAACGCGGCGTCGGAGGAATCCACCGAATGATAGGAGCCGTCGGTCAGCGACACCGCGACATCCACCACGGGAAACCCCAGCGGCCCCGATTTCATGTATTCCGCCACGCCTTTCTCGACCGAGCCGATCCATTGCTTGGGGACCACGCCGCCCTTGATGCGGTCGTGGAAGGCAAAGCCCTTGCCGCGCGGCATCGGCGCGATCTCCAGCACCACATCGCCATACTGGCCATGCCCGCCCGACTGGCGCTTGTGCCGTCCGCGCGAGGAAGCCGATTTGCGGATGGTCTCGCGATAGGGCACCCGGGGCGGCTTGGTCAGAAGCTTGAGACCGTATTTGCTTTGCAGCTTCTCGATCGCAACCTTCAAGTGAATCTCGCCCTGTCCCGCCAGCACCATGTCCTGGGTCGCCGCATTCTGCTCGAACACCAATGACGGGTCTTCCTCGATCAGCTTGGCGATGGCGGCGGTGATCTTGACCTCGTCCTTGCGGTCGCTGGCCTCGATGGCAAGCCGATAGACCGGCGCGCTTAAGGCCGGCGCCGCGCGCGCGGCCAGCGCCTTGTCCGACGACAGGCGGTCGCCGGTCTGGACATTGTCCAGCCGCGCCAAGGCCACGGTGTCGCCGGCACGGGCTTCGCTTTTCTTGATCTGCTTCTCGCCGCTCAGCGCCAGGATGCCGCCCACCCGCGTATCGCCGCCTGGGCCGTGCAGCACCGCGCCGTCTTTCAGGGTGCCGGACAGAACCCGGCCAAGGCTGAGACGGCCATGCCCGCCATGGAAGGTTTTGATCACCTGCACCATGACGGCCCCGGGATTTGCAGCGCGCGTTTTTATGCCGCCGCGCGCCGCCGCGGCACTCACTTCCGGCACTTCGTGGCGCAGCGCCTTGAGCAGGCGCCGCACGCCATGATCGCCTTCCGCCGAGCCGATCAGCACCGGCACCACCAGCCCTTCGGCCAGCTCGCGCTTCAGATCGCTCATGACTTCGTCGCGCCCGGGCTCGATATCGCCCAGCAACTCCTCCATCAGATGCTCGTCATAATCGGCCAGCCGCTCCAGCATCTGGAAGCGCGCTTCCTTTTCGCGGATGAGATCGGTGATGTCGGCCACTTCCGACGGCGCGTGCGGCCGATAGACAAAGGCGCGTTCCAGCGCCAGATCGACAAAGCCCTTGGCGACGCCGTCCTCCCAGATCGGAATCTGACGCAGCAGCAGCGGCGTTTCGCTGGCATCCTGCAGCAGCGCCAGAAGATCGCGCAGCGGGCCGCCAGCATGATCGATCTTGTTGACGAAGAGATAATGGGGAATCTTCGCGTCCGACAGCGCCTTGAGGAAAGGCTGCAGCATCTGGACTTTCGCGGGTTCGGGCTCGCACACCACCACCGCGGCATCGACCGCAGGCAGCACGTTCAATGTGTCGGCGAGGAATTCGATCGAGCCGGGGCAATCCAGGAAAGTGAAATCCTCGCCCAGATATTGGGTGGAAAGAACATTGAGTTCGACGCTCATCTGCCGGGCGCGCGCCTCGGCGGAAAAATCGCCCAGGCTGGTGCCGCCATTGACCGAGCCCTTGCGTGTCACCGCGCCCGTCACCGCCGCTATGCTCTCCAGAAGCAATGTCTTGCCGCTGCCATAGGGCCCGATCAGGGCGATGCATCGGGTGCCGGATTTGTTTTTGGTGTTGGGCATAAGCGCCTCCATCGCGAGTGAGTTTCGCGTTTGGGGCGCTCTGGGGGTCTGTCCGCAGACGCTGTTGCTGCGGATTCAGGCCGCTCTCGCGCCCCTCCAGCACAATGATGCTCGCGCCGTTGGCGTGGGTGGGTCAAGGAGATTATATTTTGCGCCTGCCGCGCGCGCAGTTTACCAAGCTTCTAATTTATGGTCAGCGAGACCAGATCGTTGACCGATCGTCCGCCATGCGCATCGCCCGGCACGATCAGGCGGAAAGTCTGATTTTCCATTGGCTTGCCGCCCTGCTGATAGGCGACGATCACCTCTTTGCCGGCAAAGCGCGGATCGATCTCGCCGATGGCCAGCGCCACGCCGTAACCATCATGGCCTCGGGCAAGGATGGTATGCTGCAAGGGCGCGCTCTTGTCGGAACCGCTGTCCACCGGCGCCGCCTGTTTGACGATGTCGAGCAACAGCGCGCCGGTCCAGGTGCCGGTCTGGGGACCGTGATCGGATTGAAAGGTCAGCGACACGGTTACCGGCGGCAAAGCTTTCAATTGATCGAGAGTGAGCTGGGCCGGATGCGCGACATGGCCATCGACCGCCAAAGATTCGGACTGCGCCGATGCGGGCGCAGTCCACAATAGCAACGCCACAGCCAACGCGGCTGGAATGGAATACCTCATGCCGGGGCAACTCCAATACCCAGCGTTCTATACCACTGGATACCACGCCTCAGCCATTGGTTTTTCCGGCCGACGGCACCGACGGGCCGGATGCCGGCGCGGGCGAGCCACCGGCATCGTTGCGGGCCATGTTCAGGGCAAAGGCGGCGGCGCCCGGATTCATCGCATCCACCATCGAGGTCGGCATCAGGATGGTGGCGCCGCGCTCCTTGGTGGTTTCATAGATGATGTTCATGGCGCGCAGTTGCAGCGCTTCCGGGCTCTGAGCATAGAGCTTGGCGGCGTTGACGAATTTCTGCGCGATTTCCTCTTCGGCCGAACCCAGAATAACGCGCGCCTGTTTTTCGCGCTCGGCCTGGGCCTGGCGGCTCATCGCGTCCTGGAGATTGGCGGGGATGGCGACATCGCGGATCTCCACCGAATTTACGGTGACGCCCCATTCGGCGGTCTTGGCGCCGATCACGCCCTTGAGCGTCGCGTCGGCTTCCTTGCGCTCGGACAGAAGTTCGGAGAGGACGGAGGAACCGATCATCTCGCGAAGCGACGTCTGGGCGACGCGCTGCACCGCGCTGTTGTAATCGACGATCTCCAGCGCCGCGCGCTCGGCGTCATGCACCATCCAGAAGACGATGGCGTCGACATTCACCGGCACCGTGTCGCGGGTCAGGGCCTGCTCGGCGCTGAATTCCGAGGTGCGGATACGCTGGTCGATCCACATCGCTACCTGATCGAAGATCGGCACCAGGATGAAGAGTCCCGGCCCCTTGATGGACTGCAGCTTGCCCAGCCTCAGGATCACGGCCTTTTCCCATTGCTGGGCCATCTTGACCGAATAGCCCAGGAAGATGCCGATCAGGGCCAGCACAACGGTAACAGCTATCGGCATGCGCGCGACGAAGGACAGCGCCGCGCCGCCCAGGAAAACAACGAAAATCAGAGCACTGACGGGATTCATGTGCGTCTCCTGTGGTGTATTGGAAATTCGGGATGAAGGAACGGAAATATCGGATCGCGGCGCGGAACTGGATCGCGCCGCCGCTTTTTTGTTGTTGCTGCGCAGCCACGACCGGAACCGCAGCCACAGAAAGAAGGCGATGAAGACGAAGGGCCAAAGATGATTGGAGAAAAGCGACGGGAAATTGTTCATCGCCCGCCGCCCGAAAGTTTCAGCAACGCCTGGGCCAGTTCGTCAACGCTGACGCCTTGCGCCTTGGCCTGGGCCGCGACCTTGGCGGCCAGCGCGTCGGTTTCGGCGCGACGATTGCGGGGCGCCGGCGGCGTCTCGGCGACGAAACTGCCCCGGCCCTGCACCATGGTCACCAATCCGTCCTCTTCCAGCGCGGCATAGGCCCGCTGCACGGTGTTGAGATCGATGGCCAGGATCACGGCGACTTCGCGCATGGTGGGCAGGCGCGCGCCGGGTGCGAGGCTGCCGCGTCCGATGGCGGCGGCGATCTGGTCGCGCAGCTGCACATAGATCGGAACGCCATTGTCCTGAAGGGTCAGCTGCTCCAGCATCGCAACATTGTATGACAATCTTCATACAATGTGAACCCCCAGCAAGCGGCTGTACTGACAGCAAAATCAGAAAAAGAAGCGGGCGGAGAACTGCAACTGCTGCTGACTCAGCGCGGCGGAGGGAAAGCCGTCCAGGAGATATTCGCGGCGCCGCGACTGCATGGTGATCAATTCGCCGGTGAGGCGCAGCCAATCGAAATGCTGCCAGGACAGGCTCACCGTCGCCGCATGGCCGTCTTCATTCATGATGCTGGGCGTGGCGGCGGGATGTCGGGTCTGGAAGACATCGCCGCGCAGGCTGACGCGCCAATCTTCCGCACCCACCCCGGCCAGATCGTAGCTGGCGAGCAGGAAGGCAGACTGAAAGAAGGTGTAGGACAGACCGAAGCGCGTGCCGATCACCGTCTGTCCTTGCAGACCCTGCGCGATCAACACCAATTGATCCCAATTGGTGCGCACGCCGTAACTCCAGAAGCGCGTATCCCAGGCGGCATATTCGCCGGAGACTTTGTTGGGATCGCCTTCATTGTCGTAGCGCAGCACCGACAATTTTCCCAAGCCCGCCATCTGCCAGGCGAGGCCCGCATACCAGCCGGGCCGCCCGTCGATCTCGTCGAACATCGGCGTGCGGCCGGGCACGTCCTCATGAAACAGTCTCAAGGTCGCGTCGGGCAGACGCATATCGCTGAAAATACCGGAGGGACGGTCGTCCATCGCCCAACCTCGCTGGGCCATCAAGATGCCGGCCGGATCGTTGCAGCAGGTGACCGCGCCCGTCAGCGACACGGTGCCCAGTCCGCCCGTGTCGTAACGCAGGATCGCTTCGCTGCCGATGGTACGCAGTTCCTCGCCGATCCAGCTGTTGATCGCCGACGGCGTCAAAGTATAGGGACTGGTCCAGCCCAGATCGTCATTCTCCAGGCTGATGGCGGGAAAGAAGGCGCCTGTCTTCACCGACCAGCTGATCGGACCCGACGCGGCTGGATGCCAGGAGACATAGCCTTCCAGCATGTCGATGCCGGTGCGCTGTTCGGGTTCGCCGCGCAAGACCGCGACGGCCGAAAATTCGTCGTCGATCTTGAAGGCGCCCTGCACCACGCCTTCGGCAAAACGGAATTGGCCTTCGTCATTGCCATAACGGAATTTGGAAAGCCCGCCATTCAGCCAGGCGACTTCGCGCGGCGGCGCGATAAGACGAAAATCGGCATAGCCGCTGACGCTGAAGGCGCCGAAATTTTCTTCGGCATGCGCGGACACGCCCACGGCCGCGAGCAGAGTCGCAACCAGCAGGGCCAAACCGAATAGGTATGTAACCCCCTTTAACATGCGGTACTTCTAGCGGACCAAGCTTAATATCCGCTTTACGCTGTTTCGTTAGCTACATGCCAAAACATATGTAAATCATAAGCTTATCTGGTTTCAGAAATGATCGGGGGCTCAGCCGGCACCGCCGTGGAAAGGATGCCAAGGCGGAAACTGCCAAACCGGCCCGCAAGCATGAAGCGGAGTGCGGTTACCCCCGCCAAAGGAATACTGAGCAGCGACGCGATGGAGTCGGTGCGTGCCACAAAATGGAGAGCGTACGAATAGGAGAAGTATCCGCTCCGCATCAGAGCGACTGCGGCAAGTACGATCAACACAAGCGACACGCTGGCAACAACCAGAAAAAACGCGACCCAGCGCCAGGTGATAGCCCACCACAGCCGGATCAGCCGTGCCGACGTCAATTCCAGTTCCTGCATCCGCACCTCCTGATCCAGCGCCAGCATGGCAAGGTTTGCTTAAGGATCGGCAAAGCGGCGCGGTTAACGGCAGTCAGTGCATCAGAAATACTGCGACCAGCGCCGCGCACAGATTGTTCACACCATGGGTGATGACCGAAGCCCAGAGCGAACCCGTACGCACCGCGACCAGCGCCAGCAGAGCGCCCATCGCCACCAGCTCCGCGGTGGCGACCATGCCGCCGATGCCCCCTGGCGTCAGCCATTTGAGATGCAAGATGCCGAAAACGAGCGATGAGAGAACAACCGCCCAGACGACGCCCCAATGACGCCGGAGCCAGCCCAGAACGATGCCGCGAAAATAAACTTCTTCCGTCAGCGGCGCCAGGATCGCAACGGTGAACAATCCCAATGCCAATTGATCGGCCCGGTGCGGCAGCACGGCGATCGCCAATCCGTCCCGGCCAAGATTGGTATCCAGATAGCGATCGCTGAGATATTCGATCGCTGCGGACACGACAACCGCGCCGAAACCGGCCGCAACGCCGATCAGCACACCCTCACGCGACAAGGCGCGAAAGCGTGCCGGCAATCGCGGATCGGTGATCCGCGACAGGGTCCATAGCGCAAATCCCAATATGAGAAGATTGGAGAAATCGAGCAGAAGATTGAGGCCGGCAAAACCTCCCAGCCATGCCTGCAGCTGCATGATCGCGGCCGCAGTGCGGCCCTGCCGCGCCCAGATCGCCATCAGGGCGATCAGCACGAGCAAGGGCACCCCCAGGCCAACCGCCTGGGGCGCAATCAGATCGTACCAGCGGACGCGCTTTATCGGCGTGCCGCCATCGCTCATATCAGGCTGTTGCAGAATCTCTGGATACGCCCGCAGGCATCTTCCAACGCCGCATTCGAGGTCGCGTAGGAAATGCGGAAGAAAGGCGAAAGCCCGAACGCCGCGCCATGCACCACCGCGACGCCTTCGGCCTCCAGCAACTCGCCGGCGAAATCGGCATCGGTCGCGATGGTCTTGCCGCCCGGCGTCTTTTTGCCAATCAGCTTGCGGATCGAGGGATAGACATAGAAGGCGCCTTCGGGCTTGGGGCATTCCAGGCCCTTGGCCTGGTTCAGCATCGACACCACCAGGTCGCGGCGGCCTTCGAACAATTTCTGGAATCCGGGAATGAAGTCCTGCGGACCGTTCAAGGCCTCGACCGCCGCCCATTGCGAGATCGAGGAGGCGTTGGTCGCCGATTGCGATTGCAGCTTGGCCATCGCCTTGATCAAATCTTCCGGACCCGCGCAATAGCCGATGCGCCAGCCGGTCATCGCATAGGCCTTCGACACGCCGTTCATGGTCAAGGTTCGCTCGTACAGCCGGGGCTCAATCTCGGCCACGGTGCGGAATTTGAAGCCTTCGAACACCAGATGCTCGTACATGTCGTCGGTGAGGATCCAGACTTGCGGATGCTTCAGCAGCACATCGGTGAGCGCGCGCAATTGCGCTTCGCTGTAGCAGGCGCCGGTGGGGTTGGAAGGCTGGTTGAAAATCAGCCATTTGGTTTTCGGCGTGATCGCCTTCTCCAGGGCTTCCGGCATGAGGCGGAAACCGTCTTCCAGCTTGGTCTCGATCACCACCGGCGTGGCCCCGCCCAGCAAGGCGATATCCGGGTAGGAAACCCAATAGGGCGCCGGCACGATGACTTCGTCGCCGGGATTGAGGGTCGCCAGCAGCGCATTATAGATGATCGACTTGCCGCCCGGCGACACGAAGGTCTGGGACGGCTTGTAGTCCAGGCCATTCTCACGCTTGAACTTCTTGGCGATGGCGGCGCGCAGCTCGGGAATGCCTTCGACCGCGGTGTATTTGGTCTCGCCCCGGCGGATGGCGGCGATGGCGGCTTCCTTGATATTGTCTGGCGTATCGAAATCCGGCTCGCCCGCGCCCAGGCCGATCACGTCGCGGCCCGCCGCCTTGAGGTCGCGCGCCTTCTGCGTCACCGCGATGGTGGGCGAGGGCTGGATGCGGTTCAGGGATTGGGCGAGGAAATCTTTCGGCAACGGCATGACAAACCTGCGCAAAATTACGTCTTCCCCTATCAACCGGACGCTCGCCGGGCAAGGGTTGGGTTCGTCATGCCGGTTATGTCCACATTTTATGTGATGGGGCGTATGCTCGCGCTGTCCCCTTGAGTCGGGCCCCCATGCGCAAGTCCGTGGCCGCTCTGGCTTTTCTGATGTTGACGGCCTGCTCCAAGCCCCATCCGCCGCAAGGCAAATGGGAGGGCGGCTATGACCGCAACGGCACCCTGGTGGCGGCGCGGGTGGAGATCGGGGCCGACGGCCAGGTCAAGATCAGCGCGCCCGACATCACCAACATGCAGGACGCCAAGCCTGAACGGCTGCAGCAGGTGCGCGAGGAATTGTCGGCGGCCCTCGCCACGGCCTGGGACACGGTTTCGCCCCGCCCTTTCGATTTCGACGGCAAGACTTTCCGCAAGCCCGGCGAATACGCGCCGCAGATGGAATGGGACAAGGACTCAAACCAGATGACGCTGGAAATTTATATCGGCGCCAACGCGGCGCTTCCCATTCCGCTGCGCCCGGTAGACTCGTTCCACGACAACCCGTGGCCGGCTGGGTGAGGAGCGGTTCGCCAAAGGCAAACGAAATGGTCCGGCGGACCATTTCGAGCGACGAACGCCGCGAGCTTAAGCGAGCGGCCGGATGAACACCGATCCGATCTTTCAGAATTTGTGGAACGCGAAATAGGCCGCCGCCGCGATCAGGGCGAAGGCGACGCCGTGATTCCATTTCAGCGACTCGCCCAGATATGTCACCGAGAAGATCGCAAAGACGATCAGGGTGATCACCTCCTGCATCGTCTTCAATTGCGCCGCCGAATAGACCTGATGGCCGATCTTGTTGGCCGGGACCGCGAAGCAATATTCGAAGAAGGCTATTGCCCAGCTTGCGGGAATTAGAATCCACAGCGCGGTGCCGGGAAATTTGAGCTGGCCGTACCAAGCGAACGTCATAAAAACGTTGGAACAGCACAGAAGCAGAATGGGCGTGAGATACGTCGAATTCATCTTTCTCCCCGCTATGACCGGCCCGCGAGCCGCAACTGAAAGCCCAACACCGCTGGCCAGCTTTTTGTTTCGCCGCCCCGCTTAAAGACAAGGGACCGGCGACATTCCATTACAATTTTTGAGCGCCCCCGACCTTTCCCCCATGGCCGGTCGGGATCAGACTTGCTCCCGGCCTCGTGTCCATTCGGCGCTCCACCAAGGGGATACGGCCACACGGACGGTCGGACCGGCTTTGGTGCCCCCCACGTAAAGCCATCAGTCCGGCCGTCCATTTGCCCCCGCCAAAGCCCGGAATCCGACCCCTTCCCCGAGGGAAAGCCGCGAGCGGCCGATACCTGCCCTGCCGCGACAAAGCTTTACAGTCCACGCCCTTGTACTAGGAGGCCTTCTCGCCATATTTGCGTGAATTGCCATGCGCCGGGTATGAGGGGGCGCCAACCGGGGCCATCCGGCTTCATTTTGACTCAATGAGTGTTCGATGAAAGCGATTTTCCGCGGCCTTTCCGTCAGCATGATTGCCCTGGTGGCGGCTGGCTGCACCACTCCCAACCCAACCCCCCTGGACCGCCCGGGAGACGTTCCCCCGGCGTTCACAGCGCCGGTGGTCGACAAACAGTCCCCGATCTGGCCGGAAGCCAATTGGTGGGTGAATTTCAAGGCCGACGAACTGCCGGGGCTGATGGACACGGCCCAAAAGGAAAATCTGGATCTCGCCGCCGCCGCCGCGCGCGTGCTGGAAGCCGAAGCCCAGGACGGCGTCGCCTTCTCCAACCTGCTGCCCACCGTCAATCTCCAGGGCCAGGCCCAGCGCGCCGGCAGCCACCGCACCACCACCAATTTCGCCGTCGGACCGGGCGGCGCCGTCGTGCAGACCCCGGGCGCCAGCGTCGCAACCACCACCGACAATTTCAGCACCGGCCTGGCTGCCAGCTATTCGGCGGATTTCTGGGGCCTTTATCGCGACCGTCTCTATCAGGCGCGCGAAAATCTGCGCGCCGCCCGCTATGCCGAGACGGTGGTCGGCCTCACGGTCGCGTCCAGCGTGGCGCAGCAATATTTCACCGTCCTGGCGACGCGCGAACGCATCGTCATCGCCCGCCAGAACATCGAGGCCGCCAAGCGCATTCTTACCGTCGTGCAGGCCAAAGTGACCAATGGCGTGTCGTCCAATTTGGATCTCGCCCAGGAACAATCGGTGGTCGCCACCCAGGAAGCGCGCCTGCCCGGCCTGATCGAGCAGGAACGCGAAGCCCGCTATGCCCTGGCTATTCTGCTCGGCAAGGCGCCCGAAGGTTTCGACATCAAGGCGCAGAATCTGAACGGCCTCGTCTCGCCCAGCCTGCAGGGCGGCATGCCGTCCGAATTGTTGCTGCGCAATCCCACGGTGGCGGAAGCCGAAGCCAATCTGTTTGCCGCCCACGCCAATGTGGATGCGGCGCGCGCCGCTTTCTTTCCGCAAATCAGCCTGACCGGCGGCGGCAGCTATGCCAGCACCGCGATCGGCAGTCTGATCAATCCGGGCAATTTCGCCTGGAGCATCGGCGCCTCGCTGCTGCAATCGATCTTCGACGGCGGCCGGCTGAAGGCGCAGGACGATCTCGCCATTGCCCAGCAGCAGGAACAGATCGCCAATTACCGCAAGGCCGTGTTCACCGCCTTCTCCAATGTGGAATCGGCGCTGGGTCAGGTTTCGTCCGACAATGATCAGCTGGTGGCGCTGACCGAGGAAGTGCGCGCTTCCACCGAAGCCTTCCGCATCTCCGAACTGCAATATCGCGAAGGCACCATCGACATCCTGTCGCTGCTGACCGCGCAGCAATCGCTCTTCTCCGCCCAGGACACGCTGGTGCAGACCAAGCTGGCGCGGCTCGACGCCAATGTCAGCCTCTATATGGCGCTGGGCGGCGGCTGGACTCAGGCGCAGTCGGATAAGGACTATAAATACCAGCTCGACTGGTGGCCGCTTTAACTCGCGAACCGGAGCCCGCACGGACCTTGCGGGCTCGAGTTTCCCGGCCAAGCCAGGCGGGCGGGACCGGCCGATCGTAGCCGCGCACGCTGCCTAGCCGGCGCCAACATTATGCGAATTTTATGGAACGGTCATTGAATGCTCGCCGGCGATGCGCCAGCGTGGCGGACATCTCCGCCGGGTCGCCGCGATTCTCGCATGGAAATCTACCTTCCCATCGCCCAGATATCCGTCGACTGGCTCGTGATTCTCGCCATGGGGGTCGGCGTCGGTTTTCTCTCCGGAATGTTGGGGGTGAGCGGCGGGTTCATCACCACGCCGCTTCTGATTTTCTATGGAATTCCATCCAGCGTGTCCGTGGCGACCCAGGCGAGCCCCGTGGCTGCGGCATCACTGGTCGGCGCGATCGGAAAGAATAGCCAGCATAGCGTCGACTATAAGATGGGGTTCACGCTGCTTTGCGGCGGCCTTGCGGGCTCGGCCATTGGCGTTGACATCTTCCGCTATCTGCAAAAGCTCGGGCAGATAGATGTCGTCGTCGAGCTCAGCTATGTGCTGCTACTCGGTTCGGTCGGCGGCATCATGCTGCGCGAAAGCGTCCAGGCATTCCTTGCCGCGCGGCGCGGCGCCCCGGTTTCATTCCAGAAGCCCGGTCAGCACACTTGGATTCACCGATTGCCCTTCAAGACCCGGTTCCGCCGGTCTCGACTTTACATCAGCGTCATCCCCGTCGTCGTGCTGGGATTTCTGGTAGGCATCATGACCGCGATTTTGGGAACGGGCGGCGCCTTTCTTCTCATCCCGGCCAAAATCTACCTGCTGCGCATGCGCACGAATCTCGCCGTCGGCACGTCGCAATTTCAAATATTCATAGTCGCCTCCATGACGACGCTGATGCATGCAACTGTCGACCATACGGTGGACATCGTTCTCGCTTTTCTGCTCATCCTCGGCGGCGTGGTGGGCGCACAGTTCGGCTCCGGGGTCGGCGCAAAGTTGCGGGGCGAGCAATTGCGGCTCGTGTTTGCGGCGCTGACCCTGCTTATTGCGATCCAGCTCGTCATACGCCTTCTGCACACCCCGTCCGATATCTATTCTGTCCTCGCCGCTCCGCCGGGATAACGATCGCCGCTTGCGGAGCATGCATTCCGGCGAGACATTCAGCTCAGATTTCCGGCGACTGGTTTTGGCTTGTAGTGCGCTTCCAGCGCTTTGACCTCTTCATCGCTTAACGTCAGCGAGGCCGCCGCGATGGCGTCTTCCAGATGCCGGGGTTTTGAAGCGCCCACGATCGGGGCGGTAACGCCGGGCTTTTGCATCAGCCAGGCGATCGCAACCTGCGCATTGGAGACGCCGCGCCCCCGCGCGATCGTCTCCACCGCTTGCAGCGCCGCGATGTCATCGGCGCCGAATTCCATGTCCAGCACATTGTCGCTTTTGGCGCGCGTGCTCTGCTTGGCCCGCGCATCGGCGGCGCTGCGGCCGAGAAAGCCGCGCGCCAATGGCGACCAGGGGATCACGCCGACACCGGCATCGCGGCAAAGCGGCAGCATCTCCCGCTCCTCCTCGCGGTAGACCAGATTGTAGAAATTCTGCATCGACGCGAAACGGGCCGCACCGGCGCGCTGCTGCAAGCCCAGATATTTGGCGAACTGCCAGGCATACATGGACGAAGCGCCGATATGGCGCGCCTTGCCGGATTTCACCACCGCGTCCAGCGCCTCGATGGTTTCCTCCATCGGCACATCGGGATCGAAGCGATGGATTTGATAGAGATCGACATAATCGGTGCCCAGCCGTTTCAGCGAGCCATCGATCGACGCCAGGATATGCTTGCGCGACAACCCGCCCTGATTGGGGCCGTCGCGCATGGGAAAATACACCTTGGTCGCCAGCACCACGGCGTCACGGCTCTGCGCGAAATCCTTCACGGCGCGGCCCAGCACTTCCTCGCTGGCGCCCAGCGAATACATGTCGGCGGTGTCGAAGAAATTGATCCCCGCCTCCAAAGCCCGCTTGATGAAGGGCCGGCTGGCGGTCTCGTCCAGCACCCAGTCGCGCCAGCTTGGCGCACCATAAGTCATGCAGCCCAGACAGATTTTCGAAACCTCCAGTCCCGTCGAACCCAACCGCACATAATCCATTTTTGCCAAATCCATTTTTGAAAGAAGCGACAATATTCCAAGAAAAGCTGGCGCGTCTTGGTCGAGACCGCTCGCGTGACTGGCCGTCACGCTCGCCCCCCCTCTGCGCGCAGCGCATAGAGGGGGAGGTGGTCGGTCCATAGCGACAGCGTATGGACGGCTCTCGAGCCAGCGTAGACCGGAGGGGGTCATCTAAAGATGGAACTTTGGGAACTTTTGCGGCCTCATAGGCATTGTTGAAGGTTCATCTGGGGTTCGCGCCGTCTCATGACCAGTATCGAAAACGCGGCCGGGCCCGGGGCCTGGTTCAAGGTCGACCGGGACGTGTTCGAGGCGGGCGGCGCTTGGACCATTGCCGAAAGCGCCAGGCTGGATCAGGAATTGCGCCATCTGGATACAGGGTCCGGCCAAACCCCATCCGGTGGGGCCATCACCATGGACGCCAGTGCCATCGAACGGCTGGATTCCACAGGCGCCTGGCTGCTGCTGCGCACCCGCCGCGCCCTGGAATCCGCGGGCCGCAAGGTCAGCGCGCTGAAGGTGCCGGACCGCTATGTCAGCTTGCTCGAAAATCTCTCCCGCGAGGACAAAATTCCCGCCGAGCGCAAGCGCGGCCCCCGTATGGGCGCCTGGCAATACCGCCTCTACCGCATCGGCAAAGCCACCATGGACGCCGGCCGGCAGGGCTGGAACATCCTGGGTTATCTCGGCCGGGTCACAGTCGAGACCGGCGAGATGATCGCCGCGCCGCGCAAAAATCTGCGCTTCGCTGCCATGGTGAACCAGGTGGAGGAAACCGGCATCAGCGCGCTGCCCATCGTGGGTCTGTTGTCCTTCCTGATCGGCGTGGTGATCGCCTATCAGGGCATCACCCAGCTCCAGAAATTCGGCGCCGAACTTCTCACCATCGACGGTCTCGGTATCATCACCTTGCGCGAGATGGGCGTGCTGATGACCTCGATCATCATCGCCGGCCGCTCCGGTTCGGCCTTCACCGCCCAGATCGGCACCATGCGCGTCAATCAGGAGATCGACGCCATGCAGACCATGGGTCTCAACACGGTCGATACGCTGGTCCTGCCGCGGATCGTGGGTCTGGTGATCGCCCTGCCGCTCCTCACCCTTTATGCGGACATCATGGGCCTAATGGGTGGCGCCGTGATGTGCTATTTCGATCTGCATATCTCAATTCCCGCCTTCATGCGGGAATTGCAGCAAGCCCTGTCGGTCAAGACCCTGATGGTGGGCATGGTCAAGGCGCCGGTCTTCGCTTTCGTGATCGCGCTGGTGGGTTGCTATGAAGGCTTCCAGGTCGAGCGCAACGCCGCCAGCGTCGGCCTTCTCACCACCCGTTCGGTGGTGGAGTCCGTATTCTTGGTGATCGTGCTGGATGCGGCCTTTTCCATCATGTTCTCGGTGCTGGGGATCTGATGGTGCAAAGCCAAGCCAACCAGGACAAAAAAGACGTCATCATCCATATCAGCGGGCTGGTCACCGGCTTCGGCAAGAAGATCATCCACGATCATCTCGATCTGGATGTCTATCGCGGCGAAGTGCTGGGCGTGGTCGGCGGTTCGGGCTCCGGCAAGTCGGTCCTTTTGCGCACCATCATCGGCCTCAACAAGCCCCGCGAAGGCACCATCGAAGTCTTCGGCAAGCGCACCGGCTATGCCGAAGGCCATCGCATGCGGGCGCTGGAAGTGCGCTGGGGGATCCTGTTCCAGGAGGGCGCGTTATTTTCCTCCCAGACCGTGGCGGAGAATATTCAGGTGCCTTTGCGCGAATACACATCGATGTCGCAGGAACTGATGGACGAGATCGCCGCGATGAAGATCGCGCTGGTGGGTTTGCCCCCCGACACGGCGGAAAAATATCCCTCCGAGCTTTCGGGCGGCATGAAAAAGCGCGCCGGTCTGGCCCGCGCCCTGGCGCTGGATCCGGAGCTTCTCTTTCTCGACGAACCGACCTCGGGCCTCGATCCCATTTCGGCCGGTCAGTTCGACAAGCTGATCGCCGAACTGCAGGAAAGCCTGGGTCTCACGGTCTTCATGGTGACCCATGACCTGGACAGTCTCAGCGCCGTTACCGATCGCATTGCCGTCCTGGTGGACAAGAAAATCAAGACCGGGACGATCGAGGAGTTGCGCAAGGACACCACGCCCTGGATTCACGAATATTTCTCCGGTCCCCGCGGTCATGCCGCGCTGGCCGGTTCGCGCTAGGAGGCACGCTTGGAAACCAAGGCCAATTACGTCGCGGTGGGCGCTTTCGTCCTGATCTGCGTCGTCGGGCTGGTGGTCACGATATTGTGGCTGGCCGGTGCGCAATACAGTCAGGAATATTCCTATTACCAGACCTATTTCAAAGGCCCCGTGACGGGCTTGGGCAAGGGCACGGTCACTCGCTACAACGGCATCGATGTGGGCCGCGTCACCGACCTCAAATTCAATCCCAATGATCCGCAAAGCGTCATCGTCACCATGCAGGTGCAGCCCAATCTCAATATCCGCGAAGACAGCCAGGCCTCGATCGAAAGCCAGGGCCTGACCGGCGGCACCTATGTCGAGATCAGCGGCGGCACCGCCAAATCGCCGATCCTGACAGCCAAGGAAGGCCAGGACTATCCCATCATCCGCGCCAAGCAATCGACCCTGCAGCAATTGGAGCAATCGGCCCCGGAAGTGGTGGCCAAGCTTAACATCGCGGTGACCCGCCTCAACGATGTGCTGAGCGACCAGAACCGTAAGTCCCTAACGAACGTGCTGAGCAATCTGGACGAGACCACGTCGGCCATCGCCAAACGGTCTTCCGATATCGACGCCATCATCAAGAATGCCAGCGTCGCCACCGCCGATCTGCGCGACGCGTCCACCAGCCTGAAACCCACGCTGGACCATGTCGATGTCACGGTGAACAAATTCAGCAAAGTCGCCGACGATGCCGACGCCTTCCTCAAGGGCGATGCGCTGGGACAATTGTCCTCCATGCTCGGCGAGATGCGGCGGCTGATCACCAGCCTCACCCGCTTCTCCGACCAGCTCAACCGCGAGCCCACCAAGCTTTTGTTTGGCGATCGCCGCAAGGGATATGACCCCAATGACAAAAAATGATCGCATGCCGCGTACGGACAGGCCGCACCTTGGCCGGCGCCTGTTCCTGATCGCGGGTTCTTCGCTGGTGCTCGCGGCCTGCGGCAGTCTCGACAAGCTGGTGGGCCCACCCGATGCGCCGCAGATCTACGCATTGCGGCCGACGCTGCCCGCCGCGCAACCGGGAGCCAAGGTGGATTGGGCGCTGTCCATCCTGAAACCCGACGCTTCCAACAGCCTGGACAGTTCGCGCATCGCCCTGGCCAAGAGCGAAACCCAGCTTGATTACTATGCCAACGCCACATGGCCGGACCGCCTGCCCGATGTGGTGCAGACCGCGCTGCTGGCCGGGTTCGAAGCCTCGGGCCGCATCGATGCGGTGTCGCGCGCCGAAGATGCGCTGCATGCCGATTACGAACTGTCGACCGACCTGCGCGACTTCGAGGCGCGCTATGCCACGCCGGGCGGCGTTCCCACCGTGGCGGTGACGATCATCGCCCATATGGCGAATGTGCGCTCGCGCATGATCATGGCCAATCACACCGTCAAGCTGACACAAGCGGCAACCGCCAATAGCGTCGATGCCGTGGTTCAGGCCTTCAATGCTGCGCTGGCCCAGGCGATTACCGATATCACCCAATGGGCACTGGCCATGCCGCCGCCCACCGCCATCGATACCGCAAAAACCGCACCCGAACCGGAACCCGCGACTCCGGCACCGCAAAAAGGCGCACGCAACCGTTCACCGGCCCCATCGCCGCGCGCGCCCTGAACGCAATCGATTCCTAACCGAAGGCGGCGGCGACCATGCGCCCCATCTCCGCATGGGCTGCTTCCAGCATCTTGATGGACTTGTCCGAGCCGCTGAGATAGGCCGCAGCCAGAATGGGCGGGCGGCCCGGCGGCCAGATAATGGCATTGTCGATGGTGGCCCCGTGGCTGCCGGTGCCGGTCTTGTCCCCTTCCGTCCAGCCGGCGGGAAGCCCCGCCTTCAAGCGGTTCGCACCCGTCTCGCTCTTGCGCATCCAGTCCAGCAATTTTTGGCGCGACGATGGCTGCAGCGCATCGCCGACCAGCACGCGCTGCATCGTCTTCACCATGGCATCCGGTGTCGTGGTATCGCGCGGATCGCCCGGCAGATTGGCGTTCAATGTCGGCTCGTTGCGATCGAGGCGGGTGACGGTGTCGCCGATCTCCCGCAAATAGCGCGTATAGCCCGCCGGACCGCCGATCTTTTCCAGCAGCAGATTGGCGGCGCCATTGTCGCTAGTGGCGATCATTCCGGCACACAACGCGCTCACCGTCATGCCGCCTTCGTGCAGATGCGCGCTGGTGACGGGTGAATGCGCCAAGAGCGCCTTGGCGGAATAGGAGATCATCTGGTCAAGGGCCAGTTTCCCCTGCTCGACCTGTGCCAGGATCGCCGCCGCCAGCAGCCATTTGAAAGACGAGCACATGGCGAAGCGTTCATCCGCCCGCCAGGACAATGTCCGGCCGCTGGCCGTATCCAATGCCGCCAGGCCGACCCGCCCGCCCAGCCGCGCTTCCAGTTTCCGCAGCTCCGCCGCGGCCGGCGCCGCCGCCAGCGCCGGAACGCCGGCACTTGCCGCCAGCAGACCCAGTCCGGTCAGAATGACGTTTCTGCGATTAAATTTATTCATGACGAATTCCCTTCCCATCCTTGATTCCGACTATGGCGCAAGCAAAATCGGGCGCGCAAAGGACATTCCCTCGTGACTGCCAATAGTTTTTCTAATGGGCCTTTCAATATTTCGTCGGTCTCGTTGAGCGCCTTGCGGGCGTTCGAAGCCGCCGCGCGACATTTGTCCTTCACCCGCGCGGGGCTGGAATTGTCCGTCACCCAGGCTGCCATCAGCCATCAGGTGAAAGGTCTGGAAGAACGGCTGGGACTCGAACTGTTCCGGCGCACGCCGCGCGGACTGGTCCTTACGGATGAGGGCCACGCGCTGATGGCGCCCGTCAGCGATACGTTCGAGCGGTTGTCCCACGCACTGGGCCAGTTCGAGGGCGGCCGCCTGAAGGAAGTGCTGACCGTGGGCGTGGTGGGCACCTTTGCCGTGGGCTGGCTGATGGCGAAACTGACGGACTTTCACGCCCGCCACCCCGCCATCGACCTGCGTCTTCTGACCAACAACAACAAGGTCGATCTAGCGGGGGAAAGTCTGGACTATGCCATCAAGTTCGGCGATGGCGCCTGGCACGGCATTCATTCCGAAAAAATCATGGCCGCGCCACTCTCGCCGGTCTGTTCGGTTGAGACGGCCAGACGCTTGCACAAACCGGCGGATCTTGCCGCCTGCCCGCTTCTGAGATCCTACCGCGCCCAGGATTGGCCACTCTGGCTGGCGCATGCGGGGGCTCCGCATCTCACCGCACGCGGACCACTCTTCGATTCCTCCTGGATCATGGTGCAGGCCGCTCTGCGCGGCGAAGGCGTGGCGCTGGTGCCGGTATCGATGTTCCGGCGCGAATTGGATGAGGGAACCCTGGTCCAACCCTTCAAGGCCGAAATCGATCTGGGCGGCTATTGGTTGACCCGGCTGATGAGCCGCGCGGAATCGCCCGCCATGTCATCTTTTCGTTGCTGGATGCTGGCACAAGCCTGATTTGCGGAGATCGGGAACCCCCAGCGCCGCCCGGCATTTCCTCAAGGATTCGTGACGGAGATTCCCATGCTGCGCTGGGCGTTCATTTTTCTGATTATCGGCCTTGTCGCGGGCCTTTTGGGGTTTACCGGCGTTGCCGGCGCCTCAATCGCCATCGCAAAAACTCTGTTCTTCGTCTTCATTATAATCTTCCTGGTGCTCCTGATTCTGGGTTTGACGGTGGCGCGCAGGGTCGGCGACGGATAACCTTTCAAGGAATGGAGCGAGAGTCGACGATGCGGTTCTGGCTGGTTGCGACGATGACGGGAAGTCTGCTGGGTCTGGCAGGCCCCGCCGCTGCCGCCTGCAATCTGTCGGCGCCGGACGCATCGCATGCCGGCGGCGTTCCCTGCATCCAGCCCTGGCTGGATGCCAATATGCGCATCAACCAGCTTCAATTCGTGGGCACGGCGGAAAGCTACAAGCTCGCGCCCAGCGACGCGCTGCTGTCGCTGATCCGCATGGGCGGCAAGAAGGATGCCGAAGCGCTGGATTTCGCGGAGCCGCCGCTGGCCGATCAGCTGAATGACGGGGCGCGATCACTGGAATTCGACGTGGCCTATGATCCCAAGGGCGGGCAGTTCAAGAATCCCGCCGGCGCATCGATGGCCAGCGAACTTCTCGATCCCGACTATGTCGGTGCCATGTCGAAGCCCGGCTTCAAGGTCATTCATGTTCTGGACGTGGATTTTCATTCCAGCTGCACGGCGCTCAAGGATTGCCTGGCCGAGGTCGCGGCCTGGAGCCGGATGCACAAGGACCATCCTCCCATCCTGATCGCGTTGCACGCCAACGACGCCAAGACCCCCATGCCGGGCGCCACCCAGCCCCTGCCGTTCGATGCGAATGCCTTCGAAGATCTGGATGCGGAAATCCGCAGCGTCTTTCAGGCGAATGAACTGATCACGCCGGATCAGATCAAAGGCGCGCATGCGGATCTGCGCGAAGCAGTACAAGCAGGCGCCTGGCCTACACTTGGCGAGGCGCGGGGCAAAGTGATCTTCCTGCTGGACGACAAGGCGGAAAAGACCGACCTCTATACCGGCCCGGCCAAATCGCTGCAGGGGCGGCCCATGTTTGTCGCCACCGATGAGCAGTCGCCGCTTGCCGCCTTCATCTGCGTCGACGATCCCATCAAGGACCAGGCGCGGATTGCCGCCGATGTGGAATCCGGATTCATCGTCAAGACCCGCGCCGATGCCGATACCCGCGAAGCGCGCGGCAACAAGACGGCCCGCCGCGACGCCGCCTTCGCTTCGGGCGCGCAGATCGTCGCCACCAATTTCCTGATGCCGGACAAGAAGATCGGCGATTATCAGGTGACATTGGCCACGGCGAGCGACGATGCGGTGCAATGCGACGCCAAGCTGCCGGGCCGGCAATGCGTCAGCTGGGCGGCGCGGCCGCCGCGCGTGATCGCCGCCGCGGCGCACTAATTTTCGTCACGCCTTGAGTTTCTTCACGCCAGGCGCTTGACCGCCCGCGCCAAGGCGCGCCAGGGCGCGACATCCCAATGATTGTCCGCCAGCGGCGACGGTGACGGCAGGACCCAGACAAGGGTTCCGCCGATTTTCTCCCGCTGCTTGCCTGGCACGGCATTTTTGCCCAGCACGGCCCGGCCGGCGGTGAGGCTGGTGAAGGCCAGGACACGCGGCGCAATGTTCAGGATACGGGCGCGCAGCGCATCCGCCGCCGCTCGCCCCAAACTGTCCCGGGGCAATTGATGATCCATGCCATAAGCGAATTTGGCGATGTCGGTGAGGCCAATGCCCAGACCC
Source organism: Pseudomonadota bacterium (assembly GCA_040389245.1). Classification (GTDB taxonomy): domain Bacteria; phylum Pseudomonadota; class Alphaproteobacteria; order Micropepsales; family Micropepsaceae; genus Rhizomicrobium. Next base: position 966,597 of record JAZKAH010000002.1, on the reverse strand, counting down.
CACAAGGCGGGATAATCCTGGGGCGCGAAGAGATGCGGCGTCAGCCCGACCTCATGCAAGGTGCGCCAGAATTTGTTCTGGCTGTGAGCGTAATAGGCTTTTTGCAGGGCCGATTGCCGTCCCGCCGCCGTGCCGCAGAACACCAGCTTCAATCCCGGCTTCAGCCGTTCGGGCAGGACATGTTTTGCGTCATGCATCTAGGCATGTTTGCGGGTTCGGCCCAGCGCGTAAAGCGGGAACGCGAGCGACAGGCTGAGCAGCGAATAAAGGCCGGTCCGCCAATCCGAAATCACGAACATCACCACCAGAAGCCCATTGGCGGCGATGGTGATGACGGCGGGCCAGGGATAAAACGGCATCTTGTAGGGCCGGGGCAGGTTTGGTTCCTTCTGCCGAAGACGGATCGAGCCATAGCTGAGCAGCAGGAAGATGATCATGATGTTGGGGGCATAGAGATTGAGCAGCACCTCATAGAGGCCGCCCTTGATATGGTCGGCGCCCAGGATCACCAGCGACGTCGCCACCACCACCACAAGCAGAGCGGCGCGGGGCGTGCCGCTTTTCGAGACAGTGGCAAGGACGGCGGGCAGACGGCCTTCGCGCGCCATGGCGTAGGTGTTGCGGACATGCTCCATCACCTGGAGATTGGCGATGGTGGCGACGCACCACATGGCGACCAGGGTCACCACCACGCCGCTGCCCGATCCCAGAACCTGGGTCACCGCGTCGGACACCGCCAGATTGGAATGCGTCAGCAAACCCATCGGCAGCACATGCAGCACTGCGGCATTGATCAGCACATAGATGGCCGTGACCAGCGCGATGCCGCCGAAGGTGGCGCGTGCCACGTTTCGTTCGGGCTGATGCAATTCCTCGGAAAAATAGACCGCCGCCTCCCAGCCGCCATAGGCGCCATAGATGGCGCGTATGGCCACCGCCGCAGCCACCCAGCTGAATACCGGCGGCGGCGGCACCACCACGGTTGGGGCCTTGCTGTGCGCCAGAAACAGAACCGCCACGATCGCCACCAGGCCGAGCGCCTTCAGCGCGCTGCCGATATTCTGGGACATGCCGCCCACCTTGGCGCCGATGAAGTTGAGCATGCCGCAGGCCAGAACCAGAAGTATTGCAATCTCGCCGGTCGTAAGGCTCGGCAGCAGGCCAAGCCGCTGCACCTGCTCGCCAAAGGCCACCGCGATGAAGCCGGTCGAGAAGATCAATTGCAGCCAGTCCGCCCAGCCCACGAAAAATCCGGCGAACGGTCCGATGGCGCGCACCGCCAGGGGATAGGGCCCGCCCGATTGGGGAATGGCCGCGCCCAGTTCCACGGTGGGCATGGCGTCCACCGCCACGAACAGGCCGCCTGCCAGCCAGGCCAGAACAATCAGCTTGGGATCCAGAAAACCCGCCGCCACCACCGAAGGATTGCGCAGGATGCCCGAACCGATCACGCCGCCCAGAACCACCGCCAGGCCGAAACCCAGGCCGAAGATGCGCAGCAACCGGCCGCGCACGTCATGCGTCTCAGGCGACGGATCGGAAACGGCCATGATGATACCCCCAACGCTGTCCAGGATTAGGGATGAGGATGCGCGGCTTTGCAACCGTTCTTAGAGGACGCGCCCGAACCAGGTCAGCGACAGTCCGGCGGAAGCCAGCATCATCAGCGCGGCAAGACCGGCGAAGAAAGAGGTGATCTCCATCTCCTTCGTCTCCATCACCAGCTGCTTCGACAGGACGCCATAGACGGCCTTCAGGTCCTCGGCGCTGGCGGCATGGAAATAACGGCCATGCGTCATGTCGGCGATTTTCTTCAAGGCGGTTTCGTCCAGCTGGGCGCGCATCGAGAAACCGCCAAAGCCCACGATGTTGCCTTTGGTGGTGCCGAAGCCGACCGTATAGACCTTGACGCCATATTCCGACGCGATGCGGGCCGCCTCGACAGGGTCATAGCCAGCGTTGGTCTGGCCGTCGGTGAGCAGGACGATGACGGCGTTCTTGTAGGAGCCCGGCTCGACCGGCACATGCTTTTTCTTGGGTCCCTTGTCCGGGGTGCGATCGCCCAGGGCCCGTCCGCCAAAGCGGTTGAAACGGTCGCCGCCGCCGAAGCCGAAGCCGCCGCTGCCATTGCCGAAGCCGCCGCCGGAAAAATTGCTGATCGGAAAATCTTCGTGGGGGAACAGCGTGGAAAGCGAAACCAGGATGCCGCTGCCCACCGCCGTGCCGCGTTGCAATTCGAACCGCTCGATCGCGGCGTTGAGCGCAAGGCGGTCGGTGGTGGGATTCTGCACCGTCAGCGCCGTGGCGGCGAAAGCGACGATGCCGATCAGCACGTCCTTGGGCTGATCCTTGACATATTGCTTGGCAGCGGCCTGCGCCGCCTCGATCCGCGAAGGCTTGACGTCGGCGGCGCGCATGCTGCCGGAAACATCCATCGCCAGCATCACGGTGGCGCGGGTGGACGGCAGGCTGACCAGCGCGGTGGGGCGCGCCATGGCGAACAAAAGCAAGGTCAGCGCCGCCAGCATCAGCGCGGGGGGAACATGGCGGCGCCAGCCCATCGCGCCCATTGCGTTCCGGACCAGCGCCAGGTTGGCGTAGCGCAGCGCCGATTTCTTGCGGCGCCTGAGAAAGAGCACATAGAGCGCCACCGCCAGCGGAGCCAGGATCAGCAGCCACAGGAATGTCGGCCAGATAAAGCCGATATGGGGGACCAGGCCCCAGGCTTTGATCGCCCAGGCTTTCATGCGGTTTTCTTTGCGAATCGAAGGCGGCGCATGTCGGCGAAACGCAGCACCGCATCGACAACATCGTCCTCGGTGGACAGTTCCAGCGCATCCACGCCTGCAGCCTGGAAGGCCGTCATCAGCTCGTCTTCCCGCGCCTGCGCGGCCGCAGCGAAACGGGCGCGGAAGCCCTTGTCATGGGTGTCGACGAATAGCTGGTCGCCGTTTTCGGCATCCTGGAAAGTGAGCAGGCCCAGATCGGGCAGCCGGATCTCCAGAGGATCGGTGAGCCGGACCGCGATCACGTCATGACGGCTGGCAAGCTGACTCAAGGGCTTTTCCCAGCCGGGCGCGCTAATGAAGTCGGAGACGATGAAGACCAGCGAGCGCCGGCGGATCACCTTGGCGGCATCGGCCAGCACACGCTTGAGGTCGGTGCCCTTGGCATGTTTGGGATTGCGGTAACGGCTCAGCGCATCCAGCAGCACCAGAAATTGCTGCCGACCGCCCCGTGCCGGAATCATCCGCTCCACCCCGCCGGAGAACAGCAGCGCGCCCGCGCGATTGCCCTTGCCCGAAAGGAAGCGGCACATCAGGGAGGCGAATTCCGCCAGCACGGCGCGCTTGGAAACGCTGACTGACTGGAAATCGATCGACGGGCTCATATCGAGCAGGAACCAGGCGGTGATTTCGCGGTCTTCCAGGAATTCACGGACATGGGGAATCTGGAGCCGCGCCGTGACGTTCCAATCCATGTGACGGACATCGTCGTGATACTGGTATTCGCGCAGATCGGCGAAATCCAAACCCTGACCGCGGAAATTGGTGCGGTGATCGCCTTGCAGCAGGCCTTCCAGCCGGCGCACGATCTTCAAATCGAGGCGGCGTAGAACCGCCTCAGGCGTTGGCGGCGCGGTCATGACGCTCCAGCACTTTCTCAGGCGCGGGCACCGCCCGCATGATGTCGCGCACCAGGTCGTCGGCGCCAATGCCTTCGGCCAGCGCTTCGTAGGACGGCACAACGCGGTGGCGCAGCACATCGGCCGCCACATCCACGACATCGGCGGGCAGCGCGTAATCGCGGCCGCGCAGGAACGCCAGCGCCCTTCCCGCTTCGATCAGGCCGATGGTGGCGCGGGGAGATGCGCCATACATGATAAAGCGCGAATGGCCGGGAAGCCCCGCCTTGGCAGGCGTGCGCGTCGCCGCCACCAGCCGCACGGCATAGGTGACCAGCGCGGGATCGATATAGATTTTCCGCGCCTCCGCCTGCATCACCAGCAATTCATCGGTGGTGGTCACCGCGCCGATGGCGGCGGCCATGCCGGTGACGCGCTGGACGATGACGAATTCTTCGTCTTCGGAGGGATAGCCCACCAGCACCTTCATCATGAAACGATCGACCTGCGCTTCCGGCAGGGCATAAGTGCCTTCGGTCTCGATCGGGTTTTGCGTCGCCATGACGACAAAAGGCTTTGGCACCGGATGGCTTTGGCCCGCGATGGTGACCTGACGCTCCTGCATCACTTCCAGAAGCGCGCTCTGCACCTTGGCGGGGGCGCGGTTGATTTCGTCGGCCAGCACCAGATTGGCGAAGACGGGGCCCAGCACGGTGGCGAATTCGCCGCTCTTCTGATTGTAGACGCGGGTGCCGATGAGGTCGGCGGGCACCAGATCCGGGGTGAACTGAATGCGCTTGAAGCTGCCATGCATGGCGCGCGCCAAAGTCGAGACCGTCAAGGTCTTGGCAAGACCCGGCACGCCTTCGACCAGGAGGTGCCCACCGGCCAGCAGCGCCACCAGCACCCGTTCCAGGAAATGATCCTGGCCGACCACGACCTTCTTCACTTCATAGAGAAGATGCTCCAGCCCTTCGTGCGCGCCACTCGCCATGCCCAAACTTCCTTTTTGTTTATGGATTCCGTCACAAAGGATTGTTGCCCACGGCCTTGGCGGCGTTCTCGATCGGCACGGCGAACGCCATGCCCGCGAAGACCCGCTGGCCGGTGGGATTGTAGATCGCCGTCACGATGCCCACGACTTCGCCGTCGCGGTTGACCAGCGGCCCGCCCGAGTTGCCGGGATTCACCGCCGCGGTGAACTGAATCAGATTGGTGAGCGTGGGCTTGTCCTTGTCGGTGGGATCGTCGAACTCGCGCTTCAGGCCCGCCACCACGCCGGACGATACCGAAGGTCCGATGCCGAACGGAAAACCCACCGCCACCACCGTGTCGCCGGGATAAAGATCGGCGGTCGAGGCCAGGGTCGCGGGCTTGAGATCGTCCGGCTGGGTCCGGGCCCGGATCACCGCCAGATCGTTTTCCGGCTGGATATTGACCACCGTCGCTTCCGAGGTGCTGCCATCGAAGAACGTGATCACCCAGCGGTCGGTGGAATGGATCACATGCAGATTGGTGAGAATGTCGCCCTTGTCATCGATCACCACGCCGGTGCCGGTGGAGTCGGGATGGGTGTCCTTGCCGTCCGGCGTCTTTGGCGCATCGGGTTTTGCCGGTTCCGGCTTGAGATGGTTCTTCAGCCGCTCGGCCGCTTCGGCCTTGGCTTCCTGAGCCGCATGCTCTGGCGAGAGATAGCCGTCCACCCGCACCACCGATGGTCCCACGGTGGCGGCGGCGACGGTGGTCTTGGCCGGACCCGGCGGGGTGTTGTCCAAAGTATATTTTACCGCGTTGTCGATATCCCATTGGGTGAGAGCGGCCGGCGCCGGATGGAGCAATTGCCAGCCCCCGATCAGCGCAACGGCGACCATGACGGCCGCGACCGCAGGCAGGCTGCGGTCATGTCTTGCCGCGAAGGCCTTGGTCTTATGCCAGCCCAGCGCGGCGAGAGACGGTTCCCGCTCGTCCTGCTCGAAAGACCAGGCGATAGGCGTGCCTTCGTCGGAGACCGACGAACTGGAACGCCGCCTCGAGGCGCGGCTGTAAAGAGGTTTTCGCTTCATACCGGGGTCCGCCGATAGATCGCTGCGAGAAGCCTACGCCAGCCGCTCATTTTAGGCAAAAGGCCCGCGCGACAATTGCCAAATGTGTGTCGCCCACCCGTCATCCAAATGTAAAAGAATAAGCCTCCACGCCGGGATCCAGGAACTCGATGGTGAACGTCCTGTTGGAGATAGAGCCCTGTTGCCGGATCAGTTGGTAGAGGCGCTGGCCAGTAACCGTGCCATTGCCGGCCTCGTCGGTGTCGGCGCCATGCGCTGCACCGGGCGGCTGGCCGTTCAAACTCACCTTGAAGCGCACGGGTTTGTTCCCGGCCGCGGGGCCCAGCACGAGATGCAGATCGCGGGCATGGAAATAGAATGTAATCCTGGCGCCCGTCGCCGCGCTGACGGATTTTTCCTCGCCGATGGTCCAGCGTCCGGCCAAACCCCATTGATTGGGACCCAAGGGATAAGGCGTCTGGTAAGTCGCGGCCTGGTCCGGCTTCGGCGGACCCGAGGCAAAATTCTGTCCGCGTCCATACCCAAGATAGGTTTCTGGCGATTCCATGTCGTTGGCGTCGGCGGCGGCCAGCACACCAACGGCATCGGGATTGACGATGCCGCCGGGCACATCCTTATAGCCGGCTTCCTTCAGCAAGGTCTGGATGGTGCGTTCCGAGATATCATATTCGCCTTCGCCGAAATGATGGGCGCGGATGCGGCCCTGACCGTCGATGAAATAATGCGCCGGCCAATATTGATTGTTGAAGGCCTGCCAGATGGCGAGATTGGAATCGATCGCCACCGGATAGGTGACGCCCAGATTCGCCACCGCCTTCTTCACATTGTCCGGATCCTTTTCGAAGGCGAATTCGGGCGCATGCACGCCCAGCACCACCAGGCCGTGATCCTTGTACTTCTCGGCCCAAGCGCGGATGTACGGCAGAGCGCGCAGGCAGTTGATGCAGGAATAGGTCCAGAAATCCACCAGCACGACCTTGCCGCGCAAGGCTTGGCGCGTCAGCGGCGGCGTATTCAGCCAGCCGGTGGCGCCGTTCAATTCCGGCAGGGTGCCTTCGACGGGAAGAGAACTGCCCGCCACCGCGACGGTCTTGACCGCCTGAGTGGGCCGGAAGCGGTCGATCAATCCCTGCTCGAAGCGCGTGGTGTTGGCCAGCGACACGCGCGCCAGAAAGCCGGTGTCCAGACCGAAGGCGATCGCGGCGACGCCCGCCAGCACCGCCACTCCCAAAGCGCGGCGCACCCATTCGCCCGCGCCCAAGGATTGTTTCATCGCCGCGAAGATCCGGCCGCCGACCAGAAGCGCCAATGCCAGCGACGTGGCGGCGCCCGCAGCATAAGCGAAGAGCAGCAAGGTGGTCTGGACGCTGGCGCCGCCGATCGCGGCCCCCGTCAGCAGCAGGCCCAGGATCGGCCCGGCACAAGGCGCCCATAACAATCCCGTCGCGATGCCCAGAAGGAAAGACGAACCGATGCCGGTTTGCGCACCCGCCTCGCCGGACAGGCGATTGCCCAGCGCCACCAGCGGACGGGTCAGCCGGTCCGCCAGAGTGCGCGACAGCAAGGTGACGGCGAATAACGTCAACAAGACCATGGCGGCGATGCGGCCATATTGATTGGCGCTCACCGCCCAGCCGCCGCCGACCGCGGCCAGACTCGCCACGGCGGCGAACATCACGGTCATTCCGGCCAGCAGCGGCAACGTCCCGGTGAGGAAGGGGCGTCCGCCGCGCGCGAAGACGAAAGGTAGCACCGGCAGAATGCAGGGACTGACGATGGTGAGAATGCCGCCCAGATAGGCCAGCAATATCAGGGTCATTGCGGCGCCGCATCGAAGATCGCGTTTGCATCTTCGCAGCCCCGCCCAGTTCGTGCAAATATCGGCCGCCGGCAGGAATATATATCTTTGCCTGTAACTTACGCCCCGAAACGACATGAGGGAGAACGTCATGATGAAACTCACCGGATCTGCGTTCCTGCTCGCGCTGTCGGCGATGGCGCCCGCATCCGCCGCGCCCGCCTGCGAGCCGGGCAATGGCGGCCTCACCTTGCCCAAAGGCTTTAGCGCCATGGTGGCGGCGAACAATATCGGCTCCGCCCGCCACGCGGTGCCCGCGGCCAATGGCGATCTTTATGTCGCGCTCCGCGCCAATGGCGGCGTGCCGGGCGGCGTGGTCGCGCTGCATGACAGCAAGGGCGACGGCCATTTCGACGTGCAGCAGAAGTTCGGCGATGGCAGCGCCACCGGCATCGGCCTTCACGACGGCTATCTTTATGTCGCGCGTCCCACCGAAGTCATCCGCTACAAAATGACTCCCGGACAGCTGGTGCCGACGGGACAGCCGGAAACCGTGGTCTCCGGTTTCGACAGCGCACGCGAACACAGCGACAAGGGGCTGGCCTTCGACGACAAGGGCGCCCTGTATGTGAATGTCGGCAGCCCCTCCAACGCCTGCCAGACACGCGACCGGCAGAAAGGCTCGCCCGGCCAGGACCCCTGCCCGGTCCTGGAAAAGCATAGCGGCATCTGGAAATTCGACGCCGGCAAGCTGAACCAGAAACAGGAGGACGGCACCAAGATCGTCACCGGCCTGCGGCAAGAGCCCGATGTCGCCTGGGGGCATGGCGCGATCTATACGGTGATGAACAATCGCGACCAGATCGACACGCTCTACCCTGAGCATTTCAGCGCCGAAGACAATAACGACGGTCCAGCGGAAGTTATGTACCGGGCCGACTCCGGTTCGGATTTCGGCTGGCCCTATTGCTATTTCGATTATCGCCAGCAAAAGCTGCTGCTCAGCCCGGAATATGGCGGCGACGGCAAGGAGGCCGCACGCTGCAGCAAATTCACCCTGCCGACCGCCAGTTTTCCGGCGCACTGGGCGCCCGTTGACGTGATCTTCTATGACGGCAAGCAATTCCCTGCGTCCTATCAAGGCGGCGCCTTCATCGCCTTTCACGGGTCCTGGAATCGATCGCCGGAGCAGCGGCCGGGCGCGGTGGTCTTCCAGCCGATCGGAAATAACGGGAAAGCCGCGGGAAAATTCGAGGTGTTTGCAGACGGCTTCGCCGGCGCCGCCTCGGTGCGGACGCAGAATGACTATGTCGCGCGTCCCGATGGCGTGGCGGTGGCGCCCGATGGCTCGCTCTACATCACCGACAGCGAGAAAGGGAAAATCTGGCGGGTCTTCTATCGCGGCTGATGTTTTGCGAGAGCCTCGCGCGCAAAAGATAGCGCGCGTGATGCACCCGGCTTTTTCGTGCAGAGCGGCCCCCCGGCGTAGCGCATCTGCGCCTTCCGTCCAGTTGCCGCGATTTCGGTGTAACTGACGGTCTGTGCATCTTCGCGGTGCATACAGACGGAAAACGCCCCCCGCTCCGGCTGGTGCGAACCGTGCAGCTTTCGCAGCCATGCCGGGGTTTTGGCCATGGCGGCGCGCACCACGCGCGCGCGCTTGCGGTTGGCCAGGGCTTCGTCATGCCCCGATGAAAACCAGTGGCGGCATTTCCAGCCATGGCGCTTGGATACCAGTGCCGTCCCGTCCCAGCGCCATTCCCGGACTTTACGTTCGCCGGCGGAAATCGCGATCAGCCGAAAGGGGTTGATCCGCGTCAGCGGCAGATCGGAAAAAAATACGCCGACATCGGCAATATCATCCGCCGCCAGCAGATGAGGAATCACGATGCCCCGGCTGACGCACAATGTCCGGTCGCGCTGCGGCTTGGCGTACCAATTGATCAGGGCCAGGCTGAGGCCGGCATCATTGACCCCGACCCAGGTGCCGCCGGATTGCTCGAGGGGATAGAGGGCTTCGCGCGATCCGGTCTGGTGACGCCGGGGCGGCAGGGCGCGGGGACGCGCCTTCTGCTCATCGCGGTTCATGGCAAGCATGAAGCCCGAACGTGTTGGCAAGAAGGAAACCGTACACATGCAGCGGACGCGCTAATCGGCCAGAGGATAGCAGGCGCTGAGCTGCTGGTACTTTTTCCATTCGTCCCGCAGCAGGCCGATAGTGGCGGGACGATGCCCCAGCTTGCGGTTGGCCGCGCCGATGGCGAACACCAGGTCCCATTGCCGGAACAAGGTCGCGTAGGCCTGGAAGAGGGAATTTCGCGTGTCATAGATACTGGTCGCTTCCGAGGCGGCGCCGTTCAGCTCCAGAATCTTGAAATTCTCGCCGCGCCTGATGTCGTCGTCGCTGGCGTAACGCACGTCATAACGTCCTATGAAGAAGCCGGGCATCTGACGCGAGATCTGGTCGATGCGGGTTTCGAGCTGCTCGCTCCACAGATGCATGCCGTCGCGGAAGATGCAGCCCTGGCAGTGATTGCCCGCCTCCACCAGTTTCAGACGCTGGCCGGAATCCAGGACCTTGTCCCGGATGGCGTGATGGCGCTGCAGGTAGGTGCCCGCCATGATCGCGGCGCGGCTGTCGGCGCGGATCAGCTGCTCCACCGTGCTGACGCCGTCGCCGCTGACAAAAGGAAAGACTTTCTCCGTAATCGCGAAGATGCGTCCCCGTTCTTCCTGGGGAAACCGATAATAGAAAATCCCGATCTCGCACGGGCCCGCGGCATATTCCTGGAGCACGATCTCACCCGATACTTGCGCGAGATAATCGCGCGCATCCCCGGGCGTGCGCGCCAGCCGAAAGCCGCTGCCGCGATGGGCGATATTGGGTTTCAGGACCACCGGCAGTTCAAGCCGATGCTCCTGGCAGAGACGTTCGAACTGCGCCATCCGCTCCGGCGGCGCGCCTCTGACGATGAGGGCGGACCGCGCGGTGAAACCGGGGGAGGTCAGATACAAGTCCCGCAGAATCTCGTCCTTCGATTCGCCCACAAGGCCGCCGGTCAGCATTCCGGGATTGGCGATGGTGGGAAGGTTGATGCCGCGATATTTGAGCGCCAGGCGGATGTAATTCAGCCCGATGGGAAAATAGAACAGGCGGGCGGGCCAGAACTCCCATTGCAACCAGCGCTGCGCCGCCGGCAACCGGATCAGAGACCGGATCTTCCCCCGAAAAAGAAATGGCACGCCCACGATCATCAGCGCGAGCACCGCGACAATAATAAGTGTGCCCTTCGCCGCCGCGTACCAGGCGACGGTTTGCGTCCCCGCGGCCCACACCAGGGTGAAGACCAGCGGCACCCAGACCAGGCCCATCAGCGCGGTCACCGCCGCGAAAGACAGGAACGGAACCGCCAAGGTTCCCGCGATCAGATAGGTGGGAAGACGAAGACCCGGGACGAAGCGGGCGACCAGCAACACCAGCAGTCCCCGCTTTTTCCACCAGGCTTCGCTTTTGGCCAGGCGGTCTTCATTGACGCGCCGCTTGACCCAACTGCGCCCCAGAAACGGGCGGCCGAAATAGCGCGCCACGGCATAAAGCCCCAGGTCCCCCAGCCATATGCCCAGGAAACAGGCGGCCAGGCCCATCGGCGTCGCAAGCTGGCCCGCCACCGCCAGGGTGGCGCCACCCAAAGTGGCGGCGTCTTCCGAAAAGAAGGTCAGGAAGAACAGCGAGACCGCCTTGGCCCATGTCAGGCTGAGCGCGGTCATGCCGACCTGCGCGCGGACCGGGTTTGTTTTTGATATTCGATCGTGGAGGGCGCGACGCCGAAATCTTCCGGCACGGGAATATTGCGCATGCCGCAGATCAGGCCGATCAAGGCATAGTGGTGAGTGGCATGGGACACCGCAAACATGATCTCGCGGCCGACCGTCGATGTCGCCGAGCAGGAACCGGGCCCGGCATAGGAAATCTTATAACGCGCCTCTATCGTTCTGTCGGTTGGAAGGGTGGAAAGAAAGCGGGCGGCGTGGCGGAAATCGCGCGTCACCTGGAGCGCGAACAGGCGTTCATTTTCCAGGTTCATGTCCCGTTCGCGCCGGTCGTAGTCGATCTGCGCGTCGTTGATGGCTTCGAGCAGAAGCTTGAAATGCTCCAGGCTGTGCCGGTAATGCGCCCCGATCGAGGCGCTGGAAGCATCCGGGGCGGTATCGGCATATTGCGCGTCACTGAGCGCGGTCAGAAAAGCTTCGCCCTGCTCGAGCACCTCGTCCATCGCTGCGAGAAGCTGGTCGGTGCTCATGCCAGATATCCCTTCGGCGCCGCGACCGCCGCTTTCATGACGCTTCGCAAACCACGCGGCGGATAGTGGGAATTCTCGTCAGGGCGCACAAGGGCTTATTTCGGGGGGACCGCATGAAATCAAGCGATTCGCGTCGCCGCCGGCGGCCCGCATCTGCGAAAGAAACCGCCGCGCTCAGGGCTGGCGGAAGACCGGCTGGGCGATATATTCGGTTCGGTACTTGCCATTCTGCAGAAGAACCTGAACCGCGACGCAACCGCCGGAACGGCAGGCATTGTTGGCGCCCCGGATCGCGACGCCGATCGCGTTGGCCCTGTCCGCGGACATGCCGAGAGATTCGCGGCCATCGTTAAAGGCGATAAATTTCCGCTGCACCGCGTCCCATTCGACGGTGAAGATGCGCGGGGGCGGGTTGGGAATATGGCTCATGGGCGTCATGCCCTCACCTTGACCGGCGGCATTTCGCCAGCATCGGGCGCACCATTCCCTGCAAGCGGCGCTGTGCCAATGCAAACATCTTTTGTCGGTTAATCCCGCCGCCGTCCGCCGATAAAAAAAGCCCCGCAGAGGGGGCTTTTTAACTGGCGGACCGGGTGGATCACTGCTCGCTTCGCTCGGAGTGGCGCCAGCTTTTCTAGCCTCGCTAACGCTCGCCAAGAAAAGCTAGGTGTTCGCAAACAAAAGCTAGGCGTCGAACCGGGGGATCGTCCACCGCACCCGCTCCGCCAGTTAAAAAGGGGCCCATGCGGCCCCTTTTTAACTGGCGGACAGGGTGGGATTCGAACCCACGGAGCCCTTGCAGGCTCGCCGCATTTCGAGTGCGGTGCCATCGACCACTCGACCACCTGTCCGCCGGCGGAGATACTTGAGCGGGCAGCCGATGGCAAGCCAAATCCCCCTGTAAATCCTGTATCCTGACGGCCCAGGAGGGCAGATGGGCCGCATTCGTTGCCGGGGTTTTGCCGCCATCGCATTGCTCACGGCCGGGCTTGGCGCCGCCGCGGCGCAGGATACCGCACCCACGACTGGCCTCCATGAAGACGTGGTGTTCCGGGATTACCCGCCGCTGGCGCGCAGTTCGGAAATCCTTGGCCGGGTGTTCACGCCGTTGACGATGGCGGGGATCAAGCGCGATCTCGCGCGCACCGGCAAAAATCTGAGCGAAACACCGTTCGATCTCGCGTCGGAAAAATTCCTTGTCTATGTCCCGCCCGTAAAGCCGCCGCAAGGCTACGGCCTTCTGGTGTTCGTGCCGCCTTGGCGCAAAGCGCAACTGCCGCAAGGCTGGGGCCCCGTGCTGGACGAGTTCGGGATGATTTTTGTCACGGCGGCCCGCTCCGGCAATGACGAAGATATCGTCAGCCGCCGCGAGCCGCTGGCGCTGATCGCCGCTCAAAATATCATGACGCAATATCCCATCGACCCGTCGCGCGTTTATGTCGGCGGCATGTCGGGCGGTTCGCGCATGGCGCTGCGCCTGGCGCTGGCCTATCCCGATCTTTTCCGCGGCGCGCTGCTCAATTCCGGCAGCGATGTGATCGGCACAATCTATGAGCCGCTGCCGCCCGCGCACTTGTTCCGGCAATTCCAGACCTCATCGCGGCTGCTTTATCTCACCGGCGACCAGGACCCCGCCAATCTGGAAAGCGAAACCCGCAGCAAGCGTTCGATGCAGGATTGGTGCGTGTCCGATGTCGGCAGCATGCGCATGACCTTTACCGGCCATGAGGTGGCGCCGGCAGCGGTCCTGTCGCGGGCGCTGCAAGCCTTGCTGGCACCGGACCGGCCCGACCCCGACCGGATGGCGTCCTGCCGCGCCGCGGTCGAAGCCGAGGTCACGGCCCGGCTCGCCCAGGTCGACGCCCTGATGGCGGGCGGCAAACGCGCCGATGCCCAAGTTCTGCTCAAGGACATCGATGCCAAATTCGGCGGACTGGCCGCGCCCCGCAGCATCGCGCTGGATCTGGCGCTGACAAGAACTCAGCCGTAGCGTCCGCGACACACAATTATACACTTCTTCTTTAGACGCTTGCGCAGGGCCGCGTGTCATGTAACCCTTGTTATCAGGGGGGATATAAGAAACTCATGCCGCCCCTTTGCCCGCTGGAGGAAGCATTATGAGGAATCTTATTCGTTCCCGAAATTTCATGATTGGCGCCGGATTTGCCGTGGCGCTTGGCGCACTTGCCGTCGGGCAATTCGCCTTTGACGGCAAAGCCGTTGCCCAAGGCACCATGGCGCCGAAGTTCGAAGTCGACCCCTACTGGCCCAAGCCGCTGCCCAATCACTGGGTCATGGGCATGGCGATCGGCGTCTGGGTCGATTCCAATGACCATATCTGGATGGTGCATCGCGCCAACACCGTGGACCGCACCATCAGCCAGTTGCAGCGCGGCCTTGGCGAGTGCTGCCAGGCGGCGCCGCCGGTGCTGGAATTCGACACGGCCGGTAACCTGCTTCATGCCTGGGGCGGCCCCGGCCAGGGTTATGACTGGCCGGAATCCAATCACGGCATCTTTGTCGACCATAAGGGCAATGTCTGGATCGGCGGCAATGGCGGTCCGGACTCGCAGATCCTGAAGTTCACCCAGGATGGCAAATTCCTGATGCAAATCGGCAAGTCGGGCGCGCGCCGCAAGGCGGGCGTGGCGGCGGACGCCAATGTCGAAGCCTCGCAGAAGGATTTCGCGGCGAATTCGAACGACCCGAACAATTTCGGCCGTGTCGCCAAGATCTTCGTCGATGCCAAGGAAAACGAAGCCTATATCGCCGACGGTTACCTGAACCATCGTGTCGCCGTGCTCGACGCCGATACCGGCAAGATGAAGCGCTGGTGGGGCGCCTATGGCAACAAGCCTGATGATACGCCGCTTGGCGCCTATGACGAGAACCAGCCGCATGCGCAGCAGTTCCGCAATCCGGTGCATTGCGCCGACATGTCGGTGGACCGGCTGGTCTATGTCTGCGACCGCGTCAATGACCGCATGCAGGTCTTCACGCCCGAAGGCAAGTTCGTGAAGGAGATGTACTACAAGATCAAGACCAAGACCGACGGCTCGGTCTGGGACATCGCCTTCTCCAAGGATCCGCAGCAGAAGTACATCTTCATGGCGGACGGCGTGAGCGAGCAGGTGGTCGTGATCGACCGTCAGACCCTGACCCCCATCACCACCTTCGGCGACGGCGGCAATTCTGCCGGCGAATTCCATGGCGTGCATTCGATCGCCATCGACTCCAAGGGCAACCTGTATACGACCGAAACCTATGAAGGCCGCCGCATCCAGAAGTTCCTGAACAAGGGCATGGCGCCGGTCACCAAGATGGATCAGGGAGTGGCCTGGCCCGCGCACTAACGGGTCGGACACTTAGCTTTTATGTTGCTTAGGATTATGCGCTGCCAGTTTGCTTTGCTGCTGGCAGCGCTAATTTTTTCTGCCGGTCCGGCGAGCGCGCACAACATCCCCGTCGATGCGATGGTGCAGATGTTCGTCAAGCCGCAGGGCCACACGCTGCACGTCCTGGTGCGCGTACCGCTGACCACCTACACCGACGCGGACTATCCCCATCGTCCTGGCGACTATGTCGATCTGACCAAGGTCGACCCTTCCTTGCGCGCCGCCGCCACCGTGGTGCTGCTGGAAAATATGAAATTCTTCGAAGGCAGCCGGGAGCTGCCCGATCCGCGCATCGTGTCGGCGCGGCTGGCGCTGGATTCAGACAAGTCGTTTGCCAGCTACGAGCAGGCGATGGCCCATGTGACGGGCCCGCCCTTGCCGCCGGCGACGAACATGTTTTGGGAACAAGGCAAGCTCGATGTCCTGTTCGACTATCCGATTCAGTCGGAGAATTCCTATTTTTCGATCCACGCCGCCTTCGACCGGCTGGCGCTGCATGAAATAACCTCGCTGGAATTCCGCGCGCCCGGCGGCATCACGCGGGCCTATGCACTGGAAGGCGATGCCGGGCAGGTGCCGCTGGATCCCAACTGGTACCATGCCGCCGGTCGCTTCGTGGTGATGGGCTTTCATCACATCCTGGAAGGCATCGACCATCTGCTCTTCCTGTTCTGCCTGGTCATTCCGTTCCGCCGCATTCGCCCCCTGATTCCCATCGTCACCGCCTTCACGGTGGCCCATTCCATCACCTTGATCGCCTCGGCCTATGGCTATGCTCCGGACGTGGGGTGGTTCCCGCCCCTAATCGAAACCCTGATCGCGGTCTCGATTGTTTATATGGCGCTGGAGAATATCGTGGTCGAACATCCGGCCCGGCGCTGGATCATCACCTTCTTCTTCGGCCTGGTGCATGGCTTCGGCTTTTCCTTTGTCCTGCGCGACACGCTGCAATTCGCCGGCTCCCACATCCTGACGTCGCTGCTGTCGTTCAATGTCGGCGTCGAGCTGGGACAGCTGTTCGTGCTGGCGCTGTTCGTGCCCGCGCTGAACCTTCTATTCCGCTATGTCGTGGCCCAGCGCCTGGGCACCATCATCCTGTCCGCCCTGGTCGCGCATCAGGCCTGGCACTGGATGGAAGATCGCTTCGACGCCCTGATGCAATTCCCCTGGCCCCACATCACGAGGGAAGGGATCATGAGCGCGGTGCGCTGGCTGATGGTTCTGGTGGCGGTGGCTGCCACGGTGTGGGTGGTTTCGCTGGTGACGCGGCGGTGGGAGCAGCCCGAAGGCAACGCGAAAAAATCGCCCGCCGAGTGACGCAGCGCCGGTTCGCGCCGGCCTAGCCTTCGCCCGCAAGCCACTCCAGGCGCGTCCGGGCCGCAAGGGCGGGCGCCACGGCCGCTAGAGCCGCCTGCATCTCGACATCGAATTGGAAGGGCGGGTTCAGCACCAGGACCCCGGCGCGGCCCAGCCTGCCATCGGGCACATCAACGGCAATCTCGATCTTCAAGGCCTTGGCGGCGCCCGCGGCCAGCGCCTCGCCGACAAAAGCATTGCCGGCGGCGTCCGACTTGATCGGATACCAGATCAGATAGATTCCGTTGGCGAACCGGCGCAAGGCTTCGTGCAGGGTGCGGCCCAGCCTTTCGAATTCGTCCGGCGCCTCGAAGGGCGGATCGATCAGAACCAGCCCGCGCCGTTCGGGCGGCGGCAGCAGCGAGAGCAGCCGCGCATAACCGTCGCCCTCCTCCACCCGCGCCTTGCGCCAGGGCGACAGCACCTGTTTCAACAGTGCGGCTTCTTCCGGATGCTTTTCGACTGCGACCAGGCGGTCCTGCGGCCGCAGCATGCGGGCCGCGATCAGGGGAGAGCCCGGATAGAGATCGGGACCGCTGTTGGCGACCAGCCCGAGATAGCGCTCGAGCAGCGGCGGCCCCGACAATCCGCGCAGTTTTTCGATCCCCGCCCCCGCCTCGCCGGTCTTCAAGGCTTCTTCCGAAGCCAGATCGTAACGCCCGCGTCCGGCATGGCTGTCGATCACCGCGAAAGGCGCGTCTTTCTTCGCCAGATGCGCGATGACCGCCACCTCCGCCAGGTGCTTGACGACGTCGGCGAAATTTCCGGCATGGAAGGCATGCCGGTAATTCATTGCCCCCTCCGCCCTGCGCTGGCCCGAGGGCCAGCTACGGGCACCTCCCCCGCCAGCGCGCTTGGCGCGCGCGGGGGAGGCAGGTCTCGACCAAGACGCACCCTCTTATTCACAGAACACTCTTACTTTCGCGTTTTCGTTATCGACATCGACGGTGAGATCGCGCAATTGCTCGACCAGGTCTTCGAGATTCTCCGGGGTGATCTTGTTGATGTCGAAGGGGATGCCTTCCTTGCGCAGCGCCTCATTGACCTGCTCGCGGGCGCGGTCCGGAATGACGCCGGTGAGCCGGACGCCCGCGCGCAGCAACTGCATGGGCACGCGCACATTCACCTTGGTGGGACCGTCAAGCGGGTCATTGGCATCGACCAGCACGCGCAGATATTTGGCGGCGCCGGTGTCGCGCGGGGTGGAAAGATCGCCGCGTTCCAGGGCCGCGATCAATCGCTCGGCTTCGTCGGAATTGATTTTCCCCTGGGCCAGCATGTCCAGAATCTGGCGGCGATTGTCGTTCATGGCATGTCCTCTCGATCTCTTTGGTCAATGCAGTTTGATGAAAACGCGCGTGGCGCGTTTGTCGACTTCCACCTGCGTGCCGCGCATCCCGGCCAGCACGCCGTTGGCCGCGCGCAAGGAGCGCCACAATTTGACGCGGAAGATGACGGACGCGATGAAAAGCAGCGGCAGCGCCAGGATCAGCAGCGGCAACAACAGCAGCCAGAGCAGAAACAGCGGCAGCCACAGCCGGACGCCAAAGCGCCAGCCGGCGGGTTTGACATGCACGCTGGCGGAGAGCGGCGGCAGGATCTCTTGTGTCATTTTCCCTCCAGTTCACGAATGGCGTCGGCGGCGCTGATCTCGCCGCGCTGCAGCCGGCCCAGGACTTCGTTGTGCGACGGCTTGGGATCGGTCTCGACGAATTCGAGCCCTGCCGCGATGCGGTTCAGCCGCGCCTTCACCGTGGGATAGGAAACCCCGAAGACCTGCTCCATCTCCTTGATCGAACCGTGGCTGCGCAGGAACGCGGCGACGAAGATCTGGTCTTCCCCGGAAAGCCGCGCCAGCTGCGGCAGGGCGAACCGCCCCTCCAGAACCACGTCCTGGTCCGCCAGCCTCACCCGCTCCACCACCAAGGGGGCGCCCTGGGTGAGCCGGGTCAATTCCTGCCAGTCTTTTGTCTCTGCCATCGTCAATCTCTCGCGATGGGCAGAAGATATTTTATAAAATCAATTTTTCAAGCACAAAAAATTGATTTTCTTGATTTTAATTGCAAGTCCTTGAGGTTTTTAGCATTTGGTTCGCCACAGCATGTAGTGGCTTAGGCCGTAATAAAGTTGCGAGGCTAATTCACAACACCCAGAGAACAGGCTGTTTTCCCGTCTATTGGGCTACCATCACGCGGAACCCGGACGATGACAGTGTGGGTGTGGTTACTGCCTTCCTCCATCCAGGCATCCCAATGATCTCCAACCAATTTGGCTTGCCAATTTTTGTGGTCTTCATACCAAGTGCGTCCCGGTCCCGTGAATGCCTCTGCGCACGCTTTGTCTGCAATAGCGATGGCCCGCGCCTGGTCGTCGACAGGGTATGCGCATCCCGAACACGCAATTAAAACCGCGCCGAAGGCGACCGCTGCCTTCACGCGAATCTGTCCGCCAACTTTTGAAGCTGGGTGGCCGAAGTTTTGGCCGCACATCCTTCCGGCTTTAGCACCCGCCGAGTCGAAGCCGGGTCCTTCAGCAGCTTTACTGCGGGCCGGATGGGACGCGGCATAAGATTGCCGCCGCAGTTGGGGCAGACGCCTTTGAGTCTGGTTTCCACGCAATCAGCGCAGAAGGTGCATTCATAGGTGCAGATACGGGCTTCGGTGCTGTCGGGCGGAAGATCGCGATCGCAACACTCGCAGTTGGGACGCAGTTCGAGCATGGCAAAATCCTCCCGCGCGAAAGGAAGCATGCGCGGATAAACTGGGCAATGCGCACAAACAGTAGAGCGGGGATGCCTCTGAATCCGCCCTCGCTTCGCTCGGCGCGGTCCCAGCTTTTGTAAGCTCGTAAACTCGCTAACAAAAGCTAGGGATGCGGGCGGCCCCCGCCCGGTGAGCGCAGCGAACCGGGCAATCAAACAAACCCGACCGCCCGTAAGTTCGCTCTAGAAATTGAGGCTCCACATCAAATCAAATGCCATTGGCATTTGATTTGATGGTGCGGGCGGTCGGAATCGAACCGACACACCTTGCGGTACCAGATTTTGAGTCTGGCGCGTCTACCAGTTCCACCACGCCCGCAGAAAGCCGCTAGGTCCCGAAGGCCCGTGCGCTGTCCGGCCGGATGGATGCCATAAGCGGCATGCCCCGTCCAGACCTCAGAACGACAGGGTTTATTTCTTCGTCCAGCCGCCGCCCAGCAGCTTGAAATACTGGCCCGCCGGGAGCTTTCCGATCAATTGCGCGCCCGTCGCCTGGCCGGCGGCGTCGCGGGTGACGCCCGATTTCGCCGCGGTCTGGGCATAGACGTCGGCGCGCGCCGCGTTGATCGCGGTGACCGCCGCCGTGGTGGCGCCGTCGGCCGAGCCTTTGACGAAGCCCAGATAGCCATCCGCCTGTTCGCCCACCGTGCCCGCGACCTTGGCGGCATCGACGGCCGCCTTGTCGCTGGCCAGATCCGCGAAGGCCGGCTGGACGAAAGCCAGAAGCAAAGCCAGCGCCAACGCCGATTTCACTTTTGCGAGAATGTTCATCGAAGGCTTCCCTTTCGCCGGATCAATTAGAAGATATTGGGATTCTGCTGGATTGCACTCTGGACTTCCTTGTCCAGACGCACGCGCACATCGGCATCGAGCTTGGCATAGATATTGATCGGCGCCACTTCGACGCGGATGGTCGGCGTGCAGGCCGACAAGGTCGCGCAAACGGCGGCCGCATAGAATGCGGCACGTACAAGATGTTTCATCGGATTGCTCCTAATCCGTTTGCCCTTGAAGCGTCTTTGACCACGCCTCGCTATAGGACTTTAGAAGTTCGTCAAAATTAAGGGAAGTGTCCAAGGTCAGATCGATCGGCGTGGCGCTGGGCAGCGGAATGGGCTTCTGCAAGGCGGTGCCGTTCAGCAGGTCCATGAGCCCCACTTCCGCCTTTTGCGGCTTCGGCGGATCACTTTGGCCCTTGATGTGGAAGACGATCTGCAATCTGCCGCCCGGAATGCTGTTCAGATCGGCGGTCATCTGGTTGAAAGAGAGATTCTCCAAGGCCTGATAGGCAAAACCCTGCACCGCATTGGTGCTGACCGCCGCATCGCCTTGCGCCCAGAGCGAGCGGTCGATCGACAGCCGCCCCGCGCCATCGGCCTGGACATGACCATTGACGATCTTGAAGCCGTCCGGTCCGGCCGAAAATGGGACATGGCCGGAGACTTTGCCTTCCAGCTTGACCTTGCTGCCCAGATTGGAGGCCGCGATCAGCGCCGCCAGCGAGATCGATGTCAGGTCCGCTGCGCCGTCGATGCGTTTCGGATTTGCCAGATCGACCCGGAACGCGCCCAGCGAGGCATGACCTTCGGCAAAACCGCTGCTGACCTTGTCGATCTGGATCGCGGTGGGGCTAAAACCCAGGCGCACATCCACGGCGCTGAACGGCAAGGTCCAATCGATCCGCGCGATCCCAAGCGCCTGGCCGGGTTCGGTGGCGGGCGGCAACAGCGATGTGAAATTGAGTTCGGTCTTGACCGCATGGGCCTTTCCCAGCGGCGTCAGGAAATCCAGATTGGCGATCGAAAGATGGCCGCGGCTGGTGATCGTTCTGGACGTCCAGTCGATATCGCCGGAAAAATTCGCGGCGCCGTCGGCCTGCCGGAACGCCACCAGCAATGGCGACAGTGTTTCCGGCTGAAGTCCCCCCGCCGCGAAGGCGATGTGCGGCGCGGCGATATGGGCCGAGCCGCTCCCGCTGGCCATGGCATGGGTGAACGTCACTTCGCCCAGCGGCGATTTCTTTTCGTCGGTGGCGGCGATTTTTCCGCGCCATACACCGCCGCCAAGGGTGATCGCGCCCTTGCCCAACAACGGATTGAAGCGCGGCCCGGCCGCCCGGTCCAGCAGGCGCGCCGACGTCAATGCGACGGCGCCGTGCAACGGCGCGTTCGCCCCGGCGCCGAAATCGACCGTGCCTTCCGCCTTTTCCACCGCAACATTGGCAAGCGGAAGGGTGGCGGAAACATTCTGCATTCTTGCGGCCAGTCTGATGCCGTCATGCCTGAACGAGACCGCCGCACGCCCCGGAGACGGACACAACACGCCCGCGACCCGTGTCGCCATGTCGGTGGGACCGGGACGAAAGGCGGACAAGGTCATCTTCGCGCAAGCGGCGGGAGAAAAGGCCCATTCCCCCGACTGTCCGGTCACGGCGCCCTGGGCGTTGATCGCGACGCCGCGAAACGCCGCATAGTCCAGCCGCGCCGCAACAACAGCCTGGGCGCGGAAGGCGCCGCCGGTTAGCGCGAAATTCGGCAGGCCGAGCGTGACGGAAGGCAAGCCCCGGCCCGTCAGCACGGCGTGCGAAGAGCCGCTTAGATCCTGCGCCGCGCCCTGCACGGTCAAATCCGCCACCCGCAATGCGCCGCCTGCCGCACCCCGCACGATGGCGGGCGCGGACAAAGAAAGGCGAAGCTGGCCGCCCTGCGTTTCGGCATGGACGTCCGCCGCCAAATCCAGATGCGCCAAATTCGCGATGACGGCATTGGCCAATCTGCGATCGCCCGACAACAGGGGCCGCAGCTTGTCCGGCGAAAAGCCTGCACCGCCGGCAATATGGAAATCGCCGCGTCCGACCCAACCCGCGCGCGACTGCGACAGCCGGAAATCCTTTGCCGTAAGGTCGACGGAGGGTTTGGCGGCGGATATTCCCGCTTGGAGGACCCGCGCGGAAACACGCAGGTGCAGCGTCGGCGCGGCAACGGCAAAGCCGTTCTTGGCCACGGTCCAGCGCAGCTTCTCGGCGGACAGGTTGGCGTCGAACCCTTCCGCAGTCATGCCTTCGCCGCGCAGATCGCCCGCGACATCGACCGAGGCTCGGCCGGTTTCCTGGTCAAAGAGCAGCCGCGCCGCCTTCAATGCCATGACCGTTTGACCATAGCGAAGGGATGTCGGCCGCACGCTGAAAGCGGCGGAGACCGGCAGATTGCGCACCAGCTTGAGATCGCCATCCGCTTCCAGCACGCCATAGGGCGAGGCCAGAAAGACGCGCAATCCCGTCAGAGAAACCGCCAGGTCTTCGCTGACAAAGCGCGATTGGCCTTGATTGGCACGCAGCCCGTCGATCCAATTCTGGAGAGAGGGCAAACTTACCGAGCCATCCGCTGCCATCCGCGCGCGGATCACCGGGTTCACCAGCCGGACTTCCACCACTCGCGGCGTCCAGCGAAGGGGATCGAAGCGCAATTCGATTCTCTCGGCGGAAATATCGGGCGCGCCGGCCGGGCCAAGTGCGAAGCGCCCCGACACGCCCGACAGGCCGAGCCCGCTGATGTCCACCGAAGATGCGATGCCATGCGATTGGAAATAACCGCGCGCCATTTCCTCCGCCAGCCGCGCCCGCAAGATCCAGAGCAGCAGGGCGAGTATCGCGACCCCGATCAATCCCAATCCGGTAATGCGCCGCCAAGTCATCTGGGGGAACTATCTGTCTTCAAACTGTGACCGATTTGCGCCCGATGAACCCATCTTGGCGCCCTATCGTCGTCGTGCCTGCAACTTTGTCCGGAAATCCGCGCCGGTCCGGCCGCGCCGTCACAAATACGTTTCCGGCATCCGCGATGATGCAGGCGTTCCCACAGCAAAGGAGAATGCCATGGACGACCATTCTAACGGAAATGGATACGCCTCGCGCGAAGGTGCCCAGCAACTCAGCCATTCCCTGGAAAGAGCGCTGGAGCATAATCGCGCCATGCTGGAAGAAATGGCGCGGTTCGCCAAGGACGAATCGCTGCGCCTGGCGCACAGGCAACTGGATCATGCCGACCATGCCATGGCGCATTTTCATGGGCATCGCGATTTCGGCGGCCTGATTGGCGCGCAGCAAGAATGGGTCAAGCAGACCATGCAGGAATATGCCACGCTCGGCCTGCGCTATGCGGAAATGTTCCAGGCCATGACGCAGCGCGTGCAGTCCCATGTCGAAAGCGCCGCCAGTGATTTTCAGCATCGGGCCGAGGACAAGATGGAAGAATTCGGCCATGACCTGAAAGACGTGGCCGGCGTGCATGCCGGGCTGAATGGCGAGCAGACCCATATGCCGGCGGAGTAGGCGCAGTCCGCAGGGGTTTTGGGGCTTCCCAATGGCGGATCGGCGGCGACCGGCACCCGCCCCTGAAGCGGCGAAGCCGTGCCGGACGCGGGGATCCTGGCAGGAATTAACCAGGGTCGGTTAAGCTGGTCCCGTGTCCGGAACAGGGATTCGGGGGCCGTGCGACAATTCTGCCTGATTGCAGCCGTTCTTCTGCTGGGAGCCCTGGTGCTTAGCCCGGTCGTGGCCGCGCTGGGGCTGGATCCCATGCCCGGCGACATCATGTTCCGGTGGGACAATACGCCGGTGGTCATTCCCGTGATCTATTCATTGTGCGCAAGCGTGGGTCTGGCTCTTTTCTATAAGATCATGAAGCGATAAGAGCGGCGGCCACCTTCGCCCCCGGAACGCCGCCCATGACCGATCGCAAGATTTCCCGCGCGCTTCTTTCCGTATCCGACAAGACCGGCCTGATCGACTTTGCCAGGGGCCTGGCCGGGCACGGGGTCGCGTTGATCTCGACCGGAGGCACCGCCAAGGCGCTGCGCGACGCGGGGCTGAAGGTCGCCGACGTCTCCGAGATCACCAGCTTTCCCGAGATGATGGATGGCCGGGTCAAGACCCTGCATCCCAATGTCCATGGCGGTCTGCTCGCGCTGCGCGACAAATCCGATCATGCCGAAGCGATGCGTGCGCACGGTATCGAGGGCATCGATCTGCTGGTCTGCAATCTCTATCCTTTCGAAGCCACGGTGGCGCGCGGCGCTGATTTCGAGACCACCATCGAGAATATCGACATCGGCGGGCCCGCCATGACCCGATCCGCGGCCAAGAACCATGACTGGGTGACGGTGTTGGTCGATGTCGAGGACTACAAAGCCGTGCTGGACGAGATGGCGACGAACAACGGCGCCACCAGCCTGAAACTGCGCCGCACCCTGGCGCAGCGCGCCTTCGCCCGCACGGCGGCCTATGACGCTGCCGTGTCCAACTGGTTCGCCGATCAACTGGCGAAAGACGGCGAGACCGCGCCGCCGCGCCGCCGCACCCTGGGCGGATATCTGCGCCAGCCGCTGCGCTATGGTGAGAATCCGCACCAGCAGGCGGCCTTCTATGTCGATGGCAGTTCGCGCCCCGGCGTTTCCGGCGCCAAGCAGCTGCAAGGCAAGGAATTGTCCTACAACAATATCAACGACACCGACGCGGCCTATGAGCTGGTGGCGGAGTTCGATCCCAGGATCGCGCCCGCCTGCGCCATCATCAAGCATGCCAATCCCTGCGGCGTCGCCATGGCCGGGACTTTGCGGGACGCCTATCTGGCGGCGCTGGCCTGCGACACGCAGAGCGCCTTTGGCGGCGTCCTGGCGTTCAACACCAAGCTCGACGGCGCCACGGCCGAAGAGATTTCCAAGATTTTCACCGAAGTGATCATCGCGCCCGACGCCGACGAAGATGCCAAACAAATTCTCGCCGCCAAGAAAAATCTGCGCCTGTTGATCGCGGGCGGCTTGCCCGACCCCCTGGCGCCGACCTTGACCTATCGTTCGGTGGCGGGCGGCTTTCTGGTCCAGACCCGCGACAATGGCCGCGTCACCCGCGAGAAGCTGAAAGTCGTGACCAAGCGCCAGCCCAGCGAACAGGAAATCACCGACATGCTGTTCGCCTTCACCGTGGGCAAGCATGTGAAGTCCAACGCCATCATCTATGCCAAGGACGGTTCGACCGCGGGCATCGGCGCCGGTCAGATGTCCCGCGTGGATTCGGCGCGCATCGCCGCCATCAAGGCGAGAGACGCCGCCAAGGTGGCGGGCTGGGCCCAGCCGCGCACCATCGGTTCGGCGGCGGCGTCGGAAGCGTTCTTCCCCTTCCCCGATGGATTGCTGGCGGTGGCCGAAGCCGGCGCCACGGCGGTGATCCAGCCGGGCGGCTCGATGAACGATCAGAAAGTGATCGACGCCGCCGATGAAGCGGGGCTGGCGATGGTGTTCACCGGCATGCGCCATTTCAGACACTGACGCGCTGTCTTTTTGCGTTCATACGCTGCCGCTATGAACGGTTCGTCGCGCGTGCTGTGAGCCGCGGCGCGCGAAGCGCGTGAGCAGGTCCGGCGGACCTGCGAGAGCGGCGAACGCCGCGAGCTGGGGCGAGCGGCCGGCTAACGCACGCTCCACGCGTTGCCGCTACGCTGCTGCTAGGCAACCCTGCCCAGGTCCCAAAAATCCTAGCGCTCTGTTGGGCGCCTTATTTGAGAACTTCGCCGGGATCGACGCCCCAGATTCGGGATTTGGAAATCCAGCCATCCACGTGATCGGCGCGAACCCGGCAGAATTCGGCCTCGCAGCTTTTCAGCGCCAGAACGGCATCCGGCTCGGCGAGTCCGACCAATTTTGAGTCCACCGCGACGGATTTTCGGATTTCCGCCCGGCCTTTGCCGATCACCAGGACGGTGCGCGCATCGGACAGAAGCTGCCCGTTGAGCCAGCCCACCGTGCCATCCGCCGCCGTCACCCGCCGCCAGATGTCGAACCGGGCAATTTCCTTGAAGGGGTAACTCTTGTGACGATAGACCCATAAAATCTTATAAGCGTAGCCCGGCCCTTCGCGCAGCGACGCCTGGCCGACGCGCTGGCTGACATAATGGGGCTGGAAGGGCGCTTCGGCGGCGGGCGCCGTCGCGGGTGACAGCGCCGCCAGCAGAAACAGAAACGCGTCGCGCACGTGATCCAAGCCTCAGAGATTGCGCTTCAGCAGGTCGAACAGCTTTTCGTAATGCCGCTCCGCCTGCTTCTCGTCATAGACGTCGCGCCCGGGCACCGTCCAGCCATGCCTGGCGCCTTCATAGACTTCGCTCTGATAGTTTCCGCCCCAGCCTTTCAGGGTGTCATTGAGTTTTTCGACTGCGTCCGGAGTCATCGAATCATCCTGGACCGCATGGCCGAAATAGAGTTCGCCCTTTACTCGCGGAATATTGCTGTGTGGGCTGTCCGGATCGGGCGTGACCAAATGGCCGCCATGGAAAGATGCGGCGGCGGCCACCTGATCGGCGCAGACCGCGGCGGTGCGCAGCGCCATCGCGCCGCTGAAGCAATAGCCCATAACGGCGATTTTACGCCCCGAAACTTCCGGCCGCTCCAACAGCGCTTTCACATAATGCGGCGCGTCTTTTTCCATCATCGCGCCGGTGAGCGCGCCGGACAGACCATGAAAAATCTTCATCGACTCCGGCTCGCCCCATTTGAAGCTGGCATCGGCGAAAGGCGGCTTGCCGTAGCGATAGAAGATATTGGGCATCATCACGGCGTAACCCTGCTCCGCGATGCGCTTCGCCATGCCCTGATTGGCGGGCCGGACCCCGAAAATGTCGGTGTAGAACAGCAGGCCCGGATATGCCCCTTCCCCCGGCGCGTACAGAACCGCATCGGTGACGCCGTCGGCCGCAGCAATCTCAAAATCCCTCTCGATCATTCCGTTTCCCATTCGTAAGTGACGGCATTCCAATAACGCACCCGGTGCGCGCCGGTTCGGGTGAAACCACGCTGGCGCAGCTGGCGGCCGATCATGGCATTGAAGTAGCCATGGGCCACAAGCGCGGCGGCGGCGCCATCGCGCACTTTTTCGATCAGGATATCCGCCGCCTGGCCTGCGCGATGCTTGGCCTTGCGGTAATTCTCGATTTCCGGGTGATACCCGGCATGCCATAGAACCCGGGCCACCACCGCCCATTTGGGCACCCGCATCTTCAGCAGCGGAATTCGCGGCGAAGCCAGCGGCGCTTCAGCAAACAGCGGATCGGCTTCCAGCGTGGCATGCGGCGCCAAGGCCTTGGCGCTTTCGTGCGAGCGGGGACGGTCCGATGTGAAAATGTGACCCAGTTCCTTGACCAGATCGGAAAGTTCCTGCGGCGGCAGGCTTTCGGGATCCAGCCCCGCCGCTTCATAGGCGTCGATATAATCGCGAAAGCCGTGATGGCTGGTGCGCGGTCGCAAGGGCAATGCCGGGCGGCCATGGCGCACCAGGATGATGCGCGCGCCCTTGGGAATGGCGTGAGACGTCTTCGGTTCGGGCATCGGCTTCAATGATAGACCGCTCCTGCTCTACCGCTCCCAAATCGGAAGGTCCAGCATGACACGCGGAATCATTCAATTCGTGAACGCGAGGCAGTCACTGGCTTTGCGAGCGGGCTTGATCGCGTGGCAGACAGCTGGGGGTCAAGCGAGGGCTCTTCGCAACTGGCCGAGATCGAAGGGTTTGGTCAAATAAGTGATATCGCCGTCCAATTTGCCGCCCGCGATATTCTCGGTGGAATAGCCGGACGCGATAATCACCTTGATGCCGGGCCTGAGGCGGCGCGCCTCTTCCACCAATTGCCGGCCATTCATTCCCGGCAGGCCCAGATCGGTGAGCAGGATTTCAATGTCCGGATCCTTTTGCAGGATGTCCAGCGCTTCGGCGCCGTCGCCCGCTTCCGTGGCCTGGAAACCGATCTGCTCCACCATGTCCACGGTGGCCATGCGGATCAGCATCACGTCTTCCACCACCAGGATCTTGCCGCGGCGTTCGGCGGGCGGCGCGATCGACGGAGGTTCCGCCTGCAGCGGCCCGCGCGCCGTGCCGGCAAGGACGCTGCGCAGCTTGCGCGCCAGTTCGTCCTTGCGATAGGGCTTGGAGAGCAGGAAAGCATCGTCGTCCAGCCGCCCATTATGGACGATGGCGTTCTGGGTATAGCCCGAGGTGTAGAGAATTTTGAGTCCGGGATCCAATTCCCGCGCTCGCCTGGCGAGTTCGCGGGTGGTGATGGAGCCCGGCATCACCACATCGGTGAAAAGCAAATCCACCTTGGCGCCGCCTTCGAGCAATTTGAGCGCGCCTTCCGCATTCTCGGCGCGCTGCACGCGGTAACCCAGATCGGTCAGCATATCGATCACGGCGGCGCGCACGCCTTCGTCATCCTCCACCACCAGGATGCGTTCGCTGCCGCCCTGAACCATTTGCTGGCCTGTGGAATCCGCGGCGTCCTGCGCCCGGCGGGTGCGCGGCAGATAGATTTTCACCGTCGTGCCTTCACCCACTTCGCTGTAGATCTTGATATGGCCGCCGGACTGCTTGACGAACCCGTACACCTGGGCGAGGCCGAGCCCCGTTCCCTTGCCTTCCGGCTTGGTGGTGAAGAAAGGCTCGAACACACGGTTCATGACTTCGGGCGTCATGCCGCTGCCGGTGTCGCTCACCGCCAGCATGACATATTGGCCCGGCGTGACTTCGCCGTGGAGCGCGGCATAGGCATCGTCGAGATAGGCGTTGGCCGCTTCCAGGGTGAGTTTGCCGCCATCGGGCATGGCGTCGCGCGCATTGATGGCAAGATTGAGGATAGCATTCTCGATCTGGTTGGGATCGGCCAGCGTGTTCCACAGCCCGCCCGCGATCACCGCCTCCACTTCGACCCGTTCGCCCAGGGTCCGGCGCAGCATGTCGGTCATGTCGCGAATGACGCGCCCCAGATCCACCGAGCGCGGCTCCAAGGCCTGGCGGCGGGCGAAGGCCAGCAGCTGGCCGGTCAGGCGCGAGCCGCGGGACACCGCGCCCATCGCGTTCTGCAATCGCTGTCCCAATATGGCGTTGCCCTTGGCCTGGTCCGACGTCACCGCCAGATCGAGATTGGCGCTGATGATCTGGAGCAGATTGTTGAAGTCGTGCGCGACGCCGCCGGTGAGATGGCCGATCGCCTCCATCTTCTGGCTCTGGCGCACCATGGCCTCGGCGCGCATGCGGGCAGTGACGTCCATCACCGCGATCAGGAAACCGCCGGTCGCGACATGCGCCCGGTAAACGTCAAGCTCGCGGCCTGCCACCGCGATGTGATGGGTATCCAGCGAGCCTTGGCCTTCGGCCGGCGGCGCCAGAATCCGTTGCGGCCGCGAAGCCTCTATCGCCTGCAGGTCCGACAATCGCGTGGCCTGCAGCCGCGCCAGGCTGGTCGGCAGATCGAGCAGGCGGAAGAAATTGTCGTTGAAAGCGCAGAGCACGCCCTCGGAGGTGAAATAGGCGATGCCGTCGCGCACCGTATCCACCGTCGCCTGAAGAATTGCCGCTTCGTTGGCGCGGGCCCGTTCCGCCTTGGCGAGATCTAAATTGTTGCGCGCCAATAGGGCCGCTGCGACCAGAAGAATAATCAGCGCCAGCAACGCCACGCCCACGGCAAAGGCAATCTCGTAGCGCTGTTGCTCGTCGCGCTGATGGTTGCGTACCCGCAGCAGCGCCTGTTCCGCCGCCATGCCGGCCGCGACCTCGGCCCGCAACGCGTCCATGCGCTCCTTGCCCGATTGCAACTCTTTGACAAGATCCGGAGGCGGCGCAGCGGTTTTGCCTGCCGCCAACGACAGATCGAGAGACGTGAAACGGTCATGGAGCATCGCGGCCAGCTTGGCGGCCCGGCGCTGCTCGTCGGGATTGTCGGCTGTGCGCTGTTTGAAGAGCGTGAGATCGCGGTCCGCCCGCTCCCGCGCCGCCAGATAGGGCTCCAGGAACGGTTCGTCGCGGGTGAGGAGGTAACCGCGCTGGCCGGTCTCGGCGTCCTGAGCGTCGCCCAGCACCTGCCGCAGCGAAGCAATCACCTGATAGGTATGCGCCACCCAGCTTTGCGCCGCGTTCTCATTAGCGGCAAACTGCACCGTGACATAGGCGATCGTCGCCAGTACCAGAAATATTGGCACCGCAGCCAGCAGCACCAGCCTGTTCGCCGTCAAAACGCCTCGCACGCGAGATCCCCCGGGGCTCCAACGTTCCAACTCGCGCACGGTTCCCGGCATTGCCGAAGATATTTAAGAAGAATTCGGGGAAAAGATAGCTGCGATATCGCACGGAATCGGACACAGCGCGGGCGGGACATATGCCAGCGCGCTTTTCTGGAAGTCGAAAGATCCGCTAGCCCGCCTCTTTCGCGCCTTCCAGAATGAGCCGCAGACCCAGTGCGCCGAGCACGCAGCCGGCCGCGCGGTCGATCCAGGTCTGAGCGCGCAGATAGACGGATCGGGGGGCCGGGGACGACATCACCATGGCGACAAATGTGTACCAGCTGGATTCGACGACGAACTGGATGGGTGGAATCGCAAGCAGCATCCAGACCGGCACATGGGCCGGCAACAGGGCGGCGAAGATGCCGCTGATCACCACCACGGTTTTGGGATTGCTCAGTTGGGTGGCAAGCGCCAGCAGGAAGCTGCGCGCCAGGCCCCTTCTGGGCCGCTCGGTCTGCATCTGTTGCGGGGACGCCCCCGTGGAGGGCGCCGCGCCGCGCCACAAGCGCCAGGCCAGCGTGAGCAGATAGGCCCCGCCCAGCACTTTGAACCCGATATAGACCCACTCGACCTGAGCGATGACGGCGCGCAGGCCGATCAGCGCCAGCGCGCAAAGGAACGCCGCGCCCAGACCCATGCCCAATGCGGCGGCAATGCCATCGCGGCGCGACAGGGCCACCGATGTGCGGGTGACGAACAGGAATGACGGTCCCGGACTGATCGCGCCCAAGGCCAGCGCAGCAAGAATGCTGAACAACGAAAGGACGGGGTCCATGAGCACATCTCCGGGAACGCGGCCAATATGCCATGCGTGCGGGCGGACGCCGAGCGGCGGGGACGCGCAGGCGGCATGCCAAATGAAGAACACGAAACAGAAGAAGAACCATGTGCCGGTATCAAGTTGGGTCCCCCGGACGAGCCGGGGGCCAGCCGCCACGTAAAGCGCGCTATGCGCGCATTACGTGGCGGCTGGCTGGGGCGGAAGGGATCGAACCTTCGAATGCTGGAATCAAAATCCAGTGCCTTACCACTTGGCGACGCCCCAAAGCTGTGGTCAGGGCCGGGACCATATAGAGGGGGCCACGGCCTTTCAACGCGGCGAAAATGCCAAAAATCGGCCCGGCAATGACCGGAAATCGGGGCGATTTTGCTTGGTTGCGGGCCTGAAGGGGCATCGCTATAAGGGCCCTCCCGCGAGACGGGCCGTCAAAGGCCATTCGACTTATCGGAGAGTAGCTCAGCCTGGTAGAGCACTACGTTCGGGACGTAGGGGCCGGAGGTTCGAATCCTCTCTCTCCGACCATCCCCGTTTTCGTTAGCGAGCGCAGCGAGCTTACGAAAACGGAGGACCGCACCGAGCGATAGCGAGGGCGGACCCCCAACGGCCGAATCCGTCACCGAGCATAGCGAGCTTACAAAAACGGAGGACCGCACCGAGCGATAGCGAGGGCGGACCCCAACGGCCGATTCCATCACCGAGCGATAGCGAGGGCGGATCCAAATCCCGCTCCATGCCTCTACCCTTCCGAAATCTTCACCGACCCCTGCTCGTCGGTCTCCGCCATGAGGCATTGCCAACTCGATCGCATCAGGCGCGCGGGCGTCCAAGGGACGATCGGCTGCGGCAACATTTGGATATGGACACGCTGGGGCACGCTCGGCAGCAGCGGGAGTGGCGGTGAAAGCATCATGGGTATTTTGGCGGGTTGCGCCATCAAGGCTTCTCGAACCCAACGCGCGGTTCTCAACTTGGTGGCCTCGCGCGGCAAATACCTTTTTTCCGCCGCAGCTGTGGCAGGACTTTGGTGCGATCCCGCTTTTTCTCTGAAAAGCTTCCTCCCGGAAAAGAAAAAACCGCGCGATGGTTAGACCGCGCGGCCAAGTTGGGGGAATACAACCGGCCATGGGCCGGCGGCGTGGCTATACGGGGTTCGTGTTGCAGATTTGTGGCGGAGAGCCGCGAGCGCCCGCGACAAAAACGATCAGGCCGCCGCATCCATTTCGGTGTCTTCGACGATAACGAGCTTGTGCCCGGCTTTCGCCCAGGCCTCGATCCCCCCAAGCAGCGGTCTGATCTTCTTGAATCCGGCCGCCTTGAGATGCTTGGCGGCAACGGCTGCGGTCGCTTCATTGGGGCAGGCGCAATAGATCACGATCTCGGCGTTGCGATCATACTGCGCCAGGGTCGGATGCATTTCGGTCGGGTGCGCGGAAATGGCGCCGGGGATCATGCCATCGGCGCGCGCCGCCCGGGACCGCACATCCAGAAGCAACGGCTTTCTTTCATTGTCCAGCAATGTGACCAGCTCATCGACGGTGATGCGGTCCATGCGCAGCTGACGGATGAACATCATGCGTTGCCACCAGCGGATGAACATATAAAGCGCCAGCGCCACCGCGATGATCGCCAGACCGATGAAGCCCAGCCGTTCGAGGGTGTCCAGCAATTCGGAGACCACATTGTGAAAGATCCGCCCCAGCACGACCGGAACGGCGAGATAGATCGTGGCGCCGGCAAGCTCGAGCGGCAGGAACAGCGCGAAGGGCAGCCGCGTGATGCCCGCCAGCGCGATGGTGATGTTTCCCAAAGCCGGGATGAATTTCGCGAAAAGCAGCGCGGACGGACCCACCCGGACGAACATCGTCTCGGTCTGCCGCACGCACGTATCCGGCGAGAGCGACAATTTGCACAAAAGCCCCAGCACGCGGCGGCCATGAGTCCGGCCCAGCCAGTACCAGCTATTGTCGGCGACGAAGGATCCGGCGACGGCGGCGGCGATGATCGAAGCGGTGCTGAGCTCTCCGCGCGCGGTCAGCGCACCGGCCACCGCCAGGAGCGGAGACGCCGGAAGCGGAAGCCCGCCCTCGTCCAGCAGGACATTCAGGAACACCGCCACGAGGCCGAATTGTTCGATCAGCCGGACAACATGATCCATCGCGAAGCTCTCCGCGCGACGGGAAGAATTTCCACCCGTGCCCCGGACACTAGCAGCCGGAGCGGCGGAAAAAGAAGACCTGACTTGCAACGGACAGGCTGGCTTTCCCGGCGGGGAATAGCTTCAATGTTCCGACATTGAAAGGAAATCGCATGGCCAAGGGCTATTGGATCACCGCTTATCGCGCCGTCTCGGATCCGGCAAAGCTGGCGAAATATGTTCAGATTGCCGGGCCGGCCATCGCCGCGGGCGGTGGAAAATACCTGGTCCGGGGCGAGGCGTCCGCCGTCTATGAAGCGGGCATCAAGGCGCGAACCATCGTCATTGAATTTGGCAGCGTCGCAGCCGCCCTGGCGACGCATGACAGCAAAGCCTATCAAGAGGCCCTTGCCGCATTGGACGGCGGCGCCGAGCGGGACATTCGCATCGTCGAAGGCACGGAATAGAGGGGCCGCTAGCCGGCGACGGTTTCCAGCATCATCGTGTCAATGGTGAAAGAGCCGTCGGCGGCGATGGCAAAATGCTCCCGCACTTCCCGCGGCGCGCCCGTCTGCAACGCCCGGATCGCGGCCACCAGAACCTCCGGCGTGCGCATGCGGGCGATCCAGCTGGCGAACTCCAGATGCAGCCGCCAGGCACGGGCGCTCTTGAGCACGAAACCTGCGCGGGCCAGGGCATCCGACCATTCCGCCATGGTGTAGTTGCGCACATGCGAAGTGTCGCGCAGCAGCTCCAGCGACTGCAGATGCGTATCGAGCAACGGAACGCCCGGCGCGAAGGCGTCCATGAAAATAGCCGGCGATCCGGGCCTGGCGACACGCCGCGCCTCGCGCAGGCCGCCCTCGAAATCCAGCCAGTGATGCGCCGAATAGCGCGTAACGACGCAATCGAAACTCGCATCGGTAAACGGCAAGCGCTCGACCGAGGCGCGATGGGTTTCGATGTTGGAAAGGCCCTTGCCCTTGGCGGTCTCCGCCACCGCGGCCAGCATGTCCGCCGACAGGTCCACCGCCACAACCCGTGCCGCATGGCGCGCCAGCAGATACGCGACATGGCCGCCGCCGCAGCCCAGATCGAGGGCGCGGGCGGGCGCGGCCTGTGCCACGACAGCCTCCAGCGCCGCGAGGTCTTCGCCCCGGGCATGCACCGCGCTTTCCACATAGGCGTTGGCGCGGGGACCGAACTGGCCGGTCACCAGCGCATCATGGGCTTTGTTCATGGGTCGCTCCTGAATTCCCGTGTCTTTTTGCCGATCAAATAGCATAGTACAATGTCGATATTTATCCTGGTATAAATGGTGCCATGACGACCGCGGATCAAAGACGACTATTGGGCGCCTTTGTGCGCGCCCATCGCGAACGGCTGCGCCCGGAAGGACCACCGGGGCGACGGCGCACGCCCGGTCTGAGGCGGGAAGAATTGGCGGCGCGGGCCGGCATCAGCGTCACCTGGTGCACCTGGATCGAACAGGGCCGCGATGTCAAAGCCTCGCCGCAGGCCCTGGCCCGTCTCGCCCGGGCCTTGATGCTGTCGCGGGCGGAACGCGCCTATCTGTTCGAATTGTCGGATGCCCGCGATCCCGATGGTCCCCTGGCCGACGACGTCGCCGACGCGCCGCGCGCGATCGCCGCTGCGGTCGAAGCCGTGACGCATCCGGCCTATGGCCTGGACCGGCTATGGAACGCCGGCGCCTGGAATGGCGCGGCGGCGCATTTGTTTCGAGGCTGGCTGAGTGAAAACTGCCAGCGCAATCTGCTTGTCTTCGTGTTTCTCGATCCTGCCTCCCGCGATCTTATTCCCAATTGGAAAGACCGGGCCCGGCGACTGCTGGCCGAATTTCGCGGCGATTACGGCCACAGCTTCACCGATCCGCGCGCCCGCGCGCTGGTGGAGCGCCTGCGCCAGGACAGCGTGCTGTTCCGCCAAGCCTGGGACGCGCAGAGCGTGCTGGAGCGCGAAGGCGGCGCGCGCAGCTTCAACCATCCCGATGACGGGCTACTACATTTCACCCAGCACACCTTCAGCCCGTCGGAACGGCCGGACCACAAGCTGGTGATCCTGACGCCCG
The DNA here is from genome assembly GCA_040389245.1 of Pseudomonadota bacterium. Lineage (GTDB taxonomy): Bacteria > Pseudomonadota > Alphaproteobacteria > Micropepsales > Micropepsaceae > Rhizomicrobium. The sequence continues at coordinate 931,191 of JAZKAH010000002.1, read as the reverse complement.
CCTAGCGCTTGAGCGCGTTCTTCAGCTGCGTCTTGGTCATCTTGGAGCGGTTGGGAATGTCGGCCTTCTTCGCCCGCTTATAGAGCTGGGCCTTGGTCTCGCCGCCCTGTACACGGGCGCGGGCGGCGCGCTTGCCGGCGGCAGTCCGGTGGCGGGCATTCTTGCCGCCTTCGGCGCGGGTGCTTTCGCGGCGGCCTTTTGCGCCGATGCGCGATTTGCCTTCCCGCTCCTGCTGAGCGGTGCGGCCCTGGGCTTCCTTGCGTTCGCTCCGCGCGCGGGCGCTGCGGTTCTTGCGCTTGCTGGCATATTTCGAAGCACCGGCCTCGCTCAACGCGATGGCGATGGCCTGCTTGCGGCTCTTCACCTTGCCGCCCTTGCCGCCACGTCCGATCTTCAGTTCGCCATGCGCGAACTCATGCATCACCCGTCCTTCGGTGCGGCGCTGCCGCGGTGTCGCCTTGGCCATGAGATCCTCCTTGAATCAAGGCAAACGCGAAAAGCCGGCCCTTGTTCCTCTTCACTCGGCGACGATTGCCGCCTGCGCGGGGCCATAACGGCCGGGGCGAAAGAAGAAAATTCCCAGCGCAAATCCGCCCACGCCGACAATCTGGGTGATGAGATTGAAGGTGGTGATGGCGTAAATGCCCAGCCCGATCAGCATCAGGCCGCTGACGCCCGGGAAAAAGCAGAGCGTCACGCGCCTGAGCCCCACCTCGCGGCGAAAGGTCCATGCCGCCGCCAGCCCGGCCAATCCGTAATAATAAGCCACCTGGATCGCCACCGCATTGACGGACGCGGTGATGATGGCGCCCACGCTGGGCATCAGGCTCGACGCCCAGAGCAGCACGAGCCCGATTCCGATCAAGAGATACATGGCGCGCACGGGGCTCTGGGTCTTGGCGGAAACATGGCCGAACAAACGCGGCAGCGCGCCGTCGCGGCCCATCGCAAACAAGGTGCGCGAGAATTGCAGCATGGTGGTTTCCAGGGTCGCGATCGACGACAGGATCACCGCCAGCGACGCCGCCAGCCCGCCGCCCCGTCCCAGTCCGGACGCCACGGCGAGATTATAGACGATATTGTCGGTGAGGTTTTTGGCGTCCTTCAGCGAAAACAGAAACAGCGCCGCGATGGTGAAACCGAGATAATAGACGATGGTGACGATGACGCTGGAGAAGCCGCCATTGCCGGCCGTGTCTTCGGCATTCCGGGTTTCCTCGCCCAGATTGGCGGTGACGTCCCAGCCCCAATAGAAAAACACCGTCACCAGGGCGCTGGCGGCAAAACTCTGCCGCGTATAACCCAGACCGAACCAGGACCAGGAAAACAGATTCGCCATACCCGCATGCATCACATGCACAAAAGCGGCGATCAGCACGAATGTGAGGATGATGAGCTCGATGCTGGTCATCACCACCTGAACCTTGCTGGTGATCTCGATGCCCATGATCAGGACCAGCGCCACCACCACGAACCACAGGCTGGCAACCGACGCGGTCAGGATGACGTTGCCGGTGAGCGCCGGGTCGATGAAGTTCAAGCTGGCGGTGGCGGCCGGAATGCTGCCGGTCACCATGAAGACCAGGGCCGCGACCAGAAGCGCCCAGCCGGAAAAAAATCCCAGCAGCTTGCCGAACACCGAAGTGGTCCATTGATAGGCGGCACCGGCGCTGACCGCCCGTTTGTTGAGCGCGCGATAGGCCAAAGCGATGCCCAGCATGGGCACGGCAAAAATGACAAGCGCGCCCGGCGCCAGGGCGCCCGCCGACGCCAGCAGCACGCCGGTGGTGACCGCGATGGTGTAGCCTGGGGCGCTGCCCGCGACCCCCATCACCAGCGATTCGAAAAACGAAAGGGAATTCGCCTTCAAACCGTCGTTCATGCTGCCCCGCGCCGCCTGCATGGCCCCTCTAACATGCTTTTTGGCTCTAGTCTCGGCTGCGGGAATGGGATTACCTCCCCCCAACCAAGGGTGAGGTAAAGATCATGAAAATCGGTGTCCCCAAAGAGATCAAGACTTTGGAATTCCGCGTCGGCCTGGTGCCGCCGGTGGTGCATCAATTGACCGTCTATGGCCACCAGGTTTTCGTCGAAAGCGGCGCGGGTGCGGGCATCGGCCAGTCCGACGAGGATTACAAAAAAGCCGGCGCGCAGATTCTGCCCAATGCCGACAAGGTATTCGAAGCCGCCGACATGATCGTGAAGGTGAAGGAGCCGCAGGCGGTTGAAATCGCGCGGCTGAAACCGCACCACATTCTTTTCACCTACCTGCATCTGGCGCCCGATCCGGAACAGACCAAAGGCCTGATGAAATCCGGCGCCACCTGTATCGCCTATGAGACCATCACCGACGCCAAGGGTCGTTTGCCGTTGCTGGCGCCGATGAGCCAGGTGGCGGGCCGCATGGCGACGCAAGTGGGCGCGGCGCTGCTGCTCAAGCCTGCCGGCGGACGCGGCATGCTGATCGGCGGTGTTCCCGGCGTGCTGCCGGCCAAGGTGGTGATCCTGGGCGGCGGCGTTTCCGGCGAACATGCCGCCGAAATGGCGGTGGGCATGCGCGCCGATGTCACGCTGTTCGACATTTCGCCCGCGCGTCTGGAAGAGCTGGACGTGCAGTTCGACGGCAGGCTGAAAACCGTATTCTCCACTCACCATGCCGTCGCCGAAGCGGTTGCCGATGCCGACCTGGTGATCGGCTGCGTGCTTTTGCCCGGCGCCGCCGCGCCCAAGCTGGTCAAGCGCGAAGACCTCAAACGCATGCGCAAAGGCTCGGTGCTGGTGGACGTGGCGATCGACCAGGGCGGCTGTTTCGAAACCAGCCATCCCACCACCCATGCCGAACCGACCTTTGAAGTGGAAGGGATCATCCATTATTGCGTCGCCAATATGCCGGGCGCCGCGCCGCTGACCTCGACCTATGCGCTCAATGCGGCCACCGCGCCTTATGTTTACGCGTTGGCCAACAAGGGCGCGGACGCGGCCCTGGCCGCCGATCCCGGCTTCGCCCTGGGCCTCAACGTCAAGGCGGGCAAGATCACCCATCCGGCGGTGGCCGCGGCGCTGAAGCTTTAAGCGCAAACCTTAGACATGGAGCCGTCCGCGCGGTATAGGCTCTGCCGCCTTCGAAGGACGATGCCATGCGCAAGATCGGACATTTCATTGACGGCCGCGCGGCCCCGGGCGAGGCCACGCGCCATGGCGAGGTCTTCAATCCCGCCACCGGCGAAGTGGATGCGCAAGTTGCCTTCGCGTCCTCGGCCGATCTCGACGCCGCGGTAAAGAGCGCCGCCGCCGCCCAGCCGGCCTGGGCCGCCACCAACCCGCAGCGCCGCGCCCGGGTGCTGATGAAATTCGTCGATCTGCTCAATCAGAACATGCAGCCGCTGGCCGAGCTGATGTCGCGCGAACACGGCAAGACGGTCGCGGATTCGGTGGGCGATATCACCCGCGGATTGGAAGTGGCCGAATTCTGCATCGGCATCGCCGATCTCCTCAAAGGCGAGTTCAGCCATGGCGCCGGACCCGGCATCGACATGTATTCGATGCATCAGCCGGTAGGTGTGGGCGCGGGCATCACCCCGTTCAACTTTCCCGCCATGATTCCGCTCTGGATGGGCATGCCTGCCATCGCCTGCGGCAACGCCTTTATTCTCAAACCGTCGGAACGCGATCCTTCCGTACCCGTGCGCCTGGCCGAGCTTCTGCTGGAGGCGGGACTGCCCAAGGGCATCTTCAATGTCGTGCAAGGCGACAAGGATACGGTGAACGCGATCCTGGGGCATCCCGGCATTCACGCCGTGTCGTTCGTCGGCTCGACGCCCATCGCGGCCCATGTCTATGCCACCGCCGCCGCCCACGGCAAACGGGTGCAGGCTTTTGGCGGCGCCAAGAACCATGCCGTGATCATGCCGGACGCCGATATCGAGATGACGGCCGATGCCATGATCGGCGCGGGCTATGGTTCGGCGGGCGAACGCTGCATGGCGATCTCGGTCGCGGTCCCGGTGGGCGAAACCACCGCCGACCGCCTGATCGCAGCCCTGAAGCCGCGAATCGAGAAACTGAAAATCGGGCCCTATACCGCCAGCGACAGCGATTTCGGCCCGGTGGTGACGGGCGCGGCGCAGCAGCGCATTTCCGGCCTGGTCGACCGCGGCATCGCGGAAGGCGCCGAACTGGTGGTCGATGGCCGCGGCCTCAGGATGCAAGGCTATGAAAAGGGTTTCTATATGGGGGCCTGCCTGTTCGACCGCGTCACGCCGCAGATGGACATCTACAAGACCGAGATTTTCGGCCCCGTGCTGTCGGTGGTGCGTTCACCCGATTATGAAACCGCGCTTCGGATGGTAAACGACAATGAGTATGGCAACGGCGTCGCCATCTTCACCCGCGACGGCGACGCGGCGCGCGATTTCGCCAACCGCTGTCAGATCGGCATGGTCGGCGTGAATGTTCCCATACCCACGCCGCTGGCCTATTACGGATTCGGCGGCTGGAAACGCTCGGCATTCGGCGACCTCAACCAGCACGGTCCGGATTCCATCAAATTCTGGACCCGCACCAAGACCGTCACCGCGCGCTGGCCCTCCGGCATCAAATCGGGCGCCGAATTCTCGATGCCGGTCTTCAGCGAAACGCACCCAAGAAAATCGTAGGCGAAATCCTTCGCGATTCGCGCATAACGCCGAAACCGGGCTTTTTCTCCTGAGGCCGTGATTGATTTACGCATTGACGCGGAAGCGTCACAGGCGTTTAATTTTTTTGCGGACGGAAGGTTGTGCCGCTGTTTGCTGAGTGCTTCTCGGGTGTTGTGTGTGGTCAGGATCCTTGAGGATCGCCATCGCAAGGTCTGTTCGAACGGACCAGTTACGCCCCGACGAACCCGCAAGCCGCGCGAGCCTTGTGGTCCCGCATGGGTAACAATTCTCGCAGGAGGTTTCCGCATGGAAGACACGCCACCGGCGATAAGACCCCGGCCCCTCCCGGGAGGGGCCAACGGTTCCTTGAAAAAGAACCGCAGCCCAAAATTGAAACTGTAAGACACGGGAGAAATTCCCGAACAGAGTGTCCGGCTCCTGCTGGACTTGGACCCCGCCGGAAACGGCGGGGTTTCTGTTGACCCCGCGACATTGGGGGGTGTTGACCTTCCGTGCGGAAGGGACAAAGTTCCGCGCCATGACGAGCTTCCGCCGCGCCGCCGTCTGCCTCGCGCTTGCCGCGATGCTGCTGCGTGGCCTGATGCCCGCGGGCTGGATGCCGAATCCGGACGGCGCGGGAAGCAGCCTTTTCGTCATCTGCGACATGGACCAGGCGGATATGTCCAAGGTGGACATGTCTCATATGGATATGTCCGGCATGGATATGTCCAAGATGGACATGTCCGCCATGGATCACGATCCGGCGCACAAACCGTCCAGCGACAGCCATCAGCATGAGGCCTGCCCGTTTGCCGCGGCGCCGCATGTCGCAACACCGTCGACGGTGGTCGCGCTGTTGCTTCCGTCGCTCTCCGAACATTTCTCGCCGCAACTGGCCGGCGGCCGGCTGGCGGTTCAATCGGCTGCCTACGCGCCGCAATCCCCCCGCGCTCCTCCCTCCCTGGTCTGAGTTGGTTTTTCGCCACGCCGACGCCTAGCGCCGGCGTGCGCCTGCTCATTCCATTCGGGGAATCCCATGAAAGCTTCATCACGCCTTGGCACATCCGCCATTGCGCTCATTTCCGCCATCGCCGCTCAGCCCGGCCAGGCGCAGGTGATTCTTGCCGCCAATACCAAGCTGGAAACCGTCATCGTCACCGGCGAGCGGACCCAGGCCGACTTGCCCAACAAGATCGAAGGCATCACCGCCGTCGAGGCCCAGACCCAGATCAACGCGGTCAATACCGAGGACATGCTCAAATACATTCCCTCGATCGTGGTGCGGAAGCGTCACTATGGCGACACCCAGGACCCGCTGGCGACTCGCACCTCCGGCGTGGGCGCTTCGGCCCGCAGCCTGCTCTATGCCGATGGAATCCTGATCTCCTCGCCGATCGGCAACAACAACACCAGCGCCTCGCCGCATTTCGGCATCGCCGCGCCTCAGGACATCAAGAATTTCGAAGTGATCTACGGTCCCTTCGCCGCGGAATATGGCGGCGGCTCGATCGGCGCGGTGCTGAACATCACCACCCGCATGCCCGATCATCTGGAGATCTATGCCGATGCCCTGGGCGCGGTGCAGGATTTCAGCCAGTACGCCACCGACCGCAGCTTTACCACCGGACAGGTCGCGGCCGGCATCGGCGATGCCTATGACGCCTTTTCCTGGCGGTTCTCGGTCAATCATCTGGATTCCACCGGCCAGCCGCTGGCCGATGTCACCCTGACCCGCCCCGCCACGGCCAGCGCGGCAGGGACGCCGGTCACCGGCGCCTTCAATGATCGCAACCGCCTCGGCCAGCCCATTGTCGTGATCGGTGACGGCGGCATCGAGCATCAGGTCCAGGACACCGACACCTTGAAGTTGGCCTATGATTTCCAGAACGGCATGGAGGCGACCTATACCGCCAGCCTGTTCCATCAGAACGACAATGCCACGGCCGAGACGTTTCTCAGCAGCGCGAGTGGCGCGCCGGTCTTTGCCGGCAACACCAATATCGGCGGATTCAACTACAACATCCCCGCCAGCAGCTTTTCCAACAATGTCTATCGCTGGGAGCAGACCCATCTGGCCCAGGCGGTGACTCTCAAATCTGCAACCGATGGCAAGTCCGGATCCGACGGCGATTTCGGCTGGGAGTTCGTCGCCAGCGATTATAATTATCTCACCGACAACCAGCGCGTTCCCTCCGCGGCGTTCCCCGGCGCCGCCACGGGAGGTGTGGGAACCATCAACCGCCTCAACGGCACCGGCTGGTACACGCTGGATGCCAAGGGCGTGTGGAGCGGCTGGGCCGATCATTCCCTGTCGGCGGGCCTGCACCGCGACGCCGAGACCTTCGCGCAGTTCAAATACAATGTCGCCGACTGGATGGCGGGGGCGCCGACATCGACCGCCACGGCCGCCAAGGGCCGCACCGCCACCGACGCGATCTGGCTGCAGGATGTCTGGAACTTCGCGCCGGGGCTCAAAGCCACTTTGGGCGGCCGCTTCGAGGAATGGCGCGCCTATGATGGCATCAATTTCTCCGCCACCCCGGCGCTGAATGCGAGCCAGCCAAAACTTTCCACCAGCACCTTCTCGCCCAAGGCGTCGCTGGCTTGGCAAGTGTCCGATCCCTGGCTGCTGACGGCGTCCTGGGGCCAGGCCTATCGCATGCCCACCGTCACCGAGCTTTATCAGGCCATCACCACCGGCACGCAGCTCACCGTCCCCAATCCGAACCTGAAACCGGAACATGCCAATTCCTATGAACTGGCGGCGGAGCGCAAGACCGGCGATGGACGCGTCCGCCTCTCGCTGTTCCGGGAAGACATCACCAACGCATTGCTGTCGCAATCCGCGCCGCTGGTGCCGGGTTCGAACACCCTGTTCAGCTTTGTGCAGAATGTGGACCGCACCCGCGTGCAGGGCGTCGAACTGGTGGCGGAGCAGAACAATGTCCTTCTCGACGGCCTCAACCTGTCGGGCAGCCTCACCTACACCGACGGTCATATCGTGAAGGACACCGCCTTCGCCGCGGCGGTCGGCAAGTTCATCCCGCAACTTCCCAAGCTGCGCGGCAATGCGGTGGCGACCTATCGGCCGGAGTGGCTGGACGAGGGCAAATTCGCCTTCACCCTGGCGGCGCGCTACAGCGATCGCTCCTTCGGCACCATCGACAATTCCGATCCCAACAGTCGCACCTTTCAAGGCTTTGGCGGTTATCTGGTTGCCGACGCGCGCATCCATTATCAATGGGACGACAATTGGAGTTTGGCGGCGGGCGTCGACAATCTCAACAACGACAAATATTTCCTCTTTCATCCCTTCCCGCAGCGGACATTCGTATTGGAGATTCACTATGCGCAATAGAATTATACTGGCCGCGTTGCTGACGGCCGCCGGGTTGGCGCCGGCTTTTGCCGGCGTCAGCGTCACCGATGCCTGGATCCGCGCCCTGCCCGCATCCTCGCCTTCGGGCGGCTACTTCACCTTGCACAATGACGGCAAGAATACGGAGACATTGGTCAGCGCGGACTCGCCCGCCTGCGGCATGCTGATGCTGCATCTGTCGGAAAACAAAGGCGGCATGAGCGCCATGCGGGAAGTGACCGGGGTCGATGTCGCCCCCGGCGCCACGCTGCGCTTCGAACCGGGCAGCTATCACCTGATGTGCATGGGCGCGAAACCCGCCATTCGGCCCGGCGCCGAGGTGCCGGTGACCCTGACGTTCAAAAGCGGTGAAAAACAGACGGTGAATTTCGCCGTCCGCGATGCGGCGGGAAAATAGAAGCGATCAGCCGGGCCTGGCGAAACGGCTGGCAAGACGCGCCAGGATTTCGTCGGCCTGGAAGCCCAGCGCGCCAAGCCGTCCCGACCGTTCCAGCAGCGCCATGCCCGCGATGGCGGCGGCGACAAGAACCACATCGCACTGGCTTTCGCGATTGTCCGACGGCAGGCCGCTGGCTTCCGACAAGGCCCGCAGGGCCGCGATCATGCGGCCATTGAAGAGCCGCTCGGCATCGCCACTGCCGCCTTCGCGCGGCAAGGCCTGGGAAGCCGCTGCGATCGTCTCGGTGCTGCCCAGCAGCGACAAGGCGGCGGTGCTGGCGCCCTTCAGCCCGCCCGCTTCGCGCATGGCGCGCGCCAGATGGGTGAGATCGTCGGCCGCCAGCGCCAGCAGCAATTCATCCTTGCCGCGGAAATAGCCGTAAAGCCCCGCCGGCGCGAACCCCGCTTCCGCCGCCACCGCGCGCAGCGACAGATCGCGCGCGCCGTCGCGGGCGGCAACCCGGCGCGCGGCTTCCAGAATGGAGGAGCGCGACGCAGCCTTGGACATGTGGGCGGGACGGGTCTTTTTCCCGTTCCGGCCCGCTGCTATGTCCCTTGGCGCAAATGCCGCATCGCTCATGGCGCGCGATGATAGGCGATTCGCCCGCACAAGCGAAAAGTCGTGAAACCCCGTCCCGCCGTCGCGACCCTATTTCGGGTGCGTAGTCTTGTAATCGTTCACGGCGGCATTGATTTCGGCGCCCGCCCTCACCTTCGCGGCCTGGTTGGCGTCGACCTGCTTTTGCACAGTGGATGCGATAAAGGGATCGAAGGTCTTCTTGTCCTTGGCGGCCTGGTCCTTTTGCGCCTGGACATAGTCGAGCAGGCATTGCTGATAGACGTCGGATTGGGCAATAAAATTCTTGGCGTCACCCACGGCGGCCATCAGTTGTTGCTGGGTGACGGTGCGGCCATCCGGTGCGGCGGGCTGGATCGGCGCGTCGCAACTGGCCTGCGCGAAAGCCGGAGCGGCGCCTGCAACTGTCAGAATGGCGAGCATCAGGCCAAGTTTGAGACGCATGTTTTCCGGTACTCCCCTCATTCGCCCTTCGAAGGCCCGAACAGTGAAGCATGTTTTTTTTGGGCGAGCCAGACCCGGGCCGCCCGCAACCGGGGCGCGGCTTCTGCGCGCGATAGCGCACAATTCCGGCCTTGAGAAATCTCGTGGAAATCTCAGGCCGGTCCGCGCATGGGTTCGACCCGGTTCCTTATTTTCGCCGCAAAGCGATCCGCGAAGCGCAGCAGCAGCGCGATCACCATCAGGCTAAGGCTGAATCCGTAAAATGCATCGGGACGATGCGGGCCGGAAATGCGCGACAGGCCCGTTAGTGCATAGGCCAGCCAGAAAAAGGCCATGCCCACGCCCAGCATGGTGCCGCGCTGCCGCTCGCCCAAAAAAGCGCCAGCACGCCGGCTGGCGGTATAGGCGATCATCAATGTCAGAGCCGCACCGAACACGACAAAGATGGTCATGCCGGCGGTGAGGCCATCGTGATCGAAATCGGGCACCGCGAATATGTTCGGCACCAGCACGCTGGCCAGATAGACGCCGAAGCTGGCGCAGAAGCCCCACACGATCTGGCGGCGCTGTTCGCAGATTCGGCGCAGCCTTTGCGACGGGATCAGCCGCGCCAGGGGCCCGGCGACGATCGCGGCGAAATAGACGAAGCAGGTGAAACGCCAGACAAGCTCGCTGCCCAAGCGCAGACCATTGTCGCTGAAGCCCCGCGCTGCGAAACCACCGAGACAAACCAGCGCGGCGACGATGGCGATCATGGCCCAAGCCCGCAGCCGCGGAATACGGAACCGCCCGGCCTCGGAAAGGGCTTCACTCTGTTCGATGGCAACCAAGGGAATACCCTGTTTCCGGACGCGTGAAGAAGAACGCGCAACTCCCGAAAATGTGCCTTTCAGGGGACAGTCAAGGCGACCGCGAGGCCCGGAACCGGCTGATTGGCTTCGGTGCGTGGCGAAGCGGCCACAAGTCCGGCCACGCCAAGTCCCGCCGCCGCGGCCTGTCCGCGCAGATACGCTTCGCTATGCCGCCAGCGGCGTTTGGGGCCAAGTTCAAAACCATCGCCCTCTTTCGCTTCCGTGGTGAAGAGAAAATAACCATCCGGTGACAGCAGCCCGGCGACGGTGCGAAACACAGGTCCAAGATCGCCCAGATAGACCAGGGTGTCGGCGGCCAGGACGAGGTCGTATTTGCCCATATTCGCCGTTTCGATATCGCCCACCAGGAGCGAATGATAGATTCCGCGGCCGCGCGCCTTGTCGATCATGGCGGGCGAAAGATCGATCCCGTCCAGCCGCGCCGCCAGGGATTTGAACATCGCGCCGGCCAGCCCGGTGCCGCAGCCGAGATCCAGAATGGCAAGCCGATTACGCCCCGGCATCACCAGATCGGCGAGATCGCGCAGGATCTGCGGCGCGGCATAAGCCAGTTGCCCGATCATGCGCGAATCGTAATCGGCGGAGAATTGATCGAAGAGATGACGGACATAGCCGGCGTCGGAGCGCGGCGCCTGCCCTATCGCCCGGGCGCGGGTCACCAAATCCTCGACTAGCGGCGAAGCGTCCAGACCCCCAAGAATCTCCAGCGCCTTTTCGGCCTCGCCCGCCTCGAGCCAGGCGCAGGCGGTGAGAAAGCGGGCCTGCGACAATTGCGGGTCCAATCGCAGCGCCCGCTGCAGTTCGGCGATGGAAGCGGGCAACGCGCCCGCGCGCAACAGGGCTTCGCCCAGCGCCATCGCGGCGACCGCGATTCCGGGATTGAGCGCGGCGGTCTCGCGCGCTTCCTCCAGCGCGGCCGGGATGTTGCCGGATTCCAGCAAGGCCTTGACCAGGGTCATTCGCGCCAGAAGGCCGCCACGCCCCGCCGCCAGCCGCGCACGCAAATCCCGCGCCGCCTCCGCCGCGCGGCCCGAAGCGATCAGGGTCTCAGCGTCGGCAATGGGGTCAGTCTCCAAGAATGCAAAGCCCGTTGTTCAGGACCATAGTGCCGGGCCGCTCCTTCACCGCGGCGCGAAAGGAGATCGTGGCGCCGTCGACCCAGATTTCGGTGACGATGGTTTCGCCCGGGAAGACCGGCTTGGAAAAGCGCACATCGAACTGCCGGATGCGTTCGGGCTTGTACCCCGCCACGGTGGAAAGAATGGCGCGGCAGGCGGTGCCATAGGAGCAAAGCCCATGCAGGATGGGGCGGGGAAATCCCACCGCCTTGGCGAAGGCCGGATCGCGGTGCAGCGGATTGCGGTCGCCCGACAAGGCATAAAGAAACGCCTGATCTGGCCGCGTGTCGCATTCTTTGACCAGATCGGGAGTCCGTTCCGGAATCGGGTGCGGCTGCGGGCCGCCTTCCTTCGGTCCGCCAAAGCCGCCATCGCCGCGCGCGAAGATGGACGAGACGATGGTGAAAAGCTTTTCGCCGCTGGCTTTGTCCCGTACCGCGCGTTCCTGGACCAGTACGGCGCCCTTGCCCTCGCCCTTGTCGAGTATGGCGATCATGCGTTCGTCCGCGATCACTTCGGCCTTCGGCGCCAGCGGTTTGTGGAAGGTAATGCGGCGCTCGCCATCCACCACCATCATGAAATTGATCGAGGATTTCTGCGGCATGCGCTGGCGTTCCGGCGGCGCCTCGCCGCGGTTGATGACGCTGGCGAAGGTGGGCACCACTTTCAGGCCGTTATTCTCATAGGCAAAAGGCAGTTCATTGGCGTCCAGCGGATCGCGCATGAAGCCCACGCCCAGGGCATAGAGCATGGCGTCCTTTTCGTCATAGCGGGCCTCGAGCCCGGTGGCGCCGCTCTGCATCATGTCGTCATAATCAATCGGCATAGCTGTCATCTTCCTTTGCCGCCATTCTGCCTTGGCGCTTTGCGCGAGGCCAGAGGCTGTGGTCTCATCTGGACATGACGATGACACAACAACCGCCGCCGCGACGTTCCAATGGCTGCCTATGGGGCTGCCTGGCGGTCCTGGCATTCATGTTCCTGCCATTCATTCTGGCAGGCGGCTATGGCGCCTGGTTCCTCTATCAGGGCTTCCGCCATGACCCCGTGCTGCGCACGGTCGCCGAACTGGCGCGGCGGGACGGGCTGGCGCATCAGGTGCTGGGCAACGACATTCACGTCACAGGCGTGGATGGCAATGCCTTTTCCTATGTCCCGGGGCTGGGCGCCCACACCGATTACGAAGTCACGCTCAGCGGCGACAAAGCCAGCGGCACCTTGGAGGTCGAGGCCGACAACAGCCACGGCCATGTCGACATCAAATCGATGATCCTCACCACCCCGAACGGCGCCCGCTACGACCTGCTGCACAACATCGTTTTAAAAGAACCAAGCGGTTCTACTTCTATTTGAGTACCCCCATCTGCGACCAAGACGCAAAATTCCTGGCGCGTCTTGGTCGAGACCCGCCTCCCCCTCGCGCGAAGCGCATGGAGGGGGAGGTGGCCGTAGCAGCGCTTGCGATGCGTAGGCCGGAGGGGGTCATCAAAAAATCCGACGAACTCAGACGGTAAAAGAGCCAGCGCGTTTGGGCACCGCAAGTGCCGGGCCGTCGGACCAGACGTGAGTCAGCGGCACGCCGTTCTTTTCGATAAAGGCGGCCGCGGTTTCATAGCCTTCGCGGATCGCCTGATCGAATTTCTTCCAGTCGCGCAGACCGATCGTGGGCATGGGCGGTTCGATCAGATAGTCGGCCTGCTCGCGCACGACGCGGCGCTGGGCTTCCGAACCCACCGTGCCCGAACGCATCAGGATCGAGATGATCGAAGGCGTGCCCTGCATGCCCTGGGCGATCAGTCTCCACCAGGGCCGCTCGCCATAGCGGTCGTCGCGCGCCTGCAGATCGAGTTCGCCGGTGATATCGCAAGCGATGATAGGCCCGGCGCCGATGGCATGTTCGCGCATGACGTCGACCGGCAGATTGTTCATGACGCCGCCATCCACCAGCAGATGGCCGTGATGGGTGACGGGCGGCAGAATGCCCGGCAGGGCGACGCTGGCCCGCAGCGCCCGCCACAAGGGTCCGGCGCGATGCTCATGGATGCGGCCGGTGGTCAGGTCCGAGGAGACGCAGAAAAACGGTTTGGCCAATTCCTCGATGCTGACATCGCCGAAATTGGCGCGCAGCATGATGCTGGCCTTGCGGCCCCGCACCAGGGCGATCAGGGGCAAGGTGAAATCGTTGAGCGGATTGTTGGTGACGAAGACATCGCGCATCCGGTCGGTCAGTTCCTCCACGCCCCATTCATGGGCCAGACCCGCGGCGATGATCGCGCCCATCGAGGTGCCGCCGAGATGATCGAACGGCACCTGCGCCTCCATCAGCGCCTTGATGACGCCGATATGGGCGAAGCCCCGCGCGCCGCCGCCCGCCAGCACCAGGCCCACGGCACGGCCGGCGATGAAGCGCGCCAGCCGCTGCACATCGACGGCGGCATCGGCGCGGATATGATGATGTGTTTCGAACAGGCCCGAGCGGAGCGAGAAATGCTCCGGCAATCCGGCGCGCACGCCGGGCGGATGCAGCAGCAGCAATTCCGGCAGGCCGCTGGCGCGTTCTTTGAACGCGGGCAGGTCCAGCGGGCGCAGCGGCAAAGGCTCGTCGGCGCGGGCCAGGAGGAAGATGCGGTCCGCCTGGCGCAGGCATTGATGCGTCCAGGCGCTGTCGGGCGCATCGCCGCGATAGAACACGACGTCATGCGCCGCTTCGAAACTGTTGAACCATTCCGCGCTCTGCTCGGCGGCATGGATGTCCAGCACCGCGGCCCGGCTGCCCATTTCCGCCAGCGCATTGGCGAGGCGATGCGCAATGGGGGCGGCTTCCAGATTGTCCTGCAGCGGTACGATGGCGAAGGTCTTGGGCCGCGAGCCTTCGCCGGTATTGCGGGTGGTGGCCGCCAGACGCTTCACCAGCACCTGCATCAGATTCAGCATCACGCGGGGATGGCGCGCGATCAGCGCCTCGAACCCCTGCGGGCTGATCCGCAGCAATTCGCTGTCGCGCAGGGCGACGATCTGGGCGGTATGCTGGTGGTCGCGCGCGATCAGCGACATCTCGCCCACGGTCTCGCCGGCCGGCACATGCGCCACCAGGCGGCGCTGGCCGCGGGCGTCGGCCACGAACACGCCCAGCGAGCCGGTGACGACCAGAAAAAGCGCCGAGTCGTTATCGCCATCCCGGTCGAGCAATGCGCCGCCGGGCAGCCCGAACCAGTTGGCTTCCGCCAGCAGATTCTTGAGCGCCCCTTCCCCCACATTCTCCAGGAGCGCGAAGCCCTGAAGCCTTTCGCGCAATTCCTCGGGATAGAGCGTCTGCTGCCCGATGCGGAAGGAGGAAAGGAATGGCATGGTCATGCTTCTATCACCAAGCGGTCCAACCACCATCAATGTTGAGAGCGGCGCCGGTCATGTAACTGGATGCCGTCGACGCCAGGAACAGCAGCGGGCCGCCGATCTCCGCCGCCCCGCCCAGCCTGCCCAGCATGGTGCGCCCCGCCAGCCGGCCTGCCAGTTCGGCATTCGCGTTGGCGGGAAACGGTCCGGGCACCAGGGCATTGACGCGGATCTTGTGCGGTCCCAACTCGGCGGCGAGATGGCGGGTCAATTGCAGCAGCGCCGCCTTGGCGGGGCCGTAATGAAAGGGACTCTGGTTCTCGCGGTCCGCATACAGGCGGCCATCCGGCGCGACCTGGCCATACATGGACGCGATATTGACGATGCTGGCTTCCCCCGCGATCGCGGCGGCGTGCTTCAAGGCCGGCAGCGCGGCACGCACGGATTCGAAGGCGGCGGTGACGGCGCTTTCATAGGTTGCAGCGAAATCCGAAGGCTCCAGCGCCGAAAAACTCTTCATCTGCATCGACACCGCATTGTTGACCAGTATGTCCAGCCGCGTGCGGCCCTTGAAGAAGGCGCGCACCGCA
The DNA here is from genome assembly GCA_040389245.1 of Pseudomonadota bacterium. Lineage (GTDB taxonomy): Bacteria > Pseudomonadota > Alphaproteobacteria > Micropepsales > Micropepsaceae > Rhizomicrobium. The sequence goes on along the minus strand of JAZKAH010000002.1, from coordinate 915,803 downwards.
TTCGTATCGGCGATATCGAAGGCCGCTCGCTCCACGGAAAATCCGTCCGCGCGCAATTGTTCCTCAAACCGCGCGAGTTTGGCGTCGTCCCGGCCATTGACGATCACATGGGCGCCGGCCTCCGCCAGGGCCCGCGTCATCGCCGCACCCAGATGTCCCCGCGCCGCCGAGATGAAGGCAGTGCGACCATCGAGACGGAAAGGCTGAGGGTGGTCCATTGCGGCCGAAGCGCCTTATCAAGCCGGGAACGCTCGCACCCGTATGGTAAAAAACCTATTTATGCTGCAATGCAACAAAAGGCGACCCGCCTTGCGGCTCCTCGCCCTATTGGAAACAGAGGATCGCCACATTAAGGTTGCAATAACCCCATACTTCAACAAGTCCGAGGGGCGTTTTCGCGCGGCCATGCCACTCAACTAGGGGCCGCCCAAATCAAAGGGAATTCTTTTCATGACGAGCAAACAGTTTCGCGCCCCTCTGACGGCCGCCCTTTTTGCAGCCGCCGCGACCGTGGCGCTGCTGGCTTCCCCGGCCGCCGCCGCCACCCCCAAGCTTACGACCAGCGTCAACAATGCGCTGGCGGAAGCACAGAAGGCCGCCAACGCCGGCGATCTTCCCACCGCCAACGCCGCCATCGCCAAGGCGCGGGCCGTCGCCACCAAGACCGACTATGACGACTATATGATCAACACGGTCGCCATCGCGGTGGCGGTGAAGGGTCAGGACATGGCGACTGCCGAAACCGCCGCCGAAGCGGCCGCGGATTCGCCCGCCGTTCCCGAAGAGCAAAAGCAGAACGCGCTGCGCACGGCGCTGATCCTGGCCAACAACCAGAAGCATTATGACAAGTCGGTGCCCTACGCCAAGCAGCTGGTGACGATGAATCCGACCGATCCCGTCACCCAGACCGCCATCACCCAGGCCTTCTATCTGGCCAAGGATTTTCCGGACGCGCTCGCCTTCACGCAAAAGCGCATCGACGCTGAAAAGGCGGCCGGCAAGCAGAGCGACCGCGCCACCCTGCAGATCATGCTGGATATCCAGGTGGCCATGAAGGACGAAGCCGGCGCGGAACGAACGCTGGAACAGCTTGTCGCCCAGTTCAACGATCCCGCCGACTGGACCCAGATGATCGACGTGGCGCTCAGCTCCAAGGGCCTGCGCGACGTGGAAGTGATCTGGCTGGGCCGGTTGTTGTTCCTCTCCGGAGCCACCGCTTCGCAACAGGACGCTTCGCTGTTCGGCTCGACCGCCAGCCATCTCACCTTCTTCGGTGACGCCCAGATCGCGCAGCAGCATGGCGGTAGCGGCTACCCGGATCCCACCGCCCGCGCCGACGCCGACAAGAAGACCATTCCGGCGCAGATCGCGGCGGGCCCCAAGCAGAACGGCAATTACAGCGCCAAGCTGGCGGAAGCCCTGTACAGCTATGGCATGTATCCGGAAGCCGAAGCCTCCGCCAAGCTCGCCATCAGCAAGGGCGGTGTCACCGACTCCACCGAAGCCCCGATGGTGCTGGGGCAGGCCCTGACCGCCCAGGGCAAATACGACGAAGCCATTGCCGCCTTCGGCCAGGTGCAGGGTGGTGGCCCTGCCACCGCGCGCATCACGCGCCTGTGGGTCGCCTTGGCCAACATCAAGAAGAATCCGCCCTCGGCGGCGCCCGCCACCGCATCCGCGGCGCCTGCGCCGGCGAAATAAGAAAACAGAACAGGCGGGACGCGATTACGCGTCCCGCCTTTTTCTTTGGCTGTGGATTTCCAAGGGCCGCGCGACGATGACCCTGCTGTTTGGTTTCGCGCCCTTCCTTCTCTTCGCCATCCTGTCGCGTTTGTCCGCCGATCTGGCCCTGTGGCTGGCTTTCGCGGCAGCCTTTGTCGTCACCATTCGCGACTTTGTGGAAAGCCCCAGCCTGCGGCTTCTGGATGGCGCCAGCCTGATCTTGTTCGGCCTCCTGGCGCTGTGGCGGGGCTTTGTCGCGCCGGAGCTTTCGCTGCCCGCGGTCCGGACCATCGTGGATGCCGGCCTCTGCCTGGTGATCTTTATTTCCCTGCTGCGGCGCCAGCCCTTTTCGCTGCAATATGCCAGCCGGGATTCCAAGGACCGGGTTTGGCCGCTGCCCGTCTTCATCCGCGTCAACCGGATGATCTCGCTGGTCTGGGGCCTGATTTTTGCCGCCATGGCGCTGGCTGACGGCGCCGTAACGTTTCTGTCGGCATCCTTCTATATCGGTATCGCCGTGAATGTGGTGGGGCTTTGCATCGCCATCACCTTCACCCTGCGCTATCCCGTGCTGGCGGCAGAGCGGCTGGCGCGATAACCTCGCCCCGTGCGCCGCCTTTGATTTTGTCGCGCGAGCTTTCGGAGTTGGCAGTATCAGCGTCCCCCAACATTGCGCATTTTTCCGGATCGCGTTTTTAGGAGAAAGTCCATGAAACAGGCCGTTATCGTCTCCACGGCGCGTACCGCCCTCGCCAAATCGGTGCGTGGCGGCTTCAACCAGACCCATGGCGCAGTGATGGGCGGTCACGCCGTCAAGCACGCCATCGCCAGGGCCGGTATCGATCCCGCCGAAGTGGAAGACGTCTATATGGGCTGCGGCATGCCCGAAGGCGCCACCGGTAACAATATCGCACGCGAATCCGCGATCTGGGCAGGCTGCCCGGTGACCACGGCGGGCGTCACCATCAACCGCTATTGCTCATCCGGCCTGCAGGCGATCGCGATGGCGGCGCAGCAGATCATGACCGACGGCACCGACGTCGCGGTGGGGTCGGGCGTGGAATCCATCTCGCTGGTGCAGATGGGCGGCATCAATCTCAGCCATTACACCGAGGAACATCTGCTCAAGGTCAAGCCGGCCTTGTGGATGTCGATGATCGAAACCGCCGAGATCGTCGCCGAACGCTATGGCATCAGCCGCGAACGCCAGGACGAATATGCCCTGGAAAGCCAGAAGCGCACCGCGGCGGCGCAGGCGGCCGGCAAATTCAACGACGAGATCGTGCCGCTGACCACGCAGATGAAAAAACTCGACAAGGCGAGCGGTGCCGAAAGCATGGTCGAGGTCACGGTCTCGAAAGATGAAAGCAACCGTCCCGACACCACCCTGGCGGGCCTTGCCGCGCTGAAGCCGGTGCATATGGGCGGCCAGCAGGTGGCGGTGGGCAAATACATCACCGCCGGCAATGCTTCGCAATTCGCCGATGGCGCGTCCGCCTGCGTGGTGATGAGCGAAGAATTAGCCGCCAAGAAAGGCCTGAAACCGCTGGGGATCTTCAAGGGCTTCGCCGTGGCCGGCGTCGAGCCGGAAGAAATGGGCATCGGCCCCGCGCTGGCGGTGCCGCGTCTTCTCAAGCGTCACGGCCTCACCGCCAACGATATCGATCTTTGGGAGCTTAACGAAGCCTTTGCCTGCCAGGTCCTGTACTGCATGGACAAGATCGGCATTCCTCACGAGAAGCTCAACGTCGATGGTGGCGCCATCTCCATCGGTCATCCCTACGGCATGTCGGGCGCGCGCATGACGGGACATCTTTTGCTCGAGGGCCGGCGCCGCAAGGCCAAATATGGCGTCGTCACCATGTGCATCGGCGGCGGCATGGGCGCGGCGGGCCTGTTCGAGATTCTGTCCTGACCGCATGACGCGTTTTGTGATTTCCGCTTTGGCCCTGCTTCTGCTCGCCGGTTGCGCGAGCAGCGAACAGACGGCGCAGGCCCCCCCCGATCCGCAAACCCAGATGGCCGCACTGGCCACCCGCATCGCGATCCTGGTGGAAGAACAAAGGTTGAAACTGGATCCGCAGGCCAAGTCGCTGGCGATCGATCCCGAACTCACCAAAATTGCCGAAGCCCGCGCGCACGACATGGCCGCGAAGAATTACCTCGCCCATGCCGCGCCCAATGGCGACACCTCGGCGTCGCTGCTGATGGCGGACGACGCCAAATGGCAGGGCTTGTTGGGCGAGAATCTGGCGGCCCAGCATTATCTCAAGCAAAGCGGTGTCGATGTCGACGCCTTCGCGGCGCGCTTTCTGGATGAGTGGATGAAAAGCGATCCGCATCGCGACAATCTCGCCTATCCGGCTTACGACCGCACCGGGGTCGGTGCGGCGGTCAATGGCGATACGGTGTATGTGGCCCAGCTTTTCGCCAGCGACATGGGCCTCAAGCCCCCCGCCGATGCGATCCCCAACAGCATGGTGACCAGCTATCCCAGCGCGGCGGCGGCCCTAAAAGACACCCCCGCACCACCCCCACCCGTGCGCCTGCGCGGCGCCCAGGGTGTCGCGCCCTAATCGATTCAAGCACAACGCATCTCGAAGCTTGGTCGTGCCCTTCCTCCCTTGCGCGCGCGCAGCGCGCTGGCAGGGGAGGTGGTCGTAGCTGGCCCTCGGGCCAGCGAAGACCGGAGGGGTAAATGAAGCGATAAACCACCTGTTAAGGCTATTGGTTCAACAATCTGTGTATGGTTAAGCGCGCAGCCCCTGATCACATCGTTTCGGTGGGTCAACGTTCCTTTACACTATATCTTGGTGCATTTACCTTCTATAGCGGGCCGCTGGTGCGGGTGATTCGGAATGCGCGCAGAACTTCCCTGGAATGTAGCCGGCATCCCGCCCGAAGCGCGGGAAGCCGCCCGTGCTGCGGCAAGGCGCGAGGGGTTGTCGGTCGGCGAGTGGCTGACCCGGCGTATCCTGCGCAGCTTTTCCGACATGGGAGAGGAGACCCAGCCCATGCCGTTTGAGCGCGCCGCCACCTACGAACGCAATTCCCATGAGCGTCCGGCCCTGGACCCCTGGGGTTTGCCGGTGTCCGCCGCCAGCCGCCGCGACACCGAAGACATGCTGGCCCGCGTCAGCCGGTCCGAGGCCGAAGCCTCGGATTCCTATCGCCGCATCGAAGAACAGCTGCGCAATGTCGGCCGCCGCCTCGACAGCGCCGAACGCAGCCAGTCCGAAAACAATCGGGCGATGAGCAAGACCACCAGCGAAATCAACATCGCCAGCCGCGAACAGGCCCAGGCCTTCGACCAACTGGGCGGCCATGTGCTCAGCCTGTCCGAGCGGTTGGAACGGCTGGAACGCAATGCCCATCAGGATGGCCTGAAGGATGCGGTCAAGGGCCTGCACCAGGGCCTGTCGCGGCTTGCCGACCAGATCGGCCAGACCGCCCATCAGTCCGCCACCCAGGTCTCCTCGCTCACCAGCAATCTGGAACAGCTCGCCACCCGCCTGGGACAGGCGCGCGCCGATGCCGAGAACGCCACCCGCGCTCTGGAAGTGCGGATCGCCAGCGTCGAGAATTCCCTCCAATTCACCGCGGCCTCCCTGGACAAGGCACAGGAGCGGATCGAGATCCAGACCACCAACCGCGCCCACGACCTGGCGGAAACGGCAAAACGCGAAGCCGGCAACCAGGGTTCGCTGGAGCGGATCGAAGAGCGCATCGCCCGGCTGGAAGTAAAAGGCACCGATCCGGCAATGGAACGGCGGTTGGACAATATCGAACGCGCATTGTCCGGCATCGTTGCGCGGCTGGAGCAGTCCGACCCCTCCGCCGCCCTGGCCGACACGTTGCGCGAAGTAAACCATCGCTTGGACGCGGTGGAAAAGAACCACAACGAAATGCTGGCCGAATTGCGCACCAGCCTGACGCGGACTCCGGAAGCGGTGCCGCCGGTGGCCACGCCGAGCGTGAACCCCGATCCGGAATTTCCGGCTTTCAGCACGTCCGCTTTCGACGAAACGCCGGCTTTCGAGGCGCCGGCTTTCGAAATGTCGGAGTTCGAAGCGCCTCCCTTTGAGGCCACGGCATTCGAGACACCGGCTTTTGAAGCGTCGGATGCCGACGCGTCATCTCTTGCGGAACCGGTTGCGCCGCACAGCGAAGCCGAACAGGAAGACGCGCTCGGCTTCGCGCCCGAGGCGTTCGCATCCGACGCGCTCGCGCATGGCAATTTCGCGGAAGGCGCCTTCGCCAACAATTTCGAAATGCCGCTCGATCTGGCCGACGCGCTGGCCGCTCCCACCGACGACAATTTCCTCAGCGTGGCGCGCCGCTCGGCCAAGGCCGCCGCCGATGCCGAAACGCATCGCGAAAGAAGCGGCTTCAGCTGGGCCCGCCCCACGACCGAAGCGCCCGACAAAACCAGCCCGCGCTATGTGGGCATCCTGGCGATGATCTTCATTGCCTTGCTGGTCGCCGCAGCCGCCCTCCTGTTCAACCAGCGCGCACGCAATGCCAGCAGCGCGCCGCAGCCGCAGCCCAAAGTCCTCGCGCCGACGATCACGCCCCGCACCGTCGTGCCGGTGCTGCCGAAAGCGCCGGCGCCCGCTGCGAATTCAACCCCCGGCACCCGTCTGACGCCCGCGCCGCTGAACAACGCCGGCAACGCCGCGCCAAAGACCAAGACCGCCGCGCCCGCGCCTTCGATCCCGGTCCCCACCACATTGGCGCTGGTTCCCTCCAGCCCGCCGAAAACCGTCCAGCCGGCCGCAGGCCCGCAGGCCGCCGCGCCCAAACCCGCCCCCTCGGCGCCGAAAAGCGCGCCGCCCTCCACCGACAAGATCGCCGCCGCCGCCAACACCGGCAATCCGGTCGCCGAGACCATCATCGGTCTCAAATATCTCGATGGTCAGGGCATCGCCGCCGATCCGGTGCAAGCCTTGAAATGGCTGCAAAAGGCCGCCGATGCCGGTCAGGCCGTGGCGCAGTACCGCTTGGGCACCATGTATGAACGCGGCCAGGGCGTCACCGTCAATCCGGCCAGCGCCGCGAAATGGTATCAGGCGTCCGCCAATCTGGGGAACCGCAAGGCAATGCACAATCTCGCCGTCGCCTTCGCCGAAGGTTCGACCGGCAAGAAGGACATGGCGGAATCCGCGCGCTGGTTCTCCAAGGCCGCGGCGCTTGGTCTTTCGGATTCGCAGTTCAATCTCGCGGTGCTGTATGAGCGCGGCGACGGCGTGCCGCAAAGCCTGATCGACGCCTTCAAATGGTATTCGATCGCCGCCGCCGCTGGCGATGCGGAATCCAAGACCCGGCTCGCGGTGCTGCAGACGCAATTGTCCGAGGCAGACCGCGCCGCGGCGACCCGTTCGGCCCAGGCGTTCAAGGTGGCGCCGCTCAACCGCACCGCCAATGTGCCGCCGGAGCCCGCCGATATTTCGGCCAATTGATTTAACGGCGATCCCCGCGCCTTTTCACGCCTAAATAGTTGACCCATCAATCGCTCACGCGCACATTCCGTTATCGCGGAGGGGTTCGCGGCTTGTCTCGTGGTTGACGGACTGGGCTTATGGAAATCTACCTGCCCATCGCGGAAATGTCGGTCCAGTGGATCGTCATTCTGGGCATGGGACTGGGCGTCGGATTTCTCTCCGGACTGTTCGGCGTCGGCGGCGGATTTCTCCTGACGCCGCTTCTGGTGTTTTACGGCATCCCCTCCGGCGTCGCAGTCGCCACCACGCTCAGCCATATCACCGCCTCCTCCATCTCCGGCGCGGTGGCGCAGTGGAAAAAACGCGCCATCGATTTCAAGATGGCGGGCGTGATGATGGCCGGCGGACTGGTCGGCACCGGCGTGGGCGTCTGGCTGTTCGCCATCATGCGCCGCGCCGGACAGATGGACCTGGTGGTGTCGCTGACTTACGTTCCCATGCTGGGCATCATCGGCAGTATCATGCTGCATGAGAGCCTGAAAACCCTGCGCGCCCAGCGCAGCGGCAACGCCCCCAGCCGCATTCATCCCGTCAATCATGTCTGGATTCACGGCCTGCCGCTCAAGGCCCGCTTCCGCCAGTCGCGTCTCTATATCAGCATCATCCCGCCACTGGTGATCGGCTTTCTAGTGGGCACGATGAGCGCGATCATGGGCGTCGGCGGCGGCTTCATCATCGTACCGGCGATGATCTATCTGCTGCGCATGCCCACCAATGTGGTGATCGGCACCTCGCTGGTGCAGATCATCGGCATCGCCATCGTCACCACCTTGCTGCAGGCGACCAGCAACTATGCCGTCGATATTGTGCTTGCGGCGATTCTGGTGGTGGGGGGCGTGATCGGGGCCCAATTCGGGGCGCGCGCCGGCGCCAGGCTTCGCGGCGAACAGATCCGGCTTTTGCTGGCGCTTCTGGTGCTGGCGGTGGCGCTGAGATTGCTGTGGGGGCTGGTGGTCAAGCCCGCCGATTTCTACAGCATCGTGGGGTCATGATGCGGCGCGCGCTTCTTCTCGGTTTGCTGCTGGCCGCATCGCCCGCATCGGCGGAGCAGCTGGTTTCCGGTATCAGCCAGGACCTGATCCAGATCACCTCCAATTATACCGGCAGCGATATCGTCGTGTTCGGAGCGATCGAGGGCCAGCCCAACACGGAAGATCGCACGCCCAGGGATGTCGTGGTGGTGGTGCGCGGGCCCGATGCCGACATTACGGTCCGCCGCCGCGACCGGGTGGCGGGGGTGTGGATCAACCACGATGCCGCGAAATTGTCGGGCATGCCGTCCTATTATTTTCTCGCCAGCACCAGACCTTTGAACGCCATCGCGCCGCCCGACGCGCTGACGCATTACAATATCGGGCTGCAGAATCTGCAGCCGGATGCCGTCCACAGCCATCACGATTACGAACCTTTCCGCCAGGCGGCGTTGCGTCATCTGGCGAAAGATCAGCTGTATACCGAGAGGCCGGGCGGGGTGGAATTTCTCAGCGAGACTCTGTTCCGCGCCCATGTGCCGGTACCGGCGGGCGTGACGCGCGGCCAGTATAATGTCGAGGTCTACCTCCTGCGGGGCGGGGTGGTGCAAAGCGCGCAGTCCACACCCTTGTTCATCGACCAGACCGGGCTGGAACGGCGACTCTATAACTTCGCCCACAACCAGCCGTTCGGCTATGGCCTGGCAGCGGTGGTAATGGCGGTGATCATGGGATGGATATCGTCGCTTCTGTTCCGCCGCCCCGCCTGAATCCGCGGAATGGCATAGACCCGCTCTTCGCCCAGCATGAAGGCATGGAAGCGGGCGCCGAACAGGCCCGCGATCGCGGCATCGCCCACATCCAGTCCGCCGGTATAGGCGCCGAAAGACGGCAGCAGCAGGCGCATGGCATCGGCGACAAAGCAACGCCGCCGCACACCCCGGCCATATTTGGCGACCGTGGCTGCCGGATGCAGATGCCCCGCGACTTCGCCCCGCTCCGCATCGGCGCGCGGCTCGTGGCGGAACACCAGGCCGCCTTCGCGCCATTCGGCCATCACCGCGCCGCCCAGCCAGGCGGGCGGATGGGGATCGTGATTGCCGGTGATCCAGATGAAATGCGCGGCCGCCGCCAATGTCTCCAGCATGCCGCGTTCTTCCGCGCCGAGCCGCTCGGCGGCAAAGGGATCGTGGAAACTGTCGCCCAGGGCGATGATCCGGACAGGCGCGCGGCGCGCCACCACTTCAGCCATGCGCAGCAAGGTGGCGCGGGTGTCATAGGGCGGCAGGAATTGTCGGCCCCGGGCATAGGAACTGCCTTTTTCGAAATGCAGATCGGCGAATATCAGGCTGCGCGTGCGCGGCCACCACGCCGCACCGGACTTGTCCAGCAGCAAACTCTCGCCATTCACCGTCACGCACAAATCAGTCCACACGCATCGCATCCGCAATCAGCGCGTCTTCATTTTCGCGCATTATCTCTTCTTCCACTTCGCCCCGTGCCACCATCTCGCGCGAAATCTCCAGCAACGCCGGAACCGCCAGCGGTGAAACCCGGTCCAGCTTCCTGGTCACGATTCGGGACCTGACCCGCGCCAGCATATCGGAGAGCCGCGCGATGTCGAGCAGCCCGGTTCCGGCGTCGGCATAGGTGGCGCGCAAGAGCACATGATCGGGTTCATGCGCCCTGAGCACGTCATAAATCAGGTCGGAGGAAAACGTCACTTGCCGGCCGCGTTTTTCCTTGCCCGGCAATTTGCGTTCGATCAGTCCGGCGATGATGGCGCAGCTGCGGAAGGTGCGCTTGTACAGATTGCTATCGGCCAGCCAGGCATCGAGATCATCGCCCAACATGTCCTTGTCGAACAGCGCGCCCATGTCCAGGCCGCTCATGTCGCGCGCCGCCCATACCGCCAGCGCATATTCGTTGGCGATGAAACCCAGCGGCTTCATCCGCGCCCGCTCCAGCCGCCGCGTCAGCAGCATGCCCAGAGTCTGGTGCGCCAGCCGCCCCTCGAACGGATAGCACACCAGGTAATGACGGTTGCCGCGCGGGAAGGTTTCGACCAGCAATTGGCCGGGCTTCGGTATGACGCTGCGCCACTCCTGGATCCTCAGCCATGCCTGCACCGGCTCAGGCAGCACATGCCAGCGTTCCGGCGCCGACACCATCTCGCGCACCCGCTGCGCCAGGAATGTCGAAAGCGGGAATTTGCCGCCGTTATAACTGGGGATTTCCGCCTGCGGATCGTTGGTGCGGGTGACATAGGCGGCGTCCTCGCGCAGGCCTTCGAACCGCAGGACATCGCCGGCAAAGACGAAGGTATCGCCCACCGACAATTGCTCGATGAAATATTCCTCAAGCTGGCCCAGGCGGCGGCCGCCCGCGCCCGCCGGCTTGCCGCGCGATTGCAGCCGGATATCCACCATCGGATCTTCGACAATCACACCGACATTGAGGCGATAGGCCTGGGCCAGGCGCGGATGCGCCAGCCGCCAGCGCCCGTCGGGCAATTGCCGCAGCCGCGCGAAACGGTCATACCTTTTCAGGGCGTAGCCGCCGGTCGCGACAAAGTTCAGGGCGGCGTCGAAATCGGTACGGCTCAAGGGCGCGAAAGGTGCTGCCGAGCGCACTTCTTCATACAGCGCGTCGGCATGAAACGGCGCCGCCACCGCCATGCCCCAGATATGCTGGCAGAGAACGTCGAGGCTGCCTTGTTTCAAGCGCTCGCCGTCCAGTTCGCCCGCCAGCACGGCATCGCGCGCGGCGTTGCATTCCAGGACCTCAAAGCGGTTGGCCGGAACCAATAACGCGGCGCTGGGTTCGTCGAGGCGATGATTGGCGCGGCCGATGCGCTGTACCAGGCGCGCCGCGCCCTTGGGCGCACCGATGCAGATCACCTTGTCCACCGCCCCCCAATCGATGCCCAGATCCAGGGTCGAAGTGCAGACCACGGCCCTGAGGTTGCCCTTCGCCATCGCCGCCTCGACCTTGCGGCGCTGCTCGGGCGCCAGCGAACCGTGATGCAGGGCGATGGGCCAATTGTTGTCGTTGAGGCGCCACAATTCCTGGAAGGTGCGTTCGGCCTGGCTGCGGGTATTGACGAAAACCAGCGCGGTTTTGGATTCGCCGATCGCGGTCATCACATCCAGCATGGCGTGACGCGCCAGATGCCCAGCCCAGGGCACATAGGAATCCGAGGTGCTGATGGTGATCTGGGGCTTGGCGCCGCCTTTAGCGATCACCAGTTCCGCCAGGACGGCGCCCTCCATCGGCTGCGGCAGCAGAAAGCGTTGCAGCGGCTTTGGGTCCGCCACCGTGGCCGACAGTCCCACCCGGCGGTGCCCGGGCGCGAGCTGGGACAGCCGCGCCAGCCCCAGCGCCAGGAGATCGCCGCGCTTGGAATTGTAGAGCGCATGCAATTCGTCCAGCACCACGGTCTTGAGGCCTTCGAACAATTGATGGCTGCGCGGATGGGCGATCAGCAGCGCCAACTGCTCCGGCGTGGTGAGAAGGAAATCGGGCGGCGTGTGCCGCTGGCGCTGACGCCGCGCGGCGGGCGTGTCCCCGGTGCGGGTCTCGACCGTCACCGCCAGACCCATTTCGGCGATGGGCGTCTCCAGATTGCGCGCCACGTCCACCGCCAGCGCCTTCAAGGGCGAAATGTAAAGCGTATGCAGGCGTGAGGCGCGCGCGCGTTTCGGCCGTTCCGCCAGGTCGATCAGGCTGGGCAGAAAGCCCGCCAGGGTTTTGCCGCCGCCGGTCGGTGCGACCAGCAGCACGCTTTCGCCCCGTTGCGCGGTTTCGACCAGGGCCAATTGATGCGGGCGCGGCGTCCAGCCTTTTTGGGCGAACCAGTCGTGGAAGCGCGCGGGAAGCATGCGCGACTTTCTCACGCCCCCTATCGTCAAAGCGAGCGGTTTTTTGTGGTCGCGCGGCCGGACGCAAAAGCGCTTCGCTCTTTTGCTGGCCGTCGCTATTAGACCGCTTCGCTCATCAGGCGCTTCAGCTCGGCTTCGGGAATGCCGTAAAAGCTGCCCGCCACCTGTTCGATGCCCGCACGGTTGACCAGGGTCAGTTGGCCGCGCCGTGTCGCGATCAAGCCGCGCCGCTCGAAGGAATGCAGCGCCACGGTGACGCCGGCCCGGCGCACGCCCAGCATCACCGCCAGAAATTCATGGGTGAGCGGCACCGCGTCGCTGTCCAGCCGGTCATGCGCCATCAGCAGCCAGCGCGCCAGCCGCGCTTCCAGCTTGGCGCGGCCGTTGGCGAGGGCGGTGTGCGCCGTCTGGATCATGAAGGCCTGGGCGGATCTCAACATCAAGGCACACAGGGACGGACTTCGCTTTGTCGCATCGACAAAGGCGGCGGCAGGCATGCGCCGCCCGTTGCCGCCGATCTGCATGTAAGCGGAATGCTGGGCGCGGTCGTCGCCAAAAATCAGCGGTGTGCCGGTCATGCCCTCGCGCCCGATCACGCCAACCTCGATACGGTGATCTTCCGCATTCACCGCCACCACCGATACGACACCGGTTTCGACAAAATAGACATGCGCAATGGGCTTGTTGGGAACCTCGACCACCTGGCGTTCTTTGAGGGCAATCATCTCCAGATGCGGCGCCAGCAAGGCCCAATCGGCTTCCGAGATTTTCGCCAGCAGACGATTGCGGACATCGGCCCGCGAGGACGCGGCGTCATTCGTGGAAATTACACCGACCTCAAGCGACATGGCCGGAAATCCTTTTTGTTATGGAAGCGGATGCCCCGCGACTCGCCAATCCCCACCCGCAAAACTTAGCGAGACTGCTGCAAAAACCCACGCTTATTTCAGTACGGAAACGTACGGGATTTGCGCAAACTCCATCGCGATGTCGCATAAATCCTCCGTATACAGATCTTATTTCGTTCGTGTACGGATGAAAAACGCCCGCACACGCGCGGCCCACCATGGCGTCGGCCCGCCAATCGGAAACGCGCGCGCCAAGGCGGCGGTTTCAGCTTTGGAGGAAATCCACCACGGCCTGGCGGGTGGGGCGGGCGCCCACGGCCGACATGTGGTCGCGGCCGGGCACGATTGCGGCAGAGCCGTGGGGAAATATGGCGGCAAGGGGGCCGGAGGGGCCGGCGATGAAATCCTGGTCGCCATCGACCACCAGGATGGGCTTGAGAAATGATTGCAAGACCCCCAGCGGCAAGGGCCCGGTCATGGCCCGCATGCAAGCGGCCAGGGCCAGCCGGTCCTTGCCGGGCTGCTCGGAAAACTCTCGAAACATGCGCGCGCGCGGATCGGTGATGCTGGCCTTGTCTTCGGTCAGAAGCGCATCGGCGATCAGATTGCGCCGCTCCGGATCGGAGACACGCGGGCCCGTGAGATAATTCTCGCCCACCCCGCCCAACGCCAGGCGCGACACCCGATCCGGAAATTGCGCCAGGAAGCGCAGGCCGATCAATCCGCCCATGGAATAGCCAACATACGGCGCGGCGGAGATTCCGGCAGCATCCATCACGGTGGCGACATCCTCGGCCATGCGGTCATGATGATACAGAAGCGGATCGTGCGGCTTGTCGCTTTCGCCATGGCCGCGATTGTCGATCGCCAGCACGGAAAAACCCGCTTCGGTAAGCGAGCCGTACCAGCCGGTCGATTTCCAATTCTGCTCCTTGCTGGAGCCGAAACCATGGACCAGCACAACCGGTGGGCCTTCACCAACCCGCTCGTAAGCGATGCGGATGCCGTCGGTGGTCGTCGCAAATTCGGTCATGGTCTTCTTGTCCAAAATCTTCGCCGCTGCCCGCTGATGCGGGCGTTCGGCCAGCAAAAGCTCCACCGGAGCTTTTGCAGATCGGCCTCACGGGGAAGAAAGCCGGTGTTTGCCACCCCTATCCTAGCTTGCGGCGCCCTGTCTATTATTACCGCATGAACCGGACTTGGCTTGGAATAGCGGCGATCAATGGCGGCCTGGCGGTCATGGCCGGTGCGTTCGCGGCGCATGGCCTGAAGGCCCATTTGAGCATGGATGCGCTGGCGGTGTTCGAAACCGGGGCGCGCTATCATATGTATCATGCCCTGGCGATGGCGCTGGCGGCCCTTGTGGCGGCGCCGCGCGCGGCGATCGCCTTCTTGGCCGGCATCTTTTTGTTTTCGGGGTCGCTTTATTTGCTGGCGTTGACCGGCCTCACCCTATTGGGAGCGGTAACCCCGCTGGGCGGGCTTTGCTTTATCGCCGGCTGGGGGCTTTTGGCCTGGGGCGCCTTCAAGGGCCCGATTTGACCGCAAGCGCCGGAGTGTGAGCCGCTTTCTGCCCTGCCAGATTGGCGTCGGATGATCTGGAGTATGCCGAGATGAAGAATTCCAAAGCCCGCGCGGCGGCGATGGCCGCGACCGAAGCCGATCCCCGCTGGACCAAAGTGGTGACCCGCGATGCCGCCAGCGACGGTCAATTTGTTTATTCCGTGAAGACCACGGGCGTCTATTGCCGCCCCTCCTGCGCCGCGCGGCTGGCCAACCCGGCCAATGTGCGCTTCCACGCCACGCCGGCGGCGGCGCGGGCGGAAGGCTTCCGCGCCTGCAAGCGCTGCAAGCCGGACCTGGGCGCGGCCGCGCCGCATGCCGCGAAAGTGGCGGACGCCGCCCGCCGCATCGCGGCCAGCGAAGAGACACCGTCGCTGAACAGCTTGGCGGCCAAGGCCGGTCTCAGCCCGCATCATTTTCACCGCATCTTCAAGGCGGTGACGGGCCTGACGCCGAAGGAATATGCCGCCGCCCATCGCGGCCGGAAAATCCGTGACGGCTTGCGGCAGAGCGCCAGCGTGACGGAAGCGATCTATGACGCGGGGTATAATTCCGGCAGCCGCTTCTATGAAAAGTCCAAGGCGCTGCTGGGCATGACCCCGACCCGCTATCGCGCCGGCGGCGCGGATGAGGAAATCCGCTTCGCCATCGCCAGGACCTCGCTGGGCGCGCTGCTGGTGGCGGCCAGTGAAAAGGGCGTCTGCGCGATTCTGCTGGGCGACGATCCGGAAAAGCTGCTGCGCGACCTGCAGGATCAATTCGTCCGGGCGCGGCTGGTGGGCGGCGATGCCAAATTCGAAAAGCTGGTGGCACGGGTGGTGCGGTTGGTGGAGCATCCGGGCCAGGGCCTGGATCTGCCGCTGGACATTCGCGGCACGGCGTTCCAGCAGCGCGTGTGGAAAGCGCTGACCGCGATCCCGGCGGGCGAGACGGCAAGCTATGCGCAGATTGCCCGCAAGATCGGCAAGCCCAGCGCGGTGCGCGCGGTGGCCCAGGCCTGCGCCGCCAATAGCCTGGCGATCGCCATTCCCTGTCACCGGGTGGTGAAAACCGATGGCGGCCTGTCGGGCTATCGCTGGGGCGTGGCGCGCAAGAAGGAATTGCTGGCGCGTGAAGAGGCGGCATGAGCGCGATCGCGAATCTGGCGGCACGGGACTGGACCGCGGTCGCCGCCGGCCTGGACAATCAAGGCTGGGCGCTGTTGCCCGAGTTGCTCGATGGTTCGGCAACGGCCCGGCTGCGCGGCCTTTATGAGGAGGAAATATTCCGCAGCCATGTGATCATGGCGCGGCATGGCTTCGGACGGGGCGAATATAAATATTTCTCCTATCCCCTGCCCGGACCGATCGCGGCGCTCCGGCCCTCTCTGTATGAATGCCTGGCGCCCATCGCCAACCGCTGGGCCGAAATGAAGGACGAGGAGACGCGCTATCCCGCCCGGCATGCGGATTTTCTCGATCGCTGTCATCAGGCGGGTCAGACGCGCCCGACACCCTTGCTGCTGAAATATGGCGCCGGCGACTACAACTGCCTGCATCAGGATCTTTATGGCGAGCACGTCTTCCCGTTGCAGGTGGCGATCCTGTTGTCCCAGCCGGGAGACGCTTTCACGGGCGGCGAATTCGTGATGACCGAACAGCGGCCCCGGATGCAGTCGCGCGCCAGCGTGGTGCCGCTGACCGAAGGCGATGCCGTGGTGTTCGCGGTCCATCGCCGGCCGGTCAAGGGGACCCGGGGAACCTATACCGTCAATCACCGGCACGGCGTCAGCGCGCTGGGCGCGGGCACACGTTACACCGCCGGGATCATTTTCCACGACGCCGCCTGAATTGCTGGCGGGCGGCTATCGCCGGGTCTAGAAGAGGCGGATTGCTTCGGGCTTCCCAAGATGAAACTCCTGTCATGCGTAGCGGCTCTTTGCCTGGTCGCCGCGCCCGCCTTCGCCAATGCCCATCTGACCAAGTCCTCCCCCGCCAATGGCGCGAAGATAAAATCTCCGCATCGCGTGGTTCTGACCTTCAGTGAAGCCCTGGAGCCCGCTTTTTCGGGCGCGCTGCTGCTGGACAAAGACGGCCGCAATCTTTCCGGCGAGCCGGTCAAGGTCAGCGGCCGGGTGATAACATTGTCGCCGGCACCACTGGACCCCGGCCAGTACACCGTGAGCTGGCACGCCGTGGGGCATGAAGGAAGGCGTCAGGAAGGCCGCATCAATTTCTCCGTCCGGCCGTGATCTCCTTTCTGGTTTTCATGCGCATCGTGCATGAGGCCGCTCTGATGGCGCTGTTCGGCAGCGCCTGCCTTCTCGCATTGCTAAGCGCCAAGGTGCCGGCGCTGGCGATGGAAGGCGGCGCCTTGGCGCTGGGCCGCCGTCTGGCGGCGTTGGCGGCCTTGGTGTCCGCATTTGTCTGGCTGGCGTTGGTGGTGGCGGGCCCCGAGACTTTGCTGCAGGCAGCCGGCTCCAGCTTGTTCGTTCAACTCTTTCTCCCCCGCCTTCTGTTGCTGCTGGCGCTGTCAGTTGCGGTGTGGCGGGGAAAAACGCGGCTCAGTGCCTGGCTGTCCGGCGCCGCGCTGATCCTGATCGCGGTCACCAGCCATGCCGCCGCCGCCAGCCGTTACGACTTCGGCGTTATCGGCACCGCCAGCGACGGGCTGCATCTTCTCGCCGGCGGCTATTGGATCGGCAGCCTGTGTGTCCTGACGGTCCTTCTGGTGCAGCGGCCGGTGGCGCCGCGCCTGGGCCGGGCGCTGTCCCTCTTCGCGGAATGGGGCATGATTTCGGTGGCGCTGCTGGTGATGACGGGCCTGATCAATGCCGCCATGGTGTTGCTGGGAACGCCCGGACACGATGCCCCGGCCTATCTGGCGGTCCTGGTCCTGAAACTGGTGCTGGTCGCGGCGATGATCGCGCTGGCATTGGTCAATCAATTCCGCTTGCTGCCGCGTCTCGGCCAGACCGGCCCGGCCGCAAAGCTGAAAAGCAACGTGGCCTGGGAATTGGGGCTGGGCCTGACCGTGGTGGGGTTGGCAATAATCCTGACCACGCTGCCGCCCACGTTTCGGTGACGCAGATGCTGGTCAGTGACGGAGAGGCTGGATTTCCGATTTGGCGCGCGGGGCCGGAGAGCCGTCCGCCAGCTTGAATTTCTTGGTGCCCATCAGAGCCGAGAGGAAGCGATCACCCCATCCCGAAATATCGTTTCGCAGCAGCGCGGCGTACAGCGCGGCGTGGCGGCTCTTGCGTTCCGCCAGCGGCATCGCCATGGCCCGCGCGATCGCGGCCGCCACCGCGTCGGGATCATAGGGATTGACCAGCAGCGCGCCTTCCTTGAATTCCGCCGCGGCCCCCGCAAACCGTGAAAGAATCAGCACGCCGGGATCGGCGGCGTCCTGGGACGCGACATATTCCTTGGCCACCAGATTCATGCCGTCCCGGAGCGGCGTCACCAGCGCCACGCGCGCCCCGCGATACAGACCCGAGAGCGCGGTACGGCTGTAGGGCCGGTTGACGTAGCGCATGGGCGACCAGGACGCGTCGGAGTAGGTGCCGTTGATGCGGCCCGCGGTGGCGTTCACCGCGCTTTCCATCTCGGCATATTCCTTGATCTGGGAACGGCTCTTGGGCGAGATCTGCAGATAGGTGATCTTGCCGTGCCAGGCGGGGTTGGCGGCGAGAAACCGCTCATAGGCTTCCAGTCTCAGCCCGATGCCCTTGGAATAGTCCAGCCGGTCGACGCCGATCATCAGCGCCCCGGGGATGCTCTTCATGACCTTGCGCACCAGCTCGGTCTTCATCGCGCGCCGCGCCAGGCGGGCAAAACCGCGCGGTTCGATGCCGACGGGAAACGTACCGATGCGCATGACGCGATCGCCGGTGCCCAGGCGCCGCGAGATATGCGAAGGCGTGCCCAGCTCGTTGGCGAGATAGCGGGCGAAATTGGCCGCGTCATTGTCGGTCTGGAAACCCACCAGATCGTAATGGCAAAGCGCCGGGATCAGATGCTCGTGATTGGGCATCGCGGTGATGATCTCGGGCGGCGGCATGGGTATATGAAGAAAGAATCCCACCCGGTTGTGAAGATTGCGCTCGCGCATCGCCTTGGCCAGCGGGATCAGATGATAGTCATGCACCCAGACGATATCGTCGGGTTTCAGCACCTTTGCCAGCTCGTCGGCGAAATGCTCGTTGACGCGCATATACCCCGACAGATCGCGCCGCGAGAATTCCGCCAGATCGAGGCGATAATGCAGGATCGGCCACAGCACCCGATTGGCGAAGCCGTTATAATATTCGTCGAAATCCTCTTCCGTCAGGTCGCTGACGATAAAGGTGTTGCCTTTTTCGTGAATGGTGCGGACTTTCGGATGCGCGCTGGTCTGGCCGGACCAACCCATCCAGACGCAGGGGTGGTTCTTCAAGGTGGCTTTCAGCACGACTTCCAGCCCGCCGGCATGGGGGCCCGCTTCGGGAGTCGCGACGCGATTGGAGATTATGAAGACGCGTGCCAATAGCGTTCCTCCCAACTCTTGCTGAGCCGCATCGCGCTCAGGATCAGGCCGGCCATGGAATAGGTCTGCGGGAAATTCCCCCACAGCGCGCCGGTCTGCGGATTGATGTCTTCGGCGAACAGTCCGTAATGATTGCGCAGTGCCAGCGCGTCCTTGAAACGATCGCGCGCTTCATCGCTGCGGCCCAGCAAACACAGCGCATCGATCAGCCAGAAGCGGCAAACCAGGAATTCCGATTCCGGCAGACCGAAATCGTCGGCGGCGCAATAACGCAGGACGTGGTGGCCCCGCACCAGGTCCTGCTCGATCGCCGCCACGGTCGAGACAAAGCGCGGATCGGCGGAATCGATCAGTCCCAGTTCGGGGAGCAGCAGCACGCTGGCATCCATGTCGTCGGTATCCGCCGCCGCGGTGAACGCCTTGCGCTTATCGTTCCAGCAGCGTTCCAGGATGACGCCGCCGATCTTGTCGGCCAGTCCGTTCCAGTGCTGGGCGCGATCGGAAAAACCCAATCGCGATGCGATGGCGCCCGCCCGCGACAGTCCCGCCCAGCACATCGCCGCCGAATGGGTGTGAATGCGCTTGCGGCCGCGATACTCCCAGATGCCCGCGTCCGGCTCCAGCGCCAGGGCGGCGCACTGCCGCGCCATCTTTTCCACCAGCCGGAACAGCGGTTCGCCGCCAGGCTGCGGCAGGCGCTTATCGAAGAACATCGGCACGGCGGAGAGAATGACGCTGCCATAGGCGTCATGCTGGATCTGATTCACCGCCGCATTGCCGATGCGGACCGGGCCGTGGCCTTCAAAGCCTTTCAGATCGGGGGCGATCCATTCCGTGAGATCGCGCGAGGGTACGATGCCATAGACCGGCTTCAGCACATCCTCTTCCCCCACGATGGAAAAGACGAAGGCGATGAAATCCTCCATCGTCTTGGTCGCGCCAATGCGGTTGAGCGCCCGCACCACGAAATAGGCGTCGCGAAGCCAGCAATAGCGATAATCCCAGGTGCGGCCCGAATGGGGCGCTTCCGGCAGCGAGGTGGTAAGCGCGGCGACGATGCCGCCGGTCTCCTCGAAATTCGATAATTTCAGCGTGATGGCAGCACGGATGGTGGCGTCCTGCCACTCGTAGGGAATGGACAGCCGCCGCACCCATTCGTGCCAATAATCATTGGTGCGGTCCAGGAATTCGCGCGCGGTGGTGGCTGGGTCGCCGGTGAACGGCTCGTCCGCGCCCAGGATCAGATTGAGCGACCGCGTCAGGGCGAAGGGCGTTTCCTCCTCGATATAGGACAGCGGCGCATCGGTGGTGAGGCGGATCAGCGCCGGTTCGCCATAGGTGATGTGATTGGAGCCCGCCACCCGGCGCAGCATCGGCTTGCCGTAATTCTGCGTGGGCCTGACCCGGATGGTGATGCGCGGCATCCCGGCCACCGGATCGATCCGGCGCATCAATTGCGGCGGGCGCAGGATGCGATCGAAATTGCGAAAGCGTGGCGCGAAATCGGTGACACGCACCGCCGCGCCGTCCTTGGCCGTCAGCAGGGTCATCACCGTGGCCGTGTTGCGGTCGTAATGCGACTGGCTGTGGGAAAAGCCATCCAGCACCACGTCGGAGAAACCTTTCTCCTCGTCGCCCGCGATCAGGCGGCAAAACAAGGGATCGCTGTCGAAGCGGGGAAAGCACCACCACACGATGCGCGCGTTGCGGTCCACCAGGGCGGCGGTGCGGCCATTGCCGATGACAGCCAGATCGAGCGATTGAGGTTTCGTCACGCCACCACACCCTGTTGCGCCAGATGCGTGAGCCATAGCCGCACCGCCCGCGGCGACTGGAATTTATAGTCTACGCCCTTGAACGCCCGGCCCACCGAAAAACCGTGACCGCCCAATTCCGGCAGAATGTGAAACACATCGGCGTCGGTGGTATCGTCGCCGCCAAAGATGGGCGCGCGATCGCGAAATGGCGCCTGCCGCATCAAAGCGCGCAAGCCCACGCCCTTGTCGACGCCCAGCGGCTTGGCGTCGATCACCGCCTTGCCGTGCTGGATGGTGACTTTCTCGGCCGCAAAAACGGATTCGTGCCTTTTCATCGCCGCCTCCAGGGCGCGCTTGGCCTCGGGCGCCAGGCGGTAATGCAGGGCCAGGGCATAAATCTTGTCCTCCAGGATGGTGCCGGGATGACTTTCCACCAAGCCGCGGAAAATGGCCCGCACCGGATCCGCGATGGGATCGGCCAGCGCACGGATATTGCCGTCGGTACCGCGCACCTCCACGCCGTGACAGCCGATCGCCGCGGTCCGCAAAGGCGCGAATAACCGGTCGATCGCCGCGAGGGAGCGGCCGCTGACGAAAGCCAGCGCGCCTTCCAGCTCGTCATAAAGCCTGACCAGCGACAGCTGCAGATCCGTGGGCACGATCACCGCGTCGGGTGTGCGGGCCATGTCGAGCAAGGTGCCGTCGATGTCTAGAAAAAGAGCCGAGTTCTTCTTCACAGGCGGCGTCATCCTGACTTGTCCAATATATATCCTGTCTCAAAAGACGTGCGTCGAAATTGCCCGGAGACAATAACCCCGGTCTTGGCCGTTAACGCGGAAGAGGTGGATAAAGTTCCAACTTTTATGGTGGCGCGGCCGGACGGAGTTGCCCAGCGGCGGCACAGCGGCAACCATTGCGCGCCGTTCCTACGCTGTCGCTGGGAACCGCTTCACGCTTTTCCCCGCCGACGCTCTTTTATGGTCGCGCGGCCGGAATTTTGCGGGGACCTTTGGGATGCCAGACAAAGGCGCCCCCTTCCATGCCGGCATCATTGGACACGCGGGATACGTTCCTGGGCAATTTGAAGCTGATGCGACGCGAATTGCCGCCGCCGATATATAGGTGATCGTAATTCATCACCGTCGCCAGAATCGGAATCAGCTTCTTCACTCGTTTGTTCCAAGCCTTGTCGCCGATCTTCCGGCGCTCACGCTCGCCGATATAGGCGTCGAAATCATCCATATGGTGGATGGGCATGTGCGCCAACTCCATATGCGGCAGGAGTTCGCCGTCGCGGAACCAGGCGGTTCCGAATCCGGTGCCCAGGGTGCAGACCAATTCCAATCCCCTGCCTTTGATCACCGCCAGCCCTTGCACATCGGCATCGTTGTTGAGGCGCGTCGGCTTGCCCAGCTTTTTCTCGATGGTCTTGGCCAGGGGATATCCCTTCCAGGCCTTGGTACCGAGGTTTGCCGCGGTAAAGACCTTGCCGTGGCGCACATAGCCGGGAAACCCGATCGAGACATGGTCATAGCCCTTGAGTGGCGCGACCAGCGCGAGCACGGCCGGCACGATCTTTTTGGGAACGGGATGAGCGGGGGTCTTCACCCGCAGTCGCTCCGTCAGGAAACGGCCCCTTGTGTCGACGATGGCGGCCTTCAGGCCGGTGCCGCCAATGTCGATCGCCAGGATATTAGCGACGGACGATTTTCCTGTCGACTTTCCTGGCAATTTTCCCGGGCGCTTTGCTCTTGGCATTGGTTCGGCTTTCTTCCTGCATCAGATTGATTGCGGTGTTGATCAGCGCGACATGGGAGAAGGCTTGAGGGAAGTTGCCCAGCATGCGCTTTTCCTTCGGATCATATTCTTCCGCCAGCAAGCCCACATCATTGGCATGGCGCTTGAGGCGATGGAATAGGCGGGCGGCGTCGTCCTTGCGTCCCAGCATCAGGTAATTGTCGGCCAGCCAGAAGCTGCAGGCAAGGAAGGCGCCTTCGCCCGGCGGCAGACCGTCGACTCCGGTTTCCGTTTCATAGCGCAGCACCAGGCCCTTATAGAGAAGCTTTTTTTCGATCTCCTCGACGGTGCGGCGGATACGCTTGTCGGTCGGCGGCAGGAACCCCACCAGCGGCAGCAGCAGAAGGCTCGCATCCATGCGGGTCGAACCATAGGATTGTACGAAACACCCGCGCTTGGGATCGACGCCCTTGGCGCAGATTTCCTTGTGAATCCGGTCGGCCAATTTGCGGCAACGCGCCGACCCTCGCTTATCCTCGGGTCTGGAGCGGCTGGCGCGGTCGAACGCGACCCAGGTCATCACTTTGGAATGGACGAATTGCTGCGGGGCGCCCCGGATCTCCCAGATGCCGTCATCGGGCAGATTCCAGATCTTCTCCAGATGCTTGAGGAATATGTCGCGGATTTCGCTGCGGCGCGGCGCGGCCGGCAATCCGCCTTTGCGCGCCTGGGCCAGCACATCGGCAAGTTCGCCATAGATATCAAGTTGCAACTGTTGCGCCGCTGCGTTGCCGATGCGGACGGGCTTTGAATTCTCATAGCCGGGCAGGTGCGACAGCTCGATCTCGTCCAGCCGCTTGTCCCCCATCACGCTGTACATGGTCTGGAGCTGTTCCGGCGCGCCCGCGATCACCCGCACCAGCCAATGCTGCCAGACATTGGCTTCCTCGGTGTAACCGGCGTTGAGAAAGGCCAGCAGCGTGAAGGTGGCATCCCTGAGCCAGCAATAGCGATAATCCCAGTTGCGGCTGCCGCCGATCTGTTCCGGCAGCGAAGTGGTCACCGCCGCGACAATGCCGCCGGTGGGTTCGTAGCTGAGGCTTTTCAAGGTGAGCAGCGAACGCATCACATCCTTGCGCCACTTGCCTTTGATCTTGCACAAGCCGGTCCAGCCCGCCCAATATTTTTCCGTCTGCTCCAGCGCGATATCGGCGTCGATAGACATGGGAACTTCGTAATGCGACTCGCGATAGCTGAGAATAAAGGGCACGCGCTCGCCCTTCTTCACCGTGAAGCGGGCGGCGGAGTGCATGTTCTCTCCCCGCAACTCTACCGGCGTGCGTACGCAGAGCAGATTGGGACCTGCGATGGCGGTGATGGTCTTGGAATCGATGCGGTTGACCCAGGGAATGGTGACGCCATAGTCGAAGCGGATCACCAACTCGGTCTCCATCGCGACATGGCCGGAAACACCTTCGACGATGCGCACGATGGAACGGTCGGGACCTCGCGCCGGCATGAAGTCGATCACCTTGACCGTACCGGTCGAGGTGCGAAATTCGGTCTCCAGGATCAGACTGTCTCCACGATAGCGCCGCGTGACGTGCGGCGTGGCGCGGTTCTTGTACGGTTTGATCTTGCGGTTCGGTGCGATCAGCCAGCGACCATGCTTGGGCTCGCCCAGCAGCGCGGCGAAGCAGGCGGCGGAATCGAAGCGCGGCATGCAAAGCCAATCGATCGACCCATTGCGGCCGACCAGCGCCGCGGTGTGGCAATCGCCGATAAGGGCGTAATCCTCAATCCGCATCGATCCCCGCGGCGGCGCGGTCGGCCAGCCAGATCACATCGCCTTGCGGCCGCAGGCGGCCTGCCGGAATGGCGGTGTCCCCGGCGCGGGCGCGGGCCAGCGCTTCCTTTTTGGCCGCGCCGCTGACCAGGAAGAGCGTGAGGCGGCTGGATTCCAGGGCGGGATAGGTGAGCGAGATGCGCGGCTCGATGCGGCCATCCGGCACCGGCGCGACCCAGCGCCGGCGTTCCTCCAGCACCGGCTGGCCCGGAAGCAGCGACGCGGTGTGACCGTCCTCGCCCAAGCCCAGCAATTGCAGATCGAACAGCGGCAGATCCGGCAGAAGGCGGCTGCTGCCATATTGCTGGCGCAGGATCTCCTCATAGGCCTCGGCCGCGCTTTCGGCGGTGCCATCGGCGGGGACGGCGAATATGCCCCGCGGCGCGACGGTGTCGCCTGCCAGCAAGGTCTCGCGGATCATGCGGTAATTGCTGTCGGGATGGTCATGGGGAACGAACCGCTCATCCCCGAGATAGATTTCCACCCATTCCCAAGGCACCTGATGCAGATGGGCGAGGCGGCGATAACAGCCCCGCGGCGTGGTGCCGCCCGACAGCGCCAGCCGGAACGGGGCACGGCTGCCCCGGATGCGATCGGCGATCATCTCCGCCGCGCGGGCGGAGAGCGCCTCCAGATCTTTCACGACTTCCATTTCACCCGCGATGTTCATGCGTCCTCATTTTATGGCACGCCAGGAGCGGCCGTCCCGCGCCAGAAGATCGTTGGCGGCACTGGGGCCTTCGCTGCCGGCATTGTAGTTGGGAAAGTGCCGCGGCGCGGTATTGGCCCAACCCTTCAGCACCGGCTCGACCACACCCCAGGCGGCTTCGACCTGGTCGGCGCGCTGGAACAAGGTCGCGTCGCCGATCAGGCAGTCATAGATCAGCGTCTCGTAGCCGACCGCGGGCGCCTGCTGGAACCAGTCCTTGTATTTGAATTCCATCGCCACGCTTTCCAGCGCCATGGCCGGACCTGGCCGCTTGGCATTGAAGCGCAGGCGGATGCTTTCGTCGGGCTGGATGCGCAGGATCAGCCAATCGGCGTCCAGCTCCTCCACCGGCGTTTCGCGGAACAGCGCATGCGGCGCCCGCTTGAAGCGGATGGCGATTTCCGTGGAGCGCGCCGCCAGCCGCTTGCCGGTGCGCAAATAGAAGGGCACGCCCGCCCAGCGCCAATTGTCGATCAGCAGCCGCATCGCGACGAAGGTTTCGACATTGGATTCCGGCGCGACATTGTCCTCCTTGCGGTAGGCGGCCACCTGCTGGCCCGCCACCACGCCGGAATCATATTGCCCGCGCACGGCATCACCCAGCGTGAGGGGATGCACCGCCTTGAACACCTCCGCCTTTTTGGCGCGGATATCCTGGGCGTCGAAGGAAACCGGCGGCTCCATCGCCGTCATGGCGACCAGCTGGAACAGATGATTGGGCACCATGTCGCGCAGCGCGCCGGTTTTTTCATAGAAATTGCCGCGCCCCTCGATGCCGATATTCTCGGCCACGGTGATCTGGACATGGCTGATGCGGTCGCGGTTCCAGATCGGCTCGAACAAGCCATTGGCGAAGCGAAGCGCCATGATGTTCTGCACCGTCTCCTTTCCCAGGAAATGATCGATGCGATAGATTTGGTCTTCCTTGAGATATTTGAGCAGGCAGGCGTTGAGCGCCTTGGCGGAATCCAGGTCGTGGCCGAAAGGCTTTTCCACGATCAAGCGGCGGAAGCCGCCTTCCTTTTGCGCGACCAGGCCAGCCTCGCCCAGCCTGGCGGCGATGGTGGCGAAGAAGCGGTCGGCGACGGCCATATAAAAAAGGACATTGCCGTCAAGAGCCTGCTCCTTGTCCGTCTTGGCCAGCAAGTCGCTCAATTGCTTGTAGGTCTCGTCTTTTTCAAAGTCGCCTTTGAGAAAAATCATGCTCGCGGCGATGGGAGCCCATAATTTGTCATCGACTGTGTCGCCGCTTTTCGCCAGCGACTGCGCCAGAAAGTCATGCAGGGCGGCCTGCCACTGCTCGGACGTTTTGTCGTTATGGTCGACCCCGATCAGCGCCAGTTTTTTCGGAAGCATACCGGTCCGCGCCAGATTGTAGAGCGCGGGCACGATCAGCCTTTTGGTGAGATCGCCATTGGCGCCGAAGATCACGATGGCGCAGCTCGGCGGCGGCTCTTTGTGCGAGGCGCTCATTTGTCGTCGTCCTTGGCCTTCGGGACCAGGCTTTCGACATGGCCGCCGAATTCATTGCGCATGGCCGACAATAGTTTCTCGCCGAAACTGTGTTCAATGCGGGAACGGAAGCGGGCATAGAGCGCCGATGTGATAACCGGCGCCGCCACTGCTTCGTCGATCGCGGCCTCGACCGTCCAGCGGCCTTCGCCGCTGTCGTCGACCGCACCTTCGAAATTCTCGAGATCGGGCGATTTTGCCAGCGCGATGGCGGTGAGATCCAGCAGCCAGGACGCGACGACGCTGCCGCGCCGCCACACTTCGGCGATATCGGCGGTGTCGAGCGTGAAGCGCTCATCCTCCGGCAGCTTGTCGCTGCCGCGGCCGCGCAGAATGTCGAACCCTTCGGCATAGGCCTGCATCAGGCCATATTCGATGCCGTTATGGACCATCTTGACGAAATGGCCCGAACCCACCGGCCCGGCATGAAGATAGCCGTTGAGGATTCGCGGATCGCGGCCATCGCGCCCCGGCGTCTTGTCGATCGCGCCCGCGCCCGGCGCCAGCGCGGCGAAGATGGGGTCGAGCCGATCGACCACCGCCTTGTCGCCGCCGATCATCATGCAATAACCGCGGTCCAATCCCCAGACGCCTCCGGATGTGCCGCAATCGACATAGGCGATGTTCTTCTTCTTCAATTCCTTGGCGCGGCGGATATCGTCCTTGTAAAATGTGTTGCCGCCGTCGATCACCACATCGCCGCCCGCCAGCAGGTCGCCCAGCGCGAAAACCGTATCGTCGGTGATCTTGCCCGCCGGCAGCATTACCCAGATCGCACGCGGCGTTTCCAGCTTTTCCACCAGCTCCTTGAGCGAAGCCGCGCCGGCCGCGCCGGTCAAGGCCGCCACCGCCTTGGGTTCGCGGTCGAAGGCCACCACCTTGTGGCCCTTGCTCATCAGGCGGCGGCCGATATTGGCGCCCATCCGGCCAAGGCCGACAATACCGATCTGCATGAAAACTCCTTAAGCCCGCCGCCCGGAAGCGCCGTCAAAATTCCATTCGCAATATCCGCTTACTATGCGTTCCTCGCGCTTCGGAAAAACGCTCCGAAGCTTGTTTAAGTTCCCCCAGGGAATACCATCCCACACCGGCTTTCTTCCCCTGCATGGCGAAGCCATTGGCAGGGGAAGATGTCTGCTAGCGGGCTTGCCCGCGTGGCAGACAGATGGGGTTATTTTTTCAGGACGTACTTCACGACCGTCTGCTGACGCACCTGGGCACTGTAGACGACGCCATCATGTACCCAGATGCCTTCGCCGCCGCTGGTGATGTGGCGGTCCGCTTCCGGGTCGATGTCGGGAATCCAGGCGCGCACGATGCCATCCTTGACGCTGCCGATGCGGATGCCGCGCCCCCACCCAGGATGGAATCCATATTCCACCGGCGTGCGGGACTCGGAGTCGGTTGAATAGAGGATGTCATTCTCGTCGATATAGATCCCGCTGGGCCGGCCGAACTGGCTCCAGATGTCCACCAGCATGCCGTCCTGGGTGAAAATCTGAATGCGGTTGTTGTAGCGGTCGGCGATGTAGAGCCGGCCCTTGCTGTCCATCGCCAGCGCGTGCGGAACCTCGAAGCGGCCCAGACCGATGCCCTGTCCGCCCCAGAAATTCACGAACTTGCCGTTCTTGTCGAAATGGACGATGCGGGGATTGCCCACCTCCGGCGTGTGATCGTCCGCGACGAAGATGTCGCCTTGCGGAGACACGATCACCGCATTGGGTTCGTCAAAGGTGTACTGGCCATCACCCTTGACGCCGGGCGTGCCCAGAGTGCGCAGCAGCTTGCCGTCGCGGTCGAACTCCAGGACATCGTCGCCGATGCCATCGCCGACATGGCCGTCGGTCAGCCAGATGTGATCGTCCTTGTCGATATACATGCCGTGCGGAAAGAGAAATTTTCCCGCGCCGAAGGATTTGAGGAAATTGCCATTGGCATCGAACTCCATGATGGGATCGAGCTTGGAGCCCTTGCAGTCATTGGTGCCGCAACGGTCGGCGACCCAGATATTGCCCTGGTGATCCACCGCCACGGCGCTGGTCGAACCCATTTTGCGGCCGGCTGGCAGCTTCAGGAAGTCATTCACCTGGGCATAGGGATTGGGATAGGCATTGGGATCGGCGTCAGGCTGGTCCAGGGTCTGGGCAAGGACCGGCGCCGCCGCCAGGAACAAGGCGGCGCAAAACGCTCCTGAAAAAATCGTCCGGTACCGCATCAGTCTTTCTCCCAGGGGCGCTGTTTTACGGGCCGGACCCTAGCGAGCCAAAGTTCCGGTGGCGAGACCAAAGCAATCGCCAGCAATAAGCGCGTCGCAAGCCGACGGAAAATCAACTAACTATTTGATAAATCGTGCATTTTGCAGGCCGGCGAGACCACTCTATAAGATGAGACTTCCGTTGAAGGGAACTTTTCCTTGGTTAAGCGACTGCTCCACTACGCCTATCTGGCGGCGATCCTGATCAAGGGCTTCGACGGGGCAATGGAGGCGCTTGCCGGGCTGACCTTGGCCGTCGCCGGACCGGAACGGCTTTACGAATGGGCGATCCGTTTCACCGCGCCGGAGTTGAACGGACACCATCCTGCCCTGCATGCGATCCGCAGCGGCGCCACCCGGCTGGCGGAGAGTTCGCACCAATTCGTGCTCTTCTATCTTCTGGTGCACGGCACCTTGAAATTGGGCATCGTGGCGGCGTTGCTGCGCGGCGGCGGACGCTGGTTGTTTCCCGTCGCCTCGCTGATCCTGACCGGCTTCGTCGCCTATATGAGCTGGCGGCTGCTGGTGCACTGGTCCGGCTGGCTGCTGGGCTTTGCCCTGTTCGATCTCCTCACCCTGGCGCTTGTGCTGAATGAATGGCGCAGTGAATCGGGAAGTGTCTCGTTTCGTCCGAAATCGTGAGGATTGCGCGGCGGGCCATCGGCCCCGGAAATCAAAGTTAACACTTCTCAACCATGCCGGCCCGCGCGCATTGCTCATTAAATCATCATCCATTTCTTTGCCTTAGCGTTGCCGCTCGCTCGGGGACCGTGAGGAATGAAGAGATTCCAGTCGATCGGCGTATTGTTGTCGGCGATCACCGGCCTGCTGGTCGTGTTGCTGATCTCTGTCTTCGCCTACACCGCCCTGCAGGCATATGACCGGCGCGAGAAAGCCGTCAATCTGCTGAAGACCGTTGATGTCTTGAACGACGTCTTCGCCGCCCAGGAAGCCTTGCGCTTCGAGCAGGGCGAAATGAACGCGGCGCTCCTGCAATCACAGCCGGTCGACGCGAAAACCCGGGCCAATATTGAACGCCTGCACCAGGTTTCCGCAGGAGCGTTGTTCGAAACGCATCAAAGGTCGAGCGTGGAAGCGGACGGGCCGATTCCCAACCTGTCCAAAATCATCCAGTCCGGGACGGCCTATCGAAAAATATATGCCGCAGCCCTGGCAAGTCTCAGTCAACCACTGGCGTCACGGCCCGCCCATATACAGGAAGATTGGTCGACTGCCATCAATAGCGTCGTTGCTGCTATCAATCTGCGGACGCGCGTACGCTCCATGTACATTGCGGACGCCAGCGCCTTCAACAATGAAATGACCAAGATTATCCGCATGGTCTGGTCGATGCGCGAAATAGTGGGGCACGACCGCCGCCTCATCGCGGAAGCCCTCATCAGCGGACGCAAACTGACTTCTGAACAACTTCAGCAATTTGCCGAGCAGGAAGGCAACCTCAATTACCCCTGGACAGTGCTGTCCAGCGACAGGACCGATCTACCCGCCTTTCCGGCGGAACTGGGACGCGCCGTGGACAATGTCGCCAAGACCTATTTTGGCGAGGTTCGTGTCACACGGCGCAAAGCACTGGATGCCCTTAGCGTTGGGAAAGCGCCCCCCGTCACC
This sequence comes from Pseudomonadota bacterium, assembly GCA_040389245.1. Taxonomy (GTDB): domain Bacteria; phylum Pseudomonadota; class Alphaproteobacteria; order Micropepsales; family Micropepsaceae; genus Rhizomicrobium. The sequence goes on along the minus strand of JAZKAH010000002.1, from coordinate 885,367 downwards.
GTGGCGAAATGGTTGAATGAGTCCGACAAAGGGCTGATCGCCATAACCGACGTCTCGCGCACCGCCTTTGTGCTGACGCGCGCGGGCGTGGCGCAGACCCTCGGACAGGCAAATCGCGAACTCGATATCGCATTGATGCTGATGATCCTGTTCGCCAGCCTGGCCTCCTTTACCTTGCTCTATGTCATCCTCCGCGTCATTCGGCCCCTGCGCGCCATCACCGGCGCCATGCAGGCGGTAGCCGGCAGCAACCTCGATCACGCGATACCGTTCCAGGACCGCCGCGACGAAATCGGACAATTCGCGCGCGCGCTGCGCCTGTTCCGCGACAATGTCATCGAAAAGCGCAAGCTGGAGCAGGCCCTGCATGAAAACCAGGTTGCCAAGGAATCCGCGGAAGCCTCCAGCAAGGTCAAATCGCAATTCCTCGCCAATATGAGCCACGAGCTGCGCACGCCGCTCAACGCCATCATCGGCTTCTCCGAATTGCTGCAGAACCAGATCTTCGGGCCGCTGCAAAAGCAGTATCGCGATTATGCCACCATCATTCATGAATCCGGCCATCATCTGCTCAACCTGGTTTCCGACATTCTGGATATCGCCAAGATCGAGGCCGGCAAGTTCGTGCTCGATATCCAGAATGTCGACCTCACGGAGAGCGTCGCCTATTGCGTCCGGCTGGTGAAAAGCCGTGCCGACGAACAGGGTATCAGGCTGGTGACATTGCTGCCGGCGCAGGGGCTCACCTTTGCGGCCGATCAGCGTGCCTTCCGCCAGATCCTGCTCAATCTGCTGACCAATGCGATCAAATTTTCCCGCCCCGGCGACGAGGTGGAAATAACCGCGCGGGTCGGTGCGGAGCGGTTGACCCTGATGGTGCGGGATCACGGCATCGGCATGACCGAGAGCCTTCTGGCGCGGGTCGGCCAGCCTTTCGAACAGGCGGTCAACGACCCGGTGCATGCCCGCGAAGGCACGGGGCTTGGCCTGTCCCTGGTTCGCGCCCTGGTGACTCAGCATGGCGGCAGCTTCATCATCGAAAGCCGCGAAGGTGTCGGCACCGCCGTGACCTGCGATTTTCCGTTGAAGCACGCGGCTCAGAAGACGGCCGACGCAGCGGCCTGAGCGCGTCACCGGCCGGTATCCGCTCACCGGTGACCGGCAGCTCCCGCCTATGGTATAGCTTTTCTCACTCCGATATCGGCCCGTTCCGGCCATCGCGCAGAAAAGCGTGGAAGACATCATCCGATGCTCAAAGAAGCATTTGCGCTGCATACTCAGGGAAAATTCGCCGAAGCGGAACACGCCTATGCCGAGTTGATTCGGCGTCAGCCCGGAAATTTCCAGGCCCTGCATCTTTATGGCGTCCTGGCGCTGCAGCGCGGCCAGACCGAGCGCGGCATCGAATTGCTGCGCCAAGCCCTCAAGCTGGAACCGCGCCAGCCGCTGGCGCATCGCGATCTGGGCAATGCCTTCCAGCAATTGCGGCGCTTCAAAGAAGCGCTGGCCAGTTACGACAAGGCGCTGGCGCTAAAGCCCGACCTGGCCGATGCCCACAACAATCGCGGCATCACGCTGGCCGGCTTGCACCGGCTGGACGAGGCCCTGGCCAGCTATGGCCGCGCCATCGCGCTCAAACCCGATTATGCCCAGGCCTACAACAATCGCGGCACCGTCCTTTCGGATCAGAAGCGCGCCGCCGAGGCCCTGGCGGATTTCAGCCAGGCCATCGCGTTCGACCCCACCTATGCCAAGGCCTTCAACAATCGCGCCGGTGTCTTGGCCGAATTGGGCCGCCATGAAGAGGCCCTGCAGGATCATGACCGCGCCATCGCCTGTCATCCGGAAATCGCGGACTCACATGACAAACGTGGCAACGTGTTGATCATTCTCGGGCGCGCCCGGGAAGCCCTGGAAAGCTATGACCGCGCCATCGCGTGCGATCCCGGCCTGTACAGCGCGCATGACGGGCGCGGCACCGCGCTGGCCATGCTGGGGCGTCCGCAGGACGCTTTGGAAAGTCACGACAAGGCGCTGGCGCTCGATCCCAATTCCGCCGTCGCGCACAACAATCGCGGCGCCGCGCTGGCGGCGTTGCGCCGGCCGGCCGAGGCGCTGGAGGCGCATGATCGCGCGCTGGCGCTCGATCCCAATTCCGCCGCCGCGCACAGCAATCGTGGCTCCGCCCTGGCGCTGCTGGACCGGCAGGAAGAAGGATTGAAAAGCCTGGAACGCGCCCTTGCGCTCAAACCCGATCTCATTCAGGCGCACACCAATCGCGGCAATTTCCTCACCGATCTCAAACGCTATGACGAAGCCTTGGCCGGTTTCGACCGCGCCATCGCGGTCCATCCGCAATCGGCCGAAGCGCATTTCGGAAAAAGCCTGGTCCTGCTGGTGCGCGGCCAGTTCGAGGATGCCTGGCCGCATTATGAATGGCGCAAGCGCCGCGTGGCGGAAGGAAGCTTTCACGCCTTGGGGCGCCCAACCTGGACCGGAAAAGAGAATATCGCCGGCAAGACATTGTTCATCGAGGCCGAACAGGGCCTGGGCGACACGATTCAGTTTTGCCGCTATGCCTCGATGGCGGCGGATCTGGGCGCCCATGTGATCCTGACGGCGCAGGCCGCGCTGGCGCGCCTGCTGGAAAGTTTCGACCCGCGTATCGAAATCCTGGCGGTCCCCGCCCTGCCGGACGCATTCGATTATCACATCGCGCTGCTCAGCCTGCCGCAAGCCTTCGGGACGAGCCTGCGGACCATCCCCGCCACCATTCCCTATCTGCACGCCGAGCCGGAACGGATCGCCCGGATGCAGGCGCGGATCGGCGGCAATGGCTTCAAGATCGGCGTCTGCTGGCAGGGCTCGTATATCGCCGGGGTGCGATCCTTCCCGCTGCGCTGCCTGGAAGGCGTCGCACGCCTGCCGGGGGTGCGCCTGATCAGCCTGCAGAAGGGCGACGGGATCGAACAGTTGGACGACCTGCCGGACGGCATGACCGTGGAAACGCTGGGCGGGAATTTTCCAGAAGATTTCGTCGATACCGCCGCGGCAATGGAAGCGATGGATCTGGTTATCAGCTGCGACACCTCGGTCGCACATCTTGCCGGGGCATTGGGAAGACCGGCTTGGATAGCACTTCGCCATGCGCCGGACTGGCGCTGGCTGCTCGATCGCGAAGACAGCCCCTGGTATCCCGGCCTGCGGCTTTTCCGGCAACCGGCGCCAGGGAATTGGGCCGGCCTCTTCGCGGAAATCGAAGCGCGCCTTGCTGCGATGTTTCCGCGCGGAAAATAGTTGACCTCGAGTTCCCGTAAAAACGGGATTTTTATATTGACCTTCCGTTAAGAGACCGGGCCTACTTTGAGAACGGCTGGGGCGACTTAGGAGTCCGCCCGATGGGAATCAGTGCCAGGCCTCAAGGCCATGTAATCGGTCCAGGTGGGAATATTCTCACCAGTTCGGACCTGCCGCCGAAGAATACGAAGCGATGGGTGCCGCGCCGCAAGGCCGAGGTCATCGCCGCGGTCAATGGCGGCCTTCTTACGCTGACCGATGCCTGCGCTCGCTACGCAATCTCGCAGGAAGAGTTCCGCTCCTGGGTCGAGGCCTATGCGCGTCATGGCCTTCCCGGACTTCGCGCCGGACAGCTGATGGACCGCTGGAAGACGGCAAGAGTGGAACACCCCGTCAATTAGATCCGGCCGCAAGCGTGATGCGGTAGACCAGCACCAGCGTGTCGACATCGGCGCCCGAGGCATCGGAATAAGGTTTCCCCGCCATCATCCCGTGCTGCGTGATGAAGTCATTGTCGCTGCCCACGAACAGGAAGTAGTCGTCCGGCGATGCGGGGTCATCGGCAGGCGCCAGCGCCAGGCCTTCCCATTTTTCATAGAGATCGCCCCGGTCGGCCGGCGCACCATTGTGCAAGCCGAACCGCGCCAGCTGCGCATTGTCGTTGATGTCCAGAAACGGCCGCAACCGTGCCGGCCGGATATCGGGCCGCAACTGGCCGCCCGGCGCAATGCTGTCGCCGGCCGCGTCATAGCGGCCCGCGATATCGTCGGCTCCTGCGGTGTCGACGATATTGACGATCCGATAGGCCGAAGCATCGCGTTTGCCGGCAAATCCGCCGCCGCTGTCACGGCACAAGAGCAGCAACCGGTGATCGTCGATCGCCAGCATTTCGCTTTGCGCCGCGACATTGGTCTTGCCGCCTTCGTCATAGAGCGGAAGCTGCACGGCATATTCATGGATCAGACGCGGCGTCCCGGCGATGTCATATTCCAGAAGGCGCACATTGCGCCGTGACGATTTTGGCGCCGAAGGATCGAGATCCTGCACCAGTGCGCTCTGGGTCATGACGAAAAGCGTTTTCGCCCCTGGGACGATACTCATGCCCTCGAAGCCTTGATTGTTCTGGCGGCCGGATTGGGGCTCGCCCTTGACGTTCTCACCGGCGGAGAAATTCTCTTTCCCGCCCCGATGGGGAATGATCGCTTCGGGTGGGCGGATCGCGCCGGTCATCCGCCCCCCGGCGTCATAATGATAAATCAGGGGGCCATATTCGTCGCTGACCCAGAAGCTGCCGTCGCCGGGAAGCGCCACCGCTTCATTGTCCAGGCTGACACGGCCGTTGGACGCGGCCGGCAGATCCGGAAAGTTGTTCTCGCCCGCGCGCACGCCGCTGGGATCAAGACCCGTGGTGGGAGCGCCATCGCCATCGGTCAGCAAAAGCGTCCTGCGCAAATGCAAATCCAGCCCCGTCTGGACATGTGGCGCGCCCGCCTGCGGATGCATGGAAAAATCGAACAACTGCACGCGCGCGCGATAGTCGCTGGTTCCTTGGGTATTCCAGCCGCGATCGGGCACCATCGCCAGAGTGCCGCTGACGCCATTGCGCGTGCGCTTCAAGCTGCCGGGCACCAGCGCCATGCCGGACCCGAAGCCGCCCAGCGTTTCGCCCACCCCGTCGCGGGCGGCGGCGGGAATGCGGGCCGCGCCCACCAGCATCGCCGCCTGTACCGGGCCCGCCAGAGCCAGCGTCGCGCCCAGCGCGAATACGAGACGTCTCATCGCCCCTAGAACCGCGCAGTCAGAGACATCTGATAGCTGCGCGCCGGCTGGAAGTAATATTGGTCCAGGCTGGAGCCGCGGTCCGCCAGGTCGTGAACATTGGCGCCACCAATCGGAGCACCTTTGTCGTTGATGCCGACCGACAGCAGATTGCGTTCGTTGAAGATGTTGTAGATGCCGACGCCCAGCTCGATCATGCCGAACGTCACGCTGGTCTTGACGTCGGTGTTGTCATAGGCACCGAGCTTGTAGAATTGCGTATTGGTGGTGTCGGAATATTGCTGGCCGACCAGCTTGTTGATCAACGAGAACTTGAAGGCGTCCATTTTGTAAACCAGGCCGCTGGCCTCGGTCCACATTGGGGCCTGCTTCACCCACTTGCCTTGGGTCTTGGAGCTGTTGATCGAGCCATTCGCAAAGACCACCAACCCGTCCAGCATGCCGTTGAACATGTCGTCGGTGAAGGCATAGGTCGCTTCGCCTTCAACGCCTTTGTAGAAGGCCGTGCCGGTGTTCAGGGCACAGGTCTCGCCGACGGGGCCGTTGATCGGAGACTGGCTGCAGGGCTGGAAGATGATGTTGTTGTTGACGCCGATATAATAGAGATCGCCGTCGAAGGTGAAATTGTCCGCATAGTAAACGGTGCCGACCTGATAGTTGGTGGTGGTTTCCGCCTTGGGGAAGGTCAGCGCGGGACTGGCCTGTTCAAAGGCGCTGATGTCGGGAATGTAGATGCCCTGGGCATATTGGGCATAGACGCTCCAATTTTGCTGCAGCTTGTAATTCGCCATCAGGAAGGGCAGCGAGCGCGTGGTGGTGAAGGAACCGGAGAAGGGGATCACCGGCACCGTCTTCTGCTCCAGCTGCGCACTCACGTTGTGCTCCCAGCTCACATATTTGAAGCCGGGCGTTACCGTCAGATCCGCGATCGGATGCAGTTCGAGCTCGACGAAGGGCTGATACTGATTCCAGCCCGAATGCTCGTTATATTCGGCGAAGCCGCCGTCATAGGCAGCGGATTTCGTCTTCGCCACCAATGTCGAATCCGCGAAGGTCTGGTCGTGAAACGGATTGCAGCCTGCCGCGACGCATTTCTGGATGTCGAAATCGAAGCGCGCGCGCTGGCTGGCAGAGGATTCCCACCACAAGCCGGTGCGCAACTGTCCGCTCAGCCAGCCATAATCGAAATCGCGCGACAGGCGGAGGATATTGCCCCAGACGCGATAGGCATTCTTCTTGGTGTAACCGGGCACGTCACCGGCGAATTTTTTGCCGGCAACAATGGTGCCATTACCTTCGGTGACGTTGTTGATGATATCCGCTGCGGTCTGCTGGATATTGGTCGCCGTAACGGTCTTGTTGACATAGGCATAGGTATAGGCGGTGTCGTCCACCCGGAAGCCAGCCAGATCGCCTTCCACCCGCATGTATCCATGTCGGTTTTCTTAGAAACAAAGTTATAGGCCTGATACGTACCCAGTTTGGGATCGCTGTTCTGCAGGGCGAAATTCCTGCCAAAAGCATTGATCTGGGCCGCGGTGGCGCCGTTGTTGTCGTTCAGATGCTGGAACAGGCCGTTATAATTGGCGAGGACGGTGACGGTCCAACCCGGCGCAAACTCGTTCTGCAGCTTGACCAGCGCGTTCTGGTGCGCAGTGGTCTGGAAGGTGAGAAAGCCTTCGGAATTGGTGTCCTGAACGTTGATCATGGCGCGGGTGTTTCTGCCGCCGAGATCGAAATTGCCGCTCTGGTAATTGCCGGTGAAATCGGTGGTGTTGAAGCTGCCATAGGTGGCGGCGGCGCGCACATGCCGGTCCGCGCTCAGCACTTCGGAGAACATGTTGACCGAGCCGCCATAGGTGGCGGCACCGAGATTGCCGGCATTTCCGGGACCGCGGTCGACATCGATGCTGCCGATGGTGGTGCCGGGAAAATAGGATTCGGAATGATGGGTGGGGCCGTTGGTGTCGCCAAAGGGAATGCCGTCGTAAAGCAGCGCGAAATTGCCATCCGGCAGGCCGCGCAAGGTGTTCTTGACATTGCCGTCCGACAGGCCGGGGCCGTTGATGTCCATGCCGGTCATGCTGGGGGCGATGGCGAGGATCGTCGTGTAGTCGGCGGTGTTGGCGACCGAATCCTGGATATAGGATTTGTTGATGACGGTCTGGGGTTCCATGGTGTCGAGCGAGGCCTTGGCCGGCGCCACGTCGGCATTGAAGGCGGTTCCGGTCACCACCACCGTTTCCAGCCCCCCGGTCGCGCCGCCCGCGGCCAGCGTCTGGGTGTTGGCCGCCACTTGCTGGGCGGCGGCGGGAGACGCCAGAAGCGCACCGGCAAACAGGGCCATACAGGCGACGGTGCCGTTAAGGCGGGTGGAAATACTGGACATTAAAAACCCCTTCGCGAATGAAAGGGGCGAACGATCTCATTGACGTTCCCGCATATTTTGCGAAAACGCCTGGCGCGGAATGCGCAGGATGAGTCCCCTTTTGCTTCGGGGTGCATCGCATGTGTGTTTGTCGGTCTGGTGACACCGGCTATACGAAAAATCAATTTAGGGCGCCGGCCAGGCCCGGCCCATGGACGGCTTTGCGCTCTTGCCAGCCGGCACCCCGCCCCAGGACAATGGCCGTATGAAGATTTTGTTGATCGAGGACGACCCCGAGACCGCGGACCATATCTGCCACGCCCTGCGCGCGCAGGGTCATGAGGTGGAGGAAAGCCGTGACGGCACCGCGGGTCTTGCCGCCGCCCAGAACGGCCAGCACGCGGCCTTGATCGTGGATCGCATGCTGCCAGGCCTGGACGGGCTCAGCCTGGTGAAGCGGCTGCGCGCGGAAGGCAGCCAGACCCCCGTTCTGTTTCTCACCACCATGAGCGGCATCGACGACCGGGTCGCAGGACTGAATGGCGGCGGCGACGATTATCTCACCAAGCCTTTCGCGCTGGTCGAGCTGGTGGCGCGGGTCAATGCCATCGCCAGGCGCGGCGATTCGCGCCAGCCCGTCACCTTGCATGCCGGCGACCTGGAAATGGACCTGATCCGGCGCACGGTGCATCGCGGCAGCAAGGCGGTGGATCTGCAGCCCCAGGAATTCAAGCTGCTGGAATATATGTTGCGCAATGCCGGACGGGTGGTGACGCGCAGCATGCTCCTGGAAAATGTGTGGGAACTTCATTTCGATCCGCGCACCAATATCGTGGAGACCCATATGAGCCGCCTCCGGGCCAAGATGGACCGCGGTCATCCCATCGAGCTGATCCACACCATTCGCGGCAACGGATATATCCTGCGTGCGGATTAGCGCGATTCACACCGAAGGGTTCCGCATCGCGGCGATCTTCGTGGCCATCTTCGCCTTGTCCGCGGCGGTCTTCACCATCATCACCCTCGTCATCGTCAATGAGGAATTCCAGGACCAGATCGTGCAATTCGCCAATGCCGATATTGCCGCGGTCAAGGACGGCTATCGCACCAACGGCGAAGCCGAAGCGCATGAAGTCATCAGCCAGCGCATGGCGGCGCCCGGCGCTTCGGATTTCTTTCTTCTGGAGCGCGGGGAGAAAAAGCTGGCCGGCAACCTGGCGTCGATGCCGCACAGAACCGGAATTCTTACCCTCCCTTATCCGGGCAATGCGGCGGGACATGCTATTCTGGGAGTCGGCGTCTTCATCGCGCCAAATCTCTATGTCTTTTCCGGCAGCGATCTTTATCACGCGCGGTTGGCGCGCCAGCGTATCCTGCGCACCCTGATCTGGGTCTTTCTCGGGGCGCTGGGCCTGGCGCTGCTAGGCGGGCGGGCGGTCAGCCGTAGCCTTTTGCGCCGCACCGACATCATCGGCCGAACCTGCCGCGCCATCATGGCCGGCAACCTTGCCAGCCGCATCCCCTTGCGCGGCACGCAAGACGAACTCGATCGCCTGTCCGAAACCATCAATGCCATGCTCGACCGCATGGCCGCGCTGATGGAGAATCTGAAGGAGATCACCAACGATATCGCGCATGATTTGCGCACGCCGGTGACCCATCTGCGTCACCGCCTGGAACGGGCGCGCAGCCAGGCGGCCACCACCGAGGATTATGACCAGGCGCTGGAAGCGGCGATCGCGGCGTCCGACGATATCCTGGCGCTGTTCAGCGCGCTGCTGCGAATAGCCCAGATCGAAGGCGGCGCCCGCCGCACAGCCTTCGCACCGCTCGATCTGGGCCAGCTGCTCGCACAATTGGGAGAAGTATTCGGCCCGGTCGCCGAAGATGCCGGGCACCATTTGTGCTTGTCCTTGAACGGCCCCGCCTTCATCCAGGGCGACCGCGAACTTCTCATCCAGCTCTTTTCCAACCTGATCGAAAACGCGATCATCCACACGCCCGAAGGCACGCTGGTCACGGTCAGCCTCAACCGTGAAAATGACGAGGCCGTGGCAGTCGTCAGCGATGACGGCCCCGGCGTTCCCCCGGAAGAACATGACAAGCTTTTCCAGCGTTTCTATCGCCGCGAAGCGAGCCGCACGCGGCCAGGCTATGGCCTGGGCCTGGCGCTGGTGGCGGCAATCGCCGAACTGCATGGCGCCAGCGTGAAGATCGGCACAAACGCCGCAGGCGGGTTTTCAATCGGCATTCACATTTCGCTGCCGCAAAATTAAGCCTCGGCCCAGCGTAAGGTCCTGAATCGAACCACATTCTCCAAGGCTTCGGTTTGCCGGCGAAAGCGCCTCGCGAGATTGGGAAAATTTATAGCCTGGATTGAAAGCCCCAACATACTACTTGTCTGCGGCCCAGCGGAAAATCGAGGCCTGGAGGACATCATGGCAAAGTCAATTTCGCTGACGCTCGCGACCATCGCAATGCTCGCGTCGGGCGCCGCGGCGCAGGCCGCTTCGAGCGGCTATCATGTGCTCAAGACCGTCCAGCTGGGCGGCGATGGCGGTTGGGATTATCTGAATCTCGATCCCGCCACGGGAACGCTCTACATCACGCGCGGCTCGCATGTCATGGTGGTGGATCCCGACAAGGGCACGACCCTGGCCGATATTGGCGATCTCCAGGGCATCCATGGCACCGTCTTCGTCAAGGACCGCGCCTATGTGACGGAAGGCGGCGCCAATCGGCTGGCCGTGATCGACAAGAAAAGCTTCAAGAAGATCGGCGAAATCGCAGTCGGCGAGCGGCCGGACGGCATTCTCTATGACGCGGCATCGGGCCGGATCTTCACCTTCAACGCCAAGAGCGGCGACGCCACTGCGGTAGACCCCGCCACCGGCAAGAGCGTAGGATCGGTGGCGCTGGGCGGCAAGCCGGAAGCCGCTTCCTCCGATGGAGCGGGAACGATCTTCGTGAATATCGAGGACAAGAATGAGCTGGTCGCCTTCGACGCCAAGACCTTGGCAGTCAAGTCGCGTCATCCGCTCACCGGCTGTGAATCCCCGTCAGGTCAATCGATCGATACCCGCCATGGACGGATCTTCTCGGTCTGCGATGGCGGCGTGATGGCGGTGACCGACATGCGGACCGGCAACGTCGTCACCACCGTGAAAATCGGCGATGGGCCCGACGCCAGCCGTTTCGATCCGGCGACCGGTTTCATCTTCAGTTCGAATGGCGAGAGCGGGAACCTGACCGTCGTCCATGAAGACAGTCCCGACAAATATACCGTCGCCGATACGGTCGCGACCGCGTCCGGGGCCCGGACCATGGAGCTGGATGAGAAATCCCACCGCGTCTATCTGGTCACGGCGGACCGCAAGCCAGGCGTTCCCACTGCGGAGCAGCCGCATCCCCGTGCCGTGCCGGTTCCCGGCACATTCCGGTTGATCGTCCTGGGCCGATGATGCGCCGCCTGCTCGTTGCCGCTCTGCTCCTTCTGTCTGCCTGCGGCCAAAATGCGCCGGCGGATAAGAAAGAGGAGGCCGATGCGACGCCGGGCGTCGCGCTCAGTACGCAGGAAGTGAAAAGCCTCGGCATCGCCACTGTCCCGGCGCGCGCCTCGAATTTCCGGCACCAGGTCGCCGGCTACGGCACCGTCACCGCGCTTGACGCCGTCGCCCAGGCCGATGCCGATACCCGCATGGCGACAGCGGCGGCGGCCCAGAGCAGCGCGGCTGCCGCGCGGGCGCGATCGCTGGGCACCGGCGATGAGGCCGCAGTGTCCCGCGAAATTGTCGAAACCGCGGAGAGCAAGGCGGCCAGCGACCAGGCGGCCTTGCTTCTGGCAAGACGCAAGGCGCAGTCGGTTTTCGGCTTCAATGCGCCGTTTCGCGATCCCAAGGACCGCGCCGCATTGATGGACCGGCTTGCGAGCGGAAAATCCGTGCTGATACGCGTGACGTTTCCCGTCGGCAGCCTGCGCAACCGGTTGCCCGCCAGCCTGGCGGTGACACGGCTGGGCGACAGCGCCAAGACCTGGACCACATCCAGGATCTGGCAAGCGCCAGCCGATCCAACGCTGCCGGGCACGGGCCTTTACGCCGTCATCGACGGCAGCGACCTGGCCCAGAATGAGCACGTTTCCGCCGTGGTTTTCGACGGCCCTTCCCAGGCAGGTATTCTGGTTCCCGCCTCGGCGCTGATCATGGGCGATGGCGAAAACTGGGTCTATCTGCAGAACGGCGCCGCGCATTTCGTACGCGCGCCCATCACCACCGACCGGCCGGTGGGCGATGACTATTTCGTGCCGGGCGGCGCAGGCATCGCGCCAGGACAGAAGGTCGTCACGACAGGCGCCGGTTTGTTGCTGTCGCGGGAAACCAACCCCAGCACCGGCGCCGGTGACTGAGTGATGCGCTGGCTTGTCGATCTGTGCGTCCGCTTTTCCGGCACCATTGCGACGCTGACCCTGATTGTCCTTCTGGCGGGATTGTGGGCGGCGAGCAGCGCGCCGCTGGACGTATTCCCGGATTTCGTGCCGTCCACCGTCGATATTCAGACCGAGGCGCCGGGCTTTACCGCACAGCAGGTCGAGCAGCTTGTCACCAAGCCGATCGAAAACGCCGTGAATGGCGCCACGGGCCTGGCGACGATCCGGTCGCAATCGATTCCCGGCCTGTCGGTCATCAATGTGCAGTTTGCCGACAATGTGAATCTGTACAACGCCCGCCAGGGCATCTCCGAACGGCTGGGCGAGCTGGGCTCGAGCCTGCCCCTGGGCGTGGGCACCCCCAAGCTTTCGCCTCTTACCTCCAGCACCATGGACCTTTTGAAGATCGGACTGGTCTCCGACAAGCTGGATGCTTATTCGCTGCGTGATGCCGCCGACTGGGTGATGAAGCCGGCGCTGCTGGCGGTGCCCGGCGTCGCCCATGTCATCGTCTATGGCGGCGTGGTCCGGCAGATCCAGATCCAGCCCGACATCGCCAGAATGACGTCCTACGGCGTGACCCTGACGGACATCGCGGACGCCGCCCGCTCCGCTTTGTCGCTCAAGGGCGCGGGCTTTATCGATCTGGCGCACCAGCGGGTGCTGATCCAGACGCCGGTGCCCACGCCCGATCCGGCCAAGATCGCCAATGCCGTGCTCACGGTCCGGTCCGGCACGCCATTGACCATCGGCGACGTCGCGACCGTCAGGCAAGAAGCGGCGCTGCGCTCGGGCGATGCCCTCATTCAAGGCAGGCCCGGCATTCTATTGTCGCTGGCCAGCCAGTATGGCGCCAACACGCTTCAGGCGACGCGGTCGGTGGAAGCCGCGCTCGCCCAGCTCGCCCCAGCCTTGAAAGCGCAGGGCATCACGGTCTATCCGGCCCTGCAACGGCCGGCCAATTTCATCGAGAGCGCGGTGTCGTCGCTCGAGCAATCGCTGGTCATCGCCGCCATCCTCATCCTGGCCGTGCTGTATCTGTTTCTGCGGGACTGGCGCTCCGCCCTGATCACCTTCCTGGCGATCCCGCTGTCGCTTCTTGCCGCTACCGCAATCCTCGACCGGATGGGCTACACGCTGAACACCATGACCCTGGGCGGCTTCGCCGTGTCGCTGGGAGTTCTGGTCGACGACGCCATCATCGGCATCGAAAATGTTCTGCGCCGCCTGGGTGAAAACGAACGCGCGGGCAATCCGCGGTCGCGGCTTGAAGTCATTCGCGATGCGACCTTGGAAGTCCGCGGCCCGGTCGTGTACGCGACTTTCGTCGTGATCGCCGTCTTTCTTCCGGAACTCTTCGCCACCAACGTCCAGGGCCATTTCGTCGGACCTCTGGCGCTCGCCTTCATCCTGGCGGTGCTCGCCTCGCTGGTTGTCGCGCTGACGGCGGGGCCGGCGCTGTCGGCGCTGTTGCTGACGCCGCGCGACGCGCATGCCGATTTCAGCTGGATCCGGAAACTGAAGGACTGGCAGAGGCGGTCGATCGGATTCGTGTATGACCATTTCCGGCCGACTATCGCGGTGCTGGCCTTATTGACGGTCGCGGCTGTGGCGGTGCTGCCCTTCCTTCCCTCCAGCTTCATGCCCGACTTCAAGGAAAATCATTTTGTCGCGCAGGTCGATGCCTCGTCCCCCGGGGCTTCGCTGGAGGAAATGCGCGCGGTTGGCAAGCGCATCAGCGCCGACATGCTGGCATTGCCTTATGTCGCCACCGTATCCCAGCAACTTGGGCGGGCGGAGCTCGGCGAGGACACCAGCGGCCCGCATCAAAGTGAATTCCATGTCGAGCTCAAACCCGATGCCGATATCGACCAGACGGAAGCGGAGGATGCGCTGCGCCACATCCTGGCCAATTATCCCGGCGTTCAGACGGAAGTCGTCACCTTCCTGGGCGACCGCATCAGCGAAAGCCTGACCGGCGATACCGGCGACGTCGCGGTCAAGATATTCGGCGACCAGCTCGATGCCCTGGACGCCACCGCGCGCCAGGTTGATGCCGCGCTTTCCGGAACGCCGGGGATCGCGGATCTGCAGTTCAAACCCCAGAGCGGCACGCCAACTTTTGCCTTGCAGTTGAGGCCCGAAGGGCTTGCGGCCGCCGGTCTCAAGGCCGGCGATGTGCTGGACGCGGTGCAAAGCGATTTCGCGGGCGCGACGGTTGGACAGACCTATGCCGGCATCCGGGCCGTCGATGTCGTCATGCTGCTGCCCGCCGAGCAGCGCAGCCGGCCGGAAACGATGGCGGGTCTGATGATCTCCGGGCCGCTCGGCCCGGTCCCGCTCAATCAGGTCGCGCGCATTATTCCCACCCAGACTCGCGCCGCAATTTCCCATGACGGCGGCCAGCGCTTCGACATCCTGACCTTCAATGTCGTGGGCCGGTCGCTGCAGCCGACGGTCAATGAGGCCAAGGCGCGGGTGGCGGCGCTCAAACTGCGCCCCGGCGTTTTTGTCGAATTCAGCGGCGCCGCCCAGGCGCAGCAGGCCGCGCAGCTGCAGATGCTGCTTTTCACCGCGCTGGCGCTGGCGCTGATCGGCTTGATCCTGTTCCTCAGCTTTCACTGGCGGGCGCATACCTGGCTGGTGCTGGTCAACCTGCCCTTCAGCCTGATCGGAAGCGTCGCCGCCCTTGCTTCGATCGGCGGCGGGCTGTCGCTGGGGGCGATGGTGGGCCTGGTCACCGTTTTCGGCGTCAGCGCGCGCAATGCGATTCTTCTTTTGTCGCATTACGAACATCTGGTGGAAGCCGAAGGCGCGGCCTGGAGTCCCGGCACGGTTTTGCGCGGCGCCCAGGAACGATTGATCCCCATCCTGATGACGGCGGCGGTGACGGCATTGGGCCTGATGCCCCTGGCGCTGGGCATGAACCGTCCCGGTCAGGAGATCGAAGGTCCGATGGCCGTGACGGTGCTGGGCGGCCTGATCTCGTCCACGCTTCTCAATCTGGTGGTTCTTCCCGCATTGGCAGAGCGCTTCGGCGGTCCGCGAAAGGCCAAAGCATGAAGACGCTGGCGTCGATCGCCGCCTGCGCACTCCTGCTCACGGGCTGCGAGAGCACGCCGATGCCTGGGCTGCCGGCGGGCGATGTGCCCGCGGCCTTTGAACAGGCCGGGGCTGCGAATGCGCCGGTCTGGCCGTCACAGGATTGGTGGCAGGGTTTCGGCGATCCGCAGCTTGCGACTCTGATAAGCCAGGCCCAAGCGGGCAATCTCGACATCGCGCAGGCGGCCGCCCGACTGAGGCAGGCGGACGCGCGCGCCCGGCAGGCCGGCGCGGCATTGCTGCCAAGCCTCGGCCTGAATGCCGACATCAATTCTCTTTACGGACAAAGCGGCGGCGTGTCGCAGCGCGAGACGGACTATAGCGTCGCGCTGGGCGCCAGTTATGAACTGGATTTCTGGGGCAAAAACCGGGACGCTTTGGATTCCGCGAACTTTGCGCGCGATGCCAGCCTGGCGGACCGGGCCACCGTGGCGCTGACCGCGACCGCAAGCGTCGCGAACGCTTATTTTCAACTTTTGGCCCTGCGGGAGCGGCTGGCGGTGGCAAGGGCCAATCTCAAATCCTCGGAAGAGATTTTGAATATCGTGCAGCGGCGGGTGAAGGCCGGTTATGCCGCCAACTCTGAGCTGACGCAGCAGATGGCCACCATCGCGGCGGACAAAGCGGGACTGCCGGTTCTGGAACAACAGGAGCTGGAGGCGCGGACCGCGCTGGCGACCTTGCTGGGACGGCCATCGGAAGGCTTCGCCGTCACCGGTGAGAATCTCGACCATCTGCGGGCGCCGATGGTGCAGCCCGGCCTGACCTCGGAATTGTTGGTGCGCCGGCCCGATATCGCCGGGGCGGAAGCCAATCTCAAAGCCGCCCATGCCGATCTGGAAGCGGCGCGGGTCGCCTATCTTCCCAACATCACGCTCACCGCCAATGGCGGATTTGCCTATCCCGCCCTGGCCGCCGCCATCGATACCCTTCCCGGCACGGGCCTAGCCGCGAATGCCGCCGCATCCCTGGTCCAGGTGATTTTCGACGGCGGAAAAATCCGCGCCAAGACGGACGAGAGCAAGGCGCGCGAAGAAGAGCTTCTTGCCGCTTATCGCGCCACGGTCATCGCCGCCTTCGCGGATGTCGAGAATGCGCTGGGCAATATCCAGCATATTGCCGCACAGGAAGTTGCCCTGAAGGAACAGGTCTCTCAGGACGAGAAAGTTCTTCGCGCCGCGCAGCGGAAATATCTGGCGGGCTATGCCGACTTTCTGGTGGTAACCGATGCGGAGCGGACCCTTTTTGCCGCCCGCGACCAATATTCCGACGTCCGCCGCGCCCATCTTGTCGCGATTGTCGGTCTCTTCAAGGCCCTGGGCGGCGGCTGGAGCCCGACAGCTCATTAGGCGACGAAACCGGCCCAATATCGCGTGTAATGGCGATCTGATGCACCCAACCCGCCCTTTTTCCCATCAGGAGACGTTCCCGGTTCCCTATCCGGTGGATTGGTACCTTTTCGCACGCCGGAGCGTTACCCCATTGTGCTGCCGAGCGAAACCGGGACATACAAAAACAATGTTCGGCGCCAATTAACCCGATGAGCGATAAAGAGACACCAGCCCCCCCGCCACTGGCGGAAAGACGCGCCAAGCCGCGCAAGAGAGTGCTGTTCGCCGGCGTCCTCGTCTATGGCGAGGGTCATTATGCAATCAATTGCCGGATCCGGGATCTGACCGACACCAGCGCGCGAATTGCATTGCCGTCGACCCAGAACTTGCCGGAGGAATTCTATTTCATCAACATGAAGGAACAGTCCGCGCACAAAGCCCGCCTGGTCTGGCGCAAAAAGGACGATGCGGGCCTCGCACTGGAAGCAGGCTTCGACCTGCGCACCCTTACCGACCCCAAGCTTGCCTATCTGGCGCAGATCTGGTCGAGCCGGAACACGATGAACGCGACCTGGAAATAATCGGCTAGGGCTGCGACAAAGCGGCCTTTACGCGCCGAACTGCCTCTTCACTGGTTTCGCGCGCATCCGGCGCGATATAGCCGAAGCGGACCAATTGCGGATCGATATCCGGCCAGGGCGCACTGAAGGAACCATGCACCGCCCTGACGCCGGTCTTCTCGACCAGCGCCCGCACATTGCCGGGATTGAGGCCGCTGCCGGCGAGAATTTCCAGCCGGTCTCCCGCGCGCTGCACCATCGCCGCGATGGTCTCCACGCCGTCCGGTGCCTTGAGGCTGCCGCCGGATGTGAGGATGGAGCGAAAGCCAAGCGCCAACGCCATGTCCACCGCCGCCAAGGGATCGGGCGACATGTCCACGGTGCGGTTCAAGGTCAGCTCCAGGCCGTCCGCATGTTTGGCCAAACGCGCGATGGTCTTTTCGTCGAGATGCCAGGACGCAAGACTGGCGCCGATGACCACACCGGCCAGCCCGGCCGCGCGCACGGCATCGATATCGCGGCGCATCACATCGATCTCGTCATCCGAATAAATATAGTCGCCCACGCGGGGGCGGATCATGGCGCGGCTGGGGCGGGGGCTTTTTGCGGCGAGCGCCACGAAGCCGGCACTGGGCGTCAGTCCTCCCACCGCCAGCGACGAACACAGCTCGATCCGGTCCGCGCCGCCGGCGACCGCGGCGCCCAGACCCACCGGACTGTCGACACACACTTCAAGCAGAACGCCGGACATAGAGACTCCCCTCAAAACGGCGCCGGTATCGGCTCCAGGGCCTTGCCGGTCAAGCGCCGAGTTTTTCCGCCAGGCTTTGCGCCTCCGGTCCCACAATGATCTGCCAGCGCGTGGGCGCGGTGCGAACCGCGCCACGGGGCGCGCCGCTGCGCAATTCATTTTCCGCCACCTTGGCGGGATCCTTCACATCGACCAGCAAACGGCTGCTGCGCGCGGCAATATTCGCCAGATTGGCGCGCCCTCCCAGATTGGCGAGCAGGCGATCGCGATCGATGCCCGGTTCCTGCGGGTTTGCGCCGCGCGCCACCACCTGGCGCATGTCGCCCGCCACCTGGTCGGCGATGGGGCCCAGCACGATCTGCAAAGCCTTTTCCGAGGGCCGGATGACGCCCCGGGCGCCCAGCGCCTTGAGCGCAGCTTCATCGACCTTGCTCTGATCGGCCACGATCAAGCGCAGCCGTGTGGTGCAGGCGTCAATCGAAATCAGATTGGCGGCGCCGCCCAGCGCGGCGACAAAGCCTTCTTCCCGGCTGCCGAATACGGCCTGCACTTTGCCGGGCGCCGCGAGCTTTTCCCGGCCCGGCGTCGCCAGGTCGAACCATTGGATCGTGAAGCGGAACACCAGGTAATAAAGCGCGAAATAGGCCGCGCCCACCGGCAGCAGCAGCAAAGGCCGCGTCGCCAGCTTGAAATTGATCAGATAGTCGATCAGCCCGGCGGAGAATGTGTAGCCCAGATGCACGCCCAGCAGATTCATGATCAGGGCGGAAAACCCGCTCATCAGGGCGTGCAGGGCATACAGAATCGGCGCCTGGAAGATGAAGGAGAATTCGATCGGCTCGGTCACGCCAGTGATGAAAACCGTGAGCGCCATGGAGAGAAACATGCCCGCCACAGCGGCTCTGCGCTCAGGGCGCGCGGCGTGATACATCGCAAGACAGGCAGCCGGCAGACCGAACATCATCACCGGGAAAAATCCGCTGAGGAACGCGCCCGCGGTCGGATCGCCGGCGAAGAAGCGGTTCAGGTCACCGAACACGCCGTGATAATCGCCCATGATGAAATAGACGAAATTGTTCAGGATGTGGTGCAGGCCCACGATGATCAGGAGCCGGTTGAGGATTCCGAACAGGAACGGCCCCAGCAATCCATGCGCCAGCACGGTGCGGCTGGCGGCATCGATGGCGTAATTGAGGCTCTGCCAGCCGAAGCCGAAAATCGCCGCCAGCACCAGCCCGCCAAAACCCGCGATGATCGGCACGGAGCGGCGGCCGCCGAAGAAGGCGAGATATTCCGGCAGTTTCAGGGCGTGGAAGCGGTTATAGGCATAGCCCGCGATAATCCCCGACAAAAGGCCCATCGGCACGCTGCTGCGGCCGATGGCGTCGCTTTTGAAATTCGCGATGGTCATGGCCTGGAAGGCGGCCGGAATATTCTTGAGCAGATCGGCCGGCGGCTGCAGCAAGGCGATGGCGCCCTTGCTGGCGATCAGAAAACAGATCGCGCCGGCAAGCCCCGCCGCGCCATTATTGTCCTTGGCCAGTCCCACCGCGATGCCGATGGCGAACAGCAGACCGAGATTGGAAAACACCGCATCGCCCGCCGCCGCGATGAAAGGCAGGTTGAGAAGATCGGGCTGGCCCAACCGCAACAAAAGGCCGGCGATCGGCAAGGCGGCGATGGGCAGCAGCAAAGCGCCGCCCAGGGGCTGCAGCCAGTTCATGACGGAACGCATTACGGTTCTCCCATGCTGAGCGTGAGGTCGCGCACTTCGGCGGCCGAAGTCGCGGCCAGTGCTTTGCTTGCGAGGCGCCGGCACTGGTCCAAGGTCGCGTTGCCGATAATGGTTTTGAGCTCGGCAATCTGACCGGCCGTGCTGGACAGGCCGCGCACGCCAAGCCCGATCAGGATTGCCGCCGCCGCGGGATCGGACGCCAGGCCGCCGCAGACACCCGTGCGGCGATCATGCCGATCCGCGCCCTCAGTGGTCGCCGCGATCAGCCGCAGCACCGCCGGGTGCAAGGCGTCGAATTGCGGCGCCAGGGCGGCATTGCCGCGATCCATCGCCAGGCAATATTGCGTGAGATCGTTGGTCCCGATGGAAAGAAAATCAGCCTCCGCCGCCAGGATATCGGCGGTCATCGCCGCGGCGGGGGTTTCCACCATCACGCCCAGCGCAATCTTGTCCGCGATCCCCAGATCGTTGCGCGCCCTGTCCAAAATGGCCCGCGCCTGACGCAATTCGGACAGGGAGGCGATCATGGGCAGCATGATGCGGCATTGCGCAGCCGGGATGCCGCGCAGGATCGCGCGAAACTGCACGGCCAGAAGATCCGGCCGCCACAGGCTGACCCGCACGCCGCGCAGGCCCAAGGCCGGATTCTCTTCGGCGGGAAACGGCAGATAGGCCGCGGGCTTGTCGCCGCCGATGTCGAGCGTGCGGACGGTCAGGGGCCGTCCATCCAGCAACTCGGCAATCGTCCGGTAGACCTCGGTCTGCTCCATTTCGCTGGGCGGGGATTGCCGGTTCAGAAACAGAAATTCCGTGCGCAGCAACCCGCAGGCTTCGGCGCCCGCCGCCACCGCCTGGGCGGCATCGTCGATCGAACCGAGATTGGCGCCGATCTCGATGCGCACGCCATCCCTGGTATGGCAAAGCGCATGCGCCTTGGCTTGCGCAGCCGCGCGTGCGGTGCGCCTGTCCGCGATCTGGCGGCTCGCTTGTTCCTGCAAGTCCGGGGAAGGATCAAGCGTCAGCCTTCCGCGGTCGGCGTCCAGCAGAAGAACCGTGCCGTCCGGGATCGCCAGCACGGCGGGACCGCACGCCACCAGCGCCGGAATGTTCATCGACGCCGCCAGGATGGCGGCATGCGAGGTTGGCCCGCCGCCCGCCATGGCGATGCCCGCCAGCCGCGCGGTATCCAATCCGACAAGCTGGGACGGCAGGATGTCTTCCGCCAGCAGAATGGCGCGCGCGGGCAGATCGAGCGCCGGCGCCGCTTGCGTCCCGCCCAATGCGCCCAGCACCTGGCGCTCCAAATCGACAAGATCGGACACGCGTTCGACAAAACGCGGATCTTTCAGCCCCTGCAGGATGGCGATCTGCGTGCCGATGGCATCGCGCCAGGCATAGCCCGCGCTTTTGCCTTCCCGGATTTTCGCCTCGGCGTGCGCGGCCAATTCCGGATCGTCGAGAAAGCTGAGATGCGCGGCAAGAATCGCCGCTTGCGCCCCGCCCTTGCCCGCCGCCGCGCCCAGCTTCACGTTCACCATGGCGATGGCGGCCTGCAGGCATTGCGATTCAAGGTCCGCGTCTTGGCCCATCTCCTCGACAGCGATCTCCGGCTGGGTCAGCCGCACGGCGACACCCAGGCCAAGGCCGGGCGCGGCCCGCACGCCAACCAGCACATCAGTCGGCGCGCCCGCTTGCGCCGGCGCGATGCCGAGCGGAGCGTCAGACTGGGAAGGCACGGCATGCGCTTCTCCCATGCCGCTTTCGATCAAGGCCGCGATGGCGGCGAGCGCCGCTTCGGCGTCGCTGCCTTTGGCGATTGCCGTCACGGCGGCGTCCCTGGTCAGGCCCAGCCCCATCAAGGCAACGGGACTTCGCGCATTGACGCGCTTGCCGCCGGACATGATGGCGATTTCCGCGGCAAAGCTTTTCGCCAGATTGGCGAGGGTGGCGGCCGGCCGCGCATGAATGCCGTGCGCCAGCGGCACGATCAGCTCGCGGCGGAATTCGCGGCCGGCGGCCGCGGCCGATGCGGACAGCGGCGACAGGCGGCGCAAGGTCATCAAATCTTGTCCGCGCGCGACAGCTTTATTCTCCTGCCGCTGCGCAATGACGAAGTCCTCGCCATTGGTGATGACGATGGGGGTGATCAGGCTTCGGGCGGACCGCGCCAGCTGGTCGAGATCGAAAGAGATCAGCTTGTCTCCGGCCCGGACCCGCTGCCCGCTGGCGACGTGCGCTGTGAATCCCCGGCCGCCCAGCGCCACCGTGTCGAGCCCGATATGCATCAGAATTTCCGCGCCATTGGCGGCGCGCAAGGTGACGGCGTGAAGCGCCCCATGCAGCAGGATGATTTCGCCGTCGCAGGGCGCGCACAGAACCGATCCGATCGGATCGATCGCCAGCCCGTCGCCCATCATTTTGTCAGCAAAGACGGGATCGGGCACTTCGCCCAGAGGCGAGACCCAGCCTTCGAGCGGCGCCAGCAGAACCAGATCGGAGGTCAGATCTGCATTGGGCGATCCCGCGCCGCTTTGATCCAATTTCAGCACCCCTGATATGCTCCGAACAAACCGCCCATTCTCCATTTCATTCTGGGACTCCGTTTCCGGTGACGCAACCGAACCCCGCACGACCTCTATGCCGCTGACAATGCTTGCTTATTTCCAGCAGCGACCGGGCGTTCACGGGGGCTTGCCGGAAAGGATGCAATCTCCCATTCGCGGCGATATATGAAGTCATGACCGGCGCCGCGACATGACCAGCAAGGACCTGATGCCCGTGGATGCCGCCGACACAAGCATGTTCCGCGAAGCGCGCGAAGCGCCGCTCAGAGTGCGGGCCCAGCTGGACCAGGACGCGGCGCATATTTCGCGGATCGCCGAAGCCCTCAGGCAATTCAATCCGCGCACCGTGCTGACATCGGCGCGCGGCAGCTCCGATCATGCCGCGACTTTCGCGCGCTATCTGATCGAAACCCATCTGGGGCTGGTGACGGCGTCGGCTTCCCCTTCCGTGAGTTCGGTCTATGGCGCGCGCCAGGATCTGTCGGAATGCGTGTTCCTGGTCATCTCGCAGTCCGGGCGAAGCCCGGACCTGTTGTCGGCCGCCGCCGCCGCCAAAGCCTCCGGCGCGCTGGTGGTGGCGCTGGTCAATGCCGAGGATGCGCCGCTGGTCGCGGTCGCGGATCATGTCATTGCCTTGCGGGCCGGACCGGAGCTCAGCGTCGCCGCCACCAAATCCTATATCTGCGCCCTCGCCGCCATCCTGCATCTGGTAGCGCATTGGAGCGCCGACGAAACGCTGCTGCGCGCCTTGTCGAATTTGCCGGGACAATTGGAAGCCGCCTGGCAGCTCGACTGGCACCCGATGGTCGAGACGCTGAAGCCGGCGCAAAATCTGTTCGTGCTGGGCCGCGGCCTGGGATTGGGCGTGGCACAGGAAGCGGCGCTCAAATTCAAGGAAACCTGCGGCCTGCACGCGGAAGCCTTCAGCAGCGCCGAGGTGCGCCATGGGCCGATGGCGTTGATGCAGAAGAATCTCCCGGTTCTGATTTTCGCTCAGGATGACGAGACGCGGTCGGGGATCGAAGAACTGGCGCGGGAATTGTCGGCCGGCGGTGTGAATGTCCTGTTGGCCGGACCGGAAACGACCGGCGTCAGGACCCTTCCGGTTCTTGCCGCACCCGCCGCCATCGCGCCATTGCTGTTCGCACAGACCTTTTATCGCTGGGCGGCCGTCCTGGCGGTGGCGCGGGGATACGATCCCGATCATCCGCCGCATCTCAGAAAAGTGACCGAGACGACGTGATGCTGCGCGCCCTGACCAACGGACCAATCGCGATAAAAGGCCGGATGCTCGATCGCCATGCGGTGCTGGTGGAGGACGGCTGGATCGCCGATATCGTCAGCGAAAATGATCCGCGGCTGGGCGCGGCCCGGCGCCACGATCTTCAAGGTCAGATGCTGCTGCCGGGATTCATCGACACCCAGGTCAATGGCGGCGGCGGGGTGTTTTTCAACGACGATCCCACGCCGGAGGCCATCCGCAGGATCGGCGCCGCGCACCGGAAATTCGGCACCACCGGTTTTCTGCCGACTTTGATCAGCGACGATCTGGGCGTGGTCGAGCGGGGCATTGCCGCGGTCGCCGCCGCGATCCGCCAGGGCGTGCCCGGCGTGCTGGGCATTCATCTGGAAGGCCCGTTTCTCAGCCCGGCACGCAAGGGCGTGCACGATGCCGCGAAATTCCGTGCCCTCGACGAAGCGGCCCTGGCGCTGCTGACATCTCTCAGGCACGGAAAAACGCTTGTCACCCTGGCGCCGGAAATGACGACGCCGGAAATGATCGGAAGGTTGACCGCCGCCGGCGTCATCGTCGCCGCCGGGCATACCAACGCCAGCTATGACGGGATTATCGAGGCCTACCGGCACGGCCTGACCGGCTTTACGCATCTGTTCAACGCCATGTCGCCCCTGACCAACCGCGAGCCCGGCGTGGTGGGCGCCGCGCTTTCAAGCCAGAGCAGCTATTGCGGGATCATTGTCGATGGCCGGCATGTGCATCCCGAAGTCCTGAAACTGGCGCTGCGCTGCAAGCCGCATGATCGTTTCATGCTGGTGACCGATGCCTGGTCCAATGTCGGGACCGCCCTCACCTCATTCCAATTGCAGGGCGCCACCATCCATGTCCGCGATGGCGTCTGCATCGACGAGAAAGGTGTCCTGGCCGGATCGGCGATGGATATGAGCCGCGCCGTCCGCAATGCCGTGGATCTCCTGGGCGCGAGCCTGCCAGAAGCGCTCATCATGGCCAGCGCCGCACCGGCTGCATTTCTGGGCCTCGGTCACCAATATGGGGAAATCGCCAAGGGCTTTCGCGCGAATTTCGTGATCGCCGACGCGGCGCTGACCGTGCGCGAAACCTGGATCGACGGCGTCAGCTCCACCGAGAGTCGCGATTAAAGACCGATCACGCGCCGTTCCGCCGAAGAACGCCGCGCCGCCTGGATGATCTCAAGGCCCGTGACCGCATCCTGCGGATCGACCGGCACGGGCGCGCCATCGCGCAAGGCGCAGACCATCTGGGCATAAAAGCTTTGGTAGGAACCCGGCACGCTGGGGATCGCCCGCGGCCGCACGCCGTCATCCAGAATTCCCCAACGCTCCGGCGGATCTTCGCCCCAGCCGCTTTGGTCCGGGCGCTTGCCTGCCCGCAAAGCCGGTTCCTGCAGATCGCCCAACTGTTTTACGAAGGCGGCCGTCTCGCCCATCACCCGCATGCGCGGCCCCGGCTGTGCTGCCATGCAACTGGTCCAGAGATGCGAGCGCACGCCATTGTCGTGCGTCAGGGCGAGAAACACATCGTCATCGACTTCCATGCCGGGCCGGCGGATATCCAGTTCGGCATAGACGTCGCGCACCGGGCCGAACAGATGCAGCGCCTGGTCGATCAGATGACTGCCGATGTCGTAGAGCAGGCCGCCCGCTTCTTCCGGCGCGCCGCGCTCCTTCCAGCCGCCCTTGGCCTGCGGCCGCCAGCGTTCCAGGCGGGACTCAAAACGCAGCACGCGGCCCAGCGCTCCCTGTTCCAGCAAACCGCGCAAGGTCAGGCTTTCGCTGTCCCAGCGCCTGATATGATAGGCGCTGAGCGGACGCTGCTTCGCCCGCGCCGCGGCGATGACCTGACGCGCCTCGGCCGCCGTCGGCGCAAAAGGCTTGTCGATCACCACGGCGAGACCGGCCGACAGCGCGGCCAGCGCCAGCTTCACATGGCTGCGATTGGGGGTCGAGATCACCACCAGATCGTGATCGGCTGCGCTTTTCCAGAGCATGTCGGGATCGGCCATGACCTGAACGCCTGGATAGTCGCGCAGAGCCTGCGCCCGGCGCTCCGCGTTCGCGGTGACCACCGTGGCGAGCGTCATGCCGGCGGTCGCGGCGATCAGCGGCGCGTGAAAACAAGCTCCGCCCAGGCCAAAACCGATCAGCGCGACACGCAACTCTTTGCGGGAACCGGGTGTCATCGAATCAAGAACCGCCATGATCTGTTCAGCCGCCCTCGAACCTGCCGGCTGGTTTTATAAAGGAAATTCACCGCACGCGCCTTACCCGAGCGGCGCGGCGCAAGCAGATGATGATCCGCAAAATCATCCAATTGCGGGCGCGGGACATGTCGGCCGGTGAGAATCTCGTCCAGCACGCGTCTGGTCTCCGCCAGATAGGCGTAGCCATAATGCCGATCCGGTTCGAGATAGGCCCCCTCGCCCCACTCGTTCCAGGCATTGACGAATACGATGCGCTCGTCCGCCCGGGCCGGATTCATCGCCTGTGCCGCAGCGTCCTTGAGCCAAACCCCATAATCGCGCGGCGAAGAACCATGAAACCCGACACCGGCGCCCGGCTTTCGCGCCTCATTGTCCCATCTGGGGCAGACGCCGGGGAAAAGCCGGTATTCGGACGATCCGTTGCGCGCGATCCGCCCGGCCAGCTCGCGATAGTCGCAGACCCGTCCGGCGAATTGCGGGTCCAGCAGGGAGATGGCATCGCGATCGTCGCGCAGGAACCACCCACCATTGTGCGGCGGAAAGCCGGCC
This sequence comes from Pseudomonadota bacterium, assembly GCA_040389245.1. Classification (GTDB taxonomy): domain Bacteria; phylum Pseudomonadota; class Alphaproteobacteria; order Micropepsales; family Micropepsaceae; genus Rhizomicrobium. The sequence goes on along the minus strand of JAZKAH010000002.1, from coordinate 859,426 downwards.
GCGGCGTCCATGCCATAGGGTCTGGGATCCTGGTCGTCATATTGCGCCATGACGATATAGGGATCGCCGACGCCATGCGCCTTGAAAAAGCTCCGCCAGTTGGAGACCCACGCCTTCGCGTCCGGCAACGCGGACGGACGATAGACCATCAGCAGCGGGCGGCCATCGATGCGGATATAACGAGGATCGCGCAGAGCGGGAAGGATCGACGCGGCATACAGGACATCGTCGCCCGGCGCGTAACGCTGTTCCAGCAGGATGTCCTGGTCCATTCCATCCCATCGGCGCGACCAGTTCTCGTTCGCCCAGTTCAGGCAAAAGCGCAGATCGATGCCCGGATCCTTCAACAGGTTATCGAGCGGCGTCTTTAGAATCCGCCTGCCGCCGAACCAGTAATTGTGGATGCAGAAGCCATAGATGCCGGCCCGCCGGGCCAGATCGGCCTGAAGACGAAGCGTCTCGGGCTTGGCGAGATCGTAGAAACCAAGATCCGCGGGCAGATTGGGCTGCCTGTGCCCCACGAAACGCGGCACCGCCTTGGTGACATTGGTCCACTCGGTAAAACCCTTTCCCCACCACGCGTCATTTTCCGGGATCGCATGAAACTGAGGCAGGTAATAGGCGATGAATTTGACCGGGAAGAATTCAGGCTCGGCGGAAGGAAGGGCGTCGGCGCTTTCGTGATGCGGGCCGCGCCCCACATTGAATCCATATTGTTCGAAAAAAAGCGCCATCGCCCGCCGTCCCACGCCGGATGGAAGAGTTGACCGCCCGATGCCCATCTGGCAACCGCCGCAGCTGGCTTCGCGCGCGGGCACCGTCGTGTCTGGAAAGGAGATTGGTGGGTGATGCAGGAATCGAACCTGCGACCCGCTGATTAAGAGTCAGCTGCTCTACCAACTGAGCTAATCACCCACGCGCGCCGGCTCTTGAGGGCCAGCAAGGGGGGCCTCTTAGCAGAGGGGTACCCCCCTGTCCAGAAAGGGCCCAAGCGCTTCTGTTAGTTAAATAAACGCCGGCGCGTCTTGGTCGAGACCCGCCTCCCCTGCGCGCGCGGTAGCGCGCTGGCGGGGGAGGTGGCCGTAGCAGCGCTTGCGATGCGAAGGCCGGAGGGGGAAATCAAATAATCCCGCCAGAATGGCGGGGTATCTCCACCTGCCGGTGCACATGCACGCTCATCAGCAGGCCGAAGCCGAACATCACTGTCAGCATGGCAGTTCCGCCATAGGACAGCAGCGGCATGGGAATGCCGACCACCGGGATCAGCCCCATCACCATCAGTCCGTTGATCATGATGTAGAAAAAGAAATTGAGGGTGATGCCCATGGCGAGCAGGCGGGAGAACTGGCTGCGGGCACTGGTCGCGATCTGCAGCCCATAGAAGATCACCACCGCGAACAGGATCAGCAGCGCCACGCTGCCGACGAAGCCGAACTCCTCGCCGAAATTGGTGAAGATGAAGTCGGTCTGTTTTTCCGGCAGGAAGTTGAGCCGGCTTTGCGTCCCGTTGAGGAATCCCTTGCCGGACAGCCCGCCGGAACCAATGGCGATCTTGGCCTGGGTGATGTTCCAGCCCGCGCCCAAAGCGTCGGATTCGGGGTCGAGGAAGGTCATCACCCGGGCCTTCTGGTAATCGTGCAGCACAAAGCGCCAGGCCAGCGGCACGGCGGTGACGATCGCCGCCAGGGCCGGCGTGATCCAGTACCAGCTGAGGCCGGCCAGGAAGAGCAGCGAACAGCCGTCGGCGACGATGATAAGCGTGGTGCCGAGATTGGGTTCGATCACCACGAACAGAGCCGGGATGCCGATCATCGCCAGGCCGATGCCGAGATTGAGCGGTTTGGAGACTTCCTCCACGCTTTTGCCATGCAGGAAGCGGGCGAGCGCCAGGACCAGCGAGATCTTCATCAATTCGGACGGCTGCAGCTCGATCGGTCCCAGCATGATCCAGCGCTGCGCACCCAGGCCCACATGTCCCGCCACATCCACCGCGATCAGAAGCAGCAGCGCCACGCCGTAAGCGGGATAGGCCAGGCCCATCCAGACGCGGACATCGATCGCGGCCGCCACCACCAGGATGACCAGGCCGACCAGGAATTTGGAAAGTTGCGACAGGGCCCAGGGATGGAAATGGCCGCCGGCCACGGAATAGAGCATGGCGATGCCGCCCATGGCGATCAGCGTGATCAGCAGCACCAGGCCCCAATTCACTTCCATCAGCTTGTCGGCGATGCCGATGGTGCGCTTGGCGGAGGCGTAGGGGCGAGAGATCATCGCACCACGCTTCCCGGCAGCGACGCCGCCTTGATCGGATAGGCGGCGGGGCGACCGACCGGATCGCGCTTCTGGGTGAACAGCAGAACGTCGCGCGCCATCAACACCTGGGGATGGCCGTCCGAGCCATGCTCGACGATGCAGGCGCAGGCATATTTGGGCTGCGCCACCGGCGCGAAGGCGATGAACAACCCGTGGTCGCGCAGCTTCCAGTCCAGCGCGGCATTCTTGGTGACGCCGTGCAGATGTTCTTCGGAACTGTAGGCGCGCACCTGTGCGGTGCCGGTCTTGCCCGCCATCTCGAAGCCGGGTTCTTGAATGCGAAACTGATAAGCCGTGCCGCCCGGTACGTTGGTCACCTGGTTCATGCCCTCGCGCACCCGCTGCAGGCCGATTTCGGAGACGTCGAGCGGCGCGATGGTTTCGCGGCGGGTCAGTTCGCTGCCCACCATATGCACCAGCCGGGGGCTGATATTGCGGCCCGACGCGATGCGGCTGACTTCCAGGGCCATTTGCAGCGGCGTGGCGGTGACATAGCCCTGGCCGATGCCGCAGCTCATGGTGTCGCCCTGCTGCCAGGCAACGCCATAGCGCTTCTGTTTCCAGGCGCGGCTGGGAATGAAGCCGGATTTCTCGCCCGGCACTTCGATGCCTGTAGGCGCGCCCATGCCCAGCTTCAGCGCCACTTCTTGAATCTTGTCGATCCCCAGGCGCCGCGCGGTCTCGTAGAAGAAAACGTCGCAGCTGTTCTTGAGCCCGCCTTCCAGGTCCAAGGTGCCATGGCCGCCTTTTTTCCAGCAATGGAAGGTGTGGTTGCCCAAGGTGGTCGCGCCGTTGCAGGAGACGCGATAGTCCGGCGTCGCCAGCCCCGCTTCCACCGCCGCCAGCGCCACCACCGGCTTGAAGGTCGAGCCCGGCGGATAGACGCCATCCATCACTTTGTCCAACAGCGGCTTGTGATCGTCTTCGGTCAGGCCGCGCCATTGATCCGGCGAGATGCCGACATTGAAAAGGTTGGGGTCGTAGCCCGGCGTCGATGCCATGGCGATGATATCGCCTGTCGCCACATCGGTGACGATACAGGCGGCGCTCTCCGTGCCCAGCCTCTGGGCGACGAATTGCTGCACCTCACGGTCGATGGTGAGCCAGATATCCTGGCCCGGCACGCCCGCTTCGTGGCCGAGCTCGCGGATGACGCGGCCATAGGCATTGACCTCGACGCGCGAGGCGCCGCCGGTGCCGCGCAGCACGGTGTCGAACTGCTTCTCGATACCGCGCTTGCCGATACGATAGCCGGGAATATCCAGCAGCGGATCGTCGTCGTTCTTCTTGTCTTCCGGCGACACCGCCGCGACATAACCCAGGATATGCACCAGCTCGTCATTGAAAGGATAGTCGCGGGTTTCGCCGACATCGGGCTGCACGCCGGGCAGATAGGGCAGGTGCATGTTGATGCGGGAGAATTCCTCCCAGGAGAGATTTTCCACCACCGGTACCGGCACGAATTTCTTGTTCTGCGCCAAGGTCGCCAGCACGCGCTTTTTCTGCGCATCGGTCAGCGCGATCACTTTGCCGATCGTGTCCAACGCCTGCTCGACACCGCCCGTGGCCTGTTCCGCCACCAGCAGCACGCGATAATTGCGCCGGTTGTTGGCAAGTTCGACGCCGAAACGGTCGAAGATGCGGCCGCGCGGCGGGGCCAGCAACCGCTCATTGATGCGGTTGTCCTCGGCCTCGGTCATGTATTGATCGCCGTCGCGGATCTGCAGTTGATAAAGGCGGCCGGCCAGAACGGCGAAGACCAGAGTCATGCCGCCGCCCAAGCCCAGCGAACGGCGGGTGAAAGTGGTGTAGCGCGATTTGTCCTTCTTATCGAACAACGGCATCAGGGTTCACTCCTGAGCGGTCCGACCAGACGGCGATGGATGAGCCCGACGACATAGGCGCCGGGAATATAAAACAGTGCCGTCACCGCCAGCTCGGCGACGATGGGGGCGATCAGCGGCATGTGCCAGTAATAGAACGCGATGATGAAATAGGCGCAGGCGCAGGTGATCAAGGCGGCGGTGGCGAAGCCCAGCACCGCGCCCAGGCCCGGCAAGCCGGCGAAGGCGTCGCGCTGGCGGTCGATCACGGCATATGTGATGACGAAGGACAGCGTCCAGACGCCGGGCGGTCCGCCGGCCAGGATGTCTTCCAGCAGGCCGATGGCGAAGACGGCGGCGGGGGTCATCAAGTCCGGGCGCACCAGGCACCAGAAGTAAACCGGGACCAGTCCCAGAAGCGGCGCCGGCACCAGCCCATTGGTCAGGGATATCGGCAGGTTCGATATCAGTACGGCCACAAACCCGCACAAGACCGGCACAAATGCGGAGAGGAGCCGCCCGCTCATCACAACACCTGCGCGTTCGGCGATAGCCATCCGCCGCTCATCGATCTTCGTCGGGCTGATCGCCCGGCGACGCAGAGGGTTGGGGCGGAGCGGCAGACGGCGCTTTCGCTTTGGCCGCGGAAGCAGGCGCGGCGGGCGCTACAGCCGCATTGGCGGCAGGGGCGGCGGTGGCCGGCGGCAGTCCGGCCGCTTCGGACGGAAGCTGCACGGTGGCGGGCAATTGTTCCGGCGGCTTGCTGAAGGCCAGGACCTCGACATCCTCGCTCGACGCCGCGTCGGCCAGCAGCGCGACGCGATATTTTCCGCCCTGTTCCACCACCGTGCCGATGGGAAGTCCCGGCGGCAGCAATCCGCCATCGCCCGACGACACAATCTGGTCGCCCGCGCGCAGGGTGACGATCTGAGACAGCGTGTCCAGCGACGGCATGGCGGTATTGTCGCCCACCATGATGGCCTGACGGTTGCCAGGCGAGACCGAGACAGGGATGCGGCTGTTGAGATCGGTCAAGAGGATCACCCAGCTGGTATGGCTGCCCGTCAGATAGATCCGCCCGATCATGCCGCGAGCGTCCACAACGGCCTGGCCGGGCTTGATATGGTTCGACGAGCCGGCATCCAGGATCATGGTCTCCAGGAAGGGCCGGCTGGCCCGACCGATCACGCGCGCCAGGACGGAATCGATTCCCAGATCGGGCACGGCATGCAGCAAGGACTGGTAACGGCTCACCCGGTCCTGCATGACCACGGCGACATTGCGCCATTGCCGCAGCCGGGCGTTCTCGTCCTTGAGGCGCAAATTCTCCTGATAGACGACGAACAGATCGTCCACCGAGCCAACCCAGCGGTCGAACTGGACCAGCGGCGCATGAACCACGGTCAGGATCGGCAAGGTCCAGTCGGTGAGGGTGGTGCGGGCGCGATCGAACAGCCCGCCTTGCGCCTTGCCCAGCAGCAGCAGAACCAGAGCAAGCGCCATCACGATGACCAGCGGGAGCTGGGCATTGGCACGGCGGGAAATCTTCCAGGTGCCGTTGGCCATGATGGTGGGCCCCTTCAGCCCAGGCGCTTAGAACGCGGTGGATAGAACGTGACGCATGCCCTTGGTGTTTTCGAGAACCCGGCCCGTGCCCAGGGCGACGCAGGACAGAGGGTCGTCGGCGATGGAAACCGGAAGCCCGGTTTCGTTGCGCAATACGGAGTCGAGATTGGCGAGCAGCGAACCGCCGCCGGTCAGCACGATGCCCTTGTCGACAATGTCGGCGGCGAGTTCGGGCGGCGTCGCTTCGAGCGCCACTTTCACCGCTTCCACGATCGCGCCCACCGGTTCGGCCAAGGCCTCGGCGATGTGACGCTGGGTGATGGTGATTTCCTTCGGCACGCCGTTGAGAAGATCGCGGCCCTTGATTTCCATGGTAACGCCGCTGCCGCCTTCCGGTGCGGCGGCCGAGCCGATCTCTTTCTTGATGCGTTCGGACGAAGCTTCGCCGATCAGGAGATTCTGGTGGCGGCGGATATAAGCGATGATGGCTTCGTCCATCTTGTCGCCGCCGACCCGCACCGAGCGGGAATAGACGATGCCGCCCAGCGACAGCACCGCCACCTCGGTGGTGCCGCCGCCGATATCGACCACCATCGAGCCGGTGGGTTCGGAAACCGGAAGGCCGGCGCCGATCGCCGCCGCCATCGGTTCCTCGATCAGAAAGACGCGGCGCGCGCCCGCTGACAGGGCCGATTCCTGAATCGCACGGCGTTCCACCGCCGTCGAACCCGAGGGCACGCAGACGATGATCATGGGATTGGCGAAGGAGCGGCGGTTATGCACCTTGCGGATGAAGTGCTTGATCATCTCTTCCGCCACTTCGAAATCGGCGATGACGCCGTCGCGCATGGGACGGATGGCTTCGATATTGCCGGGGGTCCGGCCCAGCATCATCTTGGCGTCGTTGCCCACCGCACGGACGGATTTCTTGCCGCCGCGCGTGGTGATGGTGGCGACCACCGACGGCTCGTTGAGCACGATGCCGCGCCCCTTGACATAGACGAGCGTGTTCGCCGTCCCAAGATCGATGGCCATGTCGCTCGAAAAAGCGCCAAGAAAACTGCCGAACATAAATTACCTGCCCGTTCCTGATCTAAACGACACAATGCCTGACAATGATATTGCCGATGAAAGTCCCCCGGCGCTCCTCGCGCCGGGGATTTTCTCATCGTGCGACGGTCAATGCTTCCGGCGCCTGCTTCTCGCGTTTCACCAACAATTTATTGAGCGCGTTCACATAGGCATAAGCTGCCGCCACCATCGTGTCGGTGTCGGAAGCCTTGCCCGTGACCGTGCGTCCATTTTCTTCCAGCCTGACGCTCACGGTGGCTTGTGCATCAGTTCCCTCGGTCACCGCATTGATCTGGAACAGTTGCAACGTCGCGCTGTGCGGATAGGCCTCGCGGATGGCGCGGAACACCGCGTCCACCGGGCCGCCGCCGCCCATGGTGACGTTCCTGTCTTCGCCATGCACCGACAAGGTCATCACCGCCTGCGGCTTGATGTCGATGCCGGTCTCGACCTTCAGCGACTTGACGCTGATGGCGTCCTGGCCGCGCACGATCCCGTCATCGACCAGGGCCGCAATGTCCTCGTCGAAGACGTGCTTCTTCTTGTCGGCGAGATCCTTGAAGCGGCGGAAGGCGTCCTCGAAGGCCGCCTCTTCCAGCTGGTACCCCATGTTGTCCAGCTTGTCGCGGAAGGCATGGCGTCCCGACAGCTTGCCCAGCATCAGGGAGGTGGAATTCACCCCCACATCCTCGGGCCGCATGATCTCATAGGTTTCGACATTCTTGAGCATGCCGTCCTGGTGGATGCCGCTTTCATGGCTGAAAGCGTTCTTGCCCACGATCGCCTTGTTGTACTGGACCGGAAAGCCGGTGACGTTCGAGACGAGTTTCGAGGCCTTGGCCAGCAGGGTGGTATTGATGTTGGTCGCGAAAGGCATGATGTCCTTTCGTACCTTCAAAGCCATTACGATTTCTTCCAGCGCGGCATTGCCGGCGCGTTCGCCGATCCCGTTGATGGTGCATTCCACCTGACCCGCGCCCGCCAGCACGCCGGCCAGTGAATTGGCGACGGCCAGGCCCAGATCATTGTGGCAATGGGTGGAGAAAGTGACCTTGTCCGCGTTGGGCACGCGATTGCGCAACATGGTGACGATCTCGAAATATTCCTGCGGCGTGGAATAGCCCACCGTGTCAGGAATATTGATGGTGGTGGCGCCGGAATGGATCGCGACTTCGACGCAGCGGCAGAGGAAATCCGGCACGGTGCGGGTGGCGTCTTCCGCCGACCATTGCACATCCGAGGTCCAGTTGCGGGCCCGCGTCACCGAGGCGCCGATCGCTTCCAGCACAGCATTTTCGCCCATATTCAGCTTGTGCTTCATGTGGACGGGGCTGGTGGAAATGAAGGTGTGGATGCGGGGGCGCTGGGCGCCTTTCAGCGCTTCGCCGGCGCGATCGATATCCTTGAAGCCGGCGCGCGCCAGGCCGCAGACCGAGGCGTGCTTGACGAGCTTGGTGATCTCGCTCACCGCCTTGAAGTCGCCGGGCGATGAAATCGGAAAGCCGGCTTCGATGATGTCGACGCCCATCTCGTCCAGCAGTTCGGCGATGCGCAATTTTTCTTCGTGCGTCATCGCGGCGCCTGGCGATTGCTCGCCGTCACGCAGGGTGGTGTCGAATATTTTGATCTTCTTCAGCTCAGAATTGGTCATGACGTAAGTCCTTCTGTTCGCCGCTTGGCGTCTCTGTTTCTCCTTTGGCATTCACCCCCTAAACACCCGCGCGCGAAGCATTCGCGCGCCATCAGGCGCCTAGGGGCAGCTAAGAAGAAGCAGAAGCGCGCACGAAGAACCATGGGAAGGACGGGCTTTCGAAACCGGACACACGGCAGCACGAAGGGACATCCCCCCCTGCGTCTTTCCCCCGTGTAAGCCCTTCGTCATGAACCAGTCGCCGTTCCGTCCGCCGAAAATTTTAACCACGAAGGCTTAAGCGACGGTAAAATCACCGTTTTTTCCCTCGTTGGGGCGGTTTTACGCCAAATTTGCGCGCAGGCGCAAGGGCGAGCAGGATGGCCTTCTTCAAAAAACGTCCCCGGTTCCATTGATCGAAATTCTTAATCTTTCCAAGGCCTATGCCGGTTCCGGCGCCCAGGCAGTCTCGGGTTTTAACCTGGCGGTGCCGGACGGCGAGTTCCTGGTCCTGATCGGGCCTTCGGGTTCGGGCAAGACCACGACCCTCAATATGGTCAACCGGCTGGTCGAGCCCGATGGTGGGGAGATCCGGGTCGAAGGGCATAATGTGCTGGATTCCGACCCGGTCACGCTGCGCCGCGGTATCGGCTATGTCTTTCAGGAAGCTGGGCTTTTTCCCCATATGACGGTGGCGGAGAATATCGCGGTGACGCCGCGCCTGCTGGGCTGGGACAAGCCCCGGATCGCTATCCGGGTCCGTGAACTCCTGACCATGGTTCGGCTGGAGGAAGGCGAGTTCGGGGGCCGCTTTCCCCAGGAATTGTCCGGCGGCCAGCGCCAGCGCGTCGCCCTGGCCCGGGCCCTGGCGGTCAGGCCCCATATTCTGCTGCTGGACGAACCGTTCGGGGCCCTCGACCCGGTCACCCGCGAGGCCGTCGCCGCCGACGTCCGCGAGATTCATCACAAGCTGGGGCTCACCACATTGATGGTGACCCATGACATGACCGAGGCGCTCTTGATGGCGGACCGGATCGCTGTCATGCGCGACGGCCGTCTGGTGCAGGTGGGCACGCCCCGCGAACTGGTGGCCCACCCGGCCGACGATTTCGTCGCCCAACTGATCGAGACGCCGCGGCGGCGCGCCCGCGCTCTTGCCGAAACGCTCCGCGCATGAACGCCAGCTTTCGCGAAGCCTGGGCGCTTTTGCCCGATTATCTCGGCCAGCACGTCATTCTCAGCGTTTCGGCGCTGCTGCTGGGCGTGGCGATCAGCGTGCCCCTGGGCATAATCGCCGCACGCAGCAGCCGTCTGGGCACGCCGCTGCTGGCGGCCGTCAGCATCGTGCAGACCATTCCGGGGCTCGCCCTGCTGGCGCTGTTCTACCCCCTGCTGTTGGCCCTGTCGGTGGTGACGCAGGATCTGTTCGGCTTTTCCTTTCGCGCGCTGGGCTTTCTGCCGGCGCTGCTGGCGCTGACGCTCTATGCCATGCTGCCGATCCTGCGCAATCTGGTGACGGCGCTGGCGGGCATCGATCCCGCCATCCTGATGGCGGCCAAGGGCGTGGGCATGACGCCGCGCCAGTCGCTCTTCAAGGTGGAGCTGCCCCTGGCCGCGCCACTGGTTCTGGCGGGCATCCGCACCGCGACAGTATGGGTGGTCGGTATCACCACCCTGTCCACGCCCATCGGCCAGACCAGCCTGGGCAATTACATTTTCACCGGGCTGCAGATCGAGAATTGGGTGTTCGTGCTATTCGGCTGCGTGGCGGCAGCGGCCCTGGCGCTGGTGCTCGATCTGCTGCTGGCGCTGGCCGGGTCGGGGCTGGCGACGCGCTCGCGTTCGCGTCTGATCCTGGCCGGCTTGGGGTTGCTGGCGGTGATCGCGGCGGCGCTGACGCCGGAAGTGATGCAAGGCGCGTCCGCCAATCCGCGTCACAGCGTGGTGATCGGAGCCAAGAATTTCGACGAACAATATATCCTGGCCGAACTGATGACCCAGCGCCTGGAACGTGCCGGCTTTGCCGTCACCACCAGAAGCGACCTGGGATCGACTATCGCATTTCGGGCATTGGGCGCGGGCGATATCGACGCCTATGTCGATTATACCGGCACCTTGTGGGGCACCTTGCTGCACCGGACCGACATGCCGGGCCGCCAGGTCATGCAGACCGAGCTCGCCGGCTGGATGGCGAAGCATTACGGAATCGCAAGCCTGGGATCGCTGGGTTTCGAGAATGCGTATATTTTCGCCATGCGCGCCGACCGCGCCAAGGCGCTGGGCATCAAAAGCCTGGCCGACCTTCCCGCCCATCCCGAGCTTCGGATCGGCGGCGATTTCGAGATTTTCTCGCGGCCCGAATGGCGCGCCGTGGCCGCCGCCTATGGCATCGGCGCCATGAAGCGGCGGCAATATCAGCCCGATTTTCTCTATCGCGCGGTGACCAGCGGGGACGCCGATGTGGTCTCGGCCTTTTCCAGCGATGGCCGCATCGCCCGCTATGGCCTTGTCATTCTTGCCGACCCCAAAGCGGCATTGCCGCCTTATGATGCGCTGCTACTGGTGGGTCCGGCGCATGCCCATGACGCGAAATTTCTTGACGTCCTGAAGCCCCTGATCGGAAGCATTCCCTTAACCCTGATGCAGCAGGCCAACCTGATGGTGGACCGCGACCAGGACAAGCAGACCCCAGCCGCCACCGCGGCGTGGCTGGACCGGCATCTCTCGCATTGACTTAAGACGCCGCCGCGACAATAGAACGCCCAAGACTGTCACGGAGCCTTCACGCGCGCGCGTGTAGTGCTTGGTTGTCGGCCCACACCTCTGATCCAAAGGCTTGCCGGACATGAAAATCCTGCCGCCCGTCTCGATCGAAGCACGCCGTCTGCTGCCCAGCCGCTGGGACCTGCTGGCGGCGATTCTGGTGCTGGGCTTTATCGTGGCTTTTGCCGATGTCAGCCGGTTCCTGGTGCATCCGCTGAGTTCCATTTCCGGCAACTATCTCAAGCTGAACCCCGCCGACCTGCCGGGTTATGCCTTGCGCACCAGCTTGCGCATGCTGATCGCGCTTGGAGTATCGCTGGGCTTTACCTTCACCTATGCCACCTGGGCGGCGAAGAATCCGCGCGCCGGCATGCTGCTGGTCCCACTGCTCGATATCCTGCAGTCGATACCCATTCTGTCCTTCCTGTCCATTACCATCATCTGGTTCCTGTCGCTGTCGCCGGGTCGCATTTTGGGGGCGGAGCTGGCTTGCGTCTTCACCATCTTCACCGGCCAGGCCTGGAACATGGCGTTCAGCTTCTATCAAAGCCTGCGCACCGTGCCGCCCGAACTAGAGGAAGCCGGCCGCGTCTTCGGATTGAATGCTTGGGCGCGTTTCTGGCGCATTGAGGCGCCCTTCGCCATGCCGTCCCTCATCTGGAACATGATGATGAGCATGTCGGGCGGCTGGTTCTTCGTCACCATTTCCGAAGCCATCAGCGTGGGCAAGACCAACATCGCCTTGCCCGGCATCGGCTCCTGGATCGCGGTCGCCATCGCGCAAAAGAATCTGCCCGCCATCTTCGAAGCCATCGGCGCCATGCTGGTGGTGATCCTGATCTATGACCAGCTGCTGTTCCGTCCCCTGGTGGCCTGGGCCGACCGGTTCCGCGTCAGCAGCGAGCCATCTGAAGAAACGCCCCAATCCTGGGCGCTGACCGTTTACCGCCGTTCCAAATTGCTGGACCTTCTGACCGCGCCCTTTGAACAGATGATGCGCTGGTCTTATCGCTGGCATCCGCCCAGCTTCGGCATGCGCGCCGCCACCCGTGAGGTGGATAGCCGAGCCGCCAATATACTCTGGTACATCGTGTTGGGATTGCTGGCCGCCTATGCTGTCTGGCGCATCTACGAATTCAGCCATGTCAACTTTACCTGGAAGGAAGCGCTCACCGCCTTCGGTCTGGGCCTCATCACCTTGTTGCGGGTGCTCGTGCTCATCGCTATCGCCAGCATGATCTGGACGCCGATCGGTATCTATGTCGGCCTCCGGCCCAAGCTGACCACCATCGTGCAGCCGGTGGCACAATTCCTGGCCGCCTTCCCCAACAATTTGCTGTTCCCGCTCGTGGTGTCACTGATCGTATTCTGGAACGCAAACCCTGACATCTGGCTGTCGCCACTGATCGTGCTGGGCACCCAGTGGTATATCCTGTTCAATGTCATCGCAGGCGCCAGCACCATGCCGCAGGAGCTGCGAGATGCCGCCGAGAATTTTGGCGTCCATGGCTGGCTGTGGTGGCGCAAGGTTGCTCTGCCTGCGGTCTTTCCCTTTTACGTAACCGGCGCCATTACGGCATCCGGTGGCGCCTGGAATGCATCCATAGCGGCGGAGGTAGCCAGTTGGGGCAACCACACGCTCCATGCCCACGGCCTGGGCGCGTATATCGCCGATGCTGTCACGGTGGGGGATTTTCGCCGCGTGGTGCTGGGAACGATGATCATGAGCTTTTTCGTGGTGGTGGTGAACCGTATATTGTGGCGCCCGCTTTACTGGTACGCGGAACGCAAATTCCGGATGACGTGATATGGCCAATCTTCTCGAAGTCACAAATGTCCGCCGCTCCTTTCCCCGAAGCGCAGGCGAAGAATTACTGGTCCTGGAGGACGTCAATCTCACCTTGAAGCAGGGCGAGATTGTCGGGTTGTTGGGCCGTTCGGGCTCGGGAAAATCCACCCTGTTGCGCCTGATCGCGGGCTTGGCGCGGCCACAGGGTGGCCACCTTTCCTACATGGGCACTCCGATTGAAGGTCCGGTGCAGGGCGTGGCGATGGTGTTCCAGAGCTTCGCGCTCTTTCCCTGGCTTACGGTGCTGGAGAATGTCGAGTTGGGCCTGGAAGCGCTGGGCCTGCCGCAAAAGGAAATGCGCGCCCGCGCCCTGGCCGCCATCGATCTGATCGGCCTGGACGGCTATGAAAGCGCCTATCCGCGCGAATTGTCCGGCGGCATGCGCCAGCGCGTCGGTTTCGCGCGGGGTGTGGTGGTACATCCCAATATTCTTCTGATGGACGAGCCGTTCAGCGCCCTGGATGTGCTGACGGCGGAAAATCTGCGCACCGACCTGGTCGAATTGTGGGGCAACGGAAAACTGCCGATCAAGGGCATCATCCTGGTCACCCACAATATCGAGGAAGCGGTCTTGATGTGCGACCGGGTGCTGCTGTTCTCGTCCAATCCCGGCCGGGTGAGTTCGGAAATCAAGATCGACCTGCCCCAGCCGCGCGACCGCACCTCGGCCCAGTTCGAGCATTATGTCGACCAGATCTATGTCGAGATGACGGCGCGGCGGGTGGAGCGGCTGCGCGAGCAGCAGGCGCGCGCCAGCGCCGGCATCGAGATGCCGCTGGTCCATGTCTCGCCCAACCAGATCGCCGGTCTGATCGAAGCGCTGGCGGCGGCGCCGTATGACGGCAAGGCCGATCTTCCCGACGTGGCGTATGAACAGGAACTGGAAGTCGACGAATTGTTTCCGGTAGCCGAAGCAATGCAGCTGCTGCGCCTGGCCGAAATCGAAGGCGGCGATATCAAACTCACCCATATGGGCAAGCGCTTCGCCGACGCCGATCTCAATGAGCGCAAGGAAATCTTTTCTCGTTCTCTGATGAGCAACGTGCCCCTGGCTGCCCACATCCGCCGGGTGCTGGACGAGCGCGCCAGCCACTCCGCGCCCAAGACCCGCTTCCTGGATGAGCTGGAAGATCATATGGCCGAAGACGCGGCGGAGGATTCGCTGAAGACAGTGGTGAGCTGGGCCCGCTTTGGAGAGTTGTTCTCCTACGACGACGACGCGGCGTTATTCAGCTTGGAAAATCCAACTTAACTGCTCTCTTCGCAGCCGCGAAGAACTGCCATGCATTGACCATCGCGCAGCCTTGCTGGAACAATGCCAGAGTTCGGCTGGGGATCGGCATGGCAAAGCGCGACGATAAAGGCATGGTGGGCCGCCGCGCCTTTCTCAAAACGGCGACGCTTGCCGGCGCCGGCGCCCTGGCGGCACCGCTGACAGCGCCCGGCAAGGCCGAGGCGCAGGCCGTCGCGCCGCCCGCCCGTGCCCCCAGCATTCCAGCCGCGCCCGATCGCGAAGCCGAGCGGGGCACGCCCGCCGATGTCCAGGCGATCACGCAATCGAGCAGCGGCGCGGATTTCATGCTCGACGTTATGCGCGGTCTTGGGATCGAACATGCCGCCGCCTTTGTCGGCTCCAGTTTCCGCGGCCTGCATGAGTCGATCATCAATTACGGCATGCTCACCGATCCGGAGCTCGATTTCCTTTCCTGCATGCATGAGGAAGTCTCGGTCGCCATGTGCCACGGCTATGCCAAGATCGAAGGCAAGCCGATGGCCGCGATGATGCACGACACGGTCGGGCTGCAGCACGGTTCGATGGCGATCTACAACGCTTATGCCGACCGGGTGCCGATCTTCCTGATCACGCCGTCCGCGCCCGATCTGCGCACCCGCAAGACCATGGTGCAATTCGTCCATTCGGTGCAGGACGGCGCGGCCATCGTCCGCGATTTCGTCAAATGGGACGACAGGCCGGGCTCCTTGCAGCATTGGGCGGAATCCGCGACCCGGGCCTGGAAATACGCCATGACCCCGCCCTATGGCCCGGTCCTGCTGGTGACGTCGACGGACCTGCAGGAAAACCCGATCGACGAAGAGCCGCGCCCCGTCATTCCGCACCCACCCAAGATCGCACCGCCGCAAGCCGAGGATGGCGCGTTGCGCGAAGCGGCGAAAATGCTGGTCGAGGCGCAGGCGCCGGTACTGGTCTGCGACCGCCTCGCCCGCACCCCGGCGGGCATGCAGTCCCTGGTCGAACTGGCCGAGCTGCTGCAGGCGCCGGTTGTCGACGCGTCGGGACGGATGAATTTTCCCTGGCGCCATCCCCTCAACCAGACCAGCCGCAGCCGGGCGGTTATCAGCCAGGCCGATCTGATCCTGGGCATGGAGATGACCGACTTCTGGGCCACCACCCATTCCTTCGTGCCGCATACCGAAACCAGCACCCAGCGCAGCGTCAAACCCGGCGCCAAAAGCATCAGCCTCACCGCCGTCGATCTCAACTTCCATTCCAACTACCAGGATTTCGAACGCTATCCCGATGTCGATCTGGCGCTGGAAGGCGATGCCGAAGCCAGCCTTCCCTCCCTGATCGCGGCATGCCGGACGCTGATCGACAAAGGCAAGCGTTCGAATTTCGAGTCGCGCGGCAAAAAACTCGGCGACGCCCATCAAAGCGCGCTGACCGACCAGCGGGCGCTGGCAGCCGAAGGCTGGGATTCGCAGCCCATCACCACGGCGCGGCTGGTGATGGAGCTTTACAACGTCATTCGCGACGAGGATTGGACGCTTGCCTCGGGCTCGCTATTCCAGAACGCCTGGCCGCAAAAGCTGTGGCACGCCGACAAGCATCATCGCTATATCGGGGACGCCGGCGCCTACGGCATCGGCTATACCGCGCCGGCAACCTTGGGCGCTGCGCTGGCCAACAAAAAGCATGGCCGCCTGACGGTCTCGATCCAGGCCGATGGCGATCTGATGTGCTGCCCCAGTTCGCTCTGGACCGCGGCGCATGAGAAGATTCCGATCCTCTATATCATGCACAACAATCGCGCCTGGCATCAGGAGATCATGCTGTTGCAGCAGATGGCCAATCGCATGCAGCGCGGCATCGACCGCACCCATATCGGCACCACCATTGCCGATCCCTTCATCGACTTCGGCAAGATGGCACAAAGCATGGGCGTTTATGGCCAGGGGCCGATCACCGATCCCAAGGATCTGGGCGCCGCCATCAAGCGGGCGGTCGATGTGGTGAAGCGCGGCGAACCGGCGCTGATCGACGTCGTCTGTCAGGGGCGGTGAGCGCGATGATGCGATTTTCCTTCATCATCGCTCTATCGGTCGCGCTTGCCGCGCCGGCATTCGCCCAGAATGCCTCGTCCGGTGATGCCGCCCGCGGCAAGCAGATCTATATGCGCGATGCCTGCTACACCTGCCATGGCACGACCGGCGCCAGCACCAGCTTTGTCGGGCCGAAACTGGCCCATGCCGGCCTCACTGCGGGGCAAATCATGCGGCAGCTGCGCCATCCCCAGGCGCAGATGCCGGCCTATACCGAGAAGGTGCTGCCCGACAGCGACGTCGCCGACCTTGTCGCCTATATCCAGACCCTGCAGCAGGGCCGGGCGCCAACGGGCAAGAACATTCCGCTGCTCAATCGGTAATGCGCGGGGCGTTCCGCACCCGCCGGGAATTCGATCTTACTTGTCTCTTGTGCAGGTGGTGACGCGCTGTGTCGCGGTGTCATGCGCGGTGCACTTCTCGTCGTTGCGGGCCACCTTGTTGGAATGGTGACGGCGGCTGGCGGTATGACGCCAGGCCGGTTCGCCGAGATTGATGGTATCGGAGCTGGTCAGCATCCCGATCGCGGCCCCACCCAGGCCGCCGATCAAGGCGCCTGTTCCCGCCGAGCCCGCCATCGCGCCGATGGCGGCGCCGGTTCCCGCGCCCAACAGCCCGCCGGACAAACCGCGGTCGCCCGGCGTGGTGCCGCAACCGGCGAGAGAGACGCTGCAAACCAGAATTGGCGCCAAGACCAGATATCGAATGCGTGCTGACATTTTCCCGCTCCCTTTTTCTCGCGCGGCTTCTCGGTTCTTTCAATCCGGTCGCGCGGCAAATCGTTCCCGCCCAGTTTGCGGGCAAGTTCGACGGAATTGTGCGAGAAAAGAGGCTTCAATGAGGCCGGGCGGACAAGCACCGCAAACAGCTCGTGAATTTACCGCCGTCCAGAAATGAGACAGGGACGGATCAGCCCACCGCGAGCAATTCACGCTGCAGGCCGCGCGCGGCGGGGAACACCAGGCTTGCGGTTGTTCCGTGATTGAGCGCGCTGTCGATCCGAAGCACCCCGCCATGGCTTTCCATCAATGCCTTGACCAGCGACAGGCCCAGCCCGGTGCCTTCGGCATTGCGCGCGAAAGGCGAGGCGATCTGGCGGAACGGCTCCAATGCCACCGCGACCATCTCCGGCGCAATCCCGATACCGGTGTCCGACACCGACAACACGATCTGACCCTGGGCATCGCATTCGACGCTCGCCCGGATCGACCCGCCGGGCGGCGTGAATTTGATGGCATTGGACAAAAGATTGAGCAGAATCTGCTTCAGGCGCAGACGGTCCGCGAGCAGACGTGGAATATCCGGACCCGCGACCTGGCTCAGGCTCAGCCTCGCTTCCATGGCACGGCCGCGCATCAGCTTCAGGCATTCCGTGATCAATTCGCGGGGCGCCAGGTCTTCGCAATTCAGATCGAACTTCCCCGCTTCCGCCTTCGAGAGGTCGAGAATGTCGTTGATCAACGCCAGGAGGTGCCGCCCCGCGCCATGAATATCGTTGGCATAATCGCGATAACGGTCGCTGCCCAGCGCACCGAACATTTCGCCGCCCAGCACTTCCGAAAAGCCGATGATGGCGTTAAGCGGCGTGCGCAATTCGTGACTCATCAGGGCCAGGAAGTTGCTTTTGGCGAGGCTGGCCTCCTTGGCCGCAATCAGCGCCTGGCTCAGTTCCTCTTCGCGGGCCTGAAGCAGCGACACTTTGCAGCGAAGCAAATCCTCGCCCGTGACGATGCCGCGATAGCGCCCCCGGGAGGTCACGACAAAACATTCGATCAGCGCATCGGGATTTTCCACCAGCAGGGTGGTGCCCAGATCGGCGAACTGGACATGCTCGTCCACGATCAGGGGCGTGAGATTGGCCAGGCGCAGAATGGGCTTGCGGCTGTAGAGTTCGGGCGCGTATTGCCGGGCATAACGGGCCAGGAATATCAGCCGGTTGATCAGGCCCGCGACGCAATTATGCTCGTCCAGAATGGCGACGGCCGGCACGGCGGGATTTTCCAGCAACCAGGCGAACACCTCGCCGCAAGTCATGGATTGCGGCAGCGCCTCGGCCGGTATGGCCAAGGCCCCCGCGGTTTGCGGGCCGGCCAAAAACGTCTTTGTGTCGATGTCGCTCACGGCACGGCGGTTGGTTTGCACGCCGGAACCCTAGTGACGCGTGGTTTTCCACCGGTTAACCGGGTTCCAGAAATGCGCGAGCCTGTGTGAAGTTATTGTGACAATCACGATTTCCGGTTGGCATAAGCAGCTCGGAATGCGTCGAACAACACGTCGCGGCTGGCCGGCTGACCCCGCACCTGAATCGCATCGGAATGAAAATGCGTGCCGGGCGCGGCCTTCTCTATCCAGATATGCGATGTGGGGATTGCCCAGTCGGGATCATCCAAAGTACCCGCCGCAAAAAACAGCAACGCGGGCGACGCCAAAGGTTCATGCCACAGCCGCGTCCCGCAATCGGCGCAGCGCACCAGATCGACGTCACGCCCCGAATCCGCCCGTTTGCGATAGCGGTCGGTCGCACCCGATATCTGATGAAAGCCATCGCGCGGCACCGCCACCATCAGCAGATTGGCGGCACCCGTCAGCTTGCGGCAATCCCGGCAGTGACAGGCATTGATCGCCACGGGCAGCGCATCGACGCGATAGCGCACCGCGCCGCACAGGCAACCACCTTCATAAGGGGGCGGTGGAATGGGAGGCCGTGTGCTCATCATGTTGAACCCGGCCTCCCGTCGCGTCGTCAGTTCTTGGCGGTATCGACCAGCTTGTTCTTGGAAATCCACGGCATCATGGCGCGCAGCTTCTTGCCCACATCCTCGATGGGATGGGCTTCACCGCGGGCGCGCGTCGCCTTGAACGAAGTCTGGCCCGCCTTGTTTTCCAACACCCAGTCGCGGGCGAATTTGCCGGCCTGGATATCGTCCAGCACCCGCTTCATTTCCGCCTTGGTCTGCGCGGTGATGATGCGCGGACCGGTGACATACTCGCCATACTCCGCCGTGTTGGAGATGGAGTAGTTCATGTTGGCGATGCCGCCTTCATAGATCAGGTCGACGATCAGCTTCACTTCGTGCAGGCATTCGAAATAGGCCATTTCCGGCGCATAGCCCGCCTCGACCAGGGTTTCGAAACCGGCGCGGATCAGTTCGACCAGGCCGCCGCAGAGGACCGCCTGCTCGCCGAACAGGTCGGTCTCGCATTCCTCGCGGAAATTGGTCTCGATGATGCCGGCGCGGCCGCCGCCGATGGCGGAGGCATAGGACAGGCCCAGATCCTGGGCATTGCCGGACGCATCCTGATGGACCGCGATCAGGCAGGGCACGCCGCCGCCCTTGAGATATTCGCCGCGCACGGTGTGGCCGGGACCCTTGGGCGCCACCATCAGCACGTCGAGATCGGCGCGGGGCTCGATCAGCTTGAAATGGACATTGAAGCCATGGGCGAACAGCAAAGCCGCGCCCTGCTTCATGTTCTTTTCCAGTTCGTCCTTCCAAATGTCGGCCTGGAGTTCGTCGGGCGTCACCATCATCATCACGTCCGCCCATTTGGCGGCGTCCACGACGGTCATCACCTTGAAGCCGGCGGCTTCCGCCTTCTTGGCGCTGGCGCCCGGTCGGGCCGCGATCACGACATCCTTGACGCCGCTGTCGCGCATGTTCTGCGCATGGGCATGGCCCTGGGAGCCGAAGCCAATGACCGCGACCTTCTTGTTCTTGATGAGATTGAGATCGGCATCCCGATCGTAATAAACCCGCATTTCTCGATCCTTTCGTGGCGCCCGCCTTTTATCCAGTTGCGCCCGGCGGGGCAATTCCTGTCGACGCTTTGTCACATGTGAGAAGCCGTGTCAGGCAATATCCCGGCTGATGGCGGCGACACCGGTGCGCGACACATCGCTGAGGCCCAGCGGCCGCATCGTTTCGATGAAGCTGGAGATCTTGGCGGGCGCATCGGTGAGTTCGAACACCGTGGCCTGGCCGCGATCGTCCAGGATGCGGGCGCCCAGCGTTTCGGCCGCCTGCCTGGCCGCCGTCCGGTCGGGGCCGGAGACTTTCACCAGCGCCATTTCCCGCTCGATCCCGCCGGTGGCGAAGGTCCAGTTGGTTACCGCATGCACCGGCACCACGCGGCGCAGCTGTGCCTCGATCTGTTCGATCACCTGGGGCGGGCCCGAGGTAACGATGGTGATGCGCGAGGTGCGCTCCGCCGGATCGACCTCGGCCACCGTCAGGCTTTCGATATTGTAGCCGCGCCCGGAAAACAGACCCACGACACGGGCCAGCACGCCCGCCTCGTTGTCCACCAGGGCGGTGAGTGTGTGACGTTCATTGACTTTGACTTGCATCGGAAATCTTTTCGGTCGGTGAGTTTGGTTCATTGCAATGGGTGGCCGGGACGCGCTTCGTTCTGCTCGCCCGGCCATGACAAATTCAAACGAGCATCTTTCCTTCGTCGCTCACCGACGCATCGGACAGCGCGGAAAGAATCATGTCGTTATGCGCCGCGCCCGAGGGAATCATCGGATAGCAATTCTCGGTGGGATCGACGCGGCAATCGAACAGCACCGGTTTGGGACTGTCGATCATCTCCTGGATCTTGGCGTCCAGTTCGGCCGGCTTGGTGGCGCGCAGCCCCAGGCAGCCAAAGGCTTCCGCCAGCTTGACGAAATCGGGCAAGGCTTCCGAATAGGAATGCGAATAGCGGGCGCCATGCAGCAATTGCTGCCACTGGCGCACCATGCCCATATATTCATTGTTCAGGATGAAGATCTTGATCGGCAAATTATACTGAACCGCCGTCGACATTTCCTGCATGGTCATCTGCACCGAGGCTTCGCCGGCGATGTCGATCACCAGGGCGCCGGGATGCGCCATCTGCACGCCGACGGCGGCGGGCAGGCCGTAGCCCATGGTGCCGAGGCCGCCCGAAGTCATCCAGCGGTTCGGCTCCTCGAATTTGAAGCGCTGCGCCGCCCACATCTGATGCTGGCCCACCTCGGTGGTGATGTAGACATCGCGGCCGCGCGTCAGTTCGTAGAGCCGGTCGATTGCGTATTGCGGCTTGATCAGCGTATTCGACGATTGATAGGCGAGCGACTTCTTGGCGCGCCATTTGTCGATCTGCGCCCACCAATCCTTCAGCCCGGCCGCATCGACTTTCTTCTCTTTCGCCTTCCACAACCGGATCATCTCGCCGATGGCCTTGCCGGCATCGGCGACGATGCCGAGATCGACCCGCACCACCTTGTTGATCTGGGAGGCGTCGATATCGAGATGGATCTTCTTGGAGCCCGGCGAGAAGGCATCGATACGGCCGGTGACGCGATCGTCGAAGCGCGCGCCCAGGCACACCATCAAGTCGCAATCATGCATGGCATGGTTGGCCTCGTAGGTGCCGTGCATGCCCAGCATGCCCAGCCATTGCGGCGAGGAAGCGGGGAACGCGCCCAGGCCCATCAAGGTCGAGGTCACGGGAAAGCCGGTCAGCGCCGCCAGTTCGCGCAAGGCTTCGCTGGCGTGCGGGCCCGAATTGATCAGGCCGCCGCCGGTATAGAAGATCGGGCGCTTTGCCGCCGCCATCATCTCCACCGCACGGGCGATCGCTGCCGCATCCGGCTCGGTCTTGGGCCGATAGGTGCGATGGCGCGCCTCGTCCGGCGTGAGATATTCGCCGGTCTTGAACTGCACGTCCTTGGGGATGTCCACCACCACGGGCCCGGGGCGTCCGCCGGTGGCGATCTGGAACGCCTCATGCAAGGTGCGCGACAGATCGTTCACGTCACGCACCAGCCAATTGTGCTTGGTGCAGGCCCGCGTGATGCCGACAGTGTCGGCTTCCTGGAAGGCGTCGGTGCCGATCAGATGAGTCGCGACCTGTCCGGTCAGAACCACCAGGGGAATCGAATCCATCAGCGCATCGGTAAGACCGGTGACCGCATTGGTGGCGCCGGGGCCGGACGTCACCAGCACCACGCCGGGCTTGCCGGTGGAACGGGCATAGCCTTCGGCGGCATGGGTGGCGCCCTGTTCGTGGCGCACCAGCACATGGGTGATGCCATTGTCGGCAAAGAGCGCGTCATAGATGGGAAGCACCGCGCCACCGGGATAGCCGAAGATATGCGTGACGCCCTGATCCTTCAGCGCGCGCACCACCATCTCGGCGCCTGTCAGCGAAACGCGTTCGCGCTTGGCTTCGCGGGTTGCCGCCAATGTCTCGTCCTTCTGCATAGTCCCCTCGAAACGTCGAAATTCCCGAAATCAAAGCTCAAATACCAAAGATAAAGGGGCGTTTCCGCCCCTTGATCGTACGCCATCGACCGGTGATGCGGGTTCAGCCCCGCCCGGGCGACAGCCTTCGAATAAGTACGACCGCGTATGTCATGGGCGGACGTTAGGGTGCGATGCACGCGCCGTCAAGCAACTTCATACGGTAGATTGCTCATATGTGGTAATAATGTTGCTGTTTTCTGGGTTTACCCAGACATAATCCGCCATGCGGTTCCGAAACCAGGTCATCTGGCGCTTGGCGAATTGTCGCGTGGCGGTGACTGCCAGCAAAATCGCCTCCTCGCGGCTCGTCTCTCCGCGGCTATGGGCGAGCAAGGGCCGCAGGCCCAGCAGCTTGGCGGCGGGCAAGGCCGGATCGAGCTCGGAGAGGGCGATCACCTCCGCATCCGCGCCATGATCGAGCATGGCCTCGAACCGTTCGGCAATGCGGGAGCGGAGCAGCGGCCGGGGCGGATCCAGGACAAACCGCGCCAGCTTCAGTCCCCCCAGCAGCGGCGTGCCGGCATCGCGTTGCCATTGAACAAGCGGGCGGCCCGTCGCCTCGAACACTTCATAGGCGCGCAAGGTCCGCTGCGGATCGCTGGGGCGCAACTGAGCCGCGGTCTGCGGATCGCGCGCCGCCAGGCGCTTATGCAGTTCTTCTACGCCGATCTCCGCCAGCAGATCCCGCGCCTGCGCACGCAAGGCAGCGGGGATCGGCGGGATTGCCGCAAGCCCGTCCGTCAGAGCCGCAAAGTAAAGTCCGGTGCCGCCGACAAAGATGGGAATCCTGCGCATCGCATGCGCCTGCTCAAGCGCACGCCCTGCATCTTCGGCATAGCGCCCGACGGAATAAACCTCCCGCACGGAGACATGGCCGTAGAGAAGATGCGGCGCCCGCGCCTTTGCCTCAGCATCCGGCTGCGCCGTCAGAATGGGCGCTTCGCGATAGACCTGCATGGAATCGGCGTTGATCACCACGCCGCCGATATGCTCGGCCAACGCCAGCGCCGCGGCGGACTTGCCGCTCGCGGTCGGGCCTGCAATAAGCACGGCGTCGTATCTCATCAGGCCAGCATGTCCGCCTTTGTTTTGAATGTCATCGGCGATGACGCCGCGCCGGAAATGTTCGCGGCCCTGGCGCTGGGCAAGCCCACGATCCTGTCGCCCGGCCACGCCTTCGATCTGCCGGTCGCAGCCCAGGACAGCGCGCCGCTGCTGGCCGCGGCGCGCAGCTTCGCCGAAGGCCTCAAGCTCGACATCAATGTCGTCGCCACGGCGCATCGCAAAAAAAAGCTGCTGATCGCCGACATGGATTCCACCATCATCAATGTCGAATGCCTCGACGAGCTGGCCGACATGGCCGGACTAAAGCCGCAGATCGCCGCCATCACTGAGCGCGCCATGCGCGGCGAACTGGAATTCGAAGCGGCCTTGCGCGAACGCGTCGGCATGCTGAAAGGCCTGAAGCTGGATGCGCTGGAACGCACCTATGCTGAACGGGTGCGGCTCAATCCGGGCGCCAGGAACCTCCTGGCCACCATGCGCGCCAATGGCGCCCACACCATGCTGGTCTCGGGCGGGTTCGGATTCTTCACCGCCAAGGTGGCCGAGGCGGCCGGCTTTCATGTCGAGCGCGGCAACACGCTGCTGGATGACGGCGTGGCGCTGACCGGCGAAGTCGGCACGCCCATCCTGGGCCGCGCAGCCAAACTGCAGGCGCTGGAAGACGCGACGGCGCAGCTGAAGCTCGACTATGCGCAGACCCTTGCGGTCGGGGACGGCGCCAACGACCTGGCGATGATCCAGCGCGCCGGCATGGGCGTGGCCTATCACGCCAAGCCCGTGGTCGCCGCCGCCGCAGGCGCGTCCGTCGATCACAACGACCTGACAGCGCTGCTTTATCTGCAGGGCTATACCGACGCGGAAATTATCGGCGCTTAACTATCAGTGCCATTCCCGGCCGACCTGGTTCCCCTTCCCTCGGTGCTGGGCGCACCTCGCCGGGGATGACAGTTATGTTAATCCAGCCTCAGGCCTACATAGGTTAAATCGCCATTGCGGTTGATCAGCATCAGCTCGACCTTCTTGCCCGCCTTGACGTCGGCATCGACGCGGGCCTCGATATCGGCGGGCGCTTTCACCGGCTGGCTTTGCACTTCCACGATGACGTCGCCGGGACGGAAATTCTTGTCCGCCGCCGGGCTGGCCGGATCGACTTCGCTCACCACCACGCCCTGGACATTGCCCGCCAGCTTGTATTTGGCGCGCGCATTTTCATCCAGCGCCACGACAGTCAGGCCCAATTGCGAGAGCTTGGATTTCGTCTTGGCCGCGGGCGGCGGCAATTTCTTGCCCGGCTTGTCCGCCGGCGCTTCGTCCAGCTTGGCGATGACGATGCGGTAGCTTTGCTTCCTGCTCTTGCGCAGCACGTCGATATTCACGGTCCTGCCGATTGGCGTCGCCGCCACCACGCGAGGCAGACCGCGCGAATCGGTAATCGGCTTGTTGTCGAAGCCGATCACGACATCGCCTTTCTGCAGGCCCGCCTTCTGCGCCGGGCCGCCCGCCGTGATGTCGGCCACCAGCGCGCCCTGGGTACCGGGCAGTCCCATGCCCTGGGCGATTTCTTCCGTCACCTGCTGGATGCGCACCCCGATCCAGCCGCGCTTCGCCACGCCGAACTGCTTGATCTGGGCCACCACATCGCGCGCCAGATTGGCGGGAATGGCAAAACCGATGCCGACGCTGCCGCCCGACGGCGAATAGATCGCCGAATTGATGCCGATGACATCGCCGTCCATGTCGAACAGCGGGCCACCGGAATTGCCGCGATTGATCGGCGCGTCGGTCTGGATGAAATCGTCATAAGGGCCCGCATTGATGTCGCGGTTGCGCGCCGAGACGATGCCCGCCGTCACGGTCGAGCCAAGACCGAAGGGATCGCCGATCGCCATCACCCAGTCGCCGATGCGGGCCTTGTCGCTGTCGCCGAAATGGGTGGCGGGCAGCGGCTTCTTGGGCACGACCTTGAGCAGCGCCAGATCGGTCTTGGTGTCGCGGCCCACGATCTTGGCGGGCAGGCTGGAGCCGTCATAAAGAGTCACGGTGATCTGGTCGCTGTCCTCGATCACATGATTGTTGGTGACGATGAAGCCGGCGGGATCGATGATGAAACCCGAGCCAAGCGAGGTGACGTGCCGGGGCTTTTCTCCATCGGGCCCCAGGAAATTCTTGAACAGATCCTCCAGGGGCGAGCCCGGCGGCACATTGGGCAAGGCCGCGCGGGGCGGCGCTTTCAAGGTCTGGGAGGTGGCGATATTGACCACCGAAGGAAGCAGCTTGGCGGCCAGGTCCGCGAACGAGTCGGGGGCCGGCCGCGCGGCCGCCGGGGGTGCTGCCAACGCCAGAAGGGCAAAAACCGCAAGCACAAACCGCATATTCGCTCGTCCCTATGCCGCACCGATCCGGCGCGACCCTGAAAACCGGATTCGGCCGCCAGCATATCAGCCTGGAACCGGCCAGACAGGGATTTGAACGGCGTTCAGATGATTTTGCCGTCAGGTTCCCTTTGATGACAGCGCAAGCACCTCGCCGCTCTGGCCCTTGACGGTGCGACGCCGTATAGAGCCGGGCGATGAGTACTCCCGCCAGCCGCGACGACGTCCTGCGCGCCCTCGACCAGGTGATCGATCCCATTTCGGGCCGTTCGGTCGTGCAGGAAAATATGATCACCGGCCTGGTGGTGCGGGACGGCCATGTCGGCTTTGCCCTGGAAGTGGCGCCTTCGCGCGGGCCGCAATCGGAACCGCTGCGCGCGGCCTGCGAAGCGGCGGTGGCCAAGCTGTCCGGCATTCTCTCGGTGACGGCGGTGCTGACGGCGCATCAAGGGGCGCCCGCGCCTGCCCGCTCCGCCCAACCGCCGGGGCCGCAAGGCATTCCCGGCGTCGCCAGCATCATCGCGGTCGCCAGCGGCAAGGGCGGGGTGGGAAAATCCACTGTCGCCGTCAATCTGGCGCTGGGGCTTGTCCGGCTTGGTCTGAAAGTGGGCTTGCTGGACGCCGACATTTACGGCCCCAGCCTGCCGCGCCTGCTCGACATCCGCCACAAGCCCGAGAGCGACGGCAAGAAGATCAAGCCGATCGAGAAATTCGGTCTCAAGACCATGTCCATCGGTTTCCTGGTCAAGGAAGACGAGGCCATGATCTGGCGCGGCCCGATGGTGCAGTCGGCCTTGACCCAGATGCTGAACGATGTGCTGTGGGGGCCGCTGGACGTTCTGGTGCTGGACATGCCGCCCGGTACCGGAGATGCGCAACTGACCATCGCCCAGCGCGCGCCTCTCAAGGGCGCGGTGATCGTCTCCACGCCGCAGGACATCGCCCTGATCGACGCCCGCAAAGGCATCGCCATGTTCAACAAGACCCAGGTGCCGATTTTGGGCGTGGTCGAGAATATGAGCGTTTTTGTCTGTCCCGATTGCGGTCACGAACACCATATTTTCGGTCATGGCGGCGCGCGCGAGACGGCGGAAAAAGTCGGCGCCCCCTTCCTGGGCGAGATTCCGTTGGTGCCCCGCATCCGCGAAACTTCCGACGCCGGCACGCCGGTGATGGTGATGGCGCCGGATGGACCGGAAGCCCTGGCGTTCCTGGCAGTGGCGAAAAAAGTGGCGGCGTCCCTGAAGGTCGCAGCCCGTCCTGCGCCGAAGATTATTTTCGAGTAGTGAGAAGCGGCGCGCGTAGCGCGTGAGCAGGTCCTGCGGACCTGCGAAAGCGACGAACGCCGCGAGCTTGGGCGAGCGGCCGGGAAGTCAGCCTCTGACCAGAGTTACATAACTATAGGCCAGCCCATCCGGCGTGGCGTGATCTTCACGTGCGATTTCCCGCCAGCCGCTTTTGTCGAATGCGAAACGGGCGTCGCCTTCAACGGCGCGATGCACCTCAGTCAGCTCGATGCGGTCCGCGCCGGACAGGGCCTCACGATAGATATCGCCACCGCCGATCACCATCACTTCAGGCGCATTGAGCGCTTTTGTCAGCGCATCGGCGAATGACGTTGCCCGCAGCGCCCCATCCGCCGCCCAGTCCGTCTGGCGCGTCACCACGATATTGACCCGCTCCGGCAAGGGCTTTCGCGGCAGAGAATCCCAAGTCTTGCGCCCCATCACCACCGGCTTTCCCAGGGTAAGCGCCTTGAAACGTTTCATGTCTTCAGCGATGCGCCAGGGAATCGTGCCTTGCTTGCCGATCACGCCATTCTCGGCCATTGCCAACACCAGCGTGATCATCGCCCGCTCCGTTCCACGCCAATTTTCTGGACCGACCATAGCAGCGCCGCGCGATTCGGTAATGGAACTTTTGCCGCGCCATTGTGTTATGCGTGTGGGGTGATTTGGAGCAGATCTCATGCGGAAATTTCTGATTTCGGCCGCGATTGTCGGCCTGATCGCCGGCACCTCGCTGGCGACGGCGCAGGACCAGGATCATCGTGGCGGCGGCGATAACAGATCACATGGCGAAAATCGCGGCGGTGGCCAGCATGGCGAACCGGGCAATGCTCCGCGCGCTGCGGCACCCGCACAAAATCCCGCCGCGGCCACTGGCCGCAACGCGATCGGGCAACGCGAAATGCGCGAACATCACGATACGCCAGCGATGACGCGGGCCGCACAGCCCGCCCCCCAGGCAGCGCCCAACGCCATACCTGGCAACAACAATGCCCTACGCGGCCCAGGCCCGAACAACGCCATGCGCGGCAATCCCGGCCGGCAAAACGACAATCGGTCCAATTTCAACAGGCCGAATTTCAACAATTTCAACAACCCGAACCGCGGCGGCCAGCGCCACGATTTCAGCAATTTCCGCAACTTCCATCAGAATTTCCGCGCCGACCGGCGCTTCCGCGCGCCCTCCTATCGCCGCCCGCCGGGCTATTACGCACGCCGCTGGACCTGGGGACAGGTGCTGCCCAATTTCTTCTGGACCCGGGATTACTGGCTGACCGATTATTATGACTATGACCTGCCGCCGCCGCCCTTCGGCGCGATCTGGGTCCGAGTCGGTGACGATGCGCTCCTGATCGACCAGGATAGCGGCGAGATCATCGAAGTCGATTACGGCATTTTCTACTAATTTTGCCCCCATCTGTGCGGCACGCGGGCAAGCCCGCTACCGCACATCTTCCCCCGCCAAAGGCTTCGCCTTGCGGGGGGAAGAAAGTCCGTGCGCGCTTCACATCCCTGCGCGGCAACTCGCCCCTATTTTTGCGCCGCCGCATGCTATAAATGGTCACCGTGCCGCAGCCTTCCTGGCTCGTGCTGAAATTCATCCGGGTACGGTATAATTCATGACAAATGTGACCGTGATCGGCGCCCAGTGGGGCGACGAGGGCAAAGGCAAGATCATCGACTGGCTGTCGAACCGCGCCGAAATGGTGGTGCGCTTCCAGGGCGGCAACAATGCCGGCCACACCATCGTGGTGGGCGACAAGACCTACAAGCTTTCGCTGCTGCCCTCCGGCGTGGTGCAGGGCAAGCGTTCCATCATCGGCAATGGCGTGGTGGTGGATCCCTGGTCGTTGCTGGACGAGATCGCCCGCGTCGGTCAGGCCGGCCTGAATGTCACGCCGCAGATACTGGTGCTGGCGGAAAATGCCGTGCTGGTGCTGCCGCTGCACCGCGAACTGGACGCCATGCGCGAGGAAGCGGCCAGCCAGAAAATCGGCACCACCAAGCGCGGCATCGGTCCCGCTTATGAAGACAAGGTCGGCCGCCGCGCCCTGCGTGCCATCGACCTCACCGATCTGGAGACGCTGCCGGCCAAGATCGAAAGGCTGCTGGCGCATCACAATGTGCTGCGCCGGGGGTTCGGGCACAAGGAAGCGGACGCGGGCGCGTTGCTGCAATCCCTGCGCGACATCGCGCCGAAGATCGTGCCCTTCATCGGCTCGTCCTGGCGCGAATTGCACGCGGCGCGCATCGCGGGCAAACGCATCCTGTTCGAAGGCGCCCAGGCGGTGCTGCTGGACATCGATCACGGCACCTATCCCTTCGTCACGTCTTCCAACACGGTGGCAGGGCAAGCCGCGGCGGGCGCGGGCGTCGGGCCGCGCGAGATCGGCACTGTGCTGGGCATCGTCAAGAGCTACACCACCCGCGTCGGTGAAGGCCCCTTCCCCACCGAACTGAAGGACGCCACCGGCGAAAAGCTGGGCGAGCGCGGCCACGAATTCGGCACCGTCACCGGCCGCAAGCGCCGCTGCGGCTGGTTCGACGCCGTGCTGGTGCGCCAGACCGTGATCACCGGCGGCGTGGACGGCATCGCACTGACCAAGCTCGACGTGCTGGACGGTTTTGACGAGATCAAGGTCTGTGTCGGATATGCGCTTGACGGCAAGATCCTGGATCACCTCCCCGCCTCCGCCAATGCGCAAGCGCGGCTGACGCCGATCTATGAAACATTGGAGGGCTGGAGCGAATCCACCCAAGGCGCGCGCAGCTGGGCCCAGCTTCCGGCCAATGCGATCAAGTATGTGCGGCGGGTGGAAGAGTTGATCGGCGCCCCGGTGGCGCTGCTTTCCACCAGCCCCGATCGCGACGACACCATCATGGTGCAGGATCCGTTTGTCGGTAGATGATCGCATTGGAACGCTAGCGGCACGCAGACGTTGTCTCCTTGAACAGTTTCCCCGGAGATTTTCCATGCGTGCACCGATCATGATTGTGCTTGCCTCGCTGATGCTGGCCGCGTGTGGCAGCACGGAACATAAGACCGTTATCATTGCACCGCCCGCCGGCAGCACCACTGTGGTGGACAAGAATGGCGACGCGCACGTTATTCGCCCGGACGACGGACGGTAATATCAGGTCTTAGAGATTGAGCGGTCCGTGGCCGCGCCCCAGGCCGGGCGCGGTCGCGACCGCGTTCTGTACGAAGGCGTGCGCCTGCTTCACCGCTTCGGCAAGCGGCCGGCCTTGCGCCAGGCCGCAGGCGATCGCGGTGGAAAGCACGCAGCCCGTCCCGTGCGTGTGGGGCGTATCCTGACGCGGCGATTGGAAGACAATCGAATGTCCGTCCGCGCCGGTCAGCACGTCGCGGACCGTCGCGCCGCCGCCATGGCCGCCCTTGAACAGCACATGATGCGCACCCAGCAGCGCGAATGCCTGTGCGGCCTCGGCGATGGCGTGATCGCCTTCCGGCCGGATACCCACCAGCGCTTCACATTCCGGCAGATTGGGCGTCACCAGCGCGGCCCGGGGCATCAGGCGGCTCTTCAGGATTTCGATTCCCGCCCGGTCCAACAAAGGCGTGCCGCTGGATGAAACCAGCACGGGATCGAGCACCAGCGGAATATCGGTCCCCAGCAATGCTTCGGCGACGGAGGCCGCTATGGCGGCATTGGCCAGCATCCCGATCTTGATGGCGTCGGCGCCGATATCGTCCAGCGCGGCCCGGATCTGGTCGCGCACGATCTCCGGAGGCATCGCCACCGTGGCATGGACGCCGCTTGTGTCCTGCACCGTGACGGCCGTCACCGCCGTCTGGGCATAGACGCCGAAAAATTGCGCCGTCTTGAGGTCGGCCTGCAGCCCCGCCCCGGCGGAGGAGTCGGAGCCCGCGATAACCAGCAGCCGTTTGGGGGGCGGATTGGCCATGGCAGCGGCCGTGTCAGGCCGCCACTTCTTCGATCGCGCCGGCGATGGCGCGCACCACGGCGCGGACGGTTTTTTCGTCCTCGCCTTCCGCCATGACGCGGATGAGCGGTTCGGTGCCGGATTTGCGCACCAGAATGCGGCCGCTTTCGCCCAGCCGGACGCGCCCCGCATCGATCGAGGATTTCACTTTCGCGTCCTCCAGGGGCGAGCCCTTCTTGAAGCGCACATTCTCCATCACCTGGGGCAATGGCTCATACAGATGCGCCGCCGCCGAAGCGGGTTTTCCTTCCTGCGCCAGCACCGCTAGCACCTGCAGCGCCGCGATCATGCCGTCGCCGGTGGTGGAGAAATCCGAAAGAATGATATGGCCGGACTGCTCGCCGCCGACATTGAAGCCGCCCTTGTGCATTTCCTCCAGCACATAGCGGTCGCCCACCGAAGCGCGCGCCAGCTTGAGGCCAAGCCCGCCCAGATAGCGATCCAGCCCCGCATTCGACATCACCGTGCCGACCACGCCGCCGCCTTTCAGCATTTCATTTTTCGACCAGCTCTTTGCGATCAGCGCCAGGATCTGGTCGCCATCGATGATCTGGCCCTGCTCGTCCGCCATCACGACGCGGTCGGCGTCGCCGTCAAGGGCGATGCCGAAATCGGCGCGCACTTCGCGGACCTTGGCGCACATCGCCTGCGGCGCGGTCGAGCCGCAATCCAGATTGATGTTGAGGCCATCGGGGCTCACGCCCAGGGAGACGATGTCGGCGCCCAATTCCCACAATATTTCCGGCGCCACCTTGTAGGCCGCGCCATTGGCGCAATCGATCACGATGCGCAAACCGTCCAGCCGCAGATTGCGGGGAAAAGTGTGCTTGGCGAATTCGATATAGCGTGCCTGGCTGTCATCGACGCGTTTGGCGCGGCCAATGCCGGTGCCGGTGGCGAGCCCGGCTTCCAGGCCGCCATCCATCAGCTGCTCGATTTCCTTTTCCACCGCATCGGACAATTTCTGGCCATCGGGACCGAAGAATTTGATGCCGTTGTCCTGATAGGGGTTGTGCGAGGCGGTGATCATCACCCCGATATCGGCGCGCAGCGAGCGGGTCAGCATCGCGACGGCCGGTGTCGGCAGGGGTCCGAACTGGAACACATCCATGCCCACCGCGGTGAAGCCGGAGACCAGGGCATTCTCGATCATATAGCCCGACAGGCGCGTATCCTTGCCGATCACCACCCGATGGCGATGGGCGCCGCGGGTGAAGATGCGGCCCGCCGCCATGCCCGCCTTCATTGCGATCTCCGGCGTCAGCACGGAAGCATTGGTGCGGCCGCGGATGCCGTCGGTGCCGAAATATTTGCGTGTCATGTTTCCATTCCTGCCCGGCGGATCGCCGATATCTCGTCCGCGCCTCTGGGCCTTATCCTATTCTAAGGGCCGGTTCTAAAAAATCCTTCACGGCCAGCCTTATAACCCCGGAAATTCCAGAGTAGCGCGGGTTTTCAAGGCCGCCGCCAAGGGCCCAGGGGCATGACTGCGCAGGTAATCGGCCCCTTTGGCCGCCGCGAACAGCTCGGCGGCGAGGCTGGCGGCCAGGACCGGCAGGCTGGCGGCATCGCTCTGGCCGACGATGCGGCGCAGGAAGGATTTTCGCGACACCGATACCAGCAGGGGCAGGCCGAAACGGGCCTTGAGCTCCGGCAGGCGGCGCAGCAGGGTCAGTGAATTCTCCGGGTCGCTGCCGACAAAGAAACCCATGCCGGGATCCAGGATCAGCCGTTCCCGGGCGATCCCGGCCCCGGTCAGGGCCAGGATCCGCTGTTCGAAGAAGGAAACGGCACGGGCGAAAATTTCGCCCGGCGGAACATCGGCCCGGGTGGCAATACCTTGCCCTTGGACGGCATGCATCACGACCAATCGGGCCTTCGCATCCGCCAGCGCGGGATACAGCGACGGCTCCGCAAAGCCATGAATGTCATTGAGATAATCCACGCCCTTGGCCAGGGCCCAGCGCTGCACTTGCGGCACGAAACTGTCGATGGAGATGGACGCGCCTTTGGCTTTCAGCGCGGGCACGACGGAGGCCAGACGCGCGATCTCCGTTTGCGGCGCCACGGTTTTGGCATCCGGATTGGAGGACGCGGCCCCGATATCCAGGATGTCGGCACCGTCCTTCAGCAGCTTTTCGCCATGCGCCAGCGCCGCGTCGGCCTCGAGAAATTTCCCGCCGTCCGAAAAGGAATCTTCCGTGATGTTGAGGATGCCGAGGATTTTCATGCGATGCACCGGAGGACACAAACGGATTGGGCGGCCTTTCGACCGCCCAATGGTATTAGAAACTTCAGATCGTTAGCGCGCTATCAATGACCCGGCTGTGGCTCGGGCGAAATGATCGGACCCGGGCCCTGTGCCCGGGGTTTGCCCGCGGCAGGGACGGAGGTGCCTTCGCCGCGCGACGGCAGCACCGGATCCTCGTATGGCGTGCGCACCGGCGGAATGCCCTTGAGCAATGCGATGATTTCGTCGCCGGTCAAGGTTTCGTATTCCAAGAGGCCCCGCGCCAGCAGATTGAGATCCGCCAGGTTGGTGGTGAGGATGTCCTTCGCCTTGGCATAGCATTCGTCGATGATGCGGTGAATTTCCGAATCGATCTTCTGCGCCGTGGCTTCGGAGATATTCTGGGTGCGCGACACCGAATGGCCCAGGAAGACTTCTTCCTGGTTCTCGGCATAGGCGATGGGGCCCAAACTGTCCGACATGCCGAAGCGGGTCACCATGGCGCGCGCCATGCGGGTGGCCTGCTCGATATCGCTTTGCGCGCCGGTCGTGACCTTCTCATGGCCGAACACCAATTCTTCGGCGATACGGCCGCCGAAAGCGACGCAGAGATCGGCCAGCATTTTCTGACGGGTCAGCGACAGGGCATCGCGTTCCGGCAGCCGCATCACCATGCCCAATGCGCGGCCGCGCGGAATGATGGTGGCTTTGTGGATGGGATCGGAGCCGATGACATGCAGCGCCACGATGGCGTGACCGCCTTCATGGAACGCGGTGAGTTTCTTTTCCTCGTCGCTCATCGCCATGGAGCGCCGTTCCGCACCCATCATGACCTTGTCCTTGGCGTCTTCCAGTTCGGTCATCATCACCACGCGCTTGCCGCGGCGGGCGGCCAAGAGCGCGCCTTCATTGACCAGATTGGCAAGATCGGCGCCGGAGAAGCCGGGCGTGCCGCGGGCTAACACGCGCGGATCGACATCGGGCGCCAGCGGCACCTTGCGCAGATGCACGCGCAGGATTTTTTCGCGGCCGGCCAGGTCGGGATTCGGCACCACCACATGGCGGTCGAAGCGGCCGGGACGCAGCAACGCGGGATCGAGAACGTCGGGCCGGTTGGTGGCGGCGATCAGGATGACGCTTTCATTGGCTTCGAAGCCGTCCATCTCGACCAGCAACTGGTTGAGGGTCTGCTCGCGCTCGTCATTGCCGCCGCCCAGGCCGGCGCCGCGATGGCGGCCGACCGCGTCGATTTCATCGATGAAGACGATGCAGGGCGAATTCTTCTTGGCCTGCTCGAACATGTCGCGCACGCGGCTGGCGCCGACGCCCACGAACATTTCGACAAAGTCCGAACCGGAGATGGTGAAGAAGGGCACATTGGCTTCGCCCGCGATGGCGCGCGCCAGCAAGGTCTTGCCGGTGCCCGGCGGGCCGACCAGCAGCACGCCCTTGGGAATGCGGCCGCCCAGGCGCTGGAACTTCTGCGGGTCGCGCAGGAAGTCCACGATTTCCTTGAGATCGTCCTTGGCCTCGTCGACGCCGGCGACATCTTCAAAGGTGACGCGGCCCTGGCGCTCGGTCAGCAGCTTGGCGCGCGACTTGCCGAAGCCCATCGCCTTGCCGCCGCCCGATTGCATCTGGCGCAGGAAGAACACCCAGACGCCGATCAGCAGCAGCATGGGGAACCAGTTGACGAAGATCCCGACCAGCGACGGCATGCCGTCGTCGGCCGCAGTCACCGCGGTATCGACATTGTGCGATTTCAGCATCGGCCACAGCGTATTGTCGTTGGCGGGCACGGTGGTGGTGAAGGCCTGGCCGGAGGTGAGTTCGCCTTTGACCTGCTCGCCCTGGAACGTGACCTTGCGAACCTGGTTCTGCAGAACCTGCTCGTTGAATTTGGAATAGCTGATGGCGCTGGCGGTGGGATGCGCGCCCGTGCCCTGGAAGAGATTGAACAGGAAGACCAGCAGGACTGCGATCAAGATCCACAGGCCGAGATTGCGCAAATTGTTCAAGACCGCCGTCCTTTCGATTCAACTCAACTACAGCCCCAGGGCCTATCGCACCAAAGCCATTGCCTTGCATGCGCGCCAACGCCCCGGCACGATTACTAGATAGGGCGTTTTTAGCGCATTGCCAGCCAGCAAAACGTTAAGAGTTTCAGCCGCCTTCCGCAATCCGGGTCACTTGGCCCGGTTAACGGGGGTTTTTGCCGCCCCTGGAACTTTCCCGTACAAGAACAAGTGTTTTTGGTCCAAAAAGCTGGGCCGTGCGGGCTGCAGGAAACAAGCGGCAGCCATGCAAGGTGGCGCCCCGGCCCAATGTTCCGGACACGATGCTGTCGAAAAGCCGCTCCAGCGCCTCGAACCGGGGCCGATAGGCTTCGCCCGATACCGCCATCAGCAGGGCCGCCAGCACACGCAGGCCGACCTCGCGCGGTGCCGCCAGCAATGCCTGCGAATCCAGCAGCAGGCGGGCGCCGTCCGGTCTTGCCGCCCGCGCCAGAACGGCCTGTGTCGCCAGCTCCAGGGCGGCGCGGGCACGCGCCAGATGCGCGGCAGCGTCGGCGATGCGCGACGGCGAAAGTCCCGCCGCCTCCAGCGCCGGCATCAGGCCGCGAATGCGGCTTCGGGCAAAGCGCGCCTCGCTGTTCATGGGATCTTCCAGCCAGTTCAGGTTCAGCGCCCTCAGATGCGCGCGCAGGCTGGCGCGGGAAATGCCCAGAAGCGGCCGCGCCAGATTCAGTTCGGCAAATTCCGGCAATGGAAATGGCGCCATGGCGCGCATCGCCGAAAGACCGTCCAGACCACTGCCGCGGCCCAGCCGCAACAGGAATGTTTCCGCCTGATCGTTCAAGGTATGGCCGACATACAGGGCGGCGACCCCGTGCTTCTTCATCCAGGCGCCCATCAAACTGTAGCGCGCATCGCGGGCCGCAGCCTCGATGCCCGACCGGGGCGCCGGTCCCCCACGCGTGAAAATATGCGCGGTCAGACCGGCTTTCCGGGCGAAGGCTGCCGCGCGGCGGGCTTCGGACGCCGATCCTTCGCGCAAGGCATGATCGACAATCAGCGCCACGGGCGGCACCACGCCCTGGGCCTTCGCCCACTCCGCCAGGAGATGCATCAAGGCCAGGGAATCGCCGCCGCCGGACAGCGCCACCGCGCCAGGCCATGGCGCCCCAAGCCCGCGCATGGCTTCGGCGAACGCGAGGCTTAGAGCGCCCCGTTTTCCTGGTTCGCCGGCCGAACGTTTAGCGGCAGGCGGCTTTGCGCGCGCCGGCGGCCGCGGCGAGGGTGGCGGCGGGCGCTTTGGGATATTTGGTTTTGAGCGCGGCAAGGGTGGTGCATCCTCCGCTGGTCTGGCCCTGTGCAATCAACGCCTGGCCCAGCTTCAGCATACTGTCGGGACTGCGGTTGCTGTCCGGGTATTTCTTGATCTGCTCGGCGAAGGCGCGGGTGGCGCTGGGATAATCATGCTGGACATAAGCGATGTCGCCGATCCAGTAGATCGCCTGGGCCGAAAGGTCGCTATCGTCGGGATTGGCATCGGCATAGCTGCGGAAGCTGGCGCTGGCTTCGGCATATTGCGCCTTGGCCAGCAGGTTCATGGCGGTGTCGAACTGGCCTATGCCGCCGCGTGCGTTGGAAGGCCCCACCGGTACGCCGGCGCGAGGTCCGCCATTCACGGCACCAGCGCTGGGTCCGCTGCCCATGGGCAAGGTCCCCAGGGTGCCCGGAGCGCGGCCCAGTTGCTGGGGCGCGCCTGAAGAAGGCGGGCCGTTGAACCCTTGATTGTCGTTGCCGCTGATCGGCGGCAGGGGCGTGCCGGGCGTATAATTGGGCGGTACATTGCCCGCGCCGGCGGCGGGTGCCGTACCGGCCGCGCCGCAATTGAGACCCTGGTCGCTGGCGTCCGCGCCCAGCTGCTGCGCCGACACCATGCAAAGGCGATAGGCGAAATCCTTTTGCTGGGCGTCGATCTTCTGGCGCAGTTCCTGGATCTGATGCGCCAATTCTTCGGTGGCGCCCGTGGCATTGGAGAGGCTCTGGGTGAGCGCCCGCACCTTGTCCTCAAGCTGCTGAATGCGGCCAGACAGCTGGCTGATCTGGGAATCCTGGCCGTCTTCGTGCGCCTGGCGGGCGGCTTTTTCTTCGTCGCTTTCACCGAAAAGCTGGGCATGCGCGGGCAGCGCGGTCGTCACCGCGCCGGACAATAAAAGGCTGAGAGTGAAAATTGCAGCGCGCGTCTTCATAGCCGGTCCTCGAGACTGACAAAGCCACCTTGGCAAAGAAAAAGGGCGCGAGTGCGACCACCCGCGCCCTTCACGACTTTAACCGGCGATCACGAGTTCGCGCCACCGACGATGACGCTGACGCCGCGGCGATTTTGCGACCAGCAATCCTCGCCCGATTCCGTGCAGATCGGACGTTCCTTGCCGTAGGACACGGTTTCGAGGCGGCCGGCGGGAACACCCTGGGCGACCAAGGCTTCCTTGACCGCATTGGCGCGGCGCGCGCCGAGCGCAAGATTATATTCGCGGGTGCCGCGCTCGTCGCAATGCCCTTCGATGGTCAGGCGGACGGACGGATAACGTGTGAGCCAGGCGGCCTGCTTGGAAAGCGTGCCCTGATCGGAGCCCTCGATATTGTACTGGTTGAGGGCGAAATGGACGGTGTCGCCGACATTGACTTTAAAGTCCTGAGCGCTGCCCGGCAGGATGCCGGACTGGACAGGCGCGGCCATCGGCGGCGGCGGCGGAGAGGCGGGCGGCGGAGCAGTGTTGGCGGCTTCCTGTTTGTGGGTGCAGGCGCCGAGCAGCAACGCGGCCGACAAAGCGGCAAATTTCAACGTGCTGGAAAATTTGATCATGGCAATGGATCTCCCGAGAAAGTGAAGGCGGCGGCAGGTGGCGCCTGAGGTTCAAAATTACCCACCCGAAGGCAAAACGTACAAAGCGGCAAAAAGAGCCAAAATTTTGGCGGGTATGGCTCTCGAATCGCTAAAGTGAAGTTTAGAGTTCCTCCGTCATTTGCCAATGCCGGGATCGGCAAAAACGGGCGAATTGTTGTTGCAATTCCTTAACTTCCCTATTCGGAAGCCTTCAATGTTTCTGGTATAAACAAACAATGAACATGAACGCTTACTGAATCAGGGGCGACCAGGCCGGATCGGAGGCGTCGCCCGGGGTCATCACCCGCTGCTCATTGCGCCCCGTGACATCAATGGACCAGATCTGCGAGCCGCGATTGTTCGACGCTTCCCGGCTGAACATCAGCACCCGGCCATTGGGCGCCCAGGTGGGCCCCTCGTCGTGATAGGCGTTGGTCAGGAGGCGCTCGCCGGAGCCATCCGCCCGCATGACGCCGATGGCAAAATGTGAGCCCTGCTGTTTGGTGAAGGCGATGAGGTCGCCGCGCGGGCTCCAGACCGGGGTCCCATTCTCGCCGGCGCCGAAGCTGATGCGATGCTGGCCCGAACCGTCGGCGTTCATCACATAGACTTGTTTGGAGCCGCCGCGATCGGATTCGAAGGTGATCTGACGGCCATCGGGCGAGAAAGACGGCGCGCTGTCGATCGCCGGATCGCTGGTCAGCCGCTGCACCGCCCGCGAGCGCAGGTCCATGACATAGATGTCGGAGTTGCCGCCATTCTCCAAGGTCAGCGCCACGCGATTGCCGTCGGGCGAGAAGCGTGGCGAGAAGGTCATGTTGGGGAAATTGCCCAGCTCTTCCTGCTTGCCGGTTTCCAGGTCGAACAGATAGACGTGCGGCTTGGTGGCGATATAGGACATGTAGGCGATCATCTGCGCCGTGGGATTGAAGCGCGGCGTCAGCACCAGATAGTCGCCGCGCGTCAGGAAGATGGGATTGGCGCCGTCCTCGTCCATCACCGCCAGGCGTTTCACGCGCTTGATCGCGGGACCCGATTCCGAGATGAAGACGATGCGGGTGTCGAAATAGCCCTTCTCGCCGGTGATGCGCTCATAGATCGCGTCCGACACAAGATGCGCCACACGGCGCCAATTTTCCGGCTGGGTGAAGAATTGCTGGCCCAGCATCTGGCTCTCGCCATAAACGTCCCAGAGACGGAATTCGACTTTCAGCCGGCCATCCGGCTGCAAGGTCACCTGTCCCGCCACCAGGCCCTGCGCATTGATCGCGCGCCAACTGGCGAAGGTCGGCGCGACATTGATGTTGTTGATGTGCTCGACAAAGGCGCGCGGATCGATCGATTTGAACAGACCGGAACGGTCGAGATCGGCGCGCACCACGCCGGCGATATTGGCGCCCATCTGCGCCTGGGACGGATCGGCGGAAATCATGTCGGGAATGGCGATGGGCAATGGCTGGGCGTTGCCCTGGGTCACGTCCACCGACAGCGCGGCGGCCGCCGGCAGCGGCGCCAGAGCCGTCAGGAACAATGCGCAGATCAGAAAAAGCTTTCTCATGCCATTCTCCAAAGACATTTGGCCCAGCCTGGTTCCCGATGCGGGCGGATTTGCGGCGTCATTGATTCATCATCTGGCGCGGATCGAAGCGCAACGGATTGATCTCGCGCCACTGGCTATAGCGGTCGGCGGGCAATTTGTAAGGCTGGCATTGAAAGATCGCGCGGCGCGCGGCTTCGGCGGCGGCGCGGGTATAGGGATTGCCGGATGAGAGCGCGTCCGATGTGGCGCGGCCGGGCGTGCCGTCCGGATTGAGCGAAAGATCGAAATCCACCACCAGATCGGCGGCGTTGGGGGCGCCCACCGGCGGGCTCCAGCATTGATAGATCTGGCTTTTGAGCGCATCGGCGAGATCGGCGGTCATCGCGTTGGCGGCGCCGATGCCCTGGATCACGCGCGGCCCCACCTTGGCGTTGGGCGGCGTTTTGGGCGTGGCGGTGAGCTTGTTGAGCAGCGCCGCGAAATCCTGGCTGTTCTGTTTCTTGGGCGGCTGGTCCGGCGGCTTGGGCGTGTCCTCGACCTTTTTCGGCTCCGGCTTGATCTTGATATCCGGCAGCGGCGGCTCGGGCGCGGGCTCGACCTGCTCGAATTGTGGCAGCGGCGGCGCCTCCATGGTGGGCTGCGGAATTTCGATCTTTGGCGGGGTCGGCGGCGGCGGCGGCGCCATCGCCGCGACGTTGGTCTTCTCGGTCACGGTGATGAGATCGACCGGCACGGCATGGCTTTCCGGCGTGGTGTCCAGCATCCGCGACCAGGTGTAATAGGTCGCCGCGATCAGCCCGGCATGCAGCGCCAGCGACACGATCAGCCCGGCGCGCGGTCCCCGCGCCGTGGTCGGACGCTGCGGGCGTTGCGGCAGGAGCCGTCTAGTGCTGCTCTGGCTTCGGCTTTGCGACATCGGTAACCAGTCCGATATGAGTGAAGCCCGCGCTTGCCAGCAGGCCCATCACCACCATCACCCGGCCATAATCCACGGTCTTGTCGCCGCGCACGAAAATGCGCTGGTCGTAGCCGTTTTGTGAAATCGCCTGCAGCTTGGGCACCAGTGCTTCCTCGGTGACGACTTCTTTCTGCAGATAGATCTTGCCGTCCCGGGAGACCGTGACCGACAGCGGTTCCTTGTCCTGGCCCAGC
The DNA here is from genome assembly GCA_040389245.1 of Pseudomonadota bacterium. Classification (GTDB taxonomy): domain Bacteria; phylum Pseudomonadota; class Alphaproteobacteria; order Micropepsales; family Micropepsaceae; genus Rhizomicrobium. Next base: position 818,284 of record JAZKAH010000002.1, on the reverse strand, counting down.
GCGGGCGCGCGGGTCTTGGGCAGGTCCACCGGCACGCCCACGGTCAGCAGCGGCGCCGTCACCATGAAGACGATCAAGAGCACCAGCATCACGTCCACGAAAGGCGTGACATTGATCTCGGACATGGCCGGGCTGCGCTTGCGCCGGCCGCGCGATCCGACATGGTGCATGACGCTGGGCATCAGCGCGCCTTTTCTTCCAATTGCCGCGACAGGATGGCGGAGAACTCATCGGCGAAGGCGTCGAGGCGATTGGCGTAGCGGCCGATCTCGTTGATGAAGCGGTTGTAGAAGATCACCGCCGGCACGGCCGCGAACAGGCCCAGGGCGGTGGCGAACAGGGCTTCGGCGATGCCCGGCGCCACCACGGCCAAGGTCGTGTCATGGCGCGCGGCGATGGCGGTGAAGGAATTCATGATGCCCCAGACGGTGCCGAACAACCCGATGAAGGGAGCGACCGCCCCAACGGTGGCGAGAAACCCGAGCTGACGTTCGATGCCGTCCGTCTCGCGCAGAATGGTGACGCTCATCGCCTTGTCGATGCGTTCCTTGATGCCGGCAATCTGGCTTTCGCGCGGCGCGCCGCCTTCGAAAGCCCGGCGCCATTCGCGCAAGGCCGCCACGAACATCGCCGCCATGGGGTGGTCGTTGCGCAGGGAGAATTGCTGATAGAGCTCATCCAGCGACTGGCCCGACCAGAAGATCTTTTCGAACTTGCCCGCTTTGCGCTTGAGCCCCCCCAGCGCGATCCATTTGTTGATGATGATCGCCCAGGACCAGAGCGAGGCCAGCAGCAGCAGCACCATCACCGCTTTCACGACGATGTCGGCGCGCAGAAAACTTTCCACGATGGAGAAATTACCGCCGCCCGTGCCGATCTGCGCCAGACCGCTGGCATCGACCATCGTGGTCGGCGCGGCGGACGGAGCGCCCAGCTCCTGACTGGTGGCCGGCGCGCCGGTCGGCGCGGCGACGGGGCCGCGCTGGGCCATGGCCGGCACGGCAAGGCTCGCCAGAATGACAAAAAATACAGAGGCGAGTACGCGCTTAAGTGTCATGGGAACAACCTTGTTCGCGCGAGGCCAGCGCGCGGCGGAAATGCGCATTCAAAATTGGCCGAAGTAGGGCGGCCTTACGCCGAATCACTCTCAAGTATCTGATTCTACGAGAAAAGGTGTCAACAAATCACGCAACGACTGCGGCAATCGCCGCGGCTTCCCCGTTAACGTGATGATACAGGCTTCGATCCGCCCCTCGACCAGCAAAATTTTGCCGGCATGGATCCTTTGAAGCGCCTCGATGCGCGCGCCGGAGATCGCGACAAGCTGCGTGCGGACGCTGAGCGCATCGTCGACCCGCGCCGGGCGGTGATAGCTGGCTCGCACTTCGCGGATCGCCCAGGCGGTGGGCTCCTCGCTGTCGAGGTCGGCCATTTTTGTCACCCCCGCCAGCCGGAAGAATTCGGTACGGGCCCGCTCCATATAGCGCAGATAATTGGCGTGATAGACGACGCCGGACAGATCGGTGTCCTCGTAATAGACGCGCAGCGGCAGGACATGGGTCTTGCCATCGAAATGCCCCAGGCCCGCGACGCTCATGTGCCGCTTTCGTCGGAAAAGAGTCCGATCTGGGAGGGATCGCGGGGCGGCGCGGTCAGGCCCAGATGACCATAGGCCTGGCCGGTCAGAAGCCGGCCGCGCGGCGTCCGTTGCACGAAACCCTGCTGCATCAGATACGGCTCGACGATTTCCTCGATTGCGTCGCGCGCCTCGCCCAGGGCGGCGGCGATGGTCTCGATGCCGACCGGGCCGCCGCCGAAATTCTCCGCGATCAAGGTGAGATAGCGCTTGTCGAAACCGTCCAGGCCCCGGCGGTCCACTTCCAGTCGGGTGAGTGCCGCGTCGGCGATATGGGCGTCGACGGTTGCGTGTTTTCCCACCGAGGCGAAATCGCGCACCCGCTTGAGCAACCGTCCGGCGATACGCGGCGTGCCGCGGGCCCGGCTTGCGATCTCGCGGGCGCCTTCTTGCGTCAGATCGAAGCCCAGCACGCGCGCGCCGCGCGCCACGATCGAGCAGAGTTCGTCGGTGGTATAGAAATTGAGCCGTACCGGAATGCCGAAACGATCGCGCAGCGGCGTGGTGATGAGGCCCGAGCGGGTGGTGGCCCCCACCAGGGTGAATGGCGCCAGCTGGATCTTCACCGAGCGCGCGGAGGGGCCTTCGCCAATCACCAGATCGAGCTCGAAATCCTCCATCGCCGGATAGAGAATTTCCTCCACTGCCGGATTGAGGCGGTGGATCTCGTCGATGAAGAGAACGTCGCGCGGTTCGAGATTGGTGAGAATGGCGGCGAGATCGCCCGCCTTGGCCAGCACCGGTCCCGACGTCGAACGGAAATTGACCCCCAATTCGCGCGCCACGATCTGTGCCAAGGTGGTTTTTCCCAGGCCCGGCGGACCGGAAAACAGCACATGATCGAGCGCTTCGCCCCGCGCCTTGGCGGCCTCGATGAAGATTTTCAGATTTTCGCGCGCCTGTTGCTGGCCGACGAAATCGGACAGTGTTTTCGGGCGCAAGGACGATTCCAGCGAATCGTCCTCGGTGCGTTCCGGCGTGGTGATGCGGCTTTCTTCTTTCGTTTTGGCCTCTTTCGCTTTGGCTTCGCCTTTCAGAGCTTTGGCCATCAGCGTCCCATGCCCCTCAAGGCTTCGCGGATCAACGAACCGGCTTCGGCATCATCGCCCAGATCACCCGTCGCCCGCGCCACCGCTTCGGCCGCCTGACCTTCGGAATAGCCCAGCTTCAGCAGCGCCGCCACCGCATCGGCGGCAGGACCGCGCGGCGCCGTCACATGGGCGTGCGTATCGTCATCGCCGCGCAGCATCATCGCCGGCGCCTTGTCCTTCAACTCGGTGGCGATGCGCAGCGCCAGCTTGGGCCCGACGCCGGGCGCGCGCCCGATCATCGCCTTGTCCGACAAGGCCAGCGCCCGCTGCAATTCGCGCGGCGACAAGGTGGACAAAACCGACAGCGCCACCTTGGAACCCACATTCTGCACGGTCTGGAGCAGCCGGAACCATTCGCGCTCTTCGGCGCCGGCGAAACCATAAAGGCGAATGGCGTCTTCGCTGACCTTCATCTCGATCATCAGCGAGACATGCGCGCCAACGGCCAGGCGCGACAAAGTGGTGGACGGACATTGCACCAGATAGCCCACGCCGCCGACATCCAGGATCACCGCGTCTCCGGCAATGCTGTCCACAATTCCGGTCAGCTTGCCGATCATCGAACGGCTTCCAGCATGCGCGCCCGCGTGCCTGACAAATGCGCATGCGTGATCGCCGCCGCCAGCGCATCGGCCGCGTCGGCCTGTTTGACGCCGCAGGCGGGCAGCAGGCGCTTGACCATGAACTGCACCTGCTCCTTGCCGGCATGGCCAGCACCGACCACGCATTTCTTGATGTGGTTGGGGGAATATTCCGCGATCTCCAGCCCGGCCTCGGCCGCCGCCAGCAAGGCGACGGCGCGGGCATGCCCAAGCTTCAGCGCGGCGGACGGATCGCGGGCGACGAAGGCCTGCTCGACCGCGATGGCCTGGGGAGCAAGCCGCGCGATCACGGCGGTCAATTCGCGGTGAAGCGCCAGCAGGCGCAGGCCCAGGCCGAGGGCGGGTTTGGTCGCAATGACGCCATGCTCGATATGAGAAAGCCGCGTGCCGTCCAGCACGATCACCCCCCAACCCATCGCGCTGAGGCCGGGATCAAGGCCAAGAATGCGAATCGCGGTGGCAGCCATGAGGGCCTTTGTGCCCGTTCTGTTCGCCTGCTTCAATCCGCGGCTGCACCAAAAAACCGGGACTAGGCGCCCAGCTTTGCCATCAGGGCATCGGACAATTCGTAATTGCCATAGACATTCTGGATATCGTCATGGTCGTCCAGAATTTCGACCAGTTTCATCAGGGTCTCGCCCGCGTCGTCGGGCACCGCGACGGTACTCTTGGGCCGCCAGGTGATGGCGGCGGATTGCGGCGCCCCCAGCCGGGCTTCCAGCGCGTCGCGCACCGCGGCGAAACCTTCGATGCTGGTGAGAAATTCATGGCTGTCCGGGGTGCTGACGCATTCGTCGGCGCCGGTCTCCAGCGCCACTTCCAGCATCTGGTCTTCGCTGCCTTTTTCGCCGGGGTACGAAATGACCCCCACGTGATCGAACATGAAGGAGACCGAACCGGTCTCGCCCATCGCACCGCCATATTTGGCGAAGGTTGAGCGCACATCCGCCGAGGTGCGGTTGCGATTGTCGGTCATCGCCTCGACGATGATGGCGACACCGCCGGGGCCGCGGCCTTCATAGCGGATTTCGTCGTAATTTTCGGCATCATTGCCGCCCGCCTTCTTGATGGCGCGCTCGATATTGTCCTTGGGCATCGATTCCGCCTTGGCCGCGATGATCGCAGTGCGCAGGCGCGCATTGAGCGCCGGATCGGGCAGGCCGGCCTTGGCGGCAACGGTGATTTCGCGGGCGAGCTTGGAAAAGAGCTTGGAGCGCTCCTTATCCTGGCGCCCTTTGCGAAACATGATGTTCTTGAACTGACTGTGACCGGCCATTTTTCACCGCATTTCCAATTGGGCGCGCCGGGACGCAAGGACACAGCCCCGGACGCGCCGGCCAAATAGCCGCCCCCTTCCCTGTCTTTCAAGTCCCGGTTGCTTGTGCGGGATCCAAATTGGAGGGCAGGATGACGCAATACTCCGCCGATTTCCGCCTTCCATTTCTCTCAACCCGATTTCAAGGAGACGCGCATGATCCTTGGCATGGATTGGTTTACCCTGACGCATGTCCTGATCAGTCTGGTCGGCATCGGTACCGGCCTGGTGCTGCTGCTGGCGCTGATGGGGGGCCGCAATCCCGGCAACTGGGCCGCCCTGTTCCTGGTTTTCACCCTCCTGACCAGCGTCACCGGATTTTTCTTTCACAATGAGCACATTACCCCGGCACAGATCACCGGCGTCATTTCCCTGATCGCGCTGGCGCTGGCTTTCTACGGCCTGTACGGGCGGGGACTGGCGGGCATCTGGCGAGGGACATATGTGGTGAGCGTCACGGTCGGCCTTTATCTGAATGTCTTCGTTCTGGTGATCCAGTCTTTCCTGAAAATCCCGCCCCTCCATGCCATCGCCCCCGGCACTCCACCCAGCGGGCCGGTATTTCTGGCGACCCAGGCAGTGGTGTTGATCGCATTCATCATAGCCGGCTGGAGTGCCTGGCGTTCGTTCAAGCCTTTGAAGTTCTAGTATTTTCTTCATACCTATCGCTAATATGTATTTGATACATATCATCGATAGGTATATAGATTTGCCATGGGTGCAAATCCTTCCTTCATGGCCGGGGTGCCGGAGCTTCTGGTCTTGAGACTGCTCCAGGACCGGGAGATGTATGGCTATGAAATCGTGGCTGCCATTGCTGCCGCGACCGGCCGGGTGGTCGCCCCGAAAGAAGGGGTGATCTACCCGCTGCTTCATGATTTGCAGAAAGAAGGACTGTTGCGGGCGGAGGCGCGGCCCGCAGGCGGGCGAACGCGGGTCTATTACACCCTGACGTCCCGCGGCGTGCGGCGGCTATTCGATCTCACCGATCACTGGACCCAATTGCACAATGCGGTAGCGCGCACCCTGCGCGAAGGGATCTGAGCCCGGAGCGAGCCCGCGACGCGGTTTCTTGAATTCAGGAAAAATCCGGCATCGTCTGCATCAGACGGCCGCCGACCCGCACAGGCGCGATGCGCGTGGCCAGGCCCTTGGCGTCAGTTTCCAGGAACACGCCGCAGACGGTTGCCGGGCCTGTGGCCGGCGAGAAGCGGGCGCTGGAGAGCTTGCGCGTGAAGCGTTGCAGCGGTTCGGCCTTGTCCATGCCGATCACGGAATCATAGTCGCAGCAGGCCCCGGCATCACTTTGATAGGCGGTGCCGCCGGGCAATATCTGTGCATCGGCAGTGGGAACATGGGTGTGCGTGCCGACCACCAGACTGGCACGGCCGTCGCAGAAATGGCCCATCGCCATTTTCTCGGAAGTGGTCTCGGCATGCATGTCGATCACGATGGCGTCGGCGATCTCACCCAGGGGACAGGAGCTGATCTCCGCGTCCACCGCCGCGAAGGGATCATCCAGCGCATCCATGAAAACCCGGCCCATGACATTGATCACCAGCACGCTGCCGGCCGGTGTCTGATAGAGATTGCTGCCGCGCCCCGGCGTGCCGCGGGGATAATTCTGCGGCCTGAGGATGCGGTCCTCCTTGTCGATATAGGTGAGAATCTCCTTCTGGTCGGCCCAGTGGTTGCCGGTCGAGATCACGTCGATCCCCATGGCGAAATATTCCTCGGCGATAGCGCGGGTGAGGCCGAACCCATGAGCGGCATTCTCGCCATTGGCGATGACGAGATCGGGCTGCAGGCGCGCCTTGATGTGCGGCAATTCCGCCGCCACTGCGTCGCGGCCCGGCTTGCCGATAATGTCGCCCAGAAAAAGAATCTTCATCGCGGAAATTCTGTCAGCCCGGTTTCGGTGAGAATGGCATGGAGGGGATAGTCATGCGCATCATGGGGCAGAAAGTCCATGCGCTGACCCGCATAGGCGATGCCGATGGCACGCGCGTTGGGCAACGCCGCCAGGGTGCGGTCGTAATAGCCGCCGCCATATCCCAGCCGGTAACCATGCGGATCAAACGCCAGCAGCGGAACCAGAAGAATATCCGGGGTCACATTCGGCCAATGTTCCAGCGGTTCGTGAATGCCGTACGCGCCCGGATGCAAGATTTCGCCATCGGGCACCAGATGGAATTGCAGTGCCTGATCTTTTGCGATCACGCGCGGAAAGGCGATAGGGGCGCCCGCCTTCGCCAATGCCTGGAGCAGCAGGGCGGGATCGGCTTCATCGCCATGGCCATGATAGCCGGCGACGATCGTGCCGGGCGCGATGGCGAGCGCATCGGCTTGGGCAACCAGAGACGCCGCAAAGCCATCAGCCCGCAAAGCCGCGCGGCGGCGGCGCGCGACGTCTCTCAATTCCGCTTTGGAGGGCAATTCCGCATTAGAAGGCAAAGTGGACGGTACCGCGTTCGCCGTTGGTGTATGGATCCTCATGGGCCTGCTTTGCAGGTGGGCACCGTATGCCCAAGACCACGGTCCTGGGCAGGGACAGCTCCCGATGAGTAACATTAAGGCCCCTGGGCATCGCGAACCTGACGCGCGAGGCAGTGACCGTCCGTGCACAGTATAGCGCACTTCCTGGTAAAGGGGGAGTTTGCTTTGGGGCGGAAAAATAGTCCCGCAAATCAGGCGGCCGACAGTTCCGCCGCGATGCTTTCGATCCGGGCGGATGCCTGTTCCAGCGCCGCAACGCTCCGGTCTTCGGCGGCCTTGGCATGGGCTTCCAGCTCCGCGCGCAACGCCGCGTTGCCGGCGTGAGGATCGGCGGCGTCGGTCTTGCCGTGATGCTCGTCCGCGATCAGGAGCGCCGCCATCAGCAGCAGCCGCGTATCGCCCACCTGGCCCACGGAACTGAGAACTTCACGGGTCTTGGCATCCACGGTCGCGGCCAATTCGCGCAGATGCTCTTCCTCGCCGTCATCGCAGGCGATCGTGTAAGCCCGGCCGTTCACCATGACATTGACCAATGGCATCAAATCACCTCGCCAGAGCCGCGCGGATTTCGCCGATGGCGCCGTCCAGGCGGCCTTCGACCTCCTGGGTGACGCTGGAGAGCGCCGCCAGTTCGTCTTCCAGTTCCGCGATGCGCGCCAGAAGCCGTTCCCGCTCCCCGTCCAGGGCCGCCGCCCGGGCTTCCGCCGCAGACGCGGCTTTCCCCCGCCGGACCGCCAGTTCCGCGGCTTTTTCCAGACTTTCCAGCGCCTGGGTGAGGCGCTTCTGGGTCAATTCCAGTCGGCTCATTCCCATGTCATTGCCTGAATCGCAGCTCGACCTTAGAGCCGGGACCGTTCAAGGGAAAGCCAAATTGTCCCATATTCAAAAGGGTTTCGTGGGAAAGACCATCAACCATATGCGTTAGTCCCCTATGACGGCCTCTTGACGGCGGCTGACCCCCCTCGCTAAGGCCTCACCACCCTCCCGGGAACCGATCATGATCAGCACAGCAGCTCCGCCGGAGCAGGCCAAAATCCGCAGCCTTGCCAACGTCATCCGCATGCTTTCCATCGATGCGGTGGAGAAGGCCAAATCCGGCCATCCCGGCCTGCCCATGGGCATGGCGGATGCCGCCACGGTGCTGTTCTCCCGCTTCCTGAAATTCGACCCCGCCAATCCCCATTGGCCCGACCGCGACCGCTTCGTGCTGTCGGCGGGCCACGGCTCGATGCTGCTTTATTCGCTGCTCTATCTGACCGGCTATCCCGAGATGACAATGGATCAGCTGGAACATTTCCGCACCGTGGGCAGCCGCACCGCCGGCCATCCCGAATATGGCCACGCCCCCGGGATCGAGACCACCACCGGTCCGCTGGGCCAGGGCATCGCCAATGCCGTGGGCATGGCGATCGCCGAAGGCCATCTGAATGCCCGCTTCGGCAGCGAGCTGGTCGACCACAAGACCTATGTCATCGCCAGCGATGGCGACCTGGAAGAGGGCATCAGCCATGAAGCGATCTCGCTGGCGGGCCATCTCAAGCTGAAAAAGCTGATCGTGCTGTGGGACCACAACAACATCACCATCGACGGCGCGACCTCGCTGTCGGAATCCACCGACACAATCGAACGCTTCAAGGCGGCGGGCTGGACCACCGACAGTTGCAACGGCCACGACGCGGCGGATGTCTTCCGCGCCCTCAGCGCGGCGCAGAATTCCGACGCGCCGGTGATGATCGCCTGCCGCACCATCATCGGTTTCGGCATGCCGAACCGCCAGGGCACGCAGAAGGCCCATTCCGATGCTCCCGGCGCGGAGGAAGTCGCAGCGACGCGCAAGGAACTGGGATGGGATTTCCCGCCCTTTGTGGTGCCCGACGATCTCTTCAATCAGTGGCGCGCCATCGGCGCCCAGGGCAAACCGGCCTGGGAGCACTGGGTCCGGCGCAAGAATGCGCACGCCAAGGCCAAGGAATTCGATGCCACCCTGGCGGATGCGATTCCGGCCGAAGTCGGCCAGGGCCTTGTCGCGCTGAAGCAGAAAATGAGCGCGGAAAAACCCGTCGCCGGCACCCGCAAGCATTCGGAAAAGGCGTTGGAAGTGATCAACGGCGCCACACCGCTCACCATCGGCGGCTCGGCCGACCTGACGCCGTCCAACAACACCAAGACCAAGAACATCACCGAGATGGCTCCGGGCGATTTCGCCGGCCGCTACATTCATTACGGCATCCGCGAGCATGGCATGGCGGCGGCGATGAACGGCATGGCGCTGCATGGCGGCGTCATTCCCTATGGCGGCACGTTCATGGTGTTTTCCGATTATGCCCGCCCCGCGATCCGGCTCGCCGCGCTGATGGGCATTCGCACGATTTTCGTGATGACGCATGATTCCATCGGCGTGGGCGAAGACGGGCCGACGCATCAGCCGGTCGAGCATCTGGCGGCGCTGCGCGCCATTCCCAATCTGATGGTGATGCGGCCCGCCGACGGCGTGGAAACGGCGGAGTGCTGGCAACTGGCGCTGGAACACGCGCATCGCCCCAGCCTCTTGGCCTTCTCCCGCCAGGACGTGCCGACCGTGCGCACTGCCCATACGCCCGAAAATCTCTCGGCCAAAGGCGCCTATGAACTGGTCGGCGACGCGGGTGCCAAGGTCACTTTCCTGGCCACCGGCTCGGAACTCGGCATCGCCATGGACGCCCGCGACCTCTTGGCCAAGGAGGGCATTGCGTCACGCATAGTCTCCATGCCCTGCTGGGCCTTGTTCGAGGAACAGAGCGAACAATATCGTGAAAAGGTTCTCGGGCCCGGCACCGTCAAGATCGCCATCGAGGCGGCGGTGCGCCAAGGCTGGGATCGCTATATCGGCGCCGATGGCGGCTTCATCGGCATGCATTCTTTCGGTTCCAGCGGACCGGCCAAGGATGTTTACCGACATTTCCACATCTCGCCCGAAGCCGCCGTGGAAGCGGCTATGAAGGCGCTGAACAAGAGTTAGGGGAGTTCAAGATGGTTCGGGTTGCAATCAACGGCTTCGGCCGCATCGGGCGGCTGGTGCTGCGGGCGATCGTCGAAAGCGGTCGCCGCGATATCGAGATCGTGGCGGTCAACGATCTGGGGCCCATCGAAACCAACGCCCATCTGCTGCGCTATGACAGCGTGCATGGCCGTTTCCCGGCCTCGGTAACGGTGGATGGCGACATCATGACCGCCGCCGGCCACAAGATCAAAGTTACCGCGATCAGAGAGCCCGCCAAGCTGCCGCACAAGGAGCTGGGCGTGGACATCGCGCTGGAATGCACCGGCATCTTCACCGCGCGCGACAAGGCGGCGCTGCATCTGGAAGCCGGCGCCAAGCGCGTGCTGGTCTCGGCCCCCGCCGACGGCGCCGACATCACGGTGGTCTATGGCGTCAACCACGACAAGCTGACCAAGGATCACATCATCGTTTCCAATGCGTCCTGCACCACCAACTGCCTGGTGCCGGTGGCCAAGGTGCTGAACGATCTGGTCGGCATCGAAAAAGGCATGATGACCACGGTGCATTCCTACACCAACGACCAGCCCTCGCTGGATCAGATGCATAAGGATCTCTATCGCGGCCGCGCCGCCGCTTTGTCGATCATTCCCACCTCCACCGGCGCCGCCAAGGCCGTCGGCCTGGTGCTGCCGGAATTGAAAGGCAAGCTGGACGGCGTCTCGGTGCGCGTGCCCACGCCCAACGTCTCGCTGGTGGATCTGAAGTTCCTAGCCAAGCGCGCCACCACGGCCGAAGAAATCAACAAGGCGATCATCGCCGCGGCAGCCAGCGGCCCGCTCAAGGGCATTCTGGAAGTGGTTCACGACAAGCTGGTCTCGGTGGATTTTAACCACAACCCCGCTTCGTCGAGTTTTGCTCTGGACCAGACCAAGGTGATGGATGGAAACTTCGTCTCCATCATGACCTGGTACGACAATGAATGGGGCTTCTCCAACCGCATGGGCGATACCGCGGTTGCGATGGGCAAACTCCTCTAACGGCGGCCCGCGCCAGGCGCGAGCGGCCCGAAAAGAAAGTCCATGGACTACAACACGCTCGACGATCTTGCGGTAAAGGGAAAGCGCGTCCTGGTGCGCGCCGATCTCAACGTGCCGCTGAAGGACGGCGTCGTCACCGACGCCACCCGCATCGAGCGCCAGGCGCCGACCATCCGCGAACTGGCGGAAAAAGGCGCCCGGGTCATTCTGCTCTCCCACTTCGACCGCCCCAAGGGCAAGGTCGTGCCGTCCATGTCGTTGAAGCCGGTGGTGGCGCCCCTGGCCAAGGCCGTGGGCCGCGCCGTCGCCTTTGCCGAGGATTGCGTCGGCCCGAAAGCGCAAGCGGCCGTGGCCGCGCTCAAAGACGGCGACGTGCTCTTGCTGGAGAACACCCGCTTCCATGCCGGCGAGGAAAAGAACGATCCCGATTTCACCAGACAGGTCGCGGCGCTGGGCGACATTTTCGTCAACGATGCTTTTTCCGCCGCGCACCGCGCCCACGCCACCACCACCGGCCTTGCCCACCTGATGCCGTCGGCGGCCGGCCGCTCGATGGAGCAGGAACTCACGCATCTGCAAAAGGCGCTGGGCAATCCGGAACGGCCGCTGATGGCGGTGGTGGGCGGGGCGAAAGTCTCGACCAAGATCGAGCTGCTGCAGAATCTGGTGGGACGGGTCGAAGTGCTGGTGATCGGCGGCGCCATGGCCAACACCTTTCTCGCCGCCCAGGGCATCACCATCGGCAAATCGCTTTACGAGCCCGACCATCTGGAGACCGCGCGCAAGGTCGTGCACATGGCCACCGAAAGCGGCGCCGTCATTCTGCTGCCGACCGATGTGGTGGTGGCAAAGGAATTCAAAGAGGACGCCGCCCACCGCACCGCGTCGGTCGGCGACATCGAGCCGGACGAAATGGTCCTGGACGTCGGTCCCGCCAGCATCCAGGCCTTCGAAAACCGGCTGGTGACCACCAAGACCCTGGTGTGGAACGGCCCCTTCGGCGCCTTCGAAACCCGCCCCTTCGATGCGGGAACCGTGGCGGCGGCGAAGGCGGTTGCGGCGGCAACCAAGTCGGCTCATCTTTTGTCGGTGGCAGGCGGCGGCGACACCGTGGCGGCGTTGGCCCATGCCGGCGTTGAGGATGATTTCTCCTATGTCTCGACTGCGGGCGGGGCATTCCTAGAATGGCTGGAAGGCAAGGAACTTCCGGGCGTCGAAGCCCTGAAGGCCGCAAAAGCAAGAGGATGACGATGAACCTGAACGAGTTGAACGCGATTGCCAGGAAGATGGTCGCGCCCGGCAAGGGCCTGCTGGCCGCCGACGAGTCCACCGGCACCATCAAGAAGCGTTTCGACAAGATCGGGGTGGAAAACACCGAAGACAATCGCCGCGACTATCGCGAGATGATGTTCCGCACCGCCGTCGCCATGAAGGATCATATCTCCGGCGTCATCCTGTTCGACGAGACCATCCGCCAGAAGGCCAAGGACGGTACCTCGATGGTGCAGTTGATCGAAGCCGCCGGCGCGGTGCCCGGCATCAAGGTCGATGCGGGCGCCAAGCCGCTGGCGGGCAACCCCGGCGAAGTGGTGACCGAAGGGTTGGACGGCCTGCGCGAACGTTTCCAGGAGTATCACAAGCTGGGCGCGCGCTTCGCCAAGTGGCGCGCCGTGATCGATATCGGCGCCGGCATTCCCAGCTACAATTGCATCAACGCCAATGCCCATGCCCTGGCCCGCTATGCCGCGCTGGCCCAGGAGAACGGCATCGTTCCCATCGTCGAACCGGAAGTGCTGATGGATGGCGACCATGACATCACGCGCTGCGAACACGTCACCACCTGGGTATTGAAGGAAGTGTTCCAGCAGCTTTTCTTCGCCGGTGTGGCGCTCGAAGGCATGGTGCTCAAGCCCAATATGATTCTGCCAGGCAAGAAATGCGCCAAACAGAATTCGGCCGAAGAGGTCGCGCGCGCCACCGTGAAGGTGCTGAAGGATTGCGTGCCGTCGGCGGTGCCGGGCATCGCCTTCCTGTCGGGCGGCCAGTCTGACGAGGAGGCCACCGCCCATCTCGACGCCATCAACAAGATCGGCAGCCTGCCCTGGAACGTGACCTTCTCTTATGGCCGCGCCCTGCAGGCCGCGCCGCAGGCCGCCTGGAGCGGCAAGGCCGAGAACCTCGCCAAGGGCCAGGCTGCCTTCGCCCACCGCGCCCTGATGAACAGCCTGGCGGCACTGGGCAAATGGTCAAAAGCAGATGAAAAGAGAGCGGCCTGAGCTCTGCCTCCATGCTTCGACAAGCTCAGCAAGAGGACTATGATCCGCTCCTCACCCTGAGCCTGTCGAAGGGTGAGATTACATGAGCGATTGTCGTCTTTACTTGATCTCTCCGCCGCATCTGTCGCCGGCCAATTTCGTGATTCCGCTGCGCGAGGCGCTGGACGGCGGCGACGTCGCCAGCTTTCAGCTGCGCCTGAAGACGGTCGATGACGATGCGATCCGCCGCGCCACTGATCTGCTGCGCCCCATCGTGCAGGCGGCGGGCACCGCCTTCATCCTCAACGACCGACCCGATCTGGCCAAAGAGCTGGGCTGCGATGGCGTTCACATCGGCCAGGAGGACGCCCCTTATGCCGAAGCCCGCGCCGCGATGGGCCCGCACGGCATTGTCGGCGTCACGGCGCATGACAGCCGCCATCTGGCGATGGAGGCGGCCGAAGCCGGCGCGGATTATGTCGCGTTCGGCGCCTTCTTTCCCACCAAGACGAAAGAGCCCAAGACCCAGGCCGACATTGAATTGCTGCGCTGGTGGGCAGAGACCATGGTTGTGCCTTGTGTCGCCATCGGCGGCATCACGGTGCACAACGCGCCCGCGCTGATCGAAGCCGGGGCGGATTTCGTGGCGGTCTCGGCTGGGGTCTGGGAACATCCCGACGGCCCGGAAGCCGCCGTGAAGGCCTTTAACAGTCTTTTTTAACCCCTCCGGCCTACGCAACCTCGAGAGGTTGCTACGGCCACCTCCCCTGCCGGCAGGCTGCGCCTGCGCAAGGGAGGCAGACCTCGACTGACTGTGGATGACAACGCGGTGTCGCGTCGCTATAAACCCCGCGCTCTTTGAATCTGCTGACCTCAACCCCGCGCCACCGCCCGTCCAGCGAAGCGGCAGGCGATCTAATAAAGGCGCGTTGCCCCATGTCGAAAATAGCCGGTAACGAAATCCGCCCGGGGGCGATGATCGAGCATCAAGGGGCGCTATGGATCGCGGTCAAGACCCAGGCGGTCAAGCCGGGCAAGGGCGGCGCCTACAACCAGGTCGAACTCAAGAACATCGAAACCGGCACCAAGCTGAACGAGCGGTTCCGCTCGTCCGAGATGGTGGAGGAAATCCATCTCGACAAAAAAGATTTCCAGTTCCTCTTCGCCGGCGACGACATGCTCACCTTCATGGACATGGAAAGTTACGAGCAGATCGAGCTGGCCGCGGACTTTGTCGGCGAGCAGGCGCAGTTCCTGTCTGATGGCATGAAAGTGATGCTGCGGCTGCATGAAGGCCGCCCGCTTTCCATCCAGTTGCCCAACCAGGTCACCGTGACGGTAGCTGAAGCCGATCCGGTCATGAAAGGCGGCACGGCATCGCCCTCCTTCAAGAATGCGGTGCTGGAGAACGGCCTGAAGATCCAGGTGCCGCCCTTCATCGATGCGGGTGAGAAGATCGTCGTCAACACCGAGGATGGCGCTTACGTCCGCCGGGCGGAAGCCTGATGGCGTATCTGTCACCTGCCCTCAATGTGATGATCGCCGCGGCGCGGCGGAGCATCGGCCAGGAAAAGTGCGGAGCAAAGCGGAGCGGTTTTCCGTTGGCCGTGCGACCATCAAAGGACTGACATGGCTTATCTCTCCCCCGCCCTTAATGTGATGATCGCCGCCGCGCGAAAAGCCGGCCGGCCCCTGATCCGCGATTTCGGCGAGCTGGAAAATCTTCAGGTCTCGATGAAGGGCCCCGCCGATTTCGTCACCAGCGCCGACAAGCGCACCGAAGGCATCCTGATCGAAGAACTGACCAAGGCGCGGCCCGGCTATGCCTTCCTGGGCGAGGAAGGCGGCATCGTGGAAGGCAAGGACAAGACCCACCGTTTCATCATCGATCCGATCGACGGCACCACAAATTTCATGCACGGCATTCCGCAATTCGCCATTTCCATCGGATTGGAGCGCGAAGGCCAGCTGGTGTCGGCGCTGGTTTACAACCCCGTCACCGACGATCTCTTCACCGCCGAAAAAGGCCATGGCGCCTTTCTCAACAACAAGCGTCTGCGCGTGGCGGCGCGTAAAGACCTGGGATCCAGCGTCATCGCCACCGGCCTGCCCTTCATGGGCAAGGAGGGACACGCCCGCGCCGCCGCCGAGATGGCGGCCGTGATGAATGTCACCGCCGGCATCCGCCGCATGGGCGCGGCCTCGCTCGATCTGGCCTATGTCGCGGCCGGCCGTTTCGACGGCTTCTGGGAGCATGGGTTGCAGCCCTGGGACATGGCGGCGGGCATCCTGCTGGTCAAGGAAGCGGGCGGCGTCATTACCGACCTGAATGGCGGCGAACAGATGATGACCAATGGCCAGGTCCTCTGTGCCAATGAAAATCTGCATCCCCAGCTTTTGAAATTGCTCAAGAGCGTCAGGCCATAACGCCCTCATGCTTCGACAGGCTCGGCATGAGGATATCCTCACCCTGAGCCCGTCGAAGGGTGAGGAGTGGTTCGCCGCGAGCCTAACGAGCGGCCGGACGAGAACTGCTCAATGATTCTTAAAACTCGATCACGGTCCGGATGCTTTCGCCCGAATGCATCAGGTCGAAGGCTTCGTTGATCCGCTCCAGCGGCAGCTTGTGCGTGATCAAGGGATCGATGGCGATCTTCTTGTCCATGTACCAGTCGACAATGCCCGGCACTTCGGTGCGGCCGCGCACCCCGCCAAAGGCCGTGCCTTTCCAGACCCGGCCCGTCACCAACTGGAACGGCCGGGTCTTGATCTCCTGCCCCGCGCCCGCGACACCGACAATGACGCTGACGCCCCAGCCGCGATGGGTGCATTCCAGCGCCTGGCGCATCAGGTCGACATTGCCGACGCACTCGAAAGAATAATCCGCGCCGCCGCCGGTCAGTTCGACCAGATGGGCGACCAGATCGCCTTTCACATCCTTGGGATTGACGAAATGGGTGAGGCCGAACTGCCGCGCCAAGGCTTCACGCCGGGAATTGAGATCCACGCCCACGATCATGCCCGCGCCCGCCAGCCGCGCACCCTGCACGACATTGAGGCCGATGCCGCCCAATCCGAACACCACCACATTGGCGCCGGGCTCGACCTTGGCGGTCTTGATCACCGCGCCGATACCGGTGGTGACGCCGCAGCCGATGTAACATGCCTTGTCGAACGGCGCGTCGGGGCGGATTTTCGCCAAAGCGATTTCCGGCAGCACGGTGAAGTTCGAGAAAGTCGAGCAGCCCATATAGTGATGGATGGGCTTGCCCTTGATGGAGAAGCGGCTGGTGCCGTCGGGCATCAGGCCCTTGCCCTGGGTGGCGCGGATCGAGGTGCAGAGATTGGTCTTGTGCGAGGTGCAGCTTTTGCACTGGCGGCACTCGGGGGTGTAGAGCGGAATCACATGATCGCCCGGCTTCACGCTGGCGACACCTGCGCCGACCTCGCGCACCACGCCCGCCCCTTCATGGCCCAGGATGGCGGGAAACAGGCCTTCGGGATCGGCGCCGGAGCGGGTGAATTCGTCGGTATGGCAGACACCGGTGGCCTTGATCTCGACCAGCACTTCGCCGGCGCGGGGGCCTTCCAGATCGACCTCTTCGATCACCAATGGCTGGCCGGGGCCATAAGCAACGGCGGCACGTGACTTCATCCTTTTATTCCCTCACGGAATTTCTTCCTCTGCAGGGCGAAAGCCCTTGGCAGGGGAAGATGTCTGCTAGGCCGCTTGCGGCCGTGGCACACAGTTGGGGTGGACCAGAAAACTGGGGTAGCAAAAAACCGGTAATTGTTGCAAAGCGTTAGATTGAAGCTAGGCTAGTGTCGGGGTAACCATTGTCGAAGCCTGGGCCGATCCCATGCGTCTGAAAACTGCTACAGCATTGGCGGGCATCTGGCTTGCGGGATCCGGCATGGCCTTGGGCCAGACTGTCGATCGCGGCACGGAAGTCACCGTCAATCCCGTCATGGGCGGCAGTAGCGGAGTTCTGCTTTATCCCGGCGATCAATATATGCGCGTGGTGCACCCGGCTCTGGAGCCGGGCGAAACCGCCAAAGATATGGGTCCTGTCCAACTTCATATGCCGATCCGGCACCGGGTGACGCGCAAGGCGCCTGCGGCCTCGACAAAAACGGCCTCGGCAGTCGCTCCTACACCCATGACTGCCCCGGCCACCCCCAAGCCAGTTCCCAAGGAGGCCCCGCCTCCCAAGGAAGCCAAGGCCAAGCCGCAGCCGAAAATGGCCTCTGCCGCCGCGCCGCAGCCGGCTTACAATCCGGGCTTCGGCGATTTCGGTGCCCAGGGCGCCGCCGGTCTCAATCTGGGCGGCATGGCCGCGCCGCCGCCACCGCCAACCCGCACGGCCAGCGCCAATCCACCCCCGGCCAACATCACTACGCCGCCCGGCGCCGAAGCGGAAACGCCCGGCCTGTCGAAGCGCAGCGTAATCCTGTTCGCGCCCCAGGCTGCCGATCCCGCCGAATCCGCGCTGGGTGCGATCAAATTCCTGGCCGGCGATCTCAATGCCGCCATGAACAGCGCTTCGGCGCGTATCCAGATCCAGGCCTATGGCGGCAACCGCGGCGACAAGGGATCCGACGCGCGGCGGTTGTCGCTCAAGCGCGCGCTGGCGGTGCGCCAGGTTCTGATCGATGACGGCGTGCCCGCCGAGCGCATCGATGTCCGCGCCATGGGCGGGGTCGACGACAAGGGCCCAGCGGACCGGGTGGATGTTTACGTCAAGGCCTGAACGTAGAACTCAGACCATCTCCACATCCCGGGCTTCCGGCCCGAACTTCATGAAGATGGCGATCGCCAGGGCCGCGCAGACGGCGACGGACGCCAGCGCAATCGCATAATTTCCGCCGGTGTGCGCTGCGATGCCGGTCTGCAGCACCGCATTCACCGAGGCGATCAGATTGCCAAGCTGATAGACCGTGCCCGGGAATGTGCCGCGCGCATCGGGCGGCGACAATTCGTTCAGATGCGCGGGCACCACGCCCCAGGCACCCTGCACCAGGAAATTCATCAGGAAGGCGCCCAGGGCCAGGAGCGCCGCCGTTTCCGAGAATGCCCAGAGCCACGCCACCGGCAGAGCAAGCAGGGCCGCGATTATGGCGGTACGGCGACGGCCCAGATGCTGGCTCAAGGCGCCGAAGATCATGCCACCGATGATCGCCCCGATATTGTAGATCACCGCGATCGTGGAAACCGTGGCGTGACTGAAGCCGTGCTGTTTCTGCAGGAACAGGGGATAGATGTCCTGGGTGCCGTGACTGAAGAAATTGAAAGCCGTCATCATGGCGACCGCGTATAACGCCAGCTTCCAATGCTTCCTGAGAACCGAGAAGGTGTTGGAGGCGCGGGCCCGCGTCATATCCCAGCCCGGCGCTTCCTCGACCGCGCGCCAGATATAGAAGATCAGCAGGGCCGCCGGCGCGATCCCGATCATGAACATGCCGCGCCAGCCGATAGCGGCGAAGAAAAAGCCGAACACCAATGACGCCGCCAGATAGCCGGTGGCGTAACCCGACTGCATCAGGCCGGAAACAAAGCCGCGCTTCTCTCGTTTGATGGTTTCGAACGCCAAAGAGGCGCCGATGCCCCACACCCCACCCATCGCCACGCCGAACAAAGACCGGATAACGAAGAACGCCGCCAGGTTGGGCGAGAAGGCGGTGAGAAAGCCGAACAGGGAATAAAAGGCGATATTGGCCATCAGCACGGGACGCCGGCCATAGCGGTCGGCGAAGCGTCCGAAGATGAAGGCGCCCAACGGCCGGAACGCCAGGGTCAAGGTCACCGCGACCGCGACGGACGTGACACCGACACCGAAACTCGCCGCCACATCGGGCAACACAAAGACCAGAACGAAGAAATCGAAAGCGTCCAGCGCCCAGCCCAAATAGGAGGCGGTCACCGCGTGCCGCTCGCGCGGTGTCCAGCCCTTCAGAAACGCCATTCCCTTATCTCCCCGTTTTGGTCCAGCATTTCAGGTGCGGACCAGCTTGGGAACCCTACAAATTCTCAATAAGCCCGCACGAAGCATTTGCGACGGCGGCCTGACAGGCTAGAAAGCCCTTGAAATAAATTGTGGATTCCCGATGCGCGCCGCTCTTGCCGTCTCGCTGCTGCTGGCCGCAACCGGGCCCGCCGCCGCCAAGGGAATCGAAACGGCGGGAACGGGCATGGCCATCGCGCTGCCCCTGATCGCGGGCGGCGTCAGCCTCTACAAGGACGATCGCACCGGCCTGGCCGAGTTGACGGTGGACACCTTGGCGACCGTCGGCACGGCCTATGCGCTGAAGAACATCGTGCGCGAGCAGCGTCCCGACAAAAGCGACTTCCAGTCCTTCCCCTCCGACACCTCGGCACTGGCTTTCGCACCGGCGCAATATCTGTGGGACCGCTATGGCTGGGAATACGGCCTGCCTGCCTATGCCGCCGCCAGCTTTGTCGGCTACAGCCGCATCGACGCCAAGAAGCATCATTGGTATGACGTCGCCGCCAGCGCCGGCTTCGCGTTCGGTTTCTCGAAACTCTTCACCACGCGCTATCGCGCGCCGGGACTGCGTTACGGCGCGGAAATTTCTCCGGATGGCGGTTCTATCCGCCTATCCTACAATTTCTGAGATTTTTGTTTGTCGCGCGATCTTTTCGGAGTTGGTAGCGGCCGCGTGCCAACGCTACACACTTTTCCGGATCGCGCTCTAGGCCGAAACCGCGACATCGTCGAATTTGTCGACGGTGCGCAGCGGCGGAAACAGTTTCGCCCAGATCGCGACGACCAGAAGCGTGCCGATTCCGCCCAGCACCACCGCCGGCACGGTCCCGAATAAGGCCGCAGTGGTGCCGGATTCAAACTCTCCCAGTTCGTTTGACGCCCCGATGAACAGCATGCTGACCGAAGAGACGCGGCCCCGCATCGAATCCGGCGTCGCCAGCTGAATCAGGGACGAGCGGATATTGACGCTGACCATGTCGCTCGCTCCCAGGGCGAACAGCGCGACCAGCGAAAGCGGAAACCAGGTGGAAAGGCCGAAAACGATGGTGGCGGCGCCGAAAACGGCCACCGCGGCGAACATCTTGGCGCCGACACGGCCGGCGATCTGGCGGCGGGTAAGCGCGAAGGCGACGACAAAAGCCCCGGCCGCCGGGGCGCTTCTGAGAAATCCCAATCCGATCGGCCCGACATGCAGGATATCGCGGGCATAGACGGGCAATAGGGCGGTGGCGCCGCCCAGCAGCACGGCAAAAAGATCGAAAGAAATAGCGCCCAAAATCACCGGGCGCGAACGCACGAAGCGCACGCCTTCCGCGACGCGCTCGAATCTGGTCGCCAGCGTCGTTTCAGGAACATAGCGCCGCCCGCCCAGCTGCGTGACGATGAAGGCCGCCAGCGCAAAGCCGAAGATGCAAAGCCCATAGACCGCCGGCGGACCCAGTGCGTACAGAAAGCCGCCCAGCGCGGGGCCCGCGATTACCGCCGCGGTGAAGGCGGAAGAATTGAGCGAGATGGCATGCGGCAGCCGTTCCTGCTCCACCAGAAAAGGCAGCAGCGACTGGCCGGAAGGACCGGCAAAGCCGCGCGCCGCGCCAAACAGAATCAGGACGACATAGAACGGCCAGGCGGTGTGCGGCGTCAGCAAGGTGAGCCCGAGGAACAGCGCCGAACAGGCCGCCTGCAGTCCGGCGGCCAGACCGTAGACACGGCGCTGATTGAAGCGGTCGGCCATGTCGCCCGCCGGCAATGTCAGCAGGAACATGGGCACGAACTGGCAAAGCCCGACCAGCCCCAGCGCCAGGGGCGTGCGCACCATGTCGTAGATCTGCCAGCCGATCGCCACCGATTGAATCTGCATGGCGCAATTGGCGACGAAGCGCGAAATCACGAACAGAGACAGATCGCGGCGTCGATAAAGGGAGGATGGAATGTCACTCACTGCCACCCGGATTTGCACCAAAGCCGCAGCCAAAACAATGAAAAGCTTTTTGAAACTTGGTCGTGACTTTCTTCCCCCGCATGGCGAAGCCATTGGCGGGGGAAGATGTCTGCTAGCGGGCTTGCCCGCGTGGCAGACAGATGGGGGAAAAAATAACTACTTCGAAGCCAGCAACGCCACGCCGCTTTGCAGATGCAGGGTCTGGTCCTGCTCCCCGGCAGCCACGGCGAACTTGACCTTGGAGAAAGGCGGCTTGCTCAGCACCGGGTGGGCGTCGCGGGAAAAGCCATATGGCTCCAGCGGCAGGCCCAGCCAGGTCGTATCCATCCGGTCGTTATTGTTGACGTCCTGATATGTCTCGATCGCATAGGTGCCCGGCGGAATATCGCGCAGGGTCACGACGGTCTCGCCCTCGATCGCCGTCACGTCGGCGGCCGCAATGGGCTTCGCCTGGTCGTCGGGATATCCCGCCCGGTCATAGAGGCCCAGCCGGACCATGCCGCCCCGGCCGACATTCTCGACATGGATGGTGAGGGTCGCGGTGGGGACAGGTTTGACGGCGGCGGTATCATCGGCGCGCGCCGGCTGAACCGGAGCGGCCATGGCGACCGCCAGCAAAAGGCCAGCCTTGGTCAGCCCCGACCAAGTCGCTTTTGCGACACCGCCCATCCCTGAATGCCCCTCGGCCGTTCTCGTGGTCATTTGTATCAAAATGTCTCAATTGTCGCAAATACGCGAACATGGAACCGCCGCCGGAGCGGAATTCCCGACCCGGCGGCGCTCGATATAAATATCAAATGAGGCTTTAAAAGCCCGTGATTGGGGCTTTCAGTTCAATTTGGGTTCCAATTTCTTACAGGCATCGATCAGGCCTTTGACCGCATCGGCCGATTTGATCAGGGCGGCTTTCTCCTCGGCGGTCAGTTCCAGTTCCACGACGCGCTCAACACCTTTCTCGCCGATCACGACGGGCAAGCCGACATAGAGATCCTTGATGCCATAGGCGCCGTCGACATAGACGGCGCAGGGCAGGATGCGCTTCTGGTCCTTGAGATAGCTTTCCGCCATGGCGATTCCCGCGGTGGCGGGGGCATAATAGGCCGAGCCGGTCTTGAGCAGGCCCACGATTTCGGCACCGCCGTCGCGGGTGCGTTGAACGATCTGGTCCAGGCGGTCCTGCTTGATCCAGCCCATCTTCACCAGCTCCGGCAATGCGATGCCCGCCACCGTGGAGAAGCGCGGCATCGGCACCATGGTGTCGCCATGACCGCCCAGCACAAAGGCCGAGACATCTTCCACCGAGACATTCAGCTCGTCGGCCAGGAAATGGCGGAAGCGCGCGCTGTCCAGCACGCCGGCCATGCCGACGATCTTGTTGTGCGGCAGGCCGGAGAATTGGCGCAGCGCCCACACCATCGCATCCAGCGGATTGGTGATGCAGATGACAAAGGCATTCGGCGCATTGGCCTTGATGCCCTCGCCCACCGCCGCCATCACTTTCAGATTGA
Source organism: Pseudomonadota bacterium (assembly GCA_040389245.1). Lineage (GTDB taxonomy): Bacteria > Pseudomonadota > Alphaproteobacteria > Micropepsales > Micropepsaceae > Rhizomicrobium. The sequence goes on along the minus strand of JAZKAH010000002.1, from coordinate 795,420 downwards.
TGCCGATGAGATCGTCGCGGCTCATGCCCGGCTTGCGCGGCACGCCGGCGGTGACGATCACCACATCGGCGCCCTTGATGTCGGCATAATCGTTGGTGCCCTTGAGCTTGGCGTTGAAGCCATCGATCGGACCCGCCTGGGACAGATCGAGAGTCTTGCCCTGGGGCAAGCCTTCGGCGATGTCGAACATCACCACATCGCCCAGTTCCTTGAGAGCGACGAGATGGGCGAGCGTGCCGCCGATTTGTCCGCCGCCGATCAGGGCGATTTTCTTGCGCGCCATGGAAAGATCCTTTGCCGTGAGAAGTTGAAAAAGCCGGGCGCTACCTAGCCTTTGGAGCGCATCCGGGCAAGGTGACAAGAGGAGCAACGGCCAGGAAAAGTGCGCAGAGCCTGAAATCAAAGGCATAAAGCCCAGATCCGCCGTCAGCGGCCAACCCCGGATTGCACCCAGCCAGATTTTCCCGACCCCGCAAGTCCGGGAACCGGTTGGCCGCTGCCGACGCGTTCGCTGCGGCAGAACGGGATCCAGGCATATTCGGCTTCCAGCAATTTGGCGCCTGCGGAAAATTTCGCGATGCGCCCGCGCGCCAGAAAAAGAAAAAGGCCGGGTGCAGAACACCCGGCCTTTTCTTCGTTCGTGAAAACGATCTTAGATCGCTTCCTTCAGTTCCTTGGAGGCGCGGAACGCGACCTTCTTGGACGCCTTGATCTTGATCGCTTCGCCGGTCGCGGGATTGCGGCCCATGCGCGGACCGCGCTTGCGCACGACGAGGATGCCCAGACCATTCAAACGAATGCGCGCACCCTTCTTCAGATGCTTGGTGATCAGAGCGATCACGTCTTCCAGCATGGCGTTGGCGCTCTTCTGCGAGAGCTCATGCTTCTCGGCGAGCTGGCTGGCGAGATTGCGGGTGGAAACGGTTTCGACTTTTGCAGCGGCTTTGGTGGCGATTGCCATGGGGTTGTCCCTCTCAACGAATCAACGATGAGCCCGAATTTACTGCATTTTGCGTGTTTCCAAGTGGGTCAATAACAAAAAAGCCCCGGAAAATCGGAGCTTTTTGCAGTTTTCAACCGGGAAGTTGCGAAAAGCCCGTATTTCCGGGCTTTTCCTGCCTCAGGCGGCTTCGGGACCGGCGTTCTCGGTGCGCTCGGTGATACGCGCCGACTTGCCGGTGCGGCCACGCAGATAATAGAGTTTAGCGCGGCGCACTTTGCCCTTGCGCACCACGGTGACCGAATCCACCAGCGGCGAATAGCACGGAAAAACGCGTTCCACGCCTTCGCCATACGAGATTTTGCGAACCGTGAAGGCCTCGTTCAGACCCGCACCCTGACGCGCGATGCAGACGCCTTCGAAGGCCTGCAGGCGCTCGCGGGTCTTGTTCTGCTTGGTCTTCTCGTCATAGGTGACGTCCACCACCTTGACGTTGACCTTGAGAGTGTCGCCCGGACGAAAGGGCGGCAGCGGCTTGGCGCGGACGGCCGTCATCTGCTCGGCTTCGAGCGTCTGCAAAAGGTTCATGGCGGCAATCTCCGTACGGCTTTCAGGCCCAAGGCGGGCCGAAGTGAAGGCGCGGCGTATAGCCTAGCGCTTGTGTTTTTCATAGAGGGTCCAGAGGTCCGGCCGGCGCGCCCGTGTCAGGGCCTCTGCCTGGGCCTGTCGCCACCTGGAAATTTCCTTGTGATTTCCTTGGGTTAAGACCTCCGGAATAGCCCGCTCCTCGAACGATTGCGGCCGGGTAAAATGGGGATATTCTAAGAGGCTCGCCCCGAAGCTTTCCTCCTCGGTCGAGGCCTGGTCGCCCAGCACCCCGGGGAGCAGGCGAACCGAAGCCTCGATCAGGGCCATGGCGGCGATCTCGCCCCCTGCCAGCACGAAATCGCCCAGCGAGACCTCTTCGATCTTCCGCGCCTCGATCACCCGCTGATCCAGTCCCTCAAAGCGGCCGCACAGCAAAATCGCGCCTGGCCCGGACGCCAGATCCCGCACCCGCGCCTGGGTCAGCGGCACCCCGCGCGGCGTGAGATAGATCAGCGGACGCCCGTCCCGCGCCACTGCATCGATCGCCGCCGCCGCCACATCGGCGCGCATCACCATGCCCGGACCACCGCCCGCCGGGGTGTCGTCCACGGTGCGATGCTTGCCCAGGCCATGGCCGCGAATATCGCGCACCTCCAGCGACCAGAGAGCGTTCGCCAGCGCCTTGCCAAGCAGCGACACACCCAAGGGCCCGGGAAACATCTCCGGGAACAGGGTGAGCACGGTAGCGGACCAGTTACTCGACATGGTCCGTACCCTCATCGTCCTCAGGCACAGCAACCACAATGCGCCCGCCCGCGATATCGATGGTGGGCACGGTCTCGCGGGTGAAGGCCAGCAGCACGCTGTCGCCGTCGGGGCGGATGATCTCCACCACATCGCCGGCGCCGTAATTGTGGATGGCGGCCACCTTGCCCAGCACGCGGCTTTCGCCATCCTGGGCTTCCAGGCCGATCAAATCGGCGTGATAGAATTCCTCTTCCGCGGTGGCAGGCAGCGCCGCGCGGGCGACGAACAACTCGGTGCCCTTGAGCGCCTCGGCGGCGCTGCGCTCGGTGATGCCGGCAAAAGAAATCACCGCCTCGCCCGGTTTGCCCGGACGAAAGGCGGTGATCTCGAACGTTCGGCCCCGCGCATCATGCAGCGGGCCATAGGATGAAAGCGCCTCGGGCGCCTCGGTGAAGAGTTTGACCTTCACCGCGCCCTGCAGGCCCTGCGCGCCCATGACGGCGGCGAGAAGAACCTCGCGCGCCAATTAGGCCGCCGAGGTTTCTTCCGCCTTCGCGGCGGCACTCGCCGCTGCCGCGGCTCGTTCCTGCGCCTTCTTCTTGGGCTGGGCCTTCTGCGGATTGTTGTGCACCCGCGCCTTCACCAGGCCGGCCTTGGCGAGGAATTTGTGGACGCGGTCGGTGGCGACGGCGCCCTTGGCGATCCAAGCCTTGGCCTGGTCGAGGTCCAGCTTCAGGCGGTCGGCATGATCCGACGGCAGCAGCGGATTGTAGAAGCCGATCTTCTCGATGAAGCGGCCATCGCGCGGGCTACGCGAATCCGAGATCACGACATTGTAGTGGGGACGTTTCTTGGTGCCGGCACGGGCCAGACGAATGCGAAGAGCCATTATTCCTTTTCCTTGCGTTTAAAGCGTTAAATCAAAGCGTTTGTTACGTGTTTGAACTCAGCGTCTGGGAAACATGCCGGGCGGCAGGCCGCCGGGCATTCCGCCACCGCCGCCCATGCCACCGGGCATCATCGGCATGCGGCCGCCCTTGCCCATCTTCTTCATCATGTCCGCCATCTGGCGATGCATCTTGAGGAGCTTGTTGACTTCGGAGACTTCGACCCCCGCGCCCGAGGCGATGCGCTTGCGGCGCGAGCCATTGATCAGATCGGGATCGGCGCGCTCTTTCCTGGTCATCGATTGGATGATGGCTTCCTGGCGGGTGAGGATCTTGTCGTCCAGGCCCGCCGCTTCGAGCTGGCCCTTGATCTTGCCCACGCCGGGCAGCATGCCCAATACGCCCTTCATGCCGCCAAGCTTTTTCATCTGGCCGAGCTGCGAAGCCAGGTCGTTCATGTCGAACTGACCTTTCTTCATCTTGGCGGCGAGCTTCTCCGCCTCCTGCTTGTCGAAATTCTCGGCCGCTTTCTCGACCAGCGACACCACATCGCCCATGTCGAGAATGCGGGCGGCGACGCGGTCGGGATGGAAGGCTTCCAGCGCGTCCAGCTTTTCGCCCGCGCCCAGGAACTTGATCGGCGCGCCGGTGACGCTGCGCATCGAAAGCGCCGCGCCGCCGCGGGCATCGCCATCGACGCGGGTGAGGATGATGCCCGACAGATGGAGCCGGTCGTTGAAGTTCTTGGCGATATGGACCGCGTCCTGGCCGGTGAGGCTGTCGGCCACCAGCAAGGTTTCGTGCGGATTGGTGGCGGCCTTGATGGCGGCCACTTCCGCCATCAGCTGCTCGTCGATCGACTGGCGGCCGGCGGTGTCGAGAATGAGGACGTCATAGCCGCCGACCTTGGCGGAGGCCAAAGCGCGCTTGGCGATGGCGACCGGATCCTGGCCCGCGACGATGGGCAAGGTGGCGACGCCGGCCTGTTCGCCCAGCACCCGCAGCTGTTCCATGGCGGCGGGACGGTTGACGTCCAGCGAGGCCATCAGCACGCGTTTCTTCTCGCGGGTCTGCAGCATCAGGCCGAGCTTGGCCGAAGTGGTGGTCTTGCCCGAGCCTTGCAGACCCACCATCAGAATGGGCGCGGGCGGGCTGCCCAGCGACAAAGCGGCGTTCTGCGCGCCCAGGGTTTCGACCAGCACGTCATGAACGATCTTGATGACCTGCTGGCCTGGCGTGACGGAACGAATGACATTTTCGCCGATGGCTCGAGGGCGGACCTTTTCGATGAAGTCCTTCACCACCGGCAAGGCGACATCGGCCTCGATCAGAGCGGTGCGCACTTCGGCAAGCGCGGCATCGACATCGCTCTCGCTGAGCGCGCCGCGCCCGCGAAGCTTGTCGAATACGCCGCCGAGGCGGGATTGAAGCGATTCAAACATTCAAACCTCATCCTCACCCTGAGCTTGTCGAAGGGTGAGGCCGAAACCGGGCTCCTCATGCTTCGACAGGCTCAGCATGAGGAGTTGAAACTCCAAACGATTTCGCCCCAGGGGGCGCAACGCGCTGCCTGGGGGCGATCCCCCGCGCCAGGCGGGGGACCGGAAAGGCCTTTGGTCTTTCCGGAAACGGGCGGGTTTTAGGCCCCAAAAGTCAGGAAAGTCAAATTTCGGTTGTGTCCTAATTTGATATACCGCCCCATAATGTCACCAGCAGATGCTGTGAGGGCGGCTATTGTGGCGGAGGCGAGGGCGGGAAAATGATACCTCGTTGGGTCATTTTACTGTGGATTTGGGGACCTGCCGTTGTTGCGGTATTTGCCGTCGCTATGGGCGCTTTCGTGGGATTGTGGTTCGGCTTGTGGGCTAGTGCTTTGCATTTTTGGGTATTCGGCGGACTGGGAGCCGCAATTTCAGTAGGTGCGTATTATTCGTTCGATCCAAACTCAAATTAGGACACTACCCAAATTTCACGGACTTTCTAGGATTTCAGCCCCAGCTTCTCCGCCAGATACACAAAACTCAGCCCCCACATCTCGGCCGCCTGCTTGTGGTCGGCGGCGGCGGCGTGGCCGCCATCGGTGTTCTCGTAGAACAGAACCTCATGGCCCTGTTCTTCCATGCGGGCCGCCATCTTGCGGGCATGCACCGGGGTGACGCGGTCGTCGCTGGTGGCGGTAACGAAAAAGACCGGCGGGTATTTCACGCCCGCTTTCACATTCTGGTAGGGCGAATAAGTGAGGAGATAGGCGCGCTCGTCCGGCTTGGCGGGATCGCCATACTCGCCTTCCCAGCTCGCGCCCGCGCCGATATGCGTATAGGCCAGCATGTCCACCAGCGGCACCTGACAGACCACCGCACCGAACAGATCGGGCCGCTGCACCATCACGGTGGAGACCAGGAGCCCGCCATTGGAGCCGCCCATGATGCCGAGCTGCCTGGGTGTGGTGAGGCCGCGCTTCTCCAGATCCTCCGCCACCGCCGCGAAATCGTCATAGGCGCGTTGGCGGTTCAGCTTGAGCGCAGCTTCATGCCAGGCGGGGCCGAACTCGCCGCCGCCGCGGATATTGGCCACGACATAGATGCCGCCATGGGTCAGCCATAGCCGTCCGAAATTGGCGGAGTAACCGGGCGTCAGGGAAATTTCGAAGCCGCCATAGCCGTACAGCACGGTGGGCGCCGGGCCCGACAGATTTTTCGGCCTTGTGACGAAATAGGGAATTTTGGTGCCGTCTTTCGACGTCGCTTCGAACTGCTCGCTGACAAGCCCGCTGGCGTCGAACCGGGCCGGCAATGATTTGATGGCAAGTGGCGCTTTCTCGCCGTCGGTCGAAAAAAGAGTGGGCGGCGTCAGATAGCTCTGGAAGCTGAACATCGCTTCAGGCCCGAAATCATTGACCGCGGCGATATCGGCCGCGCCGCCGGGCGGCAGCGTCAATTTCTTTTCCGACCAACTCTGCCCGTCCTTGCGGAAGACATGCACCGAACCGATCACATTCTCGGTGATCGCCGCATAGATCGCATCACGCCCCACCGCCACACTTTCGACGCTGGCGCGCGGCCCTGGCGCATAGAGAAGCTCAACTTGGCCATCGTGGAAAAGAACAAGCGCGCCTTTTGCGAAATTGCGCCCGCCGTCCGCATAATCCTTGCGCAAGGTGGCGACCAATCCGGAATTGAACATGCCCTTGACGTCCGCCGACAAGGGCAGCGGCATTTTCTTCACCGCCGCCTGGACCGGATCGACCATGTAATATTCATTTTCGAAGAAACTCACGGCGCGGATCACCAGTCCGAAATCGCCTTCCTTGGTGTGGAACGTCGCCGGCGCGATCTGCACGTCCTGGTCCTGGCCTTCATACAAGGTCTTGGCGGATTCGACCGGCGTGCCGCGCTTCCACAATTTTAAGATGCGGGCATAACCGGAATTGGTCAGGCTGCCTTTGCCGAAATCGGTGGCAAACAGGACTGTATCGTCATCGAGATAGGAGGCATCGCCCTTGGCTTCTTTCAGCGCGAAGCCATCGGTGGCCATCTTTTTCGCCTTCATGTCATATTCGCGGATCACCACGGCATCGCCGCCGCCGCGCGACAGCCGGATCAGGCAGCGGCTCTCCCCAGGGGAGCGCTCCGCGCCTTCGAACACCCAGTTTTCCTTTTCCGCTTTCGCCAGCGCGTCCACATCCAGCAGGATTTCCCAATGCGGGACGGGATTGGCGTAGTCGGCGATGGTGGTGCGCCGCCAGATGCCTTTGGGATTTTGCGCGTCCTGCCAGAAATTATAGACAAAGCCGTGATCCAGGCTGCCGGACGGAATCCGGTCGGGCGCATCCAGCACCTGCAGCACGCTGTCGTAATTCTTCTGGTAGCGCGGGTCAGCCTTCAGCATCGCCAGCGATTTTTTGTTCTGTTCCGTCACCCAGGCCAGAGGTTTGGTGCCATGCACGTCTTCCAGCCAGGCATAAGGATCCGCGTTGGTTTCAGGGGCTGTCACGGCAAATGCTCCGGGGCTGAGAAGGGAAAGGAATAACAGGATCGTCAGGCTCAAGCGCAGAGACATGGCGGCTCCCAGAATTGTGCGGCCAGCTTTGCGAATTTTGCCTTGGACAGGCAATGGCAAAAGCGGCCCGCGCGCCCTATAAGGCGCCCCATGATCCCCTTTCGCAAAATGCAGGGCCTGGGCAACGATTTTGTCGTGTTCGATGCGCGCGCCCGCGCGGTTCCAATGACCCAATCGCGGGCCAAGGCCATCGCCGACCGCCATTTCGGCGTCGGCTGCGACACCTTGGTGCTGATCACCCCAGGGAACGAGCGGGCGGATGCGGTCCTGCGGTTTTTCAATGCCGATGGCGGCGAAGTGGAATCCTGCGGCAATGCCACGCGCTGTGTCGCCCGGCTGTTGATGGACGAAGCCGGCTTGTCCGACGTCCGGCTCGACAGCAAAGGCGGGTTTCTGGTCTGCAGCGACGCCGGCAATGGTTTGGTCACGGTGGATTTGGGCGTGCCCAAATTTGGTTGGCGCGACATTCCCCTCACCCATGCGATGGATACCAACCAATTCACCATCCCGCTGGATGGCGGCGAAATCTCCGCCGCCGCAGTGCTGATGGGCAATCCCCATTGCATCCAGTTTGTCGACGACGCCGAAAGGGCGCCAGTGACCGAACAGGGCCCCAAACTGGAAACCCATGCTTTCTTCCCGACCCGCATCAATGTGGAATTCGCCCAGGTGAAGGATCGCGGCCATATCCGCATGCGGGTGTGGGAACGCGGCGTTGGCGTAACCCTGGCGTGCGGCACCGGTGCCTGCGCCACCGCGGTGGCGGCATTCCGCCGGGGCCTGGCGGACCGCAAGGTCGAGGTGGAATTGGATGGCGGCAAATTGAACCTGGAATGGCGCCAGGCCGATGACCATGTTTTGATGACCGGGCCCGGCGTCACCGTCTTCACCGGTCAGCTCGATCTGGATGCCTATGGCCATTGACGTCGTCACTTTCGGCTGCCGTCTCAACGCTTACGAAAGCGAGGCGATCAAGGCGCGTGCCGGCGAAGCGCAGTTGCAGAATGCCGTGGTGGTCAATACCTGCGCCGTGACCGCCGAGGCCGTGCGCCAATCGCGCCAGACCATCCGCAGGCTCAAGCGCGAGCGCCCGGGCACCCGCATCATCGTCACCGGCTGCGCCGCGCAGACCGAACCCGAGACCTATGCCGCGATGCCGGAAGTCGATGCCGTGCTGGGCAATCAGGAAAAGCTCACCGCCGCGGCTTACGCGGATTTCGGGATGGGCGCGGCGGAGCGGGTGCGCGTCAACGACATCATGAGCGTGACCGAAACCGCGCCCCAGATGGTCGATCATTTCGAAGGCCGGGCGCGCGCTTTTCTGCAGGTCCAGAATGGCTGCGACCATCGCTGCACCTTCTGCATCATCCCTTACGGCCGGGGCAATTCCCGCTCGGTGCCGATGGGCATGGTGGTCGAAGAGGCCCGCCGCCTGACCGAAAACGGCTTTGCCGAGATCGTGCTGACCGGCGTGGATCTGACCTCGTATGGCGGCGATCTTCCCGGTGCGCCGACCTTGGGCCAGCTGGTGGCGAAGTTGTTGAAACTGGTGCCGGGCTTGAAGCGCCTGCGCCTGTCTTCCATCGATTCCATCGAAGCCGATCCCGCCCTGATGCGCGCCATCGCCGAAGAAGGCCGACTGATGCCGCATTTCCATCTGTCGGCGCAATCGGGCGACGATCTGATCCTGAAACGGATGAAGCGCCGCCACAGCCGCGCCGACACCATTGCCTTTTGCAACCAAGTACGGCGGCTTCGCCCCGAAGCCGCGTTCGGCGCCGATCTCATCACCGGCTTTCCTACCGAAAGCGAAGCGATGTTCCAGAACAGCCTGAGACTGGTGGACGATGCCGGCCTTACCCAGCTTCATGTCTTTCCGTTTTCGCCGCGCACCGGCACGCCGGCCGCGCGCATGCCGCAGCTTGGCGCGGCTGTTGCCAAAGAACGCGGAGCGCGGTTACGCGCCAAAGGTGAGACGGCGCGCGATGCGCGTTTCCGCGCCATGATCGGCAGAACCTATTCCGTCCTGGTGGAGAAGTCCGATTTCGGACACAGCGAATGTTTCGCGCCCGTACAGCTTGAACCGGGCGCTGCGGTACCGGGTGAAATTATACCGGTGGTTATCACCGGCATAAATGAAAGCCGTCCGGTGGCCCGGCGAACCGGGCAAGCCGCGGCATGAGGACGTTTGGCGAAGCCCCGCCGGAAGAGACCGGCCTGTTCGCGCGGCTGAAAAAAGGCCTGGCCAAATCCAGCGCCGGACTGACCGGAAGCCTGACCGGGCTTTTCACCAAAAAGAAACTCGATGCCGAGACTGTGGCCGGACTGGAGGAAGCGCTGATCCGCGCCGACATGGGCGTGACCGAGGCGCGCCGCCTGGCCGCGGCCGTGGCCAAGAACCGCTACGACAGCGAAATCACCGATGCCGAGGTGCGCGCCATCCTGGCCCGGGAAATCGCCGCCACGCTCAAGCCCCTGGAAAAGCCGCTGACGATAGACGGGGCCAAACGGCCTTTCGTGATCCTGGTGGCCGGGGTCAACGGCACCGGCAAGACCACCACCATCGGCAAGCTGGCCCGCCGCCTGACCGGCGAAGGCAAAAAAGTGGTGCTGGCGGCGGGCGATACCTTTCGCGCCGCGGCGATCGAACAATTGGGAATATGGGCCAGCCGCGCCGGGGCCGGCTTTGTCTCGGGCAAGGCCGGGGGCGACGCTGCCGGGCTTGCCTTCGAGGCGCTGGAGAAAGCGCAAAAAGAGGACGCCGACATTCTTCTGATCGACACGGCCGGGCGCCTGTCCAACAAGACCGCCCTGATGGCCGAGCTGGAAAAAATCGCGCGCGTTCTCAAGAAGCGCGACACCAGCGCGCCGCACGCCGTGCTGCTGGTGCTGGATGCCACCACCGGCCAGAATGCCATCACCCAGGTCGAGGCCTTCAAGGCGATCGTGCCGCTCACCGGGTTGATCATGACCAAGCTGGACGGCACCGCCAAGGGCGGCATCCTGGTCGCCTTGGCGGCCCGTTCGGGCTTGCCGGTGCACTTCATCGGGGTTGGGGAAGGCGAGGCCGATCTTCAGCCTTTCGCCGCCGAGGCATTCGCGCAAGCTCTTATAGGGACGTCATGAATCCGCAACTTCGCCGCCTGGCGCTCGACCTGGGACCGCTCATTCTCTTCTTCGCGACGTTTCAATATGCCGGCATCTTTGCCGCCACGGGCATCTTCATGGCCGCGGTGCTAACGTCGCTGGCATTGGGATGGCATCTGGAAAAAAAGCTGTCGCCCATTCCACTCGTCACCGCCGTTCTGGTGGTGATCTTCGGCGGGCTGACGCTTTATCTGCACAACGATACATTCATCAAGGTGAAGCTGACCGTTCTTTATGTGATCTTCGGCACCACCTTGCTGGTCGGACTACGCTTCAATCGCATTTTTATCAAATATGTTTTCGCCGAAGCGTTCGACCTCACGGAGAAAGGCTGGCGCGGACTGACCTGGCGCTGGGGAATTTTCTTCCTCTCGCTGGCGGTGCTCAATGAGGCCGTCTGGCGCAATACCTCCACCGCGACCTGGGTGTCCTTCAAGGTCTGGGGCATCATGAGCCTGATATTTCTGTTTGCCCTGGCGCAGACCCCCTTCCTGCTCAAGCATCATGTCGATCCGGAACAGTGAATGGGGACCAACCTCTGTTCACGGACAATCCCGCCCGGACCGCAACGGGAGCCGCAACAGATATGTCTGTACGTGGCAGACATACAACGCTTTGTGTCTTTTCGAGACTTGCCAATATGATAGCGAAATTATATCGGCGCCGCATCATTGCCAGCGCGGAAACAAAATATCGCGCATATGAAAAATGCCATGGACTCGCGCGCACAAATCTTTTTTAAGACTGGCGCATCGCCGCACATTCCTGTTTAGTGCGCGTCTCATCTTCGGTCCTGGCACTGCCTTCGCTGCGATCTGATTATTCGTCCGCGTTGTTCTTGGGGGTTCATGGCATGTTGAAGGGTCAGCGCAAGGCGAATGGAGGCTTCGAATTATCGGAAGCGCCGTCGCATCTGATCCGGCGTTGCCAACAATTCTACGGCGACCTTTATGCGCGTGAAGCCGGTGCGCGCGAGCTGACCAAGCAGCAATTCACTTTGCTCTGCGCGCTGGAACATAATGACGGTGCCAGCCAAACCACCTTGGTGGAAATCACCGGCATCGATCGCTCCACACTCGCCGAGATGGTGCGCCGGATGCTGGAGCGTGGATTGCTTTCGCGGGAGCGGACTGAGGAAGATCAGCGCGCCAATGCCGTCGCCATTTCGCCATCCGGCCGCAAGGCGCTGCGCTCGGCGCGCAACGCAGCCGACCGGGCCGAACGTGCGTTATTGGACACTTTGCCGGCGACGGAACGGCTGAAATTCGTCAAGTCGCTGTCCCAGATCGCCTCGGCCGCCGAAGCCTATGCCGCCAACGGCGCGGCCAAGGCCCACAAGGCGGGCCGCCGCAACGGCAAGCGCCTCTAATTCTAGACTCGGATATCGATCATCGCGCCCAGCCGTGCCGGCCCTGTTGGGTTGGGCGGCATGGGGGAAGAAGCCTGTGCCGGGGCGGCCTGCTTCAGCGGCAACGGGGCAAAAGCCTCAGACTTTTCAAGGGCCGAGACGAACCCAGGTGCGGGCGCGGGCCGAGGCTGAATTTGCGCCGTCTGCTGGCTGGCAAGAAGAGTCTGGGCGCTGATCTGCATTGCCGCACCCTAAAGAAACAGGGTTAGCAACAGCTTAAGACGCCTGTTTGGCTTTCTCGATCTCGGGAAGCAGCTGGGTAGTCATCGCCGCCGCCGTCAATTGGCCGACCAGCTTGAAGCGCACCACACCCTTGCCATCCACCACATAGGTCTCCGGCACGCCATAGACGCCCCAATTGATCCCGGTGGTGCCATGGGTGTCGGCGACGATGCGGGAAAAAGGATTTCCCTGTTCGTTGAGAAAGCCGCGCCCCGCGCCCGCCTGGCGCTCCTCGTAATCCACGCCATAGAGCGTGATGCCGGGCATCTTCGACAGCGCCATCAACTGCGCGCTTTCCATGCGGCAGGGCACGCACCAGCTGGCAAAAAAATTGACCACCGTGACATGGCCGGCGGCGAGATCGGCGCGGGTGAAGCCGGGGGTATCGGCGTCGATCGCCGCCAGATTGATCTCGGGCGCCGGCTTGTCGATCAGAGCCGAAGGCAGAAGCTCGGGTGGGCGGCCGAACAGGCTGTGAAACAGAAAGAATGCCAGCACGAGAAATCCCGCCACCGGCACGGCATAGAGCCAGCGTTTCATGAGCGGTCCCGTTCCAGATCTTCCAGCCGTTTTTTCGCGGCGCGCCAGGCGGCCCAGCTTTGCCACACCATCGCGATCAGCGCCAAGGCCGAAACGCCATAGGCAGGCCAGATGAAAACGCCATAGCCGCCCATGGCAAGGAAGGCGGTCATGCCGCCCTCTGCATCAGGTTGCGGGCGCGGCGGGTCACGATCTCGGTGCGAATGCGGATCATCCAGAGCGCGGCGAACAGCAGCATATAGCCCAGCGCCATGGTCAGCAGCGGCCACAGAAACACCGATGCGATCTGGCCGGAAAGTATGCTCTCGCCTTGGTGCAAGGTGTTCCACCAGTCGACCGAGAATTTTATGATGGGCAGGTTGATCGCGCCGACCAGGGCCAGGATGGCGGCGGCGCGGGCGGCCCGGGCCTCATCCTCGATCGCATTCCACAGCGCGATGTAACCCAGATAGAGAAACAGCAGCAGCAGGAAACTGGTGAGCCGCGCATCCCACACCCAATAGGCGCCCCACATCGGCCGGCCCCACAGAGAACCGGTGACGAGGCCCAGCGCGGTGAAAACCGCACCCAGGGGCGCGGCGGCGCGGGCGGCGGTATCGGCCAGGGGATGACGCCAGACCAGCGAGAAAAGCGAAGCAATGGCGATCAATCCGTAAGCGGATTCCGCCACGATCGCAGCGGGCACATGCACGAACATGATGGTGACGGTCATGCCCTGCTGATAATCGGGCGGGACATGGAAGCCCAGATAGAGGCCCACTGCCAGCGCGATCAGGGCCGCGCCCGAGACCCAAGGCAGCAGCACACCGGAAAGGCGCATGAAGACGGCGGGATTGGCGTAACGGAACATGGCTTGGGATATATTCCTTTTTTCCCGGTACTACCCTGCGAGATTTAGTCGTACGCATGCCGCGGCTGCGAAGGGCGACAGCAGCACTGCCGCCAGCGAGAAAGCCGATAACAGCCCCAGCGCGCCATTGGGAAGGTGATCCAGGGCCGCCGTCACCGCCCCCGCCCCGAAAATCACGGCAGGCGCCAGAAGCGGCAGAATGATCAATGGCAGGATCAAGCCCCCGCGTTTCAGCGACAAGGTCAGGCTGGCCCCGATCGCACCCACCGCGCTGACCGCCGGCGTGCCGATCAGGAGAGACAGAAACAAGGCCCAGGTGCCTTCACCCGACAGACCGAACAACAATGCCAGCAGCGGCGACAGCAAGGTGAGCGGCAGCCCGGTGGAGAACCAATGCGCCAGCAGCTTGGCCAGCGCCACCTGTTCCAGCGACAAGGGCGACAGCGCGATCAAATCCAGGCTGCCGTCATCGAAATCGCCCTGATAGAGCCGGTCCAGCGAGAGCAGCGCCGCCAGCACCGCGCCGACCCACAAGACGCCGCCCGCGATCCGGCTCAGCAATTTCAGATCCGCGCCCACGCCCAGCGGCACCAGGGTCGCCACCAGGGCGAAGAATGCCAGCGCCAGGGCGGCGCTGCCGCCGGAGCGGGCCGCGAGCCGCAGATCGCGGACCAGCAAACTGGCGAAGGGGCCGCTCATGCCGCCTCCAGCCGCAGCGAGCGGGCGGCGAGACCCAGCGCGTCATGGGTGGCGGCGACCACGATGCCGCCGGCGGCGCATTGCGCCGCCATCAATTCGGCGGTGAGAGCGCGTCCTGCGGTGTCCAGCGCGGCGAAAGGTTCGTCCAGCAGCCACAGATCACGGCCCGATACGATCAACCGCGCCAGGCCCAGGCGTTTCTTCTGACCCGCGGAAAGATAGCGGCAGGGCAGTTCGCGCTGACGGACAAGCCCGACCCGCTCCAAGGTCGGCGGGACCGCGTCCCGGGCGCCATACAAATGCGCAAAGAATTCCAGCTGCTCGCCGACACTCAGCTGCGGCTTGATGCCGTCCTGATGTCCCAGCCAGCCGACATAACGGCCGCGCTCCTCGCCATCGCTGATCGCGCCGCTATCGGTATTCAACGTGATGTTGCCCGTAGCGGGCGAAAGAAAGCCCGCGATCAGCCGCAACAGCGATGTCTTGCCCGCGCCATTGGCGCCTTCCACCACCAGCGCCTCGCCCGCCGCGACCCGGAAATCCAGATCCGCGAACACAGGCCTGTCCCCGCGCACACAGGCGAGCTTTTCAGCGGTGAGGGACGAGATCATGGCAGCGAACTAGCACGAAAACCCGGCGCGAGGAATTTTGCGCCAATCATTTGAGCGGTCACCCGGCCGCTCGCCCAAGCTTGCGGCGTTCGCCGCTTTCGCAGGTCCACTGGACCTGCTCACCCGCTTCGCGGTCGCGGCTCACAGCACGCGCGACGAACCCAGGACGCAAAAGAACCGCGCCTAATACATATGCTGGCCGCCATTGATGGAGATCGTCGATCCGGTGATGAACCCGGCATCGTCGGCCACCAGAAACAGCACACCGCGGGCGATTTCATGGGCGTGGCCCAGCCGCTTGACCGGAATGCGGGCGACGATCTTCTCCAGCACATCGGGCGGCACCGCCGCCACCATGTCGGTGTCGATATAGCCGGGTGCGATGGCATTGACGGTAATGCCCTTGGCGGCGCCTTCCTGGCTGAGCGCCTTGGTGAAGCCGTGAATGCCCGATTTGGCTGCGGCGTAATTGACCTGGCCATACTGTCCGGCCTGGCCGTTGATCGAGCCGATATTGACGATGCGGCCGAAGCTGCGATTGAGCATGCCGTCCCACGCCGCCTTGCACATGTTGAAGCAGCCGCCCAGATTGGTGTCGAGCACTTCATCCCAGGCACTGCGATTCATCTTTTTCATGGTGGCGTCGCGGGTGATGCCGGCATTGTTGACGATCACGTCGACCGGGCCCAGCGCCGCCTCGACCTTGGCGATGCCCGCCTGGCATTCCTCGAAAGACGAGACGTCCCACTTGAAGATGGCGATGCCGGTCTTGTCGGAAAAGGCTTTGGCGCGTTCGTCATTGCCCGCGTAATTGGCGGCGACCTTGAAGCCTGCATCCCTCAGCGCCACCGAGATCGCTTCGCCGATACCGCGCGTGCCGCCCGTAACCACTGCCACCCGTGCCATTGCCCACTCCCCTGTTGTCGCAGCCCGGTCAGACGCTGCCCTTCTTTTCCACTACCAGAATCCGCGCCGGCCCGACAGGATGGGCGACATGTTCATCGCCCGCCTTGGCGGCCATGATGTCGCCAGGGCCCAGACGCTGCACCTTCTCTGTGACGCCTTGGCGATAATGCATCTCCACCGCGCCATCGAGTACGACAAAGACTTCGCTGCCGTCATTGACGTGCCAGACGTAAGGCTGATCGGTCCAGTGCAGGCGCACGCTGGCGCCCTCGATCTCGGCAATGTCGCGCGCGCCCCAGGCTTTGGGGGCGGTGAAGGTCCTGGTATCGAGATGAAACTTCATCCCGATTCCGATCTCTACCGTTCCACGCACATGGCAATGCCCATGCCGCCGCCGATACAAAGCGTGGCGAGGCCTTTCTTGGCGTCGCGCTTGCCCATCTCGTGCAGCAGGGTGACCAGCACACGCGCGCCCGAGGCGCCGATGGGGTGGCCGATGGCGATGGCGCCGCCATTGACGTTCACTTTGTTGGTATCCCAGCCCAACTCCTTGTTGACGGCGCAGGCCTGGGCGGCGAACGCCTCATTGGCCTCGATCAGGTCGAGATCCTGGGCCTGCCAGCCCGCCTTCTCTAACGCCTTGCGGGAGGCGGGAATGGGACCGGAGCCCATAACCTTGGGATCGACGCCGGCCTGGGCCCAGCTGGCGATGCGGGCCAGCGGCGTCAGGCCGCGCGCGGCGGCATCCTTGGCACTCATCAACACCAGCGCGGCGGCGCCGTCATTGAGGCCCGAGGCATTGCCCGCCGTCACGGTGCCGTCCTTGGCGAAAGCGGGACGCAGTCCCGTCATCGCTTCGAACGTGGCGCCGTCGCGGATATATTCGTCCGTGTCCACCACGGTTTCGCCCTTGCGGTTCTTCACCGTCACGGGCGCGATCTCGTCCTTGAAGCGGCCGGCCTTCCTCGCCGCTTCCGCCTTGTTCTGGGAGGCGACGGCGAATTTGTCCTGTTCCTCGCGGGTGATCTGCCACTGCTGCGCGACATTCTCGGCAGTATTGCCCATGTGATAGCCGTTAAAGGCATCCCACAATCCGTCCTTGATCATGGTGTCGATCAGATTGAGGTCGCCCATTTTCTGACCGGCGCGCAGATAAGCGGCATGGGTGGACTGGCTCATGGATTCCTGGCCGCCGGCCACCACGATGCGGCTGTCGCCATTCCGGATTGCCTGGGCGCCCAGCGCTACGGCGCGCAGGCCGGAACCGCACACCATGTTGATGCCCCAGGCGGGTGCGCCGATGGGCAGGCCCGCGGCGATTGCAGCCTGGCGCGCCGGATTCTGGCCCTGGGCCGCCGTCAGCACCTGGCCCAGGATCACTTCGCTGACATCGCCGACATCCACCTTGGCACGGCGCAGCGCCGCCTCGATCGCCACTTTGCCCAACTGATGCGCCGGCAGGCTCGCAAATGCTCCGTTGAACGCGCCCACCGCGGTGCGCGCGCCCGCAACTATCACTATTTCTTCCACCTGAAATCCTCCGGCGCTGTTTTTACCAATCCGCCCGCAAAATGCCGCGAATGCGAGGCGTGGTAAACCGCAGGGAATTTCATCCATGGAAACAAGACATTACCGGTCAATTCACTGGTCGCGGCATGTTGCATTTGCTAAAATGACGCTGGACGGGCCACCCGGCATGTTGTTGTCTTTGTGGAAAGCCGCTCGGTGGCGGCGCAGAAAAGGTGGGGATTCGTGTCGGAAGAAAAAGCCAAGGACGGGCCGGTCGTCATCAAGAAGTATGCGAACCGTCGGCTCTACAATACCCAGACGTCCAGCTATGTGACTCTCGATCATCTGGCGGGAATGGTGAAGGACGGCGTCGAATTCGAAGTCCAGGACGCGCGCACCGGTGACGACATCACCCGTTCGGTCCTGACCCAGATCATCTTCGAAGAAGAAGCCAAGGGCCAGAATCTGCTGCCGATCAAATTCCTGCGCCAGCTGATCCGCTTCTATGGCGACAGCCTGCAGGCCTTCGTGCCCGGCTATCTGGACATGAGCATGGACAGCTTCACCAAGAACCAGGGCGCCATGCGCGATCGCATCGCCGAAGCGATGGGCGGCGGCAACAACATGGTTGAGAATCTGACGCGGCAGAATCTCGCCATCTTCGAGCGCGCCATGCAGATGTTCACGCCGTTCGGCGTCACCGTTCCGGGCCGCAAGACCGAAGAGCAGACCGAAGAAAAACCGGCCTCCAGCGATGTCGATGCCTTGAAGCGCGAAATGGAAGCGATGCGGCGTCAGATCTCCGAGCTCAGCCAGCGCAAGTAATTTGCGCTTTTCGCCCGGAAAGTTCCGGCCCAGCCCGTGACGGTAAACACAAGTTTATCCTATTGACCGAGGCATGGCGCGGCCGGGGCGCCTGTCACGGTTTTTGAAGCGAATTTTAAGCAAACAAGACACAATCACGCTGCGCTTTTGAATCGAAGCGGAGCGAAATCGCACATCCCGCATTGTCTTCACGCGGGAGAAAGGCGCAATGCCGGGCGAGTTAGTTTCAAATTTAGCGAAAAATTTCAGCGCGGCGCAAAGCCTGGCCGTCATGCTGCCCGTGTCGATGAACGGGATCGCATCCTAATGATTTTCCGAGCCATATTCTGGATAGGTCTTGTGTCGCTGCTGATGCCGCACCAGCCCGATCTCGGGCTCGGGCGTCCAGGCGCCGGCACATCGCTTCCTTCCGCCGTGACGTCCTGGGCTGTTTCCGGTCTCTCGCAGCCGGGGAATGTTTGCGCGGATCATGGGACGGCGTGTGCCGGCGGCTCGGCGTTTTTCGACTCCTTCCAAAGCAAGGCGGTGCGCGGATTGGCGGCAGTCAAGGCGGAAATCGAGGCCGATCGCAAGGCGCGCGGCGCCGGCCATATCTGACGCGCCGGTCCGGCCGATCAGTCGAGATCGAAATTGACCTTGGTCTTTTTGGGCGTTTGAACGCGGCGCTCCTCGCCGCGCAGAGGACGCTCCTTGGCGCGACGGTCGGGGCCGAAGAATGCCGGTGCGGCGATGAAAGGCCGCGGCGCGCACAGCGCGGCACGCAATTTGTCGGTTACGGTTTTGGGACTCATGGGACGGCAGATCACATCGGTGATGCCTTGGTCGCGCGCCATTTCCACGTCGCGGCGGCGCGGTCCGCCAAAGACCGCGAAAATCGGAATCATGGGATTGAGCAGCAGAGTGTTGCGCCGCGCCGCCAGCGCGAAGGAGGTATCATCCAGCTGGATGGTGCCTTCCACAAAAACCGCTTCAAAGGCTTCGGTGCAGAGCATGTCGAGAGCCCGGCGCGGCTCATCGACCAGAGCGATCCGGGTAATGCCCGCGGCCGTCAGCACGGTGCGCAGCATGGAACCGGTCGGCCCCCTGGCGCCCACCACCAGTATACGCGCTGCTGCGAGATCCAACTGAGCCATGAAACCCCGGAATAATGCTGCATTCTCCCACTTCTCGCCTTAAAGGCCGGTAAAGGTTAGGGTTACGGGATGTCCGCCACATGCCTGGTTCCCCGTATCGCCGCGCTCGCCGCCCTGGTCCTGCTTTTTGGCTGCGAAAGCGCCGCCGACCGCGCCCTCAAAAAATCGCCGGATTTCAAGGCCGGCTATTCCGACGGCTGCGCCAGCGCCGGGACCCAGGGCGCGAATATGCGCGATACCGAGCCAGTGCGAGATGAGGAGTCATATCGCGCCAACCGGGCCTATCACGCGGGCTGGGGCACCGGTTTCAATGCCTGCCGAAACTACCAGTCGGGCGGCAGCATGCCGCCGCCGCCCGGCCGTGGTCCGATCGCCGATCCCTATCCCCGGCCTTTCTGAACGTCGCGAAAGCTTCACGGAAAGATTAACATGGCCTTAACCATTGCCGCGCAGGCTGGATCGATAATCCGTGTACGGTTCTTTGGCAGGAGCGGCACAGCGATGTTAGGGCATCTGGTTTCCAATGCTTTCCAGGATGGCGCGAGCCGTCCGGCGCGGCGCACAGGGGGCCTGCTCCGCCGCCTCTGGGCATTTTTCTTCCGGTAATTGATCAGCCTTTGTTGATCGACCCTGGCGCGGCAAATGACCGGGCGGCCGGGACATTCTCCTGATCGAAGAATTGCGGCCAGGGCGTGCGAGGCTTTCCCTCCAGCGCCGCATCGATGTCGCGGATGCCGTCGCGCAACTGGCGAAGCGCCTGATCGATGTCGAGCTTCTGCCGCTCCAGCACCTGGATGCGCTCCTCGAATTTCCGGCGCGCATGCGTCATTTGCGCCTGCTCGCCATCCTTGCCGTCATACATGTCCAGCACTTCGCGAATTTCCGCCAGGCTGAAACCCAGACGGCGTCCGCGCAGGATGATGATGATGCGGGCGCGGTCGCGCGGCGCATAAAGACGGGTCTGTCCGCGGCGCCCTGGTGCGATCAGCTTTTCATCTTCGTAGAAGCGCAAGGTGCGCGCCGTGACGGAGAATTCCTTGGTGAGCTGGCGGATGGTATAGATGCGACTGCTCATGACGCGCCCATGTCATTTATCGCGTATAACGATGGCCGTTCTTTACCTGCCCGTCAATCATCAAGGGCGGTGCCGTCGCGAAAGACCGGCTTGGCAAAGAGCCATCCGCCCCAGATCGTGGGGCGGATGGCGAATGCGATTCCCATTTTATTGCTGAAACGGCGCCGCGATGGACGCCGCTTTTCTATTCGGCAGCGGCGCGGACTGCCTCATCTTCACGCGACAGGTTCTCCGCCGCGTAGTCCCAGTTGAGAATATTGGCCAACACGGCTTCCAGATATTTCGGCCGCGCATTCTGATAGTCCAAATAATAGGCATGCTCCCAGACATCGATAGTGAGAAGGCAATTGATCCCTTCGGCCATCGGCGTCATCGCATTGGCGGTCTTGGTCACCGACAGCTTGCCGCCCTTGGAGACCAGCCAGGCCCAGCCGGAGCCGAATTGAGTCTTGCCCGCTTCCGCAAGCTGGGCGATCAGTTCCGAAGTCGAACCGAAATCGCGCGCGATGGCACTGGCCAGTTCGGCGGACGGCTCGGTCTTGGCGGGCGACAGGCTGCGCCAGTAGAAATCGTGATTCCATACCTGCCCGGCATTGTTGAAGATCTTCTTTTCCTTGTCGTCGCCCGATTTCGCGGTCGCCTGAACGATCTTCTCCAATTTCATGTCGGCGAATTTGGTTTTTTCCACCAGCGTATTGAGCGTGTCCACATAGGCCTGGTGATGCTTGTAATAGTGGAACGAGATGGTGCGCGACGAAATCGTCGGTTCCAGCGCGGCGTCATCCCAAGGCAGTGCGGCGAGTTTGAACGGACCAGTCATGTGAAATCTCCAAAGACGGAAAGGGCGCGATCTAAGAGTCCGCGGCTTTCCCGTCAACGCGCGAATTTGCATAACGATCCGCGCGCCAACTCCCTAAATTAATTGTTGTTATCGCAACCGCGAAAGATTCCGATTTTGAGATGAATCGTGAATTTGATGAACGCGATTGTCACTCGACTTTCGCACTCTTGTCGCGCAAACAGGAAACACGCGGGGTAGGAGACGGTCAAAAATCGGGAGGCAGCGATGCCCGCTTATGAAATCTGCTACTTGGACGACGACGGCACACTTACCTACAAATTCCTGGCCAATTGCGACGATGACGGCCGCGCCAAGGTTCTGGCCCATGCGATGAAACTGCCCAGCGCCAAGCGCCTGGAAGTCTGGAGCGGCGAGGCGCTGATCTATGCGCGGCCGTCCGACATCGCACAGACGGAACTGCTGCGGGCTGGTTAAAACAGCTTTTCTTTCTTCGCCCAGTCGGCCGTGGCATTCAGGGCACGGGTGAGGCGATCGAACAACTCGTTGATTTCCTCCTCGCGGATGATCAGCGGCGGACAGAGCGCGAGGCGGTCGGTGGGCAAGGGGCGCACGATCAGGCCCTCGCGCTCCGCGAAATTGGTGGCGGTCTGCGCCACCTGCCGGTCGGCGGCGAAATGCGCCTTGGTTTTTTTGTCGGCGACCAGTTCGATCCCCGCGATCAGACCCACGCCCCTGGCCTCACCCACCAGCGGATGCTCTTCCAGTTGCTTGAGCCGCGCCAGAAATACAGGCGCCACATGGCGCACATGCCCCACGATATCGCGGCGCTGATAGATTTCGATGGTCCTTAGGGCCACTGCCGTGGTGACCGGATGCCCGCCATAGGTGAGACCATGCCCCAGCACGTTGAGGCGCTTGGATTCCTGGTCGATCAGTTCGGTGAGCTCCGGCGACAGCAGAACGGCGGAGACTGGCAGATAGGCGCTGGACAGCGCCTTGGCCACCGAGACGCTGTCGGGCTCGAAACCATATTTGGCGCAGCCGAACCATTCGCCCGTGCGGCCGAAACCGGTGATGATCTCGTCGCTGATCAGCGGAATGCCATGCCGGGTGAGCACCTTGGTGATGGCATCGAAATACCCGTCCGGCGGCACGATCGCGCCGCCGGCGCCCATCACCGGCTCCACGATCATGGCGGCGATGGTGTCGGGGCCTTCCCGCTCGATCAGTGCTTCCAGATTGGCGCCCAGACGCACGGAATAATCCCTCTCGCTCTCGCCCGGCTCGGCGCCACGATAATGATGCGGCAGGTCGGCATGGATGGCAAAGTCGAAGGGCGCGTCGAAGCCTTTGTGGATGCTGGGAATGCCGGTCAGGCTGGTCGCCGCCAAGGTGACGCCGTGATAGCCCATGTGGCGTGAGATGATTTTCTTCTTTTTCGTCTGCCCGCGCGCATTGGCAGCGTACCAGGCGAACTTGACCTGGGTGTCGTTGGCTTCCGAGCCTGAGCAGGCGAAGAACACCTTGCCCACCGGAAAGGGCGAAATCTCTTTCAGCTTCTCCGCCAGCGCGGCGGCCGGCTCGTGGCTCTTGCCGCCAAAGACATGGCCATAGGAAAGCTTGCGCATTTGCTCGGCGGCGGCTTCGACCAATTCCTCGTCGCCCCAGCCCAGCGAGGTGCACCAAAGCCCCGACATGGCTTCGATATAGTCGCGTCCCGCGGTGTCGAAGACCCGTACGCCTTCGCCCCGTTCGATGATCAGGGGACCGCGTTCGGCCAAACTCTTCAGGTTGGTGAGCGGATGCAGCAAGGCGTTGAGATCGCGGGTCTGGGCGTTGGAGAGGGGCATGTTCGGCCTTTCGGAAGCGGGGCGACTTTAGCCTTTTGCGCCGCGCCTTCCAGGCTCTTATGATGAGGAAAAGGGGAGGCAGCCATGCGCGGGTTGATGCAGGACTGGCCGATGCGGGTGCACCGCTTCCTCGATCATGCCGCGCTGTATCATCCGGGCGCGCGGATCGTCAGTCGCACGGTCGAAGGCGATATTCACCGCACCGATTATGCGCAGATCCGCAGCCGCGCCTTGAAGCTGACCGGCGCCTTGACCCGGCGCGGCGTCAAGCCCGGCGACCGCATCGCCACCCTGGCCTGGAACACCCATCGCCACATCGAAGCCTGGTACGGCATCGCCGGCGCGGGCGCGGTCTATCACACCTTGAATCCGCGCCTGTTTCCCAATCAGCTTGCCTGGATCGCCAATCATGGCGGGGCGCGGATGCTGATGTTCGACATCTGCTTCCTGCCGATCCTGGAACAGATCGCGCCGCAGCTGAAACATGTCGAGACCTATGTCGCGCTTTGCGGCGCGGCGCATCTGCCCAAGCTGAAGCTTCCCGGCAAGCTCGTCGCCTATGAAGACCTGATCAAGGGCAAGGAGGGCCGCTGGGCCGAGGTCAACGAAAATGACGCCTGCGGGCTCTGCTACACCTCCGGCACCACCGGCGATCCCAAGGGCGTGCTTTATTCGCATCGCTCCAACACCTTGCATGCGCTGATGGCGGGACAAAGCCCCGGCCTGGGCATGGCCGCGGGCGATGTCGTCATGGCAATTGTGCCCATGTTTCATGCCAATGGCTGGGCGATACCGTTTGTGGCGCCGATGGCAGGCGCCAGCCTGATCATGCCGGGACCGAAGCTGGATGGCGCTTCGCTTTACGAATTGATGGAAAGCGAAAAGGTCACCGCCACGGCGGGGGTGCCTACGGTCTGGCTGGGTCTGCTGCAATATCTGGAAAACAACGATCTCACCTTGAATCATCTGAAGCGCGTGCTGGTCGGCGGCGCCGCCGTCCCCCGCGCCATGATCGAGGCCTTCGAAAATCGCGGCATCGCCGTCACCCATGCCTGGGGCATGACCGAGATGAGCCCATCGGGCAGCATGAGCACGATCAAGCCGCCGCTCGACCGATTGCCGCGCGAAAAGCAGATCGATGTCATATGCAAGCAAGGCTATCCGCTGTTCGGCGTCGAGATGAAGATCACCGACGACAAGGGGCGCGAACAGCCCCGCGACGGCAAAAGCGTCGGGCGATTGAAGGTGAAAGGTCCGGCGGTGGCAAAGGGCTATTTCAAGAGCGAAGGCGGTCAAGCCTTCGATAATGACGGCTGGTTCGACACCGGCGACGTCGCCAGCCTGGACGCCAACGGCTATATGTCCATCACCGACCGTTCCAAGGACGTGGTCAAATCCGGCGGCGAATGGATCTCCACCATCGAGATCGAGAATCTGGCGGTGGGCCACCCCGATGTTGCCGAAGCCGCCGCCATCGGCCTGCCGCATCCCAAATGGGGCGAGCGCCCGCTGCTGATCGTGGTCGCCAAGCCCGGCGCCAGCCCCACACAGGACATGCTGCTGGCGCATTTGCACGGCAAGATCGCCAAATGGTGGATGCCCGACGCCGTCGTGCTGGTGGAGGAGATTCCCCACACCGCGGCGGGAAAAATTCTCAAAACGCAATTGCGCCGCCAGTTCGCGGATTTTAGGTTCGACCGCTAGCCCTCCAACTGAGTCTTGCATGCGTTTTCCGATTCTTGCCGCCCGCCTGGCATTGGCCGCCCTGCTGCTGGCTGCCCTCATCGCCGCTTTGGCGATCGGGTCGGTGCGCGGCGGCATGGCGACTTTCGTCACCGGCCTGGAAGCGATGACGGCATCGGTGGCATTGGCGCTGATCGCCTTGGCGCTGGCGCTGGTCTGGACAGTTTCCGCGCTCAAGCACAATCGTGGCGAAGGCAAACGCGCCGGCCTGCCGGCGTTGCTGGGATCGCTGCTGCTGCTCTATGTGCCGCTGCACACAGTCTATCAGGGGCTGATGGCGCCGCCCATCCACGACGTCACCACCAATCCCGAAGAACCGCCCCAGTTCGTCGCGCTGGCCAAACGGGCCGCGGGCGCCAATTCCGTCACCTTCAATGCCTCGCAGATGGTTCACTATCGCGGCGAACACAACACGGTCAGCTATATGCTGCATGAATATTATTCCAAGCTCACCTACCCGCTGGCGCTGATCATGCCGCCCAGCAAGATGTTCTGGCGCTGCTTCAACACCGCCAAGCGGATGGGCTGGCATATCGTGGATTACAGCGAAAAAGAGGGACGCATCGAAGCCACCGCCACCAGCTTCTGGTTCGGGCAAGTGTCGGACATCGTGATCCGGGTGCGGCCGGCGGGCACCCTGGGCGCGCGGTTCGACATGCGGGCGGAAAGCGAAACGGGAAGCCGCGATTTCGGCCGCAATCTGGGACTGATGAAGGCCTATCGCACCGAACTCAATTCCTGAGCCGGCTCAATTCCGGAAATAGCGTCCCTCCGGCAACGCCGCGACGCGGCCATCCTCGATCATATGCTTCAGATGCGCCTCCACCGTCAGGGCGGCGGCGCGGTGCAGTGCGGGCGCCAGGCCGGCATAGAGGGTTTCGACCAGCGCCGGCACGGTATCGCGGCCTCGCGTCAAGGCGCGCCCGATCTGGGATTCGCGCATCCGCCGATGGGAGAGATAGGCCCGCAAGAATGATCTTGGCGCGACGATCGGCGAGCCATGGGTGGGGTAGAGAATATCGTCCTGGCGCGCGATCAGTTTTTCCAGGCTGCGCATATAGTCGCCCATGTCGCCATCGGGCGGCGCCACGACCGTGGTCGACCAGCCCATCACATGATCGCCGGTGAACAGCGCCTTCTCATCCTCCAGGGCGTAGCACATATGGTTGGAGGTGTGACCCGGGGTGAAGACGCATTGGAAGATGCCGGCAATCCTGTCGCCATCCTTCACCGGCACATCGGGGACGAAGTCGCGGTCGCCGCCTTCCTCGACATCGTCCTGATAGCGCGCGTGCGGGCCATAGCCATACGTCCTGGCGCCGGTCGCCGCCTTCAGAGGCGCGGCCGCCGGCGAATGATCCCGGTGGGTGTGGGTGATGAGAATATGCGTCACCTTGCGGCCGCCGATCGCAGCAACCAGCGATGCGACATGGCCGGGCACATTCGGGCCGGGATCGATCACCACGACATTCTGCGCATCGCCAACCAGATAGACGCCGGTGCCGCGAAAGGTGAACGGACTGGGATTGTGCGCCAGCAGCCGCTCGATGCGGGGCGACAATCGCTGCGCCACGCCATAGACCGCCGGCAGGGAGTGATCGAAATGCAGCGCCGTCTTGGTCATGCCGTCATCAATAGGGCTTGTCGTCCAGTATCCGGATGAAGCCCCGTATCAGCCGCCAGTAATACCAAAAACAGGTGAGCACGACGCCCAGGAACACCAGCCCCAGCATCAGCGTGCTGTGATAGAGCGCAAAACCGTGACCCGGCCAGGATTGCAGCAGCGACAGCGCCACGCCGGCAAGCCCCGCGAAAGCGAGAGAAGCGGCCGCCAGCGCCACCGCCAGCCAGACCCAGAACACCAGAACCAGGTTGCGGTAATGACTTTCGTAAAGCGTGCCGCGCGTCTGATCCAGGCGCAGATGCGCCAGGATGACTCCGATCAGGGCCGTGATTCCACTGGAGGCGGGCGCGATCAGGAACAAGCCATAGGCGATCAGCACCCAGTTTCGCTCTTCCCCGATGGCAATGTCGCGCATGCATTCTCCTGGCTGGCGAATATATCAGGCGATCAAAGTCTTGCCGACCGCAGCTGACACCGCCAACGTCTTGCGGAGCCAACTTACAGAGTAAGGCAAAATTCATCAAATCGGTTCAGACTTTGACGCCTATTGCCGTGTCATGAACTGGTGTCGTTTTGGCCGCCGATCGCATTGTCCGCTTCCTCTGTTCCCTGGACGGCGCTTCCACCAGCCGAGTCCTCAATTTGCGCCATATCGCGCGCATCAATGCCGGCGATCCCGAACACGGCGCCAAGCCGCTCTTCCTTTCGCCCGTCATCAACACCGCCTTTGTGCTCAAGCACCGCATCCGCTCGGACGAGAGCTATCTGTTCACCACGGCGCGCTCGGCCGGAACCAAGATCATCGTACCGGTCGATCCTTCGGATTTGCGTGCGGGCGGCCGCTCCATTTTCGTCGATCAGCGCGGCTTCATCGAAAGCCTGCGCGACACCGGTCATTATGCCGACGAAAAGCTCGATCGCGACATCTCCGTTCTCCATCTCCTGAGCGCCATTCCCTCGCTCGACCCCTTCCTGCTGCGCGAACATCTGCGCAACAACGGGATCGACGTGGCGCCGTGCTATTTCGCGATCTCGGCGAACGACCAGGACCGCATGCATCAATTCGTTTCCGGCGAATTGTCCCGCCTGGTCCAGCTGGCCAATGGCAGCGAGAACGACAATGGCTCGACCGGCCGCATGGTGACGGCGATGCTGTCCGGTCAGGTCAATGAAAAGCTGGAGCCCCTGCGCATGACCTTGGGCCTCAGCGGTTCCGATTTCCGCGAAGGCGCTTTCGGCTGGCGCGGCTTTCTCTACTACAAATGGGCGATGCAGAGTTTCTGGCCCGACGTGATGGGCATTCTGCGCGAGATCAAGGAAATCATCCCACAGGGCGCGATCAGCGAAACGCAGCGCACCATGCTCGTCGCCGCCAAGCGCAACATCATCGAACTGGTGCGCGACAACAATCTGCATGTCTCCAAGGTGCTGGCGATCTATGACGAATCCTTCGCCGGCCTGATCGCCAGCAATGCCCCCAAGACCTTCCGCGACTTCCTGCTGTCGGCGCCCTACATGTTCCTGGAACTGGGGGAAAAGATGGGCGCAATTTCCCATATCGTCAGCTTCTGGCGCTACCGCTTTCCCAAGGGCCGCCCCGTGATCGTCGACGCCGAGGAGATGAGCGTCATCTTCCAGGACTTCACCAGCGGCTTTGCGGAGCGCACCCGACAACAGGCCTCGCCGCTCCAGCGGCCCCAGGTCATCCAGGCCTGACCGTCCCCCGAACAAGCCAGGGAACTTTTTCCCGGCTTGGTAGTTTGATTGGCAGCCTCAATTTGAAGGATGCCTTCCATGAAGACCCTATTTCCCAAGCTGGCCGCGGCGTCCGTCCTGGCCCTCACCATTTTCGCACTTCCCGCCCAAGCCTCGGACAAAGGCGAATTGCTCGGGAACGCCGACCGCACCGTCACGCATCTGAAGCATGACCCGGCCTTCGCCACCGCCTCCCGCATGATGGCCGGCGCCAGGGCGATCTATATCGTGCCCAAGCTGGTCAAGGGCGGCTTCATCTTCGGCGCCGAAGGCGGCGAAGGCGTCCTGGTGCGCCGTACCGGCAAAGGCTGGGGCGAGCCCAAATTCTATGACATGGGCTCGGCCTCGTTCGGCCTGCAGGCCGGCCTGGAACAGGCGGAGCTTATCTTCATCATCAACAGCGACCGTGCTCTTGCCGGTATCGAGCATGGCAACTTCAAGCTGGGCGCGGGCGCGGGCCTGACCGTCGTCAATCTGTCGTCCGGCGCGGAGGGCGCCACCACCGCCCATGGCGGCGACATCGTGGTCTGGACCTCGGGTTCGGGCGCCTATGCCGGCCTGACCTTCAACGGCTCGATCATCAGCCCGGACAAGGACATGAACTCCACCCCCACGGTTGGCCCGGAAGCCCAGAAGCTGCGCGCCAATCTCGCCTCTGTGCGCTAAAGTCAAAGTTGGATTAGAGTTGGGGTGCGCGGATTGCCGCGCGCCCCATTCCTTTTGGAGGATTGCCTCATGAAAGCTGCTTCGATTGCCTGCCTGGCCGGTGCATCGCTGTTTCTTGCAACCACGGCTTTCGCCGCCGATCTCGGCTCGGAAATCACCAATGCCCAGACCCATGCCGGTCTTGCCGCCAAGGCCGCCAATCTCGATGGGGTGCATATGCATCTGCATCACGCCCTCAATTGCGTCGTCGGCCCGGCGGGCGAAGGCTTCGACGCCAAGCAGATGAATCCCTGCGCCCAATCGGGCAACGGCGCCATTCCGGATTCGACCGACGCCGCCAAGAAGGCCAAGCTGGAAACCGCCAAGACCCAGCTTATGCAGGGCATCGCCGCCACCGATTTGAAGATGGCCCAGGCCAGCGCCACCGCGGCGGAAACCACCATCGCCGGCGCCAAATAAATTCTCGCTTTCGCGATGCTTCGGTTGTTGCCGAAGCATCGCGGCGGCGGCGCGGGCTATCCTCCATTTGTTTTCGGAGGAGACACGCGATGGCTGCCACCATTATCTGCCACATCCAGTATCAGATCGATCCGTTCCAGCGGGATGCGTTCGCGCAATATGCCAAGAACTGGCAGACGGTGATCCCGACCTGCGGCGGCAATCTGATGGGCTATTTCCTGCCGCATGAAGGCAGCAACGACATCGCCCACGCCATGATCGGCTTCGAGACCCTGGCGGCCTATGAAACCTACCGGGCCCAGCTGCTGAAGAATCCGGACGGCAAGGCCAATTTCGAATTCGCCCAGCGCCAGAAATTCATTCTGCGCGAGACGCGGGAATTCCTGAAACTCGTGACCTAGAGCGCGACCAGGAAAAGTGTATTTGCGGTTTTCCGTCCGGTCGCGCGACCAAAATAAATCCTGACCTACAAAATTCCAGCCGAGCCGCTATATTGGGGACATGGCGCACAATAACGGCATGGTTCCCCGCGGCCGCGGCAAGGCCAGGGCGGGCAAGGCATCCGACAATACGGCGAAGTTCCGGGCGGCGATCCAGGCCGCGCCCGCCATCGCGGCCGATCCGAACCTCGATCCCGCCTATACGGCGCTGCCGCTGAACGGCCTCACGGGTGCGGAGGTCGCCGCCTTCGTACCCCATCGTCCGGCGCGGCCGGAGAAATCCGAAGGCGGCAAGCGCTTCAAGCTGGTCAGCGAGTATGAACCGGCAGGCGACCAGCCCACCGCCATCGCCGAACTGGTGAAAGGCGTCGAAGCGCTGGACCGCGACCAGGTGCTGCTGGGCGTCACCGGCTCGGGCAAGACCTTCACCATGGCGCAGGTGATCGAGCGCACCCAGCGCCCCGCGCTCATCCTGGCCCCCAACAAGACCCTGGCGGCGCAGCTCTACTCGGAGTTCAAGCAGTTCTTTCCGGAAAACGCGGTCGAGTATTTCGTCAGCTATTACGATTACTACCAGCCGGAAGCCTATATCCCGCGCACCGACACCTATATCGAGAAGGACAGCTCGATCAACGAAGAGATCGACCGCATGCGCCATTCGGCGACGCGGGCGATCCTGGAGCGCGACGATGTCATCATCGTCGCTTCGGTGTCGTGCATCTACGGCATCGGCTCGGTCGAGACTTATTCCGGCACCGCCGTCTCGATCTCAAAGGGCGACAAGATCGACCGCAACGCCGCCATCGCCAGCCTGGTGGCCCTGCAATACCGGCGCAACGACGACAATTTCACCCGCGGCGCCTTCCGGGTGCGGGGCGACACCATCGACATTTTCCCGGCGCATTATGAAGACCGCGCCTGGCGGGTGGAGCTGTTCGGCGATGTGGTGGACAGCATCACCGAATTCGATCCCTTGACCGGCCACCGCGCCGGCACCTTGGACAGCATCAAGGTCTATGCCAATTCGCATTATGTGACGCCGCGCCCGACCTTGCAGCAGGCGATGAAAGGCATCAAAGCCGAGCTGATCACCCGTCTGGCCGATTTCCGCGCCAATGGAAAGCTGCTGGAAGCGCAGCGGCTGGAGCAGCGCACCACTTTCGATCTGGAGATGATCGAGGCCACCGGATCCTGCGCGGGCATCGAGAATTATTCCCGCTGGCTGACCGGCCGCCTGCCGGGCGAGCCGCCGCCCACCCTGTTCGAATATCTGCCCGACAACGCCCTGGTCTTCGCCGACGAAAGCCATGTCTCGGTGCCGCAGATCGGCGCCATGTACAAAGGCGACTATCGCCGCAAATTCACGCTGTCGGAGTATGGCTTCCGCCTGCCCTCCTGCATCGACAACCGCCCGCTGAAATTCGAGGAATGGGACGCGATGCGGCCGCAGAGCGTCTTCGTCTCGGCCACGCCGGGACCGTGGGAGATGGAACGCACCGACGGCATCTTCGCCGAGCAGGTGATCCGGCCCACCGGACTGATCGATCCCCCGGTCGAAATCCGCCCGGTGGAGACGCAGGTCGACGATCTGATCGCCGAATGCCGCGACATCGCCAAGCGCGGCTATCGCTGCCTGGTCACCACCCTGACCAAGAAGATGGCGGAAGACCTCACCGAATATATGCACGAGCAGGGCATCCGCGTCCGCTACATGCATTCGGACGTGGAGACCCTGGAGCGGATCGAGATCATCCGCGACCTGCGGCTGGGCGCTTTCGATGTGCTGATCGGCATCAACCTGCTGCGCGAAGGCTTGGACATTCCCGAATGCGCCCTGGTCGCCATTCTGGACGCCGACAAGGAAGGCTTCCTGCGCAGCGAAACGTCATTGATCCAGACCATCGGCCGCGCCGCCCGCAATGTGGACGGCAAGGTGATCCTTTATGCCGACCGCATCACCGGCTCGATGGAGCGCGCCATGGCGGAGACCAGCCGCCGCCGCACCAAGCAGGAAGCCTATAACACCGAACACGGCATCACCCCGCTCAGCATCAAGAAGAACATCGCCGACATCATGGGTTCGATGTATGAGCGCGACCATGTGATGGTGGATGCGGGCGTGCTGCAGGCGGCGGACGGCGAGCGCGCCTTTGTCGGCCACAACATCAAGGCGATCATCGCCGACCTGGAAAAGCAGATGCGGGCGGCGGCGGCCGACCTGGAATTCGAGACCGCGGCGCGACTGCGCGACGAACTCAAGCGGCTGCAATCGGTGGCGCTGACCATCAGCGACGATCCCTTCGCCCGCCAATCGGCGGTCGAACGCGCCGCCTTCGACGCCGAGATTTCGTTGTCGGACGAAACCCATCCCTCCAAGCCGTCGCGGCAGAATGGCAGCCGCAAGCGCCTGCAGCGCGCCGGCCGCCCCAATGCGCCGAAAACGTTCGGTAGCCGCGCGCGTTAACACCACCAGCCTCGTCATGGCCCGGCTTGTCCGGGCCATCCAGTTTCGGATGCCACCATGTCCCGCGCCTCGGCCTAGCTTTTCTTGGCGAGCATAGTGAGCTTAGAAAAGCTGGCCCCTCTTCGAGCGAAGCGAGGGAGGCGTCAAAGGAACGAAATGTCACGTGCATTTGTCAAAGAATCCGCCGAGTCCGCCCGCCCACCCGAACGCATGGTGGACGAAGGCCCCAACTTGGTGACACCGGAAGGCATGGCGCAGATCGAGGCGCATGTCGCGCGGCTGGAAGCGGCGCTCAAAACCGAAAGCAACGTCCTGCTGCGCGAAACCCTGGAGCGCGATCTGCGCTATTGGACGGTGCGCAAGGCCAGCGCTGAAATCGTACAACCCGGCACTGGGGCTCAGGTTGCATTCGGTTCGAGGTTCGTCATCGAGCGCAAGGGTCGCCAACAAACATTTCGTATCGTCGGCGTGGATGAGGCTGATCCCGAGCATG
Organism: Pseudomonadota bacterium; assembly: GCA_040389245.1. Classification (GTDB taxonomy): domain Bacteria; phylum Pseudomonadota; class Alphaproteobacteria; order Micropepsales; family Micropepsaceae; genus Rhizomicrobium. The sequence goes on along the minus strand of JAZKAH010000002.1, from coordinate 762,978 downwards.
GGTTGATCAGCTTTCGAGCCCCCTTAGCGGCAGCTGTAATCGGGGGGCGTACTGGAGAAGTTATTGAAGCCGTAGAGCCACTCGGCGAACTTACAATTATAGTGATAACCAATTAGGCGCTCGAAACCGACAATCAGGTTCGATATAAGGATTATATTCGGGAGGGCCCAATGGCAAAGCCAAAAGTTGAGAACAAAAACACGGGTGGCCGCCTGCGATACAGCGTGAGCTTAATAGCCCAAGGGAAGCACCAGTTCTACACGCTAACCATGCCGTCCAATGTTCTTAGTCGCACCTGTGCTGTCTCCACACGCGAAGAAGATCCGCAAGAAGGTTTCCAGCGCACGCTGGATAAAAAACGCGCCAAAGAAATCGCTCACTATATAGATGAAGAGTTTGGAACAATCCCGAATGCAATCGTTCTGTCTGCTCAACCTGCCGCGGGCTTTCAAGTCGTAAGCGGAGGAAAAACCGTCGAATTTACCGACGCAAAGGGGGCATTTCTGATTTTAGACGGGCAGCATCGCGTCTATGGCTTCTCGCTCACAAAGAAAGTTTTGCGAGTACCGGTTGTTATTTATAATAAGCTTTCGCGGCAGGATGAGACGCGGTTGTTTATCGATATAAACACCAAGCAACGACCGGTTCCTAACGCACTGCTACTGGACATCAAAAACCTTGCGGACATTGAAAACGAAAGCGAGGCAGTACTCCGCGAAATTTTTGATTTGTTTGATACAAAGCCAAGCAGCTCCCTAAAAAATCTTCTCTCGCGTAGCCAGTCCGCTCAAGGAAAAATCAATCGGGTCACATTTAACGCGGCACTCAAACCTCTCCTGGCGCAATTTGCGGATCGTTCGCCGGACGCGATTTACAAAATTCTTGACGCATATCTGGGCGCGATCACCACGAAATTGTCCGAAAAATTCTCCGAGCCGTTACTTAGCAAACCGATCGTGCTTAGGGCTTTGATGGGCCTCTTTCCGGCAGTTGCCACTCGCGTAAAAGATAAGTTCGACGGTAATTATTCCAAAGAAAACTTTGAGGAATTACTGAACCCAATCTTTTCTCATTTTCCAAAAGCTCGATTGTCGAAACCCGGTTATAGCTGGGTAGATTTGCGCGATTACCTAGAAAAGAGAATGGTCGAGAAAACTACTTTTTGATAGCCATGATTGATCTGGCTCCCTCGATTTCACGAAACGTATCTCCAACGCTTTTGTCTAATCCGGCAAAAGAAGGTGGAATGAAAAGATGGTTGGTTGAAGGCAGCTACCAGTTGTCGGAGAATTCCAAGGAAATAGTATTTTCGGGCGTAGATGCAGAAAAGTTCGCGCCGTACTTATTATATGATTATAGCCGTTTTTCGTTTGCATCCCACGAATCCATCGTACTCTCATTTCAAAAATCATTCGACAAGCGAGCTTTAGCGTGGGGCCTGCTCAAGCGGTATTATTCTGGTTTCTTCGCTGCACATAGCTTGCTGCGATCTTTGGGCCACGGAGTACTCTGGGTCGATGCGGCTGATGCGTCTCATCTTCAGAAAACAGCCCGCATTTATATTCGCGATGATTTTTTACTACCCTTGGGCGCCTACAAATTCGACTTCAAAGCCAACAATGGGTATGACGCGACTTTGAAAATCGAGAAAATTGGCTCCCGAGGAGGATCGCACGAAGAGTTTTGGAAATACTTCCTAAAATTTATGATCGATTATTCAAACGATTTAGTTACCCGGAACGCTCCTGATGCGGGCCAATTCGCAGCACGAATGACAGATTTAAAACGCATAATGTGCGCGCGCGGCGAAAATAGTGGAACGTGGTTATCGTTCATCCGCAATGAAATAAATTATCAGCAAAAATTCGGTACCTGGTTTCCCTTCAGTTCTGCCAAAAAATCTCGGCTGCAGGAATCAAATATTTTGAAACTGGGCAATGCGGGATCAAATCTTCTCATCAACCCACAAAGCTCTCCTATCGAGGCTTTCAGCAGCGCGACATGCTTTTTAGCTCTGATAAATATGGATCTCGCTAATCTCTTGAAAGCAAGAGCCGGAGCAGGAGCTAGCCAATTTCGCCGCGAATGGGATCGCCTCAATGTAGCACTATCCTGAGCGATTGAGCGGAAGCAGCATTTCCACCCGCTTTTGCTATTCCCCCCATAAAAGCGTAGAGAGGGTCCGCGACGGCGTCCCGTCAGAAGAAGCGCACTGTTAAATCCCCGACCCGCCCCGTGCGCGCCTGGCCCAGACAGCCCCACTTCCCTGCCCCGTAATGTCCTCGCCGCCCCGGCATCCGTCTGGGCGCAATTTCTTCAAGGGCATACCAAAATGGCTATCGGAACCGTCAAATTCTTCAACACCGCCAAGGGCTTTGGCTTCATCGCGCCGGAAGGCGGCAACAAGGATGTGTTCGTGCACGCCTCTGCCGTCGAAGCGGCCGGCATGCGCACTTTGTCCGAAGGCCAGAAGGTCTCGTTCGATGTGCAGCCGGACCCCAAGGGCTCCAAGGCCGTCAATCTCAAGGCCGTCTAAGATCTGAATAAAGGGCGGCGGAGAGGATCTCTTCGCCGCCTTCTTCTTTGCGGGCCGAAACCGAGAGAGACATAGCCATGGCGCCAAGACCTCCCAATTACGCCCAGGACCGTCTGCAGCGCGAACGCGCCCAGGCCGCCAAGAACGCCGAAAAGGCGGAACGCCGCGCCGAGGAATCCGCCAAGCGCAAGGCGCAGAAAGACGGCGAGCCCGACAAGACCCCGGACAGCGGCTCCTGACCGGCGCGTCACATCATGCGCGTGGTGGGAAATTTCTCGCGGATCCGGGCGTCGAAAAAGCGCCCCTTGGAGGGTGCGCCTAGCAGCCCGCTCCACTCCCGCTGCGGCACCATGTGGTAGCGATAGACCCGGCCGCCGACGAATTCGATTTCCAGCACGGCATGGCTCGGGTCATAGCCCATCGAGCGGACCACCTTGGACACCACCTGCCGGCGCACGATTTCGGGGAAACCCGCGCGCCAGGGATCGCCCGCCTGCCATGCCGTTTGCATAGCCACAGAACGCGCCGCCAACCGCTTGGAGCCGCGCCGGCAGCGGATTTTTTGCGCGCTGCATCTGCGAAAAGCCTGCAAAACCCGGCCCCGGACGCGCTCCGGCCCGCCTGGCTTTCTTGCCAAAAGGTCATGTTTGCGCGTATTGTCGCGCCTACGTGGAGACAAGTCCCGTCACAGACGAAGCGCACCTGTAGAAGAATCCTGCCCGCCTTCCGTGCGCGCCTGGACGAGACAGAACTTCCTTCCCTGCGACCGACAAAGCCTCCGCCCGGGCCGGCATTCCGCCGTCCCGGAATCAATGCAGGAAGTTCGTTATGACGATCGGAACCGTTAAGTTTTTCAATACCTCCAAGGGCTTCGGCTTTATCGCTCCGGAAGGCGGCGGCAAGGATGTGTTCGTGCACGCCACCGCGGTGGAAGCCGCCGGCATGCGCAGCCTGACCGAAGGCCAGAAGGTCTCGTTCGATATCGTCCCCGACGCGCGCGGCGCGAAGGCGGCGAACCTGAAATCCGCCTAAAAGCGCGGTCATTTGGGTAGTGGAAGACCGGCGCGGCAACGCGCCGGTCTTTTTCATATGGTCGCACGGCCTGACGCGAACCGCTTCGCACTTCGCGGGGCCGATGCTCCACTTCGCTTAGGCCTTCTTAGCGAGCAAAGTGAGCTTAGAAGGCCTAGCGCCGCACCGAGCACAGCGAGGGCGGCCGCTCAGACAGCTCGGTATCCCCGGCGCCTCGTTCAATCTCACTGCCCCGCCGCCGGCAACGTCACAGTGATCTCCTGCTGCGCCCCGCCCTTGGTCGAGAAATTGGCCTTGCCCACCCGGGTTCCGACCGTGGCGGCGACGCTGTAACTGCCCGCGGGAAGCTTCATCAGCACCCAGGGGGCGTCGCAATCGGTTTCCACCACCGCCTTGGCGCCCTGCATCACAGCGACATGAACCTGGGCCAGGTTCTGGCCGGCCGGATTGGCGAACACCAGCTTCACGGGATAGGCGCTCCAGGCCGGATTGTCCTTGGCCGAGCCCACGCCGGTGCAGACAGTCTCGACCCCGCCGATCATGGCGGGCTGGTCCTGGACGGCCAGGGCGGCATTGGTCAGGAGCGGCAGCGCCAGGGCGGTGCCGGCGGCCACGGACAGGACAATGGCGATGCTGGACATGCGCATGATTCAAATCTCCTCTGGCCCCTCTGCAACCCGCTCGAGCCGTCCCCGGTTCCCTCTTCTCTTTGGCCTTGCGCGGCGGAAGGCTTAGACTGGGCTCATGACACGCTTTTTTTCAGGCCTGGGCCTGGCCGCGCTCGGCATCGCCGTCCTGGCGGCGCCCGCTTGCGCCAAGCCGCGCGCCGTCGCCCATCTCAAGGCGCTGGACGGCAAGCCGGTCGGCACGGTGAATTTCCAGACCGTGGATCGCGGCGTCTTGATCGAATTCGATCTGGCGAACCTGCCGCCCGGACCGCATGGCATTCATTTGCATGTCTCGGGCAATTGCGATCCCAAGACCGGCTTCACCAGCGCCGGGCCGATCCTGGGTTTGGGTCCGGTCATCCGCAAGCATGGCTTCCTGGCCGAAGGCGGGCCTTTGGCGGGCGACCTGCCCAACCAGTTCGCCGGCGCGGACGGCCATCTGCATGCACAGACCCTGGTCAATAGTTTCGGCTTGGGGAACGGCAAGCGCTCGATCTTCGACCGCGATGGCGTGGCGATCATCGTCGATCAGCGCGGCGACGATTATCGCAGCCAGCCGATGGGCGAATCCGGCGCCCGCATCGCCTGCGGCGTGGTGATCCGCACCCAGGCTCCGTTGCCCCGGCCGATATTGGCGGGCACGCCTTGATGGGCCTGCAGCAACCCATCGCCAAATTGCCGCTGGCCGCGCTGATCGATCCGGACGCCCTGCGCCATGCCCTGACGGCGCTGGCCAAAGAGAGTTCCGATACCGGGTCCTTGCGCAAGGACGGCCTGCGCCTGATCAAGGCGGCCTTCCTGGCCGGCCGCGCCACGGTGCAGCACGCGGTCGAGCAGGACGGATTGCCGGGCCTGGAAGCGGCGCGGGCGCTGTCGGCGCTGCAGGATGCGCTGATCCAGGTGATCTATGATTTCGCGGTCAAGCATGTCTATTACGCGCAAAATCCCACCACCGCCGAGCGCCTCGCCATCGTCGCCACCGGCGGCTATGGCCGCGGCGAGCTGGCGCCGGGATCGGATGTCGATCTTCTGTTCGTGCGCCCCTTCAAACAGACGGCCTGGGGCGAAAGCGTCATCGAGTTCATTCTCTATATGCTGTGGGACCTGGGGCTGAAGGTCGGCCACGCCACTCGCAGCCTGGCCGAATGCGTGCGGCTGGCGAAACAGGACATCACCATCCGCACGGCGGTGCTGGAAGCGCGCTATCTGTGGGGCGATCACGCGCTCTACGACCAGCTGCGCGTCAGCTTCTGGAAAGACGTCGCCACCGGCAACGGCCAGGATTTCGTGGAAGCCAAGCTCGCCGAGCGCGAGGCGCGCCATGCCCGCCAGGGCGAAAGCCGCTATCTGGTCGAACCCAATATCAAGGAGAGCAAGGGGGGACTGCGCGACCTGCAGACGCTCTATTGGATCGGCAAATATCTCTATCACGTCGACGACGCGTCCGATCTCATCAAGCACAATGTCTTTACCGCCGACGAATACCGCATCTTCCAGAAGGCGGAGGCCTTCCTCTGGAATGTGCGGGTGCATCTGCATTATCTGCTGGGCCGGCCGGAAGAGCGTTTGTCCTTCGATGTCCAGACGGGATTGGCGGCGGCTCTGGGCTATCACGATGCGCAGAAGCCGCGTCGGGCGGTGGAAGCCTTCATGCGGGCCTACTTCCTGGTCGCCAAGGATGTCGGCGACCTTACCCGCATCTTCATCGCCGCGCTGGAAGAGCAGCACAAGAAACCCAGGCCGTCGCTCAAGCGCATGCTGCCGGGTTTCCTCAAGCCGCGCGAAACCGGCGACGATTTCTATGTCGAGAATGGACGGCTGACCGCCGGGCCGCAAAGCTTTGTGCGCGATCCGGTCAATATCCTGCGCATCTTCCACATGGCGGACGACCGCAACATCGACATCCATCCCCACGCGCTACGCACCCTCACCCGCTCGCTCGACCTGATCACCGACGATCTGCGCGCCAACCCCGAAGCCAACCGCATTTTCCTGGAGACGCTGACCTCGCGGCACAATCCGGAATGGGCGCTCCGGATGATGAACGAGGCGGGCGTGCTGGGCCGCTTCGTGCCGGAATTCGGCCATGCCGTGGGGCTGATGCAATTCAACATGTATCACCATTATACCGTGGACGAGCATCTGATCCGCGCCGTCGGTGACGTCGCCTCGATCGAGCGCGGCGAGCATAAGGAAGACAATCCGCTTTCCACCGAAGTAATCAAGCGCATCCAGTCGCGGCCGGTGCTCTATTGCGCCATCCTGCTGCACGACATTGCCAAGGGATTGCCGGGCGATCACAGCATTGTCGGCGCTGAGATCGCCCATCGCCTCTGCCCCCGGCTGGGATTGTCGCCCGCCGACACCGAGGCGGTGGCCTGGCTGGTCAAGAACCATCTGGTGATGAGCGACACCGCGCAGCGCCGCGATATTTCCGATCCCAAGACGGTGAAGGATTTCGTCGCCCAGGTGCAGACGCCGGAAATGCTGCGCGTCCTTCTGGTGCTCACCGTCGCCGATATTCGCGCAGTCGGGCCGGGCGTATGGAACGGCTGGAAGGGACAATTGCTGCGCGAACTTTATCACGCCGCCGAACAGGTGATGGCGGGCGGCGATCAGGCGCCGGCACGCAGCGCCCGCGTCGAGTCCGCCAAGCTGGCGCTGGCGGCACGATTGGCCGATGTGCCGGAAGCCGAGCGGACGCAATTGCTGGCGCGGCATTATGACAGCTACTGGCTGGCCTTCGACACCGACGAACAGGAGCGCCATGCCCGGCTGATGCTGAAGGCGGACCGCGCCGGCGACCTGCTGACCGTCGCCGCCGAGCCCAGCAATTTCCGCGATGTCACCGAAATCGTCCTCTACACCCCCGATCATCCCGGCTTGTTCTCGCAATTCGCCGGCGCCATCGCGATGTCGGGCGGCTCCATCGTGGACGCCAAGGTGACCACGACCTCCCATGGCTTCGCGCTGGATATCTTCTCGGTGCAGGACATGGAGGGACAGGCCTTCGACGATCCCGACCGGCTGGCGCGGCTGAAACAGACCATCGAGAAAACCGTGCGGGGGGAGATCTGGCCGCGCCGCGCCCTGACCGACCGGCGGCCGCTGCGCGCCAAGTCCAGCGCCTTCACCATCACCCCCAAGGTCCATTTCGACAATGAAGCGTCACAGATCGCCAGCGTGATCGAAGTCGAAGGCCTGGACCGGCCCGGTTTCCTCTATGACGTCACCCAGGCCCTGTTCGAATCCGGGCTTTCAATCTCCGCCTCGATGATCGCCACCTATGGCGAGCGGGCGGTGGACGTTTTCTATGTCCGCGACGGCTTCGGTCACAAGATCCGCCATCCCCATCGCATCGCAGCCATCGAAGCGCGGCTGAAACAGGCCCTGGAGAATTGATCCCTCTCCCAGGTCTTGAAGGCCAATGGCGCGCAGGGCATAAGGCCGCTCAAGATGACCACACACACACCACTCGTCCTTTCGGGCATGCAGCCCACCAACACGCTGCACCTGGGCAATTATCTGGGGGCGCTCAAGAACTGGGTGCGGATGCAGGACCAGATGCCCTGCCTGTTCTGCGTGGTGGACATGCATGCCATCACCACCGATGCCGCCTATGGCAAGCCCGAAGAACTGGCCCGCGCCACCCGCGAAGTCGCGGCCGCCTATATCGCTGCGGGCGTGGACCCCAAGCGCTCGCCGGTCTTCAACCAGGGCCAGGTGCCCGAGCATGCGGAGCTGTCCTGGATCTTCAACTGCGTGGCGCGGTTGGGCTGGATGGACCGCATGACCCAGTTCAAGGAAAAATCCGGCAAGCACAAGGAACGCTCGTCGGTGGGTCTCTACACCTATCCCGTGCTGATGGCGGCGGACATATTGGTCTACAAGGCGACGCATGTTCCGGTGGGCGAGGACCAGAAGCAGCATCTGGAACTGTCGCGCGACATCGCCCAGAAATTCAACAATGATTTCGGCGCGCCGGATTTCTTTCCGCTGCCCGAGCCGGTGATTACGGGCGCGGCCACCCGGGTGATGAGCCTACGCGACGGCACCAAGAAGATGTCCAAATCGGAAGAGAGCGACCTGTCGCGCATCAATCTCACCGACGATGCGGATTCCATCGCCAACAAAATCCGCCGTGCCAAGACCGATCCGCTGTCCCTGCCCGAAAACAAGGAGGGGCTGAAGGACCGGCCGGAGGCCGAGAATCTCCTCAACATCTATGCCGCACTGGCGGACAAGACCCAGGAGGCGGTGATCGCCGAATTCGCGGGCCAGCAATTCTCTCATTTCAAACAGGTCCTGGCCGACTTGACCGTGGCCAAGATCGGGCCGGTGACCGCGGAAATGCGCCGGTTGCTGGCCGACCCAGCCGAGATCGACCGCACGCTCAGATCGGGCGCCGAACGCGCCCGCGCCGTCGCTGTGCCGGTGATGGATGAGGTCAAGCGCCGCGTCGGGTTTGTTCAATAAAAGCGCAGCAGGGCGGGTTTGTCGCAAGCTATCGCGGCAGATTTGCGTTAGGCTCGGCGCATGACGCTGGACCCCATTATCCTGTCGCGTCTTCAATTCGGCTGGGTGGTTGCCTGGCACATCCTGCTGCCTGCCTTCACGGTGGGCATCTCCTCCTACATCGCCTTGCTGGAAGGGCTGTTTTTCTTCACCGGCAAGGAGATTTATTTCCGCATCTCCAGTTTCTGGATCCGCATCTTCGCCATCGCATTCGGCATGGGGGTTGTGACGGGCGTGGTGATGCCGTTCCAGTTCGGCACCAACTGGAGCCGCTTTTCCGACATCACCGCCAATATCGTCTCGCCGCTCCTGGCCTATGAGGGCCTGACCGCCTTCACCCTGGAAGCGGGCTTCCTGGGCGTGCTGCTGTTCGGCCGCAAGCTGGTGCCGCAATGGGTGCATTTCGGTTCAGCGCTGCTGGTGGCGTTCGGTACCTTGCTGTCATCGTTCTGGATCCTGTCGACCAACAGCTGGATGCAGACCCCGGCCGGCTATCGCATGGTGGATGGACGCTTCGTTCCGGTGGATTGGATGGCGATCATCTTCAATCCCTCCTTCCCCTATCGCCTGGCCCATACCGTGGACGCTTTCTATGTCACCACCGGCTTCGTCGTGCTGGCGGTGGGCGCGTGGCTGATCCGCAGGAAGAATTACGCCGCCGAAGGCAAGGTCATGCTGACCACGACCCTGACCTTGCTGGCGGTGCTGGTGCCGCTGCAGATCCTGCTGGGCGACATGCACGGACTGAACACGCTCGAATACCAGCCTGCCAAGCTGGCGGCGATCGAGGCGCATTGGAACCGCGAGGCTCGCGCGCCGCTGACCTTGTTCGCCATTCCTGATCAGGCCGGCGAGACCAATCGCGCCTCGATCGACGTGCCGCTGCTGGGCAGCCTGATCCTCACCCATGACATCAATGGCGTGGTGCCGGGCCTGAAGGACTATCCGGCCAAGGATCGCCCCCCGGTCGCCGTGCCTTTCTTCGCCTTCCGCATCATGGTCGGATTGGGCCTGCTGATGCTGGCATTGGTGGCGCTGGGCTGGGCGCTGCGGTTTGCCGGACGGCTGTTCGGCAGCGACTGGTTTCTGAAAACCCTGATCTGGAGCGGACCCATCGGCTTTCTGGCGGTGCTGGCGGGATGGACCACCACGGAAGTCGGCCGCCAGCCCTGGACAGTTTATGGCCTGCTGCGCACCACCGAGTCCGTGACGCCGTCACTCACCGGCGGCGATGTCATGATTTCCCTGCTGGGATATGTGCTGGTTTATCTGATCGTCTATCCGGTGGGCGTCTGGTTCATGGCGCGGGCGATCCAGCGCGGTCCGGGCGATATCGTCGGACCGGTCGGCGGCGGACGTCCCGCGGGACCGGTCAAGGCGCCGCCGAGCGGGAGCGCGCCATGAGCATCGTTCCGGTCTGGACTCTGATCCTGGGCGCGGCGGTGTTCCTCTATGTCGTGCTCGACGGTTTCGATCTGGGCATCGGCATTCTCTACAATTTCGCCAAGACGCGGGCCGACCGCCAGGCGATGATGAATTCCATCGCGCCGATCTGGGACGGCAACGAGACTTGGCTGGTCCTTGGGGGCATCGGTCTTCTCGCGGCCTTTCCGGTGGCGTTCGCCATCATTTTGCCCGCCGTCTATTTTCCCATTCTTGTCATGCTGCTGGCGCTGGTGTTCCGCGGCGTGGCATTCGAATTCCAGTTCCGCGATGCCGAGCATCGCCACGCCTGGGACTACGCCTTCTCCATCGGATCGGCGGTGGCGACCTTCGCGCAAGGAATCGTACTGGGCGCCTTCATCCAGGGCTTCGATGTCGAGGGCCGCCATTTCGTGGGCGGCTCGTTCGATTGCTTCACGCCCTTTTCCTTGTTCACCGGACTGGCGTTGATGTTCGGCTATGCCCTGCTCGGCGCCTGCTGGCTGATCCTGAAGACAGACGGCGCGCTGGCGGAACAAGCGCGGCGCTGGGCCCAGCACGCTTTCCTCGCCACTTTCGCGGCGGTGGGCATCGTCAGCCTGTGGACACCCTTCATCGATCCCGATATCGCGCGGCGCTGGTTTTCCTGGCCCAATATTCTTTTTCTATCGCCGGTACCGCTGGCAACGGCCGTGACCGGCTTTCTGTGGTGGCGCGCGGTGGCGAAGAAGCAAGAGGCGGCGCCGTTCTTCTACGCGATCCTTCTTTTCACCTTGGCCTATCTTGGCATCGCCATCAGCCTGTTCCCCATGATCGTGCCACACCATTTCTCGCTGGAGCAGGCCGCATCGGATCCCAGCACGCAGATATTCCTGGGCCTGGGTACCTTGTTCCTGCTGCCGGTCATCTTCGTTTATACGGGATGGTCTTATTGGGTGTTCCGGGGCAAGGTGCGCGGCGATATCGGCTATCACTGACTCCATGACGCCTATCCGAACCGTACTGATCACCGGCGCCGCCAAGCGATTGGGCCGCGCCATCGCTTTGCATCTGGCAGGTGCGGGCTGGAATGTGGCGATCCATTATCACGGCTCCGCCGAGGAAGCGGAAAGTGCTGCGACGGCGGTGCGCGCCCTGGGGGTCAAAGCCACCACCTTGAAAGCCAATCTGTCGCGCGAGGAAGATACCGCGCAGCTGGTCGGGCGCGCCGCCGGCGAACTCGGTCCGCTCTCAGCCCTGATCAATTCCGCCTCTCTGTTCGAGAATGACGATTGGCAGAGCGCCAGCCGCGCCTCCTGGGACGCGCACATGGAAACCAATCTGCGCGCGCCCTTCCTGCTGTCGCAGACATTCGCCAAGCAAGTGGCCGACAGAGGCGCGATCGTCAATATCGTCGATCAGCGCGTGCTGAAGCCGACGCCGCAATTCATCTCCTACAGCCTCAGCAAGGCGGGTCTCTACTGGCTCACCACCACCTTGGCGCAGGCGCTGGGTCCGAACATCCGCGTCAATGCCGTGGGCCCTGGGCCGACCATGCGCAATGCCCGCCAGTCGCAAGAGGATTTTTCCCGCCAGCGCGACGCCACCATATTGAAGCGCGGCGCCGAACCGGAAGATGTGGCCCGCGCCGTGCAGTATCTGCTCGAGGCGGAAGCCGTCACCGGCCAGATGCTGGCGGTGGATGGCGGCCAGCATCTGATCTGGCAGACCCCCGATGTCCGGGTGAGCGAATGACCAAGCCGCAGCCCCATGTCATCGCCGATGCCACGCGCGGCATCCGCCATGTCTTCATCCGCAATCTGGAACTGCCCGCCGAGATCGGGGTGTGGCGGCACGAGCATGGCAAGCAGCAACCTGTCCGCATCAATGTCGACCTTGCGGTGGAGGATCTGATCGATTTGGGCGACGATCTCGCCAAAGTGGTTGACTATGGGGTGATCGAGACCCGGATCCGGGAACTGATCGCGGAAGGCCATATCAGGCTGATCGAAACCCTGGCCGAACGCATCGCCGCCGCCTGTTTCGACGATCCGCGGGTCAAAACGGCCCGGGTGCGGGTGGAAAAGCTGCATGCCCTCTCAAATGCCGAAAGTGCCGGCGTTGAGATTGAGCGCACGCGTTAATATATTCGGGCCATGGATTCCGACACGCGCCCGCTGAAGGGCGCCGAGCGCATCGCCGCCTATCTGAAGACCCTCCCCGACCAGCCCGGCGTCTACCGCATGCTGAATGCGGCGGGCGATGTGCTCTATGTCGGCAAGGCCAAGAGCCTGAAGAAGCGCGTCAGCTCCTATGCCAGAGGCGGCGTCCATAGCGACCGCCTCACCCGCATGGTGGCGGAGACGGCGGAAATGCTGTTCGTCACCACCGCCTCGGAAACCGAGGCGCTGCTGCTGGAATCCAACCTGATCAAGCAGCTCAAGCCGCGCTACAATGTTTCGTATCGCGACGACAAGAGCTTTCCCAACATCCTGCTGCGCGAGGATCATCCCTTTCCGCAATTGCTCAAGCATCGCGGCGCCAAATCCGCCAAAGGAATTTATTTCGGGCCCTTCGCCAGCGCCGGGGCGGTGACACGCACCCTCAACACCTTGCAGCGCGCCTTTCTGCTGCGTTCCTGTTCGGATTCGGTGTTCGCTTCGCGCACCCGGCCGTGCCTGCTGTTCCAGATCAAGCGTTGCAGCGCGCCGTGTGTCGGGCGGGTGGACGAGAGCGGCTATCGCGAGCTGGTGGAGGAAGCGGAAAGCTTTCTCACCGGCAAGAGCCGCGGCGTGCAGGATGGACTGATCAAGGAAATGACGCAGGCGGCCGACGCGCTGGATTTCGAGCGCGCTGCGCGTTATCGCGACCGTCTCCGGGCGATGAGCCACATCCAGTCCAGCCAGGGCATCAATCCTTCGACCTTCGACGAAGCCGACCTGTTTGCCGCCTATAGCGAAGGCGGACATACCTGCATCCAAGTCTTCTTCTTTCGCGCCGGGCAGAATTGGGGCAATCGTCCCTATTTTCCCAAGCACACGCCGGACATGGAGCTGCCGGAAATCCTGGAATCCTTCATCGGCCAATTCTATGACGAACGCACCGCGCCCAAATTGCTGCTGACATCGGAAGAGGTGCCGGAAAAGGCTTTGCTCGCCGAGGCCCTGTCGCTGCGCGCGGACATCAAGGTCGAAATCTCCACCCCGCAGCGGGGCGAGAAGCACGAAATCATGGAACGCGCCCTGACCAATGCCCGCGAACAGCTGGGCCGCCGCATGGCCGAGAACAGCGCCCAGACGCAATTGCTGGAGGGCGTCGCCGATGTGCTGGGACTGGATGCACCGCCGCGCCGGATCGAAGTCTATGACAATTCCCATATCCAGGGCGCGCACGCCATCGGCGCCTTCATCGTGGCGGGACCGGAAGGCTTCGAGAAAAACCAGTACCGCAAATTCAACATCAAGACCGCCGAACTGGCCCCCGGCGACGATTACGCCATGATGCGCGAAGTGCTGACCCGCCGCTTCGCCCGCCTGATCAAGGATGAATCGGAGGAGATCGCGGATTCCAAATGGCGGCGTCCCGACCTTGTCCTGATCGACGGCGGGCCGGGTCAGCTTTCCATTGCCTGTCAGGTCTTCGCCGATCTGGGGGTGGAAGATGTCGCGCTGGTGGGCATCTCCAAAGGACCGGACCGGGATGCGGGCCGGGAGCATTTCTATATTCCCGGCAGGGAAGCTTTCCGCCTCGATCTCAAAAGTCCGGTTCTTTATTATCTGCAGCGATTGCGCGACGAGGCGCACCGATTCGCCATCGGCACCCATCGCAAGAAGCGCAGCGCCGCCATCGGCGCCAACCCCCTGGACGAAATCGCCGGCGTGGGGGCGGGCCGCAAGCGTGCGCTGTTGCAGCATTTCGGCTCGGCCCGCGCCGTGGCGGCGGCAAGCCTGACCGATCTGGAGCAGGTCGGCGGGGTGAGCGGGACCTTGGCCCGGAAAATATTCGACTTTTTCCATCCCAATACGTGACCTCAGCAGATCGCCCCCGTACACTCCCGGGCATGATTGGCTTGCCCAACGCCCTGACCATTCTGCGCATCGTGCTGGTGCCGATTTTCGCCATCGCCTTCGTCATGCCCGGCGATGTCTCGCGTAGCGTGGCCTTTGTGGTCTTCGTGATCGCCGGGGTCAGCGACTGGCTGGACGGCTTCGCGGCCCGCAAGCTCAATGCCGGGTCGGAATTCGGCCGCATGCTGGATCCCATCGCCGACAAGGTTCTGGTGGCGGTGGCGCTGATGATGCTGGTGGCGGAAGGCGATATCCGCCAGTTCAACCTCACCACCGGCCTGCCGTCCTTGCTGCGGCTGGTGCCGGCCCTGATCATCCTGTCGCGGGAAATCCTGGTCTCGGGCCTGCGCGAATTCCTCGCCGGCACAAGGGTCAGCGTCCCCGTCACGGCCATCGCCAAGCTCAAGACCGCAATGCAGATGGTGGCGATCGGCGCGATGATCCTGACGCCGCTGGCCGACAAATTCGTGCCCGGCATTCCGGCGCTCACCTATGCCGCGATCGCTTATGGCCTGCTTTGGATCGCCGCCGCGCTGACCGTTTATACCGGCGTGATCTATTTCAAGAACGGCCTCACCCATATCAGCCCGGGCCATGCGCCGGTCAGGGACCGGGCGTGATCCTGCTTTATTTCGCCTGGGTGCGGCAGAAGATCGGCAAGAGCGAGGAAAGCCTGACGCCGCCGGTCACCGATGTCGCGTCCTTGATCGCGCATCTGAAAAGCCTCGGACCCAATTATGCCGAAGCATTCGCCGATCTGAACCGCATCCGCGTTGCGATCAATCAGCGTCACGCAGGCCTGGATGCGCCCGTCGGACCCGACGACGAAGTCGCCTTCTTTCCACCCGTGACCGGGGGCTGACGATGCAGACCCGAATCCATGTTCAGCATGAGGATTTCGACCTCAATGCCGAAGTGGCGAACCTGACCACGGACGGCGAGGCGGGCGCGGTGGCGAGCTTCACCGGCCATGTGCGCAAGGAAGGCGACCTCTCCACGCTGACCCTGGAACATTATCCCCACATGACGGAAGCGGAGATCACCCGCATCGTGTCCGAGGCAGGGACGCGCTGGCCGCTGACCGGCGTCACCGTTATTCATCGCGTCGGCAGCCTGAAGCCGGGAGACCGCATCGTGCTGGTGGCGGTGGCGTCGCAGCATCGTCATGCCGCGTTCCAGGCTTGCGAATACCTGATGGATTATCTCAAGACCCACGCACCCTTCTGGAAAGAAGAGGCACGATCCGGGACACGCCATTGGGTCGAGCACCGCCACAGCGACGACGACGCCGCCAAGCGCTGGAACTCAAAATAACATTTACGCCGTCGCCGGAACGCCGCCCCGGACTTCATCGGCATAGGCGGTCATCAGCGTTTCGGTCAGCTTGCCGGGCTTGAAACGATAGGTTCCGATTTCCGACACCGGCGTCACTTCCGCCGCCGAACCGGTGAGGAAGCATTCCGAGAATTCGCTCATCTCTTCCGGCTTGATGTGGCGCTCGATCACCGGGATCTGGCGCTCCTTGGCGATGGCGATCACCGACTGGCGGGTAATGCCGTTGAGGAAGCAATCCGGAATCGGCGTGTGCAGGCTGCCATCCTTGACGAAGAAGATGTTCGCGCCGGTCGCTTCCGCCACCAGGCCGCGATAATCCAGCATCATCGCATCGGCATAGCCCTTGGCTTCCGCTTCATGCTTGGAGATGGTGCAGATCATATAGAGGCCCGCCGCCTTGGCGTGCACCGGCTCGGTGTCCGGCGCGGGGCGGCGCCAGCGCGAGATGTCGAGGCGGATGCCCTTGAGCTTTTCCTCGGGGCTGAAATAGGACGGCCAGGGCCAGCAGGCGATGGCGACATGGATGGTGGTGTTCTGGGCGGAGACCGCCATCATCTCGCTGCCGCGGAAGGCGACGGGACGGATATAGCCATCCTTGATGCCCTGCGCCTCGGCGGCAGCGATGCAGGCGGCGCTGATCTCGTCCTGGGTGAAGGGAATTTTCATGCCGAGCTGTTCGGCGGAGAAGAACAGACGCGCGGTATGTTCCTTCAGCTTGTAGATGCGGCCATTGTAAATACGCTCGCCCTCGAACACGCTGGAGCCATAGTGCAGGCCATGCGTCAGGACATGGGTCTTGGCGTCCTTCCAGGGCACCAATTTGCCATCGTACCAAAGACTGCCGTCACGCTGGTCGAAAGGGATCACGTCTGCCATCTCTGCCGTCCTTGACTTCCGGCCTTTCGGGCCGGTTTCCTCGCTTTGCCGGGGCATATCAGGCTTGCCCCGTTCCTGCCCAGGTTTTAGTTATGTCAGCATGGCGGACGCGAAAACCGCAAGGCCCGGGCGCGGGATTATGACGAGCGATCGGGAATAGCAGCCATGACCCCTGCCAAACCCTCGCTTTCCGACCCGCATCTGCTGGTGGTGGATGATGACGAGCGGCTGCGCGCCCTGCTTACCCGCTATCTCTCCACCAATGGGTTCCGCGTCAGCGCCGCTGCCCATGCCGCCGATGCCCGCGCATTGATGAAAAGCATCGCCTTCGATTGCCTGATCCTGGATGTGATGATGCCAGGCGAATCCGGATTGGAACTGGCGAAATCGATACGGACCCAGTCGCAGATTCCCATCCTGATGCTGACGGCGCGGGGCGATGCCGCCGACCGCATAGCCGGGCTGGAACTTGGCGCCGACGATTACCTGCCCAAGCCGTTCGAACCGCGCGAGCTTTTGCTGCGCATCAACGCGCTGTTGCGCCGCGCCACGCCGGTGGCAGAAACCGCCAGCCGTCCGGTCCGGATGGGCCAGGCGCTGTACGATCCCGCCGCGTCGCGCCTGACGCGCAGCGGCAAGCCGGTCAAGCTCACCAGCTCGGAAGCCGCGCTGCTGCAATTGTTCGCCGCCAATGCGGGGCATTCCTTCTCCCGCAGCGATCTCTGCGCCCGGCTGGGCGTGGCGCTGGAGCGTTCCATCGACGTGCAGGTAACGCGCCTGCGCCGCAAGATCGAAGAGGATCCCAAGCTGCCGCTCTATCTGCAGACGGTTCGAGGTGTCGGCTATGTTTTGGTGCCGGACCGCAATGGATAAGTCTTTTCCCGAACCGCGCGTCACGCCCGGCCGCTTCATCAAGCGGTTCCTGCCGCGCGGCTTGTTCGGCCGCTCGCTGATCATCATCGTGGCGCCGATGGTGCTGCTGCAGGGCATCGTCACCTATGTGTTCTTCGAGCGCGACCTGGACACCACCACCCGCCGGCTGGCGCGCGACGTCGCCGCCGATGTCTCCCTGCTGGCGAGCTTGGAGGATTCCACGCCGACCCTGGAGCGCGACGGGTTGCGCGCCTTGTCGGCGCGGCAGCTGCGCTATCGCCTGACTTTCCATGATGGCGATAAGCTGGCGCCGTCCACCCAGCCGCCCGCCAGCACCATCGACGTGGCGCTGGATGACATTCTTCGCAGCAGCATGGGCTCCCGCCGTTCTTTCGAGACCGGGCGCATCGGCAATGATTTCGACATCAAGGTGGATGTGAAAGACGGCGTGCTGGAAATTCTGGTGCCGCGCGACCGCGTCACGGTTTCCCAGCCCGATATTTTCATTCTCTGGATGGTGGGATCGGCACTGATCCTGCTCAGCGTCGCGATCCTGTTCCTGCGCAATCAGGTGCGGCCGATCGAACGGCTTGCCCGCGCCTCGGAGATGTTCGGCAAGGGCCGGCCGGTGCCGGACTTCAAGCCTTACGGCGCAACCGAAGTGCGCCGCGCGGCCCAGGCCTTCATCACCATGCGCGAACGCATCGAACGCCATGTCACCCAGCGCACCGAGATGCTGGCCGGCGTCAGCCACGATCTCAAGACGCCGCTCACCCGCATGAAGCTGGCGCTGGCGATGATGCCCGACGACGCCGACACCCGCGCCTTCAAGGCCGACATCGCCGAGATGGAGCATATGCTGGACGATTACCTCGCCTTCGCGCGCGGCGAAGGCGGGGAGGACGCGGAGGAAACCGACCTGGGCGAATTGGTTCGCGACACCGCCATGGCTGCTGCCAAGGCGCGCGCCGCCGATGACGACCGCCTCACCGTCGCAGCCCCGGAGCATGTGATACTCAGCGTGAAAAAAGCAGCGCTGCGCCGCTGTCTCACCAACCTGGTGGACAATGCGCTGAAAGCCAGCCGTCATGTCGCGGTCACTTTGCAGCCCGGCGAACGCCATACCCATATCGTGGTGGAGGATGACGGCCCGGGCATTCCCGAAGACCGGCGCGAGGAAGCCTTCCGGCCCTTTCACCGCCTGGACCAGGGCCGCAATCTGCAAAGCGGCGGTTCAGGCCTGGGCCTGGCCATCGCCCGCGACATCGCCCGCGCCCATGGCGGCGACATCACCTTGGACAAGAGTTCATTGGGCGGGTTGAAGGCGACGATAAGGTTGCCGGTTTAAATTTAGCGCAGCTCTTCCGCCCGCAGCCGCGCCGCATGGATGGCACGCTTCATCAAATCGGTCAGACCGTTTTCGGCCATCAGAATTTTCAGCGCCGCCTCGGTGGTGCCGCCGGGACTGGTGACGGCCTGGCGCAAGGCCGACGCGGGCGCTTTGTCGGCCGCCAGCAAGGCGCCCGCCCCCGCCACCGTGGCGCGGGCGAGTTTCTCGGCCTGGTCGCGCGGCAGGCCTTCCGCAATGCCGGCCTGCGTCATCGCTTCCGCCATCAGGAACAGATAGGCGGGCCCAGAGCCCGACAGGGCCGTGACGCTGTCGATCAGGTCTTCCTTCGACACCCACACGGTTTCGCCCAGTGCTGCCAACAGCGCGGTGGCCTTGCGCTTGTCGGCCGCGGTGGTGCCCCGGGCCGCGAACAACCCGGAAATCCCGTGACCGATGGCCCCGGGCGTATTGGGCATGGCGCGGATGATTCGCGCCTTGGCGCCCCAGGCCTGGAACAGGGATTTGGTGTGGGTGCCCGCCGCGATGGAAATCATCAGCGCGCCCGATCGCGCGAAATCCGCCAGCACCGGCGCTTCGCCTTTCAGAATCTGCGGCTTCAGCGCCACCACGCAGGCGGAAAGCTTTTTCGCCTTCACCCGTGACGGTGCATCGACCAGCGTGAACGCTTTTTTCTTCGCCAGCCGGCGCAATTCGGGAGAAGGGTTGGGTTCGACGACAATGACCGGCCCGATCTCGCGCGCGATCCAGCCCTTGAGCAGGGCGCCGCCCATTCTGCCGGCGCCAATCAGCAGGATTGATTGTTTGCGCGCCTTCGACGCGACCGGCGCACTCACGCCCGCCCCACGCACTCCAGCACGGCGGCGGCGACGGCGTCTTCGGCGGTCTTGCCGCCCCACAGCACGAACTGGAACGCCGGATAATAATGTTCGCAGGCTTCCAGCGCGAGGTTGAGCAGTGCTTCGCATTGCGAGGCGCTGGCTTCCGCGCCGGGAAAGATCATCGCGTGACGGAACACGATGGCGCCGTCTTCATGCCAGAGATCGAAATGGCCGATCCACAGCCGCGCATTCACATACATCAAGAGGTCGGCGACATTCTGGCGGCGCACATCTTCGGTCACCCGCATGTCGAAGGTGGAGGTGATGTGCAGCGACTTCAGGTCGTCGCGCCAGGAGAAGCTGAAATGATGGTCGCTCCATTTGCCGGCGACCGACAGGCTGAGTTCATCCCGTCCGGATCGCTCGAAAGCCCAGCCATTATCCTCGACCGTGCGCTCGAGCATGTCGATCGGATGCGGGGCCAGGGCGAACTCGTCCTGATGAATGACAGTCATACCAGTAGCTCCAGCCACAAAACGAAGCAGTTGCGGACCAAACTGGCACAAGATTTTGCGATGGCACAAGAGTCCCTGACTCTCCTCCACCATCATGGTTAAAGATTCCACAGCTTTGACGCGGGCGCGGACTCCCCGGGAGAGTCTAGGAGGCGGTTTTGGACTCCAAAGCGGCGATCCGAGCCGCCAGCGCCTCATTCTCGGTGCGGGCCTTGGCGGCCATCGCCTTGACCGCTTCGAACTCCTCCCGCGGCACAAAGTCCATTTCGGCCACCAGCCGCTCCAGCCGCTGCTTCACAAAGGTGTCGATCTCGGCCCGCACGCCCTGGGCCATGCCCGCGGCGTCGGTGAACATCTTGGCCATGCCGTCCAGGAACGGATTGTCGGTCTGCGCCATGAGCCAGGTCCTCTGATTTCCTGCGCAAGCCTTTAATACGCTCCGCGTCCGGCGTCATCTTGCATTTGGGGGCGGCATTTGCTGGCTGCCCTGGCCTTCTCTTTTTGCTCCGGCCTTGACACCCGGCGCGAAGCATCGCGATTTACCCGCATGTTCCTGGCCACCATCCCCTATCCTCATATGGACCCCGTGCTGGTGCAGCTGGGGCCTTTCGCCATTCGCTGGTATGCGCTGGCCTATATTGCGGCGCTGCTGTTCGCCTGGTGGGCGGTGGCCCGCGCGATTCGAACGCGATCGCTGTGGACCGATCCGCCGTTCAATGGCCACCCGCCGGCCACCGAGGAACAGATCGGCGATCTGGTCGTGTGGGGAACTTTCGGCGTCATCCTGGGCGGGCGGCTGGGGTGGGACCTGATTTACGGCGTGGGCCTGTGCAGCGTTTCGCCAGACGCCGATTTCTGCCGCGGCCTGCCTTACGCTTTTGTCACCAATCCGCTGAAGCTGTTCGCCGCCTGGGAAGGGGGCATGTCGTTCCATGGCGGCCTGCTTGGCGTAGTGCTCGCGGTCTGGCTGTTCTGCCGCCGTCACAAGCTGGCCTGGCTCTCCGTCGCCGACCTGACCTGCGCCTTCGCGCCGATGGGCCTGTTCTTCGGCCGCCTGGCCAATTTCGTAAATGGCGAATTGTGGGGCCGGGTCACCAATGTGCCCTGGGCGATGATATTTCCCCGCGGCGGACCTTTGCCGCGCCACCCCAGCCAGCTTTACGAAGCGGCGCTGGAAGGCATTCTTCTCTTCATCATCGTACAGGTGGCGCTGCGCGTCTTCCGCGCCCAGAACCGCCCCGGGCTGATCTCGGCAATCTTCTTCCTGGGCTATGGCACCTTCCGCTTCATCAGCGAATTCTTCCGCGAACCGGATGCGCCTTTCCTGGGTCCCGTCAGCATGGGCATGGCGCTGTCGATCCCGATCTGGCTGGGCGCGGGATTGTTGTTTGCCGTCGCCTTCAAGCCCAGGAAATGAACGCACTCGCCGAGCGCATCGCCGCGCTGATCGTGGCGCAGGGCCCGATCTCTGTGGCGCAATATATGACTCTGGCGCTGCATGACGCCGAAGCCGGCTATTACGCCACCCGCGATCCGTTCGGTCGGGGCGGCGATTTCATTACCGCCCCCGAGATCAGCCAGATGTTCGGCGAGATGCTCGGCCTGTGGTGCGGCCAGGCCTGGGTCGACCAGGGATGTCCCAAAAACACCAAGCTGGTGGAGCTGGGCCCCGGACGCGGCACCTTGATGGCCGATGCGGTGCGCGTCTTGAAACGAGTGCCGGGATTTCTGGCGGAGGTCGAGCTGGTGCTGGTCGAGGCCAGTCCGACCCTGCGCAACATGCAACGCGAGAAATTGCAGGAGAGCGGGGCGCGGATTCGCTGGACCACGCATTTCGATGTTCAGGACTCGCCCCTGCTGCTGCTCGCCAACGAGTTCTTCGATGCCTTGCCGATCCGCCAATATGTGAAGACGGCCAGGGGGTGGTGCGAACGCATGGTGGTGCTGAAGGACGGCGCGCTGGATTTCGCGCTCGCGCCACAAGTGACGCCCGCCGCCGCCATCCCGGCATCACGGGCCGGTGCGCCCGACGGCGGCGTCTATGAAACCGCGCCGGCCGCCACCTCCCTGGCCGAAGAGATCGGCCGCGTTATCGCCCATCATGGCGGCGCCGCGTTGCTGCTCGATTATGGCTATACGAGTGTCGGCTTTGGCGAAACCTTGCAGGCGATCGGAGAGCATCGCTTCGCCTCCCTGCTGGAGAATCCCGGCACGCGGGATCTCTCGGCGCATGTGGATTTCACTGCCCTGGCCACAGCAGCGCGGCATGGCGGGGCGCAGGTTTTCGGTCCGCGGCCGCAGGGGGAATTTCTGGATGCCCTCGGCATCGGCGCCAGGGCCCGGCGGCTGTCCGAGGCCAATCCCGCTGAAGCGGGCCTGGTGACCGGCGCCGTCGAACGCCTGACGGCGCCCGGCCAGATGGGGACCCTGTTTCAGGCGATGGCATTGTTGCCGCCGTCCGCACCGACGCCACCCGGCTTCTGAAAAAGCCGAGTTCTGATAAGAGAAGCGCATGCGCATTCGTACCGCCGACACGCTTCGCACCCTGCCCGGTATCGCGCACGGCTTTTTCGGCCGGGACGGTGGAGTCTCGACCGGCGTTTACGCCAGCCTGAATTGCGGACCGGGCTCGCGCGACGATCCCGCCGCAGTGGCCGAGAACCGCGGCCGCAGCGTGGCGGCGCTGGCGCCCGGAGCCAGGCTCGTATCCCTGGCGCAGATTCACAGCGCCGATGTCCATACCGTGGACGCGGATTGGGACTTCACCACCAGGCGGGAGGGCGACGGGATGGTGACGGGATTGCCGGGCATCGCGCTGGGCATTCTGACCGCCGACTGCGCCCCGGTGCTGTTCACGGATACCGAAGCCGGCGTGATCGGTGCCGCCCATGCCGGCTGGAAAGGCGCGCTGGCGGGCGTACTGGATAATACTGTCGCAGCCATGGAAAGACTGGGCGCCAAACCCGGGCGCATCACCGCCGCCATTGGACCCACCATTTCCCAGGCCAATTACGAAGTGGGCGAAGATCTGCGCACCCGATTCGGCGCGGATGACGCGCGCTTCTTCGCCGCCTCGGATCGCGCGGGGCATTTCCGCTTCGATCTGCCTGGTTATGTGCGCCAAAGGTTGGAGCGGGCAGGCGTCGGCCAGGTCCATGACATGGCGCTCTGTACCTATCCGCCGGCCAACGGTTTTTTCAGTTACCGCCGCGCTACCCATCTGGGCGAGGCCGATTATGGCCGCGAAATTTCTGCCATTGTGTTGGCGGAGCATCGGCCAGGAAAAGTGGGAGCCGCATAGCGGCGAGCGGTTTTCCCATGCGCGCTTCCAGCGCGCCAACGAAAATTGGGCGCGTCCGCGCCCGGGCCGTGCGACCCCTTAGTAACAGGTTGCGGGGCCCTGCCCGGACCGCTACAAGCGCGTCATCAAAACTTCACCCACTTGGATTCCTTGGGAGCTTGGGGCGCGATGACGGATCTGAACGGTTCGCGGGGCATGCGCCTGATCGCAGGCAATTCCAACCACGCCCTGGCCAACGCCATCGGCCAGCATCTCGCGCTCGCACCGGTCAAGGCCCAGGTCCGCCGCTTCGCCGACATGGAAGTGTTCGTCGAGGTCCAGGAGAATGTCCGCGGCGAGGACATGTTCGTGATCCAGTCGACCAGCTTTCCCGCCAACGACAATCTGATGGAATTGCTGATCATGATCGACGCGCTGCGCCGCGCATCGGCCCGGCGCATCACCGCAGTGATTCCCTATTTCGGCTATGCCCGCCAGGACCGCAAGGTCGGCCCGCGCACGCCGATTTCGGCCAAGCTGGTGGCCAATCTGATCACCGAAGCCGGCGCCAACCGGGTGCTGACGGTCGATCTGCATGCCGGGCAGATCCAGGGCTTCTTCGATATCCCCACTGACAATCTCTTCGCCATGCCGGTGATGGTGAAGGATATTGTCGATCATCTGGGCACAAACCTGCCGATGGTGGTGTCGCCCGATGTCGGCGGCGTGGTGCGCGCCCGTGCCCTGGCGCGGCGGCTGGGCACCGACCTGGCCATCGTGGACAAGCGCCGCGAGCGGGCCGGCGAGTCCGAAGTGATGAATATCATCGGCGATGTCGAAGGCCGCGCCTGCGTGCTGATCGACGATATCGTGGATTCCGGCGGCACCATCTGCAACGCCGCCGACGCGCTGCTGAAGAATGGCGCGACGGAAGTCTATGCCTATGCCACCCATGGCGTGCTGTCCGGCGGCGCGGTGCAGCGGATCAAGAATTCCAAACTGAAATCCATGGTGGTGACGGATTCCATCGAATCCACCGCCGACATGAAGGCCTGTCCCAATATCCGTATCATTTCCATCGCACCCCTGATCGGCGAAGCCATGCGCCGGATCAACAACGAAGCGTCGGTTTCCAGCCTGTTCGACTGATCCCGTCTTCGGCCTTTAAGTTGCGATCCCGCGCGGTTATGGTCCGGCTCCCTTCCAGGAGAGCCGGATGCTGAAGCTGTTTTACGCACCCAATGCCTGTTCGCTGGCGCCGCACATCGCGCTCAATGATGCCGGTGCGGAGTATGAAGCGGTCAAGGTGGACACCGCCAATGGCGAGCAGCGGTCGGCCGCCTATCTGGCGATCAATCCCAAGGCGCGGGTGCCGTCGCTGGTCACGGATCGCGGCATCCTCACCGAGGTGCCGGTGCTTCTGGGCTATATCGCCCGCACCTTCCCCAAGGCCGAACTGGCGCCGACGGACGGCTTCGACTTCTTCCAGATGCAGTCCTTCAACACCTATCTGGCTTCGACCATCCACATCACCTTCGCCCATATTTTCCGCCCCGAGCGTTATGCCGACAGCGCCGCCGCCAAGGCCGACATGCGCGCCAAGGCGCCGAAAAGCCTGATCGAGCAGTTCCAGCTCGTCGAGGAGCGGCTGTCCGACGGGCGCGAATGGGTGCATGGCGACAAATACACCGTCTCCGATCCCTACCTTTACGTCTTCGCCCGCTGGTTCGGGCGGGAGGGTGTCGGCAGCATCGCCCCCTTGCCCCGCATCGCCGCCCACCGGGCCCGGATGCAGAAGCGGGACGCCGTCCTGCGGACCCTGGAGCAGGAAGGCCTGGCGCCGGTTTAATTGGGCTGTTTGGCCCGGTTGCGAAGGCTGTCCGCATCCGCTAAAAGCCACGCCTTTCCGGAGCCCATCGGGGCTTGGCCGGGCGGTGAAGGATTAGAAAAATGGCGCAGGTTCAAGAACTTAAGGCGGAAGCGCGCGAAGGCCGCGGCAAAGGCCCGGCCTACCAGGCGCGCCTGAAGGGCTTGATCCCCGGCGTCATCTATGGCGGCAAGGTCGAACCCGAGACCGTCAATATCGACGCCCGCACCCTGGAGCGCCGTATCGAGCAGGGTTCTTTCCTCACCACGCTTCTGATGCTGGACATCGGCGGCAAAAAAACCCGCGTCATTCCGCGCCAGCTGCAACTCGACCCGGTCAGCGACCGTCCCGTGCATGTCGATTTCATGCGCCTGGCCGAAGGCGCGACGGTGCGTCTGGAAATCCCCGTTCACTTCAAGGGCCAGGGCGAATCGCCCGGCCTGAAAAAGGGCGGCGTGCTGAACATCGTGCGCCATGAGATGGAGCTGATCTGCCCGGCCGATCGCATCCCCAATGAAATCGCGGTCGACATTTCCAAGCTCGACATCAACGAATCCATCCATCTCTCGGCGCTCTCGCTGCCGGAAGGCGTCAAGACCACCATTCGCGGCCGTGACGTCACGGTTTGCTCCATCGTCGCGCCCACCAGCGTGATCGAAGAGCAGCGCGCTGCCGCGGCTGCCGCCGCCGCGCCCGCTGCCGAAGCCGTGCCAGCCGAAGGCGCCGCGCCCGCGGCTGCTGCCGGCGCTGCACCGGCCGCTGGCGCCAAGGCCGCACCGGCCGCAGGCGCCAAGGCTGCGCCCGCCGCACCGGCCAAGAAGTAAGACGAAGCGGGCCTTCTCGCCCGCGGGGAGCGCGTCATGTCGTCCGACACAGCGCTGCTTATCGCGGGTTTGGGCAATCCCGGCACGCAATATGCGCGCAACCGCCACAATGCGGGCTTCATCGTCGCCGATGAAATTCACGCGCATTACCGGTTCGGGCCCTGGCGCGCCAAATTCGAAGGCTTTCTGTCGGAAGGCGAACTGGCGGGCCGCAAGACCTACCTGCTGAAGCCGCAGACCTACATGAACCATAGCGGCGTCAGCGTCGGCGCGGCGCTACGTTTCTTCAAGCTGCCGCTGGCGGCGCTGGTGGTGATCCATGACGAGATCGACCTTGCCGCCGGCAAGATCAAAGTGAAGACCGGCGGCGGCGACGCGGGACAGAATGGCCTGCGCTCGATCACCGCGAGCCTGGGGCCCGATTATCGCCGGGTACGCGTCGGCGTCGGTCATCCCGGCGAGAAGTCGCTGGTCAGCGCCCATGTGCTGCAGAATTTCTCCAAGGAAGACATCGACTGGCTGCGCCCCCTGGTGGGCGCGATGGTCGAGGCGGCGCCGCTGCTGGCGAAGGACGATGATCTGGGCTTCATGTCGAAAGTGGCGCTCAAGACCGCGCCACCCAAACCAGAAAAACAAGACAAAAAGCCGGAACAAAAGAAAGAAGACGAGTAATGGGATTCAAATGCGGCATCGTCGGACTGCCCAATGTCGGCAAGTCCACGCTCTTCAATGCGCTCACCCAGACGGCGGCGGCGCAGGCGGCCAATTATCCCTTCTGCACCATCGAACCCAATGTCGGCGATGTGGCGGTGCCCGATCCGCGTTTGGAGACTTTGGCAAAAATCGCAGGCTCGGCCGAAATTCTTCCCACCCGCATCACCTTTGTGGATATCGCCGGCCTGGTGCGCGGCGCTTCCAAGGGCGAGGGCCTGGGCAACCAATTCCTTGCCACCATCCGCGAAGTCGATGCCGTCGCCCATGTGCTGCGCTGTTTCCAGGATGACGACATCACCCATGTCGAAGGCCGCATCGATCCCATCGGCGATGCCGAAGTGGTGGAAACCGAATTGATGCTGGCGGATCTGGAAAGCCTGGAAAAACGCATCAAGCCGCTGGAGAAGAAAGCAAACTCCGGCGAGAAGGAAGCCAAGGAACAGCTCGCTTTGATGATGAAGGCGCTCGTTCTGCTGCGCGAAGGCAAGCCGGCGCGGGTGGCGGAATTGTCCCCGGAGGAGCGCGCGCCTTACAGCCAGCTCGGCCTGATGACCGCCAAGCCGGTTCTGTATGTCTGTAATGTCGAGGAAAGTGCGGCGGCCGAGGGCAATGAATATTCTCGCAAGGTCGAAGCCAAGGCCAAGGCCGAAGGCGCCCGCGCCGTGGTGATCTCCGCCAAGGTCGAGGAAGAGATCGCGCAGCTGCCGAACGGCGAGCGCAAGGATTTCCTGGATTCGATCGGCCTGGAAGAGCCTGGCCTCAATCGCATGATCCGGGTCGGCTACGAACTTCTCGGCCTACTGACCTTCTTCACGGTCGGCCCGAAGGAAACCCGCGCCTGGACCGTGACCAAAGGCAGCCGCGCGCCCCAGGCCGCCGGCGTCATCCACACCGATTTCGAGCAGGGCTTTATCCGCGCCGAAACCATCGCCTATCCCGACTATGTCGCCGGCAAGGGCGAAGCCGGCGCGCGAGAGTTGGGCAAATTCCGTCTGGAAGGCAAGGATTACGTCGTCGCCGATGGCGACGTGCTGCATTTTAGGTTTAACAATTGAGGATGCTATTTCGCTTTTGGCCCGAAGCCGAAGTTGTCACATAGGTCCCGAGCAACCTTTAGCCTTTCAGCATCATCCGAATAGAAAAAGATATTCCCTTCCCAGAACTCGATAGCATCTGGGCAATTTGGGGCAACAAACCATCCGTCCCAACCAAAACAGAACATCGCAATAAGAAGACCGCTCAGAAGACCACTTTCTATCTTTTGCTCGTTCGTTTCTTCCGATGCATCCCATGTCCAAGACAAAGGTGGGAAATAGTGGATTGGGGCATCCTTTAACTGCCGGTGCTCACCCTGCCCTTCTCGAGCAGCCATCACAAACGAGTATGGCTGGGCAAGCGCCCCGAAGCCCCAATCTTTTAAGAAAACAATTCGTCCGGTATTGGGCGGAAACCAGCGCAATATATTGTCGATGTAGCCACCAAGGTCCGCGAAGTCGCCCTGCGGCCTCGCCTCTATCCTAGCCATAACCTCGGCGAGGCCAATGTGGCCGTGTTCAAGAACTGCTAGAGGAGAATCCCCTAGAACTGCGCTGCTTTCATTTTGGGAAAAGCATTGCATGGTGTGCCTCTGAGAAAGTCAGCGCAGTGAAGCCTCGATATTGCCGCCGTCCACAGTAACGACCGCCGCTGTGGTCTTGGTCGCGGTGGCGAGATAGACGAACGCGTCGGCCACGTCTTCCGCCGTCACTTCGCGCTTCAGCAAGTTGCCGGACATGTAATCGGCTTCGCTAAGGCCGCGCGCTTTCGACCGTGCCGCCACCATGTCGTCGGTGAGAAGGCCGGTGCGGATGCGGTCGGCATTCACGGCGTTCGACCGGATGCCGTCCTTGCCGTGGTCCAGGGCGTACTGCTTGACCAGGAACAAGGTCGCCGCCTTGGGCAGTCCATACGGTCCGAAATCCTTGCCCGGATTGACCGCCTGCTTGGAGGTGTTGAACAAGAGGCAGCCATAAGTGCCCTGGGCCTGCATGATGCGCACGGCGTTCTGCGCCACGCTCTGATGCGCCCAGAAATTGAGTTCGAACGACTTGCGCAAGGTCTCGTTGTCCACCGTGCCGATGGTGCCCTGCCAGGCCGCACCCGCATTCGACACCACGATGTCCACGCCGCCAAAGGCCGACACGACCTGATCGAACGCCACCTTGACGCCGGCCGGGTCGGTGACATCGCATTGCACCGCCAGCGCCTTGCCGCCGATTGTCTTCGCTACCGCTTTCGCCGCCTCCAGATCGCGGTCCAGGATGGCGACTTCCGCGCCCTGCCCGGCCATCGCCCGCGCCGTCGCCGCGCCGATGCCGGAGCCGCCGCCGGTGATCACCGCCACCTGCCGCGCCAGGGATTTCTCGTTCGACTTGCCCAGCTTGGCCTGTTCCAAGGACCAATATTCAACTTCGAACATGTCGTATTCGCTGATGCATTTGTATTCGCCGATGGCCTCGGCGTCGGCGATCACGGCAATGGCATTCTCGGCGATGTCGGCAGCGATGGCGGCGTCCTTGGCAGTCGCGCCGATTCCAAACATGCCCACGCCCGGAACCAGGATCACGCGCGGCAAGGGGTCCAGTTCTTTCTTCTTCACCGGGCTCTTGGCGTTGTTGCGGGCGAAATAATCGTGATAGCGGGCCACGAAGGCATCGGCGGCGGCGCGCACCTCGCCCGCCCATTCGCCAAGCTTGCCCGCGTCCGGCGCGGGCACGATCATCGGCCAGTTCTTGGTGCGGATGGTGTGGTCGGGCGTCACCACGCCCTGCTGGCTGTAGCGCGCCAGTTCCGCGCCGTTCACATATTCGAGAATTTTCGGATTGCTGCGGAAATCCAGGATCTGCCGCTTGGCGCTGCCCGCCATGGCGTTTTTCTCCAGCGCGACCGCGCCGCGCAAGATCGGCGCGATCTCCGGCACCGAGGCCAGTTTCGGGGGCAACGCGCCCTTGGCCAGTGGTTTGCGCTGACGGCCCAGCCGGTCCTCCGCCATGGTGACGAATTCGATCATCCGGCTATAGGCCTGCTCGGCCGTGGCACCCACGGTGAAGATGCCGTGCTGCAGAAGAACCAGGCCCTCGACATTGGGGTTCTTGTCGAAGACATCGGCCACCGACTTGGCCAGCGCAAAGCCGGGAATGGTGTAGGGCACATAGGCGACGCGGTCGCCAAAGACTTCACGCACCACCGCCTCGCCGTCGGGCTGGTCGGTCAGCGCCAGCACCGCGGTCGAATGGGTGTGGTCGATGAATTCGTGCGGCAGGAAGGCGTGCAGCAAGGTTTCGACCGACGGATTGGGCGAACCCGAATCCAGCAAGTTGATGCGCTGGAAATTGACCATGTCTTCGTCGGACAGTTTCGCCAGCGCGCGCAGCTTTCGCAGTGGCTCGAGGCGCACCGCCGGCAATCCCGCCGGTTCGATGCTGCCCATGTCCCAGCCGGAGCCCTTGATGCAGATCACTTCCACATCCTCGCCCAGCATGTCCTTCATCACCGTCTTGACGGAGGTGTTGCCGCCGCCATGCAGCACCAGCCGGGGATCGCTGCCGAGAAGGCGCGTGGTGTAGGTGCGCACCGCCAGATCGGCATTGACGCCCTTGGGCGCATAACGGGTCACGAAATCCTGGGCTTCGGCGTCAGACCAGCGCGATTGCATGCGAGAAACCTTCAGTTCTTGGGAAAAAGGCTGCGTAAGCCCGCAGCGGTGGCGGCGCAAGTACCGCGTTCGGTGATCAAGCCGGTCACCAGCCTTGCGGGGGTGACGTCGAAACCGGGATTGGCGGCGGTACTTCCCGGCGCGGCGATTTCCACCGTCGCGACCCGTCCGTCCGGCAGGCGCCCGGTCATCTTCAGCACTTCATCCGGGGAACGTTCCTCGATGGGAATGTCGTGGCCGCTGGCCAGGGTCCAGTCGATGGTCGAGCTGGGCAGCGCGACATAGAAAGGCACATTGTTGTCTTTGGCGGCGAGCGCCTTCAGATAGGTGCCGATCTTGTTGGCGACATCGCCATTGGCGGTGACGCGGTCGGTGCCCACGATCACCAGATCCACCTTGCCCGCCTGCATGTAATGGCCGCCGGCATTGTCGGCGAGGACGGTGTGCCGGACACCGTGGCCGCCCAGTTCGAACGCGGTCAGCGAAGCGCCCTGGCCGCGCGGCCGGGTCTCGTCCACCCAGACATGCAGGGGGATGCCCGCATCATGCGCCAGGTAGATCGGCGCCAGGGCGGTGCCGTAATCCACCGTCGCCAGCCAGCCGGCATTGCAATGGGTGAGGATGTTGACGGTCTGGCCGGGCTTCTTTGCGGCGACCCCCTTGATGATTTCCAGGCCATGCGCGCCGATGGCCATCGACATGGCGACATCCTCGTCGGCAATGGCGGCGGCTTCGGTCCAGGCAAGTTTTGCGCGCTGGTCGCGCGGCTGGTTGAGCAGCGCGTCCCGCATCCGGTCCAGGGCCCAGCGCAGATTGATCGCAGTGGGCCGGGTCTGCGCCAGCAGGTCGTGAACGCGGGTGAGGTTTTCGTCGGAGGCATCGCCGCGCATCGCCAGCGCCAGGCCATAGGCGCCCACCGCGCCGATCAGGGGCGCGCCGCGCGTCTGCATGGTGGAAATGGCGCGGGCGGCGTCGTCGGCGGACCGCAGCATCAGCGTCACCAGTTCATGCGGCAGCCTGGTCTGGTCGATGATGCCGAAAGCATCTTCGCCGATGGGCCAGACGGAGCGGTAATGCTTGCCGTTAATCTTCATCGCGAGATCTTCATTTCGGCTTGGCAGCCGTAGCTTTCATGGACGGGTGCTCGCAGAATTGCGCGTACCATGCGGCCAATTTGGGGCGCGAACGCCGCCAATCAAGTTCCGGTTGGCGAAAATCGATATAGCCGAGCGCGCAGCCGGCCGCGATTTCGCCGATCAGGGGCGGGTCGCTGAATTGCGTATGCTCGAGCGCATCCATTCCCGCCAGCATCGCCGCCATCTGACGCGTACGCGCATTGGCCGGCGCGGGATCTTCGCGGCCCAGAATGGAATAGGTCACGGCCGCTTCACCGACGCCGTCACCCAGCGCCTGCAAGGTCAGCGCCTTCCAGCGGCTGGAATCGCGAAGAAAGAATTTCGCCCCGCCCAGATGATCGAGATACTCGCAGATCACCCGGCTGTCGATCATGATCGTGCCGTCATTCAGGGCGAGCGCTGGAATCTTGCCCAGCGGATTGACCTTTCGAAACCCTTCGTCGCTGAGGGGAAGAATGTCGACCACTTCCAGGCTCAGCCCCAGATCATGCGCGATCACGCAGGCTTTGCGGGCGAAGGGCGACAGGGGATTTCCGTAGAGCTTCAAATCTTCTCTCCTGTCGCAATGCCGGACGGCAAATCGCTGCACACTTTGCCTGGCATTGCTCCTAGTGACCTTCGAACGAAACCAGCGTGTTCACCGGCTTGCCCAGGGCGCGGAGCTTGTCGGCGCCGCCCAGTTCGGGCAGCTCGATGACAAAGGAACAGCCGATCACATGTCCGCCGGCGCGCTCCATCAGACGGATGCCGGCGCTGGCGGTGCCGCCGGTGGCGATCAGATCGTCGACCAAGAGAACATGTTCGCCCTGCTTCAAGGCGTCGATGTGGATTTCCACCCGGTCCTGGCCATATTCCAGGGCATAGCTTTCGCCGATCACGGTATAGGGCAGCTTGCCTTTCTTGCGGATGGGAACAAAGCCGCAGGACAGTTGATGCGCCACTGCGCCGCCCAGGATAAAGCCGCGCGCTTCCAGCGCCGCCACCTTGTCGACGCGAATGCCGGCATAGGGCTGCACCAGTTCGTCCACGGCGCGGCGGAAGGCGCGCGCATTGCCCAGCAAGGTGGTGATGTCGCGGAACATGATGCCCGGCTGGGGATAGTCGGGAATGGTGCGGATCGTGTCTTTGAAATCCATGAGCTCTCAGCCTTTTCTCAAAATTCGTCCCGCCACCGCATCGAGCTTGGCGGCGAGCTTGGGATCGCGCTTGTCCGGCGCGGTGACCACAGCAGTATCCAGCATGGTTTCCACGCCCAGCGGACAGGGCTCGCGCTCCGGTCCCAGCCTGGGCGCCACCGCCATGATCAGGCGGCGCGCATTTTCGGCATTCTGGTGCATCACCTTCATGACGGCATCGACCGTCACATGCTCATGGGTTTCGTGCCAGCAATCATAATCCGTCACCATCGCCACGATGGCGTATGGCAGCTCGGCTTCGCGGGCGAGCTTGGCTTCCGGCATCCCCGTCATGCCGATCACGCTGCAGTCCCAGGAGCGATAGAGAAAGCTTTCGGCCCGGGTGGAGAATTGCGGGCCTTCCATGCAGATATAGGTGCCGCCTTCGGAATGATCGATGCGCTCTTCCCGCGCCGCCAGGGTGAGGGCACCCGACAGGCGTGGGCAAACCGGATGCGCCATCGACAGATGCGCGACAAAGCCGGGACCGAAGAAACTCTTTTCCCGCGCGAAGGTGCGGTCGATGAACTGATCGGCCATCACGAAAGTGCCCGGCGGCAATTCCGCGCGCAGCGAGCCGCAGGCCGAAACCGAGATCACGTCGGTGACGCCGACCCTCTTCAGGGCGTCGATATTGGCGCGGTAGTTGATGCTGGTCGGCGTCTGGACGTGACCGCGGCCATGGCGCGGCAGGAAGACCATGTCGACGCCGTGAAAGGTGCCGGTGAGAAGCTGGTCCGACGGCTCGCCCCACGGGCTTTTCACCGTCTGCCAGCGGGCATTCTCCAGTCCCGGAATCTCATAGACTCCGGATCCGCCAATGACGCCAAGAACCGTTTTGGGCATGAAAAAGGGCGCTCTTCTCTAGGGAAGGCGCCCTTTTAACATGGGAGGGTCAGGGGGCAATGCCCGGTTCTGTGACAGTCAGTGCTGGTCCGCCCAGACCTTGCGATAGGCGGCAAACAGAATGCCGGACAAGACCACCAGGAAGATCAGCACGCCGAAACCCATGCGCTTGCGCTCTTCCATCTTGGGGTCCGATGCCCAGGCCAGGAAGGTCGCCACGTCATGGGCTTCCTGCGCCACGGTCGCTTTGGTGCCGTCCGAATAGGTCACGGCATTGTCGACCAGCGGCGGCGGCATGGAGATGTTCCAGCCTTCAAAATAGGGGTTGTAGTATTTGCCTTCCGTCACCGTGAAACCCTTGGGCGGGGTCATGTGGAAGCCGGTGACGATGGAGTAGACGTAATCGGCGCCGCCTTCGCGGGCCTTCTCGATCATCGACAGATCGGGCGGCAGCGAGCCGCCATTGTTGGCGCGCGCCGCCTCTTCGTTCGGGAAAGGCTGCGGGAATTTATCGGCCAGGATGCCCGGGCGCGTCAGGCGATTGCCCTTCTCGTCGGTGGTTTCGCCCTTGTCGTTGGGATCGGCAGGCAGCTTGTAGCCCGCCGCGATCGCCTTGGCCTGCGGCTCGGTAAAGCCGGGACCGCCCGCCTCGTCCAGATTGTGGAAGGCGATATGGTCCAGGCCATGACAGGCGGCGCAGACTTCCTTGTAGACCTGAAAGCCGCGCTGCAGGGCGGCGCGGTCATAGGTGCCGAAGGGACCGTCGAACGAGAAGTCGCCATGCTTGACCGGCAACCGCGTGGTGTCGACCGGGGCGTTCTGCGCGAAGGCCGGCATCGCCAGCACCGCGAGGCCCGCCGCCAAAGTGAAGCGAAGTGCGAAGCGCATGTTGTGTCTCACTCGGCAGCGGCTGCGGCGGTGTCGCCGAGCACGGATTGGGCAATGGAGGCGGGAAGTTTCTTCGGGGTCTCGATCAGGCCGATGATCGGCATCAGGATCCAGAAGAACGCGAAGTAATAAAGCGTGGCAATCCGCGCCACCCAGAGCAGCGGAACGCCGGCCACGGCCGCGTCAACACCTTGCGAGCCGCAATATCCCAGGATCACGCAGACCACCGCCAGCACCCAGAAAAATTGCTTCATCAGGGGGCGGAAGCGGCAGGAGCGCACCCGGCTGGTATCCAGCCAGGGAATGAAGAACAAAGTCACGATGGCGCCGCCCATCACGATCACGCCCATCAGCTTGTTCGGGATCGAACGCAGCATCGCGTAGAAGGGCAGCAGGTACCATTCCGGCACGATGTCCGGCGGCGTCACCAAGGGATTGGCCTGGACGTAATTGTCCGGGTTGCCGAAGAAGTTGGGGGCGTAGAACACGAAAGCCGCGAAGAAGACCACGAACACGCAGAGATAGAAGGCGTCCTTCACCGTGTAATAGGGATGGAAAGGCACCGTGTCCTGCGGGCCCTTCACATCGATGCCCAGCGGATTGTTGTTGCCCGGGACATGCAGCGCCCAGATGTGCAGACCCACCACGCCCGCGATGATGAAGGGCAGGAGGTAGTGCAGCGAGAAGAAGCGGTTGAGGGTGGCGTCGCCCACCGCGAAATCGCCCCACAGCCAGGTGGCGATATGCGAGCCGACCACCGGGATGGCGCTGAACAGATTGGTGATGACGGTGGCGCCCCAGAAGGACATCTGGCCCCAGGGCAGCACATAGCCGAAGAAGGCCGTCGCCATCATCAGGAGATAGATGAGCACGCCGATGATCCAGAGCAGTTCGCGCGGCGCCTTGTACGAACCGTAATAGAGACCGCGGAACATGTGGATATAGACGGCGAGGAAGAACATCGATGCGCCGTTGGAATGGATATAGCGCATCAGCCAGCCGTAATTGACGTCGCGCATGATGGCTTCGACGGAATCGAACGCCATGCCGGCATTCGCCACATAATGCATGGCCAGCACGACGCCGGTGAGGATCTGCACCCCAAGGCAGAAAGTGAGGATGCCGCCGAAGGTGTACCAGATGTTCAGGTTCCGCGGCGTCGGGAACGTCTGAATCGTGTCGTGCATCAGCCGCGGCAGCGGCAGACGCTGATCGATCCACTTTTCGAAACCGGACTTGGGATTATAGGTCGATGGACCGGACATTCTTATGCTCCTCAACCGACCTTGATGCGGGTGTCTGAAAGAAACGCGTAGGGGGGAACCGCCAGATTCTGCGGCGCGGGTCCTTTGCGGATGCGCCCGGCGGTATCGTATTGCGAGCCATGGCAATGGCAAAGCCAGCCGCCGTAATCACCTTCGAAGCCGGTGGGCGTGCAGCCCAAATGGGTGCAGACGCCGATCAGGATCAGCCATTCGGACTTGATCACGCGATCGTCATCGGTAGCCGGCGTGTTGTCGGGCTTGTTGGCGTTGCGCGCCAGGGGATCGGGAAGTTCGCTGACGGCGACCGCCTTGGATTCGGTAATTTCCTTCGGCGTGCGATGGCGCACGAACAAGGGATGGCCGCGCCACTTCACCACGATCTGCTGGCCGGCGGCGACGGGAGAAAGATCGACCTCGACCGAAGACAGGGCCAGTGCGGCGGCGGACGGATTCATCTGATCGATAAAAGGCCAGGCCGCGGCAACCGCGCCGACGGCAGCCATCGCGCCTGATGCCACATAAAGAAAGTCGCGGCGTGTTCCGTCCATTGTCGTTGCTGTCACCGGGATCACCTTCTTTAGAGCAGTCAGAGACTGGAAACTGGCGTAAGGAAAACTGTGGCGGCGGAAATGCAAGCCCCGGCTGAGGGAATAGCCCGAAATTCATCCGCTGGCGCGGTAAAATAGAGAGTCGAATTTCGAGGGTCTTGCGGCACGATGCCGCAGAAAATGCCTTTTCCGCCCGTATCTTGTGGCCAACAAGGGAGACAATTTTGCGTCTGGCGCTCTACCAGCCTGACATTCCGCAGAATGCCGGTTCGCTGATGCGGCTCTGCGCCTGCCTCGGGGTCCCGCTGGATATCATCGAGCCCTGTGGATTTCTCCTCACCGACCGCAATTTCCGGCGGGCGGGGATGGATTACCGGGCCGGGACGGACCTGACCCGGCATGAGTCCTGGGAGACGTTCCGGGCGGGGGCCTCCGGCCGGCTCCTGCTCCTGACCACCCGGGCAGCCCAGCCCTATGCCGATTTCCGCTTCCGGCCGTCGGATACGCTGATTCTGGGACGCGAAAGCGCCGGCGTCCCCCAAACCGTGCATGACGCGGTCGAGGACCGGCTGCTGATTCCCATGCGGCCGGGAATGCGCTCCATCAATGTCGCCCAGGCCGCGGCAATGGTGCTGGGTGAGGCCTTACGCCAAAATGACCTGTTTCCGGGGAGCGCCGAGCGCCATGCATCTGACTCTGTTTGACACTGGCGGTCTGTTGGCGCTGGCCCAGGTGGCGATGATCGACATCGTGCTGGCGGGCGACAATGCCGTGGTGATCGGCCTGGCGGCGGCGCGGGTGCCCCCACAACTCCGGCGCAAGGTGATCATGGCGGGCCTGGCGGCGGCCGTGGTGCTGCGGGTGGGACTTGCCATCGTCGCGGTTCAGCTGATGCAAGTGATCGGACTGACCCTGGCGGGCGGCATCCTGCTCTTGTGGGTGAGCTGGCGTTTCTGGCGCGACATTTCCGGAGCGCACGCCGCGCCCCATGCCGAAGTGGACGCCAACGCTTCCCTCAGGCGCGCCATCCTCCAGATCGTCGTGGCCGACATCTCCATGTCGCTGGACAATGTCCTGGCCGTGGCGGGCGCGGCCCGCGATCATATCGACGTGCTGGTGATCGGGCTGCTGCTCTCGGTGGCGCTGATGGGCATTGCGGCCAATTTCATCGCGCGGCTGCTGGAGCGCTTCCGCTGGATCAGCTATCTGGGACTGGCGATCGTGATCTATGTCGCCGTGTCCATGGTCTGGTCGGGCAGTCATGCCGTGATGGAAGCACTGACCTGAAGACTCGCGAGGGAATCGCCTGCCGCCACTGCCCAATATCCTCATGCTGAGCCTGTCGAAGCATGAGGGTGCCGGGCTCGCCCGAGCAGCGCGGGTCCTCCCCCTTCGACAAGCTCAGGGTGAGGGCTTGGCGAAACTCCTCATGCTGGTCGAACGACGCAGGCATTGGCGATTGTCGAAGCATCGAGGGCGGACGCATCTGAACGCAACGCGCCTTAACTGACCCGCAACAGGATGGCCGTCGCGTCGTCACTTGTCTTGAAGCGGGAAAATTTTTCGCCCAAGGGATCGGTTTTCTCGATCGCGCGCAATTCCGCCCCCAGCGCGGCCAGGCCCTTGTTGTTTGCGGCCGCCAGCAGGTCCGGCATGTCATAGGCGCCGTAATCCGTCGTCAGCGCCAGGAAGCCATCGCTGGCAATCAGCATCAGCGCGCCCTCATGCAGGGTCATGGTCCGATGCATCGCATGGCCGGCGGCGCGCGGATCCGGCGAGAACAGCCAATTGCGTCCGGAATTGATGCGATTGCGCGCGGCGCGCAGCAGCGGTTCGATCTCGGGCCGGTTGATGCCCGCGGCGGATGACATTTTTGCGGTGCGCGCCACCAGCTTGGCCCGCGCCGCCTCGGCCTGACGCTTCTCCAGCGTCTCGCCGATCATCTCGACATGACCGTCCTGTTCGACGATCGCGGCGCAGTCTCCGTACCAAAGGAATTGTATTTCTGACTCCCTCTGCCCCGCCAGCGTGCCTGGCACGCGCGGGGGCGAAGGAGCATGACCAAGCTCCACCACCATCATTAAGGACGCGCAAGGCGTCTGCCATTTTTCGCGAATCGGTTCGCGGCTGAGACCGGCAAAGCTTTTCCCGGCATCGGCCAGCGCATGTTTCAAGGCATCACGCGGCGCATCGCCGTCCTTGAGATGCGCGGCCAGCCGCCTGGCGCCGAATTGCGCGATCCAGGCGGCGTCGCTTGGCCCCGGCAGCAGCGAAGGGCCGAGCGGTGTGGCTCCATCCAGCACCAATCCGGCATGGTCCAGATGCGCCAGAGCATCTTCATTCGGCTTGGCGGGATCGCCCGGCAGCGAAAGCTGATCGAGCAATTCGAAAGTCATGCGCCGGATCCGATCACGCTTTTCAATTTTTCCATCAACGCGGTCTCGTCGGGCAGGAAATCCTGCTCCAGCCACCAGGCTTCCACCGCCGCCAGCACCCGCCCGACATTCGGGCCTTCCGCGACCCCGGCGGCCATCGCCTCGCGTCCGGTCAGGGGAAACCGCGGTCTCTCCCAGCCTTCGGCAATGGACAGCAACATCCGCCACGGGATCGCCGCCGCGCCCTTGGGACACGCGGCCCAACTGAGCAGCACGCGATCGCGAAACCGCGCCACGCCAATGCGATACAGCAACCGGCGTACATCCGCGGCCGACAGATGGGCCGCGATTTTTTCCCCAGCCCCGGCCAGGCCTTCCAGCCGGGCACGTTCGGCGCCGGACAATTTCAGCCGCTCGCCGACCTGCCGCGCCACATTCGCGTCGTCGGGCAGGAGTGCCGCCAGGCGCAGAATCGCGTCGGGCGCAAATCGATTCTTCGCCTCGATCAGCACCAGATTTTCCAGCCGCGGCAATTGCAGCGCATAGGGCAGAAGCTCGGGCAGCACGCCCGATGCCGCCATCAGGCGAAGCGCGGGAATCGGATCCTGGCTTTCCAGAAGCCGCGACAATTCCTTGGCGATACGTTCCGCCGACAATTGCGCCAGTCCCGCTTTTGCAGCGGCGGCGGCGTGCAACGCGTCCGCATCCATCTCGCCTTTGCCGTGCCAGGCATGAAAACGGAACAGGCGCAGAATGCGCAGATAATCTTCCCGGATGCGCGCGGCGGGGTCGCCGACAAAGCGAACCCGGCCGGCGATCAGGTCTTCGACGCCGCCATGATAATCGATAATCTCGCCATCGGCGGTGGCATAGAGTGCATTCATGGTGAAATCGCGCCGGGCGGCATCCTCTTGCCAATCGTCGGTGTAAGCCACCACGGCATGGCGGCCATCGGTTTCGACATCGCGCCTCAGGCTGGTCACTTCGAAGGGTTGGCCGCCGACGATGGCGGTAATGGTGCCGTGTTCGAAACCGGTCGGCACCGCCTTGATCGCCGCGCTCTCCAGCCGCCGCAAGGTCTCCGTTGGCGGCATGGGCACCGCAATGTCGATATCGTTCACCGCCCAGCCGGACAATGCGTTGCGCACCGCGCCGCCAACAAAGCGGCCCTCCCCCAGAGCGGCCATGAGCTTGCGCGTTTCGGGTGCCGTCATCCAGGAATGTTTGGCGGGATCGAGCTTCATCGCGCCTCTATAACATCGCGCCCGTGAGACGCGCGGCGAAATCCACCAGGATGGCCGCCGTCGCGCCCCAGATGGTGCGGCCTTCCGGCGAAAAGACATAGAAGCTGCGCTCGCGCCCGCCCCAGACACGGGTTTCCAGACGCCGGTTGGCGGGGTCGAGGAAAAAACTCAACGGCGCAGTGAAGGCTTCGGCCACTTCGTGCGGGTTGGGCGTCAACGTAAAGCCATCCGACAGCACACCCACCACCGGCGAAATATCGAAGCCGGTGCCGGTGCGATAGCGCGGCAGATGTCCCGCGATGCTGACAAAGACCGGATCGATGCCGGTCTCTTCCATGGTCTCCCGCAAGGCAGTCTCGACCGGCGACAGGTCGCCCGCGTCGCGGCGTCCGCCGGGAAAACTCACCTGCCCGCTATGACGCGCCAGATGCTGGGTGCGCTGGGTGAACAGGATGCGGGGCTCCGGCGCCATGATGATCGGCAGCAGCACCGCCGCGTCCACCGCTACGGTCTGTGCAGGCGGACGCAATTCGGGATGAAGATCATAATCGTCATGGCCGATTTCGCCGGACGGCGCGTTCAGCAGCACGCTGCGGAGCGCGGTCATGGGATCGTGCCTGAGGCGCGCCAGAATATCGTTCACGGCAGCGCCCCCAGAACGAAAAAGGCCGTATCGCTCCACACGCCCAAATCCCCACCCTTCGCAACCGCGCGTTCGACCAGGGGATAATAGACCGAACGCACCAGTTTCGCTTCCAGCCCGCGGCGCACATGCAGATAGGGGATGGGCGCCCCGCTTTGCGGATCGGGCGAGAACCGCAAGCCATGCGCCGGCCCGGCGGTGACGATGTCGCCCACATTGGTGGTGAAAGTGAGACGCTGGTTTTCGCCTTCGGCCTCGGCCGTCATCAGCACCGCGAGAAAAGGCGCATCCTCCACCAGGATGGAAAGCTTCTCCGCTGGCGTCACCAGCATGAAACCCTCTTCATCTTTGCGCAGTATGGTTGAGAAAAGCCGTACCAGCCCCGGCCTGCGAATCGGCTCACCTTGGTGAAACCAGGTGCCGTCTTTACCAATCCGCATGCCGCTATCGCCGCAATAAGCGGGATTCCAGCGTTCGACCGGCGGCAGTCCGGGGTGCTTTGCGGCTGCCGCCTGAAGGGCCTCAAGCCCCCCGATACCGGGACGTCCAGGAGGAAGTTCGCGGGCCATGGAGCGATTTATGCCGCTTCCGTATTATAAGTGAAGTCCGGGCGCGGCTTTTGGTAGTTGCCACGGCTTGCTGAGGGTGCAGAATGACGGCTTCCTAGAGCAAAATCGCAGTTCTGAACTGCGATTTTGCTCTAGATCTTTGTTTTGTCGCGCGATCTGACGGAAAACCGCTTCACACTTTTCCGGATCCCGCTTGTGCAGACGTCGGCGAGAAATTCGTGAGAACCGTATGATCCAGGACGCCGAAACCTTGAGCGAACATGATGCCCCGGCCCGGCTCGACGCCGCGGCCCAGACGTTTGCCGCCGCCAAGAAACGGCTTGGCCAAGTGATCTTCGGCCAGAACGAAGTGATCGAGCAGGCGCTGGTGACTTTGCTGGCAGGCGGTCACGGACTTCTGATCGGCGTGCCCGGTCTGGCCAAAACCAAGCTGGTGGAGACCCTGGCGATCGTGCTGGGCCTGGACACCAGCCGCATTCAATTCACCCCCGACCTGATGCCCACCGACATCACCGGCTCGGAAGTGATGGAGGAAAGCGCCTCGGGAAGCCGCGCCTTCCGTTTCATCCGGGGTCCCGTCTTCACCCAATTGCTGATGGCGGACGAAATCAACCGCGCCAGCCCGCGCACCCAATCGGCGCTGCTGCAGGCGATGCAGGAAAAGCATGTCACGGTGGCGGGCGCGCGTTACGACCTGCCGCGCCTGTTCCATGTGCTGGCGACGCAAAATCCGCTGGAGCAGGAAGGCACTTATGCGCTGCCCGAAGCGCAGCTCGACCGTTTCCTGCTGCAGATCGATATCGGCTACCCCGACCTGGAATCCGAGCGGCGCATGCTGCTCGCCACCACCATGGGCGAGGAAGTGCGGGCCTCGCGCGTCTGCGGCCCCGACGATCTGATCGCGGCCCAGGCGCTGGTGCGCCGCATGCCGGTGGGCGAGAAAGTGATGGAGTCGATCTTGAGGCTGGTGCGTGCGGCCCGCCCGGATTCCGACCATGACGAGACCCGCGGCCTGATCGCCTGGGGACCGGGCCCGCGCGCCAGCCAGGCCTTCATGCTGGCGGCCCGCGCCCGCGCTTTGCTGGATGGGCGGCTGACGCCGTCCACGGACGATATTTTGGCCTTGGCGGGGCCGGTGCTGCGCCATCGCATGGCGCTGAGCTTTTCCGCCCGCGCCGAGGGCGCCACCACCGCCCAGGTCATCGAAAAGCTTTGCCGCGCACTGCTTTAGTTTTGTCGCGGTTCCGGACGGAAAACCGCTGCACACTTTTCCTGGAACCGCTTTGAAGGATTCTTGATTGACCGGATTTTCGCCGCTCCAGCATGAAGCGGACGCGTTGGGCGCGGGCCTGCCGCCGCTCATGGTGGCGGCGGACCGGCTTGCCGCTTCGATCAGCCTGGGTGCGCATGGCCGCCGCAAGGCCGGCATCGGCGAGAATTTCTGGCAGTTCCGCCGTTACGGTTCGGCGGATTCGGTGGGCCGCATCGATTGGCGGCAATCGGCCAAGTCGCAACATCTTTTCGTCCGCGAGCGGGAATGGGAAGCCGCCCAGACCGTCTGGTTCTGGCGCGACAGCGATCCCGGCATGCGGTTCGGTTCCGGCGACGTAACCAAGATGGAGCGCGCCAATCTTCTGCTCCTGGCCCTGGCGTCGCTGCTGGTGCGGGGCGGCGAGCGTGTGGGTTTGCTGGGCGCCGCCTATCTTCCCGCCGCGTCGCGCTTCACCTTGTCGCGCATCGGCCATTCCCTGCTCGATCCCGCCATGCAGGAAAAAGAACGCGCCCGCACCGAAGGCGATGCCGGCCCGCCGGCCGCGCCGATCGCGCGCGGATCGCGCATCGTCTGGCTCAGCGATTTTCTATCGCCTCGCGTGGAAGAACGCATGGCGGGATTTGCCCGCCTGGGCGCCGTCGGTCATCTGGTGCGCATCATCGATCCGGCGGAAGAAGATTTTCCCTATAGCGGACGCGCCCGTTTCGAGAGCCCGCGCGGCCATAGCAGCGCCTTGTTCGGGCGCGCCGAAAGCGTGGGCCAGGATTATCGCGCCCGCTTCGCCGCCCATGGCGAAGGCATCGGGCGCGCCGCGACAAGCCTGGGCTGGAGCATCACCGCGCATCGCACCGATCATGCGCCGCAGACGGCGCTGATCGCATTGCATGCCGCCATCGGCCCCACTTAAGCCATGCCATGCCAGCTCACTATGAAAGCGTGACACGATGGAATGGTTCGCGGCATTGAGTTTCGGCACGCCCTGGATTCTGGCGGCGCTGATTGTGCTTCCCGCTTTGTGGTGGCTGCTCAAGGTGACGCCGCCGCAGCCGCGCCGCATCCTGTTTCCGCCGATGGGCCTGCTTCTGGGCCTCAAGGACGAAGAGCAGACGCCGGCCCATACGCCCTGGTGGCTGCTGTTGCTGCGTCTTGTCGCGGCAGGCCTTCTGATCCTGGCCCTGGCCGATCCCCTGCTGGGACGCGTGGTGAAGATCCTGGGTAGCGGGCCGCTGGTGCTGGTGGTGGACAATGGCTGGGCCGCCGCCAAGAACTGGGACCAGCGCCAAACCCTGATCGCCGATCTGCTGCGCGCGGCGGGCGATCGACCCGTCGCCATCGTACCCACCGCGACGCCGGGGCCTGTCACGCTTCTCGACGCGGGCGCGGCAGAGAAGAT
This sequence comes from Pseudomonadota bacterium, assembly GCA_040389245.1. Classification (GTDB taxonomy): domain Bacteria; phylum Pseudomonadota; class Alphaproteobacteria; order Micropepsales; family Micropepsaceae; genus Rhizomicrobium. The sequence continues at coordinate 719,257 of JAZKAH010000002.1, read as the reverse complement.
CGCGCGCGAATTAAAACCGGCCGCCTGGCCGGGCGATCGCATGACGGCGGCGGCGGAAATCGCGCGCGCCCATCTGGCCGAACGGCCGCAAATCTCCTGGCTCAGCGATGGGATCGAAGACGGCCAGGGCCAGGCCCTGCGCCGCGCGCTGACCGCCCTGGGGCCGCTGCGCATCTTCACGCCGGAGCGGCCGGCGATGGGATTGCTGCCGCCCCGTCACGACGGCACCGGATTCGCCGTCACCGCCATCCGCGCCGACGCGCGGGGATCCGCGCGCATCCAGGTTGCCGCCATCGGTTCGCGCGGCGAGACCTTGAGCGACACGGCGCTGGATTTCCGGGCCGGCGACAATCGCGGACAGGCGCACATCACCTTGCCGCTGGAAGTGCGCAACCAGACCGCGCGGCTGGCAATTCAAGCTGAAGACACGGCCGGCGCCACCCAGCTTCTGGATACGGGCGGATCGGAACGCCGCATTGGACTGGTCTCGGCGGCGGCGACGGAAAACGAGCAGCCGCTATTGTCCGATGTCTATTATTTGGAACGCGCACTCACGCCATTCGCCGAAGTGGAAAAGGGCACCATCAGCGAATTGATCGCCCATCACATTTCGGTGCTGTTCCTGGCGGATGTCGGCAAGATCACCGGCAGCGATGCCGACGCAGTGGAAAAATTCCTCAAGGGCGGCGGCGTGCTGATCCGCTTCGCCGGTCCGCGCATGTCCAACGGCGCCGACGATCTGGTGCCGGTGAATTTGCGCACGGGCGGGCGCTATCTGGGGAGCGCCATGGCGTGGAACCAGCCGCAGCATCTGGCGAGTTTTCCGGCCGCCTCCCCCTTCAACGGTCTTGCGGTGCCGGCCGAAGTGACGGTATCGCGCCAGATCCTGGCCGAGCCCAGCGCGGAATTGTCGGATCGCGCCTGGGCGCGCCTGGCCGACGGCACGCCCCTGGTCACCGCCAAGCAAAGCAAGGGCGGCTGGATCGTGTTGTTTCACATCACCGCCAGCCCTTCCTGGTCGACCCTGCCGCTGTCGGGACTTTATGTGGACATGCTGAAGCGGCTGCTGGCGCTTTCGGCGGGGACGCCCGCCGCCTCGCTGGCGCGGCTGTCGAACCTGGCGCCACTCAGCGTGCTGGACGGTTTCGGGCGGCTGCAGCAACCAACGCCGGACATCGCCCCCATCGCGGCGCGCGATTTCGAGCACACCGGCATTTCGGCAAAACATCCGCCCGGACTCTATGGCGCAAAAGGCGTGGCAACCGCGCTCAACGAGCTGGGCCCGCAAGCCGCGTTGGAGCCCTTGGCGCTTGCCGGCGCGCAAAGCTATGGCGCGGCGCGCACAATCGCCTTGCAACCTTATCTGCTGGCGCTGGCCGCGCTGCTGCTGTGCCTGGATGCGGTGGCGTCGCTGTGGCTGAGGGGATATTTTCCCCAGCGGATGCTGGGCTCCGCCGCGGCCTTGCTGGCAATCCTGTTCATGGCCGTTCCCCAGGCGCGCGCCAACGATGCCATGGATCTCAAGGCGGCGCTCGATACGCGTCTGGCCTATGTGATCACCGGCCTGCCAGAGCTCGACCAGGTGAGCAAGGCGGGCCTGACGGGCCTGGATCAGGTGCTGAAGATGCGCACCTCCTATGAACCGCAGGATCCGATCGGCGTCGACATCACCCGCGACGATCTTTCCTTCTACCCGCTGCTCTATTGGCCGATGGATCCGCGCGAAAAGAATCTTTCCCCGGACGTGGTCTCCAAGCTCAACAACTATATGCGCCTGGGCGGCACCATTCTGTTCGACACCCGCGATCTCACCTTGGGCGCGGTCAGGGGCGAGAACTCGGCCGGCGAGCAGACCTTGCGGCGGATCACCCAGGGGCTGGATCTGCCGCCGCTCGAACCGGTGCCGCCCGATCATGTGCTGACCAAGGCCTTTTATATCCTGAAGGAGTTTCCCGGCCGCTGGAGCGGCGGCCAGGTCTGGGTGGAAAAATTGCCGCCTGCCGAAAAGGGAAAGGAACGCGTCCCCGCGCGCGGCGGCGATGGCGTTTCGCCTGTGATTATCGGCGGCAATGACTGGGCGGCGGCCTGGGCGGTGGATGCGACGGGCCATCCCATGAGCGAGCCGGTGCCGGGCGGCGAATTGCAACGCGAGATGGCGCTGCGTTTCGGCATCAATCTGGTGATGTATGCGCTGACCGGCAACTACAAGACCGACCAGGTGCATGCGCCGGCCTTGCTGGAGCGCCTCGGAAAATGATCGAGACTCCGACATGACCAGGCTCGCTTTCGATCCGCATATTCCGCTGGTCCTGTTGCTGCTGCTGGCCGTTTCGGCGCTGGCGATCACCGGGTTCGGGCTCTGGCGCGGCGCGCGCGGCGCACTGGTGCGGGGTTTGGCCTTCGCCATTCTCCTGTTCGCCCTGGCCGGGCCGATCCTGGTGAAGGAAACCCACGCCGCCCTGCCCGACGTGGTGGCGTTGGTGGTGGACCGCTCGCAAAGCATGGCCGTGGGCAATCGTTCGGCCCAGGCCGCGGCGGCGGTGGCGGCGCTACGCCGCCAGCTTGCCGCCCAGCCGAATCTGGCCGTGCGCGAGACCAGCATCACCACGACCACGACCGGTGAGAATAACGGCACCCAGGCCTTCGCGGCTCTGAACAGCGCGCTGGCCGACGTGCCGCCCAGCCGGATCGCGGGCGCGATCATGATCACCGACGGCGAAGTGCACGACGCGCCGCAAGCCCTTGCCTTCGGGGCGCCGCTGCAAGTGCTGATCGCGGGTGGACACGGCGAACGCGACCGCAAGCTCACCGTGCTGAACGCCGAGCGTTTCGCCATTGTCGGTCAAAACGCGCAGCTGGTGCTTCGGGTCGATGATTTTGGAGGAACGTCCGGCGGCAGCGCCGAAGTCAATCTGTCGATCGACGGCAAGCCGCTGGGAACCCGTGTGGTGCCGGTCGGCCAGGACACCAGCCTGACGGTGCCGGTGACGCATGAAGGCGAAAACATCCTGGAATTGTCGGCGGCGCCGGGCCCTTCCGAACTGACCTTGCAGAATAATCGCGCGGTGGTGACCATCTCCGGCGTGCGCGACCGGCTGCGGGTGCTGCTGATTTCGGGCGAGCCGCATGCCGGCGAACGGGTGTGGCGCAATCTTCTCAAGGCAGATCCCTCCGTCGATCTGGTGCATTTCACCATCCTGCGGCCGCCGGACAAGCAGGACGCCACGCCCATCGAAGAACTTTCCCTGATCACCTTCCCGACGCGGGAATTGTTTCTGGAGAAGCTGAAATCCTTCGATCTGGTGATCTTCGACCGCTATGGCGAGGCCGGCATCCTGCCGATGGCCTATTTCGAAAACATCGCCAATTACGTCGACAATGGCGGCGCACTGCTGGTGTCGTCGGGCACCGAATTCGCCAAGGACGAAAGCCTTTACCGCACGCCGCTGGCCAGCGTGCTGCCGGCCCAGCCGTCCGGAGAGATCGTCACCCAGCCTTTCCGGCCGCACGTCACTGCCGTGGGCCTCGCCCATCCGGTGACCCGCGATCTGCCGGGCAGCAACAATGAAGTCCAGGCCGAGCCGACCTGGGGCCGCTGGTTCCGGCAGATCGGCGCCAGCAGCATCGGCGGACAGACCGTGATGAGCGGTCCCAATAACCAGCCTTTGCTGGTGCTCGACCAAGTCAAGAAAGGCCGCGTCGCCGAACTGATGTCGGACCAGATCTGGCTGTGGGCGCGCGGCTATGAAGGCGGCGGGCCGCAGGCCGAATTGTTGCGCCGTCTGGCGCACTGGCTGATGAAAGAGCCGGAACTGGAAGCGGAGAATCTGTCCGCCGCCGTGGTCGATGGCGAAATGGTGGTGACGCGGCGAAGCATGGCGCCCGATGCCCGGCCAGTGGAAATGACGTCGCCCTCGGGCAGCCACTCCATCATCACCCTCAGCAAAATGGAGGCCGGCATGTGGCGCGGCACCATGAAGGTGAGCGAGCTGGGACTTTATCGTCTCACTGACGGCACTCTGTCGACCGTGACGGCGGCGGGACCGCTCAATCCGAAGGAAGTCGCCGACATGCGCGCCACCTCCGACATTCTGGATCCGCTGGCGAAAAGCAGCGGCGGCTCCGTGCATTGGCTGACGGATGGCATAGTGGGTGTACACCGGGTGGCACCGGCACAGACGGCTTATGGCTCGAACTGGATCGGGCTGCGGCGCAACAATGCCTATCGCGTCACCGCGCTGGAACAGGAACCGCTGCTGCCCGCTTGGGCCGCGCTGTTGCTGGTGGTTGGTTCTCTCTTCCTGGCTTGGAAGATCGAAGGTCGCTAACCCAGCGGCGCCCCATCGGCGCACACCGGATCGTCGATCCGCGCCCGGCGAATGGGGCCGGAAAGTTTTTCCAGCGCGCCGGGTGTGAGCGCCAGGCCCAGCAGCCGGCTCAAATCCACCGGGCCGGGAAACCGCACCCGTCCCGGCGACAGCTTCACAAATCCCACTCGCGAATAATAAGGCTCGTCGCCCACCAGCAGGATGGCGCGCCAGCCGCCCTCGCGCGCAGCCGCAATGCCTGCCTGCATCAGGGAGATGCCGATACCTCGGCCGCGCTGGCTGCTGTCCACCGCCAAGGGACCTAGAAGCAGGGCGTCATCGCCGCCCACTTTGATCGGCCAGAACCGGACCGAGCCGCGCAGCGCACCGTCCTCGACCGCGACAAAACTCAGCGCCGCGACCGCGTGCACGCCTTCGCGCAAACGATAGGCCGATTTGGCATAGCGCCCTGGACCAAAGCCCGCTTCGGTCAGAGCCTCGATGCGGGAGCGGTCTTCGGCGCGTTCCCGCCGGATCTCCCAGTCACAGGTTTCAGCATGGGCCGACATGGCGTTCGACTACGCGCGGAGGTCTACAAAGGCAAGACTTACCAATGGGGACTGGGGCCCGCATTGGCTGCAAGCTCGGCCAGGCGCCGGGCGGTCCCCGGCGCCGTGTCCGCCGGCGGGGCTTCCGGCCGGACCCAGGCGATCGCCCGCACTTCCAGGTTGCGCTTGAAATTCACCGCCGCCCCCTCGATGAGATAGAGCGCGGTGATGTGGGTCAGCCACCAGACCCTGCGGCTATAAAGGCCGAACAGGCGCGCCTCGCCACCCGAAAGCCCCACTTCCTCCTGGAGCTCCCGCCGGAGCGCCGCCTCCGGCGTCTCGCCCCGGCTGATGCCTCCGCCCGGCAGCCGCCAACCCGTCATGTAGGTTTGGCGCACCAGCAGCACTTGGCCCTGGGTATCCGTGATCATTCCGGCCACACCGAACGCCACCGGATTCAGCACCGCTTTTGCCGACAAAAGCAGGCCAGTCAGGGCGCGGGAGATATCCAAATTCATTTTTCCACTGTAAATTCGTAAAGGTATTGATAATGGGGTTTTCGTAACCTGCGGTAGCAATTTCGGCGGGTCGCGTCCATTTCGCCGACTTTGCCGCCGGCTCTCGGATGTGGTGCCGGAATAGACGTAAAGCCAGGGACTGTAACGGGGATGTCGGGGTCTGCCTTCGAGGGGCTGCAGGTACTGATCGTCGAGGACAATCAGCATATGCGTTCGCTGCTGCGAACGCTGCTGAATTCCGTCGGCATTCGCGAGATTCAGGAAGCCGGCAACGGCGCCGCCGCGCTGGACGTGCTGCGCGAAAAGCCATGCGACCTGGTTCTGTCCGATCTGGCGATGAAGCCGATGGATGGCATCGATTTCACGCGCGAAATACGGCAATCGCCACGCAGCGCCAACCCCTTCATGCCGATCATCATGATCACCGGGCATACCGAAAAGCAGCGGGTGGAAGCGGCGCGCGACGCCGGCGTCACGGAATTCCTCGCCAAGCCGATTACGGCGCAAAGCCTGTTCTCCCGCATTGCCCAGATCGTGGAATATCCCCGCCCCTTCGTGCGCTGCGACGCCTATTTCGGTCCCGACCGGCGACGCAAGGCGTTGGACAATTACGCCGGCCCCTGGCGCCGGCATGACGATTTCCGCGATCTGCACGTGCAATGACTAGAGAGCCGCAGCTTATCCCGCCCGATGCTTATCCGCAGATGGTGAGCAAAAGCGACGCGGCGAAAATTTCGCGGATATTGCGCTCGAACGACGCGTTGACGCGCGGCGCGCGTGCGATTCAGGAAGCCAGCCAGCATTTGCGTGAAGGCGTGCGCGACTATGTCCGCGAATTGGAAGATGCAATCGGCGACCATGAGATCACCGCGGACAAGGCGCATGAAATCCGGGGGTTTGCCGAGACCGTCGGGCTGCGCGCGACCGGGCGAATCGCCAATGGCCTCTGCCGCTATTTCGAGGAAATGCGGAAATTCGGCGCACAGCCCGAAGCGGCCGTCATCGCCCTGCATGTCTCGGCCATCGTTCGCGCCGCCAACGCCGAGGACGAAGCCAGCCGGATGAGCGATGAGGTGGCAAAGGAATTGGCCGCGCTGGTCGCGCACAAGCTGGCCGGGACCAAGGCGGGAACGCCAGGCTGAATTCCGATTGAGGAAGCGTTAACGCTCGGAAATAGCGGTGCGCGCCGGAGTTCACGCCTCTTTAAGCCCTGCCGTTAATAATACCCCAAGGCGCGTTTCATCACGAAATGCGGTCACGAATTCGTTTGCGGGCGGGTTTTTCTTTTATGCTTCAGATAGGCGGCCTTGTCGTTCTGTTCGGCTGCGTGTTCGGCGGTTATTTGATGACCGGCGGTTCGCTGGCCGTGGTGTTCGAGGCTTTGCCGCATGAAATGCTGACCATCTTCGGCGCCGCCATCGCCGCGATGCTGATCGCCGGCTCGATGTTCAATCTCAAAAAGATCGGCGGCAGCCTGGGCCAGGTGATTTCCGGCCCGCGCTGGAAGCCGGGCGATTATCGCGACCTTCTGTGTCTGCTCTTCCTCCTGACCAAAACGATGAAATCCAAGGGGCTGATCGCGCTGGAAGCGCATATCGAAAATCCCGCCGAATCTTCGATCTTCAAGCGCTATCCCAAGATCATGAAGGATCATTTCGCGCTTGATTTCATTTGCGACACGCTTCGCATGATGACCATGAGCCTGGAAGACCCGCACCAGGTCGAAACCAACATGGAAAAGCAGCTGGAAAAACACCATCACGAGGCCCTGATCGGGGCCAACGCCCTGCAATCCATGGCGGACGGATTGCCGGCGCTGGGCATCGTCGCCGCCGTGCTGGGCGTCATCAAGACCATGGGTGCGATCACCGAGCCGCCCGCGGTTCTGGGCGGCATGATCGGCTCGGCCCTGGTCGGTACCTTCCTGGGCGTGTTCCTGGCCTATGGCGTGGTCGGCCCGATGGGCACGCGACTGAAGGCAATCGCGGACGAGGATTCGCTTTTCTATCACGTCATCCGCGATATCCTGGTGGCGCATCTGCATGGCAATGCGGCGCAGATATCGGTCGAGATCGGACGCGGCAGCGTGCCGGGCGAATATCAGCCCAGCTTCCAGGAACTAGAAACGGCGCTGAATTCCATTCCGCCAGAGGGTGCCTAGCCGGGCGGTCTCGCGGCCTTCCGCCACGGACACGAAAAACACCGCCAGCGCGCCCGCAAGAATGCCCAGCGGCATGGCGTAAGCGACATCCATGTCCGACCCGAAAACCACGATGCTGCAGACAATGATGCCTGTCAGTTGCGCAACGCTTTTCGGCAGCATGAAAGATCCGGGTTCCAGTTCCTGTGCCAAATTAGGACATGGAACCTGCCTGGCAAGCCGGCTTTCGGGAAACGGTTAACGCCGCAGCGGGCCTAATGCGGGTCGGCCTGGCGGCGGCCGGCAAGGACGGGAAATCCGCCTTTTTCCAGCCCCGTGCGGATCTCCGTCGCATGCTGGGCGTCGCGGGCCTCGATCACCATGCCCAGGGTGGCGGACTTGGCCGACAGGCCGCTCAGCATGCGGTTGTGGGAGACTTCCAGGATATTGCCGCCGGCTTCCCCCACCAGTGCCGCGACCCGCGACAGGGCGCCGGGCTGGTCGGCGATCGCCACGTCCAAGGTGAGAATGCGGCCTTCGCGCGACAATTCGCGCAGGATCACATTCGACAGCATGCGCATATCGATATTGCCGCCGGACATCACGATGCCGACCTTGCGGCCCTTGAACAGCGCCGGATTTTTCAGCACCGCGGCAAACCCCGCCGCCGCCGCGCCTTCGATCACGGATTTTTCGATTTCCAGGATCATGGCCAGCGCATGTTCCATCGCCGCCTCATTCACCAGCAGAATATCTGTCACCAGCGCCTTGACGATCTGGGTCGTGAGCGCGCCGGGCTGTTTGACCGCAATGCCTTCGGCGATGGTCTGGGCCGGCGGATCTTCGGTAAGCGGTTCGTTCCGCATCGCCTGGCGCATGACCGGATATAGTTCGGCCTGGGCGCCATAGATCGCAATATCCGGCCGCAAAGCCTTGGCCGCCACCGCGATACCAGAGATCAGGCCGCCGCCGCCCACCGGAATCATCAACGTATCAAGCTCCGGAACGTCTTCCAGCATCTCAAGTCCGATCGTGCCCTGGCCCGCGATCACTTTGGTGTCGTCATAGGGATGAATGAAAGTGAGACCGTCGCGATCGGCGATGATGCGCGCCGCGATATTGGCCTGTTTCAGGTCATTGCCTTCCAGGATCACGGTGGCGCCGAAATCGCGCGTATGTTTGACCTTGGTGAAAGGTGCGGTCACCGGCATCACGATGGTGGCGGGAATGCCCAAACGGCCGGCATGATAGGCGACGCCTTGCGCATGATTGCCCGCACTCATGGCGGCGACGCCGCGTTTTCGTTCTTCGGGCGACAACGCCCGCAGGCGATTGAGCGCGCCGCGTTCCTTGAATGAGGCGGTGAATTGCAGATTCTCGAATTTGAGATGGATGTCGCAGCCCGCGATCTCGGAGAGCGTGCGCGAATGGCGCATGGGCGTGCGCAACACCTGGCCTTCGATGGTTCCGGCGGCGGCACGAATGTCGTCCAACGTCACGGGAAGCGGTTCGGCCATGATCGCAAATCCACCGGAAATTCGGAACGACACCGTCAGAGACCTAGCATGCGCGGGAAGCCTTGCTAAGCGCCGCAAATGCGATTCAGGGTTGCGTCCATACCGCGCCTGCCCAGGGCATCGCCCGGAGCCCGATCCTATCTTGAGGCACGGACGGAAAATCTTTCGTTCAGCTGGGAATCGATCATCCACATGATGCCATTGAGCCGCAGACCGCCGGCGGTGGTGCCCTGCCCCCAGTCCTGAAGCTGCGCCTCATAGATCTGCCTTGCCCGCATTCCATGCGCCTTCAGCATGTCGACCGCCTTGGGAAGATCGAGGAAATCGTCCGGCAGCGGGCCTTCGCCATTGCGATCGACCACGCCCATGGGAAACATCGAACCGCCTTGCGAATATGGCGTGAACGAAAGACCTTCCTGCGTCGAGGGCGAATAAAAGCTGAATTTGAGCTCAAGCCCGCCATCCGTGGACTTGATATTGATCACGCCCGCTTCGTTGCTCTTGAGCAGCTTGACGTCGATTTCCGTCAGTTCGGCATCCGGCTTCCATTTGGCGCGGATATAGGCGCGGGTGCGGCGCGCGATGCCCGGGACATCGCTCAGCGGCCAGGACGTCGGCTGCTTGATGATATCATCCATCCCGCTTTTGATCGGTCCGTCGCTGGAGATATGGCTCCAGTGAATCTCGCCCAATTTGTTGTCGGTGGTGGTCATGCCACCGAACCAGCCTTTCTTGAAGGTTCCCGAATAGCCGTTGACGTTGCCCAAGAGCCCGAAGGTGCCGGAACTGGAACTGCCATTGGTGCCCATCGCGCCGATCTGGCCCCTGGCATCGGTGATGGGAGCGGGGCAAGAATCCGAATAGGCCGCAAGGCCGTTGGACTGAACATCCAATATGCAATCGGTTTCGCTGCCTTTGGCGTCCGCGATCTTCGCCTGCCAGCGGCCCGTCATCGGCGAATCCGGCATGCCGGTGGGAAAGCTGGGGCGCGACATCCATCCCACCACAAGCGCGATAACAAGCGCGCCCGCGCCGGCCCAGATGATCTGGCCGGACCGGGTTTGTGGCATGCGCCGTGTAAGACTGGCCCAAGGGCTACGCTCTTTTGCCAGCACATTGCGCACGGATGTCACGATGTCCGGCAGGTAATTCTGGATCGGCTGGGCGAATGCGTTGAACCAATGGGAAACGCCCAGGAAATACTGCATGTCTTCGGTCGGCATGTCGTTGGCGACGCGAATGGGGATCAAAGGGCGGCGGTTGGAAACCGCCAGCTCCATCTCGCGCGCCACCTGCGGAGAATTGTTTGCCGCCGCGCTGAACACCACGACCACCGCCTCGCAACCCTGGATCGCCTGCACGATCCCCGCGCCCCATTGGGTCCCCGCGCTGAGATCGCGCGGCGCGATCCAGCAGGAGATGCCCGCCGTTTCGAGCGCCTCGCGAATGGCATCCGCCTTGGACTGATCGGGCGAAGAATAGCTGACAAAGATGCGCTTGCTCATCCTGCACGCTCCGCGCGGCGATCCCGCCGCGAAATGGAAATAAAGGAAATGAGCACCGCGCGGGCGCCCCAGCCAAACCCAGCATCAGTGTGATGCCGCCCCATGGCCTTGGCAAGATGCGTCACGCCGGCGGACCCGCGCGCCGGATCGAGTAGCCTGCCGCCCGCACGATGGACGGAATGCGGCGGACCATTCGGCGATTGTCCTCCCTGGCGCCGTCCGGCAAGGCCTCCCAATCCAGGAGAAGCGGGTGGTGTTTGCGCATATCGTCCCGCGCAAGATCGTGCCGCCAGCCCGCCAGTCTTTTTTCCACGCACCAGCGCCAATGTTCGGCCTCTGCCAGTCTTTCAATGTCGTTTTCCGACAGCGTCGCATCCGCGCCCGCAGGCGCCATCTCGAACCCGATCCCGGAAAGCTTGACGGGAATGTGATCGGCGAACATGCGATTGGATTGCTTGTACATTTCCGCAAGCTGCGGCCAATCCGGCGCGTTTGCCTGCGGCTCGCTCTCCCGGTGGACCCGGTGTGTCGCCACCGCCATCAGATCCAGGGATTGCTGCAGCAGCTGGTCCGGGCTTGCCAGAGACGCAAGATCGCCGAAGTAAGCCAGGCGGTCTCCTTCCTGCTCCGTCGCTTCCATGCGCAGGAGGAAAGCGCCGAGCTGGTGCTGCTGCCAGACCCGGGGATAGACCGGCACGGCGAACAGCCCCTCGGCATCGAGCAGCTTGCGCAGCCTTACCGCCGCCTCGATCGTGCGCTCTTCCGCTTGCAGATCGATGACGACCGCGAATGGCGGGTTCGCGGACAGAAGCTGGGCCAGAAGGGCCCAGGCCGGTGGATCGCCCAGCGCATTTTCATAGGTCTTGAGCGCGACATGATCCTTCAGGCCCGGGTAACGGCGCGCCACGGCATCCAGGCTGAGGGCGGTATTCTCGCCCACAAGCGACACGGCCAACCGCCGGCCCGGGACCGCGAAATTGCACAGCGCCGCCTGGGCCGTCACTTCATACAGAGTCTGGCCCTGGCCGATGACCAGAAGATGTGGCGCGTCACCTGCCCGTTCCGCCGCGCGGTGGAACCCTTCGGATTGCAACAGAGACCGCGCCGCATTGGCGTTGAGATTGAAGATGCGGAAATGCGCGAAATCCGTGGCCTGGAGCGCGGCGCGATGGGTCTGAACCTGATCGTAAAGCCATTCGCTACGCATCTCCGGCATGATGACGATGGGATCTGCCATCTTGCGCTTGGCGGAGGCCGCAAGAGCGCGCAGTCCGATCTCGATATTGGTGGCATCCGAACCGCAGGCCACGAACAGGCGCGAGGCGCGCAGCAACCCCGCCATGCGCAGAAGACTTGTTTCCTGCGCGTTGCCCTGCAGCACGGGAATGCCGCGCCGTTCGCACGCCAGCGCGTTGGGCGATTGGGTATCCAGCGCGATGACGACCACAGACTGTCCGGAATCGGACAGACGTTCGGCGATATGCCGCCCGGTATCGCCGGTGCCGCAGACGATGGCATGGCCCCGCATCCGGCGAATCGCCATCACCTTCAGATCACGGCGCATATTGGCGATGACCAGCTTGACCGCCGTGACGGCGAAAGCCACCGGCATCAGCAGCTGTGCTGCGACCAGTTGCCAGGGATCGCGGCCCAACACGTAATGGCCCGAACCCCGGATGAGGTCGATGGTGCGGAAAAAGGCCCCGGCGAAGGAATCGGTATGGCATTCGGCGGCGGCGCAGATCGAAAAGCCGATCAGGCCCAGGATCATAGCCACCAGCGCAACCGGCAGGATGAAGAACCAGTCGCGTGACTTGAACACGCTAATTCCCATGCCGGCAGCCCTCCCGGACCGCGAGGACAGGGGCACGGCCACAACCGCGCATGCTTGAAGATCCCAGCCAGACGGGTCAACGATAGCAACTATTCTGGAGGGCCGGAAGGCGGCGGCTTCGCAGGGGCGCCTTTTCCGGCTCACACCAGAAAGCCTGCTCGCCCTCTCTGGATCCCCCATCGTGACAGATGCTCATCCGCCCAAACCGAATTTCGCGCTTGCCGTCGGCATTATCGGTCATCGGCCCAACCGCCTGCCGCAAGGTGCCGAAGCCTGGCTGAATGCCGAGATCGCGTCCCTCCTGACGGCGATCCGCGAGGCGGGGTTGGCTGCAAGCCGGCGTCACGCGGGCTATTTCAGCACGGAATCCCCGCAGTTTGCCGTGATCAGCGCCCTGGCGGAAGGAAGCGATCGCATCGGCGCCCACCTGGGCCTGAAGCTGGATTTTGCACTCGCCGCGCCGCTGCCGTTTCGCGCCTCGGACTATGAAAATGATTTCGGGACGGAAGAATCGAAGAGGGAATTTCATCTGCTTTTGTCGCAGGCCGGAGCGGTGCTTGAATTTGCTGGCGACCGGCAGGAAGAAGCCAAGGCCTACGAGCGCGCCGGCATTGCGGTTCTGGATGCCAGCGATCTTCTGATCGCGGTATGGGATGGCGAGCCCTCTGCCGGACGCGGCGGCACCACCGAACTGGTCTATGAAGCGGCGCGGCGCGGCATGCCGACGATCCGCGTGGATCCATCACCGGGGCGCGCACCCCAACTCTATTGGCGGGAAGGAATCGCGAACCAGGCGGGGCCGGCCTATTTCGACACGCCATTTTCGTCGGACGCCCTGGCCGGCACGGCCATCGCGGTCGACCAGCTGATACGCCCACCAAAATTCACGTCCGAGCGCGAAGGCATGCGGGATTATATGCACCAGCATGCCCGGCGCTGGAACATCAGCCTGGCCTTTCCCTTCCTGATGCTGATCTTTGCCGGACGATGGCCGCGATGGACGGATCTTCGCCGCACGCCGCCGCAAGACATCGTCGGCGAACCCAGGCCGATGGGGTTTGTGCCTGATGCGCTTGTCCAGGCCCATGTCTGGGCCGACGAGATCGCGATCTATTTCGCTCAACTTTTTCGGGGTGCGTTCGTTCTCAATTTTCTTCTGTCGGCCATCGTGACGATCGCGGTCGTATGGGCGCCGCCTTCGCCCTGGTCGCTGATCGAAATCGGACTGGTGCTGGCACTGGTCCTCAACACGGCGCTGGGACGGCGGGGACGCTGGCATCATCTGTGGATCGAGGCGCGCGAAATCGCAGAGCGGTTGCGCGTGGCGACGCCGATCCATGCGGTGGGCTCGCGCCTGGCGCCATCCTACGGCGAAGCGTCAAGCTGGACCGGATGGTATGTCCGCGCCCTGCTGCGGCAGGTGGGATTGCGCAGCGCCGTTCTAAACGGCGCGCAGACGGAAGCTGTGCGCAAGGGCCTGCACGCGCTTCTGGAAGATCAAAGAGCGTATCATTCCGCCACCGCGCGCCGTTTCCGGGCCCTGCATCGGGGTTTGAGCCGCTGGGCGACCCTGCTCTTTGTGGCGGCTCTTCTTGTCTCTGTCGGCTTTTTCGCCGTCGAGATGTGGGACCTTGTTCCCGTGACGCCTAGCCTGCATCACCTTGTTATCGTCGCCACCGCCGGTCTGCCCGCGCTGGCGGCGGCAAGTTACGGCATTCGCGTGATCGGCGATTTCGACGGCGCGGCCGCGCGCTCGGCGCGCATGGCGTCGCAGCTTGCCGGCATTCTTCATGGTGTCGAGACCGGTCCCGTGTCCATCGACACGCTGCACGAAACCAGCCACAGGGCGGCGGATGTGATGCTGGGCGATGTGGCGAGCTGGCGGCTTGTGGTGGAAAGCCGCGAACTGGAAATGCCCGGCTGACGAGCAGACGCAAAGCCCATCGCCGAGCAGAAATTTTGCGCGGCCGGCTTGAATGCAACAGCCCGAGCTTGGGCCGTACAAAGCAGCAGACTCATTTTTCCTTTGCGGGCTTTTCCCTTGCGGGCATTTCCTTCGCGGCTGATTGGTTCTGGTGGATGAAGCGCGCGACGTCATCGTGCAGCAGCTTCAAGGACTCCTCGTTGGCATAGACCATGTGGCCCGAGGAATAATAGTGATACTCGATGTTGCTTTGCAGCTTATCGGGAATGGGAAGGTGCTGCATCTCATAACGGCCCTCGAAATACGGCGTGGCGAGATCGAAATAGCCTCCCGCCAGAAATACCTTCAGATTCGGATTGGTTTTCATCGCCGAGGCGAGGTCGGGCATCAGATTCAGGATGCCAGGCTGTTCTTCGGTGGCGCCGGGCGGCTTGTGATTCGAAGTCCAGTATTTGCCGACATCGATCTCCGGCCGGTAGGAGCGGCCATCGCCATAATGCAGATCCTTGCGCACATAATCGTTGAACGAGGAAACATAGGCCGAAGCGATCGATGCCGATTGCGGATCATATTCGGCTTCGCGGCTCAAGGGATCGAGATCGGGGCCTGAAAAGCGCGAGTCCAGCCGTCCGGTGGTCACACCGTCGCCATCTTGAAGCATCTTCTCGAATTGCCCGCCATTCACGCGCAGATTCGACTTCAGGATATAGGCCGACGGCAGACCGGTATAATGAGCGAGTTGGTCAGCGACGGCCTGCTTGCGCGCCGGATCGATTGCCGCGCCTTCCTGCAGCGCCAGGGCATAGTCCGTGGCGGCGAAATGTTCGGCTTCTTTCAGGAAGGGCTCAAGCGCAGCGGGCCGGGTGGCGCCGAGGCGGTTATGATACCAGGCGGTGGCCGCATAAGTGGGCAGCGCGACAATGTAGGACTGATCGGTGCCGGGATTGTATTGCGGCGAATCCGCACTGAGGTCGAAGTTCAGGATCTGCGATAGTTGGATCACCCCGTTGAAATCGACGCTGTTGCCGGTTTCCAGGATATTGACCAGATTTGCGTTGCGCGGCGTGCCGTAGCTTTCGCCAAAAAGGAATTTGGGTGAATTCCAGCGGCCATATTTCGACAGAAAACCCAGCACGAACTGGCTGAAGGCATAGGCATCAGGGTCGACGCCGTAAAAGGCCTTTTCCTTGTCCTTGCCCGCGATCCGCGAGAAACCCGTTCCCGGCGCGTCGATAAAAACAAGATCCGAAACATCCAGAAGGCTAAAGGCATTGTCGACCAGCTTGTACGGTGCGGCGGGCATGTGCATATCGCCCGGCGTTTGAACCCGGCGCGGGCCAAAGGCGCCCATGTGCAGCCACACGGTGGACGAACCGGGCCCGCCGTTGAACAGGAAGGTGATGGGCCGGTCATTCGCCGGCGCGCCTTTCTTGAAATAGGCGACATAGAACATCGAGGCTTCCGCCGACGTGGGATTGCGGTCGCCCAGGTCCTGGTCGTTTTTCTTATCCTTGTCCTTGTCCTTATCTTTGTCCTCGTCATCGCCCGCCTTGCCAGGGTGCTCGCGCCAGGCGGCATCATCCCAATCCTTGGGATGCACGATGATCGTTCCGGCTGTCGCGCGGTAATCGACGCGAGAACCTTCCACCGTGACGCTGCCTTCGCTGTCCACGC
Source organism: Pseudomonadota bacterium (assembly GCA_040389245.1). Taxonomy (GTDB): domain Bacteria; phylum Pseudomonadota; class Alphaproteobacteria; order Micropepsales; family Micropepsaceae; genus Rhizomicrobium. Next base: position 703,290 of record JAZKAH010000002.1, on the reverse strand, counting down.
CTTCGGGATGGAACAAGACGCCTTGATCCGGCGCGGCACTGGAGAGCGCGTCGGGCTTCTGGTTGGCGTTTTCCTGTCTCAGTGGCGAAGTGGCGGCCCATGTGGCGGACGTCAATGCCATCAGCGCGGAAAAACCAAGAATTACTTTGCTGTGTTTCGTCATTGCTGCCCTGCCATGTTGAGCCTGATGCGACATCTAATTCACAAAGGGAATTGCGCACAAAGGGAACCGTTCCCCGCAGAAGAACCGCGCATAGCCGCAGAATTGGGAAAGAATATGGTGATATCGGAGATATGCCATCACGCCGTGTGATCCCGCGGGCTGCCACTTGTCTCGAGATGGGCCAGCCCAAATGGGCGCACGCCACTGATATGTCTGGTAGCACCGGACGGATTTGAACCGCCGACCAAGGGATTATGATTCCCCTGCTCTACCGCTGAGCTACGGTGCCATGCGGCCGTGATGGTCGCTGAGGCGGGGGATGTAGGAGGGCCTGCCCTTGCCTGTCAAGATTGCAGGGATTTCCAGGCAAACACAGGCTTTCTCACCCCGCAGGCGAAGCCGTTCGGCCGGCGAAAGCTCCCCCGGAGCTTTCGCGTTTCGGCCTCACGGGGAGATGTCCGCTAGCGCGCTTGCGCGCGTGGCGGACAAAGGGGGGTTATCGGAAGACCTGATCCAGCCGCCGCCCAGCACCCGGCCGTGCCCTACGCTGTCGCTAGCACTGTAGAAGACACAGGCCTGGCCCGGCGCGACGGCATCTTCGGCCATGGCCAGTTCCACACGCGCGCCGCCGCCCGGCAATTTCTCCACCCGCGCCGCCACCGGCGGACGCATGGAACGCACTTTGACGGCGCAATCGAACGGCGCGTCGATAGACGCCAGCCAATTGACGTTGTTCAGATGGATGACGCGCGAAGCCAGCGCCGAGCGCGGCCCCACCACCACCCGGGCCCGGGCCGCATCCAGCTTGAGGACAAAGAGCGGCTCCTCATTGCCCGACAGACCCAGGCCTTTGCGCTGGCCGACGGTGAAATGAAAGATGCCGTCATGGCGGCCCAGCACGGCGCCCGCCTGGTCGACGATCTCCCCCGGGCGCGCCGCATCAGGACGGAGCTTTTCGACAATGCCGGTGTAGCGTCCCTCCGGCACGAAACAGATATCCTGGCTGTCCGGCTTGGCGGCCGTGACAAGGCCCAGCTCGGCGGCCAGCGCGCGCACCGCGCTCTTTTCCATGTCGCCCAGCGGAAAGCGCAGATAATCCAACTGTGCCTGGGTGGTGGCGAAGAGAAAATAACTCTGGTCGCGCGTGACATCCTGCGCCGCATGCAGCTCCGCGCCGCCGGGACCTTCCACGCGGCGGACATAATGCCCTGTGGCCAATGCCTCGGCGCCCAACTCGCGCGCCGTATCCATCAGATCGGCGAACTTCACTTTCTCGTTGCAGCGGATGCACGGGATCGGAGTCTCGCCGCGCGCATAGGCATCGGCGAATTCTTCGATCACATTTTTGCGGAAGCGGCTCTCGTAATCCAGCACGTAATGCGGAATGCCGATGGCTTCGGCGACGCGTTTGGCGTCGTAAATATCCTGCCCGGCACAGCAGGCGCCTTTTTTCTTCTGCACCGTGTCCGGATAGAGCTGCAAGGTGATGCCGACCACGTCATAGCCCTGACGCTTGAGCAGCGCGGCTGTCACGGAGGAATCCACGCCGCCCGACATGGCGGCGACGATCCGGCCTTTATTCATGGTCGCACGGCCGAACGGAAAACCGCAGCCCCTCCCTCGCTTCGCCAGCATGTTAGGGGCTGCACTTTTCCTGGCCGATGCTCCGGAGTACTTGTGCGCATGGGGCGGGATATAGAGCCGCAGCGCCAGAACCGCAATAAAAAGCCGCTTTTAGCCGCCCGAGCCGTTCGAAACCGGCAGATAATTCAACAAACTCAGCTTGTTGAGACTGGACGTGACCTGCAGCACCGCTTGCAGGGCGGTCTGGTTCAAGGACAATTGGGTCGCCGCCTCGGCCATGTTGGTCTTTTGGATGCCGTTGATGAAGCCCGTATAGAGCGTCGACATCGAGGCCTGCTGTGTCGTTGCGCTCTGCAGCTGATTGAAGGCATAGCCATTCTCGGCCGTGGCAGTGTTCAGATTGACCGCGACCGTTCCCACCGAGGTGATCTGGCTGGAGAGAAAATCATTTTGCGCCTGGCTGAGGCTGGTGCTGTTGTTGAAATTGCCGCTGGCGCCGGCATCGAAGCCGGCAATGTCCTTGAGCGCCTGCATCAGGCCGGTGCCGACATCGGAGGCGGTGAGGCCAAAGGTGACGCTTTGACCGTCGGCCACCTGCACCGATTTCTTGTCGGTGCCATTGGCGAAAGCGCCGGAAATCGAAGGCAGCGCCACCAGGCTCGCCAGCGAGGACACCGTCACCGGTGCGGTGTCGGTCTTGCCGCCGCTATAAACATAATCGCCGCTGGCATCCTTGGAATTGAGAATCGCGGTGGCCTGGTCGAAGATATTCTGCACCTGACCCATCAAGGTGGTGGGATCATTGTTCGACACCGCATCGGACACCGCCTTCTTCAGCTGTGTCACCAAGGTGCCGAGACTGGTCAGCTGGGTGTCCTGCATGTCGGCCTGGGTGGTGGCGATATTGGTGGCCGCGGTATAGGCGTCGTTGCGGGCATTGGCCGAGATGGACGCGGTCAGCACCTGGGTCTGGTCGCCGAAGCCGGCATAGGTGGTTGCCACGTCCTGGGACGCGATCTGCTGATTGGTCGTGTTCAGCGCCGCGCTGGTCTTGTTGATCTGGCTGAGAAAATAGGCGCTCTGCTGGGCCGTTGCGATGCGGTCAACACTCATGGATCACGTCCTACTGGATCTGCATCAAGGTTTGATAAAGCTGGTCCACCACGGTCAGCATGCGCGCCCCGGCGGTATAGGCCTGCTGATAGGTGGTGAGATTGGTCAGTTCCTCATCCAGGCTGACGCCGGAATTAGCGGCCATGCGGGATTGGGCTTCCTGCAGCCGGTCGTCCTGGGTGGTCTGGTTCTGGGTCACCGCGTTCGAGAGCGTGGAAACCTGCTGGTAAAAAGACGCGGCGTAATCGGACAGGGATTCGCGCTGCGCCGAGATGCCGCCCGCGGACGCAAAATTGCGGTCGGCGGTGATGATGTTCTGAAGCGCGATGGCGCCGGAATTGTCACCGCCGGTGATGATGGAATCGCCGGCGACAGTGGCGCCGGTGATCTTGGGCGAGCCGAATCCGATGCGCTGCGGTGCGTTCGCGACCCCGGGGGCCACCGCGAAACTGACCGCCTGGTTGGCCAGATTGTTGTCGCCGATGCCGAACAATTTCGTGAAGCTGACGCCGGTCGTTCCGCGCTGGGTGGTGTCGCCGGTGACATTGAGCTGATAATCGGAGTAAAGCGCCGACTTTGCGGTCGAGATCGAACCGTCGCTGTTCAAGGTGAAGGTTGCCGCGCCGCCCAGAGCGCCGTTCAGGGCGCTGATGACGTTGCCGATGGTCTGGCCGGCCGTGGTGGTGACGCTGACCTGTTTGACGATATCGCCGTCGGGACCCTTGAGGGAAAAAGCGATGACCCCGCCCGCCGCCAACCCGCTGGAATCCGAAGCGGACAAGCCGGTCGCGAGGACGGACGGCGCCTGGGCCGTGAAGACGTCGTTGAGACCGAAAAATTGCGAAAAGCCCGTGCCGCCGCGGGCGCTGGGCGTGCTGGCGTCGTCCTGCACCACAATTCCGTTGCCGCCGGTGGCGGAAATTGAAAGCTGGCCATTGGCGAAACCGGCGCTGCCATTGGCGCCGAGCGCGGTATTGAGGGCGGCGGAAAAACTGCCCACCGTTGAACCGATCGAGACCGAACCGCCGCCATCGACGGATAGAGTGCCGGCGCCGAAATCCACGTCGACCCGCGACACCAGCTTGCCGCTGGAATCGGTGACCGCGATGGTGGTCTTGCCGGTGAAATTGAGCGCATCGCCCGCGATCAGGCCGGTATCGCGGCCAGTCAACGCCGTGGGCGGCGGATAGGCGGCGTTGGCATTGGTCTGGGCGTTGAAGGCCTGCGCCACGTTCTGTGCGAAATTGCCAAGACCCTGGGCCAGGCCGCTCAAGGTCTGATCGCGCATGTCGATCATGCCCTTCAGCGAGCCGCCCGACAGATGCGGATCCAGCGCGGTGGCCTGGCCGATCAGCTGGCCGCTTTGCGGATTGGTGTCCTGGATCTGGATATTGCCGTAGGTCCCGTTCTGCACGCCGCCCGCATAACTGAGGACCGCATAGGTATTGCTGATCAGATTGATGCCGTCCGTGGTGGTGACGTTGAGCCCGCCATCCGACTGCTGGCTGACGCGGATGCCCATGGTCTTGCTGAGAGTGCTCAGCGCATTGTCGCGCTGATCCAGCAAGGCCGACGAAGTGTCGCCGATCGCGGTCGCGGTCTTGATCTGCTGATTGAGCGTGTAGATCTGCTTTATCAGGGCGTTGGTGGAGGAAATCGAATTTACCACCTGGCTGTCGACCTGACTCTGCAGCGATGAAACAGTGCTCGACACATTCGAGATATCGCTGGCCAGGCTTTGCAGGGAATTGAGCACAGCCGAGGAACTGGAAGAGGAAGACGGCGCCTGAGACGCCACCCCGAAGGCGGCCGCCAGATTGGTGAGGCCGGTCGCCAGGGATTGATTGTCGCCCGGACCACCGAGAAGCCCGTTCAGTTGCGTGAAGAAACCGGCTGCGGTGTCATATTGCGAGGCCGCGCCGCCGGCCGACAGATTTTCCTGTTGCAGGAAGCTATCCACCACGCGCTGGATGCTGCCGATATCGACACCCATCAATTGGCCGCCGGCCGCCAAGGTCTGCTGATTGACGACCCGGCGGGCATAACCCGGCGTGTTGACGTTCGCGACATTGTTCGACGTCACGCCCAACGCGGCGCTGCTGGTCTTGAGCGCGCTCAAGGCGGTTGCTGCAATTCCGTTCAGACTCACGCGCCGAATTCCAAATGCTTTGTTGCCGGCAATCGATGTCGCAAGCCTCATGCCACCCGGTGGGAATGACTTTGCCTTGGAAATCAAAGGGTTTCGCGTCCTTCGCGATGTCCACCAAGGCGGCAGAGTTTGCCGGTCTGGGCATGAACTGCCTGTCCTTTGCGCGGCGAAGATCACGCCGCGCGCCGGAAAAAGCCGGGGAAACACGGGCAAAGTCTCTGGTCCAGCCCTTGCTTTGTCTCAGGCGGAACAACGGCCGCGGCATGTGCGCGGTCCTCGAAACATTCGGGTTTGAATTTTGCCGGCGCTTTCCACCAGCACGATCGCGGCTTCCGACAGCGCCAGTAAGGCCGCTGCCAAAGCGAACATGCGTGGTGCGGACAAATCCACCGACAATTCGCCCTTCGCGGCTCTTCTGGCCGCGACATCGCAGCAGGACGGATCCCGCAAGCCGCAAGCCGCCGCCATGCAGGCGGCCAATAGCGACGACAAGCCTGGCGTGAAAATCGCCGATGCGCGAAATCGCCCGGCGCAGACGGCGCCTCAATCTACGGCACGGCCGCATGGCGACCCAGTCGCCTCCCGGGATGGCACCAAGCGGGACAAGAAAGTCGGTAACGACAAAGACTCGAATGACGATGCCGCCGCGCGGCAGACCCAGCCGTCTGCGCAGACGACGCCCGCCACGGCCAATGCTCCGCCCGCTGCGATGGCCAATGCGCAAGCACCCAGTGCGACCGAAGACGATGCCAACCCCGATACGGCGGACGTCCTATCGTCGAGTGCCACAAATAGCGGCGATCCGATGGCACAGGCCTGCAACGCAAACAGCGGTCCGGCCGGCGACGAATCTGTCAATGTCGGCCCGGCCGATCCGCAGCCCGTCTCCCAGCCGGCGGCTGGCCAGAACGGACCGGCTGCACAAAATCCGCCGCCCGCGCAGATCGCCGCTGTTGACGAAGATGACGGCACTGCGATCGGCGCGCCGTCCAACCTCCCCGGCGTTGCCAAAAGCGACAAGCCCGTGGAACGGATTAAAACCGGCGACAGCAAAGCCGCCGCCGACAAGGCCACCGTCACCAACGCCACCAGCAATGCGCCGGTCGATCTGCAGACGCTATCGCAGCCAATTCCGGCAACCGGCGATGACGCCGCACCGGCTGCACAAACCATCGCGGCCGCTCTGCCGGTTGGAAGTTCGCCCGGCCCGGTCGCGGCGAACGGCGAAGATGCCGTAGCTGCGGCGCAGCTGGCGAACGCCGCCTCGGCCCAGACCGAAAAGCCCGATGCCAAGAATTCCGGCCCATCAAACCGATCGGAACAGAGTGTCGCCACCATCGGCACGCCATCCCCGGTGGCCAGCCTGCAGACGCCGTCACCTGGCATGCCCGCGGCGCGCGTTCCGGGCAAGGATGGAGCGGACACCGTGCAGGCCGCGGCAAACGGCAATCGCGACGACAAGCCGGTGCATGCCTCCGCGCCGGATGCCGCATCGCCGCCGCAACCGGATGCGCCCACGCCTATTCCCCAGGCCGCACCGGCGCCTGTTCTGCCGCAGGGCGTGGCAGCGGCCGATTTTGCCGTCACCGCTCCGGCGGCCGGCGGCGCCGCGGTCACCACCGCCCTGCACATCGCCGCCGCGGATACCGATCCCACGCCCAATTTCGGCGCACTCGCCGTCAGCATCGCCGCGCGTTCGCTGAGCGGCGCCAAGCAATTCGAAATCCGTCTGGATCCGCCGGAGCTGGGCCGCGTTGATGTCCGGCTTTCGATCGACGCCAGCGGCAAAACACAGGCGCATATGACCGCCGACCAGCCCCAGACGCTCAGCCTTCTGCAAAAAGACGCGCCGACATTGACGCAGGCATTGCGCGATGCGGGCCTGGATGTTTCGCAGAGCGGCCTCAATTTCTCGCTGCGCGGCCAGGATCGCCAGAATGACGATGCCGGCGCCGGTCAGGGCCGCCGCACCAATCTTACCGCCACGCGCGCCATTCAGGCGGCGCAGAGTCCCACCGCAATTTCCTTCAACGGCGCGGCCGCGGACGCACGCGTCGATATCCATGTCTAAAGGACAAATGCCATGACAACGCCCGTTACCAGCACGACGCAGAACCCCGCCGCCGCCACCTCCGGCGCCGCGGCCAATTCCGACGCGATGGCGCAGCTGTCCGGCAACTTCAACACCTTCCTCACCTTGCTGACCAGCCAGCTGAAGAATCAGGATCCCACCAGCCCGATGGATTCCAGCACCTTCACGCAGCAGCTGGTCATGTACAGCCAGGTCGAACAGCAGATCGGCACCAACACCAACCTCAAGACCCTGATCGGCCAGGGCACGACGCAACTCGGCGCCTATGCCACATCCTATCTGGGCAAGGCGGTTTCGGTGACCAACGGCAATGCCTCGCTCAGCAGCGGCGCCGCGGCATGGACCTACAGCCTGGCCACCACCGCAAGCTCGGACACGCTGACCGTAACCGACGCCAACGGCAAGGTCGTCTATTCCGGCAATGGCGCAACCGCTTCGGGCAATCACCAGTTCAGCTGGGACGGCAAGGACAATAACGGCAACCAGCTTGCCGACGGCACTTACAAGCTGACGGTCAGCGCCAAAGCCTCGGACGGATCCGCCGTCACGGCCCAAGTCGCCAGCGCCGGCGTGGTGAGCGAGGTCGACATGACTTCGGGCACGCCGCAACTGATGGTCGGCGGAATGGAAATCGGGCTTGGCGATATCGCCAATGTCGCAAACGTCTCGAACTGAATGTTTTGAACCATAGGGCGCCTAGAATCGGCGTCTTCATCGCGAACGGCAGCGGACGAAGTTCAAACCGGCGCAAGGAAGTAGAAAAATGAGTCTTTATGGAGCACTGAATATCGGCGTCGCCGGCCTGACCGCGAACAGCGCGGCCTTGAGCGCCACATCGTCCAACATCGCCAACGTCAATACCGTCGGCTACAAGGAAGCCACCGCCAGCTTCTCGACATTTCTCAATGCCGAAAATGGCGTGGGCAACAATGCCTCCGCCGGCGTCGCGGTCTCTGTCGGCCAGGACATCACCACCCAGGGCCTGCCCACTTCGACTTCGTCGAGTACGGACATGTCGATTTCGGGCAACGGCTTTTTCGTGGTGACGTCCAACCCGAGCGGCACCGGCACGCGCGCCTATACCCGGGCCGGCAGCTTCACGCCCGACGTCAACGGCAATCTGGTCAATGCCGCGGGCTTCTATCTGATGGGCTACAAGCTGGACTCCGCCGGCAATGTGCCGACCGACGCCAGCGCGCTGAACCTGGTCAACACTTCTTCGATCTCGGGCGCGGCCCAGGCTACCAGCAAGCTGACGATCCAGGCCAATCTGCAATCCCAGTCGACGGTGGACGCGACTTACACGGCAGGCGATATGACATCGGGCACCGTGGCGCCGGATTTCACCCGCACCGTCAACGTCTATGACAGCCAGGGCGGCAGCCAGCCGGTCACCTTCTCCTTCATCAAGACCGGTGCGAACCAATGGGCCTATGAAGCGAGCTATGCCGGCAACGCCGCCAATCTGACGGCGGCCGGCCCGATCTCGACCGGCACCGTCGCGTTCAATTCCGACGGTACGCTCGCCAATGTGAACGGCGCTTCGCCGGCCTCGGGCAATGTCGCAATGACGATCCCCTGGAAGCTTTCCACCTCGGGCCTCAATCCGCAGACCATCTCGCTCAGCCTGGGTACGGTCGGCGGCAGCAACGGCCTGACCCAGGCCGATGCGCCATCGGTGCTGAACGGCACCAATATCGACGGCACGCCCTATGGCAGCGTCACCGGCGTGACGATCGACAAGGATGGCACCGTGACGGCCCAGTTCTCCAATGGCTTGTCTCAGGACGTCTATAAAATTCCAATCGCCACCTTCACCAATCCGAATGGACTGGGCCAGATGTCCGGCAACGCCTATGCCATCACCAAGCAGAGCGGCGCGGCGAACATCAACCTTGCCGATTCGGGCACCGCGGGGTCCATCCAGTCCAAATCCCTGGAAGCCTCGACGGTCGATCTCGCAACCGAGTTCACCAATCTGATCACGACTCAGCGCGCCTATTCCGCCTCGGCGCGCATCATCACCACCGCCGATCAGATGCTGCAGCAACTTGAGCAATTGCCGACCAATTAAGGAACTTGATGGAACCCGCGAAAAGCCAGCAAACAAAGGCTTTTCGCGGGCATTCTAAGGAGCTTTTTATCAGTTCATTTACCACGGCTCTTGGCCTTTTTTTAAAGGCGCCGGCGCTATTTTGGCGGCCAGTCGTGGTTTGGGAGTAGCGTGATGATGGAAGAGCGCAAAGGACGTGTGAGCTATGTCATCGGCCCCGATGGGAGCCCGTTGACGCTCGCCGATCTTCCGCCGCCCTCGACGCGGCGCTGGGTGATCCGGCGCAAGGCCGAAGTCGTCGCCGCGGTGCGCGGTGGCCTGCTCAGCCTGGACGAAGCCTGCCGCCGCTACACGTTGACCGTCGAGGAATTCCTCGCCTGGCAACATGCGATCGATCGTTTCGGGCTTGCCGGGCTTCGCGCGACCAGAGTGCAGCAATACCGCAATTGATGATGCGACTGGCCGGCCGGCGGACTTCTTAAGAAAAGCTTTCCAAGGCGCGGAAAATCTCCGTCGCTATGCTTAAGCTAAATTTTACCACAAGCACGGCAATGTTTGCCTAGCAGGAACGGTTCCTGGCTGGGAGGATTTTGCTCGTGCCCGAATTTTTCAAGGCAGTTGGTGCTGCGCGTTTCGGCGTCATGGCCGGCGTTGCGGCGGTCCTGACGGCCTTCTTCCTCTACATCGCCGGCGCGATCACCGAACCGCCCAAGACCATTCTCTATGCCGGATTGGACCCGCGCGACGCCGCCGCGGTCACCGCCAAGCTCGACGGCATGAATGTGAAATACGACGCCAAGGGAGACGGCAACACCATCTTGGTGCCGGCCGACCAGGTGACCAAGCTGCGCATGGCGCTGGCCCAGGACAATCTGCCCGCCGCCGGTGTCGGCTACGAGATCTTCGACAAATCGGACGCCTTCGGCACCACCGCCTTCGTCCAGAACATCAATCGCCTGCGCGCGCTGGAAGGCGAATTGGCGCGGTCGATCCAGACCATCGACGGGGTGCAAAGCGCTCGCGTCCATCTGGTGGTTCCGGAACGGCAGGTCTTCTCGCGCGACGACCAGACGCCGTCGGCCTCGGTGGTGCTCAAGACCCGCGCCGTGATGGGCCGCGGCCAGGTCGCCGCCGTGCAGCATCTGGTGGCTGCCGCCGTCGCCTCCCTCACACCCGACCGCGTCGCCATCGTGGACGATCGTGGCAATCTTTTGGCCGGCGGCGACGACAAGACCGGCGCCGACGCCACGTCCGCCAATCAGGAACAGAGCACCACCGATTACGAAGACCGCTTGCGCCAGCGCGTCGAATCCATCGTCGCCAGCGTGGTGGGCGCGGGCCATGTCCGCGTTCAGGTCGCCGCCGACATGAACTACAATCATACCTCCACCACCTCGGAGAGCTACGATCCCGACAGCAAGGTGATCCGCTCGACCCAGACCGTGGAGCAGAATGCGACCGACACTGCCGCCAGCCCCCAGGCCTCCGTCTCGGTCGCCAATGCGCTGCCCAACGCGGCCAATTCCGCGCCCGGCGATTCCAGCAAATCCGCTTCCGGCCGCACCGAGGAAACCACCAATTACGAGATTTCCAAGAAGGTCACGACCTCGACCCAGGATGGCGGCGACGTCAAACATCTCTCGGTCGCGGTGGTGGTCGACGGCACGGTGACCGGCAGCGGCGCCAATGCCCCCTACAAGCCGCGCACCGCCGCCGAGATGACCCAGATCACCAATCTTGTGAAATCCGCCATGGGCTTCGATCAGGCACGCGGCGATCAGGTGCAGGTCAGCAACATGGAATTCGCCCGGGTCTCTGCCGATCTGGCTGACGGCACGCCCGCATCCAAGCCGCTGCTGGGTCTGGACGCGTCCTACTGGTTCAAGATCATCGAAGCCTCGATCATGTGCCTGACCGCGCTTTTGATCGGGCTGTTCGTGGCCCGTCCCCTGATCGGCCGCATGTTCGCGCCCAATCCGCCATCCCAGCCGACCCAGCTCACCGGCACCTCGCCGGTCGCGGGCGCGCTCCCCGCGCCCGGACAGGCGACCGGCGCTGCCCAGCAGGAGGCCGGCCCCGCGCCCCTGCGGATCTTGCCGGCCCAGCCCGGCATCGACCTCAGCCAGATCGAAGGCCAGGTCCGCGATTCGTCCGTCAAAAAAATTGGTGAAGTGGTCAACGCGCATCCCGAGGAAGCGCTGGCGATCATCCGCACCTGGCTGCATCAACCGGTATAATCATGGCAAAAGCCGCCAAACCACCCGTCAAGGACGATGTGCGCTCCCTCTCCGGAGCCGAGCGCGCCGCCATCATCATGCTGTCGCTGGGCGAGGATCACTCCGCCAAGCTGTGGTCGATGATGGATGAGGAAGAGGTCAAGGAAGTCTCCCAGGTGATGTCCAATCTGGGCTCGATCTCGTCCAACGTGATCGAAAAGCTGCTGATCGATTTCGTCTCGCAAATGTCGGGCACCGGCTCGCTGATGGGTTCGTATGAATCCACCGAGCGGCTGATCGCCCGCTTCCTGCCGGAAGAAAAGGTCTCCCAGATCATGGAGGAAATCCGCGGCCCCGCCGGCCGCACCATGTGGGACAAGCTCGCCAATGTGAACGAAAGCGTGCTGGCCAATTACCTCAAGAACGAATACCCCCAGACGGTTTCGGTGGTTCTGTCCAAGATCAAGCCGGAACATGCCGCCCGCGTGCTGGGCGCATTGCCCGAAGAATTTGCCCTGGAAGTGGTGCAGCGCATGCTGCGCATGGAAAGCGTGCAGAAGGACATTCTCGACAAGGTCGAGCAGACCCTGCGCATCGAGTTCATGTCCAACCTCGCCCGCACCGCCAAGCGCGATGCGCATGAGCAGATGGCGGAAATCTTCAACAATTTCGACCGCCAGACCGAAAGCCGGTTCATCACCGCGCTGGAAGAACGCTCGCGCGACTCCGCCGAGCGCATCAAGGCCCTGATGTTCACCTTCGAGGACCTGTCCAAGCTCGATCCCGGCTCGATCCAGACGCTGCTGCGCAATATCGAGAAGGACAAGCTGGGCCTGGCGCTGAAGGGCGCCACCGACGGCCTGCGCGACGTCTTCTTCACCAATATGAGCGAACGCGCCGGCAAGATACTGCGCGAGGACATGGAAGCGATGGGTCCCGTGCGCCTCAAGGATGTGGATGAGGCCCAGATGCGCATGGTGAATGTGGCGAAGGATCTGGCCAACAAGGGCGAGATCATGATCGCGGGCGGCAACAGCGAAGATGAGTTGATCTACTGATGAGCCCCTCTCGCAAATTCACCTTCGACACGGAATTTCGCGGTCCCAGCGACGTGGTTTCCGATGCCGCGCGTGCGCGCCAGAAAAAGACCCTTACCACCGAAGAGATCGAAGCCATGTGCGCCCACGCCCAAATGCAGGGCAGCGAGGCGGCTTCGGTGCGCGCGGCGGAAAATCTTGACCGCACCGTCGCCGCGCTCGTCATTGCGCTGCGCGCGGCCCTGGACAACAGCCGCGCCGAAATCGAAACCGTAAGGGCCGAAGCCGCGTTGCTGGCGCTGGCGGCCGCCAAGCGGATCGCGCCCGCGGCCCTGGCGGCGCTGCCGGCCGGCGATGTCGAAAATGCCTTGCGCGAGGCCATGCATCAGGCGATCGGCGAGCCGCGCATCACCTTGCGCGCCGCGCCGGACGTCATCGCCGCCCTGGAAGGCAAAGTCGCCGGCATCGCCCATGAAGAGGGTTATGACGGCCGGGTGATGATGGCGGCGGATCCCGGAATTTCCGGCGCCGATTGCCGCATCGAGTGGCGCGGCGGCGGCAGCGAACGCAGCGAAGCCGCCATCGAAGCCGCACTGGATGCGCTGATCGCGCGCCGTTTCTCAACACTGACGACGAGCTGAAAGGATACGCCATGTCCGGCACCGACAATGTGGATCTGCCCGATCTGAGCAGCGCGACGGGTGCCGCGCCCGCGTCGCTCCTCAACAGTGACGCCGCCACCGAACCGGCGCCGAAGCGTTCCGCCCAGGATCTGGAAGCGGTGTTCGACGTGCCAGTGACGGTGTCCGCCATCCTGGGCAAGAGCGCCATGGAAGTGAGCCAATTGCTCAAGCTGGGCAAGGGCACCGTGGTCGAGCTCGACCGCAAGGTCGGCGAAGCGATCGATATTTACGTCAATGACCGCCTGGTGGCGCGCGGCGAAGTCGTGCTGGTGGAAGACCGGCTGGGTGTCACCATGACCGAAATCATCAAGGTCGGTCAGTCTTAGAAATTTCGGCCTGAAGGCCAGCGGGAGCACATATCATGCGTCTACTCATTGTCGGCAGCCTTAACGGCCAAATCGGCGCGGCCACCAAGATCGCGATGGAGCGGGGAGCGAAAGTCACGCATGCCGCCTCAATCGAACAGGCGTTGAGCTCCTTGCGCGGCGGCGCGGGCGCGGATCTGGTCTTCTGCGACGTCACCCTGGAAATCGGCACCCTGGTGCGGGGCCTGGCGGCCGAGCGCATCTGCACGCCTGTGGTGGCATGCGGCATCGGCACCGACACCCGCCGTGCGGTCGAAGCGATCCGGGCCGGCGCCAAGGAATATCTCCCCCTGCCGGCCGATGCCGAACTGATCGCCGCGGTCCTGGCCGCGGTGGCCGACGAATCCCACCAGCTGGTCTATGAAGACGAAGCGATGGGCGCGGTGCTGGCTCTGGCCGACCAGATCGCGGGCAGCGAGGCCTCGATCCTGGTGACCGGCGAAAGCGGCACCGGCAAGGAAGTGTTGTCGCGCTATGTCCACCGCAAATCCCTGCGCGCCGACAAGCCCTTCATCTCGGTCAACTGCGCCGCGATCCCGGAAAATCTTCTGGAATCCGAATTGTTCGGCCATGAGAAAGGCGCCTTCACCGGTGCCATCGCGCGGCGCATCGGCAAATTCGAGGAAGCCAATGGCGGCACCCTGCTGCTGGACGAAATCAGCGAAATGGATGCCCGCCTGCAGGCCAAGCTGCTGCGCGCCGTTCAGGAGCGCGAGATCGACCGGGTCGGCGGCACCAAGCCGGTCAAGGTGGATATCCGCATCATCGCCACCTCCAACCGCGACCTGGCGGAAGCCGTCAAGCACGGCACCTTCCGCGAAGATCTTCTGTACCGCCTGAACGTGGTCAATCTGCGCCTGCCCTCCTTGCGCGAACGCCCCAAGGACATTCGCGCCTTGTCGCAGCATTTCGCCCGCAAATATGCCGAGGCCAATGGCGTGCCATTCCGGCCGCTGGCCGGTACGACCGAGCGTTTGCTGCTGGGGCATCCCTGGCGCGGCAATGTCCGCGAGCTGGAAAACACCATTCACCGCGCCGTGCTTCTGGCGCAGGGTCCGGAAATCTCGCCCGAAGCCATTCGTCTGCCCGACGGCACCCAGGTCGGCCATCACACCGCGACACCGCTGGATATTTCGGTGCGCGACGCGGTGACCTCCGCCACGGTGGCGACGCGCAATCTGGTGGGGCGCACCGTCTCCGACGTCGAGCGCGATCTGATTCTGGATACCCTGGACCACTGCCTGGGCAATCGCACCCATGCCGCCAACATCCTGGGCATCTCGATCCGCACCCTGCGCAACAAGCTGCGCGAATATTCCGATGCCGGGCTTTCGGTCCCAGGCCATGGCGAACAAAGGCTGGCGGGCTGATTAGCAGATGACCGACATCACCAGCGGCACACCGGCAGGCGGGCTAGATTTCGCGCCCGGCAAGGTGCTCGACTACATCAAGAAAAGCGACCTCGGCCTCGCCATCGGCATCATGGCGATCCTGGTGGTGCTTATCGTGCCGCTGCCGACCTGGATGCTGGACATTGCACTGGCCTTTTCGCTGAGCTTCTCCATTTTGATTTTGATGACGGCGGTGTTCATCCGCAAGCCGCTGGAATTCAGCTCCTTTCCCGCCATCCTGCTGATCACCACCATGATGCGGCTGGCGCTCAATCTCGCCTCCACCCGCCTGATCCTCGGTCACGGCACCGAAGGAACCGCCGCGTCCGGTTATGTCATCCAGGCCTTCGGCAAGCTGATCATGCAGGGCAATTTCGTCATCGGCCTGATCGTCTTCGCCATTCTCATCATCGTCAATTTCGTGGTCATCACCAAGGGTTCGGGCCGCATCGCCGAAGTGGCGGCACGCTTCAGTTTGGATGCGATGCCGGGCAAGCAGATGGCGATCGACGCCGATCTGTCCGCCGGCCTGATCGACGAAAAGGACGCCAAGGCCCGCCGCAAGACCATCGAGGCGGAATCCAATTTCTTCGGCGCCATGGACGGCGCATCGAAATTCGTGCGCGGCGACGCCATCGCGGGCCTCCTGATCGTGGGCATCAATGTCATTGGCGGCATCATCATCGCCGTGGCGCAAAAAGGCATGAGCTTCGGGGATGCCACCCAAACCTTCACGCTTCTCACCGTTGGTGACGGTCTGGTGTCGCAGATGCCGGCCCTGATCGTCTCCACCGCCGCCGGCCTGATGGTGTCGAAAGCCGGCGTCGAAGGCGCCACCGACAAGGCGCTGATGCGCCAGCTTTCCTTCTATCCCCAGGCGCTGGGCATGGCCGCCGCGGTGATGGGCGTGGTCGCCGTCCTGCCCGGCATGCCGACCATGGTATTCGGCGGGCTTTCCGTCGCCACCGGCTCGCTCGCCTATTATGCCTTCAAGCGCAAGGATGCCCGCGTCGCCATCGAAATGGCGCAGGAAACCAGCGCCAAGGGCGACACCTCGCCCAAGGAAGAACCGATCTCGACGGCGCTGGCGCTCGATCTTTTGCGCATCGAACTGGGCTATGGCCTGCTGCCGCTGATCAACGACGTCCAGGGCCATCGCATCACCGACCAGATCAAGGCCCTGCGCCGCCAGCTGGCGCAGGAGATGGGCTTCGTCATGCCGGCGGTGCGCATCCTCGACAATATGCAGCTCGGCGCCAACGAGTATCGCATCCGGATCAAGGAATTCGATTCCGGCAAGGGCGAGCTTTTCCCCGGCTCCTATCTCATCATGGACCCCAAGGGCCTGCCGATCGACTTGCCCGGCACGCACACCACCGAGCCGGCCTTCGGCTTGCCCGCGACCTGGGTCACCGGCTCGCTGCGCGAGGAAGCGTCGTTCCGCGGTTTCACGGTGGTCGATCCCGGCACGGTTCTCACCACCCATCTCACCGAAGTCCTCAAGAGCCATATGTCCGAGCTGCTCTCCTATGCGGAGACCAAAAAGCTGCTCGACGATTTGCCGCCGGAAAACAAGAAGCTGGTGGAAGAACTGATCCCGTCGCAAATCTCGGTGACCGGCGTGCAGCGCGTGCTGCAGACCCTGTTGTCCGAACGCGTCTCGATCCGCGATCTGCCCGCCATCCTGGAAGGCATCGCCGAGGCGGTCGGGCACACCAAGAACGCGCTCTATATCACCGAGCATGTCCGCACCCGGCTGGCGCGCCAGCTCTGTCATGCCAATCTGTCGCCCGGCGGTTATCTGCCGCTGCTGGCGCTGTCGCCCGCCTGGGAACAGGCATTCTCCGAATCGATTGTCGGTCAGGGCGAGGAACGGCAACTGGCGATGGCGCCGTCGCAGCTTCAACAATTCATCCAGACGGTGCGCGAGCGCTTCGAGGAAGCCACCGCCAAGAATGAAGTGCCGGTGCTGCTTACCAGTCCGCAGATCCGTCCCTTCCTGCGCTCCATTATCGAGCGCTTCCGGCCCCAGACCGTGGTGATGAGCCAGAATGAAATTCACCCTTCGGTGCGCCTGCGCACTTTGGGTCAGATTTAAAATGGGGGATCAGATTTAAAGTGGAAAGGCGGATCTGACATGCCGGCGTTGGTACGACAGACGGCGCAGCTTCTGGCCTTTCCGGGCCAAGGCATCAGCCTGCGGTCCGCGCTGACCCAGGCGCTCAAGCATCATCGCCTGCCCGAACAACTGATCGAAGCCTTCCTGCGCGAGGCGTCGGCTTTTCCCGTTTGCGGCGTCGACGAGGCGCTGACGCGGGTGCTGGCGGCAAGGATGCACTCCGCGCCTCTCGATCTTGCCCGCAGCAATCGTATTTTTCTGATCGGGCCATCCGGCGCCGGCCGCAGCACGGTCGCCGCCAAGCTGGTGCAGGCGGCGGCCCGGGCCGGGCACAATCAACTGGTCGTCATCGATTCCCGGGGCTTCAATCCCCGCAATCTTCGGGCCCGCGCCGCGTTCGGATGCGTGAGCGCACGCCAGGACATGGAAACCATCGGCGTGGTCTCGGCGCTGGCCGATGCCGAAGAGATCAGCGAAACCATCGCCACCTTCCACCTCAAGCGTCTCATCGTCACCGGCCTGGACATGGCGGGACGCTTCGGCGCGCTGACGGCTGCGGTCACGCAGGGCGCCAGCCTGGCGCATGTTTCCCGTTCCGCCGATGCCGATGCGCCGCTGGAGTCGCTGAGCCCGCGCGAACTGGCGAATTTACTCCTGGGCTAAGCGCGCAGAATTTTGGTCTCTGAGCAGGGTTGCCTAGCGGCAGCGTGCGAACGGGCAAAAGATCAGCGCTTTTTCTTAGCCCCAGGCGGTGGGCGATTGTCCCAGCCGAAAGTGCCGCAGCCCATTCCGATCATCATCAGGAGTCCGCCGCAGATCGCGACGTCGCGGGAGAAGATCTCGAACTCCGCCCGGCGCGCCGCCGGATCGGCGATATGCCAATAGTCATGCAGAACGACGGTGGCGATGATGGTCATTCCGAACAGCAGCACGGCGCCGTGGCGGGTGTGATAGCCGACCAGCAGCGAGTAGGTGCCCATCACCATCAGCACAAAGGCCAGCACCAGCACCAGTGGCGGCATCGGCACATGCTTGGCGGCCAGTTCCTGCGACAGCTGCGCGAAATTGTAGACGATGTTGTAGGCGCCCGCGCCAAAGAACCAGCTCAGGGCGCAGCGGCCCAGAAACGGCGAAATGGTTTCGGAGAAAGACATCGGTTCCGCGCCCCCAGCGACTCGGTTACGCACATGGTAACCAACCCGGTCCGCCGTTCAACTGAAAGACTCGGGACGTCCGCCTGGAACCGGCGCGCAGGATTTTGTTCTCTGGCTAGGAGCGTCGCCCGGTCCATAGCAACAGCGTATGGACGGCGGATAGCCCCGCCACTCGCTTGTGCTCGCGGCGTTCGCCGCTTTCGCAGGTCCGCAGGACCTGCTCACCCGCCGCGGCTCACAGGACGCACGACAACGCCAGAGAGCAAAAGACCAGCGTCTTAGGCTGAGCGCAAAGAGTGTTTGCGGAGATGGCGGACGAGTGCCATCTCGTCCATGCGGGTCTGAGCCCGGCGGGTTTCGATCTCGGCCAAGCGCTTGGCCTGCTGTTCGGTGGCGAATTCCAGCGCTTTCAGATCCTGGAAGGCGTTGTTGAGATCGAGCAAGGCGGAGGCATGCTCGCGCTCGATTTCCTTCAGCGTGTTGCGCAGATTTTCCCGGCGCGCATCGATCGAACGCAGGAATGACGGGAAAGCCAGACGGCCGATATCGGAGTCGCCGGCACGCTGCTTTTCGCGCGCCACATTGTCGTCCAGATCGGCCAGCTTGCGTTCCAGATCGTTGCGCATGGAGTCGATCGCGGCGATGCGCCGCTTCATCTCATCGACACGGAAGCGCTTCAAACGCAGCAGGGTATCGGTCCGGTTCATTACGCCCTCCCATTCTCCGCGCCGCCGAGAATGTCAGACAGCGCCGCATAAGATTCGCTTAAACCCGACTGCTCGTCCTTTTTCTGTGTCAAAAAGGCTTCGAGCTTCGGGTGAAGCATCACAGCGTTGTCCACTTCAGGATTCGTGCCAGTCTTGTAGGCTCCCAGGCGTATCAAATCGGCCATGTCTTCATAGATAGTCATGGGGCCGCGGGCGTGCAAAACCAGGCTTTGCTCGGTTTCGGTGTTGCAGCCGGGCATGGAGCGGCTGACCGATTTCAGGACATTGATGGCCGGGAAGCGCCCCCGTTCCGCAATGGCACGGTCCAGAACGATGTGTCCGTCCAGGATGCCGCGCACCGCGTCGGAGACCGGCTCATTGTGATCGTCGCCTTCCACCAGCACGGTGAACAGTCCCGTGATCGAGCCGGAGCAACCATGCGGACCGGGACCGGCGCGTTCCAGAAGCCGCGGCAATTCGGCGAAGACGGTGGGCGTGTAGCCTTTGGACGCGGGCGGCTCGCCGGCGGAAAGGCCGATCTCGCGCTGGGCCATGGCGAAACGGGTCACCGAATCCATCAGCAGCAAAACGTTCAGGCCCTGATCGCGCAATTGTTCGGCCACGCTCATCGCCACATAGGCCGCCTGACGGCGCACCAGCGGCGCTTCATCGGAAGTCGCGGCAACCACGACGCTGCGGGCCAGGCCTTCGGGACCAAGATCGTCCTCGATAAATTCCTTCACTTCGCGGCCACGCTCGCCGATCAGGCCGATCACGATGGCATCGGCATTGGAATTGCGCGCCATCATCGCCAGCAGGGTGGATTTGCCGACACCGGAGCCTGCGAAGATGCCCATGCGCTGGCCCAAGCAGCAGGTGGCGAAAACGTTGAGGGCGCGAATGCCCAGATCCAGTTTGGCGCCGACGCGTCCGCGCGAGGTTGCCAGGGGCGGCGGCGCCTTCAGCGGGTAGGCGATGGCGCCCTGCGGCAGCGGTCCGGCGCCGTCGATCGCTTCGCCAAATCCATTCAGGACCCGGCCCAGCCAGGCCTTGGAGGGATAAATGCTGGCGGGCTTGTTCTCGAAATCGGCGCGGGCACCCAAGGAGATTCCGTCCAGCGGTCCCAGAGGCATGACCAGGGCCCGGCCATCCCGGAAACCGACCACTTCGCACGATATTTTCTTGTTGTTTCCAAGGCTTAGGCGGACCTGGCCACCCAAGGTGACCGCCCCCACCGCGCCCGTGACTTCAACCCCCAGGCCTTCGATCCGCGCCACCCGGCCGAAACGCGTCAGGGTGGGCAAAGCCTCGATTTCCTTAAGCAACGCGTGCATTTGGGTCCTTTTTTGGCCGCTTTTCGGGGCTCAGATGTGCCCATTTTGCAGCTTAAAATTTAAATGCCGGTAAACTTAACAAATCGAATCAATGCATTATCGGGAGGGGCCGACATCGCTCCTTAATCTCAGATTTCTGGGGACTGAAAGGCCTTTGGGGCGTTAAAGGCGCTGTTAACCATTTGCGCTTACCCTCCGGCAACCGTTTAACCCTGCCGGCAGGGGCCGGAGGTGATTCATGGGACTCAAGAGGGGCCTAACATGCGCGTACTGCTGATTGAGGACGACAGCGCCATGGCGCGCAGCATCGAGCTGATGCTGCGCAGCGAAGGGTTGAACGTCTACACCACCGATCTCGGAGAAGAAGGGATCGATCTGGGTAAATTATACGATTACGACATCATCGTACTCGACCTGCAGCTGCCCGATATGTCGGGCTTCGAGGTTCTGAAAGCTCTGCGTGTCGCAAAAGTGCAGACGCCAGTTCTCATTCTTTCCGGCAATGCCATCGTCGAAGCCAAGGTTAAGGCGCTGGGCTTCGGGGCCGATGATTACATGACCAAGCCCTTCCACAAGGACGAGCTGGTCGCCCGCATCCAGGCCGTGGTCCGCCGTTCCAAGGGCCACAGCCAGTCGGTCATCACCACCGGTAAGCTTACCGTCAATCTCGACGCCAAGACCGTCGAAGTGGACGGCCAGCGGGTGCACCTGACCGGCAAGGAATATCAGATGCTCGAGCTGCTCTCGCTGCGCAAGGGCACCACCCTGACCAAGGAAATGTTCCTCAACCATCTCTATGGCGGGATGGACGAGCCGGAACTCAAGATCATCGACGTCTTCATCTGCAAGCTGCGCAAGAAGCTGGCAGCGGCGATCGACGGCGACAATTACATCGAGACGGTCTGGGGCCGCGGCTATGTGCTGCGCGATCCCCAGGATGCCGGTGGTGAACAGGCCGCCGTCGCGTAACCGATTTAAAAAAATTGTTTCAAAAAAGGCGCTGCGCCTGCGGCGCCTTTTTTATTGGTCGCTCGTCCGGACGGAAAACTGCAAATACACTTTTCCTGGCCTCGCTCCTGCGGCGCCATTTTTATTGGGTCTGGCAATCCAGCATTTTGTCGTCCAGCACCGAGCCGATCAGAAGCCGCTTGCCGACCACCGCCGCTGAACTGGACGCACCGATCAAGCCACCTTTGTCGGCGAAGATGGTCTCATAGCTTTTGGGCACGCCGGCACTGTCGAGCGTCACCCGAAAGACGGCCGAAGGCGACGGTTTTCCCGCATCGGCGCGGTATTGATTGACCCGCAGCAAGCTGGGATGGCCGGCGATGATCAGGCGGCCCTGCGCATCGGCCGAAATATTGTCCAGCCGGGCCGGGATGGAGAGCGAGCCGATCTCAGTCAGGCTGCCGAAAAATGGCTCGCGGGAAAACCCGATCACGCGGCGCTCATTGGTGAGCGTGACATAGAGATGGCCGCCATCCGGGCTGACATAGACGCCGTTGGGAAATGCCATGCGCTGCACCGAGATGCGAAAATTGGTGCCGTTGAAATAAAGCAGATCGGCATGGGGCCAGATCAGGTAATCTTCGGCAAAACGGCCCAGCGCCGTCTTGGTGACATGGTCATTGGTGACATAGAAGCGATCCGGGCCAACGGCAAAAATATCATTCGGGCTGACCAGCAAACCGCCGCCGATGCTGGAATGTGCCACAAGCCTGGCCGCGTCATTTTCATAAGAGAGGCCGAATATCTCGATCGCGTGGGTGCCGTCGCTGCGATGATTGATCGCCATCAGAGTCTCGTCGCCATTGGGCGCGCGATAGAGACTGATGCCGTGCGGATGAAAATCCTTCGGCACGCCGTCCAGTTTCACTGGCGGCGCGTTCGGGGCATTCAGCTTCAAAAGATAAAGACCGTCGCGGGGATCGGCGGAACCCTTCGGCGCCCGGCGATTGGTGGAGGAAACGATGATCGCGTCATGCGCGGCATCGACTTCGAAATCCTCCGGTCCCTGGAGCCCCGGTATCGCCTTGCAGACGCTCGGCGAAACCGCGGCGACGCTGCTGAACACACCCGCCGCCGTCAACCAGCGCAGCACGAAGAACGCGACCAGCACCAGCAGGACCGTCGTCCATGTCATGCCGGCCCGCGCCAGAGGCCGCATTATTGCGCCGCCTCGACGGTGTCCAAGCGTCCGTTCCCGATTTGCCCGCTGCCAATTTGCCCGCTTCCAAACTGCAAATCGGCTAGGCGGGCGTAAAGCCCACCCTGGCGCACCAGATCGCCATGGCTGCCTTCGCCCACGACGCGGCCCTGGTCCATCACCACGATGCGTTTGAGTTTCTGAATGGTGGCGAGACGATGGGCGATTACGATGGTGGTCCGTCCCACCATCAGATTGGCCAGGCCCTGCTGGACCAGGAGTTCATTCTCTGCATCCAGCGCGCTGGTCGCCTCATCCAGCAGCAGAAGCGGGGCATCGCGCAAGATGGCGCGAGCGATCGCCAGGCGCTGGCGCTGACCGCCGGACAAGGTGACGCCGCGCTCGCCCACAAGGGTATCGAAACCGCTCGGCAGTTTTTCGATGAATTCCGAGGCGGCGGCCGCATCGGCGGCGCGGCGCACCTCTTCGCGGCTGGCGCCTTCACGGCCATAGGCGATATTGGCGGCGATGCTGCCGGAGAAGATTACCGGATCCTGCGCCACCACCGCGATGGCGCCGCGCAGCGCCACCGGATCGAGATCGGCAATGTCGATGCCGTCGAAGCGCACGACGCCCTGCTGGGCGGCGAAGAAGCGCAGCATCAACTGGAAAACGGTGGATTTGCCCGCGCCCGAAGGTCCCACCAGCGCTACTGCCTCGCCTGGCGCGATGGACAGCGAGAAATCACGCAGCGCCGCGGCGTCGGGCCGGGTGGGATAATAGAAAGTGACATGCTCGAAACTGACGCCGCCTAAAGGCCGTGCCGGCAACGTCACGGGATGAGCGGGCGGCGCAATGGCGGGCTGCTCGTGCAGCAATTCCATCAGCCGTTCCGAAGCGCCCGCGGCCCGCTGCAGATCGCCCCAGGTTTCGGACAGCGCCCCCACATTGCCCGCGACCAGGCCGCCATAGAAAATAAACTGCACCAGCAGGCCGCCGGTCATGCGATGGGCGATGATGTCCTGAAGTCCCACCAGTCCGACCGTGGCCAGGCTGGCGAAGACGGCGAAAATCGCCACCGCCGTCAGAATGGCGCGCGCCAGGGTGCGGCTGCGGGCGAAGGTGAAGGCGGTCTCCACCGTTGCGGCAAAGGCGCTGCGTTCGAATTTCTCCTGCGTGAACGCCTGCACCGTGGAAACGGCGTTCAAGGTTTCGCCGCCGCGCGCGGAGGTCTCGGCGATGGAATCCTGGCTCTTGCGCGACAGGGTCCTGACCCAGCGGCCGAACAGCAGCATCGGCACCATCACCAGCACCACCGCGCCCACCACAAGCAGCGCGAGCTTGAGGCTGGTGAAGAACATCAAGGCGAGCCCTCCGATCAGGGTCACCATGCTGCGCAGGGCCACCGATACCGAGGAGCCCACCACGGTCTGGACCAAGGTGGTGTCCGCGGTCAGCCGCGACAGCACTTCACCGGTGCGCGTGACTTCGAAGAATGCCGGGGTCAGGCCCAGGACATTGTCGAACACCGCCTTGCGGACATCGGCCACGACGCGTTCGCCCAGCCAGGTGACGAAATAAAACCGGGTCGCCGAAGCCAGCCCCAGCACGGCCGCCGCCGCGACGAACAGAAAGTAATAATGGCTGAGGCTTTCGGCCTGGCTGGTGGAAAGATTGTGATCGATCAGCCCCCGCGCCAAAGCCGGCAGCACCAGGGTCGCGGTCGAAGAGGCGATCAACGCCAGGCCTGCGATCGCGATACGGCCGCGATAGGGTCTGAGGAACGGTAGAATACGCCGCAAAGGGGCCAGCGAGCGGGAAGAGGCCCGTCCCGACAAGCGTCCCAATTCCACGTCCCCTCGGGCCATCTATCTGATCTTTAAAGGTTCCAAAGGCTTATATAGACACGAATATCCCCGCACAAAGAGCGGGATGCCGCGTAACCTTCCGGGCGCTTGCCAGGCCGGGGTCTTTTGCCTATAAGCCCCCGCTTCTGCACTGAAAAAAGGCCGTCCCATGAAAAAAGGCATCCATCCCGCCTATCATTTCGTTGATGTTCAGCTCAACGACGGCACGACCTATAAGACCCGCACCACCTATGGCGAGGCCGGGCAGAAGATCACGCTCGACATCGACCCTTCGACCCATCCCGCCTGGACCGGCGGTCAGCAGCAGCTGATGGATCGCGGCGGACGGTTGTCGCGTTTCAACAAGAAATTTGCTGGGTTCGTGAAATCCTGATTTCACTCACCTGTCGCGCTACGCTGGCGCTAGCGACGGGTTCGTGAAATCGTAAGTCGCGATTTCGAGAAGAATTTTAAAGGGCGGTCCGTTGGGCCGCCTTTTTTCGTTTTGGATTGTGTTTGAGGCCTTGCCCCTCGCTTGCGCTCGGGGCGTTCGTCGCTTTCGCCTGTCCGCTGGACAGGCTCACGCGCTGACGCGCGCCGCTCCTCACTCCCCGCCGAACACTTGTTCGAGGCGGTTCCAGTGCAGATGCGCACCCGGCACGGTGTCGCGGCCCCGGCCGAACAGGACATCGTCCAGACGCGCGATGCGGCGATAAAGACTTTCGCTGCGCACCAGCAGGTCGCACAACGCCGCCGGCAACAGGTCTTCGGTCTCCTCCGACGCCGCGCCCAGGCAGATTTCCTTGGAGCCCAGGCGATAACGGCCCGAGGACGCCTGATCCGGCTCCATATCGCCGTCATGCACCGCGCGCTGCACCAGGAGCCAGCTGGCCGCCTGCATCATGCGGGTGGTGACGCGCATGCTTTCGCCTGCGTACAGCATCGCGCCTTTGCGCGATAAGGCGCGCGCATCATCGCGCCCCGGACCATCGAGATAGCGCGCGGTCTCTTCGACCAGCGCCATGCCTTCGTCGAAGGTGCGTACGAACAAAGCTGAACCGGTGAAGGAACGAGGTGGCGGCAGGCTGCGCAGAGTCTCGACGTCGCTGTACCGCATGAGAGTCCTAGGTTCCCCGACGACGCAGACGCTAGCAAGCCTCGCGGCTTACGCAAAGCATTACTGTTGGTAAATTGTGGGAATTCTTTTTCTCGCCAAATTCATGATGTGCATATTAACTAAAGTCAGCGTTTGAAGAAATTTTCCGCCGCCGATTTGGTAGCGTGGCGCGCCGCGATCGCTGCTTTGCAGCGCGCAATTTCCTCTTCCAACAGCGCGATACGCATTTCCAGCTCGTGCGCGGAAAGCGCGGCAATATCCTCGCCCAATTGAATCTGCGGCGGCTTTTTGCGGGGCGTAAGATCGTCGATGTCCATCGCCACTTCCTTGGCGTTAACGGTTCCGCCCGTTAGTGTGCGGTCGCACATCTTCGCTGGCAAGCTGGTCCATGAAAGCAATCGCCCTGGAAAATGCCGGACCGGATTACCGGCTGGCCCTGGCCGAAATTCCCCAGCCTATTCCCGGCAGGGGCGAAATCCTCATCAAAGTCGCGGCCGCCGGCATTAACCGCGCCGATCTTCATCAGGCGCACGGCGCTTATCCGCCGCCGCCCGGCGCACCGGAAACATTGGGGATGGAGGTTTCCGGCCACGTCGCCGCATTGGGCGATGACGCAGGTCCATACAAGGCCGGCGATGCGGTTTGCGCGCTTCTGGGCGGTGGCGGCTATGCCGAATATGCGCTGGCACAGACCGGATGTGTGCTGCCCCTGCCCTCGAGCCTGGATCCGATCGACGCCGCGGCTTTGCCGGAAGCCCTTTTTACCGCATGGACCAACATCGTCGACACGGGCCGTCTGAAATCCGGCGAGACGCTCCTGATCCATGGCGGTTCGAGCGGCATCGGGGTCATCGCGATCCAGATGTTCGCCGCACTGGGCCACGAAGTATTCGCCACCGCCGGCAGCGAGGAAAAATGCCGCCTGTGCGAACAACTGGGCGCCAGGCGCGCGGTGAACTACCGAAAAGAGGATTTCGTCGAGGTGACGAAAACATTGACGGACGGCAAAGGCGTCGACGTCATTCTCGACATGGTGGGCGGCGACTATGTCCAGCGCAACATGACGGCCGCGGCGATCTGGGGCCGCATCGTCAACATCGCCTATCAGGACGGTGCCCGCACGGCGCTGGATCTGAACCCGATGTTGCGCAAGCGCCTGACCTTGGCGGCAACGACTTTGCGGGCGCGGCCCGTATCGGAGAAAACCGCGATCCGCGACGCCCTGGCGGAAAAGATCTGGCCGCTTGTCGCCGCCGGCCGCATCCGCCCGGTGGTGGATCGCCGTTTTCCGCTGGCTCAGGCGCATGAGGCCCATCGCTATATGAATTCAGGCAGTCATTCGGGAAAAATTCTGCTGACGCCGGATCTGTAGCGCTCAGCAGGCCGGGTCCGGCAAGACAAAACCGCGCCGCGCCGCCATGCCATTCAGCCTCTCCGGCGTATACCAGCGCGCCAAAGCGGATTTGTTCATCAGGTCCGAATTGGCCGACGCGAAATCCTCGAAGCCGGCACAGGCATCCGATTCCATGCGTTCGGCGATGAGAGACAGAAAAGCCAGCGTAACGGTCAGATGAAAGGCTTCGGGCTTGCCGACCTGCGCCGTCATCAGTTTCAGAACGCGGCAATAGAGAGTTGCCGCTTCGAGGAAATCATTCCGCGCCAGCAATTCGTACCCGGCGCGGACATGATCGGCATGGTGGAAATCCTGTGGCCGGATCTCGCCTGCCAGGAATCTTTCAAGAAACGTCATGGGCTTCCCGCAGGCGATGCGCATCGGCCGCCGTCAGGTCCAGGCCGTAGACCCGCTTGAGCAGCGCGATCTGCTGCAGGGTCTTTTCTTCAAAGGGGGCTTTGCCTTCGAAGGCATGGAGCACCATCCCCTCCAGCAGGTCCCCCAGCGAGAGGTCCAGGAATTCGGCCAGCCCCTTGAGGACTTTCAAAGTCCGCCGTTCCAGCCGCACCCCTGTCTGGACCCGTTCGATCACTTGCATGGTATCTTGGTACATAAATACCACCAAAAGGTCAAGACAATTTCCTGTCCAACGCGGGGGCTTTCCGCTAAAAGACCCGCCTTCCTCGACAAATCCATCATCGAGCGAAGGGACGGGCTGGAAAGGCCCGCCCGGGACGAAAGGGACTTTGCTTATGGCCGTCGAAACCAAACCGCTGATGCCCAAGGCCACCGCCGTTTGGCTGGTGGACAATACCGGGCTCACCTTCGAGCAGATCGCCGATTTTTGCGGTCTGCATCCCCTGGAAGTGAAAGGCATCGCCGACGAGGACGTGGCCAAGGGCATCAAGGGCATGGACCCGGTGACATCCGGTCAGCTCACCCGCGAGCAGATCGAGGAAGCGGAAAAGAACCCCAAGGTGCGTCTCAAGATGGCGGCGCCCAAGCACAAGATGCCGAATGTGCGTCTGAAGCGCGCCCCGCGTTACACGCCCGTGTCCAAGCGTCAGGACAAGCCCGATGCGGTCTATTGGATCATCCGCAATCATCCCGAATTCGCCGATGCCGACATCATCAAGCTGATCGGCACCACCAAGGCGACCATTCAGAAGATCCGCGAGCGTTCGCACTGGAACGCCACCAACATCAAGGCGGTGGACCCGGTGACCTTGGGTCTCTGCTCGCAGCTGGAGCTGGACCTCGCGGTCACCCGCGCCGGTGCCAAGCAGGAACGCGCCCAGAAGCGCGCCGCCAAGAAGGGCGCGACCCTGAAGCCGGTGAGCGAAAGCCTGGCCCCAGCGGAAGAACCGGCTCCCGCGGAACTGCCGCCGGATTCAGACGCGTGGAAGCTCTCCAGCGAACTGGAACAGGATTAGCCGTCAGAGGTAGCGCAGGGCGACAAAGCCCAGCACGACCAGCACCAGGAATCCCACCATCGCGATCTCGAGATATTTCTCGAGCAGCTCTTTGGCTTTCGCGCCGAAGAAGTGAACCAGCAATCCTTCCAGCACGATGAAGCGCAGGGATCTGGTTATGGCGGAATAGGTCATGAACAGAAAGAACGGCACGCCCGCCAGACCGGAGGCGATGGTGACGATCTTGTACGGCACCGGTGTCAGACCTTGGGCCACGATCAGATAGGCGCTCTCGGAATAACGCTGGCGCAGATTCTCAACTTCCGAGAGGGGAATATGCAGCACGCCGATCAGCCACACCCCCGCCGTATTCCAGAACAGCGCCCCGATGGCATAACCCAGCATGCCGCCCATCACCGACCAGAAGGCACACCAGGCCGCGAGCCGGAAAGCGCGGCGGCGGTCGGCCAGCATCATCGGGAGCAGCATCACGTCCGGCGGAATGGGGAAAAATGACGCTTCTGCGAAAGCGAAAGCCGCCAGCGCCCACCAGGCGTTGCGGCCCTGGGATTTGGTGAGCATCCAGGCATAGAGGGCCCGCAGACCCCGCGGTTTGGCGACATCGGACATGCAAACCTTCTACGCAAGCCCGGCAAACCTGTCCAATCTTGCCGTTTGCGGGTGCTTTCACTAGCGTGCCCGGCCATGGCCAGAGCAACCAAGCGCGCGAAGAAAAAGACCGGCCCGGCGAAGAAACGCAAGGTCAAGAAGCCCGTCCGTGCGAAAGCGGCCAAGCCGGTCAGGAAGGCTGCGCCCAAACCCTCCCAACGTCTCGCGCCGCTGCGCGTGCGGGCCAAACGGCGGCTTCGTTCCTTGCCGCAGTCACTTCAGCGTCGGCGCATCAAAACGCCCTCCAGCGCATATGACGAACTGCCCCGCACGGCCGCCAATTTCCAGCCGCTGACTCCGCTGACCATGCTGGAGCGCGCGGCCAGTGTTTTTCCGGACCGGATTGCGGTTATTCATGGGACAAGCCGCACAAGCTATGCGGAATTTTATCGCCGTTGCCGCCGGCTGGCTTCGGCGCTTTCCAATCTTGGCGTCGGCAAGAACGATACGGTGGCCGCGATATTGGCCAACACGCCCGCGATGCTGGAAGCCCATTACGGAGTGCCGATGACGGGCGGAGTGCTCAATGCGCTCAATACCCGCCTCGATGCCGCCTCCATCGCTTACATGCTGGAGCATGGGGCCGCGAAAATCC
Organism: Pseudomonadota bacterium; assembly: GCA_040389245.1. Classification (GTDB taxonomy): domain Bacteria; phylum Pseudomonadota; class Alphaproteobacteria; order Micropepsales; family Micropepsaceae; genus Rhizomicrobium. Next base: position 673,951 of record JAZKAH010000002.1, on the reverse strand, counting down.
TCATCGCCGACCGCGAATTCTCTGCCACTGTCGGCGCGGCATTGAAGCTGCTGAAGCATCCGCCGCTGGTGATCGATTATGACGATCCGGAATTTCCGCAAACCGGCGAACGGTTCGGCGAAGACTATGAATCCCTCGTCGCGGACGGTGATCCGGACTTTGTCTGGGCGATGCCCGGCGATGAATGGGACGCGATTTCGCTGAACTATACATCCGGCACCACCGGCAATCCCAAGGGCGTGGTCTATCATCATCGCGGCGCGGCGCTGATGGGCTACAGCAATATCCTGGCGGGCAATATGGGCCGCCATCCCGTCCTGTTGTGGACCCTGCCGATGTTCCACTGCAACGGCTGGTGCTTTCCCTGGACGCTATCGGTGAATGCGGGCACTCATGTCTGCCTGCGCTGGGTGCGGGCGGGCGCGATCTATCAAGCCATCGCCGAGCATGGCGTCACCCATCTGTGCGGCGCGCCGATCGTGATGTCGACCCTTTTGGATGCGCGCGAAGACGAGCGCCGCGGCCTTCCCCAGCGGGTCACATTCATGGTGGCGGCGGCACCGCCGCCGGAATCCGTGCTGGCCGCGATGGCGGAAGCCGGCTTCGATATCGTGCATGTCTATGGCCTGACCGAAGTCTATGGCCCCGCCGTGGTCAATGAATGGCACGCGGCGTGGGACGATCTGGAGAGCGCAGCGCGCGCCACCCGCCAGGCCCGTCAGGGCGTGCGCTATCACGCCCTGGAAGAATTGGCGGTGATGGACCCCCAGACCATGGAGCCATTGCCGCCCGATACCTTGGGCGAAGTGATGTTCCGCGGCAATGTGGTGATGAAAGGCTATTTGAAAAACCCCGAAGCGACGCGCAATGCCTTTGCCGGCGGCTGGTTTCATTCCGGCGATCTGGGCGTGATCCATCCGGACGGCTATATCCAGCTCAAGGACCGTTCCAAGGACATCATCATCTCGGGCGGCGAGAATATCTCCTCCATCGAGATCGAGAATATCCTCACCCGCCATCCCGCCGTGCAATTCGCCGCCGTCGTGGCGAAAGCGGATGCGAAATGGGGCGAGACGCCATGCGCCTTTGTCGAGAAGCGGCGCGGCCATGAGACCGTCACGGAAGAAGACATTCTCGCCTTCTGCCGCCAGCACCTGGCCAAATTCAAGGCGCCGCGCTTTCTGATTTTTACCGAGCTGCCCAAGACCAGCACCGGCAAAATCCAGAAATTCGCGCTGCGCGAACGCGCCAAAACGCTTTAACGCGTTTCAAGAGACTTGCGTGGGGGAGGACGGGCCGAAGCAGGCCGTCAATGAACGGCTTTCAACCGTTCCAATTCATCTTTGATTCGGAGTTTTTGTTTTTTTAATGCCGCCACCCGGGCTTCATCCCAATCGGGGTGCCTCATCTCGGTAGCGATGATTTCTTCCAGTTTCTGATGCTGAACAGCGAGATTCTCGATCTGTCCTTCGCCTTCCATGCTTTCACCTCGTCGGTTAGGGCCAGAAAATTAAAGCACCAAGACCAGGGTCTGTCACGTCCAAAAGTTTTGGAACCAAAGCCTCTTTCGGGATGGCCGCGCGAGTTGTAAACGAAGGTCATGGGACGGGCACAAGGCACAGAAAATACGCAGAAAAGGCTGGTCGTCGGGCTTTCGGGCGCCTCGGGCGTGATCTACGGCATCCGGCTGCTGGAGGCCCTCAAGGATCTGCGAATCGAGTCGCATCTGGTGATGTCCAAACCCGCCCAGATGACCATCAGCTATGAGACCGAGATGACGCCCAAACAGGTGGCGTCGAAGGCGGACCATGTCCACGCCATCGAGGATATCGGCGCGCCGATTGCCAGCGGCAGTTTCAAAACCGGCGGCATGATCGTGGCGCCGTGCTCTGTGCGCAGCATGAGCGAGATCGCCACCGGCGTGACCACCAATCTTCTCACCCGCGCCGCCGACGTGATGCTGAAGGAACGCAGGCCCCTCATTCTGATGGTACGCGAAACGCCTTTGCATCTGGGTCACCTGCGCACCATGACGGCGCTGGCGGAAATGGGCGCAATCATCCTGCCACCGATGCCGGCTTTTTATACCGAACCCAAAACGCTTTCCGATCTGGTGGATCAGATGGTGGGACGCGCGCTCGATCTTCTGGGCCATGACTGGCCGATGAAACGCTGGGGCGAGGATCTGCCCAAGCCCAGGCGAGGCAAACGGTCATGAACGAGCAAGTCACCCGTCCGGATGAAGTGGTGGCGCGCGCCAAGCTGGCGTCACTGACTCAGGAACATCGCGATCTGGACGCCGCAATCGAGGCTCTGGCCGTGGCGGGCGGCGGCGACCAACTTGCCTTGTCGCGGTTGAAAAAACGCAAGCTCCAACTCAAAGACGAGATCACCGAGATCAACAACTCGCTGCTCCCGGACATCATCGCCTAACCTCTCATTGTCACAAAAATAGTTCTTGCTTCGTTCCTTTCGCCGGGCGAGGGTGCGCGGCATTTTTTTCATAAGGGGAGAATCATGACGAAGATTGGTTATGTGACGATCGGCGCGAAGGACAGCGATGCGTCCGTCAAATTTTACGATGCCGTATTCAAGGCGCTTGGCGACGAGCGCAAATTTTCCGACGGCGGCTGGACCGGCTATGGCGCGCCCAGCGCAGACAAGGGCCCCATGGCCTGCCACACCATGTTGTGCAAGCCGCATAACGGCAAGGAAGCCGTCGGCGGCAACGGCATCATGATTTCCTATCTGGCGCCAAATGCGGACGCGGTGAAGGCGGCGCATGCCGGCGGCATGGCCAATGGCGGCACCGATGAAGGCGCGCCGGGCTTCCGTCCGCCGGAAGCAACCTCCGGCTTCTATGGCGCCTATCTGCGCGATCCCACCGGCAACAAGATCTGCCTTTTCAGCATTGGCTAGGCCGGCGCAAGCTCGCTCAAGCGTTTCTCGATCGCACCAAGCGCGGCCCCGGCATTTCCCGTGTCGGGGCCGCCTGCTTGCGCCATGTCGGGACGGCCGCCGCCGCCCTTGCCGCCCAAGGCTTCGGCGCCCAGCCGCACCAGATCCACCGCGCTGATGCGCGCGGTGAGATCGTCGGTGACGCCGACCACCAGCGAGACCTTCCCTTCGGCCGCGGCCACGAACGCGACCACGCCGGAGCCCAGCTTGGCTTTGGCCTCGTCGGCCAGGCCTTTGAGATCCTTGGGCGCCACGCCATCGACCTGGCGCAGCACGGCTTTGACCCCGGCGATGGTTTTCACGCCGTCATCGCCGCCCGCCTTGGCGGGACCGGCCAGCGCCAGCGCCTTTTTGGCGTCGGCCAGTTCGCGTTCCAGGCGGCGGCGTTCGTCGGACAGCGCCGCGACGCGCCCAGGCAGGTCGCCGGCATTGGTCTTGAGCGCGGCGGCGGCTTCGCGCGCCAGCTCGGCCTGATGCGACAGATAGCGGCGCGCGCCTTCGGATGTCAGCGCTTCGATACGGCGGACGCCGGCCGCGACCGCGCTTTCGGACAGGATGGTGAAGATGCCGATATCGCCCAGCCGACGCACATGGGTGCCGCCGCAGAGTTCGACCGAATAAGCTTTTGGATCTTCGAGGTCCTCGCCCATCGTCAAGACGCGCACTTCGTCGCCATATTTCTCGCCGAACAAGGCTTCGGCACCGGCGGCGACGGCCTGGTCGGTCGGCATGATCCGGGTCGAAGTATCGGAATTCTGGCGGATCACTTCGTTCACTTGCAGCTCGATCCGCTGCAGCTCTTCCGCCGTGACCGGCTTGGGATGGGAGAAATCGAACCGCAGGCGATCCGCCGTCACCAGCGAACCCTTCTGGCTGACATGCGAGCCCAGCACCCGCTTCAGCGCGGCGTGCAGCAGATGGGTGGCGGAGTGATTGGCCCGGGTGGCGCGGCGGCGCTCGCGGTCCACTTTCAAATCGACGCCATCGCCGACCGATAATGTTCCGCGCGTCACTTCGACCACATGCACATGCAGGGAGCCCAGCTTCTTTTCGGTGTCGATCACCTTGCCGTCCGCCTTGGGCGACAGCATCAGGCCGGTATCGCCCGCCTGGCCGCCCGATTCGGCATAGAACGGCGTCTGGTTGGTGAGAATCTGCACCGTCTCGCCCGCAGCAGCGCTTTGAACCCGTTTGTTGTCCTTGAGGATGGCAAGGATCTGGCCTTCCGCTTCCTCGGTGTCGTAGCCGAGAAACTCGGTGCGTCCGACTTCGTCGAACACCGCAAACCATTGCGCGTCGTTCGCCGCTTCGCCCGATCCGGCCCAGTTGGCGCGGGCTTCGGCGCGCTGCTTTTCCATCGCGAAGGTGAAGCCATCCTGGTCCACCGCGATTCCGCGCGCGCGCAGCGATTCCTGCGTCAGGTCCAAGGGAAAGCCGTAGGTATCGTAAAGCTTGAACGCGACATCGCCGGTGAGGCGGTCGCCGTCCTTCATGCCGAAGGTGGCTTCGTCCAGCAGCTTGAGGCCGCGCGCCAAGGTCTCCCGGAAACGGATTTCCTCCAGCTTCAGGGTCTCGGCGATCAGGGCTTCGGCGCGTTTCAGCTCCGGATAGGCGGTGCCCATTTCCGCCATCAGGGTCGGCACCAGCCGGTGCATCAGGGGATCCTTGGTCCCCAGCAGATGCGCGTGCCGCATGCCCCGGCGCATGATGCGGCGCAGGACATAGCCGCGGCCTTCATTGGACGGCAGTACGCCATCGGCGATCAGGAATGACGTCGAGCGCAGATGGTCGGCGATAATGCGGTGGCTGAATACGGCATCGCCGGCGCTTTTGACGCCGGATGTTTCCACCGACGCGGCGATCAGGTGACGGAACAGGTCAGTTTCGAAATTGCTGTGCACGCCTTGCAGGACGGTGGAGATGCGCTCCAAACCCATGCCGGTGTCGATCGACGGCTTGGGCAGGTTGAGCCGGGTGTTCGGATCGACCTGCTCATACTGCATGAAGACCAGGTTCCAGACCTCGACGAAGCGGTCGCCGTCTTCCTCGGGAGAGCCGGGGGGGCCGCCCCACACGCTTTCGCCATGGTCGTAGAAGATTTCGGAGCAGGGGCCGCAGGGGCCGGTGTCGCCCATCGACCAGAAATTGGCGGAGGTACCGATGCGGATGATCCGCGCGTCCGGCAGGCCGGCGATCTTGCCCCACAGCCCGAAAGCCTCATCGTCATCGGCATAGACCGTAACGCTCAGCCGGTCCTTGGGCAGACCCAGGTCGCGGGTCAGGAATTCCCAGGCGAACCGGATCGCGTCTTCCTTGAAATAATCGCCGAAGGAAAAATTGCCCAGCATTTCAAAGAAAGTCAGGTGGCGGGCGGTGTACCCGACATTGTCGAGATCATTGTGTTTGCCGCCGGCGCGGACGCATTTCTGCGCCGTGGTCGCCCGGGCATAGGGACGCTTCTCCGCGCCGGTGAACAGATTCTTGAACTGCACCATGCCGGCATTGGTGAACAGCAGGGTGGGATCGTTGCGCGGCACCAATGGCGAGGACGGCACCACGGTGTGACCGTTGGCGGCGAAATAATCCAGGAAACTCGAGCGGACGTCGGAGAGGCTTTTCATGGGTTTAGCTTGTAGCGGGCGGCCCAAATCTTGTCATCCCAGGGCCGGGCATGGCGGGCATTCCCGCTATCCGCAGAATGCGGTCCAAAAACAGAAGGCGCCCCCTTGCGGGAGCGCCTTCTGCCGAGGAGTCAAATCCAACTGCGAAATGGATGTGACTCGAACTGGTTAGACGGGGCCTACTCCTCCTCGGCTGCTTCCGCCTTGTCCTCTTCGCCGCGGGCAAGGGTCTGGCCGATCTGGCCGGCAGCTGACCGGATCGCCTGCTCGATGTTCTGGGCGATGTCGGCATTGGCGGCCAGGAAGGTCTTGGCGGCTTCGCGGCCCTGACCGATGCGGGAACCGTCATAGGAGTACCAGGAGCCGGATTTCTCCACGATCCCGGCCTTCACGCCCAGATCGACCAACTCGCCGGTCTTGGAGACGCCGTGGCCATACATGATGTCGAACTCGACCTGCTTGAAGGGGGGCGCGACCTTGTTCTTGACCACTTTGACGCGGGTCTGGTTGCCCACCACTTCGTCGCGGTCCTTGATCGCGCCGATGCGGCGGATGTCGAGCCGGACCGAGGCATAGAATTTCAGGGCATTGCCGCCGGTGGTGGTTTCCGGATTGCCGAACATCACGCCGATCTTCATGCGAATCTGGTTGATGAAGATGACGATGGTGTTCGATTTGGAAATGGACGCTGTGAGCTTGCGCAGCGCCTGGCTCATCAGCCGCGCCTGCAGGCCGGGGAGCGAATCGCCCATCTCGCCTTCCAGTTCGGCCTTGGGCGTCAGGGCCGCCACGGAATCGATCACGATAATGTCCACGCCGCCGGAACGGACCAGGGTGTCGGTGATTTCCAGGGCCTGCTCGCCGGTGTCGGGCTGGGAGATCAGCATTTCGTCGATATCGACACCCAGCTTGCGGGCATAGACCGGGTCCAGGGCATGCTCGGCATCGACATAGGCGGCGATGCCGCCCTTTTTCTGTGCTTCCGCCACGACATGCAGCGCCAGGGTGGTCTTGCCGGAGGATTCCGGACCATAAATCTCGATCACGCGGCCGCGCGGCAATCCGCCGATGCCCAGTGCGATATCCAGGCCGAGCGAGCCGGTCGAAACCGCGTCCGTCGCCAGCCCCAGATCGCGGCTGCCCAGCTTCATCACCGAGCCTTTGCCGAAGGCGCGATCGATCTGGCTCAGGGCTGCTTCCAGCGCCCGCTTGCGATCCGAATTGTCTTCCTTGCCAACCACGCGTAACGCCTGTGCCATGCCTGTCTCCCGGTTATTTCACAGCGCCGGTCGATCCCCAAGCGAATCCCTAGCAGCGGCGTGAAGACCTGAAAGTACACGGTTTGTTCTTGTTTGCAAGATACTGGCTAAAGCTATGTTTTCGATAAGTAATACTATATATTGTTCCTGGACCGTTCTGGTCAGGGAACTTCCGATCAAACCCCATCAGGCAGGCCCGTCCGTGGCGGACTTCCGACCGATTCTCTCCTGGGGTGCAGGCCCTGAAAGAGCCAAAAAATCAGGCTCGGACCAAGCCTGGGATCGGCCCATGTGATAGGGCCTTGGCCCATGGTTCGTCTCTTCTCTTACGGCACCTTGCAACAGCAGAGCGTGCAGCTGTCGTCCTTCGGGCGCTTGCTCATAGGCGCGCCCGACGCCCTGCCCGGCTGGAAGCGCGAGATGGTGGAAATCACCGATCCCGATGTGATGGCCAAAAGCGGAATGCGCTTTCATCCCATCATCGTGCCCGGCGCCGCATCCGACGAAGTGACGGGCATGGTGTTCGAGATCACCGAAGACGAACTTGCCAGCGCCGACCGCTACGAAGTGGCCGATTACAAACGCATCGCCGTGCGGCTCAAGTCCGGCACCGAGGCGTGGGTGTATGTGAAAGCGTAGCGATCAGCCGAACAGCAATCTATTCCGGCGCGACGTTTCCGAAGATCGTCACGCATTGCTGATAGCTGCGGACGAATACCCCTTGCTGGGTGGCGGCATCGAAAGCGTTGCGTTCGGAATCCTGCTTGGCCACCGACGCACAGAAGGGATTGGCGCCCGCGACCTGGGCGGTCTGCGCGGGGGCCGCAGTTGCTACGGGTGCTGCGGGCATGGCGCGCCGTGCCACCGGCCGCGGCGCCGGCTGGGTCGTGTCGTCCACGCCGATGAAGCTCATGGTGTGCGACCAGTCCGCGTCGGTGCAGGCGCTGAGAGAGATGGCCGCGGCAAGCGCGGCGACAAGGCGAAGTTTCATGGCGCGCGACTGTACCCTTCTGCGCGATGGGCGCAAGCACCCGCTCTAGTGCGGCGCCGCGCCCGACAACACTTCCTTGACCTTGGCCGCCAACTGCTTGAGGCCGAAGGGCTTGGGCAGGAAATGCAGATCCGAGGCATTCTCGTCATTGCGACGGAAAGCCTCTTCGGCATAGCCGGACATGAAGATCACCGGCAGGCCGGGCTTCAATGCTTTCACATGGCGCACCATGGTCGGGCCGTCCATGTTGGGCATCACCACATCGGTGATGAGCAGGTGAATCTCCTGCGCTCCCGCCTTGACGATCTCCAGCGCTTCCTCGCCGCCGCTGGCTTCCAGGACGTGATAGCCGCGCATGCGCAGTGCCCGCGCCGCAAAACTGCGCACCGCGTCTTCATCCTCGACCAGCAGGATCGTGTCCTGGCCGGTAACGTCGCGGGGCGCCGCCACAGCCGCTGCTTCCACCACGGGCGCGTTCGCATCGACACGATAGCGGGGCAGATAGATCTTGAAACTGGCGCCGTGGCCGACATCGCTGTCAACGGTAATGAAGCCACCCGACTGTTTGACGATGCCATAGACGGTGGCCAGTCCTAGCCCGGTCCCCTGTCCCACCGGCTTGGTGGTGAAAAACGGGTCGAAGATCTTGCCGAGATGCTCCTTGGAGATGCCGGTGCCGGTATCGGCGACCTCGATCCGCACATAGTCGCCGGCCGGCATGATCGCGGTGCCGAGCGCGGCGGGTTGCGGCACCGTCTCGTTGGCGGTGGTGATGGTCACCGTGCCGCCGCCAGGCATGGCGTCGCGGGCATTGACCACCAGATTGATGATGGCGTTGGAGATCTGAGTCTCGTCGGCATGGACCGGCCAGAGATCGGGGCCGTTTTCCAGCTTGAGCTCGATGCCTTCGCGCAGCAGCCGGCGCAGCATCTGCGCCAGCTCGCTGGTCATGTCGGACAGCGCCAGCACCTTGTTCTGCATGGTCTGCTTCCGGCTGAAGGCCAGCAGCTGGCCGACCAGCGTGGCGGCACGCAGCGCGTTCTGATGCACTTCGTTGATCTCTTTGAAAGACGAATCGCCCGCCGGATGGCGCATCAGAAGAAATTCGCTGTTGCCGATGATGACGGTGAGCAGATTGTTGAAATCATGCGCCACGCCGCCGGCGAGTTGTCCCACCGCCTGCAGCTTCTGGGACTGGGCGAATTTGACTTCCAGCGCCTTCTGTTCGGAAACATCCGCCAGATAGAGCACCGCGCCATCTTGCATGGGGCTGACGGACAATTCCGCCATGCGCTCGCCCAGCCGCAATTCCAACGGGCGGATGGCGCTTTCACCTTGCGCGGCGGCCGCGATCAGGGCCCGCAACGGGGCGCGGTCGCTTTGCTCCACCAGGTCGGTGGCATCGCGGCCGGCAAGCGGCCCGGTGATGCCGAAGAATTTTCCGAAGACGGGATTGGCGTCGCGGATGATGCCGCGCGCGTCGGCAAAGGCCACGCCCATCGGCGCGTTCTGCAGCAGCGCCCCCATGCCCTGTTCGGGGTGCGGCGGCGGGGCATGCGCGGTGCGAAGATCGCCGGTGCTTCGCGCAGGCTCCGGCGCGGCGGCCTCTGGCGCAGCAGCCCCCGGCGCAGCAACAGGGGGCGCGGCCGGCGCGGGATTGACAACAGGCTGGGGCGTGCCGGTCGCGGCCAGGCGCGGCGTGAACCACCACACCGTCCGCTGGTCTTTCAGCGGGCGTACCGCCGCCACCAGCTCCAGGCCCGGCATCACCACAAAGCTTTCCTCGCGCGGACGGCCTTCGGCGGCATCGCGGGAGAGGCGATACAGCACCGCGCTGGAAGGCTCGCCCGCCAGCGCCAGTTCCGGCGGCGCGGCGCTGTCGCCATCCTTGGTGCCGGCCATCCGGCGATAGACCGGATTGCAATCCACCACCGCGCCATCGGGACCGGTGATCGCCCAGGCGACATTGGCCCGCGCCGCCGCCTCGGCGACGCGCTTGGCGTCTTCGGTCTTGAGGGTCTCGCGCGGCCACACCGCATAAAGCAGCAGGGACGCCACCGCGCCGATGCCGCCGAGAAGGGCATAACCGGCAAAACCGGCTTCATCGGGCTGCGAAAGCGCCAGGCCCGCGGCCGCCAACGCCACGATGCTGAACGCCATGGCCGCCCAGCGCCAGGCGCCGGCCGGAAGGCCGAAGGTCCATGCGGAAATTGTGCGGGAAGCCTGCATCAACCGCACTTTACAAGATTCGGTTAACGAATGGTTTCTGACAAATAAACCATTGAATGTCTTGGTTAATTTTTGAGGGCTTTTTCGCTGTCACGGAAAAGCGATGCGGACGCGCAAACCGTTAGCGGCGGGCCATCGCGCCGCTCAGCCGCATGACATAGCCGATGATCTGCGCCACCGCCTTATAGTGTTCGGGCGGCACCGCTTCGTCGATCTCCACGGCGGCGTAAAGGGCCCGGGCCAGCGGCGGATTCTCGATCACCGGCACGTCATTTTCCTCCGCCACGGCGCGAATACGCAGCGCCAGCGCGTCGATACCTTTGGCGACGCAGACCGGCGCCTGCATTTTGCCGGACTCATATTTCAGCGCCACCGCAAAGTGCGTCGGGTTCATGATCACCACGGTCGCTCCCGGCACCGCAGCCATCATGCGTTTGCGCGAACGTTCCTGGCGGATCTGGCGCACCTTGGCCTTGATCGCGGGATCGCCTTCATTCTGGCGATACTCTTCCTTGATCTCCTGCTTGGACATGCGGTTGCGCTTCATGAAGCGCAGGCGCTGAAGAAAATAATCCAGACCCGCGATCACCAGCAGCGCCGCCAGCGCCGCGATCAGCACCTTGAACAGCAGATGGCTCATATCGCCGACGATGCCGCCGGGCGATTGCGTCAGGATGGATTCCAGCATGCCCCGTTCGGGCCAGAGCTGCGTCCAGATCGCCATGCCGACGATGGCAATTTTGATCAGGCCCTTGAGCAGATTCATCCAGCCTTCCGGCCCGAACATCCGCGCCAGGCCGGCGGGAATCGAAAGCTTGGAAAAGTCGGGCTTGAGCTTGTCCGGATTGAGCGTCGGCATGTTCTGGACGACATGGCCGCCAAGGCTGGCCAGAACCATCACGCCCATGAAAGGCGCCAGGATCAGCGCCAGATGCAACACCAGCCCCCGCGCCATCGAGGCCAGTCCGGCGCCATCGACCGACATCTGCTCGGGCTGTTCGATGAAGATGGAAAGCAGCCGGGCGATGCCGATGGCGGTGGAATGGCCGAACATGGCGATGGCCAGAGTGCCGCCCGCCAGAAGGACGAAGGCGGTGACTTCGGTGGATTTGACGACGTCGCCGGATTCGCGCGCCTGTTCGAGCCGTTTGGATGTCGGCTCTTCGGTCTGCTGCGATTTATCCTGTTCGTCGGCCATAGGCTTAGAGGAAAGTCCCCATCGAATTGGTGTAGAAGCCCAGGAACAGCGTGATCATCGAGCCCAGCATCGCCAGCATGATGACGAAGCCGCAGAGAATGTTGATCGGCACGGCGACGAAGAAGACCTGCAATTGCGGCATCAGCTTCGCCAGGATGCCCAGCGCGGCATAGACCGCAAAGCCGAACACCAGGAACGGCGCCGCCAGTTGAAATCCCAGAGCGAAAGAGGAAGACACCAGCCGGATCACCAGCTGCGCCATGTCGGCGGTGGGCAGATGTCCGCCGGGAGGTATCATCCGGTAGCTGCCGGCGATGGCGCCGATCGCCAGATGATGCAGGTCGGTGGCGAAAATCATCACCGTGCCCAACAGCGTAAGGAAATTGCCGACCACAGCGCCTTGCGTGTTCTGGGTGGGGTCCAGGGTCTGGGCATAGGCCAGGCCGATCTGGGAGGCGATCAGGAAGCCCGCCACCTGGAGCGCGCTCATGATGACGGCGGCCATGGCGCCCACCAGCACGCCGGCGGTGATTTCCTGGCCGATCAGAATAACCAGCGCGATGGTGGTCTGAGGCCCCGCCGCGGGATAGAGATTCTGCACCGTCGGCGTCAGCGCGAACGACACCGCCAAGGCCAGCACCAGCCGCACCCGCGCGGGCACGCCCATGGTGCCGACGCCGGGCAGCAACATCATCATCGCGCCCACGCGGGAGAACACCAGCAGATAGGTGAGAATGATGCCGGAGAGGGCAGGTAAATGAATGTGCATCTTGGGCGCTAATACGCCGCGATGCGGATGGCAATATCGGTCATCAAGCCGCCAAGCGCCGCGCCCGCGAACGGCAGCGCAATCAGAAGCACAATGAAGACGGCGACGATCTTGGGAACGAACACCAGGGTCTGTTCCTGGATCTGCGTCAAAGCCTGGAGCAGGCCGACGCCAAGACCCACCACCAGCGCGGTGAGCAAGGCGGGTGCGATCATCTCGAGCAGGACGAGAATGGCGGTACGGGCAAAATCGATGGCGCTGGCGGGATCCATAGTGTCTTTCCTTCCTCACCCTTCGACAAGCTCAGGGTGAGGATAAAATTCCTCGTGCTGAGCTGGTCGAAGCATGAGTCAAAATTAAATCGGCATGCTCATGATGGACTGATAGGCGGCGACGACCTTGTCGCGTACCGCCACCACGGTATCGAGCGTGAGTTCGGCGGAATTCACCGAGTTGACCACATCGACGATATTGGCCTTGCCGCTCACTTGCGCGGTGGCGGCCTGTTCGCCCTGACGAATAGTCGAAATCGAATCCTTCACCGCGACGGAGAGGAAATCCGAGAAGCTGGAACCCGGCAGATCAGCCGGCGCGATGCCCGGCGGAGATGCCGCCTGCGCCATGCGGGCGACATTCTGGTAAGCGGCGGCGGCGGCGGCGGGGAGGGCCATCTATTCTCTCCTTACTTATTCAGAAGATCGACGGTCTTGGCCAACATCTGCTTGGTCGCGTCCATCACGGTGAGATCGGCCTCGTAGGAACGCTGCGCTTCGCGCATGTCCATGATTTCGATCAGGGGGTCGACATTGGGCAGCTTCACATAGCCCTGCTTGTCCGCGTTGGGATTGCCGGGGTCGTACTGGCTGCGAAATTCGCTCTTGTCCGCAACCGTCTTGCCGTTCTGCACCAGATTGGCGCCCAGCTCCCGGTCGAATTTCGAGGTCACGGTCGGGACCTTGCGGCGATAGGGATCGGCGCCCGGCGTCGGTGAGGTGGAATCGGCGTTGGCGATATTTTCCGAAATCACTTTCATGCGCTCGGACTGAACGCGCATGCCGGCGGCGGTTACCGCCATGGAAGTCGAGAAGTCCATGCTTGATCTCCTTTAGCTGTATTTCTCAGTGCCCGATGGCGGTCTTCATCAAGGTCATCGCCTTGGCGTAGATATTCGCGGCGGCCTGAAACTGCGCCTGGGTGTCGGAGACCTTGATCATCTCCGCTTCCAGCGAAACCGAATTGCCGTTGGGATTGGCTTCCACGTCGCGGGTTTCGACATCGTCGAACTTGGTGCTGCCCGCGGGGCGGATCGAAATGTGGTGCGGATCCGTCACCGTCAGGTTGCTGGCCTTGCTTGCGGTCGAATGCAGCGTGTCCTTGAAATCCAATGGTTTCAGGTCGCGCGCGACAAAACCGGGGGTGTCGGCATTGGCGACATTCTGGGACAGGACATCCTGGCGCTGATGCAGCCAGGACATGCGCGTCCGCAGCATGGACATGAGCGGCACTTCGGGCAGATCCATCGCGGTAACTTTCTGTTAGCCTTCGAATTGAGGCCGATCCTGATGCAGACATGCTTAAGCCCGGCTTAACGGGGGAGATTTTTGCCGGGCATTTTCTGCCGGCGCTTAACGCGTGATTAAGGTTGACGGTTCTTTACTCCCGGCATGGAGTTCATCGAAATCGCGCGCTACGTCGGTGCCTTGTTCCTGGTCCTCGCCTTGATCGGCGGTGCCGGACTTGTTGCGCGCAAATGGGGTGTGCCCGGCGTCACGCGCGCGGTGGACCACAAGCGCCTGGCCGTGGTCGAGACATTGATGGTGGGCCCGCGTCAGCGCCTCTTCATCGTGCGCCGCGACAATGTCGAGCATCTGATCTTTTCCAGTCCCGATGGCGCCTGCCTGGTTGAAAGCGGCATCACTCCCACCAGCAAGTCTGTCGCCACATGAACCGCATCAAGTTCTTTCTTCCGTTGCTGGTATTGTTGCTGGCGCTGATGGCGCCCAGCTTCGCCTTTGCCGCGCCGCTGGCGCCCGTTGCCGCCAATGCCAGCGCGGCCGCGTCGAATACCGGCCTTTCCATCGACGTCAGCGGCAGCGGCTTGTTCACCGACCGCATGGTGCAAATCGTCGCCCTGATCACAGTGCTGTCGATCGCGCCGTCGATCCTGATCATGATGACCAGCTTTGTGCGCATGGTGGTGGTGCTGTCGCTGCTGCGCACGGCGCTCGGCCTGCAGCAGAGCCCGCCCAATAGCGTGCTGGTGTCGCTGGCGATGTTCCTCACGCTCTTTGTGATGACGCCGACTTTGACCGATGCTTACCACCAGGGCATTGAGCCGATGATGAACAATCAAGTCACTGCCGAGCAGGGTTTCACATCGGCCATGGTGCCGATGAAGAAATTCATGCTGGCCCATGTCCGCGATGCCGACCTCAAACTGTTCCTGGACATGTCGCACGCCAAGCCTTCGCCCAAGGCGGAAGACACGGCGCTGACCACCCTTGCCCCCGCCTTCATGCTGTCGGAATTGAAACGCGCCTTCGAAATCGGCTTTCTTATCTTCGTGCCGTTTCTGATCATCGACATGGCCGTGGCCTCGATCCTGATGAGCATGGGCATGATGATGCTGCCGCCGGTGATCATTTCGCTGCCCTTCAAGCTGATCTTCTTCGTGCTGGTGGACGGCTGGCGCCTGATCGCCGGTTCGCTGGTCGAGAGCTATCTCCACAGTCCCCCGCACACATAGAATCCGCAGCCCGGTCTTCTTGACCGTTTTCCAGGACCGAGAGAGGATCGCTCCAACGGGTCTGGGAGGGGTTGATGCTGCGCATCTCGCGCCTGAAAGCGTTTGTCTCGGTTTTCGCCTTGCTTCCGGTGCTGGGTCTTGCGATCCCGGAAGGACAAGCCGCACCGCCCGCGAAAGCCACGAAGGGTACGGGCGATGCCGCCAGCTGCCGGGCGATGGCGGGACGCATCGTTGGGCCCGACATGCGGGTCGTCACCGCCGAATATGATGAGGCCGGGACCAACGTGGGCAGCACGCAGATCGATGTGCCCGTATGCCGGATCGTGGGCGTCGCCTATCCCACCGCCGATTCCCGCATCGGCTTCGAAGTCTGGATGCCGCCCGCTACCGTCTGGAACGGAAAATTCCAGGCCGAAGGCAGCGGCGGTTCGGCGGGCGCGATCTCGCCCGGCCCGATGCTGACCGCGCTGAAGGCGGGCTATGCCACCATGTCCACCGACAATGGCCATGTCACCGATCCCAATGCCCCGAATGGCGGCAACGAGCAGGGCTGGGCGCTGGGCCATCCCGAAAAGATGATCGATTTCGCCTATCGCGCGCTGCACGTCTCGACCATCGCGGCCAAGGAGATCGTGCAGGATTTTTACGGCAGGAAGGCCAGCGAATCCTATTTCGTGGGCTGCTCGCAGGGTGGCCATCATGCGCTGATGGAAGCGACGCGCTTCCCCGACGATTATGACGGCATCGTCGCCGGCGCCCCGGCCTGGCATTGGGCCAACCAGATGATCAATGCCAGCTGGAACAGCCGCGCCGCCCGGCTTGACCCCACCGCGCTGACGGACGAAAGCGCCGCCCTGCTCAACCGTCGCGTGATCGCGGCCTGCGACGAACTGGATGGCGTCAAGGACGGCGTGATCGAGGATCCCCGCCAATGCCATTTCGATCCGGCCTCGCTGGTCTGCAAGGCAGGCGACGCGGCCGGCGAATGCCTGACGCCGGCGCAGGTGGCCGCGGCGAGCGCAATTTATAATGGCGCCCGGCGCAGCGACGGCCGCGCCATCTTCGCGGGCTATCCGCGCGGCAGCGAAGCGCAATGGGCAAAGCTGTGGGCAGGCGCCGCGCCGGGCGGCTCGTCGTTCGATTTCTTCCGCTATTCGGTGTTCCAGGACAAAGGCTTCGACAACACCAAATTCGACTATGACAAGGATACCGACCGCGCCTTGTCGGCCAAAGTGGTGGGCAAGCTGACCGTCGCCGATGTCTATAACGTCAAGCCCGATCTTTCCGCCTTCAACCGCCATGGCGGAAAATTGATCATGTATCATGGCTGGGCCGATCAGCAGATCTCGTCCTTCGCCAGCATCGATTTCTACCAGCAGATCGTCGCCAAGGAAGGTCAGTCCAGAGCCGATAATTTCCTGAAGCTGTTCATGCTGCCGGGCATTTATCACTGCACCGGCGGGCCGGGCGTGGGCAATTTCGGCGCCGCCGGTCCCGCCACCGCGCCGGATGCGCAGCATGATATCGTCAAGGCGCTGGATGTCTGGGTGACGGAAAAAAAAGCGCCCGCAATCTTCATCGGCACGCATTTCAATCAGAGCAAGGTGGCGGACCGCACCCGCCCGCTCTGCCCCTTCCCGCAAGTGGCGAAGTACAAAGGCAGCGGCGACAGCAACGACGCAGCGAACTTTACCTGCGCCGCGCCGCCCACTTAGAGCGCTGTCACAAATTCCGCTTCTGTCTTTGCCTTGACGTCGTCGATGGAAACACCGGGAGCGAGTTCGATAAGGCGCATGGCGCCCTGCTTGCGGTCGATCTCGAAGACACAGAGGTCGGTGATCACCAGGTCGATGCAGCGGCTGCCGGTCAGCGGCAAGGTGCAGGTCTTGAGGATCTTGGACTTGCCCGCCTTGTTGGCGTGCTCCATCACCGCGATCACCCGCTTGACCCCCGCCACCAAATCCATCGCCCCGCCCATCCCCTTCACCATCTTGCCGGGGATGGTCCAGTTGGCGATGTCGCCGGTCTGCGACACTTCCATCGCCCCCAGCACCGCCATGTCGATATGACCGCCCCGGATCATCGCGAAACTGTCCGCCGAGGAGAAAAAGCTGGAGGTGGAAAGCGCCGTCACCGTCTGCTTGCCGGCATTGATCAGGTCGGGGTCTTCCTCGCCTTCATACGGAAACGGCCCGATCCCCAGCATGCCGTTCTCGCTCTGCAGGGTCACTGTCATGCCCTTGGGGATGTAGTTCGCCACCAGGGTGGGAATGCCGATCCCCAGATTGACGTAATAGCCGTCCTTGAGTTCCTTGGCGGCTCTTGCCGCCATCTCTTCGCGGGTCCAGGCCATAGGATCAGACCTCCCCGCCGGTGGCAGCGCCATCCATGGCCGGACGCGGCCGGGTGGTGCGAAACTCGATCCGCTTGGCGTAGTTGGTGCCTTGCAGGATGCGGTTCACGAAGATGCCGGGGGTATGGATCTGATCCGGATCCAGGCTGCCGTTGGGCACCAGCTCCTCCACCTCCGCGATCGTCACCTTGGCCGCCGTCGCCATGTTGGGATTAAAGTTCCGGGCGGTCTTGCGATAGACCAGATTGCCTTCATGGTCGCCCTTCCAGGCCTTGACCACCGCCAGGTCTGCTCGCAACCAGGTCTCCCGCACATAGGTCTCGCCGTCGAACATCTCGGTGGGCTTGCCTTCGGCCACCACCGTGCCCACCCCAGTCTTGGTATAGAAGGCCGGGATCCCCGCCCCGCCGGCCCGGATGCGTTCGGCCAGCGTTCCTTGCGGGTTCAGTTCCAGCTCCAGCTGGCCCGACAGATAGAGGCTCTCGAACAGTTTGTTCTCCCCCACATAGGAGGAGATCATCTTCTTGATCTGGCCGTTGTTGAGCAGCACCCAGAGCCCGAACCCATCCGCGCCGCAATTGTTCGAGATCACCGTCAGGTTCTTGACCCCGTTCTCTTTCAAGGCCGTGACCAAATTCTCCGCATTGCCGGAAAGGCCAAAGCCGCCCGACATCAGCGTCATCCCGTCAAACACAACCCCCGCAAGCGCTGACGGCGCGTCCCCGTAAACCTTACCAACCATCAAAACCTCTCAAAGCTTCAGCCGAGCCTGCCCGAAATCTTCCAAGAATTCATGAATGATAGAAGACGGAGCGCGCCTATCTTCACGTGCGCGATGTCTGACCCTGCCGCATGTGAAGATCCGTGATGGCAAGGCGCGCTTCGGCATGGGGATCCACCACCAGCTTGCACTGGTCGTTGAAGATCATCACCGCGCGGTCCGCCGCCGAATAGGGCCGCCAATTCGGCAGGCCCGCGACATTGGGATTGCCGGTGCGGGCGAAATTGGTCCAGGCGCGGCTCATCTTGTCGGCGAGGGGATAACGATCCTTGCCCTTGCCGGTGACGAGATCGTCGGTGGGGCCATCCAGATTGTCGAAGACGTAGGAGACTTCCAACGTATGCGGCACACCCAGCTTGCCGTCATGCACCGGCGTGGGTTTCTCGAAATGATAGACGTAAGCCGGCGCCTGCCCCAGCGCCGCCTTGCGTTCGGCCACCAGCGCGACATTGGCGGTCAGCCAATTGTCGGTGGCGATCAATTGAAACAGCCGCACATTGTCGGCCTTGGGGAAGTCGCGCTTGTAGAGCGCAATCAGTTTTTCCGTTTCCGCGTCATCCACCCGAAGCCCCCGCTTGATATCGGCGCGCAAAGTAACGTCGTCGATGGGATCGAGCGGCGTGGTGTTGAGGAAAGTGATCTCGGTCAGGGTCGAGCCCAGGATCATCGGCACCTTTGCGGAGATGGAGGGCGCCACCGGATCGAAGGCGCCATTGCCCGAGACGAGATTGCGCCCATCCAGCACGGGGCCAAAACGGCCCGCCGGACCCATCGGTCCCAACGCCGCGATGATCTTTTCGAAAGGAACCTGCTGCAGTTGATCGACCTGGTTCGGCTGCAGGCCCAGCTGGGTCATGATTTTGGTTGCGATCTCAGTGCCTTCGTCCGGCGTGATCGCCTTCAATGCCACACCGCTTTCGGCGATGACGCGATGGAAGCGTCCGGCGGCTTGCGGCATCGCCATGGCAGTGGTGACTTTGCTGCCGCCGCCCGACTGGCCGAAGATGGTCACATTACCGGGATCGCCGCCAAACGCGGCGATATTGTCCTTCACCCAATTCAGCGCCGCGACGATGTCGAGCATGCCGACATTGCCGCTGTCCGCATATTTTCCGCCGCCCAGCTTGGCGAGATAGAGAAAGCCGAAGGCATTGAGACGGTGATTGACCGTCACCAGCACCACGCCATGCTTCTTCGCCAGCATGGCGCCGTCGTAACGGACATTGCCGCCCGAACCGCCGGTGAAGCCGCCGCCATGGCACCACAGCATCACCGGCCGCTTCCCCGCCCCGCCAAGACCGGCGGTCCAGATATTCAGCCGCAGGCAATCCTCGCTCTGGGCGGTGCGATCCAGTGCCACCACTTCCTCTTCCATGAAGCCGGTGGCGTCGGTCTGCGGTGCGCGATTGCCGAACAGGATGGCGTCGCGCACATCGCTCCACGGCGCAGGCTCCTTGGGCGGCATGAAACGGTTCGCGCCCGATGTCGGCGCGCCATAGGGGATGCCCTTGAAGATGCTGACGCCGTCCTCCGCGATGCCGCGGACTTTTCCATATTTTGTATTCACCACCGGCGCGGCGCGGGCCGCGATCGCGCCGGAGCCGTTCAGCGCCAGACCCGCCGCCGCCATGCTGCCCGCCGCCAGGAGTTGTCGGCGGTTCAAATTTTCCATCTTGTTCTTGATCATATCCGCCCCTTTTTCCGCCCGTTATTTGCGAGGAACTATAGGGATTGGGAAATAGTGGCGCCATATGTAAAACACCCGCGTCACGCAAAGAGATGCATCCCATGCCCAATCTGACACCACCGGAAGCCTGTGGCTCCATGATGGAATTGCGCGCCGCAATCGATGTACTGGATGCGCGCCTGGTGGCGATGCTGGCGTTGCGCCAGACCTATATCGAGCGCGCGGCCGTTCTGAAATCGGAGCGCGCCGCGGTGCGCGATACGGCGCGGATCGAACAGGTTGTGAGCAATGTCGTGGCGGAAGCGGGCCGCGCGGGTCTGTCGCCCGCGATTGCCGAAACGGTGTGGCGGGCGTTGATCGAGGCCAGCATCGCGCATGAATATGACGCCTTCGATGCGAGAGCTTCCGCGACGGCTTAGCGGACGCGCGTCAGGCGCCGCCGTCACCCATCGAGCTGCATCTGTTTCTGCGCCGCGATCATCATGCGCGTGATGCCGCGATGAATGTTGACTTTCACCAGCGAGGCGGACTGACCGGTCCTGGCTGAAGCCTCTTCGATGCTGAAGCCGTGCATCTTCACCAGCCGGATCACTTCGGCCTGTGCCGGCTTCAGATCCGACAGAAGTTTTTCAAGCGTGGTCGCTGTCTGAACCGCGGCGCCGTGATCCTCGACCGCGATGTCTTCGCTGATCGGCAGGGTGGCGGTCTTGCGCAGCGCGCGCAGCCGGTCGATCCATTTGTAGCGCGCGATCGCCACCAGCCAGGGACCGAATGGCCGCGCCCGATCGTAGGTGTTGCGCTTTTCATGCAAGGCGAACAGCGTGTCCTGCACCGCATCGTCGACCATTGCGGGCGGAAGGCGCGTTCCGAAATAGCGCTTGAGCCAGGGCCGCACTTCATCCAGCAACTGGCGATAGCGCACGCCATCGCCTTTCTGCGCCGCGGCCATCAACCTTGACCACTCTTTGTCGGACATCGCGAGGCTTTCGGCCTGGGAGTGGAAATACTGCAACAATGCAAGACTTTCAGCAATCGGACGCGGCCGGCGATGGCGAAAATGCCAGTTTTTTGACAAAATCCATGCCGTCTGTAACCCAGTGCATCCGATTGGCGAAAACACCAAAGAGCATCAGTGGCGCTGTTCGGCGTCGGCGTTTCACCCTCCAATGTCGTAGCGGCCTTGCAATCACCTGATCCCTCTTCCGACATGACATCCCGGTCAGGGTCTTCGGCCCTCGATCTCATGGTCGATCGCCTGGTGGCGGATCTCGAACCGGTCGAGAGCCCTCCCGTCGCGCGGCGTTTGGCGCTGGGATTGGGTGCGGGTCTTTTGCTGTCGGTGGTGCTGGTCGGCATCGTCTTCGGATACCGCCCCGACATGGCGACGGCGACCATGACCATGATCTTCTGGGTAAAGCTGGCCTATGTCGCCGGCATCGGTGCGATCGCGCTGTGGGCGGTGGAGCGGCTGGTGCGCCCGGGCGTGCCGACCGGCAATCTGCTTTTGTGGCTGCTGGCCCCGACCCTGGCGATGACGAGTTTGGCCGCCGTTCAATTGATCGGCGGCCCTGCCGATCTGCGTGAACATCTGATTATGGGATTCAGCGCCGCTTACGCGCCCTGGCGTATCCTGGCCGCCGCGCTGCCGCCCCTGGTGGGCCTGGCCTGGGCGGTACGGGGATTGGCGCCGACACGTCTGGTTTTCGCCGGCACCATGGTCGGCCTGGCGGCGGGCGGCTTCGGCGCAGCGTCTTATGCCATGCATTGCCAGGAATCGGCGGCGCCGTTTCTTCTGATCTGGTACAGCGCCGGCGTTGTCGCGTGCGGCTTCCTGGGCGCGGTGCTGGGACCGCGGGTGCTGCGCTGGTAGCGCGCTAGAAAAATGCGCTGAGAAATGCCGCCGCTTCGTCCGAGATGCCGACGATCTTGTTCGTTGCCTGACGGTAGAATTTGAAATTGAGTTCGGTCCCGGGCTGACCATCTTTCCAGTTCTTGAGATGTCTGAGGTCGCTGCGTCCCAGGGGCCGCTTGGCGAGCGCCGTACGTTTTACGGAGACGTTCACGCGCGGTGTTTGCCGGACGATGCCGCGCTTTTTCGGAACCGCCTCGGCTTTCATCACGACACCGCGCGCAATAAGGCCTCGCCCGCCTTCATTTTCGCTGGCGAACAGGAAAACCGTGTCGCCTTCGGTGATGTGCTTGCCGCCGTACATCGTCTTTTGGCTTGTGAACACAAAGGTTTTGGCCCGGGTATCGAGAATTTCGGCCTTGATCGCGAATGGCATGCGGCCCCCCAGATCCTGATAGCGAGGTCTGGCGCCCACTCGCTTCGCTCGGTGGCGCTCAGTTTTCCTAAGCGCGCTTCGCGCGGCTCAAGGAAAACTGGCGCGCCCGGAGAGATTCGAACTCCCGGCCCTCAGATTCGTAGTCTGATGCTCTATCCAGCTGAGCTACGGGCGCATTGTTTGCCGAAGGGCGCAGAACCTATTGATGCCTCTTCACAAAGGCAAGCGCGGCAATAATTGTCCCCGCGACCTCACGCCGCTGGCCGTCCGGACCGATTTCAGAGCCCCGATTGCCGCCAAGTCCTCAAGATGATTGTGTAAAATGGCGAAAGCAGGCGCGCCAGCCCTTGTCCGTCCTCTTGGGCCTCGTTAAGACTAAACCCCCGCGTCTTGGCCGGCGGGCGTTGGCCAAGCGGGTTGGGGTTGATGCGTGCCGCCTCCCTTTTTGGGGCAGGGGCGCCGGCAGCGGAGAGCAGAATGAGGGGAATTCCAGCCAAACGGGGCCTTAAATCGGGCCTTCTTCTGGCATGTGTACTGACGGCGGGCCTGGGCCTGACCGCCTGCTCCGACCTCGACAATATGTTCGACGACAGCAATAGCGACATTTCGGCCTCCGATGCGGCATCGCCGACGGCGACCGGCGGGACGGCAATGCCGGCACCCACGGCCGAAGCGCCCCCCATCGCGGGCGGCGGCGCCCCGGTTGCCACCATCACACCGATTGCCATCGATCCGGGCAGCGATACCGGCACCCAGGTCAACAAGACCATCCAGACCCTGCGCAATCAGATGTCGGGCCTTGAAACCAAGCTCGCCGCCAATGCCGCGCGCCTGGCCGATCTGCGCAACAATGGCGCGGCGGCGGCCGGCGCCTATCAGGAATCCAAGGCGCGGATCACCACCCGTCTGCAGGTCGGCACCACCAAGGGCAACCCCGAACTGGTGAGCGAATGGAATTCGGCGCAATCCTCGCTCGATACGCTGTCGGCCAATATCAACCAGTTGAATGCGCTGGGCACCGACGTGACAGGCGATTCCTCCAGCGCCCATTTCGTGCTGGACCAGATCGGCGCCACCTTCAATGTCTCCGGTGCTGTCGATGAAGATCATCGCCAACTGTCCCTGCTGGAAGACGAGACCAATCAGACCATCGTGCTGGTCGATCGGCTGCTGAAGGAAACATCCGACAACATCCAGCGCCAGACGGCTTATGTCGCCAGCGAGCGCAGCAATCTCGCGGTGCTGTCGAACTCGATCAAGAACGGCGAATTGTATGGCGGCACGCCGGGCCTTTCCGCAGCGGCAGCGAGCAACAATCTGCAATTCGCATCCAGCGGCACGCCGCTGGTGGTGGTGCGCTTCGATCGCCCCAATGTCGATTATCAGCAGATTCTGTATGCGGCGCTGAACCAGGCGCTGCAGTCGCGCCCCAATTCCAGCTTCCAGGTGGTTGCGGTTTCGCCCACCCGCGGCAATGCCGCCTCGGTGCAGATCGCGCAGACCACGGCCCGCCGTCACGCGCAGGAAATCATGCGCTCCATGACCGATATGGGCGTGCCCGCGTCGCGGCTGAATGTGGCGTCGTCCACCGACCCCTCCGCCACCGCCAGCGAAGTCCGCGTGTTCGTGCGCTAATTGCCGGAGCGTCGGCCAGGAAAAGTGTAGGGCGGTTTTCCGTCCGGCCGCGCGACCAATAAAAATTGCTTTTTTTGTTTCAGGCCTTCACCGCCACCACGAACAAACGCTGGAATGGAAACAGGGTCGTGCCGTCGGCGCGGCGCGGATAGGCCGCGTTCAGTTTGGCTTTGTAGGCCGCGATGAAAGCGTCGCGCTCTTCGCCGTCCAGGGCTTGCACGAACGGGCGCAGGCCCGTGCCGGAAACCCAGCGATAGACAGCGTCTTCGCCGTCCAGCAGCTGCAGATATTCGGTCTGCCAGATGTCGAGCATGGCGGCGTGCGGTTTCAAAATCTCATAATAAGCCTTCGCCGAACCGCGCTGGATGTCGCGCACGGCCTCCAGTTTCGCTTTCCAGCGCGGATCGGCCGCCGCCTCGCGCATCAGGTCATGGCTGGGTGCGTTGAAATTCACCGGCACTTGAAAAGCGAAGACGCCGCCGGATTTCACGAACGACATCAGCCGGGAAAACAATGCCGCCTGGTCCGGCAGCCATTGGAACGTGGCGTTGGAGAAAATCACGTCATAGGGCGCCTGCGGGGTCCAGGCCGCGATGTCCGCCAGGATCCAGTTCGCGGGCACGCCGCTGGCCTGGGCCTGCTTCAGCATGTCGGCGGAACTGTCCAGGCCCTCCAGCCCGGCATCCGGCCAGCGCGCCGCCAAAAGCGCGGTGGAATTGCCGGGTCCGCAGCCCAGATCAATCACCCGGGCGGGATGGGATGCCGGGACCCGCGCCAGCAGGTCGGCGGCTGGCCGCGTCCGCTGACCGGCAAATGCCAGATAAGTCTCGGGATTCCAGGTCATATCGGGGGCAGCTTGTAAGACAAGGGATACCCACCCGGCGATTGAAATTTAATTGCGCGCAATCCGGCGTCAGCGGTTGACAGGCGAGGCTGAGAGCCATAGAAACCGCGCTCTTTTCGCCTCTGGAGCCGCCTATGAAGCGCACCTATCAGCCGAGCAAAATCGTGCGCAAGCGCCGTCACGGCTTCCGTTCGCGTATGGCGACCGCCGGCGGCCG
This sequence comes from Pseudomonadota bacterium, assembly GCA_040389245.1. Classification (GTDB taxonomy): domain Bacteria; phylum Pseudomonadota; class Alphaproteobacteria; order Micropepsales; family Micropepsaceae; genus Rhizomicrobium. The sequence continues at coordinate 649,378 of JAZKAH010000002.1, read as the reverse complement.
CAAGGTCCTGGCCCGCCGCCGCGCCCATGGCCGCAAGAAACTCTCTGCCTGATATCCTGGGCGTGCCCGACGGGGGCGTAGCCAAAGGGCTGCGCATCGACCGGCTGAGGAAGCGTGCCGATTTTCTGGCCGCCGCCCGACACCTGCGCAAGGTCGCAGGCAGTGTCACATTGGAAATGGCCCCCACCCCTGCGCCTGTCCGCGCGCCCCAAACCCTGCGGCTGGGTTTCACCGCCAGCAAGAAGATCGGCAATGCGGTGGCGCGCAACCGCGCCAAGCGGCGCCTGCGCGCCGCGGCATATGCGCTGCTTCCCCTTTCAGGCCGCGCCGGCCATGACTATGTTCTGGTTGCCCGCGCGGGCATCCTGGTCCGCGATTTCGCCGCCTTGAAAGACGATATCGTGGAGGCGGCGCGGGCAGCGCACCGGAAGCTGGATGTCCAATCCACCCAAGACAAGGTTTGAGACGAGCATGAGGCGCCTTGTGATCTTCGCACTGTGCGCGCCGATCCATTTCTATCGCCGCTTCATTTCGCCGTTCAGTCCGCCCGCCTGCCGGTTCCAGCCGACCTGCTCGGCTTACGCCCTGGAAGCCATCAAGACTCACGGCCCCCTGCGCGGATTTGCGTTGGCTGTCCGGCGCATCGTCCGTTGCCATCCCATAGCCTGGCTCGGCGGTTCGTCGGGCTTTGATCCCGTCCCCAAACACCCTCACGCGTGAAAATCAGCCCATGAACGGCACCAATCGCAACAATATGTTTCTCGCCATCGCGCTTTCGGCGCTGGTGATCTTCGGCTGGCAGTATTTCGTGGTTTCGCCGCAGATGAAGGCCGACCAGGCGCGGCAGGCCGTGCTGGCGCATCAAGAGAAGAAGCAGCCGCAACTGGGTGCGCCGGGCGCGGCCCCCGGCAGCGTGCCGGGCATGGCGGCCACGACCGTGCATATGTCGCGCGAAGCGGCTTTGAAGGCCGGCGGCGAACGCGTGGCCATCGACAGCCCGCTGCTCGATGGCTCGATCGCACTCAAGGGTGCCAGGCTCGACGATCTGAGGCTCAAGAAATATCGCGAGACCACCGATCCCAAAAGCCCGGAGATCGTGCTGCTGGCGCCCAAGAGCACAGAATATCCCTATTACGCCCAGTTCGGCTGGATCGGCCAGCATGTTCCAACCGACCAGACGGTCTGGACGCAGGCCGGCAGCGGCGCGCTGTCGCCGGGTCATCCGGTGACGCTGACATGGGACAATGGCCACGGACTGATTTTCACCCGCGTCGTTGCCGTCGATGCGCAATACATGTTCAGCATCGATGACAGCGTCGTGAACAAGTCGGGACAGGCGCAGACGCTTTATCCCTTCGCCTATGTCGCCCGCGAAAGCGTTCCCAAGGAGCAGACCAGCTGGGTGCTGCATCAGGGTTTTGTCGGCGTCGCCAATGGCAGCGAGACCGACGCCAATTACACGGACTTCAAGGAAGAGGGCACGCCGCCCAAGAGCTTCTCATCCACCGGCGGATGGGTGGGCATCACCGACAAATACTGGATGGCCGCGATCATCCCGCCCCAGGGCGAGACCTATAACGGCGCCTATCTGGGCTCGACCCTCGCCGGCGACACCAAAGCCTATCAGGCCAATTACCGCCTGGGCGCGCGCATCATCGCCAGTGGGGCTGAGGCGCAAGTCACCCACCGTTTGTTCGCCGGCGCCAAGGTGGTGGACATTCTGCGCGGCTATGAAAAATCGCAGAATATTTCGCGCTTCGACAATGCGGTGGATTGGGGCTGGTTCTGGTTCCTCACCCAGCCCTTGTTCTGGCTGCTCGATATATTCAGCAAATTCATCGGCAATTTTGGCATCGCCATCCTGATGCTGACGGTGGTGGTGAAGCTCCTGTTCTTCCCGCTGGCCAATGCCTCCTTCAAATCCATGAGCCGGATGAAGAAGGTCCAGCCCTTCATGGAAGAGATCAAGAAAGCCCATAAGGAAGATCCGCAGCGTCAGCAGCAGGAAATCATGGCGCTGTACAAGCGCGAGAAAGTCAATCCGCTGACCGGCTGCCTGCCCATGCTGATCCAGATTCCGGTGTTCTTCTCGCTCTACAAGGTGCTGTTCGTCACCATCGAAATGCGTCAGGCGCCTTTCTATGGTTGGATTCACGACCTGTCGGCGCCCGATCCGACCTCGATTCTGAATCTGTTCGGATTGCTGCCCTATCACATTCCGGCTTTCATACCGGCCTATCTCTCCATCGGCATCTGGCCGATTCTGATGGGGGTCACGCAGTTCGTTCAGACCAAGCTCAATCCGGCGCCGTCCGATCCGGTCCAGGCCAAGATGTTCACATTCATGCCGCTGATCTTCACCTTCATGTTCGCCACCTTCCCGGCGGGCCTGGTGATTTATTACACCTGGAACAACCTGCTGTCGGTGACCCAGCAATATTTCATCATGCGCCGCGAAGGCGTCGAGGTGCATCTGTTCGAGAATCTGAAACTCGGCAAGGCGAAGGCGAAGTAGATGGGCGCCGCGAATGCGGAGTTCGCGCGCAAGCTTTTTGCGGGGCCCTGCGATTTCTTCTGGGGCACCGGCGACATCAACAGCCTGCCGCCGCAAAGCCTGCCCGAGATCGCCATGGTTGGCCGGTCCAATGCGGGCAAATCGAGCCTGATCAACGCGCTGACCAACCACAAGGGCTTGGCCCGCGTCAGCCATACGCCGGGCCGGACCCGCGAAATCAATTTCTTCAACCTGGGCGGCAAGCTGATCCTCACCGACCTGCCGGGTTATGGTTATGCCAAGGCGTCGAAGACACTGGCGATGGAATGGCAGCACCTGATCTTTTCCTATCTCAGCGGGCGCGCCAGCCTCAAACGCGTGGCGCTCTTGATCGACAGCCGCCGCGGCGTGATGGAGATCGACCGGGCGGTGATGGAATTGCTGGACCGCGCCGCCGTGTCCTATGGCCTGGTCCTGACCAAGAGTGACGAACTCAAGCCCGCCGAGGCGCAGGCCGTGCTGACCGCCGCCGCTGCGGAAGCGCGCAAGCACACCGCCGCATTAGAAGAAATTCATGCCACCTCTTCCCGCGACGGGACAGGTATACCGGAGCTGCGCCAGAGCATCGCTGGATTAGCTTCTTGAAGCTTGTCGAGAATTTCTTCCCCTGCGCGGCGAAGCCGCTGGCGGGGGAAGATGTCTGCTAGCGGGCTTGCCCGCGTGGCAGACAGATGGGGGTTTAAGAGGGTTGGCGCAAAGCGCCAACCCGCGTATAAGGCCCCCGTTTTATCGGGCTTCCCCAGATGGCGGACGAAGGCGAAGAAAAGAATCTGCGGCTGATGGCGCGCTGGCGCCAGACCGGACGCGTTCTGGTCGAGGCCCTGCCCTATATTCTCAAATACGATCAGAAGACCATCGTGGTGAAATATGGCGGCAACGCCATGACCGGCTCCGGCGGCACCGATGATTTCAGCCAGGACATCGTCCTGATGAAGCAAACCGGCATCGATCCGGTGGTGGTGCATGGCGGCGGGCCGCAGATCGGCGCCATGCTCAAGAAACTCGACATCCAGTCGCGCTTCATCGACGGGCTGCGCGTCACCGACGAGGCGGCGGTGGAAGTGGTCGAGATGGTTCTGACCGGCTCGATCAACAAGCATATCGTCACCGCCATCAATGCGGCGGGCGGCCGTGCCGTGGGCCTGTCGGGCAAGGACGGCAACATGGTGATGGCGAAGAAGCTGGCGCTGACCAGAACAGACCCCGTCACCGGCAAAGTCACGGTCGAGGATCTGGGCTTTGTCGGCGAGCCCGAACGGGTCAATCCCGAAATCCTCCACACCATGATGAAGTCGGAAATCATCCCGGTGATCGCCCCCATCGGCGTGGGACCGAAGGGCGAGACCTACAACATCAATGCCGACACCGTGGCGGGCGCGGTGGCGAGCGCGGTCAAGGCGGAGCGCCTGGTTCTTCTGACCGATGTCGAAGGCGTGCTCGACAAGGACAAGAAGCTGATCGCGCATCTCACGGTGAGCGAGGCCCGCGCCCTGATCGCGAACGGCACGATTTCGGGCGGCATGATTCCCAAAATCAGCACCGCCATCGAGGCGGTTGAAGCCGGCGTGCATGCGGCGGTCATTCTGGACGGCCGCATTCCCCATGTGCTGCTGCTCGAGCTTTTCACCGAGCATGGTGCCGGAACCTTGATCACGGCCGGTTGACGAAAGGGATGCGGCGCTGGCTGGCAGCTTTGGCGGTGCTGGCGGCGAGTGCCGCCTTTGCCGGACCGGCTGAGGCCGCGCTCAAGCTCTGCAACCGCACCAGCTATATTCTCTATGCCGCGACCTCCGTCATATTCGATCGCGGTTCGTCGACCCAGGGCTGGACCCGTATCGCGCCGGGCGACTGCCAGGTGGCGCGTGCCGAACGGCTGACGTCGCAAAGCTATCTGGTCTATGCCCGCTCGGCGCTGGCCCATTCGGGACCGGAGCGCGCCTGGGGCGGCGATTTTCCGCTCTGCGTGAAGGACGCCAATTTTGTCCTGAACCGCAGGGAAAATCCGCCCAGCTGCGCCGGCGATGTGTTCGCGCTGCCCTTTGCGACCGTGGAAACCCACAACCGCCCCGACTGGACCATGACCTTCGACGATCAGCCGCGCTATACGGCGCTGGTGGCGGCCCAGCTGGCGGGAGTCAAAAGACTGCTGAAAGACAATGGCTACAAAATCGCGGTCATCGACGCCAATCCCGACAAGGCCACCGGCGCGGCGCTGAATGATTTTCGCAAGAAGATGCATTTTTCCGACCGCGACGGAAACGACAAGCTATTCGCCGCCTTGGAAAGCGAGGCGGCCAAGCGCGGCGGCACGCCGCAAGGCTATACGGTCTGCAATGACGACAAGGCCGATGTCATGGCCGCCATCACCGAGCCCGCGGGAACCGATTTCGTCACCCGCGGCTGGTGGCACATCGCGGGCGGCGCCTGTGCCCGCATGATCACGACGCCGCTGAAGGAAGCGGCGGTGTGGCTGCTGGTCCAGAAGCCGGGCGGCGATGTGACGGTTTCCGGTTCCGACCAATTCTGCATCACGAATCTGGAGTTCGAGATCAAGGGCCGGGGCGATTGCGTGTCGCGCGGCTTCACCCAGGCCGGGTTTGCCCGTGTCCCCACGCGCGGCAGGACCGGCAGCGTGGTCCACATCGATTCGAGCGGCCTGGTGGCGCCTCAGACGGGAATATCGAAATAGGCGAGATGCCAGCGCATCTCTTCCTTGCTCAAGGGGAAATTGATGCCGCCCCGCGCCGGAAGCAGTTCGCGTCCGGTCAGCTTCATCACACTGGTCTGGATCTTGAAGGCCGTACGCATGCTGAGATGCGCGCGCCAGACCAGCGCCACCAATGGCTTGGCGCCGCGCTGGCTGAGAATTTTCCGCACCGTCGCTTCCGGCACCTGCGCCAGCGCCGCCAGTGCCAGGGTGACGGTCTCGCGATTGCCGGAGAAGGCCGCGTTCTCGACAAAGCTGTCATCCAAGGTGCCGCCCGCCTTGGCCGAGGCCACGATCTGGGCCGCGCTTTCGGCACTGCTCTCGGCATCCCCGCCCTGTTCCAGCCGCCCCCGCAAACGGCGGTTCAGATGCGCGCGGGTCGCGTCGCTCAAATCGCCGCGCGCCACCAACTGTTCCAGCAGCGAGGCACCGACAAAACTGCCGATCCGGCGTATCGCGCGGGCCGACAGATCGGCGCGCAGCACCAGCGGCAAGTGCCAGCTTTCGATGGTCTCGGCTTCCTCGACGATGCGGTCCAGCGTCTCTTTGCGGATCCGGGCGTCGGAATTGACCAGAAGCGCCGCCACGGCAGGCACATCCAGTGACTGGACCAGGGCGTCGCTGACATTCTCGCCCAGGGGATGGCGGCGCGCGATGGCGGTGAGGATTTGCTGTACCTGGCCACCGGCGATGATCTCAATCAGATCGGTGTCGGACAGGAGCGGCGAATATTCCAGGATCGGCGCCGCCACCAGTTCCTCAATATCACGCGCCAGCCGGAGCGCGACATCGCGCGGCACGCAATTCAGATGCTTGATTTCGTCCGCCAAAATCGCACGCACTTTGACGGCCGTGTCCTGTGCGAGCGTTTCCAAGGTGGCGATGGTAAGCGCCACGGTTTCGGCGTTTCCGCGCGCCTCGAGACCGGGCATCAGCCGCGCGATCTTGACGGCCAGTTCGGCACGCACCTCTTCGGCGCTGTCGTCGGCGAGCAGGTGATTGATGCGGGCCGGCGTGGCGGGATTGGCCGCGACCGCCTGACGGGTGGCGGGCGCGCCATATTCCGCGAGATATTCGAACACGGCGGATCCGACATCCGCATTGCGGATGATATAATCCTCGCTCTCGCGGGCGCGCGTTTCCAGAATGTCCAGCGCTGCGCGCGGATCCATACTCTCACGTTCCGGCATCGGCGCATAAGGATTGCGGCCGCTCACGGCTTTTTTCATCATCTTCTCCGCTGGAGCGCAGTGTCAGGGCGAGGAATTTAAGGACCGCTAAACAGCCATGGTTGCGGGGGCGTTAACGTGACTTGCACCCGCCCCGGACAGCGGTCATGGTTCGCCCATGAGCCTGGTTTCGCCCCACAACCTGACATCTCCGCAGGCGGGAACCGGTATTCCGGATTTTTCCCATGTGCGGGACTGGATCTTCGATCTCGACAACACGCTGTACCACGCCGACAACGGCATCTTCGCCCAGATCGATGCCAACATGACCCGCTTCGTGGCGCGGCTGCTGGGGATGGAACGAGACGCCGCGCGGCAGGTCCAGAAGCAGCTTTATCGCGACCATGGCACGACCCTGGCCGGCTTGGTGGCGGTGCACAAGATCGATCCGGAGCCCTATCTGGAATTCGTCCACGATATCGATCTGACCGGCCTTGCGCCCGATGCCGGCTTGCGGGACGCGCTGGTGCGGCTGCCGGGACGGCGCTTTGTCTTCACCAACGGTTGCCGCAATCATGCCGCGCGCATCCTTGAGCGTCTGCAACTGGCCGATCTGTTCGACCAAGTCTGGGACATTCGCACCATCGGCTTCATACCGAAGCCGGACGCGGCCGCCTATGACGCGGCGGTGGCGGCGGGCGGCGTCGCGCCCGCCAAGGCCGCGATGTTCGACGATATCGCCCGCAATCTGGTGGTGCCGCATGAAATGGGGATGACCACGGTATGGCTGGATTGCCAGAGCGACTGGTCGCGCCAGGGCCCGGAATTTCCCGTTGCGTCGGCCGCCCATATCGATCATGAAATCCGGGAATTGGGTTTATTCCTCAACAGCATCGGGATCTGAAATGACGAATGATGTGGCGCGCGCCATCGACAGCGCCTGGGACGCGCGCGAAAGCCTGGGACCATCCACCAAGGGCGAGATCCGGGACGCGGTCGAAACCGTGCTGGCGGGACTGGACGATGGTTCGCTGCGCGTGGCGGAGAAATCGGGCGACGCCTGGACCGTGCACCAATGGCTGAAGAAGGCGGTGCTGCTGTCCTTCCGCCTGAACGACATGAAAATCATTTCCGATGCCCCGGGCGGCGCGGTGTGGTGGGACAAGGTCGATTCCAAATTCCTGGGCTGGGACGAGGCGCGCTTCCGCGCCGCCGGTTTCCGCGCCGTGCCCGGCGCGATCGTGCGCCGCTCGGCCTTCATCGCCAAGGGCGTGGTGCTGATGCCCAGCTTCGTCAATGTCGGCGCCCGGGTGGGGGAAAACACCATGATCGACACCTGGGCCACGGTCGGGTCCTGCGCCCAGGTTGGCGCGCATTGCCATATTTCGGGCGGCGCGGGTCTGGGCGGTGTCCTCGAACCGTTGCAGGCGGCACCCACCATCATCGAGGACAATTGCTTCATCGGCGCTCGCGCCGAAGTGGCCGAAGGCGTGATCGTGGGCGAAGGCAGCGTGCTGTCGATGGGCGTCTATCTGTCGGCCTCGACCAAGATCGTGGACCGTGCAACCGGCGAAATCTTCCTGGGCAAGGTGCCGCCCTATTCGGTGGTGGTGTCGGGTTCGATGCCCGGCGCGCCAAGCCGCAGCGAAGACGGAGGCAAAAATTCAATTCAGCCCAATCTTTACTGCGCCGTGATCGTGAAACGGGTGGACGAAAAGACCCGCGCCAAGACTTCGATCAACGAGCTGCTGCGCACCTGATGCTGGATGCGGTCGCCCTCACCCAGGCCCTGATCCGCTGTCCGTCGGTGACGCCGGCCGATGCGGGCGCGCTGGCGGTGCTGGAAGCGGCGCTGAAACCACTGGGGTTCGATTGCCATCGCCTGCGCTTCGAGCAGGAGGGCACCGCGCCGATCGATAATCTTTATGCCCGGCTGGGTACGGCCGCGCCGCATTTCTGCTTTGCCGGTCACAGCGATGTGGTACCGCCCGGCGATGGCTGGGCGCGCGATCCCTTTTCCGCCGCGATCGCCGATGGCGTATTGCATGGCCGCGGCGCCGCCGACATGAAATCGGCGGTGGCGGCGTTCGCGGCGGCGGTGGCGCGGGCGACCGCGAACGGCCCCCTCAACGGGTCGGTCAGCCTGCTCATCACCGGCGACGAGGAAGGTCCCGCCATCAACGGCACCGCCAAGATGCTGGCGTGGCTGAAAGAGCGGGGCGAGCACATCGATCATTGCGTGGTGGGCGAACCCACCAGCGTGGGCCGCGCCGGCGACACGTTGAAAATCGGACGCCGCGGCTCAATCAATTTCAAGGTGACGGTGAAGGGCGTGCAGGGCCATGTCGGTTATCCGCAAAAGGCCAACAATCCCATTCCCGTGCTGGCCGAACTGGTGACGCAGTTGGCCGGATACAGGCTCGACAAGGGCAACGCCCATTTCGATCCTTCGACTTTGGCCTTCACCACGATGGATGTCGGCAATCCGGCCGCCAATGTCATTCCCGCCGAAGCGCATGCCGCCTTCAACATCCGCTTCAACGACGCCCACACACCGGACAGCCTGATCGGCTGGGTCCATGACCGTGCCGACCGCATTGCCCGGGAGCGCGGCTGCGCCATCACTTTCACCCATTCGGTGAGCGGCGTGGCCTTCCTCACCCAGCCGGGGAAATTCACCCAATTGGTCAGCGATACGGTGGCGCGCGTCACCGGCCAGGCGCCGGTCTTTTCCACCAGCGGCGGCACCTCGGACGCGCGTTTCATCAAGGATCATTGCCCGGTGGTCGAACTGGGACTGGCGGGCGCGACCATGCACAAAACCGATGAATGCGTGGCGGTAAGCGAGATCGAGCAGCTCACCACTATCTATGCCCAGTTGCTGGCCGACTATTTCGCCAAGCCACTCCTCTGAACGTGCCGGATAAAAATCTTCCTATTGGCATTTTCGATTCCGGCATGGGCGGGCTGACGGTGATGCGCGCCTTGCGGGCGCGGCTGCCGGGCGAAAACCTTCTGTATCTGGGCGACACGGCGCGGCTGCCCTATGGCACCAAAAGCGCCGACACCGTAACCCGCTATGCCGTGACGGCGGCGCAGGCGCTGACGGCGCGCGGCATCAAGATGCTGGTGGTGGCCTGCAATACCGCGTCCAGCGTCGCCCTGCCCGCCTTGACCGAAGCCCTGGCGCCATTGCCCGTGATCGGGGTGATCGAGCCGGGCGCACAGGCCGCCATCGACGCCGCCAAGGGCGCGCCAGTCGCCATCATCGCCACCGAAGGAACGGTCAAGGGCGGCGCCTATGTCCGCGCCATCCAGGCCCTCGCGCCCGATCTGCCGGTGGTGCAGCAGGCCGCGCCGCTACTGGTGCCGCTGGCCGAAGAAGGGCTGGTGACGGGAGAGATCGCGCGGCTGGCAGTGGCCCGCTACCTGATACCGCTGCTGGCGACCGTGCCGCATCCGCGCATCCTGGTGCTGGGCTGCACCCATTTTCCCGCCCTGAAAGAGACCATCGCCCAGGTTGCCGGGCCGGAGGTCACCTTGGTGGACAGCGCCGAGACCACCGCCCGCAATGTCGAAGCCAAACTTGACGCGCTGAAGCTGCGAAATGACGGCGTGAACGGCAAATCGTATTTCCTGGCCACAGACGCGCCGGACCGCTTCAGCCGGGTTGGCGAAATCTTCCTGGGCGCGCCGATCGATCCCGGCGATGTCGAAGTAATCGACCTGTAACGGGCTCATGCTTCGACAAGCTCAGCATGAGGAGTTCATTCTATCTTCAACCGTCGCATTACGCTGGCACTGGCGACTGTCGAAGAGTGCGGATCAATAGTCCACTTTCACCAGATAGAGCCCGTCCGGCGGCGCGACCGGTCCGCAGCGGCTGCGGTCGCGCGCCGCCAAGGCATCGGCGACATCGCGTGCCGTCCATTTACCTTCGCCCGCCAGCTTCAAGGTGCCGGTGAAAGAGCGGATCTGGTGATGCAGGAAGGACCGCGCCGAGGCTTCGATGTGAATCTCCTCCCCGCGCCGGAAGACATCGAGCCGGTCCAGGGTCTTGACCGGCGACAGGGCCTGGCATTCGGCGGCGCGGAAGGTGGTGAAATCGTGATGGCCCACCAAGGCCTGCGCTGCGTGATGCATCGCCTCGGCATCCAGCGCCACGGCAACATGCCAGACTTGACCGCTATCCAGGGCGGGCGGGCTGCGGCGATTGAGGATGCGATAGAGATAGTGGCGTCCGGTGGCGGAAAAACGGGCATGGAATTCGCCATCGGCAATGTTGGCGTCCAGCACCACCACCGGCGCGGGCCGCAGGAAATGGTTGAGCGCGTCGCGCACCTTGTCGGGTGCGAACTCCTTTTCCAGGTCGAAATGGGCCACCTGTCCCAGCGCGTGAACGCCGGCATCGGTGCGGCCTGCGCCGGTGACCGTGACGCGGGCGCCGGAAAGTTTTTCGATGGCGTCTTCCAGCGCGCCCTGCACCGACGGGCCATTATCCTGACGCTGCCAGCCGACAAACGGGCCGCCGTCATATTCCACGGTGAGGCGATAACGCATCAGGTGAAGCGCATGCCCTTGGGCAAGGCAAAGCCCTTGAGCAATTCGTCCGCCGCCATCGCCTTGCCGCCCGCGCGCTGGACTTTGAGCAGGCGCAGCGCACCCTCGCCGCACGCGATGGTGAGATCGTCGCCGATCACTTCGCCGGGCGCGCCGCTGCCGGTTGCCGGTTCGGCGGAAAGAATTTTCAGGCGCTCGCCTTTCACTTCCGTGAAGGCGCCGGGCGCAGGCGCAAGACCACGGATCTGGCAATCGATCTCGTTTGCACTTTTCGACCAGTCGATGCGCGCTTCATCCTTGGATATTTTCTTGGCATAGGTTGCGCATTCCACCGACTGCGGCTGCGCCGTAATCGCGCCGCGTTCCAGCGCGCCCAGCGCCCGCACCATCAGATCGGCACCCAGCCGCGCCAGCTTTTCCGCCAGTTCGCCGGAGGTCTGGCGGCCGATCGCCACCCGTTCGGCCATCAGCACCGGGCCGGTGTCCAAGCCTTCGTCCATCTGCATCACCATCACGCCGGTCTCGGCGTCGCCTGCCATCACCGCGCGCTGAATCGGGGCTGCGCCGCGCCAGCGCGGCAAGAGCGAGCCATGCAGATTGAAGCAGCCCATCTTCGGCGCATCGAGAATGGCTTTGGGCAGGAGCAGGCCATAGGCCACCACCACCGCGGCATCGAGATCCAGCGCCGCAAACGCGGCCTGTTCATCGGCGCCCTTCAAGGACAAGGGCGTGCGAACATCCAGGCCGGCGGTCTCGGCGAATTTGTGAACCGCGCCTTTTTCCAACGCCAGGCCGCGCCCCTTGGGACGGGGCGGCTGAGAATAGACGGCGGCGATGTCATGGCCCTGGGCGATCAACTCGGCCAAGGTCGGCACCGCGAACTCCGGCGTGCCGAGAAAGGCCAGGCGGAGTGTCACTAGCTTGCCAGCTTCTTGGCTTTGGTGAGCTTCTTGAGCGCCATGCTGCGCTTGAGGCGCGAGAAATGGTCGATGAACAGCACGCCTTCGAGATGGTCCATCTCATGCTGCAGGCAGGTGGCCAGGATGCCGTCGGCTTCGATCTCGACGCGTTTGCCGTCAAGGTCGAGATACTCGCACCTGATGCGGGCGGGGCGTTCGACATCGTCCCAGATTTCCGGAACCGACAGGCAGCCTTCCTCGAAGGTCGCCATCTCATCCGAAGCCCAGAGAATTTTCGGGTTGATGAAAACCCGCCAATCCTTCTTGCCGTCCTTCTGGTCCAGATCCATCACGATGACGCGCTTGGCCACCCCGATCTGGACAGCGGCCAGGCCAATGCCTTCGGCGGCATACATGCTGTCAGCCATGTCCTCGGCCAGCTTGCGGATCTCCGCATCCACCTTTCCGACGGGCGCGGAGACGGCTTTCAGGCGCGGATCGGGCGCGATAAGGATAGGGCGAATGGCCATGGCCGTGAGATAAGACGGCAGGGCGTAAGGGTCAAGGATTGATGGATATTGCGGTTATTATCCTGGCGGTTGCGGTGATGGCGGCGGCGCTGATCGTGGCTTTTGCCCGTCCCAAAGCGGCGGCAGCGCAGCCCGACCCAAGATTGGACACCTTGCTGGCCAAACAGGGAGAAGTCGGCGGCCAGTTCACCCAGACCGTGGCCGCCCAGGAAGCCCTGACCCGCACCCTGGCGGAGCGGCTGGAGGCGCTGGACAAGCGGCTGGGCGATGGCCTCAGCGACAATGCCACCAAGACCGCCGCCACCATCGCCGGCATCGGCGAGCGGCTGATCGTGATCGACGCGGCGCAGAAGAACATTTCGGCGCTGTCCGGTCAGGTGGTCTCGCTGCAGCAGGTGCTGTCCAACAAGCAGTCGCGCGGCGCCTTCGGCCAGGTGCAGATGGAAGAGATCGTGCGCGATGGCCTGCCCTCCACGCTTTACGATTTCCAGTTCACCCTCTCCAACCGCAACCGGCCCGATTGCGTCATCCGCATTCCCGGCAACAAGGCCCTGCTGGTCATCGATTCCAAATTCCCGCTGGAAGGCTTCGAGCTGCTGCGCCTGGCGGGCAGCGAAGACGAAAAGAAGCTGGCGCTGGCGCGGGTCCGCGCCGATGTTGCCAAGCATGTGGGAGATATCGCCAGCAAATACCTCATTCCCGGCGAAGTGCAGACTCCGGCCATCATGTTCGTGCCCTCGGAATCGATCTATGCCGAGTTGCACGACACATTCAGCGATGTGATCCAGAAGGCGCACCGCGCCCAGGTGATCGTGGTCTCGCCCAATATCCTGATGCTGGCGATCAACACCATCCAGACGGTGATGAAGGACGCGCGCATGCGCGAGCAGGCCGATCTGATCCGCAAGGAGGTGGGCGTCCTGGTCGGCGATGTGAAGCGGCTTGGCGAGCGGGTGGGCAACCTGCAACGCCACTTCAACCAGGCGGAAACCGATTTGAAGGACATTACGGTTTCGACCGACAAGATCATCGCCCGCGGCGAGAGGATCGAGAAAGTCGAACTGGCGCCGCCGGAAGGCACCAAGACGCTGATCTGAATTCTAAAGCGCGCGACGCGCCTTGAAGGCGGCGGACAAAGTCCCCTCGTCCAAATAATCCAGCTCGCCGCCTACCGGCACGCCATGTGCCAGGCGCGTCACTTTCAGATCGCCCAGCAAGTCCATCAGGTAATGCGCCGTGGTCTGGCCTTCCACTGTCGCGTTCATCGCCAGCACCACTTCCTCGATGCCATCGGCTTGCGCCCGTTCCAGCAGCGAGCCCAGATTGAGCCGCTCCGGCGTGATGCCATCCAGTGCCGAGAGCGCGCCGCCCAGCACATGATAGCGGCCGCGAAACACGCTGGCCCGCTCCAGCGCCCAGAGATCGGCGACGTCTTCCACCACGCAGAGCAGATGCGGATCGCGCCGCGGATCGCGGCAGATGGTGCATGGCGTAACGGTATCGAGATTGCCGCAGATCTCGCAGGAGCGCGTCGCCGCCGCCGCTTCCGCCATCGCGGCCGCCAGCGGCTCCAGCAGCAGGTCGCGCTTTTTCAGAAGCACCAGCGCTGCGCGCCGCGCCGAGCGCGGGCCCAGGCCCGGCAACTTGGCCAGCAACTGGATCAGGCGTTCGATCTCGGAGCCGGACGCCATCAGCTGTCGGCCGAATCCGGCGCGGCGGGCGCAACGTCCTGCGCTTCCACATCGCGCACCGCCACGATTTCGGCGCCGGGAAAACGGTCCAGCACGGCGCGGACCAGGGGCGCCTGCATCACGCTTTCGATGCGCGCCGCTTTGGCGTTCTTCTTCTGCTCGGCAAGCGTCGGATTGCCCGGCTCGTTGGAAATCGAAACGCTCCAGCGCACGCTGGTCCAGTCGCGCAGCCGCTGCTGCAAATCGCCCGCCAGGCTGCGCGGCGCGCGCAGGCTGGGACGAAATTCCAGGCGGCCCGGTTCCAGCTTGACCAGATGCATGTCGTTCTCGATATGCACTTTCAGCACCGGGGCGCCGTTCTTCTGCGCCATCAATGCGATGTCTTCCAGGCCGTGCAGGGTCGGCGCGCTGTCGGGCATCGCGGCCGGCGCCATTCTGGGCGCCGCTGAAGCTGACGAAGCCGACGATGTGCCTCGCGCGGGCGCGTTGCCGGCAGGCGCGGGCGTGCGGGGCGCCGGCGCATTGCCGTCCAGTATGTCCTTCACCAGCTTATCGGCAGGCGGCAATTCGGCGGCATAGGCCAGGCGGATCAGCGCCATCTCGCAGGCCGAGATTGGGCGGGTGGCGTCGCGCACTTCGAACAGGCCCTTCAGCAGCACCTGCCAGGCGCGGGTGAGCGAAGGCACCGACATTTTCGCGGCCAGCGCGGCAGCGCGCTTGGCCTCACCCGACGCGCCGTCGAAGAAGCCCTGGGCGGATGGCGCCACTTTCAGGCGGGTGAGAAAATGGGTGATTTCCAGCAGATCCTGCATCACCGCCAGGGGATCGGCGCCGGAATCGTAAAGCGCGGTGAGATCGGACAAGGCGCCGGGCACATCGGCGCCCATCACTTTCTCGAACAGGTCCAGCACGCGTCCGCGATCGGCGAGCCCGAGCATGGCGCGCATGATTTCCGCCGTGATCGCCCCGCTTTCGTTATGGGCGATCGCCTGGTCGAGCAGGGACAAGGCATCGCGCGCCGAGCCTTCGGCCGCGCGGGCGATCAGCGCCAGCGCGCCGTCTTCGATCTCGACTTTTTCCTTGGCCGCGATCTGGCCCAGATAGGCCGCCAATTCGCCGGATTCGATGCGGCGCAGGTCGAAACGCTGGCAGCGCGACAGCACCGTCACCGGCACCTTGCGGATCTCGGTGGTGGCGAAAATGAATTTCACATGCGGCGGCGGCTCTTCCAAGGTCTTCAGGATGGCGTTGAAGGCCGGCTTGGACAGCATATGCACTTCGTCCAGGATATAGACCTTGTAGCGCGACGAGGCCGGGGCATAACGCACCGCCTCGATGATCTGGCGCACTTCGTCCACGCCATTGTTGGAAGCCGCGTCCATCTCCTGGACATCGACATTGCGGGATTCCGCGATGGTGACGCAGGGATCGCAAACGCCGCAAGGATGGATGGTGGGGTCTGTGCGCTTGCCGTCCGGTCCGATGCAATTGAGCGCCCGGGCGATGATGCGCGCGGTGGTGGTCTTGCCCACGCCGCGCACCCCGGTGAGCATGAAGGCATGCGCGATCCGCCCGGTGGCGAAGGCGTTGGACAGGGTGCGCACCAGCGCTTCCTGCCCGATCAGGCCGGTGAAGTCGGAAGGGCGGTATTTGCGCGCCAGGACGCGATAGGCTTCCTCGGGACGCTGCCCAAGGTCGAGAGACGGGGTGTCGGACATGGGCGGACTATAGCAAGGCCGCGCGGTTCGCGGCGCAAGAATTGTACGGAGCTGTGGGTAAGGTGGAAGCCGGCGCGACCCGGACCGAATTCGTTACGGCTGCTTCGTTCCCGACCTGACCGGATTGGCGACAGGTCCGTCCACACCGACTTCCGGGGCCGGATATAAGCCCAGGCCACCGGAATTGCGAGTCCGACGGCGGCCGCTCGCCCAAGCTGTCCGCACGCTGCCGCTACGGACCGTTCGCCTCTCAAAAAAGTCCCCTGGACCTTTTTGCCCGCTTTCGCGGTCGCGGCTCACCCTTTACAAACCCCCATGCTTTCCTTCACCGGCAACCCCCTCGACCGGGCAAGCGCTGAGCGGTCTGACCCAGATTGGATCCTGGCCCAGCAGGCGCGGGCCGACGCTTTGTTTCTGCCGGTCTGGCGGGCCAAGCCTTTGCTGGTCGGCGAACGGGCCGGGTTCCTTCCGGCGCACGCGCTGGATCTGATGCCGGACATGCTGCTTGTGTTCCTGGGACTGCGGAACGGCCAGCCCCTGTTCGCCGTGGCGATGGCGGACAGCGAATCCCCGCCGCTGGACGGGGTGGGCGAGTTCCGCGACATGCGCGCCGCCGCCTTTGTTCTGTCCAGCGCCGATACCGCCATCGCCGGCCAGGCCAAGGCGTTGATCGACTGGAATCACCGTCACAGCTTCTGCGCCAATTGCGGCTCGGGCACCACGCCCGCGGACAGCGGCTATCGCCGTCTCTGTCCCCAATGCGGCAACGAGCATTTTCCCCGCACCGATCCGGTGGTGATCATGCTGCCGCTCTATGGAGAAGAATGTCTGATCGGCCGCAGCCCGCGTTTTCCGGAAGGCGTGTATTCGGCTTTTGCCGGCTTTGTCGAACCCGGCGAGACCATGGAAGAAGCGGTGATGCGCGAGCTGAAGGAGGAGGTTTCGCTGGAAGTCTCCTCCGTGCGCTATCACGCCTCGCAGCCCTGGCCGTTTCCATCCTCACTGATGTTCGGATGTTATGCGCAGGCCGTGTCCAGGGATTTTCGCATCGACGCGCAGGAAATCGAGGCGGCGCGATGGATGACGAAGACCGAAGTCCGGGCGCGGCTGGCGGACGAAATCCAGGACGGCCTGAAAATGCCCGGCGCCATCGCGATCGCCCGCCAGCTGCTGATGGACTGGGTGGGGATGCCGTGAACATTCGCGCCGCGCTGCCGGAAGATTACGATGCGCTGGCGGATATCTGGCTGGAGAGCTGGTATTCCACCGGCCTCAAAGCCGTCTTCGATCCAGGCCTGGAGATGTTGCGCAATCGGATTCCCGAGGAGGTCGCCAAGGGCTGGGATCTCTATGCCGCGCAGGAGCCGGCCGACATTGTCGCCGTGCTGGCGCTTCATCCGCGCGATTTCTACCTGGATCAGCTCTGGGTCGCGCCTGCACACCAAGGCCGCGGCATCGGCCGCGCCCTGCTCGCATTCACGCGCCAACAATTCCCCGACGAAATCTGGCTGCGTTGCGTGGTGGAGAATGAGAGCGCCTGGGCCTGGTATGAGCGCGAAGGGTTCCGCTGCGAAGGCGAAGAAATCGTCCCACCCTCCAACATGCGGATGAAACGATACCGCTGGCGGCGCGGCTGACTATTTGCTCTTTCGCGCGGCTTTCGTCTGCTTGATGGACGCATGCAGAAGATTGCTGCTGACTTCGGCGAGGCGATGCACGTCCACAAGCAACTCGATGGTGATGCGAATCTTCGTTTCGCTCACCGGCTCGACGCCGATGACGCGCACGGTGGTTTCCGGAAAAGCACTCACGGCCTTGCCCCCTTGAAGCTGGAATTCAGAATAATGGAATGTACGAGACGGCTCAAACCGGGCGGCTAAACCGGCATGTCCTCGCGGAAGGGATGGGCGGGATAAACGCCCATGATGACCAGTCTGGACGTAAAGAAGTTCAATTCCTCCAGCGCCCGCGTCACCGCCGGCTCTTCGGGATGGCCCTGAATATCGGCATAGAATTGGGTGGCGTTGAAGGAGCCGCCCAGCTGATAGGATTCCAGCTTGGTCATGTTGACGCCATTGGTGGCAAAGCCGCCCATCGCCTTGTACAGCGCGGCAGGCACGTTGCGGACGCGAAACACGAAGCTGGTCACCACCTTGCCATTGTTGGGCGCATCCTCGCGCTCGCGCGACATGATGAGGAAGCGCGTCATGTTGTGATGCTCATCCTCGACGTCATGGGCGAGAATTTTCAGGCCATAAAGTTCGCCTGCCAGCGAGGAGGCGAGCGCCGCGGCAGTGGGGTCCTTCATTTCCGCGACATGCTTGGCGGAGCCGGCCGTATCGTACCAATTCTGGGTGGCGAGCTTGCGCTCGCGGACGATATTGCGCGCCTGGGCCAGGGCGGGCGCCTGGCTGTATAGGGTCTTGATGCCTTCCAGGGTGGCGGTCTTCAGGCCCAGCAACTGATGATGGATGGGCAGGAAATGTTCGCCGACAATGTGCAAGCCGGAATCGGGCAAAAGATGATGGATGTCGGCGATGCGGCCCATCAGTGAATTTTCCACCGGGATGACGCAGAGATCGCAGCTGCCCGTTTTCACGGCGTCGATCGCATCCTCGAAGCTGGCATGCGGAATGGCGGCACCATGCGGAATTGCTTCGCGCGCGGCGAGATTGGCGTAAGCGCCCGGCTCGCCCTGAAAGGCGACACGCTTGGCACGATCGATCAATTTGCTCATGAAGAAATTTTCCGCGCGAAATATTGATTGGCTTTGGCTAAATCGGCCGGAGTATCGACACTGAGCGGCACGCTGTCCACGCGCGCCACCGCAATGCTCATGCCCGCTTCCAGGGCGCGCAGCTGTTCCAGCTTTTCGCGCGTCTCCAGAGGCGAGGGCGGCAGGGCGACAAATCGCGCCAGGGCGTCGCGGCGATAGGCATAAAGGCCGACGTGATGAAACAGGGTACCGTCGCCGCCCGGCGCGGTGGCGCGGGTAAAATACAGCGCACGACCCAGACGCCCGCCTGGGTCCCAGGCCACGACGGCCTTCACCACGCTGGGATTGTCGCGCTCGGCGGGATCGGTGATCTCCGCCGCCAGGGTGGCGATGTCGGCGCCGCTGTCCTGGAGCGCCTTGGCCACGGCGCGGATCTGGCCGGGATCGAGCGCGGGCAGGTCGCCTTGCAGATTGATCACCACATCATGGCGGCCTTCCGGATCCAGCATCGCCAGCGCGGCGTGGATGCGGTCGGAACCGGACGGCAGGCCGGGATCGGTCAGTACCGCCCGTCCGCCCGCATTTTCCACTGCCGTCACGATCTCGGCCTCGCCTGCCGCCACCGCCACCGGGCCCAGCCCGGCCGCTTCGGCCTGGCGCAGCACGCGCACGATCATGGGCACGCCCCCGATCACGGCCAGGGGCTTGGCCGGCAGCCGGGTAGAGGCCAGGCGGGCGGGAATCAGCAGGATCGGGTTCATCGCTCTTTCTCGGTCGGCCGCCTGAGACTGCCGGTTTTAGGCCGGGACGCCTGCCAAAGGCCAGCCATGGGGCCTCGATCTGTGCGGCGCTTCGCCGCAATGACGGCAAGGGATGGGCGGGTAATGTCCCCCCGTATTTTACCGGTCTCAACCGCCGGGTTCAGGGAGCTTGCGCTTATGGATTCCTTTGAGTGGAACAAGATTATCGGCGCGGTCCTTGGCACGGCGATTTTCATCTTCGTCGTTCGCCAGGCTGCCGAAGTGATCTATGAGCCCGAGCAGCCCGCCAAGCCCGGCTATGTCGTGGAAGGCGTGGCCGAAGCGACCACCAGCGGTCCCGCCGCCGCGCCGGTCGCCGAAGTGATTCCAGATTGGGGCACCGTGCTGCCCGCCGCCGACGTCGCGGCCGGCAAGACCGTCTCGGGCCGCTGCGAACAATGCCACGATCTGTCGAAGGGCGGCCCCAACAAGATTGGCCCCAATCTGTATGGGTTGGTCGACCGCGCGCGCGCCACTCATCCGGGCTTCGATTATTCCAGCGCCATGAAGGGCAAGCCCGGCAACTGGACCTATGACGAATTGTTCAAATACCTGAAGTCGCCCGCGGCCTATATTCCCGGCAACAAGATGAGCTTCGCCGGGCTTCCCCGCGAGCAGGACCGCATCAACCTGATTGCCTATTTGCGCTCCAACGCCGACAGCCCGGCCGCGATCCCGGCACCCGCGCCGAAAACCGCGGCGCCCGCCGCGGCACCCGCTGGTGCGGCGGCGCCTGCCGGGGCAGCAGCTCCTGCCGGTGCGGCTCCTGTGGCCGCCGGCAAGGCTGACGCCGGTGCCAAGCCCGCGGCCCCGGCCGCTGCACCCGCAGCTCCGGCTGCCGCGCCTGCGCCCGCCGCAGCCGCGCCAAAAAAGTAAGAGCGCAAGCTGACCAAACCGAAGGTCCTTTTCATGTTGCCGCCGGGCTGGGATGCCCTCGGCAAGAGCAGCTTCGCGTCTGATGATTTCGAAGCCGTGCTGGCGGGACGCGAAGAGTATCGGCCGGAAGAGATCCTCTATTTTTCCGGCTTCCGTCCGCCGCCCGGTTTCCTGAAGACCTTGCCCAACCTGAAAGCCCTGATTTCGCTGGGCGCGGGCGTGGACGGCTTTCTGCGCGATCCCGAACTTCCCCGGCATCTGCCGCTGGTGCGCTTCGTCGATCCCACCCTGATGCATGAGATGGCGCAGTATGTCGTCATGCATGTGCTGATCGCCCATCGCGGCCAGCGTTTCTTCGACGCCGCGCAGCAGGAAAGCGCGTGGCGGCAACGCATGCTGGCGCGGCCTTCGCGCGACACAAGCATCGGCATATTGGGGTTGGGCGATATCGGCGGCACTATCGCCACCAGCTTGCTGCCGTTCGACTTTCAGCTTTCCGGCTGGAGCCGTTCGCGCAAACATATCGCCGGCGTCAAAAGTTTTGCCGGGGAAAGCGAATTGCCGCAATTCCTGGCGCAATGCGATTATTGCGTCTGCGTGTTGCCGATGACCGAAGACACCAAAGGCATCATGAACGCCGGTTTCTTCGCCCAACTTCCCCAGGGCGCCTGGGTAATCAATGTCGCGCGGGGCGGTCATCTGATCGAAGAGGATTTGATCGCGGCGCTGGACTCCGGCCACCTGGCAGGCGCGGTTCTGGACGTCTTTCAAACCGAACCCCTGCCGACGGAAAGCCCGATCTGGCGGCATCCGAAGATCACCGCCACACCGCATATCGCGGGCATTACGGACTCGCAGGCAGCACTCGCCTATGTCGCCGATTGCGTGAAGCGGTGCGAAAAGGGCCAACCGCTCGAAAACATAGTCGACCTGACGAAGGGCTATTAAAGCCGCTTGACCGTTGTGACCGGCCTGGCGATGCGTTCGATCGCCATGGCCAAAGGCTCGCTGGTCACCTGCATATGAGCGGCATTGGCGTGCAGCAAGGTTTCACCATCGCGCATCACGCCGACATGGCCTTTCCAGAAGATAAGGTCGCCGCGCTTCATTTTCTCGCCGGCAATCGCTTGGCCCAGCGACTGCTCCATCATATCGGTATCGCGCGGCGCGAAAATGCCTGCCGCCTGCAGGGATGTCTGGATCAGGCCGGAACAGTCGAGCCCCTGAAAGGTCTTGCCGCCCCAGACATAGGGCACGCCCAGAAACTGCTCCGCCACCGCGACGAAATCGGTTGCCGTCTGCGCAAATGGGGCCAGCGCGCCGGCATGGACGAAGCCCCCCGGCGTTTCGATGAAATTGCCTTCCGATTTTCCATGCGCCACCAACGCATTCAGCGGCAGCAGATCGCACAAAGGCGATGTCGCGTCGGCGGACGAAAGAAGCGGCGTCAGCGGCAGAACCACCCGCGCATCGATAGCGGCGGCAGGCCCCAGAGCCGATTCGCGGACATAGCCGACATAGGAATCCAACTTCGCCTGCACCCAAGCCCAGCCATTCCTGCGCTCATAGACCGAAACGCTTTCACCCCGCAGCAGCTCGCTGTCCTGGGGAGCGCCGTCGGACGGCTGTGCCCGCAAAGAAGCGCGCCCGCGGATCACCGAACAGCTTTCGCCTTCGACAAAGCGTGCGGCTTCGACCTGCCCCTTCAGATGCGCCGCCGCCAGATCGGGGCGCGCCGGCGTCAGTCTTTTATCGGCCATAGCGCTCTTTCAGCAGCGCATACAGCGCGCGCGCCGTATTGGCCTCGCCGCCGGTGCGGCGGCCGGGCTTGGGCCGGTCGACCCAGCCGGGAATATCCAGATGCAGCCAGCTGCCGGATTTTTCGACAAAGCGGTTCAAGAACAATGCCGCGGTGATCGCGCCCGCCAGATTATAGCTGGGGCTGTTGGTGAGATCGGCGACCGAACCGCTGATCGCCCCTTCATACCCGCGCCACAGCGGCAGCCGCCACACCGGATCGCCGGTCTCGGCCGCGTGCCGCGACAGATCGGCGGCGAGTTTTTCGTCGTCGGTGAAGAAGGGCGGCAATTCCATGCCAGTCGCCATGCGCGCGGCGCCCGTCAAGGTGGCGCAGTCGATCAGCAGCTCCGGCGCTTCGTCGTCGGCGTCGGCCAGGGCGTCCGCCAGCACCAGCCGGCCTTCGGCATCGGTGTTGCCGATTTCCACGGTCAGGCCCTTGCGGCTGTTGAAGATGTCGCCGGGACGATAGGCGGCGCCGGAAACCGAATTTTCCACCGCCGGAATCAGAACACGCAGGCGCATATTCAACTTCGCGCCCATGATCATCTGCGCCAGGCCCAGCACCACCGCCGCGCCGCCCATGTCCTTTTTCATGGTTCCCATGCCGGAGGTCGGCTTCAGGTTGTAACCGCCGGTATCGAAACAGACGCCCTTGCCCACCAGGGTGACTTTGGGTGCCGAGGGTTTGCCCCAGAGAATTTCGACCAATTGCGGCGCGCGGACCGAGCCCTGCCCGACCGCGGCGACAAGAGGGTAATCGCGGGTCAATGCCGGACCGCTGATGCTGCGGAATTTCGCCCCCTGCGCGCGCGCCATCTGCCGCGCCGCCTCCGCCAGCTCCGCCGGTCCCATGTCGTTCGCCGGCGTGTTGATCAGGTCGCGGGCGAGGATGACGCCGGCGGCGATACGCGAAACTTCCTCGCCATCCACGCCATCCGGCAGGACCAGTTTCAGATTGCGCTTTTTCGGCTTTCTGTAGCGATCGAAGGTATAAAGCCCGAGCAGCCATGCCAGCACCGCTTGCGCGCCGCCGCAAAAATCCGGCACCTCGCCCAGGCGGTAGACGCCGTCCGGCAGTTGTTCGGCAAAAGCCGCCAAAGCCAAGGCATCTTCGTTCTTGCCCAATCCCAGGACCGCGGCCGCGATACCGCCCCGGCCGGGAAGCAGGCGCAATTCCCCTTCCTTGGCCGAGAAGTCCGCCGCCTTCAGAAAAGCAGCACGCTGCTTCCAGGCCTTTGCGTCCTTCGACCGCACCGCGTGCAAGGGAATTGCATTCCGGGCGTTTTTTACAAGGCTTGCATGCATGACAGGCTCTTCAAGATCGGGCCGCGATGTTATGAATTAATTTCGCCCCAACGCCAAGGAGAGTACATGGCCTACACCCTGATCGTCGGCACCAAGGATTGGTCGAGCTGGTCGCTGCGCCCCTATCTGGCGCTTTGCGCCACGGGCCAGCCCTTCCAGGAAAAGATGATCCGGCTGCGCGAGGCGCAGCACAACGCCACGCGCGATGCGATCCGCAAATTCTCCGGCGCGGGCCGGGTACCGGTGCTGCAGATCGAAGAAGGCGGCAGGACCGTGACGGTGTGGGACAGTCTGGCGATCTGCGAGACCATCGCCGAACGCCATCCCGACGCCGGATTGTGGCCGGACGATTGGGCCGCACGAGCTGAGGCGCGATCCTATGCCGCCGAAATGCATTCCGGTTTTCCCGATCTGCGCGACCAGTTGGGCATGGATTTCGCCCGCACATTGCCGATGCCCGACCTGCGGCCCCAGACCCAAGAGCAGATCGCCCGCATTCTTTCGATCTGGGAAGCAGCCCTGGCGCAACATGGGGGGCAAGGCGGGTTTCTGTTCGGGCGCTTTTCCATTGCCGACTGCATGTACGCGCCGGTAGTTTCCCGCTTCACGACCTATGGCGTCGAAATTTCCCCGCCGGTGAAGGACTATATGGCCCGCATCTGGGCGCTGCCCGCGATGCAGGCTTGGCGCGAGGCGTCACAAAAGGAAGTTGAGGACGGCGTCGCTTAGGAACATCGGCCAGCAAAAATGCGAAGCGTTCGAAGAACGCGGAGCGATTTTGCATCCGGATGTGCGATGAGAGTCAGCGCTGCGCCGCGCGCGCGGCATCGGCGTAGAAACGCGCCGCGCCCGGATGCAGGGGCGCAGGCGGCATCAGTGCCGCGGTGGTGAGCCCGATTTCGCGCGCGGACGGATGGCTGGCGCTGAGTGCGTCGCGATTGGCCGGGTTGAACAGGGCGCGCGTGATGCCATAGACCAGTCCTTCCGGCACGCTGTCGCGCACGATCCACAGCGCCCGGGTGGAAACCGTGCCGACCGTTTCCTGTCCTGGATATGAGATCGTTGCGGGCTCGAGCGAGGGTTCGGACTTCACCAAACGGTCGCGCACCGGCCCCGTGATGGGCACAAGCTTGGCGGTGTGCGCCGCCAGGAGATCGCCGACGCCTTCGATCGGCACGCCGCCGACCGCGAAGAAGGCGTCCAGCTTATCTTGCTTCATCAACGCGATGGCGCCCGCCGTATCCAGGGTGACGGTTTTCAGACGCGCTTCCGGAACATGATAGGCGGCCAGGATTTCGCGCGCCGTGAAGCCGACGCCGGAGCCCGCCAGGCCCAGCGACACGCGTTTGCCTTTCAGATCCGCCACGCTTTTGACCTTCGCCTTTTCACTGACGACCAGATGCACCTCTTCGCTGAACAGCGAGGCGATCACCCGCACATGGCTTTGCTTGCCCTTGGTTTTGAACGGACCCGCGCCCTTGATCGCCGCGGCGATGACATCGCTCTGGGCGAGGCCGGACTCGACGCCGCCATCGTTAACAGAAAGTAAATTATCGACGGTGCCGTCGCTGGTCCGGGCGCTGACGATCAGGCCGGCCGGGCCGCAGACATTGGCGGCCTCGCAGCGGTTCACGCCTGGCGGGTGACTTATCAACCCCGCAATTGCCTCGCCCACCGGAAAGAAAGTGCCGGAGGTGGATCCGGTGGCGATCTGGAAGGAAATGCGGGGCGTGTCGGCTGCTACCGCCGCCGCGCTCAAGCCGAGAACCGCAATCGCGGTCACGGCTCTCAAGGCGGCAAAGCGGCGGGACATGAGGCCTATTAACCTCTCTTATTGCGTCAGGATTAGGACCGTATTTCCCGCACCGAAGGACCTCCGGAAAGGCCGGCGCGATTCGTTTCTCTCTATATAGGCTAACATATTTAAGGGTTTATTGACTGGCGATCGTCATGCTGTGGCCTGATTGAAACCAGGGTCCGCCATGACGCGTTTCACCGCTCCCTTGATCGCCCTCTTGCTGTGCGGCACCACGCTGGCCGGTTGCGCCAGCGATGGCGGCGGCATGTTGAGTGGATTTGCTCCCTCCAAGAAACCATCTGCGGTTGCCGATGCGGCGGGACAGTCCGCCGATGCCGCCGCCATGGCGGCAGCGCCTTCGATGGACATCGAGGGCGCCGTGCGCCAGGCCCAGTCGCAGCGCCTTGCAGGCCGCTATGACGATGCGATCCACACCTTGTCGCAGGTCATGCTGATTGCGTCCGACGATCCGCGGGTGATCGGCGAATATGGCAAGACACTGACTGAAAAAGGCCGCGGACAGGAAGCGGTGCAGTTCCTCACCCGCGCCACCGAATTGCAGCCCAATGAATGGAGCCTCTATTCGGCATTGGGCGTGGCCTATGACCAGGTCGGCAACCCGTCGTCGGCCCGCATGGCCTATGAACAGTCCTTGAAGCTGAAGCCGAACGAGCCCAGCATTCTGAACAATTATGCCTTGTCGCGCATGATGGCCAACGATCCCGACACCGCCCGTCAGCTGATCGCCCGCGCCCAGGCGGCGGGCGGAGCATCCGATCCCAAGATCGCCCGCAATATCGAGCTGGTGAACAAGCTGGCGCCGGCGGCGCAGACGCAGCCCGTGGCCGAACAGAAAACCGCCGCCGCCGAGAGCAAGCCCGTGAGTGCGCCGACGCCGGCGCCGGTCAACAGCAGCCCGCTTCCGGCCGCCGCCCCGAGTGCTCAGAATATATCCGTCCAGACTCATCCTGTGACCGCGTCTCCAGCCGCTGCTTCCAAGGTCGTGATGCAGCCCGTTCCCGTAGATCCGCTGGCCGGACCGGTGAAATCCGCCGCGACCCATTCGCCCACGCCGCTGGTGACGCATGCCAATGCCCCGGCGACGCCGGACGTCAAGGCCGCCAGCGCCGCCGGCGAAAAGCCTGCTTCGTTGGCAAAAAGTGACGCGCCGAAGCCGGCCGCCAATGCAGACGCCAAGACCACCGCCAAGACGGATGTGAAGCCGGTCAAGGCCGAGCTGGCCAAGCCTGCCACTTCAAGCATCGCCGTGAATGCCGATGCCAAACCGGATACCAAGACCGCCGTCAAGCCGGAGGCAAAGCCCGTGAAGGCCGCGGCTGCGGACGCCAAGCCGGATGCAAAGCCAGCGGCCAAGCCGGCTTCCAAGACCGCGATTCCGGATCTGCGCCAGACGGCTTCTGTTTATTAAAGGCCCCCATCTGTGCGGCACGCGGGCAAGCCCGCTACCGCACGTTCGGTACGCTGCCGCTACCGAACTCCCCGTCAGGCCTTCGGCCACGAGGAAGAAATCCTCGGCCAAGACGCACTGTCCTGACATCAGATCTATTCCGCTTTCAGGGTGTTGAGCCGCTCGATGCGTATTTCGAGCTTTGCCGCGGCCCATTGGAACGCCATCAGTACGGTCGTCCAGAAGAACAGCGCCGACAGAGTCAGGAACAGCACCAAAGCGCGGTCAGTCGCTGGCGAAAGATTGGCGGGATGAAGCGTGGCGCGCAGCCACAATTCCCAGACCAGGCCGGGCATGAAGGGTGCCACATACCAAAGCCACGCGCCGGAAAGCGCGTCGCGCTGGCGCGTAAGTTCGTGGCGGAAATAGTCGAGCGCCGCCACACCCATCAGATGTGGAGGAAAGGCGCGGGCGTTGGTGCGCCACCATAGCTGCCAGATCACGAAGAGGTGCGCGGCGGCGATCAGAAGCCCGGGCGCGGTATAGCGTGGAGAGACACCCTTTGAAACCAGCCACAAGGTGATGGCGATATTGGCAAGCGAATAAAGATAAAGCGCACCGTTGCGCAGTCGGACACGGGCCTGGAGCGCCTGTGTCCGCTCTCGGATATCAGAAAGCGTGATCATGCCGTTTTCCTCCGTCGGTTGGTCCTGCCAAAGAATCTTGAAGTCGGTCATGGGATGCCTCCCTGCCGGAAATGCCGTGCGAGAAGCTGTTTGACGCGATGGACGCGCGTCGCCACGGCGCGCGCGGACAGCCCGGTAATCTCGCCGATCGCGGCGGCGTCCATATCTTCCAAATAGAGCAGCATGACCTGATCGTCCGGTGGCTTCAGCGCACGGATGAGGCTTTGCAGCCGCATCAGCGCATGCGCCGCATGGGCGTCGTCCTCCGGCGAACCGTCGGCCGGCGCTTGCGCCAATTCTTCCAGGCTGGTCAGCCTGGGCTGGCGGCGGCGTACGCGGCGGGAGATGCCAACATTGTGCGCGACCCGGTAAACCCAGGTCCGCAGGGAACATTGCTCCGAAAAACCGGAAAAACTTCGCCACAGGGCGAAATGAATGTCCTGCAGCAGATCCAGACGCTGGCTGGCGTCGGCTTCATAGGCGCGCGCCAGCCGGACAAGCGCCGGGCCAAACGCCGCCGCCGCGCGCAGATAGAGATCGTCCTGCCGTCCCGCGCCCATGCCCGTCCTCTGAACAGGTAGTCGCATGGCGGAAGGATTTCTTACAGGAAAGCGCGCCGAATAAATTTCGCGCCTTGGTCGTGCCCCTCCTCTCCCGCGCATGCGAAGCATGCTGGCGGGGGAGGTGGCCGTAGCAGCGCTTGCGATGCGTAGGCCGGAGGGGGAAATCTAATGCGTGATATGCATGATCCGCATGATCGCCGGGCCGAGAATCACGACGAACAGGCACGGCAGGAAGAAGATGATCATCGGCACCGTCAGCTTGGCGGGCAGCGCCGCCGCCTTCTGCTCGGCACTTTGCATCCGCATCTCGCGGTTTTCCTGGGCCGTGATGCGCAGCGCCTGGCCCATGGGGGTGCCGTATTTTTCGGCCTGATTGAGCGCGATCGCCACCGATTTGACGCCGGAATGCCCGCAGCGGCGCGCCAGATTGTCGAAAGCCTGGCCGCGGTCGGGCAGATAGGAAAGTTCGGCGGTGGTCAGGCCCAGCTCTTCGGCCAGCTCCACGGACTGGGTTCCGATCTCGGCGGCGACCTTGCCAAAGGCGCTTTCGATCGACATGCCGGATTCGACGCAGATCAGCATCAGGTCCAGTGCGTCGGGAAAGGCGCGCATGATGGATTTCTGGCGGCGCGTCGTGGCGTTGGAGATGAAAAGATCCGGCAGATAATAGCCCACCAGCGCGCCGGCGAAGACTGCCGAAACCTTCGTCATGAAGGCCCATTTGAAATGGGTCACCACGAAAAGATAGAACAGCGTCACTACGAAGACGATGCCGGGCATTACGAAACGGAAGAACATGAAAGCGATCAGCGGCGCCTGGCCGCGATAACCGGCGCGGGCGAGCTTGTCCTTGCTATCCTCGGATTCCAGCATATTGGTCAGCCGGAATCGGTCGAGGGTGGATTTCATCAGGTTGGACGGGGCGACGCGAAGGCTTGCCCGCTTGTTCAAACTCGCATGGTGTTTGGCGCGCAATTCCTCGCGGCGGCGCGACACCGATTTCAGCCGATCGCCCAGCCCGTCGCGCTCGATCAGGGGCAGCCCCAAGGTCACAATGGTGGCAAAGGCAAAAATCGCGGCCGCGGCGGTGGCAAGAAATGTCTTGTCGAACAGGATATTGAGGATGCCGATATTGAACATGGGCTCCCCCTAATGTTTGAAGTTGATCATGCCGCGCATCACCGTGATGCCGACGCCCATCCAGAGGCCGCAACCCAGCAGCATCAGATTGCCGACCCGCTCGGTGAAGAGCAGATTGATATAGGCGGGCGTGGTGATCCAGACGATGCCCATCACCACCGGCGGCAGTGAGCCGATGATGCCGGCCGACGCCTTGGCTTCCGACGACATCGCCTTGATCTTGGCTTCCAGGCGCTTTCTGTCGCGCAAGACGAAGGCGAGATTGGACAAGGCTTCCGACAAATTGCCGCCGGATTTGGCCTGAATGGTCATCACGATGGCGAAAAAGCCCACCTCCGCCGTGGGCATGCTCTCATGCATCTTCTTGAGGCCCTGCTCCAAGGTCACGCCGACTTTGAGCCCGTCCACCAGCCGGGTGAATTCGGCGCCGACCGGATCGGGCGTTTCGCGCGCCACGATGCGCAGCGCTTCATTGGTGGGAAGACCGGACCGCACCGAGCGCACAATGACGTCGATGGCGCCGGCGAATTCCTTGGTGAAAAGCCTCTTGCGCCGCGCGGAGAGAAAGCCCAGGACCCAGCGCGGCAAGCCCAGGCTGACGGCGAATACCGCCAGCGCCAGCACCAGCTTCGACTGACCGGTCACCAGGCAGACCAAAGCAGTGACCAGCCCCAGAACGCCGCATACGATCCAATAGTTGCGGGGGCTGGCGTTGACGAAACCGGCCTGCTCCAGCCTGCGGCGCAGGGTGGGCCTGTTCTTCTCGCGCATCGCCGCCTGGTTCTTCTCGACATCCTTGAGAAGGTTGGCGACGCTCTTGCGCTTCTGCGCCGCGTCCGGCTGCGCTTTGGCGGCGCGCCCCTTGGTCTTGGCCACGGCGTCGAAACGCTTCTGCGTGCGTTCATCCCCGCCGGCAAAGGCGAAGGCGACGCCGCCCAGCGCCATCATCGCCAAAATCGCCACGACCACGATCATTGATTGACCTTGTCGAGCGCGTCGGCGAGCTCGCGTTCCAAATTGTAGTAGCGGGCGCGTTCCCAGAAAGCAGGCCGCACGATCCCGGTACCGATATGGCGGCCGCGCAAGCGGCCGGTCTCGTCTTCGCCTTCGACTTCGTAGGTGACGAGATCCTGGGTGATGACGACATCGCCTTCGGTGCCGATCACTTCGGTGATCTTGGTGATGCGGCGCGAGCCGTCGCGCAGGCGTTCGGCCTGGACGATGACGTCGATGGAGCCCACGATCATTTCGCGGATGGTCTTCATCGGCAGCGAGAAGCCGCCCATGGTGATCATCGATTCCAGGCGGCCCATGGCTTCGCGCGGGCTGTTGGCGTGCAGCGTGCCCATCGAGCCGTCATGGCCGGTGTTCATCGCCTGCAGCAGGTCGAACGCTTCGGGTCCGCGCACTTCGCCCACGATGATGCGCTCGGGGCGCATACGCAGGCAGTTCCGGACCAGATCGCGCATGGTGATCTGACCCTGGCCTTCCAGATTGGGCGGGCGCGTTTCGAGCCGCACCACATGCGGCTGTTGCAGCTGCAATTCCGCCGCGTCTTCGCAGGTGATGATGCGTTCCTCGGCATCGATATAGGCCGTGAGGCAGTTGAGCAGCGTGGTCTTGCCCGAACCGGTACCGCCGGAGATCAGGATGTTGCAGCGCGAGCGGCCAATCACCTGAAGAACGCGGGCGGCATCCGGGCTGATCGAGCCGAACTTGACCAGATCCTCGAGCGTCAGCTTGTCTTTCTTGAACTTACGGATGGTGAGCGTGGCGCCATCCAGCGACAGAGGCGGTCCGATCACGTTGACGCGGGAGCCGTCCAGCAGGCGCGCATCGCAAATCGGAGAACTCTCGTCGACGCGGCGGCCCACCTGGCTGACGATGCGCTGGCAGATATTCATCAGCTGGGCATTGTCGCGGAAGCGGATATTGGTGAGCTGCACCTTGCCGGCGACTTCGATGAAGACGCGATTGGCGCCATTGACCATGATGTCGGATATGTCGTCGCGGGCGAGCAACGGCTCGAGCGGACCATAGCCCAGGACATCGTTGCAGATGTCCTGCAGCAGATGTTCCTGCTCGGCGATGGACATCACCACCGCCTTGATCGAGATGATCTCGTTGACGATGTCGCGGATTTCCTCGCGCGCCGAATCCGGATCGAGCTGCGCGAGCTGGGCCAGATCGATGGTGTCGATCAGGGCATTAAAGATCGTGGATTTGATCTGATAATAGTCTTCCGACCGGCTGTCTGCGGCGCGCAGCACCGGCTTCGAAACCTGAACGGACGCCTGGGGTGCCAGGGGTTTTTCCGCGCGCGGCGCCGCCGAGGCGGCGATCGGGGGAACCGCCGAGAGCTCGCGCCCAGCGTTTGCGGGCGCGCGCGCCTCCTGCTCCACCGGAGGGCGAAACACAGGCTCACTACCGCTACGCTTGCCAAACATAATTTAAGCCTGCTTTCGGCTCTTCAGGAAGGAAAGGATCGATGTCGGCGATTTTTCCGCCGGCGCTGCGGCTTCGCGGCCGGTCAGGGTGCGGGCGAGACGACGCAGGCTTTCCGAAATCGGTGCCTTGGGCGCCAGCTCCAGCAGCATCTGGCCATTGTTGCCGGCCTGTCCGAACAAGGCCGCGTCGAACGCCAGAATGGCGGTGGGTTCCACGCCCATGGTTTCCGCAAAATCCTTGGCGGGAATTTCCGGCCGCTTGGGCATATTCGCCTGGTTGATCACCAGCCGCGGCGGCGTGTCGTTGGGCCGGGCATGACGCACCAGCTCGATCAAATTCTTGGCGTTGCGCAGGGAGGCCAGGTCGGGAGTGGCCACCACCACGATCTCGTCGGCGGCGATCAAACAGGCCTTGATCCAGGGCGTCCAGGCATGCGGCATGTCCACGATCACACAGGGCGACATCTGACGCGTGGCGTCGATCACCGCTTCATAGGCTTCGGGCACCGCGTCATAGTCGCGTTCCAGCACCGCAGGGGCGGTGAAGAGCGACAGATGTTCGCCGCGCTTGATCAACAGGCGGTCGAGAAGCACATCGTCCAGGCGCTCCGGCGCAGACAGGGCATCGGCAACGCCCTGACCGGCTTCGTCATTGAAATCCAGGCCCGCGGTGCCGAAGGGCAGGTCGAAATCCACAATCGTGGTGTTGATGGCCAACTCTTCGGCGATGTACCAGCCCACATTATGGGCAATGGTCGAAGAACCCGCGCCGCCGCGGGCGCCGACAAAAGCGATGACGCGGCCCACGGGCTTGGCGCCGGGATCCAGATAGAGACCGGAAATCACTTCGATCAACTGCAGCGGCGACAGCGGCGCGACCAGGTACTCCGATGCGCCGCGGCGCATCAGGTCGCGATAGAGCTCGACGTCGTTGGTACGGCCCACCACGATGACTTTGGTGGCGGGATCGCAGACTTCGGCGAGGCGATCGAGTTCGTCCAGCGCGGCCTGGCCGCTGAGGCGCGTTTCCACGATCAGCAGATTGGGCGTCACCTGGCCGTGGTAGAAATCCACCGCAGCGGTGATGCCACCCAATTGTACGGTCAGATGCGCCTTGGACAGGCGGCGATCCGCACCGGCACGCTGCAAAGCCGCGCCGGTGTCGGGAAATTCGCAAAAGGCGTGAATGGAAATGCGCGGTACGGGCCGCTCCTGCGGCGCGGCACCGAAAGCTTCCGGAGATTTGTCGTCCTTTGACATCTTATGTCCTGTCATTTGCCGATATCGGAGATGCCGGCCTTCTGTTCTTCGGATTTTTCGGCGCCCGAAACCTTCCCGGTCTCGTAATTGCCGATCACCGTCTGACGGCGCGCCGCATCGGCGCCGTCCATCGCGCGGGGTCCCAGCAGGTCGCGCGGATCGGCCACCATGGCGGCGATATTGTGCTGGTTGGAACAGCCGAAATTGGTGGCAGTCGTGTTGCCGGCGGTGAAGGCAAGATCCTCGGACCAGTCGCCGCAGGCAGCGGTGCGGGCCTGATAGCTGATGTAATTGAGCTCCACTTGCGCGCCGCCGGTCGCGGCGTCATGCGACGCGACCAGAATCCGGTCGCGGCCGATTCCCATTTCGTTGATCTGGTTGCTGAGCGAAACCACGGTCTGCTGCATGCCGGGTCCGCTCGGCACGTTGATGGCGATCTTGCCATTTCCATGCGTGCGATATTCTATAATGAAAGCTTCCAGCTTGGCGGCGCTCGCGGGATCCGTACCATTGGCGGCATAGGAGACCTTCATCGACTGATAGGAAGGTTCGACCAGAAGCGGATGATTGACGGCCGGATCGTCGAAATTGTCGGCGTCCTTGGTGAACGGCACGGTGCAGCTTCCCGCCGTCAGAACGGCGGCGAGGCAAAGCCCGCGAAATACATTCTGTGAGATCTCGCGCATGATGTTCTCCTAGCGCACGACAAAGCCGACCGGGGCGGCTGCCTCGGGCGTCAATGGCTTTGCGCTTTTCTTGTAAACCGTGTTCAGCCGGCCCAGCAGCAGCGTCTCCGGATCGGTCGGCGTGATATAGCCGTCGCTGGGCGTCGCCAGCGCCGCTTCGGCGGTGGGATTGACCAGATAGGCGGTGATCATCACGACCAGTTCGGTCTCGGAATTCTGGAAGTCGCGGCTGCGAAACAGCGCCCCCAGGACCGGCAGATCCTTGACGCCCGGAAAGGCGTCGATCTGTTGCTTGGTGGTGTGTTGCATCAGGCCGGCGATGGCGAAGCTGCCGCCGGAGGGAAGCTCGACGGTGGTTTCCGCGCGGCGCACATTGAGCGCCGGAATGGTCACCGCGGTACCGGTGCCATTGACGCCCGTCAGGGTGAAGGCGCCGGTATTGGTGAGTTCGCTCACTTCGGTGGAAACCTGCAGGCTGATGCGGCCCGCCGACAGCACGATCGGGGTGAAGGAAAGACCCACGCCGAATTGCTTGAAGGAAATCGAGATATTGCCCTGCTGGTCGCGTCCCGCCGGTACGGGGAATTCGCCGCCGGCAAGGAATTTGGCGGTTTCGCCGGAAACGGCGGTCAGATTGGGTTCGGCCAGGGTGTGCAGCAGACCGACGGTCTCCAGCGCCTTGAGTGCTCCCTGGACATTGTTCTGGATGTTGCAGACGCCGCCGCCCTGCAGCGCGGCATACGGATTGAGAGCCGTCGAAGCGGTGTTGCAAACCTGGCCCACCTGACCGCCCGACAGATCCGAGAGCGCATTGCCCAGAAGACCGAACGGATTGGACGTGGACAATGCCAGCGGCGTGCCGTTGATCATTTTGACCCCCGACAGGTTGATACCGAACTGCTTGGCGACCTGGCGCTGCATTTCCGAGATGTGAACCTTGAGCATCACCTGCTCGCCGTCCGACACCGACAGCATGTTGACGACCTTCTTGGGATCGCCCGCGAAACTGGCCGCCAGATCGGCGGCACGCGTGGATTCAACGGCGCTGGTAACCCTGCCGGTCAGCACCACATTGTCATTCAGCGCCGCGACCTTGATCGCCGAATTGGGAAGATTGGTTCGGATCATCGCAGCCAGGTCGGCGACATCCCTTTCGACGCGAATGTCGAGAGAGAGCACCTGATGCCCACGGCCATCGAAGAAGAAGGCATTGGTCTGGCCGGTCTTGGTGCCGAGCAGGAAGATGCGGCGCGGCGTCTTGATGATCGCGTCGGCGATCTCGGGGCTGGAAACCAGGACATCCTTGGCGTCATTGTCCAGCTCGACGATCGCCGCCTTGTTGAGGCCCAAGGTCAGATGCTGATTCACCGGTTGGCCCTGGCCGGTGGCGATCTGGATGACGCGGGCGTCGTTCTCGCTGGGCTGGGCGGCCATACCGGCTGCCGGCGGACGCGTGATCGCGAATGCGGGCGCCAACGACGCGATCAGCAAAGCTGCCGCAAAAGGAAGTGCCGAAGCCTTCATGGAAGTTCTCGCTGAAATTCTCACTGGGGCTTTCCTCCCTGCACGGCAGCGGACGTGTCGCGGGCGACGCCATAACGGATGATGGAAACCTGATCGCCGCCTTCGTCGTCGTTCGATCCGGAACCGCGCGATGCCTTGCGTGCCGGAGCATTGCTGGCCACCGGCGTGTCGCCGCTGGTCAAGGGACGCAACGAAAGTGACAAGATGCCTTGGCCCTGCGCCTTTGCGACCTGCTCCGCCTGAGCCGGAGTCACTTCCAGGGTGGCGGTCTTGCCGATGACGGTCTTGGCATCCTTTTCCTGCTTGAAGGTCTGGTCGACTGCCAATACGCGGATATCGCTGAGCAAGGTGCTGACGCTGACGCGGTTGGCGTCACCCTTGCGGGTAAGAATGAGATCGATGCGGTCGTTGGGCAGAATGAAGCCGCCCGCGCCGGAGTCCGTGCTGATGGCGATGGAGATGGCGCGCATGCCCGGATTGAGCATCGCCGCCATG
Organism: Pseudomonadota bacterium; assembly: GCA_040389245.1. Taxonomy (GTDB): domain Bacteria; phylum Pseudomonadota; class Alphaproteobacteria; order Micropepsales; family Micropepsaceae; genus Rhizomicrobium. Next base: position 614,046 of record JAZKAH010000002.1, on the reverse strand, counting down.
AAACCGACGGCATCGCCATGCACGATCGATGCGTTGGTGATGGGTTGGCCGGCGGTAAGCGGACTGCGCACGACGGTGCCTTTCACGACGTCGTCGATGCTGGCGACGGAACTGCGCGTGATGAAAGTGGAGTCGACCGACGAGGACGGCCATTTCTGCCAACGCACCTGATCTGCCGTCAGCGCCTGACCAGGTTGCAGAACGGATCCGGCGACGAGTACATCGCTCATCGGCATCGCCGGCGCAATTTTCGCTTCGACTTTGGGCGTGCCGCCGCCCATCATTCCACGTGCTAGAAGTGCGGCGACAATCGCCATGACACCGGCCGCTACGAGCACGACAATACGCTTGGTGTTCATGAAATCCGGCTCCCTTTGAAGCCAAGTCCATCACGAAACCACTTAGAATTTGCTTAACGGAACGCTGACGAACTTCGCGATCCCGGCGCGTGCTCAGCCAATCGCGGCGAGATGCAGGATTTCGGCATGCGGCAGGACCACAAAAGCGCCTGCGGCAAGGGCCACGCCGTAAGGAATGCCGGATGCGGAATCGTGGAGCTTGAGTATCCAACCCTGCCGCGCCAGCCCCATGGGCAGAGGCAATTGGCGCAATCCCAGGATCGTCAAAGTGAGAAACCCGCCCAGGACCGTCGCGATCAATGTGTAAGTGAGAAGATCGTGCGGACCGAGCCACATCGCCATGCAGGCGAAGAATTTGGCGTCGCCTCCGCCAATATAGCCGCGGGCGAACATGGTAAAACCAATGATAAGAGCGATGAGCCCCGCCAGCAGATGAAGTCCCAGGCTGCCGGCCGGAAGCCGCAGCGCCAGCGCGAAAACAACGAATGTGGCCGCCAGCGCCAGCGACAGATTATTTGGAATGGTGAAACTGGCCAGATCCCAAACGGCCGCCGCTGCAAGAAGCGACGGCAGCACGATCAGCAAGAGAAACTGAGCGGCCATGGAAACCCTTAAAAACGAACGGCCGCCTTACCGGCGGCCGCTGTTCTGCGACGGAAATAATGACCGCATCAACCCAGCTTATTAGAAACGCTGGTGAATGTATTGGTGAGTTTGCTACCGATCGCGCTCAGCGCGCCGATAATAACGACAGCGATAAGCGCGGCGATCAGGCCATACTCGATGGCGGTGGCGCCGGACTCATCGCGCACAAAACGCGAAATCAGCTTGTTCATGTTAGTCTCTCCAATTTAGTGACACCCTGGTATCCCAACTCCGAAGAAGAATTTTCCCGCAGCAGGACTGTGGCAAGAATAAGGGAGAGGGGTTTAATTTCTGCTTAATCGCGGAACGCCTCCGCCATGCGCTTTTGTGCCGCGAAGGCACGAAACAGCCTCTATATTAGGAACGTAATGGTTAAAACTCGTACTTCGTTTACCAACAGCCGCACTTGTTCCATCTCTTCCCGAAATCGCGAGGCTCGCCTGCAGGCATTGCGTACAGCAGACCGCTTAAATCTTCTCTTAAGCCGAAAGGGCTAGCTTGCCAGGGAATCATTCGGGAGCATTGTCATGCGCCGCATTCTTTTCGCCATCCTAACTCTCTCCGCAGCTCCCGCCCATGCAGCTGGCGTTTCCGTGGCTATGGACGAAGTGCGCACCGTCACCTTCCCGAAATCGGTTGCCACCATTTATGTCGGCAATCCGTCGATCGCCGACATCAACATGATCGACTCCCGCCACGCCTTCATTCTGGGCAAGGGGTACGGCAACACCAATATGCTGGCGCTGGACCAGGACGGAAAACAGGTTTCCAACACCCATATCAGCGTGCTGGCGCGGCAGGATGCCAGCATTACGCTTCAGCGCGGCGCCAACCGCATTACCTACAGCTGCACCGCCGCGCATTGCGAAGCGACGCCGCAGCCCGGCGACGGCAAGGAAGCGTTTGACGCGGCCAACGGCCAGATCGCCGCGCATCAGGCCACCGCCAAGACAGCCGCCAACAACTAGAAATTCCAATCGCCGTCCTGGCTTGGAGTTCGCAGCGACAGTTGCGAACTGGCCGTCCAGGCGATCGAGATTCCTCTCGCCAACATGGAGTTCGCGCGCCGGCCACGCCTTCGCGCGGATCGGCCGGCGGCCGTTGCCGGCCGCCGAACCGACTGTCGATGCTTGAACTGAGCCTAGTGGCTCACCCGCAGATTGGTGATCTGGTCCGCGATCTGGTTGAAGGCCAAAGCGATCTGAGAGGCCTGGGTCAGGTCGTAATATTTGCTGGCGTCTGTGGCGCAGTTCTTCAACACCGTGGAATTTCCCTGGGTGCCGTTCAGATCGACGAACAGAGTGTAGATGATAAAATGCTCGTGAGTCTTCGCATAGGTGCATGCAGCCGCCATGCGTGTATCGACCGAGGCGGATTGCGCTGAGCCATTGCCATACCAGCGGTCCATAGTGTTGAGGCCGTCGGACAGAAGGATGATGTACCGCGAGGTGTTGGCCGGCAGCGTGGGTGCGTTATAAGGGTCTCCGGTCGCCTGAAGCTGCATGCCATGTGCCAGGCCGATAGTCTGGTTGGTGCCGCCGTTCGCGACCATCGTGTCGATCTTGGCGTTCAGCGCGGTCCAGTCATAGCTCAGCGGCATCACTGTTGCGACGGCGCAGCTTTGGTCATTCTCCGCTGGGAAATTGTTGCCCGGCGTGACGTTCGTCGTGTCGTCATTCTGATTGCGATCCATGACGCAGCCACTCCAGACAGAGTGATCGTTGACTACCCAAGCGTGATCATAGATGCCCGAAGCAGTCTTGACTGTGGTCACGACCGTACTGGTGTAAGTGATCGTCCGGGTCCAGGTGCAGGTCTTCACGCCACTTGTTGTGCTGCAGCTCTGCGTGGTGTTGCTGGTGCTGGAATTGGAAGTGGCGGGCGGGGTTGCGGTCGTGCTGTCGCCCGTATAATTCGGTGTGTAGCTGACGACGTTGCTAGAATTTGCGGTGCCGTTCTTGGGATATCCACTGTTGCTGGAACAGCTTGCCGCGCCACCATTCACATTGCTGATGGTCTTGCAGCTCTGCTTGTCCGTTACCGGGGTGGCGGCCGTTGTAACCGTTACTTTCGCCTGCTGAATGCTGTTGTAGCAGCCATCGTAGTAATGGCCAGTCTGGCCGGAGCTGGAGCTGCTCACCGCTTTGGGACAAATCATGCCACTGGATGGCACGTTGGAAACTCCCGAAGTGCTTCCGGGGCCGTTGACGCAACCCAAACCCAAGGGACAAGAGCTACCAGGACCAACGCTGCTGGCGGGTGCGGTGCCGTACTGCACGTTCCAGTCGCTCCAGTCGATCCAGGCATCGCCGACATGAGCGGTGCCGACATTGACATCCTTGGCGAAGGGGACGATGGCAACCTGGACATCGCCAGGATTGACAGCGGCGCTCTGCAGTTTGCCGAGAAGTTGATGCGATGCTGTCTTTAACGCATTGATCTTGATGTTGACGTTCGTGTCGTTGGGGCAGGGATTGCTATCCGGCTCGCACATCGAGCCGGTATTGTCCAAAACCAGTGAAACCCAAAGCTTGGTCTGGCCCCACACCGCCACGGAGGTGGCGCTGACCGCAATGGTCGGCATGTCGACCAGCGAAAGCAGGGTGGTGGCGACATTGTCGGATGCGGTCACGCTGACGGATTGGCCGTTGAATTGCGGCGTTATCGTCGGGTTACCGGGTCCTTTGTAGTTGGCATCGAAAGCAGCTTTGGCCAAGGTATTGGCGGCAGTCTGCGAAATCCCGGGCTGGGCTCCCACCGCCAGCGCGGCGGCATCGAGCGCATCCATCATGTTGGCGCGCACCATCATCGCCTGTGCGTAATCCAGACCCGCGCCTGCCGCGATCGCCAGCGGCAGCAGCGACAGACCGAACATCATCGCGACATTCGCGCTTGTGGCACGGGTAAAGGCGCGCAATTTGCGCCAAAGCCCCTTTGTCTTCATCATCGGATCCAGCCTTCCCGAATACGCTGTCATCATGGCGCAAAGTCATGAAGATGCGGTTGCTTTCGCGCGGCGTGGTTTCGCATTTGTTAGCGAAGCCGTTCGGTTCCCTGTAAATTTCAATCTTTCTTAACGACGCGTAAATTCCGCGCAATTGTCGAAGAAGACGACGCCATGCCTTAAGAGCTTGTTGAGCAAGGAGGATGCATTGTCTTAAGCACGTTCGGTCTCCGCGTTAGAAAAGCCGAGCACAAGGGGCTTGCCATGCATTTGAGAATGCGTCCTTCCGCATTTCGCCGCGAGTTCTGGACCGGCGCCAACCAAGGCTCCGCCGCCATCGAGTTTGCGTTCGTCGCGCCGATTTTCTTCGCGCTGATGCTGGGCATCCTGGAAATCGGCGTCATGACCTTCGCCCAATTCGCCTTGCAGAACTCTGTCACTGATGCCGGACGGCTGATCCGCACTGGCCAGGCGCAATCCGCCAATACCATCAGCGGCCCCACCTGCGTCGGGGGAAGCGACACCCACAATTACGGTACCGGCATAACCGGGCAGCAGAATTGGTTCCAAGGCCAGGTCTGCTGCGGCATCCAGCCATTGATGGATTGCCCCTCTCTGCAGGTGACCGTCACGTCCGTCACCGGCGGCTTCACCAGCAGCGGCTTCGGCGCGCTAGGCGCCGCGGGCAGCTACTCACCCGGCGCCGCCTGCGACGTGGTGCTGGTCCGCGCCAATTATATCTGGACGATATGGTTTCCCGGCCTGGCGCAACTTCTCAACAGCAACGCTTCGGCGAATTATCTGGTCAATACCGGCACCAACGGCCATCTGTTGACCGGCACGGCGGCGTTCCGCAACGAACCCTTCAATGCCGGCGTTTCAGGCTGTTGACGATGATGCAGGGGTTCCTCAAGCGCTGCTGGAAGTGCGAACAAGGCCTCGCGGCGATGGAGTTCGCTTTTGTGCTGCCCATCATTCTCACCATGCTTCTGGGCATGGTGGAACTGTCGCAGGCCTTGGGGGTCCGCGCCGAAATCATCAATATGGCCTCCACCGGCGCCGACCTGATTGCGCAGGAAGCCACCGCCAAAGGCTCTGATCTGGACGGCGCCTTCAACGCCCTGAACGCCATGCTCTATCCCCATGACGTGAGCGTGGCGACCATCACCATCACCAGTGTGATCGATGGCGGCGCCGGAAAGTCGCCAATTGTCGCCTGGAGCTGCAGCATGGGGAGCGGCGCCACGCCGGCAACCAAAGGCACTACGCCTTCAAACCCGACCATACCGGCCGGCCTCATTACCCAGGGGGGCGGAGGCAGCGTGATCTGGAGTCACGTGACCTACGCCTATACCTCCAATCTCAGCTACTTCCTGGTCGGGACGAAAAATTGGAAAAATGATTTCTACCTGAAGCCGCGCCGGGTCTTGCAGATTCCCTACTCCTCAAATCCCGCATCGACATTGGGGACGTGCAACTTCTGATCCGGGCCGCATTCATTCCCGCGGCCGTATCAATCCCTCCTGCGCCACAGAGGCGATCAGAACGCCATCGCGGGTGAAGATGAAGCCGCGGCTGAAGCCGCGCGCGCCGCTCGCCGAGGGACTGTCCTGCGCATATAGCAGCCAATCGTCCAGCGCGGCGTCGCGATGAAACCACATCGCGTGGTCGATGCTGGCCATCTGCACGGCGGAGAAATAGCTTTTGCCGTGCGGCAGCAGAGAGGTTTCCAGCAACGTCATGTCGGACAAATAGGCGAGCAGCATCTGGCGCTGACGGACGTCACCCGATACGGGCCCGGCGGCGCGGAACCAGACATTGTCGAATGGCGAGCGCGGCGGCCGGTCGGCGGGACCGTCGAGAATGACCGGCCGGGTTTCAAACGGACGCGGCCGCGCGATCCAGTCCCTGAGCCGCTCCGGGAATTGCTCCGCGCGTCGCATCAGGACATCGGCAGCGTCTTCCAGGCTTTCCGGCGGCGGCACGTGCGGCATTTCGAACTGATGTTCAAAACCCGGCTCCTCAGTCTGAAACGACGCGGCGAGGTTGAAGATCTGGACACCATGCTGAATCGCCACCACGCGCCGCGCCGTGAAGCTTTTGCCATCGCGCGCGCGGTCCACTTCATAGAGAATGGGAATCCTGGGATCGCCGGGCCGCAGGAAATAGGCGTGCAGCGAATGACAGCGCCGCGACGGCTCGACGGTGCGGATCGCCGCCGCCAACGCCTGCCCCAGCACCTGGCCGCCGAACACGCGCTGCGTGCGCCCCTTGGGACTGAGGCCGCGGAAAATATTCTCTTCGATTTGTTCCAGGTCGAGGAGGCCCAACACCTCCGCCAACGCCGTCTTGCCGGTTTCGCTCATGGTCTAAAACAATCACGCTTTGACGCCTTCGCCAATCCGTCACGCAATTGCCCTATGCCCTTCATCGAAGTGATTCACAGCAGCGGTGGCGGCAAGCCGATCGCTCCGGCAAGGATCACGGAAAGGCAGACCATGGCCAACGCGCTTCTGGAACAGGCCGCGCATCAAGCCGCCCCCGCCACTTCGCGTGGGGTGCTGGAACGGCTATTTACCCTGATGTTTCAGGGCTTTGTCTATAACCAGATCTGGGAAGACCCCAGCGTGGATCTGGATGCATTGAAGCTTCTGCCCCATCACCGGGTCGTGACCATCGCGTCGGGCGGCTGCAATGTCCTGAATTATCTGACCGCCGCGCCGGCAAAAATCATCGCGCTGGACCTCAATCCCCATCATGTCGCACTGACCCGGCTCAAACTGGTGGCGCTGGAGCATCTTCCCGATCACAAAAGCTTCTTTCGCTTTTTCGGAGACGCATCCGATTCCAGCAATCTCGCCGCATTCGACACCTATATTCGCGACCGGCTGGATCCGGTCACCCGCGCCTATTGGCAGACGATGCATGGCGTGCGGCAGCGCCGGCGCATCGAGATGTTCGCGCGCAATCTTTATCGCCACGGCCTGCTGGGCCGGTTCATCGGTTTGCTGCACGGCGTGGCGCGACTGCACGGAAAAAAACTCGAGGACATTCTGGAAGCCAAAACACCCCGCGAACAACGTGACGTGTTCGACCAGGTGGTGGCGCCTTTGTTCGACAGCGCACCGGTACGGTTCATTTCGAAATCGCCCTTGTCGCTCTATGCGCTGGGGATTCCGCCGGCACAGTATGATGCCTTGATGTCGTCCGGCACCGGCAATGCCATCAGCGTGCTGCGCGAGCGGGTGGAGCGGCTGGCATGCGATTTTCCCATCCGGGATAATTATTTCGCCTGGCAGGCCTTCGGCCGCAGCTACGACCTGGAAAGCCGCGAAGCGGTGCCGGACTATTTGAAAGCGGAAAACTACGCGGCCTTGAAGTCGCGCGTTTCATCCGTGTCGGTGCATCACGCCTCGCTGCTGGACTTTCTCAAGAGCCAGCCGGCGCAATCGCTGGACCGCTTCGTCCTGCTGGACGCGCAGGACTGGATGAGCCCGGCGCAGCTTTCCGCTCTCTGGACCGAGATCGACCGCACGGCCCATTCCCGCGATGCCCGGGTGATTTTCCGCACGGCCGGTGAAGCAAGCCCGCTGCCGCTGAAACTGGAACCGGATCTTCTCGCCCCCTGGCTCTATCATGAATGGCAGAGCCGGGTGCTGCACGCCCAGGACCGCTCCTCTATCTATGGCGGCTTCCATATCTATGCGCGCCGCCCCCTCTCCTGAGGCTCATGCCGGGTTGATGGACCGCGTCTATCGGCGGCAGCGCTATGTTTATGATTTCACAAGGAAATATTACCTTTTCGGCCGCGACAGTCTGATTGCGCGACTGGCCCTTGGACCCGGTTCCAATCTGGTGGAAGTGGGCTGCGGCACGGCCCGCAATCTGATTGCAATCGCACGGGCCTATCCGCAAACCCGGCTCTATGGCCTGGACGCCTCAGAGGCGATGCTGGAGACCGCAAGGATCGCCGTGCGCCGCGCCGGGCTCGACCACCGCATTGTCCTGATACAGGGCCTCGCCGAGCAGCTAACTCCGGCACAATTTGGGGTTGAAAGCTTCGAGAATGTCCTTTTTTCCTACAGTCTTTCGATGATCCCGGATTGGCGGGCAGCCCTGGCGGCAGGATCCCGTTCACTTTCACCGGCGGGGCGATTGCATGTCGTGGATTTCGGGGACTTGACCGGCCTTGGCAGACTGGCAGAACGGGCCATGCGAGCCTGGTTGCACTTATTCCACGTCACACCGCGTGTTGAATTTCTCGCGGCGTTGGAAGGGGTTGCTGGAAAGGAGGGCGAGCTGACACTGCTATTCGGGCGCTACGCCTTCATTTTATCGTCCGCGAAAATTTAAAATGGGACAGGTTCCCGGAACTCTGTGGCCAATGAACCACACGTTCTTGATAAAGCCCCAGAAAAAACGCCGTAATCCGGCCGAAAACAATATAACCGGGGAGACTTTTGGCGAGATCGCCGTTATAAGCCGAGCATAGGATTTGTATGCATGGGGTGGGGGGTTCCTGCCCTTCGACATTTTAGCGAGGGTAGAAAAATGAAAATTCGCATGTTGGCTTTGGCCGGCGCTGCGGCGGTGGCTCTGAGCGCCCCGGCGCATGCCGCTACCGAGGGTTGGTATCTCGGTCTGGGCGGCGGTTGGGATGAACAGAGCGGCGTCCGTGCGACTTCGGTACCCGTTCCAAGCGTAACCGGCAAAACCAAGTCCTCCGATAGTGGAATTGGTGTTGTCTCGTTCGGGTATTCATGGGCTTCAGGTCTGCGTATCGAAGACGAAGTCGGCTACACCTCGCATGACAACAGTGGAACTGGAACCAATGGGTTTAGCAGTGGCACTGTCGGTGGCAACTCAAGTGTCACCACTGACATGCTGAACCTCGTCTATGACATACCGCTGGGCGACCAATGGAAATTGTCCTTGGGCGGTGGTGTTGGCGCCGGTCGTGCCCGCATCCATGAAACAACTCTGAACGGAGTGACGACGCTTGATCTTCTCAAGGGGTCACACCTATCCTTTGAATGGCAAGGCATCGCGGGTGTCGCTTATTCGCTGTCGCCTGATGTCGATTTGTTCGCTGATTACCGTTATCGCAGCAACACGAACGATGCCAATTATGCGACCTCGTTCTCGGCTCTGGGGCCGATTAAAGTGGGTTCGATAAACGAGAATGTGGTGCTGGTTGGCTTCCGGTGGTTCATGACCCCGCCGCCGCCTCCGCCGCCTCCCCCGCCGCCGCCGCCGCCGCCGCCGCCTCCCCCGCCGCCTCCGCCTCCGCCGCCTCCGCCGCCGCCGGCGAAGACCTACATTGTCTTCTTCGACTTCGATAAGTCGGACCTGACAGCGGAAGCGCAGTCGACCGTGACCCAGGCCGTCGCCGCCGCCAAGACGCTTGGCTCGGTCCGGATCATGGTCACCGGTCACACCGATACGGTGGGTTCGGACAAGTACAATCAGGCGCTTTCGGTGCGCCGTGCCACGACCGTCAAAGACGAAATGATGCGTCAGGGCCTGGGTGCCGACTCCATCGCGATCGAAGGCAAGTCCTTCCACGATCCGATGGTGCCGACTGGCCCGAATGTGCGTGAGCCGAAAAACCGCCGCGCGGTCATCGACCTCGGCGGCTGATAAGGCCTCCATCTGAAGCAAAAGGGCCGGTCGAAAGACCGGCCCTTTTCATTTGCGTCGCGCGGCTTTTAAGTGCGCTCCGGCTCACGCCTACGCGTATGCGGTCATCGACCTCGGCGGCTGATAAGGCCTCCATCTGAAGCAAAAAGGCCGGTCGAAAGACCGGCCTTTTTCTTTGGCCTAGATTTTCTTATGGTCCGTAGCGACAGCGTACGGGCGCGAATTAGAAAAGCTGGCCCCGCACCGAGCGGCATCGCCACGAGGGCCGATGTCTATCGAATCAAGTGGCAAACCATCCCGGCCCTATGTCCAAAACGAAAACGGCGGCCTCATGGCCGCCGTTTCCATTTCCATCAGGGGAATAGATTGGGGTTCGGCGGATCGCCAGGCAGGTCGGGACGCGCCTTCGGTTCCACGGCGGAACCGGCGGCGACGCCTTGCAAAGTCACCGACACTCTCACCTCGCAGGCGTCGACCGGATTCTTCTCCTGCACCGGCACGCCGGCGACGAAATCCTCCAGCACCGGCTTGTCCGGCGCCAGGGCGGCGGCGAACACGATATCGGCGGTCTTGCAGAAATTCTCGGCCGCGCCAGGGATGGTGCGGCGCTGCTCGGCATGGGCAATGGCGCGTGTCTTGTAGGAATCATATTCGGCATTGCCCTTGGACGAGCCATAAAGCCGCTTGAACATGGTCAGCATCTGCGCATCGGACCGGCGCAGTTCCTTGTTGAAAAGGGTCTGGAAGCGGTTGAACAGGTCGACTTCATGCTGGCCGCAAGCGAGCGCGGCATCCGTCAATTCCTGCTGCAAGGCGGAAACCTGGATGGCGGAAATCTCGGATTCGGTGGCACAGGCCGATCCCCGCGCCTGGGCCAGGGTCGCGCCGGTAAAACACAGAAGGGTGGCGCAGGCGCCAGCCCGGAAGAGTCTTGTCATCGGTTGCCTTCTCGCGTGGTGCGCCCGCCCAAAGCCGACAGGATCTTATGGTCTGTGTACCGATCTTTCCAGAAGATCCTTACCCGACCACAAAAATGCCATGCAACGGCAGCGGCGGATTGGAGTTTCCTTTCTGTAATCTTGCCGGATCCCGGCGATATGAGAGCAAAAATTCTATTATTGGCCGGATTGCTGGGAGCATCCTGGGAGACTCCGGCCCTGGCTTTGTCGGTCCCAAATCAGGACCATCTCTCCACCACCTTGCAGTATCCCGGTGCGCCCAGGCCCGTCTATGAGGACACGCGTTCTCCCTATGCCATGAACTATGTCGAGGAAGCCGCCCGGAATTTGGGGGTGGTGAACGGGCATATGGACGTCTTTGCCACGCATCCGCAGTCCTCGGGCTATATGCCTTCGATCAGCGGCGGGTTGGGCGGAGACGGCGCCATGTTCCGCCTGAAATGGCATCCCGGCGAATAGAATAACCGCGCGGATGCGGTGTTCCGCGGCCCGCCCCTTTCAAGCCTGCCCCCTTTTTAGTATTGGTCCGCCCGCACGGAAGTTCCCGCTGCCAGGAGAGGGTTGGACATGGCCTATAAAGTCGCGGTGGTGGGTGCCACCGGCAATGTCGGGCGGGAAATGCTGTCGGTGCTGGCGGAACGCCGGTTCCCTGTCAGCGAAGTGGTGGCTTTGGCCTCGACCCGCTCGGTCGGGACGGAAGTCTCGTTCGGCGACCACGTCCTCAAGATCAAGGCGCTCGACTATTTCGACTTCAAAGGCACCGATATCTGTCTGATGTCGGCGGGCGGGACCATCTCCAAGGAATGGTCGCCCAAGATCGCCGCCCAGGGCGCCATCGTGATCGACAATTCCAGCGCCTGGCGAATGGACCGCCAGGTGCCGCTGGTGGTGCCCGAAGTGAATGCCGATGCCCTCGGCGGCATCAAGAAAGGCATCGTCGCCAATCCGAACTGCTCGACGGCGCAGCTGGTGGTGGCGCTGAAGCCGCTGCACGATTATGCGGTCATCAAGCGGGCGGTGATTTCCACCTATCAATCGGTTTCCGGCGCCGGCAAGGACGCAATGGACGAGCTGTTTCGCCAGACCCGCGCCGTGTTCGTGGCCGACCCGATCGAGACGGAGAAATTCACAAAACAGATCGCATTCAACGTCATTCCGCACATCGATGACTTTCTGGACTCCGGCTACACCAAGGAGGAATGGAAGTTGATGGTGGAGACGCAGAAAATTCTCGATCCCAATATCCAAGTGACAGCAACCTGCGTGCGCGTGCCGGTGTTCGTCGGCCACAGTGAATCGGTAACATTGGAATTCGAAAAACCCATCACGGCCGAGAGGGCGCGCGCCCTGTTGCGGGAGGCGCCAGGCGTCCTTGTGGTCGATAAGCGCGAGGATGGCGGCTATGCCACGCCGATCGAATGCGCCGGAGAAGACGCCACCTATGTCAGCCGCATCCGCAAGGACCCCACGGTCGAGAACGGATTGTCGCTGTGGATCGTGGCGGACAATCTGCGCAAAGGCGCGGCGCTGAACGCGGTGCAGATCGCCGAATGCCTGGTCAACCGCAAGCTGCTCAGGGCCGCCTGATGGCAAAGGGCTATTGGATCGCGCGCATCGATGTCCACGACGCCGAGATTTATAAGTCCTATGTCGCGGCCGCGACTCCTGCTTATCTGAAATTCGGCGCCCGGTTCCTGGTACGCGGGGGACGCTGCGAAGCGGTCGAAGGCCCCGGCCGTGGCCGCAATGTGGTGATCGAATTCGAGAGCTTCGACACCGCCATGGCCTGTTATCGTTCGCCGGAATATCAGGCCGCGGCGGAGTTTCGCCGCAAGGCCAGCCTGGGCGAAATCCTGGTGGTGGAAGGCGCGTGAAGTTCTTTTCCCCCCCATCTGTCGTCCTCGGGCAAGCCCTCGCAAGAAAGCAGTCGCACGAGTTTGGCCCTTGCTGACGGCACGCTATCGCCGCGCCCTGGCTGACGGCGCGCTAAAGCCCGATCCCGCGCAACAGGCGGCGGCGGAAAAACTCGGCCTTCTGGCCCGGCGGCTGGTAAAATACCGGCCCGGGCGTTTTTCCCTGTTTGGAAAAAAAGCCGCCCCGCGCGGCCTTTACATCTGGGGCGATGTCGGGCGCGGCAAATCCATGCTGATGGATCTGTTCTTCAAGGAAGCCCTGATCTCGCCCAAGCGGCGGGTGCATTTCAACGCCTTCATGACCGACGTCCATGCGCGATTGCATGCCGAGCGCGCCAAGCCGGATGTCGGCGATCCCGTTCCGGCGGTGGCGCGCGCGCTGGCGGACGGGGCCCGGTTGCTGTGCTTCGACGAATTCCAGGTCACCGACGTCGCCGACGCGATGATCCTGGGCCGGCTGTTCGAGCAATTGCTGGCGGCGGGCACCGTGATCGTGGCGACCAGCAATGTCGCGCCGGCGCGGCTCTATGAGGGCGGCCTGAACCGCCAGCTGTTCCTGCCGTTCATCGCCTTGATCGAGGCGCGCCTGGATGTGCTGGAGCTGGACGGCCCCACCGATTATCGCCTGCACCGGCTTTCCGGGCACCCGGTCTATCTCACGCCGCTTAGCGCGGAAGCCGATGCCGCAATGAACCAGGCCTGGCAGCGTCTCACCGACTGCGAGCGCGGCAAGCCGGCGCGCCTGACCGTATTCGGCCGCTCCTTGCAGGTGCCGCAGGCGGCGCGCGGCGTGGCGCGATTTTCATTCGCCGATCTCTGCGAGAATCCTCTGGCAGCAGCGGATTACCTGGAAATCGCCCGCCATTTCCACACCGTGCTGATCGATCACATTCCGGTTCTGGTCCCGGCCCGGCGCGACGCGGCGCGGCGCTTGGTCCTTCTGATCGACACGCTTTACGATCAGGGCGTGAAGTTGATCTGTTCGGCCGAAGCGGCCCCCGATCGTCTTTATCCGGAGGGCGATGGCGCCGAAGCCTTCCGCCGCACCGCGTCGCGCCTTGCCGAAATGCAGAGCGATGATTATCTGAAGCGCGGGCACGGAATTTCTTCTCATCCGGCCGTTCCGCAAAGTTCCGATGGTGCCTTGCCAGCCCGCGAGGGTGGCTTAATCTAAAGACCAAGGATCAAGGTAAGAACGCTTCATGCTCGAAAATGTCTTCTGGGCCTGCGGCTTCGTGCTGACCTGCATTCTGCTGTACCGCTTCGGGCTGCCGGTCCTGAAGCGCTTCGATGCGCAGAATGTTTCGCGCATCGAGCAGCAGGAACGCGACAAGGCCGACCCCACCGCGCATATCCGCCACGCGCTCGAGACCGCCGAGGAGCAGGTCGAGCCGATCTCCGAAGTCAAAACCGCCGCCGGGGTGCAATATCTTTTCGAAGCGCAACTCTTCCTGACCCGCGACGAGGCGGAAGAGGCGCGTGCCAACCGCATCGGCACCATCGCCCGGCGCTTCTATGCCGAGCTGCCGCAAGCCCTGGCGGGGCGTGAAACCCGCAGCCCGCTGTCGGCCCGCGAACGCGCGGCGCAGCGCTGGCGCCGCCGCAATTAGACGGCCTCGCCCTTCATCAATTTCGGCAGCTTGCCGATATCGCCGCCGGCATGGCGCATGAAGAATCGCCGCGCCGGACCGATGGCGTCGACGATACCCAGTCCCAGATCACGCAATTGGCGGAGCGGCGCGATATCGTTGGAGAAAAGGCGATTGAGTGCGTCGGTCGAAGCGGCAAGCGTGAAGGAATCGAACCGCCGCCAGCGTTCATAGCGTTTCAGAACGTCGAGGGTACCGATGTCGCGGCCGATGCGGGCCGCCTCCAAAACGGTTTCGGCAAGCGCAGCCGCGTCCTTCAAGCCCAGATTGAGGCCCTGGCCGGCGATGGGATGAATGCCATGGGCGCAGTCGCCCGCCAGCGCGAAGCGCGGCAGCACATAGTCGCGGGCGAGATGGAAATTCAAGGGATACGACCAACGCCCGCCGAGCACTTTGGTCTGGCCCAGATGAGCGCCAAACCGCTTCGCCACTTCGGCATCGAACCCCTCATCGTCCAGCGCCAGCATCGCGGATGTCTTGTCCCTGGCTTCTGTCCATACCAGCGAGGAACGGTCGCCCGTCATCGGCAGAATGGCGAATGGACCGGACGGCAGGAAATGTTCGTAGGCGACGCCATTGTGCGGCCTGGCGTGATGCACCGTGGCAACGATGCCGGTCTGGGGATAGGACCAGCCGATCACGCCTATGCCCATTTGGCTGCGCAGCTGGGATTCGCGGCCATCGGCGGCGACCGCGAGAGCCGCCCGCAATTCCTCGCCGTTCGAAAGTTTGGCGACGACGCGAGATGGTTCGACGGTCAATGCCGAAATCGTTGCGGGCGCGATCAATGTGATGTTCGGTTCGGCCGCGACGGCCGCATAAAGCGCGGCGCGGGTGTGCCGGTTCTCCGCGATATGGCCAAGACTGTCGGCGCCCACCTCCTCTGAATCAAAGTGAAGCGAAAAAGGCGAAGCCGTGCGTCCTATTGCACCGTCGCTGACCAGAATCTCGCGGATGGGCTGTGCGTGCGCCTCCAGATGCGGCCACACTTTCAGCGCCCGCATCATGCGGACCGCGGCATAGGCCAGGGCCGAGACGCGCCCGTCAAATTCCGCGGCGACGGTTTTCTCGGGCGCCACCGCGTCCACGACCGCGATCTTGAGGCCGCCTTGCGCCAGGGCCAGGGCCAGGGTCAGACCCACCATGCCGCCGCCGCTGATGATCACATCCGTCTGTTTCATGCCCCAGGGCTTAAGCCGGAAACGGACGCCAAAGGAAAGAGCTCAAGAGCGCGCAAATTTTGTGCAATCGCGAATGGATGCCTGCTTTTTGGGCGTGGCATTGGCGGGCGAGATTCCAGAAACTGCATAAACACGATATATAACAATAGCTTATGCGGTTTCCAGAAACGGCACGCTTCTTGAGTAGCGACCGATGCCCGGCTGTTCGGCTTGGGGTGAGAAGCAGCATGGGCGGTCGGCAGATGACATTCTTCAAATCGTTGGGCGTGGCGTTGGCAGGTTTGGCGCTCACCGGCGCGCCGGCCTTCGCCGCCGTGCCGAAATTCGATTCCGGCGATACCGCCTGGATGCTGACCTCTTCGGTGCTGGTGCTGATGATGACCATTCCCGGTCTGGCGCTGTTCTATGGCGGCATGGTGCGCAAGAAGAATGTGCTGGCCACCCTGGCGCAGAGTTTCGGCGCCACCTGCATGATCACCGTGCTGTGGATGGTGATCGGCTATTCGCTGGCTTTCACCAACAACGCCAGCGCCCCCGTCAATCAGTTCATCGGCAGCTTCGATCAGTTCCTTCTGGGCAAGATGGGCGTCAACGCCGTCAATCCGCTGGCCGCGACCATCCCGGAATCCGTTTACATGTTCTTCCAGATGACTTTCGCGATCATCACCCCCGCGCTGATCGCCGGTTCGCTGGCGGACCGGATGAAATTCTCGGCCTTCATGTGGTTCATGTCTCTCTGGCTGTTGCTGGTCTATTGCCCCATCGCTCATTGGGTGTGGGGCGGCGGCTGGCTGGGCGCCATCGGTGCGCTGGATTTTGCCGGCGGCACGGTGGTGCATTTGAATGCCGGCACTGCCGCATTGGTGACCTGCCTGATGCTGGGCAAACGCATCGGCCTGGGCAGCGAAAGCATGGCGCCGCACAATCTGGTGCTGTCGGTCATCGGCGCCTCGCTGCTGTGGGTGGGCTGGTTCGGCTTCAATGCGGGCTCGGCCGTCACCGCGGGCGCCATGGCGGGCATGGCCGCGGTCGCGACCCAGATCGCCACGGCAGCGGCCGCTATCGCCTGGACCGCCGCCGAATGGATTATCGCCAAAAAGCCGTCCGTGCTGGGCATGATCTCGGGCGCGGTGGCGGGGCTGGTGGCGATCACGCCCGCCTCCGGTTATGTCGATCCGGCCGGAGCATTGTTGATCGGCCTGGCGGCGGGTTTTGTCTGTTACGTCTCCGCCGTGTGGGTGAAGCGGGCGGTCGGCTATGACGACGCACTGGACGCCTGGGGCGTGCATGGCGTGGGCGGCGCGCTGGGCGCGATTCTGACAGGCGTTTTCGCCTCCAGCGCCATCAACCCCGCCTCCAAGGGCTGGCTGCATGACGGCAATTTCCACCAGATGGTGCTGCAATTCATCGACGTCGCGGCGACCTTTGTGTATTGCGGCATCGTCACCTTCCTGATTCTGAAATTGCTCGATATTACCGTGGGCCTGCGGGTCTCGCGGGATGTCGAGATCGAGGGCCTGGATTTCAGCCTCCATGGCGAAACCGTGCATGGCTGAGACTTTCCGGACGAGGCTTGGCGCGGGCGGGTGCAGCGCATAGAAAAGGCGCGCTGCTTCACGCCGGATTGTCGTGACCGATACGCTGATGTCTCAATTGCCGCCGAGCCCGTTCGCGCGACTGGCTGAATTGTTGGGCGATGCGAAGCCGGGCAAGGATCCGATCAATCTTTCCATCGGCGATCCCAGCGGCATCGTGCCGGGCTTCGTGACCGAAGCATTGCTCAAGGCAAGCGCGAGTCTGGGAAATTATCCCGCCATCATCGGCACGGAAGACTGGCGCAATGCCGCGGCCGGCTGGCTCAACCGGCGATTTGAACTGAACGGCGCGATTGACCCCGACAAAAATGTGCTGCCGTTGAACGGCACGCGCGAAGGCCTGTTCACCGTGCTGTTTCCGCTGCTGCCGCGCATCAAGGGCGGCGGAAAACCCATCGTCGGCATGCCCAATCCTTTCTATCAGGCCTATGCCGCGGCCGCGTTGGGGGCAGGCGCCGAGCCGCTGTATGTCGCGGCCAACGCGGCGAGCGGTTTTCTGCCGGATTATGCGGGCTTGCCGGATGCGATCCTGAACCGACTGGCGGCGGTCTATATCTGCTCGCCGTCCAATCCCGAAGGCGCGGCGGCCGACGAGACTTATTGGCGGCAATTATTCGCGCTGGCGGATCGTCACGATTTCATCGTCCTGGCGGACGAATGCTATGCCGATATTTACTTCGAGCAGCCGCCGGTCTGCGCGCTGCCCGCAAGGCTGAAACAAGCCGGTCATTTCCGCCGGCTTCTCACCTTTCATTCGCTGTCCAAGCGTTCAGGCCTGCCGGGACTGCGCTCCGGCATGGTGGCGGGAGATGCCGAGTTGATCGCCCGCACCCGCGTCTTCCGCAATGTGGCGGGGCCGCAGATGCCGGGACCTATTCAGGCGGCCTCGGCCGCGGCCTGGCGGGACGAGGCGCATGTCGCCGCCAATCGTGCCGCTTATGCGCAGAAGATGGCGGCGGCCGAACGCATGCTGGCAAACCGCACCGGCTTCCGCAGACCTGCCGGGGGCTTCTTTCTCTGGCTGGCGACCGGCAATGGCGAGGAAACGGCGCTTCGGCTGTGGCGGGAACAGGGGGTCAAGGTCCTGCCCGGCGCCTATATGGGCCGAGAAATTGAGCCCGGGAAAACCCAGTCAAACCCTGGTTTTTCCTATGTCCGGGTCGCGCTTGTTAGCGATTTATCAACCATTATGACCGCACTCGAAAGGGTGAATGATTTTCTAACGCCGTGACGCTTGGGCGGCGCGGTCGGATAGTGCGTCTTGGTCGAGACTTTCTTCCCCCGTGCGGCAAAGCCGCTGACGGGGGAAGATGTCCGTTAGCGGGCTTGCCCGCGTGACGGACAGATGGGGGTCAAAAGCATGAGTCAGTCCCGGATGATCGGCGGCGTCTACCATCCCCGCGCCAAGGGCGGCGCCATGAGCGACGCATTGGCGGATGCTCGCGCGGCACTCGCCCGCCTGGCCCGCATGGCGATGTTGCGGGGTGCCGGGCTGCTGCTGTTCGCCGCCGCCTGCGCCGCGCTGCTGGCGCTGATCTCGCATCACGCCGACGATGCCAGCCTCAACAACGCCAATGGCCGCGCGGTTGCCAATTTCCTGGGCCCCCTGGGCGCGGTGGCGGCGGATCTGCTGCTGCAGACATTTGGTTTTGCCGCGGTGGCGTTTCTGGCGCCGCCGGCTTTCTGGGGACTGCGCGCGCTGTCCGGCAAGACCCTGCGCTATGCGATGTGGCGGCTGGTGGCGTGGCCTTTGGGCACCCTCACCATCGCGGCGGGGCTTGGAATTTTCCCGGCACCGGCCAGCCTGCCCGCTGGTCTGGGCGGCATGATCGGCATCGCCGCCGCCGGTCTTTCGGTGCATGCGGGCCAGATCTATGGCCATGGCTGGATCGGCACCGCATTGCCCCTGTTCCTGCTGCTCGCGGGTCTGCCGCTGGCGTTTCTGGCGACCGGCCTGCGCTTCATGCCGTTGGCGCGCGCCAGTGTGAACATTCCCGCTGCGCTCTGGTGGGCGGGCAAGAAAATCAAGATCCCCAGCTTCAAGACCGCAGATGTGGATCGCGACGACGAGCATTTTTATGACGCCGATGCTGATGAAAGAGATTCCGAGGATCATGACGACAACGCCGACGGCTATCACCTGGATGTGAGGCCGGAGCCGCTGGCGGCCACCAAGCTGGCCGAACGGCGCGAAGGCCGCGTCAAGCGCGAGGAAGCCAGGCGCGCCCCGATCAACACCAAGCGCTCCAAGCAGCCTGCGCTCAATCTCGCCAATGGCGACTATCAATTGCCCGCGCTGGGATTGCTCGCCGAACCCGCGCCGGTCGCCGACAATCATGGCCTGTCCGACGACGCGCTGGAAGAAAATGCCCGCATGCTGGAAGCGGTGCTGACCGATTTCGGCGTCAAGGGGCGCATCACCGCGGTGCGTCCGGGTCCGGTGGTGACATTGTATGAATTCGAGCCCGCGGCGGGCGTCAAATCCTCGCGCGTGATTTCACTGGCCGACGACGTGGCGCGGTCGATGTCGGCGGTATCGGCGCGCATCGCCGTGATTTCGGGCCGCAATGTCATCGGCATCGAATTGCCGAACCTGATCCGCGAGACGGTTTTCCTGCGCGAGATGTTTGCCTCAAGCGATTATGAGAAGGCCCGCGCGCCGCTGACCCTGGCTCTGGGCAAGACCATCGGCGGCGAGCCGGTAATGGCCGACCTCGCCAAGATGCCGCATCTTCTGGTGGCGGGCACCACCGGCTCGGGCAAGTCGGTCGGCCTCAACACCATGATCCTGTCCTTGCTCTATCGCATGGCGCCGGAGCAGTGCCGCCTGATCATGATCGACCCCAAGATGCTGGAGCTTTCGGTCTATGACGGCATCCCGCATCTGCTGGCGCCGGTGGTTACCGATCCGCGCAAGGCGGTGGTGGCGCTGAAATGGGCGGTGCGCGAAATGGAAGAGCGCTATCGCAAAATGTCCAAGCTGGGCGTGCGCGGTGTGGAAGCCTTCAACGACCGGGTGCGCAAGGCCAAAGAAAAGGGCGAACAGCTCAAGCGCACGGTGCAGACCGGTTTCGACCGCGAGACCGGCAAGCCGATCTATGAAGACGAGATGCTGGAACTCGATCACATGCCCTTCATCGTGGTGGTGGTCGACGAAGTCGCCGACCTGATGATGATCTCGGGCAAAGAAATCGAAGGCGCGGTGCAGCGCCTGGCCCAGATGGCGCGTGCAGCGGGCATCCACCTGATCGCCGCCACCCAGCGCCCCTCGGTGGACGTGATCACCGGCACCATCAAGGCGAACTTCCCCACCCGCATTTCCTTCCAGGTCACCTCGAAGATCGACAGCCGCACCATCCTGAGCGAACAGGGCGCCGAGCAACTGCTGGGCCAGGGCGACATGCTGTACATGGCGGCGGGCGGGCGCATCCGCCGCGTCCATGGTCCCTTCGTCTCGGACCATGAAGTCGAAGACGTGGTGCGGTTCCTCAAGGCGCAAGGATCTCCGGAATATCTCGACGCGGTGACCGAGGAGCCCGATGAGGACGGCGACGACCCTTATGCCGGCATGATGGGCGGCAATTCCGAATCCGGCGACGATCTTTACGACAAGGCGTTGGCGGTGGTGGCGCGCGACAAGAAGGCTTCCACCTCCTATATCCAGCGCCGGCTGCAGATCGGCTATAACCGCGCCGCCAGCCTGATCGAGCGGATGGAACAGGACGGCGTCATCTCCTCGCCCAATCATAAGGGCGTGCGGGAAGTTCTGCTGCCTGATCACGAGCGCTAAAGCGCTCGTTTCGTTTTATTGTGCGCCTCCGCGCTGCCTGTTTGACTGGGCGCGTCCGCGCCCGGGGGGCGCTAGGCGGGCCATCCAAAATCGCGTAGAAGTTCCACTCCATAGCGGGTGGGAGATCGCATGCCCTATATCGACAAGTCCCTGGGCGCCGGCGAAACCGTTATTGCGCGCGCCAAATTCCATTGGCTCTACAGCCTCAGCGCCTGGATCCAATTGCTCATACCGGCCGCGCTTCTGGTGGCGCTGCTCAGCTGGGACAGCCAGCACCCCGATTTCCTCGGCACCAGCAACCCCCTGACCTGGACGACCGCGCTGGTGGCGCTCTGGTTTCTGCTGGGCCTTCTCAGTTTCCTGCGCATGATGATCCGCAAATGGACCACCGAGATCGGTGTCACCAGCCATCGCTTCGTGGAGAAATACGGCGCGCTGTCGATGCGCACCAATGAGATTGCCCTGCCGAATATCGAAGGCGTCAAAGTCAATCAAAGCCTGATGGGCCGCATTCTCGGCTATGGCACCATTCGCATCGAAGGCACCGGCGTCGACGCCGTCACCACGCCCGACATTGCCGACCCGGTGGGCTTTGTCCGCGCCATCCAGACGGCGAAGGAGCATGTCGCTCAGAGATTCGAACAACGGCAGACTGGCGTCTAGCCCGCTTCGGCCAAGGCGATCTCGATCGCGGCCGGAAAAGTCACGGTGACGCGCGTGCCGGCGCCCCGCGCGCTGTCGAAACTCAAGCGCCCGCCATGCAATTCGATGAAGGCCTTGGTCAGGGGCAGGCCCAGGCCGGTGCCCTCATAGCGCCGCTCCAGCCGGTTATCGACCTGGCCGAACGGCGTCAGCGCCACTGCCACATCGTCCGGCGACATGCCGATGCCGCTGTCGCCCACCGTGACCGCGATGCCCGCGGCGCCGGGTTTCGCTTCGGCCCAGATATAGCCGCCGCGGGGCGTGAATTTGATCGCATTGGAAAGCAGATTGAGGAAAATCTGGCGCAGCTTGGCGGGATCGCCTTTCAGCGGCAGCTCGGTTTCGACACCCCGGATGGCGAATTCCAGCCCGGCTTCGGCGGCCTGTTCGCCCACCATGATGGCGCAATCCTTCAATATCTCGCGCATATCCACGTCCTGGACGTCCAGGATCATCTTTCCGGTTTCGCTCTTGGAGAGGTCGAGAACCGAATTGATGACATCGAGCAGATGGCGGCCCGACCGCAATATGTCGCTGGAATAGTCGAGATAGCGCGCATTGCCCAATTCGCCGAACATCTGACCGTTGATGATTTCGGAGAAGCCGATGATGGCGTTGAGCGGGGTGCGCAGCTCATGGCTCATATTGGCCAGGAAGCGCGTCTTGGCGGCGTTGGCGGCTTCGGCCTCCAGCTTGGCCTTGCGGAGATTTTCTTCGCGTTCCTTGATGGCGGTAAAATCGGAGAAGAAGATGATCGAGCCGCCCTCCGATGTCGCATTCGCCGTCATGCGCACCCAGCGCCCATTCGTCAGCTCCAGCTCGGTATGGCCGGAAGCCGCCAGCACATTATCCTCTCGCGGATCGAGCTGCTGCTGAATGAGGCCCAGCGCCTGGGAAAAGTCCGTGCCGCTGACCAGGCTGTCGGCGATGGCCGGAAAGAATTCGCGCAGCTGACGGTTGGCCAGGACGATGGTGCCGTCCGCCACCAGGATGACGCCTTCGCGCGATGTCTCCAGCGCGTCCGACAGCCGGCTTTCGGCGGAGCGGCGCAACCTGGTCTCGCGCGCCATCATCTCGCGGATATTGTCCTGCATCACCGTCATGGACCGCAGCAGGGCGCCGGTTTCGTCGGCCCCGCCAGGCGGAATTTGCGTCTGCAACTCGCCACTGGCGATGCGGTCGGCCACGGTGGCGGCCGCAGCCAGGGGCCGCACGATGCGGCTGCGGAGGAACAAGGTAATGGCGCCCGCCAGCATCAACGCCAGCAGGGTGGCTCCGGCACTGAGATATTTGTAGGTCGCCACATTGCTGACGGTCTGGCGGCGGCCGACAAAACTGTGGTCCGTATTGAGTTCGATCAGGAGGTCGAATTTGTCGTCGACCTGCTGGTCGATTTTTTCCAATGACGCGACATCGCCCTTGGCGCGCAGGGCCCGCCAGTGCGCGACAAGCGGACGGATCTCGCGGATCAGGTGCTTTTCATCGTCGGTCATGGACCGCTGTTCCGCCACGGCCAGATCGTCGGCAAAGGTGGTGGCGAGGTCGCCGATTTCCGCGGCGATAGTCTCGCGCCCCTTGGCGTCGGCGCGTTCAAACCGCAGCTCCGCCATTTGAAGGGTGATGAAATCGGCCTGTGCGGCGCGGGCGTAGTTGATGGCCATCAGTGGGCCATCGAAAGTCGTCACCGCCATCTCGCCGGCGAAAAACAGCACGCCATAGCCGGCCGCGCCCAGCAGTGCGATCAGCGCGCTCATCGCGACAAAGGCACCAAAGATCTTGGTGCCGATGGAATATTTGGCCAGTGACATTCCCGAATCCGGCCCACGCCAAAGGCGCGGCTTTTCGGCGTTATTCTGGATCAGGAGTATTTATGGCCGCTTAAGGCTGTGCCGCCTCGCGCCATCGCGATTGTTCGCGGAAGGCCTGCGTTTTCCGCTACTTAACGTGCACCACGAGCTTCATTTTGGGGTGGATATGGCAGCGGACCTCGAAGGTTCCCGACTGCGGAAAGGTTTCGGTAATATTTTGGCCCGGGGATCTCTCGTCCGTGTCGAACAGACCGGTGACGTAAATCTGATGGATGAATTCGTCATTGTTGGTGAAGGTCAGCGACTCTCCATGATTGATCGTGACTTCGCTGGGATGAAATGTCCGCCCTTGCTGCGCGATGGTATGGGGTTCGTCGCCGAAAGCCGCGCCTGCAACCAGCAGAGAAATGGCCATGATGGACAAGAAAAACCGATGCATCGCGTCACCACCCGACGCTGATATAGCCGCATGGCCCCCCCGGAACGCAACCGGGGGATTTCCGTCCCGCTTGGTCGGGGCGGGATAAACCGCCTTCCCGGATTCCACGAAAAGCGGGGAAAATGGGGGTAAAACGGGGTGGACAGAGGCCCGCCGCTGTCCTATACCCGCCCACCTTCTGACGCGGGGTGGAGCAGCCCGGTAGCTCGTCAGGCTCATAACCTGAAGGTCACAGGTTCAAATCCTGTCCCCGCAACCACCATGAGCACACGGCTTAGGTCCCTCTTCGGACCTAAGCCGTTTGTGCGAATGGTGTCCCCCGGCTTGTCCGGGGGACCCAGGTCTCACAAGGCTCTCCTTGCGCCAAAAGCCAGCGAACTTCGGAGCAGCCCGTTCGACGGGCTGGCCGCCAACCTCACCCTCGTCAGGCTCATAACCTGAAGGTCACAGGTTCAAATCAGCCGCGCGCTCTGGCTCGCGGCGTTCGTCGCTCTCGCAGGTCCACCGGACCTGCTCGATCCTCCGCTCCTCACCCCCGCAACCAATAAAAAAGGTCCGGCCAAAAAGCCGGGCCTTTTTTATTGCCCTAGCGACAGCGTAGGGCCTCATCAAGACTCGGCAGCGACGGCCAATAGAGCGCCCAGAACCGAAGAGCCGTCGTTTTGAATACGCTCCGTCGGCGGATGAACGAGTCGCGCCGAGGCTGCGATCCGATGCGGCCGCCCGTTCCGGCGCCACACCAATGTCACAATGGAAGGTGAACCAGTTCCCGCGCCTTGCCGTGCGTTTCGCTAAACACCTGGAAGTAATGACAATATTCAAACGCCCGCTTTGCATGTGCATCGCTTTCGAGCGTCTGCGATTACGATTGCTGGGCGGGAGGCCGGTCGCTATAACCCCGGCCCACAAAGGTACAAACCGCCTTTGCCTGGTTTAGGGAGTGCGCATGGGCATCCAGATCCCGGCCGACTACCGGCCGCAGGAAAACGAACCCTTCATGAATGAAAAGCAGCGGGAATATTTCCGCCGCAAATTGAACGGCTGGAAGGAAGAAATCCTCAAGGAAAGCCGCGAGACCATCCAAAATCTTCAGGCCGAAACCATTCCGCATGCCGACTTGGCCGACCGCGCTTCCACCGAAGCCGAACGCCAGCTTGAGCTGCGTACCCGCGACCGGCAGAGAAAACTGATCGCCAAGATCGATGCGGCGCTGCGCCGGATCGAGGATGGTTCCTACGGTTTCTGCGAAGAAACCGGCGAACCCATTTCGCTGAAGCGCCTGGACGCAAGGCCCATCGCCACGCTTTCAATCGAAGCGCAGGAGCGCCACGAGCGCCGCGAAAAAGTTTATCGAGACGATTAAAGCATTAAAGCGAAACCACCGGCTTTCTTCCCCCGCATGGCGAAGCCATTGGCGGGGGAAGATGTGCGCTTAGCCCGCTTGCGGGCGTGGCGCACAGATGGGGGCAACTACCAAGGCATGACGATATCGAACAGCTGGCTGCCATAGCGCGGCTGC
This sequence comes from Pseudomonadota bacterium, assembly GCA_040389245.1. Taxonomy (GTDB): domain Bacteria; phylum Pseudomonadota; class Alphaproteobacteria; order Micropepsales; family Micropepsaceae; genus Rhizomicrobium. The sequence goes on along the minus strand of JAZKAH010000002.1, from coordinate 588,903 downwards.
TGCATGTCGCTGACCGTGCCCTGACCGCCATAGGAAATGCGCGCCTCCGCGATCTGGGCGAGATCGACCGTGTTGCCCTGGGTGATGTCTTCGCGCCGCACGATGCCCGAGACGCGCATGTCGCGCAGCTCGTTGTTGACGCGCACCTGCTGATGGCCGTCGATCACCAGATTGCCGTTGGGCAGCACCTGCGCGACCAGCGCCGCCAAGGTCATGTTGATGGTCTCCTGGCGGTTCACCGAACCGGAACCGACATTCGACATATCCGAGCCCATCTTGACCACGCTGCTGGGGTCGATGCTCTTGGGCAGCGCATTTTCCAGGCCAAAGAAGTTGGTCAGGTTGGCGTCGTCGGAATTGGTGCGCGAGCGCGAAGTGCTGTTCTGCAATTTGGCGGTATCGGCGACCGAGACATTGACGGTGATGACGTCGCCGACATGGTTGGCGCGGGGATCGTGAAAGAAGCTTTTGGCGCCGGGCTGCCACAGAGAGTTGCCCTCATGGCTGATCGGCGGCAGCGCCGGAATGGCGGCGACGATCTGGGTGTCGGCAGGATTGCCCACCGGCGAAAGCTTCGGCGCCTCGCCGATATTCTCGAGGCGGTCCAACGCCGAGCAGCCGCACAAGGCGACGCTCAAAATCATCAGGGTGGAAAACTTTGTCAGGCGGTGCATGGCGAAATCCTAGTTGCGGGCAGTGCGCTGGGCCGAGATGGGTGAGGCGGGTCCGGTGGCGATAACGGTTCCGGGCGCCGTGATCACGCCGTTGATCATGCGAAACGAAGACGGATTCTGGACGGTGACGGTGTCGCCCACGCCGCCTTCGCCCATCGAACGCCCCATCGCGGTCAGTTCGACGCCTGGCGCATGAAACAGCATGGTGACGGTCTGGCCTCTGGTCACCACGATAGGGTGGCGCACATCATCGGCACGCAACGCTTCGCCGGCATGCAGCATGCGGCGCGCTTCCATGTCCTTGACCGCGCCAAAGCTGGTCACGGTGCCCGACATCAAGGCGTTGCCGGTCACGGTGGCATAGGTGAGATCGCTGTCCGAAATGGTCTGACCGCGGGCGATGTCGTGCGCGGGCACCACGATGCGCACGCCGGACTCGGCGAAGGCAGGCATTGCCGCGAAGGCAGCAAGCAGCAGGGACAGGGCGAATTTGCGGATCATCGCATATTTCATTACTGGCCTCCCAGCTGAGCGGTCTGCTGCAGCATCTCGTCGGCGGCCTTGACCACCTTGGAATTCATTTCATAGGCGCGCTGAGCGGTGATCAGGGCGGTGATCTCGTCCACCGAATTGACGTTGGAGGTTTCCAGATAGCCCTGCTGCACCGTGCCGTAACCGACCGAACCCGGCACGCCGGCCTGGGGCGAGCCCGAGGCCGGGGTCTCCAGATAGAGATTGCCGCCGATGGCATTGAGACCGGCTTCATTGGGAAAGCGGGTCAGTTCCAGCTGACCGACCGTCTGCGGCGTGGTGTTGCCCGCCACCGTGGCGTTGACCTGGCCCTGAGCGTTGATCTGCACGCTGAGAGTGTTCTGCGGAATGGCGATGCCGGGCTGCACCACCAGGCCATCCTGGGTGATGAGCTGGCCCTGGGGCGACAGCGAGAAGTTGCCGGAGCGGGTATAGGCATCGGTGCCGTCGGCCTGCTGGATGCGGAAATAGCCGGAGCCCTGCACCGCGACGTCGTAGGGATTTCCCGTGGACTGAAGATCGCCCTGGGTGGTGATGCGATAAATCGCGGCGGTGCGAACGCCGGCGCCGATCTGGATGCCGTTGGGCGCATAGGTGCCCTGGTCCGAGGTCTGGGCGCCGGGCGTCTGGATGTTCTGATAGAGCAGGTCCTGGAACTCCGCCCGCTGCTCCTTGAAGCCGGTGGTGTTCATGTTCGCCAGATTGTTGGCGATGGTTTCCACATTGGTCTGCTGGGCGGCCATGCCCGTCGAAGCGATCGAAAGCGCGCGCATAGATCAAATCTCCTAATTCGGCGTGCTGCCAAGCTTGTCGATCGCCTGGCGCATGAGTTGTTCTTGAGAGCTCGAAAGTGTCGCGGTCATCTGATAGGCGCGCATCACTTCGACCATATGGCTGATCTCGATCACCGGCTTGACGTTGGAGCCTTCCAGCATGCGCTGGGCGACGGTGGATTCCGTCGAGGGCGTCGCCGCCTGGGTGGTCGAATAGAGATTGGTACCCTGCTTGATCATCGCGCGTTCGTTGGGAAAGCTCATCACCTGCAGCTTGCCGATCTGGTTGGATGCGCCGTTGAGAATGCTGCTGATGGTGCCATCCGGGCCGACACTGACATTGCCGTCATCGGGCGTGATGGTGATGTTCCCGCCATCGCCTTGCACGGCATAGCCGTCCGACGTGACGAGCTGGCCATCCTGATTGAGGCTGAAGTGACCGTCGCGCGTGTAGCGCATGCCGTTCGGCGTCTGCACCGCGAAGAAGCCCTTGCCGTTGATGGCGAAATCGAGCGACGCGCCGGTGGAGGTCATTTCCCCCTGGCCCAGATCGCGCACCACCCCCGCATCCTTCACGAAGCTGAGCGCTTGCGGGCCCGTCTGGGTCTCGGAGGGGCGCACATGCGTGACGAATTCCTCGAACTTGGCGGTCTCACGCTTGAAGCCGGGCGTCGAGGCATTGGCGATGTTGTTCGCGATCACGTCCATCGCGCGATAGGCCGCGAGTTGCTGCGAAAGACTAACAAGAAGTGAATTATCCATGGTCCGCAGATCCCTTCTGGTCCGCATCCGGGAGATTGCAGCCTCTGTGCCAGCGGAAAATGCCCATTTCTATTGGCTTTCCCGCACCCTCCTGCTGACGCGGGGAAAAACTTGCCGGGTGAAACGCGTCGCTCTGGGCAATTTCAACCGCTCCTTAACCACGTTTGCTTACCGTGGCGGACGAAGAGAGCTGGGACGCGCGTATGGCGAAGAAAGACAAAGAGAAAGAGCCCGAAGCCGATGGCGAGAACGCCGACGGCAAGGGCGAAGCCGCGCCTCAAAAGGGATTGAAGCGGTTTCTCTCCAAGAAGATCCTGATGATCGCCATCCCCGCGCTCGTCCTGGTACTGGGCGGCGGCGGCGGTGCCGCATACTTCTTTCTTCTGAAGCCGCACGCCGAGGACAAGTCCAAGACGGCCGAAGCGCCGCCTTTGACCCCGCCCCAGGTCGCCTTCAGCGATGTGCCGGACATCCTGGTCAATATTCAAAGCAGCGACGGCACGCCCGCCTATCTGAAACTGTCCTTGTCGCTGGAAATGGACAATGAGCTGGAAAAGACCGGCATGACGGCCCTGATGCCGCGCCTGGTGGACCAGTTTCAATCTTATCTGCGCGAGCTGCGCGTCGATGACCTGAAAGGGTCGGAGGGCGTGCTCCGGCTCAAGGAAGAATTGCTGCGCCGGGTCAATGCCGCCGCCGCGCCCTACAAGGTGCGCGACGTCCTTCTGAAACAGATGATCGTACAATAACGGATATCATTTATGGCCGATGAAACGCCCCCGCAAGACGTTGCGACGGAAATCACCCTCGCAGACGTGCCGATCGAAGGCGGCGCCGAGCGCATTCTCAATCAGGAGGAGATCGACTCCCTTCTGGGCTTCGACGTCAATTCCGACCAGATGCAGGACAAGTCCGGCGTCCGCGCCATCATCAATTCGGCGCTGGTTTCGTATGAGCGCCTGCCGATGCTGGAGATCGTCTTCGACCGCCTGGTGCGGTTGATGACCACGTCCTTGCGCAATTTTACCTCCGACAATGTCGAGGTCAGCCTGGATTCGATCACCTCGATCCGGTTCGGAGATTACCTGAACTCCATTCCCCTGCCCGCGATTCTGTCGGTGTTTCATGCCGAGGAACTGGACAATTACGGCCTCTTCACCGTCGATTCCAACCTGATCTATTCCATCGTTGACGTGCTCTTGGGCGGCCGCCGCGGCTCCTCGGCGATGCGCATCGAAGGCCGCCCCTACACCACCATCGAACGCACTTTGGTGCAGCGTATGGTGGAAGTCATCCTGCAGGACATGTGCGCCGCTTTCGAACCCCTGGCGCCGGTCAATTTCACCCTCGACCGCCTGGAAACCAATCCGCGTTTCGCCGCCATCGCGCGTCCTGCCAATGCCGCGATCCTGGTCAAGCTGCGCATCGACATGGAAGACCGCGGCGGGCGCACCGAATTGCTGCTCCCCTATGCGACCCTGGAGCCGATCCGCAAGCTGCTGCTGCAGCAATTCATGGGCGAGAAATTCGGCCGCGATTCGATCTGGGAAAGCCATCTCGCCACCGAATTGTGGTCCACCAAGGTGGATATCGACGCCATCCTGGACGAACAGGTGATGCCGCTGAACCGGATCATGAATCTGGAAGTGGGCCAGACCGTGATGCTGGGCGCCGGCCCGGATTCCAAAATCGAACTGCGCTGCCGCGGCGTGCCGCTGCTGACCGGCCGCATGGGCCGCGTCGGCTCGTCGGTGGCCGTCAGGGTCGATGCCGCCATCGAACGCACGGACGCTTCAAGAGCTCTTTGAGTTGGTTGCTTCCACAACGCCTTTGAACGGGAAGATCTGAACATGACCATGACCTTTTATGTCGAGGCCGCGCTGGAAATCCTGCTGGCCGCCACGCTTTGCTACTGCATCCTGCTGGAGCGCCGGTTGGCGGCCGTGCGCAAAGGCCAGGAAGGCCTCAGCCGCACCATCGGCGAACTCAACATGGCGATCTCGGGAGCAGGCGCCAGCCTGCGCGCCCTGAAAGCGGCGGCGGGCGAAGCCGCCGGCACGCTCGACGAAAGGCTGAAGCGCGCGCGGCTGCATATCGACGAATTGTCCACCCTCTCCGGCTCGGCCGAGCGTATCGCCGACCGCATCGAGCGCGGCGTTTCCACTGTTCCCCGCTCGGTGCCGATGGCCGACATTCCGCTGCCCTCCAACAGCATCATGAATCGCCTCGACAATATGAGAACCGCGCAATGAACGTGCCGCCCAAATCGACACCCCGCCTGTTGCGGCTTCTGCCCAGCGTGGTGGTGGTGGGCACCGGCCTTTTGATTTTGAACGCATCGGGCCTGGTTCATCAGGCCTATGGCGAAATCAACCGGCCGGCCGCCAGCGACGCGATGGCGCCGCCGCCCGCTTCCGCCAACAAGGATTTCGTCAGCGACGACGCCCAGCTCGCCAGCGCCTCGGAAGTGGACATCCTGACCAATCTGTCCAAGCGGCGCAGCGAACTCGATGCCCGCGAAGCGCAGGTCCAGGCACAGGCGAATGTTCTGGCCGCGACCGAAGCGCGCGTCGATGCCAAGATCGCGCAACTCAAGGCGATGCAAAATCAGATTTCCGCCCTTCTCGGCCAGCGCGACGCGGCCCAGGAAAAGCAATTGGCATCGCTGGTGAAGACCTATTCGGCGATGAAGCCCAAGGACGCGGCCCGCATCTTCGACAGCCTGAACGATCAAGTGCTGGTGCCGGTGGCGGCAGAGATGAAATCCGACGTGCTGGCGCCGGTGCTGGCGGCGATGAGCCCCGAACAGGCACAGAAGCTGACGGTCCGGCTGGCCAACAAACTGACCTTGCCCGACACCAATGGCGCGAGCCCGGCAGCGACGCCCGTCGCGGGGCAGCCGACTGCGACAGGGCAAACCGCCAATGCCGCGCCGGCCACGCCGCCTGCTGCAACCGCCAAGACGGCAACGCCCGCGCCGGCACCCAAGACCGGCGGATAAGCACCGAACCCCATCGTGATTTGCACTTGTCGGCGCAAATCACGGTTTACCAAGGGTTAATACCGCACACCGCATAATGCAGACTGTCTAAGGGGCTCAAGGGCTTGGCGAGTGTTTCGCGCATTCTTGGCTTGGCCGTGCTGGGTGTCTTCGCCAGTGCGCCGGCGCATGCCGCCGACACGGTGACGGCGGTGCCGCAAAGCGGTTTCGTCCGCCTGAATTTCAATTTCGCCCCGGCCGCCAAGATCACCGCGGCGGCGCAGGGCGGCGTTCTCACCCTGTCCTTCGACCGCAAAGTGACGTTGACGCCGCAAGCGATCATGGCCTTGTCCGGCGGCGCCGTTGCCAGCGGTCATGCCGATGCCGATGGCAAGACCTTGCGCTTCGCACTCACCCAGCCCATCCGCCTGCATCAAAGCGCGCTGGCCGACCACGCCGTGATCGATCTGGCGCCGCAAAATTTCGCGGGCGAAATGCCCGACCTCGCCGCAGCGAGCAAAGCCGCCGCCAAGCCGGTGGATATGGCGAGCCTGCCCGAAATGAAACTGCGCGCCGGGGCCTACGCCAATTACACGAGATTGGTATTCGACTGGCCGCATGCCGTTTCCTACACGGTGTTTCCCGGCGCCGGGAAAATCGCGGTCCGCTTCCAGGCCCTGGCGCGGCCCGACCTGTCGGCTCTCACCCGCTTCGCGCCGCCCTGGGTGAAGAACGCCACCTGGCATACTGACGGGAATGCCACCGTGATCGAGTTCGAGACCGACAGCGATTCCGGGTTTCACGATTTCAAGGACGGCAGCAAAGTCGTTCTCGATATTCTCGCGCCCAAGACCGACGCGGCGGCCTATGCTCCGCCCGGCCTCGACAAGCCGAAGGTCACTGCGATGAACGGCGCGCTTTCGGCGGGCCAGGCCAAAGCCATTGCCGACACCGCCGGCCAGCTTGCCGGCCAGCTCCCCAGCAAGAACAAACCCGCCGACGCCTCCACAAAGCCGGATGCCAAGACGGCGGATGCGAAGCCCGAACCCAAGCCCGCCGACAGCAAGCCCGCCGTGCCCGCGCCTTCGGCCGCCGAAGCGCCCGCGAATGTGCAACTCGCCGACAGCCGCCTTACCAAGAACGGCGCGGTCGTCACCTTCAAGGGCGCAGCGGCGCATCCGAACGCAGTCTTCATCCGCGGCCTCACCGCTTGGGTGGTGCTGGAAAACACGCCCAATTTCGATGCCGCCGCGCTGAAAACCCAATTGGGCGACTTCGCGACCCAGGTGGAAGCGTCTTCCGCCTCCGGCATTTCCGTATTGCGCGTCGGGTTGAAGCAGGCGGCGCAGATTGCCGCCGAAAATGCAGGCGCCGATCTGAAAGTCACGATCGGGGCCGGCGCGGCCGCGCCGCCCCTCGCCATGAGTTTCGCCCGCAGCCAGGACGATCCCAAGCGCGCCTCCCTCACCACCCTGCTGCCCGGCTCGGACCGCGTGCTGACGCTGACGGACCCCATTACCGGCGATGTCCTGACCGTGGTCGCGGGCAATAGCGGCCACGCCGTCCTTGCCCAGCGCGACTATGCCGAGTTTGCGGCGCTGCCGACCGCCAGCGGATTGGTGATTACGCCTTACATCGATGACTTTTCCATCCTGGTTGGCGGCGGGCGGATCACCATCACTCGCGCGGGCGGGCTTTCGCTGACCCCGCTGACCATGCCGGTCGAGGAAACGCCCGCGGCCATGGCGGCGGAAAAGAACGGCCCCAGCTTTCTGGATTTCGCGGCTTGGAGTCCTCTTACGGGCGGCTCCTTCCTGGCCACCGAGCGGCGGCTGACCCGGGCCGTGTCACAATTGCCGTCCGCCAAGGCCAATCGCGCGCGCTTGACGCTGGCCCGCTTTTATCTCGCCAACCGGTTCGCCGCCGAAGCGCTGGGCCTGATCAACCTGATTCAGACATCCGATCCCGGACTGCGCGGCGACACCCAGCTCGCCACCATGCGGGCCGCCGCCGATTACATGATGGGCCGCTATCGCGATGCCCATAACGATCTGGCGGGGCCGTCTTTCGATTCCGATCGCCATGCCGCGCTGTGGCGGGGCCTGACCGAAGCGGCATTGGAGAATTGGAGCGCCTCGCGCACCTATCTGGCGCAAGCGATGCCGGTGCTGAAAAAATACCAGCCGGAATGGCGGACCCGCGTCCGCCTGACCGATGCGCAAGCCGCACTGGGTATCGGAAAGCTGGAGCTGGCGGATGCGGCGATGATGCGGGTGCCGCACGATCTGGACAGGCGCGAGGCCCTGGAGGCCGAGTTGATCAAAGCGCGTATCGAGGCCGCCGAAAATCATTACCCCGCCGCGATCGCCCATTTTGCGGCAGTCGAGAATGGCGGCGACGAGCGCATCGCCGCCCAGGCGATCTTCTATCAGACCGGCGCGGCGCTGGCGGCCGGGGCCATCACGCCCAAGCAAGGCATCGCCATATTGGAGCGGCTGCGCTACCGCTGGCGCGGCGACGGCCTGGAAATGAAGACATTGCGCAAGCTGGCGGCGCTTTATTTCGACCAGCGCAAATGGCAATCGGGCCTGAAGACCTTGCGCGTCGCGACCCAGAATTTCGTGGGCGAGGAACAGGCCCATGCCGCGCAAGACGATATGCGCACGGCATTCACCAATCTTTATATCAAGGGCGGCGCCGACAAATTGCCGCCGGTGGAAAGCCTGGCAATATTCTACGACAATATTGATCTCACACCCATCGGCGCCGCGGGCGACGACATGATCCGCCGCATGGTGGACCGGCTGGTGGCGATGGATCTTCTGGGCCCGGCCGCAAACCTTCTCGCCTATCAAGTCGATAAAAGGCTGGACGGCATCGCCAAGGCGCAAGTTTCCACCAAGCTCGCCGCCATCTATTTGATGGATCACAAGCCACAAGCGGCGGTCGATGCCTTGCACAAATCGCAGATCAGCGGCCTGCCCGATCAGGACGGCCATGCCAGACTGACCCTGGAAGCCCGCGCCTTCGCCGCGCTCAAGCAATGGGACAATGCGCTGGATCTGATCGCGGTGGACGATCAACCCGATACGCGCCGTCTGCGCGCCGATATCTACTGGGAGTCGGGCAACTGGACGATGGCGGGACAGAAGACGGAAGAATTGCTGGGCGCGCGCTGGAGCGATCCCATCCCGTTATCGGACAGCGAGCGCGGTCAGGTGTTGCGCGTGGCGGTGGCCTATTCGCTGGCCAATGACGCAGCCGGTCTCGACCGGCTGCGCCAGCATTTCGCACCCAAGATGCAGGACACGCCGGATGGCGGCAGCTTCAAGGTCCTGTCGCAGGAGATCGACATGCACGGCCTGGCCTTCCGCGATGCCGCCGCCAAGATCGCCTCGATGGATACGCTGCAAAGTTTCATGAAGGATTTTGAAAAGCGCCACCAAGTGGTGGCTATTAATTGACCCCCTCCGGCCTACGCAACCTCGAGAGGTTGCTACGGCCACCTCCCCCGCTAGCGCGCTTCGCGCGCGCAGGGGAGGCGGACCTCGGCAGGCTTCACGAATGATTTGTTAGACGGAACCCAGCCAGGTCAGGCTTCGGTCGCAGACGGCTTCCCAGCCGGGTTCGCCGATCAGCCAGTGGCTCATGCCGGGCATGATCTCGAATTGCGCGCGATCTTTATAAAGCCTGGCCGTGCGTTCGACCGTGCCGGGCGGATTGATCCGGTCGCCGCTCCCCGCGAGAAACAACAGGGGACACTCCACCTTGCGGATGTCGACCTCGCTGGCGCGGCGCATATCCAGACCCCAATGCAGCATCTCGAAGGTGGCGCGGCCGGATTCCGGGATCATGCGCCCGAAAATTTCCGCACGCCGGTCCTTGGAAAAACGATCGAGCGAGTGCGCCGCGGCGATATCGAAATTGGGCTCCAATACCGCGCTCCAGAACCCGACGCGCAGCATCAGGCTCTGCGCCGCGCCAATTTCGAACAATGTGGAAGGCGGAACGCCCCAAGGCGCCGAGGGCGCCAGCAATATCGCGGCCGCGATCTTCTGGCGCGCCGCCAGCATCTGCGCAAGCAGGCCGCCCATCGAATGGCCGACCAGGATTGGCGGCGTCTTCATCTCGGCGATCTGCCGCTCCAGATCCATGGCGTAATCGACAAGACTGGTGGTGGCCAGCGCCGGGGCGGGCTTGGCGCCTTCGTGATGACGCAAGGCAGGCGTCTCGACGGAATAGCCGGCGGCGCGAAACCGTGATGCAAAATCGTCCCACGCCCAGGGCCCGCAAAAACCGCCATGAATCATTACGACTGGCGGTTTCTTTTTGTTGGTCGCACGACCGGACGGGAAACCGCTCGCGGCTGGCGCCGCTCCCACTTTCCCTGGTCGATGCTCTTCGTTGGTCGCACGACCGGACGGGAAACCGCTCGCGGCTGGCGCCGCTCCCACTTTC